>NZ_VOIR01000019.1 GCF_007923295.1 Agrococcus sediminis | reverse complement strand
GGAGAGCAGGTAGCGGGAGTGGTCGTCGAGCCAGTTCAGAATCTCGACGTCGCGGCCGTCCGCGAGTCGCCAGTGGGTGAAGTCCGATTGCCAGGTCTCGTTCGGCTGCGCCGCCTCGAAGCGGATCTAGGAGGAGCGGGGGCGCTTGCGCGGCTCGGGCTCGACCAGCCCGGCGTCGTGCAGGATCCGCCGGATGGTGGACGTCGACGGCGCGGGCAGGCCTTCGCGCTCGAGGTGCCAGCCGATCGTGACCGGGCCCGCATCGCTGCCCTGCCCGGTCAGCTCTCGCCGCAGCGCCACGATCCGTTCCCGCACTTGCGGCGACGTCCGGTGCGGGCTGCTGCGCGGCGCGCGCGACCGGGCCTCGACCGCGTCGATCCCGCCGTCCCGGTAGCGGGCCAGCAGTCGATGGAGGTGGCGCCGGGAGATGCCGTACTCGGCCGCGGCCGCCGTCACCGACAGCTGCTTCGACACGATCATCAGGACAGCGACACGAGCGCGAGACATGCCAGCGACTGTGACCGATGTCCCGACTCATGAGAGACCTATCAAGTGGGACCTATGTCGTGAACCCAGACACTGTGGTGACGCGGGACATCGAGCACGGATGTCCCGCGTCGTCGCGTTCCGCTTCCGTGTAGGTTTGAGCCACGGCAGTCAGACTCGTCACGTTGGAGCTCGCCATGCGCCCAAGCAGTCCTGCGCCGCTGATGCGCCGCGCTGGAGCGGTGCGGTGAGCGGCCGCATCCTCGTCGTCGACGACGACCGCGACATCCGCGACCTCGTCGCGATCAAGCTCGAGTCGGCGGGCCACGAGATCGTGACTCGCGAGGACGGCTCGCAGGCGCTCGAGGCGGCCGTCGAGGGCGGCTGGGACGTCATCGTGCTCGACGTGATGATGCCGGGCATGTCGGGCATCGACGTGCTGCGCGCGCTGCGCGACCGCGGCGACGAGACCCCGGTCATCCTGCTGACCGCCCGCGGCCAGGAGAAGGACATCGAGGCGGGCTTCGCCGCCGGAGCCGACCAGTACGTCACGAAGCCGTTCAGCCCGCGGGCGCTGCTCGCGCGCGTCACCGCCGCCATCGGATGAGCCCGCTGCCCGCCCCAGCGGTGCTGCAGGCGGTGCTGCTCGCCACATCCGCGGTGGTGGTCCTGATGCTGATCGCCCTCATCGCGCAGCGCACGCTGCGCCGGCGCCACGACCGGCGCGACGTTCGGCTCGACGCGCGCCTGCGCCCCCTGGTGCTCGAGGCGACCATCGCCGAGGACGACGAGATCGACGCGCTGCTCGACCGCGTGCGGGCCCTCAGCGCCCCGGAGCGCGCGCACGTGGGCCGATCGGCGTCGCTCATGCTGCGCGACGTCACCGGCGAGGCGGCCGATCGCCTGCGGGCTGTGGCCGACGCATCCGGCCTCGTCCCCAGGGTCATCGCGGCCGTCGCCGACCGCGATCCTGTGCGACGCGCCGACGCCGCGGAAGCGCTCGGGCTGCTCGCGCCGGCCGGGGCGCTCGAGCTGCTGCAGGCGCTCGCCGACGACCGCTCCCCCGAGGTGCGCACCGTCGCCGTGCGGGCGCTCGGTGCGTTCGACGACCCCGCGGCCGTCGACCGCGTCATCGCCGCGCTCGCGCTCGACAGCGGCATCCCCATCAGCGTCGCCGCCTCCGCCCTCGTGCAGCAGGGCGCCGCCGCGGGTGAGCGCGTGCGCGACGCGCTCGACCACCCCGACGCCGGCGTGCGCCGCGGCGCCGCGCGCGTCGCAGGGCTCATCCAGGCGCCGGGCGCCGGCGCGCCGCTCGCTCGGCTCATCGACGACGAGCACGAGGCGGTCGGCGCTGCCGCCATGCGGTCGCTCGAGCGGCTCCCGGTGCGCGAGGCGGTGCCGTCGCTGCTCGCCACCGCGCTCGCAGGCGGCTCCGCCGGCGAGGCGGCCGCCCGCACGCTCGCGGCGATGCCGGCGGCATGGAGCGCGGATGCGCTGGCCGCGATCGGCGCGAAGGGCGAGCCCGGCGTGCGGCGAGCCGCGGGCCTGCCGAGGAGGACTGCCGCATGACGTGGCTCCACGATGCGCTCGAGGCGGTCTTCGCCGTCCTCGCGTGGCCGTCGGCGATCTACTTCCTGCTGTCGAACACGGCGCTGCTGGTGCTGATCCTGATCGCCGCCCGCCACTTCGCCCGCTACCTGCGCCGCAGCGAGCACCGCGGCGACGACGCGATGGCCGCCTCGCCGCTCAGCCTCGGCGTCAGCGTGATCGTGCCCGCCTACAACGAGGCGGCCGTCATCCGCACGAGCGTGCGCTCGGTGCTCGACCTGCGCTACCCCGACCACGAGGTGATCGTCGTCAACGACGGCAGCGCCGACGACACGATGCGCGTGCTGCTCGAGGAGTTCGACCTCGTCGAGGACGACCGCGACATCCCCGGCCGCGTGCCGGTGCGCGGCACGATCCGCCGCGTCTGGCGCTCCCGCGGCGGCGCGGTGCCGCTGACGGTCGTCGACAAGGAGAACTCCGGCCGCTCCGACTCGGTCAACGTCGGCCTCGACCTCGCCGCGAAGGAGCTCGTGGTGATGGTCGACGCCGACTCCATCCTCGAGCCCGACGCGCTGCTGTCGGTGTCGAAGCCCTTCGCCGACGACCCCGAGCGCGTCGTCGCGACCGGCGGCGTCGTGCGGATCGTCAACAACAGCCGCGTGCAGGGCGGCCGCATCACCGAGATCCGCATGCCGCGGCAGCTCATCGCGCGCATCCAGGTCGTCGAGTACCTGCGGGCGTTCCTGCTCGGCCGCACCGCGTGGTCCGACCTGCAGGCGCTCATCCTCATCTCCGGCGCGTTCGGCATGTTCCGCCGCGACGTGCTCATCGAGGTCGGCGGCCTCGACCCCGACTCGATCGGCGAGGACTTCGAGCTCGTGATGCGCATCCAGCGCTGGATCCACGAGGGGCGCCGCGACGCGCGGGTCGAGTTCGTCGCCGAGCCCGTCAGCTGGACCGAGGCGCCCTCGACCCTCCGCGTGCTCGCCCGCCAGCGCCGGCGCTGGCACCGGGGCCTGTGGGAGGTGCTGTGGGGCTACCGCCGGGCGCTCCTCAATCCCCGATACGGGCGCGTCGGCATGCTCGCGCTCCCCTACTACTGGCTGTTCGAGCTGCTCGCGCCGCTCATCGAGGTGGTCGGCATCGTGCTCGTCGTGCTCGGCCTCGCCGTGGGCGCCGTCGACCCCGGCATGGCGCTGCTGCTGCTGCTCGTCTCCTACGGCTACGGCGCGCTCGTGACGCTCGCCGCGGTGATCGTCGAGGAGGCGAGCTTCCACCGCTACGAGCGCTGGCGCGACCTCGGCGCGACGCTGTGGGCGATCGTCGCCGAGAACCTCGGCTACCGCCAGCTCACGGCGATCTGGCGCCTGCAGGGCTGGTGGGCGGGCATCGCCGGCACGCAGCAGGTGTGGGGCGAGATGACCCGCACGGGCTTCGCCGAGGCGGATGCGTCAGGACAGCGGCAGGCGGACGGTCGCGGCTGAGCCCGTGCCGGGCTCGCTCTCGAAGGCGATCGAGCCGCCGTGCGCGTGCACGATCGAGCGGCAGATCCACAGCCCGAGCCCTGCGCCGGGGACGGCGGATGCGCGGGCGGACGACGCGCGGTAGAAGCGCTCGAAGACGCGGTCGGCCTCGGCCGCCTCGATCCCGGGCCCGTCGTCGACGACCCGCACGATCGCATCCGGCCCGTCGACCTCGACGACGACGTCGACGCTCCCGTCGTCGCGGGTGTACTTGATGCCGTTGGAGATGAGGTTCTCGAGCACCTGGGCGAGCCGGCGCTCGTCGGCCTGCACGGGCGCGGCAGGCCCGTCGGCGAGGCGGAGCGCGACGCCGCGGCGGCGAGCGCGGTGCTCGAGCGTGGCGACGGCCTGCTCGGCGACCTGGCGCACGTCGACGTCGTGCGGGTGCAGGTGCAGCTCGCCGCGACTCATCTCGCCGACGATCAGCAGGTCCTCGACGAGCGCGCGCAGGCGGTCGGTGTTGCGGCGCACGATCTCGAGCCAGGAGCGCACGTCGGCGGGCACCTCCTCGTCGAGGGCGAGCTCGAGGTAGCCGGAGATCGAGGTGAGCGGCGTGCGCAGCTCGTGCGAGACGAGGGCGACGAAGTCGTCGCGATCCTCGAGCATGCGCATGTAGCGCGTGATGTCGTCGATCGACGCGATCGAGCCGCGGAACTCGCCCTCGACGATCAGCGGCCGCGAGGACATCGTGACCGCGATGAGATCCTCCCCCGGTCGCTCCACCCAGAAGGCGAGGTTGTCGAACGACTCACCGCGAGCTGCTCGGACGAACGGCCCCTCGAGCTTCGGGATCACCTGCCGGGATTCGAGCTCCAGGAACTGCGCGCCGGAGAGCACCGCATCGGCGCTCGCATTCGCGAGCGCCGGGTGCCCCGCGAGCGTGCCGTTCATCCGCTGGACCTGGCCATCCGGGTCGAGCAGGAGCAGACCCACGCGCGCGGTCTCGAAGACGGTGTCGAGGAGCGCACCATCGGCCGCCAGCTGGCGCGCCATCGCCGTCTGCTCCCGCTCGCGCTCGAGGAGCGCGCGCTGCTGCTGCTCGATCCTGCCGGTGTAGCTGTCGGCGAAGAGCGCGGCGGCGACGAGCGCCAGCGGCACGAGCACCGCGCCGACCGCGTTCGCCGTCCGCGTCGTGCCCGCGGAGTCGGCGATCCGGAGTGCCATCGCGACGCCCATCGCCACCCCGCCGAGCGCCACGATCCAGACGCCTCGGCGTCGCCCCACGAAGCCCAGCCAGAACGCCGGCACGACCGCGAGCATCGCCACGATCCGCGGCACCGCCGGATCGCCGAGGAGCAGCATGATCGTGAGCAGGTCCAGCGCCGGCACGAGCACCGGCAGCCAGTTCGCGTCGTAGAGCGGGCCCTGCCCGAGCGCCGCCAGCCCGGTCGCCACCACGACCACGGCGACGGCCGCCCACAGCCATGGCCCGTCCCAGACGCCCGGCGCGACGACCGTCAGCACGATCAGCACGAGCGCGAGCACACCGACGGACAGGAGCTGGCCGCGCAGCGTCTCCGTCAGCGCGGCCGCGATGCCGTGAGGCCGCTCGCGGGCCTCGGCGGTCTCGATCGTGCTCACCGGCGACGGTTGCCGAAGACGCCGCGCACGATCTCGCGGATGATCGTCTGGCCGGTGCGGGAGCCGATGAAGTCGGTCACGACGTTGCCGCCGCCCCGCGAGCCCGAGCCCGAGCCGCCCGAGCGGGTGCGGTTGCGACGCGCTTCCTGCTCGAGCCGCTCCGCCTCCTCCTCGGCCGCCTGCCGCGCCGCGGCGTCCTGCTCGGCGCGCTGCGCGGCCTCGAGCTTCGCGCGCAGGATCTCGTATGCCGACTCCCGGTCGACGGGGGTGCCGTAGCGCGCCAGCATCGGCGACGCCTGCACGGTGCGCTGCATGTCCGACTCGGGGGTCGGATCCATCGAGCCCTGCGGGGCGCGCAGCCGGGTCCAGGCGACGGGGGTCGGCGCACCCCGCTCGTCCATGACGGTGACGATCGCCTCGCCGATGCCGAGGCTCGTGAGCACCTGCTCGAGGTCGTAGCCGCTCTTCGGGTAGGTGCGCACGGTGGCGCGCAGCGCCGTCGCGTCGTCGGGCGTGTGCGCCCGCAGCTGGTGCTGCACGCGCGAGCCGAGCTGCGCGAGCACGTCGGCCGGCACGTCCTTCGGCGTCTGCGTGACGAAGACGATGCCGACGCCCTTCGAGCGGATGAGCCGCACGGTCTGGGTGATGGCGGCCAGGAAGTCCTTGGAGGCGTCCTTGAACAGCAGGTGCGCCTCGTCGAAGAAGAATACGAGCTTCGGCCGGTCGATGTCGCCGACCTCCGGAAGGTCCTCGAACAGGTCGGCGAGCAGCCACATGAGGAACGTCGAGAACAGCGCGGGCTGGCTGGCGACGCCCGGCACCTCGAGCAGGCTGATGACGCCCCGGCCGTCCTCGGCGACGCGCATGAGCTCGCGCGTGTCGATCTCGGGCTCGCCGAAGAAGACGTCGGCGCCCTGCTCGCTGAACGCGGTGATCTCGCGGAGGATGACGCCCGCGGTCTGCGTCGAGATGCCGCCGAGGCGCTTGAGCTCCGCCTTGCCCTCGTCGCCGGTCAGCCACAGCAGCAGCTCGCGCAGGTCCTTGAGGTCGACGAGCGGCAGCCGCTGCTCGTCGGCGTAGGCGAAGACGATGCCGAGGCTCGACTCCTGCGTGTCGTTGAGGCCGAGCACCTTCGCGAGCAGCGTCGGACCGAACGACAGCACGGTCGCGCGGATCGGCACGCCCACGCCCTCGCCGCCGAGCGCGAAGTACTCCACGGGCGACGCGGCGCCCTGCCATGCCTGCCCGATGCCCGCGGTGCGGGCGAGCAGCTTGTCGCTCGACTCGCCGGGGGTGGCGACGCCGGAGAGGTCGCCCTTGATGTCGGCGGCGAAGACGGGCACGCCGGCGGCCGAGAGCTGCTCGGCGAGCACCTGCAGGGTCTTCGTCTTGCCGGTGCCGGTGGCGCCGGCGATGAGGCCGTGCCGGTTCATCATGGCGAGCGGGATGCGGATGGGCGTCTGCGGGTCGGGGTCGCCGTTGACGAGCGCTCCCATCTCGAGCGCGGGGCCCTCGAAGGCGTAGCCCTCGCGCACGGCGGCGACCTCGTCGTCCGAGAGCGGGCCGTCGTGCTCCGCCGGCTCGATCGTCTCTCCGACCTCCACGGGCTGCTCGGGATCGGCCGGAGCCGGCGCCGACTCGGGCGCCTCGGCGAACGTCTCCGCGACGGGCGGCGCCTCGTCCGGCGTCGCGTCGTCCGCGGGCAGCGGCGGCGCATCCGCCCGCGCGCGCTGCTCGCCGGCCTGCAGCTCGGCGAGCCGCGCCTCGGCCTGCGCCTGCGCCTTCCGCGCCGCCTCGAGTTCCGCCTGCACCTTGGCCAGCTCGTCGCTCATGCGGTCATCCTTGCATGCGTCCCGGCAGGATCACTCGATCGCGGGCACCTGCCGCGGCCGCACCACGAGCCACAGCGACGCGGTCGCGAGGATGCCGCAGATGAGCATGATGACGCCCATCGGGATCGCGTTCTCGATGCGGAACAGGCCGACGATGGGGCTCACGAGCCCCGCGATCGACATGTTGAGCGCGCCCAGCAGCGACGCCGCTGTGCCCGCCTCGCCGCGATGCCCCGCGAGCGCGAGCGTCTGCACGCACGGCATCGACAGCCCGAACGCGAACGCGAAGAGCGCCAGCGGCGGCACGAGCCCGAGGATCCCGAGCCCGGCGAGGTCGAGCACCACGATGAGCGAGGCGCCCACGATGAGCAGCGACGTCGAGACGGCGAGCACCCACTGGGCACCCCACCGGTTGGCGGCCCGCCCGGCCGACTGCGTGCCGATGAGCACCGCCACCGAGCAGAGCGCGAAGATGAGCCCGAACCCGCTCGGCGAGAAGCCGTACACCTCCTGCAGCAGCAGCGACGAGGTGGCGAGGTAGGCGAACATGCCGCCGAAGATGCTCGCGCCGATGATGGCGACGCCGACGAAGACGCGGTCGGTGAGCACGGAGCGGTAGCGCTGCCGCAGCGTCGAGTGCCCGGGCACGTGTCGCAGGTGCGGCGGCAGCGTCTCGCGCAGGAAGAGCAGCTGCAGCACGATGACGAGCACCGCGTAGGCGGCGAGCACCCAGAACAGGCCGCGCCAGTGCAGGATGCCCAGCAGCCACGACCCGACGACGGGCGCGGCGATCGGCGCGATGCCGATCACGAGCGCCAGCCGCGACAGCGCGGTGGTGAGCTTCTTGCCGCTGAAGAGGTCGCGCACCATCGCCATCGCGACGACGGTGCCCGCGGCCGCGCCGAAGCCCTGCACGATGCGCAGCAGCGACAGCGAGACGATGTCGGGCGCGAGCGCGACCCCGACGCTCGCGAGCACGTGCACGCTCGTGGCGATGAGCAGCGGCGCGCGACGGCCGATGCGGTCGGAGAGCGGCCCGACCACGAGCTGCCCGAAGGCGAAGCCGAGGGTGGTGGCCGACAGCGTCAGCTGCACGGCCGCATCCGTCGTGGCGAACTCGCCCTTCACCTCCGGGAAGGCCGGCAGGTAGAGGTCGATCGTGAAGGGGCCGAGGCCCGCGAGGAGCCCGAGCACGAGCAGCGTGGTGACGCGGCGCCGCCGCGTGAGCGCGTCGCCGGGCGACGTGAGCGTGGCGGCGGTCACGCCCGGGGCAGGGCGAGCGGCACCTCGTCGCGCGGCGCGACGCGCTCGGCGCCGGTCGCGGCGTCGTGCTCGAAGACGATGCGGCCGTCGATGAGCACCGTGCGCGGGCGCGCCATCGGGTCCATCCAGTCGCCGCCCCAGACGACGAGATCGGCGCGCTTGCCGACCTCGATCGAGCCGATCTCGCCGTCGACGCCGAGCGCCTTCGCCGGGTTGATCGTGATCGCCCGCAGCGCCGTCTCGCGGTCGAGCCCCTCGCGGACGGCGAGGGATGCCTGGTGCACGAGGAAGGAGATGGGGATCACCGGGTGGTCGGTGATGATCGAGAGCTCGACGCCCGCCTTCGCGAGCTTGCCGGGGTTCGCGATGGAGCGCTTGCGCAGCTCCATCTTCGACTTCGTCGTGAAGAGGGGGCCGATGAGCACGGGCACGCCGCGCTCGGCGAGCAGGTCGGCGACGACGTGCGCCTCGGTGCCGTGGTCGATGATGAGGTCGTAGCCGAACTCGGCCTGGAGGCGCAGCGCGGTGACGATGTCGTCGGCGCGGTGCGCGTGCTGGCGCCACGGGATCTCGCGGCGCAGCACCTTGCCGAGCGCCTCCATCGTCAGGTCGACGTCGTGGTGGCGGTCGTTCTCGGGGTCGGCCATCCGGGCCTGGTAGTTCTGGGCGGCGACGAACGCGTCGCGCAGGATCTTGGCCGTGCCCATGCGGGTCGACGGCGTCACCTTCTTCTCGCCGTAGACGCGCTTCGGGTTCTCGCCGAGGGCGCTCTTCAGGCCCGCCGGCTCGCGCAGCACCATGTGGTCGACGATGCGGCCGTGGGTGTGGAGCGTCGTCGCCTGGCCGCCGATCGGGTTGCCCGAGCCGGGGTTGACGTTCACGGTCGTCACGCCGCCGGCGAGCGCGAGGTCGAAGCCCTCGTCGAACGGGTCGATCGCGTCGATCGTGCGCACCCCGGCGGTGTTGGGGTTCGTCATCTCGTTCGTGTCGTTGGCGGTGTGCCCGTCGCCCTCCGGGTTGACGCCCAGGTGCACGTGCGCGTCGACGAGCCCCGGGGTCACCTGCGCGCCGCCGGCGTCGAGCACCTCGGCGCCCTCCGGCACCGCGACGTCGGCGCCGAGCTCGGCGATCCGGCCGTCCCGCACGAGGATCGTGCCCTCGAACTCCTCGCCCTCGACGGGCACGACCTTGGCGTTGACGATGGCGAGCAGCATGCGGTTCCTCTTCGTATCAGATGGCGTCCGTCCAGCCTACCTCCTTAGCCGGACGAACGACTTGGCCGTCCCACGCTGCCGCCGCGGAGCATCCGCACCTTCCGCCGATTGGTCACGAATTGCTGCCACACGTCGCGAATGATCGCCGAACGTGACCAATCGACGCGGCGGGAGCGACGGCCCCGAGCATCCGCCCGGGGCCGTCGTGAGGCTGCGCGTCAGCCGAGCGAGCGCGAGCGCCGCTTGTTGTAGACGTCGAACGCGACGGCCAGCAGCAGCACCATGCCCTTGATGAACTGCTGGTAGTCGGTCGAGACGCCCATGAGCGACATGCCGTTGTTCAGCACGCCCATGATGAGGCCGCCGGTGATCGCGCCGACCACCGTGCCGATGCCGCCCTGCACGGCGGCGCCGCCGATGAACGCCGCCGCGATCGCGTCGAGCTCGAACAGGTTGCCAGCGCCCGGTCCGGCGGAGTTCAGGCGCCCCGTGAACACGATGCCGGCGAGCGCGGCGAGGATGCCCATGTTGACGAACAGCATGAAGTCGATGCGCTTCGAGCGGATGCCCGACAGGTCGGCCGCGTGCCGGTTGCCGCCGACCGCGTAGATGTGGCGTCCGAAGCGGGTGCGCTGCATGACCACCGTGTAGATCACGATCAGCGCGCCCAGCACGATGAGCACGACCGGGGTGCCGCGCGAGCCCTCGGCGATGCCGAGCAGGAACGTGACGAGCACGATGAGCAGCGCGCCGAAGCCCGTGCGGGTCCAGAACCACCAGGCCGGCTCCGCCTCGACGCCGAGCTTCACGCGCTTCGCGCGGCCGCGCAGCTGCGAGCCGACGAAGAGCACGAGCGTCAGGACGCCGAGGCCCACCGTGATCCACTCCGCGGGGCTCGTCGACGCCGGGAAGAGCTCCGGGAAGAGGTAGCCGCCGCCCAGTTGCCGGTACTCGGTCGGGAACGGCGTGATCTGGGTGTTCGAGAGCGTGATCTGCGTCAGGCCGCGGAAGATGAGCATGCCCGCGAGCGTCACGATGAACGCCGGGATGCCGACCACCGCCACCCAGAAGCCCTGCCAGGCCCCGACGACGGCGCCGAGCACGATGCCGACGACGATGCCGAGCCACCACGGCCACCCCCACTGCACGACCATCACGCCGGTGGCGGCGCCGACGAAGGCCGCGACCGAGCCGACCGAGAGGTCGATGTGGCCGGCGATGATGATCATCACCATGCCGATGGCGAGGATGAGGATGTAGCTGTTCTGGACGATGATGTTCGCCACGTTGCCGGCGGTGAGCAGCCGACCGCCGGTGAGGCCCTGGAACAGCAGGATGATCACCACCAGCGCGATGAAGATGCCGATCTGCTGCACGCGCGAGAGCAGGAACGAACCCGCGGTGCGCAGCGGCGACGGGGCGAGGTCGCGGGTGGACGAGTCACGGGGCGAGGACATGGTCCGCCTCCTTCTCCTGGGTCATGCGCTGCATGAGCGCTTCGGGCGTGGCCTCGGCGATCGGGAACTCGCCCGTCACCCTGCCCTCCGAGATCGTGTAGATGCGGTCGCAGATGCCGAGCAGCTCGGGCAGCTCCGACGAGATGACGATGACGGCCTTGCCGTCGGCGACGAGCGTGTTGATGATCGTGTAGATCTCGTACTTCGCGCCGACGTCGATGCCGCGGGTGGGCTCGTCGAGGATGAGCACCTCGGGGTCGGTGAAGAGCCACTTCGACAGCACGACCTTCTGCTGATTGCCGCCGGAGAGCTTGCCGACGACCGCGTTGACGCTCGGCGTCTTGATGCGCATGCTGCGGCGGTACTCCTCGGCGACGAGGATCTCCCGCTCGCCGTCGACGAGCACGCGCCCGACGAGCTTGTCGAGCGCCGCGGCCGAGATGTTGCGCTTGATGTCCTCGATGAGGTTGAGGCCGTAGCGCTTGCGGTCCTCGGTCGCGTACGCGAGCCCCGCGCTGATGGCCGCGGGCACGGTGCGCACGTCGACGGACTTGCCGTGGAGGTACGCGGTGCCGGTGATGTGCGAGCCGTAGGAGCGGCCGAAGATGCTCATCGCGAGCTCGGTGCGGCCCGCGCCCATGAGGCCGGCGATGCCGACGACCTCGCCCGCGCGCACCGACAGGTTGGCGCCGTCGATCACGACGCGGCCCGACTCGGTCGGGTGGTGCACGCGCCAGTCCTCGATGCGGAAGACCTCCTCGCCGATGCGCACCTGGCGCTCCGGGTAGCGCGACTCGAGGTCGCGGCCGACCATGCCCTTGATGATGCGGTCCTCGGAGACCTCGTCGGTGACGAGCGTCTCGATCGTGCGGCCATCGCGGATGACCGTCACCTTGTCGGCGATCGCCTTGATCTCGTTGAGCTTGTGGCTGATGATGATCGACGTGATCCCCTGCCCCTTGAGGTGGCGGATCAGGTCGAGCAGGTGCGCGGAGTCCTCGTCGTTGAGGGCGGCCGTCGGCTCGTCGAGGATGAGCAGCTTGACGTCCTTCGAGAGCGCCTTCGCGATCTCGACGAGCTGCTGCTTGCCGACGCCCACCTCGTTCGCGCGCACGGCGGGGTTGTCGCCGAGCCCGACGCGGGCGAGCAGGCGCTGCGCCTCGGTGTTCGTGGCGTGCCAGTCGATGAGGCCGCCGCGGCCGACGATCTCGTTGCCGAGGAAGATGTTCTCGGCCAGCGACAGGTGCGGGCTGAGCGCCAGCTCCTGGTGGATGATCACGATCCCCTTGTGCTCGGAGTCGGTGATCGAGCGGAACTCGACCGGCTCGGCCTCGAAGACGATCTCGCCGCCGTAGGTGCCGTGCGGGTAGACGCCCGAGAGCACCTTCATGAGCGTGGACTTGCCTGCGCCGTTCTCGCCGCAGATGGCGTGCACCTCGCCGCGCTCGACGGTGAGGTTCACGTCGGCGAGCGCCTTCACGCCGGGGAACTCCTTGGTGATGCCGCGCATCTCGAGGATCGCCGTCACGGTCGTCCCTCCTTCCGTTTCTCGCCGCCGGAGCGGCGGTGCGGGGCGGGGGCTCGCGCCCCCGCCCCGGACCGTTCCTAGAGGTCGCCCTCGTCGTAGTAGCCCGACTCGATGAGCACCTCTTCGTAGTTGTCGACCGTCACGATGGTCGACTCGAGGAGGTACGACGGCACGATGAGCTCGCCGTTGTCGTAGGTCTCCGTGTCGTTGACCTCGGGCTCCTCGCCGCTCAGCAGCGCGTCAACCATGGCCACGGCCTGCTCGGCGAGCAGTCGCGTGTCCTTGAAGATCGTCGAGTACTGCTCGCCGGCGATGATCGACTGCACCGAGCCGACCTCCGCGTCCTGGCCGGTGATGACCGGCAGGGCGTCGGTCGAGTAGCCGCCCGACGTGAGCGCCGAGATGATGCCGATCGACAGGCCGTCGTAGGGCGAGAGCACGCCGTCGAGGCGGGTGTCGCCGATGACGGTGAGGATGTTCTCCATGCGCTCCTGCGCGGTCTCGGGCAGCCAGCGGAGGATCGCCGCCTGCTCGAACTCGACCTGGCCGCTGGGCACCTCGAGCACGCCCTCGTCGATGAGCGGCTGCAGCGTGTCCATCGCGCCGTTCCAGAAGAACGTCGCGTTGTTGTCGTCGGGGCTGCCCGCGAAGAGCTCGATGTTGAACGGGCCCGCCTCGTCGGTGCGCTCGCCGCTCTCGTCGAGCACGCCGAGGCCGGTCAGGAGGCTCGTCGCCTGCTGCACGCCCACCTGGTAGTTGTCGAACGTCGTGTAGTAGTCGACGTTCGGGCTGCCGTTGATGAGGCGGTCGTAGGCGATGACGGGGATGCCGGCGTCGCCCGCCTGCGCGAGGACGTCGGTCAGGGTCGTGCCGTCGATCGAGGCGATGATCAGGGCCTCGGCGCCCGAGGAGATCATGTTCTCGATCTGCGAGACCTGGGTCGGGATGTCGTCGTTCGCGTACTGCAGGTCGACCGTGTAGCCGAGCTCCTCGAGCTGCGACTGCACGTTCGCGCCGTCGGCGATCCAGCGCTCCGACTGCTGCGTCGGCATGGCGACGCCCACGATCTGGCCCTGGCCGCCGGTGTCGGCGCCGTCGCTCGCGGCGGGCTCTGCCGTGCCGCCACGGCCGCAGCCGGTGGCGAGGAGCGCGATGACTCCCGCTGCAGCGACAGCGCCGAGGATGCGGTGCTTCTTCACTGTGTTTCCTTTCCTGGGGTGCCGCGATGCGGCGGGGGTTGGTGCGGCCGGGAGGGCCGCGGCGAGGGGTCGGGCGTCAGCCCAGCCCCTGTGCGAGTCGGTGGTAGGCGGCGTTCCAGCGCACCTCGCGCTCGAAGCCCTCGGTCGTGGTGGCCTCGTCGATGGCGAGGAACTCGATGCCCGACTGGCGGGCGAGCTCGCGGAAGGCGTCGATGCCGACCTGGGTCGACATGACCGTGTGGTGGGCTGCGCCCGCGGTGAGCCAGGCGGTCGCCGACGTGGCGAGGTCGGGCGCAGGCCGCCAGACGGCGTGCCCGACGGGGAGCTTCGGCATCGGCTCGGGCAGCGCCACGTTCTCGACGGCGTTCGCCGTCATGCGGAAGCGCTCGCGCATGTCGCTGAGCGCCACCACGACCGCGGCGCCCGCGTCGGCCGTGAAGACCAGGCGGACGGGGTCGTCCTTGCCGCCGATGCCGAGCGGGTGCACCTCGAGCCTGGGGCGGGAGGTCGTGAGCGACGGGCTCACCTCGAGCATGTGCGCGCCGAGGATGACCTCCTCGCCGTCGACCAGGTGGTACGTGTAGTCCTCCATGAGGCTCGCGCCGCCCGGCAGCCCGGCGCCCATGTGGGCGGCGGCGTGCACGAGGATCGCGGTCTTCCAGTCGCCCTCGGCGCCGAAGCCGTAGCCGTCGGCCATGAGCCGCTGCACCGCGAGGCCCGGCAGCTGCGGCAGCGACCCGAGATCCTCGAAGCTCGTGGTGAAGGCGCCGAAGCCGCCCTCCTCGAGGAAGCCGCGCAGGCCCGCCTCGATGCGCGCGCCGTCGACGAGCGACGCGTGGCGGTCGCCGCCGGGGAGCAGCTCGGGGGCGACGTCGTAGCTCGCGACGTACTCGTCGACGAGCGCGGCGACCGCCGCCTCGTCAGCCGCCGCCACCGCATCCGCCAGCTCGGTCACGCCCCACGTGTTGATCTGGGTGCCGAGGCGGATCTCGGCCTCGGTCTTGTCGCCCTCGGTGACGGCCACGAAGCGCATGTTGTCGCCGAACCGCGCGACCTTGAGCGACCGCAGCGCCGCGGTGCCGAGCGCGGCGCGCGACCACGTGCCGACCTGCGCGCGGACGCGCGGTGCGGATGCGTGACCGACGACGATCGTGCGGGGCACGCCGAGGCGCGCGGCGAGGTAGCCGAACTCGCGGTCGCCGTGCGCGGCCTGGTTGAGGTTCATGAAGTCGAAGTCGATCTCGCTCCACGGCAGGGCGACGTTGTGCTGCGTGTGCAGGTGCAGCATCGGCTTCGCGAGCGCCTCGAGACCCGCGATCCACATCTTGGCGGGGCTGAAGGTGTGCATCCACGCGATCACGCCGACCACGTCGTCGTCGGCGTTGGCCTCGAGCGCGGCGCGGCGGATGGCGTCGGCCGAGGTGAGCACGGGGCGCCACTCGATCGTGACGGGGATGTCTGCCGCCTCCGACAGCAGGGCGGCGACCTCGCGCGACTGCGACGCGACCTGCGCGAGCGTCTCCTCGCCGTAGAGGCCCTGGCTGCCGGTGAGGAACCAGACGACCTTCGACGCGGGATCGGGGATGATGCTCGTCACTGGTGGTCCTCCTGCGTGGCCTGCTGGCCGTAGACGTGCTGGTAGCGGTCGAAGAGCGCATCGATCGCGGCGGGGTCGATGGGGATCGTGGCGCCGCCGGCGCGGGCGATGTGCATGGTGCGCGCGACGTCCTCGCACATGACGGCCGCCTTGACGGCGTCGCGCGTGTCGCGGCCGATCGTGAAGGGGCCGTGGTTCTGCATGAGCACGGCGCGCGAGCGGTGCCCGGCGAGCGTCTCGACGATGCCGCGGCCGATCGAGTCGTCGCCGATGATCGCGAACGGGCCGATCGGGATCTCGCCGCCGAACTCGTCGGCCATCGCGGTGATGTGGCACGGGATCGCCTCGCCGCGCGCCGCCCATGCGGTCGCGTAGGTCGAGTGCGTGTGCACGACGCCGCCCACCTCGGGCATGTGGCGGTAGACATGCGCGTGGGCGGCGGTGTCGCTCGACGGCGAGCGCTCGGAGCCCTGGGAGCCGGGCACGACGCGGCCGTCGAGGTCGCACAGGATCATCGACTCGGGGGTGAGGTCGTCGTAGGAGACGCCGGAGGGCTTGATGACGAAGAGCTCCTCGCCGGGCACGCGGCCCGAGACGTTGCCGCCCGTCCAGACCACGAGGCCGTAGCGGACGAGCTCGCCGTGGAGCGCCGCGACCTCCTCGCGGACGGCGCGGATCGCGGCGTCGCGGCTCATGCGGGCACCTCGGCGGCCGGCTGCTGGGCCCCCGCGAGCGCCTGGCGGCGGATGGCCTTGAGGCGCCGCATGACGTCGCTGCCGCCGCGGCCGAAGAGGTCGTGCAGCTCTCGGTACTCGCGGTAGAGGGCGTCGTACGGCTCGGCCTCGGGACCGGGCACGTACGCGTCGTGCACGACGTTGCCCATCGCCTCACCGGCCGCGACGGTGTCGGGGTAGGCGCCGGCCGCGACCGCGGCGTGGATCGCCGAGCCGAGCGCGGGGCCCTGCTCGCTGCCGATCACCGAGATCGGCATGCCGAGCACGTCGGCGTAGGTCTGCATGAGGTGGCGGTTGCGCAGCAGCCCGCCGGCGGCGAAGAAGCGCTGCACGGGCACGCCGGCCCCCGCGAACGCCTCGACGATCACGCGCGTGCCGAAGGCGGTGGCCTCCACGAGCGCGCGGTAGACCTGCTCGGCGCGGGTCGCGATCGTGGTGCCCACGAGCAGCCCGGAGAGGTTGGCGTCGACGAGCACCGAGCGGTTGCCGTTGTGCCAGTCGAGCGCGATGAGCCCGTGCGCGCCGACCGGCTCGGCCCACGCGAGCTCGGTGAGGTGCTCGTGCACGCTCCGCCCCGCGGCGCGCGCGGCGTCGTGGATCGCGGGCGGCACCTGGTTGGCGACGTACCAGGCGAGGATGTCGCCGACGCCCGACTGGCCCGCCTCGTAGCCCCACTGGCCGGCGACGATGCCGCCGTCGACGACGCCGCACATGCCGGGCACCTCGGTGAGCGTCTCGCTCGACATGACGTGGCACGTGCTCGTGCCCATGATCGCGAGCATGTCGCCGGGTGCCGTCGCCTTCGCGGCGGGCGCGGTGACGTGCGCGTCGACGTTGCCCACCGCGACGGCGATGCCGGCGGGCAGGCCCATGAGCGCGGCGGCGGCGTCGGTGAGCGTGCCCGCGCGCTCGCCGAGCTGCCCGATGTGCGCGTCGAGCTTGCGCTCGAAGTCGGCGAAGCCGGGGTTGAGCGCGGCGAGGTAGTCGCGGCTCGGGTAGGCGCCGTCCTGCAGGATGCCCTTGTAGCCGGCGGTGCAGGCGTTGCGCACGTAGTCGCCGGTGAGCTGCCAGACGATCCAGTCGGCCGCCTCGACCCAGTGGTCGATGCCGGCGTAGACCTCCGGGTCCTCCTCCAGGATCTGCAGCGCCTTGGCGAACTCCCACTCGCTCGAGATGGCGCCGCCGTAGCGCGCGAGCCACGGCTCCCCGCGCTCCTCGGCGAGGGCGTTGATGCGGTCGGCCTGGGCCTGCGCGGCGTGGTGCTTCCAGAGCTTCGGGTAGGCGTGCGGCCGGCCGGCGAGGCCGTCGACGCGGCACAGCGGCGTGCCGTCGGCCGTGACGGGCATGGGGGTGGATGCGGTGAAGTCGGTGCCGACGCCGATCACGGTCGCGGGGTCGATGCCGGATGCGTGGAGCGCGGCCGGGACGGCGCGGCGCAGCACCTCGAGCCAGTCGTTGGGCTCCTGCAGCGCCCATTCCGGCGGCAGGCGGTCGCCGGTCGCCGGGAGCCGGTCGTCGATCACGGCGTTGGCGTACTCGTGCACCGCGGTGCCGAGCTCGGCGCCGTCGGCGACGCGGACGACGATCGCCCGCCCGCTCAGCGTGCCGAAGTCGATGCCGATGACGTGCTGATCGCCTGCGGCGGCGGCCGCGGGGATGCCCGCCGGGCTGCTCGAGGTCTCGCTCGCTGCGCTCATTCGCTGACTCCGTCGTCGTGGCTTCGGGCTGCGCTCGCGACGGCTGCCGCGGTGCAGTGACGCCACTGTATGCGAAACGGTCACAATTCGCTACGTCGTGATCGAATCGTGACCTTTCGGGCACGGGGATGCCGCCGGCGCGACGGCACGCGGCAGCAGCGGCGTGCGGTCAGGGCGCGGGCGCGGCGGTCGAGCCGCGCTCGATGAGCACCGGCGGGATGCGCAGGTGCACGAGGCCGGCGCGGCCGGCGAGGTCGTCGAGCAGCACCCGCATCGCGGCCGTGCCGACCTGCTCGAACTCCTGCCGCACGGTCGTGAGCGCCGTCGGGTAGTGCGCCGCCTCCGGCACGTCGTCGAAGCCGACGATCGACACGTCGCCCGGCACCGAGAGCCCCGCGTCGCGGCACGCGTGCATGAGGCCGAGGGCCATCTGGTCGTTCGCGACGACCACCGCCCGCGCGCCGTCGGCGAGCATCCGCCGCCCGATCGCGTAGCCCGAGTCGGCGCTCCAGTCGCCCACCATGGTGCCCTCGCTCGCGAGCCCCAGCTCGCCCGTGCGCTCCGCGAAGCCGCGGGCGCGCGCGCCGGCGTCGATCGAGCCGTCGGGGCCGCGCAGGTGCCACAGGCGATGGTGCCCGAGGCCGGCGAGGTGCTCGACCGCGAGCCGCGCCCCGACCCGCTGGTCGATGGCGACGCTGTGCCCGAACGCGAGCCCGGTCGGCTCGAGCGTGACGTACGGCACGCCCACCGACAGCTGCGCGAGCGCCTCGAGCATCGACGTCTCGGCGACGCTCACCACGAGCGCGTCGACGCTCGTCTCGCGCAGGAAGCGCAGGCCCGCCGCGAGGTCGTCGACGCTCGTCGACGCCGCGTTCGTCAGCACGATGCGGTAGCCGGCGTCCCGGGCGGCGGTCTCGATGGCGATCGCCTGCGTCTGCGGGCCGTAGTCGGTGGTCGGGAGCGTCAGCAGGCCGATGGTGCGCGAGCTGCGCCGCACGAGCGCGCGCGCCGCGGCGTTCGGGCGGAAGCCGAGCTCGACGATGGCCGCCTCGACCTTCGCGAGCGTCTCGGGCCGCACGTTCGGGTGGCCGTTGAGGGCCCGCGAGACGGTCTGGTAGCTCACGCCCGCGCGCGCCGCGACGTCGCGGATGTTCGGCCGCCGCACTGCGCCCTCCGCCATCTCGCCTCCGCCCCTCGGGCTGCCCTGTCATCACAGCATCCCACGGCGTGACCGTTTCGTAGGGTCAGTCGAGCAGCTCCTCCAGGCGCGTGAGCGTGTCCTGCCAGCCGTCGCGCAGGTCGTCGACCTCGTCGAGGGCCGCGGTCTGCGTCACGCGGATGTGCGTGCCGTCGCCGGTCTCGGCGAAGTCGACCACCACGAGCTGCTCGAAGCGCTCCCCCTCCTCGGCGCCGCCGAGCCAGTCCCAGCTCTGCACGATCCGCTTGCCCTCGTCGAGCTGCAGGTAGCGGCCCTGCACGCCGAAGCCGCCGGTCGACGTGCGGATGCGGTACCAGCCGCCCTCCTGCGCGTCGACCTCGTAGCGGGTGTCGTCGAACATCGGCCACCACCACTGCTCGAGGCCGGCGGCCGTCGTGAAGAGCTCCCACACCGCATCCGTCGACGCCGTCACGAAGGCGTCGACCTCGACCGTCTCGGCATCGGCGGGTATCTCGGGGATCTCGGGGGTGTCGGTCATGCGCCCACGGTATCCGCGCGGGATGCGCCCCGCACTATCGTGGACGCGTTCGGCGCCGCCGCTGCGCCACCGACGAGAGGCCCCGCATGACCGCCCTCCCGCCAGCCGACGGCGCCACCCGCTCCGAGCGGCTCGACCGCCTGCCCTTCACCCGCCGGCACGGACGCCTGCTCGGCACCTCCGGCATCGGCTGGGCGCTCGACGCCATGGACGTCGGCCTCGTCTCGTTCGTGATCGCCGCGCTCGCGCAGCAGTGGAGCCTCGACCGCACCGAGACGAGCTGGATCGCGTCGATCGGCTTCGTCGGCATGGCGATCGGCGCGACCGTCGGCGGCCTGCTCGCCGACCGCATCGGGCGCCGCAGCGTCTTCGCGCTCACGCTCCTCGTCTACGGGCTCGCGACCGGCGCCTCGGCGCTCGTCGGCTCGCTCGCGGCGCTGCTGGCGCTGCGCTTCGTGGTGGGGCTTGGGCTCGGCGGCGAGCTGCCCGTCGCGTCGACGCTCGTGAGCGAGTTCGCGCCCCGGCGCATCCGCGGCCGCGTGGTCGTGTGGCTCGAGGCGTTCTGGGCGGTCGGCTGGATCGCGGCCGCCGTGATCGGCACCTTCGTCATCGGGGCCTCCGACGACGGCTGGCGCTGGGGCCTCGCGATCGGCATGGCGCCGGCGCTCTTCTCGGCGGTGGTGCGCTTCGGCATGCCCGAGTCGGTGCGCTACCTCGAGTCGAAGGGCCGCGTCGCGGAGGCAGAGCGCACCGTGCGTCGCTTCGAGGAGGCCGCGGGCGTGCGCGCGCCGTCATCGCCGGCTGCCGAGCCTGTGGCGGATGCGCCGGCGGGCGCGCCGGCCGAGCCCTCGGTGTCGATCTGGTCGTCGGCGCTCCGCCGCCGCACGATCGCGCTCTGGATCGTCTGGTTCGGCATCAACTTCTCGTACTACGGGACGTTCATCTGGATCCCGTCGCTGCTCGTCGAGCAGGGCTTCTCGCTCGTGCGCTCCTTCGAGTTCACGCTCATCATCACCGTGGCGCAGCTGCCGGGCTACGCGGCCGCCGCGTTCCTCATCGAGAAGTGGGGCCGCCGCCCGACGCTCACCGTCTTCCTCATCGGCTCGGCCCTCGCCGCCGCCTGGTACGGCACGGCGTCGACGGAGGCGATGATCATCGCCGCGGGCTGCACGCTCTCGTTCTTCAACCTGGGTGCGTGGGGCGCGCTCTACGCCATCGGTCCGGAGCTGTACCCGACGAACGTGCGCGGCACGGGCACCGGCGCGGCCGCCGGGTTCGGGCGCATCGCGTCGATCCTCGCGCCGCTCGCGGTGCCGCTGCTGCTCGGCGCCGGCGGCTCGATGCTGCTGTTCGGCGTCTTCGCCGCGGCGTTCGCGATCGCCGCGGTCGCCGCGTGGACGCTGCCCGAGCAGCGCGGCAAGGCGCTCGAGTAGGCCTCGGGGCGCCTCCCGCACCGTCTGCCCCTCGGGCCGCCACCCGGCCCCGGCACAACGCAAGCCCGCGCGGAGAATGCAGCGGCGGATCCGCCACTCCCGCCGGATCCGCCGCGGAAGCGCGCGCCGCGGCTTGCGTTGTGCCAGCGACCCGGGCGAGCTGAGAGGGGCGGCGCGGATGCGGGCGGGAGGGGCGGGTGCTGCGGCTCAGCCCGAGCGGGCCGAGCGCACGGCCGACGCCACCATCGCGTCGAGCGAGTGGCGCATGCGCCAGTCGAGGTCGCGCGCCGCGAGCGCGCCGTCGGCGACGATGCGCGCGGGGTCGCCGGGCCGTCGCGCGGTGACGCGGGGCTCGACGTCGACGCCGGCCGCCCGGCCGATCGCGGCGAGCACCTCGCGCACCGAGGCTCCGTCGCCGCTGCCGAGGTTGTAGACCGGCTCGAGCGGCTCGCCGCGCTCCATGCGCCCGGCGGCGGCGACGTGCGCGAGGGCGACGTCGCCGACGTGCACCCAGTCGCGCACGCACGTGCCGTCGGGCGTCGGGTAGTCGTCGCCGTTGATCTGCGGCGCCTCGCCGCGGGCGAGCGCGTCGAGCACCTTCGGCACGAGGTTGTGCGGGCTCGTGTCGCGGATGCGGTCGGTCGCCGAGCCGATGACGTTGAAGTAGCGCAGGGCCACGGCCTGCATCGTCGAGCCCTCGAGCTCGGCGCGGCGGCGCTCGTCGGCGAGCAGCAGCTCGCCCGCGAGCTTCGTCTCGCCGTACGGCGACTCGGGCGCGGGCGGCGTGGCCTCGGTGACGCGGTCGACGTCGGGCGTGCCGTAGACGCCGGCGCTCGACGAGAAGACGATGCGGTGCACGCCGTGCGCGCGCATCGCCTCGAGCAGCTCGATCGTGCCGCTGACGTTCTGCCGCCACGTGTGGAGCGGCCGGCGCACCGACTCCCCCGCGTACTTGTAGCCCGCGAGGTGCACGACGCCGTCGACGCCCGCGAGCGCCGCGTCGAGGTCGCCGCGGTCGAGGATCGAGCCGACGACGAGCCGCGCGCCGGCCGGCGCGAAGCCGCGCTGCCCGCTCGAGAGGTCGTCGAGCACCGTCACCTCGCGGCCGCTCGCGAGCAGCGCCTCGGCGACGTGGGCGCCGATGTACCCGGCGCCGCCGGTGACGAGCCAGTGCGTCATGCGTCCCTCCTCGCCCCGTCGGAGGGGTGCACGGTGAAGACGATGGGCCGGGCGTGGCCCGCGGCCTCGACGGCGTCCGCCGTGCTCGTCGCGATGCGCGCCGTCTCGGCGCGGTCGACGAGCGCGATGGCGGCGCCGCCGAAGCCGCCGCCGGTGAGCCTCGCGCCGAGCGCGCCGGCGGCGACCGCCGCGTCGACGGCCGCGTCGATCGCGGGCACGGAGTCCTCGAAGTCGTCGCGCTGGGAGGCGTGCCCCTCGGTGAGCACGGGGCCGATCTCGCGCGGCCGCCCGGCGCGCACGAGGTCGGCGACGCGGCGGGCGCGATCGGTGTCGGTGACGATGTGCTTGAGCCGCCGGTGCACGTGCGCGGGCATGCGGCCGGCCCACCGCTCGATGTCGTCGACGGCGATCTCGCGCAGCGTCGGCACGCCGGCGATGCGGGCGGCCTCCTCGCACTCGCGGCGGCGCTCGCCGTAGCCGCCGGTGGCGTGGTCGTGGCGCACGAGGGAGTCGATCACCAGGATCTCGAGCCCGGCCGCCTCAAAGCCGAGCGGCACCTGCTCGGCGGTGCCGTCGCGGAAGTCGAGCAGCACCGCGTGGTCGCGCTGCGCGAGCAGCACGGCCGACTGGTCGAGCGTGCCCGTGGGGGCTCCGACCACCTCGTTCTCGACCAGCTGCCCGAGCCGCACCATCTCGCGGCGGTCGAGGCCGAGGCCCCACAGCTCGTCGAGCGCGACGATCGTCGCCGACTCGAGCGCGGCCGACGACGAGACCCCGACGCCCACCGGCACGGTGCTCGACACGAGCGCCTCGAAGCCGCGGCCGGGCACGCCGAGCTCCCGTCGCAGCACGTGCGCCGCGCCGAGCACATAGCGGCTCCAGCCGGTCGAGGCGTGCGCGGTCTCGAGCGTCGACTCGATGACGCCCGGCACGACGCCGCGGTCGACGAAGTCGGTCGCGACGCGGATGCGGTCGTCGTCGCGCAGCCGCACGGCCACGCTCGTGCGGCGGTCGATCGCGAACGGCAGCGCGAGCCCGCCGTTGTAGTCGGTGTGCTCGCCGATGAGGTTGACGCGGCCCGGCGCCGACCAGATGCCGTCGGGCCCCGCGGTGCCGCCGAAGACCGCCTGCAGCTCGTCACGCATCCGTCGTCTCCTCCTGCGTGCGCGCGAGCGGCTCCACCGGGTGCTGCTCGTCGGCACGCGCGATCGCGTCGCGCAGGCGAGCCGCGCCGTCCTCCGGGCTGATGTCGCCCACCCACGCGCCCATCGCGGCCTCGCTGCCGGCGAGGAACTTCAGCTTGTCGGCCGCCCGGCGCGGGCTCGTCACGTGCCAGTGCAGCCGCACGTCGTCGCGGTGCTCGTGGACCGGCGCCTGCACCCAGGCGGCGATGTAGGGCAGCGGGGCGTCGTAGAGCGCGTCGAGCGCGCGCGCGATGCGCAGCGTCAGCGTCGCGAGCTCGTCGCGCTCCGCGCTGGTGGTCGCGGCGAGGTCGGGCACGTGGCGGTGCGCCATGAGCTGCACCTCGACCGGCCAGCGTGCCGCGAAGGGCACGAAGGCGGTGAAGCGCTCGCCGGCGATGAGCACGCGCGGGCCCTCACGCTCGGCGTCGAGCAGCTCGGCGAAGAGGCCGGGCCCGTGCTCGTCGACGGCGGCGCAGATGCGGCGGATGCGCGGGGGCACGAAGGGATAGGCGTAGACCTGGCCGTGCGGGTGCGGCAGCGTCACGCCGATCTCGACGCCGCGGTTCTCGAACGGGAAGACGTGCTCGACGCCCGGCACGACGCTGAGCGCGGCGGTGCGCGACGCCCACGCCTCGACGACCGTGCGGGCGCGGAGCGTCGGCTGGGTGCCGAACGAGCCCGCGTGGTCGGGGCTGAAGCTCACGACCTCGCAGCGGCCGACGGCGGGGCGGGTGGCGCCGATCGCGGTGAGCGCCTCGCGCTCGCCCTCGGTGGGCGCGGAGGCGCCGGGGAGGTCGAATGCGGTGCCGGGCCCGAACGAGGGCGACCGGTTCTCGAAGACGGCGACGTCGTAGTCGTCGGGGATCTCGCTCGGGTTGCCGGGCGACTGCGGCGCGAGCGGGTCGGCGTCGGCGGGCGGCAGGTGCACGCGGCCCTGCCGGGCGGTGGCGACGGTGATCCAGTCGCCGGCGAGCGCGTCGTACCGCATCGTCGGCGTCGCGGGGCGGGGGTCGAGCGCGCGCACGTCGAGGCGGCGCTCGCGGGCCGGCGTGCCCGGGTCGTCGAAGTAGACGATCTCGCGCCCGTCGGCGAGGCGCGCGCTGGTCTGTCGGATGCCGGTCACGCCTCGATCATGCCCGAACGCGTGCGCTCATGCGCGCTCCTGTGCGAAAGTGTTCGCATGGTCGAGGAACGCACACCCCGGCTGGCGCGCGGCGAGCGGCCCGAGTCCGGCCCGCTCGAGGCCGGGCTGCTCGACGTCGAGCGGCGCGAGCGCATCCTCGCCCACCTGGCCGGCGCCGGCACCGCCCGCGTCGCCGACCTCGCCTCGGCGCTCGGCGTCTCGCCCATGACCGTGCGGCGCGACGCCGACCGCCTCGACGCCGACGGCCGCATCGAGCGCGTGCGCGGCGGCGTGCGGCTGCGCAGGCCGCCCGTCACCGACGAGCCCGCGCCGCTCGCGAAGGCGGCGCTGCACCGCGACGAGAAGCAGCGCATCGCCCAGGCGGCGCTCGCGCTCGTGCGGCCCGGCACCGCGATCGGCATCGGCGGCGGCACGACCGCGCTCGCCCTCGCGCGGCTCGCCGCCGCGGTGCCCGGCGTCACGATCGTCACCAACTCGCTGCCCGTCGCGCTCGCGCTGCCCGACCGCGACGGCGTCGTGCTCACCGGCGGCGAGCGCACCCGCTCCGACGCGCTCGTCGGCCCGGTCGCCAACCGCGCCGCGGCGATGATCGGGCTCGACGCGCTCTTCCTCGGCGCGCACGGCATCGACGCCGAACGGGGCTGCACCTCCCCCACCCTCGCCGAGGCCGAGACGAACCGCGCCCTCATGGCCGCCGCCCGCACGACGGTCGCGCTCGTCGACGCCTCGAAGTGGGGCGTGCAGGCGCTCGCCTCGTTCGCGACCCTCGACGAGCTCGACGTGCTCGTCACCGACCGTGCCGTGCCCGAGGCATCCGCCCGCGCCGCCCGCCGCGCGGTCGGCCGCCTGATCGTCGCCTAGAGGCGCCCGAGCGCCTGCTGCAGGTCGGCGATCAGGTCGTCGGCCTCCTCGAGGCCCACCGAGAGCCGCAGGAGGTCGGCCGGCACCTCGAGCTCGGTGCCCCGCACCGACGCGTGCGTCATCTCGGAGGGGTAGCAGACGAGCGACTCGACGCCGCCGAGCGACTCCGCGAGCTGGAACAGCCGCGTGTGCCGCACGAGCTCGAGCGCCGCTTGCGCGCCGCCTGCGAGCTGCAGCGACACCATGCCGCCGAAGCCGCGCATCTGCCGCGCCGCGAGCGCGTGCTGCGGGTGGTCGGGCAGGCCCGGGTAGTGCACGGCCGAGACCGCCGGGTGGCCGACGAGCGACTCGGCGACGGCCTGCGCGTTGGTGCAGTGCCGCTCGACGCGCACCGCGAGCGTCTTGAGCGACCGCGAGGTGAGCCACGCGTCGAAGGGGCTGTTGACCGCGCCGACCGCGAACTGCTGGAAGCCGATGCGCTCGGCCAGCTCGGCGTCGCCCGTGATCGCGGCGCCGCCGACGAGGTCGGAGTGGCCGCCGATGTACTTCGTCGTCGAGTGCACGACGACGTCGGCGCCGAGCCCGAGCGGCTGCTGCAGGTAGGGCGTGGCGAACGTGTTGTCGGCGACGACGAGCGCGCCCGCGTCGTGGCCGAGCTCGGCGAGCGCCGGGAGGTCGGCCACCTTCATGAGCGGGTTCGACGGCGTCTCGACCCACAGCATCCGCGTGCTGGGCCGCATCGCGGCGCGCACCGCGTCGAGGTCGGAGGCGTCGGCGGTCGACAGCTCGATGCCCCAGCGCTCCCAGATCTTCGAGACGAGCCGGTGGGTGCCGCCGTAGACGTCGTTGCCCATGAGCACGTGGTCGCCGGGCTGCAGGGCGGCGCGCAGCACCGCGTCCTCGGCGGCGAGGCCTGAGCCGAACGCGAAGGCGTGCGTGCCGCCCTCGAGGCTCGCGAGCTGCAGCTGCAGCGCGTCGCGGCTGGGGTTGCCGCCGCGCGAGTACTCGTAGCCGTCGCGGAACCCGCCCACGCCGTCCTGCACGAACGTCGAGGTCATGAAGATGGGCGGGATGACGGCGCCCGTGCGCGGGTCGAAGTCCTGCCCGTCGTGGATGGCCCGGGTCGAGAACCCGTCGGTCGTCGATGCGGTCATCGTCATGCCTCCTTCGCGAGGTGGGTCAGCAGGTCGGTGCGCGTCACGACGCCCACCGGCTTCGCGCGGTCGAGCACGAGCAGCGCGTCGGCCTCCCGCAGGGCCGAGCGCAGCGCATCCACCGACTCCGTGATGCCGATGTGCGGCAGGCGCGGGCCGAGGTGCTGCGCGACGGTGTCGGCGAGCTCGGCGCGGTCGGCGAAGACGGCGTCGAGCAGCGAGCGCTCGTCGACCGAGCCCGCGACCTCGCCGACCACGACGGGCGGCTCGGCGGTGAGCACCGGCAGCTGGCTCACGCCGTACTCGCGCATGATCTCGATCGCGTCGTGCACGGTGTCGGCGGGGTGCGCGTGCACGAGGTCGGGCACGCCGCCCGCCTTGCCGGTGAGCACGTCGCCGACCGTCGTGCCGGCCTCGGGCGCGGCGAAGCCGTAGGAGCGCATCCAGGCGTCGGAGTAGACCTTCTGCAGGTAGCCGCGGCCCGAGTCGGGCAGCAGCACGACGACGACAGCGTCGGCGGGCAGCTCGCGGGCGACGCGCAGCGCGGCGACGACCGCCATGCCGCTCGAGCCGCCGACGAGCAGGCCCTCCTCGCGGGCGAGCCTGCGGGTCATCGCGAACGACTCGGCGTCGTTCACCGCGAGCACCCGGTCGACGACGCTCGGGTCGTAGTTGCCGGGCCACATGTCCTCGCCGACGCCCTCGACGAGGTACGGCCGGCCGGTGCCGCCGGAGTAGATCGAGCCCTCCGGGTCGGCGCCGATGGCCTCGACGCGGCCGTCGGAGGCGCGCTTGAGGTACCGGGCGGTGCCGGTGATCGTGCCGCCGGTGCCGACGCCGGCCACGAAGTGCGTGATGCGGCCGTCGGTGTCGCGCCAGATCTCGGGCCCGGTCGACGCCTCGTGGGCCGCGGGCGCGGCGGGGTTGAAGAACTGGTTGGGCTGGTAGGCGCCCTCGATCTCGTCGGTCAGGCGGTTCGCGACGCCGTAGTAGGACTCGGGGCTGTCGGGCGCGACGGCGGTGGGCGTCACGACGACCTCGGCGCCGTACGCGCGCAGCGTCGCGCGCTTGTCCTCGGACACCTTGTCGGGGCAGACGAAGACGCAGCGGTAGCCCTTCTGCTGCGCGACGAGCGCGAGCCCGACCCCGGTGTTGCCGCTCGTCGGCTCGACGATCGTGCCGCCGGGCCCGATGAGCCCCCGGCGCTCGGCGTCCTCGATCATCGCGAGCGCGATGCGGTCCTTCACCGACCCGCCCGGGTTGAGGAACTCGACCTTCGCGAGCACCGTCGCCGCGACGCCCTCGGTGACCTTCGAGAGCCTCACGAGCGGCGTGTCGCCGATCGTCTCGAGGATCGACTCCGCGTAGCGCATCCTGCCTCCTGCCTGACGCTCGAGCCTACCGTCGAGCGGGCGGGCGCCCGGTGGGCGAGGATGGGGCGGTGGACGCCAGACGGGAGCTCGTGATCGAGCGCGTGCTGCGCTGCGTCGAGCTCGTGCCGCCCGGCCGCGTCGCCTCGTACGGCGCCGTCGCCCGCATCTGCGGCATCGGTCCGCGGCAGGTCGGCTCGATCCTCCGCCACTACAGCGACGGCCTGCCGTGGTGGCGCATCACGAGCCACGCCGGCGACTTCGGCGGCGACCTGCTGCAGCGCGCGCTCCCCCACTGGCGCGAGGAGGGCATCCGCGTGAAGCCCAACGGGCTCGGCTGCCGCTACAGCGACTACGCGGCCGACATGGAGGAGCTCGAGCGGCGGTGGCGCGAGGCGACCGCCGACCTGCCGGGCCTCGACGAGGTCGACGCCGACGCATCCGCCTGACGTCGCCGGCACCGCCGGCGCGGCGCGTCAGACCCGCGAGGCCTGCTGCGCGAAGAGCGTCGCATAGGTGCCGCCGAGCGCGAGCAGCTCGTCGTGCGCGCCCTGCTCGACGATGCGGCCGGCGTCGATGACGAAGATGACGTCGGCGTGCCGGATGGTCGAGAGCCGGTGCGCGATCGCGAGCGTCGTGCGGCCGCGCGCCGCCTCGTCGAGCGCGCCCTGCACGACGCGCTCCGAGACGGTGTCGAGCGCGCTCGTGGCCTCGTCGAGCACGAGCACCGCCGGGTCCTTCAGCAGCACCCGCGCGATCGCGATGCGCTGCTTCTCGCCGCCCGAGAGCCGGTAGCCGCGCTCGCCCACGATCGTGTCGTAGCCGTCGGGGAACCGGTGGATGGTGTCGTAGATGCTCGCGGCGCGCGTGGCGGCGTCGAGCTCGACGTCGGTCGCGTCGGGCTTGGCGTAGCGCAGGTTCTCGGCGATGGACGCGTGGAACAGGTACGGCTCCTGGCTCACGATGCCGATGTGGTCGGTGAGGGCCGCCGGGTCGAGCTCGCGCACGTCGGTGCCCGCGAAGCGCACCGCTCCGCCGCTCGCCTCGTGCAGGCGCGGCAGCAGGTACCCGATCGTCGTCTTGCCCGCGCCCGAGGGACCGACGAAGGCCGCGAAGGTGCTCGGCTCGAGCCGGAACGAGACGCCGTCGAGCGTCGCCCGCTCGCCCTCGCGCGCATCCGGGTAGTGGAAGCGCACGTCGTCGAACTCCACCTCGCCGAGGCGCGAGCGGTCGAGCGGGCGCGGCGACGTCGGCGGCTCGATCGCCGGCTGCAGGTCGAGGTACTCGAAGATGCGGGCGAAGAGCGCGCCGGAGGTCTGCAGGTCGAGCCCCACGCGCAGCAGGCCCATGAGCGGCATGAGCAGCCGCGCCTGCACGGTCGTGAACGCGACGAGCGTGCCGGCCGTGACGCCGGTGTCGCCGCCGGCGATCAGGTAGCCGGCGAGCACGTAGACGACGGCGGGCAGGATCGAGATGAAGACCGACACGAGCGCGAAGAAAGTCTGGCCGCTCATCGTCAGCCGCACCTGCAGGTCGACCTGGCGCTCGTTCTCGGCGGCGTAGCGGCGCGACTCGTCGGCCTGCCGGCCGAACGCCTTCGCGAGCAGGATGCCTGACACCGACAGCGACTCCTGCGTGATCGCCGTCATCTCGCTCAGCGACTCCTGCGTCTGCGTCGCGATGCGGGCGCGCACCTGGCCGACGCGGCGCTGCAGCAGCACGAGCACGGGCGTGAGCAGCACCGCCATGACCGTCAGCTGCCACGAGAGGATGAGCATCGTCACGAGGCTCGCGATCACCGTGACGGTGTTGCCGACGACCGACGAGACGGTGTTGGAGAGCACGTTCGCGACGCCGCCGACGTCGTTCTGCAGCCGCGACTGGATGACGCCCGTCTTCGTGCGGGTGAAGAACGCGAGCTCCATGCTCTGCAGCCGGTCGAACAGCGAGTCGCGCAGCTGCCCCATGACGCGGTTGCCGACCTTCGACGTGATGAGCGTCTGCCAGATGCCGAGCAGGCTCGACGAGATCCACAGCGCCACCATCGTGCCGACGAGCATCCAGAGCAGCCGCAGATCGGGGCCGCCCTCGGGCGGGAACAGCGCCTCGTCGAAGACGCGCTGGGTCAGCAGCGGCGGGAACACCGCGATCGTCGCGACGATCAGCACGAGCACGATCGTCAGCACGATCTGCGGCCGGTGGGGGCGGAAGAGGCCCAGGATGCGCTTGCCGAGGTCGGGCACGCGGGGAGCGCTCGCGTTGGCGGCGCGCTGCGCCGACTCGTCGCGCATGCCGACCCCGCCCCGGCGACCGCCGCCCATGCCCATGCTCACGTGGCCACGGTATCCCGTCGCGCCTGCGCGGCAGCGCGCCGCAGGCGCATGACGAAGGGCCGCCCCCTCACGGGAGCGGCCCTTCGCGATGGTGCGGGGAACGCTACTTGAGCGTGACCGTCGCGCCGGCCTCCTCGAGGTCGGCCTTGGCCTTCTCGGCGTCCTCCTTCTTGGCGCCCTCGAGCACGGGGGCGGGAGCGCCGTCGACGAGCGCCTTGGCCTCGCCGAGGCCGAGGGACGTCAGCGAACGGACGACCTTGATGACCTGGATCTTCGCCGAGCCGGCGGACTCGAGGATGACGTCGAAGTCCGTCTTCTCCTCGACCTCCTCCGCAGCAGCAGCGGCAGCGGGGGCTGCAGCGGCGGCGACGGGAGCGGCGGCGGTGACCTCGAAGGTCTCCTCGAACTTCTTCACGAACTCGCTGAGCTCGATGAGGGTGAGCTCCTTGAACTGCTCGAGCAGCTCGTCAGTCGACAGCTTTGCCATCGTCTTCTCCTTGTTTCTGGTACCGACCGCTGCCTACTCGGCCGCGGACTCCTGCTTGACCCGCAGCGCGTCGACCGCGCGAGCGGCCTGGGCGAGCGGGGCGTTGAACATGTATGCAGCGCCGAACAGCGAGGCCTTGAAGGCACCTGCCAGCTTGGCCAGCAGCACCTCCCGCGACTCGAGGTCGGCGAGCTTGTTGACGTCGTCGGCCGTGAGCGGGTTCCCGTCGAAGAAACCGTTCTTGACCACGAGCGCCGGGTTCGCCTTGGCGAAGGCACGCAGCTCCTTCGCGACGGCGACAGGGTCGCCGTGCACGAATGCGATCGCGGACGGGCCGGCAAGCGACTCGTCGAACGCCGTGATGCCGGCGTTGTTGGCTGCGATCTTGGTGAGCGTGTTCTTCACCACGGCGTACGTCGCGTGCTCACTGATCGATCGGCGCAGCGTCTTCAGCTGGCCGACGGTGAGACCGCGGTACTCGGTCAGCAGAACGGCGTTCGAGGTCTCGAAGAGGTTCGAGAGCTCGGCGACCGCAGCTTCCTTGTTCGCCATGGTGCTCCTTGCGTCGTTGCCGGCTTCCCTGGCCCACTCATGCAAAAGAGCTCCGGCGCACGCGCACGGAGCTCTGGGATCTCGACGGATCTTTCAGCACCTGCGCGGGACGACGCTCCTCGAGCGAGCCTTCGGTCGGCACATCCCCTTGCGGGCACACGCCGACGACCAGCGGTCTTTGGTATGCGGCAAGACTACGGCACGACGGATGCGCGGCGCAAGCCGGCCCCGTCGGTCACGACGGCTGCCGGAGCTCCGCGCCCTCGGCGTCCGGCGCATCCGACCCCGCCGCCCGTCCCCACAGCGGCAGGCGCACGGTGAACGCTGTGCGCCCCGGCTCGCTCTCGAGCGCGATGGTGCCCCCGTGCGCGTCGACGAGCGCCTCGACGATCGCGAGCCCGAGCCCCGACGAGCCCGTCGCGCGCGAGCGCGAGGTGTCGCCGCGCGCGAAGCGCTGGAAGACCGTCTGCTGCAGCTCGTCGGGGATGCCGGGGCCCGCGTCGACGATCTCGACCACGGCCTCCTCCCCCTCGGTGCGCAGCGACACGTCGACGGGCGTGCCCTCGGGCGTGTGCACGCGGGCGTTCGCGAGCAGGTTCGCCACGACCTGCTGCAGCCGCAGCGGGTCGCCGGCGACCACCACGGGCTCCTCGGGCAGCTCGAGCGCGATCGGGTGGGAGCGGCCCGCGGCCTGCGCGTCGGCGACCGCCTCGATGACGAGCAGCGACAGGTCGACCTCGCCCCGCTCGAGCTCGCGGCCCTCGTCGAGCCGCGCCAGCAGCAGCAGGTCGTCGACGAGCGCCTGCATGCGCTGCGCGGCAGCCTCGATGCGCTCGAGCGACTCTCGGGTGTCGGGGCGCAGGTCGCCGTCGTGCTTGCGCGTGATCTCGGCGTAGCCGCGCACCGCGGCGAGCGGCGTGCGCAGCTCGTGCGAGGCGTCGGCGACGAACTGGCGCACGCGGCGCTCGCTCGCCGAGCGCGCCTCGAACGCCTGCTCGATGTGGTTGAGCATGCGGTTCATGCTCTCCTGCACGCGGCCGACCTCCGAGGCCGGCTCCTCGATGCGCACCCGGTTGGTCAGCTGCGCGGTGCCCGAGGCGAGCGGCAGCTGCGAGATGCGCTCGGTGGTGGCGATGACGGAGGTGAGCGGCCGCAGCGCGCGCCGGATGATCATGTCGCCGAGCAGCAGCACGATCGTGACCGCGGCGAACGCCGCGACCGCGATCACGAAGGCGAGCGCCGCGAGCGTCTGGTTGGTCTCGGACATCGACAGCCCGACGATCACCCGCGCCCCGCCGCCGACGTCGTGCGCGATCACGCGGTAGGAGCCGTAGGTCGGCAGCGACTCGTTGACGATGCCGTCGGAGCCGGTGCCGAGCACGACCCGCTCGTCGGCGGCCGAGAGCGCGAGCTGCTGCCCGATGCTCGTGAGGATGAACGCCTGGCGCAGGTCGCCGCCCTGCTCGATGGCGATGAGCGTGGCGGTCGGCGCCGTGCGCGGGTCGAGCGGCGCCTGCGTGCCGGTCGCGAGCGCGCGCTCGACGTCGGTCGCGGTGCGGCTCGCGATCTCGGTCAGCTGCTCGTCGACGCGCGTCTCGAGCACGACGCGCATCGTCATGACGCTCGCGATCGCCACCGCCGCGGTGAGCAGGGCGAACAGCGCCACGACGACCACCAGCAGCCGTCGGCGCAGCGACCACGACGACGGGTTCTGGATGCGTCGGGTCTGGGGCGTCGCGGCTGCGGGCTGGGTCACGGGTGCAGGAGGCGGGTGCGCTGCGGGCGCCGGCTCACTCAGCCGCGCGCAGCTGGTAGCCGACGCCGCGCACGGTGTGGATCATGGGCGGGCCGAGCGTGTCGATCTTCTTGCGCAGGTAGGAGATGTACAGCTCGACGACGCTCGCGCGCCCGCCGAAGTCGTACGACCAGACGCGGTCGAGGATCTGCGCCTTCGAGAGCACGCGGCGCGGGTTGCGCATGAGGTAGCGCAGCAGCTCGAACTCGGTGGCGGTGAGGTCGACCTGCTGGCCGCCGCGGCGCACCTCGTAGGAGTCCTCGTCCATCATGAGGTCGCCGACCCAGAGCACGCTCGACTCCTCGGCGGTCTGGGCGGTGCGGCGGATCAGGCCGCGGAGGCGCGCGACGACCTCCTCGAGCCCGAAGGGCTTCGTGACGTAGTCGTCGCCGCCGGCGGTGAGCCCGGCGACGCGGTCGTCGAGCGAGTCCTTGGCCGTGAGGAAGAGCACCGGCACGTCGAAGCCGGCCGAGCGCAGGCGCTGCAGCACGGTGAGGCCGTCGATGTCGGGGAGCATGATGTCGAGCACCACCGCGTCGGGGCGGAACTCGCGCACCGCCTGCAGCGCCTGCTGGCCGTTGGCGGCGGTCTTCACGTCCCAGCCCTCGTACTTGAGGCCCATGGCGACGAGGTCAGCGAGGCTCTGCTCGTCGTCGACGACGACGACGCGGATGGGCGAGCCATCCGGGCGGGTGAGGCGGGGCTGTGCCCGCAGCTGCTGCTGAGCGGTGTCGGTCATGCCATCCATTCCGCCAGAGTCTCCTGTGGGTCGATCCGACCTTATCCTTTGCGCTTCCTGTGCGCTTGCCCTCACGCGATCACGCCGCGTCGGGCAGCGCTCTCGTGAACACCCCGGTCTCGAGCCAGTGCCGGAGCCTCGCGACGGAGACGCGGGTGTACTCGCCCGACTGCGCGCGGAGGTCTGCGGTCGTGGTGACGAGCAGGCTGTTGGCGAGCAGCAGCTGGCGCGCGGCGACGAGCGCCTCGAAGTCGGCCCGCAGGATGTCCGGCAGCGGCGCCACCTCGGCGTAGCCCTCGAGCATCGCCTCCTCCTGCACCGGCTCGTCGGCGCGCAGGTAGAAGGCCGAGATCGCGAGGTCGAGCACGGGCAGCCCGAGGCCGGCATCGTCGAAGTCGAACACGGCGAGCCGCCCGCGATGCCACTTGAGGTTGCCGCCATGGAGGTCGGCGTGCAGCGGTCGCAGCTCGGCGCCCCGGTGCAGGCGCTCGAACACCTCCTCCGCGCGAGCCCGGGCATCGGCGAGCACGGCGCGGTCGACCGCGGAGAGCCCCGGCGCACGATCCAGCGCGTCCTCATCGCCGAAGAGCGGCCGGTCGAAGCGTGGCAGCTCGCCGCCGGGCGGCAGCGTCCATCCTCCGGCGTGCGCATGGAGCGCCGCCATCGTCCGCCCGAGCGCACGAGCGGCGTCCGCGGTGAGCGCGTCGGCGTCGTCGCCCTCGAGCCAGCTCGCGATCGTGACGAGCACCGGGCGGCCCAGCACCTGCGCATCCGACTCGACGAACCATGCGCCGTCCCGGGTGCGCAGCGGCACCGGCACCACGACGTCGGTCTGCTCGGCGATCGCGCGCACCCACGCCTGCTGCGCGATGGCGTTCGCCGGCGTGCTGCCGGAGTTCGTGCCGACCCGCACGGCGAACCGGCGCCCGCCGGCGTCGTCGACCGCGAAGGTGGTGTTGTAGGCGTGCAGCACCACCTCCATGCGCGCCACGTCGAGCCCGAACGCCTCCGCGGCCCGCAGCGCGATCGGCCGCAGCGCCTCGACCTGCTCGGCCTCGTCGCGCTCGTCGTAGCGGTCTGCCATGGGGTCATCCCACCACGTCGGGAGCCGGGCGCGCGGACGCGGCATGGCGGCGAGCCGGGTGGGCCCCGCGTGGGACGATGGAGCCATGCAGCTCCAGCTCGACATCTTCGGCGACGAGCCGTCGCTGTTGGGGCACACGAGCCGCATCGTCGCCCGCTCGAGCGACCGCATCGCGTGGCTGCGCGCCCGCTCGCGCGGCGTCACCGCGACCGACGCGGCGAGGCTCAGCACCTCGGCCGCCGTCGCCGCCGTCGCGCGCGAGAAGCTCGGCCTCCGCGGCTTCTCCGGCAACGCCTTCACCGACCACGGCCGCGCCCGCGAGCCGCACATCGCCCGCTGGGTGCACGACCACTTCTCGCTCGTGCCGTCGGATGCGCTCTTCCACTCCGTGCGCCAGCGCGACCACCTCGCGACGCCCGACTGCGTGAGCGACGACGGCACGGTGCTCGCCGAGATCAAGACGACCTCGAAGGCGTTCGACCGGGTGCCGAAGCAGTACCTGCGCCAGATCTGGTGGCAGCAGTACGTGCTCGGCGCCGAGCGCACCCTCTTCGTCTGGGAGCAGCACAGCCACTTCGTGCCCGTCGGCCCGCCCAGGCACGTCTGGGTCGAGCGCGACGAGGACGAGATCGCGATGCTCGTCGACCGCGCGGATCGGCTGCTCGAGCTCCTGCGCGGCTGATGCTGCTCGCGATCCACGGCCTCGGCTCCGACGCCGGCGCGATGCGCGCCTACCTCGAGGGAGCCGTGCCCGCGGGCGTGCGCGTGCTCGCGCCCGACCTGCGCGCGCACGGCGCGAGCACGCTGATCGGCGAGCCGGATCGCTTCGCGCTCGAGGCGCTCGCCGCGGAGGTGGCCGACGAGCTCGTGCGCGTCGGCGACGGCTCCCCCGTGACGATCGTCGGCGTCTCGCTCGGCGCGGCGCTCGCCGCGAGCATCGCGCGCTCCGGGCGGTTCCCGCTCGACCGCGTCGCGCTCATCCGCCCCGCCTTCACGACCGAGCCGCTGCCGCCGAACCTCGCGATCTTCCCGCTGCTCGGGCGGCTGCTCGAGGAGCACCGGCCGCAGCGGGCGCTCGACGAGCTGCACCGCTCGGGCGCCTGGCGCGCGGTCGCGCACGAGTCGCTCGCGCACGCGCGCGGCCTCGAGGCGCAGCTGACGCAGCCGCTCGCGGCCGAGCGGCGCATCCGCCTGCTCGAGATCCCGCGGAACATCGCCTACCGCCCGGGCGAGCTGCGCATCCCCGCGCCGACGGTCGTGCTCGCGAGCCCCCGCGACCCCGTGCATCCGCTGCACGTCGCCGAGGCGTGGCGCGACGAGCTGGGATGCCGGATGCTCGTCTCGCCCGCGCGGGACGACGGCGAGGCCGCGATGTACGCGTGGTTCCGGCAGCAGCTGGCGAGCTTCCTGGTGGGGATCGGCTAGTCCTCGAGGCGCGCGGCCGCCCCCACCGGCACCGCGCCGCCGCGGGACCGCGCGCGCACCGGCTCCGACGCATCCGCCGCCGCGTGCGGCAGCGTGTGCACGACCGTCACCGCGATCATCCACAGCACCCCGAGCCCCGCCGCGACGAACTCCATGGCCGAGCCGATGTCGGTGTTGCCGCGCGCGAGCGAGATGATGCCGCCGGTCGCGGCGATCACGCCGACCGCGAGCCCGCCCGCCGTCGAGAGCCGGGCGACCCAGCGGTCGCGCGCGGTGGCGAACTGCAGCATCGCGAGGCAGCCCGCGACGAACCCGAGCACCGCCGCGACGATGTGCACCCAGTCGCGCGGCTCGGCCTCCGAGCCGAGCAGCGACGGGCAGCCGGGCGAGCACGGCACGGCCGCGGCGACGAGGAAGAGCGTCGCCGCGACCACGAGCGCCGCCGACGGCGCCCACAGCCGCAGCACCGGCAGCCGGGTGCGCACGTCGCGCACCGACACGGCCACGAGCAGGATGCCGGCGATGACGAGCACGAACCCGGCCTGGAACTGCGCGGCCGAGCGCATGTGTTCGGCGCCGAGCTCGGAGATGTAGAGGTGGCGCTCGTAGATCGCGCGCGCGTCGCCGATGACGACCGCGCCCGCGACGAGGCTCGCGACGGCGAGGGCGGCGACGGCGACGTCGGCGGTCCGGGGGCGCTGGAGCACACGAGCACTGTAGCCGCGGCGGCCCTGCGGTCACATGTCGTCATCTCGACATCTGGGCGTCACACGCGTGCGCTAGCGTCGAGGCGACGTGGAGGGAAGTGCGATGCGCGCAGTGCTGGTGCGGGAGTTCGGGCCGACGGACCAGGTGGAGATCGGCGACATCGACGCTCCGCTCAAGCTCGGGACCGAGGTGCTCGTCGACGTCCACGCGGCCGGCATGAACCCGATCGACTACAAGACGGTCATCGGCAAGGGCGCCGCGAAGGCCGTCGAGCCGCTGCTGCCGTGGGTGCCGGGCGGCGACGTCGCCGGCATCGTCGCCGAGTCGCCCTACGAGGCGCACGACGTGCAGCCCGGCGACGCCGTGTACGGCATCGTCAACCACTGGCGCACCCGCGGGTCGTACGCCGAGCAGGCGATCGTGCCGAGCCTCGCGCTCGCCCCGAAGCCCGAGTCGCTCACCTTCGAGGAGGCGGCGGCGGTGCCGTGCGCGGCGCTCACCGCGTGGGACGCGGTCGTGCGCGTCGCGAAGGCGCGCGCGGGCCAGCGCATCCTCATCCACGCCGGCGCCGGCGGCGTCGGCCACTTCGCCGTGCAGTTCGCGAAGTACTTCGGCGCCCACGTCGCCACGACGGTCTCGACCCGCAACGTCGACTTCGCCAGGTCGCTCGGCGCCGACGAGGTCATCGACTACACGAGCGAGCGCTTCGAGGACGTGCTGCAGAAGGTCGACGTGGTCGTCGACCTCGTCGGCAACGTGGCCGACGAGACGGGCACGCGCTCGCTCGACGCGCTGAAGCACGGCGGGCTCTACCTCAACGTGCCGACCGGCTCCTGGCCCGACTACGCATCCGCCGCCGCCGAGCGCGGGATGCGCGCGTCGTCGGTGAAGGTCGAGGCAGACGGCTCGAACCTCGGCATCATCGGCCGCCTCATCGACGCCGGCGACGTGCGCGTCGAGGTGCAGCGCGTCTACCCGCTCGACCGCGTGCACGAGGCCTTCGGCGTGCTGCAGGGCGGGCACGTGCGGGGCAAGCTCGTGCTGCGGGTGCGCTGATCCAGCGAAGTTCCCGGCGGCAGTGCAAGATGGTCGGATGAGCGACGCGAAGAAGCCGCTGCTGGAGGTCTCCGGACTCAAGGTGGAGTTCACGACCCAGGACGGCACGGTCACGGCAGTGCACGAGGCGAGCCTCTCGCTCGCCGCGGGCGAGACGCTCGCGATCGTGGGCGAGTCGGGCTCGGGCAAGTCGACCACCGCGATGGCCGTGATCGGCCTGCTGTCGGGCAACGGCCGCGTCACGGCGGGCAGCATCCGGCTCGACGGCGAGGAGCTCGTCGGCGCGAGCGAGAGCGCCATGCGCAAGGTGCGCGGCCGCCGCATCGGGCTCGTGCCGCAGGACCCGATGTCGAACCTCAACCCGGTCGCGCGCATCGGCACGCAGGTCGCCGAGACGCTGCTCGCGCACGGGCTCGCCGACCGCCGCACCGTCGACCAGAAGGTCGTCGAGACGCTCGAGGCGGCCGGGCTGCCCGATGCCGCCGAGCGCGCGAAGTCGTACCCGCACGAGTTCTCGGGCGGCATGCGCCAGCGCGCGCTCATCGCCATCGGCCTCGCGTGCCGCCCGCAGCTGCTCATCGCCGACGAGCCCACGAGCGCGCTCGACGTGACCGTGCAGCGCACCATCCTCGACCAGCTGCAGCAGATGACCGAGGAGCTCGGCACCGCGGTGCTCCTCATCACGCACGACCTGGGGCTCGCCGCCGAGCGCGCCCAGCGCGTCGTCGTCATGCACCGCGGCCGCGTCGTCGAGCAGGGCCCGGCGAAGCAGATCCTCGAGGCGCCGCAGCACCCGTACACGCAGTCGCTCGTGAAGGCGGCGCCGTCGGTCGCGATGGCGCGGCTGCGGCCCGAGGACTTCGCGAGCCACGGCGGGGCGGATGCCTCGGAGGCGCCCGACACGATCGTCGAGTTCGAGCACGTGACCAAGGAGTTCCACGTGCGCGGCCGGCGCGAGCCCTTCAAGGCCGTCGACGACGTGTCGCTCTCGGTGCCGCGCGGGAAGACCGTCTCCATCGTCGGCGAGTCCGGCTCCGGCAAGACGACGACGGCGCGGATGCTGCTGAAGGCGTTCGAGCCGACGAGCGGCACGGTGCGCTTCGAGGGCAAGGACGTCTTCGCGCTCTCCCGCGACGAGCAGAAGGAGTTCCGCCAGCGCGTGCAGCCGGTGTTCCAGGACCCGTACTCGTCGCTCAACCCGATGTTCACGATCGAGCGCATCGTCGAGGAGCCGCTGTCGTTCTACGGCAAGGGGTCGAAGCTCGAGCGCCAGCGCCGCGTGCGCGAGCTGCTCGACCAGGTGGCCCTGCCGGCCGACATGGCGCGCCGCTACCCGTCGGAGCTCTCCGGCGGTCAGCGCCAGCGCGTCGCGATCGCCCGCGCGCTCGCCCTCTCCCCCGACGTGATCGTCTGCGACGAGCCGGTGTCGGCGCTCGACGTGCTCGTGCAGGACCAGATCCTGCGGCTGCTCGGCGACCTGCAGCGCGACCTCGGGCTCAGCTACCTCTTCATCTCGCACGACCTCGCCGTCGTGCGGCTCATCAGCGACTACGTCGCGGTGATGCAGAACGGCAGGCTCGTCGAGGCGGCCACGAGCGAGGAGATCTTCACGAACCCGCGCGACCCGTACACGCGGAGGCTCCTCGCCTCGATCCCCGGCAACGAGCTGCAGATCGCGAGCTGAGCCCCCGCAGCGGGCGCTGGCAGACCGGGGGCCGGGACGGCCCCCGGAGTTGGGCCGCTCAGCGCTTGCGGGTGCGGGGGTCCATCGCCTCGCGCAGCGCCTCGCCGAGGAGCGTGAAGCCGAGCGCGGCGATCATGATGCAGATGCCGGGCAGGAACGCGAGCCACGGCGCGATCGCGAGCTCCGCCTGCGCGTAGGTGAGCATGCGGCCCCATTCGGCCGTCTCGGGCCGCCCGCCGCCGAGGCCGAGGAACGACAGCGCCGCCGCGTCGATGACCGCGGTCGCGAGCGTGAGCGTCGCCTGCACGATCACCGGGCCCACCGAGTTCGGCAGCAGGTGCGTCATCGTGATGCGACCGGTGCCGAGGCCCAGGGTGCGGGCGGCGAGCACGTAGTCGGACCCGCGCTGCTGCAGCATCGACGAGCGCAGCAGGCGCGCGAAGATCGGCACCTGCGCGACGCCGATGGCGATCATCACCGCGAGCGGCGTGCGGCCGAGCACCGCGGCGATCGAGACCGCGAGCAGCAGGTGCGGCACCGACAGCAGGATGTCGACCACCCGCATGATGAGGGTGTCGACCCATCCGCCGAACGCGCCCGCCAGGGCGCCCAGCACCATGCCGCCGAGCAGGCCGAAGAAGGTCGAGGCCACGCCGATGAGCAGCGACGCCTGCGCGCCCCAGATGAGCTTCGAGAGCACGTCGCCGCCGAAGCGGTCGATGCCGAGCGGGAAGTCGGGCACCTCGCCCGGGCCGGGCAGGTAGGTCGGCAGCCGGAGGCCCGCGCCCGGGGTCGCGAGCTCGGGGTAGGGCGCGAGCACCGGCGCGAGCAGCGCGACGAGCACGAACAGGCTGACGACGACCGCGCCGATCCAGGCGGCGGGGTTGCGGCGCAGCCGCCGCAGCACGTCGCCCCAGAAGCTCCCGGAGCGGCGGGGCTGCCCGGCGTCGCCCTCGGGGACGGGGACGGTCGGGATCGCTTCGGCGGCGCTCACTGGATCCTCACTCTCGGGTCGATGAACGAGTAGGAGATGTCGACGAGCAGGTTGATGAGCGCGTACGACACGGCGATGAAGAGCACGAAGCCCTGCAGCACCGGGAAGTCCCGGGCGAAGATCGCGTCGGCGAGGAAGGCGCCGATGCCGGGGAAGGCGAAGACGGTCTCGGTGAGCACCGCGCCCGAGATGAGCAGGCCGGCCTGCAGGCCGATCGTCGTGACGACGGGGAGCATCGCGTTCCGCAGCACGAAGCGGTTGCGGATGACCTGCTTCGAGACGCCCTTCGCGCGGCCGGTGCGCACGTAGTCGGCGTTCACGACCTCGAGCACGGATGCGCGGGTGATGCGCACGATGATCGCGAGCGGGATCGTGGCGAGCGCGATCGCCGGCAGCAGCAGGTGCACGATCGCGTTGAGCGCCGCGTCGAGCTCGCCGGTGAGGATGCCGTCGAGCACGTAGAAGTTCGTCGCATGCGTCGCATCGACGCCTCTGCTCTGCCTGCCGGTGGAGGGCAGCCAGCCCAGCTGCACGGCGAAGACCCACTTGAGCATGAAGGCGAGGAAGAAGACCGGGATCGTGATGCCGATGAGGCTGCCCGTCACCGACAGGTGGTCGAGGAGCCTGCCGTGGTTGCGCGCGGCCCAGTAGCCGAGCGGGATGCCGATGCCGACGGCGAGGATGAGCGCCATCACCGCGAGCTCGACCGTCGCGGGGAAGCGGTTGGCGAACTCCTCGAGCACGGGCCGGCGCGTCTCGATCGAGTTGCCGAAGTCGCCCTGCAGCAGGCGGCCGAGCCAGGTGATGTACTGCTCGGGCAGCGGCCGGTTGAAGCCGTACGCCTCGTTGATGCGCTCGATCGCCTCGGGCGTCGCGCGCTCGCCGAGCAGCGCCGCGGCGGGCCCGCCGGGCAGCGCCCGCACCCAGAAGAACAGCAGCACGGTCAGGCCGAACAGGGTCGGGATCAGCAGCAGCAGGCGTCTGCCGATGGTTCTCAGCACGTGGGTCTCTCCGGGTGGGCGGTCAGGGGTCTGGCATGCGGCGCGGATGCGCGCCGTGCGTGGCGGATGCCGCGGGCCGAGACCGGCCCGCGGCATCCGGGTGATCGATGCAGGCTACTCGCTCAGCTCGATCATGTTGAACACCTCGTCGTTGACGGGGCTCGCCGGGTAGGAGGTGACCCGCGGGTCGAACGCCAGCGACGGCGCCGGGTGCGCGAGCGGCACGCCGGGCACGAACTGGGCGATCTGCTCGTTGATCTCCTCGTAGGCGGCGCCGGCCTCCTCGGGGTCGGGCAGCTGGCGGGCCTCGCTCAGCGCCGAGAACAGCTCCTCGTTCTCGAAGCCCCACTCGTTGGAGTAGCCGTTGAAGAAGACGCCGACGAAGTTGTCGGTGTCGTTGTAGTCACCGGTCCAGCCGAGCAGGTGGATGCCGTGGTCGTCGGTGCCGCGCATGCGGTCGAGGTAGTCGGTCCACTCGTCCGAGACGGGCTCGACGGTGATGCCGACCTCCTGCAGCTGCGAGGAGAGCGTCGTGAAGATGTCCTCCGGGTTCGGCATGTACGGCCGCGAGATGTTGACCGGGTAGTTGAACTGCAGCGTCAGCCCGTCCTCGAAGCCGGCCTCGGCGAGCAGCTCCTGCGCGCGCTCGGGGTCGTACTCGTAGTCGGTCACGCCGTCGTTGTAGCCGTTCACGACATCCGGGATGAACTGCGACGCGACCTCGGTGCCCTCGGGGAGCACCTGCGTCACGAGCGCCTCGCGGTCGATCGCGTGGGCGATCGCCTGGCGCACCCGGATGTCCTGCAGCTCGGGCACCGTCTGGTTGAAGCCGAGGTAGAGGATCGTGAACGGGTCGCGCTGCATCACGTTGAAGCCGGCCTCCTCGAGGGCGGCGGTGTCGGCCGGCGCGACGAGGTCGTAGCCGTCGACGTCGCCCGACTCGAGCGCCTGGCGGCGAGCGGTCGGGTCGTCGATGATGCGGAAGACGATCTCCTGCACCTGGCCCTGCTCGCCCCAGTAGTCGGGGTTGGCCGCGAGCACGACCTCCTCGCCGGGCGACCACGACTCGAACACGAACGGGCCGGTGCCCGTCGGGTGCGCCTCGCCGTACTCGCTGTACTCGGGGGCCTCCTCGGAGCCGCCCACCTCGTCGGCGCCGTACTCCTCCATCGCGGTCGGGCTCTGCATCGCGAACGCCGGGAGCGAGAGGGATGCGATGAAGCCCGAGAAGGGGCGCGTCAGGTTGATCGTCGCGGTCGTCTCGTCGTCGGCGGTGCACGACTCGTAGAGCGCGTCGTCGTCGCCGGCGAAGCCGCCGTAGAGCGAGCCGTAGTAGTACGAGAGGCTCTCGGTCGCGGTGAGGCCGGTCCAGTTGTACCAGCGGTCGAAGTTGGCGCAGACGGCCTCGGCGTCGAACGGGGTGCCGTCGTGGAACATCACGTCGCTCTTCAGTGTGAACGTGTACGACGTGCCGTCCTCGCTCGGCTCCCAGCTCTCGGCGAGCAGCGGGGCGGGGTCGGCGGTGCCCGGCTCGACGCCGACGAGGCCCTCGAAGATCTGGCGGGAGACGCGGAACGTCTCGCCGTCGGACGCGAACGCCGGGTCGAGGCCCGACGGGTCGGACGACGCGGCGAACACGAACGTCGAGTCGACGTCGCTCGGCGCGGCGGTGTCGCCGCCGTCGGTGCCGGAGTCGCGCTCGCTCTGGATGCATCCGGTGAGCACGAGCGTCAGGGCTGCGCCACCTGCGAGGCCTGCGAGCAGGCGTCGCTTCGGGGATGGGATCACGGTGCTGGACCTTTCCTCTTGGGACTGTTCGCACACCGCGCGGCTCGGCCGTGAGCGTGCGTAGGGACAACCTAGCCGCTCATAGGCGCCGCCGATGTCACGGGCGCATCACGATCCGGTTTCGCGCATCCCGGCCGGCGCCCCCGCAGACGACGAGAGCCCCGCCGAAGCGCGCGCTGGAGCTGAGGGTGGAGGCGCTTTCGCGCCTCCACTGCGACGCCAGCGCCGGCGCCCGTCTCGGGCGCCGGATACGACGAGAGCCCCGCCGAAGCGGGGCTCTCGAGGATGCGATCGGTCAGATCGAGGTGACGTCGACCGGGACGCCGGGGCCGAACGTCGTCGAGACGGTGGCCTTCTGGATGTAGCGGCCCTTCGACGACGACGGCTTGAGGCGGACGACCTCGTCGAGCGCTGCCGTGATGTTGTCGGTCAGCTGCTCCTGAGAGAACGAGGCCTTGCCGACGATGAAGTGCACGTTGGCGTGCTTGTCGACGCGGAACTCGATGCGGCCGCCCTTGATGTCGGTCACGGCCTGCGCCACGTTCGGCGTGACGGTGCCCGTCTTCGGGTTCGGCATCAGGCCGCGCGGGCCGAGCACCTTGCCGAGGCGGCCGACCTTGCCCATGAGCTCGGGGCTCGCGACGGCGGCGTCGAACTGCGTCCAGCCCGCGGCCACCTTCTCGATGAGCTCGTCGGAGCCGACCTCGTCGGCGCCGGCGGCGATGGCGGCCTCGGCGGCCGGACCCTGCGCGAAGACGATGACGCGAGCGGTCTTGCCGGTGCCGTGAGGAAGAGAAACGGTACCGCGGACCATCTGGTCTGCCTTGCGGGGGTCGACGCCGAGCTTGAGCGCGACCTCGACGGTGGAGTCGGTCTTGCTCGAGCCGGTCTCGCGGGCGAGCGCGACGGCCTCGGCGGGGGTGTACTGCTTGTCAGCCTCGATCTTCGCGGCTGCGGCCCGGTAGGCCTTGGACTTCTGTGCCATGTTCTTCTCCTGTTCCAGAGTTCGCGGTGCGCGCCTGGCAGGCGCTCCCACTGGTGAGCCGAGCGGCTCGGTCGAGGTCAGCCCTCGACGGTGATGCCCATGGAGCGGGCGGTGCCGGCGACGATCTTCTTCGCGCCCTCGATGTCGTTCGCGTTGAGGTCGGGCAGCTTCTGCTGCGCGATCTCCTCGACCTGCGCCATCGTGAGCTTGCCGACCTTCGTCGTGTGCGGGACGCCGGAGCCCTTCTTGACGCCTGCGGCCTTCTTGATGAGCTCTGCGGCCGGCGGGGTCTTGAGCACGAAGTCGAACGAGCGGTCCTCGTAGACGGTGATCTCGACCGGGATGACGTTGCCGCGCTGGTTCTCCGTCGCAGCGTTGTACGCCTTGCAGAACTCCATGATGTTGACGCCGTGCTGGCCGAGCGCCGGACCGACCGGCGGCGCGGGGTTGGCGGCGCCGGCCTGGATCTGCAGCTTGATCAGACCCGTGACCTTCTTCTTGGGTGCCATGTCTCTTCCTTCTTGGTGTGTCGCGGCCGCGCGTCCACCGACGCGCGGGACCGCATCCAGCCCTCTTGAGAGGGACTAGAGCTTGCTGACCTGACCGAAGCCGAGCTCGACCGGAGTCTCGCGCTCGAACAGGCTGACGAGCACGGTGAGCTTGCGGCTCGCCGGCTGGATCTCGCTGATCGTGCCGGGGAAGCCCGCGAACGAGCCCTCGGTGATCGTGATGGTCTCGCCCACCTCGAAGTCGACCTCGACCGCGACCTGGCTGGGCTGCTGCGAGGGCGCCGACTTCTGCTGCTCGGCGAGCTGCTCGTCGGCGATCGGCTTCAGCATCGTGAAGGCCTCGTCGAAGCGCAGCGGGGCGGGGTTGTGGGCGTTGCCGACGAAGCCGGTGACGCCGGGCGTGTGGCGGACGACCGACCAGGTGTCCTCGTCGAGCTCCATGCGCACGAGCACGTAGCCGGGGACGCGCACGCGGTTGACGCGCTTCGCCTGGCCGTTCTTCGTCTCGAGCACGTCCTCCGTGGGGACCTGGATCTCGTAGATGCCGTCGACCTGCATGTTCTCGGCACGCGAGGCGATGTTGGCCTTGACCTTCTTCTCGTAGCCGGCGTACGAGTGGATGACGTACCAGCGGCCGGGCTTCAGGCGCAGCTCGCGCTTGAACTCCTCGTACGGGTCGGCCTCCGGCTCGGCCGGCTTCTCGTCGGCAGGGACGAGGTCGTCGAGCGCCTTGTTCAGCTCGATGTCGAGGTCGTTGACGTCAGACACAGTCCACCTTCTCCTTCACGTCTCGGTCGGGCTCAGCCCGCGAGGCCGAACGGCGGGATGTCACCGAAGATCCACCCGGCCAGGCCGTAGAACACGGTGTCGAAGGCGACCACCAGCAGCATCATCAGCACGACGAACACCAGCACGACGAGCGTGTAGCGGACCAGCTCCTTGCGGGTCGGGGTGACGACCTTGCGGAGCTCGACCAGGACTTCCTTGAGGAAGGTCCACAGGCGCACGAACGGGTTGCGAGACGCACCCTCGCGCGTGCGGGGTGCCTCCTCGATCGCGTTCTCAGCCACGGTGACCCTTCGTTCGTTCGGCCCGGCGAATGCCGAGGCCCATCAGGCGCCCTCACGGGCGCCTCGAGCAGGGCGGACAGGACTCGAACCTGCAACCTGCGGTTTTGGAGACCGCTGCGCTACCAATTGCGCCACCGCCCTGGGCGGGTGGAGTGCCATGCGCGCCGGCCCCGGCAAGGGCATGCGACATCATGGCGGTCGTCAACCACCAAGGGAACAGCATACGGGGACGGGGCGCGTGCTGTCCACTTCGCCGCCCGGCGCACGCGCGCCGCCGTAGGCTTGGTGCCGTGAACCGCATCGCCGCGCGCATCGCCGCCATCAACGAATCCGCGACCCTGAAGGTCGACGCGAAGGCCAAGGCACTCAAGGCCGCCGGCCGCGACGTGATCTCCTACGCCGCGGGCGAGCCCGACTTCGCCACGCCCCCGAACATCGTCGAGGCCGCGCAGCGCGCGCTCGCCGACCCGAGGAACTACCGGTACACGCCGGCCCCCGGCCTGCCGGAGCTGCGCGAGGCGATCGCCGCGAAGACCGCGCGCGACTCGGGCCTCGAGGTCGAGGCGAGCCAGACACTCGTCACGAACGGCGGCAAGCAGTCGGTCTACCAGGCGTTCCAGACGATCCTCGACCCGGGCGACGAGGTGCTCGTGCCGACCCCGTACTGGACGACGTACCCCGAGGCGATCGCCCTCACCGGCGGCGTGCAGGTCGACGTCTTCGCCGGCGCCGACCAGGGCTACCTCGTCACCGTCGACCAGCTCGAGGCCGCCCGCACGGGCCGCACCAAGGCGCTGCTCATGGTGAGCCCCTCGAACCCGACCGGCGCCGTCTACCCGCCCGAGCGCATCGGCGAGATCGCCGAGTGGGCCGACGCCAACGGGCTGTGGGTCATCAGCGACGAGATCTACCAGAACCTCGTCTACGACGCCGAGCGCGCCGTCTCGGTCGTCGAGGCCGTGCCCTCGCTCGCCGACCGCACGATCCTCGTGAACGGCGTCGCGAAGACCTACGCCATGACCGGCTGGCGCGTGGGCTGGATGGTCGGCCCGGCCGACGTCATCAAGGCCGCCGGCAACCTGCAGTCGCACCTGACGAGCAACGTCAACAACGTCGCGCAGCGCGGCGCCCTCGAGGCGCTCACCGGCCCGCAGGACGCGGTCGCCGACATGCTCGCCGCCTTCGACCGCCGCCGCCAGACGATCGTCCGCGAGCTCTCGCGCATCCCCGGCGTCTCGGTGCCGACGCCGAAGGGCGCGTTCTACGCGTACGCGGATGTCTCGGGGCTGCTGGGCAGGGAGTGGGGCGGCACGACGCCCACGACGAGCCTCGAGCTCGCCGACCTCATGCTCGAGCAGGCGGATGTCGCCGCGGTCCCGGGCGAGGCGTTCGGGCCCTCCGGCTACCTGCGCTTCTCGTACGCGCTCGGCGACGACGCGCTGCTCGAGGGCGTGCAGCGGCTGCAGCGGCTCTTCGGCGCCTGACCCGGCGCCTCGCGCCCGGCCGCCCGACGTCCGGCGCCGCTCCGCCGATGGGGGGGATGACGGCGCGCCCGAACAGGGCCAGCCTGGAGCCATGCAGCACGCACCAGCGGTCGTCGCGGACGGCCTGACCAAGCGCTACGGCGCGCGCACCGTCGTCGACGACGTCTCGTTCGAGATCGCCGAGGGCGAGGCCTTCGCGCTGCTCGGCCCGAACGGCGCCGGCAAGTCGACGACCGTCGAGATGCTCGAGGGCTTCCGCGTGCCCACCTCCGGCACCGCGCGCGTGCTCGGCGCCGACCCGCAGCGCGCCGACCGCGACTGGCGCAGCCGCATCGGCGTCGTGCTGCAGCCGACCGGGCAGGCGGGTGCGCTCACGGTGCGCGAGATGCTCACCCACCTCGCGCGCGTGTTCCCGAACGCCCGCGACGTCGACGAGACGATCGAGGCGGTGGGGCTCGCCGAGCACGCGTCGCGGCGCATCGGAAGCCGCTCGGGCGGCCAGCAGCGCCGCGTCGACGTGGCGCTCGGCATCATCGGCCGGCCCGAGGTGCTCTTCCTCGACGAGCCCACCACCGGCTTCGACCCGCAGGCCCGCCGCGCCTTCTGGCAGCTCATCCGCGACGTCGCCGCCGACGGCACCACGATCCTGCTCACGACCCACTACCTCGAGGAGGCCGAGCAGCTCGCGCATCGCGCCGGCATCATCGCCGACGGCCGGCTGCTCGCGCTCGACGAGGTCGACCGCATCGGCGGCGCCGAGTCGCGCACCCCCGTCGTGCGGTGGACGGATGCGTCGGGCCGCCACGAGGTGCGCACGCGCGAGCCGGCGTCGGTGGTGCGGTCGCTCCCCGGCGAGCCGACCGACCTCGAGGTCATCCGCCCCTCGCTCGAGGACGTCTACCTGAGCCTCATCGGCGCCGTCGAGGCCGAGGAGGCCGCAGCATGACCGCCACCGCTCCCGCTCCGCCGCGCCGGGGCATCCGCCCCGGTCACGTGCTGCGGTGCGCCGCCGACCGCGTGCGCATCGAGCTGCTGCAGTACTTCCGCCGCAGCGACGCGCTCGTCTTCACGTTCCTGTTCCCGGTGCTGCTCTTCGCGATCTTCGCGAGCGCGTTCGGCGCCCTGCCGCCGATGATCGAGCTCGAGGGCCAGCAGGTGACGCAGCCGCAGTACTACCTGCCCGCCATGCTCGCCGCGGGCGTGTTCCTCTCGGGCGTGCAGAACCTCGGCATCGAGATCGCGGTCGAGCGCAACGACGGCACGCTGCAGCGGCTCGCCGCGACGCCGCTGCCCGTGCTGTCGTACTTCCTCGGCAAGCTCGGGCAGCTGCTCGTGACGTCGCTCGCGCAGGCGGGGCTGCTGCTCGCGGTCGCGGTGGGCGTGTTCGGCATCGAGCTGCCGACGGAGCCGGAGCGCTGGCTGACGCTCGCCTGGGTCTTCTTCGCCGCGCTCATCTGCTTCGCGGTGCTGGGCGTCGTGATCGCCCAGATCCCGCGCACCGTCAACAGCGCATCCGCCGTGGTGATCCCGCTCGCGCTGCTGCTGCAGTTCATCTCGGGCATCTACCTCGCCTTCCCGGCGCTGCCGGAGTGGCTGCAGACGATCGCGAACCTCTTCCCGCTCGCGTGGGTCGGGCACGGCATGCGCTACGCGCTGCTGCCCGACATCGGCCGGTACATGGAGGTCGGCGAGGCGTGGAACCTGCCGATGGTCGCGCTCGTGCTCGGCATCTGGGCGGTCGTCGGCACGGTCGTCGCGGCCGTCACCTTCCGCTGGATCCGGCGCAGCTGAGCCCGCCCCGGCCGCAGGCTAGATGTGCTGCGCGTACGACTTGTAGCGCTGCAGCAGGGCCGCCCAGTCGAGGTGGCCCGCGCGGTCGCCCGCGTTGCTCTCGTTCCAGCCGTGGTGCGAGAAGCGCACGTGCGTGCCGCCGTGCGGCAGGTCGGCGAACTCGACGGTGACGGTCGTGTGGTCGCCCTCGTGGAACAGGTGGAACGTGTGCTCGAAGCGCTCGCCCGGGACGGCATCCGTGACCGTGCCCCACTCGCGCTCGCGCCCGTCGCGGTTGCGCTCGACGATGCGGCCGCCGACGTGCGGGTCGACCTCGATGTGGTCGAGGCCGGAGCCGCTCGTGGTCCAGCCCGCGTGCCACCAGTCGGTCATGCCGTGCACGTAGGCGTCCCAGGCTCTGGCCCGGCTCACCGCCACGTCGAGCTCGTGCTCGATCGGTGCCGTGCCGTGCCCTGCCGCGGGCTGCGCGACGTCGTGCTCATCCATGCTGTCCCCCACCGTGTCGACTCTCGACTCTCGCACGTGGCGGGCGGTCGATCAAGCGAGCGGGACGAAGCGCTCCTCGCCGTCGAGCTCCTCGAACAGGGTCAGCGTGAGGTCGGCGGGCGCCTCGAGCCGCGCGTTCAGCGAGCGCCACGGCGTCTCGACGGGCTCCGCCACGACGGTGGCGCCGGCGCCCTCGAGCCGCCGGGTGGCGCCCTGCGCGTCGGCGACCTCGAAGGCGACGCGGATGCGGGGGCTCGGCCGGCCGCCGGCCTCGATGCGGTCGATCATGCGCTTCTGCGCGGAGTTGGCGAGCTCGAGCGTGGCCCTGCCCGCGTCGAGGATCGCGACGCGCGCGTCGCCGTCGCCCTCGAAGGCGGCGAGCTCGGGCAGGCCGAGCGCGTCGCGGTAGAACGCGAGCGCGGCTTCGAAGTCCTCGGCCTCGACGACGAGGCGCAGCTGCACGGGTGCATCGGTCATGCCGGGTGCAACGCCCTCGGGCGAGCGCCATTCCGCCGTCAGAGCGTCAGCCCCACCATCACGGGCTCGGGCACGAGGTGCACGCCGAACTGGTTCTCGACGCGCGCCTGCACGAAGCGGGCGAGCTCGGCGATCTCCTCGCCGGTCGCGCCGCCGCGGTTCGTGAGCGCGAGCGTGTGCTTCGACGAGATCGCCGCGCGCGATCCGGGAAGCGAGAAGCCGCGCGAGATGCCGGAGTGCTCGATGAGCCAGGCGGCCGAGAGCTTCACGCGCGGCACGGGCCGCTCGAGCGACGGCACAAGCGTGTCGGCGTCGAGCGGCAGCACGGTGGCCTGCGGCTCGGGCGAGACCGACCAGCTCGGTAGCTCCTTCGGCAGCTGCGAGGCGAAGCGGGCCGAGACGATGGGGTTGGTGAAGAACGAGCCGGCGCTCACGGAGTCGGGGTCCTCCGAGAGCACCATGCCCTTCGAGCCGCGGAGCGCCAGCACCGAGTCACGCACGTCGGTGAGCGGCACGCGCGTGCCGAGCTCGACGCCGAGCGCCGTCGCGAGCTGCTGGTAGGCCACCGGCTGGCTGCGGCCGTCGGGCGAGCGGCGCAGGCGCAGGTCGACCGACAGCACGACGCCCTGCAGGATGCCGCGCTTGATGGCGGAGTCGCGGTAGCCGAGCCGCAGCTCGGAGGCCGGCACCTCGCGCACCTCGAGCGTCTCCGCCTCGAGCAGCTCGATGCCGACGAGCGTCGACGCGATCTCCTGCCCGTAGGCGCCGATGTTCTGGATCGGGGCTGCGCCCGTCGACCCGGGGATGCCGCTCAGCGCCTCGATGCCGGTGAGGCCGTCTGCGACCGCGCGCGCGACGACCTCGTCCCACGGCTCCCCCGCCTCGATGCGCAGCACGACCGAGTCGTCGACGGGCGGCTCCTCGCCGGCCGGGCGGTGCGGCGTCGGTGCCGCGGGCAGCGTGCGGATGCCGCGGGTCGCGACCCGGAGCACGGTGCCCTCGAAGGGCTCGGACGACGCGACCGTGTTGGAGCCGCCGCCGAGCAGCAGCAGCGGCTCGTGGTCGTCGGCGAGCGCCTCGGCGTAGGCCGCCGCGACCTCCTCGCGCGTCGCCGCGTCGATCCAGCGCTGCGCCTCGCCGCCGACCCGCATCGTGGTCGCCTCGGCGAGCGTGCGGCTGCTCATCGGTCCGTCGCCACGACGACCTGCGCCTTGCCGAGCACCGTGCGGCCCTCGGCCGTCACCGTGAGGTCGATGCGCGCCGTGCCCTCGCCGAGCTGGCCGACCGCGGCGACGACGTGCAGCTGCGCGCCCGCCTCCGGGTCGACGACCACCGGCCGGGTGAAGCGCACCTGGTAGTCGAGGATGCGCGCGGGGCCGGCCCAGTCGACGACCGGCTGCACCGCCGCGCCCATCGTCAGCATCCCGTGCGCGAGCACGCCGGGCAGCCCGACGGCGGCGGCGACGTCGTCGCGGTAGTGGATGGGGTTGAAGTCGCCGGAGGCGCCCGCGTAGCGCACGAGCGAGTCGCGGGTGAGGTGCAGGTCGCGCTCGGCGACGACCTGCCCGATCTCGAGCTGCTCCATCGTCACTCCCCCCGCACCACGAGCGTCGACGTGGCCGTGACCACGTGCCGGCCCCGCGCATCCGTGATGACGCTCTCGCTCGTCACCATGTCGTTGCCGCCGAGCGACTTGACGCTCGTGACGGTGAGCTGCGCCGAGAGCTCGTCGCCGGCCACGATCGGCCGCGACGCGGTGAAGCGCTGGTCACCGTGCACGACGCGCGTGAAGTCGACGCCGGCGCTGTCGTCGTCGAGCAGCTGCCGCAGGGTGAGCTCCTGGATGACGATCGGGAACGTGGGCGGCGCGACGACGTCGGCGTGGCCGGCGGCGCGGGCGGCCTCGACGTCGAGGTGCTCGGGGTGCGCGGCCTGCACGGCGCGCGCGAACTCGCGCACCTTCTCGCGGCCGACCAGGTAGGGGGCCGTGGGCGGATACTGCCTGCCCTGGATCTCGGGGTTCACTGGCACCCGGCCAGTCTAGGCAGAGCGGCGCTCCTCCCAGAGGGCGGCGACGTGGCTCGCGTCGGTGCCGCAGCAGCCGCCGATCACCGACAGGCCGGGCAGGCGCTCGCGGAGCGCGTCGTGCCCGCGCCGCAGCTCGTCGATGTCGCCGGCGTCGAGGCGGGTCGCGCGGTCGAGCTCGGCGTGGGTGCGGGTCGACGCGTTGCACCGCACGCTCGCGATGCGTCCGAGCCAGGCGCCGCCCTCCCCCAGCCCGCGGAGGACGTGCTGCGGATGCGCGCAGTTGACCATGTAGTGCACGGTGTCGGTCTCGGCGTCGACGAGCTCGATCGCCTCGCGCAGCGGCATGCCGCCGCGGAGCCGGCCGTCCTCCTCCACGGTGAAGCCGATGACCGCCGGCAGCCCGTGGAAGAAGGCGGCGCGGGCGATGCCGATCGCCTCGCCGGGGTCGGAGAGCGTGAAGCCGGTCACGAGGTGCGCGCCGCCCTCGGCGAAGGCGCCGATCTGCGGCTCGTGGTACGTGTGCGCGTCGTCGGGGTCGACGGGCGGGATGTCGGCGTACGCGTCGGCGCGCGGGCCGATCGCGCCGCTGACGAGCACGTCGCGGATGTCGGCGTAGCGCTCGCGCAGCGCCAGCAGGTGGTGCACCGCCAGCACGTTGACGTCGTAGAGCGCGCGCCGGTCGTCGCCGAGCCTCGCGCCCCAGTCGGCGCTCGCCCGCCAGGTGGGCGTCTCGAGCAGGAGCCCGGCCCCGTGGGCCCGTGCCACCGCGGCGTAGCCGTCGTAGTAGTCGTCGAGCACCGCGCGCCCGCGCTCGGTGCGCAGCAGCGGGTAGGCGGCGAACTCACGCAGCCGCTCGCCGCGGTTGTAGATGAGGTCGGTCTCGAGCCCGCCGTCGGTGACGAACGGATGCGCCGGGCTCGGCCAGGCGAGGCCGGCGCGCACGGGCACGCGGTGGTGGTGGTGCGAGGGCTTCGCGGCGATGGTGGGAGCCATGGACCGGGGCGCGAGCTCGGCCATCGGGGGCCTCCTCGGTCGAGAGGTGCGAGCGGGCTCGCCCGCGGGTAGCAGACTACTCGGTCTGGTACGGTCCGTCCATGCCTCGGGACGGCTCCTCCAACCGCCAGCGCATCCTCGACGCCGCCGAGCGGCTCGTGCTGCGCCGCGGCTTCTCCGGCACCGCGCTCGACGAGGTGATCGGCGCGGCCGGCACCAGCAAGGGCGCGTTCTTCCACCACTTCCCGTCGAAGCGGGAGCTCGCGCGCACGCTGCTCGACCGCCACGCCGACCACCTCGTCGCCCTGCTGCTGCGCGCCCACGACCGCACCGCATCCGTCGACGATCCCGTGGAGCGCGTGGACGCGTTCCTCGCGGAGCTCGAGCGCGCCGCAGCGCGCCCGGGCTCGCTCGCCGCGTCGGCGCTCGCCGAGCACGAGCTGCTGGGCGCCGCGGCGGTCGCGCCCGTGCAGCGCGCCGCCCAGGCTTCTCGCGCGGTCGTGCTCGGGCTGCTGCGCGCGGCGGCGGCCGCACGCCCAGCGGCGCACCTCGATGCGGAGGCGTGGGCCGACCACGTGTTCGTGACCCTCGAGGGCGCGCAGCTCCTGGCGCGCGCCACCGGCGGCACGGAGCACCTGCGCGAGCAGCTCGGTGTGCTGCGCACCGCCGTCGCCGCGGTGCTCGCGAGCGGGCCGTCGGCGCCCGGGGGCGTCGCGGAGCAGCTCAGCGCGCGAAGAGCGAGCGGGCGAGCGGCGCCGTGAGCGCCGCGACCGTCACCGCCATGAGCGCGCCCGCCACGACGTAGAGCGCGACCACGAGCAGCACCGGGCTCGACTCGTCCACGAACGGCGACGGCGCCGCGGTCCACAGGATGGCCACGAGCCAGGCGCCCATGCTGATCGGCACCCACCGGCCCGCGCCGGGGCGGCGCAGCACGAGCCACTGCGCGACCGGGATGGTCGCGAGCAGCACGACGCCGCCCACGACCAGCAGCACGACCGTCCACGGCCCCTCCGGCAGCCCCACCGTGCTCGGCAGCATGCCGAGCAGCCACGCGAGCGACGCCGCCGCCGCGGTCGCGCCGACCCAGGCGGCCCGTCGCGGCCGGTCGCGCTCCATCGCCGCGTGCTGGCCGGTCGCGAGCGCCGCGCCCTCGACCGCGCCCGCGGCGACGAGCAGCACCAGCCGCTCGGCGTCGCCGAGGCGCAGCGCCTCGGCGAGCACGCCCGCGGCGGCCGCGACCGCGAAGCCGCAGGCCTCGCCGATCGAGACCCAGGCGATCCACCGTCGCACGAAGCGCGAGCGCATGCCCCGAGGCTAGCCAGCGAGCGGCGCCGGGGACAGCGAAGGGGACCGGGCCGATGGCCCGATCCCCTTCCGACTGGCGGTAGCGAGGGCGGGGTTCGAACCCGCGACCTCACGATTATGAGTCGTGCGCTCTCACCAACTGAGCTACCCCGCCAGGACGCCCACCCAAGCACGAAGCATCAAGCGAACGCGAGCCCCGAGCGAGGATTGAACTCGCGACCCCTTCCTTACCATGGAAGTGCTCTACCACTGAGCTATCGGGGCGCTGCCTCGTAGGCAACCGGAAAATCATAGCACCGCGCGCGGGCCCCTCGACACCTGCCGGGGCGGGGCCGGCGCCGGTCAGTCCTCGTGCAGCGTGTCCTTGCTCCAGGCGGCGGTGAGCGTCGGCGCGGCCGGCTCGCCGTGCGCGAGCGCGGCGTCCTGCGAGGCGTTCTCGTCGAGCAGCGCCAGCAGCTCCCGCTCCTCCTCGTCGTCGGTGCGCGGCACCTCGACACCCGGGAGCGACCACGCGGCGAACGAGGGCCCGGAGCCGGTGAGGCGCAGGCCGCCGAAGCCGAAGGTGCTCGCTCCGCCGTCGCCGAACAGCGGCGCCGGCTCGCCCTCGAGGCTCAGCACGCCCTCCTCGACGACCACGTCGTAGAAGCCGCGCGCGGCGACGCACAGCACGCTCGACTCGGCGCTCTCGCGCACCCAGACGAGCACCTCCTCGCCCACGTGGACCCAGCGCATCCCCCCGCCCCGCAGCGCCGGCTGGTCGGCGCGCAGCGCGAGCAGCTCGCGGTGCAGGGCGATCGTGCCGGCGTGCTCGTCGAGCGTCGCCCAGGGCATCGGGGTGCGGGAGTCCTCGCCGTTGACGCCGGTGAGGCCCAGCTCGTCGCCGGCCCACACCACCGGGATGCCCGGCAGCGACACCGCCATGCCGAGCGCAACGGGCACGGCACCGGGGAGCGCGTTCGTCGCGAAGCGGGGCGTGTCGTGCGTGTCGAGCGCGTTCATGTTGTGCAGCCGCGTGCGCCACGGGATGCCCGCGACGAAGCGCTGGTGCTGCGCGTGCAGGTCGACGCCGGTGTACGACGGGATCACCGAGCGCGCCATGCCGAGGCCCCCGAACGCCGCGGAGCCCGGCACCGACAGCCAGCCCCACACGGGCCGCGTGAAGTTGGCGTAGGTCATCGCGCCGTGCCACGCGTCGCCCTGGAAGTCGTCGGTCGCGTCGTTCGTCGACTCGCCGAGCAGCAGGGTGTCGGGGTTGATGTCGAGCATCGTGCGCCGGATGATCTGGCGCACCTCGGCGTTGAGGTCGTCGCCCTCGTAGCGGCCGGTCATGTTGGCCACATCGATGCGCCACCCGTCGAGCGAGAACGGCGGGCGCAGCCACCGCCCCACCACCGAGTCGGGGCCCTCGATGAAGCGGTCGCGCAGCTCCTGGCTGTTCCAGTTGAGCTTCGGCAGCGAGGCGTGGCCGAGCCACGAGGCGTAGGTGCCGCCCTCATGGAAGTAGTAGAACTCCCGCTCCGGCGCATCCTCCGACGCCGCGGCGGCGCGGAACCACGCGTGGGTGTCGCCCGTGTGGTTGCTGGTGAGGTCGCCCATCACCTTCAGGCCGCGCGCGTGGGCCGCCTCGACGAGCGAGACGAGCGCCTCGTCGCCGCCGAGCAGCGGGTCGACGACGTCGAAGGTGGATGCGTTGTACCGGTGGTTGGAGTCGCCCGGGAAGACGGGGGTCAGGTACAGCACCGTCGCGCCCAGGTCGACGAGGTGGTCGAGGTGCGCCTCGACGCCCGGCAGGTCGCCGCCGTAGAGCTGCTCGGAGACGCCCGGGCCGGAGCCGACCACCGGGTCGTCCCAGGCCGCCGCGACCGCCCACGCGGGCGTGGGGTGCTCGTCGGCCTGCGCCGAGCGCGCGAACCGGTCGGGAAACACCTGGTAGAGCACCGCATCCGTCGCCCACGCCGGCGGCGGCTCGTGCGCGACGAGCGCGAAGTCGGCGTCGTCGCGCGTCTCGATGCGGTGCACGCCCTCCTGGTTGATCCAGTCGGTCTGCCCCGACTGCCAGTGCACGAGCCAGCGGTAGCGGTGCACGGGGTTCGCGACCCGGATCTCGGCCTCCCACCAGTGGTAGGCGCCCGCGGTCCCGATGTGCACGGCCTTGTTGAAGAACGGCTCGCGGTCGGGGTTCGACCGCACGAGCACCTCGAGCGGCTCGTCGTGGGCGATCGGGATGCGCAGGCGCACCCGCACCGTGTCGCCGAGCGAGGGCGTCAGGGTCGAGACGTGGAGGGCGGAGCCGTCGTGGTGGGGCTGGAGCACCCGACCACGCTAGGGCACGCGTCGAGCTTCCCGAAACCGCGGGGTCTCGGCCCGGAGCCGCGGGGTTCGGGGAAGCTCGACCGGGCTCAGAGGTCGCGCCCCGAGTCGGCGGGCTCCTCGCCCTGGAAGCGGACGATGTTCACGATCGCCGCGGCGAGACCGCCCCACAGGACGACCATGGCCGCGACCATCATCACGATCGCTCCGGCGGTCATCGGATCACCTCCTCGTCGTGCTCCGGCGCCTCGAGCGGCGTCGTCGCCTTCCACTTCGGGATCGAGAGCAGGATGCCGGCCACGAGCGCGGCGCCCGCGACTCCCCACCCGAACACGCCGAGCATCCACGCCGGGAACCCGCCGTAGGGCTCGCCGATCGCGGTCACGAGCTCGAGCACGAGCATGATCGCGAGCAGCACCGGCGTGACGAACGTGACGAGCACGACCCACCAGCGGCCGAGGCGCACCGAGCCGTAGCGGCTCATGTGGTCGGCGAACCACGGCACGCGCCGCACCGCCCACGCCACGGCCAGCATGGCGACGAGCGCGACGAGCAGGATGCCGAAGCGGTTGATGAAGTAGTCGGCGATGTCGAGCACGAGGATGCCGCTCGTGGTCGTGAAGAGCAGGATGCTGATGGCCGCCATCGGCACGGTCACGGCGAGCGTCGCGGCGATGCGGCTCATCTCGAGCTTGTCGCGCACGGCCGAGATGACGACCTCGAGGATGCTCACGAGCGACGTGAAGCCGGCGAGCACGAGCGAGACGAAGAAGAGCACGCCGAGCAGCGCCCCGAACGGGGCCTCGGAGATGATCGCCGGGAAGGCGATGAAGGCGAGGCCGATGCCGCCGGCCACCACGTCGGCGACCGCCGCGCCCGATGCCTGTGCGAGGAAGCCGAGCGCCGCGAACACGCCGATGCCGGCGAGCAGCTCGAAGCCGGAGTTGGCGAAGCCGACGACGAAGCCGGAGCCCGTCATGTCGATCTTGCGGCCCACGTACGAGGCGTAGGTGATCATGATGCCGAAGCCGACCGAGAGCGAGAAGAAGATCTGGCCGAAGGCGCTCGCCCAGACGGCCGGATCGAGCAGCGCCGCCCAGTTGGGCTCGAAGAGGGTCTGGAGGCCGTCGATCGCGCCCGGGAGCGTGAGCGCCTGCACGACGAGCGCGCCGAAGGCGATCAGCAGCACCGGGATGAAGATGACCGCGGTCGCGCCGATGCCCTTCTGGACGCCGAGCGCCATGACCGCGATGGCCACCGCCCAGATGATGACCATCGGGATGAGCACGGCCGGCACGAAGTCGAGCGTGACGCCCGTCTCGGCGGCCTGCAGGAAGTCGGCGAAGAAGAAGGTCTCGGGGTCGTCGCCCCACGCCTGCGTGAACGAGAAGCCGACGTACTGCACCGACCAGGCGAGGATCGCCGCGTAGTAGACCGAGATGACGACGCAGATGGCGACCTGCCACCAGCCGATGAACTCGAGCCGCCGCGACAGCCGCGCGAACGACAGCGGCGCCGAGCCGCGCTGCGAGTGGCCGATCGCGTAGTCGAGCAGGAGCAGCGGGATGCCGGCCACGAGCAGCGCCACGAGGTAGGGCAGGATGAACGCTCCGCCGCCGCCCTCGTAGGCCACGTAGGGGAAGCGCCAGATGTTGCCGAGCCCGACGGCGGAGCCGATCGCGGCCATGATGAAGACCGTCTTGTTCGAGAACCGGCCTCGGTCGATCGGCGCACGCGTCTGGGACATGCCCCTACCGTGCCACACCGCGGCGCGCCGCGGCACGCCCTACTTGACGGCGCCCGCGGTGAGGCCGCTGACGATGTACTTCTGCAGCCAGAGGAAGAGCACCATCACGGGGATGGCCGCGAGCACCGCGCCGGCCGCGAAGACCGGGTAGTTGGTGCTCGTCTCCTCCGAGACGTAGCGGAACAGGCCCACCGCGAGCGTCAGCTTGTCAGGGCTCGTGAGGATGACCGACGACAGCACGAAGTCGCTCGTCGTGCCGATGAACGACAGCAGGCCGATGACGGCGAGGATGGGCGCCACGAGCCGCAGGATGATCGTGAAGAAGATGCGGGCGTGGCCGGCCCCGTCGAGCTTCGCCGCCTCGTCGATCGACGCGGGCACGGTGTTGAAGAAGCCGTACATCAGGTAGGTGTTCACGCCCAGCGCGCCGCCCAGGTAGACCATGATCAGGCCGATGAGCGAGTCGAGGCCGATCGCGGGGAACACCTCGCCGATGCCGCGCATGAGCAGGTAGATCGCGACCACCGCGAGCAGCTGCGGGAACATCTGCACGATGATGAGCGCGAGGAGGCCCGGCCGCCTGCCGGTGAAGCGCATCCGGCTGAACGCGTAGGCGGCGAGCGCACCGAGGAACACCGTGCCGATCGACGTCGCGATGCCGACGATCATGGTGTTCGCGAACCAGGCGCCGTAGGGCCGGCGAGGGTCGCTGAAGAGGTCGACGTAGTTCTGCACCGACAGCTCGCGGAACAGCACGTTCGAGCCGGTGAGGGTGCCGCCGGGGTTGAGGGAGGCGCTCAGCACGTAGACGAGCGGGAAGGTCGCGAAGATGACCACCGCGATGCCGACGAGGTGCCGCCAGCCGAGCTCGCGCATCCACTTGCCGAACCGCATGCGGGGCTGCGGGACGGGGGTGCGCTCCTTCGGCGGGGCGACCGGGTTCGAGTCGATGCTCATCAGTTGAGATCCTCCAGCGCCTTGGTGCGACGGAACGCGATCGCGGAGACGGTCGCGACGACGATGAAGATGATGATCGAGAGCGCGGCCGCGAGGCCGTAGTCGCGGGTGCCGCCCTCGAACGCGGTCTTGTAGACGAGGGTGATGAGCAGGTCGGTGTGCCCGACGTTCTCCTCGATGCCCTGCATGCGCGGGCCGCCGCGCGTGAGCATGTAGATGGTGTTGAAGTTGTTGAAGTTGAACGCGAACGACGAGATCAGCAGCGGCGCCGTCGAGACGAGCAGCAGCGGGAACTTGATGCGGCCGAACACCTGCCAGCCCGTCGCGCCGTCGACCGCGGCCGCCTCGGTGAGCTCCTCCGGGATCGACTGCAGCGCGCCGAGGCAGATGAGGAACATGTAGGGGAAGCCGAGCCAGACGTTCACGACGATCATCGAGACCTTCGCGAGCCACGGATCGGTGAGCCACGGGATGTCGGCGGAGCCGAAGATGGCGTTGTTGACGAAGCCGAACTCGGTGTTGAGCAGGCCCAGCCACACGAGCGCGCCGAGGAACGACGGGAACGCGTACGGGAGGATCGACAGCACCCGGTAGACCTGCTTCGACCTCATGCGCGGGTCGTTGAGCGCGATCGCGAGGAAGAGGCCGAGGAAGAACGAGATGCCGACCGACAGGATCGCGAACGCGAACGTCCAGGCCATCACCGACAGCAGCGCACCGCCGTAGCGGGGGTTCTCGAACGGGTAGAGGAAGTTCTGGCCGCCGACGAAGATCTGCCAGCCGGTGCCGAGCTGCTGGCCGTCGGCGGACTCGAAGGCGCCGTTGCCCCGATCCTCGTAGACCGTGCCGGTGAGCGTGTCGGTCATGGTGCCGGCGGCCTCGTCGTAGACGAAGGTCGACTCGAAGACGTAGGCGTTCACCGCGTCGGTGGTGCGCAGGAAGCCGTCGGCGAGGTCGTCGGAGAGCGGCACCTGCAGCGCGGCGATCTCCTGCTGGCGCTGCAGGATGTCCTGCATGGCGAGGCTCGTCCAGCCCTCGACGGCGACGGCGCGCTCGCCCTCGAGCGTGACGGCGCCCGGGTCGACGGGCTCGAGCGGCTCCTCCTGGGTGCCGACGAGCACCTCGCCCTCGGGGGAGGTCGCGAGCAGGCCGAGTCCGCCCAGGCCGTCGACGACGGTGACGCGGTAGGCGGGCGAGCCCTCCACTCGCTGCGTGTTCTGCAGCACGATCGATGCGACGGCGTCCTCCTTGGTGGAGTTGTGGCCGTCGCCGTAGTTCGTGAAGGCGATGATCATCGAGTAGACGATCACGAAGATCTGGAAGATGCCGAGGAAGATGAGGCCCGGCGTGAGGTACTTCGCGGGCAGCAGGCCCGGGCTGAGGTAGATCCAGTTGACCAGCAGCGTGACGATGAGCACGATGCCGGCGACCGCGTAGTCGCCCTTGAAGAAGAGCGCCGACATCGCGAACACGGCGACGGCGTCGACGAGCGAGAGCAGCACGATCTTCACGGCGAGCACGCGCATGCTCGGCGGCTGGTGGTGGATGCCCCGCTTCGGGGCCTTCGCGGGCGCCTTCGGGGCGGACTTCGTCGTCACACGGATCTCCTCTGCGCCCCGGATGGGCGCGGCCGATGGGATGGGACGGCGGCCGGCCCCAGCAGGGCCGGCCGCCGCCATGAGGGGATCAGCCCTCCAGGCTGCCCTGGATCTTCTCCGCCATCGCGGTCCACAGCGCGGCGGGGTCGCCGCCCTGCTGCGCGATGATCTGCGCCTCGGTGGTGCCCCAGTCGGCCCACAGCGCGTCCATCTCGGGGATGTTCGGCATCGGGACGCCCTCGGCGCCGACGGCGCCGAACGCTGCGACGTCCTCGTTCGACTGCGCGGCCTCGAAGGCCGACGACAGCGCGGGGGCGCGCTGGCCCGACTCGAAGATGGCCGTCTGGGCCTCCTCGCCGGCGACGTACTCGGTGATGAACTGCGCCGCGACGATCGGGTTGTTGGCGTAGGCCGAGACCATGAAGCCCTGCACGCCGACGAACGGCGTGGCGGGCTGCCCGCCGGCCGAGGGGATCTCGCTCACCGCGTACTCGATGCCCGCGTCCTGGAAGGTGCTGAGGTTCCACGGACCGGTGATCGTGTACGGCGAGGCGCCGTTCGCGAACTGCTCCTTGGCGATGTCCTGCGAGATGTTCGGGTTGATGATGCCCTGCGCGCCCCACTCGCCGAGCGCGGTCGCGAACGCGACGTTGCCCTCGTTGCCGAGCTGCAGGTCGTCGGCGTTGTACGAGCCGTCCTCGTTGATGCCGAAGACGGGGCCGCCGAACGACGCCTGCATCGGGTACAGGTGGTACGGGTCGGCGTTGTTCGGGTCGATGCCGACGAGCAGCGGGAACTCCGCCTCGCCGGACTCCACCGCGGCCTGGCCGGTCGCGACGAGGTCGTCCCACGACGCGGGCGCCTCGGGCGCGAGGGCCGTGTTGCGCACGAGCGCGATGTTCTCGATCGAGACGGGCACGCCGTAGACGGAGCCCTCGTAGGTCATGGCCTGGATCGAGACCTCCTCGAAGTCGCCGGCGATCTCGCCGAGCTCGACCGGGGAGATGACGCCGTTCTGGACGAGCTTGCCGATCCAGTCGTGGGCGCCGAGGACCACGTCGGGGCCCTCGCCGGAGGGCGCCTGGGTCGTCAGGTCGTCGCGGATGGTGCCGAAGTCCTTGATGACGACCTCGACGGTCGTGCCGGTCTCCTCCTCGAACGTCGAGACGACGCCCTCGAGCGCCGCGGCGCGGTTCTCGTCCATCCAGACGACGAGCTCGCCGCCGCCCTGGGGCGCCGGGCTCTCGCTGCCGCCCTCCGTGGGGGCGGGGGTGCCGCCGCCGGCGCAGGCCGCGAGCGTGAGCGCGAGCGCTCCGACCCCGGCCGCCTTCATGAGGCCGCTGTGCTTCATGGTGCCTTCTTTCGCTTGTGGGGCTCCGTCGCCGACGGCCATCGTCGGCAGTGCCCGGCTCATCGTGGCCGACGTCACCCGGTCATGCAAGCCGAGGGCGGCGCGCTCGGCGCAATCGTTGGCAAGTCGTGACCTTCGCCACCCGGGTGAGCCCGAGGGCGCCCTCCCCTAGCCTTGGTGCCATGACCGACGCTCAGACGCAGTCCGCAGCGCTCCAGGCCGCCCCCGGCGGCGAGTGGTGGCGCTCCGCAGTCATCTATCAGATCTACCCGCGCAGCTTCGCCGACGCATCCGGCGACGGTGTCGGCGACCTCGCCGGCATCGCGTCCCGCCTGCCGGCGGTCGCCGAGCTCGGGGTCGACGCCGTGTGGCTCAGCCCCTTCTACCGCTCCCCCCAGCGCGACGCCGGCTACGACGTCGCCGACTACATGGACGTCGACCCGCTGTTCGGCACGCTCGACGACTTCGACCGGATGCTCGAGACGGCCCACAGGCTCGGCCTGCGGGTGATCGTCGACCTGGTGCCCAACCACTCCTCGAACGAGCACGTGTGGTTCCAGGAGGCGCTCCGCTCGGCGCCCGGCAGCGAGGCCCGCTCGCGCTACATCTTCCGCGACGGCAAGGGCGAGCAGGGCGAGCTGCCGCCCAACAACTGGCAGAGCGTCTTCGGCGGCCCCGCCTGGACGCGCGTGCCGGACGGCCAGTGGTACCTGCACCTGTTCGACACCTCGCAGCCCGACTTCGACTGGGACAACCCGGTCGTCGGCGACATGTTCGTCGAGGTGCTGCGCTTCTGGCTCGACCGGGGCGTCGACGGCTTCCGCGTCGACGTGGCGCACGGCAACGCGAAGGCGGAGGGCCTGCCCGACGTCGACGCGGAGCTCATCGCCGCCGGCTCGATGGACTCACCGTTCTTCGGCCAGGAGCACGTGCACGAGATCTACCGCCGCTGGCGCCTGGTGCTCGAGGAGTACGAGGGCGACCGCGTGCTGTGCGCCGAGGCGTGGGTGAGCCCGCTCGAGAAGATGGCGCGGTTCGTGCGCCCCGACGAGATGCACCAAGCCTTCAACTTCGTCTACCTCGAGACGCCGTGGGACGCGACCCTGCTGCGCCAGGTGATCGACGACTCGATCCGCGCCTTCGGCGAGGTCGGGGCCCCGCCCACCTGGGTGCTCTCGAACCACGACACGATCCGGCACCGCACGCGCCTCGCACTCGTGCCCCCGCCGCCCCACGGCGCCGGCATCGGCCCGACCTCGAAGTCGAAGGCCGACCCGGTCGTCTCGCTGCGCCGCGGCCGCGCCGCGACCGCGCTCATGCTGGCGCTGCCCGGCGGCGCCTACCTGTACCAGGGCGAGGAGCTCGGGCTGCCCGAGGTCACCGCGATCGAGCCGCACCAGCGGCAGGACCCGACGTTCGCGCGCACGCAGGGCGAGCTGTGGGGCCGCGACGGGTGCCGCGTGCCGATCCCGTGGGAGGCCGACGCGCCCGCGTACGGCTTCAGCGGCACGGGCGAGACGTGGCTCCCCCAGCCGCCGCTGTGGGCGCAGCTCGCGCGCGACGCGCAGGAGGGCGTCGCCGGCTCGACGCTCGAGATGTACCGGCGCGCCCTCGCGCTGCGGCAGGAGCTGCAGCTCGGCTCGGGCGCGCTCGAGTGGCTCGACGTGGGCCCGACCGCGCTCGCGTTCCGGAACGGAGGGGTGACCGTGGTGGCGAACCTCGGGCACGACGCCGTCGACGTGCCGCGCGGCGAGATCCTGCTGTCGTCGTCGCCGCTCGACTCCGCCTCGCTCTCGGCCGACGACGTCGTGTGGGTGCGCACCGGCTGACGCGCCGGCGACGACGAAGGGCCCCGCCGCTCGGCGGGGCCCTTCGTCGCGCGGATGCGTCAGTAGCCGCGGTACTCGAGGTCCATCTCGCGCGTCTGCAACCAGAGCATCGGATCGAACGAAACGTACTCCCTGTTCTTCAGCTCGAGGTGCAGGTGCGGGCCCGTCGAGCGCCCGGAGCTGCCGACCTGGCCGACGACGGTCGTGATGTCGACGACCTGGCCGACCTCGACCTGGATCGAGCCGGGCAGCATGTGCGCGTACCAGGACTGCACGAACTGGCCGTCGATGTTGTGGTCGATGAAGACGACGTAGCCCCCGCCACCAGGGTTGTTGCCCTGCCATACGGCTGATACCACGCCGTTCGCGATCGGGCGGATCTCCGTTCCCAGCGGTAGGGGGATGTCAGTCCCCCCATGGAATCCGCCGGGACGGTTGCCGAAGCCGCTCGACACGGGAAGCTGAGCCAACGAGGGGAATGGCGACTGAGCCACGCTGGTCTGCAGCATGCTCCACGTACGTGGGAAAGCTGGGTCGCCGCCGTAGGACGCGCCCGTCGGCTCTGCATCGGCGACGGCCTGGAATGCCGCAAGCTCACCCGCCGACATACGCGCCTCGGCAATCTCGTCAGTGACGACGATGTCGTCTCGCGAGAAGTACGACGTGGAGTCCGCTTCGTTGCCCGCCAGCGTCTGCTGCCCAGCGTCGATCTGAGCGATCTCAGCCGAGAGCTCCTCCGGGGATTGCACCGCCTGCGCGGGCAGCGAGGTCACGACGACCAGCGAGCCAATGAACAAGAGCGCGCCGCCGGCGGTGATCTTCCGCGCGATGCCGCGCAGGCTCGAGGTGCGGCGCGGCGGCGGCGCGATCGCGACGGTCTGCCGCACGACGCGGGGTGCGAGCGCGCGCGGCTGGCGCACGCCCGGCACCTGGTCGCCGCCGTTGCCGAGCGACGGGGCGTCGACGGTGATGAGCGGCTCGGTGAAGGTCGGCTCGGCGATCTGCACGGGCAGCTCGTGGGCGACGCGCGTGGCCGCCTCGCGCATGGCGCGACGGGTCGTGTAGAGCGGAGCGGAGCCTTCGACGACCATGACGCGCTCGGCGGCGCGCGCCTCGCTCGCGGTGAGCGCGATCGACTCGGCCGCGCGCTGCTGCTCGCGCAGCTGGCGTCGGGTGAGCCCCTGCTCGGCGGGTCGCCTGACGTCCTCAGCAGACGAGCGGAGTGCTCGTCGGGTGGGGTTGGTCACGCGGGGGCCGTCCTAGAGGTCGTGGTCACAGGGTTCGCGAAGCGCTGGATCCAGCGGAATGGCAGCCCTGCCGTCACCGATCGTGGCATGAACCGGACGTCAGGTGCAAAGGCACGCTGGGAATGCTCTCGTCGCACGCTCCGACCACCAAATGTAACGGATCGATAACGGCGAGACAAGGGCGTGTCCGATCGTCACATCTCGTCGGGGCGCATGTCTGCGAGCAGCACGGCCAGCTCGTCGGCGACCTGAGCGTGTCCCGCCAACAGGAACGCGGTGCTCGCCGGCGCCCCCTGCCATCCGCGCACGACTCCGCCGGCCTCTTCGACGAGCAGGGCGCCGGCCGCCATGTCCCACGGCTGCAGCCCGATCTCGTAGTAGGCGTTCAGCCTCCCGCTGGCCACCCAGGCCAGGTCGAGCGAGGCCGAGCCTCCCCGGCGGATGTCGCGCACCGAGCCGATCAGGCGCTGCACGACGGCCGCCTGCCGCTGCCGGCGGCCCGCGTCGTAACCGAAGCCGGTCGCGACGAGCGCGACCTCGGCGGGCACCGCATCCGCCACCCGGATCTCGCGGCCGTCGCGGCGGGCGCCGCCGCCGCGGAGCGCCTCGTAGCGCTCGCCCGTCGCGGCGTTGACGACGGCGGCGGAGACGGCGCGCCAGGTGGTCGGGTCGGGCTCGCCCTCGACGAGCGCGATCGAGACCGCGTACGCGGGGATGTCGTAGAAGTAGTTGACGGTGCCGTCGATCGGGTCGATGACCCACGTGAGGCCCGACGTGCCCGCGACGCTCGTGCCCTCCTCGCCGAGGATGCCGTCGTCGGGGCGCGCGGTGCGGATGCGGTCGACCACGAGCCGCTCGACCTCGCGGTCGGCCTCGGTGACGATGTCGACGAGGCTCGACTTGCTCGCGGCCACCGCGACGCCCTCGGCCCGGCGCGTGCGCGCGAGCTCGGCCGCCTCGACGGCGAGCCCGACGTTCAGTTCGTGGAGCTCGCGCATGCCTCGAACCTACCGAACGCGACGGAGGTCGCGCGGAGGTCGCAGGCGCTCCTGTGGGCCATGTATCCTTGACGACGGCCTGCACGGCCTCGGCGAGTTACCCAAGCGGCCAAAGGGATCTGACTGTAAATCAGCTGTCATCGACTTCGGGGGTTCGAATCCCTCACTCGCCACATTGTGATGACGCGGGACATCGTTGATAGATGTTCCGCGTCATCGTTGTTGTTGGGGAAGCCCCGGCCATCGGCCGGGGCTTCTCTGTTGGTTGCGCCAGTAGAGCCGGTCCGGGTCGACGGTGTGGGTGGCGAGGACTTCGCCGGTGTGGCTGTCGGTGACCGTGACCGTGTGCCGGTCGGCGAGGATGAGCACGGTGAATCGCCCCGGTTCTGGTGGAGGGTCTGATTCCCCGAGAGGATGATGGCCATGCCAGCACCAAAGAAGTACCCGCAGGAGTTGCGGGAGCGGGCCATGCGGCTCGTGCAGGAGGCGCGACTTCGACACGCCTCATCGTCGATGTGAACGATGTCCCGACTCAGATGTGAACGATGTCGTGAACCAGCACACCTCACTCGCCACATCCGGAAGCCCCGCCCTCGAGGCGGGGCTTCGTCGTTCCCCGCGGCCTCTCCCGAGCGGCGCCGCTCGGCGAGGGATGGGGCGGAGGGGCGGGGACGCCTAGGATCGGGGCATGGCAGATTCCTCGTTCGATGTGGTCAGCAAGGTCGACAAGATGGAGGCCGACAACGCCGTCAACCAGGCGCGCAAGGAGGTCGAGCAGCGCTACGACTTCAAGGGCGTCGGGGCGGATGTCGCGTGGAGCGGCGAGAAGCTGCTGCTGAAGGCCTCCAGCGAGGAGCGCGTCAAGGCGGTGCTCGACGTCGTGCAGTCGAAGTTCATCAAGCGCGGCATCGACCTGAAGATGCTCGACCAGGGCGACCCCTACCCCTCGGGCAAGGAGTTCCGCATCGAGATCGGCCTGAAGGACGGCATCTCGAGCGAGGACGCCAAGAAGGTCACGAAGCTCGTCCGCGAGCAGGGCCCCAAGACCGTCAAGACGCAGATCCAGGGCGACGAGGTGCGCGTCACCTCGAAGAGCCGCGACGACCTGCAGGCGACGATCCAGCTGCTCAAGGGCGCCGACCTCGACATCGACCTGCAGTTCGTCAACTTCCGCTGACGCCGGGCTGAGCGAACCAGGTGGACCCGACCGTCGCGCAGGTCCTCGGCGCGCTCTTCATCGCACTCGACATCGGGCTGCGCCTGCTCGCGCTCGTCGTCGTCCCCTACGAGCGGCGGCCCGCCTCGGCGATCGCGTGGCTGCTCATCATCATGATCCAGCCCATCCTCGGCTGGATCCTGTTCGGCCTGCTCGGCAACAACCGCCTCTCGCGGGGGCGGCGCGAGAAGATGGCCGCCATCCAGGAGCTCATCGGCGAGAGCACGCTCGACATCGACGACGCGCCCGCGCCCCGCGACCGGCCGGAGTGGCTCGGCGGCATCCTGCAGCTCAACCGCTCCCTGTCGTCGATGCCGCACCTCGGCCCGGCCGAGGCGATCGTGTGGGACGAGTTCGACGCGCAGCTCGAGGCGATGGCGCGGCGCATCGACGAGGCCGAGTCGTTCGTGCACGTCGAGTTCTACCTGCTCGTCGCCTCCGAGCGCACCGAGGTGTTCTTCGCCGCGCTCGAGCGCGCGACCGCGCGCGGCGTCACCGTGCGGGTGCTCGTCGACCACCTCACGAGCCGCCGCTACCCGCGCCGCAAGCAGACCATCGCGAGGCTCGAGGCGATGGGCGCCGAGTGGCGCGACATGCTGCCGCTGCGCCCCCTCCGCCGGCAGTGGCAGCGGCCCGACCTGCGCAACCACCGCAAGCTCGTCGTCATCGACGGCGCCGTTGGCTTCACGGGCTCGCTCAACCTCGTCGACCCCTCCTACCTGCTGCGCAAGAACCTCCGCCGCGGCCTGCAGTGGCGCGACACCTGGCTCGAGTTCTCGGGGCCTCCCGTGCGCGCCCTCGACGTGCTGTTCTGGTCGGACTGGTGGGCCGAGACGAACGAGCTCGCCGAGCTCGCGACCAGCGCGACGACGCCCGACGGCGACCTCAACGCATCCGTCGTGCCCTCCGGCCCCGGCTTCGAGGGCGAGATCAACCTGCGCATCTTCGTCGAGCTCGTGCACGCGGCGCAGGAGCGCATCACGATCGTGAGCCCCTACTTCGTGCCCGACGAGACGATGCGCTACGCGATCACGTCGGCGGCGATGCGCGGCGTCGACGTCGAGCTCTTCGCGAGCGAGATCGGCGACCAGTTCTGGACGTACCACGCGCAGCGCTCCTACTACGAGGAGCTGCTGCGGGCGGGCGTGCGCATCACCCTCTTCGCGAAGCCGACGGTGCTGCACTCGAAGTTCATGACCTTCGACGACCAGGTCTCGGTGATCGGCTCGTCGAACATCGACATGCGCTCGTTCGGCCTGAACTTCGAGGTCTCGATGCTCGTCGAGGGCCACGGGATGGTGGCGCAGCTCGAGGGGATCGCCGAGGCGTACCGCCAGCAGTCGACCGAGCTCACGCTCGAGGCGTGGATGGCCCGGCACCGGGTGGCGCAGATGTTCGACAGCATCGCGCGCCTGAGCTCGGCGCTGCAGTAGCCGCTCAGCCGAGCAGCATCGCGAGCGCCACCCCCAGCGCGAAGGCGATCACGACGGCGCGCAGCAGCCACGACGGCACCCGCCGCGACAGCCACCCGCCGGCGATGCCGCCGAGCAGCGAGCCGCCGAGCATCACGACCACGACGTCCCACTCGACGAGCGGCGAGAAGGCGAGGATGAGCGCGCCCGTGCCGTTGATGACGCCCGCGACGACGTTCTTCAGCGCGTTGTGGTGCTGCAGCGAGTCGTGGATCAGGAGGCCGAGCATCGCGAGCATCATCACGCCGATGCCGGCGCCGAAGTAGGAGCCGTAGACGCCGATGAGCACGAACGCGACCTTCGCCGCCCAGCCGCCCGTCGCATCCACGTCGTAGGCGTCGTCCGCCGAGCGCCCGAGCCGGGCGGCGATGAGCGGCTGCACGGCGAACAGCGCGGCCGCCGCGAGCACGAGCCAGGGCACGATCGCGGTGAACGCGTCGGAGGGCGTGAGCAGCAGCAGCACCGCGCCGACCGCGCCGCCGACCGCCGCGTTCACGAGGAACCGGCGACGCTGGCGGCGCAGCTCCTGCCGGTAGCTCCACGCGCCGCCGAGCGTGCCGAGCAGCAGGCCGATCGACGACGTCATGTTCGCCGCGAGCGGGCTCATGCCTGCCGCGAGCATCGCCGGGAAGGTGATGAGCGTGCCGCCGCCGGCCGCCGCGTTGATCGCGCCCGCGCCGACGGCGGCGAGCGCGATCAGCAGCAGCCCGGCGGGCTCCAAGTCAGCGCTCGTCGCGCGAGACGGCGATCATCTCGTCGCGCGGCACCATCTTGACGCGGGCGCGGCCATGCGGGGCGCCGAGCGCCATCTCGTGCTCGTCGAGGCGGATCCAGCCGGCGATGTCGGTCCAGGCGACGCCGCGCTCGGCGAGCAGCCGCGGCACGGCATCCGCGTCGTACGGCTCGGGCGTCCACCACGAGTGCTCGTCCGAGAGCAGCTGCTCGATGGTCTCCTTCGCGTCGGACTTCGTGTGGCCGATGAGGCCCACCGGTCCGCGCTTGATCCAGCCTGTCGCGTACATGCCGGGCACGGGGCGCGAGCCGTCCTGCACGCGGCCGGCGATGTTCGGGATGACGCCGCGGCGCTCGTCGAAGGGCACCTCCGGCAGCGGGGACGAGAAGTAGCCGACTGCGCGGTAGACGGCCTGCACGGGGATCTCCCGGTGCTCGCCGGTGCCCTCGAGGCCGTGCTCGGTCGGGCGCGTGCGCTCGACGCGCAGGGCCTCGACCCGCCCGTCGCCGAGCACCGCCTCCGGCCGCGACCAGAAGTGCAGGTGCAGGCGGCGGGAGGCGTGGCCGACCTCGCGCTGGCGCCACTGGTCGAGCACGCGCGAGATGACGAGGATCTGCTTGTTCTGCTTCTGCTGCTCCTCGTCCGGGTCGACGCCGAAGTCCTCGTCGTGGAGGATCATGTCGACGTCGCGCAGCTCGCCGAGCTCGCGCAGCTCGAGCGGCGTGAACTTCACGCCGAGCGGGCCGCGGCGGCCGAAGACGTGCACGTCGGTGACCGGGGATGCCTCGAGGCCGGCGACGACGTTGGCGGGCACCTCGGTGGGCAGCAGGTCCTCCGGGTGCTTCACCAGCATGCGGGCGACGTCGAGCGCGACGTTGCCGTTGCCGATGACGGCGATCTCCTTCGCCTCGAGCGGCCACTCGCGGGGCACGTCGGGGTGGCCGTCGTACCAGGAGACGAAGTCGGCGGCGCCGTAGGAGCCGGGCAGGTCGATGCCGGGGATCTCGAGCGGGGCGTCCTTCGTGGCGCCGGTGGCGAAGATCACGCCGTGGTAGAGCCGCTCGAGGTCGGCCACGTGGATGTCCTCGCCGAAGCGCACGTTGCCGAACAGGCGCACGACGCCCGACTCGAGCACCTCGCGGAGCGCCGCGATGATGCCCTTGATGCGCGGGTGGTCGGGCGCGACGCCGTAGCGGACGAGCCCGTAGGGCGCGGGCAGGTGCTCGAACAGGTCGATGAGCACGTCGCCGCCGGCCTCGGCGACCGACTTCTTCAGGATGTCGGCGGCGTAGATGCCGGCGGGGCCGGCGCCGACCACGGCGATGCGGAGCGGAGCGCTCACGGTCCTCCTCGGGATGCGGGGCGGCCGCGCCGCCCGGTCTGGTGCGAAGTCAGCGGGTGCGCGAGACGACGTGCTCGGCGAAGGCCTCGAGCGCGCGCCGCACGGTGCCCGAGGGCAGCGACGCGAGCGCCTGCAGCGCCTCGCGCTGCCAGCGCTCCGCCTCGGCCACGGTGTCGTCGACCACCGGGTGCTGAGCGAGCTCGGCGACGGCGGCGGCGAGGTCGTCGTCGTCGGCCGGCTCGCGCAGGCGCGCGAGCAGGGCCGCGGATGCGTCGTCGTCGCGTCGGGCGAGCAGCAGCACCGGGAGGGTGGCGACGCCCGCGCGCACGTCGTTGCCCTGGTCCTTGCCGGTCTCGGGGTCGGCGGAGAGGTCGATCACGTCGTCGACGAGCTGGAAGGCGACGCCGATGCGCTCGCCGAACTCGCGCAGCGGAGCGCGGTGCGCGGCGTCGGCGCCGCTCACGACGACGCCGAGCTCCGCCGCGGCGGCGATGAGCGAGCCGGTCTTGTCGGAGAGCACCTGCAGGTAGTGGTCGACCGGGTCGGCGTCGCCGGGGCCGAGCGTCTCGTGCAGCTGGCCGAGGCACAGCCGCTCGAAGGTGCGCGCCTGCAGCTCGGCGACCTCCGAGCCGAGGGGCGCGGCGATCTGGCCGGCGCGCGCGAACAGCAGGTCGCCGGCGAGGATGGCGACGCTGTTGCCCCACACCGTGTGCGCCGAGGGCACGCCGCGGCGGGTGTCGGCCTCGTCCATCACGTCGTCGTGGTACAGGCTCGCGAGGTGCGTGATCTCGACGAGCTCTGCCGCCGAGAGCACGCGGTCGTCGATGCCGGAGCCGAGGTGGGCGGCGAGCAGCAGCAGCAGCGGCCGGGCGCGCTTGCCGCCGGCCTCGAGCAGGTAGCGGGTGGCCGCGTCGGCGACGGGGTCGGCGACGCGCACGTGCGCGTCGAGCCGGCCCTCGAGGTCGTCGAGCCCGCGCTCGACCGCGTCGACGACGCGGCAGTCGGCGGGCGACGCGAACCGCGGCCCCCTGAGCCCGAAGGCCTCGGCGATGGTCGGCATCAGGAGCCCTGCTCCTCCGGCTGCGCGTGGCGCGCGAGGCGCATGGCAGCGGTCTGCTCGCTCGGCTTGCGCCCGCGGTGCAGCGCGACGACGCCGAGCGTGAGGTTGCGGTGGGCGACGCGGATGAAGCCGGCGGTGCGGATCCACTGCGAGAGCGTCTGCTGGTCGGGCCACGAGGCGATCGACTCGACGAGGTAGCGGTAGGCCTCGGGGTTGCTGCTGGCGGCCTTGGCGAGGCCCGGCAGCACCGTGCGCAGGTACAGCTCGTAGCTCTTGCGCACGACGTTCACGGGCGGCTGGGAGAACTCGCACACGATGACGCGCCCGCCGGGCTTCAGCACCCGGTGGAACTCGCTGAGCGCGGCGCGCGGCTGCTGCACGTTGCGCAGCCCGAACGAGATGGTGACGGCGTCGAAGGTGTCGTCGTCGAACGGCAGCTCCTCGGCCGAGCCGTGCACGAACTCGATGTCGGGGTGGCGCCTGCGGCCCTCCTCGAGCATGCCGTGGCTGATGTCGAGGGCGGTGACGAGCGCGCCCGCCTTCGCCGTCGGCGCCGACGAGGCGCCGGTGCCGGCGGCGACGTCGAGGATGCGCTCGCCCGGCTTCGGGGCGACGGCGCGCTGCATGTGGATGCGCCACAAGCGGTCGTTGCCGCCCGACAGCAGCGAGTTCAGCAGGTCGTAGCGCTTCGCCGTCGCGTCGAACATGCCCGCGACCTGGTCCGGGTCCTTCTGCATGTCTGCTCGGCTCACGTGCTCCATCCTAGGCGTCCCCGCCTGCCCGCTCCCCTGCCGCCGCCCAGGCTCCGCGGGCATAGGCTGGCAGGCATGCCAGGCCTGCGGGTGCGCACCGAGCGCGCGGAGCTCGGGCGCCTGCTGGAGCACGCCGACCCGCGCGCGCCGCTCGCGATCCGGCGCGGCGTCGACGGCATCGTCGGCCGCGGCGAGGCGCTCCGGCTCGAGTTCTCGGGCCCGTCCCGGCTGTCGGACGCGGCGGATGCGTGGCGTCGGGTCGCGCAGGACGCGGTCGTCGACGACGCGGTCGGCGTGCCCGGCACGGGGCTCGTCGCCTTCGGCGCCTTCGCGTTCGACGACGACTCGGCGGCGACGAGCGTGCTCATCGTGCCGCAGGTGGTGGTGGGGCGCCGCGGCGACGACGAGTGGATCACCTGGATCGGCGACGAGGGCCGCCTGCACCCGACAGCGGTCGACGAGGTGCGCGTGGAGCTGGCCGACGGCGCGATCGACGCCGAGCGCTACCGGGCCGTCGTGGCCGAGGCGACCGAGCGCATCCGCTCGGGCGAGGCCGAGAAGCTCGTGGTCGCGCGCGACCGCGTGGGGCAGCTGCCGCCCGACGGCGACGTGCGCTCGGTCGCGGTCGGGCTCGTGCAGCGCTACCCCGATGCCGTCACGTACGCGGTCGACGGGCTCGTCGGCGCGAGCCCGGAGACGCTCGTGGCGGCGCACCGCGGGCACTTCTTCTCGCGGGTGCTCGCGGGCACCGCGGCGCGCGGGGCGACGCCGGCGCGCGATGCGGAGATCGCCGAGGCGCTCGCGTCGGGCGACAAGGACCTGCGCGAGCACCGGTTCGCGGCCGACTCGGCGATGGCGGTGCTGCGCGAGCTCGCGCCCGACGCGCGGGCGTCGGAGCCGTTCCCGCTGCGGCTGCCGAACCTCTGGCACCTCGCGACCGACATCACCGGCACGCTCGGCGAGGGGCGCTCGACGCTCGACGTGCTCGCGCTGCTGCACCCGACCGCGGCGGTCGCCGGCACGCCGCGCGCGGCGTCGCTGCGCATCATCCGCGAGCTCGAGGGCGTCGACCGCGGCCGCTACGCGGGCCCGGTCGGCTGGGTCGACGGCGACGGCGGCGGCGAATGGGTGATCGCGCTGCGCGGCGCCGAGATCGCGCCCGACGGCGCGATCCGCGCGTTCGCGGGCGCCGGCATCGTCGCGGGCTCCGATCCCGCGGCCGAGCTCGCCGAGACCGCTGTGAAGCTGCGGCCGATCACCGACGCGCTCGCCGACCCGCTGCCGTAGCCGGAGGCGGCGCCCTACTCGGTCGCCGCCTTCGCCTGCTTCTTGTCCTTCTTGGCCTGCTTCTCCTTGGCCTTGCCCTTCGCCTTCGCCTCGGCCTTCGCCTCCTCGGTCGGCGGCGTACCGCCGAGGGCGATCAGCTTCTCGCGCTCGACCGCGACGTCGAAGTCGGCCTCGGGCCACTGCGGGTCGATGCCCTCGAGCGCCTCGACGAGCAGCTCCTGCACCGCGAGCCGCGCGTACCACTTGCGGTCGGCGGGCACCACGTTCCACGGCGCCGCGGCGCGCGCGGTGCGGTTGATGGCGATCTGGTACGCCTCCATGTAGTCGGGGAAGCGGGTGCGCTCCTCGACGTCGTTGGGGTTGTACTTCCAGTGCTTGTCGGGGCGGTCGAGACGCTCGAGCAGGCGGGCGCCCTGCTCCTCGAACGAGACGTGCAGCATCACCTTGACCACCGCGATGCCGCGCTCCACGAGCCCCCGCTCGAACTCGACGATCTTCCCGTAGCGCTCCTGGATCACGTCGGGCGCCGAGAAGCCGCGCACGCGGTGGATCAGCACGTCCTCGTAGTGGGAGCGGTCGAAGACGGCGATCTGGCCGGCCGTCGGCAGCGCCGGCTCGAAGCGCCACAGGAAGTCGTGGCGCTTCTCGGCGTCGGTGGGCGCCTTGAACGACGTGATCTTCACGCCCTGCGGGTCGACCTGGCCGAGCACGTGGCGCATGATGCCGCCCTTGCCGGCGGTGTCCATCCCCTGCACGACGAGCAGCACCGAGCGCTCGTCGCCCGCCTTGCTCGCGGCGTACAGCCGCTCCTGCAGCTGCGAGAGGTGGTCGGCGCCGGCCGCGAGCGCCGCCCGCCCCGCGAGCTTGTCGCCGTCGAAGCCGGGCGTGGATGCGGGATCCACCTCGTCGAGGCGGACGGAGCGGGTGATGCGGAGCGCGTCGGTGATCGCTGTCATGGGCCAGAGACTAGCTGTACTTCCCCGGGAGGTTGTGAACGCTCGGGTTGAGTGAAGGCCTCCGTGGAGGATGTGGGTTACCAAGCTCACTCTTCCAAACGGAGGCCTTCATGGTTCACGCTAATGCTCCTTTGACTGCGGTTGGGAGGGAGCGGCTGGCTCGGCTGATCGTCGAGCAGGGCTGGCCGGTCCGGCGCGCGGCGGAGCGGTTCCAGGTGTCTCCGGCGACAGCGTCGCGGTGGTCGCGCCGGTTCCGCGATGGCGAGCCGATGACGGACCGCTCGTCCCGGCCGGGCTCGTCGCCGGGCCGGACGCCGATGCGCCTGGAGCATCGGATCGTGAGCCTGCGGTTCTCGCGCCGCTGGGGTCCGCACCGCATCGGCTACCACTTGGGCGTTCCGCGCTCGACCGTCGGTCGGGTGCTGCACCGCTACCGGATGCCGCCGCTGGCGCATCTGGATCAGGCGACCGGGCTGCCGGCCCGGCGGCCGACACCGATCCGCTACGAGGCGACCGCGCCGGGCCAGCTGGTCCACGTCGACATCAAGAAGCTCGGCCGCATCCCGGATGGAGGCGGCTGGCGCA
>NZ_VOIR01000018.1 GCF_007923295.1 Agrococcus sediminis | reverse complement strand
CGGGCACCGTCACGGTGATCGAGATGGGGGCCAGGTTGTACGTGCCGGCGTTGGGCCGGTTCCTGCAGGTCGACCCGGTCGAGGGCGGCGTCGACAACGACTACGTCTGGCCCACCGACCCCATCGGGAAGAGCGACACCAGCGGGATGGCCGAGGAATGGTGGCGCACCGGGTTGCAGGTCCTTGTAGGCGTCGCAGCCGTCGCTGCCACAGCCGCATGTATTGCGAGCGTGGCCTGTGGTCTCATCGGCGCGATTGCCATCGGCGCTGTAGCCGGAGGGGAATCATACGCAGCCGCGACGGCAGGAACCCGTGCGTTCTCCGCCGGAGGGCTGCTCGGGTCGATGGCCGTCGGCGGGGTTCTCGGCGGTGGCGCTACTGCCGCGGTGAGAGGGGTCGCGGCATCGGTCCTGAGCCGCGCGATACCACGTGGCAGCGCTTCGCTCAAGGTCGACACGTTCCATAGAGTCGGCGCGTGGGTTCAGCCTCGAGCGCACCAAGCCGTTGCTGTGAGAGCGACTCGTACCACCCGTTACGGAGGACCAGGACTGAGCTTGTCGGTGCGGGCGACAGTGAACGGTCAGCGCGGAGTACAAAACTATGTGCTCGGCCGCTACGACCGCCAGTGGTTCCTAGTGCACTCTCGTTTCAACAGGGTGGCGGTCTGACATGCGAGAAGTGGTCGAACTGATCGAGGCGTTGAACTACGCGCGCAATGTCGATGTTGACCGAATGCCAATCACACCGGTCGTTCCCGCGAGCGCTTCGACAGAGGCTCGGCAACTTGCGGCCCTACTCGACCGCGCATCCATGGACGGCGGCCACCTCTCCCTCGACGACGCGACGCAGATACTCGCACCGTTGCCCAGGTCTTCCGTGGACATGTCGTCGGCGCTGGACGGGCTACGCGCCGCGCGTGTGATCATCGGCCCCATCGTGCTGAAGATGGAACTCGCGCGTTGGCGATTGGAAGGTGAACTACCCTCCGAGGCGCGTGAGTTCCTCACGGAGTGGGACGCCAGCCGAAGCATCTGGAGGAAGGTCCGCGGAAGGGGTGCAGCCGCGTGGTCGGTGCGGCGCGGGTACCGCAATGCGCTGCTTGCCAAGCTGAGCCAGTTCGCTGCTCCGCGCTGCGAATCCTGGTAAGCCGCGAGGGAACCGTCCCCGGTTTGATGCCGGTTCCTTTCGAGTGTGGAAGGAAGATAGTCATCATGCCGAAGCAGATCCCGGAGGAGACGAAGCAACGAGCGATCCGGCTCGTGCTCGATCACCTCGATGAATACCCTCCCACGCTCGTCGCGGCCGTGGAGCCGGGAGAGGCGTGGCCCGGCCCTCCAGCGACGAGCTGGTTCCGCCCGGGTTTGGGGCTCTTCGCCGTTGAGTGGCTCTTCGCAGCCGGCGCACGGCAGCACGCCGTCGTCATCGGTCACGGCTGGCGACTGCCGCGGCGGACGCGCGGCGTTCACCCGGAGGGTCTACCGTCGAGGGCATGATCCAGGTCGGTCTCAGCACGATCTCCGTCTTCCCCAAGGGGGTCGAGGACGGCTTCCGGCTCGCGCACGAGGCGGGCTACGACGGCGTCGAGGTGATGGTCACGACCGACGCGAAGACCCGCTCCCCCGAGCGGCTGCTCGAGCTGTCGGAGCGCTACCACCAGCCGATCATGGCGATCCACGCGCCGGTCGTGCTGCTGACGACCTTCGTGTGGGGCCGAGACCCGTTCGTGAAGTTCGACCGCTCGGCCGAGCTCGCGGTGTCGGTCGGCGCGCCCACCGTGGTCGTGCATCCGCCCTTCCGGTGGCAGGGCAAGTACGCGAAGACGTTCGAGGACGCCGTGCGGCAGACCGAGCGGAAGCACGGCGTCGAGGTGGCGGTCGAGAACATGTTCCCCTGGTCGGCGGGCGGCATCGACCGCGCCGCCTACCTGCCGGGCATCGACCCGAGCGAGATGGACGTCGACCACGCGACGCTCGACTTCTCGCACTGCGCGCTCGCGAAGCGCGACTCGATGCAGCTCACGCTCGACCTCGGCGACCGGCTGCGCCACCTGCACCTCACCGACGGCGTCGCCGCCGAGGAGGGGCGCGTCTTCGACGAGCACCTCATCCCCGGCCACGGCAACGAGCCGGTCGCCGAGGTGCTGCAGATGCTCGCCGAGCGGCAGTGGACCGGCCAGGTGATCGCCGAGATCAAGACCCGCCAGGCGCGCTCGGAGCGCGACCGGCTGCGGCTGCTGGTCGAGACGCTCGAGTTCGCGCGCGAGCACCTCGGGCAGGCGGCGCCGGCCGAGTCGCCCGAGCCCGACCCGGTCGCGTCGGCGCCCGAGCCGTCCGCCTGACGCGCGCCCCGGCTACCAGTTGGAAGGAGCCGCCGATGGATGCTCCGGCAGACGACGCGGGCGAGGTGGACGAGGGCGAACGCGCCACCCTCATCGACCTGCATCGGCGCGGAGCGAGGCTACGGTCAGCATTCGACCTCGAGCGCGATGCGCGCGCTGTGACCGACCTGATCCTGCTGTCCAACGGCTCTGCCGATCTCGACGGCCTTGCCGAGTTCTCGTCGCTCACGAGCCTCCGCATCAGCGGCAGAGCCAAACTGCCCGACAACGTGTCGTTCCCTCGGCTGCGGTACTACGACGGGCCGCTCGAGCAGAGCGTGCTTCGGTCGCCGATGCTGAGGGAGCTGCTCTGCACGGAGAGCCGGACTCCCATGCCAGCCGGGCTCGAGGTTGCCGGACCGGTCGAGCGCTTCTACGCGAACGGTGACGGCGGCCAGGCGCACTTCCCGGAGTTCGCTGTCCCCGAGGCCCTGCTGCTGGTGAACGTCGCCTTCTACGAGAGCCTGGATCTGCGCGCGCTGGACGGCCGCAGACTGCGTCAGATGATCCTGGAGAGGATCGCGCGAGTGCTCCACGTCGACAGGCTCGCGAACCTGCCGAACCTCGAGAAGCTGGCCCTGATCGACGTGGGCCGAGTCGAGCCCGCCCAGTCCGCGCCCTGCCTGCGGGCGTCATCAGGCGTCTCGGTCTCGGGACGCCACAGGTTCGATCCCGAGACGAGGCGCACCTTGCGAGCCCTGGGATGGACGTTCCCTCCGTCGGAACGGATGTACGTCTCCGGAGGCTGACCGGGACCCCGTCTATCGGCGCTCAGCCCCGCCGCTCGACCAGCGCGCGCAGCCGCGCGACCTCCTCGACCGCGTCGTCGTCGCCGGCCTCCTCCCACAGCTCCCGCCACTCGGAGTCGTCGGCCAGCACCGCGTCGAGCGCCGCGCGCGCCGCCGTGCGCAGCTCCTCGGTCAGCGCAGGCGGGCTGCCCTGCCACTCGATGTCGGGCCGCGACTCGCCCGGCAGGCCCGAGAGCAGCCAGGCTGCGGCGCCGACGGCACGGCTGGCCTCTGCGGCGTCGGCACCGGCGGCGGTCGTCGACGCGAACGTTTCGAGCAGCAGCGCCTCGACGTCTTCGGCGTCCTCGAGCTCGTACACCCAGTCGGCCGCTTCGTCGTTCTCGAACGGTCCGGAACCCCACGTGCCCATCCGTGCACCCTCTCCTCAGCCCGCAGCGATCGGCGGGGCGGCTGTCGGGCGCCACGCTACCGCCGCCGGCGCCCACCGGCCCCGCATCCACGCCGCGGCGCCGCTCACCAGTCGGCGGCGCCGGCGAGGTCGACCGGCCGCGGCTCGAGGCCGAGCCGCTCGCGCATGCGCGTGAGGTCGAGCGTGCGCTCCATGCCCAGCTGGCTGACCGCGTAGCGAGTCAGGCGCGGGCGGACGCCCGTGCGACGGGCGCGGCGCTCGGCGGCGGTCGCGAGCGCCATCGCCGCGCCGACCGGGAGCGGCAGGATGCGCGCGGGCTCGCCGCGCGCGGCGAGCACGCGCTGCAGCACGTCGGCGAGCGGCACGGCGGGCGCGTCGCCCACGTTCACGACGTCGACGTCGCCCGGCGCATCGAGCGCGCGCAGCGTCGCGGCGACGAGCGTGTCGATGCGGGTGAGCGTGTGCAGCGCGCGGCCGCAGCCCGGCAGCGGCAGCAGCGGCCCGCGCCGCGCCTCCACCACCCGCGGCAGCAGCGTCGTGTCGCCCGGCCCGTAGACGGCGTGCGGGCGCAGGATCGCGGCGGCTCGGCCCGCGAGCGCGCGCTCCGCGGCCGCCTTCGAAGCGCTGTAGGCGCTCAGGTACCGGGTCGGCAGCGGCGCGTCCTCGTGCCCCAGCACCGTCGGGCGCCGCGCGTCGTAGACGCTCGCGGTCGAGACGTGCACGAGCCGCGCCTGCGGCAGCGCGCGGGCGATCGCGACCGCGCCGTCGCGGTTGACGCGCATCGCCTCGGGCAGCGGCGCCCAATCGTCGGCGAGCGCCGCCGCGTGCACGACCGCGTCGAACGCGCCGAGGTCGTCGATGGGCGCGAGCAGGTCGCGGCGCACGTAGCGGCCGCCGGGGTGCGACCAGCCGTCCGGGCGGCGGCCGAGCCCCACCACCGCGTCGCCGCGGTCGGCGAGCGCCGACGCGACCGCGCCGCCGACGAAGCCCGACGCGCCCGTCACCAGCACGCGCATCCGTCAGCCCTCGACGAGCGGCTCGACGAGGGCGACGAGCGCCGGCCGGTCGGGCTTCTGCATGCGGCCGCGGCGCGGCAGCGCGCCGATCGCCACCACGAGGTCGGGCAGCGCCCCGTGGTCGATGAGCCCCGGCAGGGCTGCCGCGACGCGCTTCGCGAGCGGATGCGCGGGGTCGGGCGCGAGGTCGGCGGGCGCCCCGTCGGGCACGACCGCGACCACGAGCCGGTCGTCGCCGATCGCATCCGGCACGCCCACCATCGCCGCGTCGGCGACGCCCGGCAGCGATGCGATCACCGGCTCGTAGAGGCCGACGTAGACGTTCTGCGTGCCGCGCAGCAGCATGTCCTTCTTCCGGCCGAGCAGCGTCAGCCGGTCGCCGTCGAGCCGCGCGAGGTCGCCCGTGCGCACCTCGGCGAGCTCGGCGGGCAGCTCGTGCAGGTAGGCGCGCGCGAGGCCGGGACCGGCGAGCACGAGCTCGCCGTCGTCGATGCGCGCCCGCACGCTCGGCGCGACGCGGCCCACGACGTCGCCGTCGCCGACGGCGCGCAGCTTCTCGGCGCCGTCGGCGATCGCGACCGGCAGGATCTCGCTCATGCCGTAGACGCAGCGGATGCGCGCGTCCGGGAAGCGCGCGAGCGCCCGCTCGATGAGCGGCGGCAGCACCGGCGCGCCGCCGAGCGCGATGAGCGAGAGGGTGCCGGAGGGCGCGCGCCGCTCGTCGAGCAGCCGCAGGATGGCGTCGAGCCCGGCGGGCGAGCAGAAGACCGCCTCGGCGCGCTCGAGCAGCGGCAGGTACCGCTCGGGCGCCGCACCCGGGTCGGCGCCGGCCGGCGGCAGCGTCCAGTGGGCGCCGGCGATGAGCGCCGGGATGCCGATCATGAGCTGGTCGGTGAGCACCTTCAGTCCCGGCGTGAGCCCGAGCCCGTCGCGGATGTCGTCGAGGCCGGCGCCGAGCGAGGCGAGCGTGTGCACGACCGCCTTCGGCGTGCCGGTGGTGCCGGAGGTGAAGATGAGCAGCGCGTCGGCGCCGGGGTCCGGCATCGGCAGCGGCCGGGGCGCCGTGCGCGCCAGGCGGTCGAGGCGCAGCGCGCCGCGGGGCGCGCCCGGCAGCGGCGGCCCGGTGACGATGTGCCGGGCGCTCGGCAGCAGCGCCCCGTAGGCGGGCAGGTCGATGCCGCGCCGCCGGGCGATGCGGCGCAGGCCCGGGGCCGAGACGAGGTGGAGCACCGACTCGGCCGCGCTCCAGCGCGGCTCCGCGAGCGCGAGGCGGGCGGCGAGCAGCTCGGGGCCGGCGCCGAGGTCGACGAACGCGATCGCGCCGCCCGCGCGGCACACCGCGAGCGCGAGCACCACCGCGTCGAGGCCCGGCCGCACCGAGAACGCGACCCGGTCGCCGGGAACAAGGCCCGCATCCGCGAGCCCCGCCGCGACGCGCTCGACGCGGTCGCCGAGCTCGGCGAAGGTGAGCGTGCGGCGGCCGGCGGTGATGGCGGGCCGGTCGGCGTGCTCGCGAGTGGCGGCGAGCACGGCCTCGAGCATGCTCATGCGCGCGCCTCGAGCACGCACGAGGCGAGCGCCGGCAGCAGCTGCCCGCGGGCGGGGCGGCGCTCGACGACGCGGATGCGGCGCCCCTCGGCCTCGACGCGGCGGAGGGCCGCGAGCGCGAGCCGCAGCTGCGCCATCGCGAGCGGCGCGCCGATGCAGAAGTGCGCGCCGGCGCCGAACCACAGCTGCTTGAGCGCGGCGGCGCGGTCGGATGCGGGGTCGAAGCCGCCGGCGCCGCGGTCGGCCGCGTAGGTGGCGATGACGACGCGGTCGCCGGGCCGCACGCGCACGGGGCCGATGCGCCGCTCCTCGAGCGTCGCGCGGAGCATGACGGGCGTCGGCGTCGTCCACCGCAGCCCCTCGGCGATCGCCCGCTCGGCCGCGGCGTCGTCGGCGAGCTCGCCGAGCGTGCCGCTGTCGGCGAGCAGCGCGACGATGCGCGGCAGCGCGGCGACGATCGTCTCGGTGCCGGTGAGCACGAACGCGCCGACCGCGCTGAGCGCCTCCTGCTGGCTGAGGCCGAGGGCGCGCAGCCGCCCGGGCACGGTCGACTCGTCGCCGCGGTAGGCGGCCGCGGCGTGCTCGCCGAGCTCGTCGAGCACCGCGCGGGCGCGGCGCACCTGCGCGGGGCTGAAGCGGGGGCGGCTGAGGCGCACCATGCCGGTGATCGCCGTCACCTGCCGGAAGAGCCGCTCGTCGACGGCCGCTTCGTCCAGCCCGACGAGCAGCGCGATCGCCGCGCTCGCCGACCGGCGGGCGTGGGCGGCGAGGTCGACGCGCTCCCCCGCCGCGAGCCGCCGCTCGAGCTCGGCCGCGCCCGCGCCGAGGGTGCGCTCGACGAGCGGCTCGACGAAGCCGGGGGCGAAGATCGGCGCGAGCCGGCGCCGCAGCGCCCGGTGGTCGTCGCCGTGCATGTTCACGAGCACGCTGGGCCCGAGCACCGGCGTCCACAGGTCGCTCGACGCCCCGCGCCCGCGCTTCGAGAAGGCGGCGCCGTCGAGCAGCACGGCGCGGGCGAGCGCGGCGTCCTTCACGACCACGCCGATGCCGGGCACGCGCCGCACGGGCCCGTGCACGGCCTGCAGCAGCGGGTAGGCGAGCGGGTGCGCCGCGCGCATGAGCCGCTCGTCGCGGCGCATCGCGAGCGCGAGCCGCCGCTGCCGGTCGGCGCTCACCGGATAGGTGCTCACCCGGGGGTCGCTCACCGGATGTCCACGTGCGCGGGCCGGTAGGCGTGATCCTTGTACCAGAGCAGCGTGCGCCGCAGCCCCCACGCCTGCACGCGCCGCGAGGAGCCGCGCACGACCACGTCGTCGCGCCGCGCGACCCGGCCCGTCTGCCGCCGCACGGCGTTGACGAGCGCGCGATCCTCGTGCAGCTCCTCGATCGCGGTACGCGGGAAGCCGCCGCTCGCGACGTACCGGGCGGCGGTGATCGCCACGTTGCAGCCGGCCGCCATGACGTAGGGCCCGTGGAACTCGGGGCCGTTGTTCGACGGCCGCACGACCCCGAACGCATCCGCCACCCGCACCGCCGCCGTGAGCGCGACGCGCCGCACGGGGCCGAGCCCCTCGTCGCGGCGCGGCACGAGCAGCCCGGCGACGAGCTCGAGGCCGAGCCCTCCCGCGCCCTGCGGCGTGAGGGCGTGGCGGATGCGCGCCGTCCAGTCGAGCCGCGGCAGGCAGTCGGCGTCGGTGCGGGCGAGCATCGTCGCGCCGGCCGCGATCGCGGCGCGCATGCCGGTGTCGGCGGCGGCGCCGGTGCCCTTCTGCGGCTCGTCGACGACGTGCCAGCGGGCGAGGCCGCGCTCGACCGCGAACCGCTCGATCACCTGCCGCGAGCCGTCTGTCGAGCCGTTGTCGACGAACCACACGTCGATGTCGCCGTCGCGCTGCGCGGCGAGGTGCTCGAGGGTCGGACGGATGCCGGCAGCCTCCTGGAAGACCGGCACCACGACCGCGAGCCGCCCGTGCCGCTCGGGCGCCGCGCTCACAGCCGCACCAGCGCCGCGCCGAGGCTGATGCCGCCCGCGAGTCCGACGAGCAGCACGAGGCTGCCCGGGCTGACGAGCCCGTCGTCGAGCGCGCGGCGCAGCTGGATGGGGAGCGTCGCCGAGGCGAGGTTGCCGTGCTCGGCGACGGTGGGCAGGATGCGCTCCACGCCGAGGCCGAGGCGCTCGGCGATGGGCGCGAGGTGCGGCTCGGCGACCTGGTGCATGAGCACGAGATCGACGTCGGCGAGCGCCACGCCGCGCCTGGCCAGCAGGTCGGTGATGAGCTCGGGCCCGAGCGCGAGGAACGCGCGCTGCAGGCCGCGGCCGTCGATGTCGAAGTAGGTCGCCTCGGGGTCGCGCGGGTGCATCGAGCCGCCGGTCGGCAGCGTGCCGATGCGCCAGTGGTGCGAGGCCGCCGAGAACGCGAGGTCGACGATGCCGCAGCCGCCGGCGGTCGCGGCCTCGAGCACGAGCGCCGCGCCCGCATCGCTCATCGTGTAGCCGGGGAAGGAGCGCACGAACTGGTGCCGGTCGGCGAGCCGCCAGCGCACCGCGCTCGTCGGCGTCTCGCCGCTCGCGATGAGCACCCGCCGCGCCTGGCCGCTCACGATCATCGCGTGGGCGACCTGCACGGCGTTCAGCACCGAGTTGCAGGCGTTCTTCACGTCGAAGACCGGCACGTCGAGGCCCAGCCTGTCGGCGACGATGTGGGCGGTGGCGGGCTCGATGAGGTCCTGGCTCGCGCTCGCGAAGATCAGCAGGTCGACGGGCTCGGGCGAGTCGGCGAGCGCCCGGCGCGCGGCGTGCGCGGCGAGGTCGGATGCCTGCTCTCCCGGCTCGCGCTCGTGCACCCGGTCGACGCCGGTCATCCGCCGGATGAGGCCGACCGGCAGCCCGCGGCCCGGGTTCTCGTCGCGCAGGCGCCGCTCGGTCTGCTCGGTGGTGCGGATGCCCGTCGGCAGGTGAGCGCCGACCGCGACGATGGCGGAGGTGGGCGAGGGCACTCGGCGAGCGTAGCCCGCGGTCGGTGCTGCGCTGCCGAGCCCGCCGGCGGCGCGCCGAGCGCGGCCTCGCCGGCGTCAGAGGTCGGGATTGATGGTGAAGTACTCGGCGTATGCGCAGGGCTCGACCGTGGCGCCGCGCGACTCGATGTCTTCGCGCGACTGGAAGCCTCCACCGATCGTCTCCGGAGCATCGAGCTCGATGACGGTGCCGCCAGGCGAAAGCTCCACAGCGTCGCCGGTCAGCGCTGCCGAATCTGGGAGGATCACCCCGATGAGCGCGTCTCCGAGCCGACCGGCGACGCAGCCGGTGGAGGCGTCGAGGACGAGCGCTCCCTCGAGGGCCGCCTCGGGGTAGCCAGCCGACGGCCCATCTCCCATCGCACGGACGAGCATCCAGCTGCCGTCCGCCGCCGGTCGAGCCTCGACGTCATCGCGCGGCTCCGTTCCGGTCGCGCACCCAGTGACGACGGAGCTTGCGACCAGGACCAGCAGCGACAGGGCGCCACGGGCCAGCGGGCTCTGACGCCCACGCGTCGCTGCCCGGCCAGCGGTCACCCACGAGAGCGCCCAGCCACGCTGCTGCGCACCATCCATGCCGCGAGTGTAGCCGCCCGCCGGCCTCAGGCGGCGGCCGGCGCGAGCGCGTCGAGCGCCCGGATCCGCTCCCCCGTCGCGCGCCGGCGGGCGCTGCGCACCGCGAGCGCCGCGGCGAGCAGCCCGGCGCCGACGAACAGCACGAGCATCGCGACCGAGCCGCCGAGCGCGGCGCCGCCGGCGCCGGAGCCTGCGGCGATCGCCTGCAGCGCGTCGACCGCGTGGGTCATCGGCAGCACGGGCGCGATCGCCTCGAAGGGGCCGCCGAGCACGTCGCGCGGCACGAGCCCGCCGGCCGCGACCGCCTGCAGCCCGAGCAGCACGAGCGAGACGACCGCGCCCGCGGGGCCCCACCAGGCGACGAGCGCGAGCTGCAGCAGCCCCGCGGCGGCGGCGAACAGCAGCGTCACGCCGAGCGTCGCCGGCAGCGACGCCCACGCGACCCCGCCGATGGCGTGCACGACGAGCGCCGCGAGCACCGCCTGCACGACGACGACCCACGCCGAGCGCGCGAGCAGCGTCGCGAGCACGCGACCGTCGGACTCGGCGGATGCGGCGATGCGGCGGGCGGTGCGCGCGAGCACGAGCACGAGGGCGAGCGCGCCGAGCCACAGGCCGATCGGCACGGCGAGCGCAGCGATGCGCGCCTCGCCGCTCGGGAGCGCGCCCTGCTCGTCGAGGTCGAAGCCGACCGGGTCGGTCGCGACCGAGGAGAGGTCGGCGAGCTCGTCGTCGCCGAGCTGCGGCATCGCCGCGACGCCCTCGCGCAGCCCGTCGCCGAGCTCGGAGGCGCCGTCGCCGAGCTGCGCGGCGCCGGTCTGCGCCGAGCGCGCGCCTGCCGCGAGCTGCACGGCGCCCGACTCGAGCTGCTGCAGGCCGCCGGCGAGCTCGCCCGTGCCGTCGGCGAGCTGCCGGGCGCCGTCGACCGACGCGCCGAAGCCGTCGTCGAGCTCGACGAGGCCGCCCGCGAGCCGCGACGCGCCGTCGCGGAGCGCCGGCGAGCCGGCGGAGGCCTGCGCCGCGCCGTCGGCGAGCTGCGAGGCCCCGTCGCGGAGCGCGGCGCCGCCGCCGGCGACCTGCGCGGCGGCCGCGTCGAGCTGGCCGATGCCCGCGGTCGCCTCGGCGAGCCCGGCGCTCAGCTGGCCGCTGACGTCCTGCTGGCCGAGCTGCGCGAGGCCGCCGGCGAGCTGCCGGGCCGCCTCGAGCGTCTGCGGATCGGTGGTCGGGTCGGCCTCGAGCGCGGCCACGAGCTGCGCGGCGCCGCCGGCCGACTGGTCGATCGCGCCCTCGAGCTGCGCGACTCCCGCGGTCGCGGAGCCGAGCCCCGCCTCGAGCCCGTCGGCGGCCCGCTGCACGCCGCCGGCGAGCTGGTCGACACCGGCCGTGTACCGGTCGACGCCGTCGCTGAGCGACGCGGCGCCGCCCGCGAGCGCGTCGACACCGCCGGTGTACTGCGCGATGCCGTCGCTGAGCGACGCCGCGCCGCCCGCGAGCTGCCCGATGCCGTCGTCGGCGGTCGCGAGCCCGTCGGCGAGCTGCTGCCCGCCGGCCGCGAGCTGCCGGGCACCGTCCTCCGAGGCACCGGCGCCGTCGGCGAGCTGGTCGATGCCGCCCGCGAGCTCGCCGAGGCCCGAGGCGAGCTCCGCGCCACCCGTGCCCACCGCATCCGCCCCGTCCGCCGCGGCGCCCAGCTGCTCGGCGAGGGTGCCGTAGCCGCCGAAGATGCCGGAGATGAAGCCGCTCGTGACGAGGTCGCCGAAGGAGGCGACGACCGACTCGCCGGTCTCGGCGGCGAGCTCGGTCGCGAGCGCGTCGCTCGACGCGTCGGTGACGATCTCGATGCCCGCCTGCCGCGGCTCGTCGCCCTGCAGGCTCAGCACGCGCTCCGAGAAGTCGGCGGGGATCGTGACGACGGCGTGCACGTCGCCGCGCGCGAGCTGCTCGGCGGCGTCGTCGGCGTTCAGGATGCGGAAGTCGATGCCGTCGGCCTCGTCGCCCACCAGGTCGGTCACGACCTGGCGGCCGGCGAACATCACGCTCTCGGTGCCGTCGTCGGCGATCGTCGTCACCATCTCGTCGAGGTTGACGACCGCGGCCGGCACGTCGCGGTCGCCGTCGACGGCGGGCCCGATCGACCAGGCGGCGAACGCGGCGATCGCGAAGGGTGTCGCGGCGGCCGCGCCGAGCGCGACGGCCTTCTGCAGTGCGGTGGTCATCGGTCGGCTCCCGTGGTCGCGAGCGCCGCGGTGGCGTCGCCGGTGTCGGTGGGGTCGGATGCGGCGGTGGATGCGTCGCCCGCGGCGGGTTCGTCGGCGGCGGCGTCGTCGGGCGCGAGGTCGATCGCGGGGCGGCCGTGCGCCTCGGGCGCCGGCTCGCTGGTGACGATCGTGAGGTCGTCGCCGCCGAGCTGCGCCGCGACGCGGGCGGCGCCAGGGGGTGCGCCGGTCGCGGCGTCGATCCAGACGACGCTCGGCTGCCGCTCGAGCGCGATCGCCACCAGCACGGCGGCGCGCGCGAGCGGCGAGAGCCGCGAGAGCGGCGCCGATGCGTCGATCGGGCTGCCGAGCGCCGCGGCCGCGCGCTCGACGAGCGCCGACGCGCGCCGGTCGAGCGTCGCGCCGAGTGCGAGCGGCGTGCGCAGCGAGAGCGCCGCGCGGGCGGCGTGGTGCGCCGTCTCGGCGCGGCCCGCCGGGTCGACGAGGTCGAGGTCGACGAGCGCGAGGCGGCTGCGCAGCAGCGCCACATCGCCGGGCAGCGCGGCCCCGCCGAGGTGCGCATGGCCGCCCGCGCCGACGTCGCCGAGCAGCGCGTGCGCGAGCCGCTGCCGCTCGGCGAACGGCGCGTCGAGCCGCACGACCGCGCCGCGCGGCGCCGTCAGGGTCCAGGAGGCGCTGCCGGGCCGGTCGTGGTCGACCTCGGGCCGCAGCCGCTCGAGCGCGAGGTGACCGCCCGCATCCGCCGCCCACGCGAGCGCCGCGCGGTGCCGGCCGAGGCTCTCGCCCTCGACATCCATGTCGGGCATCGCGCGGTCGAGCCAGCGCGGCAGCCACCAGGCGCGCTCGCCCAGCAGCGTCATCACCGCCGGGATGAGCGTCATGCGCACGAGGAACGCGTCGACAGCGACTCCGACCGCGAGGCCGAGCGCGATCGCCTTGATCATCGCCATGCCCTCGGGCACGAACGCGAAGAAGACGAAGAACATGATGAGCGCGGCCGCGGTCACGACCCGCGCGTTGGCGGCGAAGCCGTGCCGCACGGCGCTGATCGCGCTGTGGCCGTGCGCGTGCGCCTCGCGCATGCCCGAGACGAGGAAGACCTGGTAGTCCATCGCGAGGCCGAACAGCACCGCCATGAGCAGCACCGGCATGAACGACAGGATCGGGCCCGCCTCGGTGTGCAGCAGCTCGGCGCCCCAGCCCCACTGCAGGGTCGCGACGACCGTGCCGAAGGCGGCGAGCACCGACAGCACGAAGCCGATCGCGGCGGTCACCGGCACGAGGATCGAGCGGAACACGAGCAGCAGCAGCACGACCGCGAGCGTCACCACCACGATGCCGAACGGCAGCAGCGCGTCCTGCAGCCGCTGCGAGACGTCGATCTGCACGGCCGTCGCGCCCGTCACGGCGATGGGCGTGCCGTGCTCGGCCTCGAGCGCGGGCGCCGCGTCGCGGATCGCACGCACGAGCTCGGCGGTCGCGTGATCGGCGGGCCCCGTCTCGGCGATCACCTGGATGATCGCGGTGTCGGCCGTCTCGTCGGGGAAGGCGCTGCCGATGCGGTCGACGCCGTCGATCGCCGCGAGGTCGTCCGAGATCGCCTCGAGCGTCGGCATGATGTCGGTCACCTGCGTGATGTCGGCCATCACGACGAGCGGGCCCGTCGTGCCCTCGCCGAAGCCCTCCTGCAGCAGGTCGTAGGCGATGCGCTGCGTGGTGCCGCGCTCCTCGCGCCCGTTGTCGGGCAGCGCGAGCTCGAGGCTCGCGGCGGGCACGGATGCGACGCCCACGACGACGAGGACGCCCACGATCGCGAGCCACGGGCGCTTCGTGATCCCGGTCACCCAGCGCATGCCGAGCGTCGGCTGCGCGTCGACGTCGCGCTCGGCGAGCCGAGCCGCGCGGCTGCCGGGCCGCGGGCGCAGCCGCTCCCCCAGCAGCGCCATGATCGCCGGCAGCAGCGTGGTCGCGGCGGCGACCGCGATCGCGACCGACGCGGCCGCGCCGATGCCCATCACCGACAGGAACGGGATGCCCACGATCAGCAGCCCGACGAGCGCGATCACGACGGTGAGGCCGGCGAAGACGACCGCGGTGCCCGCGGTGCCGACCGCGAGCGACCCCGACTCGACCACGCCCATCCCGCGCGCGAGCTGCGAGCGGTGCTTCGAGAGGATGAAGAGCGCGTAGTCGATCCCGACCGCGAGGCCGATCATGAGCGCCATGAGCGGCGCCGAGTTCGAGACCGTGACGAGCGCCGAGGCGCCGAGCACCCCGCCCATCGTGATCGCGACGCCGACGAGCGCGGTGATGAGCGGCAGGCCGGCGGCGAGCAGCGACCAGAAGGTGACGAACAGCACGATGGCGGCGAAGAGCACGCCGACGCCCTCGACCCACGAGATCGGCACGCTCGTCGCCTGGAACGCCTGCCCGCCGAACTCGACCGCGAGGCCCCCGGCCCGTGCCGCATCCGCCGTCGCCACGAGCTCGTCGAGGCCCGCGGGCGTGACGCCCGAGCCCTGCGGCTCGAACTGCACCTGGGTGAAGGCGGTCTCGCCGTCGGCCGAGACCTGGTCGCTCGCGAACTCGCTCCACGGCTCGATGACGCTCGCGACGTCGTCGATCGCCTCGATCTCGCGCGCCTGCTGCTGGATCTGCGCCTGGAAGTCGACGACCTCCGCGCCGTCGGGCGCCTGGTAGACGACCTGCACCGAGGAGCCGGCGACCTGCGGGAAGACGCTGCCGAGGCGGTCGAGCGCCTGCTGCGACTCGGTGCCGGGGATCGCGAACGACTCCTGCATGTTCGGGCCGAGCGCGAGCGCGCCGCCGAGCACGCCGCCGAGGATCGCCACCCACGCGACGATCACGAGCCAGGCGCGGCGCATGGATGCGGCGCCGACGCGGGCGAGCCAGGTGGCCATCAGGCGTCCTCTCCGGTGCTCGAGAGCTCGAGCAGGGTCTCGATGAAGATCGCGCGCATCTCGTGCGGATCGAGGTGGTCGTGCTCGGTCGAGAGCGTGTCGCCGAGGATGAAGGCGACGCCCGCGAGCCCGATCGACAGGCGCGTGAGCACGCGCGGCGTGGGCGCCTCGAGCACGAGCGTGCGGGCGATGGCGTCGACGATGGCGTTCGCGCGCTCGATCGCCGGCACCCCCTGCAGCGCGCCGCGCTGGGAGATGAAGATCGAGATCGCGGCGCTGTGCGCCATGAGCGTGTCGACGAAGCGGGTGACGAGCCCGGGCGCGGCCGCCGTGTGCTCGTGGCGCAGCTCGGGCAGCGCGTCGATGAGCGACTCCATCGCGTCGAGCGCGGGCGCCATCGCGGCCTCGAGCAGCGCCTCCTTGGAGTCGAAGTGGTAGAGCACCGACGACTTGGAGGTGCCGACGTCGTCGGCGATCTGCTGGATCGAGCTGCCGAGGTAGCCGACGCGGGCGAAGCGCTCGAGCGCGGCCTGCAGGATCGTGTCGCGGGTGGTCACGTCGCACCATCGTACTGACCGATCGGTCAGAAGTCGACCGATCGGTCAGGATGCTCGTCGGAGCCGGGCTCCAGGTGCGCGGCGGTAGTCTGCTCGCCGACGAGGAGGCGACATGCGCAAGTACCTGTTCAACGCCGGCGTGATCAGCTCGCTGGCCAGCGGCATGGCCGTGGTGAAGGCGACGAAGTCCGGCCCGAAGGACTGGCGCCTGGCGCTGCTCTGGGCCAGCTGGGGCATCGGCGTGGCGCTCGCGCTCGGCGCGGTGAAGCAGCGCGAGGAGGGCATCCGCCAGGAGGAGCTCGAGCGCTCGCTGCGCAAGGCCGCGAAGGGCAAGTGACCCGATGAGCGACCGCGTCGTCGTCGTGGGCGATGCGCTCGTCGACGAGGTCGACGGCGCCGCGCACGTCGGCGGCGCCGCCCTCAACGTGGCCGTCGGGCTCGCGCGCCTCGGCGTGCCGGCGCGGCTCATCGCCATGGTCGGCGACGACGACGCGGGCAGGCTCGTGCGCGAGCACTGCGCCGCGCACGGCGTCGAGCTCACGGCCACGGCCGCCCCGCGCGGCACCGCCGTCGCATCCGCCGTGCGCGACGGCGGCACGATGCGCTACGAGTTCAACGCCGCCGGCACCTCCCGGTTCGTCGACCTGCAGCCGCACGCCGCGCTGCTCGCGTCGGCTCCGCTCGTGGTCGTCTCGTGCCTCGCGCTCGAGCACGAGGCGCAAGTGGCGCCGCTCGCCGCGATCGAGCGCTCGCACGAGCGGCTGCTGCTCGACCCCAACGCCCGCCCCGCGTACCTCCGCGAGCCGGGCGCGCGCGAGCGCTTCGCCGCGGGGCTCGACCTGCTCGCCTCGCGCGCGCTGCTCGTGAAGCTCAGCGACGAGGACGCCGAGCTCGTCTACGACGAGGACGCGAGCGAGACCGCCTCGCGGTGGCTGGGCTCCGGCACCCGGGCGGTCGCGATCACCCGCGGACCCCAGGGCGCCCGCGTCGTCACCGCCCGGGGCTGGGTCGACGCATCCGTGCCGGCCCTGGCCGACCCGATCGTCGACACGATCGGCGCGGGCGACAGCGTGCTCGCCTCGCTCGCCGCATCGGTGCTCGCGGGCGACCACGCGGGCGGATGGGCCGGGCCGCTCGAGCGGGCGATGGCCGTCGCGGCCGCCACGACCCGCTCCGCCGGCGGGCTGCTGCAGCTGCCCGGCTGACGCCCGCCGCGGTCCACCTGCGCCCGAGTGGCGGGAGCAGCGCGCCTAGCATGGTGCAATGGCCCTGAAGTCGCTCGATCAGTCGTCGAAGCTGAAGCACGTCCTCTACGAGATCCGAGGACCCGTGGCCGCCGAGGCCGCCCGGCTCGAGGCCGAGGGGCACCGCATCCTCAAGCTGAACATCGGCAACCCCGCGCCGTTCGGCTTCGAGACGCCCGACACGATCGTGCAGGACATGATCGCCAACCTGTCGCTCGCGCAGGGCTACTCCGACTCGAAGGGCGTGCTCTCCGCGCGCCGCGCGGTCGTCACCCGCTACGAGGACGTCGACGGCTTCCCGCAGCTCACCGTCGACGACGTCTACCTCGGCAACGGCGTCTCCGAGCTCATCACGATGACGATGCAGGCGCTGCTCGACGCGGGCGACGAGGTGCTGATCCCCGCCCCCGACTACCCCCTCTGGACGGCCATGACGTCGCTCGGCGGCGGCACGCCCATCCACTACCTGACGGATGAGTCGTCCGACTGGGCGCCCGACCTCGCCGACATCGAGGCCAAGATCACGCCGCGCACGAAGGCCATCGTCGTGATCAACCCCAACAACCCCACCGGCGCGGTCTACTCGCGCGAGGTGCTGCAGGGCATCGTCGACCTCGCGCGCCGGCACTCGCTGCTGATCCTCGCCGACGAGATCTACGACCGCATCCTCTACGACGAGGCGCAGCACGTGTCGATCGCGACGCTCGCGCACGACCTGCTGGTGCTCACGTACAACGGCCTGTCGAAGACCTACCGCGCGGCCGGCTTCCGGTCGGCGTGGCTCGCGATCACCGGGCCGAAGGACCACGCGAAGGGCTTCCTCGAGGGGCTGACGCTGCTCGCCTCGACGCGCCTGTGCCCCAACGTGCCGGCGCAGTACGGCATCCAGGTGGCGCTCGGCGGGCACCAGTCGATCGAGGACCTCATCCTGCCCGGCGGGCGGCTGCTCGAGCAGCGCGACGCCGCCGTGCAGGGGCTGCGGGCCATCCCGGGCGTGAGCGTCGTGAACCCGAAGGGCGCGCTCTACGCGTTCCCGCGGCTCGACCCCGAGGTGCACGAGATCCACGACGACGCGCAGTTCGCGCTCGACCTGCTGCGGCAGGAGAAGATCCTCGTCACCCACGGCTCGGGCTTCAACTGGCCGGCGCCCGACCACTTCCGCATCGTGACGCTGCCCTGGAAGCGCGACCTCGTGCACGCGGTCGAGCGCATCGGCAGCTTCCTCTCGTCGTACCGGCAGTAGCGCGAGACGTCACCCTCCCGATCGTTAGCCACGGTGGCTAACATTCAGCCATGATCGCGGCTACCGCCCCGAACGTCGCCTACAACGAGGCGCAGCTGGAAGAGCTGCTGCTCGAGCTGAACCACTGCGCGCACGACGCCGAGCAGCTGCGCGCGTGGGCAGCGCGCACGACCGTCGAGATCGAGCGCCTCATGGCCGGCGAGTCGCTCATGTACGTGCGCCTCGCGGGAGCCGACGAGCATGGCGGCGCTGTGGTGCTGATGCTGCTCGACGGCGTCTGGGAGCGGACGCTCTGAACTCCTGAGCCGTGCCGTCGTGCGGCGTCAGGCCGCGAGCACCGCCCGGGCGATGCCCCTCGCCCAGTCGCGCGCCCGCTCCGCCTCGCCGTCGACCAAGGGCCCGCCGTAGTCGTGCACGCGGAAGCTCTCCTGCTTCGCGACGATGTCGAAGCCGAGGCTGCGCAGCTCCTGCTTCGCGGCGCGCGCGGCCGAGCCGGGCAACCGCGGGCGGTCGACGCGGGTGTCGAAGGTGACCGCTCGCGTGCCTCGCGGCGCCTGCACGAGTCCGTCGAGCCACTCGCGGATGCCGCGACCCGGCGACATCGGGGCGCCGTGCTGCGCGACGGCGGTCTCGCGGGTCGACGGGCGCGTCATCGAGAACGCGTGCGTCGGACCGCCGACGAGCACCAGGTCGTACCCGTCGACGCTCGTGGGCGCCGCATCCGTGTCGACGACCTCGACCTCCATCGACGAGCGCAGCTCATCGGCGATCGCCTGCGCGATCGATGCCGTGTTGCCCCACAGCGACTCGTAGACCACCAGTGCCCGCATGCGCGCCTCCTCGGCTCGGGCTCAGGCTATGACCGCGGCGGGGCGAGCGATAGGGACGGGAAAAGCCCCGGGCCCGCTGCACGCGGACCCGGGGCCTCTGGTACACCCCCCGGGACTCGAACCCGGAACCAATTGATTAAGAGTCAACTGCTCTGCCAATTGAGCTAGAGGTGCATGGCCTCACCGGCCGAGGATCAACGATAGCACAGGCGCGCATCGCCCGCCACCGCGGTCGCATCGCGCCCCGCCTGGTTGGATGGAGCCGATGACGCACCTCGAGCCCGGCATGCCCGCCCCCGACTTCACCCTGCCCGACCAGCACGGCGCATCCGTCGCGCTCTCGGATCTGCGGGGCCAAAGGGCCATCGTCTACTTCTACCCGGAGGCGCTCACCTCCGCGTGCAAGCAGCAGGCGTGCGACTTCAACGACGCGCTGCCCGACCTCGGCGGCGACGGCTACGCCGTCGTCGGCATCTCTCGCGACCCGGTCGAGAAGCTCGCGCGCGCGGCCGAGCTCGACGGCCTGGAGTTCCCGCTGCTGAGCGACGCCGACCTCTCGGTGCACCGCGCGTGGGGCACCTTCGGCGAGAAGAACAGCTACGGCCGCATCGTCGAGGGCGTGCGGCGCTCGACCTTCGTGCTCGACGAGGAGGGCGTCATCACGCACGCCTTCTACAACACGAAGGCGAAGGGCCACCTCGACATGCTCGCGAAGCGGCTCGCCTTCCGCGGCTGACGCCGCCGCGTCACTCGTCGCGGCGCAGCCAGCCGGTCACGCTCCTGCGCAGCACGAGCGTGAAGCCGGTGATCGCGACCGCGGCCAGCAGCACCGCGAGCCACACCGGTCCTTCGCCGCCGTCGAAGGTGCCGAGCGCCACGCCCAGCAGCAGCACGTGCCACACGACCGCCGCCGCGCGCGACCACGCGCGACCGTCGAGCATGGCCTTGCCGGCCGCCGCGAGGAACAGCGCCGCACCCGCCGCGAGCACCGCGAGGAACAGGCCGCCAGCGATGTGCTCGACCGGATCGCCGAGCGCCGCGATGGCCAGCCAGACGGCGACGGCGATCATGCCGAGGCCCTCGAGCAGCATCAGCGCGCCGGCGGCCGTGGCGGTCGAAGGACGGGCTCTGGAGACATCGCTCACGGAGAAAACCCTTGCCTCTCTGGGGGGCCTGTGGAAACATTGCACTTCGGGCGGCAGTGCTGCGACGCCCTGAGACTTCCCGCGCCGCGTCTCTCGCGAAGCGCGGCTCCCCCTCCAATCTACAAGGAGCACATCTATGGACTGGCGCGACGACGCTGCATGCCTGACGGTCGACCCCGAGCTGTTCTTCCCGGTCGGCAACACGGGCCCCGCGCTCGAGCAGATCGAGAAGGCGAAGGCCGTGTGCGCGACCTGCCCGGTGACCGAGATGTGCCTGCAGTACGCACTCGAGACCAGCCAGGACTCCGGGGTCTGGGGCGGCCTGTCGGAGGACGAGCGCCGCGCCCTCAAGCGCCGCGCCGCTCGCGCGCGCCGCGCGGGCTGACAGCCACGACGCTTCGAGCGGGGTCGCCGGAAGGCGGCCCCGCTCTCGTGTGCGCGGGGGAGGCGCGCGGCCTCAGGCCTCGTCGTCCTCGCGGATGTAGCCGAGCGGCACCCGCACCGTCACCTCGGTGCCCTCGCTCGCCCGAGCGCCCCAGTCGATCGAGCCCGACAGCTCGCCGGTGACGAGCGTCTTCACGATCTGCGTGCCGAGCCCGCTGCCGACCCTGCCCTGCGGCAGGCCGGCGCCGTTGTCGCACACCTGCACCGTGAGCCACTCGTCGTCGCGCCGGGCGGTGATGCGCACGAGCCCGTCCTGCCGGCCGGCGAGCCCGTGCTCGACCGCGTTCGTGACGAGCTCGGTCAGCGCGAGCGCGAGCGGCGTCGCGTAGCCGCTCGGCAGCACGCCGAAGGAGCCGAGCCGCTCGGTGCGCACGTGCGCGCTGTGGATGGAGGCGAGCTCGCTCGTGAGCTTCATCGACCGGTCGAAGACCGCGTCGAAGTCGACCGACTGGCTGAGGCCCTCCGAGAGCGTGTCGTGCACGACCGCGATCGACGACACGCGCCGCTCGGCGTCCTGCAGCGCCGTGCGCGCCTCGTCGCTCTTCGTGCGCCGCGACTGGATGCGCAGCAGTGCCGCGACCGTCTGCAGGTTGTTCTTCACCCGGTGGTGGATCTCGCGGATCGTCGCGTCCTTGGTGATGAGCGTCTGCTCCTGCATGCGCAGGTCGGTGACGTCGCGCACGAGCACGATCGCCCCGAGCCTCGACGCCCCGCGCCGCAGCGGCAGCGCACGGAGCGTCAGCGTCACCGTGCGCGTCTCGATGTCGGTGCGCCAGGGCGCGCGACCGGTCACGACGAGCGGCAGCGCCTCGTCGACCTCGTGCGAGTCGTCGATGAGCTCGGTGGTGATCTCGGCGAGCGACTCCCCCTCGAGCTCGCCGACGAAGCCGAGCCGCGTGAAGGCCGAGAGCGCGTTGGGGCTCGCGAAGGTGACGGTGCCCGCCTGGTCGAGCCGGATCAGGCCGTCGGATGCGCGCGCGGCACCGCGGCGCGGACCGGACGGGGCCGCCTGGTCCGGGAAGTCGCCGTCGGCGATCATGCGGAACAGCTGGTCGGCGCACTCCTTGAAGGTGCGCTCGAGGCGGCCGGCGCTGCGCGTGTCGGCGTGGTTGGCGTGCCGCGTGATGACGGCGATCGGCTGCTCGACGAGCGCGATCGACGGCTCCGCCTCGCGCCGCCGCACGGGGATGGCCCGCACCTTCGCATCGGTCTCGACGCCCCACTCGGGCGAGTCGCCGTCGAGCGAGATGCCCTCCTCGAAGGCGCGGCCGACCTGCTCGCGCCACGCGTTCCGCACCGGCTGACCGACGATGTCGCGGTAGAAGAGCGTCGCCGCGCCGGCGGGACGCGCGTGCTGCACGGCGATGTAGCCGTGCTCGTCGCCGGTCGGCAGCCACAGCACGATGTCGCCGATGGCGAGGTCGGCCAGCAGCTGGAAGTCGGCCACGAGCCGGTGGAGCCAGCGCACTTCCTGCTCATCCAGGCGGCCGTAGCGCTCGGCGATCGACGTCAGGCTCGTCACCCGATCAGCGTAGCGCGGCGCGCCAGCTGCGCCTGGGCCGCTCGGCCGCGCGCAGGGCCGCCCGGCTGGGCGGCGCGTCGCCGGGCAGCAGCGCGGCGGCGAGCTCCTGCACGCGGCGGCGCAGCCGCGAGCGCCCCGCGACGTCGACGAGCGGCCGCCCCTCGAGCAGCGCCGCATCGGCGGCGCGCGCGTCGTAGGGCCAGCACGCCTCGGGCGTGACGGCGGCGAGCCGCCGCAGCGTCTCCTGCACCGCCAGCTCGGGCGCGACGCCGATCGCGGAGGCCCGCACCTTGTTCACCACGACCCGCACCCTGCCCTGCGGCACGAGCTCGCGCAGCTCGGGCAGGGCCCGCACGAGGCGCGCGATCCCGACCGCGTCGCCGCCCGACACCGCGACGATCTCGTCGGCGCCCTCGAGCGCCGCGATCGTCGCCGCATGGCGCCGCGGCGCGAACAGGTCGCTCGAGATCTCCTCGTCGCGCTCGAGGCTCGCGGCCACGTCGACGACGGTGCAGTCGACCCAGTCGCGGCAGCGCTCGAGCACCTCGGCGACGCGATCGCCGCCGAGCTCGGGCCAGCGGCTCGCGCGGCCGATCCCCGTGAGCACGCGCACGACCCCGCCCATCGTGGGCACCTGCTGGGCGACGCGGTCGAGCTCGTCGACGGTGAGGCTGCCGGCGCGCGCGAGGCGCGCCGCGGCGGCGAAGCCGGGCGACTCGTCGAGCAGCCCGAGCGCGGGGGCGACGGATGCGCTCGTGGTGTCGGCGTCGACGAGCGCGACCCTGCGGCCCAGCAGCGCGAGCTCCGCAGCGAGCGCGATGGCGGCCGTCGTGCGGCCGGGCGCGCCCGCCGGGCCCCACACCGCGATGACGCGGCCGCGCTCCCGCGCCGCGGCCGGCGCCTCGTCGGCCGAAGGCGTCGCGGCGGCCTCGACGGCCGCGAACCCGTCGGCCCACGCGACCGCCTCGAGGCCGAGCGTCGCGGCGCGGGCGCGCTCGGCGGCGCTGTCGGCGAGCGCGAGCAGCCGCAGCGCCCGCTCGTCGCACGCCTCGACGAGCGCGCGGCTCGCGTGGTGCTCGTCGGCCACGACCAGCACGAGGTCGATGCGCGGCTCGGCGTCGGCGGGACGGGCGGCGAGCCGCTCGATGAGGTCGGCGGCGGTCGCGGCGCGGATCGCGACGCGGTGCCCGTGCCGCGCGGCCTCGCGCACGATGGCGTCCTCGCGCTCGAGCGGCGCGGAGACGGCGATGCCGATCACGGCGCCGCCTCGACGGGCTGGGTGAGCGGCACGACGCTCAGCGCGTGCTGGTTCGAGACGGCCTCGAGCAGCCGCGCCGTCTCATCCCTCGGCACGAGCAGCTCGAGCTGCGCTCCCGAGGTCGCGAGGATCCCCTCGTCCTCGAGCAGCCCCACCACGACCGCGCCGTCGACCAGCACGTCGGGCGCGGCGAAGCCGTCGTCCGCGGGCGCCGCGGTCCACACGTCGACGATGGCGCCGGCGCGCACCGAGCGCGGCAGCGCGCCCTCGACGTCGATCACGACCGCGGCGCGATCCTCGCTCGCGGCGGTGCCGACCGCGCGCACCGGCAGCACCTCGCCCTGCCCGACCGTCGACGCGACGACGAGCCCCACCGGGTCGTGCGACGCATCCAGGTAGTGGGCGTGCGACTGCGGCAGGCGCACGTCGACCGGCTCGACGTCGCCGGCGCCGATCGTCTCGCCCGGCAGCAGCGTGCGGGTCGCCGACCACGCTCGTTCGGTGCGCGACGACTCCTGCACGACGAGCCACACGCCCGCGAGCGACGCGAGCACGAGGACGACGCCGATCACGAGCCTCGGATCCATCCAGGTGCGGCGTGCTGCCATGGCGTCCTCCCTCGTCGGTGGCACCACCGTGGCAGGACGCCCGGGCGCGTCGCTGAAGTTCTCCACAGGGTCGGCTCACGCGGCGCGACCCTCCCCCACAATGGGGCCATGCCCATCGAAGCCCGCCGGTTCCTCGCCGTCGCCGACGTCGCCGAGGTGCTCGGCACGACGCCGGCCGCGGTCGTCGAGCTGCTCGAGGCGGGCGAGCTGCGCGGCGTGCGCGTGGGCGGCGCCTGGCGCGTCGCCGACGACGAGGTGCAGTCGTGGGTCGACCGCGAGCTCGAGCTCGAGCGCCGTCGCGGGCTGTGGCGGCAGGCGCAGTCGGCGAGCATCGCCGACCTGTTCGGCCAGCGCTGACCCGCTACGGCAGCCGCACCCAGTCGAAGGCCGAGAACGGCACGATCCGCCACGAGCGCACGGTGCCGAGCCGCGGATGCGCGCCCGGCTCGTGCACAGCGAGGTCGAGGTGGTCTCGCCCGACGCGGTCGATCGTACCCGCGACCGGCAGAGCGCCCTCGAGGATGACCGGCGCGCGCCGGCGCGCGAGGTCGCGGAGCGCGAACGCGAAGCTGAGGCGCGCCTGCAGGTCGCCCGCGGCGTCGGTCGGCCGCACCGAGGCCGCGGCGCCGTCGGCGTCGAGCTCGATGCCGGCGATCGCCTGCAGCGGCACGATCGCGCCCGTCTCGGCGGGCGCGCCCTCGAGCACGACGCCGTTGAGCCAGTCGCGCCCGAGCGCCATGCGGCGCAGGCGCAGGCGCCCGCCGCCGCGGAGCGTCAGGTCGAGCGCCCGCGGCGCCGCGGCGATGCGCTCGCGCAGCTCGAGTCGGCCGACGCGGAACCGCTCCTCCTCGGCCTCGAGGTCGCGCCGCTCGGCCCCCAGCTCGGCCTCGAGCTGGCTCTCGAGGTCGTCGAAGAGGTCGTCGAAGCGCACGCGGGCGAATCTAACCGCCGCGCACGCGCCCGTGTCGAGCGCTCTCCACAGGGCAGATCTGCCCATCCCCCGCCCGCCGCGCATCCGGCTACCTTCTCCCGCGACGGCGTCGCCGCGGCGCGAGGCCGACCCGGGAGGCGCCGGATGCGAGGGGGCAGGGCATGACGAGACGACGGATGACGGCGGTCGACGCCGAGGAGTTCTTCGACTTCCAGCCGTGCTCGTCGGCGGCCCTGCCCGACCCGGCGCCGCTGCTCGAGAACCTCGCCACGAGCGTGATCGAGATCCTGCTCGGCGTGCGCGAGGTGCAGCAGATCGCGCGCTGGGTCACCGAGCCGACCTACGACCTGCTCGTGCAGCGGGCGCTCAGCGCCCGGCGAGGCCGTGGCCGCAGCGCCGAGCGCACCGTGCCCGGCTTCGCCATCACGAGCGTGCGCGCGTGCCACACGGCAGACGGGGTCGTCGAGGGCGCGGTGGTCGTGCGCTCGTCGGGGCGCAGCCGCGCGGTCGCGATCCGGCTCGAGGGCCTCGACGGCCGGTGGCGGGCGACGTCGCTCGCCGTGCTGTGAGCCGGCGCTAGAGGAACGGGCCCTCCGGCAGGTGCTCCGGGTCGCGCAGCACCTCGAAGCCCAGGACGTAGCGCGCGCCGCCGCCGGCGTGGTTCGTGAGGAAGTGGTACTCGAGGCCGGTGTGCCGCTGGCCCTCGCCGAGGTACGTCGCGCGATAGCTGGTCGACAGCGCCTCGAGCATGCCGCTCGAGTGCACCACCGTCTGCGTCTCGATCGGGTCGTCGGCGGTGTCGAGCAGCCAGTTGACCGCGTCGGTGATCGTGGAGCTCAGCAGCTGGGCGAGCGCCGCGGGCGGGTAGAAGTAGGCGAGCACGGCGAGCGCCGCCTTGACGAGCGCGTCGATCTCCTCCCGGTACGCGTCCGGGTCGCCCATGTCGTGCTCCATCACGACTGCGGTGAGCGAGACGGTGTCGGCCCTGCCGTGCCAGCACGCGGCGACCGGGCCGAGCCTCGCCTCGTCGGAGTCGACGTCCTCGTACCAGCGATCGTCCTCGGCGACCGGGTGCCGCTCGGTGCGCACCACGTTCGCACCGCCCTCGACGTACACGGCGCTCGTGATGACGTAGATCTCGTCCGCCCACGACACCCAGTCCCAGGTGGTCTCGTCCTCGCACCAGAGCCCTCGGTAGTTGATCGTGTAGACGGGCGGCGCATCCGTCTGCTCGTCGAGCATCTCCTCCCGCACGTCGCCGGCCGCCACGGCCCCGGTGTCGATGAGGCGGCCGAGCCGCGCGAGCACCGTCGACGAGACGGTGAGCGTCACCGGCTGCGCGGTGCGCTCGGGGCGCTCGGGGGTGCGCTCGGCGGGCACGAAGCCCGGGTCGGCGACGTCGCCGAGCAGCGAGAGCAGCGCTCGCCGGGGCATCGCGTCGAGCGTCTGGAGCATGCGCCGGGCGGCGTCGACGGGCACGTCGTTCGCCCGCATCGACTCGGCGATGGCGCGCTCCGCGTCGTTGGCAGGATGCCGCTGCTCGAGATGGACGCGCAGGGCCGCGACGAGCCGGCCGAACCCGTCGATGTCCCTGGGGCTGCGAAGACGACGGCGCATGAGAGCTCCCTCCGGCGGGCATGCCGCGAGCGCCGCCCGGCGCGGGCGACGCTGCTGCGCTCAGTGTCCGCCCGGCCCTCGGGCCCGTCAAGGGGTCGTCTGCGGGGTTCCGGACTCGTCAGGGGGTGCGCGGCGGCGCCTCGTCGGCGCGCCCGTCCGCGTCGTCCGCGCGGTGCCCGGCGGGCGCATCCGGGGCCTCAGCCGCGCGCTGCTCGGCGAGCTCGGCCTCGATGCGCTCCTTCGCCTCGGCGCGGTCGCTGATGCGCCGCACCCGGCGGTTGAAGTCCCACATGAGCGCCATGATGACGATCGCCACGAGCGCCGTGGCGGTGAACCCGATCCAGCCCGGCGTGACCTGGTTGGGGTCGTAGGGCAGCTCCTCGAGCAGCAGCGGCATCATGCGTCCTCCTCGACGCCGGCGAAGAGGTCGTCCTCCGGCCCGTCGGCGGGCACGCGCGAGCGCACGAGCTCGTAGTCGTCGGTCGGCCACGTCTGGCGCAGCAGCTCGTTCGGCCAGAAGAAGAAGCGCGACTCGGGATCCACCTGGCTCGCGTGGGCCCGCAGCGCGAGGTCGCGCGCCTCGAGGTGCGCGGCCACGTCGACGCGGGTCGTCATCGTCTCGCCGCGGTCACCCATCCGCTCGGCCCATTCGCGCACGAACGGCAGCCGCTCGTCGTCGGGCGCCGTGTGCTCGAGCGCCCCCAGGAGCGCGCGCAGCCGTGCGCCGCTCATCGTGCGGTCGAAGTACACCTTCGGCACCTCCCACGGCTCGCCGAGCTCCGGCAGGCCGCTCGCCGCGTGCTCGACCGCCCACATCGTCACCTCGTGGCAGCGGATGTGGTCGGGGTGCGGGTAGCCGCCCGTCTCGTCGTAGGTCACGACCACGTGGGGCCGGAGGCGGCGGATGAGCCGCACGAGCGGGCGGCCCGAGATCTCGAGCGGGATGGTGGCGAACGAGAGCTCGCGCAGCGGCTCGCCCTCGTCGGGCATCCCCGAGTCGACGTAGCCGAGCCACGCGTGGTCGATGCCGAGCGCCTCCTGCGCCGCCGCCATCTCGAGGCGGCGCACGCCCGTCATGTCGCGCACGGCGCGGTGCAGCGGCTCGAAGCGCTCGTTGAGCACGCTGCCGCTCTCGCCGCCGGTGCAGGAGACGACCGTCACCTGCGCGCCCTCGGCGGCGTAGCGGGCGAGCGTCGCCGCGCCCTTGCTGGACTCGTCGTCAGGGTGCGCATGCACCGCGAGCAGCCGTCGCACGGGCTCTCCCCTCGAAGTGCAGCCCGAGCCGCGCCGAGCGGCGCGACGGTAGGCTGGATGGACGCACCCATCCTCCCACGACAGGCCCGCATGACCGATCTCGAAGCCCGCTACGGGCGCACGCGCAGCTGGTCGCGCCGGGAGCGGATCCTGGGCATCGCGGCGGGCGTCGCGGTGCTGGTGGTCGCGACCCTGTGGGTGTGGTGGGTCGGCACCGACCCGAGCCGCACATCTCTGCAGACGCGCGACATCGGCTTCTCGATCGTCGACGACACGACCGTCGAGGTGATCTTCGAGGTGTCGGTCGACGCGGGCACCGAAGTGTCGTGCGCGGTGCAGGCGCTCAACCCCGCGTACGGCGTCGTGGGCTGGCTCGAGCTCGACCTGCCGCCCGCCGAGGGCTTCACGAGCACCCACCGGGTCGAGGTGCGCACGAGCGAGCCGGCGACCACGGGATTGGTCTCGGAGTGCTGGCTGTCATAGACTGTCCCCCGGACCGGCCCACTCGGGGCCGGTTCTGTGCATATCGGGAGACCACATGAACGGCACCACGGAGACCTGGCTGACCCAGGAGGCCCACGACCGCCTGCAGGGTGAGCTGGAGCACCTGCAGGGTCCCGTCCGCGCCGAGATCGCCAAGCGCATCGAGGAGGCCCGCGACGAGGGCGACCTCAAGGAGAACGGCGGCTACCACGCGGCCAAGGACGACCAGGCGCAGATCGAGGCCCGCATCGCCCAGCTCACGCAGCTGCTGCGCACCGCCAAGGTCGGCGACGCGCCCACGGCGAGCGGCGTCGTCGAGCTCGGCACCGTTGTCACGGCGACGATCGCCGGCGACAAGACCACCTTCCTGGTCGGCAACCGCGAGATCGCGGAGGCCGGCGACGACCTCGACGTCTACAGCGAGGCGAGCCCGCTCGGCGCAGCGATCCTCGGCCTGAAGATCGGCGAGAAGGCCAGCTACCAGACGCCGTCGGGCGCGACGATCGACGTCGAGATCACCGACGTGCAGACGTACCGCGGCTAGGCTCGCGCACCGCGGCCGACCGCCGCGACCGACGAAGGGCCCCGCGCTGCGCGGGGCCCTTCGTCGTGCGGCAGCTCGGCTGCGGTCTAGAGCACCTGCGGCTCGTAGCCCGCGCGCCGCAGCGCCTCGAGCACCCGCTCGGCGTGCTCGGGCCCGCGCGTCGTGACCGAGATGTCGATCGAGACGTCGGTGATCGACGTCCACGCGTCGTGCTGCGTGTGCAGCACCTCGACGACGTTGGCCTGCTCGTCGGAGACGATCTGCGCGATGATCGCGAGCTGGCCCGGACGATCGGGCAGGGCCATCCGCACCTTCAGGTAGCGCTGCGAGGCTGCGAGACCGCGCGAGATGACCCGCTCCATGAACAGCGGGTCGACGTTGCCGCCCGAGAGCACCGTGACCGTCGGGCCGTCGGCCGCGACGAGCCCGGTCATGATCGCCGCGATCGCCACCGCCCCGGCCGGCTCGACGACGAGCTTCGCGCGCTCGAGCAGCACGATGAGCGCCCGCGCGATGTCGTCGTCGGAGACCGTGACGACCTCGTCGACGGCGTCGCGGATGATCGCGAACGGCAGGGCGCCGGGGCGCGCGACCGCGATGCCGTCGGCGATGGTCGGGCGCGTGACGATCGTCGTCGGCTCCCCCGCCGCGAGCGAGTCGACGTAGCTCGCCGCGCGCTCCGCCTGCACGCCGATGATGCGGATCTCGCGGCCGTCGAGCGCGGCGCGCTGCCGGATGGCGGAGGCGACCCCGGCCGCGAGCCCGCCGCCGCCGATGGGCACGACCACCGTCGTCGCATCCGGCACCTGGTCGAGGATCTCGAGCCCGAGCGTGCCCTGCCCCTCGATGATGTCGGGGTGGTCGTAGGGCGGCACGAAGGTGGCGCCGGTGCGTTCGACGTGCTCGATCGCGGCCGCGAGCGCCGTCTGGAAGTCGAGGCCGCGCAGCTCGACCGCCGCGCCGTAGTCGCGCGTCGCCTGCAGCTTCGGCAGCGCGACGCCGACGGGCATGAAGATCGTCGAGCGCATGCCGAGCTCGGTCGCGGCGAACGCGACGCCCTGCGCGTGGTTGCCGGCCGATGCGGCGACGACGCCGCGGGCGCGCTGCTCGGCGTCGAGCTTCGCGAGCATGTTGTAGGCGCCGCGGATCTTGTAGGCGCCGGTGCGCTGCAGGTTCTCGCACTTGAGGAACACCTCGGCGCCGAGCATGCCGCTCAGGTAGCGCGAGCGCTCCATCGGCGTGACCTGCACGACGTCGACGAGGCGCGCGCGGGCGGCCTCGAAGCCGGCGAGGTCGGGGCCGGGCAGGGCCGACCCGGTCGGGGCCGGGGCTGCGGTACCGGGCAGCGCGGCGGCTCCCGGTCGGGTCGTGTCGGTCATCGGACGACGTCCTCCACGGATGGGTCGGGGTTGGTGCGCCAGGATCCGGTCGCGATGGTCTTGACGAAGTTGTTGAGGAACGCGACCACCGGCACGGCGAAGAACGCGCCCGCGATGCCCGCGATCGTCGAACCGGCGCCGACCGCGAGCACGACCGCGAGCGGGTGCACCTTGACGGCCGTGCCCATGATGAGCGGCTGCAGCACGTGGCTCTCGATCTGCTGCACGAGCAGCACGATGCCGAGCATGATGACCGCCGGCCAGAAGCCGAACGAGACGAGCACGACGAGCACCGCGATGGTGCCGGTGACGATCGCGCCGATGATGGGGATGAACGAGCCGAGGAAGACGAGGATCGCGATCGGCAGCACGATCGGCATGCCGCCCTCGAAGAACAGCCCCAGGATGAAGGCGCCGAGGCCGATGCCGACCGCGTCGATGAACGCGACGAGCACCTGCACCCGCACGAAGTTGCCGAGCGTGACCCAGCCGGCGCGAGCCGCGCCGTCGGTGGCGGCCTGCGCGTTCTTCGGCAGCACGCCGACGAGCCAGCGCCAGATCCGCTGGCCGTCGGCGAGCACGAAGATGAGCGCGAAGAGCGTCAGCAGCACGCCCGCGAGGAAGTGCCCGACCGAGGAGCCGACCGACAGCGCGCTCGAGAGCACGGAGGAGACGTCGTCGCGGATCGTGCCGATGATGTTGGTGCCGAACCCCTGCAGATCCTGCGCGTCGATCTCGAACGGGAGCGACAGGATCCAGCCGCGCGTCTCATCCCAGAACTCGACCGCCTGCTCCTGCAGCGCCGGGTACTCGTCGCGGATCTGCGAGACCGCGAGCCAGCCGAGCGCGACGACCCCGACGAGCAGGCCCACGATCGACACCGCGACCGCGAGCCCGCGCGGCCAGCGGGCGCGCACGAGGCCGTCGACGACCGGCAGGAGCGCGCTGGTGATGAGGGCCGCGACCAGCAGCGGGATGACCACGATGCGGAAGACGACGATGAGCCAGATGACGATCGCGGCGGCCGCGGCGACGGCGACGAAGCGCCATGCCCAGGCGCCGGCGATGCGCATGCCGCGCGGCACCACCTCGTCGACCGCTCCCGAGGGCGCGTCAGGCCCCTCGGGCGTGGAGCGTCGGAGGACCATTGGTCGATCCTACGGCGCGGGGCGGTCACGGCGCGGGCATGCGTCGGCGGCCGTTGCTAGCCTCCGAGGCGTGACCGCAGCCCGCATCTCCGCCGCCCAGGCGCGCCGCATCGCGATCGCCGCGGGCGGGCTCGACGGGGCGCTGCCCGGCGAGCGCGGCCGCACCGGCGCCAAGACCCTGCAGCGGGCCATCGCCCGGCTCGGCCTCCTGCAGCTCGACTCGGTGAACGTGTTCGAGCGCAGCCACTACCTGCCGCTGCTGAGCCGGCTCGGGCCCTACGACCGCACCGCGCTCGACCGCCTGCTGCACCACGACCACGGGCGGCGGCTCGGCGGCTACACCGAGTACGTCGCGCACGAGGCCGCGGTCATCGACGTCGCCGACTGGCCGCTGTGGGCGTGGAAGCGGCAGCAGCCGATGCGCCCGAACGACGAGCGCTGGGCCGCCGAGCACTCGACGCTCATCGACGGCGTGCTCTCGGAGTTCGCCGAGCGCGGGCCGATGCGGCCGAGCGAGATGGAGCATCCGGCGCACCAGCGGCTGCCGGGCGGGTGGTGGAACAAGTCGGATGCGTACTGGGCGACGGCCGTGCTCTTCCGGCGCGGCGAGCTCGTCACCGTGGGGCGCTCGCGCTTCGAGCGCCGCTACGCGGTCGCCGACGCGGCGCTGCCCGAGGCCGCGCGCGGCGAGGTCGAGCGCGGCGAGGCCCACCGGGTGCTCGTCGCACGCGCCGCCGAGGCCTACGGCGTCGCGACGCTCGACGACCTCGCCGACTACCACCGCCTGCAGCGCGCCGACACGCAGGTGGCGGTGGATGCGCTCGTCGACGCGGGCGAGCTCGAGCCGGTCTCGGTCGAGGGCTGGGCCCGCCCCGCCTACCGGTGGGCGCGGACGCGCAACCCCCGCCGCGTGCGCTCGACGGCCCTGCTGTCGCCGTTCGACCCCATCGTCTGGCACCGCCCGCGCGCGGAGCGGCTGTGGGGCTTCGAGTACCGCATCTCGATCTACACGCCCGCGCCGCAGCGCCTGCACGGGTACTACGTGCTGCCGGTGCTGGTCGACGACGAGCTCGTCGGCCGCGTCGACCTCAAGAGCGACCGCCGAGCCGGCGTGCTGCGCGTGCAGCACGCGACCGTCGAGCCGTCGCACGCCGAGCGGGCCGGTGAGCTGGCCGAGCGGCTCGCGCCCGCGCTCGCCGAGGCGGCGGCGTGGCAGGGCCTCGGCAGCGTCGAGGTGACGGGCCCGGGCACGTGGGCGCGCGAGGTCGCGGCGGCGGTGCGGCGGGGCTGACACCGACCCCGTCCCCGCTCGGTCGAGGAGCGCGCGGGCGGAGCCCGCACGCGTCACGAGACCGGTCAGCTGTGTGGTCTGGTCTCGAGACGCCGCCTGCGGCGGCTCCTCGACCAGCGGGGAGCGTCCCGCTTGGTCGAGGAGCGCGCGGGCGCAGCCCGCACGCGTCACGAGACCTGGCGCACGCGGCTATCGGGTGGTCTCGAGACGCCGCCTGCGGCGGCTCCTCGACCAGCGGGAGGCTCCTTCTCGAGACGGCCGGCTGCGCCGGCTTCCTCGACCAGCGGAGGGTCAGAACTGGATGCGGGGCGGCTCCGCGACGGCGCCCGCCTGGTCGACCTCGAAGAACTCGCGCGGCACGCCCGCGGCGCCCTTGAACAGCGACGTCGGGAACCGGCGGCCCTTGGCGTTCAGCTCGCGCGCGCCCGTGTTGTAGTCGCGGCGGCGCGCCTGCGCCTCGTCGTCGAGCGCCGCGAGCGCGGCACGCGCATCCGCGGCCGCCGATCCCGAGGGCTGCGACCCGGCCGCCTGCACGAGCGGGCGCAGCGCCCGCTGCACCGCGGCCTCCGCCTCGGCCTTCGCCCCCGGCAGCCGCGCGCTCTCGAGCCGGCCGAAGGCATCCGCCGCCGTGCGGCGCTGCCCCTCGTCGGCGGTCGACAGCAGCGGATCGGCCACGCCGCGGCGGCGCTCGAGCGTCTCGGCGAGGGCACGCCAGCGCGCGTCGACCGTCTCGCCGAGGCGCCGCATCGACGCGGCGGCCGAGGCTGTCCACACGACGAGGACGAGCACGACGACGACGATCGCGCCGACCGCGATCCAGAGCCAGAGGAGGGGGTCTTCCATGCCCTCCACTGTAGGACGGTCAGGCCCCGAGCACCCTGCGCGTCCACGAGCTCGCGAAGACGCGCGCGGGGTCGAGCTCGTCGCGCGCCTGGGCGAACGCGGCGAAGCCCGGGAAGCGCTCGGCGAGCTCGGGCGCCCGCAGCGAGTGCAGCTTGCCCCAGTGCGGCCGGCCGTCGTGCGCGAGCAGGATGGGCTCGACGATCTCGAACAGCGGCCGCGGATCCTCGCGCCACCACCGGTGCGCCGCGATGTAGCCCGTGTCGCGCCCGAGCGCCGTCGACAGGTGGGCGTCGTCGGCGGCGGCGGCGCGCAGCTCGAACGGGAACGTCAGCACGAGGTCGGCGCGCCGCAGCGCCCGGTCGATCTCGCGCAGCGCCTCGGGCACGGCCTCGACCGGCAGCCCGTACTCGAGCTCGCGGAACCGCACCGCGCGCGGCGCCGCGAACACCTCGTGGCTCGGCTCGACGAACCTCCCGCGCGGCAGCAGCCGCGCCGACAGCTCGTTGAGCGGCGCGGCCGTCGCGGGCACGAGCGCGCCGAGCGCGAGCAGCGCCCGGTGGCCGACGTCGGTGAGCAGCCGCTCGTCGACGAAGCGGCCGACGGCCGAGCGCGGCCGGAGCGGCCCATCGACGCGCGTGTTCGACTTCGTCGCCGCGACCCGCGTGGCGGCGAACCAGTAGCACTCGAAGTGGTCGGTGCGCTCGAGGAGCCCCATCCAGTCGTCGAGCACGGCGTCGAGCGCCACCGTCGTCTCGACCGCGTCGAGCGCGAACGCGGGCACGCACTGCAGCGTCACGTCGACGAGCACGCCCAGCGCCCCGAGCCCCAGCCGCACGGCGGGGAGCAGGTCGGGCCGCTCCTCGACGCTCACGCGCACGAGGCTGCCGTCGCCCGCGACGAGCGTCGCCGCGACGACGGATGCGCCGATCGAGCGGTGCGCGAGCCCCGTGCCGTGGGTGCCGGTCGAGATCGCACCCGCGATCGTCTGCACGTCGACGTCGCCCAGGTTGTCGAGCGCGAGCCCGTGCTGCGCGAGCAGCAGCGACAGGTCGCGGATGCGCGTGCCGGCCAGCACCGTCGCCCGCCGGCGCTCGCGGTCGACGTCGAGCAGGCCGGTGAGGCCGTCGAGCCGCAGCTGCGCGTCGTCGGGCCGAGCGGCGCCCGAGAACGAGTGCCCGCTGCCCACGGGGCGCATCGTGCCGCCCCGCGCGGCGACGCGCTCGACGGCGCGGCGCACCGACTCGATCGTCAGCGGCGCGTCGACCTCGCGCGGCTCGGCCCGTTGCGACCGGGCCCAGTTCGTCCACGTCACAGCAGCGCCCTCCCCTCGCCACGGTACGTGGGGATGCTGGTCACCACCTGGTCGCCCGAGACGACGTGCAGGCGGTCGATGCGCTCGCACAGCTCGCCGGCCTTCGCATGGCGCAGCCACACGCGGTCGCCGAGCCGCAGCCGGTCGGCGGCCTCCCCGAGCACGGGCGTCTGCACCTCGCCCGCCCCCTCGCGCGGATCCAGGCGCATGCCCTCCGGCCACGCGACGAGCGGCTGCTTGTCGACGCCCGCGGGCCCGGAGGCGACCCAGCCGCCGCCGAGCAGCGTCACGGAGCCCGGCCCCGGGCGACGCACGACCGGCAGGGCGAACGCGAGCGCCGGCGCGGGCCGGAAGCTGCGGTAGCCGTCGAAGAGGTGGGGACCGAACAGGCCGCTGCCCGCCCCGATCTCGGTGACCGACGCATCCGCCGCCGTCGACTCGATCGATCCCGTGCCGCCGCCGTTGACGAGCTCGAGCTCGGCGACCTCGCGCACCGCGGCGATCGCGGCGCCTCGCCGCTCACGCAGCTCGCGGCGCGAGAGCCCCTGCATCGCCCGCACCGCGGCGGCCGGCGCGAGCCCGCGCGACCGGGCGTCCTGCACGCCGGCGATCTGCGCCTCGTACGCCATCACGCCCACGAGCCGGAACCCGCGACGGTCGGCGACGGCCCGCGCGAGCGCGCGCAGCTGCTCGGGGCGGTGCTGGGGCGATCGCCGCACACCCGCCCGCAGGGGCCCCACCTCGAGCGACGCGTCGAGCTCGATCGCCACCCGCAGCTCGGGGTGGCCGGGCGCCGCGCGGTCGATCGCGTCGAGGTGCTCGACGCTGTCGACCATCAGCGTCACCCGCTCGCGCGCCAGGTCGTCGGCGGCCAGCGCGCGCAGCGCACCCCGGTCGACGGTCGGGTACCCGAGCAGCACGTCGTCGACCGTCGCGGCGAGCCAGAGCGCCTCCGGCAGCGTCGCGGCGAGCACGCCGTGCCAGCCGGGCAGGCGCAGCACCGCCTCGATCACCGGGCGGCTGCGCACCGACTTCGTGGCCAGCCGCAGCCGCGTGCCGGCCGCGCGGCGCGCCATGTCGGCGGCGTTGTGCGCGAGCGCCTCGAGCGACAGCGCCGCGAACGGCCCGTCGAGGTGCGCGGTCGCCGCGTCGAGCCGGCGCCAGTGGCCCTCGGCGAGCCAGGGCGCCGCGCCCTCGAGCCGGATCCCGCTCACGAGCGGTCGTCGATCGTGCGCCGCACGAGCGGCACGGCGGCCTCGATGAAGCGGTGGGATGCCTCGGTGTCGTGGGTGCGCAGCCAGCAGTACGTGAGGCCGTCGGTCAGGTGCAGCACGAGCGCCGCCGCATCGCGGGCGGGCATCGCCGCGCTCGCGCCGAAGTGCTCGCGCAGGCCCTCCACCGCATCCGTCACGGCCTCGAGGTAGCGCTCCTGCACCTCGCCCGGCAGGTGCGCGAGCGAGGGCGTGCGGCTGCAGTACGCCATGATCTCCATGATCGCGAGCTCGTACTCGGGGTGCTCGAGGAACCGCTCGAACCACAGCGTGAAGATGGCGCGGATGGCGTCGTCGAGGGTCGCGCCCTCCGGCATCGCCGCCATGGTGTTCTCCTCGGGGCGCAGCGCCACGAAGGCGTAGGCCTCGCCGATCATCTCGTCGCGCGACGAGAACACGTAGTGGAAGGTCGCGAGCGGCACGCCCGCCTCGGCGACGATCGCCCGCACGCTTGCCCCGTGCATCCCCTCGCGCGCGATCACGCGCAGCCCTGCCTCCACGAGGTCCCGACGCCGCACCGCGGCCGGCTTCCGCGCCACGCGAGCTCCGTTCTGCACGCCTACTTGGACGGGCGTCCACGACAACGATACGACAGCGCCGCGCCCCTCGGGAGGGATGCGGCGCTGTCGTGTCGTGCGGGGCGGAGCCTAGGCGTCGACCTTCGGCTTCGGGCGCGACGCGAACGTCTCGAACGCCTGGCGCGGCACCTCGCGGTCGGAGAGCTCGGCGATGTCGCGACCCAGCCAGAAGTTGTTCCACCAGCCCGTGAAGACGCGGATCTTGCGCTCCCACATCGGCATCGCGAGGCCGTGGTAGCCGCGGTGCGCCAGCCAGGCCAGCGGGCCCTTGATGGCGATGTTGCCCTTCTGGAACACGCCGTTCCAGAGGCCGAGGCCCGCGACGGCGCCCTCGTTGTCGTGGATGTACTCGCGGGGCGCGTCGCCGCGCAGCACCGCGACGATGTTCTTCGCGAGGAGCTTCGCCTGGCGCACCGCGTGCTGCGCGTTGGGCACACAGAAGCCGCCGGGGCCGGGGGTCTTCGACTTGTCGGGCACGGCCGAGACGTCGCCCGCCGTCCACGCGTCGGGCACGACGACGCCGTCGCGTGCCACTTGCAGCGTCGCGAGCGCGGTGATGCGGCCGCGGTCGTCGAGCGGCAGGTCGGTCGCGCGCACGACGGGGTTCGCCATGACGCCGGCGGTCCAGATGATGAGGTCGGAGCCGAAGCGCTCGCCGGTGGAGAGCTCGCACACGCCGTCGAGCGCGCTCTGCAGCTGGGTCTCGAGGTGCACGTCGACGCCGCGCTTGCGGAGGTCCTCGACCACCCAGTCGGCGGTCGAGGCGCTCACCTCAGGCATGATGCGGCCCATCGCCTCGACGAGGTGGAACGCGACGTCCTCGAACGCGATCTCGGGGAAGCGCGAGAGCAGGTGCGTGGCGAAGTCGCGCAGCTCGGCGATCGTCTCGATGCCGGCGAAGCCGCCGCCGACGACCACGACGGTCAGGAGCCGGTCGCGCTCGGGGCCGGCGGGCAGCGCCGCGGCCTTCGCGAAGTTCGAGATGAGGCGGTCGCGCACGGCGGCGGCCTCCTCGATCGTCTTCATGCCGATCGCCTCGTCGGCGACGCCCGGGATCGGGAAGGTGCGCGAGACGGAGCCGGCGGTCATGACGATGACGTCGTACGCCATCGCGGTCGGCTCGCCGAGCTCGGGCTGGATCGTCGCGACCTTGGTCGCGTGGTCGACGTTCGTGACCTTCGCCTGCACGACGCGCGTGCGGCTCAGGTGGCGGCGCAGCGGCACGACCGCGTGGCGCGGCTCGATGGAGCCCGCGGCGACCTCCGGCAGGAACGGCAGGTACGTCATGTACGACAGCGGATCCACGATGGTGATCTCGGCCTCGGCCTCCCCGAGCAGACGCTCGAGCCCGCGTGCGGTGTACAGGCCGGCGTAGCCGCCGCCGACGATGAGGATCTTGGTCAAAGCGCGCTTCTTCCCCGGTATCAGATGTGGATGTGCGACGAGTCTATCGCGGGTGGGAATCCGCGCCGGTCGCGCGCGGCCCCCGGTCCTCGGGCGGGCAGGCGCACACCTCGGGCGACCAGTCGGCGAGCGCGAGGGCGGCGTCGCCGATCGGGTTCACGCCCGGTCCGGCGGCGAGCGAGTGCGCGATCACCGCGTGCAGGCACTTCACCCGCGTCGGCATGCCGCCGGCCGAGATGCCGGCGATCTCCTCGACGTGCCCGTGGGCCTCCCGGTCGGCGAGGTACGCCGCATGGGCCGCGGCATACGCATCCGCCGTCTCGGGCTCCTCGAGCCGCCGCTGCAGCTCGGCCATCGTGCCGTCGGCCTCGAGCCGCGACGCGGAGGCGGCGGCGGCCGGATGCGTGAGGTAGTAGAAGGTGGGGAACGGCGTGCCGTCGGGCAGTCGCGGCGCCGTCACCACGACGGTCGGCGCGCCGCACGCGCAGCGGGCGCCGATGCCGAGCACGCCGCGCATCGTGCGGCCGAGCTGGGACGCCATGATCTCGAGGTCGCGCTCGGTGGCCGGGTCGATCACTGCGGCTCCCCCACCTCGGCCGGCTCGCCGAACGACGACGGCCCGTCGTCGGTCAGGCCCGCGACGAGGAACGACGAGGCGGTCGCCGCGACCCAGTCCTCGGCCGGCTGCTCGATCGTCGCCGAGGGCACGTCGGCGGAGGCCGTCTCGAGCGCCGACCGGTCGTCGAGCAGCACGAAGCTCGTCTCGCCCGGGTAGACGAAGAACAGCCGGTCGCGCGCCTGCGCCTCGATGTAGGCGGGGTCGTCCCAGCGCGCCTGCTCCTCCTGCAGCGCCTCGACGTTCTCCTGCTGCGCCGTCACCTGCGCCTCGAGCGCGGCGATGTCGCGGCGCTGCTCGAGCAGCAGCCCGATGGAGGGCGCGAGCGTGACGACGCCGGCGAGGACGAGGCCGACCGCGACGAGCAGCAGCCACGACACGCGCAGCTGACCGGAGGCAGGACGGACGGAGGGCACCCGCCGAGGATATCGGCGAGTGCCCTCCGGTCGCGGCCGAACCGCGCAGGTCAGCCCTCGAAGCGCGGGAACGCGGCGGCGCCGGCGTACTCCGCGGCCTCGCCGAGGTCCTCCTCGATGCGCAGCAGCTGGTTGTACTTCGCCACGCGCTCGCTGCGAGCGGGGGCGCCCGTCTTGATCTGGCCAGCGTTCACGGCGACCGCGATGTCGGCGATCGTGGTGTCCTCGGTCTCGCCCGAGCGGTGCGAGAGCACCGACGAGTAGCCCGCCTGCGTCGCGATGCGGATCGCGTCGAAGGTCTCGGAGAGCGTGCCGATCTGGTTGACCTTCACGAGCAGCGCGTTCGCGGCGCCGCGCTCGATGCCGTCGACGAGGCGCTCGGAGTTCGTGACGAACAGGTCGTCGCCGACGATCTGCACGCGGTCGTCGAGGCGCTCGGTGATGCCGGTCCAGCCCTCCCAGTCCTCCTCGCTCATCGGGTCCTCGATGGTGACGAGCGGGTAGGAGTCGACCAGCTCGGCGAAGTAGTCGGACATGTCGGACGCCGAGCGCTCCTGGCCCTCGAAGCGGTAGACCCCGTTGTCGAAGAACTCCGTCGCCGCCACGTCGAGGCCGAGCGCGATGTCGGTGCCGGGCGTGAAGCCCGCCTTCTCGATGGCCTGCACGAGCAGGTCGAGCGCCGTGCGGTTGCTCGCGAGGTCGGGCGCGAAGCCGCCCTCGTCGCCGAGGCCGGTCGAGAGGCCCTGCTCCTTGAGGATGCTCTTGAGCACGTGGTAGGTCTCCGTGCCCCAGCGCAGGCCCTCGCGGAACGACTCGGCGCCGATCGGCAGGATCATGAACTCCTGGATGTCGACGCCGGTGTCGGCGTGCGCGCCGCCGTTGATGACGTTCATCATCGGCACGGGCAGCAGGAACGCGTTCGGTCCGCCGAGGTAGCGGAACAGGGGCAGCTTCGCCGAGTCGGCGGCGGCCTTCGCGACCGCGAGCGAGACGCCGAGGATGGCGTTGGCGCCGAGGTTCTTCTTGTTGTCGCTGCCGTCGAGCTCGATGAGCGTCGCGTCGACGACGCGCTGGTCGTCGGCGGTGAGGCCCTCGATCGCCTCGGCGATCTCCTCGTTGACCGCGTCGACGGCCTGCTCGACGCCCTTGCCGGCGTAGCGGGCGCTGTCGCCGTCGCGCAGCTCGTACGCCTCGAAGGCGCCGGTGGATGCGCCGCTCGGCACCGCGGCCCGGCCGACCGAGCCGTCCGAGAGCAGCACCTCGACCTCGACGGTCGGGTTGCCGCGGGAGTCGAGGATCTCGCGCGCCTGCAGGGTGTCGATGAGTGCCACGGGTGCTCCTAGGGTTCGCAGTGGACGGCCGCTGACGAGCCTAGTCCTGGGCGCATCCCTGCACACCCGCCCGCTGCGGGAGCGCATCCGCCCTGCCCCCCCCTGCATCGAGTGGCGCCCCCTGACACCGAGCGGCGCGCGCGGCGGTCGAGTGGCGCCTCCCGACATCGAGTGGCGGGTCCGGGGATCGAGTGGCGCCCGCGGACATCGAGTGGCGCCTTCGCGACGGAATCGCGGATGTCGCCAGGGCAAGGGCCGGGCGTCACTCGATCGCGCGAACCGCCACTCGATCGCGCGGAGCGCCACTCGATCACGCAGGGCGCCACTCGATCGCGGGGAGCGCCACTCGATCGCGCGGGGCGCCGCTCGATCGCGCGGAGCGCCACTCGATCGCGGGAGGCGCCGCTCGAGGCGGCGGGTCAGGCGATCGGCTTCACCTCGAGGCTCGCGGCCGAGTCGCCGGGGCGCACGAAGGCGAAGCGGGTGGCGCCGGACGCCGCGAGCTGCTCGAGCATGCCGGTCACGTTCTTCGTGCGGCGCTGCATGCGCACGGTCTCGCCCGCAGCGACGAGGTCGCGCTTGATCGCGAGCGCATCGGCCGGCGGCGTCGCCTTGTCGACGAGGAGCGCGAGCGCATCGCGCGCGCCGCCCGCGGGCAGCTCGACGAGGTCGACGAGCCGCTCGAAGCCGAGCGAGATGCCGACCGCAGGCATGTCCTGGCCGAGGAAGCGGCCGATCATGCCGTCGTAGCGGCCGCCGCCGCCGATCGAGAACGGCAGCTGGGGGTGCGCGATCTCGAAGATGGGGCCGGTGTAGTAGCCCATGCCGCGCACGAGCGTCGGGTCGAACTCGAGACGGATGCCGACGCGGGCGTCGAGCAGGGAGCGCGCGTCGTCGAGCACGGCCGGGTCGAAGCCCTCCGGCAGCGTCGCGCCGTCGCGGATCGCGTCGAGCGTCGCGAGCAGCCGGGCGCCGTCGATGCCGCGGCTGCCCAGCTCCTCGGCCACGCCCTCGCGGCCGATCTTGTCGAGCTTGTCGACCGTGATGAGCGCGCCCTCGCGCTCGGCCTCGGGCACGCCGGCGTGCTCCAGCGCCGCGGCGAGGATGCGGCGGTCGTTGATGCGCACGAACGCGTCCGGGATGCCGAGCCGGGTCAGCGCATCCCCCGTCGCGGCGAGCAGCTCGAGCTCGGCCGCGATGCCCGGCTCGCCGGCGATGTCGATGTCGCACTGCATGAACTGGCGGAAGCGCCCGCGCTGCGGCCGCTCGGCGCGCCACACCGGCGCGATCTGGATCGCGCGGAACACCGGCGGCAGCGCCGCCCGGTGCGTGGCGATGAAGCGCGCGAGCGGCACCGTCAGGTCGAAGCGCAGCCCGAGGTCGGCCAGGTCGAGCGGCGCCGCGGCCGAGCGGAGGTCGTCGACGGCGAGGCCCCGGCGCATGACCGCGAACGCGAGCTTCTCGTTGTCGCCGCCCAGGCCCGCGTGCAGGCGCTCGGCGTCCTCGACGACGGGCGTCTCGATCTCCTCGAACCCGTGGTCCTCGTAGGCGTCCCGGATGACGCGGAGCACGCGCTCGCGGCGGCGCTTCTCGACGGGCAGGAAGTCGCGCATGCCGCGCGGCGGGTGCACCTGGGTTGCCATGGCGACCATTCTCCCGCACGGCGTGCGCGGGCCGCGCCGCCCGCGCATCCGCCGATGCCATCATGGGCGGGTGCGACCTCGCTGGCCCCTCCACGACCGCGCCGTGCCCGTGGTGGCGTGGCGGGTCGGCATCCTCCTCCTCGCCGTCACGGCCGAGATCTGGAACATCAAGAACATGCTCGAGTCGGGCGAGCGCGCGAGCGAGCACTTCGCGTACTTCACGGTGCAGTCGAACCTGCTGGTGATCGCCCTCATGGCGTGGATGCTGGTCGTGCCGCAGTGGCGCAGGCCCCGCTGGTTCGACCACGTGCGCGGCGCGATCACCGCGTACATCGTGCTCACGGGGCTCGTCTACGCGGTGCTGCTCGCGAAGCCCGACGAGGTGTGGGCGTGGACGATCGAGTACACCAACGCCGCCCAGCACCGCTTCATCCCCTGGATGGTCGGGCTCGACTGGCTGCTCGTGCCCGCCGCGGGGCGCATCCGGCTCTCGCGGGCCGCGTGGTGGATGGGCTATCCGGTGGCCTACCTCGCCGCGTCGTGGCTGCGAGGCGCGCTCGTCGACGGCTGGTTCCCCTACCCGTTCCTCGACCCGGGCGAGCACGGCGGATGGGCGGGGCTGGTGTGGCCGACGGGGCAGGTGCTCATCGCGTTCGTCGTGGGCATCTTCATCGTCGCCGGCCTCGGGCGCCTCCGCTACCGCGAGTCGGGCGTCCAGGCCGCCAGCCGTGCCTCGACCGCGTCGAGCACGAGCTCGAGGCCGTACGCGAACTCGTCGCCGTAGTCGTAGTCGCTGCCCACGACGAGCTCGGCGACGAGCTCGGCCAGGCGCGGGAACCGGTCGGCCGGCAGCGCCAGCTCGTCGACCATCGCCTCGGCGCCGCCGGGCTCGAACGGCAGGTGCTGCTCGGTGAGCACGAAGCCGTAGACGTAGGCGTCGAGCACCGAGAAGGCGTGGGCGGCGAGCCGCAGCGGCACGCCGTCCGCCCGCAGGCACTCGAGCACCGCCTCGTGCCCCTGCATGAGCGCCTCCCCGGGGGCGCGGCGCGACTCGACGAAGCCCAGCCCCCAGGCGTGCGCCCCCATGACGGCGCGCGCGGAGTGCGCGCGCCGGCGCAGGCCCTCGCGCCACGCGTCGCCCGGCCGCGGCGGCTCGATCTGCGCCATGAGCCAGCCGGCGAGCTCGTCGAGCAGGGCCTCCTTGCTCGCGACGTGGTGGTAGAGCGACATGGCCTCGACGCCGAGCTCCCGGCCGACGCTGCGCATGCTGACGCCGGCGAGCCCGTCGCGGTCGGCGACGGCGACCGCCGCGGCGACGACGCGCTCGCGGCTGAGCGGCTCGCGGCTGCGCCGCGGTGCTCCGCTCCCCTGGCTCATGCGCCACCTCCTCGACGGGACCCTTGCGGGCTTACAACTGTAAGGCTACGCTGGCGCCAGATCGGCTTACACCTGTAAGGAGCATCGGATGCGCGCAGTGGTCATCGACCGGTACGGCCCGCCCGAGGTCGCGAGGGTCGCCGATGTCGCGGCCCCCGTGGCGGGCCCGGGCGAGGCGCTCGTGCGCGTCGCGGCGGCGACCGTGAGCTCGGGCGACGCCCGGATCCGCGGCGCGCGCTTCCCGCGCGGCTTCGCGGTGCCCGCTCGCCTCGCGCTCGGCCTGCGCGGGCCGCGCCGACGCATCCTCGGCTTCGCCCTCTCGGGCACGGTCGAGGCGGTCGGCGAGGGCGTCGAGGGGCTCGCGCCGGGCGACGCCGTGGTGTGCGCGAGCGGGCACGGCGGCCATGCCGAGCTCATCGCGCTGCGCGCCGACCGGCTCGTGCGGGTTCCCGACGGCGTCGCGCTCGACGACGCGGCGGCCGTCGTGTTCGGCGGCACGACGGCGATGCACTTCCTGCTGGACGTCGCGAAGCTGCGCGAGGGGCAGTCGGTGCTCGTCGTCGGCGCCGCGGGCGCGGTCGGCACGAGCGCGGTGCAGGTGGCGCGGCTCGCGGGCGCGCACGTGACCGCGGTCGTGAGCGCGCAGAACGCCGAGCTCGTGCGTCGGCTCGGCGCGGAGGAGGTGGTCGATCGCGCGACGACCGACGTCACCACGCTCGGCCGGCGCTTCGACGTGGTGCTCGACGCGGTCGGCGCGCTCTCCCCCGCGACCGGCCGGCGGCTCCTCGCCGACGGCGGCACGCTCATCCTGGTCGCCGCCACGCTCTGGCAGACCATCACCGCGCGCGGCGCGGTCAAGGCTGGGATCGCCCGCGCGCGGCGCGAGCACATCGAGCGGCTGCTCGCGCTGCTCGCGACCGGCGAGCTCGACCCGGTCGTGCAGTCCCTGCCGATGGCCGAGATCGCCCGCGCGCACGCGATCGTCGACTCCGGCCACAAGGTCGGGAACGTGGTGGTGCGGCCCTAGGGCCAGCCGCGGCGGTGCCCGCGGCCACCGCTCCCCGCCGATTGGTCACGAAGTGTTGCTCTTCCGGGGCGCAGCCGACCGATCGTGACCAATCGACCGGGGGGGGCTCAGGCGCGGCCCGCCTCCTCGGCGCGGAGGCTCGCCTCGAGCTCGCGGGTGGCGGCGCGGAGCGCCCGCTCGGCGTCGAGCTCGCGGGCAGCCGCGCCGCGCACGAGCGCGAGCAGCTCGGCGCCGAGCGCCTCCTCGGTGGCCGGGCCCGTCGCATCCGACGTCGTCAGGCCCGCGCGCTCGGCGCGGCGCAGCACCTTCTCGGCGCGCGCGAGCGCGGGCAGGCCCGCCGGGATGCCGTCGAGCGCGCTGCCGCGCTCGGGCTTCTCGGCTCGCTTCAGCGCATCCCAGTTCGCCACCACGTCGTCGACGCCCGTGACGGCGACGTCGGCGAAGACGTGCGGATGCCGCCGGCGCAGCTTCTCGGCGAGCCCGCGCGCGACGTCGTCGAGGTCGAAGCGGCCCTCGGCGCGGGCGATGTCGGCGTGGAAGACGACCTGCAGCAGCACGTCGCCGAGCTCCTCGCGCAGGTGGGCGTCGTCGGCGTCGCCCGCCTCGATCGCCTCGGCAAGCTCATGCGCCTCCTCGATGAGGAAGGGCACGAGCGACGCGTGCGTCTGCTCGGCGTCCCACGGGCAGCCTCCGGGCGCCCGCAGCCGCGCCATGACGGCGACGAGGTCGTCGAGGGCGCTCACGCCGTGCGCTCCCCCGCCGGCTCCCCGGCCGGCCGCTCGGCCTGGTCGTCGGCCGGCCTGGGCGGCGGGAAGATCGCCGTCAGCAGCGCATCCACCCATGCGATGAGCTCGGCATCGGGCAGCGGCTCCGCCTGCGTGCCGGCGAGCCGGCCGCCGCCGGCCGTGGGGATCGGCACGACGAGCGTCTTCGCGGTCTCGTTGACCTTCGCGCCCGGGTACATGCGCCGCAGCCGCAGCTGCACCGAGTCGGCGAGCTCGGCGGGGCCGATGCGCAGGTTCGGCCCGACCGTGATGACCTCCGAGAGCTTCGCGCGCTGCGCCTTGCGCCGCAGCCGCGCCATGGCGACGAGCGCCGTCACCTGCGCGGGCGGCGGGCCGTAGCGGTCGCGCAGCTCCTCGAGCACGTGGTCGATCGACTCGTCGTCGCGCGCCGACGCCGCGGACGAGAGCTTCTGGTAGGCCTCGAGGCGCAGGCGCTCCGAGTCGACGTAGTCCTCGGGGATCACCGCGTCGACAGGCAGCTCGAGCCGCAGCTCGCGCGGCCCCTCGTCCTCCTCGCCGCGGAAGACCGCGACGGCCTCGCCCACCATGCGCAGGTACAGGTCGAAGCCGACGCCGGCGATGTGGCCCGACTGCTCGCCGCCCAGGAGATTGCCGGCGCCGCGGATCTCGAGGTCCTTGAGCGCCACCTGCATGCCCGCGCCGAGCTCGTTGTGCACGGCGATCGTCTCGAGCCGGTCGTGCGCGGTCTCGGACAGCGGCGTCTCGGCGTCGTAGAGGAAGTACGCGTAGGCGCGCTCGCGGCCGCGGCCGACGCGCCCGCGCAGCTGGTGCAGCTGGCTGAGCCCGTAGCGCTCGGCGCGATCGACGATGAGCGTGTTGGCGTTGGGGATGTCGAGGCCGGTCTCGACGATGGTGGTGGAGACGAGCACGTCGTACTGCTTCTCCCAGAAGTCGACGATCACGCGCTCGAGCGCCGTCTCCGGCATCTTGCCGTGCGCGACGCCGATGCGCGCCTCGGGCACGAGCTCGGCGAGCTGCGCCGCGACCTTGTTGATCGACGAGACCCGGTTGTGCACGAAGAACACCTGGCCCTCGCGCAGCAGCTCGCGGCGGATCGCCGCAGCCACCTGCTGCTCGTTGTACGCGCCGACGAAGGTGAGCACCGGATGCCGCGCCTCGGGCGGCGTCGCGAGTGTCGACATCTCGCGGATGCCCGTGACCGCCATCTCGAGCGTGCGAGGGATGGGCGTCGCCGACATCGCGAGCACGTCGACGTTGGTCTTCAGCGCCTTGAGCTGCTCCTTGTGCTCGACGCCGAAGCGCTGCTCCTCGTCGATGATGACGAGCCCGAGCTCCTTGAAGCGGATGCGGTCGGAGAGGATGCGGTGGGTGCCGATCACGACGTCGACGGTGCCGTCGGCGAGGCCCGCGATCGTCTCGCGCACCTCCTTGTCGGTCTGGAAGCGGCTGAGGGCGCGCACGTGCACCGGGAAGCCGGCGAAGCGCGACGCGAAGGTCTCGAAGTGCTGCCGCACGAGCAGCGTCGTCGGCACGAGCACCGCGACCTGCGCGCCGTCCTGCACCGCCTTGAAGGCGGCGCGCACGGCGACCTCGGTCTTGCCGTAGCCGACGTCGCCCGAGAGCAGCCGGTCCATCGGCACCGAGCGCTCCATGTCGCGCTTCACCTCGTCGATGGTCGTCAGCTGGTCGGGCGTCTCGGCATACGGGAACGCGTCCTCGAGCTCGCGCTGCCACGGGCTGTCGGGACCGAACGCGCGGCCCTTCGATGCCATCCGCGCGGAGTAGAGCTGCACGAGCTCGACCGCGATCTCGCGCACGGCCTTCCTGGCCTTCGCCTTCGACTGCTGCCAGTCGCTGCCGCCCATCTTCGACAGCTGCGGCGACTCGCCGCCGACGTAGCGGCTCAGCTGGTCGAGCTGGTCGGTGGGCACCGAGAGCCGGTCGCCGGGGTGGCCGCGCTTCGAGGGCGCGTATTCGATGACGAGGTACTCGCGCGTCGTCTTCACGGGGCTGCGCCCGCCGGTGGAGACGGTGCGCTGCGTGAGCTCGACGAAGCGGCCGACGCCGTGCGTGTCGTGCACGACGTAGTCGCCGGGCTTCAGCTGGAGCGGGTCGACGACCGAGCGGCGCCGCGTGGCGAGCCGCCGCGACTGGCGCTGGTCGACGCCGACGGCGCGGCCGAAGAACTCCGCCTCGCTGACGAGCTCGAGCCGCTCCTCGGGGAGCGAGAAGCCGTGCTCGACCGACGCCTGCGTGACGTGCACGACGCCCGGCTCGAGCTCGGCGGGCAGCGCCTCCACCTCGCGGGCGGCGAGGCCGTGCTCGCCCAGCACCTGCGCGGCGCGCTCGACCATGCCGTGCCCGGCGGCGGTGACGACGATGCGCCAGCCCTCGCGGGCGCGCTCGCGCAGGTGCTCGACCGCGCCGTCGGCCTGCCCCGCGAAGCTCGGCACGGCATCCGCCTCGAGGGCGGTGACGTCGTCGCCCCCGCGCAGCACCGAGAACGTCCACCAGGGCGCGCGCACCGACTCGCGCAGCTCGTCGAGGTCGAGGAACCCGCCCGCCAGGTCGACGGGCGCCTCGCCGCCGGCGGTCGCGGCGCTCCACGCGGCCTCGAGGAACTCGTGGTTCGTCTCGTTGAGGCTCGCGACGCGGTCGCGGATGCGCTCGGGCCCGAGCACGAGCACGCCCGCGTCGGGCAGGTAGTGCGTGATGGGGACGAGCCGCGGCAGCAGGGCCGGCGCGAGCGACTCCATGCCCTCCACGGGCATCCCCTCGGCGATCTTCTCGAGCATCTGCTGGATGCCGGGGAACTCGGGGGCGAGCTGGCGGGCCCGCTGCCGCACCGGCTCGGTCAGCAGCAGCTCGCGAGTGGGCGGCAGCACGATGCGCTCGATCGGCTCGGCGTCGGAGCGCTGGTCGGCGACGTGGAACCAGCGCATCTGCTCGACCTCGTCGCCGAAGAGCTCGATGCGCACCGGGTGGTCGTCGGCGGGCGCGAAGACGTCGACGATGCCGCCGCGCACCGCGAACTCGCCACGGCGGGTGACCATGTCGACCCGCGCGTAGGCGAGGTCGACGAGGTGCCGCGAGAGCGCCGCGAGGTCGATGCCGCGCGCACCCGCGACGAGCTCGATCGGCTGCACCGACAGCAGGTTGTCGGCGACAGGCTGCAGCGCGGCGCGCACCGAGGCGATCACGATCGTCGGGCGGGAGCCGTCGCGCTCGGCGACGGCGCGGAGCGTGGCGCCGCGCCTGCCGACGGTCTCGGCGGACGGGCTCAGCCGCTCGTGCGGCAGCGTCTCCCACGCGGGCAGGTCGAGCAGCTCGGCCTCGGGCAGCCACGCGGCGAGGTCGTCGCGCACCGCCTCCGCCTCGCGGCGGGTCGCGGTGATGACGAGCAGCGGCCGCTCGTGGGCGTTCGCGATCGACGCCGCGACGGGCGCGCGCATCGCCTCGATGCCGGTGAGCGCGCCCCCGCGGCTCGCCTCGACGACCGGGGCGAGCGCGCCGCGCTCGAGCAGCTCGAGCAGCGGCCGGAGGCTCACGAGGTCATGACGACCGCGCCGGCGGCGTCGGTCACCTCGAGCCGCCATCCCTGGTCGTTCGCCTCGTAGTCGGGCAGCACGAGCGCGAACACGGAGGGGGCGTCGTCGGCCTCGCGCTCGCCGGCGGTGAGCGGGAGGCTCTCGCCGTACCAGCTGAGGGTCGCGGCGGTGCCCTCGGGCGGCCCGATGACGAGCAGCATCGCCGGCTCGAGCGGGTCGTCCCAGCACATGAGCGGCCCGGAGCCGAGGCACGAGTGGATCATGCGGCCCTCGGGCGTCTCGAGGATGAGGTCGGTGAGCCCCGACTCGGGGCTGCGGTCGGACCAGAGCTCGGATCCGTCGTCGAGCGTGGCGGCGAGCTCGTAGCCGTTCGGGCCCTGCGCCTCGGCGGGTGCCTCGGGGTCGCCGCTCGCGCAGCCGACGAGCACGAGGCTCGCCGCGATGAGGGCTGCGGCTCGCAGGGCGGTTCGGCGCACGGGCGCACTCCTTCCGATTCGGCTCCCCATGCTACGGGGCGTGGATGCGCTGCTGCGCCTCCAGGAAGCCCTCGGCGATGATCCGCTCGACGGCGTCGGCGCCGAGCTGCACGAGCAGGTCGGCCTCGTCCTGCTCGGCCTTCGCGAAGGGCCGGAGCACGAAGTCGGCGGCGTCCTGCCTGCCGGGCGGACGGCCGATCCCGAGCCGCACCCGCAGCACGTCGCCGCCGCGCGCGGCGATGATGTCGCGCATGCCGTTGTGGCCGCCGTGGCCGCCGCCCTGCTTGAGCCGCACGGTGCCGAGCGGCAGGTCGAGCTCGTCGTGCAGGACGATGACGTGGTCGGGCTCGACGCCGTACCAGTCCATGAGCTTCGCGACCGGGCCGCCGGAGCGGTTCATCCAGCTGGTGGGGAACGCGGTGACGACCTTCGGGCCGCCGATGATGCGCGACTCGGCGACGAGCGCCTCGGCGCGGCCGTGGCGCTTCGGCGTCGCGCCGGCGCGCCGCTCGACCTCGGCGAGGGCCATCTGGCCGATGTTGTGGCGCGTGCGCGCGTAGTCGGGCCCGGGATTCCCGAGCCCGACCACGAGCCACGTCTGCGCCACGGAGCGCTCCTCGCGGACTACTCCGCCGACTCGCCCTCGGTCGACTCCTCGGACTCGCCCTCGCCCTCAGCCTCGGCCGTCTCGCCCTCGGCGGGCGCGGCGTCCTCGTCCTCGAGCACGGGGGCCGCGGGCACGATGATGCCGACGACGAGCGCCCCGGGGTCGGTGAGCAGCGTGGCGCCCTTGGGGAGCTCGACCTGGCCGGCGAGCACGTGCGCGCCCTCCTCGAGGCCCTCGATGGAGACCGTGATGGAGTCGGGGATGTGCAGGGCCTCGACCTCGATGGAGATGGAGGTCGACTCGAAGTTGGTGATGGTGCCGGGGGCCGACTCGCCCTCGAGGTGCACGGGCACGTCGACCGTGACCTTCTCGCCGCGCTGGACGATGACGAGGTCGAGGTGCTCGATCGCCTGCACGCCCTGGAGGACGGGGTTGCGCTGGATGTCCTTCACGAGCGCGAGCTGCGACGAGCCCTCGATCTGCAGGTCGAGCACCGCGTTCGAGCGGCGCACGAGCATGAAGACGTCGTGCGCGTCGAAGGTGAGGTGCTGCGGCTCGGTGCCGTGGCCGTAGAGGACCGCGGGGACCTTGCCGGCGGCGCGCAGCTTGCGGGCCGCGCCCTTGCCGAAGGACGAGCGGATCTCGCTGGAGAGCTTGTTGTCGTCGGTGCTCATGGAAGTGCTCCTCGTGGGCCGGGGCCCGTCAGTGTGTGTCGACTCGAACGCGCGAGGCGTGAGGACTGCGCCTGTTGGAGACTGTGTCCGCTGCTGCCACCGCGTCGATCACGGATGCCGATGCACCCCTCGCCGAAGTTCAGCCTCAGACTCTACAGCACCGGGGGCCCCTCGCGAGGCCCCCGGTGCTGCACGACGCGAGCAGCGGTCAGCCGAACAGGCCGCCGACCAGGAAGATCGCGTAGCTGATCACGAAGCCGATGATGGCCATGAGGCCCTGCGCCACCGTCCAGGTCTTCAGCGTCGTCTTCACGTCGAGGCCGAAGAACTTGCTGACGAGCCAGAAGCCCGAGTCGTTCACGTGGCTGAAGCCGACCGAGCCTGCCGCGGTCGCGAGCACGATCGCCGCGACCTCGACGGGGTTGAAGCCGCCGTTCACGACCACGCCCGCCATGAGCGACGCGGCGGTCGTGAGGGCGACGGTCGCCGAGCCCTGCGCGATGCGCACGATGAGCGAGATGAGGAACGCGGCGACGATGACGGGCATGCCGATCGAGTTGAGCGAGTCGGCGATCGCGTCGCCGATGCCGGTGACGCGCAGCACGCCGCCGAACATGCCGCCGGCGCCGGTGACGAGCACGACGGAGGCGATCGGCCCGAGGGCGCTGTCTGCGACCTTGTCGATGAGGCTGCCGGACTTGCCCATGCCCCAGCCGAGGAGCCACATCGAGACGAGCACCGTGATGAGCAGCGCGATGGGCGTCTCGCCGAGCGTGCGCAGCAGCGCGACGACCGGCTCGGCCTTGAAGGCGTCGGGGTCGTCGGTGGTCGAGGCGTACATGTTGAGGCCGGTGTTCATGAGGATGAGCACGAGCGGCAGCGCGAGCAGCAGCATGATCTTGCCGAACGACGGGTTCGACTCCATCTCGCGGTCCTCGTCGGGGGTGCCGTCGAGGATCGTGGGCACCGCGATGTCGTACTTGCGGCCGACCCAGCCGCCGAAGAGCACGCCGACGAGGTACCAGACGGGGATCGCGACGACGAGGCCGAGGATGAGCACGAGGCCGACGTCGGCGCCGAGGATGGCGGATGCCGAGACGGGGCCCGGGTGCGGCGGCACGAAGATGTGCATGGAGCTGAAGGCGAGCGCCGCGGGGAACGCGACGGTCAGCAGCGATCCGCCGAGGCGGCGCGCCACGGCGTAGATGATCGGCATCATGACGACGAGGCCGGCGTCGAAGAAGATCGGGAAGCCCATCAGCAGGCTCGCGACGCCGACGGCCATCGCGGCCCGCTGCTCGCCGAAGCGCGCGATGAGCTTGTCGGTGAGCACGCGCGCGCCGCCGGAGGTCTCGATCATGCGGCCGAGCATCGCGCCGAGCGCGACGAGCAGCATGACGTTGCCGAGCGTCGGGTTGAAGCCGAAGGCGATGGCCTCGAGCAGGCGGTTGAAGGGGATGCCGGCGGCGATCGCCGTCAGCAGGCTCGTGATCATCAGTGCGACGAACGCGTGGATCCGGAAGGCCATGATGAGCACGAGCAGCAGGGCGATGCCCGCGGCTGCGAGCAGCAGCAGGCCTCCCGTGCCGAGCTCCCAGTTGAGGACGAGGTCATCCATCGGTGTCTCCTGTGTGTGGGGTGGTGCGGTGGGGACGCAGTGGGGTCCGACTGCGGCGGTGGGACAGGTGCGGGCGGGTCAGGCGCGCGGGAGGTCGATCGCGCCGGTGAGCGCGGCGCCGGGGCCCGGCTCGACGGGACGGCCGGCCGCGCGGCCGATGAGGATGCGCGTCACCTCGTCGACGATCGCCGCCGGGGTCTGCTCGACCGAGATGACGATGCCGCGCTCCCAGTCGGCGAGCGGCTCGAGGGTCTCGAGCTGGCTCGTGAGCAGGGTCGTCGGCATGAACTCGTGGTCGCGGTGCGCGAGGCGGTCGGCGAGGAGGCCCTGCTCCCCCGACAGGTGCACGAAGACGAGCTCCTGGTCGCTCGAGCGCAGCAGCTCACGGTACCAGCGCTTGAGCGCCGAGCACGCGACGATCGTCACCCGGCCGGCGGCGCGACCGTCGGCGATCGTCTGGCCGATCGTCTTCAGCCACGGCACGCGGTCCTCGTCGGTGAGCGGCGTGCCCGCGGCCATCTTGGCCTTGTTGGCCGGCGGGTGCAGGTCGTCGCCGTCGACGAAGTCGATGTTCAGCCGCTCCGCGAGCGCCTGCCCGATCGTCGACTTCCCCGAACCCTGCACGCCCATGATGATCATCGACGGGTAGCGCGTCTCGCTCATCGCCCTGCTCCTTCGTCAGTCTCGGCCGCGAACGTCAGCAGCACCTTCGAGGATACGGATGCGTCGCGAGCGAGCTCGAGCGCCACGGCGCCCTGCTCGATCGGCAGCTCGTGACTGATGACCGCCTCCGCGTCGAGCGAGCCGTCGGCGAGCGCGGCGAGCACCTCGTCGATCTCGTCGTTGAACCGGAACGAGCCGACGAGCGTCAGCTCGCGGGTGATGGCGCTCGCCATCGGCACCGGCACGTCACCGGCGCGCTGGAGGCCCAGCAGCACGACGGTGCCGCCGCGGCGCGCGCCGCTGATCGCGGCGGCGAGCCCCGGCACGGTGCCCGACGACTCGACGACCACGTCGGCGTGCACGGCCGCGATGCCCTCGGCATCCGCCGCGTCGAGGGCGCGGGCGCCGAGCCGCTCGGCCAGCGCGCGCGGATGCGGGTGGAGGTCGGTCGCGATGACCTCGGCCGCGCCGTGGTGGCGCGCGACGGCGACCGCGAGCGCGCCGATCGGGCCGGTGCCGATCACGAGCACGCGACGGCCGGCGATGTCGCCCGCCTGGCCGACGCCGTGCCAGGCGACGGCGGCCGGCTCGGCGAGCGCCGCGAGGCGCAGCGGCAGCCCGGCCGGGATCGAGCGCAGCATGCGGGCGGGCAGCGCGACGCGCCGCGCGAACGCGCCGTGCGTGTGCGGCATGCGCGCCGCGGAGCCGAGGTAGGTGCCGGCGGGGCTGAGGTTCGGCCGGTCGGCCGGGTAGGGCGCCGAGCCGTCGTCGACGGGCGTCGCGGGGTGCACGGCGACGGGCTGCCCCGCCGCGGGACCGGTGCCGTCGGCGGCGGGGGCGAGCACCGTGCCGACGATCTCGTGCCCGAGCACCATCGGCTCGCGCAGGATCGAGGCGCCCGCGGCGCCGTGCAGCCAGTAGTGCAGGTCGGAGCCGCAGATGCCGCCGTAGGCGATCTCGACGACCGCCTCGTCCGGCGCGGGCTGCGGCTCGGGCAGGGCCTCGACGCGCACGTCGCCCTTCGCGTGGGCCACCAGGGCCAGGTTCTCGCTCAACTCGTGCTCCTCAGACGACCGCGGTCATGCCGCCGTCGACGTAGATGGTCTGGCCGTTGACGAAGGCGCTCGCGTCGCTCGCGAGGAAGACGAGGGTGCCGACGAGGTCCTCGACGCGGCCCCAGCGGCCCGCGGGCGTGCGCTGGGCGACCCAGGCCGAGAACTCGGGGTCGTCGACGAGCCGCTGCGTGAGCTCGGTGGCGAAGTAGCCGGGCGCGAGCGCGTTGACGCTGATGCCGTGCGGCGCGAGGTCGGCGCAGAGGCCCTTCGTGAGCATCACGATCGCGCCCTTGGTCGCGCTGTAGGGCGCGATCGAGGGGCGTGCGAGCTGCGACTGCACGCTGCCGATCGAGACGATGCGGCCCGAGCCGCGCTCGACCATGCCGCGGGCGACGCGGCGCGAGAGCAGGAACGCGCTCGTGAGGTTGGTCGCGACGAGGTCGTGCCAGTCCTCGTCGGTGAACTCCGTGATCGGGGCGCGGCGCTGGATGCCGGCGTTGTTCACGAGGATGTCGGGCGCGCCGAGCCGCTCCTCGACCTCGGCGATCCCGGCGTCGACGGCCGACGCATCCGTCACGTCGAAGGTCGCGACGTGCGCCTCGCGGCCCGTCGCGGCTGCGATCTCGGCGGCGGCGCGCTCGGCCTTCGCACGGTCGCGGCCGTGCACGACGACCGTCGCCCCCGCCTCGGCGAGGCCCTGCGCGAGCGCGCGGCCGATGCCCTGGCTGGAGCCGGTGACGAGCGCCGTGCGCCCCGTCAGGTCGAACAGGGCGGGGCCGGTGCTCGGCATCAGTAGAACTCCTTGGTGTCCATCACGTTCTCGAGCGGTGCGCCGTCGAGGAGGCGGGTGGCGTTCGCGGCGAACAGCTCGGCGATGCGCCGCGGCTCCTGGGTCGAGAGCGCCGCGGTGTGCGGGCTGAGCAGCACGCCCGGGTGCGACCACAGCCGGCTCTCGTCGGGCAGCGGCTCGACGGCGGTGACGTCGAGCGCGGCGAAGCCGATGCGGCCGTCGTCGAGGGCGTCGAGCAGCGCGGCCTCGTCGACGACGGAGCCGCGGCCGACGTTCACGAGGATCGTGTCGGGGCGCACGGCCGCGAGCACCTCGGCGCCGACGAGGCCCTCGGTGCGCTCGGTTCCCGGGAGCGTCACGACGATCGCGTCGACCTCGGCGGCGGCCTCCGCGAGGTCGTCGATGTGCACGAGGCGGTCGACGTGCGCGACCGGCTCGCCGCGCCGCGTCGTGCCCCACACGGTCGCGCCGAGCCCGGCGAAGCGCTCGGCGACGACCTTGCCGATGCCGCCGAGGCCGACGACGAGCACCGTCATCTCGCCGACGTGCCGCATGATGCGGCGGCCGTCGCCCCACGTGCGGCTCGCCTGGTCGGCCTCGAGGCGGCGGAGCCCCTTGGCGCCGGCGAGCACGCCGAAGAGCGCCCACTCGGCGAGCGTCGTCGCGTGCATGCCCGCGCTCGTGGTGACGGCGACGCGCTCGAGCTCGTCCTGCGTGAGCTGCGCCTTCCGCACCTGGCCGCCGCCGCCCGCGGCGGTCGTGTGCACCCAGCGCAGGCGCGGGTTCGCGCGCACGGTGCGGGCGAGCGCGGCCGGGTCGACGTCGGGCAGCCCGAAGAGCGCGTCGGCGCCGTCGAGCAGCGCCTCGAAGGCGGCGTGCTGCTCGGGCGTGCGCTCCCAGTCGGGGTCGCCCTCCCAGTCGCCGCTCCACCGCCACGGGCGGGTGAGCGCGGGGTCGCGCAGCAGCTCGACGCGGGGCTCCAGGGCCCGGATGCGGTCGGCGGATGCGTCGTCGAGGGTCACCGCGACGGCGACCTTCAGGGTGTGCTCGGGCATGGCTGTCCTCCGAAATCAGACTACCCGGGCGGCATGCCCTCGCCGGGCCCGTCAGCGCGCGCGGAGCCTCGGCCCGAGCTCGTCGGCGAAGAACGCGAAGAACGCGTCGGGGTCGGGTCCGCCGTCCATGAGGGCCAGGTGGTCGAAGCCCGCGTCGGCGAACTCGCCGAACGCCTCGACGTGCCGCTCGACGTCGGGACCGCATGCGAACGCATCCGCCATGTCCTCGACGCGCACGTGCTGCGTGGCCTGGTCGAACGCCGTCGGGTCGGGCAGCTCGGCGAGCACCTTCCAGCCGAGCGGGCCGAAGCGGAAGCGCGCGTGGGCGGCCTCGGCGCCGGCGCGCTCGTCGGGCGCGAACGCCGTGGGCACCTCGGCGTAGCGCGGGCCGGAGCCGCCCGCGCGCTGCCACGCCTTGATGAGCGACGCGTCGGGGTCGGTCGCGAAGAGCCCGTCGCCGAGCTCGGCCGCGAGCGCCGCCGACTGCGGGCCGCCGACCGCGACGACGATCTCGGGCAGCACGTCGGGGAGGTCGTAGACGCGCGCGTCCTGCAGCTGCAGGAAGTCGCCGCGGTAGGAGTGGGTGCCGCCCGACCAGAGCAGCCTGATGATCTCGAGCGCCTCGCGCAGGCGCCGGTGGCGGTCGCCCACCTCGGGCCAGCCCTGCCCGACGATGCGCTCGCTGAGCCGCTCGCCCGCGCCGATGCCGAGCGTGAAGCGGCCGTCGGAGATGATCTGCAGCGTCGCCGCGGCTTGGGCGATGATCGCCGGGTGGTACCGGATCGACGGGCACGTGACGCCCGTCGCGAGCCGCAGCGTGTCGGTCCTGGCGGCGATCGCCGACAGGATCGCCCACGCGAACGGCGAGTGCTGGTGCTCGGGCAGCCAGGGGTGGAAGTGGTCGCTGATCTCGACGAAGTCGAAGCCGGCGCGCTCGGCCTCGACGGCACGGCGGATCAGCTCCTTCGGGGCGACGTCCTCGGCGAAGAGCTTGTATCCGATCTGCATGCCCCGACGGTAGGAGCCGCGCCTGGACGCGCGGTGGGCGCGGCGCCGCTCAGTGCGCGGCGGCCGTCGTGGCGGTGCGGATGCGGTAGACGCTCGTGGTCGCGGCGATCCACAGCCAGCCGTCGTCGCCGAAGCAGAGGTTGGCGACCGTCTCGGGGACCGGCACGTGCGCGAGCCGCTCCCCGTCGGGTGCGATGACGTGCACGCCGTCGGCGCTCGACGACCAGATGCGGCCCTCGGCGTCGACGGCGATGCCGTCGGGCGTGCCGGCGTCCATCGCGAACAGGCGGCGCCCGTCCACCGCGCGGGCGTCGGCGCCGGAGCCCTCGATCCGGTAGGCGCGGATCGTGCTCGCCTCCGGCGTCTCGTCCTCCCCCGCCGACTCCGTCACGTAGAGCGTCGCGAGGTCGGGGCTGAAGGCGATGCCGTTGGGCCGGGCCATGTCGGTCACCACCGCGCGGATCCCGTCCTCGGCGCTCCAGCGGAAGACGAAGCATCCGCCGTACTCCAGCTCGCCGGGGTGGCCCTCCTCGGGCTTCTCGATGCCGTAGGGCGGGTCGGTGAACCAGACGGAGCCGTCGGGGTGCACGGCGACGTCGTTGGGCGAGTTGAGGCGGTGCCCCTCGAAGCGGTCGACGAGCACGCGCACGTCGCCGTCGGCCTCGAGCTCGACGGCGCGGCGGCCGTGCGAGCACTGCACCACGCCGCCGAGGCCGAGGGCCCGCCCGTTGGTGAACTCCACCCCGGCGCGGTGCTCGCGCATCCGCCCGGCCTCGTCGACCTCGAGGATGCGATCGCCGTGGATGTCGCTCCAGCGCAGCACGCGCTCGCCGGGCAGCCACAGCGGCCCCTCGCTCCAGGAGGCGCCCGTGGCCATGCGCTCGAGGTGCGCCCCGGGGGCGAGCAGGTGGGACGGGTCGTGCGGCGCGGGTGTGTCCATGCCGTCATGCAACCAGGCGCGGCTCCTCGTCAGCCGAGCACGGGGCGCCGCGCATGCGCCAGCGCATAGCCTGGAGCGAGACCCTCGAGAGGAACTCCCGCCATGCCCCAAGCCAACATCGCCGTCGTCGGCCTCGCCGTGATGGGCTCGAACCTCGCCCGCAACCTCGCCAGCCGCGAGGGCAACACCGTCGCCGTCTACAACCGCACCACCGCGAAGACCGACGACCTCATCGCCGCGCACCCCGAGGCCGGCTTCGTGAAGGCCGCCACGATGCAGGAGCTGGCCGACTCGCTCCAGCGGCCGCGCACCGCGATCATCATGGTCAAGGCCGGCCGCGCCACCGACGCCGTCATCGACGAGCTCGTGAGCGTCTTCGAGCCGGGCGACATCATCGTCGACGGCGGCAACGCGCTCTTCACCGACACCATCCGCCGCGAGGCCGCCGTGCGCGAGACCGGCATCCACTTCGTCGGCTGCGGCATCTCGGGCGGCGAGGAGGGCGCGCTCAACGGCCCGTCGCTCATGCCCGGCGGCACGGCCGAGTCGTACGAGACGCTCGGCCCGATCCTCACCGGCATCGCCGCGGTCGCCGAGGGCGAGCCCTGCGTCACGCACGTCGGCACCGACGGCGCCGGCCACTTCGTGAAGATGGTGCACAACGGCATCGAGTACGCCGACATGCAGCTCATCGCCGAGGCCTACGACCTCATCCGCCGCGGCACGGGCAAGAGCCCGGCCGAGATCGCCGACGTCTTCGACGAGTGGAACCGGGGCGAGCTCGAGTCGTACCTCATCGAGATCACCGCCGAGGTGCTGCGCCAGGTCGACGCCGCGACCGGCCAGCCGCTCGTCGACGTCATCCTCGACGCCGCCGGCGCCAAGGGCACCGGCGCCTGGACGGTGCAGACCGCTCTCGACCTCGGCGTGCCGGTCTCCGGCATCGCCGAGGCCGTCTTCGCCCGCTCGCTCTCCTCGCGGCTCGCGCAGCGCGCCGCCGCCTCCGACCTCCCCGGCCCCGCCGAGGCGTGGCAGGTCGACGACGCGGATGCGTTCATCGAGGACGTGCGGAAGGCCCTGTTCGCGTCGAAGATCGTCGCCTACTCGCAGGGCTTCGACGAGATCGTCGCCGCCGCCGAGGAGCACGGCTGGGACATCAGGAAGGGCGAGGTCGCCCGCATCTGGCGCGCCGGCTGCATCATCCGCGCCCGCTTCCTCAACGACATCACCGACGCCTACGCCGCAGACCCCGACCTGCCCGCGCTCATCCTCGCGCCGTACTTCCGCGACGCGATGGCCGAGACGCAGGAGGCGTGGCGCCGCGTGGTCGTCGCGGCTGCGCAGGCGGGCATCCCGTCGCCGGCCTTCTCGTCGAGCCTCGCCTACTACGACGGGCTCCGCGCCGACCGGCTGCCGGCCGCGCTCGTGCAGGGACAGCGCGACTTCTTCGGCGCGCACACCTACCGCCGGGTCGACCGCGAGGGCACCTTCCACACCCAGTGGTCGGGCGACCGCACCGAGGTCGAGGCGGTCGACACGCACTGACCGTGGCACGACCGAGGGCCGCTCCCTGGCGGGGGCGGCCCTCCGTCGTCCGTGCCCAAGTCGTGCGCGTCAGCGCCGTCCGGGTCAGGCGCTCGCGAGCTCCAGCCCGAGCGCCTCGGCGACCCCGGCGTGCTCGATGCGGCCCGCGCGCACGTTGAGGCCCTTCGCGAGCGCCGCGTCCTGCGCGAGCGCCGCATCCGTGCCGAGGTCCGCGAGCCGCAGCACGTACGGCAGGGTCGCGTTCGTCAGCGCGCGGGTGGAGGTCTCCGGCACCGCGCCGGGCATGTTGGCGACGCAGTAGTACAGCGACTCGTGCACCGGGAAGGTCGGCGCGTCGTGCGTGGTCGGGCGCGAGCCCTCGAAGCAGCCGCCCTGGTCGATCGCGATGTCGACGAGCACCGAGCCGGGCCGCATGGCGCGCGCCATGTCGTCGGTGACGAGCTTCGGCGCGGCGGCGCCCGGGATGAGCACCGACCCGATCACGAGGTCGGCGTCGGCGAGCTGCTCGGCGATCTCGAGCCGCGAGGAGTGACGGGTCTGGATGCTCGTGCCGAACGAGGCCTCGAGCTGCCGCAGGCGCGGCAGCGACAGGTCGATCACCGTCACATCGGCGCCGAGGCCGACGGCGTTGCGCGCGGCGTGCTCGCCCGCGACGCCGCCGCCGAGCACCACCACCTTCGCGCGGCGCGTGCCGGGCACGCCGCCGAGCAGGGTGCCGCGGCCGCCCGCCGGGCCCATGAGGTGGTAGGCGCCCATCGCGATCGAGAGGCGGCCGGCGACCTCGCTCATGGGCGCGAGCAGCGGCAGCGAGCCGTCGGGCAGCTGCACCGTCTCGTAGGCGATCGCGGTCGTGCCCGCGTCGAGCAGCGCACGCGCGCACTCGGGGGCCGCCGCGAGGTGCAGGTAGGTGAAGACGGTCTGGCCCTCGCGCATGCGGGCGAACTCGGGCGCGATCGGCTCCTTGACCTTGAGCAGCAGGTCGCCCGTCGCCCACGCCTCGTCGGCGTCGGCGGCGAGCCGCGCGCCGGCCGCGACGAACTCCTCGTCGGGGATGCGGGAGCCGAGGCCCGCACCCGACTGCACCCACACCTCGTGGCCGCGGCGCACGAGCGCGTCGACACCGGCGGGCGTGATGGCGACCCGTTGCTCGTGGGGCTTGATCTCGGTGGGGACGGCGATGCGCATGGGAGACCTCTCGTCTGGTGGCATCGATCATGGGAGAGGATCCGGCGATGCGGAGCCCTCGCCGAAGCATTCGTCGACGGATCCGCGCTTTCGGTGGAAAGATGCAGGCATGACTCCCGCAGCGCGTCCCGAGCCGAAGCCGTCGCAGCCCGCCGACGGCCTCGACCCGGTCGACCATGAGCTCGTCGCCGCGCTGCGGGCCGACGCGCGCACCACGAACCGCGAGCTCGCGCGCGCCGTCGGCATCGCGGAGTCGACCGCGCATGCCCGCGTGCGACGCCTCGAGGAGCGCAGGGTGATCGCCGGCTACGAGGCGGTCGTGCGGCAGGAGCGGCTGGGCCGCGGGCTGCAGGCGCTCGTGCACGTCACGCTGCGCGCCGGCGCGCGCGCCACGATCCCCGACTTCGCCGAGCGGGTGCAGGCGCTCCCCGAGGTGAGCCAGGTCTTCTTCCTCGGCGGCAACGACGACTTCATCGTCCACGTCGCGGTGCCCGACTCGACGGGGCTGCGCCGCTTCGTCGTCGACCACCTCTCGGCCGACGCGACCGTCGCATCCACCCGCACCAGCATCGTCTTCGAGTACCGGCGCAACGTCTCGACCGCGGCCTTCTCCTAGGCGACCGGCACGGTCTCGAAGCGCTGGCGCGGCAGCGCGTCCGGATGCTGCTCGCGCAGCCACGCCACGAGCCGCTCGCGCACGTCGGCCCGCAGCGACGCGAGCTCGCCGCCGTCGGCCGCGGTGACGAGCACCCGCACCCGCACGACGCCGCCCACCGCATCCGTCACCTGCAGCACGCTGTCGCGGCCGTCCCAGTGCGGATGGCCGTCGAGGATGCGCGCGAGCTCGTCGCGCATGCCGTCGACCGGCACGCTCCAGTCGACGTCGAGCTCGACGGCGCCCATGACCTCGCTCGAGGTGCGGGTCCAGTTCTCGAAGGGCGTGGTCGTGAAGTGCGTCGAGGGCAGCACGAGGCGGCGGTCGTCCCAGATGCGCACCACGACGTAGGTGAGCGTGATCTCCTCGATCGTGCCCCACTCCCCCTCGACCACGACGACGTCGTCGACGCGGATCGCGTCGGAGGCGACGAGCTGGATGCCGGCGAACACGTTGCCGAGCACCGACTGCGCCGCGAGGCCCGCCACGAGCGACGCGACCCCGGCCGAGGCGAGCAGGCTCGTGCCGGCCACCCGCGCCGCCTCGAAGGTGAACAGCACCGCGCCGCACGCGATGACGACCACGACCACCGCGAGCACGCGCCGGAGGATCTCGACCTGCGTGCGCACCTTGCCGGCGCGACGATCGCCGTGCGCCACCCCGTACCGCGCGAGCACGGCGTCGCCCGCCACCCGCAGGAGCCGCACGAGCAGCCAGGCGCCCGCGACGATCGCGAGGACGAGCAGGGCGTGCGCGAGCAGCGGCCCGCTCTCGCCCATCGCGCGCTGCAGGCCCGTCGCCGACGACGCGAGGCTGAACGCGACGAGCAGCGCGAGCACCGCGACCGGCCAGCGCAGCGGCCGTCGCACCGCGGCGATGCGGCTGCGGGAGCGCGTCGCGGCGGCGGCGCCGGCGACGAGCAGGAGGCTCGCCGCGACGGCTGCGGCGACGGCGACGCCGATGGAGATGCCCAGCAGGGCGAGGACGTCGATCACGGGCACGGGGCTCCTCTCGCTCGGGAGCGGGCCACGCTATCGCAGCCGCACCGCGGCCCCCGTTCAGCTCCGGGAGTACTCGAGCTCGGGCCGGCCGCGCGCCGTAGCGCGGCCTGCGCTCGACGTCGCCGGTCGCCGCGAGGTGCTCGAGGTAGCGGCGCGCCGTGACGCGCGAGAGCCCGACCTCGGAGGCGACCTCGGCCGCGGAGCGCGCGGTGCCATCGGCGAGGAGCGCCGCGACCGCCTCGAGCGTCTCGGCGCTCAGGCCCTTCGCGAGGCCGGGCGCGTTCGTGGTGCGCAGCGCCGCGATCGCCTGGTCGACCTCCTGCTGCGTCAGCCGGCCCGCGCCGTCGAGCCGCTCGCGGTACTCGCGGTAGCGCTCGAGCCGCTCGGCGAGCGCCGCGAACGCGAACGGCTTGATGAGGTACTGCACCACGCCGACCGCGATCGCGTCGCGCACGGTCTCGAGCCCGCGCTCGGCCGTCACGGCGATGACGTCGACCAGGTGGCCCTCGGCGCGCATCCGCCGGCACACCTCGAGCCCGTGCCCGTCGGGCAGCTGCATGTCGAGCAGCACGAGCTGCATCGGCACGCCGCTCGCGGCCGCGTCGCGCATCGCCGCCATCGCCGCCGCGGCCGTGTGCGCGACGGCGGCGACCTCGAAGCCCGGGCATCGCCGCACGTAGGCGACGTGCGCGGCAGCGGTGCCCCGCTCGTCCTCGACGACGAGCACCCGGATCACGAGGCGGCCCCCGGCCTCGGCAGCAGCACCGTGACCACCGCGCCCGCGTGCCGCGCATCCGCGCCGCCGGGCTGCCCGATCTCGACGCTGCCGCCCAGTCGCTCGACCGTCTCGCGCACGATGCCGAGCCCGAAGCCGCGCCCGTGCGGGCCCGGCTCCTTCGTCGACCAGCCCGGCGCGAACGCCTGCTCGCGCCGGGCTTCGGGCACGCCGTCGCCGCTGTCGCTCACCTGCACCACGATCGCCCCGTCGTCCTCGTCGAGGTAGACCTCGACCCACGCGTCGGCGCGCGCGCCCGTGCCGATGAGGCGGCCGGCGCGCTCGGCGGCCGCGTCGATCGCGTTGTCGACGAGGTTGCCGAGCACCGTGACGAAGTCGACCGGGTCGATGCCGTGCGTGCCGGGCGCGAGGTGCGTCTCGACGTGCGGCTCGACGCCGCGCTCGTGCGCCTGCGCCGCCTTGCCGAGCAGCAGCGCGGCGATCACCGGCTCCTCGTCGTCGCCGACGACGCGGTCGGCGAGCCGCTGCCCGAGGTCGCGGCCGGCGGTCGCGACCTCGAGCGCCCGCTGCGGCTCGTCGAGCTCGATGAGGGTCGCGACGGTGTGCATGCGATTGCCGAACTCGTGCGTCTGCGCGCGCAGGGCGCTCGCGAGCGTGCGCACCGCGTCGAGCTCGCCCGTCATGCGCCGCAGCTCGGTGCGGTCGCGGATCGTGAGCGTGGTCGTGCCCGCGCGATCGGTCGCCTGCCGCTCCACGAGCAGCCACCGGTCGCCGACCCGCACCTGCCCGTGCGCGGCGAGCGCGTCGCGCACGCCCGCCGGCAGCGGCGCATCCGCCCCGATCGGCAGCGCTCGCTCGCCGAGCCCCAGCAGCGCCCGCGCGCGGTCGTTCGCGAGCACGACCGTGCCGTCCTCGACGAGCACGAGGCCGTCCTCCACCGAGTGCAGCGCCGCCTCGTGCGCGGCGAAGAGCCGCGCGAGCTCCTCGGGGCGCCGGCCGCCCGTGGCGCGGTCGAGGCGGCGGGCGAGCAGCCACGCGCCGAGCGCCGCCACCGCGAGCGCGCCGACGAGCAGCAGGCCCACCGCGAGCAGCCGCTCGACGACGAGCGAGCCGACCCGCTCGATCGTGACGCCGGCCGCGACGAGGCCGACGACGCGGTCGCCCTCCAGCACCGGCGTGACCGCGCGCACCGAGGGCCCGAGCGTGCCTGCGAACACCTCGGTGAAGGTCTGCCCCGCGAGCGCGGGCGCCGTCGAGCCGAGGAAGGTGCGGCCGATCTCGTCGGGGTCCGGATGCGTGTAGCGCGTGCCGTCCGGATGCATGACGGTGACGAAGTCGAGCCGCGTCGCCTGCCGGACGTCCTCGACGTACGACTGCAGCGCATCCGCCGCGCCTGCGACCGCGCCCGCCGGGTCGGCGTCGTAGCGCTCGTGCGCCTCGGCCACCGCCGCGCGCACCGTGGGCGTCGCCGCCATCGCGAGCGCGAGCTCCTGGCTCGCGAGCGCCGCCTCGCGCTCGTGCGCCTGCTGCGCGTCGAGCGCGAGCAGCCCGAACGCCGCGAGCGCCGCCGCCACGAGCAGCGCCGCGGTCTGCACGAACACGCGAGTGGCGATGCTCGCGGACCGCCACCATCGCCGCATCGCCGGGCCCCCTCCGCGTTCGCGCTGAGAACACTATGCACGAAACGGGCCCCGCGCCGAGCCGCGCCCGCAGGCTGGCCACTCGAGAGCACCGCGCAGTTGCGGTGCCCGATGCGAGGAGCACAGCATGGCAACGACGCCCAGCACCGACCGACCGAGGCTCTCGAGGCTGCGGCGGATCGACAAGACCCACTGGCTGTACATCTCGGTGATCGTCGCCGTCGTGCTCGGCGTGATCGTCGGGCTCGTCTCCCCCACCACCGGCGAGGCGCTCGCCCCCATCGGCAAGGGCTTCGTCGCGCTCATCAAGATGATGATCGCGCCCGTCATCTTCTGCACGATCGTCGTCGGCATCGGCTCGATCGCGAAGGCCGCGACGGTCGGCAAGGTCGGCGGGCTCGCGCTGATCTACTTCCTGGCGATGTCGACCTTCGCGCTCGCCATCGGCCTGGTCGTCGGCAACTTCGTGCACCCGGGCGAGGGCCTCAACATCGCCGGCGCCACCTACGAGGCCTCCGGCGAGGCCGAGACCACCACCGACTTCCTGCTCGGCAGCATCCCCACGACGCTGTTCTCCCCGCTGACGGGCGAGTCGGTGCTGCAGACGCTCTTCGTCGCGCTGCTGGTGGGCTTCGCGGTGCAGGCGATGGGCGAGCGCGGCAAGCCGATCCTCACCGTGGTGAAGCACCTGCAGGCGCTCGTGTTCCGCGTGCTGACGATGATCCTGTGGGTCGCCCCCATCGGCGCGTTCGGTGCGATCGCCGGCGTGGTCGGCTCCACCGGCTGGGGCGCGGTCGTCGCCCTCGCGACGCTCATGCTCGGCTTCTACCTCACCTGCATCGTCTTCATCGTCGTCGTGCTCGGCACGCTGCTGAAGCTCGTCACCGGCGTCAACATCTTCACGCTCATGAAGTACCTCGGCCGCGAGTACCTGCTGATCGTCGGCACGTCCTCCTCCGAGTCGGCGCTGCCCCGCCTCATCGCCAAGATGGAGCACGCGGGCGTCTCGAAGCCGGTCGTCGGCATCACCGTGCCGACGGGCTACTCGTTCAACCTCGACGGCACCGCGATCTACCTGACGATGGCGTCGCTGTTCATCTCGACCGCGATGGGCATGCCGATGTCGATCCCCGAGCAGATCGGCCTGCTGGTCTTCATGATCATCGCCTCGAAGGGCGCCGCCGGCGTCACGGGCGCCGGGCTCGCGACGCTCGCGGGCGGCCTGCAGACCTACCGCCCCGACCTCGTCGACGGCGTGGGCGTCATCGTCGGCATCGACCGCTTCATGTCGGAGGCGCGCGCCCTGACGAACTTCACCGGCAACGCCGTGGCGACGTTGCTGATCGGCACGTGGACGAAGCAGATCGACATGGAGCAGGTGCGCGGCGTGCTCGCGGGCGAGCGGCCCTTCGACGAGCGCACGATGCTCGCCGACGACCACGGCGCGGACGCCGAGCCCGACGCCGACGCCGAGCCCCTGGAGCGGCGGGCGCAGGCGGCCCCGGACGACGAGCGCGAGCTCGAGCCGAGCAGCCGCTGACCCCCACGACGGGCCCGTGCGCCGCGCTGCGGCGTGCGGGCCCGTCCGCGTGTGCGGGCCCTGCCGCGCTCAGCGTCGCGCGACCGCCCGCACGGCCAATCCGAGCCCCAGCCACGCGGCCGCGGCGACGACCCCCTGCCACGGCAGCGTCAGCACGAGCACGGCGCAGAGCGCGATGCCGACGACCGGCACCCAACGGGGCAGCCACCACGGCACCGGGCGCGCATCCGGGTCGGCCGACGCCGCCGCCGGCCGCCCGGCGCCGCGCATCGCGCTCAGATGGGCGACCGCGTAGTAGGTGAGGACGCACGTCGAGGAGAAGGCGACCAGCTGCCCGACCGGCAGCAGCAGCACCGCCGCGGCCGCCACCGCGGCCGTCGTCGCCTCGGCGACCGCCGGCGCCTTCGTCACCGCCCAGATCGTCGACAGCGGGCCCGGGAGGTCGCGGTTGCGGGCCATCGCGAGCCCCGTGCGCGACAGGCCCGCGAGGATGCCGGTGAGGCTCCCGACGCTCGCGAGCGCCGCCGCGGCGAGCAGCGCCACGTGCAGCCATCCCGCGCCGACGAGATCGGCCACCGGCGTCGCCGACGACGCGAGCGCATCCCCCAACCGCGCCGTCGTCGCCCACGCGACGAGCCCGTAGAGCACGAGCACGATCGCGAGCCCCGTGCCGATCGCGCGCGGCAGCGTGCGCACCGGGTCGCGCACCTCCTCGCCGAGCGTCGCCATGCGGGCGTAGCCGGCGAACGCGAAGAACAGCAGCCCGGCCGCCGGCAGGATGCCGAGCGGGCCGCTCAGCGCCCCGTCGACGCGGTTGGCCTCCACCGGCGCGAGCGTGCCGATGCCGGCGTCGGATGCGGTGGGCAGGCCGAGCGCCGACCACACGAGCGCCGCCGTCACGAGCAGCAGCACGACGCTCACGATCGCGCTCGTGACGCGCACGGTGGAGCGGATGCCCGCCATGTTGACGAGCGCCAGTCCGACGATGAGCGCGGCGGCGAGCCACGGCGCGCCCTCGGGCCACACGTGCCGGGCGGCGATGAGGGCGATCGCGCCCGCGGAGGCGGTCTTGCCGGTGAGGAACATCCAGCCGGCGGCGAAGCCGACCGCGGGCGACACCTCGGCGCGGCCGTAGGCGTACGCGCCGCCGGAGACCGGGTGCCGCATCGCGAGCTGCGCCGTCGACATGGCGTTGAGCGTCGCGACCGTCGCCGCGAGCAGCAGCGCCGCCCACAGCCACGGCCCGGCGAGCTGCGACGCCGGCACCCAGACGAAGAAGAGCCCGGCGCCGACCATCGAGCCGAGACCGATCATGATCGCGCCGGGGATGCCGACGCGGCGCTGCAGAGCCGTCACCCGCCCAACCTATGCGGCGCGGGTGAACGGCCGGTGCCGCGACTCCACCCCGCCGCGCCGAGGAGCCTCCGCCACGACCGGCCTCCTCCCGCACAACGCAAGCCCGCGCCGACGGGACCGCGGGAGATCCCGGATGCGTCGCCGATAGGGGGCGCAACGCGCGGCGCGGGCTTGCGTTGTGCACTCGGCCCGCGGCATCTGGCGGGCAGGGCGGTCAGCCGCGGACGAGCTCGACCAGCACCTCGGCGTGGCCGGTGTGCGGGAACATGTCGAACACGCGGCCGCGGAGCGGCACGAGGCTCGGCATCGCCTGCAGGTCGCGCGCGAGCGTCACCGGGTTGCAGCTCGAGTAGACGACGCGGCGCACCGCGCTCGCCTCGAGCCGCTCGGCGAGCTCGCCGATGCCGCGCCTCGGCGGGTTCACGACCACGAGCTCCGGCGCCCCCGCGCCCTCGAGGTCGACCGAGCCGGCGTCGCCGACGGTGAACGTCGCATCCGCGCCGAGCTCGACCGCGCTCTCGCGAGCGGCGTCGATCGCCTCGGCCGTCACCTCGACGCCCGCGACCCGCCGGCCGGGCCGCGCCGCGTGCAGCGCGAAGCCGCCCACCCCGCAGTAGAGGTCGAGCACGCTCGCGGGGTCGGCCTCGTCGATCCACGCCGTCGCCTGCCGGTAGAGCGCCGCCGCGACCGCCGTGTTGGTCTGGAAGAAGCTGCGCGGGCGCAGCCGCAGCGGCACGTCGTTGACGCGCATGCGCAGCACGCCGTCGCCGGCGAGCAGCAGCTCGTCGGCGCCCTCGAGCACCGCCTTGTGCTCGGGCTGCAGGTTGACCGAGACGCTCACGAGCGGCAGGGCCGCGAGCAGCGGAAGGTGCTTGGCGAGCCGCGGCACCGCCTCGCTCGAGCGCAGCACGAGGCGCAGCGCGAGCTCGCCGTCGGGCGAGGCGGTGAGGATGAGGTGCTTGAGCTCGCCGCGCCGGCTCGGCACGTCGTAGGGCGTCAGCCGCGCCTCGCGCACGAGCTGCTCGAGGAGCGGCATCGCGGCCACGATGGGCGGCTCGTGGAGCGGGCACGCCTGCAGGTCGATGCCGGAGCCGTCGGCGGCGAGGATGCCGATCGTCGGGGCGTCGACGGTGCCGGCGACCGCCATCTTCGCCTTGTTCCGGAACCCGCCGACGGCACTGGCGTGCGGCGCATCCCACGCCATCGGCGGCAGCATCGCATCGATGCGCGCCTGCTGGTCGGCCAGCTGGCGCTCGTACGGCGTCGGCAGCAGGGTGCAGGAGCGGCAGCGCCCGGCGTCGAAGTAGGCGCAGTCGAGCGCGACCGAGACGGGCTCAGTGGTCGGCATCGCTCGGCGACGGCCCTCCCGCGTCCTCGATGCGCTCGACGAGGAACGCGGCGACGACCTCGGCGCGCAGCCGCTCGACGTGCGACTCGAGCTGGCGGCGCTCCGTGGCTGACCCGCCGGCCCCAACGAGCGCATGCACGCGCTCGAGGCGATCGAGCTTCGCGTCCCACGCCTCCGCGCGCCGGCGCTCGGCGGCGTCGTCGGCGCTCGCGTGCAGGTAGGCGACGTGCTCGCGGAGGGTCCCGATGGTGGCACCGACGTCGGCGGCTCCCCCATCGTCGACCCGGGCAGTGCCGCTCGGCGCCTCAGCGGACGCGGACGCGGTCGCGGTCGCGTCCGTGCGCTCATCGTCCTGCCGCGGCCGGGTGCGCGCCTGGGCGACGAGGTCGCGCACGAGCTCCGGGTGCTGGCGCGCCCATGCGAGCGCGGCGGGGCCGTACTGCTTGGCGAGGTGCGGGGCCTCCCGCAGCACGAGAGCCAGCCATGGCGGGATGGGCATGCGAGCCTCCGGAGATGGGCTAGGCGGCGCCGTCGAACAGGCTCGTGACCGAGCCGTCCTCGAAGACCTCGGTGATGGCCCGCGCGAGCAGCGGCGCGATCGAGAGCACCTGCAGCTTCTCGAAGCGCTGCTCGTCGCGCAGCGGCAGGGTGTCGGTGACGACCACCTTGTCGATGAAGTCGGAGTTGAGGATCTCGGGCGCGGGGTCGGAGAAGATCGCGTGCGTCGCCGCCACCACGACCCCCGTCGCGCCGTTCTTCTTCAGCGCCTCGGCGGCCTTCACGATCGTGCGGCCGGTGTCGATCATGTCGTCGACGAGGAGGCACACGCGCCCCTCGACCGTGCCGACGATCTCGTGCACCGACACCTGGTTCGGCACGAGCGGGTCGCGGCGCTTGTGGATGATCGCGAGCGGCACGCCCAGCTTGTCGCTCCAGACGTCGGCGACGCGCACGCGGCCCATGTCGGGCGAGACGACCGTGAGCGTCTCGGGGTCGATCGTGTGCTGGAAGTGCTCGAGCAGCACCGGCATCGCGAACAGGTGGTCGAAGGGGCCGTCGAAGAAGCCCTGGATCTGCGACGCGTGGATGTCGATCGACATGATGCGGTCGGCGCCGGCGGTCTTGAAGAGGTCGGCGATGAGGCGCGCGGAGATGGGCTCGCGGCCGCGGCCCTTCTTGTCCTGGCGCGAGTACGGGTAGTACGGCATGACGACCGTGATGCGCTTCGCCGAGGCGCGCTTGAGCGCGTCGACCATGATGAGCTGCTCCATGAGCCACTCGTTCACGGGCCGGCCGTACGACTGCAGGATGAACGCGTCCGAGCCGCGCACCGAGCCCTCGAAGCGGGCGTAGATCTCGCCGTTCGCGAAGGTGCGGCTGTCGACGTCCATGAGCTCGGTGCCGATCTCGCGGGCCACCGCCCTCGCCAGCTCGGGGTGCGACCTGCCGGTCGCGAGCACGAGGTGCTTGCGGTTCTTCGCGACGATCGATCCCACTCGGGTGCCTCCTAGGCCTCAGGTGCTTCCGTGCTCGCCGCCGCTGCCGCGTCAGCTGCCTTCGATCCGGGACGGTTCGCCTGGACCCAGCCCGCCATGTTGCGCTGCGGTGCGACCGAGATCGCGAGCGCGCCGGGCTCGACGTCCTTGCGGATCACGGCACCTGCGCCGGTCTTCGCACCAGCGCCAATCCTAACCGGCGCCACGAAGCTGTTGTGGACGCCCGTCTGCACCTGGTCGTCGATCGTCGTGCGGTGCTTGCGCTCGCCGTCGTAGTTGGCGGTGATCGCGCCGCCGCCGACGTTGACCCCGTCGCCGATCGTCGCGTCGCCGATGTACGACAGGTGCGGCACCTTGCTGCCGGCGCCGATCTGCGAGTTCTTCGTCTCGACGAACGTGCCGACCTTGCCGCCCTCGCCGATGACGGAGTTGGGGCGCAGGTACGCCCAGGGCCCGACGGATGCGCGGGCACCGATCACCGACAGGGTCGCGTCGGTGCGCTTCACGACGGCGTCCTCCCCCACCTCGGTGTCGACGAGCGTGGTGTCCGGGCCGATGATCGCGCCGGCGGCGACGGCGGTCGCGCCGTGCAGCTGCGAGCCGGGCAGGATCGTGACGTCCTCGGCGAGCGTCACGTCGATGTCGATCCAGGTGGAGGCCGGGTCGACGACCGTCACGCCCTCGGCCTGCCAGCGGCGGATGATGCGGTCGTTCAGCTCGTGCGCCGCCGCGGCGAGCTGGATGCGGTCGTTGATGCCCCAGATCGCCCAGTGGTCGGCGGCCGGCACGGCCTGGATCCGGCCGCCGGCGGCCTGGATCCGCACCGCCGCATCCGTCAGGTACATCTCGCCCTGGGCGTTGGCGCGGTCGATGGTCGCGAGCGCCGAGCGCAGCGCCGCCGCGTCGAAGACGTAGATGCCGCCGTTGACCTCGTCGATGGCGCGCTCGGCGTCGCTCGCGTCCTTCTGCTCGACGATGCGCACGAAGGCGCCGGCCTCGTCGCGCACGATGCGGCCGAGGCCGGTCGGGTCGCCGAGGTGCGCCGACAGCAGCGTGAGCTGGTTGCCCTCGCGCTCGTGGCGCTCGACGAGCCCGCGGAGCGTGTCGGCGTCGATGAGCGGCACATCGCCCGAGAGCACCACGACGTGGCCCTCGAAGCCCGCGATCGCCTCGAGCCCGAGCTCGACGGCGCGGCCTGTGCCGGGCACGTCGTCCTGGTCGGCGATCCGCACGTGCGGAGCGAACTCGAGCACCGCCTCGGCCATCCTGTCGCGCTCGTGGCGCACGACGGCGACGATGCTCTCGGGGTGCAGCTCGCCCGCGGTGCGCAGCACGTGCGCGATGAGCGGCTTGCCCGCGAGCGGGTGGAGCGGCTTCGGCGTGCGGCTCTTCATGCGGGTGCCTGCGCCTGCGGCGAGGACGATCACGGCTACCTGGGGCACGGTCTCTCCGATCGGGACTTGCGGTTCGGCCCCAGGCTATCGGCGCGCGGCGGGCGGCGGCCCCTGGCGACCGCGCCACCCGTCGCGGGCGCCGCGCAGCATCGCGCGGGCGTTGGGGATGCGCGGGGCGGCGAAGGCGGTCATGCGGGCGAGCTTGAGGAGCATCCTGGGCACGTCCTGCGCCGTCCAGATGCCGGGGGTGCCGCGCCTGCGCCAGAGCGCGACGCGGTTGCGGGTCATCATGTAGAGCCGCAGCGGCGAGTGCACGAACATCGTCGCCCCGCCCGGCAGCTCGACCAGCTCGTCGCCGATCGTGTGCAGCATGCGCGCATCCGCCACCCCGACGAGCTGCAGCCCGGCGCGCTTGGCGCGGAAGCACCACTCCATGTCGACGCTGTCGATGAAGAGGCCCTCGTCGAACGGACCGGCGGCGTCGAGCGCCTCGAGCGGGATGAGCGAGCCGGAGGAGATGAGGAAGTCGACGTCGACGTCGCCGCCCGCGGGCGCGTCGAACTTGCGGTTGAGCGGGAACCCGAAGCGCACGAACGGCGCCGTCTCGCCCGAGCGGGCGTCGACGAAGGTCGGGCCGACCGCGCCGAGCGGCCCGCGGGCGGCGCGCAGGTCGGCATGGCGCAGCAGCGCGTCGACGCAGCCGGGCTCGAGGAGCGAGTCCTGGTCGAGCAGCAGCACGAAGCGGGCGCCGCGCTCGCCGGCGATCGCGGCGGCGCGGTTGTAGGCGGCGCCGAGCCCGGCGTTCGTCGCGCTGCGCTCGACGTCGACGCCGTCGGGCAGTCGGATGCGCTCGGTCCAGTGCGCGCCGTCGGCGTCGGGCGTCGCGTTGTCGAGCACGACCAGCGCGCGCACCTGCGCTGCGGCGCGCCCCAGCACCTCGCCGATCGCGGCCTCGTCGGGCCGGTACGTGACGGCGACGGCGACGACGTCGGCGGGGGTCGATGGCATGCCGTCCATCCTGGCGCACCGCCTGCAGTGTCGCTCGCTCCGCCCTCGCTCCCTCCGGTCGCGACTGGCGGCGTCGCGAACGACACATCGGTGTCGTTCGCTCCGCCACCAGGATTCGAACCTGGACAAACGGCTCCAAAGGCCGCTGTGCTGCCGTTACACCATGGCGGACGGCACCGTCCAGGGTACTGGCGCGCCCCGGGCGGACGCGCGGCGGCGGCGTGGCACGCTGGGCGCACCATGACCATGCCGCCCATGCTCGTCGCCGAGGCCGATCCCGCGCGGCGCTTCGTCTCGGGGTTCTCGCGCGGCCTGTCGTGGTTCGGGATGCTGATCTTCGTCGCGCTCGCGTTCGTCGGGCCCGGCTGGACGGCGCTCGCGATCGCGACCTTCGCCATGACGATCCTCGGCGAGCGGCGCATCCGCCGCATGCGGTGGGAGCTCGACGCGCCGAGCCCCGAGGGGCGCTTCCGCTTCGGTCGCGACGCCTCCCGCAGCGTGCGCGTCGCCGACCTGGGCGGCGTCGTCGTCATGCTCCACGCGGGCGCGCAGTCGCGCGGCATCCCCATCACCCGGCCGCACGAGCACTGGTGGCTCGTCGGCCACGACGGCGCGCTGCTCGGCGACGCCTCGTCCCAGGGGCTCGACCCGATGGCTCCGGAGCGCTTCGGCGCTGCGCTCGGGGTGCCGTTCGTGACCTTCGCCGAGGCTCGGCGCGCGGGCGCGCTGCCGCACGGGCTCCCCTGGTACGCGCTCCGCCCGGGCCTCGCCGTGGTCGTCGCGATCGTCGTCTCCATCGCGGTGATGGCCGTCGTGCTGCTGCTGCCCACCTACTGGGCCTGACGCAGCCCCATGGGAGACTGACGCCATGGCAGCACCCCGCGGCGACGACGTCGACCGCATCATGGAGCAGTGGATGCGCGTGCGGCCCGACGCCGACGTCACCCCGCTCGCGGTGCTCAGCCGCATGACCCGCATCTCGCGCCAGCTCGGGCGCGTGCGTGCGGAGGCCTTCACGCAGGCGGGGCTGGAGCCGTGGGAGTGGGATGTGCTCGCGGCGCTCCGCCGCTCGGGCGGGCCGCTCAGCCCCAAGGACCTCATCGCGCAGACGATGGTCACGAGCGGCACGATGACGAACCGCATCGACAACCTCGTCGCATCCGGCCTCGTCGAGCGCGTGGAGGGCTCGACCGACCGCCGCGTGCGGCTCGTGCAGCTGACCGACGAGGGCGTCGACCGGGTCGACGTGGCGCTCGACGCGCTGCTCGAGTCGGAGCGGCGGCTGCTGCGCTCGATCCCCGCCGACGACCAGTCGCGACTGGCCGAGCTGCTGCGCGTGCTCGCCGACGCGATGCTCTAGGACGCGGGCGCCAGCTCCTGGGCGATCCTGCTCGCGAGCCGCCCCGCCGGCATCGCTGCGTCGAGGCGGAGCCGGTCGTCGGCCCAGTCGTCGAACGCGGACCGTCGCGACTCGACCTCGGCCCAGGTCGGCTCCGGGAAGCCGTCGAGGTCGCGGACCCGCTCCTCGAGCCGCCGCCGGTGCTCGGCGCGATCCTCGAGCAGCACCTCGGCGAACAGCAGCCGCGCCCCGGTGCGCGCGGCGAGGTCGCGCCACTGCTCGCGCGCCGCGGGGTGGTCGTTGACCGCGTCGACGAGCACGACGCCGCCGAGGCGCAGCTGGGCCTCGGCCACCGCCTCCCCCACGACGTAGGCCGCGAGGCCCGTGGGAGCATCGCGTGGCACGCCGGCGCGCCACATGGCCGCCTCGAGCGGGTCGACGGAGACGAGCGTGCACCGCAGCGCCGCCGCGGTGGACGCCGCGACGGCGCTCTTCCCGACGCCGGGCAGCCCGGCGAGCACGATCAGCGTCGCGCAGCCGCTCGCAGCGGGCACGGCGGTCAGTAGCGGTAGTGCTCGGGCTTGAACGGGCCCTCCACCGGCACGCCGATGTAGGCGGCCTGCTGGGGCGTGAGGGTCGTCAGGCGAGCGCCGAGCGCGTCGAGGTGCAGGCGCGCGACCTCCTCGTCGAGCACCTTCGGCAGCCGGAAGACGCCGAGGTCGTAGTCGCCCGTCGCGAGCTCGATCTGCGCGAGCACCTGGTTCGAGAACGAGTTCGACATCACGAACGACGGGTGGCCGGTCGCGTTGCCGAGGTTCATCAGGCGCCCCTCGGAGAGCACGAGGATCGAGCGGCCGCCCTCGAAGCGCCACTCGTGCACCTGCGGCTTGATCTCGATGCGCTCGGCGCCCGACCGCTCGAGGCCGGCGATGTCGATCTCGTTATCGAAGTGGCCGACGTTCGCGACGATCGCGAGGTGCTTCATCGAGCGCAGGTGCTCGAGCGTGATGACGTGCTCGTTGCCGGTCGTCGTGACCCAGATGTCGGCCTCGTCGAGGCAGTCCTCGACGCGCGCGACGCGGAAGCCGTCCATCGCCGCCTGCAGCGCGCAGATCGGGTCGACCTCGCTCACGATCACGCGAGCGCCCTGGCCGCGCAGCGCCTCGGCCGCGCCCTTGCCGACGTCGCCGTAGCCGACGACGAACGCGGTCTTGCCGCCGATGAGCACGTCGGTCGCGCGATTCAGCCCGTCGGGCAGGGAGTGGCGGATGCCGTAGCGGTTGTCGAACTTCGACTTCGTCACCGAGTCGTTGACGTTGATCGCCGGGAAGAGCAGGCGCCCCTCGGCGAACAGCTGCTCGAGGCGGTGCACGCCGGTCGTGGTCTCCTCGGTGACGCCGCGCAGCTGCTCGGCGATGCGCGTCCAGCGCTGCGCGTCGTCGGCGAGCGTCGTCGCGATGAGCGCGTCGATCACCCGCAGCTCGTCCGGCGCGCCCTCGGGCGTGACGGGCGCGGCGCCCGCGAGCTCGGCGTCCCGCCCGCGGTGCACGAGCATCGTGGCGTCGCCGCCGTCGTCGAGGATGAGCGTGGGGCCCTCGGGGAAGTCGAAGATGCGGTTGGTGCACGCCCAGTACTCCTCGAGCGTCTCGCCCTTCCAGGCGAACACCGGCACGCCGGCGGGCGACTCGGCCGAGCCGGCGCCGACGACCACGGCGGCGGCCGCCTCGTCCTGCGTCGAGAAGATGTTGCAGCTCGCCCACCGCACGTCGGCGCCGAGGGCGACGAGCGTCTCGATGAGCACCGCCGTCTGCACGGTCATGTGCAGGCTGCCCGCGATGCGCTGACCGGCGAGCGGCTGCGCGTCGGCGTAGCGGCGCCGCAGCTCCATGAGGCCGGGCATCTCGTGCTCGGCGAGCCGGATCTGGTGGCGGCCGGCCTCGGCGAGGCCGAGGTCGCGCACGTGGTGCTCGAGGGTGCCGTGCTCGTGGGTGCGGGAGGCGGTGTCGGTCATGCCGACCATCCTCCCACCCTTCTCCCGGCGGCCGCCCTCACGCCGAGGGCAGGGCCGCCACGAACTCCTCGAGCATCGCGAGCTGGTCGCGGGGCTCGAAGCCGGTGGCCTCGAGCTTGGCGAGGCTGAGCGCGCTGTGGCGCGGCCTGGGCGCGATGCCCGTCTTCGAGGCGAAGTAGGCGTCGGTGGTCACCGGGCGCACCGCGCCCTCGTCGGCGCCGACGAGGGCGAACACGCGCCGGGCGATCGCCGCCCAGCTGGCGGGCTCGCCGCCGTTGGAGGCGTTGTAGACGCCGGAGGCAGGGTGGGTCGCGAGCAGGTGGTCGATCGCGCGGGCGAGCTCGTCGGCGAAGGTGAGCCGGCCGACCTGGTCGTCGACGACCTCGGGGGCGACGCCTCGGCGGGCGAGGGAGGCCATGGTGGCGACGAAGTTCCTGCCCTCGCCGACGACCCAGGAGGTGCGGACGATGTAGTGGCGGGGGGCGGCGGCGGCGGCGAGGTCGCCGGCGGCCTTCGTCTGCGCGTACACGCCGAGCGGGCCGAGCGGGTCGTCCTCGCGGCGCTCGCCCTCGCGGTCGGCGTAGACGTAGTCGCTCGAGACGTGCACGAGCGTGAGCCCGTGCTCGGCGGCGATCGCGGCGAGCCGGGCGGGGGCGACGGCGTTGACCGACCACGCGTCGCGGCGTCCCTCGTCGGTCTCGGCCGCATCCACCGCCGTGTAGCCGGCGGCGTTCACGATCGTGTCGTAGCCCGACCAGCGGATGCCCTCGAGCGCCGCCGGGTCGGCGAGGTCGATGCGGTCGCGGCCGGCGAACTCGACGTCGGCGCGGTCGGCCCAGCGGTGCCGCAGC
>NZ_VOIR01000017.1 GCF_007923295.1 Agrococcus sediminis | reverse complement strand
CCAACACCATCGACCCGGCACGCAGCTACTGGCGCAACACGAGAAGAGCCCCCGGCCGATGGCCAGGGGCTCTCTCTTCGTGACACATGTCGCGACTCAGGTGAGACCTATGTCGCGACTCATCACAAGGGCGGAGGATGGGGGATTCGAACCCCCGAGGGCTTGCACCCAACACGCTTTCCAAGCGTGCGCCATAGGCCACTAGGCGAATCCTCCTGAGCCGGCCGCGAACGGCCGACCTAGCGATCCTAGCGGAGCGAGAAGGGGGCGAGGACCGAAGTCCCCGCCCCCTCCCTCACTGCGCTGCTACGGGCAGATCGCGTACTCCTCGACGGCGGACGACAGGGTCGCCTCGCTGCCGAGCAGGAAGACCGGCGGCTGTCCCAGCCGCAGGCTCTCCGTCACGATCGCCGAGTTGATGCAGGTCGGCTTCGCCAGGTACAGCGGCGAGCCCTCGGCGGCCGCGAGCGCCGAGGCGCTCAGGGCATCCGGGAACTTCTGCCCGCTGGCCAGGTACATCGCCGGCACGGGGCCGTCGAACATCTCCTGGTTCACGAGCACCGCCGTCTGGTAGCGGTCCGAGCCTGCGAAGCGGTGGACGACGAGACCCAGCAGGTCGAAGTCCAGCTCGATGCCGTTCGACATCGAGTTCTGGTCTCCGAGCAGGTACACGTTCTCCGCGCCGAGGCGGTCGAGCTCTGCGACGGACGCGTCATCCGCGCCGTCCCGGAGGCCGTCAACCAGCAGGATCGGAGCGTCGATCGAACCGGCTGCCGCGCCCGCCGACAGGGCGTCGGGGTAGTTGCGGCCGGTCGCGACGAACGCGTTCGCCGAACCCTCCTCGAAGGCGTACTGCGCGATCAGGCGGCTCGTCTCGTACCGGTCCGCACCGCCCACGCGGTCGACCGTGCCGGCCAGGCCCTCGAGCTCGTCGGCGACCGCGGGCGCGACCGAGGGCTCGCCGCCCACGATCACGATGCGCTCGGGCGACAGGCGCTCGATCTCCTCGGCCACGACGTCGGGCAGCGCGCCGCCCTGCGTCAGCAGCAGCGGTCCGCCCTCACGGGCAGCGGCGGGGGCAGCGGCGAGGCCGTCCGGGAACTTCTGGCCGCTGGCGACGTACACGACGTCAGCGCCCTCCGGGAAGCCGTGCTGCGAGATCGCGACCGCGGTCTCGTAGCGGTCGTCGCCCTCGAGGCGCTCCGGCGTCGGCATCGTCAGGTCACCGGTCGTCACGTGGACGAAGGTGCGCACGTCGGTGCCGCCGTAGCCCACCACGCCGAGGTACTCGGCATTGGTGTCGAGGCCGTTCCACATGGCCGTGTAGGTGAAGTGCCCGCCGACGGTGTCGTCGATGGACGTCGGCTCCGTGCGGAACGAGCCCTCCTGCTGGCCCGTGCCGACGGCGACGTGGTCGAGCTCGAAGTTGCTCGGCGCGCCGGCCTCGCCGGTCGCCCAGACCTCGGCGATCGCCACGTAGGTGCCCGCCTGCGGGTCCTCCAGCAGCAGCGTCTCGTCCGCCGACCCGGTCGCAGCCGTGAACTGCTCGACCGGCGTGCCGGCGTCGTTCAGTCGCAGCACGTACAGGTCGTGGTCGGCCGTGTCGTCCTCGGCGTCGAGCGAGAAGTAGTGCGCGATCTCGCCCTCCGGGATCTCCACGACGTACTGGAAGTAGTCGCCGGCGTCGCCGCCGTCGGCTCCCAGCAGCTGGAACGGAGCCAGGCCGTTCGCCTCGAGCGGGATCGAGCCGTCGATGCCCGAGATGCCCGAGACGGGGGTCTGGCCGACGGTGCCCATGCCCTCGACCCACTCCGGGGCGGCCACCGCGACCGGCTTCACCGCGAGCGGCGAGCGGACGGTGTGCTCCGAGCTGGTCCAGGTGAGGAAGCCCGACGTCCACGCGCCGAGCTCAGCGCCGGCCGTGGTGAAGGTCACCTCGTAGGAGAGCGACTGGCCCGCCTCGGTGAACTCGAGCGTGGACGGCGACACCGCGACGTCGATGCCGGACATGCCGGACGTCGACACCGCGTACGAGCCGGCCTCGAGGGCCGTCACCGTGCGCGTCACCGTCTGCGTGCCCGCGAGCGAGCCGACGGCGATCGAGGCGATGTTGAGGTCGCTCGGGTCCATCGGGGTGCCCACCCACGAGTCGGGCAGCACGTAGCCGAGCCCGCGCAGGTAGCCGAACCAGTCGGCCGTGCCGTTCTCGTACACGAGGCCCGCGTCGAGCATCGACTGCGTGTTCACGAAGCCGGCGCCCTGCGCCCACGGGTCGGTCGAGACCGAGCCGTCGAGGTTGCGGGTGTCGGTCGCGGTCGTCATCAGCGCGCTCTTGACCTCGGCGGGCGAGGCGTTCGGGTGCGCACCGAGGTAGATCGCGCCGAGGCCCGCCACGTGCGGCGCGGCCATCGAGGTGCCCGAGAGCATCCGGTAGGTCGGCTCGCCGTCGGCGGGGTTGGGGCCGGCGGCGATGATGCCGACACCGGGGGATGCCACGTCGGGCTTGATGACGTCGCTGCCCTCGGCGAGGGCCGGGCCGCGGGACGAGAAGCCGGCCACGACGGGCGCGACGGTCTCGATGCCCGAGGTGTTGCCGGCCTCGAACGAGACGACCGTGCCGGGCGTCTGCGCAGCGGCCAGGAGCTGGTCGCGGTACTGCGCGTCGACGTGGATCGTCGGGATCACGTGGTCGTCGAGGTCGATCGAGCCGGGCGTGACGTTGACGAGCACCGCGGCGATGCCGCCGGCGTCGGCGACGACCTGCGACTTCTCGACGCGCGCGTTGACGCCGCGGTCGCAGAGCACGATGGCTCCGTCGGCCTCGGCGGCGTCGAGCGTGCCGGGGAGGCAGAGCGCGGCCTCAGCCGGGTCCTGGCCGTCGGCGGCGATGTCGCCGGCGTAGATGAACGGTCCGGAGATCTCCGGAGCGCCCTCCTCCATGGGCACCGTGATGGAGCCGCCCGGGACGCGCTCGTCGCCCGGCAGGACGACGGTGGCCTCGTAGTTCGGGATGCTCGCCGCGGCGACTGTGGTGTACCAGGGGGCGGCGTGGTCGAGCGTCGACGCACCGGGGCCCGAGTTGCCGGCCGAGACCGACACGAAGACGCCGGCTGCCGCAGCACCCAGGAACGCCACGTCGGTGGCCGTCGCGACCGAGGTCGCTGCGCCGCCGCCGATGGAGAAGTTGATGACGTCGACGCCGTCGATGACGGCCTGCTCGATCGCGGCGACCGAGTCGCTCGTCGCGCAGCCGTCGTCGTCGGTGCTCGACGGGTCGGTGCCGGACCAGCACACCTTGTACGCGGCGATGCGCGCCTCGGGCGCGACGCCCGACATGGTGCCCAGGTCGGCGCCGCCGGCGGAGGTCACGGCGACCTCGGCGTTGCCCGCCGCCGTGGAGGCGGTGTGCGAGCCGTGGCCGTCGCCGTCGCGCGGCGAGAGGTACTCGCCGGGCTCCTGCGTCTCGGTGCCGATGTTGTCGGCGCCGAAGCCGTCGACGTAGTAGCGGGCCGTGATGATCTTGGTCGAGCAGTCCTCGGCCGTGAACTGCGAGCCCGTCTCGCACGCGCCGACGAACTGGCTGCCGTCGCCCTTGTCGAAGACGATCGCGTCGCCGTCGAGGTAGGGCTCCGCGCCCGGGGTCGTGCCGAGCGGCTCGCCCGCGAAGAGCGGGTTCTCGGGCGCGATGCCCGTGTCGAGCACGCCGACGACCACGCCGGCGCCGGCCTCGTCGACGCCGCCGACCTGCGACCAGAGGCCCTCGAGGTCGAGGTACTCGTTGGCGGGGCTCGCCTGGATCTGGAGCATCTCGTCGGGGAAGATCTGCGAGACGCGCGAGTCGCGCGCCAGCTCGAGCGCCTGCTCGGCCGACAGATCGGCGACGAAGCCGTTCATCGTCACCGTCAGGTTCGTCGCGATCTGCGCGCCGATCCCCGATGCGACCTCGGCCTGCTGGGTCTCGAGGTGCGCGGCGTACGCGTTCGCTGCTGCCGAGTCGACGTCGATGTCGTCGGTGCCGAGCGGTGCGGTGCGCGCCAGGTTGGGCAGGCCGCCGCGGTAGGTCGACATCGCGTCGTCCTCGAGGACGACGATGTAGCGGCCGCTGTCGAAGCCGCTCGTGTCGATGGGGGGTTGAGGCGGAGCAGCGCTCGCTGCGGCCGCACCAAGCACCGACGCCCCCGCGCTGAGCGCGAGGGCGGTGGTGAGTGCGATGCCGCTGCGAAGGCGCACACGCTTCGAGTTCAGTGTGCTCACAAGGTGATCCTTCGTTCAGGACGAAGCCCCCGGTGAAGTGGGGGGCAGATGTGCCTGAATCTATGGGCGCGCTGTGGTCGGAGGAAGAGTGTCGAGGAAGCGTTACCTTTTCGTGACCTCCCGGACGCATGGCACTAGCGTGGAGGGGTGCCGACCCGCATCGTCATCGCCTCCCCGGAGGGCCACGCAGGCAAGTCGATCGTGGCGCTCGGCCTGCTCGACGCCCTCGGCAGGAGGGTCGAGCGCGTCGGCGTCTTCCGCCCCGTCGCCCGCTCCGAGGAGGAGCGCGACGGCGTGCTCGAGCTGCTGCTCGCGCACGACGCGGTCGAGCTCGACTACGACGAGGCGATCGGCACGACCTACGCCGCGGTCCACGAGGATGCCGAGGCCGCGCTCTCGACGATCGTCGACCGCTACCACCGCATCGACGAGCGCTTCGACGCGATCGTCATCGTCGGCTCCGACTACACCGACGTCGGCAGCCCCACCGAGCTCGGCTTCAACGCGCGCGTCGCGGCCAACCTCGGCGCCTCCGTGCTCCTCGTGCTCGGCGGTCGCGACCCCGAGACCGACGCGCCCCGCACGGCCGACCAGCTGCGGCAGCTCGCCGAGGTGACGACCGCCGAGCTGGCCCAGGCCCACGCATCCATCGCCGGCGTCGTCGTCAACCGCGCCGACCCCTCGGCGATGGGCGAGATCCCGGCGGCGATGGCCGGGGCGGTGCCGGCCGGGGTGCCCATGTGGTCGATCCCGGAGGACGCGCTGCTGAGCGCGCCCAGCGTCGGCTCGCTCTTCCGCGCCGTCGACGCGACCCTGCTGCGCGGCGACCCGGGGCTCCTGTCGCGCGAGTCGCTCGGCACGGTGGTGGCGGGCATGTCGATGGAGCACGTGCTCGAGCGGCTCATCGAGGGCGGCATCCTCGTCATGCCCGGCGACCGCTCCGACGTCGTGGTCGGCACCCTGCTCGCGCAGCAGTCCGACACCTTCCCGTCGATCGCCGGCATCATCCTCAACGGCGGCTTCGAGCTGCACCCCGCCGTGCAGCGCCTCCTCGACGGCCTCGACCTCGACCTGCCGATCGGCGCCAACCCGCACGGCACCTACGAGACGGCGCGGCGCATCGCCGGCACGCGCGGCTCGCTCATCGACGGCACGCAGCGCAAGCGCGACGCGGCGCTCGCCCTGTTCGAGCAGCACGTCGACGCCGCGGCGCTGCTCGAGCGCCTCGAGGTCGCGACGACCGACGTCGTCACGCCGCTCATCTTCGAGCACAGCCTCATCGAGCGGGCGCGCGCCGACGTGCGGCACATCGTGCTGCCGGAGGGCGACGACGACCGCATCCTGCAGGCCGCATCCACCGTCCTCGCGCGGGGCATCGCCCGGCTGACGATCCTCGGCGACGAGGCGTCCATCCGCCAGCGCGCGGCGGCCCTCGGCCTCGACCTGTCGGGCGCCCGCATCGTCGCGACCGACGACGCCGAGCTGCGGCCCCGCTACGCGGCCGAGTACCAGCGGCTGCGCGCGCACAAGGGCGTCTCGATCGAGCAGGCGATGGAGCGGCTGCTCGACGTCAGCTACTTCGGCACGCTCATGGTGCACCTGGGCGACGCCGACGGCATGGTGTCCGGCGCCGCCCACACGACCGCGCACACGATCAAGCCGTCCTTCGAGACCATCAAGACGAAGCCGGGGGTCTCGGTCGTCTCGAGCGTGTTCCTCATGGCCCTCGCCGACCGGGTGCTCGTCTACGGCGACTGCGCCGTCATCCCGGAGCCCACCGTCGAGGAGCTCGCCGACATCGCCATCTCCTCGGCGCAGACGGCGCGCGAGTTCGGCATCGAGCCGCGCGTGGCGATGCTGTCCTACTCGACGGGGGAGTCGGGCACCGGCGCCGAGGTCGACCGCGTGCGGGCCGCGACGCAGCTCGTGCGCGAGCGGGCCCCCGAGCTGCCGGTCGAGGGCCCGATCCAGTACGACGCGGCGGCGGATGCGGCGGTCGCGAGCAAGAAGATGCCCGACTCGCAGGTGGCCGGGCGGGCGACGGTCTTCGTCTTCCCCGACCTCAACACCGGCAACAACACCTACAAGGCGGTGCAGCGCTCGGCGGGCGCGCTCGCGATCGGCCCCGTCCTGCAGGGGCTCAACAAGCCCGTCAACGACCTCTCCCGCGGTGCGCTCGTGAGCGACATCGTGAACACGATCGCGATCACCGCGATCCAGGCGCAGGCCTCGGGGGCGCAGGCACCGGGAGCGCAGGCATGACGCGCTCCGTCTTCGTCATCAACGCCGGCTCGTCGAGCCTCAAGTACCAGCTGGTCGACGTCGACGCGGGCCGCGCGCTCGCGAGCGGCCTGATCGAGCGCATCGGCGAGACCACCGGCGAGGCCAAGCACGAGGTGCCCGGCAGCGAGCCCGTCGTCGAGCAGCGCGTCATCCCGGATCACGAGAAGGCGTTCGGATGGGTGCTGCGGCAGTTCGAGCGGCACGGTCCCGACCTCGAGCGGGCCGGGCTCGTCGGCGTCGGGCACCGCGTCGTGCAGGGCGGCGCGCGCTTCGACCGCGCGGTGCGGGTCGACGACGACGTGCAGCAGCAGATCGAGGACCTCGCCCCGCTCGCCCCGCTCCACAACCCCGCGAACCTCCAGGGCATCCGCTCGGCCCGTGCGACGTTCCCCGGCCTGCCGCACGTCGCGGTCTTCGACACCGCGTTCCACCTCACGATCCCGCCGGCGGCGCACCGTTACGCGATCGAGGAGCGGGTCGCCGCCGAGCACCGCGTGCGCAAGTACGGGTTCCACGGCACGAGCCACCAGTACGTCTCGCGCCGCATGGCCGAGCTGCTCGGCAGGCCGCTCGACGAGGTCAACAGCATCGTGCTGCACCTCGGCAACGGCGCCTCGGCGACCGCGGTGCGCGGGGGCAGGAGCATCGAGACCTCGATGGGCATGACGCCGCTCGCGGGCCTCGTGATGGGCACGCGCTCCGGCGACATCGACCCGGGCGTCGTCTTCCACCTCCATCGCGTCGCCGGCATGTCGGTCGACGAGATCGACACGCTGCTGAACAAGCGATCGGGCCTGCTGGGCATGACCGGCACGGGCGACATGCGCGACGTGCTGCAGGCGGCGGATGCGGGGATCGGCCGGGCGGTCGAGGCGCTCGAGATCGTCGGGCACCGCCTGCGCGGCACCGTCGGCGCCTACCTCGCGCACCTCGGCCGCACCGACGCGATCGCCTTCACCGCGGGCATCGGCGAGAACGCCGCGCGCGTGCGCGAGATCGCGCTCGAGGGGCTCGAGGGGCTCGGCATCGTGCTCGACCCCGAGCGCAACCGCGGCCGCGGCGAGCGCCGCGTCTCGGCCGACGGCTCGCCGATCGAGGTCTGGGTCGTGCCGACGAACGAGGAGCTCGAGATCGCGCGGCAGGTCGCGGCGCTGGTCGACGCCCCCTGACGACCGGCTCAGCGGTCGGCGAGCTCGCCGACCTCGAACTGCGCCAGGCGCTCGGCGGGCAGCTCCATGCCCTCGTGCTGCGCGGCGAAGTCCTCGGTCGCGTCGGTGCCGCAGATGCCGAGGATGCGGTCGGGGCCGCCGGGGTGCTCGGTCACCCACTCCGTGAGGTCGTAGACGGTGCCGTCGATCGCGACCCAGCAGGAGGCGGAGTCGTCGTGCCCCGCGACGTCGCCGATCGAGATGCCGTCCTCGCCCGCGGACGGGGTCGGGCCCACCGCCGGCTCCGGCTCCGCGCTCGGGGCGATGCCCGCGACGCGGTCCTGCCAGACGGCGGTGGCGCCCGTGTGGCCGGTGAGCACCGCGATGATGAGCGCGCCGAGCGCGACCGCCGCCAGCACGATGCCGCTCAGCAGCCCGATGATGCCCGACGAGCGCCGGGCGCGGGTGAGCCGCCGCTGCCACAGCCACCACGCGAGGGCGGCGGCGAAGAGCGTCGCGGCGGTCGCGAGCAGCCAGTTGCCGAGCTGCTCGTGCTGGCCGGGGGAGCCGACCCTGGCGGCGAGCGCCTCGCCCGAGAGCTTCGCCACGAGCGCGCCCGCGGCGGCGATGCCGAGCACGCCGACGACGGGCCAGGCGAGCGACGCCCGCCAGCGCGGCATGGCGAGGACGAGCAGCAGGCCGAGCGCGCCGAGCGGCAGCAGCACGACGGGCACGTGCACCGCGAGCGGGTGCAGCGGCAGGCCGAAGGCGAGGTCGAACGGGTTGCCCGTCGCGGGAAGCATGCCGACACGGTACCGGCGCCCACCTGCGTCGCACCGGTGCCGCGCGTTGGGTACGATGGATGCGGCTCCCCGCGTGGCGCCATCCAGGCCAAATCCCCCAGGTCGGAGACGAAGCAAGGGCAACCGGGCTCTGGCGGGTGCGCGGGGAGTCCTGCATGTCCGGGCTCGGCGCGGCACGTCACCGGCGGGAAGTAGCCTGGGTCGCATGGTCGCCGCCCTCTACCGCCGCTATCGGCCGGAGTCGTTCTCCGAGCTCATCGGGCAGGCGCACGTCACCGACCCGCTGCGCACGGCGCTGCGCGCCGACCGCGTGAACCACGCCTACCTCTTCTCGGGCCCCCGCGGCTGCGGCAAGACCACGAGCGCGCGCATCCTCGCCCGCTGCCTCAACTGCGCCGAGGGCCCCACGCCCGAGCCGTGCGGCGTCTGCGACTCGTGCGTCGAGCTGGGCCGCGACGGCGGCGGCTCGCTCGACGTCGTCGAGATCGACGCGGCGAGCCACGGCGGCGTCGACGACGCCCGCGACCTGCGCGAGCGCGCCACCTTCGCGCCGAGCCGCGACCGCTACAAGGTCTTCATCATCGACGAGGCGCACATGGTGACCTCGGGCGGCTTCAACGCGCTGCTCAAGATCGTCGAGGAGCCGCCCGAGCACATCAAGTTCATCTTCGCGACGACCGAGCCCGAGAAGGTCATCGGCACGATCCGCTCGCGCACGCACCACTACCCCTTCCGGCTCATCGCGCCGGCGCCGATGCTCGAGTACGTGCAGCAGCTGTGCGCCCAGGAGGGCGTCGAGGTCGCGCCCGGTGTGCTGCCGCTCGTGGTGCGCGCCGGCGGCGGCTCCGCGCGCGACACCCTGAGCCTGCTCGACCAGCTCATCGCGGGCTCCGAGGGCGGCGTCACCTACGAGCACGCGGTCGCGCTGCTGGGCTTCACGCACGGCGAGCTGCTCGACGAGATCGTCGCCGCGCTCTCGGCGGCGGATGCGCCGAGGCTGTTCGCGTCGATCGACCGCGTCGTGCAGACAGGCCAGGACCCGCGCCGCTTCGTCGAGGACCTGCTCGAGCGGCTGCGCGACCTGATCGTCGCGCACGCGGCCAGCGACCCCGCCGCGATCCTGCACGGCGTCCCCGAGGACGAGCTCGCCACGCTCGTCGAGCAGGCGGGCGGCTTCGGCGCGACCGAGCTCTCCCGCGCCGCCGACATCGTCGCGAAGGCGCTCACCGACATGGCGGGCGCCACGAGCCCGCGGCTCCACCTCGAGCTGATGGCCGCGCGCCTGCTGGTGCCCGAGAGCGGCGACCCCGAGGTCGGCACCCTCGCGCGCGTCGAGCGCCTCGAGCAGCGGCTCGACGGCGCGACGCCCGCACCCGCAGCGCCGGCCGCCGCGCCACCGCCTGCCACCGCATCCGCGCCCGCCCCGGCGCCGCCGAAGTCCGCGCCCGCGTCGAGGCCGAAGGCCGCGCCCGCACCCGCTGCTGCGCCGAGGGCCGCGCCCGCATCGGCACCCGCCCCGCCTGCGAGCGCCCCCGCGCCCGCTCCGGCCGCGGTCCCGCCCGTGCGGACGCCTGCGGCGAGCGCGCCCGCGCCGACGCCGGCTGCTCCTGCGCCGCAGGTCGCGGCGTCGGCGGAGGCGATCACGTTCGGCCAGCTGCGCGACGCCTGGGACGAGGTGCTGCAGCTGCTCGCCGACCAGCACCGCTCGGCGTGGATGGTCGCGACGACCCTCACGCCGATCGACCTGCGGGACGGCGACGTGCTCGTGCTCGGCTTCCAGTCGGAGGCCGACGTCGAGCGCTTCAAGCAGCCCCAGGGCACGCGTCCGAGCGTCGCCGACGCGCTGCGCACCGCCATCCGCGAGCTGCTCGGCTTCGACGTGCGGTACGTGCCGCGCACGCGTCAGGGCTCGCGCCGCGCGTCCGAGCCTGCCGCTCCGGCAGGCGGCGAGGAGGCGCACCGAGGCCGCGCCCCGGCCGCGCACGCACCCGCTCCGGCCGCCGCGCCCTCACCCGCGCTCCGGCCCGACGCCTCGGTCGCGGTGGCGCCTGCCCGCCGCGCGAAGCCAGAGATCGCGGCGGCAGCGGCCGCCGCGGAGCCGGTCACCGGCTGGGCCGTCGCGACGATCCCGAGCGACGCGGAGGCGCCGCCAGAGGACCTCCCGGAGCAGGGCCTGCCCGACCAGCCGGAGCCCGACCCCTTCTCCTTCGTCTCCGCGCCCGACGCCCCGGTCGCGGCCGAGCCCGCGCCGGTCGAGCAGCAGAGGGCGGCTCCGACCGGGCCGTCGCTCGCCGAGCTCGCGCGCTCCGCGCCGGCGCCCGAGCCCGCGCTCTCGGCTTCGCAGGCCGCGCGCTACGGCGAGGCGGTCGTGCGGGAGGAGCTCGGAGCCGAGCTGATCGAGGAGCGCCCGCGGGTGCGAGGGGAGCGCTAGGTGTACGACGGCATCGTCCAGGACCTCATCGACGAGCTCGGGAGGCTGCCCGGCGTCGGACCGAAGTCGGCGCAGCGCATCGCGTTCCACATCATCCAGACCGAGACCTTCGACGTCGACCGGCTCGCGACGATCCTCCAGACGGTGCGCGAGCGCGTGCGCTTCTGCGTCGTCTGCGGCAACATCGGCGAGGAGGAGCGCTGCGCGATCTGCCGCGACCCTCGCCGGGTGCCGACGACGATCTGCGTCGTCGAGGAGCCGAAGGACGTCGTCGCCATCGAGCGCACCCGCGAGTACCGCGGGCTGTACCACGTGCTCGGCGGCGCGCTCAACCCGATGCAGGGCGTCGGCCCCGACCAGCTGCGCGTCGCGTCGCTCATGACCCGGCTGCAGGACGCCGCGGTGGAGGAGGTCATCATCGCCACCGACCCCAACGTCGAGGGCGAGGCCACCGCGACCTACCTCATCCGCACCCTCCTGCCGCTCGGCGTGCGGGTGTCGCGGCTCGCGAGCGGGCTGCCCGTCGGCGGCGATCTCGAGTTCGCCGACGAGATGACGCTCGGCCGGGCGTTTGAGGGCCGCCGCACGGTAGAGCGTTGAGCCCGCAGCGCTCATCCTCGAGGTGAGCGGAGGGCTCACAAGGTCGAGGAGCGCGCGGTCGGAGGCCGCTCGCGTCGCGAGACCGTGGCGAGGCGTCGACGCCGAGGGCATGCGCCCGCCGCCTAGACTGGGGTGTTCCGGGACCTGGGGAGCGGCGTGAGCCTCATCGTGCAGAAGTTCGGCGGGTCGAGCGTGGCCGACGCCGAGAGCATCAAGCGTGTCGCGAAGCGCATCGTCGAGACGAGGAAGCGCGGCGACGACGTCGTCGTGGTCGTCTCCGCGATGGGCGACACCACCGACGAGCTGCTCGACCTCGCCCACGCCGTCGTGCCGAACCTCCCCGCGGGCGGTCGCGAGCTCGACATGCTCCTCACCGCCGGCGAGCGCATCTCCATGGCGCTGCTCGCGATGGCGATCAAGTCGCAGGGCGCCGAGGCCGTGTCGTTCACCGGCAGCCAGGCCGGCATGCTCACCGACGACCGGCACGGCTCCGCCCGCATCGTCTCGGTGACGCCCGGCCGCGTGCGCCAGGCGCTCGACGCCGGGCAGATCGCGATCGTGCAGGGCTTCGCCGGCTTCAACAAGGTCACCGGCGACATCACCACGCTCGGCCGCGGCGGCTCCGACACCTCCGCGGTCGCGCTCGCCGCCGCGCTCGAGGCCGACGTGTGCGAGATCTACACGGATGTCGACGGCGTGTTCACCGCCGACCCGCGGGTCGTCCCGCGCGCCCGCCGCATCGCCCGCGTCACGAGCGAGGAGATGCTCGAGCTCGCCGCCGCCGGCGCCAAGGTGCTGCACATCCGCAGCGTCGAGTACGCCCGCCGGCACGGCGTCACCCTCCACGTCCGATCGTCGTTCACGAACGACGACGGCACCATCGTCTACGACCCAGAGAGAGCGGGGTCCACCATGGAAGAGCCGATGATCGTCGGCGTCGCCCACGACCTGTCCGAGGCCAAGGTCACGGTCGTCGGGGTGCCCGACGTGCCCGGCACCGCGGCGCGGATCTTCACGATCGTGGCCGAGTCCGGCGCGAACGTCGACATGATCGTGCAGAACGTGTCCGAGGCGGCGACCGGTCGCACCGACATCTCCTTCACCCTGCCGAAGGAGGAGGCCGGCAGCGTGCTGCAGGCGCTCGAGGCGCATCGCGCCGAGGTCGGCTTCGAGTCGATCCAGCACGACGACCAGATCGGCAAGCTGGCGCTCGTCGGCGCCGGCATGCGCACGAACGCGGGCGTCTCGGCGCGGCTGTTCCGGGCGCTGTCGGATGCGGGCATCAACATCGAGATGATCTCCACCTCCGAGATCCGCATCTCGGTCGTCACCCGCGCCGACCAGCTGATCGAGGCCGTGCGCGTCGTGCACTCGGCGTTCGAGCTCGACGGCGACCAGGAGGCTGTCGTGCACGCGGGGACCGGGCGATGATCCGGCGCCTGAGCGACGAGGCCGGGCCCGCGCGCCCGCTGCGCCTGGGCGTCGTCGGCGCGACCGGCCAGGTCGGCGGCGTCGTGCTGCGGCTGCTCGCCGACCGCGCCGTGCCGATCGACGAGCTGCGGCTGTTCGCGTCCGCCCGCTCCGCCGGCCGCGCGATCGAGGTCCAGGGCCGCTCGATCACGATCGAGGACGCCGAGACAGCCGATCCGAGCGGCCTCGACGTCGCAATCTTCTCCGCCGGCGGCGCCACGTCGCGCCGGCTGGCGCCGCGCTTCGCGGAGGCCGGGGTCGTCGTCATCGACAACTCGTCGGCCTGGCGGATGGACCCGGAGGTGCCGCTCGTGGTCTCCGAGGTCAACCCGCACGCGATCACCGGTGCCGTGAAGGGGATCATCGCGAACCCGAACTGCACGACGATGGCCGCGATGCCCGTGCTCAAGCCGCTCGACCTCGCAGCGGGCCTCGAGCGGCTCGTCGTCGCCACCTACCAGGCGGTCTCCGGCTCCGGCCTCGCCGGCGTAGAGGAGCTGCGCGGTCAGCTCGTGCGCGCCGCCGGCCAGCACCCGGAGCGGCTCACGCACGACGGCGGCGCAATCGACCTCGGCGAGCCGGGGGTCTACACCCAGCCGATCGCGCACAACGTGCTGCCGCTCGCCGGCTCGCTCGTCGACGACGGCTCGGGCGAGACCGACGAGGAGCAGAAGCTGCGCAACGAGTCGCGCAAGATCCTCGAGCGCCCCGAGCTGCGCGTCGCCGGCACGTGCGTGCGGGTGCCGGTCTTCACCGGTCACTCGCTCGCGATCCACGCCGAGTTCGAGCGCGACCTCTCGCCCGAGCAGGCGCGAGCGCTCCTCGAGCAGGCGCCCGGCGTCGAGCTCGTCGACGTGCCGACGCCGCTGCAGGCGGCCGGCGCCGACGCCTCACTGGTCGGCCGCATCCGCGCCGACCAGTCAGCGGAGCCCGGCCGCGGACTCGTCCTGTTCGTCGCCAACGACAACCTCCGCAAGGGCGCTGCGCTGAACGCGGTGCAGCTGGCGGAGCTCGTCGCCCAGCGCCTCGGCTGACCAGAGCGGAACGGAGGAGGGCGGCGCCGATCGGCGCCGCCCTCCGTCGTCGACCGGCTCAGGCCGCGGGGTGCTGGGGGTGGTCGCCGCCGTGCGACGCCTCCGCCGACGGCTCGGCCTGCGGTGCGTCCGCCGCCTGGTCGGTCGACGCATCCACCCACTCCGTGGCGAAGCTGCCGCCGTCGGCGGTGCGCTCCTCAGCGGCGCCGCCGGCGAAGCGCTGCGGCTCGCCGCTGTCGCCGCCCAGCTTCGACTCGGCCCAGTGGCGCGCGTCGGCGGCCTTCTCGCCGAGCGTCTGCCCGGCGCCCTGCGCCTGCTCGCCCAGGTTCTCGGCCTTGTCCTTGACCCACTCGGCCGCGTCGCCGAGCTTGTCCTTCGCGTCGTCCAGGATTCCCATGGTCGCTCCTCTCGCCGGATGGTGACGCGCCCATGCTAGGCCTGGGAACCTGGCGATGCGCACGATCTGGGTCGAGCGTCCATGGAGGACGTCCTAGAATCGAAGGGTGACGAAGACGATCGACGTGGCCCTCATCGGCGGAGGGATCATGAGCGCGACGCTCGGCGCCCTCCTCCACCGCCTCGAGCCCTCGTGGACGATCCGCGTCTTCGAGCGCCTGCCCGAGGTCGGCCAGGAGTCATCCGGCCCGTGGAACAACGCCGGCACCGGTCACGCCGCCCTCTGCGAGCTCAACTACATGCCCGAGGGCCCCGACGGCTCGATGACCGCCGCGAAGGCGATCGACATCAACGAGCAGTTCCAGCTCTCCCGCCAGCTCTGGGCGTCGTTCGTCGAGGACGGCACGCTGCCCGACCCCTCCGGCTTCATCTCGCCGACGCCGCACATGACCCTCGTCTGGGGCGACGACAACGTCGACTACCTGCGCCGCCGCTGGGAGCTGCTGAAGGACGAGCCGCTCTTCGCCGGCATGGAGTACACCGAGGACCCCGAGGTCATCCGCGCCTGGACGCCCACGCTCATCCCCGGTCGCAAGAAGTCGCAGCGCATCGCCGCGACCCGCTCGACCGACGGCACCGACGTCGACTTCGGCGCCCTGACCCGGATGCTCTTCGACCGCCTGCAGGCGGACGGCGCGGTCGTGCACACCGACACCACCGTCACCGGGCTCAAGCGGCTCGACGACGGCACCTGGCGGCTGAAGCTGCGCCGCGAGGTGGGCCTCAGCACCAACGAGGCGATCGCGCGGTTCGTCTTCGTCGGCGGCGGCGGCGGCGCGCTCAAGCTGCTGCAGAAGTCGGGCATCCCCGAGGCGAAGGGCTTCGCCGGGTTCCCCATCACCGGTGCGTTCCTGCGCACCGACAACCCCGAGGTCGTCGCGCGCCACAACGCCAAGGTCTACGGCAAGGCGAGCGTCGGCGCCCCGCCGATGTCGGTGCCGCACCTCGACACGCGCCTCGTCGACGGCGAGGCGAGCCTGCTGTTCGGCCCCTACGCGGGCTTCAGCCCCAAGTACCTGAAGACCGGCTCGTACACCGACATGTTCGAGACGATCAAGGGCCACAACCTGTACCCGATGATCCGCGCTGGCCTCGCCAACCTCGACCTGGTCGGCTATCTGTTCGGCGAGGTCTTCGCGTCCCGCGCGAAGCGCCTCGAGGCGCTGCGCGAGTTCATGCCGAACGCGCGCGACGAGGACTGGCGCCTCATCACCGCCGGCCAGCGCGTGCAGGTCATGAAGCGCGACCCCGACAAGGGCGGCGTGCTGCAGTTCGGCACCGAGGTCGTGACGGGTGCGGACGGCACGATCGCCGGCCTGCTCGGCGCATCGCCCGGCGCATCCACCGCCGTCCACATCATGCTGACGATCTTCGAGCGCTGCTTCCCGGAGCGCATGCCGCAGTGGCGCGAGACGATCCGCGAGCTCATCCCCAGCTACGGCACGCGGCTGAACGACGACCCGGTGGCCGCGCGGGAGAGCCTCGAGCGCACCGCTCGCGTGCTGCGCCTCGTCCCCGAGTCCGCGCCCGAGCTCCAGACCGCTGCCGCGGGCAGCGGCACCGCCTAGCGACTAGAGGCAGACCGATGTCCATGACCGAGTCCCCCGACGCGGGGACGCTGCGCCGCGTCAGCGCGGTCGCGGGCAGCGAGCAGAGGGACGCGCTGCGCGACGCGATCGACGCCGACGAGGCGCTCACCCTGACCGCGATCTCGTCGCGGTTCGCCAACCTCGTCGTCGACCCGGGGTTCCCTGGCGACGTGGTCGTGCTCGCCGAGGAGCCCGGCAGGACCATGCTCGCGCACGCGCGCACGGGCGTCGCCGCAGGCGCGCTCGTCGTCGTGCACGCCGACGTCGACACGACCCTGCGGCGGGCGCTCGAGGGCCTCGGCGCCGCGATCGTGCCGCTCGGCGAGCCCGCCGAGGCGGTGGCCGAGCAGGTCGCGGCGGTGCGCCGACCCACGCGGCGCCGCACCACGAGCTGGACCGACGAGCCCGCCGAGCGGCGCCCTCGCCTGTCGCCGGGGGAGCGGCGGGCGCTCACGCACTACGTGCAGGGCCTGACGACCGTGCAGGTCGCGGCCGAGATGGGCGTCGGCTACGAGACCGCCAAGACCTTCCTGCGGCGCGTGCGCGCCAAGTACGCGGCCGTCGACCGGCCCGCCGGCCGTCGCGCCGAGCTCATCAACCGCGCAGAAGAAGACGGCCTGCTCTAGCCGTGGCGAAGCTGTACTTCCGCTACGGGGCGATGAACTCCGGCAAGTCCACCGGGCTCCTGCAGGCGGCGTTCAACTACGAGGAGCGCGGGCAGCGCGTGCTGCTCGCGAAGCCCGCCACCGACACGAAGGGCGAGCGCGACGTCGTCTCGCGGCTCGGCGTCACCCGCGCGGTCGACTTCCTCGTCGCACCGCAGGACTCGGTGCTGGATGCGTTCGAGGCGGCCGCCGCCGAGCGCCCCGAGCCCGTCGCGTGCCTGCTCGTCGACGAAGCGCAGTTCCTGCGGCCCGAGCAGGTCGACGAGCTGCTGCGCATCGCCGTCGAGCGCGGCGTGCCCGTGCTCGCCTACGGCATCCGCACCGACTTCCTGACGCACGCGTTCCCCGGCTCGGCGCGGCTGCTCGAGCTGGCGCACTCGCTCGAGGAGCTGAAGACCATCTGCCGGTGCGGCCGCAAGGCGCTCTTCAACGGCCGCAAGGTCGGCGACCGCTTCGTCTTCGACGGCGACCAGGTCGCGATCGACGGCGAGGCCGTCACCTACGAGTCGCTGTGCGCCACGTGCTACCTGGAGGAGTCGGGCGGACGGCTGGGCGCTCCCGCTCCGCTCGTCGAGTAGCCGCCGCCGCCGCTCGTCGAGCAGCCGCCGCCTTCGCTCGTCGAGTAGCCGCCGCAGGCGGCGTATCGAGACGAGAGCGCTCGCCAGCCCAGCCGCCAGGTCTCGGTACGCGCGCTGTGCGCGCTACTCGACCTTGATGCAGAAGGGCTCAACGCGGCTTCGCCGCATTGAGCCCTTCTGCCTCAAGTCGGGGTGACAGGATTTGAACCTGCGACCTCGTCGTCCCGAACGACGCGCGCTACCAAGCTGCGCCACACCCCGGTGCTCCGCCGGGAACGCGTCCCCGGCTGTGCAACCTCGCCAGTCTACCCGATGTCGCGCGGCAGGAGCGACACGACGACCGCCTCCGGCGGCGTGCCGAGCCGGAACGGGGCGAAGATCGACGAGCCGATGCCCTGCGACACCGTGAGCGGCACGGAGCGGCCGCCGTGGGCCCACTCGCTCAACCCCGACGCCTGCTCGCGCGGGATGTCGCAGTTCGTGACGATCGCGTGCCCGCCGGGCACGCGCACCTGGCCGCCGTGCGTGTGGCCCGCGAGGATCGCGTCGGCGCCGAGGTCGACGAAGGCGTCGAGGATGCGGCGGTATGGCGCGTGCGTCACGCCCAGCGTCGCGCGGGGGGCGTCGCCGAGCGCCCGCCGCATGCGCGAGAGCGCGCCCTCGGTCTCGTCGAGCCGGTCCCAGTGCCGGTGCGCGTCCGAGACGCCGAAGCCGGCGATGGTAGTGCCGCGCACCTCGATGGCGCGGGCGGTGTTGTTGAGGCTCAGCCAGCCGAGGTCCTCGTACGCGCGCTCGAGCCCGTGGATGTCGAGGCGCTCGACGCGCGACTCGCCCGAGACGCTCGACGGCCCGCGGAAGTAGCGGAGCGGGTTCTTCAGTTCGGGGCCGTAGACGTCGTTCGACCCGTGGACGAAGAAGCCGGGCACGCCCTGGAACACGCGCAGCGCATCCGCCAGCACCGGCAGCGCGGCGCGGTGCCCGAGGCTGTCGCCGGTGTTGACGATCAGGTCGGGCTCGAGCGTCGCCAGGCCCTCGAGCCAGTCGAGCTTCGTCTCCTGCCAGGGCGCGAGGTGGATGTCGGCGAGGTGCAGCAGCGTGATCGGGCGCGCGCCGGCGGGCAGGATGCGCAGCGTCTCGGAGCGGATGCGGAACGCGCGCGGCTCGACGGCTGTGGCGTACGCGGCGACCGCGGCGCCGGCGGCGAGCACGCCGCCGACGACCGCGCCGACCGCGCGGCTAGCAGCCAGGGTCGCCCCCGGAGGCGTTCGTGCCCACGACGACCGAGATCGGGTCGTCGGGCTCGCCCGGGGTGTCGGGCAGCGGGTTCTGCGCGAGCACCGTGCAGAGATTGGCCTCGCCGTGGTCCTGCCAGGTGATCTGCAGCAGCGCCGGGTCGAACCCTGCGCCCGAGAGCGTCGTGCGGGCGTCGGCGAGCGAGCTCGCCACGAGGTCCGGCCACATCTGGGCGGCCGGGTCGGCGGGCGGCGCGGTCTCCTCCGCGTCGCCCTCGGCGAGCCCGCCGTTCGACGGGTAGAGGATGATCGGCGTCGAGGTGGTCACGAGCGAGCCGGCGCCGGGCGCCGTGTACTCGACGAGCCCCTCTGCCTGCAGGCCGTCGATCGGGTCGGAGACCTGCACTGTGTACCCGGCGCCCTCGAGCGCGGCCGTGGCGGCCTCGACCGACTGGCCCGAGACATCCGGCAGCTGGCTCGCATTGCCGCGCAGCGTGTCGGCGTCGGGGGAGAGGAACTCGCCGCCCGGGTAGCGCGCGATGCCCTCGGCCATCGCGCCGCGGAAGATCGTCGAGCGCACGTTCCAGCGCTCCTCGAGCGAGTAGTTGCCGACGATGTTGCCGACCCAGACGGAGGTCGCGATCTCAGGGCTCGCGCCGTTCACCCAGGTCTGCACGACGCCGTTCGTCGTGCCCGTCTTCGAGATGACGGGCGTGGTGCCGGGCGGGTTGTTGATCGGGTTGCGCTCGGTGACCGTCTCGAGGGTGGCCTGCAGCACCGACGCCACCTCGGGCGTGATGGCCTGCTGGCAGTCCTGGCCGGGAGGCTGCACCTCGGAGCCGTCGCGCGCCACGATCCGGTCGATCGCGATCGGGCGGCAGTAGACGCCGCCGTTCGCGATCGTGGCGAAGGCCGAGGCCATGCCCATCGGCGTCACGTTCGAGCCCGAGCCGATCACGGCCGGCGCGAAGATCTGCCAGTCGCTGCCGTCGGCGGGCACGACGCCCATGTTCGCGGCGGTCTGGTGGATGTCGCACAGGTCCATCTGGCTCGCCATGCGGGCGATGCCGGTGTTGACCGAGTTGACCATGATCTCGGTCGGCGTCATGCGGGCGTACTCCTGGCCCTCGTTGTTCTGCGGGTCCCACGGCTCGGAGACGAGGCCCGTGCACTCGGCGCGGAAGGCGCCCAGCGGCCACTCCTCGCGCGTCGCGTCGATCTGCTCGTCGACCGAGTGGCCGTCGATGATCCACTGGGCGAGCGTGAAGATCTTGAACCCGGAGCCCGGCTGGAAGCCGCCGGAGCGGCCGTGCGCGTAGTCGGCGTTGAAGTTCACCGCGCTCGCGGTCGGCGGTGCGCCGTCGCCGTTGAAGTAGTCCTTGTTCTGCGCCATCGTCAGGATGCGCCCGGTGCCGACCTCGAGCTGGGTCACCGCGCCGCCGGACTGCCAGCGGGTCTCGGTGTTCGGCACGTTCTGGTCGAGCAGCGCCTGCACCGAGTCGTTGAGGCCGAGATCGATCGACGTGTAGATGCGGTAGCCGCCCTGGAAGAGCGCGGCGGCGTTGTCCTCCTCGGATGCGCCGAGGATGTAGTGGCCGTCCACCTGGTCCTGGGCGAGCACGCGCTGCACGTAGTCGCAGAAGAAGCGCGCCGAGTCGTAGCCGGCGATGCAGCCGTTGTTCGCGGGCTGGATGTCGACGAACTCCTCGTCGACCGGCGTCGCGAGCGCCTCGTCGCGCTGCTCCGCCGTGATGTAGCCGTCGGCGGCCATCCGGTTGATGATGAAATCGCGCCGCTCCTGGTTGCGCTCCCAGTTCTCGGCGTTGAACAGGTTGCGGATCGACGGGTTCTGCACCGTCGCGATGAGCGCGGCCGACTCGGCGATCGTCAGCTCGGAGGCGGGCTTGTTGAAGATGCGCTGCGCGCCGGCCTGGATGCCGTAGACGTTGCCGCCGAAGTTGGCGATGTTGAGGTAGGCGAGCACCACCTCGTTCTTCGTGTAGCGCTGCTCGAGGCCGATCGCGAGCCGCATCTCGGCGAGCTTGCGCTGGTAGCTCTCCTGGTACTGCTGCTCGTAGGTCTCCTGGTCGCCGCGGATGAACGCGTCCATGGCGATCTGCTGGCGCACGAGCTGCATCGTGAGGGTCGAGGCGCCGGACTCGCCGCCGAAGCCGACCTGCGAGAGGCCGGCGCGGATGACCGACGGCGCGTCGACGCCGCCGTGCGAGTAGAAGCGGCGGTCCTCGCCCGCGACGAGCGCCTCGACGGTGTTGCGCGGCACCTGCTGCCAGCGCAGCACCTGGCGGTCCTGGGCGTAGAACTGGGCGATCTCGACCGGCTGGCCGTCGCGCAGGCCGTAGATGCGGTTGCGCTCGGCCTGCTGGTTGATCTGCGCGTACGAGGGCAGGCTCTCGAAGATGTCGAGGCCGCTGTTCGCGGTGCTCGAGGCGACCGCGAGCGCCGGCGTCAGCGTCGCCGAGACGAGGATCCCGGCGATCGCGCTGAAACCGATGAGTCCCAGGAGCGAGGCGAGCAGGCTTCCTGGCTTGTGTCGTGATGCGGCCATAGCATACGAGGGTACGCGACCAACCTATGAGGGCAGGGGACCACGCACGATGGCGAAGACGACCTGGGAGTATGCGACGACGCCGCTGCTCATCCACCGAGAGACGGCGATCCTGAACACCTGGGGCGCCGACGGATGGGAGCTCGTGCACGTCGCGAACGGCCCTGAGGGCGGCCTCGTCGCGTTCCTGAAGCGCCCGATCGAGGCCTCCGCGTGAGCGTCGCCGAGCGCATCCGCGAGCTCGGCTTCGAGCTGCCCGCGGTCGTGCCGCCCGTCGCCTCCTACATCCCGGCCGTCTCGAGCGGCCGCCTGGTCTTCACCTCCGGCCAGCTGCCGATGGTCGACGGCGCGCTGCCGCGCACGGGCAAGGTCGGCGCCGAGGTGTCGGCCGACGAGGCCACCGCCGACGCGCGCCAGTGCGCGCTCAACGCGCTCGCGGCGATCGACGCCGAGATCGGCTCGCTCGACCGCATCACCCGCATCGTGAAGGTGGTCGGATTCGTCGCCTCGGCCGAGGGCTTCCACGGCCAGCCGGGCGTGATCAACGGCGCGAGCAACCTGCTCGGCGAGATCTTCGGCGACGCGGGCCGCCACGCGCGCAGCGCCGTCGGCGTGGCCGAGCTGCCGCTCGGCGCCCCGGTCGAGGTCGAGGTCATCGCCGAGTTCGCCTAGCCGCGCCGCGCCGGCGCGCCCGCCGAGCAGGCCACCGCAGATGCAGGGCCAACGGCTGCCATGCGGGCGCATCCAGCGCAACTCGCCCTACATCTGCGGCGCGGGGCGGCGCGTCAGCGCAGCTGCGACTGGATGGCCTCCACCACCGACTGGTCGGCGAGCGTCGTCGTGTCGCCGAGGTCGCGGCCCTCGGCGAGGTCGCGCAGCAGCCGCCGCATGATCTTGCCGGAGCGCGTCTTCGGCAGGTCGGGCACGATGAACACCTGGCGTGACCGCGCGATCGCGCCGATGTCGGATGCCACGTGCTGGCGGAGGATGCGCTCGGCCTCTTCGACGGGGTGGTGCGCGGCGCTCTCCTTCAGGATCACGAACGCCACGACCGCCTGGCCCGTCGTCGCATCCGTCGCCCCGACCACCGCCGACTCGGCGACGCCCTCGTGCGCGACGAGCGACGACTCGATCTCGGCGGTCGAGAGCCGGTGGCCCGACACGTTCATGACGTCGTCGACGCGGCCGAGCAGCCAGATCTCGCCGTCCTCGTCCTTGCGGGCGCCGTCGCCGGCGAAGTAGCGGTCGCCGAACTTCTCCCAGTAGGTCTCGCGGTAGCGCTCGTCATCGCCCCAGATGGTGCGCAGCATCGACGGCCACGGGCTCGTCACGACGAGCAGGCCGCCGTCGCCGTCGTCGACGGATGCGCCCGAGTCGTCGACCACGTCGATCTCGATGCCGGGGATCGGCACCTGCGCGCTGCCCGGCTTCAGCGTCGTCACCGACGCGAGTCCCGAGATCATGATCGCGCCGGTCTCGGTCTGCCACCACGTGTCCATCACCGGGGTCGTGCCGCCGCCGACGACGTCGCGGTACCAGATCCAGGCCTCCGGGTTGATGGGCTCGCCGACCGTGCCGAGCACGCGCAGGCTCGACAGGTCGCTCGAATGCGTGTGCTGGCGGCCGAGCTTCATGAAGGTGCGGATGGCCGTGGGGGCGGTGTAGAAGATGGTCACGCCGTAGCGCTCGATGATCTGCCACGGGCGCTCGGGCGTGGGGGTGTCGAACGTGCCCTCGTGCATCACCTGCGTGGTGCCGTTGGCCATCGGGCCGTAGACGATGTAGCTGTGGCCGGTGACCCAGCCGATGTCGGCCGTGCACCAGTAGACGTCGGTCTCGGGCTTCAGGTCGAACACGTGGCGGTGCGTGAACGAGGTCTGCGCGAGGTAGCCGGCGCTCGTGTGCAGGATGCCCTTCGGGCGCCCCGTCGTGCCGGAGGTGTAGAGGATGAAGAGCGGGTGCTCGGCGGGGAACGCCTCGGCCTCGTGCTCGGGCTCGGCGTCGGCCATCGCCTCGTGGTACCAGACGTCGCGGCCGTCGACCCAGTCGATCTCGTTCTCGCCGCGCCGCACGACGAGCACGTTCGTGACGCCGTGGCCGGGCTCGCGGAGCGCCTCGTCGACCGTCGGCTTCAGCGGGAACACCTTGCCCTTGCGGTGCCCGCCGTCGGTGGTGATGACGAGCTTCGCGCCGGCGTCGTCGATGCGGCCGCGGAGGTTGGAGGGGCTGAAGCCGCCGAAGACGGCGGTGTGCACGGCGCCGATGCGGGCGCACGCGAGCATCGCGGCGACCGCCTCCGGCAGCATCGGCAGGTAGATGGCGACGCGGTCGCCCGCCCGCACGCCGAGCGAGGTGAGCACGTTCGCGAGCCGCTTGACCTCTGCGGTCATCTCGCCGTACGTGATGGTGCGGCGGTCGCCGGGCTCGCCCTCCCAGTGCAGCGCGACGCGGTCGCCGTGCCCGGCGTCGACGTGCCGGTCGAGGCAGTTGACGGCGACGTTGAGGGTGCCGTCGTGGAACCACCGCGCGTGCGGCGGCTGCCAGTCGAGCACCTCGGTGAAGGGCGTCTCCCACTGCAGCTCGCGCGCCTGCTCGGCCCAGAAGCCGAGCCGGTCGTCGGCGGCCCGCTCGTAGAGCGCGGCGTCCGTCGCGGACTCGCTCGCGAGCGCCTCGGGGGGCGCGAACCGGCGGGTCTCGGTGAGCAGGTGGTCGATGTGGTCCGACACGGGTCCTCCAGACTTCCTCGTCGCTGCGAGCCTAGCGAGGGCGCGGCGCGAGGTTGCGCCGTGTTGCGCCGCCCGGCGCGCGCTCGGAAGCCTACGATGGCGACGCCGGCCCTGCCGGCACCAGCAGGTGACCGGTGGATCCCCATCCGCCTCCCTGCGGCGGCGTCCCCTCCCCCCAGGTGGGCGCCGCCTCCCTCGTTGCGGCGCGGTCGCCCTCTCCACAGCCGCCCGGCGGCGGTCCCCGCGCGGCGCTCGCCGCCCGTAGCGTGCGCCCATGCAGCAGCGCGCCACCGGGATCCCCTTCGTCGCCGGCGCCCCGCGCCCGAGCACGCGCGACCCGGCGCGCACGGCGGCCGACGGCGGCACGCTGCGCGAGTTCGGCGAGCTCGCGCCGCTCGTGGCGGAGGCGGCGGTGACGGATGTGTTCGTCACGGGCGGGCAGGTGTGGGTCGATCGCGGTCGGGGCGCCGAGGCCGCGGCGCTGCGGCTCGAGCCGGAGCGCGCCCGTGCGCTCGCGGTCGCGCTCGTCGCGGCGGGCGGGCGCCACGTCGACGAGGCGACGCCGTGCGTCGACGTGCGCCTGCACGACGGCATCCGCGTGCACGCGGTGCTGCCGCCCGTCGCGGTCGCGGGCGCGCAGCTGTCGATCCGGCTGCCGCGCGTGCGCTCGCTGACGCTCGCCGAGCTCGACGCGGCGGGCGCCTTCGCGCTCGTGCCGCTCGCCGAGGTGCGCGGGCTCGTCGCCCGGCGCGCGAACGTGCTCGTCTCGGGCGCCGGCGGCTCGGGCAAGACCACGCTGCTCGGCGCGATGCTCTCGGAGGCGGGGGCGGGCGAGCGCGTCGTGACGATCGAGGACGTCGCCGAGCTGCGCATCCAGCATCCGCACGTCGTGGCGCTCGAGGCGCGGCAGGCGAACGCGGAGGGGGCGGGCGCGATCGGGCTCGAGCAGCTCGTGCGCGAGGCGCTGCGCATGCGGCCCGATCGGCTCGTGCTCGGAGAGTGCCGCGGCGCCGAGGTGCGCGAGCTGCTGTCGGCGCTCAACACGGGCCACGACGGCGGCGCGGGCACGCTGCACGCGAACTCGCTCGACGACGTGCCGGCGAGGCTGGAGGCGCTCGGCGCGCTCGCGGGCCTCGGCCCCGCGGCGCTCGCGCGGCAGGCGGTCAGCGCGATCGACGCGGTGCTGCACATCGAGCGCGCGGCGGTCGCGGGGGCGCCCGTGCGCCGCGTGGCGGCGATCGGGTCGCTCGTGCTCGAGGGCGATCGGCTGGCGGTGCGTCGTCGATGACCGCTGCGGCGCAGGAGGAGGCTGCCGCGACCGTGCACCGGCTCGCGGCGCTCGTCGCGGGCGGCCTGCCGATCGATCGCGCGTGGTCGGTGCTCGGCACGGATGCGTCGGCGGTCGACGCGCAGACGGGCGGCGCGCGCGGCACGGTCGCCGCGGTGCTCGCGCTCGCGCGCAAGACGGGTGCGCCGACCGCGCCGACGCTCGAGCGCCTCGCCGGGCTGCTGCGCGAGCAGGCGGTGCAGTCGCGGGCGCTCGAGGCGGCGCTCGCCGGGCCCCGCGCGACGGCCCGGCTGGTGATGGCGCTGCCGATCGTCGGCATCGGCTTCGGCCTCGCGCTCGGGCTCGATGTCGTCGGCGCGGCGACGAGCGGCGGGGTCGGCACCTGGTCGATGCTCCTGGGCGCGGCGCTGCTGGTGGCGGCGTGGGCCTGGTCGCGGGCGATCGTGCGCCGCGCGGCCCGCGGCGAGGCGGCCCCCGGGCTGGCGCTCGACCTGGTCGCCGTCGCGCTCGCGGGCGGCGGCGCGACCGATCGCGCCCGCGCCGCGGCGGAGGCCGCGCTCGCGGATGCCGGGGTGGCCGCCGGCGGCTGGGCGGAGGTCGACGCGGCGCTCGCGCTCGCGCGTCGCGCGGGCGTGCCGGTGCGCGGACTGCTGCTGGCCGAGGCGCAGGCGGCGCGCATCCGCGCGCGGCTCGAGGCCGAGGCGCGGGCGCAGCGAGCCGCAGTGCAGCTGTCGCTGCCGCTCGGCGCGTGCGTGCTGCCGGCCTTCTCGCTGCTCGTGATCGTGCCGCTCATCGCGTCGATGCTCACCGGCGCCCTCACCCCGCTCACCTAGGGGGCGGACAGGTCGGGCGCCTACGGTCGGGGCATGCGCAACCTCTTCGAGTCCATCGTCAACTGGTTCGCCGCGCTCGCCGCCTCGTTCGGCAGCGCCCCGCACCCGATCGTGGCGACGGTGCCCATCCGCCCGCAGCAGCGCCGGCGCTGAGGCCCGTCGGCGACCCCTGACCGGGTCGCCCGCAGCATCCCGATCGAGCCGCTCCTCCACAGGGCGGCTCGATCGCCGCACGCCCGCACCCGCATCTGGCGCACCCTTGGGGCTCCCCGAGGGAAGGAGGCGAGCATGCGGATGCTCGACAGGCTGGTGCAGGAGGAGGACGGCGCGGCGACCGCCGAGTACGTCATCGCGACGATGGCGGCGGTGGGCTTCGCCGGGCTGCTGGTGGTGATCCTGCGCTCCGACGAGGTGCGCGGGATCCTCACCGACATGGTGCAGCGAGCCCTGACGGTGCAGTAGGTGGCACCCGGCAGCGACCGCCGCGGCGAGCTCGGCGCGGTGACGGCCGAGCTCGCCGCGGCGCTGCCGGCCGCAGTGCTCGCCATCGGCCTCGCGGTCGCTGCGGTGTCGGCGGCAGCGGCCCAGGTCGGGCTCGAGCAGTCGGCGGGCGCGGCGGCGCGGGCGGCGGGGCGCGGCGACGACCCGGCGCTCTACGCCGACGGCGCCGCGCTGCGCATCGAGGCGCGAGGGGAGCTCGTCTGCGCCGTGCTCGCGCGCGAGGCGCTCGGCGGCGCGCTGACGCTGCGGGCGAGCAGCTGCGCGCACGGCGGCGGCCGGTAGATGCGCTCGCGGTGGGCGGAGGAACGGGGCGCCGGCGCCGCGCTCGCGCTCGCGGTGGCGTGCGCCGCGCTGCTGCTGGCGCTGCTCGTCGTCGGCGTGGGCACCGCGTCGATCGCGCAGGCGCGGGCGGCGGCCGCGGCGGAGGCGGCCGCGCTCGCGGCAGCCGATGCGCGCTCCGGCTTCGCCGACGGCGCGCCGTGCGCGCTCGCGCAAGCGGTCGCCGCGGCGAGCGGCGCACGGCTCGAGGCGTGCGCGCTCGACGGGCTCGACGCGCGCGTGACGGCTGTCGTCCCGGTCGGCCCGTGGCGCGCATCCGGCTCTGCCGTCGCCGGACCGCCGACCTGGGGAGCACCATGACACCGTGTGTATTGTGTCGAGGCGTGGCCCGGTCGGGCGCACCATCCCCCAAGAAGAGCAGTGAGCGTGAGCATGGGCAAGAAGCTCGTCATCGTGGAGTCCCCGGCGAAGGGCAAGACGATCGAGCGGTACCTCGGCGAGGGATACCAGGTGCTGGCCTCCGTCGGCCACATCCGCGACCTCGTCAGCCCGCGCGACCTGCCCGCAGACCTGAAGAAGGGGTCGTACGGCAAGTTCGCCGTCGACGTCGACCACGGCTTCGCCCCCTACTACGTCGTCAGCGACGAGAAGAAGAAGACCGTCGCCGAGCTGAAGCGCGCGCTCAAGGACGCCGACGAGCTCATCCTGGCGACGGATGAGGACCGCGAGGGCGAGGCCATCGCGTGGCACCTGCTCGAGGTGCTGCAGCCGAAGGTGCCGGTCAAGCGGATGGTGTTCCACGAGATCACGAAGGACGCGATCGAGCAGGCGAAGGACTCGATGCGCGAGCTCAACATGCCGCTCGTCGACGCCCAGGAGACCCGTCGCATCCTCGACCGCCTCTACGGCTACGAGGTGAGCCCGGTGCTGTGGCGCAAGGTGCGGCAGGGCCTGTCGGCCGGCCGCGTGCAGTCGCCGACCGCCCGCCTCATCGTCGACCGCGAGCGCGAGCGCATGGCGTTCGTCGCCGCCGGCTACTGGAGCCTGACCGCGCAGTTCGAGGCCGAGGGGTCGCGCTTCGGCGCGCGCCTCGTGCGCCTCGACGGCGCCCGCGTCGCGACCGGCAGCGACTTCGACGACCGGGGCCAGATCAAGGGCGTGCGCACGATCCTCGACGCGGAGGCGGCCGAGTCGCTCGCGACCGAGCTCGAGCAGACCGCCTTCGCGGTCGCCGGGGTCGAGTCGAAGCCGTACCGCCGCCGCCCGTCGGCGCCGTTCACGACGTCGACGCTGCAGCAGGAGGCGGGCCGCAAGCTCAAGCTCTCGGCGAAGCAGACCATGTCGGTGGCGCAGTCGCTCTACGAGCAGGGCTACATCACCTACATGCGCACCGACTCGCCCTCGCTGTCGTCGCAGGCGATCGCCGCAGCGCGCGCGCAGGCCACCAGCCTCTACGGCCCCGGCTCGGTGCCGCAGGCCGCGCGCCACTACGCCGGCAAGTCGAAGTCGGCGCAGGAGGCGCACGAGGCAATCCGCCCCTCCGGCGAGGCGTTCCGCACCCCGAGCGAGGTCAAGGCGTCGATGACGCCCAACGAGCACCGGCTGTACGAGCTCATCTGGAAGCGCACCGTCGCGAGCCAGATGATCGACGCGACCGGGCAGACCGCGACCATCACCATCGCGTCCGAGAAGACGGCCCGCGGCGTCGCCGAGTTCACCGCATCCGGCACCGTCATCACCGAGCCGGGCTTCCTGCAGGCGTACGAGGAGGGCAAGGACGCCTCGCGCTACGCCGATGACGCCGAGGCCGAGGGCACGCTGCCCGACGTCAAGGGCGGCGACCGCGTCGACCTCGCGGAGCTCGAGCGCAAGGAGCACGTGACCACGCCTCCGCCGCGCTACACCGAGGCGAGCCTCGTGAAGGCGCTCGAGGAGCTCGAGATCGGCCGGCCCTCCACCTACGCCTCGATCATCGACACGATCGTGCGCCGCGGCTTCGTCACGCAGCGCGGCGGCGCGCTCGTGCCGAACTGGATCGCGTTCTCGACCATCAAGCTGCTCGAGGACAACCTCGGCGACTACGTCGACTACGACTTCACCGCCGAGATGCTCGCCGACCTCGACCGCATCGCCGACGGCGAGCTCGACCGGCAGGAGTGGCTGCAGCGCTTCTACTTCGGCAGCGACGAGCGGCCCGGCCTGAAGTCGACCGTCGAGAACCTCGGCGACATCGACGCGCGCGCCGTCAACTCGATCCCGGTGGCCGAGGGCGTCACGCTGCGCGTGGGCCAGTACGGCCCCTACCTCGAGGGCACCGGCCCCGACGGCGAGACGAAGCGCGCCAACCTGCCCGAGGACCTCACGCCCGACCAGCTCACGCCCGAGAAGGCGGAGGAGCTCTTCGCCGCCGAGCCCGTGCAGGACCGCGTGCTCGGGCAGCACCCGGAGACGGGCCTCGACGTGGTCGTGAAGAACGGCCGCTTCGGGCCCTACATCGAGGAGGCGCTGCCGGTCGAGCTCGACGACGAGGGCAAGCCCGTCGCCCCGAAGAAGGGGAAGGCCGCGCCCAAGCCGCGCCGCGCATCCCTCTTCAAGGCGATGGAGCCGGAGTCGGTCGACCTCGAGACCGCGCTCAAGCTGCTCTCGCTGCCGCGGGTCGTCGGCGTCGACCCGGAGTCGGGCGTCGGGATCACCGCGCGGCCGGGCCGCTACGGGCCGTTCCTGTCGAAGGGCGAGGACACCCGCTCGCTCGACGAGGAGGACCAGATCTTCTCGATCACGCTCGAGCAGGCGGTCGAGCGCTTCGCGCAGCCGAAGTACGGCGCCCGGCGCGCCGCGTCGGCGCTCAAGGAGTTCGACGCCGACCCGGTCTCGGGCAAGCCGGTAAAGGTGCGCGACGGCCGCTTCGGCCCCTACGTGACCGACGGCGAGACGAACGCGACCATCCCGCGCGGCGAGGACGTCGAGGCGATCACCTTCGAGCGCGCGATCGAGCTGCTGCAGCTGAAGCGCGAGAAGGGCCCGACCAAGAAGCCGGTGCGGAAGACGGCCGCCAAGAAGCCCGCCGCCAAGAAGCCGGCTGCCAAGAAGCCGGCCGCGAAGAAGCCGGCGGCGAAGAAGCCCGCGGCGGAGCAGTGACCGGCGCCTTCATCACGCTCGAGGGCGGCGACGGCTCCGGCAAGTCGACGCAGGCGGCGATGCTGCAGGCGTGGCTCGAGGAGCGCGGCCGCACGGTCGTGCGCACGCGCGAGCCCGGCGGCACCGAGCTCGGCGTCGAGATCCGCCGGCTCGTGCAGCACACCGAGGGGCACGTCGCGCCGCGCGCCGAGGCGCTGCTGTACGCCGCAGACCGCGCGCAGCACGTCGCGACGCTCGTGCGGCCCGCGCTCGAGCGCGGCGGCGTCGTCGTGCAGGACCGCTACCTCGACTCCTCGGTCGCCTACCAGGGCGCCGGCCGCGAGCTCGACGGCCAGCAGGTGCGCGACCTGTCGCTGTGGGCCGTCGACGGGCTGCTTCCGGATCTCACGATCCTGCTCGACATCGAGCCCGAGGCGGGGCGCGAGCGGATGGCCGCGCGCGAGCACGCGCCGTACGACCGGCTCGAGGAGACGGGGCTCGACTTCGCGCGGCGCGTGCGCGAGGCCTACCTGGGGCTCGCCGCGGCCGAGCCCGACCGCTTCGCCGTCGTCGACGCATCCGGCACCCCCGACGAGGTGCACGCGAGCGTCGTGTCGCTCGTGCGTGCGATGCTCGACGCGCACCACTGAGGGGGAGCGGATGACGGGCGGCTGGAGCGAGATCGTCGGCCAGGCGGATGCGGTCGAGCAGCTGCGTCGCGCCGCGGCCGAGCAGCCGGGCGACGCCCACGGCGCGATGACCCACGCCTGGCTGCTCACGGGCCCGCCCGGATCGGGCCGCTCCAACCTCGCCTACGCCTTCGCCGCGGCGCTGCTGTCTGCGCCGACCGGCATCGAGCCGGAGGTGGCGACCCTCGTCGAGGCGCGCACCCATCCCGACCTCGTGACGCTCTCGACCGAGGGCGTGCTCATCACCATCGCGCAGGCCCGCGCCGTGGTGCAGCGCGCATCGCTCGCACCCTCGACCGCGCGCTACCGCGTGGTGGTGGTCGAGGACGCCGACCGGATGGCCGAGCGCACCTCCAACGCGCTGCTCAAGGCACTGGAGGAGCCGCCGCCCGAGACCGTCTGGATCCTCTGCGCGCCCAGCGAGGCAGACCTGCTGCCGACGATCCGCTCGCGCGTGCGCACCCTCACGCTGCAGGTGCCCGACCCGGCCGACGTCGCCCGCCTGCTCGTCGAGCGCGACGGGGTCGACCCCGCGGTCGCCGAGCGCGCGGCGCGCGAGGCGCAGAGCCACATCGGCATGGCGCGGCGGCTCGCGACGAGCGACGAGGCGCGGGCCCGCCGGGCCGAGACGCTGCAGATCGCGATGCGGGTGTCGACGGCGGCCTCGGCCGTGCTCGCCGCGGCCCGATACGTCGAGATCGCGACGGCCGACGCCGACGCGCTCTCGGCCGAGCGCGACGAGGCCGAGCGCGCGCAGGCGCTGCGCCAGCTCGGCATCGAGCCGGGCGGCACCGTGCCGCCGCAGCTGCGCCGCCAGCTGAAGGAGCTCGACGACGCCCAGAAGCAGCGCGCGAAGCGCGGCATGCGCGACGGCGTCGACCGCATCCTCGTCGACCTGCTGTCGCTCTACCGCGACATCCTCATGACGCAGCTCGGCGTCGGGCGCGAGCTCGTCAACGAGGCGATGCGCCCGACGGTGCAGGCCGCGGCCGACTACCTCGAGCGCGCAGCCGTGATCGACGTGCTCGACCAGATCCGCATCGCCCGCGAGCGCATCGAGGCCAACGTGCCGCCGCTGCTGGCGCTCGAGGCGATGCTCGTGCGCGCCGCGCGGGCGGCGCAGCGCCGCTGACAGGCCCCGGCCACAGGCTCGGGCAATACGGTGTGAGCATGCATCGCCTCCGCCGCCGCGGCCTCACCGCACTGGCCGTCGTCGCCGCCACCGGGCTCGCCCTCACGGGCTGCGTCATCCTGCCGCCGCCGCTGCCCGGCAGCCCGAGCACGCCCGGCACCTCCGGCACGCCCGGCGCGAGCGACGAGCCGCTGTGGAGCCCCACCGGCGAGGCCGTCGCGCCCGAGCTCGAGCCCTACTTCGGTCAGGACGTCGACTGGCAGGACTGCGGCGCCAACTGGTGCGGCACCGTCACCGCGCCGATGGACTGGTTCAGCGCGGGCGAGGAGTCGATCGAGCTCGCCGTCACCGTGGCGCCCGCGACCGGCGAGCGCCGCGGCGCGATCCTCTACAACCCCGGCGGCCCCGGCGCATCCGGCGTGGAGTACGTGCAGAGCTACGCCGACTACCTGCTGCACCCGGATGTGCGCGAACACTACGACCTCGTCGGCTTCGACCCCCGCGGGGTCGGCGGCTCGACGCCCATCTCCTGCTACGACGACCCGCAGGAGCTCTACGACTGGCTGTGGGAGATCCCGCCGGGCCCCGCACCCGAGCCGCTCAGCGACGAGGACCTCGAGCAGCAGCTCGAGTCGGCGCAGTGGCTGGGCGACGCATGCCTCGAGCACACCGGCGACTACCTGCAGCACATCGGCACCGAGCAGGTCGCGAGCGACCTCGACCTGCTGCGGGCGCTGCTGGGCGAGGAGCGCCTCAACTACCTCGGCGTCTCGTACGGCACGCTCATCGGCTCGACCTACGCCGACCTGTTCCCCGAGAACGTCGGCCGCATGGTGCTCGACGCGGCGGTCGCGCCCGACTCGACCGACTTCGAGGGCACGCTCTACCAGGCGGCCGGCTTCGAGCTCGCGTACGGCAACTTCGTCACCGACTGCCTGCAGCAGCGCGACTGCCCCTTCCAGGGGTCGAAGGAGGATGCGCTGCAGCAGACGCGCGCCCTGCTCGACGCGATCGACGCCGACCCGATCGAGGTCGCCGACGGCCGCCAGCTCGGCTCCGGCGCGTTCTTCACCGCGATCGCCGCCAACCTCTACAGCGACGCGCAGTGGGAGACGCTGCGCCAGGTGATCGCCGACGTCGCGGCGGGCCGCGGCGAGACCGCGTTCGCGCAGGCCGACGCGTACTACGGCGTGCGCCCGGACGGCTCCTTCGAGGACAACTCGCTCGAGACGCTCATCGCGGTCAACTGCCTCGACTACCCGCCGGTCACCGACTTCGACGAGGTGCGCGCGAACGCCGAGCAGATCATGGCCGCGGCGCCGACGCTCGGGCCCGACTTCGTGGGGCTCGGCAGCTGCGCCGCGTGGCCCTTCGAGGCGACGCGCGAGCCGCACGAGATCACCGCGCCGGGCGCCGAGCCGATCATCGTGATCGGCGGCATCAACGACCCGGCGACGCCGTACCAGCAGTCGGTCGACCTCGCGGCGATGCTCGAGTCGGGCGTGCTCATCTCGGTCGACGCGGAGGGCCACGGGCAGTACTTCGGCGGCAACGACTGCGTCGACCGGCCGGTGAACGAGTACTTCCTCGACGGCGTCGCGCCGGCCGGACAGATCGACTGCTGAGGCGGGCCGGACCCTGAGGCGGTCCGGCGCTCAGCTGCCGAGCGACGACGCCGGCCAGCGCCAGTCGGCGACCTCCGGCACGTCGACCCCGTGCTCGCGCGTGTGGGCGCGGGCCCTCGCGCGCGCATCGGCGAGCTCGTCGAGCAGCCCGGCGTGCGCCTCGGCGAGCCCCGGCACGCGCTGCAGCACATCGATCGCCAGCCGGTAGCGGTCGAGCTCGTTCATCATCACCATGTCGAACGGCGTCGTCGTCGTGCCGCGCTCGAGGAAGCCGTGCACGTGCAGGTGCGGGTGGTGGCCCCGGCGGTACGCGAGGCGGTGGATGAGCCACGGATAGCCGTGGTAGGCGAAGACGGTCGGCGCCTCGGGCGGGAAGATGCGGTCGTACTCGTCGTCCGGCAGCCCGTGCGGGTGCACGTCCGGCGGCTGCAGCCTTCCGAGGTCGACGACGTTCACGACGCGCAGCGACAGCGCCGGCGCGCGCTCGCGGAGGATGGCGGCCGCGGCGAGCGCCTCGAGCGTCGGGACGTCCCCGGCCGCCGCCAGCACCGCATCCGGGCCCGACCCCTCCCGCTCGGTGCCCGCCCACGGCAGCACGCCGAGCCCGCGACGGCAGTGCTCCTCGGCCTCGGCCATGCTCAGCCACTGCGGCGCCGGCTGCTTGCCGGCAACGACGAGGTTGATGCGGCCCGTCGAGCGCAGGCAGTGGTCGGCGGTCACGAGCAGCGTGTTGGCGTCGAACGGCAGGTGCACGCGCACGACCTCGGGACTCTTGTTGAGCGCGACGTCGATGAAGCCCGGGTCCTGGTGGCTGAAGCCGTTGTGGTCCTGCCGCCAGACGTGGCTCGAGAGCAGGTAGTTGAGGCTCGCGATCGGCTCGCGCCACGGCACGTGCATCGCCGACTCGAGCCACTTCGCGTGCTGGCCGAGCATCGAGTCGACGATGTGCGCGAACGCCTCGTAGGTGTTGAACAGCCCGTGCCGGCCGGTGAGCAGGTAGCCCTCGAGCCAGCCCTGGCACTGGTGCTCGCTGAGCACCTCGATCACGCGACCGGTGAGGGCGAGGTGCTCGTCGCCGGGCTCGATGCGCGCGTTCCACTGGCGCTCGGTGGCGGCGTAGACGGCGGGGGCGAGGCGGTTGGATGCGGTCTCGTCGGGCCCGAAGATGCGGAACGTGCGGGGGTTGTCGCGGATGACCTCGGCGAGCCACTCGCCGAGCACCGCCGTCGCCTGCGCCTCGACGGCGCCGCGCGCGTCGGGTGCGACGTCGATCGCGTGCCCGCCGATCGCCGTGAGGCGCAGCGGCTCGCGCCGCACGCCGCCGTTCGAGGCCGGCTCCGCGGCCATCCGCAGGTCGCCCTTCGGCACGTTGGCCCGCACGGCGGCGGCGGGCGCGCCGCGCTCGTCGAAGAGCTCCTCGGGTCGGTACGAGCGCATCCACTCCTCGAGGATGCGGCGGTGGCCGTCGTCGTCGCGCACGCCCGACAGCGGCACCTGGTGGGCGCGCCAGGTGCCCTCGATGCGCTCGCCGTCGACCTCGTCGGGGCAGGTCCCGCCCTTGGGGCTGCGCAGCACGATCATCGGCCACGCGGGCCGCTCGGCGAGCGTGCCCGCGGCGGCGTCGGCCTTGATCGCCGCGATGCGGTCGAGGGCGTCGTCGAGCACCGCGGCGAAGCGCGCGTGCACCTCCCGCGTCGGCTCGTCGTCGAAGCCGACGGTGACGACGAGCGGCTCGTGGCCGTAGCCGCGCATGAGCGAGACGAGCTCGTGCTCGGGGATGCGCGCGAGGAGGGTCGGGCCCGCGATCTTCCACCCGTTCAGGTGCAGGATCGGCAGCACGGCGCCGTCGGCTGCGGGGTTGAGCAGCTTGTTGCCGTGCCAGGCGGTCGCGAGCGGACCGGTCTCGGCCTCGCCGTCGCCGATGACGCACGCGACCAGCAGGTCGGGGTCGTCGAACGCGGCGCCGTAGGCGTGCGCGAGGGAGTAGCCGAGCTCGCCGCCCTCGTTGATGGAGCCGGGCGTCTCGGGTGCGGCGTGGCTCGGGATGCCGCCGGGGAACGAGAACTGCCGGAAGAGCCGCTGCATGCCGCGCTCGTCGACCCCGACCTCGGGGTAGCGCTCGGCGTAGACGCCGTCGAGCCAGGCGCCCGCGACGACCGCGGGCCCGCCGTGGCCGGGCCCGGTGACGAAGAGGGTGCGCTGCCGGCGCTCGCGGATGGCGCGGTTCAGGTGCGCCTGCAGGAACGTGAGTCCCGGGGTCGTGCCCCAGTGGCCGAGCAGCTGCGGCTTGATGTGCTCGCGCGCGAGCTGCTGCCGCAGGAGCGGGTTCTCGAGCAGGTAGATCTGCCCGATGCTCAGGTAGTTCGCCGCGCGCCACCACGCGTCGACGCGGTCGAGGTCGTCGGGGGAGGGCTCGCCGCTCCGTCGCTGCCAGGCGGTCGCCGTCATGGCTCGAGCCTGGTGCGCGGCGCCCTCGGTCGTCAAGGGCGGATGCCGTCCCGCCGGTCGTGGCGCAGGCCGGCCATGCGCTATGCTCGATGATCGTGCCTCGGCACGCCGCCTTAGCTCAGTCGGCAGAGCGATTCACTCGTAATGAATAGGTCGGGAGTTCGATTCTCCCAGGCGGCACCAGCACTTCCTCCCCGGCATCGTCCCGGGCCCCGCGGTCCATCAGCGGCGGGGGAACCGGCGCAGCAGCCGCAGCCAGCCGCGTCTCGACGCCGCCGCCGTCCGCCGCTCCAGCCGCCCGAGCGGGCCGCGCGCGGCAGCGCCCGTGGGCAGCGCCGCGAGGAACCACGCGAGGCGCAGGCGCATGAGGCCCGTCTCGCGGCTCGTGACCAGCAGCGTGCGAGCCGTCATCCCGATCTGGCCGCGCGTGCCGCGGGGCCGGGTGAACGATCGGGCCGAGACGCCGACGGTGAGCTGCGGGTCGGAGCGCACCGCGCTGCCGGGCGGCAGGTGCAGCGACAGGTCGACGTCGTCGTGCACGTCGGCGCGGTCGCGGTGCACGGCCAGTCGCATCCGCCTCCAGAGGTCGGCGCGCATCGCGAAGTTCGAGCCGTACAGCGGCGCGTGCCCGAGCAGCGCGGCGATCAGCCGGAAGTCGCCCACCGTGAGGCTCTTGCGGCCGAGGTACCGCACGAGCCACGTGCCGCCGTAGAAGGTCGCGGCCCCGCTGATCGCGTCGAGCTGCGGGTCGGCGGCGAACGCCGCCTCGATGCGCCCGACCCACTGCGGCGGCGGCACGGTGTCGGCGTCGAGCCGCGCGAGCACGTCGCCGACGGCCGCGTCGAGCGCGGCGGCGGTCGCCCCGGGGATGCCGGGCGCGTGCACCGCGAGCACGCGCGCGCCGTGGCGCGCGGCGACCTCGGCGCTGCCGTCGCTGCTGCCGCTGTCGACGACCAGGATCTCGTCGGGCGCGCGCGACTGGCGCGCGAGCGCGGCGAGGCAGCCCTCGAGCGCGATCGCGTCGTCGCGCACGGGGATCACGACGGAGATGCGCACGTCAGGCTCCGCGGATGAGCTGCAGGAGATCCTCGGTCAGCTCGAGCGGCGAGGTCTCGCACGGGCTGTGCCCGCCCGGGTACACCGAGAGGCGCGCGCCGATCTCGGCGGCGAAGCGGCGATGCAGCTCGAGCGGCCAGATGTCGTGCTCGCCCACCGCGACGAGCTTCGGCAGGCGCGCGGTGGCGAGGATCCCGCGCACGTCGGGCGTGTGCTGCATGAGCTCGAAGGCGTCGGTGACCGATCGGCGCCGGGTCAGGCCGAAGCGCTGCCGCACGAAGCGGATGCGCGAGCGCGGGACGCGGGCGACGTTGCGGCGCAGCGCCCACACCACGATCGCCGCGTTGACGCGGCTGCTCGCGACGACGCTGAACCGCCCCACCACGGGGACGTCGCGGAAGCCCGGGCCGGGCCGGGGCGGGCAGCTCATGAGCGTCAGGCTCGAGAACAGCTCGGGCCGTCGCACGAGCGCGAGCTGCGCGACGATGCCGGCGAACGAGTACCCGAGCACGTGCGACGGGCCGCCGCGGGACTCGAGCAGCGCGATGAGGTCGTCGACGAACAGGTCGTAGTCGTAGCGGGCGCGCGGCGGCACGAGGTGCTCCGGGCCCGCCGCGGCCGACTCGTACTGGCCCGCGAGGTCGTAGCTGAGCGCGCGCAGCCCGGCATGCGCGAGGCCCGGCAGGACGAGCGAGAAGTCCTCCTTCGATCCGGTCAGGCCGGGCACGAGCAGCACCGACTCGCCCTCCTCGGGCCCCATGCTGAGGGTCGCCAGCCGTCCGCTCGGGGCGTCGAACCACGAGCGGGACGCGCCGCGGGGAGTCGCGGTCCAGTCGACGACGTCGACGACGCGGGCGCCGGCGCCGGTGTGCCAGCGCTCCAGCGGCCCGCCGCCCTCCGGAGCGGGACCCGGGCCGCCGCGCGTCGCGGTCATGCGCGGAGGCCCTCCGGGGCTGCGCCCGTCACCCTCTGCACGAACCGGTGCAGCCGGCGGTACACCTCCTGCGACTCGGCGTGCGCGGCGTTCTGCTGCCACGTGTGCACCGCCCTGCGCGCCGACCGGTCGTACACGAGCGCCTCGACCGGGATGCGGTGCGCGCGGAGCCGCTGGAGGAAGTTCATGTTGGCGCGGTAGAAGTAGTCGCGCTCGGAGGTGGTCACGAGCACGGGCGGGAACTCCGGCGCGAGCCACTCGATCGGCGAGAGGAACCGGGCCTCGCCGCGCAGCCAGCGCATCGCGGCCGACGCCGTCGCGCCCCGGACGTGCCGGTGGCGGGGCACGAGCATGCGGATGAAGTCGAGGCTGAGCGCGGAGCCCCGCTCGAAGACGACGGAGAAGTCGACCACGCTGCAGTGCTGCACGAGCCCCTTCACGATGCGCCGGTCGGGGACGGAGGCCAGCGCGTGGTGGTGCTGCAGCTCGGGGTGGAAGGAGGCGGCGGTGAGCAGCGCGGCGATCTGCCCGCCCGCGGAGTCGCCGCCGAGCACCACCGACTCGGGGTCGCCCCCGTAGGAGGCGATGTGCTCGGTGACCCACGCCATCACGGCTGCCGCGTCCTGCAGGATGTGCCCCATGTGGGCGCGCGTCGCGCGGCGGTAGTTGGCGTTGACGACCACCATCCCGCCGACGCTCTGGCTCGCGCAGTACTTCGTGAGCGCGGCCTTGTCGCCGGAGGTCCACCCGCCGCCGTGGAAGTAGACGTAGACCGGCAGCGGCGCCGCCCCGGCGCCCGCTCGATCGGCGTGCCCCGCGGGCGACAGCACGTCGAGGCGGTGCGCGGCGTCGCCGTCCCCGACGTAGTCGATGTCGAGGTCGTAGCGGACGTCGGCGATCGGGTCTGCGTTGAACGTGCGCAGCTCGCGGCCCGCGACCGCGCGCATCATGGCGCGCCACGCCCAGACCGGCACGCCGCGCGCGGGCCACGCCCGGCGGAGGGCTCGCCAGAGGCGGGTCAGCCCCGGTCCCGTCGTCATGCGTGCACCTGCTCGCCGATCCTGCGCCGACCGGTGCGGCCGCACCGCACGACGCTCTGGCGCCTCACGATACGGCCGCGCCCTCGGCGCCCGCTATGCCCTGTCGGTCAGCGGCCGAACAGCGACGCGAAGAAGCCGCGCTTCGGCTCGTCCTGGTGGCCTCCGCACCACTGCGAGGCGGGCACGCCGCGGCGCACCTCGGCGACGTGCTGGCCACAGCCTGCCCAGGTGGTCTTGCCGCAGGTTCGGCAGCGGACGGAACGGCACATGATGTCTCCTCGAGGCGATCGGCAATACCCCTGGGGGTATCTAGTCGCGACCCACAATACCCACCGGGGTATCGTCTCCGCAACTCGGCCGACGCATCCGAGTCCTACGCTGGGCCCATGACCACAGCACTCCTGATCGTCGACGTGCAGAACGACTTCACCGAGGGCGGCGCGCTCGGCACGACGGGCGGGGCGGCGGTCGCCGCCGCGATCACCGAGCACCTGCGCACCCACGAGTACGCGCTCGTGGCCGCGAGCCGCGACTGGCACGACCCCGACAGCGACAACGGCGGGCACTTCGCGGCAGGGGAGCCCGACTTCGTCGACTCCTGGCCGGTGCACTGCGTCGCCGGCACCGAGGGTGCCGAGTACCACCCCGCGCTCGACGCGCTCGCGATCGACGTGCACATCAAGAAGGGGCAGGGCGAGCCCGCGTACTCCGCGTTCGAGGGCACGACCGACGACGGCGAGACGCTCGGCGAGGTGCTGGAGGAGCAGGGCGTCGATCGGCTCGACGTCGTCGGCATCGCGACCGACTACTGCGTGAAGGCCTCGGCGCTCGACGCGGCGCTCGCCGGGTTCTCCGTGCGGGTCATCGACGGCCTGACCTCCGCGGTGTCGCCCGTGACGCGCGCGGCGGCGCTCGACGAGCTGCGGGACGCGGGCGTGGAGGTCGTCGGGCTGCCCTGACGGAGATGTAGCGGAACTACATGTAGCCTGTCTGCATTGCGCTTCCGCGAGGATGCGCTGTTTACATAGCCGAACTAACAGATAGGCTGGCTAAGTGGCTACCTCCGCCCGCACCTCGTCCACCCGCCGCGTGCCCACCTGGCTGCGGGTGCTCATCCCCGCCGTCCTGATCCTCGGCTGGCTCGCCGCGCTCGGGCTCGGCGGCCCGACCTTCGGGCGGCTCTCGTCGGTCGTGTCGAACGACCAGACGAGCTTCCTGCCGGCCAGCGCCGACTCGACCGAGGTGCAGTCGCTGCTGCCGGAGTTCCTCGGCGCCGACGAGGTGCCCGCGATCGTGGTGCTCGCGACCGAGGGCGAGCTCGACGAGGGCGACCTCGCGCAGGTCGAGCAGCTGCAGCAGGAGATCGCCGACCTCGAGGGCGTGGTCGAGGTGTCGCCGGTCATCCCGAGCGACGACGGCCAGGCCGCGCAGGTCGTGGCGCTGCTCGACGGCTCCGGCTCGACCGAGGAGCTCACCGAGACGGTCGAGGCCGTGCGTCTGGCGCTCGAGGAGGCCGAGCTGCCCGCCGGCGCCACCGCCGCGGTGACCGGCCCCGCGGGCTTCAGCGCCGACATCTCGGCAGCCTTCGCCGGCATCGACGGCATCCTGCTGCTCGTCGCGCTCGGCGCCGTCCTCGTCATCCTCATCGTGGTCTACCGGTCGCCGCTGCTGCCGATCCTGGTGCTGCTGACCTCGGTCGCCGCGCTGTGCCTCGCGATCCTCGTGGTGTTCCTGCTGGCGCAGGCCGGCGTCCTGACGCTCAGCGGCCAGACCCAGGGCATCCTCTTCATCCTCGTCGTCGGCGCGGCGACCGACTACGGCCTGCTCTACACCGCGCGCTACCGCGAGGCGCTCGGGCAGGAGCGCTCGCGCTGGCGCGCGACGCTGCAGGCGCTCCGCGGCTCGTTCGAGCCCATCATCGCCTCGGGCGGCACAGTGATCGCGGGCCTGCTGTGCCTGCTGCTGAGCGACCTCGTCTCCAACCAGCAGCTCGGTCCGGTCGCCGCCATCGGCATCGCGGCGGCGATCCTCGCCGGCCTCACGCTGCTGCCCGCCCTGCTGCTGGCGTTCGGGCGGGTCGCCTTCTGGCCGTTCGCGCCGACGCCCGAGCGGCCGCGCACGAAGCCCGAGGGCAAGGGCCTGTGGAACGCGGTCGCGCAGCTCGTCGACCGTCGCGCCCGCGCCGTGTGGATCGCCTCGGCGCTCGTGCTCGGCGTCGGCGCGGTGGGGCTCGTGCAGCTGCAGGCGAACGGCGTGCCCTCGAGCGAGTTCGTGGTGGGGGAGTCGCAGGCGCGCGACGGGCAGGAGCTGCTCTCGGCGCACTACCCGGGCGGCTCGGGCTCGCCCACGCAGATCCTCGCCCCGGAGGGCGAGCTGGATGCGGTGGCCGAGGCCGCGGCGGAGGTCGACGGCGTCGACGGGGTCGCGGTCGCGAGCGAGGACTCGCCCGCCGGCTCGATCCCGCTGCCCGTGGACCCGGCCTCGCCGTTCGCCGCGGCCACCCCGACGGTCGTCGAGGGGCAGGTGCTCATCCAGGCGACGCTCGTCGATGCGCCCGACTCCGACGCCGCGCAGGAGACCGTGCGGGAGCTGCGCGAGCGCGTGGCCGCCGTGACGCCCGACGCGATCGTCGGGGGGCCGACCGCGACCGCGATCGACACGAACGACGCATCCCAGCGCGACCGCGCGCTCATCATCCCGGTCGTGCTCGCGGTGATCCTGCTGATCCTGATGGCGCTGCTGCGCTCGATCGTGTCGGCGGTGCTGCTCATCGCCACCACGGTGCTGTCGTACGGGACGGCGCTCGGCGTCGGCGCCGTCATCCTCACCGCGCTCGGCGTGCCCGCGATGGACCCCTCGGTGCCGCTGTTCGCCTTCGTGTTCCTCGTCGCGCTGGGTGTCGACTACAACATCTTCCTCATGACCCGCGTGCGCGAGGAGGTCGGCAGGCTCGGGCACCGGGAGGGCGTGCTGCGCGGTCTGCGCGTCACCGGCGGCGTCATCACCTCCGCCGGCGTGGTGCTCGCGGCGACCTTCGCGGCGCTCGGCGTGATCCCGGTGCTGTTCCTGCTGCAGCTCGCCATCATCGTCGCGCTCGGCGTGCTGATCGACACGACCATCGTGCGCTCGCTGCTGGTGCCGGCGCTCGCGCTCGAGATCGGCCCGAGGACGTGGTGGCCGTCGAGGCTGGGGCGGAAGGGCGCCGAGTCGTAGGCTTGGAGGAGCTCGTCGCCGCTCGCGCGACCGGGCGACGATCGTATACGATCAACCGCAATCATCCCGCGAAGGAGTCCTCATGAGCGCGACCACCGAGAGCCAGGTCCTCGAGGCCGTCCACGGCCGGCTGTTCATCGGCGGCGAGTGGATCGACGGCGAGCAGGGCACGATCGACGTGCGCGACCCGGCGACCGGCGAGGTCATCAAGCAGATCGCGAACGGCTCGGTCGAGGACGGCGTGCGAGCGCTCGACGCGGCGGTCGCGGCGCAGGAGGAGTGGGCGCGCACGCCCGCTCGCGTGCGCGGCGAGATCCTGCGGAAGGCGTTCGACCTGCTCCAGGAGCGCAAGGAGGAGTTCGCGCTGCTCATGACGCTCGAGATGGGCAAGCCGCTGGCCGAGGCCCGCGGCGAGGTCGCCTACGGCGGCGAGTTCCTGCGCTGGTTCTCGGAGGAGGCGGTGCGCATCGACGGCCGCTACATGATGACGCCCGAGGGCACGGGCCAGATGATCGTGACCCACCGGCCGGTCGGCCCGTGCTTCCTGATCACGCCCTGGAACTTCCCGCTCGCGATGGCGACCCGCAAGATCGCTCCCGCGCTCGCCGCGGGCTGCACCGCGGTCGTGAAGCCGGCGACGCTGACGCCGCTGACGACGCTGGCGCTCGTGGGGCTGCTCGAGGAGGCCGGCCTGCCGAAGGGCGTCGTGAACGTCATCACGACGAAGTCGACCGGCGCGCTCTCGGAGCGGCTGCTGGCCGACCCGCGGCTGCGGAAGGTGTCGTTCACGGGCTCGACGCCCGTGGGAGTGCAGCTGCTGAAGCAGGCGGCCGACAACGTCCTGAAGGCATCCATGGAGCTCGGCGGCAACGCGCCGTTCGTGGTGTTCGACGACGCCGACCTCGACAAGGCGGTCGAGGGCGCGCTGCTGGCGAAGTTCCGCAACATCGGGCAGGCCTGCACGGCCGCGAACCGCTTCATCGTGCACGAGTCGATCGCCGACGAGTTCGCACGTCGCGTCGGCGACGCGGTGAAGGCGATGAAGATCGGCCGCGGCACCGAGGAGGGCGTGCAGATCGGCCCGCTCGTCGAGGACAAGGCGGTCGACAACGCCGTGCGGCTCGTCGAGTCGGCGGTGGCCGACGGCGCGACGCTCGTCACCGGCGGCAAGGCGATCGACGGGCCCGGCTCGTTCTTCGAGCCGACCGTGCTCGACGGCGTGGATGCGTCGATGGCGGTGTCGATCGAGGAGATCTTCGGGCCGGTGGTGGCGATCCAGCGCTTCGCGACAGAGGACGACGCGGTGCGGCTCGCGAACGCCACCGAGTACGGCCTCGTGGGCTATGTCTTCACCGAGGACACCAATCGCGGCCAGCGCATGATCGACCGCATCGACACGGGCATGATGGGCCTGAACGTCGGCGTCGTCTCCAACGCGGCGGGCCCGTTCGGCGGCGTGAAGCAGTCGGGCCTCGGCCGCGAGGGCGGCGCCGAGGGCATCCACGAGTACCTCGAGACGAAGTACACGCTCATGCCCAACCCCTTCGCCTGATCGGTCCGGCCGCGCCGCCTCACACCTGCGAGGCGAGCTGCGCGAGCACCTCGCCTGCGGGGCCCTCGGTCGCGCTGCGCCAGCCGGTGCCGGCCCACAGGTGCAGCCGGTCGGCATCGCCCGCTCGGCCCGCCGCCTGGCGGAGCTCGCGGGTGAGGTGGTGCACGGCGGGGTAGGCCGCCGGCGCCGCGGCGTCGTGCCGGTCGATGAAGCCGTTGCGCAGCGCCCGCGCCGGTCGACCGGTGAACGCCCGGGTCAGCACGGTCTCGCTCAAGCGCGGATCCCGCAGCGCGGCGCGGTGCGTCGGCGAGGTGCCGGCCTCGTCGGTGCACAGCAGGAGCGTCCCCACGGCGACCGCCTCCGCGCCGGCGTCGAGCAGCGCGCGCACCGCGGCCGGCCCGTCGACGCCGCCCGCGGCGATCACCGGCAGGTCGACCGAGCGCAGCACCCCGCGCACGACCGATGCCGTCGAGGCCGGCTCGATCGCGCGGAGCGGGTCGTGGGTCGCGGAGTGCCCGCCGGCGTCGGGGCCCTGCACCACGAGTCCGTCGACGCCTGCTGCGGCGGCGCGGCCGGCCTCCTCCGGCGTCGTGACGCTGGCGAGCACGCGCGTGCCGCGCTGCTGCAGGGCCGCGATCTCGGACCGCGGCGGCAGGCCGAACGTGAGCGAGACGACCGGCACGGGGTGCGCGAGCAGGTGGTCGAGCTTGGCCTCCCAGGCGTCGTCGTCCTCGACGGGCTCGGGGTCGAGTCGCAGGCCGTAGGCGTCCGCCTCCGGCTGCAGGCGCTCGGCGTACGCCGCGAACGCCGCGCGGTCCACCGCGGCGCTCGCGGGCACGAAGAGGTTGACCCCGAACGGCGCGTCGAGCGCGCGGAGCTGCTCGATCTCGCCCGCCATCGCCTCCGGCGCCTTGTAGCCGGCGGCGAGGAACGGGAAGGCGCCGGCCGCCGCCGCGGCGGTGGCGAGCGCCACCGAGGTCGGGCCGCCCGCCATGGGTGCGGCGGCCAGCGGCAGGTCGGTCGAGAGCAGGGAGCTCCTGGCGGTCATGGTGCCTCCGTCACGCCGCCGGGGCGAGCAGCTGGTGGGCCGCGAGCTCGCGGTAGAGCGGCGAGGTCTCGAGCAGCTCGGCGTGCGTGCCCGTCGCGAGCACGCGGCCGGCCTCGAGGACGACGATCTGGTCTGCGTCGACGACGGTCGCGAGCCGATGTGCGATCACGAGCGTGGTGCGGCCCTCGCTCGCGACGTCGAGCGCGAGCTTGAGCGAGGCCTCGTTGCGCGCGTCGAGGTTGGCGGTCGACTCGTCGAGCAGCAGGATCGGCGTCGCGGCGAGCAGCGCCCGCGCGATCGCGAGCCGCTGCCGCTCGCCGCCCGAGAGCAGCACGCCGCCCTCGCCGACCTCGGCGCCCAGCCCGTCCTCGGCGCGGCGCACGAGCTCGCCCAGGTTCACCGACTCGAGCGCGGCGAGCAGCTGCTCGTCGGTGGCGTCGGGCGCGCCGAGCAGCAGGTTGTCGCGCAGCGACCCGGCGAGCACGGGCGCGTCCTGCTCGACGTAGCCGATGCGGGAGCGCAGGGATGCGCGGTCCACGTCGCGGACGTCCTCGCCGCCGACGAGCACGCGGCCCGCGTCCGCGTCGTAGAAGCGCTCGACGAGCGCGAACGCCGTCGACTTGCCCGCGCCCGACGGGCCGACGATCGCCGTGCGGGTGCCCGCCGGCACGGCGAACGACACCCCCTCGAGCACCGGCCGGTCGGGGGAGGACGGGTACGCGAAGGCGACGTCCTCGAAGGCGACCATCGGCGCTCCCGGCCGCGGCTCGAGCGCGACGCGCGCATCCGCATCCGTCTCCGAGGGGAGGCGCACGATCTCCTGGATGCGCCCCAGCGCGCCGAGCGCGACGCTCACCGCCGAGATCGCCCCGGCGAGCTGGCCGAGCGGCATGATCATGAGGAACAGGAACAGCAGGAAGCCGACCAGCTGCGCGATGCCGATCTCGCCCGTGGCGACCCGCAGGCCGCCGACGCCGAGCACCACCAGGAACGCGAGCTGCATCGCGACGCCGAAGATCGGCACGACGAGCGCCGAGATGCGCGCGACGCCGACACCGGCCGCGAACGCGTCGCCGGCGCGGTCGCCGATCGCCCGTGCCTCGCGCTCGGTCGCGCCCGCGGCGCGCACCGTGCGCACGGCCGAGATGGCGCGCTCGAGCGCGCTCGTGAGGTGCCCGACCTGCTCCTGCGCGCGGCCGGAGGCGCGCGTGAGCAGCGGCATCACCGCGAGCATCCCGGCGATCGCGACGCCCAGCACGAGCACGGTCAGGCCCAGCAGCAGCGGATCGATGACGAGCATCGCGATCACCGCGCCCACGAGCGTCAGCAGGCCGCCGATCGACTCGACGAGCCCCTGGGTGAGCACGGCGCGCAGCAGCGTCGTGTCGCTGCCCACCCGGCTGACGAGGTCGCCGACGCGGCGGGCGTCGAACTCGGCGATCGGCAGCCGCAGGAGCGAGCCGACGAGCGTGCGGCGCGTGCGCAGCACGACGTGCTCGCCGAGCACCTGCAGCAGGAAGTGCTGGAAGCCGTCGAGCACCGCGCCCACCACGACGATCACGAGCAGCAGGAGCGGCAGCCACGCGAGCGGCTCCGACCGCTCGACGCGGGCGATGAGCTCCTGCGCGAGGGCGGGCTGGGCGAGCGAGAAGGCGGCGCCCAGCACCGACAGCACGATCGCGCCGGCGAGCAGCCCCTTCTTGGGGAAGAGGTAGGGCAGCAGCTCGCGGAGGCTCGCCCGCGGCCCGTCGTCGCCCCGCCGCCGGCCGAAGATCCCTCGTCGCTCGCTCATCGCATCCATTCTCCCGCTTCCCGGGGGCGCCGATGTCGGCGGCAGGGCCTAGCATCGGGAACCGTGCCAGCACCGGTGATCGAGGCCAAGGGCCTGACGAAGCAGTACGGCGACTTCACGGCGGTCGACGGGATCGACTTCGCGATCGAGCCGGGGGAGGCGTTCGGGTTCCTCGGCCCCAACGGCGCGGGCAAGTCGACCACGATGCGCATGATCGCGGCGACGTCGACGCGCACGTCGGGCGAGCTCCGCGTGCTCGGCTTCGACCCCGAGAGCCACGGGCCCGAGATCCGCGCCCAGCTCGGCATCGTGCCGCAAGCCGACCAGCTCGACGAGGAGCTGCGGGTCATCGACAACCTCATCGTCTACGGCCGCTACTTCGGCCTGCCGCTGCCGTACGTGAAGCGCCGGGCCGAGGAGCTGCTCGAGTTCGCGCAGCTCACCGAGAAGCGCAAGGCCCGCGTCGACGGGCTCTCGGGCGGCATGAAACGCCGGCTCACGATCGCGCGCGGCCTCATCAACAGCCCCAAGGCGATGCTGCTCGACGAGCCGACCACGGGCCTCGACCCGCAGGCGCGGCACGTGCTGTGGGACCGCCTCTTCCGGCTGAAGGAGGAGGGCACGACGCTCGTGCTCACCACGCACTACATGGATGAGGCCGAGCAGCTCTGCGACCGGCTCGTGGTGGTCGACAAGGGCACCATCGTCGCCGAGGGGAGTCCCGCCGCGCTCATCCGGCAGTACTCCACCCGCGAGGTGCTCGAGGTGCGGTTCGGCTCGAGCCGCAACGCCGAGGCCGCGACCGTCATCGAGGGCATCGGCTCGCGCATCGAGGTGCTGCCCGACCGCGTGCTCGTCTACGACGACGACGGCGAGGCGGCGATGTCGGCGGTGCACGAGCGCGGCCTGCAGCCGATCACGAGCCTCGTGCGGCGCTCGAGCCTGGAGGACGTCTTCCTGCGGCTGACGGGAAGGTCGCTGATCGAATGAGCGGCACCGTGCAGCGCCGCGGGCTCGTCGACGTGGGCGGCGTCGACCACGCCGCCGTCGCGCGCTCCTCGCGGTCGTGGGGCTGGTGGTTCGTCGCCGAGCACCGCATCCGGTCGATGCGCTCGTACGTCGCGTCGTGGGTCGCGATAGGCGTCGGCTCGCCGTTCCTGTTCCTGCTGGGGCTCGGCGTGGGCCTCGGGCTGCTCGTCGACGCCAACCAGGGCGCCGCGGGCGTCGACGGCGTGCCGTACCTGACCTTCCTCGCGCCGGCGCTCGCGATGGCGACGGTGATGCAGACCGCGTCGCAGGAGAACACCTACGGCGTCTTCGGCGGCTTCAAGTGGTTCCCGATGTTCTTCGCCATGAACGGCACCCCGATCGGGCCCGCGCACATCGTGATCGGCTTCCAGGTGTCGGTGCTCGTGCGGGTGCTGCTGCCGCTCGTCGCCTTCGTGCTCGTGATGGTGCTCTTCGGCATCGGCTCCGCGGCCGGGGCGATCCTGCTCGTGCCCATCGGGCTGCTGCTCGGCGCCGCGGTCGGCTTCGCGGTGATGTCGTGGGTCGCGACGCAGACCGAGGACCGCGGCCAGCTCTCCTTCATCGAGCGCTTCGTGGTCGTGCCGCTGACGCTCTTCTCGGGCACCTACTTCCCGCTCGAGACGCTGCCCTGGTTCCTGCACTGGATCGGCTGGATCTCGCCCCTCTGGCACGCGGCCGAGCTCGGCCGAGCGGCGCTGTACGGCGCCGCGCTCGCCCCTGGCATGGCGCTCGTGCACGTCGGCTACCTCGTGCTGCTGGCCGCCGCCACCTGCCTGCTCTCGATCCGCACCTTCCGACGGAGGCTCGACCGATGAACGAGCAGCTGCTCGAGGCGCCCGCGCCGACCGTCCGCGGACCGCTCCGCGGCATCTACGCCGGCAACACGCGCTCGGTCGTGGCCCGCGGCCTGCAGGTGATCGCCCGCAACAACTGGCTCATCGTTGTCACCGGCTTCTTCGAGCCGGTCTTCTACCTGCTCTCGATGGGCATCGGCCTCGGCGCCCTCATCGGCACCGTCGAGTTCTACGGCGCCGAGGTGCCGTACGCGGCCTACATCGCGCCGGCGCTCATGGCGGTGAGCGCGATGAACGGCGCCGTGTACGACTCGACGATGAACGTCTTCTTCAAGATGAACTACGCGAAGCTCTACCAGCAGATGCTGTCGACCTCGCTCGGCCCGCTCGACGTCGCGCTCGGCGAGATCCTGCTGGCGCTGTTCCGCGGCCTGCTGTACGCGTCGGGCTTCATGCTCGTGACGACCCTCATGGGGCTCAACCTCTCGTGGACGGCGATCCTCGCGATCCCCGCGGCGCTCGTCGTCGCGTTCGGCTTCGCCTCGTTCGGCATGGCCATCACGAGCTACATGAAGACCTTCCAGCACCTCGACTACGTCTACTTCGTCATGATGCCGATGTTCCTGCTGTCGGCGACGTTCTTCCCCATCGAGGTGTACCCGCAGGGCCTGCAGTGGGTGATCCAGGCGATGCCGCTGTGGCACGGCGTCGACATGATCCGGCAGCTGACGACCGGGCTCATCCAGCCGTCGATCCTGCTGCACCTGCTGTACTTCGCGGTGATGATCGTCGTGGGCCTGTGGTTCACGACCTCGCGCCTGCGGGCCCTCTTCCTGCGCTGACGCCCAGGCGGCGTGCCTAGGGTGGGCGCATGGCACGCGTGCTCGTCTTCGCCCCCGCTCCGACGCTCACGATCACGGTCGAGGAGCACGAGGGCGCACCCGACGTGCACCTGCACGTCGGCGGGCAGGGCGTGTGGCAGGCGCGGATGCTCGCGGCGCTCGGCGCCGACGTGACGGTCGTGTGCACGGTGGCGGGGGAGACGGGCGCGGTGGCGCGGCAGCTGCTCGACCGCGAGGGCTTCGAGGTCGTCGCGATCGACCGCGACGGGAACGGCCCGGCCTACGTGCACGACCGGCGCAGCGGCGACCGGCGGGAGGTCGTGGAGGCGCACGGCGAGCCGCTGACCCGGCACGACCTCGACGCGCTCTACTCGGCGACGCTGCGCGCGGCGATGGACGCTGAGCTCGTCATCCTCTCGGGGCCCGACGGCGACGAGATGCTCGAGGCGGATGTCTACCGCAGGCTCGCGAGCGACATGCGCGAGCTCGGGCGCACCGTGCTCGTCGACCTCGCCGGCGAGCGCCTCGCTGCCGCGCTCGAGGGCGGCGTCGACGTGCTGAAGGTCAGCCACGAGGAGCTGGTCGACGACGGCCGGGTCGACGACGGCGACGACGAGGGTCAGCTCGTCGCGGCCGCGCAGCAGCTCGCCGACGACGGCATCGCGCTCGTCGCGGTCACCCGCGCGGACGCCGGCTCGGTCGTCGTCGGCGAGGAGGGCGCGTGGCGCGTGGTCGCGCCCCAGCTCGAGCCGGTGGACACGCGAGGCGCCGGCGACTCGTACACGGCGGGCCTCGCCGCGGCGCTCGCGGCCGGCGGCAGCCACGCCGACGCGGTGCGCCTCGGCGCCGCGGCCGGCGCCGTCAACGCCACGCGGCGCGGGCTCGGCACGGGCGACGCCGAGGCCATCCGCGCCATCGCCGAGCGGGTGGAGCTCGAGCCGATCGGGAAGGAGCGCTGATGCGCGCACTCATCACGAACGACGACGGCATCGACTCGCCGGGGCTCGCCGCCCTCGCGCGCGCCGCCGCCGACGCGGGCATGGAGGTCGTGGTCGCGGCCCCCGCCCACGAGCACTCCGGCGCCAGCGCATCCATCATCGCCACGCAGGGCACGGCGGTGACCGCCGCGGGCGGCAAGGGCACGGTGCGCTCCGAGCGCCGCACGGTGCCGGGTGTCGACGGCGAGGCCTACGCGGTGCACGCGGCGCCCGCGCTCATCGTGCTGCTCGCGCTGCACGGATCGTTCGGCGGCGTGCCCGACGTCGTGCTGAGCGGCATCAACCGCGGAGCGAACGTGGGCGGCGCGATCATGCACTCCGGCACTGTCGGCGCCGCGCTCACGGCGGCGCAGGGCGGCGTGCGCGCGCTCGCCGTCTCGCTCGACGTGGGGCTGCGCGACGGCGGCGACGAGCACTGGGAGACCGCGGCGGCGGTCGCCGGCCGCGCGCTCGCGACGCTCGTCGGCGCGCCGGCGGGCACCATCCTCAACGTCAACGTGCCCGATGTGCCCGACCCCGCGGCGCTCGAGCTCGTCGAGGCGCCGCTCGCGCCGTTCGGCATCGTCCAGACCACGATGACCGAGCTCGACGGCGACGAGGTGCGGCTGTCGATCCGCGAGCACCGCGCAGCCGACGCGCCCGGCAGCGACATGGAGCGGCTCGCCGCCGGCAACGCGACCGTGACGGTCGTGCGCACGATCGCCGACCGCGGCGCCTGACGCGCGACGACGAGCGGCCCGCGACCCCGAGGGGCGGCGGGCCGCGGTCGATGGGGCGCGTCAGCGCTCCATGTCGACGTCCTTCGTCTCCTTCGACAGCAGCAGCGCGATGAGCGTCAGCATCGCGGCGCCCGCGAGGTAGACGCCGACCCAGAAGATGCTGCCGCCGCCCGCCGTCCACAGCGCCACCGCGATGAACGGCGCGACCGCGGCGCCCAGGATCGACGAGACGTTGTACGAGACACCCGAGCCCGTGTACCGCACGTTGGTCGGGAACAGCTCGGGCAGCAGCGCGCCCATCGGGCCGAAGGTGAAGCCCATGAGCGACATGCCGATGATGAGCCACGCCATCACGCCGACGAAGCCGAGGCTCGTGAGCGGCACCCACAGCAGGCCGAAGGCGATGATGCCGAGCGTCACGACGATGAGCGTCGCGCGGCGGCCGAAGCGGTCGGCGAGCGGCCCCGAGACGAGCGTGAAGATGCCGAAGAACACCACGCCGACGATGAGCATGATGACGAACGCGTTGTACGAGTAGCCGAGCCCGGGGATCGCCGCGTCGGTGGGGGTGCGGCCGTACGTGAGCGAGAACGTGGTCATCAGGTAGAAGAGCACGTACGTCGCGAGCATGAAGAAGGTGCCGAGCAGCAGCTCGCGCCAGTGGTGGCGCACGACGGTGCCGAGCGGCAGCCGCTGGATGGTGCCCGACTGCTTCGCCTTCTCGAACGACGTCGACTCGACGAGCCGCAGCCGCACCCACAGGCCGACGACGACCATCACGGCCGAGAAGAGGAACGGGATGCGCCAGCCCCAGTCGAGGAACGCCTGCGAGGGCCGCGAGGGGTCGTCGCTCGGCAGCAGCGCGGCGATGATGAGGAAGAGGCCGTTGGCGATGATGAAGCCGATCGGCGCGCCGAGCTGCGGGAAGGTGCCGTACCAGGCGCGCTTGCCGGCGGGGGCGTTCTCGGTCGCGACGAGCGCCGCGCCCGACCACTCGCCGCCGAGCGCGAAGCCCTGCGCGAGACGCATGAGCACGAGCAGCGCGGCGGCGAACCAGCCGACCTGCGCGTAGGTGGGCAGCACGCCGATGAGGAACGTGGCGATGCCCATCGTCAGCAGCGCGCCGACGAGCGTCGCCTTGCGGCCGAACTTGTCGCCGAGGTGACCGAAGACGACCGAGCCGATGGGGCGCGCGACCATCGCGGCGCCGAACGCGGCGAACGAGGCGAGGAGGGCCGTCGTGTCGTCGCCGGTGGGGAAGAAGAGGTGCGGGAACACCAGCACGGCGGCGGTCGCGTAGACGTAGAAGTCGTAGAACTCGATCGTCGTGCCGATGAGGCTGGCGAAGATGACGCGGCCGCGGGAGTTGGCCGGCTGCGACGACGCGGCGGTCGTCTGGGTTGCGGAGATGGACATGCTGCTTCCTGGATGCGGTGGCGCGCGCTGGATGCGGGGTGGTGCGGCGCGCGCGAACGGTGCGGTCCGCTCGTGACGGGCCGGCCGTCTGGGGGACGGCTGCGGCCCCGGGACGACGACAGCCCAGTGTACCGAGCCGGGTAACCGGCCATGGCCTCGACGACCGTTGTCCGCCCGCCGCCGCGGCGCATCCGCCCGTCGTGGGAGGGCGGATGCGCCGGGCTCAGCCCTGCAGGGAGCGGAGCGCGAGCGCGGCCTCGACGACCGCCTCGGCGGCCTCGCGGCCCTTGTCCTCCTTCGAGCCGGGCATGCCGGCCCGGTCGATGCCCTGCTGCTCGTCGTCGAGGGTCAGCACGCCGAAGCCGACCGGCTTGCCGGTGCGGATGGCGACGTCGGTGAGGCCGACCGTCGCCGCCTGCGCGACGTAGTCGAAGTGCGGCGTGCCGCCGCGGATGATGACGGCGAGCGCCACCGCGCCGTCGCATCCGGCCTCGAGCGCCGCCTGCGCGACGACGGGCAGCTCGAACGAGCCGGGCACGGGCAGCTCGACCACGTCGGCGCCCATCTCGGCGAGCGCGCGTCGGGCGCCCTCGAGCAGACCGGTTGCGATCTGCTCGTGCCACCGTCCGTGCACGATCGCGATGCGCATCCCGCTCGCGTCCAGCCCGCTCGTCCGCGGTGCTCCTGCTCCGGCCATCAGTCTTCTCCCTGCTCGTCGGTGGCTGCGATCACGGCCGGCAGCTGGTGACCCATGCGGTCGCGCTTGGCCGAGAGGTACTGCTCGTTGTGCTCGCCGACGCCCACGAGGAGCGGCACGAGCTCGGAGACCTCGATGCCGTGGCGCTCGAGCGCCTCCTGCTTCAGCGGGTTGTTGGAGAGCAGCCGGATGGACTGCACGCCCTGCTGCCGGATGATGCTGGCGGCGGCGCCGTACTCGCGCGCGTCGGCGGGGAGGCCGAGCGCGAGGTTGGCGTCGAGCGTGTCGAGCCCGTCCTCCTGGAGGCGGTACGCCTTCAGCTTGTTGATGAGGCCGATGCCGCGCCCCTCGTGGCCGCGGAGGTAGACCACCATGCCGTTGCCGGCCTCCTGGATGGCCTGGATCGCCGCGTCGAGCTGCGGGCCGCACTCGCACTTGAGCGAGTGCAGCGCCTCGCCGGTGAGGCACTCGGAGTGCACGCGCACGAGCGCGCCGTCGGCGAGCTCGTCGCCGGCGATGATCGCCACGTGGTCGGCGCCGGTCTGGCGGTCGCGGTAGGCGGCGACGCGGAACGTGCCGAAGCGCGTGGGCACCTTGGTCTCGACCTCGAAGGAGACGCGCGCCGACTCGTCGTTCGCGCCCTTGCACGCCGTCGGCAGCCCGCCCGCGTCGAGGTAGTCGATGAGGTCCTCGATGGTGATGACCGGCAGGTCGTGCTCCTCGCCGAAGGCGATGAGCGAGGGCAGCCGGCGCATCTCGCCGCCGTCCTCGACGAGCTCGCCGATCACGGCGACCGGCTCGAGGCCCGCGAGCTTCATGAGCTCGACGCCTGCCTCGGTGTGGCCCTTGCGCTCGCGCACGCCCCCCTCGACCGCGCGCAGCGGCACGATGTGGCCGGGGCGGCGCAGGTCCTGCGGGGTGGTCGCGGGGTCGGCGAGCACGCGCAGCGTGTGGGCGCGGTCGTCGGCCGAGATGCCGGTGGAGTCGCGGTCGGCGGCGTCGACGGTGATCGTGTACGCCGTCTGCCGCGCGTCCTCGTTCTCGAGCACCATGAGCGGCAGCCCCAGCTCGTCGGCGCGCTCGCCGGTGAGCGGCGCGCACAGGTAGCCCGAGGTGTGGCGCACCATGAAGGCGATCCACTCGGTCGTCGCGAGCTGCGCCGACATGATCAGGTCGCCCTCGTTCTCGCGCCCCTCGTCGTCGACGACGATGACGGGCTTGCGCTCGCGCAGCGCCTTGAGCGCGGCGTCGATGGTGGTGATGCTCATGATGCCTCCCGCTGCAGCTGCAGCATGCGCTCGACGTGGCGAGCGACGATGTCGGTCTCGATGTTGACCCGGTCGCCGGCGGCGCGGAAGCCGAGCGTCGTCGACTCGAGCGTCTCAGGGATGAGCGACACCTCGAACCACTGCTCGGCCTCGACCGGCTCGCTCACGGCCGACACGGTCAGGCTGATGCCGTCGACGGCCACCGAGCCCTTCCGCGCGACGAGGTGCGCGAGCGCCGGGTCGAGCGCGAAGCGCACGGTGCGCTGCCCCTCGGCGTCGACGACCGAGAGCACCCGCGCGGTGCCGTCGATGTGGCCCTGCACGATGTGTCCGCCCAGGCGGTCGCCGACGGCGGCGGCGCGCTCGAGGTTCACGCGGTCGCCCGGGCGGCGGTCGGCGAGCGTCGACATGTCGACCGAGATCTGCATGACGTCGGCCGTGAACGCATCCGCCGTCCGCTCGACCACGGTCAGGCAGAGGCCGTTGACGGCGATGGAGTCGCCGTGGGACGCGTCGCTGACGGCCAGGGGGCCGCGCACGGTGAGGCGCCAGGCCTCGCCCTGCCCGGTGCCGTGGGGCTCGAACGAGACGACCTCGCCGAGCTCCTCGATGATGCCGGTGAACATCACTGCTCGCTCTCTGTCGTGGCCTCGACCAGGAGGTCGCGGCCGAGCTGCTCGAGCCGCGTCACCGTGAGGCGGCGCTGCTCGTCGATCGTCCCGACGCCGAGGTCGTCGAGGGCTGTGCGCGGGCCCCCGAGGAGGGTCGGCGCGAGGTAGACGGTGAGCCGGTCGGCGAGCCCCGCGCGGATGAACGCGCTCGCGAGCGTCGGCCCGCCCTCCACGTAGAGGGTCTGGATGCCTGCGGCGGCGAGGGCGAAGAGCTCGCGCTCGAGCTCGTGGCCGGCCGTGCGGAAGCCCCGGGGGTGCCGGTGCAGGGCGGCGGAGCCGGGCACGCCGCGCTCGCCGAAGACGACCGGGATCGGCTGCGGCGCATCCGGCTCGCCCTCGATGCGGGCGGTGAGCTGCGGGTCGTCGGCGAGCACGGTGCCGGTGCCGACGGCGATCGCGTCGTGGGCGCTGCGCTCGCGGTGCACGTGCGCGCGGGCCTCGGGCCCCGTGATCCACCGGCTGCTGCCGTCGGCGGCGGCGGCGCGGCCGTCGAGCGACTGCGCCCACTTCACCGTCACGCGCGGCCGGCCGGTGCGCTGCACGAAGAGCCAGTCGGCGATGAGCGCCGCGCCCTCGGCCTCGTCGGCGCGCACGACCTCGACACCTGCCGCTGCGAGGCGCTGCGCGCCGCCGCTCGACGCGTCGCCGGGGTCGGCCGCGGCGTAGACGACGCGCGCGACGCCCGCGTCGAGCAGCGCGACGGCGCACGGGCCGGTGCGCCCGGTGTGGTTGCAGGGCTCGAGGGTGACGACGGCGGTCGCGCCGCGGGCCTCAGCGGGCGTGAGCCGCGAGAGCGCGTCGACCTCGGCGTGCGGCGTGCCGGCGCCGCGGTGCCAGCCCTCGGCGAGCACCCGGCCGTCGGGGGAGAGCACGACGGCCCCGACCTGCGGGTTGACGCCGCGGGGGCCGCGCAGCGCGAGCTCGCGGGCGCGCGCCGTGGCGCCCTGCTCAGCGCCGCTGATCCCTGCCATGCCGTCCTCTCCAGAACGCGCGCGGGGATCCGAGGGGTCGCGTCGCGACCCCACGTGCGCCTCCCCTCCGGACTCTCACCGTCGGTGCTGGAGTTCCACCAGCTCAGCCGAGCAGCACCTCCTGCTGGAGAGCGCCGCTCGGGTCGCGGACTATCACCGCCGGTTCAGACTTGCACTGACCCCGGGCACGTTGCACTGCCAGCCTACAACTCGACTCCGGCCGTGCCCATTCCCGTGCCCGCGCATCCCTGCCCGGCGGCGCCGCGGCGGCGGCCCCGCCGCCCGCCGCCGCACAACGCAAGCCCGCGGCGCCCGACCAGCGGGCGGCGCGGGGCCGGCGCCGCAGCCGTCGCAGATCTCGGTTGGGCGGCTTGCGTTGTGCGCGGCCGCTTCTGCACAGGTCGGTGCAGCTGATGCGCGCAGCGGCGGGCGGACGATCCATCCTGCCGCGCATGTCGACGCTGAGGCCGCTCTCGCAGGGCGCCGTCCGGGTGGATGAGTACCGCGAGCTGCGCGAGGAGGGCAGCAGCCGCGCGGCGATCGAGGAGGGCCTGCGGCTCGGGCTGCTCGTGCGGGCCCGCCGCGACGTCTACGTCTGGCAGCCAGCATCCGACGCGCTCGTCTCGGCGCTGCGGATCGGCGGACGGCTCGCGTGCGCGTCTGCCGCCGCGCACCTCGGGCTCTGGGTGCCGAGCGACGACCGGCTCCACGTGCACCTGTGGGACGGATCGACGCGGCTGCGCGATCCGCGCGACCGGCACCGGCGCCTCGAGCGGCGGGAGGGGCTCGTGCTCCACTGGGAGGACCTCGACCCGGACGACGGCGACCGGTGCGCAACGTCGGCGGCTGCCGCGGTCGCGTGCATCGCGCGCTGCTTCGGCGTGCACGAGGCGATCCGGGTCGCCGACTCGGCGCTCGACCGCGGGCTGGCGAGCCCCGCCGACATCGAGCGGGCGCTCGAGGGGCTCGACTGGGACGGGATGCCTGCTGCCGCGGCCGTCGACGGGAAGTGCGGCTCGGGCTACGAGACCGACGCGAAGCTGCTGCTGCTCGCCGCGGGACTCCACTACGAGCAGCAGGTGCGGATCCCGCGTGTCGGCAGGGTCGACTTCGTCGTGTGCGGCTGCGTCATCGTCGAGATCGACGGCCGCGAGCACCACGAGGGCAGCTTCGAGGAGGACCGCCGGCGCGACGCCGAGGCGCTCCTGCAGGGCTACGTCACCGTGCGCCTCTCGGCGCGCTGGCTCGACGACAACGCGCACCGCTTCATCGCGCTGGTGCGCGCGGCGCTCGAGCTCCACCCGCGCGGCTGAGTCCCAGCCTCTCCGGCGGGTGCCGCACCGGGTCCGCGTCGGCCCCCGCGCACAACGCAAGCCGCTTCGGAGCTTCTTGCGGCGCCGGAGGCGGGGACGGTCGATCTGCCGCTGATTGGGGCCGTTGGGCTTGCGTTGTGCAGGGGGGTCGGACGAACGATGGCTGCAAGCGCGCTGTCGGGTATTGTCGTACTGGGTATAGCAATCCCGGATGGGGGCACGGCGACGTGGAGATCGAGCGACGGATGGACGTGGTCGAGCTGGGCGCGGGCGCCGACTACCGCGAGACCTGGGCCCTGCAGCGCGCGCTCCACGCGCAGGTGGTCGACGGCGCGCGGCCCACACTGCTGCTGCTCGAGCACGCGAGCGTCTACACGGCGGGCACCTCGACGCAGCCCGGCGACCTCCCGACCGACGGCAGCGAGGCGATCGAGGTCGACCGCGGCGGCCGCATCACGTGGCACGGCCCGGGCCAGCTCGTGGCCTACCCGATCGTCGCGCTGCCCGACGCGGTGCAGGTCGTCGACTGGGTGCGCCGGCTCGAGGAGGCCATCATCCGCGCGCTCGCGGCGAGCGGGCTCGCGACCCGGCGCATCCGCGGCCGCGCGGGCGTCTGGGTGGCGGATGCGTCGGGCGAGCGCAAGGTCGCGCAGGTCGGCGTGCGGGTCGCCTCGCGCGCCTCGATGCACGGCATCGCGATCAACGTCGCCAACTCGCTCGCGCCCTTCACGACGATCGTCCCCTGCGGCATCGCCGACGCCGGGGTGACGACCGTCGAGCTCGAGACCGGCAGCACGCACGACCCGATGGCGATCGGGCGCCGCTTCGCGGCCGAGCTCGAGCCGCTGCTCGACTTCGCGCCGTTCACCTCGGTGGCGCTCGACGACCGCGCGGCGGTGCACGCGTGAGCGCGTGCAGCCAGCCGGCGCAGGCGCAGGCGCCGGCGCAGGCCGACGCCGCCCGCCCCGAGCCGCAGGGCCGGCGCATGCTGCGCATCGAGGCGCGGAATGCCGAGACGCCCATCGAGCGCAAGCCCGCCTGGATCAAGACGCGCGCCCGCATGGGCCCGCAGTTCCGCGAGCTGCAGGAGCTCGTGCAGGCGCAGGACCTCCACACCGTCTGCCAGTCGGCGGGCTGCCCCAACATCTACGAGTGCTGGGAGGACCGGGAGGCGACGTTCCTCATCGGCGGCGACCAGTGCACGCGCCGCTGCGACTTCTGCCAGATCGACACCGGCAAGCCGGCGCTGCTCGACCTCATGGAGCCGGTGCGGGTCGCCGAGTCGGTGCGCACGATGGGGCTGCGCTACGCGACCGTCACGGGCGTCTGCCGCGACGACCTCGAGGACGAGGGCATCTGGCTCTACGCCGAGACGGTGCGGCGCATCCACGAGGCCAACCCCGGCGTCGGCGTCGAGATGCTCGCGCCCGACTTCACCGGCCGCCGGCACCTCCTGCAGCAGCTGTTCGAGACGCGGCCCGAGGTCTTCGCCCACAACGTCGAGACCGTCCCGCGCATCTTCAAGCGCATCCGCCCCGGCTTCCGCTTCGAGCGCAGCCTCGACGTGCTGCGCTGGAGCCGCGAGGAGGAGCTCGTGACGAAGTCGAACCTCATCCTCGGCATGGGCGAGACCGACGACGAGGTCGTCGAGACGCTCGAGGCGCTGCACGAGGCGGGCACCGAGCTCATCACCATCACGCAGTACCTGCGGCCCTCGCCGCGCCACCACCCGGTCGACCGCTGGGTGGAGCCCGAGCGCTTCGCCGAGCTCGGCGAGATTGCGACCCGCATCGGCTTCTCGGGCGTCATGTCGGGGCCGCTCGTGCGCTCGTCGTACCGCGCGGGCACGCTCTACCGGCGGGCGCTCGAGGTGCGCGGCGGTGCGGCGCCGGCGCCGATCATCACCGGCATGGGTGCCGCGGCTCCGGCGGCGGCGGGCATCACGAACAACGCACGCTGAGCGGGCGTGCGGATGCGCCGGGCCGGTCAGCCGAGGTCGGGCCAGGGGAGGGCGTCGGCCGGCTCGCCGTGGGCCGGCCGCACCGCGTGGTGCTGCAGCTCGGGCACGCCGCGGTGCAGGCCCTCGCGCGTGCCGAGGTAGTGGAAGCCGGCCGCGCGGGCGACGCGCATCGACGCGACGTTGCCGTCGTAGCAGGCCCAGCGCACCTCGGGCCACGTCAGGCAGCCGTCTGCGTGGCCGACCGCGGTGCGCACGGCGTCGGCCATCAGGCCCCGGCCCTGCGCCGCGGGGTGCAGCCAGAAGCCCACCTCGCGGCTGCCTTCCCGCAGCCCGATGACGCCCGCGAGCGGCCCGCCGAGCGACTCGCGGATCGCCCACACGCGCTCGTCGTGCTCGCCGCGCCAGCCGGCGGGCGCGAACTCCCGCACGAACGACTCGGCGTCCGCGCGGCGGTACGGCACGGGCGTCTCGAGCCATCGCTCCGCCTCGGGCGTCGTGCACGCCTCGACGACCCGGTCGACGTCGGCCTCGCGGAGCGCCGTGAGCAGCACCTTCCCGCCGACGACGGGCAGCGACGGCCCCGCGAGCGACCCGCCGGTCATCGCAGCCCCATCGCCTCCAGCGCGCGGCCGAGCGTCGCATCCGCCACCGCCGCCGCGCGCTCGGCGTTCGCCGCCAGCAGGCGGTCGAGCTCTGCGGGGTCGGCGAGCAGCTCGAGCGTGCGCTCGCGCACCGGCGCCAGCTCGGCGACGACCGCGTCGGCGACGGCCGTCTTGAAGACGCCGTAGCCCTGCCCGGCGAACTCCGCCTCGAGGCCGGGCACCGGCGTGCCCGTCATCGCGGAGAGGATGTCGAGCAGGTTCGTGACGCCCGGCTTCTCGGCGCGGTCGGCGCGGATCGAGCCCTCGGTGTCGGTGACGGCCGAGCGGATCTTCTTCGCGGTGCGGGCGGGCTCGTCGAGCAGCCACACCACGCCCTTGTCGTTGTCGGCCGACTTCGACATCTTCGACGCCGGCGACTGCAGGTCGTAGATGCGGGCGCCGTTGGCGAGGATCACCGGCTTCGGCACCGTGAAGGTGCTCCCGAAGCGCTTGTTGAAGCGCTCGGCGAGGTCGCGCGTGAGCTCGACGTGCTGCTTCTGGTCGTCGCCGACCGGCACGACCTCGGTGTCGTAGAGCAGGATGTCGGCGGCCATCAGGATCGGGTAGGTGAACAGGCCCACGGAGGCCGTCTCCTGCCCGCCCTTGGCGGTCTTGTCCTTGAACTGCGTCATCCGGCTCGCCTCGCCGAAGCCGGTGATGGTCGAGAGCAGCCACTGCAGCTGCGCGTGCGCGGCGACGTGCGACTGCACGTACAGGCAGGAGCGGTCGGGGTCGATGCCGCCCGCGATGTACTGCGCGGCGAGGGTGCGCACCTGCTCGCGCAGCACCTTCGGGTCCTGCGCGACCGTGATCGCGTGCAGGTCGACGATCGAGAAGAAGGCGTCGTACTCGTCCTGCATGCCGCGCCACTGCTGCAGCGCGCCGATGTAGTTGCCGAGGTGGAGCGAGCCCGAGGAGGGCTGCATCCCCGAGTAGAGGCGGGGCTTGGGCATGGCGGTTCCAGTCTGAGTGATCACAGGTCGTAGTCGACGATGACGGGGGCGTGGTCGGACCATCGGGTGTCCCACGCGCTCGCGCGATCGATGCGGTAGTCGCGGGCGACCGCCGCGAGGGCGGGCGAGGCCATGTGGTAGTCGATGCGCCAGCCCGTGTCGGTGTCGAACGCCTTGCCGCGCTGCGACCACCACGTGTAGGGCCCGTCGACGCCCGGATGCGCGGCTCGGCCCACGTCGACCCATCCGTGGCCGCGGCCGCGCCGGCCGTCGACGCCGGTGACCATGCCGGTGCCGAAGAAGCGGTCGAGGTGGCTGCGCTCCTCGGGCAGGAATCCCGCGTTCTTCTGGTTGCCGCGCCAGTTCTTGATGTCGAGCGGCGTGTGGCCGACGTTGAAGTCGCCCATGACCACGGCGTGCTCGGCGTGCGAGCGCAGCTGCGGCAGGCGCTTCGCCATCGACTCGAGGAAGCGGAACTTCGCGTCCTGCTTCTCGCTGCCGACCTCGCCGCCCGAGTGCACGTAGGCGGAGACGACCGTCAGCAGCGTCTCGCCGAGGAGGAAGTCGGCCTCGAGCCAGCGCCCCTTCGTGTCGAAGGTCTTCAGCCCGATGTCGGTGCGGTGCTCGATCGACGGCTCGCGCGAGAGCACAGCGACGCCGGCGCGGCCCTTCGCGGTGGCCGGGTCGTGCAGCACGTGCCAGCCGGGCACGAGCGGCAGGAGGTCCTCGTCGAGCGCGCGCACCTCCTGGAGCGCCACGATGTCGAAGCCGCCGGCCTCGAGCCACTCGCCCATGCCCTTGCGGAACGCGGCGCGCACGCCGTTGACATTGACGGAGGCGATGCGGACCATGCCCTCGAGCCTACCGAGCGGGCACGGGGGTCCCGGACGGCCGGGGCCCCCCGAAGTGGCGGGAGGAGGTCAGCGGATGCGCCGCGCGAGCCGCTTGTGGAGCCGGGCGTGGTCGCCGCCCTCGCGCCGGTTGGCCTGCACCTCGACGAGGAGCTCCTTCGCCTGCGCGGGGCTCAGGCGCGCATCGATGCCGCCCGCCTCGACGAGCCGCGTGTAGGCGCGGCCGGTGGGCGTGACCGCGACGAACGCGAGCGCCACGAGCAGGATCTGCATGATGAAGCCGAGCCAGATGAGGATGATCACGACCGCGGCGACGCCGGCGAGCAGCGGGTTGTTCTCGACGGCGCCGAACAGCAGCGACGCGAGCAGCTTGAGCACCTGGAAGGCCACCGCGCAGGCGAGGGCGGCGAGCACGACCTGCTTGGCGGGCAGCCGCAGCCGGCCGCCGAAGCGGAACAGCAGCAGCACGATGCCGGTGTCGAGCAGCAGCTGGATGGCGAAGCCGAGCACCCGGCCCGCCCAGCCGAGGCCGAGCGCATCGGCGAGCGTCTGCGTGACGACGAGCAGGCCCGAGGAGACGACGACGAGCAGGCCGATGCCGAGCGCGACGCCGAGGTCGCCGAGCTTCAGCAGGATGACGTTCGACGGCGGGGCGCCGAGGTCGAACATCGCGCGGAAGCCCTCGCGGCTCACGCCGATCCAGGCGATCGCGGTGATCAGGATCGAGGCGGCGGCGATGGCGCCCGCCCAGCCGACGATCGTCGAGCCGGTGAGCTGCTCGACGTCGAGCGCGCCGCCCTCGCCGATGAGCCCGGGGATCGACGACGAGATCGAGTCGATCACGGCCTCGCGGAGCGCCACGTTGCCGCCCAGCACCGCCATGAAGATCGCGAACGCGACGAACAGCGCGGCGAACAGCGACAGGAACGCCTGGAGGGTCATGCCCTGCGCGAGCACGGGGCCGCGCTGCTCGCTGTAGCGCTGCCACGCCCGCACCGGCCACGACCGCATCACGCGCTCCAGCAGCGGTTTCATGGTGCCTCCGGTCGGGGTCGTGGCGGGCAGGGGGCCCAGCGTAGTGTGGCGGGATGGGTGCGCTCTCAGGGGTCGGGGTCGGTCGGGGCATCGCTGTCGCGAAGGTGCTGCGGATGCCGGAGCCACTCGCCCCGCCGAGCGACGAGCCGCTCGCCGCCGACGCCGGTGCCGAGCACGAGCGCGTGCGGCAGGCGCTCGAGGGCGTCGCGCACGAGCTGCAGGCGCGCGCGGCCGCCGCGGGCGGCGACGCGCAGCAGGTGCTCGAGGCCGCCGCGCTCATGGCGCAGGACCCGGCGATCCTCGACGACGTGCGCGCGCGCCTCGACGGCGGCGCGAACGCCGAGCGCGCGACGTGGGATGCGTACGGCGCGTTCCGCGACATGCTCACGGCGATGGGCGGCTACATGGCCGAGCGCGCGACCGACCTCGACGACGTCGCCCAGCGCGTCGTCGCGCGCCTCCGCGGCGTCGCGGCGCCGGGCGTGCCGCAGTCCGACGAGCCGTTCATCCTGGTCGCGCGCGACCTCGCGCCCGCCGACACGGCGACCCTCGACCTCGAGCGCACGCTCGCCCTCGTGACCGAGGAGGGCGGCCCCACGTCGCACACGGCGATCCTCGCCCGCTCCAAGTCGCTGCCGGCGGTCGTCGGGGTCGTGGGGCTGCTGTCGGCGGTCGCCGACGGCCAGCGCATGATCGTCGACGCGCGGGCCGGCACCGTCGTGCTCGACCCGGACGACGCATCCGTCGCCGCCGCCCTCGTCGAGCGCGAGTCGCGGGCGGCCGCCTCGAGCGCGCCCATCACCGAGGGCGCCCTCGCCGACGGCACGAAGGTGCCGCTGCTCGCGAACGTCGGCTCGCCGAAGGACGCGCCCGCGGCTGTCGCGCTGGGCGCGGAGGGCGTAGGGCTCTTCCGCACGGAGTTCCTCTTCCTCGACTCGTCGAGCGCGCCGAGCGTCGAGGCGCAGACCGTCGCCTACACCGAGCTGCTGCAGGCGTTCCCCGGCAAGAAGGTCGTCGCGCGCGTGCTCGACGCCGGCGCCGACAAGCCGCTGCCGTTCCTGAACGACGCCCACGAGGAGAACCCGGCGCTGGGCCTGCGCGGGATCCGGGCGCTGCGCGCGACCGAGCAGATCCTGCGCGACCAGCTCACGGCGCTCGCGAACGCGCAGGCGGCGACCGAGGCGGAGCTGTGGGTGATGGCGCCGATGATCGCCGACGTCGAGGAGACCGAGTACTTCGTCGGGCTCGGGCGGGAGCTGGGCCTCCGCACGGTCGGCGCAATGGCTGAGGTGCCGTCGATCGCGGTGGTCGCCGACCAGGTGCTCGAGGTGGCCGACTTCGTCTCGATCGGCACGAACGACCTGACGCAGTACACGCTCGCCGCCGACCGGCAGCTCGGCTCCGTCGCCGCCTTCCAGGACCCGTGGCACCCGGCGGTGCTGCGGCTGGTGGGGATGCTCGGCGAGGCCGGGGCGAAGGCCGGCAAGCCCGTGGGGGTGTGCGGCGAGGCCGCGGCGGATCCGGCGCTCGCGGTCGTGCTCGTCGGCCTCGGCGTGACGTCGCTGTCGATGAGCGCCTCGGCGCTCGCCGACGTGCGCGCCGAGCTGCTGACGGTGACGCTCGACGAGGCGCGCGAGCGCGCCGCGCGGGCCGTCGCTGCCCGATCGGCGGCCGGCGCGAGGGCGGCGGCTGCCGCCTAGCGCTTCCGCCCGGCCGCGCGGGCGACCGCGACGGCGAACTCCCGGGCGCGCTCCCGCTCGCCCTCGATCGGCAGCACCACGACCTCGTGGGCGACGGCGTGCACCTGCTTGCGCAGCCGGCGCCGCGCCCGCGCGCGCCGGGACGCGCCGACCGCGCCGCCGATGAGCGCGCCCACGAGGCCGAGCACGATACCGAGGAGCACCCCGCCGATGAGCCCCACGAGCGGCACCGGCCAGCCGTCGAGCCACGTCGCCGTGCCCTCGACCTGCGGGATCGTCGGCGCGACCATGCCCCAGAGCGGCAGCAGCACGGGCAGCAGCAGCCAGATGCCGCTCACGACCGCCGCGAGCAGCGCGATCCACTGGATCGCGGCGAGGAGCGGCCACCACCAGGAGCCGCGCGCGCCGAGGTCGGTGCGCGCGACCGCCCGGTCGAGCTCCGCCGGGAGCCGCTCGAGCGCATCCGCCGCGTGCTCGTGGATCGCCGCCGACCAGCCCTCGCCGAGCCCCGCGGCGGCCGCGTCGGCGTAGGCGCGCACCGCGGTGCCCGCCTGGGCGCGCTGCGCGGCGCTCATGGGCGGCATGCCGGTGCGGTGCACCTCGGCGTCGCGGCCGCGCTCGCGGCCGAGCGCGAGGTGCAGCCGTCGCAGCGGGTCGGGCGCGAGCCGCAGCATCCACGCCGTGAGCGGCCAGCCGGTCACCTGGCCGGCGCGCTTGCGGTAGCTGCCGGCGACCGCCTGCGCGACCGCCTCGACGTTCGCGGCGGCGCCGAGGCCCCGCTCGAGCTGCTGCACGTCGGCCGAGCGCAGCTTGCCCGGCACGCCCGACTGCTCGAGCCTGCCGGCGATGCCGCGGATGTCGGCGGCGAGGCGCTGCGAGGCCGCCTTCCGATCGGCGGCGAAGCGCGCGATGAGCGCCCGCAGGTCGTCGATGCCCTCGCCGGTGACGGCCGAGACCGGCAGCACCCGCACGCCCTCGAGCCCGTCGCGCCGCAGCAGCCCGCGCAGCGAGCCGACGACGTGCTGCACCTCGTCGGCCGGCAGCCGGTCGACCTGGTTGAGCACCGCCGCCGTGACGGCCGCGTGCGTCGCGAGCGGCGCGATGAAGTCGCGGTGGATGACGGCGTCGGCGTACTTCTGCGGGTCGACGACCCAGACGAGCACGTCGACCTGGCCGGCGAGCCGCTCGGCGATCGCGCGGTGCTCGAGCGCGACCGAGTCGAAGTCGGGCAGGTCGAGCACGATGAGCGACAGCTCCTGGCCGGCGGCGAAGGGCCGCTCCATGATGCGCCGGTCGCGCACCTGCAGCCAGTCGAGCAGGGCGGATGCGCCGCGGGGGTTCCAGACGGCCGCGAGCGGCTCCGAGGTGGTCGGCCGCCGCACGTGGGTGCGCGCGAGCGCCTCGCCCGCCAGCGCGTTCATGAGCGACGACTTGCCGGATCCGGTCGCGCCGAACAGGCCGACGACGGTGTGCTCGGAGGACAGCGCGCGGCGCTCGCCGGCGCTCGCGGCGATGCGGCGCACCGCCTCGAGCTCGGCCTCCGGCACGCGGCCTGCGCCGAGCTCGGCCGCCTCCGAGAGCGCGCCGAGCAGCGCGTCGACGGTCGGCTCGCTCATCGCGGCGCCCCGGGGCGGTCGTCGCGCTCGCGCTCGTCGGCGGCGTGCGGGCCCGGCTCGAGCGCGCGCACGTCGTCGGCCTCCCCGTCGACCGGCGGCTCGGCGTCGTCGTCGAGCGCCTCGCCCTCGACGAGGTCGCTCCGCTGCAGCGCGCGCGAGGGCCGCTCGTCGGTGCGTCCGTCGGCGCGCCCGACGGCCGCCATCGCGGTCTCGAGCTCCGTCGCCGCGTCCCGCAGCGCATCCGCCGCCGTGCCCGCCTCCACGGGCGCGAGCAGCGCATCCCAGCGCGACGCCTCCCGCTCGAGCAGCGCGCGCACCCGGGTCTCGAGGTCGTCGCGCGCCTGCGCGGCGAGGCGCCGCACGGCGTCCTCGCCGAAGATCGTCTCGAGCAGCTTCTGCCCGACCACCGCCGAGCCGCCGGCGATCGCGAGCTCGCCACCGGTGAGCCCGCCGGTCGACGCGAACACCACGACCATGAGCGCCACCGTGATCACGTTGAGCCCGAGCGACATGACCCGCGCCTTGGTGCGCTTGCCTGCGGCCTGCTCGGTGATGAGCGCCATGAGCGCCTGCTGCCAGTCGCGCACGAGCGTCGCGGCGCGCTCCGAGAGGTCGGGCGACGGATGCGCGAGGTCGGCGCCGCTCGTGAGCTGCCGGCCGACGGCGCTGTGCCGCACGCGCTGCCACGCGTCGGAGGCGGCGCGGCCGGCCTCGTCGACCATGACCGCGTGCAGGCCGCTCTCGATCTCGTGCTCGACCTCGACCGCGGGCGGGGGCTTGCCCTGGAACCACGCGACGACCTGGTCGCGGGTGCGGGAGTACCAGGACTCGACGGTGCGGAACACGTCGGAGGTGCCGACGAAGTCCTGCCAGCGGGCGAGCACCTCGCCGCGCAGCAGCACGCCGTCGCGCGTCGCGTCGGTGACGCGCTCGGCGGCGTCGGCGTGCGCGGTGCGCACCGTGTCGCGGAGGTCCTGCGCGACCACCAGCTGCTCGTCGCGCGCGTCGGCGACGGCGCGCGCCGTGACGCCGAGCCGCTCGACCGTGCCCGCGAGCGTGCGGCCGGCGATGCGGGCCCGCTCGGCGCGGTCGCCGGCGATGCCGGTCAGCCAGCCGCGGATCGCCTCGGTCGCGGCATCGGGGAGCATGCCGCGACCGTCGAGCGGCGACTCCGCGATCACGAAGACCGGCGCGTCGGCGAGCCCCCGCACGGCGAGCATCTGGCGCAGGTCGGCCTCCACCTCGGCCTCGGCGCCCGGCGGCACCCGGTTCAGCACGACGCCGACGGTGATGTCGCGGGCGGCGGCGTCGTCGAGCAGCTTCCACGGCACGGCGTCGGCGTAGCGGTTGGCGGTGGTCGAGAAGAGCCACAGGTCGGCGGCGGCGAGCAGCTGCGCGGCGAGCGCGCGGTTCTCGTCGGCGATCGAGTCGACGTCGGGCGCGTCGAGGATCGCGAGGTCGCGCGGCACGCGCTCGTCGGCGACGAGCACGACCGAGCCGATGAGCGCGGCGTCGGGCTCGTCGCCCGCCTCGCTCGCGGGCGCCTCGCGCACGACGCCGCGCACCCGCGCGAGGCCGGGCAGGATGCGCGTCGAGCCGAACCAGCCGGCGTCGGCGGGGGAGTGCAGCAGGATCGGCTGCCGGGTGGTGGGGCGGATGACCCCGGTGCGGGTGACGGGATGGCCCACGAGCGCGTTCACGAGCGTCGACTTGCCGGCGCCGGTCGAGCCGCCGACGACTGCGAGCAGCGGTGCGTCGAGGTGGCTGAGGCGCGGCTGGATGTAGTCGTCGATCTGCCGCACGGCCGCCCTCCGCGCGTCGCGCGCGGCGTCGGCGCCCGCCACCGACAGCGGCAGGGCGACGCCGTCGAGGGCGTCGCGCAGGGCGTCGAGCCGGTCGAGGGCGGCGATGGTGGCGTCGGTCACACGGCCAGTCTGCCCCACGAGCCCGAGCGTCGCCCGGGCTACCTGATCGGCGCCGGCACCCGCCGCAGCCGCGCGATGACCGTTGCGGCGCCGATCGCCACGCACACCGCCGCGGCGGCGACCGCGACGGGGAACGACGCCGGCTCGTCGAGCGCGCGCCCGATCCCGATCCACGACAGCCCCCAGAGCATGGCGAGCGCCGGGGCGATGCGGCCGCCGCCGCGGGCGGCGATCAGCGCGCCGACGAGCGCGACGACCGCCAGCACCACGATCGCGAGCGGCTCGAACGGCTCCGGCCGCACCCCCGCATCCGCGAGCCAGGCCGCGATGTTCGCGACCGTCGCGACCGACACCCAGCCCAGGTAGAGGCCGAAGGTGCCGTCGACGACGACCGCCTCGAGGCGCGAGGCGGGCCGGATGCGGCACAGCAGCTCGAAGATCGCGGCCAGCACCGCCAGCAGCACGACGATCACGACGACCGTCACCGGCAGCAGCCCCGCCTGCGCGCACAGGATCCACGCCGCGTTCAGCACGAGCGAGGCCACCGCGAGCCAGCCGATCGCGCGCTGCCGGCGGTCGTGGCGCTGGGCGGGCAGCACCTGCCAGACCGCGTAGACGGCGAGCCCGAGGTAGATGACCGACCAGATCGAGAAGGCCGGGCTCGCGGGCGCGAGCGGCGTCGCGTCCGCCGCGAGCGCGCCGCTCGAGGAGGCCTGCACCTCGGCGCCGCCGAACGCGCCCGAGCCGAGCGCGGCCATCGCGAGCGTCACCGGCAGCGCGATGAGCACGGCCCAGGGACGGATGCGGTCGAGCGTCGAGGTGCGGTCCATGCACGCAGACTACATTGCCAGGCTAACTATTCGACGAGCGGTCGCCGTGGATCTGCCGAGGGCCCGCCTCCGACCGATGGTGGTCGGGAGCGGGCCCTCGAGAGGCGGGCGCTCGCCTAGAGCTTGACGCCCGTCAGCATCGCCTGCTTGACCTCGGCGATCGCCTTCGTCACCTGGATGCCGCGCGGGCACGCATCCGTGCAGTTGAAGGTGGTGCGGCAGCGCCACACGCCCTCGCGGTCGTTGAGGATGTCGAGGCGCACCTGGCTCGCCTCGTCGCGGCTGTCGAAGATGAAGCGGTGCGCGTTCACGATCGCCGCCGGGCCGAAGTACTGCCCGTCGGTCCAGAACACCGGGCACGAGGTCGTGCACGCGGCGCAGAGGATGCACTTCGTGGTGTCGTCGAAGCGCTCGCGCTGCGCGATCGTCTGGTGGCGCTCCTTCTCGGGCTTGCCCGAGGCCTGCAGGAACGGCTGGATCTCGCGGAAGGAGTCGAAGAACGGCTCCATGTCGACGATGAGGTCCTTCTCGAGCGGCAGGCCCTTGATCGCCTCGACGTAGATGGGCTTCGAGATGTCGAAGTCCTTCACGAGCGCCTTGCAGGCGAGGCGGTTCTTGCCGTTGATGCGCATCGCGTCGGAGCCGCACACGCCGTGCGCGCACGAGCGGCGGAAGGCGAGCGACGGGTCCTGCTCCCACTTGATGCGGTGCAGGGCGTCGAGGATGCGCTCCGTCTGGTACATCTGGACGTCGTAGTCGACCCAGCGCGGCTCGTCGTCGACCTCGGGGTCGTACCGGCGCACGATGAGCGTGACGGTGAAGCTCTCGGGCACCTCGACCGGCGCGGCCTCGACCGGGCGGTCGGCGGCCTCGGCCGCGGAGTCGACCGGCGCGGCGCTCGTGCCGCTCGAGGACATCGCGCTCTCTGCGTCGGCCGTCGTCGCCTCGACGGCGGCGTCGGCCTGCGCGGCGGGGTCGCCGGTCTCGGCCTCGCGCTCGAAGCCGGCGCTGTTCTCGTTCTTCTGCTCGCTCTCGGCCATCAGTACTTCCGCTCCGTCGGCTGGTAGTGGGTGACGCGCACGGGCTTCCAGTCGAGGCGGATGCCCTGGCTGGCCCCCGTCTCGGCGTCGGTCCGGTACGCCATCGTGTGCTGCATGTAGTTCACGTCGTCGCGCGTCGGGTAGTCGTCGCGCATGTGGGCGCCGCGCGACTCCTTGCGGTTGATCGCCGAGACGACGACCACCTCGGCGAGGTCGAGCAGGAAGCCCAGCTCGACGGCCTCGAGCAGGTCGGTGTTGAAGCGCCGACCGCGGTCGTGGATGCGCACGTTCGGGTAGCGCTCCCGCAGGGCGGCGATGTCGGCGAGCGCCGTCTGCAGCGTCTCCTCGGTGCGGAACACCTGGGCGTTCCGGTCCATCGTCTCCTGCAGCGCCTTGCGGATCTCGGCGACCGACTCGGTGCCCTCGCCCTCGCGCAGCTGGGCGAGCATCTTCACGACGCCGTCCGCGGCGTCTGCGGGCAGGTCGACGAAGTCGGCCGTCTGCGCGTACGCGACCGCGTTGTTGCCGGCGCGCTTGCCGAAGACGTTGATGTCGAGCAGCGAGTTCGTGCCGAGGCGGTTGGCGCCGTGCACCGACACGCACGCGCACTCGCCGGCGGCGTAGAGGCCCGGGATGACGGTCTCGTTGTCGCTCAGCACCTGCGCGTCGTTGTTGGTGGGGATCCCGCCCATCGCGTAGTGCGCGGTGGGGTAGACGGGCACGCGCTCGACCACCGGGTCGACGCCGAGGTAGGTGCGGGCGAACTCGGTGATGTCGGGCAGCTTCGTCTCGAGCACCTCGGCGCCGAGGTGGGTGCAGTCGAGGTAGACGTAGTCCTTGTTGGGGCCCGCGCCGCGGCCGTCGAGCACCTCCTGCACCATCGAGCGGGCGACGATGTCGCGCGGCGCGAGGTCCTTGATGGTGGGGGCGTAGCGCTCCATGAAGCGCTCGCCGGAGGCGTTGCGCAGGATCGCGCCCTCGCCGCGGGCGCCCTCGGTGAGGAGGATGCCGAGGCCCGCGAGGCCCGTCGGGTGGAACTGGTAGAACTCCATGTCCTCGAGCGGCAGGCCCTGGCGCCACACGATGCCGACGCCGTCGCCCGTGAGGGTGTGCGCGTTGGAGGTGGTCTTGTAGATCTTGCCGAAGCCGCCGGTGGCGAAGACGACCGACTTGCCCTGGAAGACGTGGATCTCGCCGGTCGCGAGCTCGTAGGCGACGACGCCCGAGACGCGCTTGACGCCGTCGACCTCGGCCATGATGAGGTCGAGCGCGTAGAACTCGTTGAAGAACTCGACGCCGTGCTTGACGCAGTTCTGGTAGAGCGTCTGCAGGATCATGTGGCCGGTGCGGTCGGCCGCGTAGCAGGCGCGGCGCACGGGCGCCTTGCCGTGGTCGCGCGTGTGGCCGCCGAAGCGCCGCTGGTCGATCTTGCCGTCGGGCGTGCGGTTGAACGGCAGGCCCATGTTCTCGAGGTCGTAGACCGCGTCGATCGCCTCGCGCGTCAGGATCTCGGCGGAGTCCTGGTCGGTGAGGTAGTCACCGCCCTTGACGGTGTCGTAGGTGTGCCACTCGTTGCTGTCCTCCTCCACGTTGGCGAGCGCCGCGGCCATGCCGCCCTGCGCCGCACCCGTGTGGGAGCGCGTCGGGTAGAGCTTCGTGATGACCGCGGTCGACGCCTTGGGCGCCGCCTCGATCGCCGCGCGCATGCCGGCGCCGCCGGCCCCGACGATGACGACATCGTGCTGGTGGTAGTGGATGCCGTCGGTGACGGAACTGTGATCAGCCATGGAAGGTGGGGGTCTCCGTAGATCTCGACTAGAGCGACGCGCAGAACTCCGGCAGCAGCGCGGGGTCGGCGGCCGTCGGGCAGGGGTCGAACGTGAAGGTGATGAGCGTGCCGAGGATGATCAGCACCGCGGCGGCGACGCCGATCGCGCCGATCGCGACGGTGCGGATCTTGGGCTTGTGCACGTAGTCGTTGACGATCGTGCGCATGCCGTTCGAGCCGTGGAGGATCGCCAGCCACAGCATCGTGACGTCCCACCACTGCCAGAACGGGTCTGCGAGCTTGCCGCCCACGAAGCCGAAGTCGATGGCGCGGATGCCGCCCGGCGTCCAGAGCAGGTTGTAGGCGAGGTGGCCGAAGATCAGCACCACGAGCACGACGCCCGAGGCGCGCATGAAGATCCAGCCGGCCTTCTCGAGGTTGGGGCCGCGACGGCCCTTCGAGCGCGCCGGGTAGGCGTAGTTGGGGCTCTCGATCGTGGTGCTCATCACTCGCCCCCCTCGGTCGGCGAGAACACGTTCACCAGGTGGTTGGGCGTGAAGTAGAGCATCAGCGCGACGACGACGCCCATCACGATCCAGAACAGCAGGCGCTGGTGGCGCGTGGCCCACGGCCACACGTCGACGAGGATGATGCGCAGCCCGTTCATCGCGTGGAGCACGACGGCGCCCACGAGCGCCACCTCGCCCAGGCCCATGATCGGGTTCTTGTACGACTCCATCACCGCGTTGTACGCCTCCGGGCTCACGCGGATCAGCGACGTGTCGAGCACGTGCACGAGCAGGAAGAAGTAGATCGCCACACCGGTGATGCGGTGGAGCACCCACGACCACATGCCCTCGTTGCCGCGATACAGCGTGCCGCTGAACCTGGTCCTCTGGGGCTTGGGGTCGGGGAGGGTGAGGCTGCTCGATGTCTCAGACACGCGCGTTCCCTCCGTTGGTCGACCGGGCAAGGTGCATCCATCCTATGCCCGCCCGCCGACGCCGTCGGCCCGTCGGGCTAGGCGTCGACGAGCCCGCCCGCGCCGCGGAGGGCGCGCCGCGCCGCCGCCTCGTAGTGCTCGAGCAGCTGGTCGGCGACCGCGGGCCAGGACCGGCCGAGCACGCGGCGGCGGCCGGCCTCGCCCATCCGCGCCCGCATCGCCGGGTCGGCGGCGAGCGCCTCGACCGCGCGGCGGAGGGCGGATGCGTCGTCGGGTGCGAAGAGGAAGCCGGTGGTGCCGTGGTCCACGAGGTCGATCGGCCCGCCCGCGCGGGGCGCGACGACCGGCAGGCCGCTCGCGGCAGCCTCCTGCAGGGTCTGGCCGAACGTCTCCTCGGCGCCGGTGTGCACGAAGACGTCCATCGCGGCGTAGGCCGCGCGGAGCGCGTCGCCGTGCAGCTGGCCGAGGAAGAGCGGCCGCAGCCGCGAGAGCCGTGAGCGCGTCTCGGCCATGCCGGGGCCGTCGCCGACGATCACGACGCGGATGCCCGGCACGCCCTCGAGCGCCCGCAGCCGGTCGAGGCCCTTCTCGGGCGCGACGCGGCCGACGTAGCCGACGATCGCCTCGCCGTGGGGCGCGATGCGGCGGCGCAGCGCCGCGGCGGCCGGGCCCTGGCGATTGTCGGGGTGGAAGCCGTCGAGGTCGACGCCGCGCACCCACGGGTGCACGCGCTTCACGCCCGCCTCCTCGAGGTCTGCGATCGCCGCGGTCGAGGGAGCGAGCGTGCGGTCGGCGGCGTTGTGGATGCGGCGGATGATCTGCCACGCGAAGGCCGCGCCGGCGCCCAGCCGGTTGCGGCGGGCGAAGCCGGCGACGTCGGTCTGGTAGATCGCGACGCTCGGCAGGCCGATGCGCGCTGCCTCGGCGATCGCCTGGCCGCCGAGCATGAAGGGGCTCGCGGCGTGCAGCACGTCGGGCTGGAAGCGCGCGAGGAGCGACGCGACCTGCGGGCTCGGCAGCCCGACCGGGAACTGGCGGTAGGCGAACGAGGGCACCTCGTGCACCGGCACGCCGCGGTAGTGCATCGGCGCGCCGCACCGGGGGGTGATGACCATCGCCTCGCGGCCGGTGTCGACCAGGTGGTCGAGCACCCGGCAGACGGAGGTCGTGACGCCGTTGACGGTGGGGAGGAAGCTCTCCGTCACGATGGTCACCCGCTCGATGCGCACGGGGCAACCGTACGTCGGCGGCGCGGCCGAGGCTGGAAGCGCGCGGTGAACGGCGCGTGAACACCCCGGGCGGCGGCCGGCCGCCCGCCGCTGGCTAGGCTCGCACCGTGACGGCGATCGACGACTTCTTCAGCATCATCCCCGCCGGCGGCGCGGGCTCCCGGCTGTGGCCGCTGTCGCGCGCCGATGCGCCGAAGTTCCTCCACGACCTCACCGGCAGCGGCAAGACGCTGCTGCGCGCCACCTACGACCGGGTCGTGCCGCTGTCGGGACCGGGACGCACGATGGTCGTCACCGGCCGCGCCCACCGCTCCGCCGTCGAGGCGCAGATCCCCGAGCTCGACGACGCGAGCATCGTGCTCGAGGCCGATCCGCGCGACTCCACCGTGGCGATCGCGCTCGCGGCGGCCATCCTCCGCCGGCGGGAGCCCGACGTGATCGTCGGCTCGTTCGCCGCCGACCACGTGATCCACGACGAGCGCGCGTTCCGTCGCGCGGTGCTGGAGGCGGCCGCGGCGGCGCGCGCCGGCTTCATCGCCACGATCGGCATCACCCCCACGGAGCCCGCGATCGGCTTCGGCTACATCCGCGCCGGCGAGCCGACGGGGATCGCGGATGCGCCGCACGCGGCGGCCGTGAGCGCGTTCGTCGAGAAGCCCTCGGCCGAGGTCGCGAGGCAGTACCTCGCCGGCGGCCACCACCTCTGGAACGCCGGCATGTTCATCGCGCGCGCCGACGTGCTGCTCGCCGAGCTCGCGATCGGCGAGCCCGAGCTCGCCGCGCAGATCGAGGAGCTCGCCGAGGCCTGGGACGAGCCGGCCCGCCGCGGCCCGGCGGTCGACCGGCTCTGGCCGCAGCTGAAGAAGATCGCGATCGACTACGCGGTCGCCGAGCCCGCGGCCGAGCGCGGGCGCCTCGTCGTGGTGCCGGGCGACTTCGACTGGGACGACGTGGGCGACTTCTCGGCCGTCGCGAAGCTGCACAACGGCGGCCGGCGCGGCCGCCTCGCGATCCTCGGCAGCGAGGGCACCGTGCTCGCCGACTCCGCCTCCGGCATCGTCGTCTCGCAGTCGAAGCGCATCATCTCGGTGGTCGGCATCCAGGACGTCGTGATCGTGGACACCCCCGACGCCCTGCTCGTGACGACGACCGACAACGCGCAGCGCGTGAAGCAGGTCGTCGACGCGGTGCGCCGCTCGGGGAACGCCGACGCCCTCTGACGCCGCGCCCCGCGCGCTGGATCGGCCGGGGCGAGCCGTCACCCCGCATGCGGCGCCGACGCGCCGCTCTGCCCGATCGAGCGCGCGCCACGCCACCGATGGTCGCCTCGGCGGACGATCGCGAGGAGGTCCTGCTCGATGGCCGGCCACTCGTCGTGGATCTGCTGCCACGTCAGCCGCACGACCAGGTAGCCCTGCGACACGTGGATGCGGTCGTGGCGCCGGTCGCGCTGGTAGGCGTCGCGGTCGGTGTGGTGCTCCACGGAGTCGCACCCGATGATGAGGCGGTCGCCCACCAGCAGGTCGACGCGGCGGCCGCGCCAGAGCACGACCTGTGTGCGGCAGCGGATGCGCAGTCCGCGGAGGCGCACGCGCACCATCGACTCCGTGCCCGACTCGGCGGCCGCACCCACGAGGTCCAGGAGCCGCCGACGCGACGCCGGTGCTCCGGTCGCCCAGGCGCGCAGCTGCTCGAGCGTCGCGATCCGGCGGTGCACGAGCGAGTCCGCGACCGCCACGAGGTCCTCCGCGCCGGCGCAGCGGAGCGCGCAGCGGAAGGCCGTCTCGACGTCGTCGATCGCTCGCGCGACGGCCGGGTTCGCGCCGAAGGGGCGGCAGCCCTTCAGCGCGCCGGCGACCCGGTCGCGCTGGCCGTCCGCCAGCCGGCAGCGCAGGGCGCTGCCCCGCGGCAGCCACGCGCCGTGGTGCCCGAGCGCGGTCAGGCAGCTGACGCATCCGCTCCGGGCCACCGCGCTCAGCGCATCCTGGTGCGCTCGATCGGCCTGAGCGCACCGTCGCGCTGCATGCGGGTCCGCGGCGTCGCTCTGCCCGATCGCGCGCGCGGGCGCAGCGATGGCGGGGTGCCCGCACGCGCCATGGCGGTTACCATTGCGCCACCGCACGAAGGAGTCGCCGTGTCCCGCACGCTCTCGCCCGCCAGGGCCGCCACCGTCCTCGCCGCCCCGGCGCTGGCAGCCCTGCTGCTGCTCGCCGGCTGCTCGGCGCCGCCGCCCGCCGAGACCGCTGCGCCCGGTGCGAGCGACGCCCCCGAGCAGTCGCTCGAGTGCGCGCAGATGGTCACGAACTCCGGCGGACTGAACGACCGCTCCTTCAACGAGACGAGCTGGGCGGGCATGGAGCGCGCGCAGGAGGAGCTCGGCGTCGAGGCGAACGTGCTCGTCTCCACCACCGAGAGCGACCTCGCGCCCAACGTGCAGGCCGCCGTCGACACCGGGTGCGGCTTCGTGCTCACCGTCGGCTACGAGCTGGCCGCCGCGACCGCCGAGCAGGCGGAGGCGAACCCCGACGTGCAGTTCGCGATCGTCGACGAGATCGTCGAGGCGCCCAACGTGCGCTCGATCGTGTTCGACACCGCGCAGGCGGCCTTCCTCGCCGGCTACGCCGCCGCATCCGTGAGCGAGACGGGCACGGTCGCCACCTTCGGCGGCGGCAACCAGCCGCCCGTCACCCTCTTCATGGACGGCTTCGCCGCCGGCATCGACGCGTTCAACGAGGCGAAGGGCGCCGACGTGCAGCTGCTCGGCTGGGACCCGGAGTCCCAGGACGGCACCTTCACGGGCGACTTCGAGAACGTCAGCCTCGGGCAGTCGCAGACGCAGGCCTTCATCGCGCAGGGCGCCGACGTGATCCTGCCGGTCGCCGGCCAGGTGGGGGAGGGCGCGTTCCGCGCCTCGCTCGACGCGGGCGGCGAGGTGCTCGTGCTCTGGGTCGACAACGACGGCTACGACACCCTGCCGGAGGAGTTCCGGCCGCTGCTGCTCACGAGCGTGCTGAAGAACACCGAGGACGCGGTGGTGGGCGCGGTCGCCGACGCCGCCGACGGCACGATCTCCGACGAGCCCATCATCGGCACGCTCGAGAACGGCGGCGTCGACATCGCCCCCTTCCACGACCTCGACGACCGGGTCAGCGACGAGACGAAGGCCGAGCTGGATGCGCTGCGCGAGCAGATCATCGCCGGCGAGATCACGGTGGAGTCGCCCTCGAGCCCGTGACCGCGGTTTCGGGATTGCAACGATTGCGTTGCGGTGCCCTCAGACCGTCTCGAACCGCCGTCGCGCGGCCGTATGCTCAACCATCATGCGCTCAGCCGCGTCGCGGCGAGCATCCTTTGCACTGGAGGATCCCTTGAGGAAGTTCACCCGTACCGCCGCGCGCGGCGGCGCCATCGCCGTCGGCGCGATGCTGCTGCTCGCCGGCTGCGCCGCCGCCCCTGAGGCGCCCAGCGGCTCGTCGCCCGCCACCGAGGAGCCGGCCGCCACGGTCGACATCCAGCCCTGCATCGTCTCCGACTCGGGCGGCTTCGACGACCGCTCCTTCAACCAGCTCGGCGCCGAGGGCGTCCGCGCGGCGGCAGAGGGCCTGGGCGTCGAGGCGATCGAGGTCGAGTCGCAGTCGGAGGCCGACTTCGCCCCCAACATCTCGAGCGTCATCGACCAGGGCTGCAACATGGTCGTGACCGTGGGCTTCCTCCTCGCCGAGGCCACCGCGGCCGCCGCCGAGGCGAACCCCGACATCCAGTTCGCGATCATCGACGACAGCTCGATCGACCTGCCGAACGTGCAGCCGATCGTCTTCGACACCGCGCAGGCCGCGTTCCTCGCCGGCTACGCCGCCGCCTCGCACACCGAGACGGGCATCATCGCCACCTGGGGCGGCATCCAGATCCCGCCGGTGACGATCTTCATGGACGGCTTCTACGAGGGCGCCATGTACTACAACGAGCAGAACGGCACGGACGTGCAGGTGCTCGGCTGGGACCCCGAGGCGCAGAACGGCTCGTTCACGGGCGGCTTCGAGGCCGGCGTGGAGGCGAAGGCCATGGCCGAGACCTTCATCGGCCAGAACGCCGACGTGCTGATGCCGGTCGGCGGCCCGATCTTCCTCTCGGCCGCTGAGGCCATCCGCGACGCGGGCGAGGACTCGGGCATCACGATGGTGGGCGTCGACGCCGACCTCTACGAGACGTCGCCCGACAACGCCGACCTCTTCCTCACGTCGGTGCTCAAGGGCATGGCGCAGGGCACGCAGGCCGTCGTCGAGCAGGCCGCCGCGGGCGAGTTCTCGAACGAGCCGTACGTCGGCACGCTCGAGAACGAGGGCGTCGGCATCGCGCCGTTCCACGACTTCGAGGGCGAGGTCGACCCCGAGCTGCAGGCGCAGCTCGACGAGATCACCGCGGGCATCATCGCCGGCGAGATCACGGTCGAGTCGCCGGCGAGCCCGCAGCAGTAGTCCGCAGGCACGCGCGTGGGGGTCGGCTCCGGTCGGCCCCCACGCGCGTGAGCGGAGCCGAGGCACCTGCGGCTCCCGCGCAATCCGACTAGATTCACAGGCGTCGTCAAGGTCGAAGGAAGGCACATGGCCGTCGAGCACCCCACCCTCGAGCTCCGGGGGATCACGAAGCGCTTCGGCGCGCTGGTCGCGAACGACCACATCGACCTCGAGGTCCGGGCCGGCGAGATCCACTGCCTCCTCGGCGAGAACGGCGCCGGCAAGTCGACGCTCATGAACGTGCTCTACGGCCTGTACCACGCCGAGGAGGGCGAGATCCTGCTCGACGGCGCGCCCCAGCGCTTCGCGGGCCCCGGCGACGCGATGCACGCCGGCATCGGCATGGTGCACCAGCACTTCATGCTCATCCCCGTCTTCACCGTCGCCGAGAACGTGCTGCTCGGCCACGAGCGCGCCCTCGGCGGCCTCGCGGGCGCGAAGCAGAAGGTGCGCGAGATCTCGCAGCGCTTCGGCTTCCACATCGACCCCGACGCCAGGATCGAGGACCTGCCCGTCGGCGTCCAGCAGCGCGTCGAGATCATCAAGGCCCTCTCGCAGGACGCGAAGGTGCTCGTGTTCGACGAGCCCACCGCCGTGCTCACGCCGCAGGAGACCGACGAGCTGATGGCGATCATGCAGCAGCTCCGCGACGAGGGCACCGCGATCGTCTTCATCACCCACAAGCTCCGCGAGGTGCGCGCGATCGCCGACCGCATCACGGTCATCCGCCTCGGCAAGGTCGTGGGCGAGGCGAGCCCGCAGTCGTCGAGCACCGAGCTCGCGTCGATGATGGTCGGCCGCCCGGTCGAGCTCACCGTGCACAAGCGCCCGCCGGTGCTCACCGACAACCGGCTCGAGGTCACGGGCCTGACGGTGCTGGATGCGATCGGCCAGAAGGTCGTCAATGACGTCTCGTTCACGGTGCAGGGCGGCGAGGTGCTCTGCGTCGCCGGCGTCCAGGGCAACGGCCAGACGGAGCTCACCGAGGCCATCCTGGGCCTCCAGCCCCGCGCCACCGGCTCGATCGACCTCAACGGCAACGAGCTGCTCGGCGACTCCGTGCGCGAGGTGCTCGACGCCGGCGTCGGGTTCGTGCCGGAGGACCGCAAGGTCGACGGCCTCGTCGGCGACTTCACGATCGCCGAGAACCTGATGCTCGACCGCTACCGCGGAGCGCCCTTCGTGAGCGCCGGCACCATCGACCGCGGCGCCCGCGACGAGTTCGCGACCGAGAAGCTGGGCGCCTTCGACATCCGCGCCCAGGGCATCGACACGCACGTCGGCACGCTCTCGGGCGGCAACCAGCAGAAGGTGGTGCTCGCGCGCGAGCTCGGGCGCCCCCTCTCGCTCTTCGTCGCCTCGCAGCCCACCCGCGGCCTCGACGTCGGCTCGATCGAGTTCGTGCACAGCCAGATCATCGCCACTCGCGACGCGGGCATCCCCGTCATCGTCGTCTCCACCGAGCTCGACGAGGTCGTCGGGCTGGCCGACCGCATCGCGGTCATGTACCGCGGCGGCGTGGTCGGCATCGTCCCCGCCGACACCAGCCGCGACATCCTCGGCCTCATGATGGCCGGGGAGCGCCCCGCCGGCATCCCGGCGCCGACCCCCTCGAAGGGAGCCGCAGCGTGAACGACAGGCCGCGCGACGCCGACGACCCGATGGAGCCCGCGGCGCAGCAGCGCCCGGGCGGCTCGCCCGACTCCGGGGTCGCCCCCGCGGTCGTGCACGCGCCGGAGGCCGCGGAGGTGGCCGCGCCGGCGGTCGTCGTGCCCACCGACGACCGCCGGGTCGAGCACGAGGACCCCTGGGGCAGCGCCTTCCGCCGCATCATGGGCGGCAACCTCGTCATGGCCGTGCTCGCGATCATCACCTCGCTCGTCGTCGGCGGCATCCTCATCGCCGCGACCGACGAGCGCGTGCAGGAGACGAGCGGCTACTTCTTCGCCCGGCCGGGCGACACGCTCGCCGCGGCCTGGGACGCCGTCGGCGGCGCCTACTGGGCGCTCTTCCAGGGCTCGATCCTCAACGTCTCGCGGGCCGACGCCGGCTTCGCGCAGCTCATCAAGCCGCTCACCGACACGCTGAACTTCGCCACCCCGCTCATCGCCGCGGGCCTCGGCGTCGCCATCGCGTTCCGCGTCGGCCTGTTCAACATCGGCGGCCGCGGCCAGATGCTGTGGGCTGCCGCGGCGGCCGGCTGGGTCGGCTACTCGTTCGCCCTGCCGCCCGTGCTGCACGTGCTCGTCGCGATCGCGGCGGGCATCGCCGCGGGCGCCATCTGGGGCGGCATCGCCGGCGCGTTCAAGGCGTACACGGGCGCGCACGAGGTGATCGTCACGATCATGCTGAACTTCGTCGCGCTGTGGTTCATCACCTGGATGCTGCGCACGCCGGGCCTGCTGCAGAACCCGGGCAGCAACAACCCGATCTCGCCGCCGATGGCCGAGACCGCGGTGCTGCCGTCGATCTTCGGCCCGCCGTTCATCCTGCACTGGGGCTTCGTGCTGTCGGTCGCCGCGGTGATCTTCTGCTCGTGGCTCATCAACCGCTCGAACATCGGCTTCCAGTTCCGCGCCGTCGGCTACAACGCCAACGCCGCGCTCAACGCCGGCATGGACGTCAAGCGCCTCACCGTCTACGCGATGCTCTTCGCGGGCGGCTTCATGGGGCTCGCGGGCGCCCAGCAGGTGACGGGCGCCGTCACCACCGGCTTCACCTCGGGCATCGACGCCGGCATCGGCTTCGACGCCATCACGGTCGCGCTGCTCGGCGGCTCCACGCCGTGGGGCACGTTCTTCGCGGGGCTGCTGTTCGGCGCCTTCAAGGCCGGCGGCTTCCGCATGCAGGCGGCCGAGGGCGTGCCGATCGACATCATCCTCGTCGTGCAGTCGTTCATCGTGCTGTTCATCGCGGCCCCGCCGCTCGTGCGCGCGATGTTCGGCCTGCCGCAGCCCGGCAGGAAGTCGCGCAGGCAGCTGCGCGACGAGGCCGCGATCGCGGACGCGACCAAGGCGAAGGGAGCGCAGTCGTGACCGCGCAGCAGCCCACCACCCAGGCGCCGGCGCAGGCCGAGACCGTCGAGCTCGAGCGCGCCGTCGTCAAGCACTGGAAGGCGCCGATCTCGTACGCGGTGCTCACGCTCGTCGCGCTCCTGCTCACGGTCGTGCTCGGCCGCGACGGCTCCGCGACGCTGCGCCTCGCCTCGTCGGGCGACCTGTTCCAGCTGCCGGATGCGGTGCTCCCGGCGCGCGCGACGGGCATCGTCATCGTCATCCTGCTCGCGGCGCTCACGGCGCTGTCGTTCTGGGCGGCGGCCACCGCGCGGAGGCTCGGCGTCTGGCTGCCGATCGTCTTCGGCGTGCTCTTCGTCGTCGCGTTCCTCACCTGGGCGGGCGCGGGCTCCATGATCCCGATCGCGGGCCTGCTGTTCGCGACCGTCGGCCTGTCGGTGCCGCTCATCCTCGGCGCGATGGGCGGCGTGCTCTCGGAGCGCGCGGGCGTCGTGAACATCGCCATCGAGGCGCAGCTGCTCGGCGGCGCGTTCACCGGCGCCGTGGTCGCCTCGGCCACCGGCTCGACGCTCGTCGGCGTCGTCGCGGCGATGCTCGCGAGCGTGCTGGTGTCGATGGTGCTCGCGGTCTTCGCGATCCGCTACTTCGTCGAGCAGGTCATCGTCGGCGTCGTGCTCAACGTGCTCGTCGCGGGCCTGACGAACTTCTTCTACTCGTCGGTGCTCACCGACAACCCGGCGCTCAACTCGCCCGTGCGCCTGCCGAAGATCCCCATCCCGCTGCTCGAGAGCATCCCGCTCATCGGCCCGGCGCTGTTCAAGCAGACGATCATCGTCTACGCGATGTACGTCATCGTGCCGCTCATCGCGTGGGGCCTGTTCAAGACCACCTGGGGCCTGCGGCTGCGCGCCATCGGCGAGCACCCGATGGCCGCCGACACGGTCGGCATCAAGGTGAACCGGCTGCGCTTCTGGAACGTCGCGCTCGCGGGCGCCGTCGCCGGCCTCGGCGGCGCGTACTTCACCCTCGACTCCAACGGCTCCTTCACGCGCGAGATGACGGCCGGACTCGGCTACATCGCCCTCGCGGCGGTCATCTTCGGCCAGTGGCACCCGATCAAGGCGACGCTCGCGGCGCTGCTGTTCGGCTTCGCGTCGGCGCTGCAGCAGACGCTCGGCGCGATCGGCTCGCCCGTGCCGAGCGAGTTCATGCTCATGCTCCCGTACGTCATCACGCTGCTCGCGGTGGCCGGCTTCATCGGGCGGTCGAGGCCGCCCGCCGCCAGCGGCAAGCCGTACGTGAAGCAGTAGCGGCGATGGGCACCATCGACTGGCAGGCGCTGCACGACGCGGCCCACGGGGCGACCCGGCACGCGTACGTGCCGTACTCGCGGTTCCCGGTGGGCGCGGCGGCGCTCGTCGACGACGGCCGGGTCGTGACGGGCGCGAACATCGAGAACGCGGCCTACGGCGTCACGCTGTGCGCCGAGTGCTCGCTCGTGAGCGCGATGGTGATGGGCGGCGGCGGCCGGCTGGTGGCCTTCGCGTGCGTCAACGGCGACGGCGAGCGGCTCATGCCGTGCGGCCGCTGCCGCCAGCTGCTCTCCGAGCACGCCGCCCCCGGCATGCTGCTCGACACCGTGAGCGGCATCCGCACCATGGCGGAGGTGCTCCCGGATGCGTTCGGCCCGGGCGCGCTCGACGCCTACGCCGCAGGGCATCCCGAGACCGGAGGGGCAGATCGTGGCTGAGGCCTTCGACGCCGTCGACATCATCCGCACGAAGCGCGATCGCGGTGCGCTCTCGACCGAGCAGATCGACTGGCTCATCGATGCGTACACGCGCGGCTACGTCGAGGACCCGCAGATGGCGGCGCTCGCGATGGCGATCCTGCTGAACGGCATGGAGCGCCGCGAGATCCACGACCTCACGATGGCGATGATCGCCTCCGGCGAGCGGATGGACTTCTCGTCGCTCGACGCGCCCACGGTCGACAAGCACTCCACCGGCGGCGTCGGCGACAAGATCACGCTGCCGCTCATGCCGCTCGTCGCCGCCTTCGGCGCCGCCGTGCCGCAGCTGTCGGGCCGCGGGCTCGGCCACACCGGCGGCACGCTCGACAAGCTCGAGTCGATCCCCGGCTGGCGGGCCGAGCTGACGAACGACGAGATGCTCGAGCAGCTGCGCACCGTGGGCGGCGTCGTGTGCGCGGCCGGCACGGGCCTCGCCCCGGCCGACAAGCGGCTCTACGCGCTCCGCGACATCACCGGCACGGTCGAGGCGATCCCGCTCATCGCCTCGTCGATCATGTCGAAGAAGATCGCCGAGGGCACCGGTGCGCTCGTGCTCGACGTGAAGTTCGGCTCCGGCGCGTTCATGCAGGAGTTCGAGCGCGCTCGCGAGCTCGCACTGACGATGGTCGAGCTCGGCCGCGACGCGGGCGTCGAGACGCGCGCGCTGCTCACGACGATGGACGTGCCGCTCGGCCTCGCGATCGGCAACGCCAACGAGGTGCGCGAGTCGGTCGAGGTGCTCGCCGGCGGCGGCCCGGCCGATGTCGTCGAGCTCACCGTGGCGCTCGCCCGGGAGATGCTGGACGCGGTGGGCAAGGGCGACGCCGACGTCGAGGCCGCGCTCGCCGACGGCCGCGCGATGGACGTCTGGCGGCGCTTCGTCGTCGCGCAGGGCGGCGACCCGGATGCGCCGCTGCCGGTCGCGCGCGAGACGCACACGGTGGTCGCCGAGGCCGACGGCGTGCTCGCGCGCCAGGAGGCGCTGCCGTTCGGCATCGCCGCCTGGCGGCTGGGCGCCGGCCGTGCCCGCGCGAGCGACCCGGTCGTGCACGCCGCCGGCATCGACCTGCACGTGAAGCCGGGCGACGCGGTGCGGAAGGGCGATCCGCTCTGGACGATCAGCGCCGACGACGCCACCCGCATCCCGCGCGCGCTCGAGGCGCTCGAGGGCGCCTGGGAGCTCGCGGCGCCCGGCACCGCGGTGCCGGTGCCGCCCATCGTGCGGGAGCGCATCGCCTGACGCCGGCCGCGCCGCCGGCGCGCGTCGTCGGCAACACGACGGCAACGTTCGGCGGATAGCATCGAGATCCACCGCATCGGACGACGGAGACGAGATGAGCCGCTACGAGGTCGACGGCGTCGACATCCAGGGCCTGCCCAAGGTCAGCCTCCACGACCACCTCGACGGGGGCCTGCGGCCGCAGACCATCATCGAGCTCGCCGACGAGATCGGCTTCGCTCTGCCGGCGACCGACGCGGCGGAGCTCGGCGCGTGGTTCGCCGCGCAGTCGAACTCCGGCTCGCTGCCCGAGTACCTCACGACGTTCGACATCACGACCGCGGTGATGCAGACGGAGCACGGGCTGCACCGGGTCGCGAAGGAGTTCGTGCTCGACCTCGCCGAGGACGGCGTCGTCTACGGCGAGATCCGCTGGGCGCCCGAGCAGCATCTGCAGCGGGGCCTCACCCTCGACCAGGCGGTGGAGGCGGTGCAGGCCGGCATCGACGAGGCCGCCGCCCTGGTCGCCACGCACGGCGGCCGCATCCGCACCGGCCAGCTCATCAGCGCCATGCGCCACCTCGACCGGGCCGACGAGATCGCCGAGCTCGCGCTGCGGCACCGCGACCGCGGCGCCGTCGGCTTCGACATCGCCGGCCCCGAGGCAGGCTTCCCCGCCTCGCGCCTGCAGTCGGCGTTCGACCGACTCGCCCACGCCCACTTCCCGGCCACGGTGCACGCGGGCGAGGGTGCGGGGCTCGACTCGATCGCCGACGCGCTCTTCGCGGGCCGCGCGCTGCGGCTCGGCCACGGCACGCGCATCGCCGAGGACATCGTCGTCGAGGAGGAGACCGACGACGCCGTCGTCGTGCGCCTGGGCGAGCTCGCCGAGTGGGTGAAGGACCGCCAGATCGCGCTCGAGGTGAGCCCGTCCTCGAACCTCCAGACCGGCACGATCGCGCAGTGGGGCGAGGCGCTCGACGACCACCCGATCGACCTGCTGCACCAGCTGGGCTTCTGCGTCACCGTCAACCCCGACAACCGCCTGCAGTCGGGCACGACGCTCACGCGCGAGCTGGGCCTGCTCGTGGAGGCGTTCGACTGGGAGCTCGACGACCTCGAGCAGGTCGCGCAGAACGCGGCGGCGAGCGCCTTCTGCACCTTCGAGGAGCGCGAGGAGCTCGCCGACCTCATCGCCGACGGGTTCGACGACCTTCGATGACGCTCCCGCTCGACGAGGCCACGTTCTCGCCAGGGGTGCATGCCGCCGACTGGCGCGCGGCCGTGCGCGCCGGCGGCGTCGACCTCGTGACCGCGCGCGCGGTGGGCCGCGCCTACGTCGACGAGCTCGTGCAGCAGATCGAGCAGGCCGGGCCCTACTGCGTCGTCGCGCCCGGCGTCGCCGTGCCCCACGCCCGGGCGAGCGCCGTCGTGCGGCGCGATGCGCTCGCGATCGTGGTGCTCGACGAGCCGGTCGCCTTCGGGCACCCGCACCACGACCCGGTGCGCGTCGTCATCGCGATGGCCGCGCAGAGCCCGCGCCGCCACCTGCAGATGCTCGCCGAGCTCGCCAACGCGCTCGACGGCGACGGGGTCATCCACCGCCTCGCGGCTGCCGCCGACCGCGACGCGGCGATCGCGGCCCTGCGCGGCTGACGCCGGCCCGGAGCGGGACGATCCGAGGCCGCTAGTCGGTCAGCGGCCGCGCGGCCGTGCGCAGGTGGGTGCCCTCGGGCGCGTGCCCCGGGTCGTGGCCGGTCTCGACGATGCGGTTCGCGTCGTCGACGAACACCACCGACGGCTCGAACGCGCGCGCCTCGGCGTCGTCGAGCTGGGCGTAGGCGATGACGATGACGGTGTCGCCGACGTGCACCAGCCGGGCGGCCGCGCCGTTGACGCACAGGATGCCGCTGCCGCGCTCGCCGGGGATCGCGTAGGTCGTGATGCGCGCGCCGTTGTCGACGTCGACGACGTCGACCTGCTGGCCGGGGAGGATGTCGGCCGCGTCGAGCAGGTCCTCGTCGACCGTGAGCGAGCCGACGTAGTGCAGCTCGGCCTGCGTGACCGTCGCCCGGTGGATCTTGCCCTGCAGCATCGTGCGCAGCATGCGCGTCCCTCCCGCGCCCGGTCGGCGCATCCGCCCACCAGTGTGCCGCATCCGGCCGAGGCCGGGCCCCGGCTCAGGCCAGCAGCGGCCGCACCGCCTCGGCGATCGCCGCGACCCGCTCGCGCGCCGCGCGCACGCGCGCCGCGGGTGCGCCGTCGGTCGAGGAGGTGTCGATGTAGACCTTCACCTTCGGCTCGGTGCCGCTCGGGCGCACCATGACGCGCGAGCCGTCGTCGAGCGTGAAGCGCAGGATGTCGCCGATCGAGCCGTGCTCGGGCAGCGCGAGGTCGTCGGCGGCCAGCACACGCGAGCCCGCGAGCTCGGCCGGCGGCGCCGCGCGCAGCGCCGCCATGATCGCGGGGATGCGGGCGAGGTCGCTGACGCGCACGCTCACCTGCCCCGACGCGAAGGCGCCGAACTCGCCGGCGAGCGCGAGCAGCTCCTCGCCGAGCGACGAGCCGCGCTCGTGGAGGTCGCTCGCGAGCGTGAGCAGCCGCACGAGCGCTGAGATGCCGTCCTTGTCGCGCACGGTGCCGGGGTTGACGAGGTAGCCGAGCGCCTCCTCGTAGCCGTAGACGAGGCCGGGCACGCGCGAGACCCACTTGAAGCCCGTGAGCGTCTGCACGAACTCGAGCCCGTGCGCCCGCGCGATCGCGCCGAGGCCGGGGGAGGACACGATCGACGCCGCGAGCACGCCCTGGCCGCGCGCGGTGCGGGCGGCGTCCCAGCCGAGCAGCAGCCCGACCTCGTTGCCCGTGAGCATGCGCCAGCCCATGGGGGCGGATGCGTCGGGCACGGCGACCGCGAGCCGGTCGGCGTCGGGGTCGTTCGCGATGATGAGGTCGGCCTGCTCGGCCGTGCCGAGCGCCATCGCGAGGTCGAGGGCGCCGGGCTCCTCGGGGTTCGGGAAGTCGACGGTCGGGAAGGCGCCGTCGGGCTCGGACTGCTCGGGGACGGGGATGACGGGCGGGAAGCCCGCCTCGGCGAGCACCGCCTCGACCGTCTCGAGGCCGACGCCGTGGAGCGGCGTGTAGACGACGCGGGGGCCGCTCGTCGCGCCGGCGACGCCCTGGTCGGGCTGGCCGATCGCGGCGGTCGCGGCGACGTAGGCGTGCCAGACGGCCTCGCCGGTGACCTCCGGCTCGCCGCGCGGGTAGTCGGCGACCGGCGTCTCGGCCGCCTCGGCGATGCGGGCGGCGATCTCGGCGTCGACGGGCGGCACGATCTGGCTGCCCTCGTCGTCGCCGCCGAGGTAGACCTTGTAGCCGTTGTCGGCCGGCGGGTTGTGGCTCGCCGTCACCATCACGCCCGCGCTCGCGCCGAGGTGGCGCACCGCGAACGCGGTGACGGGCGTCGGCATGAGGCGGGGGAGCAGGATCGCGCGCACGCCGGCGCCTGCGAGCACCTCGGCGGTGTCGCGGGCGAACCGCTCGGAGCCGCGGCGGCCGTCCCAGCCGACCACGACCGACGGGTGCGGCTCGCGGCTCAGCAGGAACGCGGCGAGCCCGGCGGAGGCCTGCTGCACGACCACGCGGTTCATGCGGTTGGGGCCCGGCGCGATGCGGCCGCGCAGCCCGGCCGTGCCGAACTGCAGGCGGCCGCGGAACGCATCCGCGAGCTCGGCGATCGCCGCGCCGTCGCCGGCCTCGGCGGCCGCGATCGTCGCCTCGAGCTCGGCGCGGGTGGTCTCGTCGGGGTCGCCGGCGAGCCACGCGCGCGCCGCGGCGACGGTCTCGGGGGCGGCGCTCACGCCTGCGTCCCGATCGCGGCGACCACGTCGGCGAGCAGCCGCGAGATGCGCGCCTCGGCCTCGCGGCCCGCCTCGATGACCTCGGCGTGCGACAGCGGCGTGGTCTTGATGCCGGCGGCCAGGTTGGTGATGAGGCTCAGGCCCAGCACCTCCATGCCCGCCTCGCGCGCGGCGATCGCCTCGAGCGCCGTCGACATGCCGCAGATGTGGCCGCCGATCGCCTTCGCCATCTGCACCTCGGCGGGCGTCTCGTAGTGGGGCCCGCGGAACTGCACGTAGACGCCCTCGTCGAGCGACGCATCCACCGACCGCGCGATGTCGCGCAGCCGCGGCGCGTAGAGGTCGGTGAGGTCGACGAACGTCGCGCCCTCGAGCGGCGAGTCGGCGGTGAGGTTGATGTGGTCGCTGATGAGCACGGGCTGCCCCGGCGTCCAGTGCGGCTTGATGCCGCCGGCGCCGTTCGTGAGCACCATGACGGATGCGCCGGCGGCGGCCGCGGTGCGCACCGAGTGCACGACCCGGCGCACGCCGTGGCCCTCGTAGTAGTGGGTGCGCGCGCCGATGACGAGGGCGCGGCGGCCGTCGTCGGTGAGGACCGACCGGAGCGTGCCGACGTGGCCCTCGAGCGCCGGCTTCGAGAAGCCGGTGACGTCGGTCGCGGGGATCGTGTGCGTGGTCTCGCCGATGAGGTCTGCGGCCCTGGCCCAGCCGGAGCCGAGCGTGAGCGCGATGTCGTGCGACTCGACGCCGGTGATGCGGCGGATGTCCTCGGCGGCCTGCCTGGCGACCTCGCGCGGGTCGCCGTCGTCGAGCGGGTGGGGGCCTGGCTGGTGCGTCATGGCGCCCACTCTAAGCGCGTAGGCTCGGCGATCATGGCCATCGGCGCGACGATCCACACGTTCGACGTGCAGCTCTCGGACGTCGATCGCGGCGTCTACGAGGAGCTGTCGCTCAAGGTCGCGCAGCACCCCTCGGAGACGACGGCGTTCATGGTCACCCGGGTGCTCGCCCTGTGCCTCGAGCACGAGGAGGGCATCGCATTCGGCGACGGCGTCGCGGGCGGCGACGAGCCGGCGGTGCTCGCGCGCGACCTGACCGGGGCGCTCATGGCCTGGATCGAGATCGGCGCGCCCGACGCGGAGCGGGTGCACCGCGGCAGCCGCGCTGCCGAGCGCACCGCCGTCTACACGCACCGCGACCCCGAGCGAGTGGCCGCGAAGTGGGCGGGCAAGCGCATCCACCGCGTCGAGGACGTGCGGCTCGTGTGGTTCGACGACGGCTTCGTCGACGCGGTCGCCGATGCCGTCGCGCGGCGGACGACCATGTCGGTCTCCCGCACCGAGGGCACCCTCTACGTCGAGGTGAACGGCACGTCGCTGACCTCGGCGGTGCACGAGCGCGCCGCCGGCTGAAGGCAGGGGATCGTCGCCGCCTGGATGTGCGGGATGATGGAGCGCGTGAGTGCATTCGAGCGCAAGCAGCGCGTGGTCATCATCGGCGGCGGACCCGGCGGGTACGAGGCCGCGCTCGCGGGCGCCCGGCTCGGCGCCGACGTGACCCTCATCGAGCGCACGGGCGTCGGCGGCAGCGCGATCCTCACCGACGTCGTGCCCTCGAAGTCGCTCATCGCGACCGCCGAGTCGGCAGCGGCCATCCGCGACGCGAGCCAGCTGGGCGTGCAGTTCTCGGTGCGCGGCGACAGCGGCCGCCCGCAGAAGCCCGAGGTCGCCGTCAACCTGCGCGCCGTGAACCGTCGCCTGCTGTCGCTCGCGGCGAAGCAGTCGCTCGACATGAAGGCCGACCTCGAGGCCGCGGGCGTCACGATCGTGCAGGGCGAGGGCCGCCTCGAGGGGCCCGGCCGCGTGGTGGTCTCGACCGGCAAGCAGGGCGCCGACTTCGACGAGTTCGAGGCCGACACCATCGTCGTCTCGGTCGGCGCGACGCCCCGGCAGCTCCCCTCGGCGATGCCCGACGGCGAGCGCATCCTCACGTGGACCCAGCTCTACGGCCTCGAGGAGGTGCCCGAGCACCTGATCGTCGTCGGCTCCGGCGTCACCGGCGCCGAGTTCGCGAGCGCCTACAGCCTCATCGGCGCCGAGGTGACGCTCATCTCGAGCCGCGAGCAGGTGCTGCCCGGCGAGGACTCCGACGCCGCCCGCGTCATCGAGGACGTCTTCCGCCGCCAGGGCATGCACGTGCTGTCGAAGTCGCGCGCCGAGAAGGTCGAGCGCACCGAGACGGGTGTCGTCGTCACCCTCACCGACGGCCGCACCGTCGAGGGCTCGCACTGCCTCATGGCCGTCGGCTCCATCCCGAACACGGCAGGGATCGGCCTCGAGGAGGCGGGCATCGAGCTCGCCGAGTCCGGCAACATCCTCGTCAACCGGGTCGCCCGCACGAACCTGCCGAACGTCTACGCGGTCGGCGACTGCGCCGACGCCCTGCCCCTCGCGTCCGTCGCCTCCATGCAGGGCCGCACGGCGATGTTCCACGCCCTCGGCGACGCGGTCGACCCGATCTCGATGCTCACGGTCGCCTCGAACATCTTCACGCAGCCCGAGATCGCGACGGTCGGATGGTCGCAGAAGGAGATCGAGGACGGCATCGCGCAGGGCGAGGTGTACCGGATCGACCTCTCGACGAACGCCCGCGCGAAGATGATGGGCGTCGAGGACGGCTTCGTGAAGCTCTTCGCGCGCACCGGCTCCGGCACGGTCATCGGTGGCGTCATCGTCGCGCCGAAGGCGTCCGAGCTCATCTTCCCCGTGACGATGGCGATGGAGCACCGCCTCACCGTCGACCAGGTCGCCCGCGTCTTCCCGGTCTTCCCCTCGCTCACCGGCTCCGTCTCGGACGCCGCCCGGGCGATGCACCGCGTCGAGGACTGACGCCGGCTCCGAGGAGAGGATGCGCCGATGGCCGACCAGTACCTGTTCCTGATCGTGGAGCCCGACTGGGACTCCGACGCGTACGTCGGCGAGGGCGCGGGCGAGCAGATCGCCGCCGAGTTCCCCGGGTTCGAGGCGTTCGAGCGGCGCGTGGCCGAGCTCGGCGCGCGCATCGTCGCCGGCAACGCGCTGCACAACCGTCGCCACGGCGGCGTCGTCCGGCCCGGGCCCGAGGGGCGCGAGGTGGAGGGCGCGGTCTGGACGGACGGCGCGAGCCTCGAGGGCGACGAGGTGATCAGCGGCTACTACGTGATCGAGGCCGAGTCGGAGGACATCGCGCGGCAGCTCGCGCCGCTCGTGCCAACCGGCGGCCACATCGAGTGGCGGCGCGTCTTCCCCATGGGGTGAGCGAGCGCCGCGATGGCCGCACGGGCTGAGAGACGCCCGCACGAGCCGCCGCGGGCGTCGCTGCTGTGCCTCAGCGGTCGAGGGAGGGGCGGGCGAGGAGCCACGCCGCGATGGCGATCCGGTCGTCCTCGGCCAGCGCGTGCCCGGTCCGCAGCCGACGGTGCACGACGTCGGCACCGGCGTCGCCGAGCCGCCGCGACACGCGCTCGGCGTCATCGGGTCTCCGCCGCGCATCGTCCGCGGCTTCCACGAGCAGCACCGGCAGACCCGGCACGCGAGGCAGCTCGCCGCTTCCGAACGGGGCGAGCGGACGCAGCAGGATCGCGGCGCCGAGCAGCTCGGGCCGCAGCGCGATGATCGCCGCCGCCATGATGGCCCCGTTGGAGTAGCCCAGCACGATCGGCTCTCGCCGGAATCCGTGCGCGGTCACCGCATCGGAGACGAGCGCGCTCAGGGTCTCGGCGCGAGCGAGGAGGTCGTCCTCGTCGATGGTCCGATCGGGTCGGCGGCGGAAGTGGGCGAAGCCGCCGGTCGTGCGCACCGCGCCGCGCACGGCGATGGTGCCGGCTCCGGGTGCGAGCCGGTGCGCGAGCGGCACGAGGTCGGCCTCGCTGCCGTCCGTGCCGTGCAGCAGCAGCCACGGCCGCCGGTCGGGGTCTCCGGCCACGACGGCGAGCCGCGGCGCCGCGTCCTCACTCGGGGAGTCGAGGATGCCGTCCGCGGCGGGCGCCATCGGGCCGTCCGGCTACGCGGCGTCCGGCGTGATCGTCACCAGGTGGTGGCCGGAGGGCACGGTGCCGCCGACAGGAGCGTCGATCGCGGTCACGGTGCCGTCGATCGGGGAGGAGAGCGGCTGCTCCATCTTCATCGCCTCGAGCACGACCAGCAGGTCGCCGGCGACGACCCGGTCGCCCTCGGCGACGGCGGCCTTCACGACGGTCGCCTGCATCGGCGAGATGATCGCGCCGCTCGCGGCGCCGCCCGCGAGCGCAGCGCGGGTGCGGCGCGGCGCCGGGCCCTTGGCGTCCTTCGTCTCGGCGAAGAGCCGCTTCGGCATCGAGACGGCGATGCGCTTGCCGTCGGCCTCGACGACCACGGTGCGGCGCGGCTCGGGGCCGCCCAGCTCGCCCGGCTCGCCGCCCCACGCGGGGATGTCGTTCTCGAACTCGGTCTCGATCCACGAGGTGTAGATCGAGAAGGGCGCGCCGCCGGCCGGGGCGAACGCCGGGTGGTCGACGATGCGGCGGTGGAACGGCAGCACGGTCGGCAGCCCGTCGACCTCGAACTCGGCGAGCGCGCGGCGGGCGCGGGCGAGCGCCTCGTCGCGGTCGCGGCCGGTGACGATGAGCTTCGCCAGCATCGAGTCGAAGTTGCCGCCGATCACGTCGCCGGCGACGACGCCGGAGTCGACGCGGATGCCGGGGCCCGACGGGGCGCGGAAGATGCGCACGGGGCCGGGCTGCGGCATGAAGCCGCTGCCGGCGTCCTCGCCGTTGATGCGGAACTCGATCGAGTGGCCGCGCACCTCCGGGTCGTCGTAGCCGAGCGCCTCGCCCTCGGCGATGCGGAACTGCTCGCGCACGAGGTCGATGCCGGTGACCTCCTCCGAGACCGGGTGCTCCACCTGCAGGCGGGTGTTCACCTCGAGGAACGAGATCGTGCCGTCCGCGCCGATCAGGAACTCGCAGGTGCCGGCGCCGACGTACTCCGCGGCGCGCAGGATCTCCTTCGACGCGCGGCGCAGCTCGGCGTCCTGCGCGGCGGAGACGAACGGTGCGGGCGCCTCCTCGACGAGCTTCTGGTGCCGGCGCTGCAGCGAGCAGTCGCGCGTGGAGACGACCACGACGTTGCCGTGCTCGTCGGCCAGGCACTGCGTCTCGACGTGGCGGGGCTTGTCGAGGTACTTCTCGACGAAGCACTCGCCGCGGCCGAACGCCGCGACGGCCTCGCGGGTGGCGGAGTCGAACTGCTGCTCCACCTCCTCGCGCGTGCGGGCGACCTTGAGGCCGCGGCCACCGCCGCCGAACGCCGCCTTGATCGCGACCGGCAGTCCGTGCTCGTCGACGAACGCGAGCACCTCGTCGGCGCCCGCGACGGGGTTGATGGTGCCGGGCGCGAGGGGCGCTCCGACCGACTCGGCGATGTGCCGCGCGGAGACCTTGTCGCCGAGCTGCTCGATCGCGTCGGGGCCCGGCCCGATCCAGATGAGGCCCGCGTCGATCACGGCGCGCGCGAAGTCGGCGTTCTCTGCGAGGAAGCCGTAGCCCGGGTGCACCGCGTCGGCGCCGGAGCGGCGCGCGACCGAGATGAGCTTGTCGATCACGAGGTAGCTCTCGGCGCTCGTCGCACCGTGCAGCGAGTACGCCTCGTCGGCGAGCTGCGCGTGCTGCGCGTCGCGGTCGGGCTCGGCGTACACGGCGACCGAGGCGATGCCGGCATCGCGCGCCGCGCGGATGATGCGGACGGCGATCTCGCCGCGGTTGGCGATGAGGACCTTCGTGATGCGGGGCATGGTTCCTCAGCCTAGGCGGCGACGCATGACGGATGCGTGCACTCGCCACACAGGGTGACGGCGATCCGTTGCCGATTCCCACAGTCGCGCCCGGCTGCGCGCCGTCGATCGACCCTTGGTGAGTGAGCGCTCACTCACCTATGCTCGGGGACGTGCCCCCACCCATCCCGCGCCTCAGCGCCGACGACCGGCGCGCGCAGATCATCGAGGCCGTCACGCCCGCGGTGCTCGAGCACGGCGCCGCGATCACGAGCCGCCAGCTCGCCGAGGCCGCTGGCGTCGCCGAGGGCACGCTCTTCAAGGCGTTCGGCGACAAGGAGTCGCTGCTCGTCGCGCTCGCCGACCACCACCTCGACGCCGCCGACTGGGCGGCCGAGCAGGCGCGCCTCGAGCACGGCTCGCTCGAGGAGATGCTGACGACGACGGTCGACGCGATGGTCGAGCGGATGCGCTTCATCTTCCGGCTCGTGATGGCGCTCGGCCCGATCGGGCAGCGCTGCGCGCAGGCCAGGCAGGGCGAGCTCGAGTCGTCGAAGGCGCGGCTCGCCGAGCGCTTCGAGCCCTACCGCGACCGACTGCGCGTCGCGCCGCTCGCCGCGGCCGACATGACGCGCACGCTCGCCTGGGCGGCCGCCTCCGGCTGGGGCGACACCGCCCCGTCGGTCACCGCCGCCGACGTGGTGCAGGTGCTGCTGCACGGCATCGGCAGCGCCGCCGCACCCGCCCTCGTCGACCAGGAGGCCTGACCGTGCTCTGGAAGCTCATCGTGCGCTACGTGCGCCCCTCGTGGCTCCCGCTCCTGCTCGTCGTGCTGTTCCAGTTCGCGCAGTCGGTGCTGTCGCTCATGCTGCCGACGATCAACGCCGACATCATCGACGAGGGCGTGCTGCAGGGCGACACCGACACGATATGGCGCCTCGGGGCGCTCATGCTCGGGCTGAGCCTCGGTCAGGTGGCCGCGAACATCCTCGCGATCCTCTTCGGCGCGCGGCTCGCGATGCGCGCGGGCCGCGACCTGCGCGCCGACGTCTTCGCCACGGTCGGCGACTTCAGCGAGCAGGACGTGCAGCGCTTCGGCGCTGCGAGCCTCATCACCCGCACGACGAACGACGTGCAGCAGGTGCAGATGCTCATCCTCATGTCGTGCACGATGCTGCTGTCGGCGCCGATGCTCGCCGTCGGCGGCATGATCATGGCGGTGCGGGCCGACGGCACGCTCTCGTGGCTCATCGCGGTCGCCGTGCCGCTCATGCTGCTCGTGCTCGGCTTCCTCGTCTGGAGGCTCGTGCCGATCTTCCGCCTGCTGCAGGAGCGCATCGACGGCATCAACAAGGTGCTGCGCGAGCAGCTCACCGGCATCCGCGTCATCCGCGCCTTCGTGCAGGAGCGGCGCGAGCGCGCCCGCTTCGCGGTGGCGAACGACGGCGTGACCGACGCGATGATCCGCACCGGCAACATCTTCGTGCTGATGTTCCCGATCATCATGCTCATCGTCGAGGTCTCGAGCGTCTCGGTGCTGTGGTTCGGCGCGCAGCTCGTCGACGCCGGCGAGCTCGAGATCGGCACGATGATGGCCTTCCTGCAGTACCTCATGCAGATCCTCATGGGCGTGCTCATGGCGACCTTCATGACGATCATGATCCCGAGGGCCGCGGTCTCGGCGAAGCGCATCGGCGAGGTGCTCGAGACGGTGCCCTCGATCGAGCGCGTCGCGGTCGGCGACCGCATGCCGACGCCCGGCACCGTCGAGCTGCGCGACGTGCGCTTCCAGTACCCGGGCGCCGAGACGCCGGTGCTCGAGGGCGTCTCGCTGCGCGCCGAGCCCGGCGAGACGGTCGCGATCATCGGCTCGACCGGCGCCGGCAAGACGACGCTCGTGAACCTCATCCCGCGCCTGTTCGACGCCACCGGCGGCAGCGTGCTCGTGGGCGGCGCCGACGTGCGCGACCTCGACGCCGAGACCCTCTGGCGGGGCATCGCCATCGTGCCGCAGCGGCCCTACCTCTTCGCCGGCACCGTCGCGTCGAACCTCCGCTACGGCAACGAGGGGGCCACCGACGAGCAGCTCTGGCGCGCGCTCGAGATCGCGCAGGCGGCCGGCTTCGTGCAGCAGATGCAGGGGCAGCTCGGCGCGCGCATCTCGCAGGGCGGCACCAACGTCTCGGGAGGGCAGCGCCAGCGGCTCTCGATCGCGAGGGCGCTCGTCGCCGAGCCCGACGTGCTCGTCTTCGACGACTCGTTCTCGGCGCTCGACCTCACGACGGATGCGCGCCTGCGGGCGGCGCTGCGGGAGGCGGTGGGCGCGACGACGCAGATCGTCGTCGCGCAGCGGGTGTCGACGATCGTCGACGCCGATCGCATCGTGGTGCTCGACGCCGGCCGGGTCGTCGGCACCGGCAGCCACGACGAGCTGCTCGCCGGCAGCGCCACCTACCGCGAGATCGTCGAGTCGCAGATGGCAGTGGAGGCCTGAGATGGCACGGAAGCAGGGCGCGGCCCCGGAGCCCGAGCTCACGGACGAGGAGCGGATCGAGGCCGAGCAGGCCGAGGCCGCCCGCATCGGCGCCGGCGGCTGGGAGCCGCCGCCCGGGAAGGCGAAGTCGTTCGGCGCCTCCGCGAAGCGCCTCCTGGGCCTCATGCGGCCCCACCGCTGGCTGCTCGCGCTCGTGTTCGCGCTCGGCGCGGTCGGCGTGGTGCTCGTCGTGCTCGGGCCCCGCATCCTGGGCGAGGCGACGAACGTCATCGTGCGCGGCCTCGTGCAGCGCGACCTGCCGCCCGGCACGACGCAGGAGCAGGTCGTCGGCGGGCTGCGCCAGGCGGGCGAGAACGAGCTGGCGAACATCCTCGAGCGCATGGAGGGGCTGCAGCCGGGGCAGGGCATCGACTTCGAGGCGCTCGGCGGCATCCTGCTGCTCGTGCTCGCCGTCTACGCGGTCGGCGCCCTCTTCCAGTGGCTGCAGGGCTACGTCGTGAACCGCGTCGTGCAGCGCACCGTGCAGCGGCTGCGGCGCGACGTGGAGGAGAAGATCCACCGCCTGCCGCTGTCGTACTACGACCGCACGCAGCGCGGCGAGCTGCTCTCGCGCGTCACGAACGACCTCGACAACGTGTCGCAGACGGTGTCGCAGACCATGTCGCAGATCGTCACCGGCCTCCTCACGGTCGTCGGCGTGCTGGTGATGATGCTGACGATCAACGGCTGGCTCGCGCTCATCGCGCTCATCGCCGTGCCGCTCACGGGCATCATCCTCGGGGCGGTGCTGGGCCCGGCGCAGGGGCTCTTCAAGGAGCAGTGGCGCCGGACCGGCCGGGTGAACGCGATCGTCGAGGAGGCCTACACGGGCCACGCGCTCGTGAAGGTCTTCGGACGCGAGGAGGCCGTGCGCGGCCGGTTCGCGGTCGAGAACGAGGGCGTCTTCCAGGCGGCCTTCAAGGCGCAGTTCCTCTCGGGCCTCGTCTTCCCGCTCATGACCTTCGTCGGCAACATCGGCTATGTGCTCGTCGCCGTCGCCGGCGGCCTCTTCGTCGCGGCGGGCCAGATCCTCGTCGGCGATGTGCAGGCGTTCATCCAGTACTCGCAGCAGTTCTCGCAGAACCTCGGCCAGATCGGGCAGACCGTGACGATGGTGCAGTCGGGCGTCGCGAGCGCCGAGCGCGTCTTCGAGCTGCTCGACGCCGACGAGGAGGAGTCGGATGCCGGCGGCTCGGCGGCCGCCGACGGCCGGGGGCGCGTGGTGTTCGACCACGTGCGCTTCGCGTACTCGCCCGACCGCCCGCTCATCGACGACCTCTCGCTCGTCGTCGAGCCGGGGCAGACGGTCGCGATCGTCGGCCCGACCGGCGCGGGCAAGACGACACTCGTCAACCTGCTCATGCGCTTCTACGAGATCGACGGCGGCCGCATCTCGCTCGACGGCGTCGACACGAGGACCATGACGAGGGATGCGCTGCGCGCGCAGACGGGCATGGTGCTGCAGGACGCGTGGCTCTTCGGCGGCACGATCCGCGAGAACATCGCGTACGGCCGGCCGGAGGCGACCGAGGACGAGATCCTCGAGGCCGCGCGCGCCACCTACGTCGACCGCTTCGTGCACGCGCTGCCGGACGGCTACGACACGGTCATCGACGAGGACGCGACCAACCTCTCGGCCGGCGAGAAGCAGCTGGTGACGATCGCCCGCGCCTTCCTCGCCCGCCCGAGCGTGCTCATCCTCGACGAGGCCACCTCGTCGGTCGACACCCGCACCGAGCTGCTGCTGCAGCACGCGATGGCGGCGCTCCGCACCGACCGCACGTCGTTCGTGATCGCCCACCGGCTCTCGACCATCCGCGACGCCGACCTCATCCTCGTGATGGAGCAGGGCGCGATCGTCGAGCACGGCGACCACGACGAGCTCGTCGAGCGGCAGGGGGCGTACTGGCGGCTGCTGCACGCGCAGTTCGAGCAGGCGGTCGACCCCGACGAGGCCGACGCGGTGCCCACGCAGCAGTCGACCTAGCCCGGCTGCGGGCCGGCGGTCAGGGACCGAGCACGCGGCAGCCCGCGAGGTCGTGGAGCGCGACCCCCGTGCACCGCGCATCCGCCGCGAGCGCCGCCGCGACCTCGGCGAGCTCGCGCTCGAGCACCGCGCGCCCGTCGTCGGCGAAGGTCTGCCGGGCGGTCGGCTCGGGCTCGGCGATCGGCCCGGTCTCGACGCCGATCCTGTACGAGCGGCCGAGACCGCCGAGCGCGCTGCGGGCCGCGGCGCTCGTCGAGAGGATGTCGGCGGCCCGGTCGCGGTAGGCCATGAGCGTCACCGCGTCGGCGCGCTGGGCGATGTCGGCGAACTGCCGCGGGTGCGCCTCGGCGAGCCAGGGCACGAGGTCGACGTCGACGGGCAGGCTCGTGCGGGCGGCGACGTCGCGCACCGTGCGCTCGAGGCCGCGCAGCAGCTCGGCCTCGCGGCCGCTCCAGTCGCGGCGGCCCCACGGCTCGATGTCGAGGTGCACGCCCTCGAAGAGGAACGCGGCGGTCGCGCGCTCCATCCACGCCACCGCGTCGCCGCCGGTCGTCCACGCGGGATCGCCGCCGAGGGCGCTGACCCTGACGCCCCGGCCGCGCAGCGCCGCGACGATCCGATGGGTGTCGGCGCTCGGGCCCGACCACGGCACGCTCACGAACGCCTCCTCCACGCGCTCGCGCTCGGCGATCGCCGCGACCTCCGCCGGATCGGGCGGCGCGTCCTCGCGCACCCACACCCACATGCCGCGGGCCACGGTCACGCCCCGTCGGCCGGCGTCGCCACGGCCGCCGTGAGCGCCGGCCACGCGACGCCGAGCTCGCGCGCGAGCCGGCGCACCGCGGGGATGCTCATCCCGATCACCGTCGACGGGTCGCCGTCGATGCGGTCGATGAAGGCGGCGCCGCGCCCGTCGATCGTGAACGCGCCCGCGACCTGGAGCGGCTCGCCGGTCGCGACGTACGCGTCGATCTCGGCGTCGTCGACATCGGGCGAGAAGTCGAGGTGCGTCGCGGTCGTGGTGCCCGCGGAGTCCTGGATCCGACCGTCGCGCACCCGCAGCATCCAGTGCCCCGAGTGCAGCGTCGCCGAGCGCCCGCGCTGCGCGACCCAGCGCTCCCGCGCGCGCTCGGGCGTATGCGGCTTGCCGAGCATCGCGCCGTCGAGCTCGAGCGACGAGTCGCCGCCGAGCACGAGGCCGTCGAAGCCCGTGAGCGGATCCTGGTCGAGCAGCGCCTCGGCCTTCGCGCGCGCCAGCAGCAGCACGTACGCGGCGGGGGAGAGCGGCCCGTGCTCGGCCTCGTGTGCCGCGACGAGCAGCTCCTCGTCGAGGTCGGTCGGCCGAACGAGCGGCTCGATGCCGGCCTGGCGCAGCAGCGCGAGCCGGGCGGGCGAGGCGGAGGCGAGGATCAGCTGCACGGCTCGATCCTCGCACCACGGGCGGGGCCGGATGCGCTGGCGCGCCCCGGGCGGGACGCCTAGCGTGAGCAGCATGGACGCCCCGACCGCCGCCCGCCCCACGAAGCTCGCCGTGATCGGCGCCGGCTCGGTCGGCGTCGCCATCGCCTACGCAGCCCTCATCCGCGGCTCGGCCGACGCCGTGGCGCTGTACGACCTCGACCGCGCGAAGGCCGAGGCCGAGGTGCTCGACCTCGCGCACGGCCTGCCGTTCCTCGCCGGCAAGCGCGTGGAGGGCGGCGACGACCTGCGCACGATCGCCGGCAGCGACGTCGTCGTGGTGACCGCGGGCGCGAAGCAGCGCCCGGGGGAGCCGCGGCTCGCCCTCGCAGGCAGGAACGCCGAGATCCTGCGCCGGCTGATGCCCGGCATCCGCGAGCACGCGCCCGAGGCGATCGTGGTGCTCGTCACCAACCCGTGCGACGTGCTCACGGTGGTCGCGCAGCGCGAGGGCGGGCTCGACCCCGCGCGCGTGCTCTCCTCCGGCACCGTGCTCGACTCGTCGCGGCTGCGCTGGCGGCTGTCGGAGCTCGTGCGGGTGCACCCGCGCAGCGTGCACGCGCTCATGATCGGCGAGCACGGCGACAGCGAGTTCCCGCTGTGGTCGCGCACGACGATCGGCCCCGTGCTCGTGCGCGAGTGGCGCGAGGACGGCGAGCTGCGCTTCGACGACGCTGCCCTCGACCGCATCGCCGACGACGTCGTGCACGCCGCGTACCGGATCATCGAGGGCAAGGGCGCGACGTCGAGCGCGATCGGCGTCTCGACCGCGCGCATCGTCGAGGCGATCCTCGGCGACGAGCACGCGGTGCTGCCGGTCTCGAGCGTGCTCGACGGCCAGCACGGCATCGCCGGGATCGCGCTGTCGCTGCCGACCGTCGTCGGCCGCGCGGGCATCGAGCGGGTGCTCGAGGTGCCGATGGAGGACGGCGAGCTCGCGGCGCTGCACCGCAGCGCCGACGCGATCGCGGCGTCGCTCGCCGGCATCGCCTGAGCCTCCCCGGCGCGGATGGGAGGATGGGCGCATGCCCGCATCCGAGATCCGTCCTGGCCAGATCGTCGAGCTGACGATCGACAACGTCGCCCACGGCGGCCGCTTCGTCGGCCGGCACGAGGGGCGCGTGGTGTTCGTACCCGACACCATGCCGGGCGAGACCGTGCGCGCGCAGGTCGTCGACGTGAAGAAGTCGTTCGCGACCGCCGTGGCGCTCGAGGTCGTGAGCGCCGGCGCCGACCGCGTGCCGCACGTCTGGCCCGAGGCCGCCATCGACCGGCCGCCGCTCGAGCGCGCCGGCGGCGCCGAGTTCGGCCACATCGCGCTGCCCCGCCAGCGCGAGCTCAAGCAGCGCGTCATCGAGGACGCGCTCCAGCGCACCGGCGGCATGCAGCGCACCGTGCCCGTGCAGGCGGCGCCCGGCGACGACGAGCGCGGCGGGCTCGGCTGGCGCACCCGCGTGCGCCTGCACGTCGACGACCGCGGCCGCCAGGGCCCGTTCGCGCCCCGCAGCCACGAGGTCGTGCCCGTCACCAGCCTGCCGCTCGCGACCGAGGGCATCCGCCTCTCGGCCCAGCTCGACCAGCGCGTGCCGGGCGCCACCGCCGTCGACTACGTCGAGACGAGCGACGGCGAGGTCGACGTGATCGCGATGGAGGGCGAGCCCGGGCGCGGCCGCACCGACACGATCGTCGAGACCGTCGGCGGGCGCGCGTTCCAGCTCGACCGCGCCGGCTTCTGGCAGGTGCACCGGCAGGCGCCCGCGGTGCTGACCGATGCGGTGCGCCGCGCCATCGACGTCGACGCGATCGACCCGGCCGGCTGGAGCCTCGACCTGTACGGCGGCGTCGGCCTGTTCGCCGCCACGATCGCGGAGGCGCTCGGCGAGCGCACCCGCCTGACGAGCGTCGAGGCCGACGAGGTCGCGACCGACCACGCGAGCGAGAACCTCGCCGAGTGGATCGGCGCGAGCGCCGAGACCGGCCGCGTCGACCGATGGCTGCGCGAGCTCGCGTCGCGCGCGAGCGGCCAGGAGCGCGAGCGGCTCTCGCGCGGGCTCGTGGTGCTCGACCCGCCGCGCGCCGGCGCCGGCCGCGACGTGATCGAGCTGCTCGCGGGCCTCGAGCCCGCCCAGATCGTCTACGTCGCGTGCGACCCGGTCGCCCTCGCCCGCGACGCGAAGCTGCTGGCCGAGGCCGGCTGGCAGGTCGACGCGCTCGAGGCCTTCGACCTCTTCCCGATGACGCACCACGTCGAGGCGGTGGCGTCCTTCCGCCGCTGACCGCCCCGGCGGCCCGCCCGCGGGCCCGCTGCACAACGCAAGCTCCCGAGCGCGAACCAGCCCCGGATCCCGGCGATGCGGCGATCCGCCCGCGGAAGCAGCCGCGCGGGCTTGCGTTGTGCGCGGGCTATCCGCCGCCGAGGGGCGGCTGCCGACGCGCGCGGGCGCGCTCAGGCCGACTTCGTCACGCCGCCGGCGGCGCGCGCCACGAGGTGCGCGACGCCGGGGATGGCGGTCGCGAGCCACATCGCGCGCTGCGCCTCGAGCTCGAGGCGGGTGTGCGGGGCGAAGGCGCTCGCGGTGCGGCGGCCGCGCGCCTGCTCGCGCTCGACGACCGGGCGCCAGTCGCGCTCGTAGGCGGCGAGGCCCGCCACCACGTCGCTCGGGTGCGCCGCGAACGCGAGCTCGTCCGCGAGCCGCTCGGCCCCGGCCATCGCGAGCGAGGCGCCCTGCCCGGCCAGCAGCGACACCGCCCCGCACGCGTCGCCGAGCAGCGCGATGCGGCCGCGCACCCACTGCGGCACGACGGTCTGCGCGACGTCGTCGACGTAGGGCTCGCGGATGCTGCGCACCGCGCGGCGGCCGAGCACGCCCATCCGCGCGATCGCGCCGCGACCGCCGGCGCGCCCCACGCCGCGCAGCACCGCGAAGCCGGTCACCCCCGTCTCGCCGAGCGGCGCCACCACGAGCTGCCGGTCGAGCTCGACCTGCATCGCGACGCGCCCGCCGAGGTCGGCCGAGAGCTCCGCGTCGTCGCCGATCCAGGCCACCGCGAGCAGGTCGGCGACCGGCCGCAGGAAGTCGTCGTGCGGTCCCCACGCGAGCTGCCGCACGCGCGAGCGCACCCCGTCGGCGCCGACGAGCAGGTCGGCCTCGAGCCGCTCGCCGTCCGACAGCAGCGCCGTGACGCGGGCGCCGTCGTCGTGCACGGTCTCGACCTGGACGCCCCAGCGCATCCGCACGCCCTCGGGCAGCGCCGCGAGGAGGGCGTCGACGATCTGCGGCCGCAGGATCGTGAGGTACCGGCCCGCGACCGCGCGCTCGACGAGCGCGATCGGCAGGCGGGCGCGCACGCGCCCGGCCGCGTCGACCGAGCGCAGCTCGCCGTACGACTCGGCGCGCTCGCGCAGCGCCGGCAGCAGCCCCAGCCGCTCGGCGGCGTCGTAGCCGGGCCCGAAGAAGTCGATCAGGTAGCCGGATGCGCGCGGGGCAGGCGCGCGCTCGACCACGTCGACGCTCCAGCCGTCGAGCGCGAGCCGGCCGGCGAGCGTCAGCCCGGCGACGCCGGCTCCCGAGACGATCGCGTGCATGTCGCGACGGTACCCCAGGCGGCCGCGACGACGGGCTCGTAGCATGGTGCGGGTCGCGGCGCGCGGCCGTCGGCACGACCGCAGGGAGCATGGCAGCCACGCAGACGCCCCGCAGGCTCGACATCCAGGGGCTGCGGGCGGTGGCCTCGCTCCTCGTCGCGAGCCACCACATCTGGTTCGGCACCGTCTCCGGCGGCGTCGACGTGCTGTTCGCGGTCGGCGGCTACCTCCTGGCGCTGAGCCTCATCGGCGAGATCGAGCGCACCGGCGCCGTCGACGTGCCGCGAACGCTGTGGCGCATCGCCCAGCGCCTGTTCCCCATGGCGGCGCTCGTGCTCGTCGTCGCGGGCGCGGTCGCGCTCGTCGCCTCCGGCCCGCTCGCGTTCGGCCGGGTGCTGAGCGATGTGTTCGCGTCGGCGACGTACTGGGAGAACTGGCGGCTCGCGGCCGACGGCACCGACTACGTCGCGGCGGGGCACGACAAGTCGCCCTTCCAGCACTTCTGGGCGATGGGCGTGCAGGGGCAGTTCACGGCGCTCGCGGTGCTCGCCGCGGCGGGCTTCGCGCTTGTCGGCGGGCGGCGGATGCGCGACGCGCGACTCGGGTTCGGCCTGCTGCTCGCGGCCGTCGCCGCCGCCTCGTTCGGCTACGCGCTGCTGCGGCTCTCGATCGACCCGGTGGGCGCGTACTACGACACGTTCGCCCGCAGCTGGGAGCTCGCGCTCGGGGGCGCCGCGGCCCTGCTGCTCACCCGCATCCCGCTGCCTGGCCGGCTGCGCGCCGCGCTCGCGGCGGTCGGCATCGCGCTCGTGCTCACGGCGGGCCGGCTGCCGGTGGAGTGGCTGCAGCCGGGCTGGGTGACGCTGTGGCCGGTGGCCGGCGCGCTGCTCGTGCTCGTCGCGGGCGCCGGCGCCGGCGCCGGCGCGCAGGCGGCGCGCGGCCCGGTCACGCGCGTGCTGCAGGCGCGCCCGCTCGTCTGGCTCGGCGGGCTCTCCTACGGCCTCTACCTCTGGCACTGGCCGGTGCTGCTGGGCCTCATCGCGCTCGTCGCACCGGAGGGCGGCGGCGTCGGGCCGCTCGGCGGGATGCTCGTCCTCGTCGTGTCGGTGCTGCTCGCGTGGGGCTCCGAGCGCGCGATCGCGTGGCTGCACGCGCCCCGCGGCGCACGCCGCCGGCTGCCCGTCCTGGCGCTCGCGATGCCCGTCGTCGCAGCCGTCACCGCCGTCGCGCTCGCGGCGGCACCCGCGGTGCAGCGCGACGCCATCGAGCGCGCGGCCCCCACGGCGCCCGCCGAGCTCGGCGGTGCCGCGCTCGCGGCACGGGTCGCGGCTGCCGCCGCCTCGCCGTCGGTGCCGGATGCCGAGGCCGTCGTGGGCGCGGACGGCCGCGTGGCCGAGTGGCTGGTCGACGACTGCCTGACGGTCGACCTCGCCGCGCCGGAGCGCTGCCGCTTCGACGACGCGCCCGGCGACGACGAGGTGTGGATCGTCGGCGACTCGCAGGCGGTGACCTGGGCGACGGCGGTGCGCGGCGCGCTCGACGGCCGCGCCGACGTGCAGCTGCTCGGCCGCTCGATGTGCCCGTTCTCGACCGGGCCGGTCGTCGAGGCGCAGGTGCGCGGGCTCCTCGCCCAGTGCGACGCGCACGCGCAGGGAGTCCTCGCGCTGGCGGCCGAGCGCCGTCCCGCCGCGGTCGTGATCTCGTACGGCGCGTGGTGGGTCGGGGAGGGCTACGAGCGCCGGGTCGCCGACACCGGCGAGCAGCTCGCCGCCGGCACGCTCGCCTACGCCGAGCGGCTGCACGCGCTCGGCATCCCCACGCTCTACCTCGATGGTCCGCCGCCCGTGCCGGAGCCGGCGGCGTGCCTCCAGGCGCACGCCGACGGCGGCGCCCTCGACGCGTGCGCGTCGCCGCTGCAGCCGGAGCAGCGGCAGCGGCACGAGGCGCTCGAGGCGGCGCTCGCCGCGGGCGGGGTGTCGGTGGCGGGCACCCTCGAGTGGTTCTGCGCGGTCGAGGCGGCGACGTGCCCGCTCGTCGTCGACGGCGTGCCCACCTGGACCGACGCCACGCACATGGGCGCCGCGGCGTCGTCGCTGCGGCAGGACGCGGTCGCCGAGGCGCTGCTGCCGCTGCTCGGCCGCTAGCGCAGCAGGTCGAGCAGGGCGCGCTCGCGCGAGCCCGTGAGGCCGATCGTCGCGCCCGCCTCGAAGCGGGCGAAGACCTCCGGGTCGATGTAGCTCGACTTCGCTACGGCCGGGGTGTTGCCGAGCGCCTCGGAGACCTCGACGATCGCGGCCCGCACCGCACGCGCCCGCGCGGCCTTCGTGCCGGTGTCGCGGGCGCGCGCGAGCGCGACGGCCGCGACGATCGTGCCGTGCAGCGTGCGGAAGTCCTTCGCGGTGAACTCGCCGCCGGTCGCCTCGCGCACCGCGGCGTTGAGGTCGGCGTCGCGCAGGGCGTGGGCGCCCTCGTCGTCGCGCCAGGCGAGCAGCCGCGACGTGCGCGAGCGCCCCGCCTGCAGGTCCTCGACGCAGCGCGCGAGCGGTGCGTCCTCGACCGTCGTGTCGAAGCGCTGGCCCGACTTCGCCGGGAAGCGCAGCCGCACCGCGTCGCCGTCCACGCTCGCGTGCCGAACGAGCAGCGTCATGAGCCCGCGCGTGCCCCGCTCCTCGGCGTAGGCGTCGCCGCCGGCGCGGATCGCGACCATGTCGAGCATGCGCAGCGCCGCGGCGAGCACCCGCTCGCGCGGCAGCCCCTCGAGCGACAGGTCGCGCGTGACGCGGCGGCGCATCGCCGGCAGCGTCTCGGCGAGGTCGAGCGCCCGCTCGTGCTTCACGCGGTCGCGCCGCGCCCGCCACTCCGGGTGGTAGCGGTACTGCGTGCGGCCCGCGTCGTCGACGCCGATCGCCTGGATGTGCGCGAGCGGGTCGGCCGCGATCCAGACGTCCTTCCAGGCCGGCGGCACGGCGAGCGACTCGGCCCGATCCCGGTCGGCGGCCGAGACGGCGCGGCCGCTGTCGTGCCGGTACGCCCAGCCGCGACCCGACCGGCGCCGCCGGATCCCCGCATCCGCCCCGGGTCTCGCCCGTCGAAGCCTCACCATGGGCAGATGCTATGCCGCCGGTCTCAGTCGCGGCGCCAGCGGCGTCCAGACTCCGATCGCTGCTTCGCCTGCCACTCGCTCTCGGTGTCGAGCACGCGGCGGTGCTTCGTCTCGGCCCACTCCTCGGCCATGCCCGTGAGCACCGCCTCGACGGCGGCCTGCTCCTCGGGGGTGGGCGAGCCGCCCACGACGGCCATGATCGGCTCGTCGGCGTCGGCGTCGCCGTGCCGGCCGCTCACAGCGGGATGTTCCCGTGCTTCTTCTCGGGCCGGTGCACGCGCTTCGTGCGCAGCGCCCGGAACGCGCGGGTGATCATCACGCGCGTCTCGGCCGGCTCGATGATGCCGTCGAGCTCGCCGCGCTCGGCGGCGAGGAAGGGGGATGCGACGTTGTACGTGTACTCGTTCGCGAGCCGGGTGCGCACCTCGTGCACGTCGTGCCCGTCGGCCTCCGCCTGCTTGATCTCGTTGCGGTAGAGGATGTTGACGGCGCCCTGCCCGCCCATGACCGCGATCTCGGCCGACGGCCAGGCGATGTTGATGTCGGCGCCCAGCTGCTTCGAGCCCATCACGATGTACGCGCCGCCGTAGGCCTTGCGGGTGATGACGGTGACCATCGGCACGGTCGCCTCGGCGTAGGCGTAGAGCAGCTTCGCCCCGCGGCGGATGACGCCCGACCACTCCTGGTCGGTGCCGGGCAGGTAGCCGGGCACGTCGACGACGGTGAGGATCGGGATCGAGAACGCGTCGCAGAAGCGCACGAACCGCGCGGCCTTCTCGCCCGCCTCGATGTTGAGCGTGCCCGCCATCTGCTTCGGCTGGTTCGCGATGACGCCGATCGTGCGGCCCTCGAGCCGGCCGAAGCCGATGACGATGTTGGGCGCGTAGAGCGGCTGCACCTCGAGGAACTCGCGGTCGTCCATGAGCGTCTCGATGATGGTCAGCACGTCGTACGGCTGGTTCGGCGAGTCGGGGATGACCGTGTTCAGCCGGCGGTCGGCGTCGTTCACGACGCGCTCGGCGGTGTGGTCGTAGACCGGCACCTCCGACTGGTTGTTGTCGGGCAGGTAGGCGAGCAGCGCGCGCACGTAGTCGAGCGCGTCGTCCTCGTCGGCGGCCAGGTAGTGGCTCACGCCCGAGACGGTGTTGTGGGTGCGGCCGCCGCCGAGATCCTCGAAGCCGACCTCCTCGCCCGTGACGGTCTTGATCACGTCGGGGCCGGTGACGAACATGTGGCTCGTCTTGTCGACCATGACGACGAAGTCGGTGAGCGCGGGGGAGTAGACGGCACCGCCGGCCGCCGGGCCCATCACGATCGAGATCTGCGGGATGACGCCGGAGGCGGCGGTGTTGCGCTTGAAGATCTCGCCGTACTTGCCGAGCGCGACCACGCCCTCCTGGATGCGCGCGCCGCCCGAGTCGAGCATGCCGACGATGGGCACGCCCACCTTCATCGCGTAGTCCTGGATCTTGATGATCTTCTCGCCGGCGACCTCGCCGAGCGAGCCGCCGAAGGTGGTGAAGTCCTGCGCGTAGACCGCGACGCGGCGCCCGTGCACGGTGCCGATGCCCGTGACGACGGCGTCGCCGTAGGGGCGGTTGCCGTCCATGCCGAACGCGGTCGTGCGGTGGCGCACGTACGCGTCGAACTCGACGAACGAGCCCTTGTCGACGAACTGCTCGACGCGCTCGCGCGCGGTCTTCTTGCCCTTCGCGCCCTGGCGCTCGCGAGCCCGCGACTCCTTGTCGGTCACCGCCTCGCGGTGGCGCTCGCGCAGGTCGTCGATGCGCGCGGCGGTCGTGGAACGGGGTGCGGCTGCCCCAGCCACGTCGGGCACGGTCTCGTCGATCACGGATGCCACTCTAGAGGGCACCCCATGCGGCGCCTTTGTGGGGTCCCACAGCGTCTCGGCCGGATCCGGTGGCGATCCCCTCCATCCGCCCGCCCGCGGCCCGCGCCGCGCGCCTAGGCTGGAGGCATGCTCTTCCCAGGCGCGTCCCGCGCCGGCACCGTCGTCGAGCTCGGCACGGTCGGCTCCACCTTCGACGCCGTCGACGACCGCGCGGCGCACCTCACCGCCTGGGCGACGCTCGACCAGCGCGCCGGCCGCGGCCGGCTGGGCCGCGAGTGGGTCGCGCCGGCCGGCAAGTGCCTCGCCGCGACGGTGCTCGTGCGCACGAAGGGACTCGGCGAGGATGCGGTGGCCTGGCTGCCGCTCGCGGCCGGGCTCGCGCTCGCCGAGGCGCTCGACCCGCTCGTGGCCGACCGCGCCTCGATCAAGTGGCCGAACGACGTGCTCGTCGACGACCGGAAGGTCGCGGGCATCCTCTGCGAGCGCCGCTCGACCGGCGTCGCGGTGGGCTTCGGCGTGAACCTCACCCTCACCGCCGACGAGCTGCCGACCGACCGCGCGACGTCGCTCACGCTCGAGGGCGCCGAGGGCACGGCCCCCGTGCTCGCCGACGCCATCCTCTGGCACGTGATGCGGTCGCTCGACGCGCTGCTGCCGGCGCTCGGGAGCGACGCGCTGCGCACGGCGGTCGCCGCCGGCCTGTCGACGATCGGCCGGCACGTGCGGGTGTCGCTGCCCGACGGGGAGCTGACCGGCACCGCCGTCGGCCTCGGGCCCGGCGGCGAGCTGCAGGTCGAGACCGACGACGGAATCGTCGACGTGCGGGCCGGTGACGTCGTGCACGTGCGCTGATGCGAGAGAATCGTCGGGTGCCAGCCGGCGAGGAGCGAGTCATCGCGCGCATGCGACCGCATGGGCGGGTGCTCGTCGTGCCCGTGCTCGTGCTCTGGGCGTGCGCGGGGCTCGTGGCGCTGCTGCTCGACCGGGTCGACTGGCCGCTCTGGAACGTCGCGGTGCTCACGGTCGCCGGCATCGTGGTCGCGGTGCTCACCGTCGTGCCCACGCTCGCCTGGCTCTCGCGCGGCTTCACCTTCACGACCGAGCGGGTGATCATCCGCACCGGCTTCGGCGGCACGCGGCGCGAGACGATGCTCTCGCGCGTCCATGACGTCACCGTGCGGCGCCGCGGCCTGCAGGCCCTGTTCGGCGCCGGCGACGTGCTGCTGTCGACCGGCGGCGACCGCGCCGTGATCCTCTCCGACGTGCCGAGCGCCTCCCTCGTGCAGCGCATGCTGTCCGAGCTGCTCGGCGCCCGCGGCGTCGTCGCCCCCGACGTCGTCGACGTCGCCTGACCCATCCGCGCCTCCGGCGCCCACCCCTCGAGGAGCTCCCATGAAGATCGCCGTCATCGGCTGCGGCTACCTGGGCGCGGTGCACGCCGCGGCCATGGCCTCGCTCGGCTACGAGACGATCGGCGTCGACGTCGACGAGGCGAAGATCGAGCGCCTGCGCCGGGGCGAGCCGCCCTTCTTCGAGCCGGGGCTGCCCGAGCTGCTGCGCGCGGGCGTCGACGCGGGCACGCTGCGCTTCACGACGGATGTCGCCGAGGCGGCCGGGAGCGACGTCGTCTTCGTCGCGGTCGGCACGCCGCAGCGCGCGGGCTCCGACGCCGCCGACCTCACCTACGTCGACGCGGCGGTCGAGTCGCTGCTGCCGCACCTCGCCGCGGGCACGCTCGTGGCCGGCAAGTCGACGGTGCCCGTCGGCACTGCGCAGCGGCTCGCCGACCTGATCGCACCCACGGGCGCGACGCTCGCCTGGAACCCGGAGTTCCTGCGCGAGGGCTTCGCGGTCGAGGACACCCTCGCCCCCGACCGGCTCGTCTACGGCGTCGCCGACGGCGACGACGCCGCGGTCGCCGCGCTCGACGCCGTCTACGCCCGCATCCTCGAGCGCGGCACCGACCGGCTGGTCGTGAACTACGCCACGGCAGAGCTCGTGAAGGTGAGCGCGAACGCGTTCCTCGCCACGAAGATCTCGTTCATCAACGCGATGGCCGAGCTGTCGGAGTCGGTGGGCGCCGACGTCACGCAGCTCGCCGACGCGATCGGCCTCGACGCCCGCATCGGCCGACGCTTCCTCAACGCCGGCCTGGGCTTCGGCGGCGGCTGCCTGCCGAAGGACATCCGCGCCTTCCAGGCGCGCGCCGACGAGCTCGGCCACGGCGAGACGCTCGGCTTCCTGCGCGAGGTCGACCGCATCAACCTGCGCCGCCGCGACCGCATGGTCGCGCTCATCGAGCGCGAGCTCGAGCGGGTCGGCGGCGACCGCGTCGCGATGCTGGGCCTCGCGTTCAAGCCCAACAGCGACGACGTGCGCGACTCGCCCGCGCTCGACGTCTCGCGCCGCCTGCAGGAGGGCGGCCGCGTGGTGAGGGCCTACGACCCCGAGGCGCGCGAGACGGCGCTGCGGGTCGTGCCCGGGCTCGAGATCGTCACGTCGGTGGCGGACGCGGTGTGCGGCGCCGACGTGCTGGCGCTCGGCACCGAGTGGCAGGAGTTCCGCGACCTCGACCCGGCCGCGCTCGCCGGCATCACCGACGCGCGCGTCGTCGTCGACGGCCGCAACGCGCTCGACGCGGCGGCGTGGTCGGCCGCGGGCTTCCGGGTGATCGGCCTCGGCCGGCCCGAGGTGGCGGCAGCATGATCGTCGGCGTGGTGGGCGGCGGCCAGCTGGCCCGGATGATGATCCCCGCGGCGGTCGAGCTCGGCATCGAGCTGCGCGTGCTCGCCGAGGGCGAGGGCATGTCGGCGGCGCTCGCGGCGACCGCCGTGGGCGACTACCGCGACGCCGACACCGTGCTCGCCTTCGCCGAGGGCGTCGACGTCGTCACCTTCGACCACGAGCACGTGCCGCAGGCGGTGCTGCAGCGGCTCGTCGACGCCGGCCACGCCGTGCACCCCGGGCCGCACGCGCTGCGCTTCGCGCAGGACAAGCGCGAGATGCGCGCGCGCATGGCCGAGATCGGCGCGCCGCAGCCCGACTGGGCGCCGGTGGATGCGCCGGGGGACCTCGAGCGGTTCCTGGCCGACCACGGCGGCGTCGGCGTCGTGAAGACCGCGACCGGCGGCTACGACGGCAAGGGCGTGCGGGTCGTGCGCGATGCTGCCGAGGCCGCCGACTGGCTCGAGGGCGCCGCGGCCGGGGGCCCGCGCCTGCTCGTCGAGGAGCTCGTGCCGTTCACGCGCGAGCTCGCGCAGCTCGTCGCGCGCCGGCCCTCGGGCGAGACCGTCGTCTGGCCGCTCGTGCAGACCGTGCAGCGCGACTCGATCTGCGCCGAGGTGCTCGCGCCCGCCCCGCACGCCGCGAACATCCAGCCCCTCGTCGACGACGTGGCCCGCTCCATCGCCGAGCAGCTCGACGTGACCGGCGTGCTCGCGGTCGAGCTGTTCGAGACCGCCGACGGCCGCGTGCTCGTCAACGAGCTCGCGATGCGCCCCCACAACTCCGGCCACTGGACGATCGACGGCTCGATCACGAGCCAGTTCGAGCAGCACCTGCGCGCCGTGCTCGACCTGCCGCTCGGCTCGACCGCGATCCTCGCGCCCGCGAGCGTGATGGTGAACGTCATCGGCGGGCCCGCGTCGGGCTCGATGGCCGACCGCTACGCGGCCGCCCTCCGGTCGCACCCCGACGTGAAGGTGCACTCCTACGCGAAGTCGGCGCGCCCGGGCCGCAAGGTCGGGCACGTCACCGCGATCGGCGACGAGATCGACGAGGTCGCCTACCGGGCGCGCGCCGCGGCCGCGCACTTCGATGCCTGAGGGTCACGGCCAGGCCGCGACCCCGCGTACCCTGGACGGCATGCCTGCGCAGGTCAGCATCATCATGGGCTCCGACTCCGACTGGCGGGTCATGGAGGCGGCGAAGGCCGTGCTCGACGAGCTCGGCGTAGCCGCCGAGGTCGACGTCGTCTCGGCGCACCGCACCCCGCAGAAGATGGTCGACTTCGCGCGCGGAGCCGCCGATCGCGGCGTGCGCGTGATCATCGCGGGCGCCGGCGGCGCGGCCCACCTGCCGGGCATGGTCGCGTCGATGACGCGGCTGCCGGTGATCGGCGTGCCGGTACCGCTCGAGCGACTCGACGGGCTCGACAGCCTGCTCTCGATCGTGCAGATGCCCGCGGGCATCCCGGTCGCGACCGTCTCGATCGGCGGGGCCCGCAACGCCGGCATCCTCGCCGCGCGCATCCTCGGCACGACCGACGCCGACCTCGCGGCGCGCCTCGACGCCTTCGCCGCCGACCTCGAGTCGCAGGTCGACGCGAAGGCCCGGGCGCTGCGCGACCGCGTGGACGCGGGCGCATGACGCTGCTGGAGACCGGCACCCCGCTCCGCCACCCCGACAGCCGCCGTCCCGACGTGATGCAGCGGCGCGGCTGGTGGCTCGTGCTGCTCGGGCTCCTGCTGCCCGGCAGCGCCCAGGCGCTCGCGGGCGACCGCAGGCTCGGCCGCGTCGGCATCGTCGCGACCCTCGGGCTGCTCGCGCTCGCGGCCGTCGCGCTCCTGCTGTGGTTCGCGTGGCGCAGCGCGCTGCTGACGGTCGTCGGCAACTCGATCGGCCTGCTCGTGGTCGAGGTGCTGCTCATCGCCTACGCCGTGCTGTGGCTCGTGCTCGGGCTCGACACGCTGCGGCTCGCGCGGCTGCCGAAGGTGGCCGGGCGCGCCCGCGCGGGGATCGCGATCGTCTCGATCCTCGCCACCGTCGCGCCCGCGGCGCTCGCCGGCTACGGGGCGACGATCGTCGACGCGACGCGCGGCCTCGTCGGCGACGTCTTCGACTTCGCGCGGCCCGCGGTCGAGCCGATCGACGGCCGCTACACGTTCCTGCTGCTGGGCGGCGACGCGGGCGAGGACCGCCAGGGCCTGCGCGCCGACTCGATGACCGTCGTCACCGTCAACGCCGAGACCGGCGCGGCGACGATGATCGGCGTGCCGCGCAACCTGCGGAACGCGCCGTTCTCGCCAGGGTCGCCGATGTGGGGGCCGTGGCCGGACGGCTTCGACTGCGAGACGAGCGACTGCCTGCTGAACGGCACCTACACGTACGGCGAGGCCAACCCCGAGCTCTACCCCGACGCCGCGGCAAACGGCTCGAGCCCGGGCATCGAGGCGACCCGCGACGCGGTCGAGGGCGTGACGGGGCTGGAGCTGCAGTTCTTCGTGCTCGTCGACATGCACGGCTTCGAGGACCTCGTCAACGCCCTCGGCGGCCTCGAGATCGAGGTGACCGAGCGGGTGCCGATCGCGATCGAGGGCGAGGTCGTGCGCGACTGGATCGAGCCCGGCCTGCAGCGCCTCGACGGCCACGACGCGCTCTGGTACGCGCGCAGCCGCGCCGGCACGAGCGACTACGCGCGCATGGAGCGGCAGCGGCAGGTGCAGGAGGCGCTCATCCGGCAGTTCACGCCGCAGACGCTGCTCACGAAGTACACCGAGCTCGCGAACGCCGGCCAGGACATGGTGCAGTCCGACATCCCGCAGTCGATGATCGGCTCGCTGTCGGAGCTCGCGCTCGAGACCCGGCAGCTGCCGATCACGAACCTCGAGCTCGTGCCCGACTCGGGCGTCAACACCGGCGACCCCGACTTCGAGCAGATCCACGCGATGGTGGCCGCGGCACTCGCCGAGGCCGACGCGATCGCGCCGCCGACCGAGTCGCCCGCGCCGTAGCGCGGCAGCGGCCCGGGGCACCCAGGCGCCGCTACAGCTCGGCGTGCAGCCGCCACACCTGCAGCGCGGCGGCCTCCCACGTGAACGCGCGGGCGCGGTCCTGCGCGTGCAGCCGCAGGCGCGTGCGCTCCTCCTCGTCGGCGAGCAGGCCCGCGAGCGCGGCGGCGAGCTCGTGCGGGCCGCCCTCGACCGGCACGCTCGAGTCGCCCGCGATCTCGGTGAGCGTGCGGGTCGCCGGATGCACGGTCGGGGTGCCGAGCGCCGCCGCCTCGAGCAGCGTGAGGCCGAGGGCGTCCTGCTCCGCGACGTGCAGGTGCGCGAGCGCGCGCTGGTAGGCGGTCGCGAGCTCGGCGTCGGTCAGCTCGCCCAGCATGACGAGCCGGCCGGGCGCGATGCCCGCCTCGACCGCGAGCGCCGCGAGCGTGGTCTCGCCCCACTGCACCGGCCCGGCCACGACGACCCGCGCATCCGGCATCGCGTCGCTCGCGACGGTCTCGATGAGCCGCTCGGCCTGGCCGCGCGCGCCCGGCGCCGTGATCGCGAGCACGTACTCCGACGGCAGGGCGAGCCGCGACGCCGCCGCGGCGCCGGAGTTCGCCGCGCGCAGGAGCGCGGCCGCGGGCGCAGGGTGCACGACGCGCACGCGGTCGCCCACGTCGGCCAGGAGCGAGAGGTCCTCGGCCACGGCGGTCGAGGGCACCACGATGCCGCCGGCGCGGTGCAGCGCGCGCTTGAGGGCGCGGTCGAACCAGCGTTGCTTGCGCTCCGAGCGGTCCGACATCGACTGCAGGCCGTGCACCGTCACCGTCACCTGGTCGCCCGGCTCGCGCTCGCGCGTGAGCGGCGCCATGAGGCTCGTCGCGTGCACGAGGCCGTGCACGGGGATCGTGGTGATCGTGTGGAGCCACGCCTCGCGCAGCTCGCGGGCGGGCACGGCCGTCTGGCGCAGCTCGGCGAGCCCCGGCAGTGCCTCGCGGATGCGGGCTTCGCGCGCGTCGCTCACGCGCGCCGACAGCGCGCCGACCTCGAGCCCCTCGGGGGCGGTCGCGACGAGCGCGCGGGCCATCTCGGCCGAGTAGCGGCCGACCGACGTGGTCGAGCGCTCGCCGACCTCGTCGAGCACGACCGTCAGGCGGTCGCGCTCGTGCGCCTCGGGCTCCCGCACGTCGCTCACAGGGCCACCCGCTCCTTGAGCGGCTGCCACCACGAGCGGTGCTCGCGGTACCACTGCACGACGTCGGCGAGCCCCTGCTCGAACGGCACCTGCGGGGCGAAGCCGAGCTCGTCGCGCGCCTTCGCGCTCGCGAGCGACGCGCGGCGGTCGTGGCCCCGCTCGTCGGCGGTCGGCTCGACCATCGACCAGTCGCTGCCGGTCGCCTCGACGACCAGCTCGGCGAGCCTGCGGTTCGACACCTCGGCCCCGCCGCCGAGGTGGTAGGTCTCGCCGGGCCTGCCGGCGGTGAGCACGAGCGCGATGCCGCGGCAGTGGTCGTCGACGTGCAGCCAGTCGCGCACGTGCCCGCCGTCGCCGGCGAGCGGCGCGGGGATGCCGTCGAGGAGGTTCGTGATGAGCATCGGGATGAGCTTCTCGGGGAAGTGGTGCGGGCCGAAGCTGCTCGAGAGCCGCGCGATGCGCACATCGAGCCCGTGGGTGCGGTGGTAGCTGCGCACGAGCAGCTCGCCGCCCGCCTTCGACGCGGCGTAGGGCGTGCTCGGGTCGACCGGGGCGTCCTCGCTCCAGGAGCCCTCCTCGATCGAGCCCAGCACCTCGTCGGTCGAGACGTGCACGATGCGGCGCACGCCGTGCCGGAGCGCGGCGTCGAGCAGCCGCTGCGTGCCGACGACGTTCGTCTCGACGAAGACGGACGAGTCGCGCGCCGCGCGGTCGAGGTGGCTCTCGCCGGCGACGTGCACGATCGCGTCGACGCCCGGCAGCAGGCGGTCGAGCAGGCCCGTGTCCCGGATGTCGCCCTGCACGAAGGCGAAGCGCGGGTGCTCGGCCACGGCGGCGAGGTTCGAGAGGGTGCCCGAGTACGTCAGCGCGTCGAGGACGGTGACGGCAGCGCCCTCGAGGCCTGGGAGGCGGTCGGTCAGGGCCATCCGCACGAGGTTCGAGCCGATGAACCCGGCGCCGCCGGTCACGAGGATCTTCACGACGTGGCTGGCCTTCCGGTCGGGGTCGGTGGGTCGAGTCTAGCCGCGGCGGCACCGGGCTCCCGCCCGCGTAGCCTGGGCGCATGACCAGCCCTCGCAGCAGCGCGGCGCGCGAGCGCCTCCGGCACGTCGTCCGCTCGGGTCGGGAGCGGGGCGGGGACGCCGCGCGGCGCGCGCTCGGCCTGCAGTCGGGCCGCGGGTTCTACGACGACAGCCCCTCGGCGGCCACGCTCGCCCGCCTGGCGCGCCTGCGCATCCGCAACCTCGCCTCCCGGGCGCCGGTCGTGGGCGACGCACCTGCGGTCGTGGTGATGACGACGACCGCGGCGCGCATCCGCTCCGTCTGGGCGGCGATCGAGTCGATCGGCGAGGGCGCCGAGCGGCCGAAGCGGCTCATCCTGTGGCTCGACGACCCCTCGCTCGCCGAGCTGCCCACGTCGCTCGGCCGTCTGGAGCGGCGGGGCCTCGAGGTGCGCCGGGTCGACCCGGGGCTGCGGGTGCACACGAAGTGGTGGCCGTACGTGAGCGGCCCCCCGGCGCACGAGCTGCCGATGGTGACGAGCGACGACGACCAGCTCTATCCGCGCGACTGGCTGCGCCGGCTGCTCGAGGTGGCGCGCGCCCACCCGGGCGCGGTCGTCGCGCACCGCGCCCACCGCGTGGCGCTCGGCGTCGAGGGCCTCGCGCCCTACACGTCGTGGACGCCCGCGCGCAGCACGGCGCCGAGCTTCGGCAGCTTCGGCACCTCGGTGTCGGGCCAGCTGTTCCCGGCTCCGCTGCTCGAGGAGCTGCGCGCGGCGGGCACCCGGTTCCTCGAGGCGGCGCCGGAGGCCGACGACGTGTGGCTGTACGCGCAGGCGGTGCGGGCCGGCCGCCGGATCGTGCAGACGAGCGCGGAGCCGGCGAACTACCCGTTCGTGCCCGGCTCGCAGGTGAGCGGCCTCTACCTGCAGAACGTGCTGCACGCGGGCAACGACCGGCAGCTCGCGGCCTCGCTCGGCCCGGCCGAGCTCGAGCGCATCGCCGGCGACCTCAGGGGCTGACCCGCTACCAGAAGCCCAGCACGAGGGCGATGCGCAGCAGCCGCCGCTCGGTCGCCTCGCGGCGCAGCTCGGGCGCGAGGCGGTGCAGCGCCATGCGCGAGCCGAGGTCGGTGCCGTCGAACAGCGGCGCGATCCGCTCGAGCCGCGGGCGCTGGGCGTCGTCGGCGACCGAGGCGCTCAGCCGCGCGACCGCGCCGCACTGCTGCCGGTACTCGCCGGACGCGAGCCGGCGGAACCGCACGGCGGCCTGCGTGAGCCCGGTGTTGGCGCCGGTCGCGTTGGCGTCGTGCTGGCGGTAGTCGAGCGTCGGCTCGGCGTCGATGTGCCAGCGCCCGCCGCTCGCGCGCACGATCGCGTACGCGAGCCAGTCGTGCGGCACGGCGCTGTCGTCGATGCGCGCGCTGCCGTGCGGCGGCTGCCGGATGGCGTCGCGGATCGCCGCGAAGGCCTCGGCGTCGATGAGGAACGTGCAGCCGGGGCCCGCCGACTCGAGCAGGAAGTCGAGCGGGGTCTGCGGCTGCGCCTTGTCGATGAGCTCGGTGCGGCGGCTGCCGTCCTCGCGCTCCCAGAAGGCGACCACGTTGGACGAGACCGCGTCGACGTCGAGCCGCTCGAGCAGGGCCAGCTGCCGCGAGAGCTTGTCGTCGTGCCAGACGTCGTCCTGGTCGGCGAGCGCGACCGCGACCGCGCCGTCGACGTCGGCCTCGCGCATGAGGCGCAGGAAGTTGGCCTGCGGGGTGCCGAAGCTCCCAGGCGCCAGCACCGTGACGCGCTCGTCCGCGGCGAGCCGCTCGAGCAGCAACGGGGTGCCGTCGGTCGAGGCGTCGTCCGAGACGACCAGCCGCACGCGCACGTCGCGCTGCCCGAGGATCGAGCGGGCCTGCTCCTCGACGAAGGCGGCGCCGTCGTGCGTGGCCATGAGCACCGCGACGAGCGGTGCGGCCGTCGCGTCCGATGGTGTGGTCACGAATCGCCCGCCTCTCTCCGCGCCAGCCTCTGAGCCTAGCGCCGATCCTCGGCTAGCCTGACCCGAGCCCGCCTGCATCCGGCAGCGCCCGGGCGACGCATCGGGAGGGGGGCGCGTGCGCCGGATCGCCGTGGTGACCTGCTACCGCCAGCCCGACTACGTGCGCGCGATCACGCTCCGCACCGCGGTCGCCGACCTCGGCGACGAGGCGATCGTCGTCAAGAACCGCTCCCGCGGCGTGCGTCGCTACGCCGAGGTCGCGGGCGAGCTGTGGCGGATGCGCCGGGACCGGCCGGACGCCTACCTCGTCACGTTCCGCGCGTTCGAGGTGGTGCCGCTCGTGCTCGCGCTCGCCGGCGGCCGCCCGGTCGTGTACGACGAGTTCATCAACCCCGTCGAGTGGTTCGTCGAGGAGCACCGGCGCCTGCGCCCGGGCTCGTTGCCCGCGCGCGCCCTGCGCGGCGCGTTCCGCACCATGATGCGGCGCTGCGCGGTGGTGCTCGCCGACACCGCGTCGCACGCCGACCACGCCGCCGAGCTCATGGATCTGCCGCGCGAGCTCTGGAAGGTGGTGCCCGTCGGCACCGACGAGGCCACCTTCCGCCCGGCGTCGCGGAAGCCCGGCACGCCGTTCCGGGTGCTCTACTACGGCTCGATGCTGCCCCTGCACGGCCTCGACGTGCTGCTCGAGGCCGCGGTGCTGCTCGCCGGCCGCGACGACATCGCGGTCGACGTGGTCGGCGGCACCGACGACGACCGCGCCCGCGTCGACGCCGCCGTTGCGCGCGGCGCGCGGGTGCGCTACCGCAGCTGGGTGCCGTACGAGGAGCTGCCCGCCCTCTTCGCCGAGACGGGGCTCGCGATCGGCGGGCCGCTCGGCGACACCGTGCAGAGCCGGTACGTCATCACCGGCAAGACCTACCAGTTCCTCGCGTCGGGGGTGCCGAGCCTCGTGGGCGCGAACCTCGAGAGCAGTGCGTTCACCGACCGCTCCGACGCGCTCGTGGTGCCGCAGGGCGACCCGATCGCCGTGGCCGAGGCGGCGCGCTGGGCCGCCGACCACCCGCAGGAGCTGGCCGAGGTCGGCCGCCGCGGGCGCGAGCTCTACGAGCGGGCGTTCTCACGCCCTCGCATCGCCGAGGCCCTCGGCGTCGCCCTCTCGGGCATCCGCGTCGCCGCCGGCCGGCGCTGAGAACATCGCCCGCAGGTTCAGCAGGCTCGACAGCAGGAACAGCGCGCCGAGGAACAGCACGTAGAACGCGCGGTCGACGATGCCCGCCGCGATGATCGCGTCGAGGCCCACGCCGTGCAGCGACTGCGCGAAGCCGAGGAACGCCTCGCGGAAGCCGATCGCGCCGGGCGTGATCGAGACGAAGAGCGACAGGTTGGCGGATGCGCTGTACACGAGCGACTGCAGCACGTCGGCGCCGGGGCCGGAGACCGCGTTGAGCTCGACGAAGTACACCGCGGCCATGAGCAGCGCCTGCACGGCCGTGACGGCGGCGATCGCGGCGGTCACGATGCGGCGCCCCGCGCCCGATCGCCACGCGACCACTGCGACGAGCACGACGGTCGCGGCGAGGCCGAGCGCGGCGAGCCAGGGGAGCGTGCGGGCGAACAGCAGCGACACGTTCACGGCGCCGAACGCGAGGTAGTACACGAGCGTCGCGAGCGTGAAGTCGCGCAGGCGCACGCCCACCTTCGCCTTCAGGTAGGCGGCGCGCACCCCTGGCCCGCTCTGCAGCGGCCCGAAGAAGTTGGCGACGGTCGAGTAGACCGTCAGCAGCAGTCCCTCGCGGATGCCGATGCGCGCCTGGCACCAGCGCACGGTCAGCAACAGGATCGCCCAGTGCGTCGCCACGATGAGCACGTAGAGCCCCGTGAGCCAGCCGAGCGCGGCCGGACCGACCGCGAGCACCTGGCCGACGATCTCGGGCCGCACCGCGACGTAGACGGCGATGAAGACCGCGACGAGCACGAGCACGGCGATCGCGAGCGCCCGCTTGTGACGCCGCACCCACCGCAGCGGCGCGCTCGATCCGATCGCCGCGAGCCGCTCCCTCGCCCGCGCGAGGCCCTCGTTCACGCTGCGGTCGTGTCGTGCTCGGGCTTCGCGGGGAGCGTGACCCAGTTGCGCGTGTGGCCGTAGCGATCGAGCTTGTCGAGCTCGAGGGAGTCCTCCTGCAGCGATCTCGTGATGCGCGTGAGGTCGGCGATCGCCCCCATCGCGAACGACAGCAGCGCGCCGACGAACAGCAGCACGCCGAGCAGCAGCGACTGCACGTAGCTGCCGGGCGCCTGCATCCAGACGAGGACGAGGTAGCGGATGAACGGCACCGCGCCGGCCACGGCGAAGAGCACGCCGAGCGTCGCGAAGAACACGTACGGCTTGTACATGAAGTAGGCCCGCAGGATCGCGAGGCCCGACTCGCGCATGTGCTGCCAGATGTTCTTGAACAGCCGCGACTCGCGCGTCTTCGGGTTGGTGCGCACCGGGATGGAGGTGATCGCGAGCCGCTTGTTGCCGGCCTGGATGATCGTCTCCATGCAGTAGCTGAAGCGCGTGACGATGTTGAGGCGGATGAGCGAGTACTTCGAGTACGCGCGGAAGCCGCTCGCCGCGTCGGGCAGGTCGGTGCCCGCCGCCTGGTTCACGACCCAGCTGCCGAAGCGCTGCATCGCCTTCTTGAAGGGGGAGAAGTGCTCGATCGTGTGCGTCTGCCGGTCGGCGACCACGATCTCGGCCTCGCCGCGGATGACGGGCTGCACGAGCTCGCCGATCATCTCCTGCGGGTACTGGTTGTCGCCGTCGGTGTTGACGACGATGTCGGCGCCGTGCGAGAGCGCGTACTCGATGCCGTCGTGGAATGAGCGGGCGAGCCCCATGTTGCGGCGGTGGCGCACGAAGTGGCGCACGCCGTGCTCGCGGGCGACCTCGACCGTGCGGTCGGTGGAGCCGTCGTCGATGACCAGGATGTGGATCTCGTCGATCCCCGGGATCTCCTTCGGGATCGTCTCGAGCACCATCGGGAGCGTCTGCTCCTCGTTCAGGCACGGGATCTGGATGAACAGCTTCATGGGCCCCCTTCGCAGGGAGAGCCTAGCCGCGCGACTACTTCTGGCCGAAGTCGAGCACGTAGTACCAGTGCCCGTCGCTGCTCGGGGCGACGCCGACGCCGATCAGCGTGCGGCTGCTCGTCATGAGGTTGTTGTAGTGGCCGGTGGAGGCGAGCCAGCGCTCCATGATCCGCTGCTCGTCGGGAGTCGGGACGCGGTCGCGGGCGACGTTCTCGCCCCAGCTGCGCATGCTGCACGCACGCATGTCGGCGGTGAGGTCGGGGTTGTGCGCCGAGCCGGTCGTCCGCAGCCACGCCATCGACTCCGCCCAGTGCTGGGCGACCTCGTCGAGGCACGGGTCGAGCCGCAGCGCCGGCAGGTCGCGCTCGGCGCGCTCGGCGTTGACGAGCGCGAGCATGTCGGTGCGGGCCGCCTCCATCGTCTGGCACACCGCGGGGTCGACCTGGTTCGCGCCGGTCCCGGTGCAGTTCACCGGGTCGGCGGGCACGGGCGGGGGAGCGGCCACGCGGCGCACGCCGAGGGTGTCGGCGCCGTCGCCGTTCCAGTCGCCCGCGAAGGCGACGTCGTCGACGCGACCGTAGATGACCGTGACGTCGGCCTCGCCGGGCCGGATCTGGTTGGCGATGAAATACGTCGCGTCGCGGCGCACGGCGAAGGAGTCGCTGCGGTTGCCGTCCCAGTCGCCGACGAGCACGTCGTCGTCATCGCGGCCGTACTGGACGATGACGTCGGCCGGGCCGCTGGTGATGGTGTTGCGAACGTGGTACTGCGCCCCGCGGCGCACGGCGAACGTGTCGGTGCGGCTGCCGTCCCAGTCGCCGACGAGCACCGTGTCGCCCGAGCGGCCGTAGGCGACGACGGCGTCGGCGCTGCCGTCGGAGAGGGAGTTGCGGACGTGGAAGACCGTGTCGCGGCGCACGGCGAGCGTGTCGACGCCGTCGCCGTCCCAGTCGCCGACGAGCACCTGGTCGTCCGAGCGGCCGTAGGTGAAGGTCTGCTGCGGGGCGACGGATGCGTTGGCGTTCGAGAGCGAGAAGGTCGCGCCCCGGCGGTGCATGGGCGTGTCGACGCCGTCGCCGTCCCAGTCGCCGAAGTACACCTGGTCGGTCGCGAGCCCGAACGAGAACTGGATGTTCGCGGTCGTCGTGAACTGGTCGTTGAGGTAGTAGGCGTTGCCGGAGCCGCCGACCTCGAGCCCCTGCGCCTCGGCGCGCTCTGCGCCGCCCTGCGCGACGCCGAGCGTCGCCATCAGTGCGAGCGCGGCCGCGGCCGCCGTCATCCTGCGCATCGTGCACCGTCTCTGTCGTGACCAGCAAACGGGTGCGATCCTCCCAGTCGTACCCCACGCGGGTCAAGGGAACGTTGAGGGTCTGGATAGGCTGTGCATCATGACGGACGCGGCGGAGGGCACCCCCGCGCGGCCCGTCGCCGAGGCGCCGGAGGCGGCCGAGCGCCGGGCGGAGGCGGGCGTCCCCGCCCGCCGGAGCACGCCGCGATGGGTCGACGCGCTCGTCATGGTCGCCCTCGCGGCGCTCGCGATGATGGCGGTGCTCACAGTCGTGGCGCGCGGCGCGCCGCTGTCCGTACTCGACGAGCCGTCGCACATCGACTACGCCTGGAACGCCTCGCAGCTCGAGATCCCGGCCGCGGGCGACTCGATCGATCCCGAGGTCATCGCGCTCTGGAACTGCTACGGCAACGAGCTGCTGCGGCTGCCGGCCTGCGGCACCACCGGGCCCGCCGAGGCGTACCCGGTGTCGGCCGCGCAGTACAACTTCTCGCACCCTCCGCTGTACTACCTCGCAACGGGCTTCGCCGCGCGCGCCGTCGAGTCGGTCACCGGCTGGAACTTCGTGCTCTCGGCCCGCGCGCTCGGCGCGGTGTGGCTCGCGGCGGGCATGGTCGTCATGCACCTGGCGCTCCGCCGCCTCGGCGTCGGCCCGGCGCTCGCGGGGTCGGTCGCCGCGCTCGCGGGTATGTGGTGGGCCGGGCTCACCGCCGCCACGATCGTCACGAACGACGCGCCCTTCCTCCTCACGACCGCGCTCGGCCTCCTCGCGCTCGGCGGCGCTGTCGACCCGCCCGGCCGGCACCGCTGGCTGCCGGCCGTCCTGCTCGTCGCGCTCGCGGCGCTCGCGGCCGGCGTCAAGGTCATGAACGCGCTGCCGTTCCTCGCGATCGCCGGCGCGTTCGTCGTGCTCGCGCTGCTGCCCGAGCGCTACCGCCCGTGGGCCGGGCGCGGCTGGCTGCTCGCGACGGGCGCGGCCATGGTCGCCGCGGTGGGGGCGGTGTACGTGCTCTGGACCCGCTTCCAGGCCGGCCGCGGCGACCCCGACTGGGAGAACCCGGTCGAGGGCGTCAACACCCAGCCCTTCACCGGCACGCCGTTCCTCGAGTGGCTGCCGACGATCCCGCGCGGCCTGTCCACCATGGGCCACACGTACGCGCAGGAGGGCGTCGCCTCGGGCGAGCTCGTCGCCTTCGTCGGCGGCATCGGCTCGATCGTCGGCCTCGCGGCGATCTTCGTCGGCCTCGCCGTCGCGCGCCGCGGCAGCGCGCTCGCGGTGATCGCGATCGCGGCGCTCATCGGCTCGTTGGGCTGGCCGCTCATCGTGCAGCTGCAGTCGTTCCTCTCGAGCGGCGGCACGCACTACTTCCCCCGGCCGAGCGCGCGCTACGGCGCGACGATGGGCTTCGTGGCCTTCGCGGCGCTCGCGCTCATCGCGCAGCGGCTGCGCTGGCAGGCGCTCGTGATCGCCGGATGCCTCGCGGTCGTCGTCACGACGCTCGTCACCGTGGTCATGGGTCCCGTCGCCGGCTCCTGAGGCCGCGTCAGGCCTCCGGCCACATAGACTGCATCGCACCCGACAGCGACCGGAAGGACGGGCATCGACCCATGCGCGGCATCATCCTTGCAGGCGGCAGCGGCACGCGGCTGTGGCCGATCACCAAGGGCATCTCGAAGCAGCTCATGCCCATCTACGACAAGCCGATGGTCTACTACCCGTTGTCGACGCTCATGATGGCCGGCATCCGCGAGGTGCTCGTCATCACGACGCCCGAGTACAACGAGCAGTTCAAGGCGCTCCTCGGCGACGGCTCGTCGCTCGGCATGCGCATCGAGTACGCGGTGCAGCCGAGCCCCGACGGTCTCGCGCAGGCGTTCATCATCGGTGAGGAGTTCCTCGACGGCGACTCGGCGGCGCTCGTGCTCGGCGACAACATCTTCCACGGCACCGGGCTCGGCTCGAACCTGCGCTCGCACACCGACGTCGACGGCGGCGTCGTGTTCGCCTACCAGGTCGCCGACCCGAGCGCCTACGGCGTGGTGGAGTTCGACGACCAGATGAAGGCCGTCTCCATCGAGGAGAAGCCGGCGCACCCGAAGAGCAGCTACGCCGTGCCCGGCCTCTACTTCTACGACAACGGCGTCGTCGAGATCGCGAAGTCGATCGAGCCGAGCGCCCGCGGCGAGCTCGAGATCTCGAGCATCAACGAGCGCTACCTCGACGTGGGCAGGCTGCAGGTGCAGGTGCTCGACCGCGGGGTCGCGTGGCTCGACACCGGCACGTTCGAGTCGATGATGCAGGCGAGCGAGTACGTGCGGGTGATCGAGGACCGGCAGGGCTTCAAGATCGGCTGCATCGAGGAGATCGCCTGGCGCGCCGGGTGGATCGACGACGTGCAGCTCGCCGAGCTCGCGAAGCCGCTCGTGAAGAGCGGCTACGGCGCCTACCTCGAGCGGCTCCTCGAGCAGGGGCGTCGCTGACATGGCCGTCGACGTCGCCGTCGTCGTCCGCACGAAGGACCGCCCGCTGCTGCTCGCGCGCGCGCTCGGCAGCATCGACGCGCAGACGGAGCGCCCGCGGCAGCTCGTGGTCGTGAACGACGGCGGCGACGCGACGGAGGTCGAGCGCCTGCTCGACGCGGTGCGCGGCACCGTCGCCGACGAGGTCGTGGTCGTGCACCACGAGCAGCCCGTCGGGCGCCCCCGCGGCATGAACGTCGGCGTGCGCGCCTCGAGCGCCGCGACCTTCGTCTTCCACGACGACGACGACAGCTGGGACCCGCGGTTCCTCGAGCGCACCGCCGCGCACCTCGCCGAGCACGCCCACGAGGCCGCCGTCGCCACGCGCACCGCGGTCGTGTGGGAGCGGGTCGAGGGCGACGAGGTCGTCGAGCTCGAGCGTGAGGTCTACCAGGCGCGCACCACCGCGGTCACGCTCACCGAGACGCTCTACCGCAACGCGACGCCGCCCATCTGCCTCGTCTACCGCCGCAGCGCCTACGACGCGGTCGACGGCTACGACGACCGCCTGACGGCGCTCGCCGACTGGGACCTGCTGCTGCGGGTGCTGCGCACGTCGGAGGTGGGCTTCATCGACGGCGAGCCGCTCGCCTTCTGGCACCACCGCCGCGACGACACCTCCGCCACCGGCAACAGCGCCTACGCCGACGCCGACGCGCACGCCGCCTTCAACCTCGGCATCCGCGACGACTACCTGCGGCGCAGCATGGCCTCGGTCGACGACCTGGGCGCAGCCCTGTTCGTCGCCGACGGCTTCCGCCGCATCGACGAGAAGGCCGACGCCGCGCGTGCCGAGGCGTCGCGGGTGGCGCACGAGCGCACCGAGGCGCAGCGCGACCACCTCGAGGCGGTGCACGCGAGCCTCGCGGCCGAGCTCGGCCGCACGCGCGAGGCGGTGGAGCGCATGGAGCACGAGCTCGCGGCGCTGCGCGCCCAGGTCGCGCGCGGCGTGAGCGGCACGATCCGCTCGGTCGGCGGCCGCGTCGCGCGCGGCCTGCAGACCGGCGCCGGGCGCCTGCGCCAGCCCCGCTCAAGCGACTGAGTGCGCGTTGGACGGTACCCTGGGGGCTGCCGTTCTGCTCGCCGACCTGTGAGGCCCACCGCATGCCCAACGTGCTCTTCTACCTCGTCTACGACAAGGCCGGGCATGTCGGCGACTTCATCCCGCACCACCTGCAGGCGGTGCGCGACCACTACGAGCACATCTTCGTCGTCTCGAACTCGCCGCTGAGCGCCGAGGGGCGCAGCACCCTCGAGGCGGTCGCCGACACGGTCTGGGAGCGCGAGAACGTCGGCTTCGATGTCATGGCCTACCGCGACGCGATGCGCGAGTTCGGCTGGGACCGGCTCGCCGGCTACGACGAGCTGACGCTCATGAACTACACGTTCTACGGCCCGATCGGCTCCTACCAGCCGATGCTCGAGCGCATGGCCGCGACCGAGTGCGACTTCTGGGGCGTCACCGACCACGGGCCCGCGGTGAGCAGCCTCGCCGCGACCGGCACGCTCAAGCGCCACCTGCAGACGCACTGGATCACCGTGCGCCGCAGCATGCACCAGAGCCCCGCGTGGCGCGAGTACTGGGACGGCATGCCGCCGATCGAGTCGTACGAGGACTCCATCGGCCAGCACGAGGGGCGCTTCACCGACCACTTCGAGTCGAAGGGCTTCCGCTCGGCGACGGCGTTCCCCGAGGCCGACTACCCGGTCGCGCACCCCATCTTCGACATGATCACCGAGATGGTCGACGACGGGCTGCCGATCATCAAGCGCCGGCTGTTCTTCCACGACCCGCTCTACCACGACGAGCGCGCGATCCGGGCGGGCCGCGTCATCGAGCGGATGCGCGACAAGGGCTTCCCGATGCGGCTGCTGTGGGAGGACCAGGCCCGCACCGCGCAGCCGCGCGCGCTCCACGCCAACCTCGCGATGCTCGACATCCACCCCGACGTCGACCTCGGCGGCGCCGACCCGTCGACGCTGCGCGTCGGCGTGCTCGCCCACGTCTACTACGACGACCTCATCGACGAGCTGCTCGACCGCGCCGACACGATCCCGGGCGGCTACCGGCTCATCGCCACGACGAGCGACGACGCGAAGCGCGAGCGCATCCTCGAGCGGCTCGCCGCGCGCGGCCGCACGGGCGACGACGTGCGCGTGCTGCCCTCCAACCGCGGGCGCGACATCTCGGCGTTCCTGCTCGGCTGCCGCGACGTGCTGCTCGGCGACGAGTTCGACGTGATCGTCAAGCTGCACTCCAAGCGCAGCCCGCAGGACGGCTACACGAAGGGCACCTTCTTCAAGGACCACCTGCTGCTCAACCTGCTCGGCTCGCCCGGCTACACCGCCAACGTGCTGCGCGGCTTCGCCGCCGACGACACGCTCGGCATGGTGTTCCCGCCGATGATCCACATGGGCTACCCGACGATGGGCAACGCCTGGTTCACGAACCGCGCGCCCGCGCAGCGGCTCGCGAAGCGGCTCGGCATCGACGTCGAGTTCGACGACCTGAGCCCGCTCGCGCCCTACGGCTCGATGTTCATCGCCCGGCCCGCCGCGCTGCGGCCGCTCCTCGACGCCGACTTCGCGTGGGACGACTTCCCGACCGAGGGCGGCTACTCCGACGGCGGCCTCACGCACGTCGTCGAGCGCCTGTTCGGCTACGCCGCCTTCAGCCGCGGCTACCAGGTGCGCACCGTCATGGGCACGCGGCAGGCGGCTGAGTCGCACACGATGCTCGAGTACAAGCTCGACGCGATCTCGGCCGGCATCCCGGGCGCCCCGGAGGAGCAGATCGCCCGTGTGCGCGCCAACAGCGGCATCGACCTCGTCGCCGCGCTCAAGCTGTCGGTGCTGGGCCGCTCGCCGCGCCTCGCGAAGGCGCTCGTGCCCGCCTACGCCGCGATGCGCGGGGGCTACCGCAACGCGCGGCGCGTGCTGAAGAGGCGCTGAGTGGGCGAGCGGCGCACCGCGCTCACGCTCGAGGAGGCCTTCGACCCGCGATCGAACAGCATCGGCTTCCTCCGGTGGCTCATGGCGTTCCTCGTGATCTTCAGCCACGCGGGGCCGCTCGGCGGCTTCTACGGCGGCAACGACCTCGGCGTGCAGATCTCGACCGAGCAGTCGCTCGGCGGCGTCGCCGTCGCGGGCTTCTTCTTCTTCTCCGGGTTCCTCATCACGCAGTCGCGCATGGGCCGGTCGTCGATCTTCCGCTACTTCTGGCGCCGCGCGCTGCGCATCTTCCCCGCGTTCTGGCTCGCGCTGCTCACGACCGCCTTCGTGCTCGCGCCCATCGCCTGGTGGCGCGAGACGGGCAGCTTCGACGGCTACTTCACGGCGCCGCGCGAGTCGCCCTGGACGTACTTCCTGAGCAACATGTGGCTCGAGCTCGGGCAGCGCAACATCGCCGAGATGGGCGACTCGCTGCCGTTCGCCTCGCACGGCGGCTACGACTGGAACGGCTCCGCCTGGACCCTCCTCTACGAGTTCCGCGCCTACATCCTCGTCGGGTTCATGGGGCTCCTCGGCCTGCTCGCCTACCGGTGGCTCACCACGGCCGTCGCCTCGGCGATCATCATCCTGAACGCGATGCAGTGGATGGGCGCGGGCACGGTGGGGAACGCGTGGCGCTGGCTGAGCGACCCGTTCATGCTCATGTTCCTCGCGCCCTTCGCCTTCGGCATGCTCTTCGCCGTCTGGAAGGACCGCATCCCGATCGACGACCGCCTCGCGATCGCCGCCGCGCTCGGCGCTGGCGCGACGTACGCGTTCGGCGGCTGGAACATCTGGGGCACCTACCTCTTCAGCTACGTGCTCATGTGGTTCGCGGTGCGGGCGACGCGGCTGCGGAGCTGGGAGAAGCCGGGCGACTTCTCGTACGGCGTCTACATCTTCGCGTGGCCGATCATGCAGTTCGCTGCCTACTTCGGGCTGCAGGACGCCGGCTGGCTCGTCTACCACGTGGTGGTCATCGTGGCCGTCCACATCGCCGCCTACCTCTCCTGGCACCTCATCGAGCAGCCGGCGATGAGCCTCAAGAACTGGACGCCGGGCTGGCTCGAGCGCCTCTACGCGCGCGCGATCACGCCCGCGTGGGAGCGGCTCATGGGCCGCGTCGTCGACCCGCGCTTCTCGTCCACGCCCCGTGCGGTGCGGATGCGCGCCGAGAGCGGGAGCGGCGCATGACGGCCGAGGGCGGGCAGGGCCCGCGCGACCTGCCGGAGGCGAAGGCGTCGTGGCGCCACGACCACCGGTGGCGGCTCGTGCCCTTCGTGCTGCTGATCGCGCTCGTGGTCGTCGCGACGATCGCCGGCATGGTCTGGCGCTCGCAGCAGAGCCCGCTCGGGGAGGGCGTGATCCAGCCCACGGCCGAGCCGGGCGCGCCGCTGCCCGCCGAGTGCGCCCCGGACTTCGCCGAGCCCGCCGTGGATCCGTGGGCTGGCGAGGCCGCGGCCGCGTCGGAGGCGGTCTGGCAGGAGCACGTCGACGGGCTCGGCGGCTACTGGGTCGAGGGCGACGACGGCCACGTGCTGCTGGGCGAGCCCCACTGGTCGAACCTCTCGCAGGCGGTGGGCCGCACCGAGCTGTCGCCCGAGCACGTCGAGGCGTGGGACGGCTACCTGTCGAACATGCGCGCCGACCTCGCCGAGCAGGGGCGCGACCTGTACGTCGTCGTCGCGCCGGCGAAGTGGCAGATCGTGCCCGAGGCGCTGCCCGACTGGATGGAGGCGCTGCGGGGACCGGGCCACTTCGCGCAGCTGCAGGAGGAGCTGCCGGAGGTGCCGTGGGTCGACGTGCGCGCGGCGATGGCCGAGGAGGCGGCCACGACGCCGCTCTACTCGCCCCTCAACAGCCACTGGACCGACTACGGCGCATCCGTCGCCTTCGCGCAGCTGGCCGAGTGCATGCGGGAGGCGGATGCGTCGCTCGCGGCGATGCCGGAGCTCCCGATCGAGGGTGCCGACGTCGTGCTCGACCGCAACGAGTTCGCCGGCGTGGGCCTGCCGCGCGAGCCCGGCCCCGACTGGACCGTGCCGGTGTGGGTGGAGGAGCCCGCGCCCATGACGATCGTCGGCCCCGACGGCGCCGAGCGCGAGGCCGACGCGGCCACGTCGACCGACATGGAGGGCCTGCCCATCACCACGAGCACGTCGGCGGCGCCCATGGAGCAGCACGTGCTGCTCGTGCGCGACTCGACCGGCAGCCAGATCGGCCCGATGTTCCAGACGATGTTCCAGGAGACGACGCAGATCCGCTCGTCGCTCGAGGCGCCGTCGGGCATGCCGGACGTCGCGGCGGAGGCCGAGGCGGCGGGAGCGGATGTCGTCGTGCTCGTGCTCACGCAGCGCTACCTGCAGATCGTGCCGGGCGTCGAGGGCCCGTGATGCAGGCGCCTGCGGTGGTAGTCTCGCCTCTGCCCGAGCGACGTTCCCGTCCGCCGGGGGACGGAGGACGATGAGCCAGGTCGAGCGCGAGAGCAGGCGCGAGGAGCGCAGGGTCACCCTGAACCTGATGCGCAACCTCACGCTGCGCGAGATCCGCGCGCAGTACAAGCGCACCTTCCTCGGCCGCGTCTGGTCGCTCATCAACCCGCTCGCGCAGATCGCGGTCTACTCGATCGTCTTCGGCCTGCTCTTCCAGCTGCCGGTCGCGCCCGGCACGAACTCGGGCCTCGAGGTCTTCCCGCTCTGGATCGGCGTCGGCGTCATCGTCTGGGGCTTCATCTCGGGCTCCGTCGCGGCCGGCATGAGCAGCATGCTCGACAACGCCGGGCTGCTGACGAAGGTCTACTTCCCGCGCTCGGTGCTGCCGGTCTCGTCGGTGCTCTCGTCGAGCTTCAACTTCGGCATCGAGCTGCTCGTGCTGCTCGCGGTGATGGCGCTCGTGGGCGGCCCGCTCGTGCTGCTGTACGCGCCGCTCCTCGTGCCGCTGCTCGTGCTCACCTTCGCCTTCGTGCTGGGCATCTCGATGGTGCTGAGCGTCGCGAGCATCTACTTCCGCGACTTGCGGCACCTCTGGAGCATCTTCAGCCAGGTGTGGATGTACGCCTCGGGCGTGCTCTTCTCGGTCGAGCTCGTGCGCGAGCGCCAGGAGGCGTTCGCCGCCGACGGCGTCGACCTGCCGCTCGTCGCGATCTTCCAGGCCAACCCGGCCGAGCGCTTCATCGAGGCGTACCGCAACATCCTCTACGACTTCGCGGTGCCCACGTGGGACATCTGGGTGACCCTCCTCATCTGGTCGGCTGCGTCGCTCATCGTGGGCAAGCTCGTCTTCGACCGCCTCGCCCGCGACATCGTCGAGGAGATCTGATGACCGCCGCCGTCGACGTCGACCACGTCTCGAAGTCCTTCCGCGTCTACCGCGACCGCAACCAGTCGATCAAGCAGACCCTGCTGAGCGGGCGCCGCGCGGTCTACGACCGCTTCGAGGCGCTCAAGGACGTCTCGTTCGAGGTGCCGGAGGGCTCGACGTTCGGGCTGCTCGGGCGCAACGGCTCCGGCAAGTCGACGCTCCTGAAGTGCATGGCGCGCATCCTGAACCCCGACTCCGGCTCGATCACGACCCGCGGCCGCGTCGCCGCCATGCTCGAGGTCGGCTCCGGCTTCCACCCCGAGCTCTCCGGTCGCGAGAACGTCTACCTCAACGGCTCGATCCTCGGCATGACGCGCCAGGAGCTCGACCGCAAGTTCGACCAGATCGTCGCCTTCTCGGGCGTCGAGCGCTTCATCGACCAGCCGGTCAAGAACTACTCCTCGGGCATGTACGTGCGCCTGGGCTTCTCCGTCGCCATCCACGTCGAGCCCGACGTGCTCCTCGTCGACGAGGTGCTCGCCGTCGGCGACATGGAGTTCCAGGAGAAGTGCATGGACAAGTTCGCGCAGTTCCGGCGCGAGGGCCGCACGGTGATCGTCGTGAGCCACGGCATCGAGCAGATGCGCACGTTCTGCGACCACGCCGCGTGGCTCGACAACGGCGTCCTGCAGGACGTCGGCGTCGCATCCGACATCGTCGACGAGTACGCCGACTCGGGCCACGCGGTGACCGCCGGCCCCGGCGGCGGCGTGCGCCACGGCTCAGGCGAGGTGCAGTTCACGCGGCTGAGCCTCGTCGACGAGCACGGCGACGAGGTGTCGGAGGCGCGCGCGGGCGCGCCCGCGACCTTCCGGCTGTCGTTCGAGGCCTCCGAGCGCATCGAGCGGCCCGTCTTCGGCGTGCAGCTGCACACCGTCGACGGCATGCACCTGTGGAGCCTGCACGGCCGCGACAGCGGGTTCGTGCCGGAGGCGGTCGAGCGCGGATCAGGCTCGGTCGACGTGCGCGTCGAGCACCTGCCCTTCGCCCCCGGCGCCTACACGATCTCGGCCACCGCGCAGGACGAGCACCGCACCCACATGTACGACTCGCTCCAGCACGCCGGCCACTTCACGGTGCTCGGCGGCGGCTTCCGCACCTCGGGCGGCATGCTCGCGCTCGACGGCAGCCTGCTCGACCTGCGGCAGGGCTGAGCCGGCCCGCACCACCCATCGCCCTTGTGCGGCACCCGCCGTGGGGTAGCATCGACGCGCCCGAACTCTCAAGGATTGGTTGAAGCATGCGGCGATGGCGCACCAAGGTGTCTGCGGCGGCGGTGGTGGCGCTCGTCGCCGGCCTGCTGACCGTCGCGCCGCCCAGCGAGCCCCCCGCCGCAGAGGCGGCCGTGGCCTCGAACTTCGACCCCGGCTACATCGTCAGCGACGAGCAGTTCTTCGACGGCGACGCGATGACCGCGGCGCAGGTGCAGGCCTTCCTCGACGCGCAGGTGCGCACGTGCCAGAGCGGCTACACGTGCCTCAAGGACTACCGGCAGCCGACGCCCGCGATGGCAGGCAGCCAGTACTGCGACGCCATCCCGGCCTATGCCAACCGCACGTCGGCGCAGATCATCACCGACGTCTCGCGCGCGTGCGACATCAGCCCGCGCGCGCTGCTCGTGCTCCTCCAGAAGGAGCAGAGCCTCGTGACGCTCACGGCGCCGACCGCGATCCGCTACGAGCGCGCGACGGGCTTCGCATGCCCCGACACCGCTCCGTGCGACCCGGCGTTCGGCGGCTTCTTCTACCAGCTCTACAACGCCGGGCGGCAGTTCCAGCGCTACGCGGCGCATCCCCAGAACTGGCGCTACCGCGCGGGCCAGACCAACCAGATCCAGTACCACCCCAACATCGCCTGCGGCACGAGCCCCGTCTACATCCGCAACCAGGCCACGGCGGGCCTCTACGTCTACACGCCGTACCAGCCGAACGCCGCGGCGCTCGGCAACCTCTACGGCTCCGGCGACGCGTGTTCGGCCTACGGCAACCGCAACTTCTGGCGCATGTGGACCGACTGGTTCGGCGACCCGCGCGAGGGCGTCGCCTCCACGTCGATGCTGCGCGACCGGAGCAACGGCAAGGTCTACCTGATCAGCGGCACGGCACGGCACCACGTCGTCTCGCGCGAGATCCTCGCCGAGTACAGCCCCGCATTCGGCGACCCCCGCGACGTCGACAGCGCGACCCTCGCGGCCTACACCGAGGGCGCGGCGCTCAGCCGCCTGGTGACGGGCACCGACGGTGCCGTGCGCCTCGTCGACGACGGGGTGTCGCACCGCTTCGCCTCCTGCTCGCAGCTGCAGCAGTGGCAGCTGGCGTGCACGGGTCATCCGAGGCTCAGCTCGGCGCTCCAGGCGCGCCTGCCCGCCGGCGAGGCCATCGCGGCGACGGTCGTCGGCACCGACGGCCACGACTGGCTCATCCAGTCGGGCACGCGCCGCGAGCTCGCCGACGTCACGATCCCCACGCGCTACGGCTACGCCGCCGACCGCGTGCGCCTCGACGACGCCGCGACCGCGCACCTGCGCGTCGGCCCGCCCGTGCTCGACTCCGGCACGGCGGTGCGCAACGCCGCGGGCACCATCCTGCGCATCAAGAGCGGCAGCGGGGTCGTCGCGCTCTCGCAGGCGCAGATCCAGCTGCTCCCGGCGAGCGCGGGCACCGTCTTCACCGACGCGTCGCTGCAGCAGCTGCCGGCGACTGCGACCGAGCTGCCGACGCGCCTCCGCGGCGCCGCCGGCGCCTACCTGCTGACCGACGGCGGCATGCTGCGGGTCGACCCCGCGAAGTACGGCGGCTCGGCGCTCTTCACGGCGCGCACCGAGCTCGGCACCGTGCTGCAGGCGCTGCCCTCGGCGGGCAGCGCGCTCGGGCCGCACTTCGTGCGCGAGCGCGGCGGCGCGCTCTACCTCGCCTCCGGCGCTCGACTCCAGCCGGTGGCCGACGAGGCCTCCTACGAGTTCATCCGCTCGCGCTTCGGCGTGCCGGCGCGCATCTGGGAGGTCGCGCCGCGCGGGCTCGACGGCGTGCCGCGCATCCTCGACGTCGAGCTCGGCGAGCTCGTGCGCGGCAGCGACGGCCGCGTGCTGCTGTGGGACGGCTCGCGGGCGCTGCACGTGCAGCACTCCGAGTTCACGAACGCGCTCGGCCTGCCGTGGCAGGTGCGCAACGTCACCGACGACGTCGTGCGGGCGCTGCCCGCGGGACCCGCGATCGGCGGCTTCGGCTTCCGGTGCGCGTCGACCGACCTCGTCGCGACCGACGGCGTGCTGCGCCCCTACGCCTCGACGACGGCCGCGGCGGCCTGGCGCCTCACCCACGCGTCGCTCGACGCGGAGCTGTGCGCCGAGCTGACCCGCTCGAGCACCGGCGCGCTGGAGTTCATCGTCGACGAGTCGGGTCGCACCTACCTGATGGAGAACGGCCAGGCGCGCTACGTGCCGAATCGCACGGTGCTGACCGACCTCGGCGGCACGCTGAGCGGCCGCACGCCCGTGCCGGCGTCCTCGATCGCGCTGCTGCCGAAGGGCGCAGACGCGACGTCGCCGATCGTGGCGGGCGAGTGGGTGCGAGGGCCGGATGCGCGCATCTACCTGTGGGACGGCACGCGCGCGATGTACCTCGCGCACCGCGACTACGCGACGGCGCTCGGGATGCCGCTCGAGTGGCGCAACCTCTCCTCCGGGGCGATCGCGGCGCTCCCCAAGGGACCGACGATCGACGACTTCGGCTACCGGTGCGGCTCGACCGACCTGGTGTCGATCGGCGGGGAGCTGCGGCCCTTCGCGTCGGCGACCGTCGCCGCGGCGTGGCGGCTCGACCACGTCGCGCTCAGCGCCGCGGTCTGCGACCAGCTCGACCGCTCGACCGCGGTCGTGCACCAGTTCGTCGTCGACCCGACGGGCCGCACGTACATGCTCGAGGGCGGCGCGGCGCGCTACGTGCCGAACCGCACGGTGCTGGCCGAGCTCGGCGGCACGCTGAGCAGCCGCACCGCGATGTCTGCGGCGGCCATCGCGCGACTGCCCGCGGGCCCGACCTTCTAGGGCTCTTCCCAGATGAAGGTGTAGGTCGGCCGGGCGCGTCGGTCCGCAGATAGACGTCGAGGTCTCCCGACGATGGAGGTTCCTACGCCATCCATCCGAAAGACCTCGACGTGCCCGACGCTACCCCGCCGGCCGGCTTCGGCCGCCCTGACCTAACCGCCTTCGCGGCTCATCCCAATCGGCTCTGATCGGGTCTGCTGACCCTCTCGACGAGAACGCAGCGACATCACAGCCACCCAACCCCGACCGTCCGGGAAGCCGGGGCACGTCACATGGGCTGTGCTGCGGGCGTGTCGAGTGGGTAGTCCAGGGCGACGCAGGAGCGTCGACGCGACGTGCTGAGAGGTGGTTCCAACCGAGCGCTAGGACACAAGCTACAGGCATGGCGATAGGTCAGGAACGGCGTCGCTCCCTGCGCAGGAGGGAGCGCAGAGTCTCGGCGTTTGCGTAGCCGACCCGTAGCGCGATCTCGGCGGAGGTGAGGTCCGTGGTTGCTGAGAGATGTCGAGCTCGTTCGGTGCGAAGCCGTTGGACGAAGCCGAGCGGAGTGAGGTTGAGCGCCGCACGGACTCGTCGTTCGAGGGTGCGCCGGCTGGTGCCGAGCGACTGCGCGACGAAGGCGACGTTGAACGGTTCGTCCAGGCGGGCGCGCACGAAGCGTTCGAACTCGACGACGATCGGGTCCTCGTGCCGGAGATGTTCGTAGGCGACGAAAGCCGCCTGCGACGGGCGCTCGTCGATGATGAGGAGCTTGGCGACATGTTGGGCCAGGTCGGGGCTGATCGATCGCACGAGTGAGAGCGCGAGGTCGATGTGGGCGAAGGCGGCGCCGGCGGTGACGAGGTTCCCGTCGACCACGACCATGGTGTCGAGATCGAGGGCGACGGTCGGATAGCGCTTCCGGAACTCCGGCCCCAGGAACCAGCTGGTCGTCGCCCGCCGATGATGCATCCGTCCTGTCTCGGCGACGGCGAACACGCCGGTGCACGCCGCGGCGATCCGGGTGGTCGCGTCGTCGAGGCGCCCGAGTGAGGCGATGACCGAACGAGCATCTCGACTCTGGAGGGCGTCGTGGGTCGCGGCGGCCGTAAGGGTTCCAAGCGCAGGGACGACGACCACGTCGAACTCTCCGGACTCCGACAGCGGGTGGTCCACCGACAGGGTCATCGATGCCGTCGTGGTCACTCGCCGTTTCGGTCCGAGGATGGCGAGTTCGATCGGGTCGATCCGCGGGTCGACATCGCCGCGGGCTCCGTCGGCCACCCGCACGATGTCGATGATCGACGCGATAGCCGAACCGAAGCAGCCGTCGATCGCGATCAGTCCGATACGCATGACGTAAACAATAGCAATACTGCCGTATACGCCACTCCCCACCGGCCCTCGCTCGTCATACGCTGAACTCGCCCCACGAAGAACCCCGACTTCAAGGAGAACCCCTCATGTCCACACCCTCATCACTTCCGTATGCCTTCGTCGCCAAGATCGTCGCGGCCGATGGACAGCACGACGCGCTCGCCGATCTGCTCGCCGGCGCTGTCGCACTCGCCAACGAAGAAGTAGGAACGATTGTCTGGTTCGCGGTCAGGACCCACGCCGACACCTTCTGGATCTTCGATGCATTCCCCGACGAAGCCGCTCGCGACGCCCACGCCAACGGCGCCATCGTCGCAGCCCTGATGGCCAACCAGCACCTCCTCGGCGCAGCACCCGAGATCCTGGCGGCCGACGTCCTCGCGTCCAAGCTCCCGTAGTCCGCCAACGCACGAGACGATCGCGCCCCGCCGAGTCGGTCCGCAGATAGACGTCGGGGTCTCCCGACGATGGAGGCTCCTACGCCATCCATCGGAGAGACCTCGACGTGCCCGACGCTACCCCGCCGCCCGGCTTCGGCCGCCCTGACCTGACCGCCTTCGCTCGACTCGACGGCCTCGGTCTGAGCGTGATCGGGCAACGACTTGAACCGGATCGTGCGGTCCTCGCGTGCCGCGTGGTGGAACCAGATCAGTGGTGCCGACGGTGCGGCAGCGAAGGCGCCGCTCGTGACACCGTGATCCGGCGGTTGGCCCACGAGCCGCTGGGCTGGCGACCGACCGTGCTGGAAGTTGTAGTGCGCCGCTACCGCTGTGCAGACTGCGGACACGTGTGGCGCCAAGACACCAGCGCCGCGGCGGAGCCACGCGCGAAGCTCTCGCGCACCGGGCTGCGGTGGGCGCTGGAAGGGATCGTGGTCGCACACCTCACCGTCGCCCGTGTCGCCGAGGGACTCGGGGTCGCGTGGGACACCGCCAACGACGCGGTCCTGGCCGAAGGCAAGCGGCTGCTGATCAACGACCCCAAGCGGTTCGAGGGCGTGAAGGTGATTGGCGTCGATGAGCACGTCCGGCGCCACACCAGGCGTGGCGACAAGTGCGTCACCGTGATCATCGACCTCACCCCGGTCCGCGATGGCGCCGGCCCAGCAAGGCTGCTGGACATGGTCGAGGGCCGGTCGAAGGCGGCGTTCAAGACCTGGCTCGCCGACCGCGACGACGCCTTCCGTGACGCGGTCGAGGTGGTCGCGATGGACGGCTTCACCGGGTTCAAGACCGCCGCTGCGGAGGAGATCCCGGACGCGGTCACGGTGATGGATCCCTTCCACGTCGTGCGCCTGGCCGGTGACGCCCTCGACAGGTGCCGGCGCCGGGTCCAACTCGCGATCCACGGGCACCGTGGGTTCAGGGACGACCCGCTCTACAAGTCGCGGCGCACGCTGCACACCGGCGCGGACCTGCTCACCGACAAGCAGAGCGACAGGCTACGCGCGCTGTTCGTTGATGACGCTCACGTCGAGGTCGAGGCGACCTGGGGTGTCTACCAGCGCATGATCGCCGCCTATCGCCACGAGGACCGGCAACGTGGCCGCGAGCTCATGGAGAAGCTGATCACCGACCTCAGCGCCGGCGTCCCCAAGGTGCTCACCGAGCTCACCACCCTGGGCCGGACCCTGAAGAAGCGAGCCGCTGACGTGCTCGCCTACTTCGAACGACCCGGCACCAGCAACGGGCCGACCGAGGCGCTCAACGGACGGCTCGAACACCTGCGCGGCTCCGCACTCGGGTTCCGCAACCTGACCAACTACATCGCCCGAAGCCTGCTCGAGACCGGCGGCTTCAGACCCCAACTTCTACACCCCCGATTGGGATGAGCCCCTTCTAGGGGCTCCCGAGCGACGAGAGCGGGGGCCGGCGCAGGCCGGCCCCCGCTGCTGTCTCTCCGCGGTCAGCGGGCGCGCTTCGCCATCAGCTCGCGGATGACCGTCGCGTCGCCGTACGTCTCCTTGGAGTCGTACGGGCGGTCGGGGAAGGCGCCCACGTCGAGGCGGATGTCGAGCTCGTGGTCGGCGATGAAGCGCTCGACCTGGTCGCGCAGCGACACCGGCTCGCCCGAGCACACGTTGATCACGCCGCGCACCTCGTCCTGCAGCGCGACCGTGGCGATCTGCTGCCCGAGCTCGCGCACGTGGATGAAGTCGAAGCGGTTCGTGCCCGTCGTGAACGGGAACACCTGCTTGCCCTGCTCGGCCGCCTGCAGCAGCTTCGTGAAGATCGACTGGTTGTTCCGGTCGTCGCCGTAGATGTAGTACGCCCGCAGCCACTGCACCGCATGGGTCTCGCCGAAGGAGTGCAGCACCGCGCGGCGCAGCGCGTCCTTCGCGATGCCGTAGAGCGACATCGGGTTCGTGGGGGTCTCAGCGGTGATCGCACCCTCGTGCCTGCCGACCTCGTGCATCGTGCCGAGCGCCGCGATCCGGCCGACGCCGGCCTCCGCGAAGTGTGACAGCACCCGGTAGTGGTCCGAGAGCCGCAGCATGTGCGCGGGCGCGTCGTGCGCGAAGCCCGCCTCCCATGCCAGGTGCACGAGCGCATCCGGACCCTCGGCGGTGAGCCGGGCGAGGTCGGCGCCGGGCGCCAGCAGGTCGAGCTCGACGATGTCGGCGCGCTCGTCGACGCGGTAGGCGCGGTGCTGGCGCACCACCGCGGTCACGCGAGCGCCCTCGTCGAGGAGCGCCGTGACGACGTGCCTGCCGATGTAGCCGGCCGCGCCGGTGACGACCACGTGCTGCTGCGTCACGATCTCTCCTCTGCCGAGCGTCGGAGGCCGCTCGGCCCCGCTCCGATGCTATCCAGGTCGCCCCTCAGACGCGGAACAGCCAGCGCACGGGCGTGCGCAGCTGCACGAGCCACGCGAGCGCCGCGCCCGCCGCCATCGCGCCGACGACCATCGCGACCGCGACCTCGCTGAAGCCGAAGCGGATGAGCGGGCCCGCCACGAGCTGCAGCGTCCAGTAGAGCGCGATCCAGTGGGTCACGTAGTAGACGATCGAGTGCCGGCCCACCCAGCGCAGCCAGCGCGACACCGGGTCGCGCCAGGGCAGGAGCGACAGCAGCGCGAGCCCGACCGCGAGCGATGCGAGCAGCGGCACGGCGAAGGTCACGTCGTTCGAGACGGCCGAGCCCGGCTGCAGCGAGGCCACCACGACGCTGCCGGTGCAGACGAGGCCGATGACGATCGAGATCGGGTGGCGCAGCAGCGGCAGCGCGGTCGGCAGGTGCTGCATCAGCAGGTGGCCGGCGAAGAAGAACGCGAGCATGAGGAACGTGCGCTCGAGCTTCATCGTCGCGACGAGATCTGGCATCGGCAGCAGCGTGACGGCGGCCGCGAGCAGCAGCGCGCCGACCATGCTGATCCAGTCGGGCACGCGGCGCAGCGCGAGCGCCACGAGGTAGGCGATCAGCAGCGTGTGCAGGTACCAGAGGTAGGTGTTCGGTGCCCAGAGGCCGCGCACCAGGATGTCGGGGCCGAGGCTCGGGAAGACGAGCAGCACGATCACGAGCCACACGGCGTACGGCCAGGCGATCGCGCGCAGCTTGCCGCTCACGTAGCGGCCCGCGCTCTTCGAGAGCGAGCCGCCCAGCAGCATGCCCGAGAGCGTCATGAGCAGCGGGATGCGGAACGGCGACGCGACCGTGTTGAAGACGTCGACCGCGATGTGCGGCTGCAGGCCGATCGAGCGCAGCATCTCGGTCGCGTGCAGGAGCACGATGAGCAGGATGGCGAGGCCCCGCAGGCCGTCCATCCACAGCAGCCGCTCGCGCCGGGCGGGCGCGACCACGGGCGGGGTCTCGGTCATGCTGCGGGCTCCTCGGGGCGGACGACCGTCCACGGTATCGCAGCGCGGGCCCGCGGGCCGACGTCCCGGGAGCCGTGTGCGAGGATGCACCCGATCCTGTCCACGACCGCTCGGAGCCCCATTGCGCGCCATCGTCCTCGTCCCCACCTACGACGAGATCGAGGCGCTCCCGGTCACCATGGACCGGCTGCTGCAGGCCGCGCCCGACGTCGAGGTGATCGTGATCGACGACAGCAGCCCCGACGGCACCGGCGAGCTCGCCGACGCGATGGCCGCGGCCGACCCGCGCATCAGCGTGCTGCACCGGCCCGCGAAGCAGGGGCTCGGCGCGGCCTACCTCGACGGCATGCGGCTCGCGCTCGAGCGCGGCGCGGATGCGGTGGTCGAGTTCGACGCCGACGGCTCGCACCCGGCCGACGCGGTGCCGCGCATGCTCGCGCGGCTGCGGCACGGCGCGCGGCCGGGCGCCGACCTCGTGATCGGCTCGCGCTGGGTCGCGGGCGGCGGCATCGTCGACTGGCCCTGGCACCGGGAGGCGATCTCGCGCGCCGGCAACCTGTACGCCAGGGTGGCGCTCGGCTCGCCGGTGCACGACATGACGGCCGGATGCCGCGCCTACACCGCCGAGCTGTTGCGCCGGCTGCCGCTCGACGACGTGCGCAGCCAGGGCTACTGCTTCCAGATCGACATGACGCGCCGCGCGCACGACGCGGGGGCGGCGGTGGTCGAGGAGCCGATCCTCTTCCGCGAGCGGGAGCTCGGCGTGTCGAAGATGACGCCCGGCATCGTGCGCGAGGCGCTCACGCACGTGACGGGCTGGGCGATCGGCCGCGCGATGCGCCGCGCGGCCGAGTCGCTGCGGAGCGTCAGGCGAACGCCGAGCTCCCCGTGATGGCCCGCCCGACGATGAGCGCGTTCATCTGCGCCGTGCCCTCGTACGTGTAGAGCGCCTCCGCGTCGACGAAGAAGCGGGCGACGTCGTAGTCGGTCACGATGCCGTTGCCGCCGCACACCTCGCGGCACCACGAGACGACCTCGCGCATCCGCGTCGTCGCGAAGGCCTTCGCGAGGGCCGAGTGGGCGTCCTCCTGCCGGCCCTCGTCGAGCATCCGCGAGACCTGCACGCACAGCGCGATCGACGCGGTGATGTGGCCGAGCGACTTGGCGAGCAGGTCCTGCACGAGCTGGTGGCCGGCGACGGGCTTGCCGAACTGCACGCGCTCGGTCGTGTAGCGCACGGCTGCCTCGTAGGCGCCGATCATGACGCCGACGGCGCTCCACGCGACCTCGGCGCGCGTGAGCCGCAGCACGCGCGCGGTGTCGCGGAAGCTCGACGCGCCCTGCAGCCGCATCGACTCCGGCACGCGCACGCCCTCGAGCTCGATGTCGGCGTTCTGCACCATGCGGAGCGCGATCTTGCGCTCGATCTTCGTGGCGCGGAAGCCCGCCGCGTCGGTCGGCACGATGAAGCCCTTCACCTGGCCGTCCTCGACGTCCTTCGCCCACACGACGACGATGTCGGCGTGGGTGGCGTTGCCGATCCAGCGCTTGGCGCCGTCGAGCACCCACTCGTCGCCCTCGCGGCGGGCGGTGGTGCGCAGCCCCTGCGCCGAGTCGGAGCCCGAGAGGGGCTCCGTGAGCCCGAAGGCGCCGATGACCGAGCAGTCGGCGAGGCGCGGCAGCCACTCGGCGCGCTGCTCCGGGGAGCCGGCGACGCCGATCGATCCTGCGACGAGGCCGTTCTGCACGCCGACGAAGGTCGACACGGATGCGTCGACGCGGCTCATCTCGAGCGCGACCCAGCCGCGGTACACCGCCGAGTTCTCGAACCTCGCGGTCTCGGGCCAGCCGGGGCCGACGACGCCGAGCGCCGCGATGCCGGGCACGAGCTCGGTCGGGAACGCGTCCCGGTGCCAGTGCTCGTCGATGACCGGTCGCACGCGCTCCTCCATGAACGCGCGGACCTCGGCCAGCGACGCCTGCTCGGCCTCGCTGAGGTCGGCGGCGAACCCGTAGAAGTCGCTCTCCAGCGGCGTGAACGTCATGGCTCCTCGTCTCTCCCGGCCGAGCTCGGCCGTCGCGGCAAGGCTAGGGCGGCGGGCGGCGACCGCCCCGCCCGTTGGTACGCTCGTGCCAATCTGCCGGAAGGAGACCGCGCGCGTGTTTGTGCCGATCGCCAACGAGCCGAGGGCATACGCGTGGGGCAGCAGGACGCTGCTCGCGGACTACCTCGGCCGCGACGCCTCCGGCGACCCCGAGGCCGAGCTGTGGCTCGGCGCGCACCCGGGCTGCCCGTCGACCGTCGCGGCGGGGGAGCACGCGGGGCGCGGGCTCGGCGAGGCGCTCGAGGCGTGGGGCCGGCCGCAGCCGGCGCTGCTGCTGAAGGCGCTCGCGGCGGCCGAGCCGCTGTCGCTGCAGGCGCACCCGGATGCCTCGGAGGCGCAGGAGGGCTTCGCGCGCGAGGACCGGCTCGGCATCGCCCGCGACGCGCCCGAGCGCAACTACCGCGACCCCCATCCGAAGCCCGAGCTCATCGTCGCGGTGACGCCGTTCGAGGCGCTGAGCGGCTTCCGCCCCGCCGGCGAGGCGCTGCGCGTGCTCGACGCGCTCGCGGCGGCCGATGCGCGGCTCGCGCCCGTCGCCGCGCGCGTGCGGGCGGGCGACGCGCTCGCGTGGCTGCTCTCGGGCGGCGACGAGGTCGCCGCCGCCGTCGCCGCCGCCGAGGCGGCCGCTCCGGCGATCGCGGCGGCGCACCCCGTGGAGGCCGACACCGTCGACCGGCTCGCGCGCACCCACCCGGGCGACCCGGGCATCCTCGTGGCACTGCTGCTCAACCGCGTCTCGCTCGCGCCGGGCGAGGCGCTGTACCTGCCGGCCGGCAACCTCCACGCCTACCTCGAGGGCCTCGCCATCGAGCTGATGGGGCCGAGCGACAACGTGCTGCGCGGCGGGCTCACCCCGAAGCACGTCGACGTGCCCGAGCTGCTGCGGGTCGTCGACACGACGCCGCTCGTCGAGCCCCGCCTGGCGTCGACGCCGCTCGAGGGCGCGGTCGCGTACCGCCCTGCGGCGCCCTTCGAGCTGCGCCGCATCGCCGGCGTCCACCGCGTCGAGGGCGGCGCCCGGGGGCTGCTGCTCGCGGCGCGGCCGACGCGCGTCGCGATCGACGGCGCCGAGCACGAGCTGCCCCAGGCGGCCGGCGCGTGGATCGATGCGGCGGAGCCGTTCGAGGTGCGCTCCGACGAGGCGTGGCTCGCGCTCGAGCGCGACACGCCGTGAGTGCGGCGCTGCGCCCCGAGAGGCCGCGACACTCCTAGGATTCCCGACTTGACGCGGGGCGAACTACACCGGTGTAATTGGGTGCAACGCGGGCCCGGCCGGGGTCCCGCAGAACCGGGGGAAGCCATGCGAGAGGGAGTGCAGCGCAGCACGACGGCGCGAGGCGCCGAAGAGGGTGCCCTGCGACGCGGGGTGCCCGGCGACTGGTTCGTCGACCCGATCATGCTGGGCGTTCCCGGGGTCCGCGACGACGCGGCCGACCACGCCCTCGCCTGGCAGACCGACGCGCTGTGCGCCGAGACCGACCCGGAGGCGTTCTTCCCCGAGAAGGGCGGCTCCACCCGCGATGCCAAGCGCATCTGCGACGGCTGCGAGGTGCGCCAGCAGTGCCTCGAGTACGCGCTCGAGAACGACGAGCGCTTCGGCATCTGGGGCGGGCTCTCCGAGCGCGAGCGCCGCAAGCTCCGCAAGCTGGCCTGAGCGCCCTGACCCGCGAGGCGGGCGCCCGCGTCCACAGCGGGACGTGGAACCATGGATCCATGCCGAACCAGCGCCGCCGCACCGCGCTGGCAGCCTGGATCGTCACCAACGCTGCCGCGGGCGACGCCGTCCGCAACGTGATCGGCTACCCCGTCTGGGGTGCGCTGGTCGGCCTGACCTTCGTCTGGGTCTTCATCGAGCTCGGGCTCCTGCGGGTGCGGCTGCACCGCATGCCCGTGCCGGTCGTGGCGTTCGCGGCGGCCGCCATCGCCTCGGCCGTGTGGGCGATCTCGCCCGGATGGTCGCTGCTCGGGTCGTTCATCCTGCTCGGCACCATCGCGAGCGCCGTCCTCATCGCATCGCTGCCGTACCGGGTCATCCTCGACGTCACGCACTGGTCGATGCAGGGGCTGCTCGCCGCGTCGCTGCTGTTCGAGGCCTTCGTCGCGCTCGTGCTGCGGCGGCCGCTGTTCCCGCTCTGGGCCGACTACCCGCCCGACGTGAGCGGCGAGCTGCACTGGTCGAGCGGCCTGCTCTTCGAGGGCGGGCGCGTGCAGGGCGTGATGGGCAACGCGAACCTGCTCGGCATGGTGGCGCTCATCGCGCTCGTGATCGCCGGATGCCGCGCCGTGGCCGGCGTCGACCGGTGGTGGCCCGTGTGGGTGGGCCTGCCCATCCTCGTCCACGTGCTCACCCGCAGCGCGACCGTGCTCTTCGCGACCGCCATGGTGGCGGTGCTCGCCGTGCTCGTCGTGAGCTGGGTGCGATGGCGGGGCGCGGCCTTCTACCGGATCTTCGGCCTCGCGATCGCGGTGGGGCTCGTCTGCGTCGGCCTCATCATCGCGAACTGGACGGCCGTCACCGACTTCCTGGGCCGCGACGCCGACATGACGGGCCGCTTCGACATCTGGGGCCGCGTGATCGCGCTCGGCATGGAGAGCCCCGTCGTGGGCGTCGGCTACCTCGGCTACTGGCTGCCGTGGGTCGAGCCGTTCGACCGGCTCGGCGAGATGCACGGCATGGTCTACCTGCAGGCGCACAACGTGTGGCTCGACGTCTTCATGCAGCTCGGGCTCGTCGGCGTGCTGCTGTGGGCGGGCCTGCAGTACCGCGCCGCCGCCAACTGCCTCGGCGCGCTGTACCGGTCGCCGATCGGCGAGCGCGCGCTGAACGCCATCCCGCTGCTGCTGTGGGTCGCGCTGTTCGTGCAGGGGCTCGCCGAGTCGCGGCCCTGGATCGAGTTCGGCATGATCCTGCTCGTCATCTTCGTCATCGGGCCGCTCCGCAAGCAGATCGCGCCGCGCGCGCCCCGCACGCAGGCGATCCTCACGCATTGACGCGCGCCGGGCGGCGATTCGGCGGCGCACCGGGCCCAACCCCAGCCCGCCGAGCCCTGCGCGCCTAGCCTTGCCGGGTGCATCCGAGGGTCTTCGCCGTGCTCGCGGCCAGCAATGGCGCCGCGTACCTGCCCGCGACCCTCGCCGCGATCGAGGCGCAGTCGGTCGCGCCCGACCGCCTGATCGCCGTCGACGGCGGATCGAAGGACGACACGCGCGCCGTGCTCGAGGCGTCGCGCGCCGCGAGCGTCGTCGCTGCGGCGCGGCTGCCGTACGGGCAGCTCGTGAACCGGGGCGCGGGCGCGCTGCCATCGGCCGAGCCGGGCGACTGGCTGTGGGTGCTCGCGCACGACGCGGCGCCGCACCCGCGCGCGCTGCAGGCGCTGCTGGGCCACGTGGAGTCGCACCCGAGCGTCGCGATCGTCGGCCCGAAGGTGATGCGCGCCGACCTGCCCGACCGCTTCGCCGAGCTCGGGCAGACGATGACCCCGTTCGGTCGCAGCATGCTGCTGCACGAGGGCGAGCTCGACCAGGGCCAGCACGACGACGACTCCGACGTGCTCGGCGTCGCCGAGACCGGCATGCTCGTGCGGCGCGACGTGTTCGAGGCGCTCGGCGGCTTCGACCCGGCGCTGCGCTCGATCGACGCCGGCCTCGACCTCGGCGTGCGCGCGCGACTCGCGGGCCACCGCGTCGCGGTCGAGCCGCGCGCGCGGGTGCGCCGCGCCGGGGGGCCCGAGCACTTCGACGCCCGCACCGTCAGCGACGCGCAGCGCGTGGCGGTCGCCCGCCGGGCGCAGCTGCACCGCCGGCTCGCCTACGCGAACCCGCTCGCGCTCATCGCGCACTGGCTCCTGCTGCTGCCGCTCGCGGTCGTGCGCACCGTCGCGCACCTGCTCGCCAAGCGGCCCGCCGCCGTGCTCGCCGAGTGGCGGGCGACGCTCGCGACGCTCGTCGCGCTGCCCGCGACCGCTCGCGCGCGGCGTCGGATCGCCCGCACCAAGGCGACCGGCTGGTCGTCGATGCGGGGCCTGCGCGCGAGCTGGCGCACGGTGCGCTCGCGGCGGCGGACGCTCGGCGACCCCGAGCAGATGCAGCGCGTCGCCGACGAGCGCGTCGGGTTCGTCGAGGGCGCGGGCCTGTGGGTCACCGCGCTCGCGGTCGTCGTGGGCGTCGTGCTGTCGCCGCAGCTCATCGCGGCGAGCGCCGCGACCGGCGGCGCCCTGCTGCCGCTGTCGGGGTCGCTCGCCGAGGTGTGGGCGAACGCGCTCGCCGGCCCGCGCGACGCGCTCGGCGAGGTGGTCGGGCCTGCCGACCCGTTCACGATCCTGCTCGCGCTGCTCGGCTCGCTCACGCCGTGGCAGCCCTCCACCGCGATCGTGCTCGTGCTGTTCCTCGCGCCGGCGATCGCCTCCGTCACGGCGTTCTTCGCCGTGCGCGCGATGACCGACTCCCGGTGGGCGCCCGCCGTGGCCGCCGCCGTCTGGGCGCTCTCGCCGATCCTCCTCGTCGCGATCGTCGACGGGCGGCTCGGTGCGGTGCTCGCGCACGTGGCGCTGCCGCTCGCCGTCGCGGGGCTGCTGCGCGCCCACCGCTCGTGGCGCGCCGCGGGCGCCGCCGCGATCCCGCTCGCGGTGGCGGTCGCCGGCGCGCCGGTGCTGCTGCCGGCGATGCTGCTGCTCGCGGTCATCGCGATGGGCACCGGGTGGCGGGCGCCGCTGCGGCCGCTCGCCGCGCTGCTCCCCGCCGCGGCGCTGCTCGCGCCGATCGTCGTCACCCGGTGGATCGACGGCCGCCCGCTCGCGGCGCTCGCCGACCCGGGGGTGCCGAAGCCCTCCACCCCGCCCACCCCGGTCGAGGCGGCCCTGCTCGGCCCCGACGGCACGCTCGCGAGCCTCGAGGGCGCCGTCGCCGCCACCGCGCCCGAGCTCGACGCCCAGTGGATCGCCCTCGCGCTGCTCGCGCCGCTCGCGCTCGCGGCGCTCGCGGGCATCGTCCTGCGGCCCACCCGCGCGTGGCCGTGGCTCGCGCTGCTGCTCGCCGGGTACGCCACCGCGGTCGCCGCGTCGCGGCTCTCCGTCGCCTCCCTCGACGGCGAGCCCGTCGCCGTCTGGGCCGGCACCGGCGCATCCGTCATGCTCGCCGCGCTCATCGCGCTCGCCGTCGTCGCCGTCGACCTCGACGACCGCCGCGGCGCCGTGCCCGGCGGCATCGTCGCCCTCGCCGCCGTCGCGGCGGCGGTGCCCGTGATCGCGACCTCGTTCCTGCTGCCCGCGACGGTGATCGCCGCGCCCGAGCGGCGCATGCCGGCCTTCGTCGACGCGGCGGCCGAGGAGGACCCGCAGGTGGGCACGATGGTGCTGCGGCCGCTCGCCGAGGGCCTCATCGGCGTCGACGTCGAGCGCGGCCACGGCTTGACGCTCGACGCCGTCTCGACCGAGGAGCTCGTGCGCGAGGAGGCCGGCCCCGCCGAGGCCGAGCTCGCCCAGGCCTCCGTCGACATGGCCTCCGGGGGCGACGCCGACGTCGCCGCGCTGCTCGACGAGCACGGCATCCGCTTCGTGCTCCTCGAGCAGGAGCGGGAGGGCGCCGCGGCCGTGCACGACCGCGCGCAGCGCTCGCTCGACGCGCGCGGCGACCTGCAGGCGATCGGGCAGACCGAGGCGGGCCTGCTCTACCAGCGACTGGAGGCGGCGGGCGGCCCGCCCGTCGAGCGCCCCGCCTGGGCCGGCTGGCTGCTCGCCGGGCAGCTCGCCGCGCTCGCGGGCGCGGTGGTGGCGGCGCTGCCGTCGCTGCGGCGCGGCGCGCGCGTGCGCACCAGGCGGCTCGAGACGACGGGGGAGTGGCAGTGACCGATCGCGACGAGACGCCGGACCCGCTCGACGAGTCCCAGCAGTTCGACGACCCCTCGCCGATCCGCGACGACGAGGAGCCGCCCCGCGAGCACGAGCCCACCGAGGCGGAGCTCGCCGTCGAGGCGGAGGCCGAGCCGTCGGGCGACATCGCGAGCGACGTCGCGCTCACCGACCGGGAGGCGGCCGCGAACGACGCGGCCGAGTCGCGGCGGCGCTTCGAGCGCCGCGACGCGGTGCGGTGGAGCGCCCGCGGGCTCGCCGGGCTCGCCGCCGCGGCGCTCGGCGTCGGCGCGGTGCTCGGCGCGACCGCGCTGCCGGAGGACCTCCGGGCCCAGGCGCAGGCGCCATCGACCCACGTGCTGCCCGCATCGCCCATGCAGTCGCGCGTCTGCGCCGGCCCGGTGCTGCGCGTCGGCACCGCCGACGGCCAGGACGCGCTCGCGCTCGCCGCGATCGAGGAGCCGAGCGTGACCGTCGGCAGCCTCGGTGGCGACGTCGCGCAGGTGCCGCTCACCATGCGCCAGGCCGAGCTGCCCGGCGCGGCGTCGATCGTGCAGCGCGGCGAGAGCTCGACGCTCTCCGCCGCGCAGTCCGTCTCGGTCGACGTCGACGCCGTGCGCGGCCTCGCCGCGAGCGAGTGCGCCGAGACGCGCCTCGAGCAGTGGCTCGTCGGGGGCTCCACGCGCACGGGCAGGCAGACGACCCTCACGATCGCCAACGGCTCCGAGGTCGCTGCGAGCGTCGACGTGACGGTCTACGGGCCCGACGGGCCGGTCGAGACCGTGGGGTCGACGGGCGTCGCCGTCGGTGCCGGGCAGGTCGAGGTGCTCGACCTCGCCGCGATCGCCCCGGGCGTCGCCGACGCGGTCGTGCACGTCGCATCCACCGGCGCCCCCGTGACGGCGCACCTGCAGCAGACCATCACGCGCGGGCTCGAGCGCGGCGGCTTCGACGTCGTCGACCCGGTGTCGGCGCTCACGGGCGCAGTGCTGCCGGGCGTCGTCGTCGCCGAGCCGTCGGGCCTCGAGACGCAGCCCGACTACGACGACACGACGCCCGTGCTGCGGCTGCTCTCGCCGACGGGCGGCGCGGTGCGCGTCGTGTTCCAGTCGGGCGACGGCTCGACCATCGAGTCGGAGGGGTCGCTCGAGGCGGGCAGGGTCACCGACTTCCCGCTCGACGAGCTGCCGGTCGGCACGCTCGCGGTGCGGATCGAGTCGGATGCGCCGGTCGTCGCAGGCGCGCGGAGCGTCGCGATCGCGGGCGAGGGGCTCGACTTCGACTGGGTCGCGGGCGGCCAGCCGCGCTCGGGCGCCTCGTCGATCGCCGTGCCGGCCGGGCCCGGCGCCCGCCTGCACGTCGTCAGCACCTCCGACGCCGAGCAGGAGATCACGATCGACGGCGAGGCCGTGCGGCTGCCGGCGATGGGCGTGCTGGAGCGGGCCGTCGACGGCGGTGCGGTCGAGGTGGTCGGCGACGACCTCGTGATCGGGGTCGGCTACCGCAGCGACAGCGCCATCGCAGGCTTCACGGCGAGCCCGCAGGGGCCGGCGGCGGAGGGCGTGACCGTCCTGCACTGATGACTGGGTCTCGGTACGCGGCCTGCGGCCGCTGGACCGACGGCCGAGACGGCCGTCGGCGCTGGCGTCGCGCGGAGGCCCGAAAGGGCCTCCGCCTTCAGCTCCAGCGCGCGACCTTGAGCCCTCCGCGCGCAACGCCGCTGCGCGGCATTGCGCGCTCCGGGCTCAATGGTGCCGCCAGCGGTCGGGGGCGACCTCCCACGGGTCGCGGCCGATGAGCTCGGCCGCGGCGCGGAAGACGGCGCCCTCGATCGCGACCTGCCGGTGCCAGGCGTCGTCGATGTGCACGCGCGGCAGCCGCTGCAGCGGCAGCCGGTAGATCGTGATCGTGCGGCGCCGCGCGTCGACGGCCCACTCCGGCACCTCGTCGACGCGATCGGCGAGCGAGCGCGGCGGCATGTCGGCCCACTGGAAGACCACGTCGCCGAGCTCTGCCGGCCACAGCGCCTGCACGTAGTCGGCGGCGTCGGCCGCGATGTCCTCGAAGCGCGTCTCGCGCGACGACAGGAACGGCAGCACGGGGCCGGCGATCGACGACCGCATGTCGCGGCCGTGGCGCGAACCGCGGGAGTGCTGGCGCGCGGGCATGGCCTCATCCTACGTGTCGGCCGGCCGCGGACCGCGGCGGCACTACCCTTGACCGGATGGACGTCAGGACGTGCTCTCGGCCCGGGTGCCGCAGGTACGCCGACCGCACCGTCACGGTCGACTACGGCGAGCAGCTGCTCGTCGTCGGACCGCTGCAGCCCGCCAGCCGGCGGGGTGCGATCGAGGGCAGCTACGACCTGTGCGACCCGCACGCGGAGCGCGCCGCCGGCCCCGCCGGGTGGCGCGTCGTGCGGCACGAGCCCGGCAGAGCGCCCCGGTAGGGGCCACCAGAGCGAAGAGGGAACCATGGCGCTGAGCGACATCGTGAAGGCGTACGACGTGCGGGGCCTGGTCGACGGCCAGCTGACCGAGGAGGTCGTGCGCGCCCTCGGCGCGGCGTTCGCCGACGAGGTCGACGCCGGCCGGCCCGGGGCCGCCCCGATCGTGATCGGCCACGACATGCGGCCCTCGTCGCCCGCGCTCGCCGCGGCCGCCGCCGACGGCGCGCGGGCGCGCGGCGCCGACGTCGTCATGATCGGGCTCTGCTCCACCGACGCGACCTACTTCGCCTCCGGCTCGCTCGACGCGCCCGCGATGATGTTCACCGCATCCCACAACCCCGCCGCCTACAACGGCATCAAGTTCTCGCGCGCCGGCGCGCGCGGTGTGAGCCTCGACACGGGCCTCGCCGCCATCCGCGACGGCGCGCAGCGCTACCTCGACGAGGGCCTCGCCGAGGCGCCCGAGCGTGGTGGCCTCACCGAGCGCGACGTGCTGCCCGACTACGCGGCGCACCTGCGCTCGCTCGTCGACCTCACGCCCATCCGGCCCCTCAAGGTCGTCGTGGATGCGGCCAACGGCATGGGCGGGATGACGGTGCCGGCGGTGCTCGGCGGGGCTGCCGGGCTCGGCCCGCTGCCGATCGAGGTCGTGCCGCTGTACTTCGAGCTCGACGGCACGTTCCCGAACCACGAGGCGAACCCGCTCGACCCGGCCAACCTCGTCGACCTGCAGGCCGCCGTCGTCGAGCACGGCGCCGACCTGGGCCTCGCGTTCGACGGCGACGCCGACCGCTGCTTCGTGATCGACGAGCGCGGCGGAGCGGTGTCGCCGTCGGCGGTCGCCGCGATCGTCGCCGAGCGCGAGATCCGCCGCGTGCAGGCGGCGGGGGAGCAGGACGTCGTGGTGATCCACAACCTCATCACGAGCCGCGCCGTGCCCGAGACGATCACCGCCGCGGGCGCGACGCCCGTGCGCACGCGCGTCGGCCACTCGCTCATCAAGGACCGCATGGCCGAGACGGGCGCCGTCTTCGGCGGCGAGCACTCGGCGCACTACTACTTCCGCGACTTCTGGGGCGCCGACAACGGCATGCTCGCGGCGATGCACGTGCTCGCGACGCTCGGCGGCGACGACGAGCCGATGTCGCAGCTCGCGGCCCGCTACACGCCCTACGCGTCGTCGGGCGAGATCAACTCGACGGTCGCCGACGTGCCTGCCGCGTACACGCGCATCGTCGAGGCCTTCGCGGGCCGCGGCCACTTCGACGAGCTCGACGGGCTGACGGTGATGGCCGCCGACGGCGCGTGGTGGTTCTCGGTGCGCCCCTCGAACACCGAGCCGCTGCTGCGGCTCAACGTCGAGGGCGAGCAGGCGGCGACGATGGCCGCGATCCGCGACGAGGTGCTGGCGCTCATCCGCGCCTGACGGCCCGGCGCACCGCCGCCCGGACACTACGCTGGGGGGCATGAGCAAGCTCCTCGTCACCGGCGGCGCCGGGTTCATCGGCTCGAACTTCGTCCACTACGCGGTCGCGAACGCCGACCACGACGTGGTGGTGCTCGACAAGCTGACCTACGCGGGCGACCGCGAGACGCTCGCGGGGCTGCCGGAGGACCGGGTGCGGCTCGTGGTGGGCGACATCGCCGACCCGGAGGTCGTCGACGCGCTCGTCGCCGACGCCGACGCCGTCGTGCACTACGCGGCCGAGTCGCACAACGACAACTCGCTGTCGGACCCGTCGCCATTCGTGCACACGAACCTGATCGGCACGTTCACGCTGCTCGAGGCGGCGCGCAAGCACGGCACGCGCTTCCACCACATCTCGACCGACGAGGTCTACGGCGACCTCGAGCTCGACGACCCAGCGAAGTTCACGCCCGAGACGCCCTACAACCCGTCGAGCCCGTACTCGTCGACGAAGGCGGGCTCCGACCTGCTGGTGCGCGCGTGGGTGCGCTCGTTCGGGCTCGAGGCGACGATCTCGAACTGCTCGAACAACTACGGTCCGCGCCAGCACGTGGAGAAGTTCATCCCGCGGCAGATCACGAACGTGATCGACGGGGTGCGGCCGCGCCTGTACGGGGCGGGCGAGAACGTGCGCGACTGGATCCACGCCGACGACCACTCCTCGGCGGTGCTGCGGATCCTCGAGTCGGGCCGGATCGGCGAGACGTACCTGATCGGCGCCGAGGGCGAGCGCTCGAACCTCGAGGTCGTGCAGGCGATCCTGCGGCTGATGGGGCAGGAGCCGGATGCGTTCGACCACGTGAAGGACCGCCCGGGCCACGACATGCGGTACGCGATCGACGCGACGAAGCTGCGCGAGGAGCTCGGCTGGGCGCCGGCGTTCACCGACTTCGAGGCGGGGCTCGCGTCGACGATCGACTGGTACCGCGCGAACGAGCCGTGGTGGCGGAAGCAGAAGGCCGAGGCCGAGGCGAAGTACGCCCAGGCCGGGCACTGAGACCGAGGGCGACTGATGCAGACGGGCAAGCAGCTCGCGGTGCGCGAGACCCCGATCCCGGGGTTCCTCGTGATCGACCTGCCGGTGCACGGCGACAACCGCGGCTGGTTCAAGGAGAACTGGCAGCGCGAGAAGCAGCTGGCGCTCGGGCTGCCGGACTTCGGGCCGGTGCAGAACAACATCTCCTTCAACGCCACCGCGGGCGTGACGCGCGGCATCCACGCCGAGCCGTGGGACAAGTACATCTCGGTCGCCGCCGGCCGCGTGTTCGGCGCGTGGGTCGACCTGCGCGAGGGCCCGTCGTTCGGCGCGACGTTCACGATCGAGATCGACCCGTCGATCGCGGTGTTCGTGCCGCGGGGCGTCGGCAACTCGTTCCAGGCGCTCGAGGAGGACACGGCCTACTCGTACCTCGTGAACGACCACTGGTCGGCCGAGGCGCAGAGCGAGTACACGTTCCTCAACCTCGCCGACCCGACCGCCGCGATCGCCTGGCCGATCCCGCTCGAGCAGGCCGAGCTGAGCG
>NZ_VOIR01000016.1 GCF_007923295.1 Agrococcus sediminis | reverse complement strand
TCCGAACCCGGAAGCTAAGGCTCTCAGCGCCGATGGTACTGCAGGGGGGACCCTGTGGGAGAGTAGGACACCGCCGGACTTCTTTTGGAAAGGGGCCCCAGATTCATCTGGGGCCCCTTTTTCTATGTGCCGACTCGATGGGAGCATGGTGCCGTGAACGACCACGCAGATCGCGGCTCCGGCCGTCAGGACGACCGCCGACCGCACCGCGATGGCGACCGCCGTCCGCAGCGCGACGGCGACCGTCGCCCGCCGCAGCGCGATGCCGAGCGGAGGCTCCGCCCCGGCGACCGCGGCTACCACCCGGATGGCGACCGTCGCCCGCAGGGCGATGCTGATCGCCGGCCCCAGCGCGACGGGGACCGCCGCCCGCAGCGTGACGGAGACCGTCGCTTCGGGGACCGAGACTCGCGTCCGCAGCGCGATGGCGACCGCCGCCCGCAGCGCGATGGCGAGCGTCGACCGCAGCGTGACGGTGATCGTCGCTTCGGCGACCGCGACCCGCGTCCGCAGCGCGATGGCGAGCGTCGACCGCAGCGAGACGGTGATCGTCGTTTCGGCGACCGCGACTCGCGTCCCCAGCGCGATGGCGACCGTCGGCCGCCGCGCGATGGCGACCGTCGGCCGCAGCGCGACGGCGACCGTCGTTTCGGCGACCGCGACTCGCGTCCCCAGCGCGATGGCGACCGCCGGCCGCCGCGTGACGGCGACCGTCGCCCGCAGCGTGACGGCGACCGCCGGCCGCAGCGTGACGGCGACCGTCGCCCGCAGCGCGATGGCGAGCGTCGCTTCGGCGACCGCGACTCGCGCCCCCAGCGCGACGGGGACCGTCGCCCGCCCCGGGATGGTGACCGCCGCCCCGCGCGCGACGGCGAGCGCCGGTTCAACGGTGATCGCGATCGCCGTCCGCAGGGCGACGGCGACCGCAGCTTCGGGCGCGGCGACCAGCGTCGTCGCGACGACCAGCGCACGAGGAACCAGGGGCCCGAGCGCGATGCCGCCTGCCCCGGGCGCGACTACGAGCGCCGCGGCGACGGCTCCGGCGAGAGCTTCAAGCAGGTCCGCGAGGACGAGGTCGTGCCGCCGCCGCTGCCGGACGATCTGGTGGCCGAGGACCTCGACATCGGCGCGCGCGCGCAGCTGAAGACCCTCACGAAGGACAACGCCGAGTTCGTCGCCAAGCACATGGCGATGGCGTCGCGCCTGATCGACGAGAACCCGGAGCTCGCGCACGAGCACGCGCTCACCGCGGCTCGTCGCGCCGGCAGGATCGGCGTGGTGCGCGAGACGCTCGCGATCACCGCCTACCAGCTCGGCGACTTCGCGCTCGCGCTGCGCGAGCTGCGCACCTACCGCCGCATCACCGGGCGCGACGACCAGCTGCCGCTCATGGCCGACTGCGAGCGCGGGCTCGGACGTCCCGAGAAGGCGCTCGAGCTGGCACGTTCGGTCGACGCGGCGACGCTCGAGACGCCCGTCCGGGTCGAGCTCGCGATCGTGAAGTCCGGCGCGCGCCTGGACCTCGGGCAGCCGGAGGCGGCGCTCGAGGAGCTGCGCATCCCCGAGCTGCGCCGAGACAAGGCGTTCGAGTACAGCCCGGCGCTCTTCGCCAGCTACGCGGGCGTGCTCGAGGAGCTCGGTCGCGACGACGAGGCGGCCGAGTGGTTCGCCCTCGCCGACCGCGCCATCGACGCCCTCGAGGCGGCGCTCGCGCCGGGCGAGCTCGAGTCCATCGCGATCACGACCGAGCGCATCGAGGACGACGGCGAGGCCACGGCCGAGGAGAGCGGCGTGCCGCTCGAGTCGGACGTCGACGATGCCGCGCAAGCGGGCGACGACGACGCGAAGGCGGCAGAGGGAACCGACGAGGCAGCGGACGAGCACGTCGAGGATGTCCCCGACGTCGAGGCTCCCGCAGACCCTGAGCAGGTCGAGCCGCCAGCAGCGCCGGTGCAGCCGGCCGCTGCCGCGGCGGCCGTCGACGAGGCGGAGCCCGCCTCGGAGGAGCCGGCGCCGCACGGCGACGCGCTCTTCGCCGACGCGCTCTTCGGCGACGACCTCATCGAGGACGAGGACGAGGACCAGGACCAGGAGCCGGAGCGCGGCGGAGACGCCCGCTGATGGCGCTGTTCCGCAAGGCGGCGGCGCAGCCGACGCCGCTCGACGGCGTCGACTGCCTGTACCTCGACCTCGACGGGGTCGTCTACAAGGGGCCGGATGCGATCCCGCACGCGGTCGACAGCATCCGTGCCGCCGGGCTCCCGACGGCCTACCTGACCAACAACGCCTCGCGCACCGACGCGGAGGTCGCCGAGCACCTGGCGTCCTTCGGCCTCGACGTGCGCGCGTCCGACGTGGTCACGAGCCCGCAGGCGGCCATGCTGCTGCTCGCGAAGCACCTGCAGCCGGGCGACCCCGTGCTCGTGGTCGGCGGCGCCGGCATCGTGGTCGAGCTCGAGGCGCGCGGCTGGCGCGTGGTGCGCACCGCCGCCGAGCAGCCGAAGGCCGTCGTGCAGGGCTTCCATCCGTCGGTCGGCTGGAAGGACCTCGCCGAGGCGTCGTTCGCGCTGCGCCGCCCGCTCGAGCAGGGCGGCATCCCCTGGATCGCGACGAACGGCGACTGGACGATCCCGGTCGCCGGCGGCATCGCGCCCGGCAACGGCACGCTCGTCTCGGCCGTGCACACGGCGGTCGGCCGCCTGGCCGAGTTCGCAGGCAAGCCCGAGACCCCGATGTTCGACGTCGCCGCGGAGCGCTTCGGCGCGCGCGCGCCGCTCATGGTCGGCGACCGGCTCGACACCGACATCCTCGGCGCCCGCCGCGCCGGCATCGCGTCGGCGCTCGTGCTGACCGGCATCGACCGCGGCGCGAGCCTGATCGGCGCCGACGCCTCGATGCGACCCGATCACGTGCTCGAGGATCTGCGCGGCCTCGCCGAGCCGATCGCGCCGGTGCGCGAGACGCTCGAGACCTCGACCGGCGACCGCTACTTCGAGGTCGGCCAGGCGGCGGTGCGCCGCTCGGGCATCGACATCGCGCTCGTGCGTGCGGGGGAGCGCGACGTCGACACGATCCGCGCCGCGTGCGCGGCGGTGTGGACGGCCGACCGCCCCGTGCTGGGCCTCCGGATCGCCGACGAGCTGCTCGCGCTCTAGTCGAGCTCGGGCGGCTCCCACAGCGCGCGCCAGCGACGGATCCGCTCGGGGTCCGGCGCCGCCCCGTAGGCGGCCCAGAACGCCGGCTCCGCGTCGCCGAGTCCGTTCCACGCCAGCGACCACGAAGCGATCGCCAGATCCGACCAGCGGTCGCCCACGCCGACCCGGCCGAGGTCGACGAGCCCCGCGAACCGGCCGTCGGCGATGAGCGTGTTGGGCGCGCACGGATCGCCGTGGCAGACCACGGGGTCGTCGACGGGCGCGGATGCGGTCCAGTCGGGAGCGGGGAACGGGCACGTGCGCGCGTCGGTCGCGTGCAGGCGCCGCAGCCCCTCGCCGAGGGCGGCGGCCGCCGCCTCGGGGTCGCGCAGGCCCGCCGCGGACACGATCGAGGAGGCCGCGATGGCGGCGGTCTCGAGCAGCTCGCCGCCGGCGTCGCGGTGCAGGCCCAGCACGCGCGGGACCGGCACCGACGACGCCGTCGCGAGCCAGCGCATCCGCTGCTCCTCGGCCGCGAGCGACTCGGTGCCGGCAGGGCTCCACTTCGCGTAGACCGCGCCGCCGGCGCGGTCGATGCGGGCCGTCACGCCGCCGAGCTCGTTGCGCCATACGAGCTCGACGGGATCGTGGCCCGCGCGGCGCGCGATGGGCGGCGGCACGGGCGTGCCTGCCGGGGGAGGGCCGGCGAGGTCGAGGGAGGGTCCGCTGCGCACCGATCGACGCTAGCGTGCAGGCATGGACGACGCTGCATCGCCCCGGCGCGTGCTCGTGCTCGGCGGCACCCGCTGGCTCGGACGCGCCGTCGCCGAGGCGCACCTCGCGCGCGGCGCGGAGGTGACGTGCCTGGCGCGCGGCGCCTCGGGCGCGGTCGCTCCGGGCGCGCGGCTCGTGGCCGGCGACCGCGACCGCGACGACGCCTACGCGGCGCTCGAGGGCGAGTGGGACGAGGTGGTCGACGTGACGAGGCTGCCCGCGCACGCGTCAGGCGCGCTCGACGCCCTCGCCGACCGGACGCGGCACTGGACGTTCGTCTCGTCGGTGTCCGCGCAGCGGCTCGAGGGCGCGCCGGTCGGTGCCGACGAGGACGACGAGCTCGTGCCGGAGGACCCGACGGGCGAGGAGTACGGCGGCGCGAAGGCGTGGATCGAGCGCGTCGCCAGGGAGCGGCTCGGTGAGCGCCTCGCGGTCGTGCGACCGGGCCTCATCGGCGGGCCGGGCGACGAGAGCGACCGCTTCGGCCACTGGGTCGCGCGGCTCGCGCTCGCCGGCGACGGTCCCGTGCTCGTGCCGGCGCGCGAGCAGCCGACGCAGACGATCGACGTGCGCGACCTGGTCGACTTCCTCGTCGAGCGGGCGCCCCTCCGGCAGGACGTCGTGAACGCGGTCGGGCCCGACGGCACGCTGCACGCGCTCATCGCGCTCGCCGGGGAGGTCGCCGGGCACACGGGCGAGCTCGTCGCGGCGACCGACGAGGAGCTCGAGGCGGCAGGCGTCGGCGTGTGGATGGGTCCGCGCGCGCTGCCGCTCGTGCTCCCCGCCGCGCTCGCCTCCCACGCGCAGCGCTCGAGCGCGCGCTACCGCGCGGGCGGCGGTGCGCACCGGCCGCTGCGCGCGACGCTCGAGGCGGTGCTCGCCGACGAGCGCGCCCGCGGGCTCGACCGCGCGAGCGCCAACAGGCTCTCGCGCGCCGACGAGCTCGCCGCGATCGATTCGCTAGCCTCGAGGGCATGACCGACCCCCAGGAGCACGCCGACGGCCTCGTCGACGAGCTGGAGCTCCTCGAGCAGCAGCCGCTCGAGGCGCGGGCCGAGCAGCTCGCGCGCATCCACGACCGGCTGCAGGCGGAGCTCGGGGCGGTGCGTGGCTGACGCAGCCGGGGCGGGCGGCGCCGAGCCGGTCGGGGGCGAGCCGATCGGAGGCGAGCCGGTGCGGCTCGACCAGGCGCTCGTCGAGCGCGGGCTCGCCCGCAGCCGATCCCAGGCGCAGCAGCGCATCGCCGAGGGACTCGTCACCGTCGACGGGCGCGCGGCGCTGAAGGCGAGCCTCAAGGTGCCGGCACGTGCCGAGGTCGCGGTCGCCGGCGGCGACGCGTGGGTGTCGCGCGCCGCGCACAAGCTGCTCGCGGCGCTCGACGCCTTCGCCGTCGACCCCGCCGGCCGGGAGGCGCTCGACGCCGGCGCCTCGACCGGCGGCTTCACGCAGGTGCTGCTCGCGCGCGGCGCCGCGCACGTGACGGCGCTCGACGTCGGCCACGGCCAGTTCCAGCTCGACGTCGACGCGCATCCGATCACCCTCGTCGAGGGGCGGAACGTGCGCGACCTCGAGCCCGGGTCGCTGCAGCCGGCGCCGTCGATCATCACCGCCGACCTGTCGTTCATCTCGCTCGCGCTCGCGATCCCGCCGCTCGTCGGCGTCGCCGCACCCGACGCCGACTGGATCGTGCTCATCAAGCCGCAGTTCGAGGTCGGCCGCACGGGCGTCCGCGAGGGCATCGTCGCCGACGCGGGCCTGCGCGCGCAGGCGATCGAGCAGGTGCTGTGGGCGGCGTGGGACGCGGGGCTCGGCACCGCCGGCCTCATCGGCAGCCCGATCGCGGGCGGCCGCGGCAACCTCGAGTACCTCGCCCACCTCTCGGCCGAGCGCGGCACGAATCCGACAGAATGGCTGGACGAGTCGGCGAGACTGGCGAAGGAGGCGCGATGAGCGGACGCAGGTTCCTGCTCGCGTTCCACCCCGGGCGCGAGGAGGCGGTCGCGACGGCCGCCGCGATCGCCGCGCGGCTGCTCGCCGAGTCGGTGACGCCCGTCGTGCTCGCCGAGGACCGCGCGGTGCTGCTCGCCGCCGGCAGCGGGCTCGAGGCCGTCGAGCCGTACGTGCCCTCCGACGCGCCCGACGTCGAGCTCATCATGACGCTCGGCGGCGACGGCACGATCCTGCGCGCGGCCGAGCTGCAGCGAGAGATCGGCGCGCCGCTGCTCGGCATCAACCTCGGCCACGTCGGCTTCCTCGCCGAGGCGGAGGTCGCCGAGACCGCCGAGGTCGTGGAGCGCGCCCTGCGCCGCGGCTACGAGGTCGAGGAGCGGCTGACCCTCTGCGTGCGCGTCTTCCAGGGCGACGAGCTCGTGCACGAGACGTGGGCGGTGAACGAGGCGGCGATCGAGAAGTCGGGCTCGGGCCGCATGATCACGACCATGCTCGAGATCGACGGCCGCCCCATCTCGTCGTTCGGCACCGACGCCGTCCTGCTCGCGACGCCCACCGGATCGACCGCGTACTCCTTCTCGGCCGGCGGCCCCATCGTGTGGCCGACCGCGTCGGTGCTGCTGCTCGTGCCGCTCGGCGCGCACGCGCTCTTCACCCGCCCGCTCGTCGTCGCGCCGACCTCCACCATGGCCGTGACGATCGCCGACGACTCGACGAGCCCCGCCGTGCTGTGGTGCGACTCCCGCCGCTCCTTCGACCTGCCGCAGGGCTCGCGGGTCGAGGCGACGCGCGACGACCGGCCGCTGCGGCTCGCGCGCCTGTCGCGCGCGCCCTTCGCCGACCGGCTGGTCGCGAAGTTCCACCTGCCGGTGGAGGGCTTCCGGCGGTCGCGCACGTGACGCGCCTCGACGAGCTCACGATCCGCTCGCTCGGCGTGATCGACGAGGCGCGCGTGCCGGTGGGCGCCGGCTTCACCGCCATCACGGGCGAGACGGGCGCGGGCAAGACGATGCTCGTGCAGGCGCTCGCGCTGCTGCGCGGCGAGCGCGCCGACGTGGGCGTCATCCGCTCCGGCGAGGATCGTGCCGCGGTGCAGGGCGTCTGGATCGTCGACGACGCGGATGCGGTGGCCCTCGTCGAGGACGCCGGCGGGGTCGTCGACGACGGCGAGCTCATCCTCGGCCGCGCCCTCACCCGGGAGGGTCGCTCGCGCGCCCAGGCCGGCGGCGCCGCCGTGCCCGCGGGGCTGCTGCGCGAGCTCGCCGACCGCCTCGTCGCCGTGCACGGGCAGGCCGACCAGCAGCGGCTCCGCTCGCCCGACGCGCAGGCCGCCGCGCTCGACCGCGCCGCGGGGGAGCGCCTGGCGGCCCTGCTCGCCGAGTACGTCGGGGAGCACGAGGCCTGGACGGCCGCGCGCGACGCGGCCGCGCGCATCCGCGACGAGCACGACGCGCGCGCCGCAGAGGCCGCCTCGATCCGGGCCGAGCTCGAGGACCTCGAGGCCGTCGACCCGCAGCCGGGCGAGCAGGACGAGCTCGCCGCGATCGCGCACCGCCTCGAGCACTCCGAGGCGCTGCGCGCCGAGCTCGCCGAGGCGCACGGCGCGCTCTCGAACGACGAGGACGAGCCCGACGCGGTGACGCTCGCGGGCCGCGCGCGCCGGCTCGTCGAGCGCGCCTCCGGCGACGACGCGGCGCTCGGCGGCGCGCTCGACCTGCTCGTGCAGGCCGACGCGCTGCTGCAGGAGGCGTCCTCGGCGGTCGTGCGGGCGCTCGACGACCTCGAGCGGCCCGAGCGCAGCCTCGACGAGGTGCAGGAGCGGCGCGCCCAGCTCACCGCGCTCGAGCGGCGCCTGGGCCGCACGCTCGAGGAGGCGCTCGAGGCGGCGCCGGCAGCCGCGCTCCGGCTCGCGGAGCTCGACGGCGACGACGCCGAGCTCGAGCGGCTCGATGCCGAGGAGCGCGCGCGGCACGAGGCGGTCGCCGCGCTCGCCGACCGGCTGAGCGCCCTGCGGCAGGAGGCGGCCCGGCACCTCGAGGCCGCCGTCGGCGAGGAGCTCGCTGCGCTCGCGATGCCGAACGCCCGGCTCGTGGTCGAGGTCGCGCCGACGGATGCGCTCGGCCCGCGGGGCCGGGACCGCGTCACCATGCTGCTCGCGCCCCACCCCGGCGCCGAGCCGCGTCCCGTGCAGCGGGGCGCGTCGGGCGGCGAGCTCAGCCGCATCATGCTCGCGCTCGAGGTGGCGCTCGCCGACGAGAGCGTGCCCACCATGGTCTTCGACGAGGTCGACGCGGGCGTCGGCGGCGCCGCGGCGACCGAGATCGGGCGCCGGCTCGCCCGGCTCGCCGAGCACTGCCAGGTGATCGTCGTCACCCACCTCGCGCAGGTCGCGGCGTTCGCCGAGCGCCACGTGCGCGTCGAGAAGGGCACCGACGGCCGCATCACCGCGTCGCAGGTGTCGCCGGTCGAGGGCGAGGAGCGCCTGGCCGAGCTCGCCCGCATGCTCTCCGGCACCGCATCCGAGACCGCGCTCGCGCACGCCCGCGAGTTGCTCGATGATGCGCGGGTCGTGGGTTAGGCTCGAAGCCCGTGAACCACAGTGCAAACGGGACCGCAGCGCCGGCCAAGGTGACCAAGCAGATCTTCGTCACCGGAGGCGTCGTCTCGTCGCTCGGCAAGGGGCTGACGGCCGCGTCGCTCGGCAACCTGCTCACCGCCCGCGGCCTGCACGTGGTCATGCAGAAGCTCGACCCGTACCTCAACGTCGACCCGGGCACGATGAACCCGTTCCAGCACGGCGAGGTGTTCGTCACCGACGACGGCGCCGAGACCGACCTGGACATCGGCCACTACGAGCGCTTCCTCGACGTCAACCTCTCGCAGGCCGCCAACGTCACGACCGGCCAGATCTACTCGCGCGTCATCGAGCGCGAGCGCCGCGGCGAGTACCTCGGCGACACGGTGCAGGTCATCCCGCACATCTCCGACGAGATCAAGCGGCGCATGCGCCTGCAGGCCGAGCAGCAGCCGCAGCCCGACGTCATCATCACCGAGATCGGCGGCACGGTCGGCGACATCGAGTCGCAGCCGTTCATCGAGTCGGCGCGGCAGATCCGCCACGAGCTGGGCCGCCAGAACGTCTTCTTCGTGCACGTCTCGCTCGTGCCGTTCCTCGGCGCCTCCGGCGAGCAGAAGACGAAGCCGACGCAGCACTCCGTCGCGACGCTGCGCTCGATCGGCATCCAGCCCGACGCGCTCGTGCTGCGCAGCGACCGGCCCGTGAGCGACGCGAACCGCAAGAAGATCGCGCTCATGTGCGACGTCGAGGAGGAGGCGGTCGTCAATGCGATCGACAAGCCCTCCATCTACGACATCCCCACGATGCTCACCGAGCAGGGCCTCGACGCGTACATCATCGGGCAGCTCGGCCTCGAGGCCGGGGACATCGACTGGTCGCGCTGGCAGCCCGTGCTCGACGGCGTGCACCACCCGAAGCACGAGGTGACGATCGGCCTCGTCGGCAAGTACATCGATCTGCCGGATGCGTACCTGTCGGTGACCGAGGCGGTGAAGGCCGGCGGGTTCGCGAACCAGACCAAGGTCAACATCCGCTGGATCCGGTCGGACGACTGCGAGACGCACGACGGCGCGGCGGCCCAGCTCGGCGAGCTCGACGGCATCATCGTGCCCGGCGGCTTCGGCATCCGCGGCATCGAGGGCAAGCTCGGCGCGCTGAGGTTCACGCGCGAGAACGAGATCCCCACGCTCGGCATCTGCCTCGGCCTGCAGTGCATGGTCATCGAGGCCGCCCGCAACCTGGCCGGCATCGAGGGCGCGTCGTCGACCGAGTTCGACGAGGGCACGCCCGCGCCGGTCATCGCGACGATGGCCGAGCAGGAGCAGCACATCCACGGCGGCGACCTGGGCGGCACGATGCGCCTGGGCCTGTACGAGGCGAAGCTCGCCGAGGGCTCGCTCGCGGCCGAGCTCTACGGCGACACCGTCTCGCACGAGCGCCACCGGCACCGCTACGAGGTGAACAACGCCTACCGCGACGAGATCGCCGCCGCTGGCCTCGCCTTCAGCGGCCTCTCGCCCGACGGGCACCTCGTCGAGTACGTCGAGCTGCCGGGCCACCCGTTCTACATCGCCACGCAGGCGCACCCCGAGCTGCGCAGCCGGCCGAACCGCGCGCATCCGCTCTTCCGCGGCCTCGTCGCCGCCGCCCTCGAGCGCCAGCGCGCCTCGAAGCTCTTCGACGAGACCGACGACGAGACGGCCTGATGCTCGCCGACGCGCTCGGCCAGCAGCCGGTGCTCGCCCGCGAGCAGCTGTTCGCGGGCCGGGTGTGGGACGTCGAGGGGCAGGAGTTCGAGCTCGGCGGCGAGCGCATCCGCCGCGAGGTGGTCGTGCACCCCGGCGCCGTGGCGGTCGTCGCGATGAACGACCGGGACGAGGTGTGCCTCGTGCACCAGTACCGGCACCCGGCCGGCGGCACCCTGTGGGAGCTGCCTGCGGGCCTGCTCGACGTGCACGGGGAGGATCCCCTCGCGGCGGCGCAGCGCGAGCTCGCCGAGGAGACCGACCTCGCCGCGGACACCTGGCGGACGCTGCTCGACGTCTCGACCACGGGCGGCGGCTCGACCGAGATCATCCGGGTCTACCTCGCGACCGACGTGCGCGAGCTGCCGGAGGCGTTCGAGCGCACGCACGAGGAGGCCGAGATGGAGCGCCGGTGGGTGCCGCTCGCCGAGGTCGTCGACGCGGCGCTCGCGATGCGCCTCCACAACGCGACGCTGCTCTCGGCGGTGCTCGCCCTCGAGGCGATGCGCGCCCGCGGCGCCTCGCCGCACCCCGTCGACGCGCCGTTCGACTGGCATCCGGCCCACCGGCCGTGACCGGTCGGCCATGACGCCCGCGCAGGCGGTCGACCGGCTGCTGCGGCAGCTCGCGATCGAGCGCGGCCTCTCGCAGCACACCGTCGCCGCGTACCGGCGCGACCTCGGCGGCTACCTCGCCGTGCTCGAGGGGCGGGGCGTGACGGATGCGTCGGCGATCGCGGGCGACGACGTCGCGGCCTTCCGCGCCGCGCTCGCAGGCAGAGGGCTGGCCGCGTCGTCGGTCGCGCGCCACCTGTCGGCCGTGAAGGCGCTGCACCGGTGGCTCGTCGACGAGCGGGTGGCCGCCGAGGACGTCGCGAAGGACCAGCGGCCGCCGAAGCTGCCGCAGCGGCTGCCGAAGGCGATCTCGGTCGCGCAGATGCAGCGGCTGCTCGAGGCCGCGGGCGGCGACGACCCCGCGGGGCTGCGCGACCGGGCGCTGCTCGAGCTGCTCTACGCCACGGGCGCCCGAATCTCGGAGGTCGTCGGGCTCGACGTCGACGACCTGGCGGCCACGGCCGACGAGCAGCAGCTCGTGCGCGTGACGGGCAAGGGCGCGAAGCAGCGCCTCGTGCCCGTCGGCTCGTACGCGCGCCGGGCGACGGATGCGTGGCTCGTGCGGGGGAGGGCGGCGCTCGCGGCGAAGGGGCGCGGCACGCCGGCGCTGCTGCTCGGCGCGCGGGGCGGCCGCCTCTCGCGCCAGGCGGCGTGGGAGATCATCCAGCGGGTCGCCGACGAGGCGGGCGTCGAGCACGTCTCGCCGCACACCTTCCGCCACTCGTTCGCCACGCACCTGCTCGAGGGCGGCGCCGACGTGCGCGTCGTGCAGGAGCTGCTGGGCCACGCATCCGTCGCGACGACGCAGATCTACACGCAGGTGACCGCCGACACGCTGCGCGACATGTACACGACGGCGCACCCCCGCGCGCGCTGAGGCTCAACCAGAGGTTGAGATACACGCCGCGCCCGCCTGCGCGGCGAAGGCGCGCGGCGTTCCTAGACTCGGGGGCGTGAGCACGCGCAACGAGACCCTGGCCGGCATGGAGGCACCTTCGCTCGGGCCCACCGGGCGTCCCCACCGCGACTTCCCGCAGCCCGAGCCGCTGCGCAGCCACGGCCCCGCGCGCATCGTCACCATGTGCAACCAGAAGGGCGGCGTGGGCAAGACGACCACGACGATCAACCTCGGCGCCGCGGTCGCCGAGTACGGCCGCCGCGTGCTCGCGATCGACTTCGACCCGCAGGGCGCGCTCTCGGCGGGCCTCGGCGTCGACAACCACGACGCGACGACGATCTACGACCTGCTGCTGAACCCGCGCCTCGACCCGCGCGAGGCGATCCAGTCGACGAGCGTCGAGGGCCTCGACGTCATCCCGGCCAACATCGACCTGTCGGCCGCCGAGGTGCACCTCGTCAACGAGGTCGCGCGCGAGCAGATCCTCTCGCGCGTGCTGCGCCGCGTCGCCGACGACTACGACCTCATCCTCATCGACTGCCAGCCGTCGCTCGGCCTGCTGACGGTGAACGCGCTCACCGCCGCGCACGGCGTGCTCATCCCGCTCGAGAGCGAGTTCTTCGCCCTCCGCGGCGTCGCGCTGCTGAAGGAGACGATCGAGAAGGTGCAGGACCGCCTCAACCCGGCGCTGCAGCTCGACGGCATCCTCGTCACCATGTACGACGCCCGCACGCTCCACGCCCGCGAGGTCATGGAGCGCGTCGTGGGCGCGTTCGGCGACACCGTGCTCGAGACGGTCGTGCGCCGCACGGTCAAGTTCCCCGACGCATCCGTCGCGGGCATCCCGGTCACGCAGTTCGCGCCCGACCACGCGGCGGCGGAGATCTACCGCCAGCTCGCGCGCGAGCTGATCGCCCGTGGCTCCATCGCCTGAGCCCGACGGCGCCGACGAGGAGCGCGGGTTCCGCCTCGCGCTCGACAACTTCGACGGTCCGTTCGACCTGCTGCTGACGCTCATCGGCAACCGGTCGATGGACGTCACCGAGATCGCCCTCTCGCGCGTCACCGACGAGTTCATCGCCTACGTGCGCACGCTCGACACCCACGAGGAGCTCGAGCAGGCGAGCGAGTTCATCGTCGTCGCGGCGACGCTGCTCGACCTCAAGATTGCGTCGCTGCTGCCCGCCGGCGACGTCGTCGACAGCGAGGACGTGGCGCTGCTCGAGGCGCGCGACCTGCTGTTCGCGCGGCTGCTGCAGTACCGCGCGTTCAAGCAGGCGGCGCTGTGGATGGCCGAGCGGCTCGCCGCGGAGTCGAGCCGCCACGCGCGCTCGGTGCGGCTCGAGGAGCGCTTCCGGCAGCGCACGCCCGAGCTGCGCTGGACGCTGTCGGCCGACGACTTCGCGGCGCTCGCGCTCCTCGCGCTCACGCCGAAGGAGCTGCCGACGGTGGGCCTGACGCACCTGCACGCGCCGCTCGTGTCGATCCGCGAGCAGGCGGCGCACATCGTCGCGCGGCTGCGGCAGGCGGGCACGACCACGTTCCGCGAGCTCATCGCCGGCGAGGCGACGCGCGGCGTGATCGTCGCGCGCTTCCTCGCCGTGCTCGAGCTCTACCGGCACGCGGCGATCACCTTCGAGCAGCTCGAGCCGCTCGGCGAGCTCTCGCTCAGCTGGACCGGCCACGACTTCCGCGACGAGGACCTCGTCGCCCTGGGGGCAGACTATGACCATGCATGAGACGGATGCGCCGGCCAGGGCCGAGGAGGCGGGCGAGGCCGCCGCCGACCGGTCGCACCTGCCGCTCGAGCGCCGCATCGAGGCGATCCTCATGGTCGCCGACGAGCCGCAGGGCGCCGTGCACCTCGCGACGTCGCTGCGCGTGCCGGTGCCGGCGGTGAAGGCCGCGATCGAGGCGCTGCGCGCCGACTACGACGGCGAGGGCGCGGGGCCCCAGCGGGGCTTCGAGCTGCGCGAGGTCGGCGGCGGCTGGCGCGTGTACGTGCGCGCCGAGTACGACGCCGACGCGACCGACTTCGTGCTCACGCAGACGCCCACGCGGCTGTCGCAGGCCGCGCTCGAGACGCTCGCGGTGATCGCCTACAAGCAGCCGATCACGCGCGGCGCGGTCGCGGCCATCCGCGCCGTCAACGTCGACTCGGTCGTGCGCACCTTGCTCGGTCGCGGCCTCATCCGGGAGGCCTTCGCCGACAGCGAGACGGGCGCCATCCACTACGAGACGAGCGAGCTGCTGCTGACGCAGCTCGGCCTCAACTCGCTCGACGAGCTGCCGCCGATCTCGCCGCTGCTGCCCGACGGGGAAGAGGACGTGCTCGCATGACCGCCATCGAGGGCGAGCGCCTCCAGAAGGTCCTCGCGGCCGCCGGCGTCGCCAGCCGCCGCGTGGTCGAGGACATGATCGTCGCCGGCCGCATCGAGGTCGACGGGCGCGTCGTGACCGAGCTCGGCACGCGCATCCGCCCCGACGCCCGTGTGACGGTCGACGGCACCGCGGTGCAGCTCGACACCACGAAGCGCTACCTCATGCTCAACAAGCCCACCGGCGTCGTCTCGACCATGAGCGACGAGCGCGGCCGCCGCGACCTGCGCGAGTTCACCGACCGGGTGGGGGAGCGCGTCTACAACGTGGGCCGCCTCGACAGCGACACCTCGGGCCTGCTGCTGCTGACGAACGACGGCGAGCTCGCGCACGTGCTCGCGCACCCGTCGTTCGGCGTCGAGAAGACCTACGTCGCGAAGGTGCGCGGCGCGGTCGACCAGCGCACCATCCGGCGGCTGCTCGACGGCTTCGAGCTCGAGGACGGCGAGATCCACGCCGATGCGGCGCGCCTCGTCGGCCGCCCCTCGCAGGGGCACTCGATCGTCGAGCTGACCCTGCACTCGGGCCGCAACCGCATCGTCCGGCGCATGCTCGACCACGTCGGGCACCCGGTCGTCGAGCTCGTGCGGCGCAGCTTCGGACCGCTGCACCTCGGCACCCTGCGGTCGGGCGCGGTGCGCGAACTCACTAGCATGGAGCGCGGTGCCATCCTCACGCTCTCGCGATCGGCGCCGTAAGCCAGCAGCCAGCAAGGAGCCCTCGTGACCCACCGACTGCGCGGCCCCGTCCGCATCGTCGGCACCGGGCTGCTCGGCACCTCCATCGGCCTCGGGCTCGCCGCCCGCGGCGTCGAGGTGCAGCTCGCCGACGCGAGCCCCACCGCGATGCGGCTCGCCGCCGACTACGGCGCGGGCCGCCCCGCCGAGCCCGGCGACGCCCCGGAGCTCATCGTCGTCGCCGTGCCGCCCGACGTCACCGCGCAGGTCGTCGCCCGCGAGCTCGAGGCGTTCCCGGATGCGGTGGTCGCCGACGTCGCGTCGGTGAAGGCCGTGCCGCTCGCCGAGCTGCGCGCGCTCGGCGCCGACATCAGCCGCTACCTCGGCACGCACCCCATGGCCGGCAGGGAGCGCTCCGGCGCGCTCGCCGGCTCCGGCGACCTCTTCGTCGGCCGGCCATGGGTGATCGCCGGCCACGACGGCATCTCCTACGAGCGCGGCAGCCTCGTCGACGACCTCATCCTCGACCTCGGCGCCGTGCCGATCGAGTCGACGCCCGAGGAGCACGACCGCGCCGTCGCGATCGTCAGCCACCTGCCGCAGCTCGTCTCCTCGCTCATGGCCGCGCGCCTCGCCGACGCGCCCGACGAGGCGCTCCGCCTCGCCGGCGGCGGCGTGCGCGACGTCACGCGCGTCGCGGCGAGCGACCCGGCGCTCTGGATCCAGATCCTCGGCGCGAACGCGCCGGCGGTCGTCGAGCAGCTGCGAGCCCTGCAGACCGACCTCGCGACGCTCGTCGACGCGCTCGACGACGTCGACGCATCCGGCAGCCGCAAGGCGGTGGCGGATGCGCTGCGGGCCGGCAACGAGGGCGTCGCGCGCCTGCCGGGCAAGCACGGCACGCACGCCCGCTTCACCCGCGTGCAGGTGCGCGTCGACGACCGCCCGGGCCAGCTCGCGCGGCTGCTCGCCGACATCGGCGACGCCGAGGTGAACCTCGAGGACGTGCGCATCGACCACGCGGAGGGCGCCCAGTTCGGCGTCGCCGAGATCACCGTGCTCCCCGAGGCCGTGCAGCGCCTGCACGACGCGCTCGAGGAGCTGGGCTGGCAGGTGGTCGCATGAGCGCCGAGCGCCGAGCGACCGTGGTCGCGATCGACGGCCCCGCCGGCAGCGGCAAGTCGTCGGTCGCGCGCGCCGTCGCCCGCGAGCTGGGCTTCCGCTTCCTCGACACGGGCGCCGCCTACCGCGCGCTCGCCTGGCTCGTGCTCGAGCGCGGCGGCGACACCGACGACGAGCCCACCGTGCTCGCGGCGCTCGAGCGGCTCGGCACGCTCGAGCTCACCGTCGAGCCTGCGGGGCAGCGCGTCGCCATCGACGGGCACGACGTGACCGAGGCGATCCGCAGCGAGCGCATCTCGGCCGCCGTCTCGGGCGTCGCGCGCACGCTCCCCGCCCGCAGCGCCGTGAACGAGCGCTTCCGCGCGATCATCGCCGACGCCGAGCCCGGCATCGTCGCCGAGGGCCGCGACATCACCACGGTCGTCGCGCCCGACGCCGACGTGCGGGTGCTGCTGACGGCCGACGAGGCCGTGCGCATCCGCCGCCGCTTCGGCGACGTCGGCGGCGACGAGTTCCAGGTGGGTGCGCGCCTCGCGGCGCGCGACGCCTCCGACTCGAAGGTGATCGACTTCCTGACCGCAGCCGACGGCGTGACCGTCGTCGACTCCACCGACCTGACGTTCGACGAGACCGTCGACGCGATCGTCCGCCTCGTGCGCGATCGCGTCTCATGAGCATGCATTCTGAAGAGGGACCGATGAACGAAGAGATCGAGCACGAGGCCGGCCCGGCCGACGCCTACGAGACCGACGAGGCGCGCGTCGCCGCGCTCCGCGCGGGGCTGTCGGACTACGAGCTCGACGCCGAGGACGCCGCGCTCCTCGAGCTCGCCGAGGCGGGCCCGGATGCGCTGCGCGTGCTGCCCGCGCTGCCGGTGCTCGCGATCGTCGGGCGGCCCAACGTCGGCAAGTCGGCGCTCGTCAACCGCATCCTCGGCCGCCGCGAGGCCGTCGTCGAGGACACGCCGGGCGTGACGCGCGACCGCGTCACCTACAAGGCGGAGTGGAACGGCCGGCCGTTCACCGTCGTCGACACCGGCGGCTGGGAGCCCGACGCGCGCGGCATCGACCGCTCGGTCGCGCTGCAGGCGGAGGTCGCGGTCGACCTGGCCGACGCGGTGCTGTTCGTCGTCGACGTGAACGTCGGCCCCACTTCGACCGACGAGCACGTCGTGCGGATGCTGCGCCAGTCGAACCGGCCCGTGCTGCTCGTCGCCAACAAGGCCGACGACGCCCGCCGCGACCTCGAGGCCGCGTCGCTGTGGAGTCTCGGCCTCGGCGAGCCGCACCCCGTCTCGGCCGTGCACGGCCGCGGCGTCGCCGATCTGCTCGACGCGGCCATGGAGCTGCTGCCCGAGGTCTCGGCGGTCGCGAAGGAGGAGCTGGGAGGCCCGCGCCGCGTGGCGCTGCTGGGCCGCCCCAACGTCGGCAAGTCGTCGCTGCTCAACAAGGCGGCCGGCGAGGAGCGCGTGGTCGTCAACGAGATCGCGGGCACGACGCGCGACCCCGTCGACGAGCAGATCGAGCTCGGCGGCCGCGTCTGGCGCTTCGTCGACACCGCCGGCATCCGCCGCCGCGTGCACCTGCAGCAGGGCGCCGACTTCTACGCGACGCTCCGCACGCAGGCCGCGCTCGAGAAGGCGGAGGTCGCGGTCGTGCTCATCGACGTGACGGAGCCCATCTCGGAGCAGGACGTGCGCATCGTCGACCTCGTGCTCGAGTCGGGGCGCGCGCTCGTGCTCGCGTTCAACAAGTGGGACCAGCTCGACGACGAGCGCCGCCGCTACCTCGAGCGGGAGATCGAGCAGGACCTCGGCCACGTCGACTGGGCGCCGCGCGTCAACATCTCCGCGCGCACCGGCCGCCATCTCGAGAAGCTCGTGCCCGCGCTCGAGCTCGCGCTCGACTCGTGGGACACGCGCATCCCGACCGGCAAGCTCAACGCCTTCATCGCCGACATCGTGTCGGCGCACCCGCACCCGCTGCGCGGCGGCAAGCAGCCGCGCATCCTCTTCGCCACGCAGGCGTCGACGCGGCCGCCGACATTCGTGCTCTTCACGACCGGGTTCCTCGACCCGCAGTACCGCCGCTTCATCCAGCGGCGCCTGCGCGAGGACTACGGCTTCGAGGGCACGCCGATCCAGGTCAACATGCGTGTCCGGGAGAAGCGCGAGCGCCGCTGAACTCGCTGGTCGAGCAGCCGCCGAAGGCGGCGTATCGAGACCGGGTGGGTCGCGTCTCGATACGGCCCTTCGGGCCTACTCGACGAGCGGGTGGGCGCGGTCCCGTTGGTCGAGTAGCCGCCGGAGGCGGCGTATCGAGACCGGGTGGGTCGCGTCTCGATACGGCCCTGCGGGCCTACTCGACGAGCGGGAGGGCGCGCCGCCGTAGGCGGCGTATCGAGACCGGGTCGGTCGCGTCTCGATACGGCCCTTCGGGCCTACTCGACGAGCGGGTGAGGGCCTACTCGACGAGCGGGTGGGGGCCTGCTCGACGAGCGGGTGGGGGCCTGCTCGACGAGCGGGTGGGCGCGGTCCCGTTGGTCGAGCAGCCGCCGGAGGCGGTGTATCGAGACCGGGTGGGTCGCGTCTCGATGCGGCCCTTCGGGCCTGCTCGACGAGCGGGGAGCGGGCGAGCGGGTGGCGGTGAGCGGCGCGCTCAGCGCACCTGCCTGGCCCGGAACTGCATGCGCGGGTGCGCGAACGCGTCCTGCGCCTGCACGAGGCGCAGCTCGCGCTCGCCCGACTCGAGGGTCGTCTGCAGCAGGTCGAAGACGCTCGAGGCGGTGCGCTCGAGCGCGGTCGCCGCGGAGCCGGTCTCGCGGTAGTGCGCGGTGAAGACGGCGCTCGTGACGTCGCCGGAGCCGTTGGCCTTGAACGGCAGGTGCGACGTCTGCAGCAGCCACGCGCCCTCGTCGTCGACCGCGAGCATCTCGATGGTGTCGGCCTCGCGGTCGGGCCGCAGCACGCTCGTCACGAGCACGGTGCGCGGTCCCAGGTCGCGCACGCGGTCGACCGAGTCGAGCGTCGACGCGATGGTGTCCGGATCGGTGCCCGTCATGAACCCGAGCTCGAACTGGTTGGGCGTGAGGATGTCGGCGTGGGGGAGCGCCCGCTCGCGGATGAGCGGCGGGATCGTCGGCGCGACGAAGCAGCCCGACTTCGCGTTGCCCATGACGGGGTCGCACGTGTACGTGGCGGCCGGGTTCGCGGCCTTGACGCGCGCGACGGCGTCGAGCACGACGTCGACGATCTCCTCGCCGCCGAGGTAGCCCGAGAGCACGCCGTCGACGGTGCCGAGCACCCCGCGCTCCTCGATCCCCGCGACGACCGCGCGCACGTCGTCGGCGGGGATGAGCGGGCCGCCCCACGAGCCGTAGCCGGTGTGGTTGGAGAAGTTGACGGTGAGCACGGGCCACACTTCGTGGCCCATGCGCTGGAGCGGGAAGACGGCGGCGGAGTTGCCGACGTGGCCGTAGGCGACGTGCGACTGGATCGACAGGAACCTCATCCCCCGATCCTCCCATCCAGCGCCTCCAGCAGCGTGCCCTGCACGAACAGCACCCAGTCGGCGACGTCGCGGAACTGCGCGATGTCGTCGTCGGTGACGTCGGGATGCAGCTGGCCCGGCTCCTGCGAGGTGCGCACGTGCAGCACGAGCCGCACCTCCCCGAGCGACCGCAGCCACGCATCCGCCCCCTCCTCGTCGACCTCGAGCTCGACCTCGTCGCCGTCGACCTCGGTCGGCAGCGCCGCCTCGAGGTCGGCGACCATGCGGGTCATGGAGCGGATGCGCTCGCCTGCGATGTCGACGGAGGCCAGGCGGCGGAACTCTGCCGCGTCCTGCGGGTCGGCGTAGGCGGCCGGGTAGAGGCGGGCCATCACCGGGTCGTCGGCGATCGCGCGCCCGTCGGCGACCGCGCGGTGCAGGCCCAGCACCTGGCGCCCGAGGGTCGCGAGCAGGTCGGCCTCGTCGACGAGCATCGAGCAGCGTGCGACATCGCCGTCGCGGCGCCACGCCCTCACGGCTGCACCCGCTCGAGCGTCGCGACGAGGCCGTCGGCGTGCAGGCCGGCGACGAGCATCTCCTGCTCCTCCCGGGCGCCGCGCGCGACCTCGGCGCGGCCGTCGCGCTCGGCCTGCGCCATGAGCTCGCCCGCTCGCTCGCGGTCGAGCCCGAAGCGGCGCACGAGCACGTGCACGACGTACGCCTGCGGCGTGATCGGGTCGTCCCAGAGCAGCGTCGCCCAGGCGGTCGGCTCGCTCACCGGTCGATCACCTCGATGCCGGCCGTGGTCGGGCCGAGCACGGTCGCGACGATGTGGTGCGCAGCGGTGTCGGGGCCGCGCCGGTCGATCGCGATGCTCCAGAGCGCGAGCGCGAAGCCGAGCGCGGCGAGCGCGACGCCGAGCCACGCGGGCGCGAGGTAGCCGTAGCCCGCGCCGATGACGGCGCCGCCGAGCGTCGCGCCGAGCGCGTTGCCGACGTTGAACGCCGCGTGGTTCGTGGCCGCGCCGAGCAGCTCGGCCTCGCCCGCGATGCGGATGATGCGGGCCTGGATCGTGGGGGTGAGGGCCGAGCCGGCCCCGCCGATGAGGAAGCCGAGCACGTACATCGCGACCGGGTTGGCGCCGAGCAGCCCGAAGAGCGCGAGCGCCGCGATCAGCAGCGGGAACGCGATGAGGATGGTGCGGCGCAGGCTCCGGTCGCTCGCCCAGCCGCCGACGACGTTGCCGATCGTCATGCCGAGCCCGATCGTCATCAGCAGCCACGCGATCGCCGACTCGGGCAGCAGCGCCACGCGCGTGACGATCTCGGCGGCATAGGAGTAGACGGCGAAGAAGCCGCCGAAGCCGACGCATGCGACCGCGATCATGAGCCAGAGGCGCGGGCTGCGGAACGCGGCGAGCTCGCGCCGCGCGGAGCGCGTCGGGTCGCCCGGCACGCGCGGCAGCGCGACGAGCGCCATCACGAGCGTCGCGGCGAAGATCACCGCGATCGCGGCGTACGTCCACCGCCAGCCGGCCGCCTGGCCGAGCCAGGTGCCGAGCGGCACGCCGATGACGTTCGCGATCGTCAGGCCCGACAGGGCGAGGGCGATGCCGGCGCCCTGCCGGCCCGGGCCCATGATGCGGGCCGCGAGCAGCGAGGCGACGCCGAAGTAGGCGCCGTGGGGCACGGCGGCGGCGAAGCGCGCGACGAGCGTCAGCTCGAAGGTGGGCATGAGCCCGCTCGCGAGGCTCGCGGCTGCGAAGGCTGCGACGAGCAGCAGCACGAGCGTGCGTTGCGACATCCGGGCCGCCCAGATCGACACGAGCGGCGCGCCCACGACGACGCCGAGCGCGTACGCGGTGATCATCCAGCCCGCGTGCGCGATGCCGACCGCCGGGTCGTCGCCGAAGCCGGGCACGAGCTCGGCCGCGGCGAGGGGGAGGATGCCCATGGTCGCGAACTCGGAGGTGCCGATGCCGAAGCCGCCCAGGGCGAGGGTGAAGAGCGCCAGGACGCGCCGGGCCGGAGAGAGCTGCATGCTGCGTCGATCGTACGCGCGTGCGGCGTCGCGCCCGGCTTGCTACATTGGTCAGGTAAGGCTTGCCTCACCTGAGGCTCAGACACCTCGGAGGCGGCGCATGGCGGGACCGGAGCGCGTGGCGGCGGTGGCCCCTCGGTTCATCGAGCTCGAGGTGCTCGGCGCCCAGCAGGTCTCCCCGCACATCCGGCGCATCACGCTCGGCGGCGACGAGGTCGGCGCGATGACGCCGCAGGGCTACGACCAGTGGTTCCGCTTCTTCATGCGCCGCGAGGGGCAGGAGGTCCTGCGGGTGCCCGAGAGCCCCTCCACCTGGTTCCCGCAGTACCTCGCGGTGCGCGAGTCGCAGCGGCCGTGGATCCGCAACTACACGGTGCGCGGCTTCCGGCTCGACGCCGGTGAGCTCGACATCGACTTCGTCTGCCACGAGGACCCGGGCCCGGGCGCCGCGTGGGCGCTCGCGGCCGAGCGCGGCGAGCGCGCCGTGCTGCTCGACGAGGGCCTGCTCTACAACGACGACGGCCTCGAGGGCGACCTGCTCATGGTCGGCGACGAGTCGGTGCTGCCCGCGATCGCCGGCATCTGCGGCTCGCTCGCGGACGACGCGCGCGGCACCGCCGTGATCGAGGTCGGCCACCGCGACGACATCCAGGAGTTCGCGCGGCCCGAGGGCCTCGACGTGCGGTGGGTCGAGCGCGGCGGCGTGCGCGAGGGCCAGGCGGCGCTCGAGGAGCTGCGCGGCCTGCGCATGCCCGAGCAGCTCGGCTACGCCTACAACGCGGGCGAGCAGTCGCTCGCCACCGGCGCCCGGCGGCACCTCGTGCGCGAGCGCGGCGTCGACAAGCGGCGCATCACCTTCACCGGCTACTGGAAGCTCGGCAAGTCCTACGTCGACTGAGCGTCGAGCGCCGAAACTTCCGGTGAAGTTTCGCACGGGTGACCATCCGGGCATCCTGACGCCCGGATCGGCCGGTGCCGGCCCATCCGCTTGCCTATCGTGAAGACGTGCCCACCGCAGCCTCACTCCCGGTCGACAGCGCCCACCAGGCGTGGCTCGACCGCGTCGCCCTGGCCGAGCTCGCCGTGCCGATCATCGGCCGCCTCTACCGGGAGCGCGACGTCGTCACGCACGTGCACGGCAAGAAGCTCGTCAACCAGTCGCCGATCGAGATCCTGAAGGCGCACAAGTGGGCGCGCCGCGTGGGCGAGCGCGTGCTGCGCATCGACGACTCGATGCAGGTGCTGCGCATCGTCGACGAGCTGGGACTCCGCGGCATCTCGCTCGACCTGGGCGTCATCCTCGGCGAGGCGCCCGAGGAGGGCTTCGAGGACTGGGCGCGCGCGCACGTCGCCGCGCTGCCCTCGTGGTCGCAGGACGAGCCCACCGACGTCGTGCTCTACGGGTTCGGCCGCATCGGCCGCCTGCTCGCGCGCATCCTCATCGGCCACGCCGGCAGCGGCCTGGGCCTGCGCCTGCGCGCGATCGTCGTGCGCCGCGGCGGCGACGACGACCTCGAGAAGCGCGCGAGCCTGCTGCGCCGCGACTCGGTGCACGGCGCCTTCCAGGGCACGATCGACATCGACCACGAGGCGGGCACGATCCTCGCGAACGGCACGCTCATCCAGGTCATCTACTCCGACGACCCGACCAGCGTCGACTACACCGCCCACGGCATCCAGCGCGCGATCGTCGTCGACAACACCGGCCGCTGGCGCGACGAGGCGGGCCTCGCGCAGCACCTCGCATGCCCCGGCGTCGAGCGCGTGGTGCTGACCGCGCCCGGCAAGAGCCCGCTGAAGAACATCGTCTTCGGCGTGAACCACGACACGATCGCCGCCGACGACACGATCGTCACCGCCGCCTCCTGCACCACGAACGCGATCACCCCGGTGCTGCAGGTGATCGACGAGGCGTTCGGCATCGAGCACGGCCACGTCGAGACGGTGCACTCGTACACGAACGACCAGAACCTCATCGACAACTTCCACAAGGGCGCCCGCCGCGGCCGCTCCGCCGCGCTCAACATGGTGCTCACCGAGACCGGCGCCGCGAAGGCCGTCGCGAAGGCGCTCCCGCAGCTGGAGGGCAAGCTCACCGGCAACGCGATCCGGGTGCCGACGCCCGACGTGTCGATGGCCATCCTCAACCTCACGCTCGGCCACGACGTCGACCGCGACGAGGTCAACGAGCTGCTGCGGCGCACGTCGCTGACCGGCGAGCTGCGGGCGCAGATCGACTTCACCGACTCGCCCGAGGTCGTCTCCACCGACTTCGTCGGCAACAACCGCGCCGGCATCGTCGACGGCCTCGCGACGATCGCGAGCGGCCGGCACCTCGTGCTCTACGTCTGGTACGACAACGAGTACGGCTACTCGTCGCAGGTCGTCCGCGTCATCGAGCACATGGCCGACCAGATGGCGAAGGCCCGGCAGCTGCAGCCGGCCTGACACAGACTTGCCGCCGTCGGGACTCTCCTGGGTGGAGGCCCGACGGCGGCAAACCCCTCCCGCGCATCCGACGCGTCCCGCGCGCATCCGATAGCGTCGTCGGCATGCGCGAGGTGACCGAGACCGAGCTGCGGAGCTGCTTCGTCAACGCGACGCAGCGCGAGCTCGACCAGATGCCGATGCCAGGCCTGCACGAGACGATCTGGGCCGAGCGCGAGTACCTCGGCTGGCGCGACCAGCGGTCGTCGCGCATCGGCTACCTCGTGCACTGGCGCGACGACGAGCTGATCGGCGTGGTGGTGCGCTCGGCCCCCGGCGGCATGCGCCCCGGCATCGCGGCCATGTGCTCGCTGTGCCACTCGACGCAGCCCGCGACGCAGGTGCGCATGTTCAGCGCCCGGCTCGCGAGCCTCGATGGCGACACGGGCAGCTCGATCGGCACGTACATCTGCGAGGACCTCGCGTGCTCGCACATCATCCGCACCGGCCCGCCGCATCTCGTGAGCCCGGAGCGGGTGGCCTCGCGCGGCGCGGCGCTGCTCGGCCGCGTGACCCGCTTCACGCAGCGGGTCGAGCGAGCGTCGCGGGAGGCCTGAGCGTGCGGCGGCTCGACCGCATCCGGAACGTGCGGCCGTGGGGCGGGCCCGCCGTGGACGTCGTGCTCGACGGCGACCGGATCGCGGCCCTGGAGCCTGCCGGGAGCGGGCCGGCGGGGAGCGAGCCGCCCGCGGACTCGGCGGTGCTCGACGGACGTGGCCTGCTCGCCCTGCCGTCGATCGTCAACGCGCACGCGCACGTCGACAAGTCGTGGATGGGCCTGCCGTGGCAGCCGTACGGCGGCGAGGGCGGCACCGACGGCCGCATCCGGCACGAGCGGGCGCGGCGCGACGAGCTCGGCATCCCGAGCGTCGAGCGCACCGCCGCCGTGCTCGACGCGCACGTGCGGCACGGCACGACCGCGCTCCGCACGCACGTCGACGTCGACACCGGCATCGGCCTCAGGGGCATCGAGGCGGTGCGGGAGGCCGTGGCCGCCTACGAGGGTGCGGTCGAGGCGACCATCGTGGCGTTCCCGCAGGACGGCGTGCTGCGACGCCCCGGCGTGCTCGCGCTGCTCGACCGGGCGGGCGCCGAGGGCGCGGAGCACATCGGCGGGCTCGACCCGGCCTCCATCGACCGCGACCCCGTGGGGCAGCTCGACGCGATCTTCGACCTCGTGGCGCGCCACGGCTGCGGCCTCGACATCCACCTGCACGACGCGGCCGAGCTCGGCGCCTTCCAGCTCGAGCTGATCGTCGAGCGCACGCAGCGGCTCGGGGTCGCCGGCCGCGTGAACATCGCGCACGGCTTCGCGATCGCGCAGCTGCCCGACGCGCGCCGCCACGACCTGCTGCAGGCGATGGGCGAGCTCGGCATCACGATGACGACGGTTGCGCCGCTGCGGCTGCCCCAGCTGCCCATGGCCGAGCTCGACGCGGCCGGTGTCGGCCTCGCCTTCGGGACCGACGGCATCCGCGACCTCTGGAGCCCCTACGGCACGGGCGACACCCTCGGCATCGCGTGGCAGTTCGCGCGGGCCTCGTCCATCGTGCGCGACGACGACCTCGCGCGGGTCGTCGAGCTCGCGACGCGCGACGCGGGCGCCTTCGTCGGCCGCGCGGTGCACGACCTCGTGCCGGGCGCGCGTGCCGACCTCGTGCTGCTCGACGCCGAGCACGCCATGGACGCGCTCGTGCGGGTGCCGCCGCGCCTCGCCGTCGTCGGCGGCGGCCGGCTGCTGCACGAGGCCGTATCGTCGAGCGGGTGAGCGACGACGCCGAGAAGACCCCGCAGCCCGCGAAGACCGATGCGCCCGAGGTGCACGTCGCCGACGACCTGATCGTGACGCACCACGAGCTCGAGACGCCGGGCGGCACGCTGCGCTACACGGCCCGCGCCGGTCGCGTGGTGCTGTGGGAGGAGAAGGTCGAGTCGGAGGTCTTCCGCGGCAGGAAGCCGCGGGCGCAGGTCGCGATCACCGCGTACACGCTCGACGACGCCGACCCGACCGAGCGGCCCGTGACCTTCGCGTTCAACGGCGGCCCGGGCTCGGCGAGCGTCTGGCTGCACATGGGCGTGCTGGGGCCGAAGCGGGTCGTGATGGGGGATGCGGGCGAGCTCGCACCGCCGCCGTACGCGGTCGTCGACAACCCCGAGTCGCTGCTCGCCGTGAGCGACCTCGTCTTCATCGACCCCGTCTCGACCGGGCGCTCGCGGCCCGTCGAGGGCGAGAAGGCCAAGGACTTCCACGGCTTCACCGCCGACATCGAGTCGGTCGCCGAGATCATCCGCCAGTGGGTGACGGGGCAGGGCCGCTGGCTGAGCCCGAAGTTCCTCGCGGGGGAGTCGTACGGCACCACCCGCGCGGCCGGGCTCGCCCAGCTGCTGCAGGAGGAGCTCGGCATGTACCTGAACGGGCTCATGCTCATCTCGAGCGTGCTCGACTTCTCGACCGCCAACTTCGAGCGGGGCGGCGACCGCGCCCACGCGCTGTACCTGCCGTTCTACGCCGCGACCGCCTGGCGGCACGGCTTCCACGAGGGCCGCGAGCTCGCCGAGGTCGTCGACGAGGCACGCGCCTACGCCGCGCGCGACTACGCCTACGCGCTCTCCCAGGGCTCCCGCCTGACGGCCGAGGAGCGGGCGGATGCGGTGGCCGCGGTCGCGCGCCTGACCGGCCTGTCGGAGTCGTACGTCGACGGCGCCGACCTGCGCATCGAGCACTGGCGCTACTTCGGCGAGCTGCTGCGCGACCGAGGGCTGACGGTCGGCCGGCTCGACTCCCGCTTCACGGGTCCGGCGGCGAGCGGGATCGCCGAGCACATGGACGCGGATCCGTCGATGGACGCGATCCTCGGGCCGTACTCGGCCGCCTACCAGCACTACCTCCACCACGACCTGGGCGTGCGCGACTCCGGCCCCTTCCACGTGTTCGGCAAGGGCGTGAACGAGGGCTGGAGCTACAAGGAGTTCGAGAACGCGCCGGTGTACGTGCTCGACCGGCTCTCGCGCGCGATGCGGCAGAATTCGCACCTCGCGGTGCACTTCGCATACGGCTGGTTCGACGGCGCGACGCCCTTCTCGGCCGCGGAGGATTCGGTCGCCCACCTGCGCATCCCGGAGGCGCTGCGCGAGAACCTCGAGCACCGCTACTACGAGGCCGGGCACATGATGTACGTGCACGAGCCGTCGCGGCAGGCGCAGTCGGCCGACCTCGCGGACTTCGTGCGGCGGCGCTCCGGCCGCTGACGCGGCGACGCGCTCAGAAGGGCTGGTCGCCCTGCGGCGCGGCGACGCCGAGCGGCAGGCCCCACTCCGGCGGCTCGCGGAACCGCGGGCCCACCGCTGGCGGCTCGTCGACGTAGCGCTCGCCCATCGGCGAGCGGAACTCGAGCACGCCCGGGCTCGTCTGGCGCACCTTCCAGCGCCTCGCGCCGGCGAGCGCGGCGCCCTTCAGCACGTGGTGCCGCCTGCAGAGGTGCGCGAGGTTGTCGGTCGTCGTCGTGCCGCCGTCGATCCAGGGGATCGTGTGGTCGAGGTCGCTGCGGCTCGCCTGCGCGCAGCAGCCGGGCCATCGGCATCGCTGGTCGCGCTGTCGCAGCAGGCGTCGCAGCCTCGTGCCGGGCACGTAGGCGTCGGTCGCCACGACGTGTCCGCGGAGCGGATCGGTGAAGAGCCGGATCCACGCGGTCGCGTCCGCCGCGAGCGCCCGGGCGGTCTCGGGATCGACCGGCGCACCGCTCGTGAGTCGGGCGACGTCCTCGGCACCGCTGCCGGTGAGCACCGACGCCGGCATCACGATGTTCACCTCCGCCCGGATGCCCTCGATCGCGGCGGCCGCGGGCTCGCCGGTCAGGAGCAGGTCGCACAGTGCATCGGCGCGGCGCTCGTCGATGCCGCGCGGATCGTCGCCATCGGCCGCTCGCGCCATCTGCGTGAGCCGGTCGCGGATGCCGTGGGCCGGCAGGGTGGGCACGATGGCACGCACCATGCTCATGCCGTCGTCGAGATCGGAGATCGTCACGCCGCGCAGCCGGCGGGCCGTGCGGTGCCGCTCGGCGAGCGGCGCGGCGAGGTGGCGATCGAGCTCGCGCCGCGCGAGCGCGCGGAGCCTGCCGGGCGTCGTCGTCTCGGCGTGGGGGAGGAGCGCGGCCTCGAACGCCGCGCGGGCTCCCGGCTCCTGCAGCGCCGCGCCGACCTCGCAGATGACCCGCACATGACCGCTGTGGATGCGCGCCTCGCCCCACGCCGCGACGGTGCCCGGCCAGCGGTCGCGCCGGCTCATCGCCTGGGCGACCTCGGCCTCGACTGCTCGGTCGCTGCGACGCTGACGCAGGGCGAGCTCGCAGGCGAGGTCGCGCACGGCGACTGCGGCGTCGAGCCGCTCGTCGTGCGCGCTCTCGACCGCCATGCCGCCGAGGCCGGCGAGAAGGTGCGCGCGCATCGCCTCGAGCGACGCGATCGCGGCGTCGATGTCGACGACCGCGTGGATGGCGGCCGCGCGCAGCGCGTCGTGCGGAGAGGTCGGCACGAGCTCGTCGGGGTGCTCCGCCTGAGCCGGCTCCGGCTCGCCCTCGGGGGCAACGGGCATGCGGCCTCGGAGCCACACCGGGCCCTCGAGCGCGGCGGGATCCAGCGGGATCCTCGGCTGCGGCGACTCCGGCGTCATGCGTGCACTCTCGCACGGGCCACTGACACGCGTGCACCGCCGACGGTCCCGGACGAGCGAGGATGTGCCGGACCCGCGGCGCACCTGCCGCGCTGCGGATGCGCTAGTCTGTTGCAGTTGCCTTCGGGCAGCTCGATCGCGAGATCGACGGGCTGTGGCGCAGCTTGGTAGCGCACTTGACTGGGGGTCAAGGGGTTTACCCCGCTCTGGTCGGCCCGAACAACTGGAAATCCATGCCACGGGCTGTGGCGCAGCTTGGTAGCGCACCTGACTGGGGGTCAGGGGGTCGCAGGTTCAAATCCTGTCAGCCCGACGTAAAAGCCCAGGTGAGAGTAGGTTTCTCGCCTGGGCTTCTTCATGCTCGGGGTCGTTTTCCGTGGTCCCCCTCTGGTCCCCCCGGCGCTCTCGCCGGCGGCCGTCTGTGGACGAACGGACCGCCCCGAACCCGCTTCCTGTGGATAAGGGGACCAAAAGGGGACCAGAACGCTTCCGGGAGCACTCCCGCGGGGGTGGGAGCGCATCACAGGCTCCGAGACGCCGGGCCACTGCGCCGAGCGTGCTTGCGCTGTCCGGCGGCGGAGAGGAAGGCGTTGGCCTGCTCGGCCGCCGACGCGAGGTGACGGTCGTCCGGGTGGAGGTAGCCGCGGGTGGTCTCCATTGAGGCGTGGCCGAGGATGTCTTGGAGGACGTGCAGCGGGATGCCGGCGTCGGCCATCCAGGTCGCCCCGGTGTGGCGTAGCCCGTGCCGGGTGAGGTCGGGCAGCCCGAGCTTCGCGACGATGCCGTCCCAGTTGGTGGCATCGCGGACGGTCGCGGTGGTGAGGTAGCCGCCCTTCGGGCCGACCAGCAACGAGTCCCCAGGCTCCTTGCCGCCGGTGAGGCGTTCCAGCACGGGCCGGAGCGGTTCGAGGATCGGCACGCGGCGCTCTTTGCGGCTCTTGGTCGGCTTGGTGACCAGTCCGCCCTTGCCGGGGAACACCTGCCGGCGGATCACCACGAGGTTCTTGTCGAAGTCGACGTCCCCGACCTGCAACCCGGACACCTCCGAGGACCGGGCCGCGAGCAGCGCGGCGAGCATCACAAAGTCGCTGTAGGACTGATGGACCTTCCCGCACGCGCGGGCGAGCCGGTTGAGGGTCTTCATGTCCGGGATCGCGTGCGCCCGCGGGGAGGCGTGCTCGGCCGCCTGGCCGCGGAAGGCGTTGCGGTTCAGGCTCCGCTTGGCACGGTTCTTCGCGGGGTTGATCTGGATCAGCCCGTCCCGCACGGCTTCATCGAGCACCCGCACGAGCGGGGCGATGGTGTTCTTGATAGTCGAGGCGCCGTGGCGCTGTTCCCACTCATCAATGGTGCGGTCGATGATGCCGGCGGTGATCTGGGTGACTGGCAGGTGCCCGAGCGCGGGCAGCACCCGGAGCTTCAGCCCGTAGCCGTAGGTCTCGCCGGTGGAGGTCGGGTCCAGGCCCCGCGCCCACCGGTCGCCGATGGATGTGACGAACTCCAGCAGCGTCATGGACACGTCCATGCCCTTGGTCGAGGAGTTGCGGAGGTGGTCGAAGAACGCGTGCGCGGCGGCCTCGTCCCGCACGATCTCCGATCGGATCACCCGGCGCTTGCTGGTCGGGTCGGTCCACCGGGCGCGGGCGCGGATGCCGTAGGAGCGGCGCTCCATGTCCGTGGAGACCTTCACCCCGATCGGCGGGACCGGCTTGGGCTCGGCGGTCGGCTGCGGCTTAGCTCTCCGGGGCATGGTCGTGTTCCAGATCGCCCAGCCAACGGTCCACCGCATCGAGCCGGTACCGGGCGATCCCGCCGAGGCGCAGGAACGGCGGCCCCATGCCCGCGGACCGCCACCGCGACAGGGTCGACTCCGAGACCTTCAAGTACGCCGCGACCTCACGGCTGTGCATAAGCGGCGACACCACGAGCGTTCCGTCGTCGCTCATGACAGTTCACCGGTGTCGGGGTCGAGGGTGCGGTAGAACGCTTCCTCGGCATCGCGGCGAGCCTGCACGTCGGCCATGACGAACTCCACGAACTCGGCGTCGCGGTCGATGATCGGCACGTCTTCGATCGGGTCGGCGGGTTCCTCACCGGGCCAGACGGTCTGCCGGGTGGGACGGTCGTGGTCGAGCTTCGTGCCCGAGGCGGCGACCCATTCACGCAGCCGCTGGCGGGCGTCGGCGAAGTCGCGGTGCCAGCCCAGCGGCGCAGAGCCGTTCTGCTCGGGGTCGTAGGCGCACAGCCAGTGCAGGTGCAGCGCGGACAGCTCCCACAACAGCTCCGGGTGGGCGTACCAGGCGGGCGGGATCACCGCGGCGGGCAGACCGTAGGTGTGCCGCAGCCAGTCCACCCACCGGTTCAGCTCCAGCCACTCGACCTCGGCATCGTCGGCGTTCAGCAAGTTCCAGTTGATCGGGTGCGGAGGCTCGGCGATCAGAGGGTCCTCGAAGCCCTCATCGCCGTCATCGTCCAGGTCCGGGCCGGGCAGGTCGCCCGTGGTGGCGTCATCGTCGCGGGGATCGTCGGACATGGTGTGCTCCTGTCTGCTCTCGCGGTCCCCGGTCATGCCGGGGCTTGCTGTGGCAGGCAGGTGGGCGCGGAGGCGACTGGCGCTGCTCAGATGTCAGAGCGGCGCAGCAGGGCCTCTGTCTGCGCACGATCGGAGGTGAGCTGGGTGGCGTCGGGGCGCCGGGGCCACGGGTGCAGGTCGGTGACGATCGGTGGTGCGGAGCGCAGCAGCACGACCCCGGTGCCGAACGGGAGCCGGCGGATGCGGTCGGGCGGGAAGATCGGCACCCGCCGGACGGAGCGCTGATTGGAGCGGGTGCCGTGGTCACCCAGCGTCACGGAGTCGGTGTACTCGTCGCGTTCCCCGACCAGCGCGCTGACGTCCTGCAAATCGCGGCTGTTGGACGCGCCACCGAGGATGACCTTGACGATCGAGGCATCCCAGATCGCGCCGGCCTGGTGCTCGTTCCACTTATCCCGCGCCTGCGCGAGCGACTGGAGCACCGGCATCGTCGTGATGCCCGAGCCGCCGCCCTCGGCCATCAGCGTCGGCAGCGACGGCAGGGGCGAGAGGTTGGCGATCTCGTCCAGCGCGAGCAGCATCGGCGGATCAAGCCGCGCACCGGGTGAGCGTGCGGCCAGGCGGCGGGCGGTCTCGATCAGGTCTTCCACAAGCGCCGCGACGAGCGCGGCGCTTGCTCCCGCGCCGGACCCGGTGGCCAGCAGGAACAGGGTGCCCTTGTTCTGGATGAAGTGCTCGGGGTCGAAGCCCTCGCCGGGGCCGGGTGAGACGGCATCGAGCACCCTGGGGTCGGCGAGCGATCCGAGGGCGAGGGACACGCCTTGCCAGATGGAGTCGCGGGTGCGGGGGTCGGCGTCGATCATCGCTTCCAGAGACTCGGCCCATCCGGTCGCCGCCTGGACAGAGCCGGTCAGGATCGCCACCGCGTCGGCGGCCGCGGTCGGGTCGAGGGTCCAGCGGAACAGCTCGGCCGGTGGCCGATGGTCGATCGCGGCGGCGTGCAGGAGCGCTTGCAGCGCGGCCCTGGTCTTGCCCTCCCAGAACCCGCCGCCGTCGACGCCGCCGGATGAGAGGCCGGTGCCGGCGGCGAGCCCGGTGGCGCGGATCATCGCGGTCTGCGGGGACTCACAGCCCCGGATCGGTGACCACCGCATCCCCGCGGGCAAGCCCTCGGCGAGGTGTTGCGGGTCGAAGATCGCGACCGGCCCGACCCGGCTGCGGGCACGCAGCGTCGCGGTCAGATTGTCCGGCCTGGTCGAGGTCACCACGACAGCGCCGGGGGCATCGAGGATCGCGGGGATCACCAAGTGGAGGCCCTTCCCGGAGCGGGGCGGCCCGATGACCATGATCGAGTCCTCCACCGACGCCCACACACTCGCGCCCTTGGAAGTACCGAGCCGGTAGCCGACATCCTGCGGACGAGGATCATCCAAGCCCGGGCGGAGGTTCCCGGCGCGGCGCAGCAGCGCCTTCTCGGACGCGGCGGCAGCGACCTCATGCCGCGTGGCGATGCCCGTCATCCGGCGCGGGTCCTGCTCGACACGGTGCGTGTGACGGCGCAGCCGCGACCAGACCCACACGCCGCCGGTGACCAGTACGGCGAGCAGGAGGCCCGAGACGAGCCAGTAGACGACCGGGCTCATGTCAGGTGCGTCCAGGGCGCCAGCGGGATCGCCCGGATCGAACAGCACACCGATCCCGGAGGCGGGACCACCGGCGGGCTGGCTCGTGCCGGTGAGGAATGCCGCGACGGACCCGGCACCGCGGAGCACCAGGGCGACGCCGAACAGACCGACGAGCCCGATCATGGCCGCGTTGGTCAGCTCATCACCGAACGAACCGGTCTGCCGACCCTGACCGCTCATGGCAGCCGCCGGAAGATCGTGAGGCCGGAGATACGGCCGAACAGCACCACCTCCACGACGCCGCCCGCAGCGTCCGGCGCGAGCCGGGCGGGGTCGATGAGAGCGCGGGCCGTGCCGGTACCGGACGCGTCGGTGTGCCCAGTGACGACGGCGACCGCCACGTCCTCACCGGGAACGAACCCGTCGCCTTCGACGGCGTGGAACACCGGCCGCGATGTCGGTTCCTCAGACTCCGGCGGCGGCTGGGGTGCTCGGCGACGTTGGGCCGCGATGATGTCGGTGAAGGTCGTCCCGTCCGCCTCCCGGACCTCGACCCGCGCCGGAGTCGTCCGGTCATCCGTGGCGCGGTCGATGATCTGCCCGAACGAGGATCGCCGCCACGGCGGCGCGAAAGGGTCCGGGTGCAGTGGGCTCCCGTCGACAGTGACAGCCACGGTGCCGTCCTCGCGCACGTCGAGCACGACAAGCGGAATGGACACCGGAACGGACTCGGGCTCGACTCTCCTCATAGCGGCGAGGTGGGCCAGCAGCGGACTGCCGCCGCTCGTTCAGGATTCGTGACCCTGCGGGGAGCCGGTCATGCGGGCGGTGGTGTCGAACGCGGCCAGTTCGGCGGGGTGGAGCTGGTGCTGGACGACGAAGCTGCGGTCCTTGATCCGCCAGAGCCCTTGCCCGGTGCCCAGTCCCGGCAGGAGGCGTTGCTCGGTGCCGGTGAGCCCGAGCGCGGTGGCCGTGGGGCCGAGCTGGTCGGTCTCTTGCCGGTAGACGATCCTGGTCTCCGCGTTCGCCAGCAGCGAGTTCGCCAGGGCACGGTTCGCTGAGCCGAGGTCACCGACGTTCTCCAGGTCGGTGAGCTTGTGGAACACAAGCAGGTTCGCCAGGCCGTAGTGGCGGGCGAGCCGCCAGTGCGCGTCCATCCGGCGCAGCAGCGCCGGGTGCGACATCAGCCGCCACGCCTCGTCGTAGATGACCCAGCGTCGGCCGCCGTTCGGATCGAGCAGGGCGGCTTCCATCCACGCCGACGAGCACGTCATCAGCACCGAGATCAAGGTGGAGTTCTCGGTGACGCGGGACAGGTCCAGGCTGACCATCGGCAGCGTCGGGTCGAACCTCACCGTCGACGGGCCGTCGAACAGCCCGGCCAGGTCACCGGCGACGAGCCGTCGCAGCGCGTGCCCCACTTGACGGCCGTCTTCAGCAAGGCGGCCGTCTGGATCGTCGGCGGGATCGGGGCGCAGCAGCCGGTCGACCACCATCGGCAGAATCGGCACCTCGGCATCGCGTACCGCGCCGGCCAGGGCGGTGTCGATCGCGGTGTGTTCTAGCGGCGCGAGCGTTCGAGCAAGGACGGTCTCGGTGAGCGCGCCCAGCAGGTCCCGGCGCCGCGCAGCCAGCGTGGTCGCCCACTCCTGATCAGAGAGGCCGCCGGGACGGTAGCCCTCATCGAGCGGGTTGAGCCTGTTGCCCATCCCGTGCCCGAGGATGATCGCTTTCCCGCCGACCGCTTCGGCGACGCCGGTGTGCTCTCCTTTGGGGTCGCCGGGAACGTACACGCGGTAGCCGAACGGCAGCGACCGGGTGTAGAGGCTCTTGGCGAGCGAGGACTTCCCGGAGCCGACGATCCCGGCCAGGATCAGGTTCGGGGCGGTGATGATGCCCCGCCGGTACAGCACCCACGGGTCGTAGACGAACGACGACCCGGAGTAGAGGTCCTGGCCGATGAACATCCCCTGCGGCCCGAGACCAGCTTCGGCCAGGAACGGGTAGTGGCCGGCCAGGACGGCGCTGGTGTCCTGGTGCCGAGGCAGCCGAAACCTCCCCGGAGCACGGAGCGCGGCTGGCCCTGGCTCACCGGCCGAGGGCAGGTAGACCGTGGCTCGCCGTTCGGCGCGCTCAGCCTCCAGCTTCGCGCGGGTCGTAGCCTTCTCCGCCTGCCGTTGCTCGGCGACGAGCCGGGCGGCGGCCTGTCGCCGCTGCTTACGCAGCCGCCGCCGCTCAGAGGACGGTGCGACGAGGACGGCGGTGTGCAGCTTCTCGTCCCGGCTCACCACGAGAGCCCCCGGGCCTGCTTGACGGCGGCGACACCGGGATGCTCGAACCAGCCGCCGTCCCGGACTCCGCTGCGCCGTCTCGCCGCGTCGCGCCCGGTCTCGCGGTCCGGAGGTGGGACGGGGGTGTCGGCGGGCGGGTCGATCGCGTCATCGGCGGGGATCAGGTACCGCCGGTAGAGGGCAACGTGCCCGGCCTTCGGGTTGTAGGTCATCGCGTAGGCGCCGGTCTCAGCCTGCCGGTCCCCGGCATAGACAGGGGCGTCGTCGTGAACGTCACCGTTCTCCAAGGCGGCGCCGGTGGTCTCGTCGCCGTAGTCCCAGCCGGACAGATGCTCGATCCCCGCCTCGACACCGTCACGGTCGATGAGGTCGAGCACCTGGTCGGCGTCCTCGCCATGCAGGAACACGACCCCCACCCAACGATCAACGAGTTGCGTCGGTGGGTTCCAGACGATCCGGCCGGAGTGGCCCATCGCGGCGTTGAGCCGGTCGTGGGCCTGGTCGATGAGCGTGCCGGCCTGGTGCAGCTCGTCGGCCGCGGACAGCGCCTCGACCGCCCCGCCGGCCAGGTCGCGGGCCTCGTCGGTGACCTGGTGCTGATGGTTCAGGTGGACGGTGGCGAGCTGATCCAGGACTTGCCGGAGCGAGCGCATCCCGCCCAGCAGGTCACCGATCACCGCGTAGGTATCGGACGGGTCCTCGACGGTGCGGGTGGCGTGCGCGAGCCCGCGCAACGCCTCGTACGCCTCATTGGCGTCGCGGGCGGGATCGGTGAACGTGGGCATCACGGGCCTCCATCTGGGCAGGGTCTCTCGATGCCGGTCAGGTGAGCCCCGAGGTCACACCGTGCGGCACAGCGGCAGCGCCGCCGCGGTGAACGCCGCCGCTTGCTGGCCCACGAGCCGGCGGGTCTCGCAGGAGGCTTGGATCGCGGACTGCTCGATCGCCGCGGTTGCGGCTTCCAGGTCGTCGAGGGTGGGCGCGGAGACGCTGATGAGGCCGGAGACGCGAAGCACCCCGTGTCCGGCGGTCAGGTCGGCTTCCTGTTGCAGCACGTCCTGGTACTCGGCGGTCTGGGCGGCGTCCTCGATCTGCCCCATCCGCGCGCGCTGAGCGGCGTCTGAGATGTGTTCGACCTTCTTCTTGCGGATGTCGCGCGCCGCCTGGTCGGAGCGCATCGGGGTGTAGATCAGCGACACCGACCGTTGGATGCCGGTGGACAGCAGCACCGGAGCGAGGAACCCCGGATAGACCATTGATCGCGGCCACTCCGATACCCACAGGACTGCATGCCAGGCGGAGTCGGTGCGCAGGGTTCCCCAGGTCTCGGTGACCGCGACCGGCCCGGCGGTGGCGAGGTCTTGGCCGAGCCGTCCGTGCCGTTCCAGCGTCGCGGCCACGGCCGGGTCGTAGGCCGAGCGCAGGATCACGGCGACCTGGCCGGGGCCGAGCCACCCGACCGCGGTCAGGTCCGCCGACCGGAGCGCGGCGGTCAGGGTCGCCATCTCCTGGCGGAGCACCGCGGCGCCGCCGCGGATGCCGCCGCCGGCGGTCCTGATCTGCCGGGCGCTGGTCTTCATATCCAGGCTCAGGCTGATCGTGGTGGCGTGCCGTTCCCCGGCGGGACCGGCCCGCTCGATCAGTTCGGCGTAGGTGGTCGCGGCCCAGGAGTCGTCGGCGGTGCCGTGCTCGGCCCACCATTCGGCGAGCCCGGTCCCGGAGTCCGGCAGGGTGCGTTCGAGCACTTGCAGCGTCGCGATCCGCCCCGACCGGCACACCGTGGCGAGCACCCGCCCCCAGGAGGTGACCCGGCGTTCCTGCTCGCCGGGATCGAGCAGCACGAACGCGGGATGGGTGACCTCGCAGACCACGGTGAGCCTGCCCTGGCGGGGGTCGTGGATCATGCACGCGCCGGTCTCGGGGTCCAGATGCTCCCGCAGCCGGGCCATGTCGCCGGGCAGCGCGAGATTGCCTGCCGGGCGCGGGGTGACGATCCGCCGCCGATACAGCAGTTGCCCGCCGGTGGTCCGCCACAGCCACCAGCACACGACAGGGAGCCATTCGACCATCGGCCGCCCGGCGATGGGCACCCAGGTCAGCACCGCGGCGAGCACCCAGATCGGGGCGGTGTAGGCCAGCAGCATCCCCGCGCCGGCGTAGAACGCCGCCAGCAGCGTCAGCCCGCCGACGCCGGCGGCGACGAGCTGGGAGACCGACAGGCCCAGCAACACCCCTCGCCGGGTGAGGCGGGAGAACTTCACCGGGGTCAGCCTGCTCCCGGGCGCCTTCCGTTCCGTGGACATGCGTCACTCCTTCCCGGTGCGCGGCGGCGCCGGCTTGGACGGTGCGGGCGTGCGCGGCTGGGGCGCGGAGGGTGGCGGAGGCGTCTTCGACGGCGCAGCGCCACCACCACCGCCCTGGCCCCCGGCGCCGCTCGCGGCGGTCTCTGCCTGGCCCGCGACCGCCTTGCCTGCCTTCGGGCCGGCTTCGGCGGCTCCCCTGGCGACCTGCGCACCGACGACGACCGCGGCCGCGGGACCCGCCGCAGCAGCCCCCGCCCCGGCCCCCGCACCCGCGCCTGCCCCGGCGCCCGCTCCTGTCCCGGCCGCGCCTGCGCCGCCGCCACCGCCAGCGGCTGGCGCCGGGGTGCGCGGCGGCGAGCCGCCCGGTCCGCCGCCAGGCCCGCCCTGCGGGGCACCGCCCTGGGGGTCATCGAGAACCTTCTTCGGCTCGCTGCCGCCCTGGGGCTTGGACGGCACCGGCAGGGGCCGGTTGAGGGCATTTTTGGCCTCCTGCTCGGTGCCCATCTGCTGGTAGAGGTCGAACCCGATGAACGACACGAACCGGTACACCATGTACGGGGCGAAGGCCGCGATCCCCATGAGGACGATGCCGGTGATCGGCTCGGTGACCGCGGCGATGTCCGCCTCGATCGGGGTGGCGATCTGGGTGATCGCCAGCAGGAAGATCACGACGAGCACCAGCTTGCTGATGATGAGCGCGATCACGAACGCCGCCCACTTGCCGATCCATCCTTTGGTGGCATCCCAGGACGCACCGGCGAACGCGATCGGCGCCAGCACCACGGCCACCAGCAGCAACGCCTTACGGATCAACAACGAGAACCAGACGATGAAGACCGCGGCGATCATCAGCCCAGCCAGGAAGATCGTGACGATCGCCCCGACACCGGGAGCGGCGATGTTGATGCCGGTCAGGCCGGCGGCGAGCAGGATGATCTTGTCGCCCATCGTCCCGGTGGTCTCCCCGGACGCCTGGATGATGCCGATGCAGAGCTGGTCCACGATTTCCAGCGCGAGCGCGGTCAGCGTGACCACGACGAACGCACCGAGCACCGATTTCGCCGCGCCGCGCGCCGCCCGGGACAGGGCGGTCGGGTCGCGGCGGACCAGCCCCGTGATCAGTTGCAGGCAGAAGAAGATCAGCACCAGAAACACGCCGATGCCGAAGATCAGGTTGTAGACGCTGGTGAACCCGGGCGAGGTGACATCGACCAGGGTGGTCGTGTCGAACACCGTCCACATCGCCTCGATCAGCCAGCCGGCCGCGCCGCCCATCGCCTGGGCGAGCCAGTCGAACGGGGCCGCCACGACCGTCGCGGCCGCCTCGCCGGCCACATCGCAGACGGACGAGATGATCGGCACATCGCAGACACCCATCACGAATCTCCTGCTGTGCGGGCCTCAGACGGCCTGGCCGACGTCCCAGAAGAAGTTCACGAGCGTCACCGCTGCGCCGCAGATCACCGCCGCGCCGCAGGAGATCAGCACGCCGAGCTTGCCTCGCCCGGACAGATGCGGGTTAGAGCTGTTGGCGCCGTATGCCCAGACGATCGCGGACACGATCAGCGCCAGGACACTGAGGATGAGGCCGATCGTCATCACGGCGCCGACGATGGTGCGGAGCTGTTCGATGCCGGGCAGGCCGGAGCTGTTGGGGTCGATGTCGATCACGGCGGTTACTCCCTCGCTGAGCAGATGGCTGGTTCAGCGGCGAGGTGAGCCAGCCACACCCTGAGCGCGCACCGACACGACAATGGCCCGCGCCCTGCGAACGGGGCGGGCCGCTCCGGGCGTGCCGGTCAGAGCTGGCGGCCGAGGACGATGAGCCAGTTCACCCACGCCACCCCGGCACCGGCGAGGACGGCCGCGCCGACGCCGACGAGTACCCCGACCCGGCCCTTGAAGGCCAGGGAGTGGTTGCCGTGCGAGGCGCCCAGCGCCCAGCAGATCGCCGAGACCACCACCATCAGCACCGCGACGATGAGCACGATCGTGAGCAGCGCGCCGATCACCTGTTCCAGGTCACCGATCCCTGCCAGGCCATCGAAGTCGGGGAACACGTCCATCACGCACCGGCCTTGACGGTGACGTGCAGGTGGTCGAAGTGTCCGCCGGTCACGTCGCCGGGGTCGTGCATCCCGCCGCCGTCGTAGTCGCGCCAGCCTTCACCGTCGCGGGCGAGGGACCATATCTTGCCTTGCCAGATCAGGTACTCCACGCCCAAGGGTTCGGCGTGGTCCTTCATCCAGTTCGTCACCCGCCACCCGTCCTCGAGTTGCGCGGGCGTCGGAGGTGTCCCGATCGGGTTACCGAAGGTGATGTCGCACGCGCGGCCCAGCGGGTGCTCCGAGGTGGTGCCGGGCCGGGGCGAGTAGCAGGCCCAGCCGGTGTCGGGGAACCCGGCGCGGGCCTGGGCCATGAGGTGCACCATCCGGGCGGTGATCTGCCCGTCGCTGGTGGGATCGTCCACGAGCCGGTCAGGGTCGCCGTCGACCGGGGCGGGCTCACCCGCCGTGCCGCCGGCGGTGTCGCATCCGGCGGCGGCGCCGACCGCGGCTTCGGGCAGGTCGGCGGCGTTGTGGGCGTTGAGCCACGCCGCGGCATCGACGGCCTCGCCGCTGGTGCCGCCGGGCCGGACCTCGAAATGGAGATGCGGTCCTGTGGAGTTGCCGGAGCTGCCGACGTCGCCGATGTGCTGCCCGGCGACCACCCGGTCACCGGCTGAGGCGTGGATGCCGGACTGCCACATGTGGGCGTAGGCGGTCGCGACCGTCTGCCCGCCGATCTGGTGCTCGATGACGATCAGTCCGCCGTAGCCGTCGGAGAACTCCGCGACGGTCACGGTGCCGTCCGCGACGGCGAGGATAGGGGTGCCGTCCGGGGCAGCGAAGTCCGTGCCGGTGTGGAACGACGGCGCTCCGGTGATCGGATGGATGCGCGGCCCGAACTCGCTGGTGAGCACCCACGTCCCCTCCGGGAGCGGGAACACCACGCGCGCGGACTGCGCCACCGGACCCGCCGCCACGACCGTCACAGCGGCGCCGGCCGAGCCGGTTCCGTCGCCGGATGCGCCGGTCAGGGCATCGAGGATAGCTTCGGCGACCGGCTCATAGTTGCGGTAGCGGTCCGGGTAGGCGCTGACTTCGACCGCTTGGGCTGCTTCGCCGGGGTCCATCTGCTGCCAGCCCGGAATGTCCAGCAGACCCCGCGGGCTCGGGTAGTTCGGGCCGGTCGGCCCGCCGAAGAACGCCCGCGCCTGGTAGGTCGGGTCCATCAGCTCCGCGACGGTGCCCCAGCCCGACTGCGGCCGCATCTGAAATAGCCCCAAGCTGTCGTGATCGCTGCCGTTGCCGTCGTTGGGGTAGTTCCCGCTCTCGGGGTAGGCGCCGGTGTTCGCCAACTGCCGCAGCGTGCTCTCGGTCAGCGCGGCCATCAGCGCGATCGTGATGCCGTGACGGCCGACGCCCTCGATGCTGCCGCCGATCGTGATGATCGTGGCCGCGTGCGTGAGCTGGGTCGTGTTCAGCGTGAGCGTGGTGCCCTCGGCGGTGGTGACCGTCAGCGACTCCGGGACGTCTCCTATGGTGACGGAGCCGCCGGGCACGACGCAGTTCGCGGCGGCGGGATTCATCAGCACGCCGACTCCGACCAGCCCCAGCATGGGACCCAGCAGGACCAGCGCGAGAACGACGGCGGCGACCTTCTTCAACACGGCACGGACCTCCGGCTATCGGAGCGGGTTGTCGAGCTGGGACAGGCGCAGCACATGACATAGGCCGCTGCGGAACTGCGGCGCCGGCGGCGGGCAGGCCAGGAACACGGTGAACGACACCGACTGCTCCGCGGTGACGGGTTCGCCGTTCCAGACGCCCGCGCGGTGGCGGGTGCCCTCGATCGTGACCGCGGTGGCACCGGGAGGGAGCTGCCCAGGCTGGGCCTGCTCGACCGCCTGATCCCACGCCTCGGGCACGAACGACCGCTCGATCGTGAGGTGCTGGGCGGTGGCGTACTGGCGCAGCTCGATCCACGCCTCGCGGGAGGGCAGATAGCCGGCGATGTCCGACGCGAGGCCCGCCTGCTCGCTGCCGGAGGGGTCGCCGACCTCCAAGAGTCCGGCGGTGTAGTCCAGCGGCATCAGCCCGGAACCGGTGTCCCAGCCGAACAGCGCCTCCGCGACGTTGCGGGCGAACTCGTCCGGGTCGTGCGAGGGAACGACCCGCGGCGGACCCGGCGCCGCCGGCTCGGTCTCGCCCGGTGCGGTGACCGTGGGCGCAGGGTCGGGTGCGCGGTCCTCGGGTGGCCGCGGGCCGGTGATGAGCCCGTAGACGCCGACGCCGACCAGGAGCAGCAGCACGAGCCCGGCGGCGATCACGGCGATCAGCCGGCCACGGGACCAGGAGGCGAGATTCGTCTTCATACCCGCGAGGTGAGCCCGCCCGCGACTCGCGGCGTCGGGCGGGGGTTCAGAGGGCGCGCAGCAGCGGCCGGTCCGGCTGTGCGCCGGCGCGGGCGGTGCGGAGCCGGTCGGCAAACGCGACCGTGCCCTCGACGGCGGCGAAGAACACTTCGATCTGCTCATCGGTGAGTTCGGCCGCCAGCTCGTCCACGTCGTAGTGCGTCCACCACGCTTCCAGCTCGCCCCAGGTCAGCACGAACGCACGCACCGAGAACCGCGCCGGCTCCTCGTCCGCGTCGACCGGGCGACGAGACGGTGCGGCCGGCTTCGTGGCCTTGCCGCGCTTGGCGGCATGGACGCGGGCCAGTGCTTCGTCGGCCAACTCATGCAGCCGCCGATCCCGGTCGGCGCCGGCGTCGGCGTGCGCATCCTGGAGACGCTGGAAGATCGGGTTGACCGGCGCGCCGGCCTCGATCTGCGCCAGCCCGTCGCGGGCCTGAGCGCGCAGCACCTCCGGGACGGCGGGGTCGTCGGCCAGGTGTTGCAGGAAACCGATCTGCTCCAGCCGCGTGTAGGAGGACGAGCCGGTCACCATGCGCGCCGCCTGCGCGCGTGCATCCCCGAGCTGGCCGGGTGCTGGTGGTCCCGCCGAATCGGCGGGACCATGCTTTCCGGGCTCGTGCCCGTCCTGGAACTGGGTGGCCGCCTTCCTCCGGGCGGCGTCCTCGGCCATGAGTTCCTTGATCTCCCGATACAGCCCGGCGGCCTCGATCGGGCTGAGGGCCTTGTGGAGCTGGTTGTCGTCTTGTTCGGCCAGCAGATGCCCGAGCCGGTCTGAGATGCCCGAGCGCACCCACACGCTGACCCGCCGGTGCCCGAGCTGCTTGATCGCCGCGAGCCGCCGCGCCCCGCACACCAGCGTCCCGTCCGGGGTGATCGTCGGCGGCTGCAACAGGCCGTCCCGCTCGATCGACGCCGCCAGGGCGTCGAGGTCGCCCAGGTCGGTGCGGTGCCGGCGCCCGATGGTGATGGAGTCCACCGTCCGCTCCAGCTCGATGCGCCCCGCCGGTGCGCTCATCGCGCACCCCGCGACGTGTCGGTGCCGCGCGTGTTCGTGCCGGGCGCGGCCAGCGACAAGGTGAGCACGAGGTCGTCGTCGCGCAACAGCACCGGGAGCGTCTCGCCGATCAGCAGCCGCAAAAGCATGCCGCGTCCCGCGCCGGTCGCCGCGAGCTCCGGCAGCGGACTGCCCAGCAGCGCACGCAGCAGCACCGCCCAGGTCCGGCCCGACAGGTCGAGCAAGGCGCGGGCATGCTTGTCGCGCCGCAACGTCTCGTAGGCGGTGTGCCGGTTCCCGACCCGGGTCAGCGCCCCACAGACATGCTCCACCGCCGTCCGCGCGGTCTCGGCCGGCCAGCCCAGCAGCACCAGCAGCGTGATCGCATCCTCCACCGCCGCCGTGGCGGACGTCGGCTCTGCCCCATCCCGCTCAACCTCGCTATCGTGCCCGTCGCCGTCGTGCGGATCGGTGACCTGGAAGGCCGGGTGGTAGTCGTCCAACGGGTTCTCCCGGTCGGAGAGCCGTTCGGGGTCGTGGAACACCGAGTAGCGGGGCCGGCGCGCCTGATGGGTCGAGCACAGCAGCCCTTGGCCGCGTTCCTCGGCGATGCAGGTGATCCGCACCGCGTGCGTGACGACCGCCCACGGGTCCTCCGCGGTGCGGGCGGCCTTCGTGCGCATCACGTCGAACGCCGCTGACGCGGCCTCCCACGGGTCGAGCCGATGCTTGTGCGCCAGGGCCGCGTACTTCTCGGCCGCGAACGCCATCAGCTCGCCCGCCACCGGGTCCTGCTCCCACGCGCCACGCCCCGCGGAGTGGAGCCGGTGCAGCAGGGCGCGCAATCCTTCGCTGCTGCGATAGTCCTCACCGGACTCGCTGGTGTTCGTCGTGCCGGGTGTGCTGGTGTTGTCGGTCATGGTCGAGGCACCTCCTGGCGGGCAGGTGCGCCCGCAGGCTCCTGCGGGTCTCACCTCTGCCAGCCCGGCGTCCACGACTCACCCCACCTGCTACCGCATCCCGACCCCGGACCGGGCCTGGCCCCGATCGGTGCCGCCACGACGCCCGAACGCGCTCAATGGCGGCAGGCGGCGCGCCCGCTCTGCGACCCATCGGGCGCCCTTGTCGATCGGGGCGCGCAGCCTGCGGTTCCCCGCGGCGGTGACGTCGATGCCGCGTCGGGACAGAGCCCCGCCGCCGTGGGCGAACAGGTCACTCGGACGCACCCAGTCCACGCCCCGGCCCCGCACCTGCGCCAGCTTCTCCTTCGCGGCTCTGCGGGACGCGGCCTCCTTGATCGCGTCCGGCGTTCCCGGCGCCTCCGCATCCTCGGCAGGGGTCGGCGTCGTCCGCGCCTGCGGAGCCTGTTCGGGTTCGCGATGGCGGTGGTGCTGCTCCGCCGGGTTCGTCTGGTCCTGGTCGCTCATGGCGTGGCTCCTTGCCTCACGGGCTCGGACCCGGACGGGTCGGCCTCATCGCTGTGGTGCGCGTCGGCATGCTCGGGACGGGGAAGCCACCGGCCGACCGTCGAGGGATGCACCCCCAGGTGCCGGGCGATGGCCTTGTTCGACCACTCCCGCTCGCGCAGCTCCGCCGCCCGCGCCCGACGATCCAGCCCACCGTCCTCATCGGCCTCGACGGCGCCGGACCCGGCAGGCGAGGGCACGGCGGGTTCGGTCTCGATCTGTGCCGCCACAACCGGGACACGCTCAACCGCGTCTGTGATCGCTGGTGCATCGGCAGGACGCGCTGCGGATCGGGTCAGGACGACGGTCAGATGGGTGATCGCCAGCAGCACCACCGGCGGCACCGCAGCGACCGCGGCCGCGAGCGGGCCGGAAACGTCGGCGTCTGCGGCGACGACCGCGTGCAGAGAGTTCGCCGTCACCGACACCGCCGCGCCGCCGATCAGCAACGTCCACGGGTACCAGGCCGCTTTCTCGCCGGCGAGCGCGACTACCGCGACCGTGGACACCACGATCACGCCATCGACGATCAGCGGCCACGCCCACGCCTGCCCGGCCCCGATCCCGGAGCGGCGGGCGAGGTCCGCCAACGCGGTGAACGACAGCCAGAACGCGCCGGCCGCGATGAACACCGTCCCGGCAACCGATGTGACCACCGCCCAGCGCCGCCCCCGTACCCTGTTCATCCCAGACCCCTTGCCGCGTCCACTCGGAGCCCTGGGTCACGTCGAGCGAGCCCGCCCGCAGGCGGGCTCGCCGGTGCCGCGGTGCGTTCCCGGCGGGCGGCTCCGACGCCGACGCTGCGATAGGCGCTGTAGACGGTGCGGGTGATCTCCCGCTCCCCGAAGTCGGGCTGCTCGGCGCGCACCAGCGCATCCAGGGCATCGGCGACGGGCACGTTGCCCTCGGCCAGACGGCACGCGGCCCAGAACAGCTTGTAGTTCCGGTCGCCCTTGACCTGCCGGGACAGCCACGCCGCCAGCCGGTCCGCGTCCTCCCGCCCGGCTACCGGCTGGCCCTCCCGCGCCGGGCGACGCGGCGGTGGCGGATCGAGGAAGTCGCGCAGCCGCCCCGCATCCACCGGCTCCACCGCACCGGAAGCGACCTGCTCGACCCGGTACGAGACCGAGGCGCCGTCCAGCCGCAGCAGCGAGGGCGGGGCGATGACATAGCCGCCGTCCCCGCGGCAATCCACGCCGGCCTTGCCGACCGCCCATGACCGCTGCACCTTGGCTGGGATGGCCGGGAAGTAGGCGTGCCGCCCGCCTGTGGGTGTGGTCACCGTCGCCAGCGGCGCCGGGATCAGACCCGCGCGGGCCGCCCGCGCGTACGCCGCGTATCCGTCGACGCCGTGCACATCCACGTCGATCACGACCAGACCTGACGCGGCGCCGGTCGGGATGCCGATGTTCGCGCCCGGCTGCCACCGCCACCACCCCGCCACCCGTCGCGGATCGGTCGTCGCACGGCGGAAACCGGATGGGACGAGGGGCGTCTTCTCGCCCGGCACGCACGGGAACACCGGCACTCCGGCCCTCGCCAGCTCGCGCGCCGCGACCGGCAACGGCAGACCGTCCAGCCGGTCGAACAGGGCAGCGAACGCCGAGGGGGCGACCATCACAGCCCCTGCTCCGGCACCGCCTGCACCGTCCGCGGCTCACGCACCGGCAGCGGCTCGACCCGCGGTCCCGGTTCCGGCGCTCGCGCAGGTCCAGACTGTTCGACGTCGGATTGGTCGAGTCGCAGCGAGGTCGGGTTGCCGTTGCCGAGCTGGATCGTGTCGAGCTGGCCCAGGACCTCGGTCGCGGTGCGCCGGACCTTCTCGCCGGTGTCCCGGATGACCTGCGCCGGGTCCTTGCCGTCCACGTTGGCCGCCCATCCGGCGACGTAGGGGATCGCGTAGTCGCTGGTGTCCATGCCATGTGCAGCGGCGATCATCAGCGCGACGGACTCGGCCTCGACCTCACCGATCCCGCGATGCTGGCGCGCTTCCTGCTGGTTCGGCCCGTGCAGACGGACATGGCCCAGCTCGTGCGCGAGGGTCTTCACCTGCGCGGCCGGGTCCATGTCCGTGCGCACGAGCACCTGACGGGTCTCGTAGTCGGTCATGCCGTTCGCGCCGCGGATCGCGTCGGCGTCCGGCATCCGCAGCACCTCGTACCCCAGCGACTCGACCTGCGCAGCCAGCCCCTCCCACAGGCCGACGGGTGCTTTGCCTTCCAGCAGCTTCGGGGTCGGCAGTTCCGGCAGCTCCGCACCGTGAGTCCGGGACACATCCCAGACATGGGCCGGGACGACGCTGACGATCCGACGCTGCACGACTTCGCCCGGGCGCGGCTTCTCACCCTTTGACAGGCGCCGCCACGAGGCCGGGTCTTTCGGCGTCGCCGTCGCGAACCTCACCCTGACCGGCGCACGAATCTCATACCCGCCGCCGGCCTCGGCCCAGCGGCCCATCTTCTTCCAGTCCTGGAAGCCAGCCACCCACGTCGGCGTCGGCGTCGGCACCCGGCCCTGCTCGTAGGCGTCCACGTGCTGCGCCCAGATCAGCAGCGTGTTGTTGAACGACCGCGACCGGAACCGCGCCGCGAACTCCATCGCCCGCCGCCAGTCCTCACCCGACACCAGCTCCTCGACCGAGCGCACGATGCGTTCTTCGAGAGCTTCGAGCTTCGCTTCCCTCGTCTCGTTCCTCATAGCCATCGCCTGACCTCCCTCCGCCTGGGCCACGCCCAGAGGGAGCAGCCGTGCGACCACGAGGTACGCCGGGCGGATCAGGAAGACGAGACGGACGACGGAAACGAGACTGGCGACCGTCAGGCTCCGCGACGAACCCGACGAATCTCTACTGGACTACCGGGGCGCTCGGAAGCAGTGGGGTGGAGACGGCCGATCCTGCGGATATGACCCGGCTCGATGCGCGTTTCACCCGGCCCCGGTAGCGGCACGCGCGCGGGCGATCGCTCGGTAGTGGCTCGGCGTCACGCCGATGCTACGACGGAACTGACGGGCCGCGAAATCAGGATCGCTCCATCCCACCTCACGGGCGATCACCGCGATCGGAGTGTCCGTGGTGCGCAGAAGACCCGCCATCCGCTCCGCTCGCAGCATCGTCAGATACGCGATCGGCGACTTCCCATACGCCTCCACGAACACCCGCCCAAGCTGCGACTTCGACAGATGCACCTCGCGGGCAAGGTCAGTCACCGACCACCGACGCACCGGGTCCGCCCGAAGTAGATCAGCGACCCTCCGTGCCTCAGTCCGTAGCGGCAAGAATCCCCGTTGCCGCGGCTGAGTAGGCCAGGTTCTCACGCGCTGAGTGGAGGACTCCCGCACCGGTGTCACCTTCACGAAAGGGGTCAGGACGTGAGCGACCGAGAACCACAACGCTTGTATCCGATGGAAGTTCGCCACCGGTCGATCCTCAACGCTCAGCGCGACCAACTCGTCCAGCCACGGCATCAACATCCCCGCCCGATCCTCGCCAAGTCGGAGAACCTGGGCTGGCTCGGCATAAGTCGTCGCAAAGAAGTCCTGTGCTTCAAGTCGATCTTGCAACAACCCGACGTGCTGCCAGAACACCTGGTCGACCAGGTAATCGGTGTCCGCGAAGACGGTGGTCGTCGTGACGTGGCCTTCTGGCTCACTCCCGCACAGGACATTCGCGCCGAGCACGACAACATCGCCAATACAAACGGGTCTCTGCCCGAACTCACTGAACAGCACCACGGACCCAGAGCGAACGATGACAACCTTGATGCAGTCGTACGCCACCGGAGCGATCGGATGGTGCTCGGTCCGGGTCAAGGCCGTGATGGGTGAGCGCACGCCTTGCTCGTGTGCCTCGAATCCCAACATGCTCTTGACCCGGACAGCCGCATCTCAGCGTTCGTCCATTGGGCGTTCCATCTCGCTTTCGCGCATGCGTCCCATCAGCATCGCGATCAGCGCAAGTACGGGTGGAGCGACACCGGCGATGATGAAGATCACGGGGATGGGTACGAGCAGCGAGAGCGGTCCTGCGATCGCGATCGAGACAGGCATGAAGGTGATCGAGACGAAGAAGTCGAGGCTCGCGACTCGGCCGATCATGTCGAGCGGCACCAGACGTTGCAGCAGGGTTCCCCAGATGACGACACCGGCTCCGGTCGCTGCGCCGACGATGAACAGCGCTGCGAGCATGAGAATCAGGTTGTCGGCGACGCCGATGACCGCGAGTGGGAGGGTTCCGCCGCCCCAGCAGGCGATCATGAATGTGAGGTAGCGGCGCGGGAGTTTCAGCGATGACACAACGAGTGAGCCGATCGCCCCGCCCATGCCGAATGCGGCGAGGAGGAAGCCGAACGTGGATTCGGCGTCCTCGAATCTGTCTCGGGTAATGAAGGGCAGCAGCACTTCGATCGGTCCCTGGATGATGAGGGCGAGCGAGGAGCCGAAGACCAGAGTCCAGAGCAACCAGCGTGTGTGAACCACATAGTTCACGCCTGCTCGAAGGTCACCCCACACGCTCGTGTGCTGCTCCGGAGAAGCGACCGTGGTCAGCTCGTCGCGTCGGCTGAGGAACAGAGTGAGGATGAACGCGATCGCATACGAGGCTGCGACGATGACGGCCCCGATGGCGGGGAAGAACATGCCGACGACGATTCCGCCGAGGGCGGGACCGAGCCCCTGCCCCATTGAGGGTCGGAGAGCGCCTTCGAGCCCGTTCGCGGCGAGGAGCTGCTCAGGCGGAAGCACCTGGGGCAGATACGCGCTGTAGGCGGGGTAGAAGAATGCGCTTCCTGCGCCCATCGCGAATGAGGCAACGCCGACGTGCCACAGTTCGACCGTCTCGGTGAGGGACAGGACTGCCACCACGGTCATCACAGCCGCGGTGCATCCCTGCACGGTGATGATGATGCGGCGTTTGGAGAACCGATCGGCGACAACGCCACCCAGGATCGAGAAGGCGAACAGGCCCAAGCTCATACCTGTTGCGACCGCTGAGAGCGCGAGCGGGCTGTCATCGAGCGCGAGCACTTGGAAGACCATCACGATGGTCCACATCCCGGTGCCGAAGACCTCGATGCCGACCGCGGCGAACAGGAGCCGATAGTCCCGCGAAGCCAGTGGCCGCAGGGCACGTATCCGGTTGAGGTTCTTTTCGCTCATACCAGCGCCTCGCCTTCGACCATCGACGTCAGTCCGAGGCTCGGCCAGCCGTCAACGTCACGGAGCAGTTGCCGGTCGTGCGTTGACAGGACGACCGCCGCTGCGGTCGCTCCGAGCGCGTCGGTGAGTTCGTCAACGAGCGCGATTGAAAGATGGTTGGTGGGTTCGTCCAGGAGCAGCACATGCGGGCGCATCGCGAGTACGAGCGCCAGATCGAGCCGGCGCTGCTGCCCCATCGAGAGCTCGCCCACTCGTTTGCCCGCCTCGCGCGGGCGCAGGAGACCAAGCTGAGAGAGGCCGATCGCATCTGATTCCCGCAAAGTGCCTTCGGACACGAGCGCGCCGACGTGTGTGGCGTACACCTCGCTCGCTCTCCGATCAGGCGGCAGGGTCGTCTCCTGATGGAGAAAGCCCAGTCGCGTGCTCCGAGGCGTTCGAACCGCTCCCGTGTCCGGAGCCAGCTCACCGCCGACCACGCTCAGCAGTGTTGACTTACCGGCACCGTTCGGGCCGGTCACTACGAGACGGCCGCGGTGGGAGAGTGAGAACGACACTGGCCGGCTCAACCGCCCGGCGACGCTGATGTGATCGACGCTGAGGAGAACCGCGCCAGTTCGTGTGGGGAGGTCGGGGAACCGGAAGAGCTGAGGCGGTTCCGGCACGGTGACGGCGTGGGCTTCGAGTGCTTCCTGGCGTCGGTGCACGTTCTGCACAAGCCCACCGGCTCGGGTGGCTCGCCCATGCTTGTTGGTGCCCTTCTCTGGTCTCCACCCCGAGACGAGCCGGTTCTGCGCAGCGCTGAGACTGTCCTGCAACCGGGCATGCTCGGCCTGTTGGCGGTCGTAGTCCTGTTCCCAGCGTTCCCGCTCGGCCAGGCGTCCCTCCCGGTAGCCGGCATAGCCGTTCCCGTACACGCGCGGACGATCGTCCGGCGTCGGGTCGAGGTCGACGATGGTCTCCGCGATGTCGGACAGCAGCGCGCGATCGTGGCTGACGACGACAACGCCCCCGCTCCGCGCTCGGAGCTGCGCGGTCAGGAACTCAAGCCCACTTCGATCGAGGTGGTTGGTGGGCTCATCAAGCAGTAGAAAATCGTGATCGGCGCCCAGGAGGCACGCCAGCCGTACCCGATACCGCTGTCCCACCGAGAGGTCTGCGAGAAGCCTGGTCGAGTCCGTCTCCGCTTCGAGCGCATCGAGCGCGATCTGCACGCGCCGTTCGGCATCCCACGCATCGAGCGCTTCGGCACGTTCCAACGCGGCCGCGTACTCCTCCGCCGCCCGGTCCGTGCCATCCGCAAGAGCGAGAGCTGCGGCGTCAAGTGTCGCCAACGCGGCCAGCGGTTCGGCTATCGCTTCCGCGACCGCCTGCCCAACAGTTCGCCTGTCAGTGGCGGTCATCTCTTGCTCGGCAACACCGATCGTGCCGATGCGTTGGACCGTTCCGCTGTCCGGGACCAGGGCGCCAGCGAGCACCTGTAGGAGCGTCGATTTTCCCCGCCCGTTCTCTCCCACGATCGCGACACGCGATGAGGAAGTGAGGGTGAGGTCGACATGATGGAGAACGGGCGTGGCTCCGCGCATCAAAGACACGTCGGAAGCGATGAGTTGGGCGCGTTGGCGCGCCGGATGACGGTTCGTCGGGGTGAGCATTGAAGTCCTTCGAGACGACGCACCACCAGCCACAGGCAGGTAGGTACGCAAATGACGGCGACCCCCAGAGGGGTCAGAACGAGCGGCCGCCGCAGACTCGGATTACTCAACGAGCGCGGTGGGCCTACTCAGCCGTCACAGGAAGTACAAATGCATGGACGCGATTGTACCGCATGACACCGCCGAGTCTCCGTTTCATCGGGACCCGGTGGTGGTGGCACGCGCGCGGGCGATGGCCCGGTAGTGGCTCGGCGTCACGCCGATGCTACGACGGAACTGACGGGCCGCGAAATCAGGATCGTTCCATCCCACCTCACGGGCGATCACCGCGATCGGAGTGTCTGTGGTGCGCAGAAGACCCGCCATCCGCTCCGCTCGCAGCATCGTCAGATACGCGATCGGCGACTTCCCATACGCCTCCACGAACACGCGGCCAAGCTGCGACTTCGACAGATGCACCTCGCGGGACAGGTCGGTCACCGACCACCGACGCGTAGGGTCCGCCCGCAACAGTTCGGCGGCTCTCCGTGCCTCGGCCCGTAACGGCGAGAAGCCTCGTCGCCGTGGCTGAGTAGGCCAGGTCGTCTCGCGCTGGGTTGAGGATTCGCGGATCGGTGTCGTCGTGACGAACGGGGTCAGGACGTGAGCGACGGAGAACCACAACGCCTGCACCCGATGGAAGGTTTCCATCGGACGGTCCTCGATCGTTAGGGCGACCAACTCGTCCAGCCACGGCATCAGCATTCCTGCCCGGTCCTCACCGAGACGGATCAACTGAGCGGCCTCGCTGTAGAACCTTTCAGCGAACTGCTGCGCGTGCAGCCTGTCTGACAGCACGGCCGCGTACTGCCAGAACACCTGATCGATGATGTAGTCCGGGTCGAGGTAGACCGTGGTGACCGTGACGTGTCCTTCCGGTTCGCCACCGCACAGGGTGTTGCTGGCAAGGATCACCACGTCGCCCAGGGTGGCCGGCTGTTGGCCGAACTCGCTGAACAGGATCAGCGATCCTGAGCGAACGAACATCAGCTTCACGAAGTCGTGGGCAATCGGCGGCGTGGGTTCGTGGTGCGTGGACGTTTGCGACACGATTGGCCCGAACGCTCGTGCAGCGTGCGTCGCCTCATGCGCGATCGACGCCGACATGGGACGCACGCCTCACAAGCCCGCCGGCCAGGCCCGACTCCCACCGGGACTGGTCCAGCGCGCGGAGCAGCGCGCGCGTTTCAGGGTGCTCGGTGGTGGTGGTGGTGGTACGGAAGCGCCGGTCATCGCTGCTCAACTCACCGGCTATTGAGCAGCTGGCATCGCCCCGCCGCGGCGCGAAAGCACTGACATGCTGCTCCACAGAAGGACGGCGAAGAACACCAAGATCGCGCTGAGGAGAATCGGTCCGACCGCGCCGGTGGCTTCGATGGCGAAGCCACCGGCGATGGGTCCGATGACGGCGCCGATGTTCAACGCGACGGTCGCGAAGGAGCCGCCCATCGTCGGCGCGGCGTGCGCGGTGGCGATGATCCTGGCGATCAGTGTGCTACCCAGCGCGAAGGACAGCGTGCCCTGGGTCAGGGTTAGGACCCAAAGCGCAGCGGGGCTGGCGTTAGTGAACGCCAGCAGCGCCCACCCGGCCATGAGCAGCGGCCCGGTGTAGGTAATCAGGCGTCTCCAATGGCGGTCACCGAACTGTCCTGCGACGTAGACACCGAGGAAGGCTCCGATACCGAACACGGCCAGCAGCAGCGGCACCATGCGTTCGGTGAGTCCGGCCGGGCCAGTGGCGATCGCGGCCAGGTAGGTGAAAGTGCAGAACGTCGCGGCGTTCACCAGAACGGCCAGCACAAGATTCAACTGCACCGGGCGCGATCGCAGACTTGCCAGCTCACGGCCGATGGAGCGGGACCCGCCAACTCCCGCAGCCTCCGAGGGCCGGGTAGGCGTGGCCGCTAGCACCGCGACGATGGCCGGCAGGCACAGCAGCGCGATCGCCCACAAGGTGGCACGCCAGCCGAGCAGGTCGCCGACGAAGGCCCCGGCGGGCACTCCGGCGATCAGCGCCACGGTGGTGCCGCCGAGGATGATCGCCAAGGCGCGAGTGTGCCGCTCGGCCGGGACGATTCGGGTCACCGTCGAGAGCGCGACAGCGAGGAAGCCCGCGTTCGCCAACGCTGCGACGATGCGGGAGGTCAGCAGCACGGCGAAGCTGTCGGTGATCGCACCGACGACGTGGGCGGCGATGAACAGCGCGAGAAAGCCGGTGAGGGTCCAGCGCGGTGAGACCCGCCGAGCTGCGGCGGCCATGGCCGGGGCACCGATGACCATCCCCAGGGCGAAGCTGGAGGTGAGGAGCCCGGCTTGACTGAGTGAGACTTCGAAGTCAGTGGCGATGCCAGGAAGGAGACCGGCGAGGACAAACTCGGAGGTTCCTTGGGCGAACACCGCGACGGCGAGCAAGTAGAGCAAAACAGGCATGAGTGTGCCTTCCGAAGCAAGAGGTGAGGAGTTGGTAGACGCGTGGCGCTACCGGTGCTTCGGATGCGTGGTCACTCACGGCCTCTACGCTGGCCGGATTATCGGCGGCGCGGGCCGTTAGAGGAAGGACTGGGGCATCTCGGGCTACCGGTAGACCGGCAGCCCTGACCTGTCTGCTTTGGGAGAACTCACCAAGCCAGGATACCAGGCGACGGACGTGCGACCGGGACACCAACACTGTGGTCGTGACGTCAGCACACGTCCCGGTCGTCATGCCACTGGAAGCGCCCGGCGAGCACATCCACCGGAGGAACATCGCCCCAGTCGTTGGTGGAGATGTCGCCCAGGTTGGGGGAGTCGGGCCAGTGATGGGTGAAGAAGAGGGCGACCTCGTCATTGTTCTCGGAGAACCAGGTCGCCTCGGCGCCCAAGGCCGTACTCGACGGCGAGATCGAGGCCTCCATATCCGAGCCGACACGCAGGGAGCGGTCGTGGCGATCAGCGTCGAGCATGGGGACTCCGGTTGACAGGTGATCCCCGGCGGATTCCCCACAGGAAGTCGCTGCCGTGCTGGTCACCGGCCAGGTGCTGCGCTCACCTGCTCCACGGGCGAAGCCCTCTGTCGCTTTCTTCACACACTATGAACAGGCGCAGTGCCTTGTCCTGCTCGCTGACGCCTCTTCGTCTGAGCCGGCTCTCTGCCGGAGCCCTCGGCGCCCAGAGCCATCACACGTCTTTCAGACGAGGTAGAAGCGCCGGGGTAGTGAGCGCCCGGCAGCGTTCAAGCCCGAGATGCCCGTAGGCCTATACCGTGGGAAACGTGCTGCACCTACTCGTTGACACGTCGACGTGGCTCGACCTGTCCAAACGACGTGACGGGCAGCGCTGGATCGTTGCGCTCCGCCTCCTGGTGCATCAGCGGGACGTGGAACTCCTTGTTCCCGAACTGGTGATCGAGGAGTTCGAGCGAAATCGAGAACGGATCGAAGCGTCGATGACGGCCAGCGTCGCTCAGCGGTTCAAGCTCATCAAGCAGGACCTCGAAGACTACGGCGGCACCGATGTGGAGAACGCCGTTGAGGTGATTGCCGACCTGGCACGCGATGTGCCGTTGATCGGTGCGATGACAACGCGCAACTTCGATGAGGTCCTCGAACTCTTGCGCACGGGGCGCCGGGTCGAAGCAACCGATGCCGAGCACCGTGGGGTGGTCGAACGCGGGCTGCGAAAACGCGCTCCGTTGCATCGGTCACGCAACAGCGTCGCAGATGCGTTGCTCATCGAACTCTATGCAACCGCCGCGCGTGCATCAGACCTGTCGCGCAACCCCCACGCATTCGTCACGTCGAACAGCGCCGACTTCTCGACGGAGGACGGCGACAAGCGGCAACCCCACCCCGATGTCTCCGCAACCTTCGCATCGGAAGGGTCCACGTACGCGCTCGGGGTCGACGGTCTCAATGATGTTCTGCTCTCTCACTTCGGCAGCGAGATCAAGGAACTGTTCGCGGAGACCGACTTCATTGAGGAACCGCGGCGACTTGGCGAAATCCTAGAAGCGGAGAAGATGTTGTTCGACCGCGTTTGGCACCACCGCTCCCTTCAACACGAGTACCAGCTGCGCGCGGCTGGCGACGAGGGGGAGTTGGAGCGGCTGGAGGCGATAGCTGGCCCAGCGCGCAAGCGTGTCGAGGAGACGTACACCCAGCCCGGGGAACTCGGGCCCTACACGGACTTCGAGCTCGGAATGCTCAACGGCAAGCTCTCTGCGTTGCGTTGGGTACTTGGCAGCGAATGGGACTTCTTGGATACGTAGCTCACGGCCGAAGCCCGTGGCTCGCTATCAGGTCGGGGCGCTGGGACAGCAGAGTTTCCAGTCGGCTGTCCGGCCAGAGTTCGATGAAGGGCAGCTTTCCATCGGCGTTGTGTTTCTCCGCTACGGCCACCGCATCCGTCGTGAATCGTCCACTCGTCGCAATGACGAGCGCACGAACAGGCGGCGGTTCCCACAGCGAGAGCGCCGCGAGCGTGCCCGTGACGTCGGCGGGGCCGACCGACTTGGTGGTCCAGTGCTTCGCCTGGATTATGACCCGTTCGGTTCGAGTAGTCCCGCCGTCGTCTTGGATGACGCGCTCTGCCGACAGGTCGCGTCCTCGATCCGCCGCGCGGGTCTTCATCAGCCACTCGACGTTCTGATAGCGCGGGAACGCCCGTAAGAGATCGAATAGCAATCGCTCGAATCCGTCGTCATCGAGAGCGGACCACGACAAGCCGGTACTGGCCGCTCCGGCTGGCCTCGCAGAGGCGGCCACCCCGAGGTCGATCCCAGGGACCGGCAGCGGGTCCGACTCCGCCAGACTCGCTGCCTCGATGTCCGCACGAACCGAAGGCCAATCCATCTCAACGATGTCATGCCAGTCGTGACCCTGCCCGAAGTGCATGTGACGGTGAAGGTCGGTCCACCGTCCGCCGCGCTCGGTGGTGTCTCCGAGCAGTCGTTCGATCTCGCTGATCGCGTCCTCGATTACCGCCGTCGTAGGGTCCTCAAGTCGATCGTTTGAATCGCGCGGTACCGATTCCACTACCTGTGGAAGGGTCTCGTTGATGGTCGAGGTGAGGTCGTCCAGCCGCTCGTGGATCGCTCGACGCCGGGCCTGTGCCAGTCGGAATCGGTACTCATCAAGCTGGTTGGATGGTTCCTCCAACTGGTTCATGAGCGCAAAGGGCGGCTCCCCGATGTCTGCGTAGTCGATGAATGCCTGACCGGCAGCATCCGCATCGGGGAGTTCTTCGGTCACTGTCCATCCGTCGATTGGCGGCAACCCGGACAGCAACACGCTCCAGGCTCTCCGTAGGTCCTCATACTCTCGGCTCGATCCACGACTTGGGCCGGAAGGGAGCATCGGCTGGGCTCGCTCCCAGACCGCGTCGAGCTTGGCGAGGTTCGCCGCAGCGCGATCCATCACCTGGAGCAACTCGTCAAGATTCACCGCTCAAGTCTCCCATCCATGTCCCGTGCGATCCTTCTCGTGCGCCGTTGCCTACCTCAATGTCGTGACGGTTTCGATGCGGGTGATGTCGGCCGGTGATGGGTACAAGTACCTGTTGAAGTCGGTCGCCGCAGGCGACGGCGACCGACGCCTGAGCACGCCGCTGACTCGCTACTACGCCGAGGCGGGTGCGCCACCGGGCTTCTGGATGGGCTCGGGCCTTGGCCGACTGGGTCGCGGCGAGCTGGTCGAGGGTGCTCAGGTGTCGGAGGCCCAGTTACAGCTCTTGATCGGGATGGGCCATGACCCGATCACCGGCGAACCGCTGGGACGCGCCTACCAACAGTTCGCGTCGATCACCGAACGGATCACGCAGCGCGTCAACGCACTCGATCCCGTACTCGGGCCAGCCGCTCGTGCCCAGGAGGTCGCCGCGATCGAGGCAGAGGAGGCAGAGCGCGGCACCCGTCGCGCGGTGGCGGGGTTCGACTTCACGTTCAGCGTCCCGAAGTCGGTCTCTGCGATCTGGGCGGTCGCGGACGCGGGCACGCAGTCGCTGATTGCTGACGCCCATCATGCGGCGGTTGCAGAGCTGGTTGCGTTCCTCGAGCGCGAGGTTGCAGCAACCCGTGTCGGTGCAACCGGCCCGGACGGCGCGGTTGCGCACGTCGACGTCGCCGGGGTCGTCGCGGCGGCGTTCGATCACTACGACAGCCGGGCCGGTGACCCCCAGCTGCACACCCATGTCGTCATCAGCAACAAGGTGCTGACCGTCCAAGACGGCCGCTGGCGGACCCTCGCCGGGCGGCCGATGCACTCGGCGGTCGTCGCTGTCTCCGAGCTGTATAACGCTGCCCTAGCCGACCGGATGACCCGCACACTCGGATTGGACTGGGAGGCGCGGGAACGGGGGCGGGACCGGAACCCGGCGTGGGAGATCGAGGGCGTGCCCGACGAGCTGGTGGCCGAGTTCTCCACCCGCACCCGGCACATCGAGGCCGAGAAGGATCGGCTCATCGCGGAGTACGTCGCCACGCACGGCCGACAGCCCTCAGCCCGGACGGTGCTGAAACTGCGGGCGCAAGCGACGCTCGCCACCCGGCCGGAGAAGCAGATCAGATCGCTGGCCGACCTCACCGCGGAGTGGCGGCAACGCGCCGGCCGTGTGCTAGACCAGGACGCGACCGGATGGGCACGCGCCCTCACCAGCGGCGCCGAGGCGCGCCGGGTGCTCCGCGCCGACGACGTGCCGCTGGACGTGGTGGGCGAGGTCGGGCAGGCGGTGATGGAGACGCTTGGTGAGAAGCGTTCGACCTGGACACGGTGGAACCTGCACGCTGAAGCGTCCCGTCAGTTGATGGGCTGGCGGTTCGCCAGCGTCGAAGACCGCGAAGCGATCACCGGTCTGGTCGTGGACGCTGCCGAGCGTGCCTCGCTGCGGCTCACTCCGCCGGAGCAGGCGACCAGCCCGCTCGAGTTCCGCCGTCCGGACGGCACGACGCGGTTCCGTCCCCGGCACTCGACGCTGTTCTCATCCGAGGCTCTGCTGGCCGCAGAAGACCGCCTCCTGGCCCGCGCCGACGCGACGGCCGGCCCCGCGGTGGCGTTGGAGACGGTGGAGCGGATCGCCCGCACGCCCGACGCGCGCGGCCGGGTGCTTGGCGAGGACCAGGCCGCGGCGTTGGCCGCGATCGCCGTGTCCGGTCGGGTCGTGGATGTGCTGGTCGGCCCGGCCGGCGCTGGGAAGACCACCGCCATGAACGCGCTGCGCCGAGCGTGGGAGAAGGAGCACGGCGCCGGGTCCGTGGTCGGGCTGGCGCCTTCGGCGGTCGCCGCTCAGGTCCTCGCTGACGATCTGGGGATCGCAACGGAGAACACGGCGAAGTGGTGGCAGAACCACCTCATGCACGGCACCACGTTCGAGGCGGGTCAGCTCGTCATCATCGATGAAGCCTCCCTCGCCGGCAGCGCCTCACTGGACCGGATCACCCGCGAGGTCGAGAGGGCCGGAGCGAAGGCCCTGCTGGTCGGAGACTGGGGCCAGCTCCAATCGGTCGACGCCGGCGGCGCGTTCGGCCTGCTGGTCCACTCCCGCGACGACACACCTGAGCTTCACGACCTGCACCGCTTCACCCACGCCTGGGAGAAGACCACCTCGCTACAGCTCCGCCACGGCCACACCGAAGCGATCGACACGCTCATCGACCACGGCCGGATTACCGGCGGCGACGCCGAGACGATGATCGACGCCGCCTACAGCGCCTGGCGACGCGATCTTTCCTCCGGCCTCGCGTCGATCCTCGTCGCCGAGACCCACGAGACAGTCATCACGCTGAATGACAGGGCGCGGGCGGATCGGATCATCGACGGCCAAGTGAACCCGACCCGCGAGGTCGGCCTGCACGATGGAACTGCCGCGTCGGAAGGCGATCTGGTCATCACCCGCCGCAACGATCGCCGGCTGCGCAACGGCCTCCGGTGGGTCCGCAACGGCGACCGCTGGACGATCACCCAGGTCCGCGAGGACGGATCGGTCAGCATCCGCCCAACCGGGCGCCGGTTCGGCGGCGGGATCGTCCTACCTGCCGACTATGTGGCCGAGCATCTGGACCTGGGCTACGCGATCACCGCGCACCGGGCGCAGGGCGTGACCACCCAGACCTCTCACGTCGTGGTCACCCCGACGACCACGCGGGAGAACTTCTACGTCTCGATGACCCGCGGCGCCGAGCGAAACCACGCCTACGTCGCCGTCGACCGCGACGATCACGAACACACCGAGCCGCATCCCGGCGACAACCCCAACACCACCGCCCGCAGCGTCCTGTACGGCGTGCTCCAGCACGTCGGCGCGGAGTTGTCGGCGCACGAGACGATCACCGCCGAGCACGAACACTGGGGATCGATCACCCAGCTCGCGGCCGAGTTCGACACGATCGCGCAAGCCGCACAGCACGACCGCTGGTCGACACTGCTCGCCGCTGCCGGGCTCACGCCCGAGCAAGTCGGCTACGTGCTCGACTCCGACGCCTACGGCGCGCTGTCGGCCGAGCTGCGGCACGCCGAAGCCAACCACCACGACCTCGACACCCTGCTCCCGCGACTGATCGCCGCCCGCAACGTGGATGATGCCGACGACATCGCCTCCGTGATCCACGCCCGACTCGCACGCGCTACGGCCAGACCGGCCGGGTCTGGCCGCACCCGCAAACCACCTCGACTGATCGCCGGCCTGATCCCTGACGCTGGCGGGCCGATGGCCGACGAGATGCGCCGAGCCCTGGACGAGCGCCGCGACCTCATCGAACAGCGCGCCGACGCCGTGCTCCACAGCGCCCTCACCGACAAAGAGCCCTGGGCCACGAAGCTCGGCACCGAGCCAACCGTCAAGAAGCAGCGCGACGCGTGGAGACGCGCCGCGCGTACCGTCGCTGCCTACCGCGACCGCTACCAGATCATCGACAATCGCAGCCCGTTCGGGCCGGCGCCGGAAAGCACCAGCCAGAAGATCGACGCCGCACGAACCCGCGCCGCCCTCAACCGCGCGCTATCCCTTTCCGGCGATGACGCGACGAGGGAACAAGTGCGACCGAGCGCCGTGACTCGGCCCGCACCGCGCCTGTGAGCGCTGCCCAAGGCTGGTGCGGTGAGGCTGAGGACCAGGCGGTCAGATCGAGCGTCCCGGCGTTCCCGGTGACGGCCGCCGCTGACCGAAATCCCGTCCGACCTCCGAGCGCGAGACTGGGTGTCCGGGAGCATCGGCGTCAAGCAACGCGATCACGTCGCTGGACTGAGTGACGAGCGTCGCCTGGCCCTGTCGGATCAGCTCGTTCGTCCCGCTACTGGCGGCGCTCGTCACCGGACCGGGCACAGCCCCAACACCTCGGTCGAGGTCTCGTGCCGCGAGGACGGTGGTCATCGCCGCTGACCGGGCACTGGCCTCGGGAATCACGGTGGCGCCCGACAGCGCCGCCATCAGCCGGTTCCGGGCGATGAACCTGTGCCGGGTCGGCGCGGCCCCTGGCGGCACCTCGCTCACCAGCAAGCCGACCTCACCAACTCGGCGTAGTAGGTCGCCGTGTCCGGCAGGGTAGGGCCGGTCGACACCGCCGGCCAGAACCGCGATCGTCTGCCCGCCGGCCGCGAGGACAGCGCGGTGTGCGGCTCCTTCGATCCCGTACGCGCCTCCGGCGACAACGATGCGTTCCTCATCAGCCATACCTGTCGCCAGCTCGCCGGTGATGTGCTCGCCGTAGGAGGTGGCGGCTCGGGAGCCGGTGATTGTGACGCGATCGCTCAGCGCCGTCGTCAGGAACGAAGCCGCCCCACGCGTCCACAGCAGATAGGGGGCACGCTCACCCAGGTCGTTCAATCCGGCGGGCCAGTCCTTGTCGGCCGGGATGAGTGTGCCGAACCCGAGCCGTTCGGCCTGAGCGATCTGATCGGGCAGGTCGGGCGTGATCCGCGCCGCCAGCCGCGCGCGCCACATCAGCACGTCGGCGCGCGGCAGGCCGGGCACGTCGTCGGAGTCGATCAGCCGTAGCGTCTCGATCCCGTTGTGATGGGCGAGAACCCGGCCGGTGGTCGGGTCGTTGGGTTCGGCGATCATCGACAGCGCGACCCGCGCTATCCGCTCACCCTGTACCTGCTCCGCCAGCGCCGCCATGATCGGTGTCCTCTCACTCCGAAGGTCACCGACGAGGTACACGCCCGCCCACCGACAGGGTTCCCTCTGTCGCACGCCCGTCGTACGCTGGATGACGAGGCAGGTTCGCCAACTACGCGGGTCCTTCGGGACAGCCCCTCTGAGGGCACTCGGTTCATAGCCGCCTCCACGACGGAACACCGTCGCGCTATGACGAGGAAGAGAGACCCGCGATGCTCCGCACATCCGTTGCGCTCAGCGCACGAGGCTACGGCGTACTCCGCTACGCACCCACCAACCTGCTCATCAACGCCATCCGCACCAGACGCGGCCTCAAATGGGGCATCCCCGCGATGCTCCTCGCCGTGCCCTACCTCTACGCCGCCGCGATCTGCACCACGATCATCAACGACGGCGGCGCCGGGTGGCTCTACCTGCTAGTCCTGCTGTTCGTCTGGAACGCCTTCAAGTTCCTCTGGATCGGACCAGTCAGCCTTCTACTCATGGCCGGTCGAACCGCTCGCGCGCGGAGAACGCACGCCTGAACCACAAGCGACGGTGGCGCGTCTCCGGCCATTGCCGGCCCCCTCGTGACAACCTAGACACACGTGGGAGCCGGAGGTAAGCACCGACAGGAGGCATGATGCGGCGCGTGAGAGTTGGTCGGCACAACGTCGGCGTTTCAGAGGTGCTTTCGTCCTACTGGCACTTCGCGGCCGAACGGCAGCACGTGTATCACGCGAGGCTACGCGGCGAACCTGGCCCATGGACCGATGACGTAGTCCTGTCCAAGTATCGCTTCACTAACGCCTACCGCGCCGCCGACCGCGTATCACAAGATCTAATACGTATCGCCTACGAGGGACCCCAGGACCCCGAAAACCTCGTCTTACGCGTTCTACTGTTTCGGTTCTTCAACAAGCCATCGACATGGGAAGCGTTGGAATCAAGATTCGGTCAGATCACAACATCCACATTCGATGTCGATGCCTACAGCAAGGTTCTCGACGCAAGAATTGCTACCGGCGAGAGAGTTTACTCTGCGGCGTATATCGTTCCGCCCCCGCCGTTCGGCGCGGTTCGGAAGCATCGCAACCATCTGCTGCTGACCGAGCACATGATCCGTTCCGGGGTTGCCACGCAGATCGAGCACGCTAGGTCCCTTAGCCAGGTCTTTGAGACGATTTCGACGTTTCCTTCACTCGGTCCTTTCCTCTCTTATCAACTGGCGATCGACCTCAACTACACCTCGGTGATCGACTTCGATGAGAACGACTTTGTCGTGCCTGGACCGGGCGCGCGCAGTGGTATCGCGAAGTGCTTCCCGCAGCTCAATGGTGTACCTCCCGAAGACATCATCCGATGGATGGTCGACACGCAACAGGCGCAGTTCGAAGATCAAGGCATCGTTTTTGACGATCTATTCGGTAGAGCTTTGACGCTCATTGACTGCCAGAACCTGTTTTGCGAAACCGACAAGTACGCGCGAGTAATGCACCCCAATGTGCGTGGAGTCGGCAGTCGCAACAGGATCAAACAGCAGTTCGCACCGCAAGGCCCGCCAGTAAGGCCGTTTTTCCCCCCAAAGTGGGGCATCAACCAGCGGGTCGCCGGCCGTTCGAACGCGCTCGCATCAGCTACCTAGCGCGTCGGGCTCAATGCTGCAACCGTTGAGTTCGTTCGAGATACTCGCGCGCGGCGGCGGCAAGCCGGCTGTCTCCAAGTTCAACTAGCTTGTCGTCTAGGACGCTGGGTTCGGCTCCACTTTGCGCGGACCAATATAGATCGATCATTCGAATGTATGCGAGCAGGAGCGGGTCGGTGAGGTTGCAGTCGAGCGCCGCGAGGTCTTGGCCAGAGCGGATGCCGGCCTCCAGACGCATCCACTCGGCCCACGCCGCGGGGGCGTCCTCCCAATCTGTGTCGAATTGCGGCTGCCCTGTCGCGTCGGACGCCGCCGGGCTCGGCTGACTGGCTAGAAGTCGTGAAGCCCGGTCGAAGTGGCGCTCGTAGAGATGCAGGGAAGAGCTAAAGAAGACCAGTCGCCCAGGCATACATCGGAGCCACCGCGACATCACTTCAAGCAGTAGTGTCCACTCGAAAGCGTTGATGCCTGAAAATCCCCACCATATGTCAGTGCTGCGGGCAGCCACGTGGAGGTCGAGATGCCCATCCCTCATGAGGAAGTGAAGCCAGTTGTTGCATGGGATATCTCGACTCTCCACGAAGTCGCGATCGGGATCGTAGATGCTCGCGACGGCACGCCGCGAGAGCGGGTCTCTCCGGAGAATCTTCACAATCTCCGCGAGTTGATCCACGCCGTTCCAGCTTCGGAGCCGGAGGCCGTACCCAGCACGCCATGTCAGGCCATCATCCGAGAAGTCGACCGCGCGCTCCAAATAGGCGCTGAGAAAGCTCAAGTCGTTTCGGCCCGCCAACACCCACATGCTCTCCGCTATCGAGGCAAAAACGTTGTTGTTTCGGTGGGGGAGCACAACGTGGCGAGACCGAATGTCAGACACCTCGATGAGTCGCGCCCGCAGCTCGCGGGTCCGCTCTCCGCGGACCTCAACAAGTTCTCCAGAGTCAGCAACGGCATGCAACTCGGCTAAGAACGCCTGCTCCACATCTCGATAGACGGCCACCGCGCCTCATCGATTCTCAACTCGGGCAGCAAGTCCGCGATTCAGAAGCGTCTCAGTCACAAACGAGTGTGTCTCTTCTTCGCTCGCTACCGGGACGACAACCGCGGACTCGGCATACTCGTCCAAGAGTGCTCGATAGCCATCCTGTACGCCCGGAGCGTTGTTCGGGTCGAGGTGGTGGGGTTCGAGGAAAACGAACACAATAGACGGCATGATTGGCGACCAGATCGTGTCGATGAGTTCCTTGAAGCTCGACTCAGGGAGTCCTGACTGCTTCACTGATCCGCCGTACCAGCCGTAAGCGAGGGTGGACCACCACCAACGATCCAGAATCAAAGATCGCGTCTCCGCAGCTCGCTTGAGATCAGGCACCGACTCCGCATGGCACGCGAGATGCGCTAGCTGCTGGGCGAGGCCTGACCTGGGCTTCTCGTCAGCGGTCTCGCCCTCCAGCGCTCTGTACACACGCTCGGTGAACGTAGTGAAGCCGCTTGGCATGTGAGCGAACACCGTGGACTCCGCGTCGAGCGAGCCACGGAGGCGGTTCAACTGAGTCGACTTACCAGTCTGATCGAGGCCCTCGAACACGATGACCGCACCGCGACGGATGGTGAGATCAGTCTTGGCCATCACCAGCTCCTTCGCTCAGCCCAGCGTGGCTCCCGGGATGTGTCAGAGGTCACCCCTAGCATCAAGCTATGCGACAGAACCGGGATCACGAGGGAGGCGCAGCGGCGCGTCGCCTTGGCGACCCGTGGCGCGAGCTCCCCGATGCTGGCCGCGGCTACCTGTCTGTCTACTTCTCTGAGCCCCTCGCCCGATGGCCAGTTCGCGAGATCACCCGACGTGCGGATAACAAGAGCGACCCAAACATCGAGACCGGAACATACGGCCTGTTCTCCACCTGTGAGCCGTCCATGCGAAATCGGATCGTTCTCGATGGCGCGGCCACCATCTTCTTCCTCACGACACGCAAGCCGCACCAGGGGAGAGTGATCTCCGGGTATTACCACGTTGGCTGGTACACGGAAGGCACCCAGGGTGCGGTCAACCGCGACTACGCCCTCGCTGCCGACAAGATGCACTTCATAGACCCCATCCTCGCGAGCGATCTGGCAGAGCCGTTAGCAGCGATCTGTTCTACGCAGTTCCGCACGATGAAACCGATCGATGTTGAGACTGTGGCGACTCTTCGCCGGATATGCGACGAGCGCCCTGACCGCACAGCCGAATACTTGGGGGAAGTCGAGCGAATCGAAGCGTTCGCGCGTGCTCGATCAGGCTACGCGTATCCGTCGTGGGGGCGAGAGGCCGGATTTAGCTGGGCAGACGCCCCCGAGTACTACCAGACAGACGCTGAGCTCTCGAAGGTGCCCAACAGTTCCAGGAACCGCAAGTGGCGATGCCGAGAGTGCGGATATGTCATCAAGAGCGGCGCACTGCTGAAGAAGTGTCCGTTGTGCAAGCAGATGGCAACGCTCGCTCCCGCCGAGGAGGGCGCATGACCCGTCGAGTCTTTATCAGTTACCAGCATGCCGATCAGATGAAAGCCCGTGGCTTGAACCTGATGACGTACAACAAGCACGTCAACGTTGACTTCACGGGACGGCACCTGCTCGACCCCGTGAAGAGCCAGGACGCGGATTACATCAGCCGAAAGATCAAGGAGCGGATCAAAGGGTCATCGGCCACAATCGTTCTCATCGGGAAGGAGACCTCCCAAAGTGAGTGGGTCGAGAAAGAGATCCAGTGGAGTAAGGAACAGGGAAAGGGCATCATTGGCATTCGTATCGATCCCGACGCCCCAGTCCCCGAAGGGTTGACAGAGTACGGCGCTGAAATTCTCGACTGGAACACTCCAGCAGATGTCAATCAGTTTGACGATGCCATCGAGCGAGCAATCGCAGCGACGAGCCGCGGTAGGTCGATGCCCACCAACACGATGAGTACATGCACGCGATGAGCAGTCACAACAACTCCCGCGGGCCAGGGAGCATCACGTTGCCCGTTATCCACGATGCGGCAAGCGAAGCGTCAGGGCGCGGACAAACAGCGTACGTCCGGCTAAGCGCCTCCCGACTAGTTGCGCTTCTAATCGCAACGCTCGCCGCGGCGCTGGGCATCGCCATCGGAAGTTTCGACATCTCTGGCCTTGTAGTGCTTCTCGCGTTCGTAGTAGCCGCACTAGCCGAGTTAGCTTTGATCCGATTTCAGCCCGAACGCGACTGGTACGCCGGACGCGCGGTCGCCGAGTCAACCAAGACACTCGCATGGCGTTTCGCCGTCCAGGGAGAGCCTTTCGGTCCGACTCTCACTGAACAAGAAGCTGAGGCACTGCTTCGAACCCGAGTCAGCGAAGTCTTGCAACGTGGCAAGGACCGAATCAACGTTGGTCCTGGCGATGCGGTGCTCACAGAGAGCATGCTCGATCTCCGTCGATCTTCATTCTCCGAACGCAGAGACGCTTATCTCGAACAAAGGACAGAAGAACAGCGCGCCTGGTACTCGTCTAACGCCCGGAAGAACGAGGTCCGTGCTACGGCGTGGCGCTATGCGCTTCTTCTTGGTGAGTTGCTGGCAATCGTAGCTGCCGCTCTTTCCCTAGGTCGCGACGAGCCGTTCGACTTCGCCGGCATCGTCGCTGCGTTCGTTGCAGGAGGAGCCGCCTGGCTGGCGATCAAGCAACACTCCCAACTGACCTCCGCGTACAGGGTGGCGGCAGGTGAACTGGCCGTTCAAGCAGATGTTCTCCGCGGCGTGAGCGCTAAGGACTGGCCGCAGGCGGTGGCGGATGCTGAGGAAGCAATCAGTCGGGAGCACACAATGTGGCTGGCTACCCGCGGCGAGGAGCCGTTGCCGCCTCCCCACATAGGCAGGGCTTGATCGAGACTTCGATCGCAACGTGAGGTCCGGGCATTGTGGTGCTATCGAGGAATCGCAAGAGCGCCCAGACATCTGCGGCGGTTGGATTCGGGTCACAGCACGCCGCAAGTGGGTTCGGAGGTGCTGCTGAGCGCCCTCGACCCGGTCAACCTCGGCCCGCCTCGGAATCTCGTGCGCGGATCAATCTGGGTGCTCGGGCACTTGAAGCACCGCTCATTGGGAGACGCGGGAGGCGGTGGCGGAGGGGGACCAGAAGGGGACCAGAATCATGCAAACCATGCATCTCGTGACGTGCGCTGCATGACCTGAGGCCCGGAATCACGCGGATTTCGGCCTCGACGACGCCGTCTGGACGCCTGGGGGTCAAGGGGTCGCAGGTTCAAATCCTGTCAGCCCGACCACGAAGCGGTCTCCGCGCCGGTGTCTTCACCGGCCGGGGGCCGCTTCCTCGTCCACCCGCCGCGCGAGCCCCGGGTAGTCGACCACCAGGCCGTCCTCGTCCACCACCAGCTCGGCCTGGAAGCCGCGGTCACCGCTCGCGTACCGCACCCGGCCGGCGTCGTGCGAGCCGTAGCGCTGCCCGCTGCGCAGCACGCGCAGGCTCGGCACCTCGACCCACGCCATGACGAGCTCCGCCTCGGCGACCGGAGGGCCGAGCAGGCCGAGGCGCCGGATCGGCATCGTGTTCGTGACCGGGCACAGCCCGAGGTCGCAGTCGACGGCGGCGTCGAGGTCGACGTCGGCGGAGAGGCCGGGCGCCGGCAGCGCCACCGTCCCGGCTGCGCGCGCCTCAGCGCTCCAGCGGGCGGCGTCGTCGCGCCGCAGGCTCAGGTCGCGCGACCACCCCTGCGCACGCACTGCGACGTCGAGGCGGCGCGTGATCCACCCCTCGCCGACCTCGAGCGACCAGGCGGCGCTGTACTCGTCGCACGTCGACGTGCCGTGCGCGGCCGCCGACGATCTGCATGGAATCCTGAGGATCCCGCGCGGTAACACTGTTACGATAACGCCCGAGCGGTGCCGACGAAGGGGTCGACCGCGCGGGCTCCTCCCGACGTGCGGTGCGCGTCTGCCGCTCACGATCACACCGCAAGAGGAGTCACACCATGAAGAAGACACTCGCGGCCCTCGGGGTCGCCGGTCTCGCCGTCGTCGGCCTCGCCGCCCCCGCGCAGGCCGCGCCGCCTCCGCACGCCGAGATGAACCACGAGTCGTACTGGGAGAACCTCGGCTACGGCGACTGCGAGAAGATGGAGTTCGACGACGGCGTCGGCAGCTTCACGCTGCCCGAGCCCCCCGCCGGCCAGCAGTACACGCTGCTGGTGCTGAAGGCCGGCTCCGGCGCCGGCGCGAACGACGTGATTCCCTGGCCGGCGCCGGGGACCTACTGGCACAGCTCCGACAAGGACCTGAGCCACGTCATCTACTGCATGGACGGGTACGTGAGCTGACGCTCCCGCTCGACCCCGACTCCGATGGGGCCCTGCAGCAGGGCCCCATCGGTCGTGTCCGGGCCCGCCCGTGACGAGCGCTAGGGCACGAAGACGAGGATGCGGTCGTCGCTCTCCGCGGGCGCGCCCCGCCCGTCGGTGTTGCTCGTGAGCGCCCAGAGCGCGCCGTCCGGTGCGAGCACGACGTCGCGCATTCGCCCGTGCTCGGCGAGCCAGTGCACGGTCGACCGGCTCGGATCGTCGAGGTCGACCTGCCGCAGCGACTGGCCGCGCAGGTTGGCGATCCACAGCGACCCGTCGGCGTGGGCCATGCCGCTCGGGCTCGCCTCGCTCGGGTGCCACTGCTGCAGCGGATCGACGAAGCGCGCGTCGCCTGCGGCGCCCTCCACGACCGGCCAGCCGTAGTTCGCGCCCGCCTCGATGCGGTTGAGCTCGTCCCACGTGCTCTGCCCGAACTCGGTGGCGTACATCGCGCCCGCGTCGTCCCAGGCGAGGCCCTGCGGGTTGCGGTGGCCGAGGCTGTAGACGGGGGAGCCGGGGAACGGGTTGTCGGCGGGGATCGCGCCGTCGGGCTCCACGCGCAGGATCTTGCCGGCGAGGCTCGACGGGTCCTGCGCGGCGTCGGGCCGCGAGGCGTCGCCCGCGGTCACGTAGAGCATCCCGTCGGGGCCGAAGGCGATGCGGCCGCCGTTGTGGTTCGCGGCGCGCGGCAGCCCCTCGAGCACGACCTCGGGCTGCCCGAGCCGCAGGGCGCCCGGCTCGCCCGAGAGCGGCGCGCGCAGCACCCGGTTGTCGTCGGCGGTCGTCGTGCACGCATAGAGGTAGCCGTCGTGCACGGCGAGCCCGAGCAGCCCGCCCTCGCCGCCCGCCATCGTCCCGGCGACCTGCGCGAGCGGCTCGAGGCTGCCGTCGGCCGACACCTCGACGACGGTCGCCGAGTCGCGCTCGCTCACGAGCGCGGTCGTCGCATCGACGAAGGCGATCGACCAGGGCGCGCGCAGCCCCGTCGCGTGCACCGCCGGCTGGTCGAGCGTGCCCGGGTCGACGCTCGCCGCGCTCGGAGCGGGGCCGGATGCGGTCGGCCCGGCAGGCGGCCTCGTCGCGGTCGCGGCCGGCGAGGGCTCGGTCGCGGCGGGGCCGCAGCCCGCGAGCAGCGCTGCCGCCGCGGTGGCGGCCATCGCGCGGGCGAGCCGCGCTCGGCCGTGGCGTGGCTGCATGGCGGATCCTCCATCGTGCGTGGCCCAACCCTACGCCGGGGCCGGGGGATGGCCCCCTGTGCCCGGCGCCGCGCCGCGCCTACGCTCGCAGCCATGAGCGATCCCGCAGCGCCGCTGCCGCCCGCGCCGCCGCCCGCCGGGCCGCTGCCCGCCGTGCCGCCCCGCTGGTTCATCCGCACGGCGTGGGTCGTGCACCGCGCCCTCTACCGGATCTCCGGCGGGCGCCTCGGCCTCTCGCGGCCGCGGCCGGGGAAGTACGGCATGCTGCGGCTCCACACCGTCGGACGCCGCACGGGCGAGCCCCGTGTGGCGATCGTCGCGTACTACGAGGACGGGCCGGACCTCGTCACGATGGCGATGAACGGCTGGGCGGAGGCCCACCCCGCCTGGTGGCTGAACCTGCAGGCGCACCCCGACGCATCCGTCGACCTGCCGGGCGGCACGCGGCGCGTGCGCGCGCGGGAGGCGCACGGCGTGGAGCGCGAGCGCCTCTGGTCGGGCTTCGACGCGTACAGCGAGGGCCCCTCGATGGCCGAGTACGCGCGCCTGCGCGCCCGGCGCACGCCGGTGGTCGTGCTGGAGCCCGCCGACCGCTGACGCGGCCGGCGCCGCGGCTTCAGACGAGCGACAGCTCGCGCAGCTTCGCCTCGACCTCGTCGTTCGACGGCTCGACCTGGTGCGAGCCGTCGGGGAAGACGACGACGGGGATGTTCATGCGACCGGAGATGCGCTGCGCCTCGGCGGCGGCGGTCTCGTCGCGCTCGAGGTCGACGTAGTCGTAGTCGACGCCGAGGCCGTCGAGCTGCTGCTTGGTGCGTCGGCAGTCGCGGCACCAGTCGGCGCCGAACACGCGGAGGGAGGAGGCAGTCATCCCTCCACCCTACGGGGGCCGCCGGAGTACGGTCTCCCTGTGAGCAGCGCCGTCGTGGACGTGCCGCCCTCCGCGGAGCCCGAGCGCGCACCGCGGCGGGTGCCGCCGTGGTGGACGTGGCCGATCGCCGCCGCGGTCGTCTTCGCCGCGGCGCTCGCGGGCGTGCTCTTCGCGCCGCAGGGCACGACGGTCGCGGTGTGGTGGCCCGCGGCCGGCCTCTCGGTGCTCTTCGCCCTCCTGCAGCCGGCGTCGCGCATGCCCGCGGCCGTGCTGCTCGTCCTGGCGGCGACGATGGCGGCCAACCTCGCCGCGGGCCGCCCGCCGGCGCTGCTCGGCTGGGGTCGCCGCGACTTCCGGCTGTCGACGATCGGGGCAGGCGTGCGCTTCGCCGCCGCGGCGGTGGCGGGCGGCGTCGTCGCAGGCGTCCTCGGCGCGGCAGCGATCGCGCTGCTGAGCGGCGGCGCCCCCTGGCCCGTCGCGGGCTTCATCGCCGCCTCGCACGCCGCTGCCGTCGGCATGATCGCGCCCTTCGCGCTGCTGCCCAGGCGCCTGCCGGTGCGGGCGACGCGCGCCGAGATGGCGGTGCAGGCGCTCGCGCTCGCGGTCGTCATCGGGGTCGTCTTCCATCCCGACACGGCGCTGCCCCTGACCTTCGCCCCCTACCCGCTGCTGGCCTGGGCCGCGTTCCGCTTCCCGATCCGCATCGTGCTGCTCGAGACGCTGCTCGCGGGCCTCGCGATGCTCGCGCTCACGCTCGCCGGCGGCGGCGTGCTCGGCGCGCCGACCACCGACGCCATCACCGGCGCCGCGCTGCTCGAGGTCTTCCTCGTGACCTTCACGGGCCTCGCCGTCGTGCTCACGGCGGCGCAGTACGAGCTGCGGGCGACGGGCCGGCAGCTCGAGGCCTCGACGCGGCTGCTCACCGGCAGCGTCATCGACGCGCGCGTCGGCCTCACGATCGTGCACCGCGACGCCGCGCTCGCACGCCTCACGTGGGCGAACCGCGTGGCCCGCGAGCTGCTCGCGCCCGAGCTCGACGGCGATCGCTGGGACGGGCCCACCCGCGCCGCCGCGGCCCGGGCGCTGTCCACCGGCGAGCAGGCCACGGTCGTCGACGCCGGCGGACGCACCATCACGGTCGCCGCCAACCGCATCCACGGCGATGAGGAGCTCTTCGCCGTGCAGCTGCTCGACGTGACGGCGATCCTGCAGGCGCAGCAGGCGCGCGCCGACGCCGACGTCGAGGCGGCCGCCGCGCGCACGATCCGCGCCGAGCTCGAGCGCCAGCGCGACGACTTCCTCGCGACGACGAGCCACGAGCTGCGCACCCCCATCACCAGCATCGTCGGCTTCGCCGAGCTCGTGGCGGAGTCGGATGCGGTGGCCGAGACCGAGCGCAGCTGGCTGGCCGTCATCGAGCGCAACGCCCAGCGGCTGTCCGAGCTCGTCGAGGACCTGCTGACGCTGAGCGGCGGCGCGACCGCGCCGCCGCGTCCCCAGACGCCCGAGCGGGTCGACTGCGCGGCGGTGCTCGAGGAGGTCGCAGGGGGCCAGCGACTCGTCAGCGAGCGCAAGGGGCTGGCCGTCGAGGTCGACGCGGGCGCGCACGTGGTGCTCGCCTCCCGCAGCGACGTCGAGCGGGCGGTCTCGAACCTGCTCGCGAACGCGATCAAGTTCACCCCGGAGGGCGGCGGCATCCGGCTGTCGGCCGACCGCGACGCGGCGGCGGGGGAGGTCGTCGTGGAAGTCGCCGACACGGGACCGGGCATGAGCGACGAGGAGCTGGTCCACGCCTTCGACCGCTTCTACCGCGCCCCCGGCGCCGAGCGCGACAACATCCCCGGCACCGGCCTCGGGCTCTCGATCGTGGCCGAGCTCGCGCGCCGGAACGGCGGCTCCGCCGCGCTCCGGCGCAACGCCGCCGGCGGCATCACCGCATCGCTGCGGCTGCCGTCCGCGCCGTGACCGCGGTCGCCTCGAGCGCCTGCGCCAGATCGGCGATGAGGTCGTCCGGGTGCTCGAGGCCGATCGACAGGCGCAGCACCCCGGCGTCGGGCTTCGCCTCCGGCGCGACCGGCCGGTGCGTGAGCGAGGCCGGGTGCTGGATGAGCGAGTCGACCGAGCCGAGCGAGACCGCGTGCGTGAACAGGCGCACCCCCTCGGCCACGGCGGCGGCCGCGGCGAAGGAGCCGACGTCGATCGCGAGCATCGACCCGGGCCCCGCCATCTGCCGGCCAGGTCCCACGAGGCCCCGCGGGTCGCATCCGTCGAGCCCCGGGAAGCGCACCGCGCGCACGCCCGGCAGGTCGAGCAGCGCCTCGGCGACGCGCACCGCGCCCGCCTGCTGCGCGCGCACGCGCAGCGGGAGCGTCTGCAGGCCGCGGTGCATGAGGTAGGCGCTGAGCGGATGCGCGATGGCGCCGGTGATGGCGCGCACCGGGCGGAGCGCCCGCGCCCACGCCTCGTCGCAGGCGACGACGCCGCCCAGCACGTCGCCGTGGCCGCCGATGTACTTCGTCGCCGAGTGCATCGAGAGCGCCGCGCCGTGGTCGAGCGGCCGCTGCAGCACCGGCGTCGCGAAGGTGTTGTCGACGAGCACGGGCGCCTCGCCCGCCGCGGCGACGAGCGCGTCGAGGTCGACGAGCTCGAGCGTCGGGTTGGCCGGCGTCTCGGCGATGACGAGCCCCGTGTCGGGGCGCACCGCCCGCTCGACCGCCTCGACCGAGTCGACGAACGTCGTCTCGGTGCCGAGCAGGCCGGTCGCGAGCAGGTGGTCGGTGCCGCCGTAGAGCGGCCGCAGCGCCACCACGTGCGCACCGCGCCGCTGGCGCGCGGCGGTCAGCACCGCCGTCGTCGTGGCCATCCCCGACGCGAACGCGACCGCGGCCTCCGCGCCCTCGAGCGCGGCGAGCGCCTGCTCGAAGCGCGCGACCGTCGGGTTCCAGAGCCGCTGGTAGACGGCGGAGCCGTCGCCCACGTCGCCGCCGGTCGCGAGCCGCTCGTAGGCGTCGCCGCCGGAGTCGACGCCCGCGAGCGGGTTCGTGGAGGAGAGGTCGATCGGTGCTGCGTGCACGCCCAGCGATCGGAGCTCGTCGCGGCCGGCGTGCACCGCGAGCGAGTCGAGTCGGAGGCGAGCGTCATTGCTCGTCGTCATGGCCACCATGATGCCCGAAACGGGAGGTGATGCGGTTCGCGGAGGATGCGGCGCGCCGTCAGCCCTCCGGGCTCGGCTCGGCGGGGGTCGTGGGCTCCGGCTCCGGTGCGGGCGGCGGCGGGGTGGGAGCCGGCTCCGGGTCGGGGAGCGGCGGCGGCACCGGATCGGGCAGGGCGGGCTCGAGCGGCGGCTCGACGGGGGCGGGCTCCACGGGTGCCGGCTGGCTCGGAGCCGGAGCCGGAGCGGGAGCCGGCGCGGGCCCCGGGGCGGGCTGCACGGGCACGGGCCGCGGCTCGACCGGCACGGGCGCGGGCTGCGGCCGCGTGGTGCCGGGGTCGGTGATCGGCCGCGGCGCGGCCCGGTCGATCGCGTCGCGCGCCTCCTGCGACGCGGTGGCGAGCAGCGCCGCGCCCTCGGGGTTGCCCGTGGCCTCGAGCTGGAAGGCCTCCGCCATCCAGGCCGCCGCGACGTGCAGCGCGAGCCCCTCGACGAGGTCGAGCACGTCGGCGGGCGTGTGCCCGCCGCGGACGACGGCGAGCACCGAGGCGATGTGCCGGTCGGCGTCGCCCAGGGCCGTCTTCGCGCCCGTCGGCGCGAGGGCGAGCGCCGAGCGCAGCGCGTCGATGTCGGTGCGGCTCTCGGCCGCCGACGCCGCGGCGGCGCCCAGCCGGGCGATCGCGGCCTCGAGCCGGTCGATGCGCGCGTCGTCGAAGTCGCGCGGGTCGCCGAGCGAGCGCAGCTCGCGGTCGAGGTCGTCGACGTTCTCGGCCGTCACCGCCGCGATCGGCGGCCGCTCGGCCGCGGCCGCCTCGACGCAGGCGCCCAGCAGATCGAAGGCCGCGGGGTCGCCGGCGGCCTCGGCCCGCTGCTGCCAGCGGTCGGCGAGCGCGCGGTCGTCGGCGGTCGTGAACCCGTCGTCGACGATCGCGCGCAGCAGCGCCGTGCGCTCCTCGCCGAACGCGCTGCGCTCGCGCTCGCCGAGCACGCCCTCGGCGCCGCCGACGTGCTCGGCGGCCGCCAGCACGTCCTCGGCGCGGCGCTCGAGGGCGACCGCGGCGACGATGCGCACCTCGAGCTCGCACGCGGCCTGCTCGTGCTGCTCGTGCCACGACGCGATCTGCCCGGCGAGGATGCCCGCGCGCGCCTGCGATCCCCAGGCGACGACCGAGCCGGAGACGATGAGGGCGGATGCGCCGAGGGCTGCGAGGCCGACGGTCCAGCGGCGCCTGCGGCGCAGTCGGTGCCGCTCGGCGAGCACCGCCGCGCGACGGCGCGCCTCGGCGGCATCGAGGGCGCTCGGCCCCGGCGCCGGCTGCTCGTCCACGGTGGACCTCGCAATCATGCAGGAAGTGCACGTTCATGCTACGCGCACCAGCGTGCCACAGGGTGACCGGTGGGCGAAGCGCGGATGTCCGGTTGGTGCGAGGATCGGCAGGTGAGCCTCATCGCCCAGCCCCTCCGCATCGGCGCCTTCGACGCGCCCAACCGCATCATGCAGGCAGCCCACTCGAAGCAGTACTCCGACCGCGTCGAGTCGGATCGCGAGACGGCCTACTTCGTGCGCCGCGCCCGCGGCGGCTGCGGCCTGTTCGTCGCCGGCAACCACCTCGTGCACCCCTCGGCGTCGACGCGCGGCTTCGAGGACGCCTGGCGGCCCGAGGCCGTCGACGCCAACCGCCGCATGACCGATGGGGTGCACGAGGCGGGCGCGCGGATGCTCGTGCAGCTCAACCACCACGGGGCGCAAGCGGCGCCCGAGGGGCCCGACGGCCCGCGGCCGGTGTACGCGCCCAGCCGCATCCTCTCGCCCTCGACGGGCGTCGCCACCCGCGAGGCGAGCGCGCGCGACATCGCCGGCTTCGTCGAGGCGTGGGCCGATGCGGCCGAGCGCAGCCGCCTGGGCGGGTTCGACGGCGTCGAGCTGCACATGGCGCACGGCTACCTGCTGCACCAGTTCCTCAGCCCGCTGTACAACCGGCGGACGGATGCGTACGGCGGCGACCTGGAGGGCCGCACCCGGTTCCCGCGCGAGGTGCTGCGCGCGGTGCGGGCGCGCGTCGGCGACGACTTCACCGTCGGCATCCGCATCGTGCTCCACGAGCACAACCCCGAGGGGCTCGACGCGGGCGACCTGCGCGAGGCGGTCGCGGCGCTCCGCTCCGAGGCGCGCATCGACTTCCTCGACACGGCGGCGGGCGGCTACCACGACGTGCACTGGGTGTTCCCGTCGTCGGCGATGCCGGTCGACTGGCTGCGCGACGACGTGGCGGCGCTCAAGGCGGCGAACCCCGACGTGCCGGTCTTCGGCGTCGGCGCCGCGCGCAGCGTCGAGGAGGCGGAGGAGGTGCTCGCGAGCGGCGTCGCCGACATGGTGGCGCTCACGCGCGGCCAGCTCGCCGACCCCGACCTCGCGGCGCGGCTCCTCACCGGCGCGACCGACGGCATCCGCCACTGCATCCGGCTGAACCAGGGCTGCCTCGGCCGGGGCAGCCAGGGGCTGCCGGTGAGCTGCACCGTCAACCCCGAGGCCGGGCGCGAGCTCGAGGCGGCGCCGGAGCGCGCGGCGCGCCCCGCCCGCTGGACGGTCGTCGGCGGCGGCCCTGCGGGCATGCGGGCCGCGCTCGACCTCGCGCGCCTCGGCCACGCGGTCACGCTGCTCGAGCGCGAGGCGCGCCTCGGCGGGCAGCTGCTGCGCGCCGCGCGCGTGCCGGGCCGCGACTCGGTCTCGCTGCTCGCGACCGACCTCGAGCGCGACGTGCGCGCCGCGGGCGTCGAGGTGCGGCTGGGGGAGCCCGCCACCCTCGCCGCGATCCGGGCGACCGCGCCCGACCGGGTGGCGCTCGCCGTGGGCGCGGTGCCGCCGGCCGGCGGCGGCGCGGCGATCGACGAGGCGTTCGCGGGCGCGCGGCCCGCGACGGTCGACGCGTGGCGGGCGATGGATGATCCCGCGGCGCTCGGGGAGCGCGTCCTCGTGGTCGACGACGACGGCACCGCGCACGCCTCCGGCGTGCTGCTCGCGCTCGTCGCCGGAGGCGCGTCGGTCGAGCTCGTGACGCCGTTCGAGCGGCTGCTGCCGCACGTCGGCACCGGCTACGAGCGGCAGCTCGTGCTGCGCACGCTCGCGGCGGGCCGGTTCCGGCGGATCGCCGGCGCGCGGGCGCGCCGCGGCGAGGGCGGATGGGTCGCGGTCGACGCGCTCACCGGCCACGAGGCACCGCTGGCCGAGCCGACGGCGATCGTCGCGCTCACGCCGCGCGAGGCCGTGCGCCTCGACGGGCTCGACGCCGAGCTGCTCGAGGCCGAGCTCGGCGTGCCGGTCTCGGCGATCGGCGACGCGCTCTCGCCGCGCGGCATCGACGCGGCGATCGCCGAGGCGTGGCGGCTCGCGCAGGGCAGCGCCGACGACTGAGGCCTGGCGCGCGCGGCTCGCCCTGCGCCATGCTGGCGGCATCGCGGCCGTGCGGCCGCAGTGAGGAGCCAGCATGGCAACCCTGCTCAACCCCTACCTCGCCTTCGGGCGCGAGGCGCGCGAGGCGATGAACTTCTACCACGGCGTCTTCGGCGGCGACCTCGTCATCAGCACCTTCGGCGAGTCCGGCATGGCCGACGACGCGGGCGACGCCGACCTCGTCATGCACGCGCAGCTCACGACGGCCGACGGCCACACGCTGATGGCGAGCGACACCCCCGCCTCGATGCAGCAGCCCACGGGCGGCCAGCAGGTCTCGCTCTCGGGCGACGACGCCGGCACGCTCACCCGCCACTGGGAGGGGCTGAGCGAGGGCGCGAGGATCGTCGAGCCGCTCGTCGAGGCGCCGTGGGGCGACACCTTCGGCATGCTGGTCGATCGCTGGGGCGTGGGGTGGATGGTGAACATCGCCGGCGCTGCGTCCGGCACGCCGGCGCCGAGCCTCGACGAGGGCGTGGACGGCCGGTCCGCCGACCGCTGACGCACGACGACGGGGGCCGAGCATCGCGCTCGGCCCCCGTCGTCGTGCCCGCCTCAGGCGGGCGGCTGCGGGGCGCCGCCGGAGGCGGTGTCCTCCTCGGTCTCGGGGTTGTGCTGGTCCGGCTCGTCGAGCGGCTGCACGTCGCGGTCCTCCGGGTCGACGGTGGGATCGTCGTGGTGCTGGTGATCGCTCATGGCGTCTCCTCTCCTCGGTCCACCCGTTCTACACCCGCCGTCAGCGCACGGGCTGGATGCCGAGCGAGTCGAGCAGCCCGCGGATGCGCTGCTCGATGTCGTCGCGGATCGGGCGCACGGCGTCGATGCCCTGGCCAGCCGGGTCGGCGAGCTCCCAGTCCTCGTAGCGCTTGCCGGGGAAGACGGGGCACGCGTCGCCGCAGCCCATCGTGATGACGACGTCGGAGTCGCGCACCGCCTCGGTGGTCAGCACCTTCGGCCGCTCGGCCGTGATGTCGATGCCGACCTCCTGCATCGCCTCGACGGCGACGGGGTTGATCTGCTCGGCCGGCATCGAGCCGGCCGAGCGCACCTCGACGGCGCCGCCGGAGAGCTCGCGCAGGAAGCCCGCGGCCATCTGCGAGCGGCCTGCGTTGTGCACGCAGACGAACAGGGCGCTGGGGGAGTCGTGGGTCTCGGTCATGGTCGCTCCAGGTGGGGTCGGTGTCGGATGCGGTCAGCTGGCGGGGGAGAGCTCGGCGAGGAGGCGGTCCACGCGGCGCGCGATGTCGTCCCGGATCGCGCGCACGCCGTCGGGAGAGGCGAGGGCGGGGTCGCCGACCTGCCAGTCCTCGTAGCGCACCCCGGGGATGATCGGGCAGACGTCGCCGCAGCCCATCGTCACGACGACGTCGGCGGCGCGCACGGCGTCGTCGGTGAGGGGCTTCGGGAACGGGTCGCCGTCGACGCCGAGCTCGTCGATGAGCGATCGCACCTCGGGGTGCACCTCGGCGGCGGGCATCGAGCCGGCCGAGCGGGCGACCACGGCGCCGCCGGAGCGCTGCTCGACGAGTGCCGCCGCGAGCTGCGAGCGGCCCGCGTTCTGCACGCACACGAACAGCACGTGCGGCACGCCCGCCGTGCGGTCGCGCAGAACGTCGGCGATGCGCTGGCGGGCGAAGCGCTCGGTGAGCACGAGCAGGTGCGACGAGATGCGGGAGGAGCGCGCGAGGCTCGCGTACGACTCGCGCACGATGCGCAGCACCGCGTCGCCGGAGAGGTCGGGGGTGGCGTCGGCGATGCGCCGGGCGACGTGCGAGAGCTTCGCGTCGACGTCGACGAGCTCGCGGTCGCCCTGCCCGCGGCTCCAGGAGGGATCGGCGTCGACGCGCGCGGCCCGCAGGCCGTCGACGAGCGCCGCGACGACCGGGCGCATGCCGGGCTCGACGCGGTAGTGCACCCACGTGCCGCGCCGCTCGGAGGCGACGACGCCCGCGTCGCGGAGCACCTTCAGGTGGTGCGAGACCGTGGGCTGCGAGACGTCGGCGAGCTCGGCGAGGTCGCACGCGCACGCCTCGCCCGTGGGGGAGGCGGCGAGCATCGACAGCATGCGCAGGCGCAGCGGGTCGGCGAGCGCCTTGAGCGCGGGCGCCATCGCCTGCGCGGTGGGAGCGTCGATCGCGGAGGCCGCATCGACGCGGTCGCATGCCTCGGCGGCGGGCGGGGCGAGCACCATGCGGATCCTCCAGGCGGGCTGCCGTCGACGCGCTCTGCATCGATCGCTCTCTATATTGATGCATCTCGATGCAGCCCGCAAGCGCCTCGCCGGCGCCGGAGTACCCTGGGAGCGATCCCGACCTGCGAAGGAGCAGCCCCATGCCCGAGACGATCATCGCCGGCTACGCCCGCACGCCGTTCGCCAAGTTCCTCGGGCAGCTGGCCCAGACGCCCTCGACCGAGCTCGGCGCGCACGCGGCGAAGCACGCGCTCGCGAAGGCCGGCGTCGAGCCGGCAGAGGTCGACGCGGTCGTCGTCGGCCAGGTGCTGCAGGCCGCCGTCGGGCAGAACCCCCCGCGGCAGACCGCCGTCGGCGCCGGCATCCTCATGACCGTGCCCGCGCTCGGCGTCAACGCCGTCTGCCTCTCGGGCACCGAGGCGATCGTCGCCGGCCACCGCATGATCCAGCTCGGCGAGGCCGACGTCGTGGTCGCCGTCGGCCAGGAGTCGATGTCGCTCGCCCCGCACGCCGCGCCGATCCGCGCCGGCGCGAAGTTCGGCAACGCGAGCCTCATCGACACGATGCAGTTCGACGGGCTCACGGATGCGTTCGACCGGGTCGCGATGGGCGAGTCGACCGACGGCTACAACGCGTCATTCGAGATCACCCGCGAGCAGCAGGACGAGCTCGCCGCAGCATCCCACGCGCGCCTCGTCCGGGCCCAGGCCGAGGGCATCCTCGACGACGAGATCGTGCCGTTCGAGGCGAAGGCGGGCCGCAGGACGGTGACGGTCGCCGTCGACGACGGCGTGCGCGCCGAGACCACCGTCGAGTCGCTCGCGGCCCTGCGTCCCGCGTTCACGCCCGACGGCTCGATCACCGCCGGCAACGCGTCGCAGATCACCGACGGCGCGGCCGCGGTCGTGCTCGTCTCGGACGCCTACGCATCCGCCCACGGCATCACCGGCCTCGCGCGGATCCTCGCGACCGGCTTCGTCGCTGGCGCCGACGTCTCGCTGCACTCGCAGCCGGCCGACGCCATCGAGCAGGCGCTCGAGCGGGCCGGCAGGTCGACCGACGACCTGCAGGCGGTCGAGATCAACGAGGCCTTCGCGGCCGTCGGCGTCGCCTCCACGCGCCAGCTCGGCGTCGACCCCGAGATCGTGAACGCCCACGGCGGCGCGATCGCGCTCGGCCACCCGATCGGCGCCTCCGGCACCCGCATCGTCGGGCACCTCGCGCGCCGCCTGCAGCAGCTCGGCTCGGGCTCGATCGGCGCGAGCGGCATCTGCGGCGGCGGCGGCCAGGGCTCGGCCATCGTGCTCGAGGCGATCTGATCCGCTGACAGCGAAGCCCCCGCGCAGGCGCATCCGCCCGGCCTAGGCTGGTCGGATGCGCCTGTCTGTGCTGGACCTCGCCCCCATCCACCCCGGTGAGACCGCCGGCGAGAGCCTCGCGGGCTCCGTCCGCCTCGCGCAGGCCGCCGAGCGGCTCGGCTACCGTCGCGTCTGGTACGCCGAGCACCACAACATGGCGACGATCGCCTCGAGCGCGACGAGCGTGCTCATCGCGCACGTCGCCGCGCACACGCGCACGATCCGGCTGGGCGCGGGCGGCGTCATGCTGCCGAACCACTCGCCGCTCGTGATCGCCGAGCAGTTCGGCACCCTCGCCGAGCTGCACCCCGGGCGCATCGACCTGGGGCTGGGGCGCGCGCCCGGCACCGACCAGCGCACCTGGGCGGCGCTGCGCCGCGACATCCGCGCCTCCGAGCGCTTCCCCGAGGACGTCGTCGAGCTGCAGGGCTACCTGCGCGGCGAGCCGACGGTGCCCGGCATCCGCGCGGTGCCCGGCCACGGCACCGACGTGCCGCTCACGATCCTCGGCTCGTCGCTCTTCGGCGCGCAGCTCGCGGCGGCCCTCGGCCTGCCGTACGCCTTCGCCTCGCACTTCGCGCCCGACGCGCTGCAGCAGGCGGTCGCCGTCTACCGCGAGCGGTTCGAGCCGTCGAGGCAGCTCGCCGAGCCGTTCGTCATCGCGGGCATCAACGCGGTCGTCGCTCCCACGCGCGACGAGGCGATGCAGATGCAGCGCACCGTCGTGCGCTCCCGCGTGCGCAGCCTGCTGCTGCGCGACGGCCCGGTGGCGCAGCAGGTCGGCGACGACGAGCTCGACGCGCTCGCCGCGAGCCCGCAGGCGGCGCACATCGCCTCGATGGTGCGGCACACGGCGCTCGGCACCGGCGACGAGGCGGTCGCGACGCTCCGGCGCTTCGCCGTCGAGGCCGACGCCGACGAGCTGATCATGGCCGTGCACGGCGCGACCGACGAGCGGGTGCGGGCGCTCGAGCTCCTGGGGGCCGCGGGGGCTCTGGGCGAGGCACCTGCGGCGTAGCCGCGCCGGCAGGCGGGGAGCCTGTCGGGCGTCCGCCGCTACCGTGATCGCAGACACCGGAGGAGCACCGTGCCGCAGCAGCTCACGAACGCGCTCGTCGCATCGCCGCGTCGTCGCCGCGCCTGGGCGGCGCTGACGGCGCTGGCGCTGGCCGTCGCGCTCTCGGCGGTGCTGCTCTACCGCGAGAGCAGCAAGCCCTTCGGCTTCGAGGCCGAGTGGATGGACCGCCTGGTGACCCAGCGCTCGCCGCTGCTCACCACCGCATCGCTGGCCTTCGACACCCTCGGGGGCGGCGTCGTCGCCACGCTCATCGTGCCCGGCGTCGTCGCGGGGCTGCTCCTGCTGCGCCGCCGGCCGTGGGCCGCGGGCTACTTCCTCGTGGCGTCGATCCTCACCGGGCTCCTCGTGCAGCTCCTCAAGCACGCGGTCGACCGCGCGCGGCCGCTCGACGTGCTCGTGACGGTCGACCACGGGTCCTTCCCCTCCGGGCACGCGGCGAACGCGGCGCTCGTCGCGACGGCGCTCGGGCTGCTGCTGCGGCGCTGGTGGGTGTGGGCCGCGGGCGCCGCCTGGACGATCGGCATGATGCTGAGCCGCACCTACCTCGGTGCGCACTGGCTCTCCGACACCCTCGGCGGCGTGCTCGTCGCCGTCGGCGTCGCGCTCGGGCTGTGGGAGCTCCTCGCCGCGCGGCTCGAGCGAGAGCGCCGCGGTCGCCCCGAGCCGGCGGGCGCCGAGGAGACGGTCAGCGCGCGTCGGTGACGCCCAGGCGCGCGGCGCCGAGCGCGAGCCGTGCGACGGATGCCGCGGCCGCCGCGAGCAGGTCGCCCGCGTCGCGCTGCAGCGCGTCGAGCGTCGCGGGGCCGGCGGCGATCGAGAGCGCCGGCACGCCCATCGCGGCGGCAGCGTCCGCGTCGACCGAGCCCGCGAGCACGCACAGCGGCACGCCGTGCCGCTCGGCGGCCGCGTGCACGACCGAGACGACCTTGCCGCCGGCCGACTGGCCGTCGAAGCGGCCCTCGCCCGTCAGCACGAGGTCGGCGTCGGCCACCGCGGCCTCGAGCCCGGCGAGCTCGGCGAACCACGCGCCGCCCGCGACGACGTCGCCGCCGGTGAGCGCGCGCAGCACGCTCGCGACCCCGCCGGCCGCGCCGGAGCCCGGCACGTCGATGATGGATGCCGCGTCGACGCCGAGCGCCTCGGCGCCGATGCGCGCGAAGCGCTCGAGCGCGGCGTCGAGCGCGCGCACGTCGTCGGGGCCCGCGCCCTTCTGCGGCCCGAAGACGGCGGCGGCGCCGCGAGGTCCGGTGAGGGGCGCGTCGACGTCGGTGACGAAGCGCCAGCGGGCCGCGAGCGCCCGCGGGTCGACACCCGAGACGTCGAGGTGCTCGAGCGCCGCGAGCCCGCCGCCGCCCGGCTGCACGGGCCGGCCCGACGCATCCGTCAGCCGGGCGCCGAGCGCGGTGAGGAGGCCGGCGCCGCCGTCGCTCGTCGCCGAGCCGCCGAGGAGCAGGGTGAGCTCCGAGGCGCCCCGGTCGAGCGCGTCGAGCACGACGCGGCCGAGGCCCGCAGTGGAGGCGGCGAGCGGCTGCAGCGGGGCGTCCTCGACCTGCGGCAGGCCGGCCGCCTGCGCGAGCTCGATCACGGCGCTGCGGCCGTCGAGCGCCCAGCGCGCGCTCGCCGGCCGGCCGATCGCGTCGACCGTCTCGGTGACGACCTCGTCGCCGCCGCGCGCGAGCAGCGCGTCGAGGCTCCCCTCGCCGCCGTCGGCCATCGGCACGAGCACCACCTCGGCGCCCGGCACGACCGAGCGGATGCCGCGCGCGGCGGCCTCGCACGCCTCGAGCGCGGTCAGGCTGCCCTTGAACGCGTCGAACGCGACGACCGCCCGCGGCTGCGCGGCCGTCATCGCTGCAGCCCGTAGCGCTCGGCGAAGCGGGCGAGGATCGCCTGCGGGTGCTCGACGTGCGCGGCGCGGCCCGCGGCGACGAGGTCGTCGACCTCGGCGGGGGAGAAGTAGCCGTGGTCGCGGTAGACGCGGATGCGCTGCTCGAGCCCGTCCGCGTCGAGCTCCGGGTGGAACTGCGTGCCCACGACGTGCTGCCCGACGCGCACCATGTGCACGCACGCGGCCGACACGGCGAGCGTCGTCGCGCCCTCGGGCGCCTCGGCGATGCCCTCCTTGTGGCCGCCGAACGCGGTGAAGGCGCGCGGCAGGCCGTCGGTCAGCCAGTCCTCGCCCACGAGGCTCAGCTCGACCGGCGCCACCGACTCGGCGATGCCCCGCACCATGCGGCCGCCGAGCGCGTGCACGAGCGCGCCGAGGCCGAGGCACGCGCCGAGGTAGGGGAGGTCGTCGCGGATCGCCCGCGCGGCGAGGTCGCGCAGCCACGTCACCGTCGCCGCGTGCTCGGGCGGCCGCCGGTGGTCGTCGCTGAAGTTCGCGGGCCCGCCGCCGACGAGCACCGCGTCGACGTCGGCGAGGTCGATCGCGGGCTGCTCCCGGTCGAGCCGCACCCGCTGCACCCGCGACTCGTCGAGGCGGCCGAAGCGCACCATCGCCTCGAGCTCGGCGGCCGCGACCTCGTCCTCGGGCCGCGACTGCACGATCAGGATCCGGCGCATGCGAGCCTCCCGTCCGCGGCCCACACGCCGCTCGATCCGCGGCGGTGGGAGCCCACGAGGTGGGTGTCGACGATGCCGACCGCCTCCATGAGCGCGTGCATCGTCGTCGGGCCGACATGGGTGAAGCCGCGCGCCTTGAGCGCCCGCGAGAGCGCGCGCGACTCGTCCGACTGCGTCGGCACGTCGGCGAGCGTCTGCGGGGCGGGCGTCTCGCCGGGCTGGAACGACCACACGAGCGCGGGCAGCCCGCCGTCCTCTCGTAGCGCCACCGTCGCCCGCGCGTTGCCGATCGTGGCCTCGATCTTGCGGCGGTTGCGCACGATGCCCGAGTCGCCGAGCAGCCGTGCGACGTCCTCCTCGCCGAAGGCCGCCACCGCATCCGGCTCGAAGCCCGCGAAGGCGGTGCGGAACGCGGGGCGCTTGCGCAGGATCGTCGTCCACGAGAGCCCCGACTGGAACGCCTCGAGCGAGAGCCGCTCGAACAGCCCCGTCTCGTCGCGCACCGGCATGCCCCACTCGCGGTCGTAGTAGTCGCGCAGCAGCGGGTCGGTCGCGGCCCACGACGGCCTCGCGAGGCCGTCCTCGCCGACGATCAGGTGCATGCCGACCAGGCTAGCCGCGAGCCTAGGCTGGATCGGTGCACAGGACGGCGACGACGGATGCGGTGCGCCGCGCCACGCGGGAGGGCGTCGGCGTCGTCGTGGCGACGAGCGCCTACGGGCTCTCGTTCGGCGCGCTCTCGATCGCCTCCGGACTCGACCTCTGGCAGACGATGGCGCTCAGCCTGCTCATGTTCTCCGGCGGCTCGCAGTTCGCGTTCATCGGCGTGATCGCCTCGGGCGGCGGCATCGCCGGCGTCGCGAGCGCGGCGATGCTGGGGCTGCGGAACGCCCTGTACGGCATGAGCATGCGGCGCGTGGTGGCGCCGGCCCCGGCGCTCCTGCCGCTCGCCGCGCACGTGACGATCGACGAGTCGACCGCGGTCGCGCTCGCGCAGGACGAGCCGCGGGCGCAGCGCGCGGGCTTCTGGGTGACGGGCATCGGGATCTACCTCGGCTGGAACGTCGCGACGCTCGCGGGCGCGCTGCTCGGCGACCTGCTGGGCGACCCGCGGCAATGGGGGCTCGACGCCGCGGCGGCCGCCGCGTTCGTCGGGCTGCTGTGGCCGCGGCTGCGCGCGCGCCAGGCGGTCGCGGTCGCCGCGGCGAGCGCGGTCGTCGCCGCGTCGCTGCTGCCCGTGCTGCCGGCGGGCATGCCGGTCATCGTCGCCGCGCTCGTGGGCGTCGTCGTCGGCCTCACGAACTGGCTCGGCCCGCGCCACGAGTCGGCCCTGCCCGACCCGGGCGGCCCCGACCACAGGCAGGGGGACCACGCATGACGGTCTGGCACCTGGTGCTGCTCGCCGCGATCGCCGTGCTCGGGATCAAGCTGCTCGGCTACGCGGTGCCGCCGCGGCTGTTCGACAGCCCGCGGCCGCGGCGCACGCTCGAGCTGCTCACCGTGTCGCTGCTCGCCGGCCTCGTCGCCGTGCAGACGCTCGGCGGCGCGGACGGCATCGCGCTCGACGCGCGCATCCCCGCTGTGGCCGTCGCGGCGGGGCTGTTCGCGGTGCGGGCGCCCTTCATCGTCGCGGTCGCCGCGGCCGCTGCGACGGCCGCGCTGCTGCGCGCGCTCGCGGGCCTCGCGTGAGGCGCCCGCGGCCCTCGCGCGTTCGCTAGGGTTGCCTCTCGGGCCCGCCCGGCGACGACGCCGAGCACAGCCTCGTATCGCTATGCTGAACGACACTCGCCGGGGCCGCCGGCACCATCCGCACGGAGGAAGCGCATGACCGAGCACGACGACGCCCGCCGGGGCAACGACGGCGAGAGCACGCAGTCGTGGGGTGAGGACTACCGCGCCCAGCTCGCCGCCATGCTGTCGGGCACGACCGCCGAGGACCGCGAGGCGGTCGCCTCGCTGCCGTCCGGCTCGGCCATCCTCGTCGTGCGCCGCGGCCCCAACGTGGGCGCCCGCTTCCTGCTCGACCAGGACTCCACGATCGCCGGTCGTCACCCCGACGCCGACATCTTCCTCGACGACGTGACCGTGTCGCGCCGTCACGCCGAGTTCACGCGCTCGGGCACGACGTTCGAGCTGCGCGACCTCGGGTCGCTCAACGGCACGTACCACGACGGCGAGCGGGTCGACCACGTCGTGCTGCGCGACGGCGCCGAGGTGCAGGTCGGCAAGTTCCGCCTCACGTTCTACCGCTCACGCCTCGACCTCGAACCACGGCAGTGAGCGCACAGGCCGCGCGGAAGCCCGCCTCCCTCCTCTCGATCGGCCAGGTGCTGGCCAAGCTCGGCCCCGAGTTCCCCGACCTCTCGCCCTCGAAGCTCCGCTTCCTCGAGGACCAGGGGCTCATCACGCCCCAGCGCACGCCGTCCGGCTACCGCAAGTTCGACGCGGCCGACCTCGAGCGGCTGCGCTACATCCTCACGCTGCAGCGCGACCACTACCTGCCGCTCAAGGTCATCCTCGGCCACCTCGACGACATCGACCACGGCCGCTCGCCGCAGATCCCCGGCGCCAACGTGCGCGTCGAGGCGCCGTCGATCCTCGGCGCCGAGCGCCGGCTGTCGCGCGCCGAGCTGCAGTCGGAGGCGGGCGCGACGAAGCAGCTCGTCGCCGACGCCATCTCCGCCCAGCTGCTGCCGGGCGCCGAGCCGTTCGGCGACGCCGCGGTGCAGGCGCTCAAGGCCCTCGTCGAGCTCGAGCGCTTCGGCATCGAGCCGCGGCACCTGCGCGGCATGCGCCAGTCGGCCCAGCGCGAGGCGGCGCTCATCGAGTCGGCGCTCAAGCCCATGCGCGGGCGGCGCGAGACGAGCAGCCAGGCGCAGGCAGCCGAGGCCGCGCGCGACCTCGCGAGCCACATCCAGTCGGTGCGCGAGCTGCTGACCCGCGACGCGCTCGGCGCCTGACGCCGAGGGCCCGCGCCCGCGAGTCCTGCTGCGCCGGCGTGGGCGGCAGGGCGTAGACTCGGCCCCGACACGCCGCGCCGTCGGAGGTTGCACCGAAGCGGGGCGGCGGCTCGATACGGTGGGGCTCAACACTCAACCTCGACTTGAAGGTTTGAGCCCCCGCAGCGGAAGGTACGGCCATGGGCGACGGCATCGATGCAGACCAGGGCGGTCCCGCCCGCCTCGACGCCGGCCTGCTGTTCACCGACGGCCTGCCGCAGGAGGCCGACGCGGTCGGCTACCGCGGCGCGATCGCGGCCGACGCGGCGGGCATCACGTACCGCCAGCTCGACTACTGGGCCCGCACCGGGCTCGTCGAGCCCACCATCCGGCCCGCGCACGGCTCCGGCAGCCAGCGGCTCTACTCGTTCCGCGACATCCTCGTGCTGAAGCTCGTCAAGCGCCTGCTCGACACCGGCATCTCGCTGCAGCAGATCCGGGTCGCCATCCAGCAGCTCCACGAGCACGGCGTGCGCGACCTCACCCAGATCACGCTCATGTCCGACGGCGCGAGCGTCTACCTCTGCACGTCGAGCGACGAGGTCATCGACCTCCTCGGCCGCGGCCAGGGCGTCTTCGGCATCGCCGTCGGCAAGGTCCTGCGCGAGGTCGAGACGCAGCTCATCGAGCTCGAGGTCACGCCAGCCGAGGAGCAGCACGTCGACGAGCTCGCGGCCCGTCGCGCCCGCAGGAGCCGCACGGCCTGACCGGCTCGCGCCGCGCGCGCGGCAGAGGTTCGGCCGATGGCCGGACGGCCGAGCGGCCTACGGCTGCTTGCCCTCGCCCGGCTCGGTCTCGCCGGCGGTGGTCGTCTCTGCGTCCTCGACGGCAGCGGCCTCCTCGAGCTCCGCGGCGGCGGTCGCGTCGACGGCGGCGGTCGGGGCGGGCACCTTGCGGCCCGAGGCTGCCTCGTCGCCGGCGCGGCCAGCGGCGGTCAGCACGGTCTGGAGCAGCTCGTCGAACTGCAGCGCCATCTCCTGCGCGCCCTCGCCCGGCCACACGTGGAGCGGACGGGCCGCGCCCTGCGCCTGCTGCATCGAGGTGCGCTCGGGCAGCACGGTGTCGAGCACGAGCGGCCCGAACATGTCCTTGAGCTCCTGGATGCGGTACTGGTGCTCGAGGGACTGCGGGCGCGCGCGGTTCACGACGATGCCGAGCGGCTGCAGCCGGGGGCTGAGGCCACGACGGATCTCCTCGATCGCGCGCAGCGCGCGGTCTGCGGCGGCGACCGAGAACAGGCCCGGCTCCGTCACGACGAGCACGCGGTCGGATGCCGCCCACGCGGTGCGCGTGAGGGCGTTGAGCGACGGGGCGCAGTCGACGAGCACGAGGTCGTAGTCGTTCTCGACGGTCGTGAGCGCCGTCTCGAGCTTCCAGATGTCCTTGATGGTCGGGTGCGGGCCGTCGAAGTTGATGGCCGAGGGGGAGCCGATGAGCACGTCGATCGTGCCGCCGTGCCCCTGGGTCCAGCCCGAGGGCGAGATCGCCTGCTGGACGACCTTGTCCTTCGGGTTCGTGAGGACGTCGGCGACGTTCAGGCGGCCCTCGATCTCGATGTCCATGCCGGTGGAGGCGTCGGACTGCGGGTCGAGGTCGACCACGAGCGTGCGGAGGCCCTTGGCGAAGGCGGCGGAGGCGAGACCGAGCGTCACCGTGGTCTTGCCGACACCGCCCTTGAGGGAACTGATCGAGAGTACGTGCACGGCGCCCAAGCCTAGCCCCACTACATTGGGAAGCCCGCGCCGCCGCACCCCCGGGAGGGTTCTGCATGTTCCAGAAGCTGCTCGTCGCCAACCGTGGCGAGATCGCCATCCGAGCCTTCCGCGCCGCCAACGAGCTGGGCATCCGCACGGTCGCCGTCTACGCGCACGAGGACCGCAACTCCCTGCACTGCCAGAAGGCGGACGAGGCCTACCAGATCGGCGAGCCGGGCCGCCCGGTGCGCGCCTACCTGACGGTGAGCGAGATCATCCGCGTCGCGAAGGACTCCGGCGCCGACGCCATCTACCCGGGCTACGGGTTCCTGAGCGAGAACCCCGAGCTCGCGACCGCGGCCGCCGAGGCCGGCATCACGTTCGTGGGGCCCGGCCCGGCGGTGCTGGCGATGGCCGGCAACAAGGTCACCGCCAAGGAGCACGCGATCGCCGCGGGCGTGCCCGTGCTGCGGTCGACGCCCGCGACCACCGACATGCAGACGCTGCTCGACGGGGCCGACGAGATCGGCTTCCCGGTCTTCTGCAAGGCGGTCGCCGGCGGCGGCGGCCGGGGGATGCGCCTGGTCCAGCGCCGCGAGGATCTCGAGGATGCGCTCGAGGCCGCCATGCGCGAGGCCGACTCCGCCTTCGGCGACCCGACCATGTTCATCGAGCAGGCCGTCGTGCGCCCGCGCCACATCGAGGTGCAGATCCTCGCCGACGCGACCGGCGAGACCGTGCACCTGTTCGAGCGCGACTGCTCGGTGCAGCGCCGCCACCAGAAGGTCGTCGAGCTCGCCCCCGCGCCGAACCTCTCGGAGGAGAAGCGCGCCGAGCTCTACCGCGACGCCGTCGCCTTCGCCCGGTCGATCGACTACGTGAACGCCGGCACGGTCGAGTTCCTGCTCGACACCGCGGGGGAGCGCAAGGGCCAGCACGTCTTCATCGAGATGAACCCGCGCATCCAGGTCGAGCACACGGTCACCGAGGAGATCACCGACGTCGACCTCGTCGGGAGCCAGATCCGCATCGCCGCGGGCGAGACGCTCGAGCAGCTCGGCCTCACGCAGGACCGCATCGAGATGCACGGCGCCGCGCTCCAGTGCCGCGTCACCACCGAGAACCCCGCCGACGGCTTCCGGCCGGACACCGGGCGCATCACCGCCTACCGGTCGCCCGGCGGCGCCGGCGTGCGCCTCGACGGCGGCACCATCAACCCCGGCACCGAGGTGAGCCCGCACTTCGACTCGATGCTCGCGAAGGTCACGTGCCGCGGCCGCGACCTCGACACGGCCATCCGCCGCGCGCACCGCGCGGTGAGCGAGTTCCGCATCCGCGGCGTCGCCACGAACATCCCCTTCCTGCTCAACCTGCTCGAGCACGACGAGTTCCGCTCGGGCGACGTCTCGACGCACTTCATCGACGAGCACCCCGAGCTCACGCGCATCAACCCGCCCAAGGACCGCGCGTCGAAGGTGCTCGCCTGGCTCGCCGACGTCACCGTCAACGCGCCGAACGGCAAGGCCGACCGCGTCATCAACCCGGCCATCAAGCTGCCCGCGGCCGACCTCGAGGCCCCCGCGCCCGACGGCGAGCGCCAGCGGCTGCAGGAGCTCGGCCCGGCCGGCTGGGCGAAGGCGCTGCGCGAGCGCACCTCGCTCGCGGTGACCGAGACCACCTTCCGCGACGCGCACCAGTCGCTGCTCGCGACCCGCGTGCGCACCGCCGACCTCGTGGCGGTCGCCCCGCACGTCGCCCGCATGACGCCGCAGCTGCTCTCGATGGAGGCGTGGGGCGGCGCCACCTACGACGTCGCGCTGCGCTTCCTCGGCGAGGACCCGTGGGAGCGGCTCGCGAGCCTGCGCGAGGCGATGCCGAACATCCCGCTGCAGATGCTGCTGCGCGGCCGCAACACCGTCGGCTACACGCCGTACCCGACCGAGGTGACGACCGCGTTCGTCGAGGAGGCCGCGGCGACGGGCGTCGACGTGTTCCGCATCTTCGACGCGCTCAACGACGTCGACCAGATGCGGCCCGCGATCGACGCGGTGCTCGAGACGGGCACCACGGTCGCCGAGGTGGCGCTGTGCTACTCGGGCGACCTGCTGAGCCCCGACGAGGACCTCTACACGCTCGACTACTACCTGCGCCTCGCCGAGCGCATCGTCGACGCGGGCGCGCACGTGCTCGCGATCAAGGACATGGCGGGCCTGCTGCGCGCGGGCGCCGCGACCAAGCTCGTGTCGGCCCTGCGCGAGCGCTTCGACGTGCCGCTGCACCTGCACACGCACGACACCGCGGGCGGCCAGCTCGCGACGCTGCTCGCGGCCTCGGCCGTCGGCGTCGACGCCGTCGACGTCGCGAGCGCGCCGATGGCGGGCACCACGAGCCAGCCGTCGCTGTCGGCGCTCGTCGCCGCGGTCGCGAACACCGAGCGCGACACCGGCCTCTCGCTCACCGCGGTGAGCGACCTCGAGCCGTACTGGGAGGCGGTGCGCCGGCTCTACAAGCCGTTCGAGTCCGGCCTGCCCGGCCCCACCGGCCGCGTCTACCACCACGAGATCCCCGGCGGCCAGCTGTCGAACCTGCGGCAGCAGGCGATCGCGCTCGGCCTCGCCGACGACTTCGAGAGGATCGAGGACTGGTACGCGGCCGCCTCGCGCATCCTCGGCCGCCCCACGAAGGTGACGCCGTCGTCGAAGGTGGTCGGCGACCTCGCGCTGCAGCTCGTCGCGCAGGGCGTCGACCCCGAGGAGTTCGAGCGCGACCCGCGGAGGTTCGACATCCCCGACTCCGTGATCGGCTTCATGGCGGGCGAGCTCGGCGACCTCCCGGGCGGCTGGCCGGAGCCCTTCCGCTCGAAGGTGCTCGAGGGCCGCACGGTCGACATCTCGGTCACCCCGCTCGAGCCCGAGCAGGCCGCGCGCCTCGCCGAGCCCGGCGCCGACCGCCGCGACGCGCTCAACGAGCTGCTGTTCCCCGGGCCGACGCGGGCCTTCAAGGAGACCCGCGCGCAGTACGGCGACCTCTCGGTCGTCGACACGATCGACTACCTCTACGGCATGCAGGCCGGCGAGGAGCACCAGGTCGGCATCGGCCGCGGCGTCACCCTCAACGTCGAGCTCGAGGCGGTCGGCCAGCCCGACGACGACGGCATCGTGACGGTCATGACGGTGCTCAACGGCCAGCTGCGCCCGGTCTACGTGCGCGACCGCTCCGTCACCGTCGACAAGCCGCAGGCCGAGAAGGCGGATGCATCGGTGCCGGGCCAGGTCGCGGCACCCTTCGCCGGGGCGGTCACGGTCAAGGTCGCCGAGGGCGACGCGGTCGCCGCGGGCGACCCCGTCGCCACCATCGAGGCGATGAAGATGGAGGCCGCGATCACGACGCCGATCGCCGGCACCGTCGAGCGCCTCGCGCTCACCGGCACGACGCCCGTCGAGGCGGGCGACCTGCTCGTCGTGGTCCGCCCGTCGTGAGCGTCCGCGAGATCCGCGTCTTCGGCGACCCGGTGCTGCGCGAGCGCGCCGAGCCCGTCGACCCGTCGGCGCCCGCCACCGCCGCGCTCGTGCAGGACCTGCTCGACACGGTGCGCGTGCCGGGCCGCGCGGGCGTCGCGGGCTGCCAGATCGGCGTGGCGCGGGCCGCCTTCTCCTACAACGTCGACGGCGAGGTGGGCTACGTGCTGAACCCGCGCATCGACGAGGTGCGCGGCGAGCCGGTGCTCGTCGACGAGGGGTGCCTGTCGGTGCCCGAGCTCGGCTTCCCCACGCCGCGGCACCCGTACTGCCGGGTCGTCGGCGTCGACCTCGCGGGCGACGAGGTCGTGCTCGAGGGCGAGGGGCTCATGGCGCAGATGCTGCAGCACGAGATGGGCCACCTCGACGGGAAGCTCTACCTGCAGGCGCTCGACAAGGAGATGCGCTCGGTCGCGATGGCCGAGGTGCGGAAGGCCGCCTGGTACTGAGCGGTCAGGCGCCGCGGGGCGGCGTCGCCTCGGCGCCGGGCTTCGCGAGGGTGAGGATGCCGTAGCGCATCGCGCCGGTGCGGTAGGCGAGCATCAGGCGGGGGAGCGACAGCGCGAACTCGCGGTTGCGCGCCTCGACCGCGAGCCGGCGCGTCTCGGGGTCGACGAGCACCGACCGCAGCAGCCGGCCGGTGCAGATCGTCCACGTGCGCGCCACTCGGCGGCTGACGTCCTGGTACCCGACCACCTCGAGGCCCGCGGCCCGCGCCATCGCCTCGTACTCCGCGCGCGTCCCCATCGAAGGCAGGCGCCCCTCGCGGCAGATCGGCTCGAGCAGGTGGCGCGCCTCCCACCCGCGCGGGTCGGCGGCCGCGAGCCACGCGCAGACGACGAGGCGGCCGCCGGGCACGAGCACGCGGTGGGCCTCGGCGAACAGCCGCTGCTTGTCGGAGAAGTGCTCGCTCGACTCGATCGCCCACGCGGCGTCGGCCGAGGCGTCCGCCAGGCCGTTGTCGAGCCAGTCGCCCTGCCGGATCTCGACGCCGGCGGTCGGGTGCGCCGCGGCGTGCCGCGCCTGCTCGCCCGAGAGGGTGAAGCCGACGACGCGCACGCCGCGCGTCGCCGCGAGGCGCCGAGCGGTGGCGCCGTAGCCGCAGCCGATGTCGACGCACGCGTCGCCCGGCGCGAGGCCGAGGCGGTCGCCCACCGAGTCGACGAGCGCCTCGACCGCCGCTTCGGGGGTCTCGTCGCCCGTCGACCACAGCCCGTGGTGCACGTGCTCGCCCCACAGCCGCCGGTACGTGGCGTCGAGCTCGTCGTAGTGGTCGGCGACCGCCGCGGCGGACTGCGGGGCTCCGGGCAGGATCATCGGCTCACACGGGCAAGGGCTCGCTCGGCGCGGGCTCCGTCACTCGCCGACGTCGTGCGCCGTGGAGTTCGAGGCGTAGATGTCCTCGATCTGCGGGGCGAAGTCGCGCATGACGTTGTCGCGCTTGATCGACATCTTCGGCGTCAGGTGCCCGTTCGCCTCGACGAACTCGATCGGGAGGATCGCGAACTTGCGCACCGACTCGGCGCGCGAGACGAGCGTGTTCGCGCGGCGGATCTGGCCGCGCACCTCCTCGATGACGGCGGGGTGCTGCGCGGCCTGCTCGAGCGTCATCGCCTTGTCGTGGCCGTGGTTCTCGAGCCAGGCGGGCAGCATCTCGGCGTCGAGCGTGATGAGCGCGGCGACGAACGGGCGCTGGTCGCCCACGACGACCGGCTGGCCGATGATCGTGTTCGAGCGGATCGGGTCCTCGAGCGTGTTGGGGGCGACGTTCTTGCCGCCGGCGGTGACGATGAGCTCCTTCTTGCGGCCCGTGATCGTCAGGTAGCCCTCGCTGTCGAGCGCACCGATGTCGCCGGTGTGGAACCAGCCGTCCTCGGTGAACGCCTCGCGCGAGCCCTGCTCGTTGTGCCAGTAGCCGGCGAAGACGCAGACGCCCTTGACGAGCACCTCGCCGTCCTCGGCGATCTTCACGCCGTTGCCGGGCAGGGCGGGGCCGACGGTGCCGATCTTGAACTTGTCGGGCACGTTGACCGTGACGGGCGCGGTGGTCTCGGTGAGGCCGTAGCCCTCGAGGATGCGGATGCCGAGGGAGCGGTAGAAGTGCGCGAGGAAGTGCGACAGCGGCGCCGAGCCCGAGACGGCGTACTTGACGTTGCCGCCGAGCGCCACCTTGAGCTTGCTGAGCACGAGCCGGTCGAAGAGCGCGAAGCGCAGCTTGAGCCCGAGCGGCACGTGGCCGGCGTCGAGCGCCTTCGAGTGCTCGACGGCGGTGAGCGCGGCGGCGCGGAAGATCTTGCCCTTGCCGCCGGCCTCGGCCTTCTGCTCGCTCGCGTTGTAGACCTTCTCGAACACGCGCGGCACGGCGAGGAAGAAGGTGGGCTTGAACGAGCCCATCGACGGCAGCAGCTTCTTCGTGTCGGACTGGTGACCGACCCGCACGGCGGACGCGATGCCGAGCACCGAGATGAAGCGCGCGAACACGTGCGCCTGCGTGACGAACAGCAGCGTCGACGAGCCGACGCCGACGACGTCGGCCATCGCGACCTTGGCGTTGCGGCACAGCTCGACGAAGTTCGAGTGCGTCAGCATCACGCCCTTGGGGCGGCCGGTCGAGCCGGAGGTGTAGATGAGCGTGGCGACGTCGCTGCCCACGGCGATCGAGCGGCGGCGCTCGATCTCCTCGTCGGGCACGTCCTTGCCGCGCTCGACGAGCGCGTCGAGGTCGCCGCGGTCGATGCGCCACACGTCGGTGATCGCGGGCAGGTCGCCGTGCGCCTCGTCGAAGCGCGACACGAGGTCGGCGTCCTCGAGGATGACGCGGGACGCGCCGCCGTCGGAGAGGATCCACTGGATCTGGGAGGGCGCGGAGGTCTCGTAGACGGGCACCATGCGGGCGCCGGCGTACCAGAGCGCGAAGTCGACGAGCGAGAACTCGTAGCGCACCTTGCACATGAAGCCCACGGTGTCGCCGGGCTCGACGCCGGCGGCGACGAGGCCCTTGGCGAGCGCGATCACCTGGCGGCGGAACTCGGCGGCGGAGACGTCGCGCCAGCCGTCGCCCTCGGGCAGCGCGAACAGCGGCGTGTCGGGGTAGGCCCGGACGGTGTCCTCGAGCAGGTCGGTGACGTTCGCGTCGGGGTCGGGCGCGACGACAGGGGGGATGACACCCTCGGGGACGGTGAGCTCGGGCACTGGGACTCCTTCGGCGTTCGTGCGTTGCGAGCATTCTATGGTCGCCCCGGCCGGCGGCCCCGAGCCGCGCGCGCATGTCTGTCGCACCCCTCCCACTGCCCTAGGCTCGTGGGCACGACGGAGGTGCGATGTTCTACTGGCTGCTGCGGCACTGGGTGGTCGGCCCGTACATGAACCGCGTGTTCCGGCCGTGGGTGGCGGGGCTCGACAACATCCCCGAGCACGGCGGCGCGATCATCGCGGGCAACCACCTCTCGGTGATCGACTCCTTCCTCATGCCGCTCGTGATCGACCGGCGCGTGTACTTCCTCGCGAAGTCCGACTACTTCAACGGCAAGGGGCTCAAGGGCCGGCTCGTGCGGTGGTTCTTCCTCGCGGTGGGGCAGCTGCCGATGGATCGCTCCGGCGGCGAGAAGAGCTCGCAGAGCCTCGACGCGGCGCTGCAGAAGCTGCAGGACGGCGGGCTCATCGGCATCTACCCCGAGGGCACCCGCAGCCCCGACGGCAAGCTCTACCGCGGCCGCACCGGCGTCGCGCGCATGGTGCTGGATGCGCGGGTGCCGGTGATCCCGTGCGTGATGGTCGACACCGAGAAGGTCATGCCGATCGGGCAGCGCCTGCCCAAGGTGGGCCGCATCGGCATCATCTTCGGCGAGCCGATCGACTTCTCGCGCTACTACAACCTCGAGGGCGACCGCTTCGTGCTGCGCTCGATCACCGACGAGATCATGGTCGGCCTCAACCGCATCTCCGACCAGGAGTACGTCGACGTCTACGCGTCGAGCGTGAAGTCGCGCGTCGAGGCAGAGCGCCGTGCGCTCGCCGCGCAGCGCACCGGCCGCTGACCGCGCCCCTCGGTAGACTGGACGGCGGCGCACCCCGGCGCCGCACGACGCAGAGGCGAGCATGACCGACACGATCGCGATCCCCGAGTCCACCGGACACCGCTCCATCGAGCAGGGGCTGGATGCCTATCGCGCGCTCCCCATCAAGCAGCAGCCCGCCTGGGGCGACGAGGCCGCCGTCGAGCACGTGCGCCGCGAGCTGCGCAGCGCCCCGCCGCTCGTGTTCGCGGGCGAGGTCGACATGCTGCGCGAGCGGCTCGCCGCCGCCGCGCAGGGCCGCGCCTTCCTGCTGCAGGGCGGCGACTGCGCCGAGACCTTCGCGGGCGCGACGGCCGACAACATCCGCAACCGCGTGAAGACCATCCTGCAGATGGCGGTCGTGCTCACGTACGGCGCAGCGATGCCGGTCATCAAGATGGGCCGCATGGCGGGGCAGTTCGCCAAGCCGCGCTCGAGCGACGACGAGACCCGCGGCGACCTGACGCTGCCGGCCTACCGCGGCGACATCGTCAACGGCTACGACTTCACGCCGGAGTCGCGCGCGGCCGACCCGCAGCGCATCCTGCGCGGCTACCACATGGCCGCGTCGACGCTCAACCTCGTGCGCGCGTTCACGCAGGGCGGGTTCGCCGACCTGCGCCAGGTGCACTCGTGGAACAAGGGCTTCGCGCAGAACCCGTCGTTCGCGAGGTACGAGGCGCTCGCCGGCGAGATCGACCGCGCGGTGCGCTTCATGGAGGCCGCCGGCGCCAACTTCGACGAGCTGCGCGGCGTCGAGTTCTTCACCGGCCACGAGGGCCTGCTGATGGACTACGAGCGCCCGCTGACCCGCATCGACTCGCGCACGGGCCTCGCCTACAACACCTCGAGCCACTTCCAGTGGATCGGCGAGCGCACGCGCGACATCGACGGCGCCCACGTCGACTTCTTCTCCCGCGTCCGCAACCCCATCGGCGTGAAGCTCGGCCCGTCGACGACGGCCGCCGACATGGAGGCGCTCGTCGACCGGCTCGACCCCGACCGCGAGCCCGGCCGCCTCACGTTCATCACCCGCATGGGCGCTGGGCGCATCCGCGACGCGCTGCCGCCGCTGCTCGAGGCCTCGAAGTCGCTCGAGTCGACGCCGCTGTGGGTCACCGACCCGATGCACGGCAACGGCATCACGACGAGGAACGGCTACAAGTCGCGCCGCTTCGACGACGTGGTCGACGAGGTGCGCGGCTTCTTCGAGGCGCACCGCCAGGTGGGCACGTTCCCCGGCGGCATCCACGTCGAGCTCACCGGCGACGACGTGACCGAGTGCCTGGGCGGCGCCGAGGACATCGACGAGCTGGGCCTCGAGTCGCGCTACGAGTCGCTCTGCGACCCGCGGCTCAACCACATGCAGTCGCTCGAGCTCGCGTTCCTCGTGGCCGAGGAGCTGCGGGCGGCGCAGCGCCCGTAGCCGCCGGGCAGCGGCGCCGGCGTCAGTAGGTGGCGTCGAGGGCGACAGTCGCGCCCTCGACGACCGACTCGCCGGCCTCGGTGCCCTGCGACACGATGTCGGCGCCCGGCGCGCCCCACAGGGGCTCCGGGATGTTCGTCGTCAGGTCGGGCTGGAGCCCCGCCTCCTCGATCGCGCGCAGCGCGTCGGGGATGGGCATGCCCACCACGTCGGGCACCTCGACCATGCGGGGCCCGAGGGAGACGACGCCGGTGACGGTGTCGCCCGCGCGCATGTGGCGGTCGCTCGGCACGGTGACGCTGATGAGCACGCCGGCGGGCACGTCGGCCGAGTGCTCCTCGGCCGAGAAGTCGGCCTCGAGCCCGGCGGCCTCGAGCGCCGCGCGCGCGTCGTCGGCCGACTGGCCGGCCGCCGCGGGGATGGGCCCGAGCGAGACGCGCAGCGCGATGGGGGAGCGCTCCTCGAGCTCCTCGAGCTCGGTCAGCACGGTGCCGTCGGGCGCGTAGCCGGCGATGACGGTGCCCGCGGGGCTCGCGTCGAAGATCTCGTCGAGCGGCTCGGCGACGGCGAACTCGGCGGCCTCGATGTCGGCGCGCGCCTGGTCGAGCTGCAGGCCGGCGACCTCCGGCACGGGGAGGCTGCGCCGCCCCGACGAGAGCACGAGCTGCACCGAGTCGGCGCTGCGGATCTCGGTGCCGGCGGGCGGATCGGTGCGCAGCGCGTGGCCGGCGGGAATGTCGTAGTGCGGCTCGGTGACGCTGCCGGCGATCTCGATGCCGCGCTCGGCGAGCAGCTGCTCGGCCGCCGCCTGCGGCTCGCCAGCCACCTGCGGCACGGTCGCGTTGCCGCCGGGGCCGAGGTTGAACCACCAGCCGATGCCGGCGGCGAGGAGCGCGCCCAGCAGCACGGCCGCGAGCCACAGCATCCCGCGCCTGCGCCGCACCGTGACCCGGCGGGCGAGCGCGGTGGTCGCGACGCCGTCGCCGCCGTCCTCGACGACCTGCGGCTCGACGGGCGCGCCACGACGCGGCTTCCGGGGCCGCTCGATGACGGTCGTCGAGCGGTCGTCCTCGGTGACCGCCGGCAGCACCGACGTCGGCCGGTCGAGGCCGCGCGCGCGCACCGCGTGCACCTCCTCGAGCATCTCGGCGGCGTTCGCGGGGCGCAGGTTCGGGTCGCGCTGCGTCGCCCAGTGGACGAGCGAGTCCATCCCCTCTGGCACGTCGCCCGCGACGCTCGAGGGCAGCGGCACCTGCTCGTTCGCGTGCTGGAAGGCGATCTGCATCGGCTCGTCGCCCGTGAACGGCTGGGTGCCGGTCAGCATCTCGAAGAGCATGATGCCGACCGCGTAGATGTCGCTGCGGGTGTCGGCGACGCCGCGCGTGACGAGTTCGGGGGAGAGGTAGGCGATCGTGCCGAGCAGCGCCTTGCCGGTCGCGGTGTTGGCGGTCGCGGCGCGCGCGAGCCCGAAGTCGCCGATCTTGATGCGCCCGTCGTGCGCGAGCAGGATGTTCTCGGGCTTCAGGTCGCGGTGCACGATGCCGGCGCGGTGTGCGGCGGCGAGGCCGGCGAGGATCGCCTCGAGCACGTCGAGCGACTGCTCGGCGGTGATGCGGCCGCGCTCGGCGAGCAGGTCGCGCAGCGTGATCGACGGCACGAGCTCCATGACGAGCCACGCGAGGTCGCCGTCCTCGCCCTGGTCGTACGTGTTCACGACGTTCGGGTGCGCGAGCCGCGCCGCGGCCTTCGCCTCCTGGATGAAGCGCTCGCGGAAGTCGGGGTCGTCACCGAGGTGCGGGTGCATGACCTTGACGGCGACCTTCCGGTCGAGCCGTCGGTCGACGCCCTCGTAGACGCTCGCCATGCCGCCCCGCGCGATGCGCTCGCTCACCTCGTACCGGCGGTCGATCAGCCGTCCGATGACGGGATCGCGGGAGTCGACGGGCACGTGCCGAGGATAGGCGGGATGCGGCCGGTTCCCCGTGATCCACGCCGTCCGCCATCATGGGAGCCGTGACGCAAGACACCACCTGGCTCTCCGTGCCCGACCTCGTGACCCTGCTCGGCCAGCCGGTCGGGCGCATCCACCGCCTCATCGAGGAGCATCGCCTGCCGGCGACCCGCCGCAACGGGCGGCTCGAGGTGCCCGCCGCCGCGATCCGCGACGGCGAGCCGCTGCCGGAGCTGCGCGGCACGCTCCTCGTGCTGCTCGATCAGGGCATGACCGACGACGAGGCGATCGACTGGCTGCTCGCCGAGGACGACTCGCTCGGCACCGCGCCGATCGAGGCGATGCGCGCGGGCGCGAAGTCGGCCGTGCGGCGCGCGGCGCAGCTGCTCGGCTGAGCCGGCGTCAGCGGTCGCGCTTCGCGACCGTGTCGGCCAGGCGCTCGAGCTCGAGCACCGCGGAGCGCGACAGCGCGCCCTCGTGCAGCGCCTCGAGCGCCTCGCCGACGGCGCGGTCGATGAGCGCCTCGAGCCGCGCGGGCGCCTCCGAGCGCTGGATGGCGTCCTGCAGGATCGCGACCTGGCGGTCGTCGAGCTCGCGGTCGCCGAGCAGCTCGTCGAGCATCGTGCGCACCCCCGAGCCGAGGCGCTGCCGCGCGATCTCGATCAGCACGGTGCGCTTGCCCTCGCGCAGGTCGTCGCCCGCAGGCTTGCCGGTGACCTCGGGGTCGCCGAACACGCCCAGCAGGTCGTCGCGCATCTGGAAGGCCACGCCGACGGGCAGGCCGTAGCCGGCGAGCGCGTCGAGCTGCCCCTCGTCGGCGCCCGCGAGCAGCGCGCCGAGCGTGAGCGGCGCCTCGACCGAGTACTTCGCCGACTTGTAGACGGCGACGGTGTGCGCGCGGTCGAGCAGCGCCGCCGGCTCCTGTCGGATCCAGGCCGCCTCCTCGAGCACGTCGAGGTACTGGCCGAAGGTGACCTCCTCGCGCATGCGACGGTAGGCGTCGTGCACGGCGTCGCCGTGCGCCGTGCCGCGGCACGCGAGCAGCATGCGGTCGTCGGCCCAGTTCAGCAGCAGGTCGCCGGCCAGGATCGCGGCGCTCGTGCCCCACGACGCGGCGTCGCCGACCCACTCGCCCTCGCGGTGCATCCGCTCGAGCGAGCGGTGCATCGCGGGCCTGCCGCGCCGGGTGTCGGATGCGTCGATGATGTCGTCGTGCACGAGGGCGGCGGCGTGGAAGAGCTCGATCGCGGTCGCGACGCCGACGACCTGCGCCCACTGCGGATCCTGCTCGGTGCCGGTCGTGCGGTCGGCCCCGTCGCGGGAGGCGGTGACCGCGTGCCAGCCCCAGAGCACGAACGCGCTGCGCACGCGCTTGCCCCCGGAGACCATCTCGCGCACGAGCCGCAGCACGGGCGCGGCGTCGCCGGAGATCTCCGTGAGGGCGCGCTCGCGCTCGTCGAGGTACTGCTGGATCGAGCCGTCGACGGCTCGGGCGAAGCGCTGCTGTGCCGACACAACCCACATGCTATTGACAGCGACAGCGCGTACACTGGCCATCCGCACCGGTCGAGCGAAGGGGGTGCGAGATGGGCCTCTCCGAGCACGAGCAGCGACTGCTCGACGAGATGGAGCGCAATCTCTACAAGCACGAGGCCGACATCGTCACCGCCTCGAGCGGTCCGCGCACGGTCGACTACACGAAGGTCGCCGTCGGCGTCCTCGGCATCGCGATCGGGCTCGTGCTCATCGTGGTGGGCGTGTCGATGAAGCTCGCCGTCCTCGGCGTCCTCGGCTTCGGCATCGCCGTCGCCGGTGCGCTGTGGGCGCTGTCCGCGTCGAAGCCCGCGACCGGCGACGACGTCGCGCCCGGCGCGCGGCCCAGCGAGGGCCCGGCGTCGGCGAAGCAGGGCCCCAACCTCATGGACCGCCTCGCGCAGGAGTGGGACGACCGCAACCAGCGGGGCTGAGCCTCCGCCGCGGCGGCCTCCACCGCGCTCCACCCCAGGGTCGACTCGAGAGAGTCGGCCCTTTCTCTTCGCCTCCCGCAGCCGCCCCGGGCGCGCTCGCCGCGCCCGGGGCGTCTGCGCGCCGACAGGGCGTCGAAAGCCCTCCACCGCCGCATCCCTTGCCATTCCTGGCGACTCGGGCGAGTCGTGGACAGATTCTCGAGATTTGTGGCGGCGAGTGGAGTAGAGTGGAGGAAGTCGGAAGGATCCGACGCAACTGCTCGCAGGCCGGACGAGAGGGGGCGATGTGTTCCTCGGCACCCACACGCCCAAGCTCGACGACAAGGGCCGCGTCATCCTCCCCGCCCGGTTCCGGCAGGAGCTCGAGGGCGGCCTCGTCCTCACCCGCGGGCAGGAGCGCTGCATCTACGTCTTCTCGGTGCGCGAGTTCGAGCGGGTGCACGAGCAGATCCGCCAGGCGCCGCTGACCTCGTCGGCGGCGCGCGACTTCCTGCGCCTGTTCCTCTCCGGCGCGTCGAGCGAGCAGCCCGACAGCCAGCACCGCGTCACGATCCCGGCCAACCTGCGCGAGTACGCGGGCCTCGGTCGCGAGCTCACCGTCATCGGGGCGGGCACGCGGGCCGAGATCTGGGACACCGAGGCCTGGAACGAGTACTACGCGGCCAAGGAGGCCGACTTCGCGAGCACCACGGAGGAGGTGATCCCCGGCATCTTCTGACCCGGCTCGTGACCCCCAGCTGTCCGCCGCGCCGCACTTCCCCGGCGGCGCGTCGAACGGATGGGGATCAGGGACCGGGACGGAGCAGGGAACGACATGGACGCATCCGACCTCCACACCCCCGTGATGCTCGAGCGCACGCTCGAGCTGCTCGCCCCGGCGATCGCCGCCGCCGTCGAGGCGGGCCGCACGCCCGTCGTCGTCGACGGCACGCTCGGCATGGGCGGCCACACCGAGGCGCTGCTGGCCGCGCACCCGACGCTCGTGGTCGCCGGCATAGACCGCGACCCCGACGCCATCCGGCTCGCCGGCGCGCGGCTCGCGCGCTTCGGCGACCGCTTCGTGCCGGTGCAGACCACCTACGACCGCATCGACCTCGCGGCCGAGGCCGCCGGCGTGCGGCTCGTCGACGGCATCCTGCTCGACCTCGGCGTCTCGAGCCTGCAGCTCGACGCCGCCGACCGCGGCTTCGCCTACGCGAAGGACGCGCCGCTCGACATGCGCATGGGGCAGTCCGGCGACGTGACCGCCGCCTCGATCCTCGCCGAGCGCAGCGACCGCGAGCTGTCGCGCCTCTTCCGCGAGTACGGCGACGAGAAGCTCGCCGACCGCTACGCGCGCGCCATCGTGGCCGCACGGGCGACGGCCCCGATCGAGACCTCTGCGCAGCTGGTCGACATCCTGCAGGCGGCGACGCCGCGCGCGCTCTCGAACCAGGGCCACCCCGCGAAGCGCGTGTTCCAGGCGCTGCGCATCGAGGTCAACCAGGAGCTCGCGATCCTCGAGCGCACGATGCCGGCGGCGATCGCCGCGCTCGCGGTCGGCGGGCGCATCGTCGTGCTCGCGTACCAGTCGCTCGAGGACCGCATCGTCAAGCGCGCCCTGCAGGCCGCCGCCTCCTCGACGGCGCCGCTCGACCTGCCCGCCGAGCTGCCCGAGCACGCGCCGCAGCTGCGGCTGCTCGTGCGCGGCGCCGAGCTCGCCGATGAGGACGAGCGCGCGGCCAACCCCCGATCGGCACCCGTCCGCCTCCGTGCGGCGCAGCGCATCCGACCCGCCTCGATCCCGGAGGAGCTGGCATGACCACCGCAGCCATCGTCGACCTGCACGCCCAGCCCCAGCGCCACCCGGAGCGCCAGGGCGAGCCCGAGCGGCACCTGCGCGCGCTGCCCCTGCCCGCGATCGCGCCGCGCCGAGCGCCGCGCCTCGTGCACGGGGCCGTCGCGCTCACCGGGCTCGCCGGCATCGTGTGCGCGCAGCTCGGCCTGTCGGTCGTCATCAGCGAGGGCGCATACCGGCTGAGCGACCTGCAGGTGCAGTCGACGACCCTCGCGCGCGCCGAGCAGATGCTCGCCGAGGACGTCGCGGTGCTCGCGTCCCCGCAGCACATCGCCGTCGCCGCCGACGAGCTCGGCATGCTCGCCGGCCAGCCCTCGCAGTTCCTCACGATCGCCGGCACCGCGACCGCGGGCGGGCCCGACGCGCTGCACATGCAGGCGCCCGCGCTCGACCGCTTCGGCATGTATGTGCCGAACTCCCTCCTCACCGAGCAGCCGCAGGCGGCCGCCGCCGTGCAGCAGGCGCAGGTCGAGGCGGCGAGGCCCTACCCGGGCATGCTGCTGCCTGCGGGCGAGTCGCCCTTCTCCGGCGACCCGACCGTGGCGCAGGCCGAGCAGGCCGGGCAGCCGCAGCAGCCGCAGCAGCCCGCCCCGGGCACGCTGCTGCCCGCCGAGGCCAACGCCGGCGGCTGAGGGCGTGGCGGCCGGGCGAGCAGCCGGGGCGCCGATACCGTGCTGACGACCTGATCGAGGCTCGCGATGCGAGCGGAATGGAGCGGAGGTGCCCGTGGTCGCCAAGCGGAACCGGAGTCGCGACCGCGTGCGGACGACGATCATCGCCGTGCTCACCTTCGCGATGCTCGCGGGGTTCGTCGTGCGCCTCGCCGACATCCAGCTCGTGCGCGCCGAGGCGCTCAACGCCGAGGCGGATGGGCGCCGCGGCGTCTCGCAGACCATCTTCGGCACGCGCGGGCCGATCGTCGACTCGACGGGCACCGTGCTCGCCGAGAGCGTCGACCGCTGGGACCTCACGGTGTCGCCGCGGTACACGCGGGACCTCCAGCCCGACCTCGACGGCGTCGAGGCGGTCGTGACCGTCGGCGACGCGCTCACCGAGATCGGCCGCATCACCGGCGACGACCCGCTCGACCTGCAGGCGCGCATCTACGCCGAGCTCGAGCGCAACCCCGATTCCGACTACCTCATGCTCTCGAGCGGGCTCGACGTCGAGCAGTTCGAGGCGGTGCAGGCGCTCGACCTGCCGTACGTGTACCTGCGCCTCAACCCGCAGCGCCTGTACCCGGCGGGCTCCGTCGCCGGCAACCTCGTCGGCTTCATGGGCCAGAGCGAGCCGCTCGCGGGCATCGAGCGCAGCCAGGACGAGTGCCTCGCCTCGGAGCCCGGCAGCCGCGTCTTCGACCGCTCGGCCGACGGCACGCCCATCCCGGGCTCGATGCTGACCGAGCCGGCCGTCGACGGCGGCACCGTCGAGCTCACGATCGACAGCGACGTGCAGTACCAGGTGCAGCAGCTCACCGCGCAGTACACGACGCAGCTGCGTGCGCGCAGCGGCACGAGCATCGTGATGCGAACCGACGGCAGCATCGTGGCGGTCGCCGAGTCGCCGACGGTCGACCCGAACGACCCGTCGTCCTCTGAGCAGCAGGACCGCGGCTCCCGCGCCTTCACGGCCGCCTACGAGCCCGGCTCGATCTTCAAGACCTTCTCCTTCGCGGCGATGCTCGACCTCGGGCTCATCACGCCGAGGGACGAGCTGAGCGTGCCGTGGACGTACACGGCACCGGGCGTGCGCGTGCGCGACGCCTCCTCGCACCCCGTCGAGCAGTGGACGGCCGCCGGCATCCTGGTGAACTCGTCGAACTCCGGCATGGTGCGGCTCGCCGAGCAGATGGATCGCGGCGACTACTTCGAGTACCTCGACCGCTTCGGCTTCGGCGAGCAGACCGCCGTCGGGTTCGCCGGCGAGCAGTCGGTGCCGCTCCGCGACGCCTCCGCGCTCGACCCCCAGACGAGCCTCAACGTGCTCTTCGGGCAGGGCATCGCGACGACGCCCATCCAGATCGCCTCGGCCTACCAGGCGCTCGCGAACGGCGGCGTGCACCTGCCGGCGCGGCTCATCGAGGGCTGCACCGATGCGGCGGGAGAGGTGACCCGTCCCGAGCAGGGGCAGGGGGAGCGCGTCGTCACCGACGCCACCGCCCGGCAGACGCTCGAGGTGCTCGAGAACGTCGTCACCGACTACGGCTACGACACGTTCCCGATCGACGGCTACCGCATCGCCGCGAAGACCGGCACCGCGCAGATGGCGTACGAGAACGGCGGGGGCTACGACCCCGACCGCATGATGATCTCGGTCGCCGGCGTCTTCCCGGTCGACGACCCCCAGTACGTGGTCGTGACCATGTACGACAGCCCGCAGACGCTGCGCACCAGCGCGGGGGCCATCCCCGCCTTCCACGATATGGTGAACCTCCTGATCCGCCACTACGACATCCCTCCGAGCACCACCCAGCCGCCGGAGGTCCCGCTCGAGTGGACCGCGGACTGAGCAAGCGACACCTGAGCACTGAGGAGAGGATGTCCGTGGCGGGCGTGACCCCGAGGATCCTGCGACCGGAGCATCCCGCACCGAGGCCCCTCACCGGCCTCGTGGAGGCGTTCGAGCTCGAGGAGCGCGACGACCTCGACGGCGTCGAGGTGACGGGCATCACGATCGACTCCTCCGACGTGCAGCCCGGCGACATCTTCGCCGCGCTGCCGGGCGCCCACCGGCACGGCGCCGAGTTCGCCGCCGGCGCCGTCGAGCGCGGCGCGGTCGCCGTGGTCACCGACCCCGCCGGCGCAGGCGTCGTCGAGGCCGACGTGCCGGTGATCGTCGTCGACGACCCGCGCGCGGCGCTCGGCGAGATCGCCGCGTGGGTGTACCGCACCGAGGAGCAGCCGCCGAAGCTCTTCGGCATCACGGGCACCAACGGCAAGACCTCCACCTCCTTCATGCTCGAGGGGCTGCTCGCCGACCTCGGCTTCGTCACGGGCCTGTCGACCACGGCCGAGCGGCACGTGGGCGACCTCGTCGTCACCTCGAAGCTCACGACGCCCGAGGCGAGCGAGCTGCACGCGCTCCTCGCCCGGATGCGCGAGGCGGGCGTGCGCGCCGCCGTGCTCGAGGTGAGCGCGCAGGCGCTCGAGCGGCACCGCGTCGACGGCGTGCGCTTCGACGTCGTCGCGTTCACGAACCTCAGCCACGACCACCTCGACGACTACGGCTCCATGGAGGCGTACTTCGACGTGAAGCTCGAGCTCTTCACGCCCGACCGCGCCGAGCGCGGCGTCGTGTGCGTCGACGGCGACTGGGGCGTGCGCGTCGCCGAGCGCAGCCGCATCCCCGTCACGACGCTCTCGAGCGATCCCCAGCGCCAGGCCGACTGGCACGTCGACATCTGGGAGGAGACGCCGACCTCGACGTCGTTCACCCTCACCGGCATCGACGGCGGCGCGATCGAGGTGCAGGTGCCGTTCATCGGCCGCCACATGGCGGTCGACGCGGCGATCGCGATCCTCATGCTCGTCGAGGCGGGCTTCGAGCTCGAGGCGATCGCCGAGGTGATCGACCGCGGCATGCGCAGCACGCTGCCCGGCCGCATCGAGCGGGTCTCCGGCGAGGAAGGGCCCGCCGTGTTCGTCGACTACGGCCACAGCCCCGACGCGTTCGCGCAGACGCTCGAGGCGCTCCGCCGCGTCACCGAGGGCCGGCTCATCATGCTCTTCGGCGCCGACGGCGACCGCGACGCCACGAAGCGCGCCGACATGGGCCGCATCGCCGCCGAGCTCGCCGACGCCGTCGTCGTGACCGACTTCAACCCCCGCACCGAGGACCCGGCGGCCATCCGCGCGCAGGTGCTCGCCGGCGCGCGCGCGGCGGCCGGCGGCAAGCCCGTCATCGAGTCGTCGCCCGAGGAGGCGGCGATCCGCGCCGCGCTCGAGCTCGCCGGCCCGGGCGACACCGTGCTGTGGGCGGGCCCGGGCGACGCCGACTACCGCGACGTCGCCGGCGTCCGCGAGGCGTTCGTCGCGCGCGACGAGGCGCGCCGCGCGCTCCAGGAGGCCGGCTGGCCGGTGCGCGACGACCTCGCGCGGCGGGAGCAGCACTGATGCTCCGGATGCGCGCGAGCGAGATCGCACAGGCCGTGGGCGGCGTGCTCCACGGCGAAGACGCGGTCGTCACCGGCTCCGTGGAGACCGACTCACGCCTCGTCACGCCCGGCGGCGCGTTCTTCGCGATGCCGGGAGAGGTCACCGACGGGCACCGCTTCGTCGACGCCGCGCTCGCCGCGGGCGCGGCGCTCGTCGTCGCCGAGCGGCCCCTCGAGCAGGACGTGCCGCACGTCGTCGTCGCCGACGGCGTCGTCGCGCTCGGCGCGCTCGCCGCCGAGGTCATCCGCCGCGTGCGGGCGGCGGGCGAGCTGACCGTCATCGGCGTCACGGGCTCCAACGGCAAGACGACGACGAAGAACATGCTGCAGGCGATCCTCGAGGAGCACGGCCCGACCGTCAGCCCCGTCAAGTCGTTCAACAACGAGGTCGGCGCGCCGATGACGATGCTCCGCATCGACGAGGCGACCCGCTTCCTCGTGCTCGAGATGGGCGCGAGCGTCGTGGGCGACATCGCGCGCCTCACGGCCATGGCGCATCCCGACCTCGGCGTCGTCCTCAAGGTCGGCCTCGCCCACGCGGGGGCGTTCGGCGGCGTCGAGGCCACGACCCGGGCGAAGACCGAGATGGTGCAGGACCTCGGCGAGCACCACGTCGCCGTGCTGAACCGCGACGACGAGCGGGTGCGCGGCATGGCCGCGGCGACCCGCGCCCGCATCGCCTGGTTCGGCACCGAGCCCGGCCCGGCCGACGAGCCGACGACGCTCTGGGCGAGCGACGTCGAGTCGACGCTCGAGGGCACGCTCGCGACGATCCACCGCGGCGACGAGTCGTGGCCGCTGCGCCTGCGCATCCTCGGCGAGCACCACGTCATGAACGCGCTCGCCGCGCTCACGGTGGCCGACGCGCTCGGCCTCGACCTCGAGCGCGCGATCGCCGCGCTCGGCACGATGCCCCGCGCCGAGCGCTGGCGCATGGAGCTGCTCGAGCCCGGCGGCGGCATCACCGTCATCAACGACGCCTACAACGCGAGCCCCGACTCGATGGCCGCGGCCCTCCGATCGCTCGCGCACATGACGAGGCAGGCAGCTCGCCGCTCGGTCGCGGTGCTCGGCGAGATGGGCGAGCTCGGGCCGCTGTCGGCCGAGGAGCACGACCGCGTCGGCAGGCTCGCCGTGCGGGTGCGCATCGACCGGCTCGTCGTCGTCGGCACCGGCGCGAAGGCCATCCACGACGCCGCCGAGCTCGAGTCGTCGTTCGGCCAGGACACCGTCTGGGTGGAGGATGCGGAGCAGGCGGAGGCGCTGCTGCGCTCGAGCCTCGAGCCCGGCGACGTCGTGCTCGTCAAGTCGTCGCTGTCGGCGGGCCTCAAGGACCTCGGCGACCGGATCGGGGGCGTCTGATGCTCGTGCTGCTGGCCTCGGCCGCGATCGCGCTGCTGGTGTCGCTGCTCGCGACGCCGCTGTTCGTGCGCGGCTTCACGCGCATCGGCTGGGGCCAGTTCATCCGTGACGACGGCCCGCAGACGCACCACGTCAAGCGCGGCACGCCCACGATGGGCGGCCTCATCTTCATCGTGGCGACGCTCGTCGGCTACTTCGGCGGGAAGCTCATCGGGCAGGACCCGCCGACCTGGCCGGTGCTGCTCGTGCTGCTGCTCATCGTCGGCATGGGCGCCGTCGGCTTCGTCGACGACTTCCTGAAGATCTCGAACCAGCGCTCGCTCGGCCTCGGCGGCTGGGCGAAGGTCGCCGGCCAGCTCGTCGTGTCGGTGCTCTTCTCGGTGCTCGCGATCACCGTGCCCGCTGGCCCCGACGGCCGGCCCGTCGTCGACGTCACGATCTCGGGCGTGCGCGACATCCCGTGGCTCGACCTCGCGCCGTGGGGCGCGGTCGGCGGCATCCTCTTCGTGCTCTGGATCACGATCATCAACGTCTCGGCCGCCAACGCCGTCAACGTGACCGACGGCCTCGACGGCCTCGCCACGGGCTCGACGATCGTCGCGATGGTCGGCTACGCCTTCATCGCGTTCTGGCAGTCCAACCAGTCGTGCCGACCCGGCGGCTCCGCCGAGGAGAACCTCTACCGCTGCTACGAGATCGCGGCGCCCCTCGACCTCGCGACGCTCGCGGCGACGCTCTGCGGCGCGCTCATCGGGTTCCTCTGGTGGAACACGAGCCCCGCGCAGATCTTCATGGGCGACGTCGGCTCGCTCGCCCTCGGCGGCGCGCTCGCCGGCCTCGCGGTCATGACCGACACCCACCTGCTGCTGCTGCTCATCGCGGGCCTGCCGATCATCGTCACCGGCTCCGTCATCGTGCAGCGCGCCTACTTCAAGGCCACCGGGGGCAAGCGCGTGTTCCTCATGACGCCGCTGCACCACCACTTCGAGCTCAAGGGATGGGCCGAGGTCACGATCGTCGTGCGCTTCTGGATCATCGCGGGACTGTTCGTCGCAGCCGCGGTGGGCCTGTTCTACTTCGAGTGGACGATCCACGGCTGATGCGCGACCTCGACTCCCTCACCTCCTGGCGCAGCGACTGGTCGGGCCTGCGCGTCGCGGTGCTCGGCCTCGGCGTCACCGGCTTCGCCGCCGTCGACACGCTCGCCGAGCTCGGCGCATCCGTCACCGCCGTGGCCGAGCGCGTCGACGACGAGCGCCGCACGATCCTCGGCGTCCTGGGCGTGCCGATCGTCGACGCGGCGGCCGCCGAGGTGCCCGAGGCGCTCGCCGACGCCGAGCTCGTGATCGCCTCGCCGGGCCTCCGCCCCGACCACCCGTGGCTCGTCGCCGCGGCCGAGCGGGGCATCCCGGTGTGGGGCGACATCGAGCTCGCCTGGCGCGTGCGCGACAAGGTGCGCGCGGCCGAGTGGATCCTCGTCACGGGCACGAACGGCAAGACCACGACGACGCAGCTCACCGCGCACATGCTGCGCGAGGCGGGCTTCCGGGTCGCGCCGGTGGGCAACATCGGCACGCCCGTGCTCGACGCCGTGCGCGACCCCGAGGGCTTCGACGCGCTCGTCGTCGAGCTCTCGAGCTTCCAGCTGCACGGGCTCGCCGAGGAGGGGCCCGGTGCCCTGTGGCCGCACTCGGCGGCGTGCCTCAACATCGACGACGACCACCTCGACTGGCACGGGTCGGCCGAGGCGTACCGCGCGGCCAAGGCGAAGGTGTACCGGAACGCGCGGGTCGCGGCCGTCTACAACGTCGAGGACCCGGCGACGATGGCGATGGTCGAGGAGGCCGACGTCGTCGAGGGCTGCCGCGCGATCGGCTTCGGCCTCGGCGTGCCCGGGCGCAGCGACCTCGGCATCGTCGACGGCGTGCTCGTCGACCGCGCGTTCCTCGACGACCGGCACCGGCAGGCGCTCGAGCTCGGCACGCTCGACGACCTCGTGCCCGGCGGCCTGCGCTCGCCGCACATGGCGCGCAACGTGCTCGCGGCGGCGGCGCTCGCGCGCGCCTTCGGCGCCGAACCCGCCCACGTGCGGGACGCCATCCGCTCCTTCCGCCTCGACCGGCACCGCACCGAGCTCGTCGCCGAGGTCGACGGGGTGCGCTGGGTCGACGACTCGAAGGCCACCAACCCGCACGCGGCCGAGGGCTCGCTCAGCGCCTTCGACCGGGTCGTGTGGATCGTGGGCGGCCTGTTCAAGGGCGCCGACGTCGCGCCGCTCGTCGAGCGGCACGCGGGTCGCATCGTCGCCGCCGTCGCGATCGGCGTCGAGCGCGCACCGGTGCGGGAGGCGTTCGCGCGACACGCGCCGGGCATCCCGCTCGTGGAGGTCTCGACGGCGGACACTGGAGCCGTGATGCGGCTGGCCGTCGAGGCGGCCGCAGCGCACGCCGCGCCCGGCGTCACGGTCCTGCTGGCGCCGGCGGCCGCATCCATGGACCAGTTCGACGACTACGCAGACCGCGGCGACCGCTTCGCCGAGGCGGTGCGGGGGAGGGGAGCCCATGGCGACGACGACCGCGGCCCCCGCGCGCACGACTGACGGCGCCGCCTCCAGGATGGGCCGACGCGCGCTCGTGCGCGTGCGCTCGATGTTCGGCGCGCCGACCCTCAACGCGGCGCTGCTGCTCGGCACCACGCTCTTCCTGGTCGCGTTCGGCCTGATCATGGTGCTCTCGTCCTCATCGGTCGAGAGCTACGTGGCGGGCGGCTCGTTCTTCACCGACTTCGCCAAGCAGGGCGCCTTCGCCGCCGTCGGCATCGTGCTGATGCTGCTCGCCGCGCGCATGCCCGCGCACGTGTGGCAGCGCGTCGCGTGGCTCGGCATCATGCTCGGCATCGCGCTGCAGGTGCTCGTCTTCACCCCGCTCGGCTTCGGCGCGAACGGCAACCGCAACTGGATCGGCGTCGGCGGCTTCTCGCTGCAGCCGTCCGAGTTCGTCAAGGTTGCGCTGTGCGTGTGGCTCGCGATGATCATGACGCGCAAGCAGCGCCACGTGACGAGCTTCTGGCACGCGTGGATTCCGGCCGGGCCGGTCGCCGGCCTCTCGATCGGCCTCGTGCTGCTCGGCAGCGACCTCGGCACCGTGGTGATCATGACGATGCTCTCGTTCGGCGCGCTGTGGTTCGCCGGCGTGCGCTGGTGGCACCTGCTGCTGCCGGCCGCCGGGCTCGCGCTGCTGGCGGTGCCGGTCGTGCTCTCGAGCCCCTCGCGCGTGCGCCGCATCACCGCGTTCGTGCAGGGCTGCACCGACGCCGACTACTACTCGGGCTGCTGGCAGCAGCTCCACGGCACCTGGGCGCTGTCGGCGGGCGGCCTCTTCGGCGTCGGGCTCGGCAACTCGCGCGCCAAGTGGTCGTGGCTGCCCGAGGCCGACAACGACTACATCTTCGCGATCATCGGCGAGGAGCTGGGCCTGCTCGGCGCCGTCGTCGTGCTCGCGCTCTTCGCGCTGCTGTCCTGGACGATGCTGCGCATCGTGCGGCACGCGCGCCTGCAGATGACGCGGGTCGTCACCGGCGCCGCGATGGTGTGGCTCACGGGCCAGGCGATCGTCAACATCGGCGTCGTGCTCGGGCTCCTGCCCGTGCTCGGCGTGCCGCTGCCCTTCATCTCCTCGGGCGGCTCGCAGCTCATCGCCGCGCTCCTCATCGTCGGCGTCGTGCTGTCGCTCGAGCGCGTCGACAACCCGATCGTGCGGGGCGAGCGCCCCGCGCTCTCGCCGACGCCCGCGCCGGCTCCGGCGGAGGGCTGACCGTGCGCGTCCTGCTCGCCGGCGGCGGCACCGCCGGCCACGTCAACCCGCTGCTCGCGACCGCGCAGCGGCTGCGCGAGCGCGACCCCGGCGTCGAGCTGACCGTGCTCGGCACCCGCGAGGGCCTCGAGCGCGAGCTCGTGCCGCGCGCGGGCCTCGAGCTCGTCACGATCGAGAAGCTGCCGTTCCCGCGCCGCCCCGACGCCGCGGCGCTGCGCTTCCCCGCCCGCTGGCGCCGCGCGGTGCGCGAGGTGCGGGCGCTGCTGCGCGAGCGCCGCATCGACGTCGTCGTCGGCTTCGGCGGGTACGCCGCGGCGCCCGCCTACCGCGCGGCCCGGCTCGAGGGCATCCCGATCGCCATCCACGAGGCGAACGCGAAGCCCGGCATGGCCAACGTGCTCGGTGCGCGCTGGACGCCCTTCGTCGGCCTCTCGTACCGGCCGACCACGCTCGCCGGCGAGGTCGTCGGCATGCCGCTGCGCCCCGAGATCACCGGGCTCGACCGGGTCGCGCTGCGCGACGAGGCGGTGCGCGAGCTGGGCCTCGACCCCGAGCGACCGACGCTCCTCGTCACCGGCGGCTCGCAGGGCGCGCGCTCCATCAACCGCACGATCGTCGCCACGGCCGCCGACATCGTCGCCGCCGGCTGGCAGATCCTGCACCTCTCGGGCGGCAGGCAGACCGACTTCGAGCCCGCCGACGTGCCCCACTACGTCGCGATCGAGTACCTCGACCGCATGCACCTCGCGCTCGCCGCCGCCGACCTCGTCGTGTGCCGCGCGGGCAGCCTGACGGTGTCGGAGCTCATGGCCGTGGGCCTCCCCGCCGTGTACGTGCCGCTGCCCTACGGCAACGGCGAGCAGGGCATGAACGCCGCCGACCAGGTCGCGGCCGGGGGAGCGCTGCTGGTCGACGACCGCGAGTTCACGGCAGAATGGGTGCGCGCGCGGCTCGTGCCGCTGCTGGAGGACGCCGATCGGCTCGCCGAGATGGCCTCCGCCAGCGCGGGCGCCGGCGCGACCGACGGCAGCGACCGCATGAGCGACCTCATCGAGCGGGCCGCAGCCACGAGGAGGAAGCCGTGATCGAACCCGATCTCACCCAGCCCATCCCCGAGCAGATCGAGCGGGTGCACTTCATCGGCATCGGCGGCTCGGGCATGTCGGGCATCGCGCACATGATGCTCGACGCCGGGCTCGCGGTCTCCGGCTCCGACCGCAGCGGCTCCGCCGCCGTCGACCGGCTCGTCGAGCGCGGCGCCCGCGTCGCGATCGGCCACGACGCCGCCAACCTGCCCGACGAGGTCGACGCGGTCGTCGTCACGAGCGCGCTCTGGCCCGACAACCCCGAGCTCGTCGCGGCCCGCGAGCGCGGCGTGCCCGTGCTGCACCGCTCCCAGGCGCTCCACGTGCTCGCGCGCGGCAAGCGGGTCGTGGCCGTCGCGGGCGCCCACGGCAAGACGACGACGACGGGCATGCTCGTCGTCGGGCTGCACGGCCTCGGCATCGACGCATCCTTCGTCAACGGCGGCGTCATCGCCGGCCTCGACGCCTCGAGCGGCCACGGCAGCTCCGACGCGTTCGTGCTCGAGGCGGATGAGTCGGACGGCTCGTTCCTGCTCTACGACGTGGCCGTCGCCCTCATCACGAACGTCGACACCGACCACCTCGACCACTACGGCACCCCCGAGGCCTTCGACGCGGCCTTCGCCGAGTTCGCGAGCCGCGCGAGCGAGGCCGTCGTCATCTCGGCCGACGACCCGGGCGCGCAGCGCGTGCGCGCGCGCATCCGCCATGACCGCGTCGTCACGTTCGGCGAGGCCGCCGACGCCGACGTGCGCATCGTCGACATCCGGGTCGGCGCGAGCGCCGCGGCGACCGTCGAGATCGCCGGCGAGCGCTTCGACGTCGAGGTGGGCGTGCCCGGCAGGCACAACGCCGTGAACGCGGTGGGGGCGCTCGCGACCCTCGTCGCGATGGGCGTCGCGCCCGTCGACGGCGCGCACGCGCTCGCGGGCTTCCGCGGCACCGGGCGCCGGTTCGAGCTGCACGGCGAGCGACGCGGCGTGCGCGTGTTCGACGACTACGCGCACCACCCCGCCGAGGTCGACGCCGCGCTGTCGGCGGCGCGCACCGTGATCGGCGACGGCCGCATCATCGCCATCCACCAGCCGCACCTGTACACCCGCACGCGCGACATGGCGGGCGACTTCGCCGCCGTCTACGAGCGGGTCGCCGACCACACCGTGGTGCTCGACGTCTACGGTGCCCGCGAGGACCCGATCCCCGGCGTCACCGGCGCGCTCGTCGCCGAGCGCTTCCAGGACGACGCCGACGTCGACTACCTGCCCGACTGGCAGCAGGCGGCGGAGCGGGCGGCGGAGCTCGCGCGCGAGGGCGACATCATCGTCACGCTCTCGTGCGGCGACGTCTACCGGATCATCCCGCAGGTGCTCGCGGCGCTGGAGGAGGGCGACGGGTCGTGAGGCGGCCCGACGGCTTCGACCGCCGCACGGACGAGCCGGTCGAGGCGGCCGCCGACGCGGCCGGAGGCTCGAGCCTCGAGGCGCTGCGCCGTCGCCGCGACGCCGCGCTCCGCGCCATCGCGGCGCACGAGGCGGCCGCGACCCCTCGCCGCTCGGCCGAGCGGGAGCCGGAGCCGGAGCGCGAGCCGAGGCGCTGGGCGCTGAGCGCCTACGCCGACCTCGACGACGGCGCCGACCCGACGCCGGCGACGGACGGGCCGGAGCCCGCGCCCCTCCCCGACGAGGAGCGCGGCTCGCTCGCCCAGCGCGTCGACCGCGCCTGGCGCGAGGCGCTGCGCGAGCAGCGCCGCCTCGACCGCGAGGAGGCGCGCGAGACGCGCCGCGAGGCCAAGGAGGCCAAGCGCGCCCGCGTGCGCCGGGAGCGCGCCGAGGTGCGGCGCTTCACCGCCGCCCGGCGACGGCAGGTGCGCGCGGCGCTCCTCACCGGCGGCGGGCTCGCGCTCGCGCTGCTGCTGCTCGTCGGGCTCGTCTGGTCGCCGCTCATGGCGGTGCGCGAGGTGCGTGTGCAGGGCGTCGAGCGGCTCGACGCCGCGGTCGTGCAGGAGGCCCTCGGCGACGCGATGGGGGAGCCCATCGCCACCGTCACCGAGGAGGGCGTCGCGCAGCGGCTCTCGACGATCCCGCAGATCGAGTCGTTCCGGGTGGATGTCGTGCCGCCGTCGACCGTGATCGTGCACGTCGTCGAGCGGCGCCCGGTGGCCATCGTGCCCACCGCATCGGGGGAGGCCGTCATCGACGCCGCGGGCGTCGCGCTCGGGCCGGTCGACGAGTCGACCGCGATGCTGCCGCGGCTCGACGGCGTCGAGCTCGGCAGCGCCGAGTTCGAGGCGATCGCGGCCATGCTCGTCGCCGTGCCGACGTCGGTGCTCGAGGCGACGGCGACCATCAGCGCCCCGACCGAGTCGGACATCCGCCTCTCGCTCACGAGCGGCCAGACCGTGCTGTGGGGCGGCGCCGACGAGAGCCGGCTGAAGGCCGACGTGGTCGCGGCGCTGCTCGCGACGCAGGATCCGGCGGTCGCGGTCGTGCTCGACGTGCGCGCCCCCGAGCACTCCGTCGTGCGCGGCTCCTGACCCCCGCGAACCTGACGAATCCTTTTCTTGGCGGATCCGCCGACGACACACCGAGTCGCTCCCGACCCGCGCACCCCCGCGGACGTACCGTCGAACTCGTCAGCATGAAGTGAGGAATTCTCTAAACTTCAACTAGAGGTTGAGAGTTCGATCGAGGGGCCGGAACCGTGACTTCCAACAACAACTACCTCGCCGTCATCAAGGTGGTCGGCGTGGGCGGCGGCGGCGTGAACGCCGTGAACCGCATGATCGACCTCGGCCTGCGAGGCGTCGAGTTCATCGCCATCAACACCGACGCGCAGGCGCTGCTGCTCAGCGACGCCGACGTCAAGCTCGACGTCGGCCGCGAGCTCACCAAGGGCCTCGGCGCAGGCGCCGACCCCGAGGTCGGCCGCCGCGCCGCCGAGGACCACGCGGAGGAGATCGAGGAGGCGCTCGCGGGCGCCGACATGGTCTTCGTCACCGCGGGCGAGGGCGGCGGCACCGGCACGGGCGGCGCGCCCGTGGTGGCGCGCATCGCCAAGAGCCTCGGCGCGCTCACCGTCGGCGTCGTGACGAAGCCGTTCTCGTTCGAGGGCCGCCGACGCCAGGCGCAGGCCGAGACGGGCGTCGAGGCGCTCAAGAACGAGGTCGACACGCTCATCGTCGTGCCGAACGACCGGCTGCTCGAGATCTCCGACATGGGCATCTCGATGGTCGAGGCGTTCGAGACCGCCGACCAGGTGCTGCTCGCCGGCGTCCAGGGCATCACCGACCTCATCACCACGCCGGGCCTCATCAACGTCGACTTCGCCGACGTGAAGTCGGTCATGCAGGGCGCGGGCTCCGCGCTCATGGGCATCGGCTCGTCGCGCGGCGCGGACCGCGCGATCAAGGCCGCCGAGCTCGCCGTCGCGAGCCCGCTGCTCGAGGCGAAGATCGACGGCGCGCACGGCGTGCTGCTGTCGATCCAGGCCGGCAGCAACCTCGGCATCCACGAGACCTACGACGCCGCCAAGCTCGTGCAGGAGGCGGTGCACCCCGAGGCGAACATCATCTTCGGCACGGTCATCGACGACACGCTCGGCGACGAGGTGCGCGTGACGGTCATCGCCGCGGGCTTCGACGGCACCGGCCCGATCGCCAAGGTCGACGACTCCGTGATCCGCACGGCGTCGCGCACCGAGATGGGCCTGCGGCAGTCGACGCCGAGCGCCCCGGCGTCCGACGCCCACGAGGCGCCCGAGCGCCGCCCCGTCCCGGCGCCCCCGGTCGCCGACCACCTCACCGGCCCCGTCCAGCCGCTGACCCAGGTGGACGAGGAGGAGGACGAGTTCCTCCCCGACTTCCTGCGCTGACACGCATGGCAGACGCCCCCGCCGCGCGCCTGGCCGCCTTCCTCGAGCAGCTCGAGGGGGCGCGCCGGGCGCGCGGCGTCACGCTGATCGTCGTCACGAAGCGGCATCCGGCCTCGCTCGTGCGCGAGCTCGCGGCGGCGGGGCAGCGCGACTTCGGCGAGAGCCGGCACCCCGAGTCGCGCGACAAGGCGGCGGCGCTCGCCGACCTCGACCTCACCTGGCACTTCGTGGGCCAGCTGCAGCGCAACAAGGCGCGGCAGGTCGCCCGCTACGCCGACGTGCTGCACTCGATCGACGCGCCCGAGCTCGTGGAGGCGCTCGAGGGCGGCGAGCCCGGCGACGAGCGCCCCGTGCGCGACGCGCTCGTGCAGGTCAACCTCTCCGGCGACCCCGCCCGCGGGGGCGTCGCCCCCGACGGCCTTGACGCGCTCGCCGAGCGCGTCGCCGCGTCGTCGGCGCTGCGGCTGCGGGGCGTGATGGCGGTCGCGCCGCTCGGCGAGGAGCCCGCTGCCGCGTTCGAGCGGCTCGCCCGCCTCGCCGAGCGCGTGCGCGCCGTCGACCCCGCAGCCGACTGGATCTCGGCGGGCATGAGCGGCGACTGGCGCGAGGCGCTCGAGCACGGCGCGACACACCTGCGGATCGGCACCGCAATCACGGGAAACCGCCCGCTCGGCGGATAGCGTGAACCAGGCCACGAGGAGGATCCCATGAGCAACGCACTGAAGAAGGCGGCGATCTACTTCGGCTTCGCCGAGGAGGACGAGCTGACCCAGGAGGTCCGCCCGATCGAGCGGACCGAGGAGCACGACCGTGCACACACGCACCAGCCGCGCGAGCGCGTCGAGGAGCCGCGCCGCGCTCCCGTCACGAAGCTCCGCGCAGCGCAGAAGGTGAGCGACATGAGCGAGATCCTCACGGTGCACCCGCGCCAGTACAAGGACGCCAAGGCCATCGCCGAGGCGTTCCGCGACGGCACGCCGGTGATCATCAACCTGTCGCAGATGACCGACGGCGACGCGCGCCGGCTGATCGACTTCTCGGCGGGCCTCACGCAGGGCCTCGAGGGCCGCATCGAGCGCGTGACGACCAAGGTCTACCTGCTGACGCCCGAGCACATCGCCGTCTCCGGCGGCCGCTCGGTCGACGAGGACGCGGACTCCGCCGTCTTCGCGCACTGAGCCCCGTCAGCTCAGTGCCGATCGTCTCGATCCTCGCCTGGATCGTCCACACCGCAGCGCTGCTCGCGTTCTACGTCTTCTGGGCGCGGATCATCCTCGACTTCGTGCGGCAGCTCCGGCGCGACTGGAAGCCCTCCGGCTTCTGGCTCGTGCTGTCGGTGTGGATCCTGCGGGTGACCGACCCGCCGCTGCGCTGGGTGCGCCGGTTCGTGAAGCCGGTGCGCGTCGGCGGCGCGATGCTCGACCTCGCGATGCTCGTGCTGCTCCTCGGGCTCATCCTGCTCATGACCGTGGTCGGCCCCTTCCGGGCGCTCAGCGCCTGAGGTGCCGCGCGGGCGCGGCGGGCTAGGATCGTCAGCACGCCGTCCGCGACGGGTACAGTGAATCTGCGCTGCGCGCCCGATCGGGCGCGGCAGCCGACGAAGAAAGGCACGACATGGCACTGACTCCTGACGACGTCGTCCACAAGCGCTTCGAGACGACGCGCTTCCGCGACGGCTACGACCAGGATGAGGTCGACGACTTCCTCGACGAGGTGGTCACCGAGCTTCGTCGACTCACCGAGGAGAACGACGCCCTCCGCGCCGAGAACGAGCAGCTGAAGCAGGGCGGCGCCGTCGCCGCGCCCGCCGCTGCGCCCGCCGAGGCCGTCGAGCACCCCGACGCCGCCGAGCTCGAGCAGCTCCGCGTCGAGAACGAGCGCCTCAAGGAGCAGCTCGCCGAGCGCGAGGCCGAGCCGGCCCCCGTCGCCGAGGTGCCGCAGGACGACGTGGTCACCGAGCCGCAGGCCGCGGAGCCGCAGCCCGAGGGCGCCGCGCCCGCCGTCTCGAACGCCGATGGCCTGCTGGCGCTCGCGCAGCGCGTCCACGACGAGCACGTCGCCGCGGGCGAGGCCCGCCGCGACGAGCTGATCGCCGCCGCCGAGGCCACCGCGCAGCAGATCGAGGACGACGCCGAGCAGCGCAAGGCGGTGCTCAACCAGGAGTTCGACGACGAGAAGAAGAAGCTCGACGAGCAGAAGGCTGCCCTCGAGCAGAAGATCGACGAGCTCAAGAGCTTCGAGCGCGACTACCGCCTGAAGCTGCGCGGCTACATCGAGAGCCAGCTGCGCGACCTCGACCGCTCGTCCTCGCTCGCCTTCGGCGGCCAGAGCGGCAGCTGATCGCGCACTCTGTGGCAGACGACTCGACTGCGGTCCGGAGCACGACGGCCTGGCGGATGCTGGGCCTCGTGCTCGGGACCGCAGTCGTCGTCTGGGTGGCCGACTTCCTCTCGAAGGAGTGGGTCATCGCCGAGATGGCCGAGGGGGAGCGCCGCGCCGTGCTCGGCGAGCTGCTCCAGTGGCACTTCGTGCGCAACCCCGGTGCGGCGTTCTCGCTCGCGGCCGGCTCCACCTGGATCTTCACGATCCTCGCCGGCGTCGTGGTGGTGTTCATCGCCACCCAGCTGCGTCGCATCCGCTCGCCCCTGTGGGCGGCCGCGTTCGGCGGCCTGCTCGGCGGCACGGTCGGCAACCTCACCGATCGGCTGACGCGCGAGCCCGGCTTCTTCGTCGGCCACGTCATCGACTTCATCCAGGTCTGGGGCTTCCCGGCGATCTTCAACATCGCCGACATCTTCATCGTGTCGTCGATGATCGGCGTGGTGCTGCTCGTGCTCGCCAACATCGGCCTCGACGGCGTGCGACGCACCGACGAGCCGAAGGCGGCCGCGCGCGAGGACGACCCTGACGCCACGCAGCCGCTCGACCCCGACGACCGCTGATGCAGGAGCGCTTCCTGCAGGTGCCGCCCGGCCTCGACGGCACGCGCGCAGACGCTGGCCTCGCCAAGCTGCTGGGGCTCTCGCGGACCGCGGTCGTCACCATGCTCGACGACGGCGGGGCGCAGCAGGACGGCGCGACGCTCGGGAAGTCCGACCGCCTGCGCGCCGACGCGTGGCTCGACCTGCGCTGGCAGCCTCGCGAGGCGCCCCGCATCGTCGCGACGCCCGTGCCCGACCTCGGCATCGTGCACGACGACGCCGACATCGTCGTCGTCGACAAGCCCGCCGGCGTCGCCGCGCACCCGAGCGGGGGCTGGCAGGGCCCGACGGTCGTCGGCGCGCTCGCGGCAGCCGGCTTCCAGATCGCCACCTCCGGGGCCGCCGAGCGGCAGGGCGTCGTGCACCGGCTCGACGCCGGCACGAGCGGCCTGATGGTGGTCGCGAAGAGCGAGCGCGCCTACAGCGACCTGAAGGCGGCGTTCCACGACCGCGAGGTCGAGAAGGTCTACCACGCGGCGGTGCAGGGGCACCCCGACCCGCTGTCGGGCACGATCGACGCGCCGATCGGCCGCCACCCGGGCAGCGAGTGGAAGTTCGCCGTCGTCTCGAGCGGCAAGCACGCGATCACCCACTACGAGACGCTCGAGGCGTTCCGCGGCGGTAGCCTGCTCGAGGTGCACCTCGAGACGGGGCGCACGCACCAGATCCGCGTCCACATGGCCGCCCGGCGCCACCCCTGCATCGGCGACACCATGTACGGCGCCGACCCGACGGTCGCCGCCCGGCTCGGCCTCGAGCGGCAGTGGCTGCACGCGAAGCGGCTCGGCTTCCGGCACCCGGGCTCCGGCGAGCAGGTGGTCTTCGAGTCGCCCTACCCGGCCGACCTCGCGCGGGCGCTCGAGATCCTCCGCGAGGACTGATCCTGCCGCCGCGCCCGGCTCGGCGCGTGGGCCCCCGCCCGTAGGATCGAGGGGCCATGGCAGACTCCTTCGCGCACCTCCACGTCCACACCGAGTACTCCATGCTCGACGGCGCAGCTCGCATCACCGAGCTCATGCAGGCCGTGCAGCAGGAGGGCATGCCGGCGGTCGCGATGACCGACCACGGCAACGTGTTCGGCGCCTACGAGTTCTGGCGCGCGGCGAAGGCGCAGGGCGTCAAGCCCATCATCGGCACCGAGGCGTACATCACGCCCGGCACCCACCGCTCCGACAAGACGCGCGTCAAGTGGGGCGGCAGCGACGCCGCGCCCGGCGACGACGTCTCGGGCGGCGGCGCGTACACGCACATGACGCTCCTGGCCGAGAGCAACGAGGGGCTCGCCAACCTCTTCCGCCTCTCCTCCTACGCGTCGATGGAGGGCTTCTACTTCAAGCCGCGCATGGACCGCGAGCTGCTCGAGCGGCACGCGAAGGGCCTCATCGCGACCACCGGCTGCCCCTCCGGCGAGGTGCAGACCCGCTTGCGGCTCGGCCAGTTCGACCTCGCGATGGATGCGGCGGCGAGCTACCGCGACCTCTTCGGCGCCGAGAGCTACTTCCTCGAGATCATGGACCACGGGCTCGAGATCGAGCGCCGCGTGCGCGACGGGCTGCTCGAGATCGGCAAGCGGCTCGGACTGCCGCTGCTGGCCACCAACGACCTGCACTACACGCACGCCGCCGACGCCAAGAGCCACGAGGCGCTGCTGTGCGTGCAGTCCGGCTCCACGATGGACGACCCGAACCGCTTCCGGCTCGAGGGCGGCGGCTACTACGTGAAGTCGGCCGCCGAGATGCGCCACCTCTTCCGCGACCTCGACGGCGCGTGCGACAACACCCTGCTCGTCGCCGAGCGCTGCTCGGTCGAGTTCGACGAGTCGGCCAACTACATGCCCCGGTACCCCGTGCCCGAGGGCCACACCGAGGACACCTGGTTCCGCCACGAGGTCGCGGTCGGCCTCGAGCGCCGCTACCCGGGCGGCGTCCCCGAGCGCGTGCAGCAGCAGGCGAACTACGAGATGGACGTCATCTCGAACATGGGGTTCCCCGGCTACTTCCTCGTCGTCGCCGACTTCATCAACTGGGCGAAGGACAACGGCATCCGCGTGGGGCCCGGCCGCGGCTCCGGCGCCGGCTCCATGGCCGCCTACGCGATGCGCATCACCGACCTCGACCCGCTCGAGCACGGCCTCATCTTCGAGCGCTTCCTCAACCCCGACCGCGTCTCGATGCCCGACTTCGACATCGACTTCGACGACCGTCGCCGCCCCGAGGTCATCCGCTACGTCACCGAGAAGTACGGCTCGGAGCGCGTCGCCCAGATCGTCACCTACGGCACGATCAAGTCCAAGCAGGCACTGAAGGACGCATCCCGCGTGCTCGGCTTCCCGTTCGGCATGGGCGAGCGGCTCACGAAGGCGATGCCGCCCGCGGTCATGGGCAAGGACATCCCGCTCTCGGGCATCTTCGACTCGTCCCACGAGCGCTACAAGGAGGCCGGCGACCTCCGCGCGCTCATCGAGACCGACGCCGAGGCGAAGACCGTCTTCGAGACCGCCCGCGGGCTCGAGAATCTCAAGCGGCAGTGGGGCGTGCACGCGGCGGGCGTGATCATGTCGTCCGAGCCGCTCATCGACATCATCCCGATCATGAAGCGCGAGCAGGACGGCGCGATCATCACGCAGTTCGACTACCCCGCGTGCGAGGCGCTCGGCCTCATCAAGATGGACTTCCTGGGGCTGCGCAACCTCACGATCGTCTCCGACGCGCTCGACAACATCCGCGCCAACCGCGGCGAGGAGCTCGACCTCGAGACCCTGCCGCTCGACGACCGCGGCGCGTACGAGCTGCTCGGCCGCGGCGACACGCTCGGCGTCTTCCAGCTCGACGGCGGACCGCTGCGCTCGCTGCTGCGCCTCATGAAGCCCGACTCGTTCGGCGACATCTCGGCCGTCATCGCCCTCTACCGGCCCGGCCCCATGGGCGCCGACTCGCACACCAACTACGCGCTGCGCAAGAACGGCCTGCAGCCGATCACGCCCATCCACCCCGAGCTCGAGGAGCCGCTCGCCGACATCCTCGACGAGAGCTACGGCCTCATCATCTACCAGGAGCAGGTGATGGCGGTCGCGCAGAAGGTCGCCGGCTACACGCTCGGCCAGGCCGACATCCTGCGGCGCGCGATGGGCAAGAAGAAGAAGGCCGAGCTCGACAAGCAGTTCGAGGCGTTCTCCGGCGGCATGCGGGAGCGCGGCTACTCGGCCGCCGCCGTCAAGGCGCTGTGGGACATCCTGCTGCCCTTCTCCGACTACGCCTTCAACAAGGCGCACTCCGCCGCCTACGGCGTCATCTCCTACTGGACCGCCTACCTGAAGGCCCACTACCCGGCCGAGTACATGGCGGCGCTGCTGACGAGCGTCGGCGACTCCAAGGACAAGATGGCGATCTACCTGTCGGAGTGCCGGCGGATGGGCATCACGGTGCTGCCGCCCGACGTCAACGAGTCGTCGCTCTACTTCACGGCCGTCGGCGACGACATCCGCTTCGGCCTCGGCGCCGTGCGCAACGTCGGCGAGGGCGTGGTCGACGGCATCATCGCCGCGCGCACGCGCGAGGGCGCCTACACGTCGTTCCACGACTTCCTGAAGAAGGTGCCGCTCGGCGTCGCCAACAAGCGCACCGTCGAGTCGCTCATCAAGTCGGGCGCCTTCGACAGCCAGGGGGCGACGCGGCGCGCGATGCTCGAGATCCACGAGGATGCGGTCGACGCGGCCGTCTCGATCAAGCGCAACGAGGCCAACGGCCAGGTCGACCTCTTCGGCGACATCTTCGACGACCTCGACACGGTCGCCGACCGGGTGCCCGACCGGCCGGAGTGGGGCAAGCGCGACAAGCTCGCGTTCGAGCGCGAGATGCTCGGCCTGTACGTCTCCGACCACCCGCTCGCGGGCCTCGAGCTCGAGCTCGCGAAGCACGCGACGCATCAGATCCAGGACCTCGCCGAGACCGCCGAGGACGGCGACACCGTCACGCTCGCGGGCCTCATCACGAGCGTGCAGCACCGCGTCGCGCGCAACTCCGGCAACCAGTACGGCATCTTCGCGCTGCAGGACTTCGGCGGCGAGCTCGAGGTGATGGTGCTCGGCAAGTCCTACACGGAGTTCCGCACGAGCCTGCAGCCCGACCAGGTGGTCGTGGTGCGGGGCCGGGTGCGCACGCGCGACGACGGCTTCACGGTGCACGCGAACAGCATCGACACGCCGGATGTCCAGCCGGTCGACGAGACGCGGCCGCTCGAGCTGCGCATCCCCGAGCGCCGCGCGTCAATGACGGTCATGCGCGAGCTGCGCGGCCTGCTCGAGCGGCACTCCGGGCCGACCGACGTGCGCCTGGCGCTCGAGCGGCCGGAGGTCGAGCGGGTGTTCTCGCTGCCGCAGCGGGTGCGCGTCTCGAGCGACCTCTTCGGCGAGATCAAGTCGCTGCTGGGCCCCGCCTCGATCGCCTGATCCGCCCGCCGCCCGCTTGGAGCGGCGCCTCCCGCGGTCGAGTGGCGCCTCCGGAGAACGAGTGGCGCCTCCGGAGAACGAGTGGCGCCTCGCGTGATCGAGTGGCGGCTCGCGCGATCGAGTGGCGGCGACCGCAGGCGGCGCCACTCGATGTCGTGCGGCGCCATCCGATGTTGCGCCGCGCCACTCGATGTTGCGCCGCGCCACTCGATGCTGCGAGGCGCCACTCGATGTTGCGCCGCGCCACTCGATGCTGGGAGGCGCCACTCGATCGCCGCGCGCGGCGCGCGGGGAGGGGGAGCGGGGCGCGGCGGGCGCGGCGCCGTCGCCGTACGATGGAGGCCATGCTCCGACGACTCGACCTGACGACGCTGCCCGACGAGCACGAGCTGCGCGCGCTGCTGCCGCGACCCGCCGTCGACGTCGATCGCGCGCTGCCGGCCGCCCAGGAGCTCATCGCCGACGTGCGCGAGCGCGGCGCCGAGGCCCTGGCCGCGCAGGCCGAGCGCTTCGACGGCGTGCGCCCCGCCGAGCTGCGGGTGCCCGCGGCCGCGCTCCAGGAGGCGCTCGCCGCGCTCGACCCGGCGGTGCGCGCGGCGCTCGAGACCGCGATCGAGCGCGTGCGGATCGGCTCCGCCGCGCAGGTGCCGCCGCCGACCGCCGTCGAGCCCGCGCCGGGCGCCGCGGTCGAGCTGCGCTGGCAGCCCGTCGACCGCGTCGGCCTGTACGTGCCCGGCGGCAAGGCCGTCTACCCGTCGAGCGTCGTCATGAACGTGGTCGCCGCGCAGGCCGCCGGCGTCCGCTCGATCGCCGTCGCGAGCCCCGCGCAGGCCGAGCACGACGGGCTGCCGCACCCGACCATCCTCGCCGCGTGCGCGCTGCTCGGCGTCGACGAGGTCTACGCGATGGGCGGCGCCGGCGCGGTCGGCGCCTTCGCCCACGGCGTGCCCGGCATCGGGCTCGCACCCGTCGACGTCGTCACGGGCCCCGGCAACGTCTTCGTCGCCGCGGCCAAGCGCGCGGTCGCCGGCAGCGTCCGCGTCGACTCGGAGGCTGGGCCCACCGAGATCCTCGTGATCGCCGACGGCACCGCCGACGCCGAGCTCATCGCCGCCGATCTCGTCAGCCAGGCCGAGCACGACGAGCTCGCGAGCGCCGTGCTCGTCACCGACGACGCCGCGCTCGCCGACCGCGTCGACGAGGCCGTCGCGCGCCGCGCCGCCGCCACGGCGGCGAGCGCCCGCGTCGGCGCCTCGCTCGCGGGCGAGCAGTCGGCGATCGTGCTCGTCGCCGACCTGGACGCCGCCGCGCGGGTGAGCGACGCGTACGCGCCCGAGCACCTCGAGATCATGACGGCCGACGACGACGCCGTGCTCGCACGCATCCGCCACGCCGGAGCGATCTTCCTCGGCGCGCACACGCCGGTCAGCCTCGGCGACTACGCCGCCGGCTCCAACCACGTGCTGCCGACCGGCGGCCAGGCGCGGCGCGTCGCCGGCCTCGGGGCCGCGACGTTCCTCCGCCCCCAGCAGGTCGTGCGCTACGACCGCGCGGCGCTCGCCGCGGTGCGGGCCGACGTGGTCGCGCTCGCCGCCGCCGAGGGCCTGCCCGCGCACGGCGAGGCCATCGAGGCGCGCTTCGAGGCGGGGGAGGCCTGATGCACTGCCCCTTCTGCCGCAACCCCGACTCCCGCGTCGTCGACTCCCGCACGAGCGACGACGGCACCTCCATCCGCCGCCGGCGCCAGTGCACCGAGTGCGGCCGCCGCTTCACCACCACCGAGACGGCGAGCCTGTCGGTCGTGAAGCGCTCCGGCGTGCTCGAGCCGTTCCGCCGCGAGAAGGTCATCGAGGGCGTCCGGAAGGCCGTGCGCGGCCGGCCCGTCACCGACGCCGACCTCGCCGGCGTCGCGCAGGCGGTCGAGGAGACGATCCGCGCGACCGGCGCGAGCCAGATCGACGCGAACGAGATCGGCCTCGCGGTGCTGCCGCCGCTGCGCGAGCTCGACGAGGTGGCCTACCTGCGGTTCGCGAGCGTCTACAACGCCTTCGACTCGCTCGACGACTTCGAGGCCGCCATCCGGGCCCTGCGCGAGGATCAGGCGCACGCCGTCGACGCGGAGGAGGAGCGATGACCGCGTACGACCAGCTCTTCCGGCACGGCTTCCGCCACGTCGACCCCGAGCGGGCGCACCACCTCGGCGCGGCCGCCATCCGGGCGATCGGGCTCGCGCACCCCGGTGTGCGCACCGACCCGGCGCTCCGCACCCGCGCCCTCGGCCGCGAGCTGCCGACGCCGTTCGGCATCGCGGCCGGCTTCGACAAGGACGCGACGATGATCGCGGGCCTCGGCGCGCTCGGCTTCGGCCACGTCGAGGTGGGCACGATCACGGCGCGCCCGCAGCCGGGCAACGACCGGCCGCGCCTGTTCCGGCTCGTCGACGACCGAGCGCTCATCAACCGGATGGGCTTCAACAACCAGGGAGCGGCGGTCGCCGCCGAGCGCATCGCCGTCGCCCGCGAGGCGCGCTCGCGCCCCGTGATCGGCGTCAACATCGGCAAGAGCCGCGTGGTCGACGCCGACGACACCGCCGCGGTCGAGCGCGACTACCTGCACTCGGCGCGCCTGCTCGCACCGGTCGCCGACTACTTGGCCGTCAACGTCTCCTCCCCGAACACGCCCGGCCTGCGCGGCCTGCAGGAGACGCGCGTGCTCGAGCCGCTGCTCGCGGCGATCCGCGCCGAGGCCGGCGACGTGCCGGTGCTCGTGAAGATCGCGCCCGACCTCGACGACGAGCAGGTCGAGGGCATCGCCGCGCTCGCCGAGCGCCTGGCGCTCGCGGGCGTCATCGCCACGAACACCACCATCCGGCGCGACGGTCTCGTGAGCGATGCGGATGCGGTGGCGCGCGCAGGCGCGGGCGGGCTGTCGGGCCCGCCGGTGGCCGCGCGGTCGCTCGCGGTGCTGCGCCTGCTGCGCGCGGCGCTGCCCGCTGGCGTCGACGTGATCTCGGTCGGCGGCGTGGAGACCGCCGCGCAGGTGCGCGAGCGGCTCGACGCCGGCGCCGCGCTCGTGCAGGGCTACACCGGCTTCATCTACCGCGGGCCGGGCTGGGCGCGCGAGATCAACGCGGGGCTGCTCGCGACGTAGCGCTCGCGCTCCCGCTCGCGCGCAGGGGTGAGGCGGCGGCTCGCGCCGCAGCGCTCACTCCGGCTGCTGGAAGAGCTTGGTCTTGGGCTTCGGCATGCGCATGAACGGCAGCTGCACGGCGCGCATGGTGGCGTACCAGCCGTGGCCCTTCGCGTCCTTCTCGCCGAACTTCGCGCGCAGCGCGCGACGCAGCTGCCACGCCATCACGACCGAGTCGAGCACGACGACGGCGACGAAGCCCCACAGCACGAGGTTGGCGATGAGGCGCCACTGCGGGTCGTTGACGAACGTCATGACGAGCACGACGATCATCATCGGCATCGCGGCGGTGCCGATCGAGAGGCGGGCGTCGACCCAGTCGCGCACGTAGCGCCGCACCGGACCCTTGTCGCGCGCCGGCAGGTACTTCTCGTCGCCGGACTCGAAGCCGCGGCGAGCCTTCTCGCGCTCGCTGCGCATCTTCTCCTGCACCTGGCGCCGCGCCTCCTTGCGGTCCTCGGGGACGAGGGGGCGGCGGTTGCGGGCGACCTGCTCCGACTGCTTCGGCGTGCGACGCACCTCGGTCCCCGGCTGGGGCTGCTTGCTGGCGTCGGAGCGGCTGAACAGCGGCACGTGGAGGTCCTTCTCGCTGGGGGCTGGATCGACCCATCCTACCGCCGCCGCCCTCCCGCCGACGCCTAGGATCGTGCGCATGACTGCTTCCCCCGCTGACTCCCTCCCCGCGCGCCCGGGCGCCGAGCTCTCCGAGCGCGACCGGGCCGTCCTCGCCGCCGTCCATGCCGGCTTCGACCGCGCCGTCGACGACCTGAAGGCGCTCGTGCGCATCCCGAGCGTGTCGTGGGACGCCTACGACGCGGCGCACGTGCAGGCGAGCGCGGAGGCGGTGGCCGCCCTCGCGGAGGGGACGGGCGTGTTCGAGCGCGTCTCGATCGAGCGCGCCCCGATCGGCGACACCGACGAGCTCGGCCAGCCGGCGGTGCTCGCGACCCGACCCGCCCGCGCCGGCCGCCCGTCGATCCTGCTCTACGCCCACCACGACGTGCAGCCCTGGGGCGACGAGGCCCTGTGGCGCACGCCGCCGTTCGAGCCGACCGAGATCGACGGGCGCCTCCACGGCCGCGGCGCCTCCGACGACAAGGCGGGCGTCATCGCGCACATCGCCGCGATCCGCGCGCTCGCCGAGGTCGTCGAGCCCGAGGTGGGCCTCGCGCTGTTCATCGAGGGGGAGGAGGAGCACGGCTCGCGCTCCTTCCAGCGCTTCCTCGAGCAGCACGCCGAGGCGCTCGAGGCCGACGTGATCGTCGTGGCCGACAGCGACAACTGGTCGACCGAGGTGCCGTCGCTCACCGTGGCGCTCCGCGGCAACGTCGCGCTCAACGTGCGCATCACGACGCTCGGCCACGCGAGCCACTCCGGCATGGTCGGCGGCGCGGTGCCCGACGCGATGATGGCGTTCTCGAAGCTCGCCGCGACCCTCTGGCACGACGACGGCTCGGTCGCCATCGAGGGCCTCACCGAGGCCGACCTCGACGTCCCCGAGCAGTCGGAGGAGCACCTGCGCGCCGAGGCGGCGCTGCTCGACGGCGTGCAGCTCGTCGGCACCGGCCCGCTGCTGGCGCGCCTCTGGGCCAAGCCGTCGGCGACGATCACCGGGGTCGACGCGCCCAGCGTGCCCGACGCATCCAACACCATCCTCCCGACGATGCGGTTCCGCCTCTCGACGCGCATCGCGCCCGGCCAGTCGGCCGCCGACGCCTTCGCGGCGATCGAGCGCCACCTGCGCGCGCACGCCCCGTTCGGCGCGCACATCGAGCTCGACAGCATCGACCTCGGAGACCCTTTCCTCGTCGACGCGAGCGGCTGGGGCGCGACCGAGGCCAAGCGGGCGATGGCGGATGCGTGGGGCGCGGAGGCGGTCGAGACCGGCATCGGCGGCTCCATCCCGTTCATCGCCGACCTCGTCGCGCAGTTCCCCGGCGCGCAGATCCTGGTGACGGGCGTCGAGGACCCGGGCACGATGGCGCACAGCCCCAACGAGTCGCAGCACCTCGGCGTGCTGCGGCGCGCGATCGGCGCGGAGGCGCTGCTGCTCGCGCGGGCCGGCGACCGCGCGGAATAGACTGGACGGGTCGGGCGTTGCCCCGACGGAGACCGGAGAGGAGCCGCAGATGACCGATCTCGCGACCCATGGCGTCATGCTCACGGAGACGGCCGCCGACAAGGTGCGCCGCCTGCTCGACCAGGAGGGCAGGGACGACCTGCGCCTGCGCGTGGCCGTGCAGCCCGGCGGATGCTCGGGGCTGATCTACCAGCTCTACTTCGACGAGCGGAAGCTCGACGGCGACGTCGTGCGCGACTTCGACGGCGTCGAGGTCATCGTCGACCGCATGAGCGTGCCCTACCTCGACGGCTCGACCATCGACTTCGAGGACTCGATCCAGAAGCAGGGCTTCACGATGGACAACCCCAACGCGCAGGGCAGCTGCGCGTGCGGCGACTCCTTCCACTAGGCCGCGCGAGCAGCCCGCCGCGACACGCCGCCGATCCCTTGGGATCGGCGGCGTCGTCGCGTTCCAGGGGCGCCTCGGAGGCGCGTGGCAGGAGCCTGAGCGCCCTCTGTGGGTACTAGGATCGAGGTGACTGCTCACCGACTCGGAGGAAGACATTGCGCAATCGTCGATCTCGTTGGATCGCCGCCCCGGTCGCGGTGGTCGCCGCCCTCGCGCTCGCCGGCTGCACGCAGGCGCAGCTGCAGGGGTGGATGCCGAGCGAGCCGGGTCTGACGAACCACGTCGACCGGATCATGGGCCTGTGGACGACCTCCTGGATCGTGCTGCTGGGCGTCGGCATCGTCACGTGGGGCCTCATGATCTGGGCCGCGATCGCGTACCGCCGCCGCAAGGGCCAGACTGGCCTGCCGGTGCAGCTGCGGTACCACATGCCGATCGAGATCTTCTTCACGATCGTCCCCGTGATCCTCGTCGCCGGCTTCTTCGCGTTCACGGCGCGCGACCAGGCGATCATCGAGGAGCCGATCGACGACCCCGACTACTCGCTCACCGTCTACGGCAAGCGCTGGGCGTGGGACTTCGTCTACGAGCGCGACGGCCAGGACCCGGTCTACTACCAGGGCATCCAGGCGCAGAACGACCCTGAGTCGAACCTCATCGACGCGAGCTCGCTCCCGACGCTGTACCTCCCGACGAACTCCACGATCGAGATCACGCTCGAGTCGCGCGACGTCGCCCACTCCTTCTGGGTCGTCGAGTTCCTCTACAAGAAGGACATGCTCCCGGGCGTCACGAACCACATGTACTTCGAGACCGGCGATCAGGAGGGCGTGTACCGCGGCAAGTGCGCCGAGCTCTGCGGCGAGTACCACTCGCTCATGCTCTTCAACGTCGAGCTCGTGAGCCCCGAGGAGTACGACGCCTACCTCGAGAGCCTCGAGGCCGAGGGCAACGTCGGCGCCATCGACGAGTCGGTCAACCCGTTCACGGGCGACGACAGCATCGACCCTGGCCGCGACGAGAGCGTTGACACCACCAACGAAGGCGAGGACGACTGATGACCGCCACGGCGACGCGCCCCGCGATCAGCCGCAGCGCTGAGCGCAAGGGCAACACGCTGGTCAAGTGGATCACCTCCACCGACCACAAGACGATCGGGTACCTGTACCTCGGCACCTCGTTCCTCTTCTTCCTCCTCGGCGGCGTCATGGCGCTGCTCATCCGCGCGCAGCTCTTCGCGCCGGGCCTCGAGGTCGTGCCCACGGAGGAGCAGTACAACCAGCTCTTCACGATGCACGGCACGATCATGCTGCTGATGTTCGCGACGCCGCTCTTCGCCGGCTTCGCCAACGTGCTCATGCCGCTGCAGATCGGCGCGCCCGACGTCGCGTTCCCGCGCCTCAACGCCCTCGCGTACTGGCTGTTCACCTTCGGCTCGCTCATCGCGATCGGCGGCTTCCTGACGCCGCAGGGTGCGGCCTCGTTCGGCTGGTTCGCCTACACGCCGCTGAGCACCACCGCGTTCTCGCCGGGCATCGGCGGCCACCTCTGGGTGCTGGGCCTCGCGCTGTCGGGCTTCGGCACGATCATGGGCGGTGTCAACTTCATCACCACGATCATCACGATGCGCGCGCCCGGCATGACGATGTTCCGCATGTCGATCTTCACGTGGAACGTGCTCATCACCTCGCTGCTCGTGATCATCGTCTTCCCGGTGCTCGCGGCGGCCATGTTCGGCCTCGCGATCGACCGCATCTTCGGCGGTCACATCTTCGACCCTGCCAACGGCGGCGCCGTGCTCTGGCAGCACCTGTTCTGGTTCTTCGGGCACCCCGAGGTGTACATCATCGCGCTGCCGTTCTTCGGCATCATCTCCGAGGTCATCCCGGTCTTCTCGCGGAAGCCGATCTTCGGCTACAACACGCTCGTCGGAGCGACGATCTCCATCGCCGCGCTGTCGGTGACGGTGTGGGCGCACCACATGTACGTCACGGGCACCGTGCTGCTGCCGTGGTTCTCGCTCATGACGATGCTCATCGCGGTGCCGACCGGCGTGAAGATCTTCAACTGGATCGGCACGATGTGGCGCGGCTCGATCACGTGGGAGTCTCCCATGCTGTGGGCGTTCGGCTTCCTCGTCACGTTCACCTTCGGCGGCCTGACGGGCGTGATCCTCGCGTCGCCGCCGCTCGACTTCGCCATCTCCGACACCTACTTCGTGGTCGCGCACTTCCACTACGTCGTCTTCGGCACGGTCGTGTTCGCGATGTTCTCGGGCTTCTACTTCTGGTGGCCCAAGTGGACCGGCAAGATGCTGAACGACCGCCTCGGCCACGTGCACTTCTGGATGCTGTTCATCGGCTTCCACATGACGTTCCTGGTGCAGCACTGGCTGGGTGTCATCGGCATGCCGCGCCGGTACTACACGTACCTGGCGGAGGACGGCTTCACGTGGATGAACCAGCTGTCGACCGTGGGCGCCATGCTCCTCGGCCTCTCGATGGTGCCGTTCCTCTGGAACGTGTGGATCACGGCCCGCACCGCGCCGCGCGTGACCGTCGACGACCCGTGGGGCACCGGCCGCTCGCTCGAGTGGGCGACGAGCTGCCCGCCGCCGCGGCACAACTTCCACGCCATCCCGCGCATCCGCTCGGAGTCGCCGGCGTTCGACCTGCACCACCCGAACGCGGGCCCGCAGTACGGCGTCGGACCGCTGAAGGACGCCCCGAACCGACCCGTGGTCGACCTGCAGAAGGACGAGGTCCGCTGACATGCGCTCGAACATCGTCATCCTGACCATCATCGCCGTCTTCTTCTACCTGTGCGCCGCCGTCTACACGGTCTGGCACATGGGCTCCTACGACGGCCGCATCGAGTGGGCCGGGACGCTGGGCATGGCGCTCGTGGGCGTGATGTGCACGCTCATCGCCTTCTACCTCGTGCTCGTGCACCGCGGCCAGCACGGCGAGCTCGCGATGGACCGCCTCGACGCCGAGCTCGACGAGGACGACCCCGACCAGGGGCACTACTCGCCGTGGAGCTGGTGGCCGATCGCGCTCGCCGGCGCCCTCGCGGTGATGTTCCTGTCGCTCGCAGGCCCCACGTTCCTCATCCCCATCGGCGCGGGCCTGCTGGCCATCGTCATGGTCGGCTGGGTGTACGAGTACTACCGCGGCAACTTCAGCCGCTGACGACCCGACAGGAGCGCCCCGTCCCGAGCGGACGGGGCGCTCTGCCGTCCGCGCCTCAGACCGCGCGGCCGGCGCGGAGGCCGGTGTGCAGGCAGCCGCCGAGGAAGGTGCCCTCGAGCGCCCGGTAGCCGTGCACGCCGCCGCCGCCGAAGCCGGCCGCCTCGCCCACGGCGAAGAGGCCGGGCACCGGCGCGCCGTCGGCGCCGAGCGCGCGCGAGTCGAGGTCGGTCTGGATGCCGCCGAGGGTCTTGCGGGTGAGGGTGCGCAGGCGCACGGCGATGAGCGGCCAGTGGCGCTCGTCGAGGATGCGGTGCGGCGCCGCGGTGCGCACGAGCCGGTCGCCGACGTACTCGCGGGCGCGGCGGATCTCGACCGCCTGCGGATCGTGGGAGGCGGGATCGGCGACGGCCGCGTCGCGCTCCTCGATCGCCGCGACGACGGCGGCCCGGTCGAGCGCGCCGTCGCCGCCGAGCCGCTCCATGCCGTCGAGCAGCTCGGTGAGGCTGCCGGCGACGACGAAGTCCTCGCCGTGGTCGAGGAACGCCTGCACCGGTGCGGGCGCGCCCGGCAGCACCCGCTGCAGCAGGCGCGGGATGCTCCTGCCGGTCAGGTCGGGGTTCTGCTCGGAGCCCGAGAGCGTGAACTCCTTCTCGACGATCGACTGCGTGAGCACGAACCACGAGTGCTCGGCGCCGACGGAGCGCAGGTGCTCGAGCGTCGCGAGCGTGTCGAAGCCGGGGTAGTTGGGGGAGGGCAGCCGGTGGCCCCGGTGGTCGAGCCAGAGGCTCGAGGGCCCGGGGAGGATGCGGATGCCGTGGTCGGGCCAGATCGGATCCCAGTTGGCGATGCCCTCGGTGTAGTGCCACATCCGGTCCTCGTTCACGAGCCGCGCGCCCGCGTCGACGGCGAGCCGGAGCCCGGAGCCGTCGACGTGCAGCGGCACGCCGCGCACCGCCTGGCGCGGCGCCGCGCCGAGGCGCGCGGGCCAGAGCGCCCGCACCCGCTCGAGCTCGCCGCCGATGCCGCCCGTCGCGACCACCACCGACTCGGCGCGCACCTCGAAGGCACCGATGGCCTCCCGGCTCGACGGCTCGCCGCGCACCGTCAGGTCGTCGGCCAGCCGGTCGCCGGCGACGCCGACGACCCGGCCGTCCTCGACGAGCAGGCGCGTCGCGCGGTGCCGGAAGGAGAGGCGCGCGCGCCCGTCGGCGCCGGCGTCGCGCAGCCGGCGCGTGAAGGGCGCGACGACGCCGGGGCCGGTGCCCCAGACGATGTGGAAGCGCGGCACGGTGTTGCCGTGGCCCCCGGGCGTGCGGGCGCCGCGCTCGGCGTGCCCGACGACGGGGAAGAGGCGCACGCCGAGCGAGCGCAGCCAGGGGGAGAGGTCGCGGTAGGCGAACTCGAGGTAGGCCTCCGCCCACCGCCGGCCCCACGCATCCTCGGCCCGGTCGAAGCCAGCGCTGCGCGCCCAGTCGTCGCGCGCGAGCTCGAGCGAGTCGTGGATGTCGAGGCGGCGCTGCTCGGGGGAGTCGACGAGCAGCAGGCCGCCGAACGACCAGAACGCCTGCCCGCCGATCGAGCGGGGGCCCTCCTGCTCGACGATGCGCACCGTGCGGCCGCGGTCGAGCGCCTCGCACGCGGTGACGAGGCCGGCGAGGCCCGCTCCGATGACGACGACGTCCTCTGCTGCGGCCACGGCGGTCTCCTTCTCAGCGGATGAGCGGGTTGCGGTTGAGCATCGCCGTCGCGGCGCGCTCGAAGTAGTCGTCGAGCTCGGCGCGGTGCAGCGGCGCGGGGTCGACCACGTCGAGCGCGCCGCGCATGCACGCGAGCCACCGCTCGCGCGCGTCGGGGTCGACGGGGAACGGCGCGTGGCGCATGCGCAGCCGCGGGTGCCCGCGCTGCTCGCTGTAGGCCGTCGAGCCGCCCCAGTACTGCTCGAGGAACATGCGGAAGCGATCCTCGGCGCCGGCTCGGTCGTCCTGCGGGTACATCGGGCGGAGCACGTCGTCCTGCCACACGCGCTCGTAGAACTCGTGCACGAGGCGCGCGAAGAACGGGCTGCCGCCGACGGCGTCGTGGAGGGTCTGCGTCATGCCTGCCCGCCCTTCGGCGGCTGCTCGCCGAGCCCCTGCACGACGACCTTCTGCAGCGACGGCAGCTCGACGCCGAGGTCGTCGAGCCCCGCCTTGACGCGGCGGCGCAGCTCGCGCGCGACGTCGTCCTTCGCGCTCGCGCGGGTCTTCACCACGAGCCGGATGACGACCGCCTCGGCCGACACCGACTCGATGCCCCACGTCTCGGGCTTGTCGATGATGCGGCCGACCCACTCGGGCGACTCGCTCATCTCGGTGGCGACGTCGAGCAGGCGCTGCTCGACCGCGTCGACGTCGGCGTGGTACGGCACGGCCTGGTCGATGATCGCGCGCGCCCAGCCCTGCGACTTGTTGCCGACGCGGACGATCTCGCCGTTGCGCACGTACCAGAGCGTGCCGTGCACGTCGCGCACCTGCGTGACGCGGATGCCGACCGACTCCACGACGCCGGAGGCCTCGCCGAGGTCGACGACGTCGCCGATGCCGAGCTGATCCTCGAACACCATGAACAGGCCGTTCAGGAAGTCCTTGATGACGCCCTGCGCGCCGATGCCGGCGGCGGCGCCGAGGAAGCCCGCCATCGCGACGAGCGACCCGGCGTTCACCCCCAGGATGCTGAGGATCAGGATGAGCGCGAGCGCCGTGATCACCCAGGCGACCATCGTGTTCAGCACGCTGCCGATCGCGCGGGTGCGCTGCACGACGCGCACCTGCGCGAGCGGCGAGCTGCTGAGCGCCTCGGTGTCGGCGGCGTCGGCCCGGCGCTTGACGCCGGTGACGACCTCGTGGACGACGCGGCCGATGACGGCCTTCACGATCCAGAACGCGATGAAGGCGCCGACGACGACCAGCAGCACGCCGATCGGCGCGCCCCAGGTCTGCCACCACTCGCCGAACGAGCTCCAGCTCACGTCACCCACGAGGCCCTCCGGTCACGCGTCCCGCTGCTGCGCCTTGAGCGCCCGCTCGACGCCGGCGAGGTGCTCGACCACGATGCGGCGCAGCGCCGGCACGGCCGACTCGTTGTCGGCGAGCCACGCGCGGGTCGCCTCCGCGAGCCGCTCGTCGGCGAGCACCGCCGGGTAGAGGCCGACGAGCAGGCCCTCGGCCACCTGGTAGGTGCGGGAGTCCCAGATCGGCTGGATGGCGGCGTGGTACCGGGCGACGAGCGGCTCGAGCGACGATGCGTCGTTCACGTGCTGCAGGCCGAGGCCGGTGTAGCGCACGATCATGTTCGACGCGCCCGCCTCGTCGGCGACCGACGCGAACGCGGCCTCCTTGCCCTCGGCCGTGGGGACGGTCGCGCGAGCCCGGGCGGCGAACTGCCGGCCGGTCGCGGTGTCGTCGCTCGCGAGCTCCGCGGCGATCTCCTCCTCGCCGGCGGCGCCGTTCAGCACCAGGCCGTCGAGCAGCTGCCACCGCAGGTCGGCGTCGATCGCGAGGCCCTCGAGCGTGCGCGTGCCGTCGAGGAGGCCCCGCAGCGCCGCGGCGTGCGCGTCGGTCGAGGCGAGACCGGCGAAGGCGCCGACGAACTGGAACTGCGCGTCCGAGCCGGGCTGAGCCTGCTCGGCGAGCTGCCACAGCGCGTCGCCGACGCGCTCGATGGTCGCCGCGCGGCGCTCGGGGTGCACGTAGGTGCGGGCGGCCTGCGCCAGCTGCGCGAGGGCGAGGCGGATGATCGTCGACTCGGTCTCGGCGCCGATGTTCGCGAGCACGAGGTCGACGTAGTCGCTCGCCGGGGTCTCGGCGTCGCGGGTCGCGTCCCAGGCCGCGCCCCACACGAGCGCCCGGGCGAGGGGCTCCTCGATGTCGCGCAGGTGCTCGATCGCGGTGGCCATCGACTCGTCGTCGAGGCGGATCTTCGCGTAGGCGAGGTCGTCGTCGTTCAGCAGGATGAGCGCGGGCCGCAGGTGGCCGGCCAGCTGCGGCACGTCGGTCGACTCGCCGTCGATGTCGAGCTCGACGCGGTGGGTGCGGCGCAGCACCTCCTCCTCGAGCTCGTAGAAGCCGACGGCGATGCGGTGCGGGCGGAGCGTCGGCCACTCGGCCGGCGCCGTCTGCTCGATCGCGAACGACGAGATGATGCCGTCGGCGGTGAGCTCCATCTTCGGGCGCAGCGTGTTGACGCCGGCCGTCTCGAGCCACTTGCGGCTCCAGTCGCCGAGGTCGCGGCCGCTCGCGGCCTCGAGCTCCGAGAGCAGGTCGGTGAGCTCGGTGCTGCCCCACGCGTGCTTGCGGAAGTAGGCGCCGACGCCCTGCATGAACGACTCGAGGCCCACCCAGGCGACGAGCTGCTTGAGCACCGAGCCGCCCTTGGCGTAGGTGATGCCGTCGAAGTTGACCTGCACGTCCTCGAGGTCGCGGATCTCGGCGACGATCGGGTGCGTCGAGGGCAGCTGGTCCTGGCGGTACGCCCAGGTCTTCTCCATGGCCTGGAACGTCGTCCACGCGCCCGTCCACTCGGTCGCCTCGGCGGTGGCGAGGGTCGACGCCCACTCGGCGAACGACTCGTTGAGCCACAGGTCGTTCCACCAGCGCATCGTGACGAGGTCGCCGAACCACATGTGGGCCAGCTCGTGCAGCACCGTGACGACGCGGCGCTCGCGGATGGCGTCGGTCACCTGCGCGCGGAACACGTACGACTCCGTGAACGTCACGCATCCGGCGTTCTCCATCGCGCCCGCGTTGAACTCGGGCACGAAGAGCTGGTCGTACTTCTCGAACGGGTAGGGGACGCCGAACTGGTCCTCGAAGAACGCGAAGCCCTTGCGGGTGATGTCGAACAGGTAGTCGGCGTCCATGTGCTCGGCGAGCGAAGCGCGGCAGAAGATGCCGAGCGGGATGGTGCGGCCGTCGCTCGAGGTGAGCTCGGAGCGGGTGACCGTGTAGGGGCCCGCGACGAGCGCGGTGATGTAGCTCGAGATGCGCGGCGTCGGCTCGAAGGCCCAGGTGCCGGTGTCGCCCTCGACGACCGGCTCGGGCGTGGGCTGGTTCGACACGACCTGCCACGCGGCGGGCGCCGTGACGGTGAAGCGGAACTCGGCCTTGAGGTCGGGCTGCTCGAACACCGCGAACACGCGGCGCGAGTCGGGCACCTCGAACTGGGAGTAGAGGTAGGCCTCGCCGTCGACCGGGTCGACGAAGCGGTGCAGGCCCTCGCCGGTGTTGACGTACATCGCGTCGGAGACGACGGTCAGCTCGTTCTCGGCCTGGAGGCCCTCGAGCTGGATGCGCACGCCGTCGTTCACGGCGGCGACGTCGAGCTCGGCGCCGTTCAGCGTGACCGAGTGCACCTGCTTGGAGATGTGGTCGATGAACGTGGATGCGCCGTCCTGGGCGCGGAAGCGCACCGTCGTCGTCGAGCGGAACACCTCGTCCCCGGTCGTCAGGTCGAGCGCGACGTCGTAGCCGTCGACCTCGACGAGCGCTGCGCGCTCCTGGGCTTCGGTGCGGGTGAGGTTCTCTCCGGGCACGCGGGACTCCTTCGGCAGTGTGTGCTGGTGCGCTCCAGCGTAGTGGCGCGGCGACGGGCGCCCGCCGTGCCCTCGGTAGCATCGAGCCATGACGATCGAGGCCCCCGCAGACCAGCCGCAGCGCGTGCGCATGTGGTTCGACCCGACCTGCCCGTGGGCGTGGATGACCAGCCGCTGGCTGGGCGAGGTCGCCGACGTGCGCGGCCTCGACGTGGACTGGCAGGTGATGAGCCTCGCGGTGCTCAACGAGGGCCGCGACCTGCCCGAGTCGTACGCCGCGCGCATGCCGCGCTCGATGCGCCTCACGCGCCTCGTCACCGCCGCGCGCGCCGCGGGCGGCGACGCCGTCGTGAAGCCCCTGTACGACGCGCTCGGCACGCGGATCCACCCCGACGGCCGCAACGACGACGACGCGATCATCGCCGAGGCGCTCGCCGAGGTGGGGCTCGACGCCGCGCTCGCGAGCGAGACGGATGCGCACGACGAGGCGCTGCGCGACAGCCACGGCCGCGCCATCGAGCTCGTCGGCGACGACGTCGGCACGCCCGTGATCGCCGTCGACGACGTCGCGTTCTTCGGCCCCGTCGTCAGCCCCGCGCCTACCGGCGAGGAGGCGCTCCGCATGTTCGACGGCATCGTCGCCGCCGCATCCGTCGACGGCTTCTTCGAGCTCAAGCGCTCGCGCACCCGCGGGCCGGTCTTCGGCGCAGAGGAGGCGTGATGCGCGTCCACATCGCCACCGACCACGCCGGCTTCGAGATCTCGAAGCGGCTCGTCGCCCACCTCGAGGCCGCCGGCCACGAGGCGGTCGACCACGGCCCGGTCGACTACGACGCCGAGGACGACTACCCGTCGTTCTGCATCAACGCGGCGCGCGCGGTCGTGCGCGACCAGCGCGACGGCGTCGAGGCGCTCGGCGTCGTCTTCGGCGGCTCGGGCAACGGCGAGCAGATGGCGGCGAACAAGGTCGAGGGCGTGCGCGCGGCGCTCGCCTGGAGCCTCGCGACCGCGCGGCTCGCGCGCGAGCACAACGACGCGAACGTCGTGGCCGTCGGCGCGCGCCAGCACACCGAGGAGGAGATGCTCGAGATCATCGACGCCTTCCTCGCCACGCCCTTCTCGGGCGCCGAGCGGCACGCGCGCCGCATCGCGCAGCTCGGGGAGTACGAGACCACGGGCGGCATCGCGGGCCACGAGATCCGCTGATGCCGGAGGGGCACTCCGTCCATCGCATCGCCCGGCAGTTCGGCGCGAACTTCGTCGGGCGCACCGCCCGGGTGACGAGCCCGCAGGGGCGGTTCGAGGTGGGCGCTGCCGAGCTCGACGGGCTCGAGATCACCTCCTCCGAGGCGATCGGCAAGCACCTGCTGCTCGGCTTCGGCGGCACCGCTGCCCAGCCCGCGCACGTGCTGCACGTGCACCTCGGCATCTACGGCGCGTGGGACTTCGCCGGCGCCATCAGCGTCGACCCGACGATCCTCGCCGCGGTCGGGCGGATGGGCCAGACCGGCATGCGCGGCATCCCCGTGCGCGCCGGCGTCGACGGCGAGCACGAGGACTCGATCGCGTCGATCGGCGCGCCGCGCCTCGCGCGGCTGCGGGCGGGGGAGCAGGAGACGGCGACGGAGGCCGTGGACTTCCCGCCGGAGCCCGTCGGGCAGGTGCGCGTGCGCATCCTCACCGACACCGCCGTCGCCGACCTGCGGGGGCCGACCGTCTGCGAGGTGCTCGAGCCGGCCGAGGTCGCCGCGCTCGCCGAGCGGCTCGGGCCCGACCCCGAGGCGCCGACCGAGTCGCGCCGCAAGGCCGAGGACCGCTTCGTCGCGCGCGCGTCGCGCTCCAACCAGCCCATCGGGCAGCTGCTCATGGACCAGTCGGTCGTCGCCGGGATCGGCAACGTCTACCGGGCCGAGCTGCTCTTCCGCGCGCGCATCGACCCGCACCGGCCGGGCAGCGCCGTCACCGACGACGAGCTGCGCGCGCTCTGGCGCGACTGGGTGAAGCTGCTGCGCATCGGCGTCGAGACGGGCCAGATGCTCACGATCGACGGCCTGCGCGGCGCGCGGCGGGCCGCGGCGCTCGCGAACCGTGCCGACCGCCACTGGGTCTACAAGCGCGAGGGGCTGCCGTGCCGCCGCTGCGGCACGAGCATCGCGCTCGAGACGATGCAGGGGCGCAAGCTGTACTGGTGCCCCGGCTGCCAGCTGTGAGGGCTCAGCCGAAGCGGTAGACGGTGCCCGGCTCGAGCGTGCCGCGGTCGTTCGTCGTGAACACCCAGCTGCCGGTCGTCGCCGCGTCGTCGCGCACGGCGACGATCACCTGCACCGACTCGCGGTCGCCGGGCGCGAAGTCCCACACGTAGCCGAGGTCGTTCGGGGCGGCTGCTGTCGAGGCGGAGTTCTGATCCGACAGCGGTGCGCCGTCCGGCTGGTAGCCGATCGTCATGTCGTGCATGGGGTGCGTCGTGATGACGCCGACGTTCTCGATCTCGAGCTCGAGCACCACGAAGCGCTCGTTCGCCCGCGGGGTCGAGCCCGTCTGCAGCGCGAGCGAGTCGGCCGGGTCGATCGACCGCAGCGCCGTCACCTCCCACGTGGAGCCGCGCTCGGTGTGGATGACGACCGTCTCGCCGTAGGCGAAGTCGCCCGGCGCCGTCGTGGGCACGGGCGGCTCGGTGGGCCCGTTGGTCGTCGGCGGCGGAGCGAGGTCGGTGAAGGCCGGGGATGCCGTGGTCGGGATCGCGGGATCGTCCGGCGTCTCCGGCGGCAGGGCCACGCACGCGGCGAGCGTCAGCGCGGCGGCGGCGACCATCGCGGCGCCGAGCCGGGGCGAGCCTTGGCGGCGGGGGCGGGTCCGCAGTCGCGCATGCACACCGGCACGCTACCGGCAGCGGCTGTGCTGCGCCTCGCGCGCCGGCCGATGTGGTCTCGACTCGGCGGCTGCGCGGCCGGCTCGACCGGCGGAGATGAGGGAGCGGGCGACGGGAATCGAACCCGCGTAATCAGTTTGGAAGACTGAGGCTCTACCATTGAGCTACGCCCGCGCGCCCCGAGCCGCGTGCCTCGGGACTGCACGAATCTACCGCATCGGCGCCCGCGCATCCGCCCCGATACGCTTCTCGGGTGCAGCGCAGCATCCCAGCAGACCTCATCCTCGGCGGCGCGACCGCCGCCTACCAGATCGAGGGCGCCGCGGCCGAGGACGGCCGCCGCCCGGGCATCTGGGACGCCTTCGCCCGCGTGCCCGGCGCCGTGATCGACGGCCACACCGGCGACGTCGCGTGCGACCACTACCACCGCATGCCCGACGACGTCGCGCTCATGCGCGAGCTGGGCCTGCAGACGTACCGCTTCTCGACGAGCTGGGCGCGCGTCTGCCCCGACGGCGGCGCGCCGAACGCGAAGGGCCTCGACTTCTACTCGCGGCTCGTCGACGAGCTGCTGGGCGCCGACATCCTCCCGTGGCTGACGCTCTACCACTGGGATCTCCCGCAGGCGCTCGAGGAGGCCGGCGGCTGGCCCGCGCGCGACACCGCGAGCCGCTTCGTCGACTACGCGCTCGCCGTGCACGAGCGGCTCGGCGACCGCGTGCAGAACTGGACGACGCTCAACGAGCCCTGGTGCTCGTCGTTCCTCTCCTACACGGCCGGCGCGCACGCCCCCGGCCGGCAGAGCGTCGCCGACGGCCTCGCCGCCGGCCACCACCTGCTGCTCGCGCACGGCATGGCGGTGCAGGCGCTCCGCGAGGCCGGCGCCGAGCGGCTCGGCATCACCCTGAACCTCACCGTGGCCGACCCGGTCGACCCTGACAGCGCATCCGACCGCGACGCCGCGCGCCGCATCGACGAGCAGTTCAACCGCTTCTTCATCGATCCGATCCTGCGCGGCAGCTACCCCGAGACGCTGCTCGCCGACGTCGGCCACCTCGGCCTCGACGCCGTGGTGCAGGAGGGCGACCTCGCGATCATCGGCTCGCCGATCGACGTGCTGGGCGTGAACTACTACCACGGCGACGCGTGCTCGTTCGAGCCTCCCGCCGAGCCGCTGCTGCAGGACGCGCCGACCGACCGCCCCGTCGGCAGCCCGTACCCGGCCGCCGACGGCGTGCACATGCACCCGCGCGGCCTGCCCACGACGACCATGGGCTGGGAGGTGCAGCCCGAGGGGCTCACGCGGCTGCTGCGGCGCGTGCACGAGGAGTACGCGGGGCCGAAGGGCGTCGAGATCTGGGTGACCGAGAACGGCGCCGCCTACGACGATGAGGTGGTGACGGATGCGGCGACCGGCGAGGCGCGGATCCACGACGCCGAGCGGGTCGAGTTCCTGCGCGCGCACGTGGGCGCGATCCTCGACGCGATCGACGCGGGCGTGCCGGTCAAGGGCTACATGTACTGGTCGCTGCTCGACAACTACGAGTGGGCGTGGGGCTACCACAAGCGCTTCGGCATCGTGCGGGTCGACTACGACACGCAGGAGCGCACGGTGAAGGACTCGGGGCTCGAGCTCGCGCGGATGATCCGCGAGCGGACGCTGTAGCGGCGCGGCGCGGCCCGGGAACGGGACCCCGTTCGGTGCAAGGGGTCCCAGTTCCACCGCCGCTCGCGTGCGGCGGCGTTGGCGTGCGCCGATAGACTTCCCCGTCGTACGGGAGCGATCCCGACGGGGCGTAGCTCAGCTTGGCTAGAGCGCCCGCTTTGGGGGCGGGAGGTCGCAGGTTCGAATCCTGTCGCCCCGACGTGCGTGCCGGGATGGGGAGTCGGGCCGGGGGCAGCGACGCGCCGACCCGCGGGTTCGCATCCTGTCACCCCGACATGGGTTCGGAGACGGCGGCGCAACGCACGCTGCTCGTCGGATGCGGGCAGGTCGGCACCCGTCTCGGCCTGCGCCTCGCCGCGGGCGGCGGCGAGGCCGTCGCGCTCCGCCGCCGCACCGAGGCGCTGCCCGCAGCGCTGTCGCCGCTCGCCGTCGACCTCGGCGAGCCGGTGCCTCGCGGGCTGCTGCCGGAGGTCGACGCGATGGTCGTGACGCTGCCGCCCGGCCCCGACGACGACGCGTACGTGCGCTCGCTGCAGCACCTCGCCGACGCGCTGCCGGAGCCGCCGAGCCGCGTGGTGCTCGTCTCCTCGACGCGCGTGCTCGAGGGCCTCGCCGGCGCGGAGGTGCGCACGGAGGCGGATGCGCCGGCGCCGGTCTCGGCGCGCGCCAGGACGCTGCTCGAAGGCGAGCGCGTCGCCCGCGAGCGGCTCGGCGCGCTCGTGGTGCGTCCCGCGGGCATCTACGGCCCCGGCCGGGAGCGGCTCGTGCGCACGGTGCTCGAGCGCACGCCCGTGCAGCACGCGCAGCGCACCAATCGCATCCACGAGACCGACCTCGTGCGCGCCCTCGAGGCGATGCTGATGGCCGCCGACCCGCCGCATCTGCTGCACGCGGTCGACCGGCGCCCGGCGCCGCTCGGCGAGGTGGTCGGCTGGATCGCCGCGCGGCTGGGCGTCGAGCCGCCGCCGCGCATCCTGCCGGAGGTCGCCGGCGGCACGGTGCTCGCCGGCGACCGGCTGCTGGCGCTCCTCGGCGACCTGCGGTTCCCCTCCTTCGAGGAGGGCTACGGCGCGATGCTCGACGCCCGCGCGGGCGGCGCTCCGCCGACCGGCCGGGCCTGATCGCCGGGCCAGCGCCCGGCGAACGGCCCCCTCAGACGGCGACGGCCTCGGCCCGCTCGGCCTGCGCCGGCGCCGGAGCGGCGCAGCAGGTGCCGCCGAAGTCGCCCGCTCCGCCGCACACGCCGGTCTCGGGCAGCACGAGCTCGTTGCGGGCGGCCGCCTCGTGGTCGCCGGCCAGGTGCGCGACGACGCTGCGCACCTGCTCGTAGCCCGTGAGCGCGAGGAACGTCGGCGCGCGGCCGTAGCTCTTCGCGCCGATGACGAACAGGCCGGGCTCGGGCTGGGCGAGTTCGGCGACGCCGGTCGCGGCGACCGTGCCGCACGAGTGGACGTTGGGGTCGATCTCGGCGGCGAGGCCCGCGACCGCGTCGAGCGACGGGTCGACCGCGACGCGCACCTCCGACAGGATCGAGAGGTCGGGGCGGAAGCCCGTGAGCGCGAAGAGCCGCACGACCGGGCCCACCTCGCGGCCGTCGTCGCCGACGAGCACGATCCCGTCGCCCGCTCGGCGCACCTCGTCGAGGCGGAAGCCGGTCACGACCTCGACGAGGCCCTGCTCGATCGCCTTCCTCGCTCGCGAGCCGAGCGCGGCCCGCTGGGGGAGCGCATCCGCCTCCCCGCCGCCGAGCGCACCCTCGGCCGATGCGCGCCGCAGCAGCCACGTCACCCGCGTGCCGGGGCTGCGCTCGGCGAGCTCGGCGAGCCGCAGCACGGCGTGCGTCGCGGAGTGGCCGGCGCCGACGACGGCGACGTGCGCGCCTGCCAGCTCGGCGACCTCGGCGGGGATGCGGTAGTCGATGCGGTCGGCGGCGGCGCGCTCGCCGAGCGCGGGGGTGCCGTCGGCGCCGGCGGGCGCGGGCGTGCGCCACGTGCCGGATGCGTCGAGCACGGCCTGGGCGAGCAGGCGCCGCTCGACGCCGTCGCGGTCGACGGTGCGCACGACGAACGGCTGCTCGGCGCGCCCGGCGTCGACCACCTTGTCGCGCCCTCGGCGGCTGATCGAGACGACCTCCTGGCCGTAGCGCACGCGGTCGCCGAGCGCCGCGGCGAGCGGCTGCAGGTAGTCGCGCACCCAGGCGGAGCCCTTGGGGTAGCCGCGCGTCGGGATGGGCGTGCCCGAGGCCTCGAGCAGGCGGCGGCTCGCCGAGTCGACCAGCTCGTCCCACGCGGAGAAGAGCCGCACGTGGCTCCACTCCGACACGGAGGCGCCTGCCGCGTCGCCGCGCTCGAGCACGAGCGGCTCGAAGCCGCGCTCGAGCAGGTGCGCGGCGGCGGCGAGGCCCTGCGGGCCGGCGCCGACGACGATGACGGGAAGGTCGTGCATGGCTGTCTCCTCATCGGGACTGGTCGTATCGAAGGTGATCGATGCGTTGATCGTGCACGACGTATCGATGTTTGTCAATCTGTGTGGCAGACTGCCCGCATGACCATCACCGACGCACCGATTGACGCCCCCGCGGCCGACGGCTGCTGCGCGCCCGAGGCCGACGCCGGCATGCCGCGCGACGAGGCCGAGCGCCTCGCGAAGGTCGGGAAGGCGCTCGGCGACCCGACGCGCGTGCGGCTGCTGTCGCTCATCGCGGCAGGCGCGCGCGGCGAGGCGTGCGTCTGCGACCTCACGGCGCCTGTGGGGCTCTCGCAGGGCACCGTGTCGCACCACATGCGCGTGCTCGCGGAGGCCGGGCTCGTCGAGCGCGAGCAGCGCGGCAAGTGGGCGTACTACTCGGTCGTGCGCGGCACGCTCGAGCAGACCGCCGCCGTGCTGCGCGGCCTCTGACGCGGGGCCTCGGGTGAGCGGCCGCGCCGTCGCCGCGCGCCGCTCGCCCGGGCCCGTCGCCCGGCTGGCGGCGCTCTCGGTCGGCCAGGTCGTCAGCTGGGGCATCCTCTACTACGGGCTCATCGTCGCGGCGCCCGCTGTCGCGGCGGACACCGGCTGGGGACTGCCCGTCGTGATGCTCTGCTTCTCGGCCGGCCTCGTCGCATCCGCCGCCGCCGGCATCGTCGTCGGCCGCTGGCTCGACGATCGCGGCCCGCGGCTCGTCATGACGCTCGGCAGCCTGGTCGGCGCCAGCGGGCTCGCGATGGCCGCGGCCGCGACCACCGTGCCCGGGTTCGCCGCGGCCTGGGTGGTCGTCGGCCTCGGCCAGTCGGCGGTGCTCTACCAGGCGGCGTTCACGCTGCTCACGCGGCGCCACGGCGACGCGCAGGGCGGCGGCGCGCGCCGCCGGGCGATGACGGTCGTCACCCTCGCCGGCGGGCTCGCCTCGACCGCGTTCGCCCCCCTCACCGCCGCGCTGCTCGGCGTGCTCGACTGGCGCACGACGCTGCTCGTGCTCGCGGTCGTGCTCGTCGCGTTCACGACCCCGCTGCACTGGTGGTCGCTCGAGCGCTCCTGGCCCGCCCGCGAGGCGAGCGGCGAGCACGCGCCGCCGCCGTCGGTCGCCGCGGTGCTGCGCACCCGCCGGTTCTGGATGCTCGAGGTCGCCATGATCGCGGTGGCCGCGGCCCTGTACATGGTGACGCTCGCCGCCATCCCGCTGCTCACCGAGAAGGGGCTCACGTACGAGCTCGCCGCGTGGGGCCTCGGCCTGCTGGGCGCCGGCCAGGTGGCCGGGCGGCTGCTCTACGTGGCGCTGCCGCGCGCCGCGTCGCCGTGGGTGCCGCTCGCGACGACGGCTGGGCTCGCCGCGATCGTGCTGGCGCTGCTGTCGCTCGTGCCCGGCCCGCCGTGGCTGCTCATCGCGATCGGTGTCGCCGCGGGCGCCGTGCGCGGCGCGCAGACGCTCGTGCAGGGCTCCGCGGTGGTGGAGCGCTGGGGGCCGCGCGGCTACGGCGCGCTGAACGGCGCGTTCGCGGCGCCGATCACCGCCGTCACCGCGCTCGGCCCGGCGCTCGGCCCGCTGCTGGCCGTCGCGACCGGCTCCTACGCGGCGATGGGGCTGCTGGCCGCCGGCCTCGCGCTCGTCGCGCTCGCGCTCGCGCGCTGGTCCTGAGCGAGCCACGGGCGACGGCATCGGCATGGTCGTCCTCTCGCCGTTCGCGCAGGGGCTCCTCGCCGAGCTGCCTCCTCGGCGTGCCCGAGCGGTCCGGCACGGAGCCCCTTGCGGGAGCGGGCGCACGGGCATAGCGTCGCGCTGCAGGCCGAGGGCGATCGTCGAGGAGGCTCCGTGGCCGATCCGCGAGTCGTCGAGCTCCACCGCCTGCACGCCGCCGGCTGCTTCGTCATGCCGAACCCGTGGGACCTCGGCAGCGCCCGCATCCTCGAGCGGCTCGGCTTCCCCGCGCTCGCGACCACGAGCGCCGGCGCGGCGTGGGCGCTCGGCATGCAGGACGCCCGCCTCGCGCTCGACGAGTCCCTCGCGCATCTGAGCGCCGTCGCGGCAGCGGTCGCGGTGCCCGTGAGCGCCGACTTCCAGGGCGGCTACGCCGTCGAGCCCGACGCCGTGGCCGGCACCGTGGCGGTCGCGGTCGAGACCGGCGTCGCGGGGCTCTCCATCGAGGACGCCACCGGCGACGCCGGCTCACCCCTGTACGAGCGCGCGCTCGCCGTCGAGCGAGTCCGCGCCGCGCGGGAGGCGATCGACCGCAGCGGCACCCGCGTGCTCCTGACCGCGCGCTCCGAGGGCTACGTCGTCGGGCATCCGGACCTCGACGACACGGTCGACCGGCTCGTCGCGTACGCCCAGGCGGGCGCGGACTGCCTCTACGCGCCGCGGATCTCGACGCGCGCCGAGATCTCGGCGATCGTGGAGGCGGTGGCGCCGAAGCCCGTCAACCTGCTGGTCAACGCGCCCTGGATCACGGTCGCGGAGGCCGCCGCGCTCGGCGTGCGCCGCATCAGCGTCGGCGGCACGCTCGCGCGGGCGGCGTGGGGCGGATGGCTCGGGGCCGCCCGGGAGATCGCCGAGCAGGGCACCTTCGGGGGCTTCCGCGACCTGCCCGACGTCGAGGCGCTGCTCGCCGACGAGGGCTGAGCGCGGTCAGGCGGCGGAGGCCCGCCGCTGCGCGGTCAGCACGATCGCCACGCCCACCGCGGCGACCACGAGCCCGGCGATGCCGAGCGGCGCGATCGGCACGCCGAAGAAGAGCCACACCCAGAGCATCGTCGTCGGCGGCGTGAGGTAGAGCATGGTGCTGACGAACGTGGCGCCGTGCGAGCGCGTGACGGTGACGTACAGCACGTAGCCGCCGAGGCTCGCGAGCACCACGAGCCAGAGGACCGCGCCCCACACGGCGAGGCTCGTCGGCGGCGCGGCGTGGCCGCGCACGAGCGCGACGAGCATGAACGCGGCGCCCGCGACCACCGACTGCATGGTGATCGTCTGCAGCAGGTCGTCGTGCATGTGCCAGCGGCGCTGCAGCACGGTGCCCGTGGCGAGGCACAGCACGCCGACGAGCGGCAGCGCGTGCGCCCACAGCGGCGCGCCGGAGCCGCCGATCTGCCCCGAGACGACGAGCGCGACGCCCGCGAGCCCCACGACCATGCCGAACCACATCCACCCGTTCGCGCGCTCGCCGAGGAAGCGGCCGGCGACGGTGGCGACGAGCATCGGCTGCAGCGCGGCGATGAGCGCGGCGGTGCCGCCGTCGACGCCGAAGCGCACGCCCTCGAAGATCATCAGCAGGTAGCCGGCCTGGCTCAGCAGCGCGATCGCGCCCTGCCGCAGCCAGCTGCGGGCACCCGGCCAGCGGCGGCGCAGCACGAGCATCGTCGCCACGAGGATCCCCGCGAGCACGACGAAGCGCCACGCGAGCACCGTGATCGGCTCGCCGTCGGCGCGAGCAGCGAGCTCGGCGCCCACGAAGCCCGAGCTCCAGGTGATGACGAGGGCGATCGACGCGACGACGATGGCCGTCCGGCCCAGGCGGCCGCGCGAGGACGCGCTCGAGAGGTCTGACACCGCTCGATCATCCCAGCCCGGCCGCGCGCATCCGCCGCCGACACGGGCGGCGGATGCGTCAGGTCTCGACGACGAGGATCGGATCGGTGGTGGGCGCCTCGGAGCCGCCGGCCGGCTCGACCGTGACGCCGACGACGGCGCCGGCCGAGAGCTCGCCCTCGAGCACGATCGCGGTGGAGTCGCCCTCGGCGTCGAAGACGCCCGCGTCGTGCGGGCCCGCGGCGTCGATGTACCAGGCCTGATAGGTGCGGCCCTCGGGCGCGGCGCCCAGGCCCTCGAAGAGGATCGCCGACTGGCCCTGCTCGGCCGACCAGATCACCGTCGCGACGGTGCCGTCGGCGAGCTCGACCTCGCTGCGCTGCGCGTCGGACGCGCTCACGACGGCGCCGAGCGCCTCCTGCCGCGGGTCGGCGCCGAGCTGCGTGCCGATGGCAATGCCGACGACGAGCAGCGCGGCGCTCGCGGCGACCGCGCCGAGCACGCGCATCGGCTGCCAGCGCGCGCGGGCGCGCCGCTCGGCCGGTCCGAGCCGGCGGCCGGTGCCGCCTGCCGGGGCGGATGCGCCGAGGCCGGATCCGGATGCGTCGGTGCCGGTCGCGTCGGAGCGCGCGGCGAGCGGGGCTGCGGCGCGAGGCGCGTCGTCCGTCGCGGGCAGCTGCGGCTCGCGCGCGATGGCGTCGAGCACGCTCGCGCGGAGGCTCGGCGGGGGAGCGGCCTGGTCGCCGCCGAGCAGCGTGGCGGTGTCGGCGAGCGCCGCGGCCTCGGCACGCGCCTCGGGCGAGGCCTCTGCCTCGAAGCGCGCGCGCTCCTCGGGCGTCAGCGCGTCGAGCGCGTATGCCGCGGCCAGGTCGTCGACGGACCGGCGGTCGTCGCTCATGTCGTCACCCCCAGGATGCCGCGCAGGCGTGTGAGCCCGTCGCGCATCCGCGTCTTCACCGTGCCGAGCGGCGCCCCCAGGCGCTCGGCGATCTCGGTCTGCGTGAGCCCGTCGAAGTAGGCGAGCTCGATCGCCTCGCGCTGGGCGTCGCTCAGCTGCCCGAGCGCGCTGCGCGCCCTGGCGGCGTCGAGCGAGACCTCGGCCTGCTCGGCGACGACGTCGACCGGCACCGCGGTGTCGCGGATCCCGATGCGCGCGTCGCGGTCGCGCTGCGCCTGCGAGGAGCGCACGCGGTCGACCGCGCGCGCGTGCGCGATCTGCAGCAGCCAGCTGATGGCGGCGCCGCGGCTCGGGTCGAAGCGCTTCGCCTGCCGCCACGCCTCGAGGAAGACCTCCTGCGCGACCTCCTCGGCCTGCGCGCGGTCGACCAGGATGCGCAGCACGAGGCCGAACACGCGCGGAGCGGTCGCGTCGTAGAGCGCGGCGAACGCGCGCTGGTCGCCGTCGGCGGCGCGCACGAGGCACTCCTCGACGTCGATCTCCACAGGTCCCCTCTCCACGTGCACGCGGCGCACGTGCGCGCGCGCCACCGGCCTGAGTATTGCAGGCCGAGGCGCGAGGGCGAGGGAGGTCATGCCGGTGGTTCGCAGCCGCGGCCCGGACGGATTGGGGATGCGGGCGCACGGGCCGGTAGACTCGGGCGGTGGTCCGCCCTCTCGCGGCGGATCTGGCGCGCCAGCGCGGCCCAGGGCCCGCGCCGCACAGGCCCGACCACCATCAACCTCAGGAGACCCCCTCGTGAAGACCACGGTCGAGAAGATCGAGAACACGCGCACGAAGCTCACCATCGCCGTCGAGCCCCAGGAGCTGCGTCCCGCGATCGACCAGGCGTACAAGACCGTCGCCGAGCAGATCAGCGTGCCCGGCTTCCGCAAGGGCAAGGTGCCTGCGGCGATCATCGACCAGCGCGTCGGCCGCGAGGAGATCCTCAACCAGGCCGTGTCGCAGTCGATCGACGAGTTCTACCGCCAGGGCGTCGCCGAGGCCGGCATCCGCCCGCTCGGCCGCCCGCAGGCCGACGTGACCGCGTGGCCCGAGGTGAAGGACTTCTCGGGCGACCTCGTGCTCGAGATCGAGGTCGACGTCCGCCCCGACTTCGACCTCCCCGAGGTCGAGGGCCGCACGATCACCGTCGACGCCATCGAGGTCGGCGACGACGCCGTCCAGCAGGAGCTCGACGAGCTGCGCGCCCGCTTCGGCACGCTCGTGACCGTCGACCGCCCGGCCGCGAAGGGCGACTTCGTCACGCTCGACCTCACCGCCTCGATCGACGGCGAGCCCGTCGACACCGCGAGCGGCATCTCCTACGAGGTCGGCTCGGGCGAGCTCATCGACGGCATCGACGAGGCCGTCGAGTCGCTCACCGCGGGCGAGGAGACGACCTTCACGTCGACCCTGGTCGGCGGCGACCACGCCGGCAAGGACGCCGAGGTGAGCGTCACCGTGCAGGCCGTCAAGGAGCGCGAGCTGCCCGAGGCCGACGACGACTTCGCCCAGATGGCGAGCCAGTTCGACACCATCGACGAGCTGAAGGCCGACCTGCGCGAGCAGGCGGGCCGCTCGAGCCGCCTCGGCCAGGCCGAGCAGGCGCGCCAGCGCCTGCAGGACGAGCTCATCGAGGCCGTCGAGATCGAGGTCCCGTCGCAGGTCGTCGAGGACGAGGTGGCCCGCCACCTCGAGGCCGAGAACCGCTCCGAGGACGCCGAGCACGGCGAGGAGGTGCGCCAGGAGACGCAGAAGCTGCTCAAGCAGCAGATGCTCTTCGACCGCTTCGCCGAGGAGGAGGACCTGCAGGTCACGCAGCAGGAGCTCACGCAGATCATCGTGCAGCAGGCGGCGCAGTACGGCATGGCTCCGCAGGAGCTCGTCCAGGCGCTCGAGGCCAACGGCCAGCTGCCGGTGCTGCTCGGCGACATCCTCCGCGGCAAGACCCTCTCGACCCTGCTCGGCCGCGTCACCGTCGTCGACGACAAGGGCGAGACGGTCGACCTGTCGGACTTCCTGCCGAAGGCGGAGGCCGACGAGGACGACATCGAGGGCGCCATCCGCGAGGCGGAGGCGAACCTCGCGAAGCAGCACGCCGAGGACTGATCCACAGCGAAGGGGCCGGGCGGAAGCCCGGCCCTTCCGCATGCCTCCGCCTGCGGCGAACACGGCCGAGCGCGCCGCGCCGCTCGCCTAGGGTTGGAGCGAACCGAGAGAAGGAGTCACCTGTGGCTGAACCCGTCTTCGCGCCTTCGGTCTTCGACCGACTGCTGCGCGATCGCATCATCTGGCTCGGCGAGGAGGTGCGCGACGAGAACGCGAACGAGATCTGCGCCAAGATCCTGCTGCTCGCCGCGGAGGACCAGAACAAGGACATCTACCTCTACATCAACTCGCCCGGCGGCTCGATCACGGCCGGCATGGCGATCTACGACACCATGCAGTTCGTGCCGAACGACATCGTCACCGTCGGCATCGGCATGGCCGCGTCGATGGGCCAGCTGCTGCTGACCGCCGGCACCGCCGGCAAGCGCTACATCACGCCCAACGCGCGCGTGCTGCTGCACCAGCCCCACGGCGGCTTCGGCGGCACCTCGAGCGACATCCAGACGCAGGCGCAGCTCATCCTCGACATGAAGAAGCGGCTCGCCGAGATCACGGCCGAGCGCACCGGCAAGAGCGTCGAGCAGATCAACGCCGACGGCGACCGCGACCGCTGGTTCACGGCGCAGCAGGCGCTCGAGTACGGCTTCGTCGACCACGTGCGCGAGTCGGCGGCCGACGTCACCGGCGGCGGCGGCACCGACCAGGAGGACGGCCACTCCGCCCTCGACGACAGCACCGGCCAGGAGGGTGGCAACTGATGGAGACTCCCACGTTCCAGGCGGGCGGCAGCGCCCTCCAGATGCCCGGCTCGCGCTACATCCTGCCGAGCTTCGAGGAGCGCACGGCCTACGGCTTCAAGCGCCAGGACCCGTACGCGAAGCTCTTCGAGGACCGCATCATCTTCCTCGGCGTGCAGGTCGACGACGCGTCGGCCGACGACATCATGGCGCAGCTGCTCGTGCTCGAGTCCCAGGACCCGGATCGCGACATCGTCATGTACATCAACTCGCCCGGCGGCTCGTTCACGGCCATGACGGCGATCTACGACACGATGCAGTACATCCGGCCCGCGGTGCAGACCGTGTGCCTCGGCCAGGCGGCATCGGCCGCGGCCGTGCTGCTCGCCGCGGGCGAGCCCGGCAAGCGCCTCGCGCTGCCGAACGCCCGCATCCTCATCCACCAGCCGGCGACGTCCGACGCCGGCCGCGGCCAGGCATCCGACATAGAGATCCAGGCGCGCGAGGTGCTGCGCATGCGCGGCTGGCTCGAGGAGACGCTGTCGAAGCACTCCAAGAAGGAGGTCGAGCAGGTGTCGAAGGACATCGAGCGCGACACCTTCCTCTCGGCCGAGGAGGCGCTCGAGTACGGCCTCATCGACCAGGTGCTCACGAGCCGCAAGACGGCGCCGCAGCTGCTCGGCTGAGCAGCAGCGAGCGAGACGAAGGCCCGGCACCCCTCGAGGTGCCGGGCCTTCGCCGTGCGTCAGGCGCGGTCGCGGCGGGTGCGCGAGCCGCGGTTGATCGTGTACGCGATCACCGCGAGCACGCCGAGCACCGCGAGGATGCCGATCGCGACGAACGGGAACTGGCCCTCCGCCTCGGCCGGCTCCTCGGCGCCCGTGCCCTGGTCGGCGGATGCCGTGGCGGCCGGGGCGTCGGAGGTCGCCTCGGGCTCGGCGGGCTCCGTCGCCGCGGGGGTCTCCTCGGCGGCCTCCCCGCACACCGGCGCGGTCTCGGCCCCGGGGGCGCCCTCGGCGCCGGCCTCGGGCTCGAACGCGAAGGCGACGGTGCCGTCGACCGGGTGGCCGTCGGCCGAGACGATCTGGTAGGTGAGCGTGTAGTCGCCCGCCTCGCCGAGCTCGGCGTCGAGCGAGAGCGTGTCGCCGTCGACGGCGAGGCAGCCGTCGCCGTAGAAGCGGCCCTCGGCGTCGGTCAGCTGCATCGCGTTGCCGCCGTCGGCGCCCTCGAGCGCGAGGATCTCCTCGTTCATGACGACGCTGAACGTGCCCGGCTGCGCGGTGAGGGTGTCGCCGTCGGCGGGCGTCGAGTCGATGACGGATGCGTGGGCGGGCAGGAGGAGGACGGCCGCGAGCGCGGCGATGGCGGCATGCATGCCTCCAGCCTACGGTCCGGATCTGCGCGCGGGCGGCGTGGTCGGTCGCGCTGTCACCGCCCTCGTCTAGGCTTCATGCACGGGCGCGGCCTGCGCCCCAGAGGATGGTGAGAGCGAGATGGCCCGACTCGGAGAGAGCGGCGACCTGCTGAAGTGCTCCTTCTGCGGCAAGAGCCAGAAGCAGGTGCAGCAGCTGATCGCCGGCCCTGCGGTGTACATCTGCGACGAGTGCGTCGAGCTGTGCAACGAGATCATCGAGGAGCGCGCCGCCGAGGCGGGCGAGGCGAGCGAGCACGAGGGGTTCACGCTGCCGAAGCCGCGCGAGATCTTCGCGTTCCTCGAGGAGTACGTCGTCGGCCAGGCGAGCGCGAAGCAGTCGCTCTCGGTCGCCGTCTACAACCACTACAAGCGCATCGCCGCCGCGCAGCAGCTGGCCTCGGCCGACGCCGCGGGCGACGCCGTCGAGATCCAGAAGTCGAACATCCTGATGGTCGGCCCGACGGGCTGCGGCAAGTCCTACCTCGCGGCGACGCTCGCGAAGCAGCTCAACGTGCCGTTCGCCGTCGCCGACGCGACAGCCCTCACCGAGGCCGGCTACGTCGGCGAGGACGTCGAGAACATCCTGCTGAAGCTCATCCAGGCCGCCGACTACGACGTCAAGCGGGCCGAGACGGGCATCGTCTTCATCGACGAGATCGACAAGGTGGCCCGCAAGGCCGAGAACCCGTCGATCACGCGCGACGTCTCGGGCGAGGGCGTGCAGCAGGCGCTGCTGAAGATCATCGAGGGCACGGTCGCCTCGGTGCCGCCCCAGGGCGGCCGCAAGCACCCGAACTCCGAGTTCATCCAGATCGACACGTCGAACGTGCTGTTCATCGTCGCCGGCGCGTTCGCGGGCCTCGAGGACATCATCGCCAACCGCTCCGGCAAGCGCGGGATCGGCTTCGGCGCCCCGGTGTCGTCGTTGAAGCCCGACCTCAACGTCTTCCAGGACGTGCTGCCCGAGGACCTCCACAAGTTCGGGCTCATCCCCGAGTTCATCGGGCGCCTGCCGGTGATCGCGACGGTGTCGCCGCTCGACCAGGCTGCGCTCGTCGAGATCCTGAGCGAGCCGCGCAACGCGCTCGTGAAGCAGTACCAGCGCATCTTCGAGATCGACGGCGTGAAGCTCGACTTCGAGCCCGAGGCGCTGCAGGCGATCGCCGACCTCGCGGTCGACCGCAAGACGGGGGCGCGCGGCCTGCGCTCCATCCTCGAGACGGTGCTCGCGCCGGTCATGTTCGAGGTGCCCTCGAAGGAGGGCGTCGAGCGCGTGATCGTGACGAAGGAGTCGGTGGCCGGAACCGAGCAGCCGATCATCCTCACCGCCGACGACATCCAGGAGCTCTCCGCCTAGCGCCGACGGAATTGCCTCCGGGGGTGAGGTAAGCCTATCCTTACCTCGTGACCCTCCCGGAGCCGGACGCCCTGCGCGCCACCGACGTGAGCCTCGCCTACGGGCGCGACGAGATCGTCCACCGCGCCTCCATCGCGCTCGCTCCCGGATGCGTCACGGCCCTCGTCGGCCCGAACGGCAGCGGCAAGTCGACGCTGCTGCGCGGCCTCACGGCGCTGCACCGCCCGAGCGAGGGGGCCGTCGTCTTCGCCGACGGGGCCGACGCCGCGTCGCTGGGGGAGCGCGAGCTCGCCCGCCGCATCGCGCTGCTCGCGCAGTCGCACCCCGATCCGTCGGGCGTGCGCGTGCGCGAGGTCGTCGCCTACGGCCGGTTCGCGCACCGCGGCCGCTTCCGCGGCGGCGACCCGCGCGGCGACGACGTGATCGACCGTGCGATGGCCGCGACCGGCATCGCCGAGCTCGCCGAGCAGCCGGTCTCGCAGCTCTCCGGCGGCCAGCGCCAGCGCGTCTGGCTCGCCACGTGCCTCGCGCAGGAGACCGGCATCGTGCTGCTCGACGAGCCCACGACCTTCCTTGACGTGCGCTACCAGCGCGAGATCCTCGAGATCGTCCGCGACCTCGCCGACGACGGCGTCGCCGTCGGCATCGTGCTGCACGACCTCGAGCAGGCGGCCGAGGTCGCCGACGAGGTCGTCCTCCTCGTGCACGGGCGCATCGTCGCGGCCGGCAAGCCCGAGGAGGTGCTCACCGCCGAGCGGCTGAGCGCCGCCTACGAGGTGCCCATCGATGTCGAGCCGTCGTCCGACGGCCTCCGCATCCGGCCGCAGCGGCTCCGCCGTCGGCCGGTCGTGTCGCGCGCCGCGTGACCCTCCACCCCGTCGGGCCGAGCGCCCGAGGAAGGATCCCCATGTCCCAGCGAACCCCGCTGTCCCGGTCGCTGCTCGCCGGCGCGGCAGCGCTCACGGCGCTCACGCTCGCCGCGTGCGGCACCACCGAGCCCGCCGCCGAGACGACCCCGGCCGAGCCCGAGGCCTCCGCGGTGACGGTGACGGATGCGCGCGGCGAGGCCGTCGAGATCCCCGCCGGCGTCGAGGACGTCGTCGCGCTCGAGTGGGTCGCCGTCGAGCACCTGCAGACGGTCGGCATCGAGCCGGTCGGCGTCGCCGACGTCGCCGGCTACGAGGACTGGGCCGGGGTCGGCGCGCCGCTCGAGGGCGAGCCCACCGACGTCGGCACGCGCACGGAGCCGTCGATCGACGCGATCGCGGCCCTCGCGCCCGACCTGATCGTCGCCGTCGCGGGCCGTGACGACGCGGCCTACGCCGACCTCGAGGCCATCGCGCCCGTGCTCGTCCTCCAGGGCGCCGACGCATCCGCGCCGCTCGAGACGATGCTCGACGACCTGCGCCTCGTCGGCGAGGCCACCGGCGGGCTCGAGGCTGCCGAGTCGGCGATCGCCGACTTCGAGGCGCACGTCGCCGAGGTGGCCGCCGAGGTCGAGGAGGCGGGCCTCGCGGGCACGTCGCTCGCGCACATGGACGGCTACGAGACGGGCGGCCAGGTCGAGATCCGCCCCTACGCCGACGGCGCGCTGCTGCCGGCCGTGTTCGAGGAGGCGGGCTTCGTCAACGGCTGGCCCGGCGAGGGCGACCCGCAGTACGGGCTCGGCGCCACCGATGTCGAGGGCCTGACGGCGCTCGGCGACGACACGCACATCATCTACATGACCGTGGGCGAGCGCGACGTGTTCCGCGACCAGCTCGCCTCGAACGAGATCTGGACGGGCCTGCCCACCGTGCAGGCGGGCAACGTGCACCGCCTGCCCGACGGCATCTGGCTATTCGGCGGCGTCGACTCGATGGCTGCCTACCTCGACGCGATCGTCGCGTCGCTCGCGCCCACGCCGTGACCCGCGTCCGACCGGGAGGGCTCGCGCTCGGCGCGGCCCTCCTCGTCGCACTCGTCGCGCTCTCGGCCTGGCACGCCACGCAGGGCACCACGCAGCTCGGCGCCGCAGAGCTGCTCGCGTGGCTCGGCGGCGACCAGGGCAACGCCTCGGTGATCGTCGAGAGCCGGCTGCCCCGCATCGCCGCTGCGATCGTCGTCGGGCTCGCGCTCGGCGCCGCGGGCTACGCGATGCAGACGCTCACCGGCAACCCGCTCGCCTCGCCCGACACGCTCGCCGTGAACGGCGGCGCGGGCGCGGCGATCGGCATCGCCGCGATGCTGGGGGTGAGCCTCCCCGGGCTCGGCGGCGCGGGCCTCGCCTTCGCCGGCGGCCTCGCCGCGGCGCTCGCCGTCGTCGCGATCGGCCGGGGCCGCGGCTCGACCACCCAGATGGTGCTCGTCGGCACCGCCCTCGCGCTCGCGCTGCAGTCGGTGACGACGGTGGCGATCATCCTCGCCGAGGAGGAGAACGCGGGGCTCTTCGCCTGGGGCGTCGGCCGGCTGTCGCAGAACGGCATCGGCACGGTCGCGCAGCTGCTGCCGGTCGTGCTCGTCGGCATCGCGGTGCTGCTGCTGCTCGCCCGCAGGCTCGACGTGCTCGCGCTCGGCGAGGAGGCGGCCACGACGCTCGGCGTCGGCGTCGGCCGCCTGCGGCTCGGCACGCTCGTCGCCTCGGTCGCGCTCGCCGCCGCGGCGGTCGCGATCGCCGGCCCCATCGGATTCGTCGGGCTCGCGGCGCCGATCGTGGTGCGGCTGCTCGTCGCCCGGATCCCCGGCGCCGCGCGCCACAGCACCGCGATCCCGCTCGCCGCGCTCGCGGGCGCCGTGCTCGTCGTCGGCGCCGACGTGCTGCTGCGCGCGGTGCTCGGCGGCACCGGCTCGCTCGACGTGCCGACGGGCGTCGTCACGAGCCTCGTCGGCGCCGTCTGCATCGTCGTGCTCGCGCGCACCGTCGCGGGCGCGGCCGAGACCGAGTCGATGTCGGTGCTCGGGGCGCGCACGCTGTCGCGCCGCGGGTGGCCGCCGATCGCGGTCGCCGCGCTCGTGCTCGTCGCGCTCACGGTGGGCGCGGTGCTGCTCGGCGACCGCATGCTGCTGCTCGGCGACGTCGCGAACTGGCTCGCCGGCCGCGCGGGCGACGCGGTGCGGGTCACGCTCGACACGCGCACGCCGCGCGTGGCGGCAGCCGTGCTCGCCGGCGTCGCGCTCGCGCTCTCGGGCGCGCTCGTGCAGGCCGTCGCACGCAACGCGCTCGCCGATCCGTACCTGCTCGGCGTCGCCGGCGGGGCGGGGCTCGGCGCCGTCGGCGTCATCACGCTCGTGCCCGTGGCGGTCGGACGGCTCGTGGCCGCGGGCGCGCTGGCCGGCGGCGCGCTCGCGGGAGCCCTCGTGCTCGCGCTCGTCGGCTGGCGACGCCTCGGGAGCCTCCGGCTCGTGCTGACCGGCATCGCGCTCTCGGCGGCGACGGCGGCGCTCACGAGCCTGCTCATCGTCGTCACCGACCCCTGGAACCGGGGCAAGGCGATCGTGTGGCTCGCCGGGAGCACCTACGGCCGGGGCTTCGAGGACGTGCTGCCGGTCGCGACGGCGATCGTCGTGGCCGTGGTGGCGCTCGTGTGGATGCACCGCGACCTCGACCTCGCCCAGCTCGACGAGGCGACGCCGCGCCTGCTCGGCGTGCGGCTGTCGGCGGTGCAGGTCGTGGCGCTCGCGCTCTCGGTGGCGCTCGCCTCGACGGCGGTCGCGGCGATCGGCGTCGTGGCGTTCGTCGGCCTGGTCGCGCCCCACGCGGCCCGGGCGATGGTCGGCGCCCGCCACCGGGTGCTGCTGCCGCTCGCCGCGCTCCTCGGCGGCACGCTGACGCTGCTCGCCGACACCCTCGGGCGCACGCTCATCGCCCCCGCGCAGCTGCCCGCCGGCGTGATGACCGCGCTCGTGGGCATCCCGTACTTCATCTGGCTCGTGCTGCAGGCGGGCCGGGCCCGATAGGGGCCCGGCCCGGCGCAGGTCAGGCCGCGGTCAGCCCGCGGCGCTCGAGCAGCGGCTGCAGCTCGGCGTCGCGGCCGCGGAAGTCGCGGAACGCCTCGAGCGGGTCCTTCGAGCCGCCGACGCCGAGCAGCCGGTCGCGGAAGCGCTGGCCCGCCTCGCGGATCGACGGCTGCTGCTTGAACCACTCGACCGTGTCGGCGTCCATCACCTCCGACCAGATGTAGGAGTAGTAGCCGGCCGAGTAGCCGCCCGAGAAGACGTGCTGGAAGTAGCCCGTCGAGTAGCGGGTCGGCACGGTGTCGCTCAGCAGCCCGACGCTGTCGAGCGCGTCGCGCTCGAAGTCGGCCACGTCGACGACGGTGTCGCCGGCGACGCGCGCGTGCCACGCCTGGTCGAGCAGCGCCGCGGCGAGGTACTCGCTCGTGTCGTGCCCCTGGTTGAAGGTCTCCGACGCCTGCAGGCGCTCGACGACGTCGGCGGGCAGCGGCTCGCCGGTCTCGATGTGCCGCGCGTAGTGCTCGACGATGCCGGGCCACAGCATCCACATCTCGTTCACCTGGCTGGGGAACTCGACGAAGTCGCGGAAGACGTTCGTGCCGCCGAGCGACGGGTAGGTGACCTGCGCGAACAGGCCGTGCAGGGCGTGGCCGAACTCGTGGAAGAGCGTCGTCGTCTCGTCGAAGGTGAGGAGCGTCGGCGTGCCCGCGGGCGGCTTCGGCACGTTGAGGTTGTTCATCACGACGGTCGGGTGCCCGAGCAGCGCGTTCTGCTGGATGAGCGAGTTCATCCACGCGCCGCCGCGCTTCGCGTCGCGCGTGTACAGGTCGAGCAGGTACAGCCCGACCTCGCTGCCGTCGTCGTTGCGCACCTCGAACACGCGCACGTCGGGGTGGTAGCCGACGAGGTCGTGCCGCTCCTGGAACGTGACGCCGTAGACCTGCGTCGCGGCGTGGAAGACGCCGTCCTGCAGCACGCGCTCGGCCTCGAAGTAGGGGCGCAGCGCCGCGGTGTCGACGTCGAAGCGCGCGGTGCGCTCCTTCTCGGTCCAGTAGTCCCAGTCCCAGGCGGCGAGCTCGTAGGACTCGCCGGCCGCGTCGATCTGCGCCTGCAGGGCGGCGGCCTCGGCGCGCGCGTTCGCCGCGGCCGGGGCGGCGAGCCGGGTGAGCATCGCGAGCACCGCCTCGGGGGTGCGCGCCGTCTCGTCGGCGGTGACGGCGTGCGCGTGCGTGGCGAAGCCGAGCAGCTGCGCGCGCTCGGCCCGCAGCGCCGTGAGCTCGAGCACCGTCTCGCGGTTGTCGTGCTCGTTGCCGCGCGTGCCGCGGGCGAGGGATGCCTCCATGACGCGCCGACGGACGTCGCGGTTCGTGAGCGACGCGAGCCACGGGTGGCCCGAGAACAGCGGCAGGGTGATGAGGGCCTTGCCCTCGAGACCGCGGTCGGCCGCGGCGGCCGCGGCGGCCGAGCGCTCGCCGTCGCTCAGCCCGTCGAGCTCGGCCGGGTCGTCGATCACCACGGCGAGGTCGTTGGTGTCGGCCTGCAGGTGCTTGTCGAACCGGGTCGTGAGCGTCGCGATCTGCTGGTTGAGCTCCTTGAGGCGCTCGCGCGCCGCGTCGTCGAGGCCTGCGCCCGCGACCGTCATCTCGGTGTGGCGGCGCTCGACGAGGTAGCGCTGCTCGGGCGTCCACGACGCATCCGGAGCGCTCTGCAGCGCTGCCACGCGCGCGTACAGGCGCGGGTCGAGGGTGATCGAGTCGGCGTGCGCGGCGAAGCGCGGCGCGTAGCGCTCCTCGAGCTCCTCGAGGAAGGGCGTCGAGTCGGTCGACGTCATGCTCCAGAAGACGCGCGCGACGCGCGAGAGCGTCTGGCCGCTGCGCTCGAGCGGCTCCATCGTGTTCTCGAAGGTCGGCGCGTCGGCCTGCTCGACGATCGCGCGCACCTCGGCAGCCTGCTCGGCGAATCCGGCCTCGAAGGCCTCCTCGTAGTGCTCGTCGCGGATGTCGGCGAACGGCGGCAGCTGGTACGGGAGCGCGCTCGGCGCGAGGAAGGGGTTGGTCATGGCACCACCCTAGGCGGCGCATCCGACCGGCCCCCGAGGACGGGCCGACGTACACTCGGGCATGGCCTCCGCCGTCTACTCGCACGGTCACCACTCGAGCGTCGTGGCCGCCCACGCCGCCCGCACGGTCGCGAACTCCGCCGCCTACCTGTCGCCGCTCGTCGAGCCCGGCATGCGCATCCTCGACGTCGGCTGCGGCCCCGGCTCGATCAGCATCGACCTCGCGCGGCGCGTGGGCGACCGCGGGCACGTCGTCGGCATCGACATGAGCGCCGAGGTGGTCGAGACGGCGCGCGCCGCGGCGGCGCAGGCGGGGGTGTCGAACGTCGAGTTCCTCGTCGGCGACGCCTACGACCCGCCGGGGGAGCGCTACGACGTGGTGCACGCCCACCAGGTGCTGCAGCACCTCGGCGACCCGGTCGCGGCGCTCGCCGCGTGGCGCGCGGCGGGCGACCTCGTCGCCGCGCGCGACGTCGTCTACTCGGCCACGGCCATCCACCCCCTCACGCCGCCGCTCGCGCGCTGGCGCGAGCTCGTCGTCGCGCTGCAGGCCGCGAACGGCGGCGACGGCGACGCGGGCGCGCGGCTCAAGGCGTGGGCGCGCGCGGCCGGCTTCGCGAGCGTCGAGACGGATGTCGAGACCTGGTGCTTCGAGTCGCCCGCGGGCCGCGCGTTCTGGGGCGGGCAGTGGGCCGAGCGGGCGCTGCACTCGGCGTTCGCCGACGGCACCGAGCGGCACGGGCTCGCGGATGCGTCGGAGCGCGAGGCGATCGCGGCCGCGTGGTCGGCGTGGGCCGCCGACGACGACGGCTGGATGGCCATGCTGCACGGGTGGATCCTGGCCCGCGGATGAGCCCGATCCCTGTCTGACACCGCTTGCAAAGAGACCTTTGCAAAGAGTATGCTGGATGCATGCTCGACGCCGCCGTCGACGGTTCCGGCGGCGAGAGCGAGGCCCCGGCGGCCGTCGACCTCGATTCCCTCAAGGCCCTCGCCCACCCGCTCCGCGTGCGCATCCTGCACGTGCTCACCACGCGCGGCCCGCAGACCGCCTCGTCGCTCGCGACCGCGCTCGGCGAGTCGACCGGCTCGACGAGCTACCACCTGCGCCAGCTCGAGGCGAAGGGCTACATCGCCGAGGACGCCGACCGCGGCACCGCGCGCGAGCGCTGGTGGCGGCGCGCCATCGACCAGGTCGAGGTCTGGACGAAGGAGCTCGCCGACGCGCCCGAGGGACGCGCAGCGACCGCGACCGTGCTCGGCGCGTGGACGCAGCACGACGCCGCGCTGCTGGCCGCCTACATCGCCGGCGGCGAGGAGCGCTACGACGAGCCCACGCTCGACGCGGCCCGCGTCTCGTCGCGCTCGGCGACCCTGCCGGCGAGCGAGCTGCGGCGCCTCACGCGCGACGTCGAGCGGCTCATCCGCGAGCGGCTCGCTGCCGCTGCCGCTGCCGCTGCCTCGCCGGCCGACGCCGACGAACCCGTCCACCGCATCCAGATCCAGTTCAACGCCTTCCCGATCGACTGATCGGGAGCCCACCTCGAAGGAGCCACCATGCCGAAGCCCGACGCCCACCCCGTCACCATGCCCATCGCCGTCATCAACGACAGCTACGCGATGGCGCAGATCCTCACGCGCCCCATGCGGTAGCGCCCCCAGACCTCCGTGCAAGGAGAAGGGCCCCAGGCAGTCGCCTGGGGCCCTGTTGTCGTCCCGCGACGCGTCGGAGCTCAGTCCTCGCGCGTCACGAGCGCGTCGTCGCCCTCGAGCCGGATGGTCGTGCCGTCGTCGAGCTCGACCACCGGCGCGCCCTCGAGCCACGTGAGGGTCCAGCGCCAGCCCGAGGTGTCGGCGCCGAGCTCGGCGAGCGTGCGCTCCTCGTCGTCGATCGCCGCGCGCATCGCGATCGGCACCGACTGGGGCGGCTCGCCGCCCACGGCCCAGCGGGTGCCGATCTGCATCAGGCCTCCTCGAGCACGATGTCGCCGACCGCGAGCTCGTCGGCCTCCACGAGCGACAGCTCGCGGATGCGCCCGACCGCCTTGAGGTCGGCGGTCGCCGCCTCGAGGTGCTCGCGCAGCGCCGCCGGCACGGCCACGACGGCCGACGCGACGGGCGTCTTCTGGCTCGCCTTCGCATCCGTCTTGGCCCGGCGGATGCCGATGAGCGCCTGGCCCACCGTCGCGAGCATGCCGGTCGAGCCGGAGCCGTCGCCGACCTCCGCGGCCTCGGGCCACGGCGCGAGGTGGATCGAGGTGTCGTGCGACCACGACCACACCTCCTCGGTCGCGAACGGCAGGAACGGCGCGAGCAGCCGCAGCTGCACGTCGATCGCCTGGCGCAGCGCCGCGATGGCCGAGCCTCGCCCGGCCGCGTCGCCCGAGTAGGCGCGCTCCTTCACGAGCTCGAGGTAGTCGTCGCAGAAGGTCCAGAAGAACGCCTCGGTCGCCTCGAGCGCCTTCGCGTGGTCGTAGCCCTCGAACGCGCGGGTCGCGGTGCGCACGACCGTCGCGAGCTCGGCGAGCATCTCGCGGTCGAGCCGCTCGGTGACCTCGCCCGGCTCGCCCTCCATCGACAGCACGAAGCGCGCGGCGTTCAGCACCTTCATCGCGAGCCGGCGGCCGATCTTGATCATCTTCGGGTTCTGCGGGTCGAGCGTCGCGTCGACGCCGAGGCGCGACGAGGCGGCCCAGTAGCGCACGCCGTCGGAGCCGTGCTCCTCGAGCATGCCGAGCGGCGTGACGACGTTGCCCTTCGACTTCGACATCTTCTTGCGGTCGGGGTCGAGGATCCAGCCCGAGAGCGCGGCGTGCTTCCACGGCGCCCGGCCGTCCTCGAACATCGAGCGCAGCAGCGTCGAGAACAGCCACGTGCGGATGATGTCCTGGCCCTGCGGGCGCAGGTCGAACGGCGTCAGCTGCTGCCAGCGGTCGGCGCCGTCGGCCCAGCCGCCCGCGAGCTGCGGGGTGAGCGACGACGTCGCCCACGTGTCCATGATGTCGACCTCGCCGAGGAAGCCGCCGGGCACGCCGCGCTGCGACGCCTCGTAGCCGTCGGGCACGTCGCTCGTCGGGTCGAGCGGCAGCTGGTCGGGGCGGGGGAGCAGCACGCGGTCGAAGTCGGTCTGGCCCTCCTCGTCGAGCGCGTACCAGACGGGGATGGGCACGCCGAAGAAGCGCTGGCGCGAGATGAGCCAGTCGCCGTTGAGGCCGTGCACCCAGTTCTCGTAGCGCGTGCGCATGTGCTCGGGGTGCCAGGCGATCTCGCGGCCGTGCTCCACGAGGCGCTCGCGCAGCTGCTCGTCGCGGCCGCCGTTGCGGATGTACCACTGCCGGGTCGAGACGATCTCGAGCGGCTTGTCGCCCTTCTCGTAGAACTTCACCGGGTGCTGGATGGGCTTCGGCTCGCCGATCATGCGGCCCGAGGCCTGCAGCTGCTCGACGATCGCCTTCCGCGCGCTGAAGACCGTCTTGCCGGCCATCTCGGCGTACGCCGCCTGCGCCTCGGGCGACGACAGCGCCTCGGGCGCCTCGGCGGCGAACCGGCCATCGAAGCCGATCACCGAGCGGTTCGGCAGGTCGAGCTCGCGCCACCACGTGACGTCGGTGACGTCGCCGAAGGTGCAGATCATCGCGACGCCCGTGCCCTTGGCCTGCTGCGCGAGCTCGTGCGCGACGAACGGCACCTCGACGCCGAAGACGGGCGTCGTCACCGTCGTGCCGAAGAGGTGCTGGTAGCGCTCGTCGTCCGGATGCGCGACCACGGCCACGCAGGAGGGGAGCAGCTCCGGGCGGCTCGTCTCGATCCGCAGGTCGCCGTCGCCGCTCGTGAAGAGCAGCGTGTGGTAGGCGCCGGGCTGGTCGCGGTCCTCGAGCTCGGCCTGGGCCACGGCGGTGCGGAACGTCACGTCCCACAGGGTCGGCGCATCCGCCTGGTACGCCTCGCCGCGCTCGAGGTTGCGCAGGAACGCGAGCTGCGAGGTGCGTCGCGCGTCGTCCGAGATCGTGCGGTAGGTCTGCGACCAGTCGATCGAGAGGCCGAGCGTGCGCCAGAGGTGCTCGAACTTCTCCTCGTCCTCCTCGGTGAGGCGCTCGCACAGCTCGATGAAGTTGCGGCGGGAGACGGGCACCTGGTCGGCGGCCTTCGAGCTCTTGCCCTCGCCGCCCTCCTGCGGAGGCGTGAAGTCGGGGTCGTAGGCGAGCGTCGGGTCGACGCGCACGCCGTAGTAGTTCTGCACGCGGCGCTCGGTGGGGAGGCCGTTGTCGTCCCAGCCCATCGGGTAGAAGACGTGCTTGCCGCGCATGCGCTGGAACCGGGCGATGAGGTCGGTGTGCGTGTACGAGAACACGTGCCCGACGTGCAGGGAGCCGGATGCGGTCGGCGGCGGCGTGTCGATCGAGTAGATCGCGTCGCGGTCGAGCCCGGCGCCGTCGAAGCGGTAGGTGCCGGCCTCCTCCCACTGCTGGCCCCACTTGGCCTCGAGGCCTTCGAGGGCGGGGCGCTCCGGGATCCCGGGCGTGGTGGGCATGGCGCTCATGGCGTCTCGCTTTCGATGTGCGCGGCATCGCGTCGGTGCCGAGCGCTGTCTCGGCGTGATGCCTGGTTGTTGCTCGGGCCAGTCTAGGCCCGCCCGTCCCGGACTCCGCCGCTCAGCGGCCGCGGCGCATCCGCCACTGCAGGAGCGCCGTGACGGCGAGCGCGCCGGCCGCGACGAGGAAGAGCGTGCGGGTCAGGGCGTCCTCCTGCAGCAGCGCCGCGCCCGCGAAGCACGCCGCGGCGACGATCCAGAGCCAGAGGGGAGCGGGCGTGCGCGAGACGGGCATGCGACCACGCTACGCGCGCCGCCTCGGCCGGCCTGCCAGGAGGGCGTGCCAGGGTGGCGGGATGGACGTCGTGAAGCGCGCTCCCGCCGACGCGGCGCACGCGCTCGCCATGGAGGCGGCGGGCCTCGCGTGGCTCGCCGAGGCCGAGGCCGCCGGCGGCACGCGGATCGCGCGGGCGCGCCTCGCCGGCGGCGCGCTGCACGTGGCGCGCGTGGCGGAGGCGCCGCCGACGCCGGCGCGCGCCGAGGCGCTCGGCCGCAGCCTCGCCGCGCTGCACGCGGCCGGGGCGCCGTGGCACTGCTGCCCGCCGGACGGGGCGCAGCCGCCGCTCGAGTGGGGCTCGTCGCGCGTGCCGATGGCCGCCGAGCCCGTCGCGGGCTCGTGGGGCGCGGCGTGGGCCGCGACCGCGGTGCGACCGGTGCTCGAGCGGTGCGTCGAGCGCGGCCGGCTGGATGCGTCCGAGGCGCGGGTCGTGGAGCGGGCGGTCGACCGCATGGCGGCCGGGGCCTTCGACGCGCCCCAGCCCGCCGGCGTGGGCGCCGTCGCGCGCATCCACGGCGACCTGTGGAGCGGGAACGTGCTGTGGTCCGACGTCGACACCGGCGCGGTGCTCATCGACCCGCACGCGCAGGGCGGGCACGCCGAGACCGACCTCGCGATGCTCGCGCTCTTCGGGCTGCCGAGGCTCGAGACGGTGCTCGCCGCCTACGACGAGGCCTCGCCGCTCGCCGACGGCTGGCGCGAGCGGGTGCCGATGCAGCAGCTGCAGCCGCTGCTCGTGCACACGCTGCTGTTCGGCGGCGGCTACGCGGCGCGCGCCGTGGAGGTGGCGCGCTCGCTCGCGTGAGCCGCCCGCGCCGCCGAGCGGGGCGGCTGCGCCCGACCGGGGCCGGCGCGCCGTGCCCGCTCGGGCGCAGCCGCCCAGTCGCGCGCTGCGCGCGCGATCACACCGGCGCGGGCGCCTCCTCGCGCACGACCGCCTGCGCGGCGTCGGCGTCCTCGTCGCCGAGGTGGCGCATCCGCTGGGCCGCGAGCGCACCGACGAGCGTGAGCGCCGACAGCAGCGCGAGCACGAGGCCCGGGTGCCACCAGGCGCTGTCGGTCGCGGTGCCGAGCCACGCGGTGATCGACGGGATGAAGCCCGACAGCACCGCCGCGATCGCGTACGCGACCGAGAGCGCCGAGTAGGCGTGGCGGCCGCGGAACAGCTCCTGCATCGTGCCGCCGAGCGCCGCCCACGACGCGGTCGGCAGGATGCCGCCGACCACCATGAGCGCGACGAGCACCGCGAAGGTCGCGCTGCCGAGCAGCCAGTAGATGGGGAAGGCGATGAGCAGCGTGCCGATGGCGCCGAGCGCCACGACGCGCGCCGAGCCGATGCGCGTCGCGAGCCAGCCGAACGCGGGCACGGTGACGAACTGCAGCAGGCCGCCGATGGTGGCCGCCGTGAGCAGCTGCATCTCGTCGAAGCCGAGCGCGGTCACGCCGTAGCCCATCGTGTACGTGTTCATGAGCGAGTACGAGCCGATGCCGAGCAGCGCCACGAGGATCGCGACGCCGAACGCCGCGGGCTGGGTGCGCACGGCTGCCCAGACCGGGTTCTTCTCGCGCTGGCCCGTCGCGGCGAGCTCCTTGAAGACCGGCGTCTCGTCGATCGACCAGCGCAGGTAGAGCGAGACGGCGATGAGCGGGATGGCGATGAGGAACGGGATGCGCCAGCCCCACGCGGCCATGGCCTCGGGCCCCAGGCCGAAGAACATCGCGAGCATGAGGCCACCCGCGGCGACGGAGCCGATGGGGGAGCCGAGCTGCGGCAGCGACGCGAAGAACGGCCGGCGGCGGGCGTCGGCGTGCTCGGTGGCGAGCAGCACGGCGCCGCCCCACTCGCCGCCGAGCGAGAGGCCCTGCACGACGCGCAGCACGACGAGCGCGACGGCGCCGAAGAGCACCCAGTCCTCGCCCGTCGGCAGCAGGCCGACGAGGCCGGTCGCGACGCCCATGAGCGCGATCGTGATGAGCAGCGTCGAGCGGCGGCCGATGCGGTCGCCGAGGTGGCCGAAGACGATCGCGCCGATCGGGCGCACGACGAAGGCGATGCCGATGGTGGCGAAGGAGGCCAGCAGCGCGCCCGCCTCGCCGAGCGCCGAGAAGAAGAACGGGCCGGCGAAGAATGCGGCGAAGTACGAATAGGTGTAGAAGTCGTAGGACTCGAGCGCGGTGCCGACGGTCGCGGCCGCGGCGACGCGACGGGTGCTGGTGCGCGGGCGCGCGGGGGTGGTGATCACGGGGGCTCCTCGGGAGCGCCCGGGTGGCGCTCGTTGTCGTACCGGGTGCAACATTAGCGGCGAGAGAGGATTCCCATGGCATCGAGGCGAGGCCCAGGACGACCGCGCGCGTCCGACGCCGCGACGATCCACGAGGCCGCCCTCGAGCTGTTCCTCGAGGCGGGCTACGACGCGGTGAGCGTCGACGACATCGCGCGCCGCGCCGGCGTCTCCCGCGGCACCGTCTTCAGCTACTGCGCCTCGAAGGCCGACGCTCTCTGGGTCGCGCTCGACGCGGCGATCGCGCGTGCCGCCGACGCGCTCGAGCAGGGCGGTGCGGATGCGGTGCCGCAGCGGGACGCGCTGGCCCGGCTCGTCGACGCCATCGCGCACGCGGTGCAGCCGTGGGGCACGACGCCGCCGCCCGCCCTGCGCGACGCCGCGGCGATGGGCGCGGAGCCTGCGCTGCGCGACGGCGCGGCCGCGCACCTGCAGCCGCTCGTCGACCGCGCCGCGCTCGCGCTCGCGCTCGAGCGCGACGCGCTGCCGGAGTCGACGTCGGCGGCGGTGGCGCCGGTCGCGATCATCGCCGCCGCGTGCGCGGCGCTCGTCGCGTGGACCCACGAGCCGGGCCGCCCGCCCGCGGCGCAGGCCGTGCGCGCCGCGCTCGAGCCGATCGCCGCTGCATCACGGATCCACAACGATCCGGCGGTCTGACGCCGCGCCTCTCGCGCTCGCCGCCATCGGGGCGGATCATGTCCCCCATGAGGCGCGGGTCTCGCATCCTGACCGCCGCCGCGGCCCTCATCACGGGCGCGGCGGTCGCCGGGTGCGGGCCGATGGCGCCGCCGCCCGTCACCGTCTCGCCGCCACCCCCGCTGCCGACGCAGGACGCCTCCGTCGTCTCCCCGCCGCTCGCGGGCCCGGTGGGCCAGCCGGAGGGGGTGCCGCGGCCGACCGCGCCGACCGTGCACTACGACGGGGCGCCCACCGCCTCGCCGCCAGCAGCGCCCGAGCCGGAGCCCGAGCCCTCCGCCGCACCCGTCGCGACGCCCGCTCCCACGACGCCTCCCGGGCCGGGACCGACGCCGAGCCCCGAGCCCGCTGAGTCCGCCGCACTGCTCGACCTGCTCCTCGACCCCGCGGCGCTGCCTCCGCTGCGCTGGAGCGGCCCGGACGGCGAGGCGGAGGCCGCCTGGACGCGGCTCGCGCCCTCCGCCGAGGTCGAGCCCGCTGACGCGATCGCGCACCTCGGCGTCGCGCGCAGCATCGGCGGCGACTGCGCCGCGGCCGCCGACGCCGTCGACGGCGCGGCGACCGAGGCCGCGCTCGTGGCGCTCGCGGCCGAGCCCGCGCCCGGCGGCCCGATGAACGTGGTGCTGCTGCGCTACGGCTCCGAAGCGGCGGCCGCCGCCGCCGCGACCGCGCTCCACGCCCTCGGCATCGCGTGCGACGGCGAGGTCGCCGAGGCCGGCGCGCTCGGCACGGGCGACGGCGCGCACACCGCCACGGTGCTGCTCACCGGGCCCGTCGCATCCCTCGTCGTCGAGGCCGACGCCCACGGCGCACTCCTCGTCGCGGTGGTGCACCAGGTGGCGCCGCCCGAGGCGGTCGAGCAGCTGCTGCGCGCCCAGGTCGAGCGCCTCGGCTGACCCCGCGGGCGCTCAGCCGCCCCGGACGCCGCAGTCGTCTCAGACGTCGAGCACGCGGCGCAGCTCGGCGTCGAGCGGCGAGCGGGGGAGCGGCTCGCCGTCGACGCTCGTGACCGCCGCGAGCAGCCGGCCCGACGACAGCAGCCAGGCGCCGTCTGCGGCCCGCAGGTCGTCGGGCGTGAGCGACGCGAACGCCACCTGCAGCTCGCGCGGCGCGTCGCGCATGAGCTGCTCGAGCGTGATGGAGGCGAGGATGCCGTCCTGCTTCGGCGTCAGCAGCCGGCCGCCGCGGTCGATGACGAGCGTCGACGTGGGCCCCTCGAGGAGCGCGCCCGACGGCGCGACGAAGACGACGTCGTCGAAGCCGTGCTGCACCGCGTGCCGCTTCGCCGCCATGTTGATGGAGTACGACAGGCTCTTCGCGCCCGGCAGCAGCCACGGCATCGCGGCGACCTCGTCGCCGTCGTGCCCGCGGCCGAGGAGCGTGATCGCGACGCCCTGCTCGCGCTCGCGGACCGCGGATGCGGCGAGCGGCGCCATGAGCGCGAAGGCCGTCGGGTCGCCGCCCGACTCGGGCCCGCGGGTGAGCACGAGCCGGATCAGCGCCTCGGGGTGCGCGGCGAAGTCCCACGCCGCGACGAGCGCGTCGATCGCGCGCTCGAAGCCGGCGCGGTCGGGGGCCGGCAGCTGCAGGATGGCCGCGCTGCGCTCGAGCCGGTCGAGGTGCGACTGCCGGTCGCGCACGTGCGGCGCGGCGTCGGCGCCCAGGCGCACGAGGGTGGCGTCGAAGACGCCGTCGCCGCGCACGACGCCGAGGTCGTCGGCGCGGACGATCGGATGCGCGACGTCGACGAGACTGCCGTCGAGCGTCGCGAGGAGGGGAGCCTGCATGCGCCCAGCGTACGAGCGGCGGCCGGCGCCGGCGTCAGAGCACGCCGGCGCAGGGCAGCAGCGCCGAGGGCGCCGCGAGCGCCACGATGGGGGAGAGGATCGTGACGCTCAGGTCGTCGCGCGATGCGACGGCCTCGGTGAGGTCGGCGATCGGCTGGTCGAGCTCCCGGAAGCTCTCGGCGAGCGCCGGGCTCGTGGTCTCGGCGATGAACGCGTCGCGCATCACGGGCAGGTCGGCGACGACGGCGTCGGCCGCCGCCCAGTCGGGGCTGCTGTCCGCCGGCACGGCGTCGAGCACCTCGGTCGCGCGCTCGACGATCGCCGCGAGCGCCTGGTCGGCGGCGGCGCACTCCTCGGCCGTCGGCTGCGGCTCGCTCGGGGCGGGCTCGCTCGGCGCGGCCTCGGTCGCGGTGGGCGTCGGGGTGGGCTCAGGGGTGCTCGAGGCCGAGGGCGTCGCGGTCGGCGTCGCGACGACGGGCGGGGCGGCCGTCGGCAGCGGCGGCGGGAGGATCACGCAGCCGGTCGTGAGGAGCGCGAGCGCGACCAGCAGGGCGCCCTGCGCCGCGGGCGGTGCGGGCGCTCATGCCGTGCCCGCGCAGAACTCCTGCAGCGACGAGACCTGCTCGAGCAGCTCCGTCACTCCCGCCGTGACCCGCTCGACGCCGGCCGGGTCGCCCGCGGCGAGCGACGACTCGGCCTCGGCCAGCAGCGCCTCCCAGCCGGCCTGGATCTCGCCGATGCGCTCGAGCAGCGCCGGGTCGCTCACGCTCGTCTGCAGGTCGCCCACGCGGCCCGAGACGTCGGCGAGCAGCGCGAGCGCCTGCAGCGGGTTCGCGGCGAGCAGCTCGCCGACCCGGCCGACGTCGGTCGCGATCGCCTGCACGTCGGCCATCACCTGCGCGCACTGCTGCGCCTGCGACTGCTCGCCCGCGCCGCCGGACTCCGTCGGCGCCTGCGAGGCGGTCGGCGCGGGTGCCGGCGCGCTGCCGCAGCCGGCGAGCAGCAGGGCGGCGGCCGCGAGCAGCGCGGCCGCGGCGGTGCGCGGCGCTCGGGATCTCGTGCGGGTGTCGATCATGCGCCGAGGGTACCGCCGGGCGCTGTGGCGACGGCGGGAGGCCACGGCGGGAGCCCGCGGCGGGAGACCACCGGGGGATAGCCCCCGCAGGTGCGGCGCGCATCCCCCGTGCCGCGCGCTCGACCCGGTCCTAGCGTGGAGCCATGCACCGCATCCGCTCCCTGCTCGCGACCATCGCGCACCTCGCGCTCCTCGGCGCCGTCGGCCTGCCCGCGCTCTCGGGCATCGTCATCCTCGCCGGCACCGGCGTCGCGACGCTCGTCGTGCTCGTCGGCGTGCTGCTGCTCGCGCTCGCGATCCTGGCCGTCTTCGCGGTCGCGTGGATCGAGCGCGAGCGCGTCGCCGGCCTCTACGGCGCACCCGTGCCGCCGGCGGTGCTGCGGCGCTCCGGCCGCACCGACTGGCTGCGGGTGCCGCACACGCTCCTGCGCATCGTCTCCGACGGCGCGCACTGGCGGGCGCTGCTCAGCTTCTTCCTCGCGAGCCTGTTCGGCGCGTTCACGCTGCCGCTGCTGTCGCTCGTCGGGCTCGGCGTCCCGCTCGCGCTCGCGGGCCTCGGCGAGGCCGAGACCGTGACCATCCCGCTCACCTCGCTCGCAGCCCCCGTTGAGTGGGCGCCGCTGCTGGGCCTCGTGGCGCTCGCCGCCGGCGTCGCGGGCACGATCGGCCTCGCCATCGCCCACCGCAACGTGACCCTCGGGCTGCTCGTGCCCGACGACCGGGCGCGGCTCGAGCAGGAGGCGCGCACCGAGCGCGAGCGCCGCCACGGCGCCGTGCGCGCCGCCGACCTCGACCGCACCCGGATCGAGCGAGACCTCCATGACGGGGTGCAGCCGAGGCTCGTGTCGATCGCGATGCAGCTCGGCATGGCCCGCGACCGCATCGACACCGACCCCGAGGGCGCGCGCCGGCTCATCGACGAGGCCCATGCGTCGTCGAAGGCGGCCGTCACCGAGCTGCGGCAGCTGGCCCGCGGCATCCACGTCGCCGTGCTCGACGACCGGGGACTCGACGCGGCGGTGTCGGCGCTCGCCGCCCGCAGCGCCATCCCCGTCGAGGTCGACGCGCGCATCGAGCGCCGCTGCTCGCGCGACGCCGAGACCGCGGTCTACTTCGCGATCGCCGAGGCGCTCACGAACGCCCACAAGCACGCGCGCGCCAGCCGCATCCGCGTCGCCATCCGCACCCGCCAGCCCGCCGACGCCCCGCCGTCGCTCTGGGCGCGCGTCGAGGACGACGGCATCGGCGGCGCCGAGCGCCAGCCCGGCGGCGGCATCGACGGCCTCGCGCACCGCGTCGCGGGCGTCGGCGGCACCCTCACCCTGACCAGCCCCGTCGGGGGTCCGACCGCGATCGAGGTGGACGTCCCGTGCGCATCCTGATCTGCGAGGACAGCGTGCTGCTCCGCGAGGGCATCGCCCGCCTCCTCACCGACGCCGGCCACGACGTGGTCGCGCAGCTCCCCGACGCCACCGCGCTCGAGGCCGCGATCGCCGCCGCCGACCCGGATCTCGCCATCCTCGACGTGCGGATGCCGCCGACCCGCACCAACGAGGGCATCCTCGCCGCGATCGGCATCCGCAGCCGCGGCGACCGCCCGCGCGTGCTCGTGCTGTCGCAGTACGTCGAGGAGCGCTACGCGGCCGACCTCATCGCGAGCGGCCCCGCCGGCTTCGGCTACCTGCTCAAGGACCGCGTCGCCGACGTGCGCGACTTCCTCGCCGCCGTCGAGCAGGTCGCCGCCGGCGGCACGGTGCTCGACCCGGAGGTCGTGAGCCAGCTGCTCGCCCGGCGCCGCCACGACGGGCGCACCGAGCGCCTCACCCCTCGCGAGCGCCAGGTGCTCGCCCTCATGGCGGAGGGCGCGTCCAACCAGGCGATCGCCGACCGCCTCTACGTCTCCGCGGGCAGTGTCGAGAAGCACATCACCGCGGTCTTCCAGAAGCTCGAGCTCGAGCCCGAGGACGGCAACCGCCGCGTGCTCGCCGTGCTCGCCCACCTCGACGCGCCCCGCACCGGCGGCGGCGCTCCCGACGCCCCCGGAGGCATCCGATGACCATCACGACCCCCTCCCGTCCCGGCCGCTGGCTCAGCGTGCTGCTCATCGTGCTCGGCTCGCTCGGCGCCGTGTACGCGATCGGCGGCGGCGTGGTGCGCGGCGTCGCCGCCCACGCCGCCACCAGCCAGAGCTGGACGGCCGACGCCGACGGCGTCGCGGCGCTGCGGATCGACACCTCGGCGGCCGCCTTCCAGGTGCGCTACGCCGACGTCGATGAGGCGACCCTCGACGTCACGACCGACGGCGGTCCCGTGCAGCAGTGGCGGCTCGAGCGCACCGGCGACGCGCTCGTCGTCGACGCCGACCGGCGCTGGCGCTGGTTCGGCTTCGGCATCATGTTCGCCGACCGCGCCGGCGAGGAGCGGGCGGTGCTGACGCTGCCGGCCGCCCTCGAGCGCGACGAGCTCGACCTCGAGGCGTCGGTCGCCGCCGGCAGCCTCGAGGCCGACGGCTCGTGGGGCGCCGTGGTGGTCGACCTCAGCGCCGGATCGGCAGAGCTCGCGGGCACCGCCGCCTCGCTCGACCTCGACGTGTCGGCCGGCGAGGCGCGCCTCGACCTCGCGGATGCGCGCACCGTCGACCTGCAGGTGAGCGCCGGCCGCATCGTCGGGGCCCTCACCGGCGACCAGCCCGACGCGATCGTCGCCTCGGCGAGCGCCGGGAGCGTCGAGCTCGCGATCCCCGACGGCACCTACGACGTCACCGAGGACGCCTCGGCGGGCGACGCGACGATCGACGTCACCGACGAGGCGGGCGCGGCGTCCACGATCGACGTCGACGTGAGCGCCGGCAGCGTGACGCTGCGGGGCGAGTCGCGGTAGGATCGCAGGCACACGCACTGATCCGGCCATCACCGGGGAGCGGTCGGGAGAACCGCGGCGCGAGCCGCGCAGTAGATCCGAACGGGGCAGGCCCGTCACAGCCGCAGGCCCGGCGACGGGCACGAAGCGGCGGATCCGGCCGAAGGGCACGGAACCGCAAGCGGGGTGGTACCGCGCGAGAGCGTCCCCGCATCCGAGTTCCGAAGGATGCAGGAGACCAGCGTGACCGACCAGCCAGCCCGCCGCTACCCGCTCTCCGGCGACCAGCCCGTCGTCGCGAGCCCCGACCTCCCGGCGCTCGAGCGCGGCATCCTCGCCTTCTGGAAGGGCGACGACACGTTCCGCGCCTCGCTCGAGCAGCGCGAGGGCTGCCAGGAGTGGGTGTTCTACGACGGCCCGCCCTTCGCGAACGGCCTGCCGCACTACGGCCACCTGCTCACCGGCTACGCGAAGGACGTCTTCCCGCGCTTCCAGACGATGCGCGGCAAGCACGTGCCGCGCGTGTTCGGCTGGGACACGCACGGCCTGCCGGCCGAGCTCGAGGCGATGCAGCAGCTCGGCATCACCGAGAAGGCCGAGATCGAGGCGATGGGCGTCGACGTCTTCAACGCGAAGGCGAAGGAGTCGGTGCTGCAGTACGTCGACGAGTGGGAGGACTACGTCACCCGCCAGGCGCGCTGGGTCGACTTCGAGGGCGGCTACAAGACGCTCGACATCACCTACATGGAGAGCGTCATCTGGGCGTTCAAGGCGCTGCACGACAAGGGCCTCGCGTACGAGGGATACCGCGTGCTGCCGTACTGCTGGCGCGACGAGACGCCGCTGTCGAACCACGAGCTGCGCATGGACGACGACGTCTACCAGGACCGCCAGGACACCACGCTGACCGTCACGTTCCCGTTCTCGGGCGAGCGGGCGGATGCGCTCGGCCTGTCGGACGTCGCGGCGCTCGCGTGGACGACGACGCCGTGGACCCTGCCGACGAACCTCGCGCTCGCGGTCGGCCCCGAGGTCGAGTACGGCGTCGTGCCGGCCGGCCCGAACGGCACGAGCGCGGGCGACGGCCCCTTCCTGCTCGCGACCGCCACGGTGCCCGGCTACTTCAAGGACCTCGGCTACGACTCGGCCGAGGACGCCGTCGCCGCGATCGTCCGCACGATGCCCGGCGCCGAGCTCGCCGGGGTGCGGTACGAGCCGCTGTTCGACTTCTTCGCCGACGCCGAGGCGTGGGGCACCGAGCACGCGTTCCAGATCCTCGTCGACGACTACGTCGCGACCGGCGAGGGCACCGGCATCGTGCACCAGGCGCCCGCCTACGGCGAGGACGACCAGCGCGTCTCGAACGCCGCGGGCATCCCCACCATCCTCTCCGTCGACGACGGCGGCCGGTTCCTCGACGTCGTCGCGCCGGTCGCCGGCCAGCAGGTGTTCGACGCGAACAAGCCGCTGTCGAAGCTGCTGAAGGACGCCGGCCGCGTGCTGCGCCAGGCCTCCTACGTGCACTCCTACCCGCACTGCTGGCGCTGCCGGAACCCGCTCATCTACAAGGCCGTCTCGAGCTGGTTCGTGCGGGTGACCGAGATCAAGGACGACCTGCTCGCCGCCAACGAGCAGATCACCTGGGTGCCCGAGAACGTCAAGCACGGGCAGTTCGGCAAGTGGCTCGAGGGCGCGCGGGACTGGTCGATCAGCCGCAACCGCTACTGGGGCAGCCCCATCCCGGTGTGGAAGAGCGACGACCCGAACCACCCGCGCGTCGACGTGTACGGCTCGCTCGACGAGCTCGAGCGCGACTTCGGCGTGCGCCCCACCGACCTGCACCGGCCCGCGATCGACGAGCTGACGCGCCCGAACCCCGACGACCCGACGGGGCGCAGCACCATGCGGCGCATCCCGGATGTGCTCGACGTGTGGTTCGACTCGGGCTCGATGCCCTTCGCGCAGGTGCACTACCCGTTCGAGAACGAGGCGTGGTTCGACAGCCACAGCCCCGCCGACTACATCGTCGAGTACATCGGGCAGACGCGCGGCTGGTTCTACGTGCTGCACGTGCTCTCGGTGGCGCTCTTCGGGCGGCCGGCGTTCGAGAACGTCATCAGCCACGGCATCATCCTCGGCGACGACGGCTTCAAGGCCTCGAAGTCGCGCCGCAACTACCCCGACGTCAACGAGTCGTTCGACGCCTACGGGTCGGATGCGGTGCGCTGGAACCTGCTCCAGGGCTCGATCCTGCGGGGCGGCAACTTCGTCGTCTCGGAGGAGGGCATCCGCGAGGCGCTCCGCCAGTTCCACCTGCCGCTGTGGTCGACCTGGTACTTCTTCGCCACCTACGCCAACCGCGCGCAGGACGGCGCGCCGTACGTCGCGAAGCGGTCCACCGCATCCGCCGACGTGCTCGACCGCTACATCCTCGCGAAGCTGCGCGAGACGGTCGTCACCGCGACCGACAGCCTCGAGCGGCTCGACGCGACGGGCGCGACGCTCGCGGTGCGCGAGCTGCTCGACGTGCTCACGAACTGGTACGTGCGCCGCTCGCGCGACCGCTTCTGGCAGGGCGTCGCCGCCGACGGCTCCGGCAGCGAGGCGTTCGACACGCTGCACACGGTGCTCGAGACGCTCACCCGGCTCGCCGCGCCGCTCTCGCCGCTCGTGACGGAGGAGGTCTGGAAGGGCCTCACCGGCGGACGCTCGGTGCACCTGGCCGACTGGCCCGACGCCGAGCAGCTGCCTGCCGACGACGCGCTCGTCGCGCAGATGGATGCGGTGCGCGCCATCGCGAGCGTCGGCAACGCCCTGCGCAAGCAGGCGCGCAAGCGCGTCAGGCTGCCGCTGCCCACCCTCACCGTGGTCGGCGCGGTCGACGTGGCGCCGTTCCGCGCGGTGCTGCAGGACGAGCTGAACGTGCGGGAGGTCGTGCTCGAGGAGGCGGGGCCCGACGCCCTCGAGCGGTACGGCATCTCGCGGCGCCTGCAGGTCAACGCGCGCGCCGCCGGCCCGCGCCTCGGCAAGGACGTGCAGCGCGCCATCCAGGCCGCTCGCGCGGGCGACTGGTCGGTCGACGGCGAGACCGTCGTCGCGGGCGGCATCGAGCTCGCCGAGGGCGAGTTCGAGCTCGCGCTCGAGGTGGCCGACGAGACGGCCGCGGTGGGCTTCCTGCCCGGCGGCGGCTTCGTCGTGCTCGACACGGCGACGACGCCGGAGCTCGAGGCCGAGGGGCTCGCGCGCGACGTCGTGCGGGCCGTGCAGCAGGCGCGCAAGGAGGCCGGCCTCGACGTGAGCGACCGCATCCGGCTGCGGCTCGGCTCCGACGCGCACGGCGTCGCGGCGCTCGAGGCGAACCGTGCGCTCGTGATGGGGGAGACCCTGGCGCTCGAGCTCGAGCTCGAGCGCGTCGACGACACGATGGGCGAGCTCGCCGACGGGCGCACGGCGCACCGCGTGGGCGACGGCTCGCCGCTCGCGATCGCGCTCGAGAGGGCGCAGGCATGACGGAGGACGCAGGCATGACGGAGGACGGCGCGGGCATGGCCGACGAGAGCATCGACGACCGGATCCTCGAGGCGCTCGAGCACCGCGAGGCGGCGCAGGTCGCCTACGAGGCGCTGCTGGCGCGCGCGGGCGAGCAGGCGGTCGAGCCGCGCATCGAGGCGACGCGGCGCGCGGTCGAGCTGCTGGGCGACCCGCAGCGCGCCTTCCGCGTCATCCACATCACCGGCACGAACGGCAAGGGCTCGACCGCCCGCATCGCCGACGCGCTGCTGCGCGCGCACGGGCTCCGCACGGGCGTGCTGACGAGCCCGCACCTCGAGCGGGTCAACGAGCGCATCATGCTCGACGGCGAGCCCGTCTCCGACGAGGCGTTCGCGCGCGGCTACGACGACGTCGCGCCGTTCCTCGAGATGGTCGACGCCGAGCTCGAGGCGGCGGGCGAGCGCCGGCTCACGTTCTTCGAGGCGTTCACCGTGCTCGCGCTCGCGATCATGGCGGATGCGCCGGTCGACGTCGCGGTGCTCGAGGTCGGCATGGGCGGCACGTGGGACTCCACGAACGTCGCCGACGGCGACGTCGCGGTGATCACGCCGATCGCCCTCGACCACACGAACCGGCTCGGCACGACGGTCGAGGCGATCGCGCGCGAGAAGGCCGGGATCATCAAGCCCGACGCGATCGTCGTGAGCGCCGCGCAGGCGCCCGAGGCGCTCGCGGTGCTCGAGGCGCGCGCCGCCGAGGTGGGTGCCCGGCTGCTCGTCGAGGGGCGCGACTTCGCGCTCTCCGCGCAGGCGGTCGCGGTCGGCGGCCAGCTCATCACCGTGCGCGGCCTCGCGGCGGAGTACATCGACCAGCTCGTGCCGCTGCTCGGCGCGCACCAGGGCGCCAACGCGGCGCTCGCGCTCGTCGCGGTCGAGGCGTTCCTCGGCGGCGGCGGCCAGCCGATGACCGCGCAGGTGCTCGCCGACGGCTTCGCCGCGGCGACCTCGCCGGGCAGGCTCGACGTGATCGGCTCGCAGCCGCTCGTGATCCTCGACGCGGCGCACAACCCGCACGGCGCGACCGCGCTGCGGGCGGCGCTCGGGGCGTTCTTCGGCCTCGAGCGGGTCACGCTCGTGCTCGGGGTGCTCGTCGGCAAGGACGTGACGGGCGTGCTCGAGGCGCTCGAGCCGGTCGTCGACGAGGTGGTCGTCACGCAGTCGCGCTCGGAGCGCGCCCTGCCCGCCGACGACCTCGCGGCGCAGGCCGTGGCGGTGCTCGGCGCCGACCGCGTGCTCGTGGAGCCCGAGCTCGGCACCGCCGTCGAGACCGCGCGCGAGAGCGCGGCCGACCGCGGCGGCGCCGTCGTCGTGACCGGCTCGATCACCCTGCTCGGCGACGTGCTCGGCCACGCCCGCGAGGCGGGCTGGCTCGTGCGGCCGGATGCGCGGCGGCAGGCGGCCACCGTCGAGGTCACCGACGAGGAGCAGCGGTGAGCCCCCGCGAGCGGCGGGCCCGCCCGGCGCGCGGCGCGATGGAGTCGCTGCTGCGCATCGTGCACGGGCTGCAGGCGGCCGGCATCGTCTTCGGCGCGCTCGCCTCCTGGGGCGTCACGCGCGACTGGCCGGCGCCGACGGCGTTCGCGGTCGTCGGCGTGCTGCTCATCGCCACGATGCCGCTGCTGCGGCACCCGTGGGGCTGGGTCGTGAGCCTCGCGGTGCAGGCGGCCGTCGCGTCGCTGACCGTGTTCGAGCCGGTGTGGGGCGTCGTCGCGCTCATCCTCGTCGGGCTGTGGATCTTCTGCTTCGTGAAGGCGCGCGGGATCGAGCGCCAGCGGCGCGCGGCGGGGCTCGACCCGAGGGGCGCCCCCGGCAGCTGAGGCGGTGCGCCGTCGGTAGGCTGGCAGGCATGCAGAGCACCCTCGTCCTCATCAAGCCCGACGGCGTCCAGCGCCAGCTGACCGGGGCCATCCTGGCCCGCATCGAGGCCAAGGGCTACCGCGTCGCCGACCTGCGCATGGTGCAGCCCGAGCGCGCGCTCCTCGAGGAGCACTACGCCGAGCACGAGGGCAAGCCGTTCTTCGAGCCGCTCGTCGAGTTCATGCTCTCGGGCCCGTCGGTCGCGATCCGCCTCGAGGGCGACCGCGTCATCGAGGGCTTCCGCTCGCTCGCCGGCACGACCGACCCGACGACGGCCGCGCCCGGCACGATCCGCGGCGACCTCGGCCGCGACTGGGGCCTCAAGGTGCAGCAGAACCTCGTGCACGGCTCCGACTCCGAGGAGTCGGCCGAGCGCGAGCTCGCGCTCTGGTTCGGCTGAGCGCGCCGGCGCCCCGCCGCTAGAAGGCGAACAGGAACCGGGGGATGCCCGGCAGCACGACCATGATCGTCAGCACGACGATCACGGCGAGCGCGAGCGACAGCACCCAGCCCCACGACGAGAAGCGCGCCGCGGTGCGCCGCAGCCCCGCGGGCGCGGGGAGCGCGCCGGCGCCGAAGGCCCACGTCCAGAGCGGGAACGCCATCGCGTACATCGCCATCCAGACCAGGAAGCACCACGGGCAGACGAAGCCGAGCACGAAGATCGACTGCTGCGCGAGCCACAGCACGAACACCAGGCCGCCGAGCACGCCGACCGAGAAGGCCGTCCACACCCAGCGCGGCATCGCGACGCGGCCGAGCGTCAGCACGCCCACGACGATCGGGGCGGGGAACGCCATGAGGCCGAGGAACGGGTTCGGGAAGCCGAACAGGCGCCCCTGCGCCGACTCCATCGCGCCCGAGCACGACAGGAACGGGTTGAGGTCGCAGCTGAGCGCCGCCTCGGGGTTCAGCAGCAGCTCGATGCGCTCCACCGAGAGCGAGAACGCGCCGAGCAGGCCCGCGAGCCCCGTCACGACGAGGACCGCGCCCAGCCAGACAGGCGCAGCGATGTGGGCAGGACGTGACGGGTTCATGGAGCCTCCTGCGCACCATTCTGTCAGTCGGGCGCGCTCGTGAGCCTCGACGCGGCGACGATCGCCGCCTTCACCGCCGGCGTGGTCGTCATCGTGCTGCTGCCGGGCGCCAACAGCCTCTACGTCGCGACGAGCGCGCTGCGGGCGGGCACGCGCGCCGGGTTCCGCGCGATGCTGGGCGTCTTCCTCGGCGACGCGGTGCTCATGGTGCTCGCGGTGCTCTCGGCGCAGGCGCTCTCGGCCAACCCGGTCGTCTTCACCGCGCTCACCTGGGCCGGCGCCCTCTACCTCTGCTGGCTCGCGGTCGGGCTCGTCCGCAGCGCCGTCGCGCGCATCCGCGCCCGCATGGCCCGCCGGGCCGAGCCCGCAGCGACCGAGAACCCCACGCATCCGCTCACCGCGCCCAACCCGATCATCGCCCACCCGCGGCTCGCGCCCTTCCGCACGGCGCTCGTCACGAGCCTGCTGAACCCGAAGGCGATCCTCTTCTTCGCGTCGTTCTTCGTGCAGTTCATCGACCCCGCGTCGCCGACGCCGCTCGGCGACCTGCTCGTGATGATGCTGATCCTCGAGGCGGTCTCGGGCCTCTACCTCACGGCGGTCGTGCTGCTCGGCGCGCGCATCGGGCGCCGCGTGCAGCCGCACGGCTGGCCGGCGATCGTCGGCACGCTCGTCGCGGCGGTCGCGTTCGTCGCCCTCGCGGTGCGCGTCGTGCTGCCCTGAGCCCGCAGCGCTCGTGGGGTAGACTTCCCCGCAGCGCGCCCGACGGGCGCTCACACAGGTTTTCCGGGCAGCACGCCTAGCCCGGGCCATCCCCGCGAGGGGGTGTCAGGAAGGATTCGCGCCGGGGCGCGCCCCGGTCGCGAGCGAGATGGCGACCGGCGGCGCCGGTTGCGGCAGGAGCGCGCCAGCGATGGTGAACGACGACACGACCCTCCCCGCAGAGGCAGAGGGCACAGCACAGCAGACCGGCACGGCCGAGGCGCCCGAGGCGCAGCAGGCCACCGAGGCGCCCGCTGAGGTGCAGCAGGCCGAGGCGCCCGAGGCGGAGAGGCCCAAGCGCAAGCGGGCGACCACGCGCAGGACGGCGCCGGCGGCCGAGGCCGATGCGGCGACGGATGCGTCGGGTGACGCCCCGGCGCAGGTGCCGGTGGCCGACGACCAGGGTGCCGAGCCCGCCGCCGAGCCGGCCGCCGAGGCCGCCGCTCCGGTGGCGGCGGGGGAGCAGGAGCCCGGCCACGAGCCCGGCCTCACCGATCCCGCGGCCCCCGCGCCCGACGCCGGTGCGCAGGGCTCGGCGGGCGACGACCCGCTCGCCGCCGCGCTCGCGCTGCCCGAGGTGCCGACGGGGCCGTTCGGCCTGCTCTTCCACGCGCCCGACCTCGCGGCGCTGCCCGCCCTCCCGTCGCTGCGCGACGAGGAGGACGACGACGAGGACGACGACGACGACGAGCCGCAGGGCGGCCGTCGCAGCCACTCGCGCACGCGCTCCCGCTCGCGCCGCCGCGGCGGCGACGTCGAGGAGGAGAAGCCCCTCATCACCGAGCCGCAGAAGGTGCGCGGCTCCACCCGGCTCGAGGCGAAGCGCCAGCGCCGCCGCGAGGGCCGCGACGCGGGCCGCCGCCGCACGGTGGTGACCGAGACCGAGTTCCTCGCCCGGCGCGAGGCCGTCGAGCGCCAGATGATCGTGCGCTCGAAGCACGACCGCGTGCAGCTCGCGGTGCTCGAGGACGGCGTGCTCGTCGAGCACTACGTCGCCAAGGCCTCCGAGTCGAGCCTGATCGGCAACGTGTACCTCGGCCGCGTGCAGAACGTGCTGCCGAGCATGGAGGCCGCCTTCGTCGACATCGGCCGCGGCCGCAACGCCGTGCTCTACTCGGGCGAGGTCGACTGGGACGCCGCCGAGCTCGAGGGCCAGCCGCGCAAGATCGAGCTGGCGCTGAAGCCCGGCGACACCGTGCTCGTGCAGGTGACGAAGGATCCGGTCGGCCACAAGGGCGCCCGCCTCACGAGCCAGATCTCGCTGCCCGGCCGCTACCTCGTGTCGGTGCCCGGCGGCTCGATGAACGGCATCTCCCGCAAGCTCCCCGACACCGAGCGCGCCCGCCTGAAGAAGATCCTCAAGCAGGTGCTGCCGGAGGGCGTGGGCGTCATCGTGCGCACCGCCGCCGAGGGCGCGACCGAGGATCAGCTCACGCGCGACGTCGAGCGCCTCACCCGCCAGTGGGAGCGCATCCAGCAGCAGAAGACCTCCGGCACCGCGCCGCAGCGGCTGCACGCGGAGCCCGACCTGCTCGTCAAGATCGTGCGCGACGTCTTCAACGAGGACTTCCACAAGCTCGTCATCCAGGGGTCCGAGGCGCTCACCACGATCCGCGAGTACCTCGAGGCCATCGCGCCCGACCTGCTCGACCGCGTCGAGGCCTACGAGGGCACCGATGACCCGTTCGACCACTTCCGCATCGCCGAGCAGATCGACAAGGCGCTCGACCGCAAGGTGTGGCTGCCCTCGGGCGGCTCGCTCGTCATCGACCGCACCGAGGCGATGACCGTCGTCGACGTGAACACCGGCCGCTTCGTCGGCGCCGGCGGCAACCTCGAGGAGACGGTCACCAAGAACAACCTCGAGGCGGCCGAGGAGATCGTGCGCCAGCTGCGCCTGCGCGACATCGGCGGCATCATCGTGATCGACTTCATCGACATGGTGCTCGAGTCCAACCGCGACCTCGTGCAGCGGCGCCTCATCGAGTGCTTGAGCCGCGACCGCACGAAGCACCAGGTGGCAGAGGTCACGAGCCTCGGCCTCGTGCAGATGACGCGCAAGAAGCTCGGCCTCGGGCTCCTCGAGTCCTACTCCGAGCAGTGCGAGGTCTGCGCCGGCCGCGGCATCATCGTGCACCACGAGCCCGTCTCGAAGCCGCAGCGCCAGCAGCAGTCCGACGCGGGCGGCAACGGCAGCAGCAGCGGCCGCCGCGGGCGCCGCGGCAAGCAGGCCGACCAGCAGCAGGCCGAGCAGCACCAGCAGCACCAGCAGGGCGCCGGCGGCACGCACGCGATCACCGACGACCTCCGCAAGGGGCTGTCGCAGATCGCCTCCGCGGGCAAGGGGCGCCCGCACGAGGGCGACCACGCTGCGGGCGAGCACCCTGCGGGCGAGCAGCCCGCGGCGCACCAGCCCGTGCAGCAGCCGTCGGGCGAGCAGCCGTCGGGCATCGTCGCGCCCTCGAAGGAGGCGGTCGAGGCCGTCGCCGCCGAGCCGATCGTCACGATCCTCGACATCCCCCTCGAGCCTGTGTACGAGGCGCCCGCGCCGAAGGCCACCGAGGGCGACCTCGACGGGCTGCTCGGCAGCGCGCTCGACGCGCTCGCCGCGCCGGCGCCCGGCACCGGCAAGGCCGCACGGCGCTCGCGCCGCGCCTCCTCGGGCGTCATCACGGCGAAGCCCGACGACTCGGACCGCTGACGCGACGGGGCGCGACCGGGCTAGTGCGGCCGGTCGCGCTCCTTCACACGCAGCCCGCTCGCGATGAGCCGGCGCACGAGCTCCTTCGGGGGCACGCGCTCGGCGCCCATCGCGACGAGCGCGTCGATGCGCTCGGCGGGCACGTCGTAGTGGTCGTGGTCGAAGCCGCGCGACGGGATGCCGGCGGCCCGGGCGAAGGCGTGCAGCTCGTCGAGCGACGCGTCGCTGATGAGGTGCGCCCACAGCGTGCCGTGGTTCGGCCACAGCGGGTCGTCGACGAGGATCGCCATCCGCCCACGGTAGCGGGCGCCACGCGGGCGGTCATGTTGACCGCAGGCGCCGCGTGCCTGTATCGTTGTCCGCTGGTGCAGGTCGCGATCTCGCGCGCGCCACAAGCTTCGTCCCGGCCCTGCCGGGAGTCGTTCCAACAGTGAGGATCCAACGTGGTGTACGCAATCGTGCGCGCCGGCGGCCGGCAGGAGAAGGTCGAGGTCGGCACCGTGCTCGTCGTCGACCGCATCGCCGGCGACGACAACGGCAACGTCGAGCTGGCCCCCGTGCTGCTCGTCGACGGCGACAAGGTGACGACCGATGTCGACGCGCTCGCCAAGGTGAAGATCACGGCCGAGGTCGTGACCGACCTGCGCGGCCCCAAGATCCGCATCCAGCACTACCGCAACAAGACCGGCTACAAGCGCCGCATGGGCCACCGCTCGGAGCTCACGCGCCTCAAGGTCACCGAGATCAAGTAAGGGGCTCCAGACATGGCACACAAGAAGGGCGCATCGTCCACCCGCAACGGTCGTGACTCGAACGCGCAGCGCCTCGGCGTGAAGCGCTTCGGCGGCCAGGTCGTCAAGGCCGGCGAGATCATCGTCCGCCAGCGCGGCACGCACTTCCACCCCGGCGCCAACGTCGGCCGCGGTGGCGACGACACGCTGTTCGCCCTCGAGGCGGGCGCCGTGGAGTTCGGCCAGAAGGGCGGCCGCAAGGTCGTCAACATCGTCGCCGCAGGCTGACGACACACAGACACCCGATGAACGGGGCGGGCTTCGGCCCGCCCCGTTCTCGCATCGAAGGAGGCATGCCATGGCGACGTTCGTCGATCAGGTGACGCTGCATCTGCGCGCCGGTCACGGCGGTCACGGCTGCGTCTCCGTGAAGCGCGAGAAGTTCAAGCCCCTCGCGGGCCCCGACGGCGGCAACGGCGGCGACGGCGGCGACATCGTGCTGGTCGCCGACCCGCAGGTGACGACGCTGCTCGGCTACCACCGCGCGCCGCACCGCGCGAGCGAGAACGGCCAGCCCGGCATGGGCGACCACCGCTCGGGCACCTCCGGCGCCGACCTCGAGCTGCCCGTGCCGGTCGGCACGGTGGTGACGGATGCGTCCGGCGAGCAGCTCGCCGACCTCGCACAGGCGGGCATGCGGCTCGTCGTCGCGGCCGGAGGCCAGGGCGGGCTCGGCAACGCCGCGCTGTCGAACACCAAGCGCAAGGCGCCCGGCTTCGCGCTGCTCGGCACCCCCGGCTTCGAGGGCGACATCACCCTCGAGCTCAAGACCGTCGCCGACGTCGCGCTCGTGGGCTTCCCGAGCGCCGGCAAGTCGAGCCTCGTCGCCGCGATGTCGGCCGCGCGGCCGAAGATCGCCGACTACCCGTTCACGACGCTGCACCCCAACCTCGGCGTCGTCGAGTCGGGCCAGACGCGCTACACGATCGCCGACGTGCCCGGCCTCATCGAGGGCGCGAGCGAGGGCAAGGGGCTCGGGCTCGAGTTCCTGCGCCACGTCGAGCGCTGCTCGGCGCTGCTGCACGTCATCGACTGCGCCACGCTCGAGCCCGGCCGCGACCCGGTGAGCGACCTGCAGGTCATCCGTCGCGAGCTCGAGGCGTACCCTGTGCCCGAGGGGCAGACGCCGCTGCTCGAGCGCCAGCAGCTCGTCGCGCTCAACAAGATCGACGTGCCCGAGGCCGCCGAGCTCGCCGCGTTCGTGCGCGCCGACATCGAGGCCATGGGCTACCGCGTCTTCGAGATCTCCACGGTCGCGCACCGGGGCCTGCGCGAGCTGTCGTTCGCGCTCGCCGAGATCGTCGAGGCCGACCGCGCCGCGAAGGGCGCCGAGCCGGCGCCCGAGCGCATCGTGCTGCGCCCCAAGGCGATCGACGACGCCGGCTTCGTCGTCAAGGTCGAGGGCTCCCACGAGGGCCCCGTCTACCGCATCCTGGGCGCGAAGCCCGAGCGGTGGGTCGCGCAGACCGACTTCCGCAACGACGAGGCCGTCGGCTACCTCGCCGACCGGCTCGCGAAGCTCGGCACCGAGGATGCGCTGCTCAAGGCGGGCGCGGTCGCGGGCGCGACCGTCGTCATCGGCCCCGGCGCCGGCATCGTCTTCGACTGGGAGCCGACCATCGCATCCGCCGCCGAGCTCGTCGGCAACCGCGGCACCGATCCGCGGCTCGACCGCAACGACCGCCGCACGACGGCCGAGCGCCGCGCCGAGTACCACCGCCAGATGGACGCGAAGCAGGCGGCGCGCGACGACCTCAAGGGCGAGCGCGACGCCGGCATCTGGACCGACGACGAGGGGTTCGAGGTGCAGCGCTGGGACGACGAGGCATGACCTCGCTCGACCTCTCGGTCGCGCAGCGCATCGTCGTCAAGGTCGGCTCGTCGTCGATCTCGGGCGACCGCCGGGGCCAGATCGAGCCGCTCGTCGACGGGCTCGTGCGCCTGCACCGGGCGGGCGAGGTCATCCTCGTCTCCTCGGGCGCGATCTCGACGGGCATGCCGTTCCTCGGCCTCGACGCGCGCCCCGCCGACCTGCCCATGCAGCAGGCCGCCGCGGCCGTCGGGCAGAACGTGCTCATGAACCGCTACCAGCGGAGCCTGTCCCGGCACGAGCTCGTCGCGGCGCAGATCCTGCTCACCGCGTCCGACATGGACATGGACTCGCACCGCGTCAACGCGCGCAACGCCCTCGAGCGGCTGCTCGAGCTGCGCATGCTGCCGATCGTCAACGAGAACGACACGGTCGCGACGCACGAGATCCGCTTCGGCGACAACGACCGGCTCGCGGCCCTCGTGGCCCGGCTCGTGCGCGCCGACCGGCTCATCCTGCTCTCCGACATCGAGGCGCTCCGCACGGCGCCGCCCGACGAGCCCGGCTCCGAGCCCATCCACCGCGTCGCGTACGGCGACCCGATGGAGGGCGTGCGGCTCGGCGCGAGCGGCTCGCACATCGGCTCCGGCGGGGCGATGACGAAGGTGGATGCGGCGCGGCTCGCCGCCGACGCCGGCGTGCGCGTGACGGTCACGGCGACGCCGCTGCTCGAGCGCCTCATCGCGGGCGAGCGGCTCGGCACCGAGTTCGAGCCGAACCCCGCCCCCGAGCACTGACGCTGCTTCCGCTGGTCGACCCTTCGGCGCCGCCCCCGCTGGTCGAGCCGTCGGCACCTGCCCCCGCTGGTCGAGCCGGCGGCCCCTGCCCCGCTGGTCGAGCCGTCGGCCCTGCCTCCGCTGGTCGAGCCGTCGGCCCTCCGGGCCGACGAGTCGAGACCACCCCCGCACGAGGCTCCCCGCGCATCCGCCCGCTCCTAGGATCGAGGCATGCCCGATGACCTCGACCGGCTCCTGACCGACGCCAAGCGCGCCTCCCGCGAGCTCGGCGTCGCGCCCGCCGAGCGGCGCCACGCCGCGATCACCGCGATCGCCGACGCCATCGAGCGCGCGGGCGACGCGATCCTCGCCGCGAACGCCGAGGACCTCGAGCGCGGCCGCGCCGGCGGCCTCGCCTCCGGCCTGCTCGACCGGCTGCTGCTCGACGAGGGCCGCATCGCCGCCCTCGCCGCCGCCGCCCGCCAGCTCGCGGCGCTGCCCGACCCGATCGGCGAGGTGCTGCGCGAGCGCACGCTGCCGAACGGGCTCGAGCTCACCGAGGTGCGCGTGCCGTTCGGCGTCATCGGCGTCATCTACGAGGCCCGCCCCAACGTCACGGTCGACCTCGCCTGCATCGCGCTCGGCTCCGGCAACGCGGTCGTGCTGCGCGGCGGCTCGGCGGCCGAGCGCACGAACGCGGTGCTCGTCGCGACGATGCAGGACGCGATCGAGGCGTCGGGCCTCCCGCGCGCGGCCGTGCAGACGATCGACCGCTTCGGCCGCGACGGCGCCGGGCGCCTCATGCGGGCCCGCGGCCTCGTCGACCTGCTCGTGCCGCGGGGGAGCGCCGCGCTCATCGAGCGGGTCGTCACCGAGTCGACCGTGCCCGTCATCGAGACGGGTGCCGGCGTCGTGCACGCCTTCGTCGACCGGGCGGCGAGCCTGCCGATGGCGCTCGAGATCCTGCTGAACGCCAAGACGCAGCGCACGAGCGTCTGCAACTCCCTCGAGACGGTGCTCGTGCACCGCGACATCGCCGACACCGCGGTGCCGGCGATCGCCGACGCCATGCGCGAGGCGGGCGTCACCATCCACGCCGACACCCCGCTGCCCGGCGTCGACGCGCCCGAGCCGCTGGGGGAGCAGGGGTGGTCGACCGAGCACCTCTCGATGGACGTCGCGATCGGCGTCGTCGACGACGTGCGCGCGGCGATCGAGCACGTCAACGCCTTCGGCACCCACCACACCGACACGATCATCACCGACGACGCGGATGCGGCGGACCGGTTCCTCGCGGAGGTCGACTCGGCGGTCGTCATGCACAACGCATCCACCCGGTTCACCGACGGCGGCGAGTTCGGCTTCGGCGCGGAGGTCGGCATCTCGACGCAGAAGGCGCACGCGCGCGGCCCGATGGGGCTCCCGGAGCTCACGAGCACCAAGTGGATCGTGCGCGGCACGGGCCAGGTGCGCGCGTGAGCCGCGCTAGAGTGGGAGTCGATCGGAGGCTTCCATGACGCTGACATTCCTGAGCGCGACGACGCTCGCCGCTGCTGCTGCGGCGGAGTCCGAGAGCGAGCTCGGCGCCTACATCGCCGGCGGCATCACCGCTGCGGTGTTCCTCATCTCGGCGATCGTGCTGCGCTCCTTCCGCGACGTCGCGCACCGCGCGCCCGGCGACGTGCACGGCTCCGACCACGCCTGACGCAGCCGACGTGCCGCAGCGCCGTCGCCGCCTGGGCATCATGGGCGGCACGTTCGACCCGATCCACCACGGGCACCTCGTGGCGGCGAGCGAGGTGGCCCACCACTTCGCGCTCGACGAGGTCGTGTTCGTGCCCACCGGCGAGCCGTACCAGAAGCGCAAGGTCTCGCCGAGCGAGGACCGCTACCTCATGACGGTCGTGGCGACCGCGTCGAACCCGCGGTTCAAGGTCAGCCGCGTCGACATCGACCGCGACGGCCCCACCTACACGATCGACACGCTGCGCGACATGCGCGCGCAGCACCCCGACGCCGAGCTGTTCTTCATCACGGGCGCGGATGCGTTCGCGTCGATCGTGGGGTGGAAGGACGCGGATGAGCTCTGGCAGCTCGCGCACTTCGTCGCCGTCACGCGTCCGGGGCACCACCTGTCGATCTCCGGATATCCGCCGGACCGCGTCTCCGAGCTGGAGATCCCCGCACTTGCGATATCCTCGACCGATTGCCGTGCGCGCGTCCGCGCCGGCTACCCGGTCTGGTATCTCGTGCCAGACGGAGTGGTTCAATACATCAGCAAGCACGACTTGTACCGGAGACTGACAGCATGACCGATGCGAACGAAGGGCAGCCGCTCACCCGGCGCCAGCTTCGAGAGCTCGAGCGCGCTGCCGAGGCCGCACGCAACGGCGGCACCCCGCCCGTCCCCGCCGAGGGAGCCCAGGCGCAGGTGAGCGAAGCACCGGTCCGCGAGGGCCGGCACTCGACGCCGAGCGTGCCCGCGGCGCCGGAGGAGGCCCGCGAGGCCGAGCAGCCCGCGCTGCAGGAGCCGCCGCAGAAGCCGCAGGGCCGGTTCTTCGGTCGCCGCAAGCCGCAGGGCGCCGAGGCGCCCACGCAGGCGGTGCCCGTCGAGCAGGCGCCGATCGAGCTGCCCGAGACCGTGGCCATGGATCGCGTCGAGCCCGCCGAGGCGGCCGAGGCCGACGTGATCGAGGCCGAGCTGCACGCACCCGAGGCGAGCGGCGCATCCGTGCCCGCACCCTCGGCCGCGCGCCGCTCGAGCGTGCAGGTCGACGACGTGCAGGGCCTCGACACCGTCGACGACGATGAGGTCGACAGCCTCGAGATCGACGAGGTCATCGTCGAGCAGCCGCGCGTCTCGTCGCGCCGCGTCGCCGAGTCGACGCCCGCCGAGCTCGAGGACCGCCGCCGCGCCGCCGAGGCCGCCGGCGCCGAGGAGGCGCTGCCGACCGGCCCGACGCGCGGCCAGGCGATGCGCCTGCCGGTGATCGTCAACGTCGTGTCCGACACCTCCGAGCACCACATCGCCGACCTGCGCGAGCAGGGCGTGGCGGGCGAGGGCGGCGGATCGTCGACCTCGTCGATCACCGCCAACGCGCTCGTGCTGCCGGCCGGCTCCGACAGCCCCGAGTTCCAGCTCGAGGGCGACGACGGCCTGCTGGTCACCGGCTCCATCGACGTGCCGGAGGGCTTCGCGTCGTCCGGCCGCGGGAGCGCCTCGATCGACGGGAGCGATGTGGATGGCGATGTCGCCGACGGCGAGGTGCAGAGCCCCGAGACGGCGCCCGTGCGCGCCTCGAAGGCCGTCTCCTCGTACGCGAACGCGCGCGTGCAGATCGCGCCGCAGAAGCAGCGCTCCAACGTGTGGCCGGTCGCGATCGGCGTCGGCGCGGGAGCCTTCGTGGTGGGCGTCGGGGCATTCCTGACGGTCGCCCTGACGCAGGGCTGGCTCTGAACGCCGGGAGCGCTCGATGAGCGCCGACCAGAAGGCGATCGAGCTGGCTCGCGCCGCCGCCCGTGCCGCCGACAAGGCGCTCGCCGTCGACATCGTGGGCCTCGACGTCTCGGGACAGCTGCCGCTGACCGACGTGTTCGTGATCGCCACGGGCCGCAACGAGCGCCAGGTGAGCGCCATCGCGCGCGAGATCGAGGATGCCCTCATCCTCGACGGCGCGAAGCCGGTGCGCCGCGAGGGCCGCGCTGACGGCCGCTGGGTGCTGCTCGACTTCTCCGACATCGTCGTGCACATCTTCCACGAGGAGGAGCGCACGTACTACCAGCTCGAGCGGCTCTGGCGCGACGCCGGCGTCGTCGACCTGCAGCTGCCCGACGCGGCCGCCCCGGCCGCCGAGTAGCGCGCCGCGCGCTCGCAACGCGCGCCCGCCTGCCCACCCACGCGCATCCGCCGCCGTGAGTGGCGCGTTGCGCACTCGAGTGGCGCCTTGTGCGATCGAGTGGCGCCTTGTGCGATCGAGTGGCGCCTTGCGCGTTCGGGTGGCGCCTCCCGCGATCGGGTGGCGCCTTGCGCGGATCAGTGGTGCCTCCCGCCGTCGACTGGCGCACGCTGGCGGGTCGGTGCGCTCGTCCCGCATCGGAGACGAGCGCTCGTCGTCTCGGAGTTGCGTACCTCGCACATGGCGCGTACTGTCGCTGTCAGCACGATTGGAAACGTTTCCAATCCGAGGTACGACGAGCGACGGAGCTCGGAGCGGAGCGGGGCATGGCGGGCACACCCACGATCGCGTCGGTCGCCGACCGCGCCGGTGTCTCGATCGCCACGGCCAGTCGTGCCCTGCACGGGCACGGGGCCTCGCCGCGCACCGCTGAGCGCGTGCGCAGCGCCGCCGCTGAGCTCGGGTATCGCCCCAACGCGGTTGCGCGTGCGCTGCAGTCGGGACGCACGGGCCAGATCGCCATGATCGTGCCGGATGCCGCCAACCCCGTCTACGCGAGGATGACCAGCGCCGTGCAGCACGAGCTCGCGGCTGATGACCGGCAGCTGCTCGTCACCCAGGCGGTGGAGCCGGCCGCTGTCGCGGCCGCCATCGCCCGGTTCGGCCCGAGCACCATCGACGGGCTCATCGTCGTGCCGCTCCGCCCCGAGCAGCAGGTGCTCGAGGCGCTCGAGCGCTCGGCGGTGCCGACCGTCGTGATCGGATCCCTGCCCGAGGGCGCAGCGCAGGGCGCCGTGCGCGCCGACTCGCGAGCCGGCGTGCGGCTGGCGATCGACCACCTGGTCAGCCAGGGCGCCCGTCGCATCGCGTTCGTGAACGGCCCAGTCGACACCACGCCGGGGCGCCAACGACTGGAGGGCTACCGCCGCGCCATCGAGGACGCCGGACTGGAGCAGGATGCGTCGCTGGTCGTGGCGGCCGCCGACTTCACGCACGCGGCTGCGCTCCCGGCGGTCGACGAGCTGCTCGATCGCGGCGTCGACTTCGACGCACTCGTCGGCGCGAACGATCTGATCGCGTTCGCCGCCCTGCGCGCGCTCTCCGTGCGCGGCCGTGCTGTACCGGGCGATTGCCTGGTCGTCGGCATGGACGACACGGAGCTGGCGCAGATCGCGATCCCGAGCCTCACGAGCGTCGACCTCGGCGCCGAGGCCCGAGGGACGCTGGCCGCGGAGCAGCTGTTGGCCTCGTTGCGCGGTGACGCGGATGCGATCGCGGGCGCGGTCGTCGCGCCGAGGCTCGTCGTGCGGGAGTCGAGCACAGGGATGGAGCCGCGATGAGCGCCGTCGACGTCGTCGTCGCCGAGCGCGGCCTGCGACGCCGGTCGCGGTTCGGCGCCGAGCGCGGCGCGTGGCTGCTCTTCCTCCCGGCGATGCTGCCGATCCTCGCCTTCAGCGTCTGGCCGCTGCTGCAGGGCATCGCGCTCGGCTTCACGAACGCGACAGCGGGCCGCGACGTGGTCGTCGAGTTCAACGGCGTCCAGAACTACGTCGACCTCGCCGGCTACGAGCTCTTCTGGAACTCCTTCGGCATCGGGCTCATCTGGGCGTTCTCGGTGACCCTGATCCAGTTCGTGGCGTCGCTCTGCCTCGCCCTGCTGCTGAACGCCAACCTCTGGGGCCAGGGCGTCGCTCGCACGCTCGCGCTGATCCCGTGGGCGATGCCTCCGGTGATCATCGCGATCATGTGGCGGCTGATGCTGCACCCCACCTACGGCGCGGTGAACGGCGGGATGGGCGCGCTGGGGCTGCCGGACAACATCAACTGGCTGGGCCAGGCCTCGACCGCGCTGCCCGCGGCGATCGTCGTGGGCGTGTGGGCGGGCATGCCGCAGACGACGATCACCCTGCTCGCAGGCCTCCAAGGGGTGAACGCCGAGCTGCACGAGGCGGCGCAGATCGATGGTGCGAGCACCTGGCAGAGGTTCATCTCCGTGACGCTGCCGGCGCTCCGACCCGTGATCGTCGCGATCACGACGCTCGACTTCATCAACAACTTCAACTCCTTCGCGCTGGTCTACGTGCTCACCGCGGGCGCCTGGGGCACGATGCTCCCGATGCTGTTCGCCTACAACGAGGCATTCCGGTACGGCAACTTCGGGCTCGCGAGCGCGATGGGCAACGTCATCGTCATCGTGATCACGTTCTTCCTCTTCTTCTACCTGCGTGCGCAGGCGAAGGGGCGTGAGTCATGAGGCGTCGCGTCACGCTCGGGCGAGCGCTCCAGTACGTCGCCATCGCGCTGTTCATGGTCTTCCTCGCGTTCCCGCTGGTGTTCCTCTTCACCACGGCCTTCAAGACGCAGGCCGAGCTGCAGTCGCCCGATCCGCAGCTGCTGCCCGCGCAGTGGAACCTCGACAACTTCGCAGCCGCGATCGAGCGCGCGAACCTGGTGCAGGCGGCGGGCAACAGCCTGCTGGTGGCGGTCGTGACCACGCTGATCGTGGTCGTGATCTCGCTGCCGGCCGCCTACGCGCTCGCGCGCTTCCGCACCCGGCTTCGGAAGCTGGCCACGGGATGGATCCTGCTCTCGCAGGTCTTCCCGTTCATCCTCATCATCATCCCGCTGTACCTGATGCTGCAGCCGATCGGCCTCGGGAACTCCCTCGCGGGACTGGTCGTCGTCTACGTGGTCTGGTCGCTGCCGTTCGCGCTGTGGATGCTGCAGGGCTACGTCGCGTCGATCCCCGTCGACCTCGAGGAGGCCGGGGCGATGGACGGCGCGCCGAAGTGGCGCGTGCTCATCTCGATCGTGCTGCCGCTCCTCGCGCCGGGCCTCGTCGCGACCAGCCTGTTCGCGTTCATCGGCGCGTGGAACGAGTTCTTCTTCGCCCTGGTGCTCATCAAGGACGAAGCCCTCCAGACGCTCCCGCAGCGGCTGGCGCTGTTCGTCGGCGCCGAGGGCCAGGTGCAGCTCGGCCAGCTCGCGGCCGCTTCGCTGCTCGCAGCCATCCCGAGCCTGCTGTTCTTCGCCCTCATCCAGCGCCGCCTCACCTCCGGCCTGCTCTCCGGCGCGGTCAAGGGCTGACCGACCTCCCATCCACGACAACCCCATCCCACAACGAGGAGACACCATGCACCGCACACCCCGCGCCGCGATGACGCTCGCGGCCGGCGCTCTGCTGCTGACCGGCTGCGCCTTCGGCGGCGGCCAGGCACCGACCGCCACCGAGACCACGGACCCCACCGAGGAGGTGACGCTCACGTTCCAGTCCCTGGCCTTCCAGGACGCGACCATCGCCGCGACCGAGGAGATCGTCGACTCCTGGAACGAGGAGCACCCCGAGACCCAGATCGACCTCGTGCAGGGGTCGTGGGACAACGTGCACGACCAGCTGGTCACGCAGTTCCAGGGCGGCGACGCCCCGGACATCATCCACAACGAGGCCTCGGACATGGCCGGCTTCGCGCACGACGGCTACCTCGCCGACCTCACGCCCTACCTCAGCGAGGACCTGCGGGGCGACGTCGCAGAGGGCGTCTGGACCACGGTCACCGCCGGCGACGAGGTCTTCGCGGCCCCGACGTTGATGCAGTCGTACGTCGCGTTCGCCAACACCGCTGCCTTCGAGGCGGCAGGCGTCGAGGTGCCGACCGGCGACTCGCTCGCATGGAGCGAGGTGCGCGAGATCGCGCAGCAGCTCACCGGCGACGGCACCTACGGCCTCGGCTGGGGCCTGAAGTCCCCGACGGCGCCGTTCATGAACCTCGCGCTCGGCGAGGACGGCACGTTCTTCGAGGTGGATGCCGAGGGCCAGGCCACGATCGACGTCGGCGAGGGCGAGCTGGCACTGCCGCAGACCGTCCACGCGATGGCCTACGAGGACCAGTCGCTCGACCCGGTCACGCTCACGCAGTCGGGCGGCGACGTGCTGCCCGGCTTCCTCGGCGGCACCTACGGCATGTACATCGGCGGTTCCTACCTCGCGCAGCAGATCGCCGACACGGCGCCGGAGGGCTTCGAGTGGACCGTGCTCCCGCCGCTCGCCGGCAGCGCCGGCCCCGCGCAGGGCACCTCGCCGCAGACCCTGTCGGTCTCGGCGGACTCGGAGCACGTCGACCGCGCCGCAGCGTTCATCGACTACTACATGCAGGCCGAGCACCTCGCCGCTGTGGGGCAGGGCGACGCCCTGATCCCGGCCACGGGCGCGGCGCGCGACGCGCTCGCCACGGCGACGGAGGGGCAGACCGGCTGGGCCGAGATGCTGGCTTCGGGCGAGGTCCTGGAGGCCGCGCCGTTCCAGCTCGCGGTGAACTACCCGCAGTGGAAGGACCAGTACGCGACCCCGGCGTTCCAGCAGTACCTGGCGGACTCGATCAGCCTCGAGGAGCTCACCGCGCAGCTCACCGAAGGCTGGGAGTCGATCCAGTAGCGAACGACAGCCGCGCAGGGGGCGGGAGCACCGCCCCCTGCCAGGCCCATGCCCGTGCACGACCTGATCGGAGATCCCATGACCGACGCAGCCTTCGCCGATGTCGCGACTGCCGCACTCGCAGGCGCTGCCGTCGCCGACGCGCTCGGCGGCGCAGCCGAGGGCAACACCCCTGAGGCCATCCAGCAGCGCTACGGCGGGACGATCGAGGGCATCGTGCCGCCCTTCCTCGACGACTGGCGCACGGCGCGGCCCATCGCGCCGTACCACAAGGGCGACGGCCACGTCACCGACGACACCCTGATGACCAACCTGCTCGTCGACGTGTATGCACAGGTGCGGCGCCACCTCACGGCGCACGACATCGCCGACCACCTCGTGCCGCGCATGATCGGCGACGTGCAGTGGATCCCAGAGCTCGAGGCGGAGGCGCTGCCCCTGCAGCGGGTCTTCCTCGCCGAAAAGTGGCTCGTCGCGCGCCTGCACTACGGCCACGTCGACCCGCGGGAGGCCGGAGTCGGCAACGTCGTGAACTGCGGGGCCACCATGTACGTGGCGCCCGTCGGCCTGGTCAACGCGGGCGATGCCCGGGGGGCCTACGCCGAGGCGATCGACATCGCGGGCGCGCACCAGTCCAGCTACGGGCGCGAGGCGGCCGGGGTGTTCGCCGCCGCGGTGGCAGCAGCGGCGGCTCCGGGGGCGAGCGTCGACGGTGTGCTGGACGAGGCGGTCGGCCTCGCCCGTGACGGCACGCGCGCGGCGCTCGAGGCGGTGGTCGACGCCGGCCGCGGCCTCGACGGCTGGCGCGACGGAGGCCTCGCCCAGCTGCGCGAGGCGGTGCGACCGTTCGACACCGTCGGTGACACCTACCGGCAGCCCGCGATGGACGCACGGCTCCCCAGCCGGACCAAGGCGATCGAGGAGCTGCCGATCGCGTTCGGGCTGCTGGCGGCATGCCGCGGGGACTACCGCGAGGCGGTCCTCGGCGCCGTGAACTACGGTCGGGACTCCGATTCGATCGCCGTGATGGCGGGCTCCATCGCCGGCGCGCTGGGCGGCCTCGCGGCCGTGCCCGCGGAGTGGATCGATGCGGTGGGGGAGGCCTCGAGGCTCGACCTGCGGGCTCCCGGCGCGACCATGGCGGCCGTCGCCGCCGAGGTGTGGCAGGCGGACGACGCGAGGCACCGCGCGCGGGCGGCGGCCGCCGCTGCCCTCGGGCTCTCCGCGTGAGTGCCGCACCAGCGCTGCTGCGACTGAGCTGGACGCAGCCAGAGGACCTCGCAGCGCACGCACTCGCGGCCGCCCGGCTCGACGGGCTCGACGTCTCGGCACTGGAGGCCGAGCTGACCGCCGCAGGCGGGAGCCTGGACGCGCCCGTCAACGGCGCGACGCCCGTGCCGGCGAGCCGAGAGCTCCGCGAGGTCGCGGCGCGCATCACCGATGCCGCCACGGCGATGCCTCGGCCGAGCGCGCTGCGCGAGCGCGAGCCCGACCGCTGGGAGGCGATGGGGCTCCATCCCGCACCGATCGCGGTCCGCGCGGGGCTGAGCGAGCGACTGCGCGGCGCGTGGCTGGGCCGCGCGGTCGGCTGCCTGATCGGCAAGCCCGTGGAGAAGATCCCGCGCGAGGGCATCCGAGCGATCGCGCAGTCGACCGGCCGCTGGCCGCTCCGCGGGTACTTCACCGAGCAGGGGCTCGACCGCGAGGTGGCCGAGCGCTGGCCCTGGAACCGGCGATCCCGTCCCACGAGCCTCGACGGCGTGATCGATGGCATGCCGGAGGACGACGACCTGAACTTCGCGGTGCTCGCACTGGTCGCGCAGGAGCGCGCTCGTGCGGCAGGAGCCGCCGTGACGACCGAGGGAGTCGCGCAGCTCTGGCTGGAGCAGCTGCCGGCGGGCCGCGTCTTCACCGCCGAGCGGATCGCGTACCGGAACCTCCTGGCCGGGGACGAGCCCGCCGTCGCCGCGGAGCGGGGCAACCCCTTCGTCGACTGGATCGGGGCGATGATCCGCACCGACGCGTACGGCTGGGCGCACCCGGGGGACCTCGGCACGGCAGCACGGCTCGCCGTCGCCGACGCGCGTCTCACGCACCGCAGGGCTGGGGTGCACGGCGCGGCATTCATGGCCGGGGCCGCCGCCGCTGCCGTCGCCGGTGCGACGACCGGCGATGCCGTCGCAGCGGGCCTCCAATGCGTCCCCGAGCAGTCGCGCCTCGCCGATGCCGTTCGGTTCGGCCGTGACCTCGCGGCGTCGGACCTCGACGACGAGGCAGCGCTCGACGAACTGCACCGCGCCTACGGCCACCTGCACTGGGTGCACGTGCTGAACAACGCGGCGCTGCTCGCATTCGCCGCTCTGCGCGGCCACGACGACTTCGCACGCGGTGTCGGCCTCGCGGTCGCGGGCGGCTGGGACACCGACTCGGTCGGTGCCAGCGTCGGCAGCCTGCTCGGCGCTGCTGGCGGCGTCCCGCAAGAGCTCGCCGCCCCGATCCGCGGCGTCTACCGCACCACGCTCGCCGGCTTCGACGGCATCGCGTTCGACGAGCTCGCCGCGCGCACGCTCGCGCTGACGGAGGAGGCAGCATGACGAGCGACCCGGACGAAGCCGCCACCAACGCGCTCGACCCGCTGGTGCCCCGGCCCATCGACCTGCCGACGCACGTGCCGCTGCCGCGCGACGGCGTGCGACTGGCCGACGCCGACTTCGACGTCGCCAAGATCCTCGCCGCGCCCGACGACCCGGCGCGCTGGGACGAGTGGCGCGCCGAGATCGACGCGCTCGCAGCGGAAGCGCGAGCGAGGCTCCAGCACGATGACGGGGCCTACGACGCCGTGCCCTGGGCCTCGCGCTGCCGAGTCGCGGCGCAGATCTGGCTCTGGGACGAGCGGCTCTGGGACTGGCGCGAGCGTCGGTTCACGCCCTCGCGCCTGCTCTCGGCTTACGCCGACATCGGCGGGCTGGACGGGCTGGTGCTCTGGCACGCGTACCCGTGCATCGGCATCGACGAGCGCAATCAGTTCGACTGGTACCGCGACGTGCCGGGACTGGCTGACCTGGTGTCCGACCTCCGAGCCGCCGGGGTGCGCGTCTTCCTCGACTACAACCCATGGGACACGGGTACCCGCCGCGAGACGGATGCGCGCGGGCGCGTGGTCGCGGACGGCGAGGCGCTGCGCGCTGTCGCCGACGCGCTCGCCGCCGACGGGGTGTTCCTGGACACGCTGAAGCAGGCCGACCCCGCCTTCCTCGACGCAGTCGGGGGCGAGCGGCCCCTGGCGCTGGAGGGCGAGTCCCGGGTTCCCGACGAGCGGCTGCGCGACCACGTCCTGTCCTGGTCCCAGTGGTTCGCCGACTCCGACGCGCCCGGTGTGCAGCGGGCGCGACTCGTGGAGCGGCGCCACATGCTGCATGGCGTCCGGCGGTGGAACCGCTCCCACGTGGACGAGCTGCAGACGGCGTGGATGAACGGCACGGGCATCCTGGTGTGGGATGCGGTCTTCGGCGTCTGGGTGGGTTGGAACGCGCGCGACCGCTCGATGCTGCGCTCGATCTCGCGCATGCAGCGCGCCTGCCACGAGCTGCTCGAGCGCGGGACGTGGGCGCCGCTCGCAGGCGCCACATCGGACGCTGCGGCGCTCGGCGTGTACGGCTCCACCTGGACGCTCGACGGCGTCACGCTCGTGACCCTCGTGCATCGCGGGGACGAGCCCGTCACCGGTCGCTTCCTCGCCCCGCTCGAGGGGCGGCTGTGGGATCTGACCCGGGGCGCGTCGACCGACGGCGAAGTGACCATCCCCGCGCGCGGCGCGGCTGGCGTCCTGGCTGTTCGCGGGGCCGAGCCGGACTGGCTGCCGGGGCTGCTCGCCGCAGCAGCAGCGGACGCGCCGGAGACCGACGCGACATTTCCGGCTCGCGAGACCGTCCGCATCCCCGTGCCCACGACGACGGCGGCGGCGCCGACCGACGTCGTGGCGCTGCCTGCGGGGGAGCGGCGGCTCGAGGTGCTGTGGCGACGTCGCGAGACGGGGCTCTACGGCGAGGCCCCCTACGTGGAGGAATGGAAGCCGCTGCCGCCCCGCCTCCACGACGATCGCCGCGTCGAGGTGCGCGTCGCGCTGGGAGCGGTGGCTGTCGCGCGCCGCGAGGTGAGCGTCGCGGAGTGGAACGCGAACTGCTCTGCCGCGGGGCTCGAGCCGCGCGGCGGCGAGCCGGAGGCCCCGGTGACGGGCGTGGACCTCGACGAGGCCCGCGCGTTCGCGGCCGCGCTGGGTGCTCGGCTGCCGACCGATCACGAGTGGCAGGTGGCCGGCGACCGGCTCGAGCGGCGCGGACCGCGCGTGTGGAACTGGACGGAGAGCGAGATGACCGACGGCATCACCCGGCGGGTGATCCTCAAGGGCGGCAGCGAGCGGGCGATGACCGGCTCCGACTGGTACGCCGACGGAGGAGCCCAGCCGCCTGAGCGCTCGCTCGCGTGGCTCCGCACCGGCATCGATCGGAGCACGGCGATCGGCTTCCGGCTCGCATGGGACGACGAGGTCGCGCGGTGACGGGGCCGCTCGATGGCGTCCGCGTGCTCGACGTGTCGACGCTGTTCGCGGGTCCGCTCGCCGCGACGTTCCTCGGCGACTTCGGGGCCGACGTCATCAAGGTCGAGCACCCCAGGCGGCCCGACGCGTCTCGAGGGCACGGACCGGCCAAGGAGGGCATCAACCTCTGGTGGAAGACGCTCGGCAGGGGCAAGCGCACGGCGACGCTCGACCTGTCGCAGCCGGAGGGAGCGGCGCTGCTGCTCGAGCTGGCGCGCGGCGCCGACGTGCTGATCGAGAACTTCCGCCCCGGCACGCTCGAGCGGTGGGGGCTGGCCCCGGAACGGCTCCTCGCCGCCAACCCCGCACTGGTCATAGCGCGGGTGACGGCCTTCGGGCAGACCGGCCCGATGGCGCGCCAGCCGGGCTTCGGCTCGATCGCGGAGGCGATGAGCGGGTTCGCTGCGATCACCGGCGAACCGGATGGGCCGCCCATCCTGCCGCCGTTCGGGCTCGCGGACGGCATCACCGCGCTCGCGACCGCGTACGCGTGCGCGATCGCCCTGCGCCACGCGGAGCGCACGGGAGAGGGGCAGGTGGTCGACATGGCGATCATCGAGCCGATCCTGATGCTGCTCGGCGGGCAGATCACCGCCTACGACCAGCTCGGCCTCGTGCAGCCCCGCGTCGGCAACCGATCCGTGAACAACGCGCCGCGCAACGTCTACCGCACCGCGGACGGCCGCTGGGTGGCCGTGTCGACGTCGTCGCAGTCGGTGGCCGAGCGCGTCATGACGCTGGTCGGGCGCCCGGATGTCGTCGACGAGCCGTGGTTCGCCTCGGGTCGCACCCGCGTCGAGCACGTCGACGAGCTCGATGCGGCGGTCGGCGGCTGGATCGCCGCCCGCGAGCTCTCTGTGGTCGTCGAGGAGTTCGCCCGCGTGGAGGCCGCGCTTGGGGTGGTCGACGACATCTCCGGTGTGATGGCCAACCCGCAGTACGAGGCGCTCGGCACGATCCTGCCGATCGACGACCCGGAGCTGGGCGAGATCCGGATGCAGAACGTGCTCTTCCGCCTCTCGGCGACGCCCGGCGAGGTGCGCCACACGGGGCGCCGCCACGGAGAGGACACGGATGCCGTCCTCGCCGAGCTCGGCATCACGCCCGAGCAGGCGCGAGCGCTCCGTGAGCGGGGGATCGTGTGACCGTCGCGCTGTACGTGCCGGGCGATCGCCCCGACCGCTTCGCGAAGGCCGTCGCCTCCGGAGCCGACATCGTGATCCTCGACCTCGAGGATGCCGTGGCGCACGACAGGAAGGCGCGCGCGCGGCAGGCGGTGGTGGCGTTCCTCGAGGAGCGGGGCGCTGCCGGGCTCCAGGTGCGCATCGGCGGGCTGGAGGATCTCGAGTCGCTCGCCGCGCACGACGTGGAGCTGCGGGTGCCGAAGGTGCGCGGACCCGAGGACCTCGACGCCGTGGTGGACCGCCTCGGCGCCGCGCGGAGGCTGCACGCGATCGTGGAGGACGCGGCGGGCATCGGACAACTGGAGGAGATCGCTGCGCACCCCGCCGTCGTGTCCGTCGCGCTCGGCGAGTCCGACCTGCGCAGCGACCTGGGGGCGAGCAGCCCCGCGATGCTCGAGCATCTGCGGATCCGCCTCGTGCTCGCGGTCAGGGCTGCGGGGCTGCCGGCGCCGCTGATGTCTGTCTACTCGGCGATCGCAGACCTCGAGGGGCTGGAAGCGGACTCGAGGTCAGGGGCGGCGCTGGGGTTCGGCGGCCGCACGGCCGTGCACCCCGCGCAGATCGCGCCGATCAGACGAGCGTTCGCGCCGTCGGCCGGGGAGGTCGCGTGGGCGGAGGAGGTGCTCGCCGCGCTCGACAGCGCTGCGGGGGTGACCACGCTCGCCGATGGGCAGATGGTTGACGAGGCGATGCGTCGTCGAGCGGAGCGCATCCTCGCCCGCCGCTGACGGGCGCGCGGGCGTCGACCCCGTCAGGCGGCGGCCGGCACCAGCGTGATGACGTTCGCCCACGGGTCGTCGAAGCGCAGCGCGCGGCCGTCGTCGGCGACGGCCACGCCGCGCGCCGTGAGCCGCTCGCGGGCCGCGCCGAGCGCATCCGCGTCCGGCACCTGGATCTCGACGCGGCCGAGGCCGAGCGTGTCGGCACGGCGGCCCGCGCCGCGCGAGTTCCAGACGTTCATGGCCATGTGGTGGTGGTAGCCGCCGGCGCTCACGAAGAGCGCCGTGTTGCCGAGCGACGCCGTCTCGGCGAAGCCGAGCGCGTCGACGTAGAAGGCGCGGGCAGTGGCGACGTCGCCGACCTGCAGGTGCACGTGGCCGATCTTCGCCTCCACGGGGGCGGCCGACGCCTGGCCCAAGGTGCCGCGGTCGAGGTGCTGCTGCACGAAGCGGTTGGGGTCGATGAACTCGGTGGTCATGTAGACGTGCCCGTCGGCCCACTGCCACGACTCGCGCGGCCGGTCGACGTAGAGCTCGACGCCGTTGCCGTCGGGGTCGGCGAAGTAGAACGCCTCGGAGACGTGGTGGTCGCCGGTGCCGGCGAACTGGATGCCCGGGATCTGCGTCATGCGCACGACCGCCGCGGCGAGTGCCGCGTGCGTCGGGTAGAGGATCGCGGTGTGGAACAGCCCCGCGTCGGCGGGGTTCGGTCCGCGGAGGTCCGGCGCCTCCTCGAGCACGAGCAGGGTGCGGCCGTCGACGCCCAGCTCGACGGCGCCCGGGCGCTCGGCGACGACCTCCAGGCCGACGCCGGCGGTGTACCAGTGCACGAGCCGCGACAGCGTCGCGGTCTTGAGCATGACGGGCCCCATGTCGGTGGCGTCGGGCAGCAGGTCGATCGTGGTCATGTGCACCTCCACCGCATCCAACGCCTGAGCGCCGCCGGCATTCCGGCCGACGGCCCTTACCCGCGGTCGAGGTCGCGCTCGAGCACCGGCGCGAGGCGGAAGGGGATGAGCTCGCCCATCGACAGCCACGTCTCGGTGCGCTCGACGCCGTCGCACGCGAGCACGAGCTTGTTCACGCGGTAGAGGTCCTCGGCGTCGCGGCAGACGGCGCGCACGAGCACGTCGGCCTGGCCCGAGAGCCCGAAGGCCTGCACGACCTCGGGGATCTGCCGCAGCTGCTCGACCACCTGGTCGATGCGCGGCTGGTCGACGTGCGTCGCCATGAAGACCGTGAGCGGGTAGCCGAGCGCGGCCGCGTGGAACCGGCGGTCGAAGCCCTGCAGCGCATCCGACGCCTCGAGCGCGGCGACCCGGTTCTGCACCGTGTTGCGGGCGAGGCCGAGCTGCTCGGCGATCGCGGCGTTGGTGATCCGCGGATGCCTCGTGAGCTCGAGCAGGATCCTCCGGTCGGTGTCATCGACGATGCGCATGCTGCGCAATCTAGCGCAGGGGTGGGCGCATGGGAATGCGCGGACTGCGCAGCGGTCGTGTCGCAGATTGCGCGAAGTGCGAAGCGGCGATAGCGTCGAGCAACGATCCGCGGGCGCACCCGCCTGCCGGGTCCGACCGGCGCCCACGAGGCGCTTCGAACAAGGAGGTTCGATCGTGTCGATCACCGTGCCAGCCCCCGACCCCGCGCTCGCGGTCGGCCTCGACTGCCCGCTCCGCGTGCTCGACCTCGACGGCACCCGGCTGCCGAACGAGGTGCTCGACGGGCACCTCACCGACATCGACGAGTCGGCGCTCACCAACCTCTACGTCGACATGGTGCGCGTGCGCCGGCTCGACACCGAGGCCTTCGCCCTCACGCGCCAGGGCCACCTCGTGCTGTGGCCGCCGCTGCTGGGCCAGGAGGCCGCGCAGGTCGGCCCCGCCCGCGCGCTCGGCGCCGACGACTGGGTCTTCGGCTCCTACCGCGAGCACGGCTTCGCGCTGCTGCGCGGCGTCGACATGGGCGAGTTCGCGCGCATCTGGAAGGCCTACGCGCACGGCGGCTGGGACCCGCACGAGGTGCGCATGGCGCCCTCGCAGATCATCATCGGCGCGCAGTCGCTGCACGCCACCGGCTTCGCGATGGCCTCCAAGATCGACCGCTCCGACGACGTGGCGCTCACGTGCTTCGGCGACGGCGCGACGAGCGAGGGCGACGTGAACGAGGCGATGGTGTGGGCCGCGGCCTACCAGGCGCCCGTCGTCTTCCTCTGCCAGAACAACCAGTACGCGATCTCGGAGCCCGTGCGCGTGCAGTCGGGCACGCCGCTCGCGCTGCGCCCCACCGGCTTCGGCATCCCGTCGATGCGGGTCGACGGCAACGACGTGCTCGCGATGCACGCTGCCGCCCGCATCGCCTTCGAGCGCGCCCGCACCGGCGGCGGCCCCACCTTCATCGAGGCCGTCACGTACCGCCGCGGCCCGCACACCACGACCGACGACCCGAAGCGCTACCGCGACGAGGCCGAGGTGGAGGAGTGGGTCGCGAAGGATCCGATCGACCGCGTCGAGCGCGCGCTCGAGCGCATGGGCGCCAACATGGAGGCCGTGCGCGCCGAGGCGAAGATCCGCGCCGACGAGCTCGCGAAGGAGTTCCGCGCCGCCGCCGAGCACGCCGAGCCGCCGCTCGCCGAGGAGATCTTCGACGACGTCTACGCGCAGCCGACGAAGCGGCTCGAGCGCCAGCGCGCCGAGCACCTCGCGTTCGCCGCCAGCATCGAGGGGAAGCGATGACCGAGACGCTCACGCTCGCGAAGGCCGTCAACGCCGCGCTCGCCGACTCGCTCGAGGGCGACGACCGGGTGCTGCTGATGGGCGAGGACATCGGCAGGCTCGGGGGCGTCTTCCGCGTCACCGACGGGCTGCAGGCGCGCTTCGGCGAGGAGCGCGTGATCGACACGCCGCTCGCCGAGTCGGCCATCATCGGCACCGCCATCGGCATGGGCTACCGCGGGTTCCGCGTGGTCGCCGAGATCCAGTTCGACGGCTTCATCTACCCGGCGTTCGACCAGATCGTCGCCCAGGTGGCGAAGCTCCGCTACCGCTCGAAGGGGCGCGTGAACGTGCCGCTCACGATCCGCGTGCCCTTCGGCGGCGCGATCGGCTCGGTCGAGCACCACTCCGAGTCGCCCGAGGCGTACTTCGCGCACACCGCGGGCCTGCGCGTCGTCACCGCGTCGACGCCGCAGGAGGCCTACTCGACGCTGCGCGCCGCGATCGCGAGCGACGACCCGGTGCTGTTCTTCGAGCCCAAGGGCAAGTACTACATGAAGGGCGAGGTCGACCGCACGATCACGCGCGACCTCGAGACGGCCAACGTCGTCGCGAGCGGCCGCGACGTGACGATCGCCACCTACGGCCCCACGGTCGAGACGGCGCTCCGCGCCGCGATCGCCGCCGCCGACGAGGGCATCGAGATCGAGGTCATCGACCTCCGCGCCATCTCGCCGCTCGACGTCGACACGGTCGTCGACTCCGTGCGCCGCACCGGCCGCCTGGTCGTCGCCCACGAGTCGCCCGGCGAGGTCTCCGTCTCCAGCGAGCTCATCACCTCGGTCGTCGAGCGCGCCTTCTCGAGCCTCGAGGCGGCGCCCGAGCGCGTCACCGGCTACGACACCCCCTACCCGCCGTCGGCCGTCGAGCACGACTACCTGCCGAGCCTCGACCGCCTGCTCGACGCGGTCGACCGCACGCTCGGCCGCCGCAGCTCGCGCTCCGAGCTCGACCTGGAGGCCGCCCGATGAAGACCTTCCTGCTGCCCGACCTCGGCGAGGGCCTCACCGAGAGCGAGGTCGTCGCCTGGCGCGTCGCCGAGGGCGACTCGGTCGAGCTCAACCAGGTGCTCGCCGACATCGAGACGGCCAAGGCGGTCGTCGAGCTGCCGAGCCCGTACGAGGGCACCATCGCCAAGCTGCACGCCGCCGAGGGCGAGACGGTTGACGTGGGCGCGCCGCTCATCGACTTCGAGCTCGCCGGCGACGCACCGGCCCAGGCTCCGGATGCGCCTGCGGGCGAGGCGCCCGCGCCGTCGCCCGAGGGCGGTCCGGTCGCGAGCCCCGACGACTCGGTGGCCGAGGTGGAGGCCGAGCCCGCGCCCGAGGCGCAGCCCGAGAAGGTGTCGGTGCTCGTCGGGCACATCACCGTGCACGGCGGCAAGCCGACCCGCGCGAAGCGCACGTGGGACGTCGAGCCCTTCGTGCGCGACGAGCGGGCGACGGCCGCCGCGCCCGGCACGGCCAAGCGCCGCGCCATGCCGCCGGTGCGGAAGCTCGCGAAGGAGCGGGGCATCGACCTGCAGTCGGTGCGTCCGACGGGGCCCGACGGCCTCGTGACGCGCGCCGACCTCGACGCGGTCGGCACCGCATCCGCCGCCCCCGCGCAGGCGCCCGCCTCGACGCGCGAGAAGGTCACGGGGCTGCGCAAGCACACGGCGGCCGCGATGACGCAGTCAGCGCTCACGGTGCCGCACGCGGCCACGTTCCACCAGGTCGACGTGACCGAGACGCTCGCGCTCGCCAAGGCCGGCGACGCGTCGTTCCTGGCGCTCGCGAGCCGCGCGATCCTGCTCGCCGCGAAGCGCTGGCCCGACGTGACCGCGTCGTTCCACGCCGACACGAACGAGCTCGAGCGCTTCGCGCACGTCAACCTCGGCATCGCCGTCTCGACCGACCGCGGCCTCGTGGTCGCCTCGATCGACGAGGCGGAGACCATGGATGCGCTCGAGCTCACCGCGCAGATCAAGGACCGCGCGACGCGCGCCCGCGAGGGCACGCTGTCGATGGCCGAGCTCACCTCGTCGAACATCACCATCTCGAACGTGGGCGTCTTCGGCGTCGACGGCGGCATCCCGATCCTGAACCCCGGGGAGTCGGCGATCATCGCGCTCGGCGCGATCCGGCGGATGCCGTGGGAGCACGGCGGCGAGATCGTGCTGCGCGACGTGTGCACGGTGACGGTCTCGTTCGACCACCGGGTGCTCGACGGGCGCGAGGCGGCCGGCTTCCTGGCCGACATCGCGGCGGTGCTGGAGCGTCCTGCGCTCGCACTGGCCCGCTGAGTGGCACGGTAGGAGCATGCACGCCCTCACGACCCGTGTCGACCCGTCCTCCGACGAGGCGCGCGCCAACCGCGCCGCGATGGAGCAGCTGGTCGGCGAGCTGCGCGAGCGCCTCGCCCGCGCGGCGCTCGGCGGCCCCGAGGCGTCGCGGCAGCGCCACGTCGAGCGCGGCAAGCTGCTCGCCCGCGACCGCATCGATGCGCTGCTCGACCCGGGGAGCCCGTTCCTCGAGGTCGCGCCGCTCGCGGCGTGGGGCGTGTACGGCGACGCTGCGGAGGGCGAGCCGGGGGATGCGCCGAGCGCGGGCGTCGTCGCGGGCATCGGCCTCGTGCACGGCCGGGCCGTGATGGTGATCGCGAACGACGCGACCGTCAAGGGCGGCACCTACTACCCGCTGACGGTGAAGAAGCACCTGCGGGCGCAGCAGATCGCGCGCGAGAACCGCCTGCCGTGCATCGCGCTCGTCGACTCGGGCGGCGCGTTCCTGCCGATGCAGGACGACGTGTTCCCCGACCGCGAGCACTTCGGCCGCATCTTCTTCAACCAGGCGCAGCTCTCGGCGCTCGGCATCCCGCAGCTCGCGGCCGTGATGGGCTCGTCGACCGCCGGCGGCGCGTACGTGCCGGCGATGAGCGACGAGACGGTGATCGTGCGCGACCAGGGCACGATCTTCCTCGGCGGCCCGCCGCTCGTGAAGGCCGCGACGGGCGAGGTCGTCGACGCGGAGTCGCTCGGCGGCGGCGTGCTGCACGCCGAGGTCTCGGGCGTCGTCGACCACCTCGCCGACGACGATGCGCACGCGCTCGAGATCGTGCGCGACATGGTGGCGGCGCTGCCGCCCGGCGACCGCGCGGCCGAGGCGGGCGCCGTGCCCGCGAAGGAGGCGAGGTTCGGCTGGTTCGCCTACGCGCCGCTCGGCGCGCTCGACGACGAGCAGGCGCCGGCGGTCGACCCGTCGACCCTCTACGACGCGATCCCGCCCGATCTGCAGACGCCCTACGACGCGCGCGAGATCATCGCCCGCATCGTCGACCGCAGCGAGTTCCACGAGTTCAAGGCCGGCTACGGCGACACGCTCGTGACGGGCTTCGCCGAGCTGCACGGCCACACCGTCGGCATCATCGCCAACAACGGCGTGCTCTTCTCCGAGTCGGCGATGAAGGGCGCGCACTTCATCGAGCTGTGCGACCAGCGGGGCGTGCCGCTCGTGTTCCTGCAGAACATCACCGGCTTCATGGTGGGCTCCGAGGCCGAGCGCGGCGGCATCGCCAAGCACGGCGCCAAGATGGTCACCGCCGTCGCCACCACCCGCGTGCCCAAGCTCACGGTCGTCGTCGGCGGATCCTTCGGCGCCGGCACGTACTCGATGTGCGGCCGCGCCTACGACCCCCGGTTCCTGTGGCTGTGGCCCAACGCCCGCGTGAGCGTGATGGGCGGGCCGCAGGCCGCATCCGTGCTCTCGACCGTCAAGCGCGATCAGATCGAGGCGCGCGGCGAGGAGTGGTCGGCGGATGCGCAGGGCGAGTTCGAGCGCCCGGTGCGCGAGCAGTACGAGCGGCAGGGCAACCCGTACTACGCCTCCGCGAGGCTGTGGGACGACGGCGTCATCGACCCCGCCGACACGCGCCGGATCCTCGGCATGGCGCTCGACGTCGTGACCGCAGTCCCGCTGCCCGAGCCGCGCTTCGGCGTCTTCAGGATGTGATCGGCGAGATGCCCGAGATGTTCGACACCGTGCTCGTCGCCAACCGCGGCGAGATCGCCATCCGCGTCGCGCGCACCCTGCGCGACCTCGGCATCCGCTCGGTCGCCGTGCGCGCCGACGACGACCCGTCGCCGCACCCCGCCCACTTCGACGAGGTCGTCTCGCTCGGCGCGGGGGCGCTGCGCGACACCTACCTCTCGATCGAGAAGATCATCGAGGCGGCGCGCGCGTCCGGCGCGCAGGCGATCCACCCCGGCTACGGCTTCCTGTCGGAGAACGCGGCGTTCGCGCAGGCGTGCGCGGATGCGGGGGTCGTGTTCATCGGCCCGCCGGCATCGGCGATCGAGACGATGGGCGACAAGATCTCGGCCCGGCACGCGGTCGAGTCGCGCGGCGTCGCGACCGTGCCCGGCATCGCGGAGCCCGGCCTCGACGACGCGGCGCTCATCGCCGGCGCCGAGCGCGTCGGGTTCCCCGTGCTCATCAAGCCCGCCGCCGGTGGCGGCGGCAAGGGCATGTACCGCGTCGACGACGCGGCCGGCCTGCCCTCGTCGCTCGCCGCGGCGCGGCGCGAGGCCACGTCGTCGTTCGGCGACGACACCCTCTTCATCGAGCGGTTCGTGACCAGCCCGCGCCACATCGAGGTGCAGGTGCTCGCCGACGCGCACGGCACCGTCATCCACCTCGGCGAGCGCGAGTGCTCGCTGCAGCGCCGGCACCAGAAGGTGATCGAGGAGGCCCCGAGCCCGCTGCTCACCGAGGCGCAGCGCGCGGCGATCGGGCAGGCGGCCGTCGAGACGGCCCGCTCGGTCGGCTACGTGGGCGCCGGCACCGTCGAGTTCATCGTCGCGGGCGACCGGCCCGACGAGCCGTTCTTCATGGAGATGAACACGCGCCTCCAGGTCGAGCACCCCGTCACCGAGATGGTGACCGGCGTCGACCTCGTCGAGCAGCAGCTGCGCATCGCCGCCGGGGAGCGGCTCGCGATCGCGCAGGACGACGTGACGCTCTCGGGCCACGCGATCGAGGCGCGCATCTACGCCGAGGATCCGTCGGCCGGCTTCCTGCCCACCGGCGGCACGGTGCTCGCGATCGACTGGCCGTACGGCGACGACGTGCGGGTGGATGCGGGGGTCGAGCAGGGCGGCGAGGTCGGCTCGAGCTACGACCCGATGATCGCGAAGGTCATCGCGCACGGCGCGACCCGCGGGCAGGCGCTCGAGCGCCTGCGCGACGCGCTCGCCGAGACGAGCATCTTCGGCGTCGTCACGAACCGCGGCTTCCTGCGTGCGCTGCTCGACGAGCCGAGCGTGCGGGCGGGCGAGCTCGACACCGGCTTCATCGACCGCGAGGGCGAGCGCATCGCCGCCGCGCGCATCCCGAGCGACGCGCTCGCCGCGGCGGCCGCCGACCTCGGGCAGGCGCTGCCGATGCGGCTCGGCGCCTGGCAGCCCGACGGCTGGCGCATCGGCGGCGCGGTCGGCCGGCGGGCGACGTTCCGCGACGGCGACGGCACCGCGCGCGTGCAGGCGCTGGGGGAGCGCACGACCGTGCACCGCGCCGACGGCACCGTCGACGAGCTCGCGACGCCCGTCGAGCCGTGGCTCGTGCGCACCGCCGAGGGCACGTGGGTGCGCACGGCGGAGGGCGACTGGCTCGTCGAGACCCCGCCGCGCACCCGACGCGGCCGTGCCGACGCCGAGCCGAGCCTCGCATCCCCGATGCCCGGCACGGTCGTCGCCGCGCACGTCGCCGACGGCGACCGCGTCGCCGAGGGGCAGGCGGTCGTGAGCGTCGAGGCGATGAAGATGGAGCACGTGCTGCGCGCGCCGGTCGCCGGCACCGTGCACCTGCATGCCAGGGTCGGGGAGCAGGTCGCGCGCGGGCAGGAGCTCGCGACCGTGACGCCCGAGGAGGCATCCGCATGACCGAGACCACAGGCCCCGAGACGAGCGGTGCCGAGACGACCGGCACCGAGCAGACGAGCACCGAGCGCCGCATCACCCAGCGCGGCCTCTGGTTCGACGAGCTCGAGCAGGGCGTCGTCTACGAGCACCGGCCCGGTCGCACGATGACCGAGACCGACAACGTGCTGTTCACGACGCTCACGATGAACCCGCAGCCGCTGCACCTCGACCGCGCGTGGAGCGAGACGACCGAGTTCGGCGAGCCGCTCATGAACTCGATGCACACGCTCGCGACCATGGTCGGCCTCTCGGTCGGGCAGCTGACGCTCGGCACGATCGTCGCCAACCTCGGCTTCAGCGAGGTCACGTTCCCGGCGCCCGTGCGCCACGGCGACACCATCTACTGCGAGACGCGCGTGCTCGACAAGCGCGCCTCGCAGTCGCGGCCCGGCCAGGGCATCGCCACCTTCGAGCACCAGGCGCGCAACCAGCACGGCGAGGTCGTCGCCCGCGCGGTGCGCAAGGTGCTCATGCAGGGCCGGCAGGATGCGTCGGCCGAGGCGCCGGGGGAGGCCTCGGCGTGAGCGGGGCGCTCGGCATGGGCCCCGCGCTGCTGTTCTGCCCCGGCGACCGCCCCGACCGCTTCGGCAAGGCCGCGGCGCGGGCGGATGCGGTGATCCTCGACCTCGAGGACGCGGTGGGTCCCGAGTCCAAGGCCGAGGCCCGCCGGGCGGTGCAGGCCGCCGACCTCGACCCCGCGCGCACGATCGTGCGCGTGCAGGACGCAACCGCGGCCGGCTTCGACGACGACCTCGCGGCCGTCGCCGCGTCGCCGTTCCGCACCGTGATGCTCGCGAAGGCCGAGGGGCCCCAGCAGGTCGACCGCGTCGTCGAGGAGGTGCCGGGCGCGCGCGTCGTGGCGCTCGTCGAGACCGCGATGGGCGTGCTCGCGGTCGAGCAGCTCGCCGCGCACACGGCGGTCGTCGGCCTCATGTGGGGCGCCGAGGATCTCGTCGCCTCGCTCGGCGGCACGTCGAGCCGCGACGAGGCGGGCGCCTACCGCGATGTCGCGCTGCACGCCCGCAGCCGCGTGCTGGTCGCGGCCGGCGCCTTCGGGGTGACCGCGATCGACGCGATCCGCACCGACATCGCCGATGTCGCCGGCGCGCACGCGGAAGCGGTCGACGCCGCCGCGTCGGGCTTCGGCGCGAAGGCCGCGATCCACCCGAGCCACGTCGAGCCGTACCGGCGGGCGTTCGCGCCCACCGAGGCGCAGCTCGACGAGGCGCGGCGCATCCTCGCGGCCGCCGAGGCGACGCCGGGCGTCTTCTCGTTCGAGGGGCGGATGGTCGACGAGCCGATCCTGCGGCACGCCCGCAGCGTCGTCGCACGGACGGAAGCGGCCGGCGGCGACGGCGGCGCGCGGTAGGCGCGATTCGGGCGGCGAGCGCCGCGGCCCGCCTCCCCGAGTGGGGGGCGCGCCCGCTGGTAGCCTGCCCGCGCATCGAAGGGGGAGCGCTGTGGGGCGTCATCGGAACCGGGCGCTGGAGGCGCGGCACTCGGAGCGCGACCCGTGGCGGCCGCGCGAGGTGAGCTTCGGCGACGACGAGCTGGGCTCCGGCGTCATCGCCCGCCCGACCGCGCACAGCCACGAGCACGGCGACGACCTGCGGGTGAGCGTGCGCTCCCGCGTGGCGCTGTGGGCGGCGCTCGTGCCGATGCTGCTCGCGACGATCGTGGGCCTGTTCGTGCTGTGGCCGAGCGCCGACGCGCTGCCCGACCGGATGCCGTACTTCGGCGAGGGCGCCGGCTCGCTGCACGCCACCTCCGAGGGCGTGCCCGACGAGGCGACCGCCCTCGTGCCCGCGCGCCTCGACGACGGCACCGCCGTGCAGGTGGCGGTGCCGCCCGAGGCGATGGGCGAGATCGGCGACGGCGACCGGATGCGCGTGTTCGACATCCCCGAGGCTGCGGGCTTCGGCTCGACGTACGTCTTCGTCGACTTCGCGCGCGAGATCCCGCTCGCGCTGCTCGCCCTCGCCTTCGTCGGCGTCGTCGTGGCGGTCGCGCGCTGGCGCGGCGTAGCGGCGATCGTCGGGCTCGTCGGTGCGTTCGCGGCGATCGGCGCGTTCACGCTGCCCGCTCTGCTCGCGGGGGAGCCGGCCCTGCCGGTCGCGCTCGTGAGCGCATCCGTCGTCATGTGCATCGTGCTCTACCTCGCGCACGGCTTCAGCACCCGCACGACCACGGCGCTCCTCGGCACCCTCATCGGCCTGCTGCTCACCGCCGGCATCGCGTGGCTCGCGACGTCGTCGTCGCGCATCATGGGCACGAGCGCCGAGGAGTCGCAGATCCTCTTCACGCAGACGAGCGCCGACCTGTCGGACGTGTTCCTCTGCGGCCTCGTGCTCGCCGGCATGGGCGTGCTCAACGACGTCACGATCACGCAGGCGTCGGCGGTGTGGGAGCTGCGCGCGGTCGCGCCGGGCGCGAGCCGCGGCGAGCTCTTCGCGCGCGCGATGCGCATCGGCCGCGACCACATCGCCTCGACCGTCTACACGATCGCCTTCGCCTACGTCGGGGCGGCGCTGCCGCTGCTCATGGTGATGTGGATGACGGATGCGCCGGTCGACGTGCAGCTGACGACCGGCGAGGTGGTCGAGGAGGTCGTGCGCACGCTCGTCGGCTCCATCGGGCTCGTGCTCGCGATCCCCGTGACCACCGGCATCGCCGCGCTCGTGGTGCCCGGCGCATCCGCGGCCCCCGAGGACGCGCCGCTGGAGGCCCCCGCCCGGGCGTGAGGCCTACGGCTCGCGGCGCTTCGCGGCCGACGCGGCGAAGGCCTCGACCTTGGCGGTCGTGCCGTGCACGAGCAGGATGTCGCCGCGCTCGAGCCGTGTCTCGGGGTTGGCAATCACCCAGGCGCCGTCGCGTCGCACGGCGCCGATGCCGATGCCGTGCTTGACCTGCAGGCCGAGCTCGCGCAGCGGCACCGCCAGCAGGTCGAGGGGCGCCTCGAGCCGCACGGCCGCGTAGCCGGCGTCGATCTCGATGAAGTCCTCGAGCGCGCCCCGCACCATGTGCGCGACGCGGCGGCCCATGTCGGCCTCGGGCCGCACGACGTGGTGCACCCCCAGCTGGTGCAGGATCAGCGCGTGCCGCTCGTCGAGCGCCTTCGCCCACACCTCCTTGACGCCCACGCGCAGCAGCTGGCTCGTGGTGAGGATGTTGGCGGTCACATCGGTGCCGATCGCGACGACGACGCGGTCGAAGTCGGCCAGGCCCAGCTGCTCGATGAGCTCGGGGCGGGTGGCGTCGCCGGCGACGACGGCGGTGAGCTCGCCGTTCAGCGCCTGCACGACCTGCTCGTCGCCGTCGATGCCGAGCACCTCGGTGCCGTGCGCCATGAGCTCGAGCGCGAGGGCGGTGCCGAAGCGGCCGAGGCCGATGACGGCGACCGACGTGGCGGAGCCGATCGTCGACGCGTCGAAGGGGTTGCGGAGCCTAGCCAATGATGGGCCTTTCCTTGGGCAGCTCGTACGCGAGCCTGCGGGGGCGGAGGGCGATGGCGGTCGCGACGGTGATGGGGCCGACGCGGCCGAGGAACATGAGGAGGATGAGGATCAGCTGGCTCGGGGTGCCGACGGCTGCGGTGATGCCGGTCGAGAGGCCGACGGTCGCGAACGCCGAGATCACCTCGAAGAGCACGCGGTCGTGGTCGATGTCGGTGAGCAGCATGATCGCGACGGTGGCGGCGTAGCAGAGGCCGACCGACAGCAGCGCGACCGTGGTCGCCTCGCGGTGCACGGCGCGCGAGAGGCGCTTGCCGAAGACGGTGACGGTGGGGTCGCCGCGTACCTCGGCGATGATGATCGCGGCGAGCACGCCGAACGTCGTGATCTTGATGCCGCCCGCGGTGCCCGCCGGGCCTCCGCCGATGAACATCAGCACATCCATCACGAGCAGCGTCTCGGGCTCGAACGCGCCGATGTCGAGCGCGTTGAAGCCGGCCGTGCGCGTCTGCACCGAGTGGAAGAAGGCATCGAGGATGCGCGTGCCGGTCGGGTGGGCGCCGAGCGAGCCGGGGTTGTTCCACTCGAGGGCCGCGATGGCGACGGTGCCGACGGTGAGCAGCAGCGCCGTGCCGGTGAGCACGAGCCAGGTGTGCATCGAGAAGCGGCGCGGGTGGGGCGCGTGCTTCAGGATCTGCATGATCACCGGGAAGCCGAGGCCGCCGATGATGGTCGCGGTCGCGAGGGGCAGCAGGATCCACGGGTCGTCGACGAAGCCCATGAGGTTGTCGCTGAAGAGCGCGAAGCCGGCGTTGTTGAAGCTCGAGACGGCGTGGAAGACGCCGAGCCACAGGGCGTGGAGCGGCTCCTCGCCGCGGCCGAGCCAGAAGCGCAGCCAGAGCACGATCGCGACCGCGCACTCGACCACGACGGCGATGGTGGCGATGCTCACGATGAGGCGGCGCAGCTGGCCGATGCCCTCGGCGTGCGCCTCCTGCGCGGTCGTGAGGCGCGAGCCGAGCGTGAGCCGGCGCACGACGAAGATGCCGATGAGGCTCGCGAAGACCATCACGCCGAGGCCGCCGAGCTGGATGAGCACGAGGATCACGCCCTGGCCGAACGGCGTCCAGTAGAGCTCGGTGTCGACGACGGTGAGGCCGGTCACGCACGCGGCGGAGACGGCGGTGAAGAGCGCCTCGATCCAGTTCGCGCCGCCGTCGCCCTCCTTCGAGATGGGCAGCATCAGCAGGCCCCAGCCCGTCAAGTTGAGCGCGATGAACCCGGCGAAGATGCGTCTGGCGGGGTGTTGTCGCTCCCAGAGCTGGATCAGCCCCGAGCGGGGCCGGCGGATCGCCTGCACGAGCGATGAGCATACGCCCGCCGATGTGACATCCCGTCACAACGTGTTGTAGAGTAATCGGGTTGCTCCGAGAGCAGCGTGAGGGTCTGTGGCGCAGCTGGTAGCGCACCTGCATGGCATGCAGGGGGTCGGGGGTTCGAGTCCCCCCAGATCCACCATGTGATGAGTCGCGACATAGGTCTCACCTGAGTCGCGACATGTGTCACGAAGAGAGAGCCCCTGGCCATCGGCCGGGGGCTCTTCTCGTGTTGCGCCAGTAGCTGCGTGCCGGGTCGATGGTGTTGG
>NZ_VOIR01000015.1:14160-291752 GCF_007923295.1 Agrococcus sediminis | reverse complement strand
CGGCCGCGGCGGGCGGCGCGGCGGGTGCGGCCGGCGCGGCGGCCGGCGCCGGGCCCTCCCCGCGCAGCGAGGCGAGCACGGCGGCGAGGCCGTCCGGCGGCACGAGCACGTCGCGCGCCTTCGAGCCCTCGGACGGGCCGACGATCTCGCGGGACTCGAGCAGGTCCATGAGGCGACCGGCCTTCGCGAAGCCGACGCGCAGCTTGCGCTGCAGCATGGAGGTGGATCCGAACTGGGTCGAGACGACGAGCTCGGCGGCCGCGCAGAGGTCCTCGAGGTCGTCGCCGATGTCGCTGTCGATCTCGCGCTTCTCGGCGACCTCGGCGACGTCGTCGCGGTACTCGGGCTGCGCCTGCCCGGTGACGTGCTGCACGACGCGCTGGATCTCGGCCTCGTCGACCCACGCGCCCTGCACGCGCATCGCCTTGTTCGCGCCCATGGGCAGGAACAGCCCGTCGCCCTGGCCGATGAGCTTGTCGGCGCCCGGCTGGTCGAGGATGACGCGCGAGTCGGTCACCGAGGAGACCGCGAACGCGAAGCGCGAGGGCACGTTGGCCTTGATGAGGCCGGTCACCACGTCGACGGAGGGGCGCTGCGTCGCGAGCACGAGGTGGATGCCGGCCGCGCGCGCGAGCTGCGTGATGCGCACGATGGAGTCCTCGACGTCGCGCGGCGCCACCATCATGAGGTCGGCGAGCTCGTCGACGACGACCAGCAGGTACGGGTAGGGCTTGAGCGTGCGCTGGCTGCCGGCGGGCAGCACGATCTCGTCGGCGCGCACCGCCTTGTTGAAGTCGTCGATGTGCTTGTAGCCGAACGACGCGAGGTCGTCGTACCGCATGTCCATCTCCTTCACGACCCACTGCAGCGCCTCGGCGGCCTTCTTGGGGTTCGTGATGATGGGCGTGATGAGGTGCGGCACGCCCTGGTAGGCGGTGAGCTCGACGCGCTTCGGGTCGACGAGCACCATCCGCACGTCGGCCGGGCTCGCCCGCATCAGCAGGCTCGTGATCATCGAGTTGACGAACGACGACTTGCCGGAGCCGGTGGAGCCGGCCACGAGCAGGTGCGGCATCTTCGCGAGGTTCGCGACGACGTAGCCGCCCTCGACGTCCTTGCCGATGCCGATCGTCATCGGGTGCTTCGAGTCGGCGGCCGCGCGCGAGCGCAGCACGTCGCCGAGCTTGACGGTCTCGCGGTCGGGGTTCGGGATCTCGATGCCGATCGCCGACTTGCCGGGGATGGGCGAGAGGATGCGCACCTCGTTCGAGGCGACGGCGTACGAGAGGTTCTTCGACAGGGCGGTGACGCGCTCCACCTTGACGCCCGGCGCGACCTCGATCTCGTAACGCGTGACGGTCGGGCCGCGCGAGAAGCCTGTGACCTTCGCGTCGACGTTGAACGAGCCGAGCACCTGCGTGATCGCGGCGACGATGTCGTCGTTGGCCTGCGACCGCGCGCGGGGCGGGTCGCCCTGGCCGAGCGACGCGATCGACGGGAGCCGGTAGGGGCGCTCGCGCGCGGGGGCGGGGGCCGCGGCGGGCGGCGCCGCCGGCGCCTCGGCGACCTCGCCGGTGTGGCGGCGCACCGCCTCCTCCGCCTGCTCGAGCGAGGCGAGCACGGCGGTCGCGTAGTCGTCGTGCTCGTCGGGCGCCGGGGTCGCCGCGGGCAGCGGCTCGGGCGTCGCCGCCGGCACCTCGTCGACGCGGGTGGTCGGCTGGTCGCGGTCGATGAGCACGGGCGTGTCGTAGGCCGGGTCGACCTCGCGCCCGGTGGCGTTGCGGCGCCAGAACGGCAGCGCGTCGGGATCGTCGTCGACCGGCTCGTCGTCGGCGGCGTCGGCCGCCTCGGCGCGGGCGAGCTCCTTCGCCTCCTTGCGCGCGCGGCGGGCCTCCTCGCGCTCCTCGGCGCTCGCGGTCTCGACGCCGAAGAGGTAGCCGTAGAGCTCGACGAGGCGCTCGGGGATGCGGTTGGGCGCCGTGCGGGTGATGACGAGCACGGCGAGCAGGGCCACGAGGCCGCAGACGATGCCCGCGCCGATCGGGGTCAGCAGCGCGGCGAGCGGCGCTGAGGCGACCCAGCCGAGGATGCCGCCCGCGTCGGCGAGCGCCGGCATGCCCTGCGACGCATCCGGCATGCCCAGCACCACGTGGCACAGGCCCGCCACCGAGATCAGCAGCAGGGCGAGGCCCACGCCGACGCGGCCGTTGTCGCTGACGGAGGCCGGGTGGCGGAACATCCACAGCGCGAGCAGCACGAACACCACCGGGAGCGCGATCGCCACCTGGCCGAACAGTCCGCCGAAGGTGTAGGCCGAGATCGCCTGCGCGACCGGGTTGGCGGGCAGGATCCACTCGACGATCGCGCCGAAGACGGCGAGGATGGTGAGGAACAAAGGCACGCCGTCGCGGCGCTCGTCCTTCGCGAGCGACTCGCGGCCGAACACGCGGGCCGCGCCGCCGGTGGCGTGCGCGAGGCCCATCCAGGCGCGCTGGCCGATGCCGGGGCTGTCGTCCTCGAACACGGGCTGCGCCTGCGCGCCGCGGCTCTGCCGCTGCACCTTGGTGGTGGCGCCGGTCGAGGCACCGCCCGACGAGGCCTTCGCACGGCTCTTGGGAGCGGTCTTGGGCGCCGTGGGGCGCGTCGGCGTGGATCTCGACATGCGCACACCCTAAATCGCGGCGCCGACAGGCGGCCGGAGGCACTCCGAATCCCGTGGAATCCGCGCGGGCGCGCGGGATTCAGAAGCGGATGGCCTCGATCACCTTCGAGCGCACCGCGATCGTCGCGGGGATGCTGCCGGCGAGCGCGCCGACGGCGGCCGAGACGAGCAGGCCCGTGATCGCGGCGGCCATCGGGAAGCCCGGCAGCGCCGCGCCTGCGAGCCCCTGCGTCAGCAGCTCCTGCACGACCGGCAGCCGGTAGGCGAAGATGCAGATGGCGATGCCGATGCCACCGGCGACCACGGTGCCGACCACCGACTCGAGCATCACGGCGACGAAGATGCGGCCGCGGCTGGCGCCGAACGCCCGGCGGATGCCGAACTCGCGCACCCGCTGCCGGATCGAGACCACCGCGACGGTGATGAGGCCGAGCGCACCGAGCAGCAGGATCACCGCGGCGGTGCCGACGAGCGTGAGCTGCAGCGGCAGCAACGGGTCGTAGTCGTCGCCCCACGCCTGCCAGTCGCTGCGCTGCGTGTCGACGCTCCAGCCCGGCAGCGCCCCGGTGAGGTCCTGGTTCAGCATCCGCTTGCCGTCGTCGGCCAGCTCGATCGGCACCCAGGCCTCCAGGCGCGGAGGGTTGACGTACGACATAGGCCCGCTGGCGTCGGGCATGCGCAGCAGGTCGCGCGGCAGCATCCACGCCTGCGGCCACTCGTCCTGCATGCCGCGGTCGACCACGCCCACCACGACGGCCGTCGCGCCGCCGATCTCGACCGTTCTCGCAGCCTCGAGGCTGCCACCGATCGCGGCGAGCATGCCGCGGTTGACGACCACGGCGGGCGCCAGGCGGGCGCGGTCGCTCTCGATCAGGAAGCGGCCCTCCGCGACACTCAGGTGGCGCATGAGCGCGTAGTCAGGCTCGACGCCCTGCACGCCGACGCCCTGCGTGCCGGAGACGCCCTGGAACATTACCTGCGCATCCGTGACCACGCTCGAGTACTCGATCTCGTAGCGCTCCACCGCAGCATCCATCGCGTCGATGATCGCGAGCGAGTCGGCGCTCGAGGGGGCGCCGGGGCCGGCGAACGGGTCGCCGCCCGGCTGCTGGTCCTGCCACATGTTCACCGACAGCGTGGCCGCACGGCCGCTCTGCGACTCGAACGAGACCAGCAGCGTCGAGCGGGCCAGTTCGCCGATGGCGACGGATGCGGTGAGTGCGGCGATCGCGACCGTCACGCCGATGAGGCTCATCAGCACGCGGCCGCGGTGGATGCGCAGCTCGGTCCAGGCGTCCTGGATGGCGGCGACGACGTCGGTCACGCCGCCACCTGCTCGGTCGCCTCGAGCCGGCCGTCGACGATGCGCAGCATGCGGCGGGCGCGCGCGGCGACGGCGACGTCGTGCGTGATGGTGACGAGCGCGGCGCCCGCGTCGACGGCGACTTCGTCGAGCAGATCCATGATGCGCCCGCCGGTCTCGATGTCGAGCGCGCCGGTGGGCTCGTCGGCGAGGATGAGCCGGGGGCTGCGCACGAGCGCCCTGGCGATCGCGACGCGCTGTTGCTCGCCGCCGGAGAGGTGCGTCGCCTTCGTGTGGATGCGGTGGCTGAGGCCGACGCGGTCGAGCATCTCGCTCGCCAGCCGGTGGCGCTGCCAGTAGCGCCTGCCCGCGCCGTAGTGCAGCGGCACCGCGACGTTCTCGGCCGCGGTGAGGCCCTCGATGAGGTTGAACTGCTGGAACACGAAGCCGACGGTCGCGCCGCGCAGCCGGTCGCGCATCCGCCCGCCCATGAGCGCGACGGGCTCGCCGTCGAGCTCGACGATGCCCGTGGTGGGCTGATCGATCAGGCCGAGGATGTTGAGCAGCGTCGACTTGCCCGAGCCCGAGCGGCCCACGATCGAGACCCGGTCGTGGGCAGCGACGTCGAGGTCGACGCCCTTCAGGATCTGCAGGGCGGGCCCGTCGATGGTGGCGAACTGCCGGGTGACGCCGCGCAGGTGCAGCAGCGGCATCAGAACCCGCAGACGGCCGGGTCGGCGGTGGCAGGGTCGGCGCAGGGATCGACGGCGCCGGGCACGAACTGCAGCACTTCGTCGCCCTCGGACAGGCCCGCGCGCACCTCGACCACGGAGCCGTCGCTGATGCCCAGCTCGATGCGGACCTCCTCGGGCTCGCCCGGCGTGCCGTCGCTGCCGACCGTCGGCCGGTAGACGATGCCGGCGTCGGCGCTGCCGAGCACGGCCGTCGTCGGCAGCACCAGCACGTCGGATGCCGAGCCGGCGGCGAGCTCGAGCTTCGTCGACAGGCCCACGAACACGCGCACGTCGGCCGGCACCGCGCACGTGAGGGTCGCGCTCGCACCGCTGGCAGCCTCCTCCCCCGTCGGCTGGCGGATGGCGACGTCGGCGCACTCGAAGGGCGCGGGGCCGGAGTCGATCGTGACGGTCGCCGACTCGGGCAGGCTCGTGAGCCGGTACTGGTCGGCGGCGCCGACGGAGGCGCGCACCAGATGCTGCGGCGGCTGCACCGCGCCCGCCTCGCCGGCCAGGTCGATCATCTGCCCGGCGAGCAGGTCGAAGCCGACCAGCGTGCCGGTCGCGGGCGCGCGCATGTTCCAGATGGCGGCCGTCGGCTCGCCGAGGTTGCCGTCGGCATCGGGCTCGGGCTCCGACTCGACCCGCACCGTGAAGAGCACGTCGCCCTCGGCGACCTCGAGCCCGTCGTCGTAGTAGACCCGGGAGACCATGCCCGTCTGCGTCGAGCGGATGGGCACCGCCTCGACCGGCACGACGGTGCCGTCGATCGAGACCGCGTTCTCGATCGAGCCGCGCTCGACGATCGCGACCGGCTCGTCGAACATGGCGCCGGCCATCGGGTCGTCGGCGACCGCCGGCTCCCCGGAGGGGAAGAAGGCGAGCTTGACGAGCGCGATCGCGATGATCGCGGCGACGCCGATCTTCAGCATCGGCAGCACCCAGGTGCGCCAGGCGCCCGGGCCGCGGGCGGCCTTCTCGGCGCGGTGCAGCTGCTTGCGCTCGAGCGCCTCGAGCCGGTGCTGCTGCTTAGCCTGTCGCCGCGCTTCGCGGGGGCTCATCGCAGCGTGCGAGGCGGGTGCGAACGCCTCGTCCATACGTGAACGCGCAGGGATGTGCTCGGCGGTCAGCGGGTGCGCGTCGTCATGCTGCTCGGCCACGGCGTGGTCCTCTCGGCTGCCTCCTGCGGAGGAATGGCAGCGCCGTGGTGCGTCGGCGCCCTGCCTGCCAACCTAGGGCAACCATGCGCATCCGGCACTCATCCTGTCGGATGAGATCGGCCGCGCGAGCGGACGAGGGAGCGAGCCCCGTGCGGAGACCCCTTGCGCGGACCCTTCCTGGAACCGGGGACCCGCTGCAGCAAGCGCCGGACCCCTCCGGGATGCGGAGACCCGATCGAACGGGTCCCGCGATCCCGAAGGGGTCCGCGAAGCAGCAGCAGTCCGGCGCTGCTACGCCTCGATGACGACCGGCACGATCATCGGGCGCCGGCGGATGCGCGTGCCCACCCAGCGGCCGACGGTGCGGCGCACGACCTGCTGGTACTGGTGCGTGTCGCGCACGCCCTGCTCGCCGGCCTCGGCGAGCGCCTTGATGATCTTGGGGCGGATGTCGTCGAAGACCTTGTCATCCTCGGCGAAGCCGCGCGCGTGGATCTCGGGCCCGACGATGACCTTGCCCGTCTGCGGCTCGAGCGCGATGAAGATCGAGATGAAGCCCTCCTCCGCGAGGATGCGGCGGTCCTTCAGGTCGGCCTCGTCGATGCGGCCGACGGAGGAGCCGTCGACGTAGACGAAGCCGATCTCGAGCTGTCCGGCGACGCGGATCTCGTGGTCCTTGAGATCCCAGACGGTGCCGTTCTCGCCGACCATCGCGCGCTCGCGCGGTACGCCGGTGTCGATCGCGAGCTGCGCGGCCGCATGCAGGTGGCGGTACTCGCCGTGCACGGGGATGACGTTGCGCGGGCCGAGGATGTTGTAGCAGTACAGCAGCTCGCCGGCGGAGGCGTGGCCCGAGACGTGCACCTTGGCCGAGCCCTTGTGCACGACCTTCGCGCCGAGCTGCATGAGGCCGTTGATGATGCGGAACACGGCGTTCTCGTTGCCGGGGATGAGGCTCGAGGCGAGGATGACGGTGTCGTCCTCCCCCACCTCGATGCGGTGCTCGCCGTTGACGATGCGGCTGAGCACGGCCATCGGCTCGCCCTGCGACCCGGTCGACATGAAGACGACCTGCTCGCGCGGCATCCCCTCGGCCTTCTTCTGGTCGACGACGATGCCGTCCGGCACCTTCAGATAGCCGAGGTCGGCGGCGATGCCCATGTTGCGCACCATCGAGCGGCCGACGAACGCGACCTTGCGGCCGTTCTCAGCGGCGGCGTCGAGCACCTGCTGCACGCGGTGCACGTGGCTCGAGAACGACGCGACGACGACGAGGCCGGTCGTCTTCGCGATCACCTGCGAGATGACGGGGCCGATCTCGCGCTCGGGAGCCGTGAACCCGGGGACGTCGGCGTTCGTGGAGTCGACCAGGAACGCATCCACCCCCTCCTCGCCGAGGCGCGCGAAGGCGCGCAGGTCGGTGATGCGGTCGTCGAGCGGCAGCTGGTCCATCTTGAAGTCGCCCGTGTGGAGCACGAGGCCCGCGCGGGTGCGGATCGCGACCGCGAGGGCGTCGGGGATGGAGTGGTTGACCGCGATGAACTCGGTCTCGAACGGGCCGAGCTGCTCCTTCTCGCCCTCGCGCACCGTGTGCGTATAGGGCTTGATGCGGTGCTCCTTGAGCTTCGCCTCGACGAGCGCGAGCGTGAGCTGCGAGCCGAGCAGGGGGATGTCGGCCTTGAGGCGCAGGAGGTACGGCACGGCGCCGATGTGGTCCTCGTGGCCATGCGTGAGCACGAGCCCGACGACGTCGTCGAGGCGGTCGCGGATGGGGCCGAAGTCGGGCAGGATCAGGTCGACGCCGGGCTGGTGCTCCTCGGGGAAGAGCACGCCGCAGTCGACGATCAGCAGCTTGCCGTCGAGCTCGTAGACCGTCATGTTGCGGCCGACCTCGCCGAGGCCGCCGAGCGGGAAGATGCGGAGCGTGCCTGCCTCGAGCGGGGCGGGCTGGGTGATGGCCGTCAATGGGCCTCCTTCATGTGGGACTCGCCCCCGGTGTGCCGGGGTCGAGCGGATGTGGTGGGGTGCGCGCACCTCGCGCGCTCTGTGGTCTGCGTGGGCCGTGGCCCTATCGGGTGGTGCCGTGCACCTTGGGCAGCGCGCCGCCGGCCGCCGCGTTGCGGTCGGGCCGGAAGCGGCTCAGGTCGAGGCCGTCGACGCCCCGGACGAGGGCGATCTCGTCCTCGATGAGGGCTGCCTCGGTGTCCTCGGGGCCGACGAGCGGCAGGCGCACGCGCGGGCTGCCGATGCGGCCGAGGCCGTGGAGGATGTACTTCGTCGCGACGGTGCCGGGCACGTGCGTCATCGTCGCACGCACGAGCGGCTCGAGCGCCTTGTGCTGCGCCTGGGCCGTGGCGAGGTCGCCCTCGTTCACCGCGTCGATCATGGTGCGGTACGGGCGCGGTGCGATGTTGGCGGTGACGCCGATGAGCCCGGAGGCGCCGATCGCGAGGTGCGGCAGCACGTTGGCGTCGTCGCCCGAGAAGTAGAGCAGGTCGGTCTGGTTGAGCACGCGGCTCACCTCGGCGAAGTCGCCCTTGGCGTCCTTCACGGCGAGGATGTTCGGGTGCTTCGCCGCGCGGAGCAGCGTCTCGTAGCGGATCGGGATGCCTGCGCGGCCGGGGATGTCGTACAGGATGACCGGGAGGTCGGTCGCGTCGGCGATCATCCGGAAGTGCGTGAGGATGCCCGCCTGCGTGGGCTTGTTGTAGTACGGCGTGACGATCATGACGCCGTCGGCGCCCGCCTGCTCCGCCTGCCGGTAGAGGTCCATCGCGTGGGCGGTCTCGTTGGAGCCGCCGCCCTGGATGACCTTCGCCCGGTCGCCGGCGACGGCCTTCGCCACCTCGACGAGCTTGATCTTCTCGGGGTCGGTGAGCGTGGAGGTCTCGCCGGTGGTGCCGGAGACGACGATGCCGTCGGCACCGTGGGTGACGACGTCGTCGATGAGCCGCTCGACGTCGTCCCAGTCGACCTCGCCGTCGGCGCCCATCGGGGTCACGAGCGCGACGAGCACCTGGCCGAAGGGATTGGGATTCACTCCCCCAGGCTAACGCGTGGGCGCATAGGATGCGGTCACCTCGTCGCCGAGGACCTCCGCTGGCCCGCCAGCCGAACCGAGGAAGGACCGTGCCACGGTCTTCGCGCTCCCCCGTCCTGCTCCTCGCCGCCGCCGCGCTCGTGGCCGCCTCGATCGTCGCCCCGGCGGTCGCGCCGGCCTCCCGGGCGGAGGCGGCGGTCTCCACGTCGAGGCTCGCGGGCGCGGATCGCTACGCGACGAGCGTCGCGGTCTCCCGCGCCACCCCGGCCCGCAACGAGGTCGTCTTCCTGGTGTCGGGCGTCAAGTTCCCCGACGCGCTCGCCGCGGCCCCCGTCGCGGCCCGCGAGCGCGCCCACCTGCTGCTCACGCATCCGGACCGCGTGCCCGACTCCGTCATGCGCGAGCTCGCGAGGCTCGAGCCCGCCGAGATCGTCATCGTGGGGTCGGAGGCGTCCATCTCCGACGCGGTGCGGCAGCAGCTGTGGGACAGCACCGGGGCGCGGCTGACGCGCATCGGCGGTCGCGACCGGGTCGAGACGTCGCTGCTGCTGCTCGAGCGCCTCGAGCGGGCCGACCCGATGACGCGCGCATGGCTCGTCTCGGGCCGCGACTTCCCGGATGCGCTCGTCGCAGCATCCGTGGCCGGCGCCACGGGCGGCGGCATCGTGCTCAGCTGGCACGGCACCGGCCCCGGAGACGCCGCCGCCTGGGCCGATCGGCTCGCGCCGTACGTGATCGGCGTGCCGCTGGTCGTCGCGGGCGGGACGCCGTCGGTGCCGTCGTCCGACGTGGCGCTGCTGGAGGCTCGCGGCGCCCTCGACACGGTGCGCCTGGCTGGGGCGAACCGCTACGAGACCGCGATCGCGATCAACCGGGCGTTCCCGCCGGCGGGCGATCCGAGCTCGATCCTGCTGGCGACCGGCGAGCGCTTCCCCGACGCGCTGTCGGGCGCCGTGCTCTCGGCGCTCGCGGGGACCCCGCTGTACCTGAGCCCCTCGCAGTGCAGCGGCAGCGTGACGCCGCTGCTCGCGTCGGTCGCCTCCAACCAGGGCTACACCGCGACCATCGGGCTCGGCAGCGCCGCGGCGCTCAGCGATGCGGCGCTGCGCCTCGGGCCGTGCTGATCGACGGGTGCGGCCCGCCTGCGTGACCGAATCGTTACCGCGCCGAGCCCCGCACAGCTGAGGGTTCTTCATAGGATCGCGCTGACCCCCGTCGTGCAGCCCCCATGCTGCCCCTCGCAGCTAGGACAGCCATGCGCGCTCTCGTCGCCCTCGCCGCCTCCCTCGCGCTCGTCGCGACCGGCCTGACCACGGCGGCGGCGCCCGCCGAGGCGGTCACGACCGATCGATACGCCGGCTCGGATCGCTACGCGACGAGCGTGACCATCTCACGGAACACCGACGCGGGAGCGATCGTCTTCCTCGCCAATGGGCAGAAGTTCCCGGACGCGCTCTCCGCCGGCCCGGTGGTCGCTGCGGAGCGTGGGCACTTGCTGCTCACCAAGCCGAACGAGCTGCCGTCGATCGTCGCGCAGCGCATCGCGGAGATCGCCCCGTCGGAGGTCGTGGTCGTGGGCTCCGAGGCGTCGGTCTCAGCAGGCGTCGCCGCGAGCGCCGCGGCCATCAGCGGCGCGACGCTCACGCGCATCGGCGGCGCCAACCGCGTCGAGACTTCGCTCATGCTGATGGATCGGCTGCTCGAGACGGGCCCGGTCGAGACGGTCTGGGTGGCGTCCGGCTTCAACTTCCCGGACGCGCTCGTCGCCGCTTCCGTGGCGGGTCGCGAACGTGCCGCCGTCGTGCTGGATCACCACGGCAGCTCGACCGCCGCGGCGCGCGGCTGGCTCGAGGCCGTCGCACCGTATGTGGGCGGAAGAGACGTCAACATCGCCGGAGGCGCACCGTCCGTCAGCGCAGCTGACGAGACGGGCATCCGATCGAGCGGCGTTCGATCGGTGACCAGGTACGCAGGCGACAGCCGCTACACGACGGCGCGCGCGATCAACGACGCGTTCGCGCAGTACCCGGCCGAGCCCACGATGCTGCTGGCGACCGGCAAGAACTTCCCGGATGCGCTTGCAGGCGCCGTCCACGCCGCGCTTCGTGGGATCCCCATGTACCTGACTCCGGACGCCTGCAACGCACAGGTCGTGTCGATGCTGAGCGGCGAGGCCGCGGAGCGCGGGATCAGCCAGGTCATCGGCCTGGGCAGCGGCGCCACCGTCAGCGATCACGCGCTCTCGCTGCAGCCATGTCCGCGCACGCTGCCCGAGCTGATCGGCGACGAGTACGGCCGCTTCTCGGCTCGTACCTTCAGCGGCAGCGGGGATCGCGTGATCGACCTCGGCATGGGCATCGCCTATGGACAGATCCGCGCGACCATGCCTGCGGACGACATCAACCAGATCACCGCGCTCGACGCAGGTCGGGACATGGTGGACCTCCCGCTCTCGTTCTGGGGCTCGTATTCGGGCACCAGCCTGCTCGCCACCTACAGCGAGGACAGCCCGGCCCGCTACCTGGAGGTGAAGTCGCGGGGCTCCTGGACGATCGAGGTGCGCGATCTCACGAGCGCGCCGGTGCTGTCGAGCTCGGCCAGCGGCACCACGGACGGCGTATACCTGTACGGCGGATCAGCACGCACGATCGAGGGATCGCACCGGGGCGAGGGGCTCTTCGAGGTTCGCGAGCTCTACGGGGATGGCTGGATGGGGTGGCCGATCTCGAACTGCTGCGATGCGTACACGGGCGCAGGCTCAATGCATGCCGGACCGTCGGTGATCGCAGTGACGGCCGAGGCTCCCTGGTCTGTCACACTCCGCTGAGCGGCGTCAGCGGACGCGCTCGAGCGTGCGGTAGCGGTAGCGCAGGCCCGTGCGACTGACGTGCCACCCCTCCGCCGGATCGCGCGCGACCAGCCGCCACGACGCATCCGCACCCTCCGTCGCGGCGTCGGGCGCGGTCGTGTCGCCGGATGCGTCGAGGTCGACGTCGGTGATCTCGAGCCGGTCGGCGAGGTGCATGGCGTCGCGGTAGACGCGTCCGCCGCCGACGACCCACGCCTCGTCGCCGAGCTCTGCGGCGACCTCGAGCGCGCGCTCGAGGCTCGGCACGACGCGGGCGCCGGGAGCGACGTAGTCGCGGTCGGACGTGATGACGATGTTGTCGCGGCCGGGCAGCGGGCGGAACGCTTGCGGGAAGGACTCCCAGGTGCGTCGCCCCATCACCACCGGGTGGCCCATCGTGATCGCCTTGAAGCGCGCCATGTCCTCGGGCAGCCGCCACGGCATGTCGCCGGCCTCGCCGATGACGCCGCCGCGCGCCTCGGCCCAGATCATGCCGAGCATCAGACGGCGACCGGTGCCTTGATGGCCGGGTGGTGCTGGTAGCCGACCACCTCGAGGTCGTCGTACTCGACGTCGAAGATCGACGCGCGGTGGGTCTTCAGGCGCAGCGTCGGGAGCGGGAGCGGCTCGCGCGAGAGCTGCTCGGTGACCTGCTCGACGTGGTTGTCGTAGATGTGGCAGTCGCCGCCGGTCCAGATGAAGTCACCGACCTCGAGCCCCGTCTGGTCGGCGACGAGGTGCGTGAGCAGCGCGTAGCTGGCGATGTTGAACGGCACGCCGAGGAACATGTCGGCCGAGCGCTGGTACAGCTGGCACGAGAGCCGGCCGTCGGCGACGGAGAACTGGAACAGGGCGTGGCACGGCGCGAGCGCCATCTCGGGGATGTCGGCCGGGTTCCACGCGGAGACGATGAGGCGCCGCGAGTCGGGGTTGCGGCGGATCTCGTCGATCACCTGCTGGATCTGGTCGATGGTGCCGCCGTCGGGCGTCGGCCACGAGCGCCACTGCACGCCGTAGACGGGGCCCAGCTCGCCGTCCGCATCCGCCCACTCGTCCCAGATCGTGACGCCGCGCTCCTGCAGCCAGCGCACGTTGGAGTCGCCGCGCAGGAACCACAGCAGCTCGAGCGCGATCGACTTGAAGTGCACGCGCTTCGTCGTGATGAGCGGGAAGCCCTCCGACAGGTCGTAGCGCAGCTGGCGGCCGAACACCGAGCGGGTGCCGGTGCCGGTGCGGTCGCTCTTGTGCTCGCCGTGCGCGAGCACGTCGGCGAGGAGCTCCTCGTAGGGGTGCGTCATCGTGCCTCCAGGCTCTCAGTCTTCCGCAGCGCGATGGCCTTCCGCGCAACCATGCGCGCGCGCCGCCGATCGCGTGCCGCGTCGTACGCCATCGACAGGCGCAGCCACGAGCGCCACGACTCCGGGTGCGCCTCGACGTCGGCCTTCGCGCCCGGGAACGCCTGCTCGGCGGCGTCGCGCTCGGCGCGACCCGACGGCGTGCCCGGCAGCGGCGCGGGCATGCCGCCCTCGTCCGCGAGCTGCCGGGTGGCGCGCTCGAGCTGCAGCCCGAAGACCACCTCGCGCACGAGCGCCCACGCGCCGACGAGGAACGTCACGACGAGCGCGACGCCGACGGCGATCGCGACGGGCTCCCCCGAGGCGAGGAAGCGCACCGCGCGGTCGCCGGCGAGCACGACGTACAGCGCGAGCACGGCGGCCATCGCGAGCGCGGCCCACTTGCGCGTCGCGGTGCGAGCCGCGGGGCGCTCGGTCACGCGAGCCCCAGCAGGTCGCCGATGCCGACGGTGACGCCGGGTCGCGCCTCGGCGCGCAGCGCCAGCAGGATGCCGGCCGAGTAGGAGTCGCTCGAGGTGGTGTCATGACGGATCGTCAGGGTCTCGCCGACGCCGCCGAAGATGACCTCCTGACGCGCCACGACGCCCGGCAGCCGGATCGCATGGACCGGCACGCCCGCGACGATCGCGCCACGGCCCGGCTCGTCGGGCGTCGCGGGGTGGAAGCCGCGCACGGCGCCGATGGCCTCCGCGGTGCGCGTGGCCGTGCCGCTCGGCGCGTCGCGCTTGCGGTCGTGGTGCGCCTCGACGACCTCGACCGCGCCGAAGTGCTGCGCGGCGATCGTCGCGAGGTGCGTCTCGAGCACGCTGCCGAGCGAGAAGTTGGGGACGATGCGGATGCGCTCGGCGCCGCGGGCGCGCAGGGCCTCGATGCGCTCGTGGGTCCAGCCGCTCGTGCCGACCACCGCCGGCACGCCCGCGGCGACCGCGGCCTCGACGAGCTGCTGGCTCGCGCCGAGCACGGTCGCGTCGAAGACGACATCGAGCCCGTCGAGGTGGAGCCCCTCGCGCACGTCGAGCTCGACCGGCTCGAGGTCGTCGGCCTCCTGGGCGAGCCGCAGCGCGAGCGATCCGAGCCTGCCGGTGGAGCCTGCGATGCCGATGCGGGTGGGGCCTGCCATGCCCTCCAGCCTACGGCGAGGAGCGCCCGGCCCGCCCGTAGAGTGGCACCGTGGCAGTCACGATCGCTCCCGAGGACCCCGCCTCCGCCGTCGCGCAGGGGCTGCTCGACGCCTACTTCGCCGACCGGGCCATCACCTTCGTCGGCGGGCAGTACCGCCCGAAGCCGGCCGACCCCGCGACGCTCCGCGCCCCCGACGGGGCCTTCCTCGTCGCCTGGAGCGGCGACGAGGCGGTCGGATGCGGTGCGCTGCGACGGCTCGGACCGTCGCGCTTCGAGGTCAAGCACCTCTACGTCGCCCCCGTCGGCCGCGGGCAGGGCACCGGCGCCGCGCTGCTCGCGGCGCTCGAGGCGCGCGCCGCCGAGCTCGGCGCGACGGAGGTCGTGCTCGACACGAACAGCGCGCTCGAGGTGGCGAACCGCCTCTACACGACCCGCGGCTACGCATCCGTGCCCGCCTACAACGACAACCCGAACGCGACCACCTGGTTCCTGAAGCCCCTGGGCTGAGGCGCCGCGGCCGCCATCGAGTGGCAGCTTCCAGCATCGAGTGGCGGCTCCCGTCATCGAGTGGCGGCTCGCTTCCCTCGGTCGGAGCGGCACCAGGCACGGCGCCACTCGATCGCGCACGGCGCCACTCGATCGCGCACGGCGCCACTCGATCGCCGGCGGCGCCACTCGATCGCCGGAGGCGCCACTCGATCGCGCGAGGCGCCACTCGATCGCGCGAGGCGCCACTCGATCGCGGGAGGCGCCACTCGGCGGCGCGGGCGCCGCGGCTAGTACGGCTGCGGGATCGGGAGGCCCGTGCGGTCCTCCGGCGGCAGGTGGCCGAGGTCGTTGTGCACGACGAGCTGCGGCGGCTTGCCCGAGCGGCGGCGGATGATCGTCAGGCCGCAGTTGGCCTGGTTGAGGCCCATCCACTGCCAGCTGGGCGACTGCATGACCTCGCGCACGAACCAGCCGATGACGAAGTTGTGGGTGATGAGCAGCTCGTTGAGGTCGCCGCGCGACGGGCGCAGCCAGTGCTCGGCGGCGTCGTGCATCTGCGCGGCACCCGCCTCGGCCTCGGCGGGACGCACGCTCTCGAGGAAGCGGTGGAAGCCCACGGGCGTGTCGGGCTCGAGGCCCGAGGGGATGCAGTCGAGCAGCAGCGACGAGCGCTCGAACTCGACCGCGGGCAGCCGCTCCCCCATGATCGCGGCGGTCTCGGTGGCGCGCTGCAGCGGCGAGGTCCACGCGTGGTCGAAGTCGACGCCCGAGAGCCGCTGCGCGATCGCGTGGGCCTGCCGCACGCCGCGCCCGGAGAGCCGGCCGTCCTCGACGCCGTGCTCCGCATCGAGCTGCTCCCCATGTCGGACCAGGTAGAGCAGGTGCGCCATCGTTCCTCCGGCGGGCGCAGCATCGCGCCCCGTCGTGGGCGCGCGGACGCGCCGTCGTTCGCTGTCAGTGAGCGGCCGCCGCCGCTCCATCCACCCTACCCGCCGTGGGGGACACGGCGAGCGCGTCGAGGCCGTCCGGCACCTGGCCGACGGCCGCGATCGAGCGTGGTCCGGATGCGAGCTGCGCGGCCAGGGCGCGCACGTCGGCGTCGGTGACGCGCTCGATGCGCTCGAGGGTGGCGTCGATGTCGAGGAACTCGCCGAGCGTCAGCTCTGCCCGGCCGAGGCGCGACATGCGCGTGTCGGTGTCCTCGAGCGCGAGCGCGGAGCCGCCCGCGAGCTGCCCCTTCGCGCGGCGCAGCTCGTCGTCGTCGACGCCCTCGGCGAGGCGCTCGAGCTCGCCCACCATGAGGCCGGCGACCTCGAGCGTCTTGCGGGGCGCGCACGCCGCGGCCATGCCCATGAGGCCCGCGTCGGCGTAGCCGGAGGCGAACGAGTAGACCGAGTAGGCGAGGCCGCGCTTCTCGCGGATCTCCTGGAACAGCCGCGACGACATGCCGGCGCCGAGCACCGCGTTCAGCACCGCCATGGCGCTGCGGCGCTCGTCGGTGGCCACGAGGCCGGGCGTGCCGAGCATGAGGTTGACCTGCTCGAGCGGCCGCTGCACGAGCGCGAGCCCGCCGGCCGCGTAGCCCTCGCCGTCGCCCGTGCGGCGGGGCCGCGGGGCGGCGTCGGCGAGCGACCAGCCGTAGCGGGTGAGCGCGAGCTGGAGCTGCTCGACGACCGCGTCGTGGTCGACGGCGCCTGCGATGGTGACGACGAGGTCGCGCGCGGCGTAGTGCTCGCGGTAGTGCTCGTGCACGCGGTCGCGCGAGACAGCCCGGATGGATTCGGGCGTGCCGCCGATGGGGCGCCCGAGCGGCGCCTGCTCGCCGTGCACCAGCTCGCTCAGGCGCTCCCCCGCGACGTCGCCCGGGTCGTCGTCGGCCATCGCGAGCTCCTCGAGGATGACCTCGCGCTCGTGCTCGAACTCGTCGGCGTCGAGCAGCGACGACGTGACCATGTCGGCGAGCACGTCGATGGCCATCGGCAGGTCGCGGTCGCGCACCTTCGCGTAGTAGCAGGTGTGCTCCTTGGCCGTGAGCGCGTTGTGCTCGCCCCCGACCTCGTCGAACGCCACCGCGATGTCGAAGGCGGTGCGCGTCGGGGTGCCCTTGAAGAGCAGGTGCTCGAGGAAGTGCGTCGCGCCGCGCGCGTCGCCCGGCTCGTCGCGCGACCCGACGGGCACCCAGAAGCCGACCGACGCGCTCAGCGCGCCCGGCACCTGCTCGGTGAGCACGCGGACGCCGCTCGGCAGCACGCTGCGGCGCACGACGGCGCCGCCGGCGGCGGCGATGGCGATCTCGGGGGTCTCGAGCGGGAGGGCGACGGCAGGCATCCGTCCAGTCTACGAGCCGCCCGGAGACGACGGATGCCCCCACCCGGCGGGGTGGGGGCATCCGTCGCCGTGCGCTACTCGGCCGAGTCTGCCGAGACCGACGACTCCGCGGAGCCGTCCGCGGCGACGGGGGCGACCGGCGCCGACTCGTCGACGACCTCGAGCGAGAGCTTGCCGCGGTCATCGATCTTCGTGATCTCGACCTGGATCTTCTGACCCACCGAGACGACGTCCTCGACGCTCTCGATGCGCTTGCCGCCGTTGAGCGCGCGCATGGCGGTCACGTGCAGCAGGCCGTCGCGACCCGGCATCAGCGAGACGAACGCGCCGAACGACGCGATCTTCACGACGGTGCCGAGGAAGCGCTCGCCGACCTCGGGGTTCGAGGGGTTGGCGATCGCGTTGACCGCGGAGCGCGCGGCCTCGGCCGACGGCCCGTCGACGGCGCCGATGTAGACGGTGCCGTTGTCCTCGATCGAGATCTGCGCGCCCGTGTCGTCCTGGATCTGGTTGATCGTCTTGCCCTTCGGGCCGATCAGCTCGCCGATCTTGTCGACCGGGATCTGCACGCTGATGACGCGCGGCGCGGTGGGCGCCATCTCGTCGGGGGCGTCGATGGCGGCGTTGAGGACCTCGAGGATCTTCGTGCGCGCCTCCTTCGCCTGCGTCAGCGCGCTCGTCAGCACCGAGGCCGGCAGGCCCGAGAGCTTCGTGTCGAGCTGGATGGCCGTGATGAACTCCGGCGTGCCGGCGACCTTGAAGTCCATGTCGCCGAGCGCGTCCTCGGCGCCGAGGATGTCGGTGAGCGCCGCGTAGCGGGTCTCGCCGTCGACCGTGTCGCTGACGAGGCCCATCGCGATGCCCGCGACGGGCGCCTTGAGCGGCACGCCGGCGTTCAGCAGCGCGAGGGTCGACGCGCAGACCGAGCCCATCGACGTCGAGCCGTTCGAGCCCAGCGCCTCCGAGACCTGGCGGATCGCGTACGGGAAGTCCTCCCGGCTCGGCAGCACGGGCACGAGCGCGCGCTCGGCCAGGGCGCCGTGGCCGATCTCGCGGCGCTTCGGGCTGCCGACGCGGCCCGTCTCGCCCGTCGAGTACGGCGGGAAGTTGTAGTTGTGCATGTAGCGCTTCGACGTGACCGGGCTCAGCGAGTCGATCTGCTGCTCGAGCTTCAGCATGTTCAGGGTCGTGATGCCCATGATCTGCGTCTCGCCGCGCTGGAAGATCGCGGAGCCGTGCACGCGCGGCACGACCGCGACCTCGGCGTCGAGCGGACGGATGTCGGCGAGGCCGCGGCCGTCCATGCGGACCTGCTCGGAGAGGATGCGTCCGCGGACGACCTCCTTCGTCACGGCCTTGTAGGCGCCCGAGACCTGCGTCGCGACGACGGCCTCCAGCTCGCCGCGCTCGATGCGCGCGTTGATCTCCTGCTTGACCTGCTCCTTGAGCTGGTCGTCGGCGTCCTGGCGCTCGAGCTTGCCGGCGATCCGGTAGACCTCCGACAGGCGCTCCTGCGCGACCTCGCGGACGGCGACGAGCGCCTCCTCCGAGTACGGCGGGAACAGCGGGTACTGCTGCGTCTCCTTGGCGGCGGTCTTGGCGACCTCGGCCTGCGCGGCGACGAGCTGCTTGATGAACGGCTTAGAGGCCTCGAGGCCCTGCGCGACGATCTCCTCGGTCGGCTTCACGGCGCCGCCCTGGATGAGCTCCCAGGCGTTGTCGGTGGCCTCGGCCTCGACCATCATGATGGCGACGTCCTCGACGCCGGCGGCGTCGGTGACCACGCGGCCGGCGACGACCATGTTGAACACGGCCTGCTCGAGCTGCGAGTGCTTGGGGAAGGCGACCCACTGGCCGTCGATGAGCGCGACGCGCACGCCGCCGATCGGGCCGTCGAACGGCAGGCCCGAGAGCTGCGTCGACATGGACGCGGCGTTGATCGCGAGCGCGTCGTAGATCTCGTCGGGCTCGATGGCGAGCACGGTGACGACGACCTGCACCTCGTTGCGGATGCCCTCCACGAACGACGGGCGCAGCGGCCGGTCGATGAGGCGGCACGTGAGGATGGCGTCGGTCGAAGGGCGGCCCTCGCGGCGGAAGAACGAGCCGGGGATGCGGCCCGCGGCGTACATGCGCTCCTCGACGTCGACGGTGAGCGGGAAGAAGTCGAAGTGGTCCTTCGGCTGCTTGGAGACGCTCGTGGCGCTCAGCAGCATCGTCTCCTCGTCGATGTACGCGACCGCTGCGCCCTGCGCCTGCTGCGCGAGGCGGCCGGTCTCGAAGCGGACGGTGCGGGTGCCGAAGCGGCCGTTGTCGAGGACGGCTTCGGCGAATGTGATCTCTGGACCCTCCATAGGGTCACTCCTCTCGTGGGCGCGCGGACGCGCTGTCGATATCGCGATCGACGGGCGAGGAGGTGGTCATCAGTGGAGGAGGTCGAAGCTCCGCTTCGGCATCCTCCACCAACGACCAGCCCCGTGGCTCTCGTCTGCGGATGCGCGATCGGCTGCGAAGAACTGCTGCAGCCGCGACGATGCTATCAGCCGGGCCCCGAGCCGCCAGGGAAGGCGCCGAGGCGCGCCCGGCATGACGAAGGGCCGCCCCTCGCGGGACGGCCCTTCGGGAACGCTGGGGAAGGCTATCGGCGAAGGCCGAGGCGCTCGATCAGCGAGCGGTAGCGCTCGATGTCGACGTCGGACAGGTAGCCGAGCAGACGACGACGCTGACCGACGAGCAGCAGCAGGCCACGACGCGAGTGGTGGTCGTGCTTGTGCTCCTTCAGGTGCTCCGTGAGGTCCTTGATGCGGCGCGACAGCATCGCGACCTGCACCTCGGGGCTCCCGGTGTCGCCCTCGTGCGTGGCGTACTCCTCGATGATGGCCTTCTTGACCTCTGCGTTCAGGCTCATGTGGACCCCTCTCTGCTCACAGCGCGGTGCCCGTGCGGGATGCACGAGCGCTCTCTGTCCGCGGCCGATGTACGGCAACCGGCCAAGACTACCAGGTCAGCGGCGCACCGGCCATCGGGCGTCGAGCTCGCCGAAGCGCTGCACGCGGCCGCCGACGGGGGCCGCCACCGCCTGGCCGTGCGACAGCTGCACCGGCTGCCCGATCGCGGCGGCCGCCATCGAGCGGCGGTGGTGCATGAGGTCGCCGAGCAGCGCCGTCTCGTCGGCGGCGTGGCCGGAGCCCATGCGGCCGACGAGCGCGCGCTGGCGGTGGTTGGCGAGCTTCGTCGCGGTCTGGATGTAGTGGTGCATCGACCGCCGCACGCCGCGGCGCTTCGCCCAGTCCATGAGCGAGGCGCGGCCGTCGCCGCTCGAGAGCCGCTCGACCTCCTCGCGCGTGAACCAGCCGGCGCGCCCGTAGTCGTCGAGGCGCAGCCGCGTGAGCCGCACCTCTTGGCGCAGCAGAAGCCAGACGGCGACCGCGGCGAGCGCGCACAGCGGCACCTGCACGACGAGGTAGTAGACGAAGAAGCCGACGGTGCCGCCCGGCACCCACCAGCTCGCCGAGTTCCACAGCGCGTGCAGCGCAGCGGACACGAGCCAGCCCGCCGGGAAGGCGACGAGGATCCACCACCGACTGCGCAGCCGCGCCGCGAAGCCGAGCGCGAGCCCGATCCCGACCGCCGTGAAGATCGCGTGCGTGAGCGGGCTCATGATGCCGCGCAGGAAGAAGATGAACGAGCCGTCGCCCGACTCGGCGAGCGACGTGCCGAAGTAGAGGATGTTCTCGGTGAACGCGAATCCCGCGGCCGACAGCGCCGCGAAGACGACGCCGTCGACCGGTCCGTCGAACGTGCGCCGGAAGAACAGGAACATGATGACGACCGGGATCGCCTTCCAGAGCTCCTCCACCACCGGCGCCTGGATGACGGTCGCGTAGAACTCGAACTCCTCCTGCGAGCGCAGCAGCGGCACGACGAGCGGCTGCAGCACCCACTCGTTGAGCGCGAGCGTCAGCAGCACCGCCGCGACGCCGCCCCACAGGCCCGCGAACCACATCGCCACCCGCGGCTCGGGCTCCCACCGGTCGATCGCGACGACCGCCCAGATGACGAAGCCCAGCGGCACGAGCGCCATGACGCCGGAGACGGCGACCAGCAGCGGGTTGCCGATCGCCCCGCCGAGCACGAAGATCACGCCGAACGAGGCGAGCGCGAGCACCGCGATGCCGATGATGCCGACGATCAGCCCGACGTTCGGGCCCTCCCGTCGGCGCGCGAGCGGCGAGAGCGGTGCGGTGGCGGTCACCCGAGGAGCGTACCGAGCCGTGCCGCGCCGCGCCTCAGCGCTCGGCGTCGGGCAGCGGGATGACCGGGATCGCCTGCGTCACGGGCTGCAGGCCCGACAGGCGCGCCGGCTGCAGCAGCTTCTCGACCCGCTCGCGCTCCATGAGGCCCGCCTCGACGACGAGGTCGGCGATCGACTTGCTGCTCGTGAGCGCCTCGTGGGCGAGCTTCGCCGACTCGGCGTAGCCGAGGTACGGCGTGAGCGCCGTGACGACGCCGACCGACGTGCCGACCATGAGGTCGAGCCGCTCGCGGTTCGCCTCGATGCCGACCACGCAGTTCACCCGCAGCGTCAGGCACGCCTGCGTCATCCAGTGCAGGCTCTGCAGGATCGAGTGCGCGATCACCGGCTCGAACGCGTTGAGCTGCAGCTGCCCGGCCTCCGACGCCGCCGTCACCGTCGCATCCGACCCGATGACGGCGAACGCGACCTGGTTCACGACCTCGGGGATGACCGGGTTGACCTTGCCGGGCATGATCGACGACCCGGCCTGCTTCGCGGGCAGCGCGATCTCGCCGAAGCCCGCCTGCGGGCCCGAGGAGAGCAGCCGCAGGTCGTTGCAGATCTTGGAGAGCTTCGCCGCGCAGCGCTTGAGCGTGCCCGAGAGCGTCATGAACACGCCGGTGTCGCTCGTCGCCTCGATGAGGTCGGCGGCGGCCATGATCGGCAGGCCGGTGAGTTCGGCGAGGTGCCGGCAGGCGGCCTCGGCGTAGCGCGGGTCGGCGGTGATGCCCGTGCCGATCGCGGTGGCGCCGAGGTTGACCTCGCTCAGCCACTTGATGGTCTCCTCGAGCCGGTCGCGGTCCTCGCGCAGCGTCACGGCGAAGCCGTGGAACTCCTGGCCGAGCGTCATCGGCACGGCGTCCTGCAGCTGCGTGCGGCCGACCTTCAGCACGTCGCGGAACTCGTCGGCCTTCGCGTCGAACGCATCCGTCAGCCGGGTCAGCTCGTCGAGCAGGCGGCGCAGCGTGAACGACATCGCGACCTTGATGGAGGTCGGGTAGGTGTCGTTCGTCGACTGCGAGCGGTTGACGTCGTCGATGGGGCTGAAGTGCTCGTACGACCCCTTCGGGAAGCCGAGCTCGACGAGGCACGCGTTGGCGATGACCTCGTTCGTGTTCATGTTCGTCGAGGTGCCGGCGCCGCCCTGGATGACGCCCACCTTGAACTGGTCGTGCAGCTCGCCGCCGCGGATGCGCCGGCAGACGCGATCGATGAGGTCGGCCTTCTCGGGGTCGAGCACCCCGATCTCGCGGTTCGCGCGGGCGCAGGCCTGCTTGACGACCGCGAGCGCGTTGACGAGGTCGGAGTAGACCGAGATCGAGCGGCCGGTGATCGGGAAGTTGATGAGCGCGCGCTCGGTGTGGATGCCCCAGTAGGCGTCGGCGGGGACCGGCAGCTCGCCGAGCGAGTCTCGCTCGAGGCGGGTCGGACCCGTGTAGTGGTGCTCGCCCTGCGGGGCCGGGTCGAGCTTGTACTGGGGCGTGTCGGTCATGCGGGCTCCATCGCCGTCGGTGGCCCAGCGCCTGGTGGGCCTGGGAGGTGTGCGGATGCGGGGGTCGCCCGCCGCTGACGAGCCTAGCCGGGGAGGGTCCGCGGTGCCGGTACCCTGCCCTGGTGCCCCGACTCCTGCTCCCCCTCGCCGTCGTCTCCGCCCTCGCGCTCGCCGGCTGCGGCTCCGCCGCGCCCGACGAGACGCCCGAGCCCACCGCCGCCGGCCCGCAGCCGACCGCGAGCGAGCCGGCCGCATCCGACCCCGCCGCATCCGAGTCGCCCGTGACCGCCGAGGGCGACCCGGACGCCCCCGAGGGCTACCCGATCGAGCCGCCGACCGAGTTCCCGGAGTGCGCGGCGCTCGAGGGCGCGGTCGCCGAGCTCACCGGCGGCCTCGACTTCGACCAGGCCGCGAGCGACGCGCAGGACCAGGAGGACATCGCCGTCGAGCGCCAGTGCGCGTGGACGGCGGGCGGCAGCACGCTGCGCCTCACGCTCAGCGGCATCACGTTCGCGCCCGACGAGCTCATCGCGCTCGCGAGCTCGCGCCTCACCGTCGCCGACCCGGGCGCCAACGAGCGCGGCCTGTTCGTGATGGGCGTGGGCGAGCCCCCGGTGCTGAGCGAGACGTTCTCGGGCACCGTGAACACCTTCGACCAGTTCGAGACCGTCTCGGTCGGCTGGGACGGCGGCGAGGCGGCGTTCACGGGCCAGCAGGCGGTCGACGCCGCGGTCGCCGTGCACGACCTCATCCGCGAGTAGCGCGCGCGAGCTCCTCCCCGAGCGCCGCGACGCCGAGCTCGACCTCGGCGAACGTCGTGCTGAGCGGCGACAGCCCGATGCGGATGCCGTCGGGCGCCCGGAAGTCGGGGATGACGCCGCGCTCCCAGAGCCTCGCGTTGACCTCGCGGAACGACGGATGCGCGACGGTGAGGTGGCTGCCCCGGCGCGGCCCGGCGGGCGGGCTCGCGAGCACCGCCCCGTGCGGCAGCACGTGCGCGGCGAGCGCCTGCTCGGCGAAGCCGGTGAGGGCGATCGACTTCTCGCGCACGGCGGCGACGCCCACCTGCTCGACGAGCTCGACCATCGCCTCGAGCGCGACGGTCGCGAGCACCGGCGGGGTGCCGCTCAGGAACCGGGCCAGGTCGGGCGCGGGCCGGTAGCGCGGCGCCATCGCGAAGACGTCGGCGGCGCCCATCCAGCCCTGGATCGGCTGCTGCAGCTGGCCCTGCAGCTCGCGCCGCACGTAGGCGAAGGCGGGCGAGCCGGGCCCGCCGTTCAGGTACTTGTACGTGCAGCCGACCGCGAGGTCGACGCCGTGCGCGTCGAGCTCGGTGGGGATGACGCCTGCCGAGTGGCACAGGTCCCACAGCACGAGCGCGCCCGCGTCGTGCACAGCGCGCGTGACGCCAGCGACGTCGGCGAGGAACCCCGAGCGGTAGGCGACGTGGCTCAGCACCACGAGCGCGGTGCGCTCGCCGACGGCGGCCTCGACCTGCTCGAGCGTCGCGCCGGCGGTGCGGTCGACCTCGATCCACCGGATCGTGAGGCCGCGCTCGGCGGCGACGCCCTCGACGATGAAGCGGTCGGTCGGGAAGTTGTCGTCGTCGATGACGATCTCGGTGCGGGCGGCGCTGCGCGGCGCGTCGACCGCGGCGCGGATGAGCTTGTACAGCAGCACCGTGGTCGAGTCGCCGACGACGGTCTGCCCCGGCGCCGCGCCGACGAGCGCGCCGATGCGGTCGCCGAGCTCGTACGGCAGGCGCATCCAGCCCTCGTCCCAGCCGCGGATGAGGCGGCTGCCCCAGTCGTGGCCGACGAAGCGCGCGAAGCGCTCCTCGAGCGACGCGAGCGGGCGGCCGAGCGAGTTGCCGTCGAGGTAGGAGACGACGCCGGGGTCGCGCACGAACGCGCCCGTGTGGGCGGCGAGCGGGTCGGCGGCGTCGAGCTCGGCGGCGAGGCGGGCGGTGTCGGTCATCGAGGGGCCTCCAGGTCGGTGATGCGCACGGGCCGGGACCGGTGCAGGGATGCGAGCGCGGCGGCGTCGCCGTCGACGTCGGGCGGGAAGGCGCTCGCGACGGGGCCGCCGGGCAGCAGCCGGGCCGCGGTGAGCGCGTCGACGAGCGCCTCCCCCTCGACCCCGGCCTGCCGCAGCGCCGCGACCTCCGCCTCGTCGAGGTCGAGGCGGCTCGAGCCGTTGCCGAGGTCGGTGCCGTAGGCGACCGTTCCCCCGCCCGCCGCGAAGCGCGCGAGGTTGTCGGTGGCGCGTGCGAAGGCCTCGTCGTCGCCGTCGCGCGCGTGCATGCCGAGGGTCGAGATCCACACCGTGCGCCCGGCGGCGCGGCGCACGACGTCGTCGGCGAGCGGATGCGTCCACGGCGTGTGCGCGAGCACGTCGGCGCCCGCGGCGATCGCGCGCTCCGGCTGGCCCCCGCCCTGCGCGTGCACTGCGACGCGGAGCCCCAGCGCGTGCGCCTCGGCCACCGCCGCCGCGAGCGCCTCGTCGTCGAGGGCCGGCCCGTCGTCGGTGTTCGACACGAGCTTCACGAGGCTCGCGCCTGCCGCCGCCTGGGCGCGCACCGCCGCGGCCGCCGCCGCGCCGCCCGCGACCTCGACGACGCCGCCGGGCGGCGCCCACGCGCGGTCCGACGGGTAGCCGCCCGGCGCGGTGAGGAACGCGCCCGCGAAGCGCACGTCGAGGGCCGGATGCGTCGCCCGCGCCGCGTCGGCGAGGCCCGGCACGGCGGCCGGGTCGGCGCCGAGGTCGAGGACCCGGGCGATGCGGCTCCCCTCGAGCCCGCCGAGGTCGGCGAGCGCGAGGTGCACGTGCGCGTCGGTGAGCGGCGGGAGCAGCGCGAGGTCGAGCCTCGGCAGGTCGCGGGCCGCGGCCTCGTCGCCGTCCGCGAGGGCGACCCCGTCGTCGCCGAGCCGCAGCACCGCATCCGCATGCCACGCGCCGTCGACGCGCGCGTGCGCGACGCGCACGAGCCGCGGGGCGCTCACTCCTCGATCCGCGTGCGGACCGCGTAGAGCTCGGGGAAGAACGTCAGGTCGAGCGCGCGCTGCAGGAAGTCGACGCCGCTCGAGCCTCCCGTGCCGGTCTTGCGCCCGATCGTGCGGGTGACGGTGCGCAGGTGCCGGAAGCGCCAGAACTGGAAGTTGTCCTCGAGGTCGACGAGCTCCTCGCACGTCTCGTAGGCGCGCCAGTTGTCGTCGGCGCCCTCGTAGATGCGCTGGAAGACCGGCACGAGCTCCTCGGAGTAGACGTGCGCCTTCCGCACGTCGCGCTCGAGCACCGCCGTCGGCACGGCGTGGCCGCGGCGGGCGAGGTGCCGGAGGAACTCGTCGTAGAGGCTCGGCCGCTCGAGCTCGGCCGCGAGCGCCGCGTGGTCGTCGGGGCTCGACTCGAAGACCTTCAGCATGCGCTCGTGCTTGTTGCCGAGCGCGAACTCGACGAGCCGGTACTGCGCGCTCTGGAAGCCCGAGGCGTTGGCGAGCGCGCCGCGGAACTGCGCGTACTCGGTGGGCGTGAGCGTCGCGAGCACCGACCACTGCTGCGTCAGCACCTCCTGGATGTGCTTCACGCGCGCGATGCGCTTGAGGGCCGCGCCCAGGTCGTCGGCGGCGAGCAGCCGGCGGGCGTCGTCGAGCTCGTGGATGACGAGCTTGAGCCACAGCTCGGTCGTCTGGTGCTGGATGATGAACAGCAGCTCGTCGTGGTGCTCCGGCTCGCTGCGCGGGTGCTGCGACGCGAGGAGCGTGTCGAGCCCCAGGTACGACCCGTAGCTCATGCGCTCGCGCAGGTCGGTGACGATCGTCGACTCGATCTCGCGGGTGTTGTCCTCGACGGGCACGGGGCCTCCTTCGGCTCGCCTCCACGGTAACGCGCCGCGGCGCCCGCCATCGGCCCGGCCGCCCTACGCTGGCGGCGTGGTGGAGATCCCGGACGCGGCCGTCGACGACCTGATCGCGCTCGTGCGCGTGCCGACCGAGGAGGCGGCCCAGCTGCCCGCCTTCCAGGCGGCGCTCCGCGAGCGCTTCCCGCGGCTGTTCGCCTCGCTCGAGGTCGAGTCGATCGGCGCGACGCTGCTCGCGCGGTGGCCTGGGCGCGGCGCGGGTGCGCCGGCGCTGCTCATGGCCCACCAGGACGTCGTGCCGGCCCCGCCCGACGGGTGGACGCATCCGCCCTACGCCGGGCACCGCGACGCCACGCACGTGTGGGGCCGCGGCACGCTCGACGACAAGGGCTCGCTCGTCGGCATCTGCGTCGCCGTCGAGGCGCTGCTCGCGGCGGGCTTCGCGCCCGCGCGCGACGTGTGGCTCGTCTTCGGGCACGACGAGGAGACGATGGGCACCGGCGCCGCGTCGGCCATCGCCGAGCTCGACGCCCGCGGCGTGCGACCCGCGTGGGCGCTCGACGAGGGCGGCGCGATCATCGAGCCGCCGGTCGCGGGCGTCGCGCGCGACGTGGCGGTGGTGGGCGTGGCCGAGAAGGGCTTCGCCAACATCCGGATGCGCGTGGCGCAGGTGGGCGGGCACGCGTCGACCCCGCCGAGGCTGCCGGCGACGTCGCGGCTCGCGCGCGCGATCCGGCGGCTCGACCGCGCCCCCTTCCCGCGCTCGCTGCCGGAGCCGGCGCTGCGCATGCTCGAGCTGCTGGGGGCGGATGCGTCGGGGCCGCAGGGCGCGGTGCTGCGGCGGGTGCGGCGCGCGCGGCCGCTCGTGGAGCGCATCCTGGCGCGCGGCGACGAGACGCGGGCGATGCTCTCGACCACCGCGGTCGTCACGCAGCTCTCGGGCGCGGCCGCGCCCAACGCGCTCGCGGAGGAGGCGGTCGCGGTCGTGAACGCGCGGATCGCGCTCGGCTCGAGCGTCGACGAGACGGTCGCGCACGTGCGGCGGGCGGTCGCCGACCCGCAGGTGTCGCTCGAGGTGCTGCACGGCCACGGACCGAGCCCCGAGAGCCCCTCGGCGGGCCCCGGCTGGGACGACGTCGCGGCGGCGATCGCGCGGCTGCGGCCCGACGTGCTCACCGTGCCGTACGTGATGCTCGGCGGCACCGACGGCCGGCACACGCATCGCATCACCGACCGCGTCTACCGCTTCGCGCCCTTCGCGATGACCCGCGACGAGCGCCTCACCCTGCATGCGCGCGACGAGCGCATCCGCGTCGACACGTGGCTGGGCGGCTGCCGCTGGTACGCCGACCTCATCGAGTCGAGCTGCTGATGGCGCGGTTCGCGATCGACGCTCCCACCGCGCTGCGGATCGTGCGCGAGCGCGTCGACGTGGGCGAGCACCAGCTGGTCGGCGCGGGGGCGCTGCGCTCGCAGGTCATGCCGCTGCTGTGGGCCGAGGTGCGCGCGGGCGACCTGCCGGAGCCCGAGGGGCGCGCGCAGCTCGAGGCGCTCGCGTCGCTCAAGGTGCGGCTGCTCGCCGACCGCGTCTCGCGCTCGGTCGCCTGGCGGCACGCCGCGCGGCTCGGCTGGGACGACGCGACGCGGGCGGAGCCGCTCGCGGTCGCGTCGCTGCAGGCCGACGCGCTCGTCACCGACGACCCCGAGCTCGCGGCCGCCGCCGAGGGCGTCGTGGAGCGGATGCCGTGGGCCGGGTTCGTCGCGGCGCTCGGCTGAGGCGCAGACGGCCGAGCGGCGCCCTGCGCAGGGCGCCGCTCAGGCGGTCAGAGGCGGGACTTCGTGTGCCAGACCGTCTTCGTCTCGGTGAGGGCGAGGATGCGCTGCGGCGTCTCGGGCGCGAGGCCCGGCTCGGGACGCAGCACGCGCTTCAGCGTGTCGGCCGCGATCACCTCGAGCTCGACCCAGTCGAGGTCGCCGGCGCCGGTGAGGTCGAGCGCGTTGATGTCGGCGTGGCCCGCGAGCCACGGCGCGAGCTCGGCCGGGTCGCCCGTGAGCACGTTCACGACGCCGCCAGGCAGGTCGCTCGTCGCGAGCACCTCGGCGAGCGAGATCGCGACGAGCGGCGAGGCCGCGGCGGGCACCACGACGACCGCGTTGCCCGTCACGAGCGCCGGCGCGACGACCGACGTGAGGCCCAGGAGGCCCTGCTCCTGCGGCGCGATGATCGCGACGACACCGGTCGGCTCGGGCACCGACAGGTTGAAGTAGGGGCCGGCGACGGGGTTGGCGTGGCCGCCGATCTGGGCGACCTTGTCGGTCCAGCCGGCATGCAGCACCCACAGGTCGATCGCGGCCTCGACCTGCTGCTGCGCCCGCGCGGCGGTCAGGCCCTCGGTGCGCTGCAGCTCGTCGACGAACTGCGCCTTGCGGCCCTCGAGCACCTCGGCGACCCGGTACAGCACCTGGCCGCGGTTGTACGCGGTCGCGCCCGCCCAGCCGGGCTGGGCCTTGCGGGCCGCGCGGACGGCGTCGCGCGCATCCTTCCTGGAGGCCTTCGCGACGTTCGCGACGAACGCGCCGCGCTTGTCGAGCACCTCGGTCACGCGCCCGGACTCGCTGCGCGGGAACGCGCCGCCGATGAAGAGCTTGTAGGTCTTGGGCACGTCGAGGCGCGTCGCCGTGCGGGCCGGGGTCTTCGTCGTGGTCGCCATCACTTGCCTGCCTTCAGGTACGCCTGCATGCCCTGCACGCCGCCCTCGCGGCCGTAGCCGGACTCCTTGTAGCCGCCGAACGGGCTCGCGGGGTCGAACTTGTTGAACGTGTTCGCCCAGACGACGCCGGCGCGCAGCTTGTCGGCGACCGCGAGCACGCGGGAGCCCTTGTCGCTCCAGATGCCGGCCGAGAGGCCGTAGGGGGTGTTGTTCGCCTTCGCGATCGCCTCGTCGGGCGTGCGGAAGGTGAGCACCGACAGCACGGGTCCGAAGATCTCCTCGCGGGCGATCGTCGACGACGCCTCGACGCCCGAGACGACGGTCGGCGGGAACCAGTAGCCCTTCGCCGGCAGCTCGCAGTCGGGCGCCCAGCGCTCGCCGCCCTCGGCCTCGCCCTGGTCGACGAGGCGCGTGATGCGCGCGAGCTGCTCGGAGGAGTTGATCGCGCCGATGTCGGTGTTCTTGTCGAGCGGGTCGCCGAGGCGCAGCGTCGCCATGCGCTCCTTGAGGCGCTCGAGCACCGCGTCGTGCACGTTCTCCTGCACGAGCAGGCGGCTGCCCGCGCAGCACACCTGGCCCTGGTTGAAGAAGATGCCGTTGACGATGCCCTCGATCGCCTGGTCGAGGGGCGCGTCGTCGAAGACGATGTTCGCGCCCTTGCCGCCCAGCTCGAGCGTCAGCCGCTTCGGCGTGCCGGCGAGCGCCTTCGCGATCTCGCGGCCGACCGCGGTGGAGCCCGTGAAGGCGACCTTGTCGACGTCGGGGTGGCGCACGAGCGCCGCGCCCGTCTCGCCCGCTCCCGTGATGAGGTTGACGACGCCGGCGGGCAGGCCCGCCTGCTCGCACACCTCGGCGAAGAGCATCGCCGTGAGCGGCGTCGTCTCGGCCGGCTTCAGCACGACGGTGTTGCCGGCGGCGAGCGCCGGCGCGACCTTCCACGCGAGCATGAGCAGCGGGAAGTTCCACGGGATGACCTGCGCGGCGACGCCGTGCGGCTGCGGCGCGGCGCCGAGGCCGACGTAGTCGAGCTTGTCGGCCCATCCGGCGCAGTGGAAGAACCACTGGGCGACGAGCGGCACGTCGGCGTCGCGCGTCTCCTTGATCGGCTTGCCGTTGTCGAGCGACTCGGCGACGGCGAGCTCGCGCGCGCGCTCCTGCAGGATGCGCGCGATGCGGAAGAGGAACTTGCCGCGGTCGCGGCCCGACATCGGGCCCCAGACGGTGCGGAACGCGGTGCGCGCGGCCCGGACCGCCGCATCCACGTCGCCCTCGTCGGCGGTCGCGAACGTGGCGATGGGCTGCTCGGTCGAGGGCGAGACGGAGGCGAAGCTCGCGCCGCCGCCCGCGACCCACTCGCCGCCGATCCAGAGCCGGTACTCGTCGCGGAGGTTGAGGATGGACGTCGACTCGGGAGCCGGCGCGTAGTCGAGGAATGCCATGGGGAGCCTCAGTCGATCGTGACGTAGTCGGGGCCGGAGTAGCGGCCGGTGGTGAGCTTCTGGCGCTGCAGCAGCACGTCGTTCAGCAGGCTCGAGGCGCCGAAGCGGAACAGGTGCGGGTCGAGCCACGCCTCGCCGCAGGTCTCGGCGACCGTGACGAGGTACTTCATGGCGTCCTTCGCGGTGGCGATGCCGCCCGCGGGCTTCACGCCGATGCGCTCGCCCGTCAGCCGCTCCCAGTCGCGCACGACCTGCAGCATGAGCAGCGTCACCGGCAGCGTGGCCGCGGGCTGCACCTTGCCGGTGGAGGTCTTGATGAAGTCGCCGCCGGCGAGGATCGACAGCCACGAGGCGCGGCGCACGTTGTCGTACGTCACGAGCTCGCCCGTCTCGAGGATGACCTTGAGGTGCGCGAAGGTGCCGTCGGTGCGGCGGCACGCCTCCTTGGTGGCGACGATCTCGTCGAAGACCTTGCCGTAGTTGCCCTCGAGGAACGCGCCGCGGTCGATGACCATGTCGATCTCGTCGGCGCCGGCAGCGACCGCGTCGCGGGTGTCCTGCAGCTTGACCGGCAGGCTCGCGCGCCCGGACGGGAACGCGGTTGCGACGGCAGCGACGTTGATGCCGTCGTCGCGGCCGTTGCTCCAGGCCGAGCCGAGCGCCTCGACCGCGTTGCCGACCATGTCGCCGTAGACGCAGACGGCCGCGGGGCGCGGCGTCGAGGGGTCGGATGCGTCGGGCACGAGCGCCTTCGCGACGAGCGAGTGCACCTTGCCCCGGGTGTCGTTGCCCTGGAGGGTCGTGAGGTCGATCATGCGGATCGTGAGGTCGAGCGCCGCCTGCTTGGAGCTCGTCTTGATGGAGCGGGTGCCGAGCGATGCGGCGCGGGCCTCGAGGCCCACGGCGTCGACGGCCGGCAGGCCCTCGAGGTGTCGGCGGAGTGCGACCTCGGAGAGGTCGCCGCCGAGCAGCTGGACGGCGCGCTCTGCGGGCGCGAGCGCTGCGCTGGGTGTGGTCACGCTGATCCTTCTTCCCGCCGCGGTGCGGTCGTCCGCCAGGTGTGTCGCGGCGTACGGCGTGCTGGGCAGTCTACCGGCCGCGGGAGCCCTGTCCGGACAGGTCAGGCCGTGGCGGTCGCGACGAGCTCGCGCGTGCGGTCCACATCGCGCGACATCTGAGCGATGAGCTGGTCGAGGCTCTCGAAGCGGTGCATGGGCCGCACGAAGTCGACGAGCTCGAGGCTGATGGGCCGGTCGTAGAGGTCGAGGTCGACGTCGAGGAGGTACGCCTCGACGGTCTTCGCGGCGACGCCGTCGAAGGTGGGGTTGTCGCCGATCGAGACGGCGGCGGGGAACGTGCCGGCGTCGACGTGGGCGAGGGCCGCGTAGACGCCGTCGGCGGGCACGAAGCCCTCGACGGGCGCGCCGAGGTTGGCGGTCGGGAAGCCGAGCGCCCGCCCCCGCTGGAAGCCGCGCACGACGTCTCCGCGCAGCACGTGCCGGCGGCCGAGCATGCCGTTGGCCTCCTGCACGCGGCCGAGCTCGAGCGCCTCGCGGATCCACGTGGAGGACACGCGCCGGCCGTCGGCGAAGCAGATGTCGTCGATCGACTCGACGCGGGCGCCGCGCGGCTCGGCGAGCGCGCGCAGCATGGCCGCGTCGCCGGCGCCGCGGTGGCCGAAGCGGAAGTCGTCGCCGACGAGCAGCACGCGCGCGCCCAGCCCGTCGAGCAGCACGCGCTCGGCGAACTCCTTGGCGGGCTGCGCCGCCGTCTCGGCCGTGAACGGCACCACCACGACCCGGTCGGCCCCCGCGGCGCGCAGCAGCTCCACCTTGTGCGGCAGCGACACGAGCGGCAGCGGCGCGCGGTCGGGCCGCACGATCTCGAGCGGGTTGCGGTCGAAGGTGACGACGGTGGTCGCGAGGCCCTCGGGCTCGGCGAGCGCGCGCAGCTGCTCGATGATGCGCTGGTGGCCGATGTGCACGCCGTCGAACTTGCCGATCGTGACCGCGCTCGGCACGGCCTCGAGCGCGTCGATCCAGTCCATGCCGGCCCCGCCGTCGCCGCTCACGCCGCCACCCGCTCGCGGCTCGCGCGCAGCCACCACAGGCCCAGGAACGGCAGCACGGCGGGGATGAAGAGGTAGCCCATCCCGAAGCGGCTCCAGACGGTGTCGTGCGCGAAGAGCTCGGGCGCCACGAGCGAGAGGGTGCCGACGACCAGCACCCCGACGAGCTCGAAGCAGACGGCCGCGAGCGCGACGCGCCGCCATGCATCCGCCCGCATCGCGAGCGCGACCGTCGCGAGCAGGTAGACGACCGCGGCGACGGCGCTCAGCGAGTAGGCGAGCGGCGCTTCGTCGAAGCGCTGCACGATCTGCACGAACGAGCGACCGGTCGCCGCCATCGCCAGCACCGCGTACACCGCGATGAGGACCCGCCCGATCCCGGCATGCTTGCGCTCGCTCATCGGAAGCGAGTCTAATCGCCGCGATCAGGCCAGCTGCACGAACCAGATCTGGTGCATCCGGTAGACCATCACCGCGACCGCGAGGATGCCGACGCCCACGACGAGGGTCGACCACTCCCCCTTCTTGTCGACGAGCGCCCACATGACCGCCGCCGGCGGGATGACGAGCGCGGTGATGAGGTAGGTCCAGTACTCGAGCAGGTCGCCGGTGGGGCCCGCGCCCATGATCGGGGCGACGACGGATGCGACGGTCTGCACGACGAGGGTGAGGAGCGTGAGCGCCGCGGCAGCGAGGACCCCGTCGCCGAACGGCCGCCTCGTGAGGCCGACGATCGCGACGACGCCGCCGATCACGCCCAGGCCGATCGCCTGCGCGAGCATCACCCAGCTGATCATCGTGCCGCCTCGGCCGCGGCGCCCGTCGGGAAGTTGGTCACCGGCAGCATGCGCCGGCCGTCGATGCGCGCGATGCCGACGAGGCGGTCGCCGTGGACGGCGGCGACGATGCCGGCCTCCCCCTCGAGCGCGACGGTGCGGCGGCCGCTCGCGAGGTTCGCGGCGCGCTCGTCGTCGAGCCGCGCGACCGGCAGGATGCGGGACGCCGCCTCGGCCGGGGTCAGCAGCAGCGCGCTCGCGCCCTGCTCGGGCAGGGCGTCGGCGATCGGCGCCCCCTCCACGTCGAACGGCCCGATGCGCGTGCGGCGCAGCGCCGTCAGGTGCCCGCCGACGCCGAGCGCGGCGCCGAGGTCGCGCGCGAGCGCGCGGATGTACGTGCCGCTCGAGCAGTCGACGACCACGTCGACCTCGGCGAGGGGGCCCGGCCGGAAGGCGAGCGCTTCGAAGCGCGCGACGGTGACCGGGCGGGCCCGCAGCTCGACCTGCTCCCCCGCCCGCACCCGGGCGTACGCGCGCTCGCCGTCGACCTTGATGGCGCTCACGCTCGACGGCACCTGCTCGATGTCGCCCGTGAGGCGCGCCATCGGCGCCGCGAGGTCGTCGCCCGACAGGTGCGACGCATCCGCCGTGCTCGTGACGTCGCCCTCGGCGTCGTCGGTGCTCGTGGCGGCGCCGAGCGCGATGGTGGCGGTGTAGGTCTTGTCGAGGCCGACCATGTGGGTGAGCAGGCGAGTAGAAGGCCCGACGCCCAGGATGAGCAGGCCCGTCGCCATCGGGTCGAGCGTGCCGGCGTGGCCGACCTTGCGGGTGCCGAGGGCGCGGCGCGCGCGGCTCACGGCGGTGTGGCTCGTGATGCCCTGCGGCTTGTCGACGAGCAGGATGCCGTCGGGGGCGGGTGGGGCGTCGGGCACCCGACGAGCCTAGCCGCCGATAGCCTCCTCGACATGGCGGTTGCGGGCACGGCGGATGCGACGGCGCGGCAGCGCGTCGCGGTGATCGGCGCGGGCGCGATCGGCGGCACGATCGCCGCGCGGCTCGACGCGATCGGGCACGACGTGACGGTCACGGCGCGCGGCGAGAACCTCGCCGCGATCCGCGAGCACGGGCTGCGCCTGCGCGGCGCGTACGGCGCGCACACGGCGCGCGTGACGGCGCTCGAGTCGCTCGCCGAGGCGCCGGACGTCGCGATCCTCGCCACCAAGGCGACGGGCACGGCGGCGGCGCTCGAGGCGAGCCGGGCGGCGCTCGCGGACGTGCCGCTGCTCGTCGTGCAGAACGGCCTCGGCGGCGAGCGGGCCGCCGCGCGCCTGCTCGGGCACGACCGGGTCGCCGGCGGCATCGCGCTCATGGCCGCGAACTCCATGGAGCCCGGCGTCGTCACCGTCACCGCCGCCGGCGACACGATCGTCGGCGGCGCCGAGGGCGAGCGCTTCGCGGCGCTGCTCGGCGAGGCGCTGCCCACGTCGCTCACCCCCTCGATCGAGGGCGCGCAGTGGACGAAGCTGCTCATCAACATGGTCAACGCCCTGCCGGCGATCGTCGGCCACTCGGTGCAGGACGTCATCCGCGACCCGGGGCTGCGGCGCGTGATGCTCGCGTCGATGCGCGAGACGGCGCGCATCGGGCTCGCGTCGGGCGTGCGCTTCCAGCCGCTCCAGGGGCTCACGCCGCTGCTCGTGCGGCTCGTGGCCTTCGCGCCGCGGCGCATCGCGCAGCAGGTGCCGCTGCGCATCAGGGACCGGCTCGGCGACGTGCCGAACCTCGGCTCGACGCAGCAGTCGATCCGCCGCGGGCAGCCGACCGAGGTCGACCTGATCAACGGCGCGGTGGTGGATGCGGCGGCGCGCCTGGGGCGGGAGGCTCCCGTCAACGCCGCGCTCGTCGAGCTCGTGCACGAGGTCGAGCGGACGGGCCGCTTCCTGCCCGCGTCGGCGGTGCGCCGGCTCGCCTAGCAGCTGTCGGCGAAGCTCTGCCGGGGCACCCGCCAGTCGGTGTTGTCGACGATGAACGCGGCTCGCCTGCGCGGCACGACCGTGCGCTCGTAGTGCTCGTGCGCCTCCCGGTAGCGGCGGTGCGACTCGTGCGCGACGTCGGGGTGCGCGCCGTCCCGCGCGCGCATCCGCTCTCCCCGCACGCGGTCGTCGGCCTCGAGCAGCAGCACCGCGTGCCACTTGCCCGCGAGCGCGGGCCGCTGCAGGAAGACGCCGTCGACGATGAGCACCGCATCCGGCCCCGCCGTCTGCCACTCCATCTCGATGCTGCGGTCGGTCGCGAGGTCGAAGGCGGCCGTCTGGAAGCCGGTCGAGCCGCCCATGCGGAACGGCTGCAGCAGCACGCGGTCGAGCAGCTCGATGTCGAAGGCGTCCTCGTAGTAGCCCTTCGACGAGTCGCGCCCCTGGCGGTAGCGGAACGCCTGCGGCCGGTGGAAGTCGTCGACGCTCGCGCGGAACGCCTCGACGCCGGCGCGCGCGAACGCCACCTGGAGCGCATCCGCGAACCGCGTCTTGCCGACGCCGTCGCGCCCCTCGACCGCGATGAGCCGCCGCCCGCGCGGGTTCCGCCGCAGCAGCTGCTCGACGAGGCTCGTATATAGGGCCTTCTGCTCGGGCGTCCAGGAGGCCGCCTTCATGAGGAGCGCGCGGTCGACCATGCCGCCAGCCTAGGCGCTGGGTACGCTGGCGGGATGCTCGACGGCCGCTCGCTGCCCGCGCTCGCCGCCTGGTATCGCGCGAGCGCCCGCGACCTGCCGTGGCGGCGGCCGGAGTTCGACGCGTGGGGCACGCTCGTGAGCGAGATCATGCTGCAGCAGACGCAGGCGGCGCGCGTCGCGGTCGAGATCGACCGCTGGCTCGAGCGCTGGCCGACGCCCGCCGACCTCGCCGATGCGCCCACCCACGAGGTGCTGCGGCAGTGGGGCACGCTCGGCTACCCCAGGCGGGCGCTGCGCCTGCAGGACACCGCGCGCGCCATCGTCGAGCGGCACGGCGGCGAGGTGCCGAGGGACGTGGATGCGCTGCTCGCGCTCCCGGGGATCGGCGACTACACGGCGCGGGCCGTCGCCGTCTTCCACTTCGGCGACCGCCACCCGGTCGTCGACACGAACGTGCGCCGCGTCGTCGCCCGCGCGGTGCACGGCCGCGGCGAGGCGGCGCCGGCGGCGAAGCGCGACCTGGCCGACGTCGAGGCCCTGCTGCCCGCCTCCCCCGCCGACGCATCCGTCGTCTCCATCGCGCTCATGGAGCTCGGGGCGCTGGTGTGCACCGCGCGGGCGCCGAGGTGCGACGCGTGCCCCATCGCCGACGCGTGCGCGTGGCGCGCGGCGGGCTACCCGCCCTACGAGGGCCGGCGCGCGCCTCGGCAGGCGGCGTTCGCGGGCAGCGACCGGCAGGCGCGCGGCACGGTGCTGCGGGCGCTCCGGGCCGTCGACGTGCCGCTCGCCGAGGCCGACCTCGCGCCGCTCTGGCCCGACGCGGCGCAGCTCGAGCGCGCCGTCGCCTCGCTCGCCGCCGACGGCCTGGTGCTGCGCGAGCACGGGGCGGTCAGGCTGCCCGACTAGGTTGTGCGCCATGCCGGCACGACACCAGCGCCTCATCGACCGTCCCGCCGCGAGCGACGAGCTCGCCGCCGCCCTCGCCGCGATCCGCGAGGAGCTCGGCCTCGACGCCGAGTTCCCGCCCGCCGCCGAGGCCGAGGCCGCGGCGTACGCCGCCGACCCGCGGCTGCCGGAGCCAGACCGTACGCAGGTGCCGTTCGTGACGATCGACCCCGAGGGCTCGACCGACCTCGACCAGGCGCTGCACCTCGAGCGCGACGGCGACGGCTTCGTCGTGCACTACGCGATCGCCGACGTCGCAGCGTTCGTCGAGCCCGGCGGCGCGATCGACGCCGAGGCGCGCCGCCGCGGCCAGACGATGTACGCGCCCGACGGCCGGGTGCCGCTGCACCCGCCCGTCGTGAGCGAGGGCGCCGCGAGCCTGCTCGAGGGGCAGGAGCGCGCCGCGTACGTGTGGACGATGCGGCTGGATGCGTCGGGCGACGTCACGGGGACGACGCTCGAGCGCGCCCGGGTGCGCTCGCGCGAGCAGCTCACCTACCGCGAGGCGCAGGCGCGCATCGACGGCGGCGACGCGATGCTGGGGCTGCTTCGCGAGGCGGGCGAGCTGCGCATCGCGCTCGAGGAGGCGCGCGACGGCGCGAGCCTCGACATGCCCGAGGAGGAGATCGCCCGCCACGGCGACGACTACCGGCTCGAGCGCCGCGAGCTGCTGCCCGTCGAGCGCTGGAACGCGCAGGTCTCGCTCATGACGGGCATGGAGGCGGCGAACCTCATGCTCGGCGCGGGGCGGGGCATCCTCCGCACGATGCCGCGGCCCCCGAAGGGCGACGTGCGGCGCTTCCGCAAGGAGGTGCGCGCGATCGGCGAGGAGTGGGCCGAGGGCGAGCACTACGGCGCGTTCCTGCGCCGCCTCGACCGCTCGAAGCCGACGACGCTCGCGATCCTGCAGGTCGCGCGGCGGCTGTTCCGCGGCGCGGGCTACACCGTGCTCGACGGCACGGCGGCGCCCGGCGGCGGATCGGATGCGTCGCTGATCCAGGCGGCCATCGGCGCGCCGTACGCGCACACGACGGCGCCGCTGCGGCGCCTCGTCGACCGGTACGTGCTCGCGCACTGCGAGGCGATCGCGAACGGCCGCGACATCCCGGCGTGGGCGTCGGAGGGCCTCGTCGGGCTGCCGGAGATCATGCAGGAGTCGGGGCAGGTCGCGAGCCGGCTCGAGCGGGAGTCGATCGACGCGGTCGAGATCGCGATGCTGCGGCACCGGGTCGGCGAGGACTTCGATGCGGTCGTCGTCGAGACCCGGAAGGACGGCGCCACGGTGCAGCTGCTCGACCCGCCCGCCGAGGCCGCGTGCGCGACCTCGGCGGAGCCGGGCGAGCGCATCCGCGCCCGCCTGGTCGAAGCCGACCTGGCGGCGCGGCGGCTGCGCTTCGAGGAGGCCCGCTAGGCCTCCTCGTCCTCCTCGCGCGGCTTGCGGTACGGGTCGGGCTCGCCGGCGAACTGCGCCGCCGCGGCCGCCTGCTGGGCGGCGAGGTCGCGCTGGCGCGCCTCGTCGAGCAGGTGCTCGATCGACGCCGCGCTCTCGGGCAGCGCGTCGAGGATGAACTCGATCGACGGCGTCAGCCGCAGGCTGATGCCCTTGCCGATCTCGCGGCGCACGACGCCCTTGGCGCTCGCGAGCGCGGTCTCGGTGTCGGCCCGCTCCTCGTCGGTGCCGTACACCGTGTAGAAGATCGACGCGTGCTGCAGGTCTCCGGTGACGCGCACATCCGTGATCGTCACGAACCCGAGCCGCGGGTCCTTCACCTCGCGCTCGAGCGCGCGCACGGTGATCTCGCGGATGCGGTCGGCGATCTTCCTCGCCCTGGGGTTCTCGGCCATGGGACTTCCTCTCGCTTCAGACGGGTGTGGGGCGACCGCAGCCGCCCCACACCTCGTTCCGCACGTCAGACGCGCGGCTTCTCCACCATCTCGGTGGTCTCGATCTCGTCGCCGATCTGCAGGTCGTTGAACCTGCCGAGGCCGATGCCGCACTCGAAGTCGGTGCGGACCTCGGTGACGTCGTCCTTGAAGCGTCGCAGCGACTCGATGGCGAGGCCATCGGCCAGCACGACGCCGTCGCGGATGACGCGAGCCTTGGCGTTGCGGGTGATCGTGCCGGAGCGGACGATGCAGCCCGCGATGTTGCCGAACTTCGAGGAGCGGAACACCTCGCGGATCTCGGCCACGCCCGACTGGATCTCCTCGTACTCGGGCTTCAGCATGCCCTTGAGCGAGTTCTCGACATCCTCGATCGCCGCGTAGATCACGTTGTAGAACCGCACGTCGACACCCTCTCGGGCGGCGCGCTCGCGGGCCTTCGTGTCGGGGCGCACGTTGAAGCCGATGATGACGGCCGAGTCGACCGTCGCCAGGTTCACGTCCGACTCGGTGATCGCGCCGACGCCGCGGTGGATGATGCGCAGGTCGACGGTGTCGTCGATCTCGATCTTCAGCAGCGACTCCTCGAGCGCCTCCACGGCACCCGAGACGTCGCCCTTGATGATGAGGTTGAGCGTCTCGACCTTGCCCTGCTCCATGGCGAGCTTGAAGTCCTCGAGCGACAGGCGCTTGCGGGCCTTGGCCAGCATGGCGTTGCGCTCGACGGCCTCGCGCTTCTCGGCGATCTGCCGGGCCGTGCGGTCCTCCTCGGTGACGATGAAGGTGTCGCCGGCGCGCGGGACGCTCGAGAGGCCCTGCACCTGGACGGGCATCGACGGGCCGGCCTCCTCGACCAGCTCGCCGCGGTCGTCGACCATCGCACGGACGCGGCCGTAGGCCGTGCCCGCGACGATCGCGTCGCCGACGCGGAGCGTGCCGGACTGGATGAGCACGGTCGCGACCGAGCCGCGGCCCTTGTCGAGCTTCGCCTCGATGGCGACGCCGCGGGCCTCCTTGTGCGGGTTGGCGCGCAGGTCGAGGCCGGCGTCGGCCGTGAGCAGCACGGCCTCGAGGAGGTCCTCGATGCCCGTGCGGGCCAGCGCCGAGACGTCGACGAACATGGTGTCGCCGCCGTACTCCTCTGCCACCAGGCCGTACTCGGTGAGCTGCTGCCGGACCTTCGCCGGGTTCGCGCCCTCCTTGTCGACCTTGTTCACCGCGACCACGATCGGCACGTCGGCCGCCTGGGCGTGGTTCAGCGCCTCGATCGTCTGCGGCATGATGCCGTCGTCCGCCGCGACCACGAGGATCGCGATGTCGGTGACGCGAGCGCCTCGGGCGCGCATGGCGGTGAACGCCTCGTGGCCCGGGGTGTCGATGAACGTGATCGCGCGGTCCTCGCCCTCGTGCTCCTGCCAGACCTGGTAGGCGCCGATGTGCTGGGTGATGCCGCCGGCCTCGCCGTCGATGACGTTCGCGCCGCGGATCGCGTCGAGCAGGCGCGTCTTGCCGTGGTCGACGTGGCCCATGACGGTGACGACGGGCGAGCGGTACTCGAGGTCCTCGTCGCTCTCGTCCTCGAGCTCCTGCTCGAGGTCGATGTCGAAGCCCTCCAGGAGCTCCTTGTCCTCGTCCTCGGGGCTGACGATCTGGATCTTGTAGCCCAGCTCGGCGCCGAGCAGCTCGAACGTGGTCTCGTCCAGCGACTCCGTCGCCGTCGCCATCTCGCCGAGGTGGAACAGCACGGTGACGAGGTCGCCGGGGCTCGCGTCGATCTTCTCGGCGAAGTCGGCGATGGATGCGCCGCGACGCATGCGGATGACGGTCGTGCCGTCGCCGCGCCGGACCTTGACGCCGCCGATCGACGGCGCCTCGCGCATCTCGAACTCGAGGCGCTTCGTGCGCTTCGACTTGCGGGACTTGCCCTTGGCGCCGCCCTTGCCGAACGCGCCGGCGGTGCCGCCGCGGCCGCGGCCGCCGGGGCCGGGACGACCCGCGAACGCCGGACCGCCGCGACCGGGAGCGCCACGACCGGGCGCGCCCTGACCGGGACGCTGGAACGCGCCGCCGCCGCCGGCACCGGGACGGCCTGCGCCGCCCGGACGGGGCGAGCCCGGGCGCGGGGCGCCGGGACGCGGTGCGCCGGGACGAGGTGCCCCGGGGCGCGGAGCCGCGGGGCGCGGGGCGCCCTGCTTGCTCGTGAACGGGTTGTTGCCGCCGCGGGGGCGGCCCATGCCCTGGTTCGAGGCGAACGGGTTGTTGCCGGGGCGGGGAGCGCCCGGGCGCGCCATCGGGCGCGGGATGCTGCTGCCCGACGCATCGCCGCCGGGGGCGGCCTCAGCGGGCGCGGCAGGCGCCGCGGGTGCTGCCGGCGCCGCAGGTGCGGGCGTCTCGGCGCGCGGCGCGGGCGCAGCTGCGGGGGCGGGCGACGGCGCCGGGGCGGCGTCGGCCTTGGGCTCGGCGGGCGCCGGCGCGGGTGCCGGAGCAGCTGCCGCCGGCTTCGCGGCCGGAGCCTTCGTCGCCGGGGCCTTGGCTGCGGGCGCCTTCGCGGGCTCCGCGGGGGCAGCGGTGTGCCCCTCCGCCTCGAGGGCGGCCTTGAGCTTGCGGGCGACCGGGGGTGCGATCGCCGAGGCGGGTCCCTTGACGAACTCGCCCATCTCCTTGAGCTTGGCCATGGCGACCTTGCTCTCGACGCCGATCTCGGCGGCGATCTCATGCACGCGTGGGTTTGCCACTTCTCTCCTGTCCTGGTCCGCCCAGGACAGGGCGGACGATTAGCTGACGGGTCTCATTTCGAGCTGCTCATCAGTTGTCCATGTGCCGTTCATTCCTTCGGTCGGGGCTCGGGTCGAGCCCGTCCTGTGCCCATCGTGCGATGGGCGAGGTGTCCAGGTGCGGATGGCGCAGCGCCCGGGGAAGCGCGCGGAGCGCGCGTTCCGCGCACTGCTGCGTCGGATGCACCCACGCGCCTCGGCCGGGAAGCCGTCGATCGGGATCGACGACCGCCGCGTCGCCCTGCGCGACGATCCGCACGAGATGTGCGGGTTCAGTGCGCGCGCGACAGCCAAGACACGTTCGGATGTCCCCATCGTACCGCACGACACGCCCGGGACGCAGGGAGATCGCTCAGTCCTCCATGACGGAGTCGGGCTGGATGTCGATCTTCGCCCCCGTCAGCTTCGCCGCGAGGCGCGCGTTCTGGCCCTCCCGGCCGATGGCGAGCGAGAGCTGGAAGTCGGGCACGAGCGCCCGCACGGCCTTCGTCTTCTCGTCGAGCATGAACGCATCCGACACCCGTGCCGGGCTCAGCGCGCTCGCGACGAACGCGGGAAGGTCCTCGGAGAAGTCGACGATGTCGATCTTCTCGTCGCCGAGCTCGGCCTGCACGGCGCGCACGCGGGCGCCGAGCTCGCCGATGCAGGCGCCCTTGGCGTTGATGCCGGGCTGCGTCGCGCGCACCGCGATCTTCGAGCGGTGGCCGGCCTCGCGCGCGATGGCGACGATCTCGACAGCGCCCGAGGCGATCTCGGGCACCTCCAGCGCGAACAGTCGGCGGACGAGCGACGGATGCGTGCGGCTCACCGTCACCTGCGGGCCGCGCTGGCCTCGCTCGACCTTCGTGATGTAGACGCGCAGGCGCTGGCCGTGCTTGTACTCGGCGCCCGGGACCTGCTCCTCGGGCGGCAGCAGCGCCTCCATGTCGTCGCCGAGCTTGACGTGCACCATGCGCGGGTTCGTGCCCTGCTGGACGACGCCGGCGATGATGTCGCCCTCGCGATCCTTGTACGCGCCCAGCACCGACTCGTCGCTCTTGTCGCGCAGCGCCTGGAAGATGACCTGCTTCGCGGCGGTCGCGGCGATGCGGCTGAAGTCGTCGGTCGTGGCGATCGACTCGCCGATGCGGTTGCCGTCCTCGTCGAGCTCGGGCTCGTACAGGGTGACCTCGCCGGTCTTCCGGTCGACCTCGACGCGCGGCTGCGGCGCCGTCGCGTCGTGCTTCTCGCCCGAGCGGACGTGGGCCTGGAGGATCGCCTGCTCGATGATGCGGATCAGGTCGTCCGACGAGATCTCCCGCTCGCGCTCGACGGTCTTCAGCACGCTCAGATCGATCTTCACTTGTGGACTCCTTGTTCTGCTGCTCGCTCACGGCACGGGATGCCGACCGGCCATCCTACCGCGCCGGCGGCTAGTGTGGTCGCCCGTGGAAGCACTCGACGAACTGATCGTGACGGCCGGCGACTTCTGGTGGACGTGGATCGTCCTCCCCGTGCTGGCGGTGCTCGGCATCTACTTCACCGTCCGCTCGGGCGTCGTGCAGCTGCGGCTGCTCCCGGCGATGTTCCGCGTGCTGACCGACAGGACGCCGAAGGACCGCGACGGCAACGCGCAGTCGGTCTCCTCCTTCCAGGCGTTCACGATCTCGGCCGCGAGCCGCGTCGGCGTCGGCAACATCGCCGGCGTCGCGACCGCCATCGCGTTCGGCGGCCCCGGCGCCGTCTTCTGGATGTGGACGATGGCGTTCGTCGGGGGCGCATCCGCCTTCATCGAGTCGTCGCTCGCGCAGCTCTACAAGCACCGCGACGCCGACGGCTTCCGCGGCGGCCCCGCGTACTACATGCAGCGCGGCCTCGGGAAGCGGTGGATGGGCGTCCTCTTCGCCGTCATCCTCATCATCTGCTTCCCCTTCGCCTTCTCGTCGCTGCAGGCCAACACGATCGTCGCGACGGTCTCGTCCACGATCGGCACCGAGGCCGAGTGGCTCCCCTGGGTGGTCGGCATCCTCGTCGCCGCCCTCACGGGCCTCATCGTCTTCGGCGGCGTGCGCCGCATCGCGAAGGTGACCGAGTCGCTCGTGCCCGCGATGGCGCTGCTGTACCTGATCCTCGGCATCATCATCGTCGCGATGAACATCTCCGAGGTGCCGCGGGTGCTCGGCGAGATCTACGCCGGCGCCTTCGGCTTCCAGCAGGTCGCGGGCGGCGCGCTCGGCACGATCATCATGCAGGGCGTCAAGCGCGGCATGTTCTCGAACGAGGCGGGTCTCGGCTCCGCCCCGAACGCGGGCGCCTCCGCCGCCGTCACCCACCCGGTCAAGCAGGGGCTCGTGCAGACGCTCGGCGTCTACTTCGACACCTTCCTGGTCTGCTCGATCACGGCCTTCATCATCCTCGTCTCGACCCCTGACCTCACCGGCGCCGAGGGCGGCATCGCGCTCACCTTCGACGCGGTGACCGGCCAGCTGGGCGCGTGGGCGGGCGTCGCGCTCTCGGTGATCGTCTTCCTGCTGGCGTTCTCGTCGATCATCGGCAACTACTACTACGGCGAGTCGAACATCGAGTTCATCACCGAGCGCCGCGCGGCCCTCACCGCCTATCGCGTGCTCGCGGTGGCGGCGGTGCTCGGCGGCTCGGTCGTGGCGACCGCGACCATCTGGAGCACGGCCGACATGCTCATGGGCGTCATGGCCATCGTGAACCTGATCGCGATCGGCCTGCTCTCGGGCGTCGCGTTCAAGCTGCTCAAGAACTTCGACGAGCAGCGACGGGCCGGCAAGGACCCCGTCTTCACCCGCGACATGCTCCCCGAGGTGCAGGGCGTCGAGGTGTGGGAGAGCGTGGAGTCGGTCACCGGCCAGTGGGAGGCGCTGCCGGCCGACGAGGCCGACCGACGGCCGCGCCGCTAGCCCGTCAGCGGCCGAGCGCCGCCTCGAGCTCCTCGATCCGCACCTGCTGCCGGTCGCCCGTCGCGCGGTCCCAGACGTCGACGAGGCCTGCGGCGGCGTCGCGGCCGACGATCACGATCTGCGGCACGCCGATGATCTCGGCATCGCCGAACTTCACGCCGGGCGAGACCTTCGGCCGGTCGTCGAGGAGCACCTCGAGCCCGCGCGCCTCGAGGTCGGCCCCGACCGTCTCGGCGACCCGGAACGCGGCCTGGTCCTTGCCGGTGGCGACCACGTGCACGTCGAACGGCGCGATCTCCCGGGGCCAGATGATGCCCTTCTCGTCGTGAGACTTCTCGACGATGGCCGCGAGGTTGCGCGTCACGCCGATGCCGTACGAGCCCATCGTCACCGTGACGAGCTTGCCGTTCTGGTCGAGCACCTTGAGCCCGAGGGCCTCGGCGTACTTGCGGCCGAGCTGGAAGACGTGGCCGATCTCCATGCCCCGCTCGAGGGTGACGGGGCCGGAGCCGTCGGGCGCGGGGTCGCCCTCGCGCACGTCGGCCGCCTCGACCCATCCGTCGCCCGCGAAGTCGCGGCCCGCGACGAGGCCGAACACGTGCCGGCCGGGCTCGTTCGCGCCCGTGATCCAGGCGGTGCCGTCGACGACGCGACGGTCGAGCAGGTAGCGGATGCGCGTGGAGCCCTGCTCGCCGAGCACGGCTCCGGAGGCCGACCACGGGCCGATGTAGCCCTTCACGAGGCCCGGGTTGGCGGCGAAGTCGGTCTCGTCCGCGGCGGTCACCTCGGCGGGCTGGAACGCCACCTCGGCGCGCTTGTCGTCGACCTCGCGGTCGCCGGGGAGCCCGACGACGACGAGCTCCTTCGAGCCGTCGAGGTGCGTGAGGCGCAGCACGACGTTCTTCAGCGTGTCGGCGGCCGTCCACGGGCGGCCGTCCTCGCGCGGGAAGCGCGCGTTCGCGTCGGCGACGAGCGTCTCGATCGTGGGCGTCTCCGGGGTGTCGTGCACGACGGCGGCGGGCAGGCCCTCGACGGGTAGCGGGTCGGGGGCGACGGTCTCGAACGCCTCGACGTTGGCCGCGTAGCCGCCCGCCGAGCGCACGATGGTGTCCTCGCCCACGGGCGTCGGGTGCAGGAACTCCTCCGACTTCGAGCCCCCCATGGCGCCCGCGTCAGCCGAGACGATGACGTACTCGAGCCCGAGCCGCTGGAAGATGCGCTCGTAGGCGTCGCGCTGGCGCTGGTACGAGGCGTCGAGGCCGGCGTCGTCGACGTCGAACGAGTAGGCGTCCTTCATCGTGAACTCGCGCGCGCGCAGGAGCCCCGCGCGCGGCCGCGCCTCGTCGCGGTACTTGTCCTGGATCTGGTAGATCGTCAGCGGCAGCGACTTGTAGCTCGACACGAGGTCCTGCACGAGCAGCGTGAAGACCTCCTCGTGCGTCGGCGCGAGCAGGTGGTCGGCGCCCTTGCGGTCCTGGAGGCGGAAGATGCCGTCGCCGTACTCCGTCCAGCGGCCGGTGCGCTCGTACGGCTCGCGCGGCAGCAGCCCCGGGAACAGCACCTCCTGGGCGCCCGCGGCCGTCATCTCCTCGCGGATGACGCGCTCGATGTTGCGGCGCACGCGCAGGCCCAGCGGCAGCCACGAGTACAGCCCGGCACCCGCGCGGCGGATGTAGCCGGCGCGCAGCAGCAGGCGGTGGCTCGCGACCTCGGCTTCGGCCGGGTCCTCGCGCAGCGTGGTGAAGAAGAGCTCGGAGAGGCGGATCACCCTTGCGAGTCTAGGCGGCGCGCGAGGCTCACCAGGGCCGCTCGACGCCCGAGCCGCCGCCCTCCTGCTCGCCGCCCTCGTCGTACTGGTCCTGCTGCTGCTGCTCGGTCTGGGCGTCCTGGTTCTGCTCCTCGAGCTGCTCCTCGGGCGTCTGCGGCTCCTGCTCGCCCTCGCCCTCGCCCTCGCCGTCGCCGTCGCCCTCGTCGGACGACTCGTCCTCGATCTTCTCCTCGATGCGCGGCTGCGCGGCCTCGAACTGCGCCTGGGTGTCGGCCTCGCCCTCGCGCGGCTCGTCGAGGCACCCCTCGGGGAGGCCGTCGATGAGGGCGAGCGCCTCGCCGTAGAAGCCGTTCGCGGCCTGCGTGTCGACGGCCTCCCGGGCGACATCGCCCTGCTTCTCGATCGCCGTGACGAGCGACGCGACGATGATGCAGTGCTCGTGCAGCTGGACGGGCGTCTCCGGCTCGCCGTGCAGCTGCAGCGACTCCTCGATCTCGGCCCTGCCCTCCTCGAGCGAGCCGCCCATCACGAGCGAGACGCCCAGGTCGAACGGCGCCTTCCACGGCTCGATCCAGTTCCACAGCTCGAGCCCGCGGGCGGCCTCCGCGGCCTGGCCGTAGGCGCGGCCCTCGAAGCGGTCGATCGCCGTCTGCGAGAGCGCGTTGACGCTGATGAGCTTCGTCGACAGCACGAGCACGGCGAGCGCCACGGGGATGAGCCCGAGCATGAGCCACCACCGCAGGGTGCGGCGCTGCCGGTCGGTGAGCACGCGGCGGCGGATCCCCGGGAGCCTCATCGCGCCTCCTCCCGCAGGATGCCGCGCGTCGAGCGCAGCGAGCGGGCGAGGCTGAGCCCCTCCCAGGCGAGCAGCAGCGCGATGGGCACGGCGAGCACCCACGCCACCTCGAGCCGCGCCTCCTCCGTGCGGTCGAGGTCGGCCTCCCCGTCGAGCACGGCCATGGGGCCGAGCGCGTCGGCGAGCGGCAGGCCCGGCTGCCGGTGGAGGTAGCTGATGCCCAGCTCATCGGCGATCGACTGCAGCTGCTGCTCGTCGATGCGGCTGATCGCGTCGCCGCCCGCCGGATCCTGCAGGTACGCCTCGTCGGTCGGGTCGAAGCTCGACACGCGCATCCGCCCGCCCTCCTCGGTGCCGTAGCCGAGCACGAAGCCGCGGTCGACGAGCCCGGCGACGTCGTCGAACGACTGCGGCGGCTCCTCGGCGGTGTGCTCGCCGTCGCCGAGGTAGAAGACGATCGCGGGCGAGTCGGGCTCCTCGGCGGCGCTGCGCTCGAGCTCGGCGAGCAGCAGGTCGTGCGCGGCCGCGACCGACGTGCCGCGCGACTGCTGCGCGATCTCGGGCCGCAGCGCCCGCACCATCTCGATCACCGCCGAGCCGTCGTCGGTGAGCGGCACGCGCAGGGACGCGGTCGAGTCGAACGAGATCACCGAGATGTCGGCGCCCGCGAAGGAGCGCGCGATCTCGACGACGTCCTCCTGCATGCCGACGAGCCGCGGCTCGCTCCCCCAGTCCTCGGCGGCGACCGACTGCGACGTGTCGACCATCACGAACACGCGCGCCTGGATCGACGCGGTCGGCACCTCGCCGCCCGGGAGCGCGGGCCGGAAGGCCATCGCGACCGCGAGCGCCACGAGCAGCGTGCGGCGCAGCCACGCCATGCGCCTGCCCCGCGCCGCGACGAGCTGCCACGCGCACAGCGCCAGCAGCGCGACGCCGACGACGGCGACGAGCACCGGCAGGGTCGGGTGGAACGTGATCACAGCCGCACCCTCCAGGCGATCAGGCAGACGCCTGCGACGAGCACGAGCACGACGAGCGGCAGGGCGCCCGGCCGGTCGACGACCTGGATCTGCGGCGGCGTCTCGATGTAGCCGGCCTCGATCGCGTTCACCCGGTCGACGATCTGCGGCACCGTCTGCGCGAAGTCGAGCGCGAAGTACGCGCCGCCGGTGCCCTCGGCCGTCTCGCGCAGCTCCTGCGAGTACTGGTCGCCGCCGAAGTCGAACGGGTTGATCGCGTAGACGCGCACCTCGTTGTCGACCGCGAGCTGGCCGGCCTGCGGCAGCGAGTAGATCTGCTGGCCGTTCACGACGTTGTCGGTGGCGAGGATGATCGACCGCGGCCGGTCGCTCGCCTCCAGGTCGGCGAAGTCGAGCACGCAGGACGCGAGGCCGTCGCCGACGAGCGACGCCCCGAGCCCGCTCGCGGTGCCCGCGAGGTAGTTGAACTGCTCGTCGGGCCCGAGCGTGCCGTTCAGCGCCCGCACGTAGCGGCCCAGCTGCTCCTGGATGTAGTCGTAGTCGCTCGTGAGCGGGAACGCCATCACGCTCGACGCGTCGAAGATGCGCATGCCGACGCGCTCGCCGTCGAGCTCCGCGGCGATCTGCTGGTAGACGCCCAGGATCTCGGCGTCGACGTCGACCATCGAGCCCGACACGTCGAGGCACAGCACGATGTCGCGCTTGTAGTCGTCCTCCTGGTTCGCGTGCACGCCCGACGGCCGCGACGCGACCGTGCCCGCGACCGCGAGCCCGGCGATCGTGGCGACGAGGGCGCCGGCGATCCAGAGCCGGTAGCGCAGGAGCGCGCCGCGGAAGGCCGCGAGCCCCGTCATCCGGTCGACGTGCGCGACGGGCAGGCCGCGGTCGCGACGGCGCCGCGGCAGCACGAGCCCCACCACCACGAGGGCGATGCCGACCACGAGCACGACCGGCAGCACCCACGGCCACAGCAGCGTCACATCCACGTCGCCACCACCTGGCGCGCGGCGGCGATCGCCGCGTCGGGGTCGTGCTTCGCCGCGCGCCGGAACGACGACGGGTAGTACTGCTCGACCGCGCCCTGCACGGTCGGCAGATCGGCCGAGCGCAGGTCGCGCAGCGTCATGACCTCGGCCACGACGCCCGTCGACTCGTGGGCGAAGAACCGCAGCACGAGGCTGAGCCGCTGCGCGAGCGCCCGCGGGTCGAGCTCGCCGTCGGCGTGCTCCTTGGCCACCTCGTCGATGAGGCCCAGGTACTTCTCCTTGACGCTCCGCACGTCGATCGGCACCGGCGGGGGCGGCGGCGGCTCGAGCAGGCCGCGCGGCCGGGTCCAGAGCCAGGCGAAGGCGTAGGCGGCGAGCACGAGCAGCAGCAGCACGCCGCCGAGCACCCACCACGGCCCGTAGCCGAAGGGGCCGTACGTGTCGGGCGCCGGCAGCAGCGCGAGCGCCTGCGCGTCAGCGGCGCGCACGGCGGTGCCTCTCGAGCAGGCGGAAGAGGCTCCCGATCGCCGACGCCGAGGAGCCGACGCGCACCGACGCGATGCCGAGCGAGCGCAGGCCCGCCTCGAGGCGCTCGCGGCGGAGCGCGGTCTGCTCGTCGAACGCGCGCCGGAGCCCCCGGTCGCGGCGGAGGAACGGCGGCAGCCCGACGCCGGAGTCGACGCCGACGAGGTCGCGGTGGTCGCCGGCGCGCGCCATGAGGTCGGCGTCGCCGATCGACACCCACAGCACCTCGTGGCGGGCGTGCAGCCTGCCGAGGTGCACGTCGAGGTCGTGCGTGTACGCGAGGTCGTCGGCGACGACGACGATGAGCGAGCGCCGGCGCATGCGCCGCACGGCGTGCTCGAGCACGACCTCGAGGTGCGAGTGCGGGCCGTCGAGGCCGATCGCGTCGTCGACGCGGCGGAGCATGCGCTCCAGGTGCGCCTCCGAGCCGCCCTCCTGCATGCTCTCGGTGCGCGACGCATCGCCCATGAGCAGCCCGACGCGGTCGCCATGCCGGGTCGCGAGGTAGCCGAGCACGCCGGCGACGAGGATGGCGATCTCGCGCTTCGACTCCCCCGACTCGGCGGTCGCGGCCATATTGCGGCCGGAGTCGACCACCAGCAGCAGCGTGTGCTGGCGCGACGCGATGTAGCGCTTGATGAGCGGCACGTGGCTGCGCGCCGTCGCCTTCCAGTCGATGTCCTTGACCTCGTCGCCCGGCTGGTACTCGCGCAGGTCGTCGAAGTCGTGGCTGCGGCCGTGGTGGATCGAGGCGTACTCGCCGTCGAGCAGCTCGAGGGTGCGGCGGTGCGCGTGGATCGACATGGTGGTCTTCACCTTGCGCAGACGTCGCTCCATCGACCGCTCCTACGGCGTGCGCACGGCGCCGAAGACGGCGTCGATGATCTGCTCGCTCGCGACCCCGTCGGCCTCGGCCTCGTAGCCGAGGATGAGGCGGTGGCGCAGCACGGCGTGGCGAAGGTCCTTGACGTCCTCCGGGATCACCCAGTCGCGGCCCTGCACGAGCGCGAGCGCGCGCGACGCCATCGAGAACGACAGCGAGCCGCGTGGGCTCGCCCCGTACTCGATGTAGCCCGCGAGCTGCGCCCCGATGTACTCCTCGGCGTGCCGCGTGACGTACATGAGCTGCACGACGTAGTTCGTGATCGCCTGGTCGACGTAGACGCGCTTCACGAGCGACTGCAGGAACCGCACGTCGTCGAGCGAGGCGACCGGCCCGTCGTGGCCGCGCTCGAACACGCCGGTCTCGGCGCGACGCACGATCTCGGCCTCCTCCGTCGGCGACGGGTAGGTGAGCACCTCCTTGAGCAGGAAGCGGTCGAGCTGCGCCTCGGGCAGGGTGTACGTGCCCTCCTGCTCGATGGGGTTCTGGGTCGCGAGCACGAGGAACGGCTCCGGCAGCGCGTGCGTCTCGCCGCCGATCGACGTCTGCCGCTCCTGCATCGCCTCGAGCATCGCCGACTGCGTCTTCGCGCTCGAGCGGTTGATCTCGTCGAGCAGCACGAAGTTCGCGTGCACGGGGCCGAGCTGCGTGCGGAAGTCCCCCGAGTGCTGGTCGTAGATCTGCGTGCCGACGATGTCGCTCGGCAGCAGGTCGGGCGTGCACTGGATGCGGTGGAAGGAGGCCGAGACCGAGCGCGCGAGGGTCGCGGCCGCGGTCGTCTTCGCGAGGCCCGGCACCGACTCCATGAGCACGTGGCCGCCAGTCAGGAGCGCGACGAGCAGGGAGCGCAGCAGCTGGTGCTGGCCGACGACGGTCGACTGGAACGACTGCTCGATCGACCGCACGATGGCCTTGGCGCGCTCGAGCTCCTCGGGCGTGATCGGGTCCCTGCCGGGGACTGCATTGGACACGCGGCGCTCCTTCAGTCGGTCGTGGGGGCTGTCGCCCCGGTCACGCTATCTGCTCGTGCTGAGCGGGTGGCGAGCACCGCCGCGACGGCGACCGTCGCGATCACCGGGAGCATCGCGAGGTTGAGCCCGCCGTAGCCCGCGAGGCCCAGCAGCGGGCCGGCGGCGGCGCCGGCGGCGGCGCCCGAGAGCCCCATCACGAGGTCGCTGCGCCCCTGGAGCGCGGGCCGCAGGCGCGGCTCGACGGCGGCGGCGACGAGCGTCGAGCCGGCGACGGTCGAGGCGCTCCAGCCGAGGCCGAGCAGCGCGAGCCCGACGGGCGCGAGCGCGACGGGCAGCAGCAGGTTGGCGAGCACCGACAGCAGCAGGATGCCCGCGCCCGCGAGCACGGTCGCCCGCGCCCCGACGCGATCGGTGAGCCATCCGAAGACGGGCGAGAGGGCGTACATGCCGGCGGTGTGGGCGCTCATCGTGAAGCCGATCACGCCGAGCGCCTGGCCGGCGTGGTCGAGGTGCACCGGCGTGAGCGCCATGACGCCCACCATGGTCGCGTGCGCCGCGGCGACCGCGAGGACGGCGGCGAGGGCGCGCGGATGCGCCGCGAGGCGCAGGCGCGGAGCCTCGGCCTCGACGGGCACGCCCATGCGGCTCTCCAGCAGCGGGTCGGGCCGCAGCGACGACCACAGCACCGCCGCCGTGACCGCCATCGCGGCGGCCGAGATGACGTACGCCCCGACGAGGCTCGGGAGGCCCAGCGAGACGCCGAGCGCATCGCCCGGCCCGATGAGGTTGGGGCCGACGATCACGCCGATCGTCGTCATCCAGACGACGAGCGCGAGGTCGCGGCCGCGCCGCTGGGGCGTCGACAGGTCGGTGGCGGCGAAGCGCGACTGCAGGTTGACCGCCATCGCGCCGCCGAGCACGAAGAAGCCCGGCAGCACGAGCCACGGCGCGTCGAGCGCGCCGCCGACGGCGAGCGTCACGGCGCCCGCGAGCGCGAGCAGCGCGCCGGTCGTGAGCGAGACGCGGCGGCCGCGCCGCTGCGCGAGCTTCGCGAGCGGCACCGCGAGCGCAGCACCGCCGAGCGTGAGCAGGGTCGCGGCGAGGCCCGCGAGCTCCTCCCGCCCGGTCACCTGGGCGACGAGCAGCGAGCCCACGCCGAGCGCGACGCCGTTCGAGAGGCCGCCGAGCGCCTGCGCGATCGACAGCACGGTGAGCGTGCGGCGCTGCGCCGGGTGCGCCGCCGGCTGCTCCTCGGGCGCGGCCGTCACGTCAGACGGTGATGACTTCGGCCTCGCCCGCGGGCAGGCCCTGCTCGTCGGCGAGCTTGCGCGCCTCCTCGATGAGGGTCGCGACGATCTCCGACTCCGGCACGGTCTTCACGACCTCGCCCTTGATGAAGATCTGGCCCTTGCCGTTGCCCGAGGCGACACCGAGGTCGGCCTCGCGCGCCTCGCCCGGGCCGTTCACGACGCATCCCATGACCGCGACGCGCAGGGGCACCTGCACGTCCTTCAGGCCCTCGGTGACGTCGTCGGCGAGCGTGTAGACGTCGACCTGGGCGCGGCCGCACGACGGGCAGGAGACGATCTCGAGCTTGCGCTCGCGCAGGTTGAGCGACTGCAGGATCTGCAGGCCCACCTTGACCTCCTCGGCGGGCGGCGCCGAGAGCGAGACGCGGATGGTGTCGCCGATGCCCTCGGAGAGCAGGATGCCGAAGGCGGTCGCCGACTTGATCGTGCCCTGGAAGGCGGGGCCGGCCTCGGTCACGCCGAGGTGCAGCGGCCAGTCGCCGCGCTCGGAGAGCATGCGGTACGCCTTCACCATCACGACCGGGTCGTTGTGCTTGACCGAGATCTTGAAGTCGTGGAAGTCGTGCTCCTCGAACAGGCTCGCCTCCCAGACCGCCGACTCGACGAGCGCCTCGGGCGTCGCCTTGCCGTACTTCTCGAGCAGGCGCGGGTCGAGGCTGCCCGCGTTCACGCCGATGCGGAGGCTGACGCCCGCGGCCTTCGCGCGCTTGGCGATCTCGCCCACCTGGTCGTCGAACTTGCGGATGTTGCCGGGGTTGACGCGCACGGCCGCGCAGCCGGCGTCGATCGCCTGGTACACGTACTTCGGCTGGAAGTGGATGTCGGCGATGACCGGGATCTGGCTCTTCTTCGCGATGATGTGCAGCACATCCGCGTCGTCCTGGCTCGGCACGGCGACGCGCACGATGTCGCAGCCGGTGGCGGTGAGCTCGGCGATCTGCTGCAGCGTCGCGTTGATGTCGGTGGTCTTGGTCGTCGTCATCGACTGCACCGACACGGGCGCGTCGCCCCCGACGAGCACCTTCCCCACCTTGATCTGCCGGGTCTTGCGACGCGGCGCGAGCGTGAGCGGGGCGGGGCTCCCGAGGTTGATGGCTGCCATGGTGCAAGCCTACGCTCCGCTCCTGTCAGGACCGCCGCGATCGGCTGGCACACTCGATGGGTGATCACCGCAGCAGCAGACGGCTCCTCCCTCGGCAACCCGGGCCCCACCGGCTGGGGCTGGTACGTCGACGAGGCGCGCTGGGCCGCGGGCGGGCAGCCGCAGGGCACGAACAACATCGGCGAGCTCGCCGCGGTCGTCGACCTGCTGCGCCAGAGCGCGGGCGTCGACGAGCTGCTCATCCTCTGCGACAGCCAGTACGTCATCAACTCGGTGACGAAGTGGATGGCGGGCTGGAAGCGCAAGGGCTGGCGGAAGGCCGACGGCAAGCCGGTGATGAACCGCGAGCTGCTCGAGGAGCTCGACCGGCTGATGGCTGCGCGGAGGGCCGCGGGCGGCGTGGTGCGCTTCGAGTGGGTGCGCGGCCACGCGGGCCACCCGCTCAACGAGGCCGCCGACCGGCTCGCGAACGGCGCGGCCGCGGCCTACCAGCGCGGCCTGGTGCCGGATGCGGGGCCCGGGTTCGGCGGCGTGACGCGCGCCGCGCCGTCGGCGGCACCGGCCGCATCCGCGCCTCCCGCGGCGGCGCCCGCCCCCGACCTCTTCGACGGCCTCGACCTGCTCGGCGACGAGTCAGCGCGCTGGCGCGACGGCTGAGCCGCGGCCCTACCCGCCGAAGAGGCTGATGGGCTTCACGATGTCGGCGTAGATGAGCAGCGCGCTCATCACGCCGAGCACGCCCGTGACGACGAGCGTCACCGGCACCCACTTCGCGGTGTCGAGCGGCTGCGCGACGGTGCCGCGCACCTTCGCCCACCCGCGCCGCACCGCGTCGATGATCGCGCCCAGGATGTGCCCGCCGTCGAGCGGCATGAGCGGGATGAGGTTGAAGACGAACAGCGCCACGTTGAGGCTCGCGAGCAGCTGCAGCATCGCGCTCATGCGCTCGAGCACCGGCACCTGGTCGAGCGCCGCGATCTCGCCCGCCATGCGGCCGACGCCGACGACCGACATGGGCCCGTTCGGGTCGCGCTCCCCCGGCCCGAAGGCCGCCTCGGCCACGTCGACGAGCCGCTGGGGCAGGTTGAGGATCAGCTCGCCCACCCGCACGACGTTGTCGCCCACCGCCGGCAGCACCGCGCCGAGCGGCTGCTGCTCGACGACGTACTGCGGACCGACGCCCACGAACCCGACCGTCTCGGTCACGGGCTCCCCGTCGACCTCGACCTGCTCGCCGCGGTCGTCGAAGACGTAGCGCTCGGTCGCGAGCGGCGTCACCTGGAGCGTCCGCTCGGCGCCGTCGCGCTCGACGACGAAGGCCGTCTCGCGGCCCGCGAGCTCGCGGATCGCGGACTGCACGTCCTCCCACCCGGCGACCGGCTCGCCGCCGATGCTGACGATCGTGTCGCCCGGGAGCATGCCCGCCTCGGCCGCGGGCGCGAGCGGATCGGCGGCCTCGCACTCCTGCCGCTCCTCCGACGCCGGGATCACGCACTCCGAGACGGTCGAGACGGTCGTCGACGGCACCGCGATGCCGAAGCCGCTCAGCACGACGCCGTAGAGCACGATCGCGAGCAGCAGGTTCATGAGCGGCCCGCCGAGCATGATCACGATGCGCTTCCAGGTGGCGAGGCGCCAGAACGCCCTGCCCTCCTCGCCCTCGTGGATGGAGTCGGCGCTCGTGGCCCGCGCATCCTGCACGAGCGTGTCGAAGAAGCCCGTCGACGCATCCCTCGACTCCCCGCCGGCCTTGAGCGGCGGGAACATGCCCGACATCGAGATGTAGCCGCCGAGCGGGATGGCCTTCACGCCGTACTCGGTCTCACCGCGGCGGAAGGAGACCAGGGTCGGGCCGAAGCCGATCATCCACTGGCCGACGCGCACGCCGAAGGCCTTCGCGGGCCACAGGTGGCCCAGCTCGTGCAGGCCGATCGAGACGGCGAGGCCGACCACGACGACGAGCACGCCCAGGATGTAGAGGAGGACGGCTTCCATCGCCGCTCAGGCTAGCCCCATAGCCGATGTGCCTACGCTGACGCGCATGGCAGCTGGCCCTGCACGCGTCGCCGAGCGCGTCCCCCGGTCGTCCTCCGACGGCCGCGGCATCGTGCTGGGCGCCATCGGGCTGCTGCTCGTGGTGCTGCTCGCGTGGATCGTCGCGCGCCCCGCGCCCGACCCCGCGCAGCAGAGCGCGACCGTCGAGGGCAGGCTGCCGGCCGCGGTCGCCGGCTGGAGCGGCCAGCAGCTCGCGAACGCCGCGATCGTGATGCAGGCCGGGCGCGACCTCGGCATGTCGGAGCGCGACGTGCAGCTCGCGGTCATGACGGCGATGGGCGAGTCGAGCCTGCGCGTGCTCGATCGCGGTGACGAGGCGGGGCCCGACTCGCGCGGCCTCTTCCAGCAGCGCGACGGCTGGGGGCCCTACGAGGTGCGCATGGATGCGTACGGCTCGGCCGTGCTCTTCTACCGGGCGCTCGCCGAGCTCGAGGGCCGCGACGCGATGGCGCCGACGCGCGTCGCGCACGCGGTGCAGATCAACCGCGACCCCGACCACTACGCGCGCTGGTGGGACGACGCCGGCGAGGTCATCGCGGCGATCGACGCCGCCGACGTGCGCGTCGTGCTCGACCGCTCGGGCTGACGCCCGCCCCGTGCTCGACCGCTCGGGCTGACGCCCGCCCCGTGCGCCGCGTCAGCCTCGCAGTCGCTTCCGCATGTGCACGTCCGTCTCCGTCGCGGTGCGGCGCACGCCATCGCGGTCGACGTACTCGTACGTCGTCGTCGAGCGCTCTCCCGTCTCGACGTAGCCCAGGCGGCGGTAGAGCGCGGCCGCTCTCGGGTTGTCGACGCCCACGCCGAGCTCGACGAGCGTCGCCCCCATCGCCGCCGCCTCCCGCTCGGCAGCGCCGATGAGCGAGGCGCCGATGCCACGGCCGCGCGCGACCTCGTCGACGAAGAGGTGGCGCAGCTCGGGCACGTCGCCGAGCACGAGCACGCCAGAGCCGAGCGGCTCGCCGACCTCGAGCGCGACGAGGAAGAGCACCTCGCCCGCCTCCTGCCGGCGCAGGTGCGACGCGGCCACAGCGGCGCCGGGAGGCTCCGACGCCGCGAGCCTCGACGCATCCGCCGCCGTCGCTCGTCGGACCTCGACCGTCACCGGCCGACGCCGCAGATCTCGTCGGCGGCGCGGCGCGCCCAGCGCTCGGCCTGCAGCACGTGCTCGACCGTCAGCTCGCCCGGCTCGTGCTGCTCGAGCACGCGCTCGACCGCCGGCAGGATGTCGAGGAAGCCGATCTCGCCGAGGTGGAAGGCCTGCACCGCCTGCTCGTTCGCGGCGTTGAAGACGGCCGGGAACGTCGAGCCGGCCCGCCCGACGCGCTTCGCGAGCGCGACCGACGGGAACGCATCCTCGTCGAGCGGCTCGAACGTCCACGTCGACGCGCGCGTCCAGTCGAGCGGCGCGCCGACGCCCTCGACGCGGTGCGGCCAGTCGAGGCCGAGCGAGATCGGCAGCCGCATGTCGGGCGGCGAGGCCTGCGCGATCGTCGAGCCGTCGACGAACTCGACCATCGAGTGCACGATCGACTGCGGGTGCACCGTCACGTCGATGCGATCGAAGGGCACGTCGAACAGCAAGTGCGCCTCGATGACCTCGAGCCCCTTGTTCACGAGCGTCGCCGAGTTCGTCGTGACCATCGGGCCCATGTCCCACGTCGGGTGGGCCAGCGCATCCGCGGGGTTCACGGCCGCCATGCGCTCGCGGCTCCAGCCCCGGAACGGGCCGCCCGACGCGGTGAGCACGAGCCGGCGCACCTCGCCGTGGTCGCCGGCGCGCAGGCACTGCGCGATCGCGGAGTGCTCGGAGTCGACCGGCACGATCTGCCCGGGCGCCGCGCGCGACATCACGAGGTCGCCGCCGGCGATGAGCGACTCCTTGTTGGCGAGCGCGAGCGTGCGGCCGGCGTCGAGGGCGGCGAGGGTCGGCGCGAGGCCGACGGAGCCGGTGATGCCGTTGACGACGACGTCGCACTCGACCGACTCGATCATCGTCACGGCCGCGTCGGCGCCGAGCGCCGCCTCGCCGCCGAACTCGGCCTGCTGGGCCTCGAGGCCCGCGCGGTCGCTGCCCGCGACGAGGCCGACGACCTCGAACCGGCGCGGGTTCGCGCGCACGACGTCGAGCGTCTGCGTGCCGATCGAGCCGGTCGACCCGAGCAGCAGGATGCGGCGGCGCTCGCCGATCGGCGCGCGCTCGGCCATCAGCGCTCCCCGCCCGTTGCAGCGGAGTGCCGGGCGACGATCTCGCCGTCGACGACGATGGTCGGCTCGTGGAGCACGGGGAAGGCGACGGATGCGGCGATGAAGCAGTCGCGGCCGGCCTGCAGGTGCGCGTCGAGCGCGTCCGCCGCCCGGCCCGCATCCGCGATGGTCACCACCGGGTGCAGCACCGCGCGCGTGAAGCGGCCGCCGGTGCCGGCGGTCTCCATCTCGCCCGTCGCCGCGTCGCGGTACGCGGTGACGACGATGCCGCGGCTCGCCGCCTGGTGGAGGTAGCTGAGCATGTGGCACTGCGCGAGCGCCGCGAGCAGCAGCTGCTCGGGGTTGTGGCGGCCGCGGTCGCCGCGGAAGGTCGGGTCGGCCGAGCCGAGGATGTCGGGCAGGCCGTCGACCCGCACCACGTGGTCGCGGGTGTAGGAGCGGTGGGTGCTGGTGCCCTCGGCACCGGCACCGGTCCACTCGACATCGACGGCGTAGGCGTGGCGCATGGGCATGGCCCCAGCGTAGGCCGCGCGGCGGCGTAGGATCGGGCACATGACCGACACCGCCGTTTCCGCGCCGTCCCGCTCCGTCGTCACCGAGATCCCCGGCCCGAACAGCCGCGCGCTCCTCGAGCGCAAGGCCGCCGCCGTCCCCCAGGGCATCCCGCACCAGCTGCCCGTGTTCATCGCGGAGGCGCATGACGCGATCATCACCGACGTCGACGGCAACCGCTTCATCGACCTCGGCTGCGGCATCGGCGTCACGACCGTCGGCCACACGAACGACGCGGTCGTCGCGGCCGTGCGCGACCAGGTCGGCAAGCTCACGCACTCGCTGTTCGGCACGACCCCCTACGAGCCGTACGTGCGCGTCGCCGAGTACCTCGCCGCCCACACACCCGGCGACCACGACAAGAAGTCGTTCTTCGTCAACTCCGGCTCCGAGGCCGTCGAGAACGGCGTCAAGATCGCGCGCAAGTTCACGGGCCGCCGCGCGGTCGCCGTCGTCGAGCACGGCTACCACGGCCGCACGAACCTGACGATGACGATGAACTTCAAGCCCGCGCCCTACGCCACCGGCATGGGCCCGCTCGCCTCCGACATCTTCCACGCGCCGGGCTCCTACCCGCTCCACGACGGCCTCGACGGCGCCGAGGCGGCCGAGCGCACCCAGTACTACCTCGAGAAGCACGTGGGCGTGAGCGACCTCGCCTGCCTCGTCATCGAGCCGATCCAGGGCGAGGGCGGCTTCATCGTGCCCGCCGACGGCTACCTGCCGGCGATGCAGGAGTGGTGCACGGCCAACGGCGTCGTCATGATCGCCGACGAGGTGCAGTCCGGCATCTGCCGCACGGGCGCGACGTTCGCCTCCGAGCACTTCGGCTGGGTGCCCGACATGGTGCTCTCGGCGAAGGGCATCGCCGGCGGCATGCCGCTCGCGGGCGTCACCGGCCGCGCCGAGATCATGGACTCCGTGCACACCGGCGGCATCGGCGGCACGTTCGGCGGCAACCCCGTCTCGTGCGCCGCCGCCGTCGCGGTCTTCGAGCAGATCGAGGCGAACGACCTGAACGGCGAGGCGCAGCGCATCGAGCGCGTGCTGCGGCCCCTGCTCGACGAGCTGGCCGAGCGCCACCCCGAGATCATCGAGGTGCGCGGCCGCGGCGCGATGCTCGCGGTCGAGCTCATCGACCCCGAGTCGGGCGCGCCGATCCCCGCCGCGCCGATCTCGCAGGCGGCGGGCCTCGACGGCGTGCTCGTGCTCACCGCGGGCACGGACTACAACGTGCTGCGGTTCCTGCCGAGCCTCGCGATCACCGACGACCAGCTGCGCGAGGCCGTCGAGGTGATCGACCGCGCGATGGCCTCGTCGAAGACGGCCTGATGCTCGTCGGCGTCCCGCGCGAGATCAAGACCGACGAGGCGCGGGTCGCGCTCACCGCGACCGGTGCCACGGAGCTCGTGGCGCACGGCCACGAGGTGCTGGTCGAGACGGGCGCGGGCGCCGGCAGCGGCATCCCCGACGAGGCCTACGAGGCTGCCGGCGCGCGGATCGTCGCGACGCCCGAGGAGGCGTGGTCGGCCGAGCTGGTGCTCAAGGTCAAGGAGCCGGTCGAGCACGAGCTGGGCCTGCTGCGCGACGACCTGACGCTCTTCGCCTACCTGCACCTCGCCGCGGCGCCGGAGCTCGCGCAGGCGCTGCTCGAGCGCGGCACGACCGCGATCGCCTACGAGACGGTGCGGGCGCCCGACGGGTCGCTGCCAATGCTCGCGCCCATGAGCGAGGTCGCCGGCCGCCTGTCGGTGACGCAGGGCGCCTCGCTGCTGACGGCGCCCGCCGGCGGCGCAGGGCTGCTGCTCGGCGGCGTGCCGGGCACGCGCGCCGGCCACACCGTCGTGCTCGGCGGCGGCGTCGCGGGCACGGCGGCGGTCGAGATGGCCGTCGGCCTCGGCGCGCGCGTCACCGTGCTCGACGTCTCGCTGCCGCGGCTGCGGCAGTTCGACGCCCTCTACGGCGGCCGCGTGCAGACGCTGCACTCCAACCGCGTCACCGTCGACCAGGCGGTCGCCGACGCCGACCTCGTGATCGGCTCGGTGCTCATCCCCGGCGCGCGGGCGCCGAAGCTCGTCTCCACCGAGCTCGTCGCGCGCATGCGGCCGGGCTCCGTGCTCGTCGACATCGCGATCGACCAGGGCGGGTGCTTCGCCGACTCCCGCCCGACGACGCACCGGCAGCCGAGCTTCCGGGTGCACGGGACGGTCTTCGCGTGCGTCGCGAACCTGCCCGGCGCCGTGCCGCGCACGTCGACCGAGGCGCTCACGAACGCCACGCTGCACGCCACCGTGCGGATCGCCGACCTCGGCTGGCGCGAGGCGCTGCGAGCGGATGCGGGCCTGGCGGCGGGACTGAACACGGCCGGTGGCCGCGTCGCTCACGAGGGCGTCGCCTCGGCGCTCGGCGCTCACGCCGCACCGGTCGCCTCGCTGCTGGCGTAGCGGAGCCGCTCGAAGCGACCGCCCTCGAGCACCCAGGCGGGCGCCGTGCGCATCGGCGGCGGCGCGGGCGCGTGCCGCAGCACCTGCCGCAGCTGGCGCTCGTCGACACCGAGGACGACCACGGGGCGCTCGGCGCGCAGCCGGTCGAGCTCGCCCCAGGCCGCCTCCCACTCCCCGACCGTGCCGAGCACGACGTCGGCCGACGCATCCGCCCCCGGCCTCGCCGCCGCCCGCGCGAGCGCGGCCGGCACGTCGGCGCCCGCGCCCAGCACCACCGCGACGCGCTCGGAGCGCAGCGGCACCGAGCGCGGCCGACGGCGCGGCACCGGCGCCTCGGGCAGCGCGAGCTGCACGCGCTCGTCGTGCAGCCAGCCGGCGCCGGGCGGCAGCGAGGCGTCGTGGAGCTGGCCGGTGCCGCCGGCGACGATGTGCTCCTGACGGCTCGCGATGCGCAGCAGGATGCGCAGCTCGGCGAGCGGCGCGACCTGCGCCATCGCGCTCGAGACGCGGCGGGCGGTGAGCGCGACCGGCACTCCCTCGCGCATGCGCCGCTGCAGCAGCTGCACGACGACCGCCTGCTGCTCCTCCCCGAGCCGCGCGAGCTGCAGGTCGAGGTCGTCGACGACGAGCGGGCCGGGCTCCTGGAGCGCGTCCCACAGCGCATCCTCGCGGTCGACGACGGCGGTGCCGAGCTGCGCCGCGACGAGCTCGGCGAGCGTGGAGCGGCCGCTCGCGGCGCCGCCGACGGCGAGCAGCGGCCCGTCGAGCGCCGGTCGCCACCGCACGGGTGCGACGCGCTGCTCGGCCGGCCGGTCGACGAGCCCGAGCCGCACCGCGCCGCCCGCGCCTGGGCTCGCCCCGTCCTCGGCATCGACGTCGGCGAGCGGCAGCCGCGCCGGCAGCGGCTCGCACCAGGGCCTCGCGGGGCGCGGCAGGCCCGCCGACGCGGCGACGAGCCGCTCGAGGTGGGCGGGGCTCGCGATCGCCGCTTGCGCCGCGCGGGTCTCGCCGCCCGCGACGCGGACGATGCAGCGTCCGCGCGCGTCGAGCGGGATGGCGGCCGGCTCGGCGCTGCCGGTGACGGCGACGGCGTCGTGCTCGTCGGTGACCCGCAGCGAGATGCGGATGCCGCAGTTGGCGAGCAGCGCGTCGCGCACCGCCTCGGCCGGCCGCTGCGTGCAGAGCACGAGGTGCACGCCGAGCGAGCGGCCGCGGGCGGCGAGGTCGACGAACAGCCGGTGCAGGTCGGGCAGCTCCTGCAGCATCGCCGCGAACTCGTCGACGACGATCACGAGGCGCGGCACGCCGACCGCCTCGTCGATCGAGCGCGCCCCCTGGCCCGCGAGCAGCCGCTCGCGCCGGCGCAGCTCCGCGCGGAGGCTCTCGATCGCGCGCCGCGCACCGCCGTCGTCGAGGTCGGTCATGACCCCGACGCAGTGCGCGAGCCCCTCGAGCGGCGCGAAGGAGGCGCCGCCCTTGAAGTCGACCAGCAGGAACGAGACCTCCTCGGTCGAGCGCCCCGCCGCCATCGCGGCGACCCAGGCGATGAGCAGCTCGCTCTTGCCGGAGCCCGTCGTGCCGCCGACCACCGCGTGCGGGCCGTCGCGCACGAGGTCGAGCTCCATGGGGGCCTCGGCGGCGAGGAACGTCGCGGCGAGCCCGCCCGCCGCGACCGGCAGCGCGTCGAGCTCGACGCGCGACGGCAGCCCGCCGGAGCGCCTCAGCCCCGCGTGCTCGGCGGCGCTCGCGAGGGTCTCGACCGCCTGCGCCGCCTCGAGCGCCGTGATCGCGGCCGGCGCGCACGATCGCTCCCCCGTGCGCGCCACGTCGAGCGCGGCGCGCACGACCGTGCGGCACTCGCGCGGCAGGAGGGACGCGTCCGGCGCGACGGCGATCGTCACCTCGACGCCGTCGCCCACGATGCGCACAGCGGTGCCGGGCTCGCGGTGCAGCCGGTGCGGGACGCCGTCGAGCCAGTCCCACGCGATGTCGTCGGGCGCGATCACCTCCGCGGCGTCCGGCGGCACCGCATCGAGCGCCTGCACGAGCGCCGACCGCGCGAGCGCGGTCGCGACCGGCAGCGGGCCGACGAACCCGAGCCCGTCGCGGGCGTCGGCGACGACGGGTCCGTCGACGACTGCGGCCGCCGACCGCAGCCGCGCCGCTTGCTCGGCCGCGCCGAGGCGGCGCACCGCGGGGTCGGCGGCGGGCACGGCGCCGTCGACGACGATGCCGCTCGGCAGCGGTCCCGTGCCGAGCACGACGGGCACCGGCGCATCCGCGGACCGACGCCAGCGGTGCGGGTCGTGCGGCGGCCTCGCCGCGACCGCGCGCGGGCCGGGGCTCGCGGAGCGGAGCTCGCGCCGCCGCGCGTCGAGCGCCGCGTCGACGCGGGCCTGGGCGTCGGCGATCTCGGCGCGCCACCTCGCCGCCTCCCGGCGCTGGCGCCGTCGCCGCACCCGCCGCCCGTCGCCGAGCGAGGCGAGCGCGATCACGGGGCCGAGCAGCGCGAACACCAGCACCGTGGGCGTCTGCAGCAGCAGCCACATCGCCCCGGCGCCGAGCACCGGCGCGAGGCTCGCGAGCACCGGGAACGAGGCGGGCTCGGGGTCGACGGGCGGCCTCGGCAGGTCGATGCGGGTCTCCATGGCGGCAGGATGCGCCGCGTCCACCCGGGGACGCACGGCGCGTGCCCGCGCCTGTGGAGAGCGCTACCGGCGCACGAGCGAGGCGGGGTTCAGCCGGGCGAGCAGCGGCCGCAGCCGCCTGCCGCCCTCGTCGCGCGCGGCGAGCACCGCGGCGCTCAGCGACCAGGCCGCGTCGATCTCGGGCTCGGTCGGCGGCTGCGCGGCGAACACGGCGCGGTCGACCCGGTGCGCGAGCTCGCGCATGCGGGGGTCCGCCCCCGCCTGCTCGACGCGCGTGCCCTCGGTCTCGGCGAGCTCTCCGCGGTCGCGCAGCCCGTCGACGACCTCGGCCCACGCGCCCTCCGCGCGGTCGCGCGGCTCCTCCGCACGCCGTCGCCGACGGCGGCGCACGATCTTCGCGACGATGAGGCCGACCGGCAGCGCGGCGATGAGCGCGAGCATGCCGAGCACCGCCGCGATCGCCGCGAGCGTCTCGAGCAGTCGCGACAGGCCCGCTCCGGTGTCCTCCGGCGCGCTCGGCGCAGCCGGATCCGCGCCCTGCTCCTGCCCGCCCGGCGCCGGGGCGGGCGCCTGCTGCGCGGGCGGCTCCTCCACCACGGCGGGCGCGCCCTGATCCTGCTCGGGGATCGGTCGCTCCTCGGGCACGACGTCGACGCCCACCCAGCCGGCCTCCGTGCGCACCTCGATCCACGCATCCGCGTCCGACCCGACGGCGGTCGTCGGCTGGCCGGGCACGATCTCGGGCGTGAAGCCGAGCACGACGCGCGAGTCGAAGCCGAGCTGGCGCGCCAGCAGCATCGCGGCGGTCGCGTACTGCTCGGCGTCGCCGATCATCGTCTCGTCGAAGAGCCGGTCGAGCCGCTCGAGCGAGTGCCCGGGGCGCGACGGAGCCTCCTCCTCGAGGACGCCATGGCTCACGTAGCCGTCGGCCCGCAGGCCCTCGACCATCGCCTGGAGGCGCGCGCCCGGCGCGGCGGCGTCGCCCGTCCACGCCGCGAGCGCGGCGAGCATGTCGTCGGGCAGCGCCGGCACGCCCTGGACCGGGTCGGCGGGCTCGAGCGCCGCGAGCGACTCAGCGCCGACGACCGCCGGTCCCGGCTGCACGAGCAGCTGGTAGCCGTCCCCCGACCGGATGCCGGGCTCGACCAGCAGCGCGTCGAGCGCCTCGTCGCGGTGCAGGCCGGCGGCGAGCACGTCGGAGCGCTCGCCGACGAAGCGGATCGCCGACGGCGTGCCCACGACCGGCAGCCACTGGCTCGAGAGCCCCCCGACCGTGACGCCGACCAGGCGCCCCTCGCCCTCCTCGGCGCTCGCGACGCGCTCGAACTCGGCGCGCGCGACGCCCAGCACCTCGCCGTCGTAGCCGTCGAGCACGGCGAGGCGGATGCGGTCGCCGGGCTCGAGCCCGGTGGCGGTGAGCTGCCCGGCGTCGCGCGCGTCGGCCTCCCAGAAGCCGCGGTAGGCGGCCATCGGCGAGGCGCCGTCGAGCGTCACCGACGTGGGGCTGTCGCCGCGCAGCACGATGCGCTCCGGCAGGTCGGCGACCGCCCCGGCCGCGCCCGCCGCCCCGGCCGCGAGCATGGCGACGACGGCGCCGGCCCCGACGCGGCGCGCGAGGGAGGAGAGCGCCCGGGGTGCCCGGCTGCGCCGACGGGCCTGGCGCACGACCGTGACGTACGCGATGAGCGGCGTGAGCGTCACGAGCGCCGAGAGCCAGGGCAGCGGCAGGTCGCGGGGCCCCCAGAGGATGCTCCAGGTCGCGATCACCGATGGCACGAGCACCGCCACCTCGGCGCGCGGCGAGCGCAGCGCGATCGCGACGCCGATGATCGCGCCGAAGAGCACGAGGATCACCGGCGCCATGAGCAGCGCGTCGTCGGTGCCGACGGGCAGCCCGATGGTCAGCAGCCGTCGCCAGGAGAGCACGACGGCCGCCCCCGCGTCGAGCAGCGCCGGCGCCCACTCGCCGCGCGCGATGCGCTGCGGGGCGGTGAGCGGCACGGCGAGCAGCGCGAGCGCGCCGAGCCCGGTGAGCAGCATCGACAGCGAGCTCCAGCGGCGCACGGCGCCGAGCCAGGCGATGGCGGTGCCGACGAGCAGCGCGACCGAGAGCGCCACGACGAGCTGCAGGGTGCCGAAGATCCACCACATCGGCAGGCACGCGGCGACCATGGCGAGCAGCAGCAGCCCGACGCTCGGGGCGCGCGCGATCATCGGGTGCCGCCCGCCGAGCCCATGCCGCGCGAGAGGTCCTCGATCGCGCCGACCGTGACCACGTCGGCGTCGCCGAGCCGCGAGCGCGACGGCAGCGCGCCGACCGCGGCGCGCACGACGACCGAGACGACGCCCGCGGGCATGCCGTTCGCCGCGGTGCGGAGCGTGCGCGGCGGCACGGTGGAGCCGGTGATGAGCCACGCGACGCTGCCGGCCGCGGCGCCGCGCGAGGCGCGCGCCGCCTGGGCGATGCCGTGGCCGCTGCGCGGCTCGAGCACCGCGAGCGCGTCGAGCAGGCGCTCGCGGGTGGCCGAGTCGACCGGCTGCGCCGGCCCGCGCTCGGTGCGCGGGCTCTCGACGACGCGGAGCGCGCGCCGGTCGGCCATCGCCGCGAGGCCGAGCGTGCCCACGAGCGACAGTGCGAGCTCGAAGTCGTCGCCGTCGTACTCGGCGGGGTCGGTGGAGAGCACGATCAGGGTGTCGGCGCGGCGCGACGGCTCGAACTGCCGCACGAGCAGCGCCCCGTGGCGGGCGCTCGAGCGCCAGTGCACGAGCCGCCGGTCGTCGCCCGGCGCGTACTCGCGCAGGCTGTGGAAGGAGACGTCGTCGGCGGTGCGCTCCGCAGCCGCCTCGCCGTCGAGGTCGCGCACGATGCCGCCCGCGCCGCCCGGCAGCCGCACGACGCGCGGGTGCACGACGAGGGTGCGCGTGTCGGTCAGCCGGTGCCGGCGCTCGAGCACGCCGAAGGGGTCGGTGCGCATGATCGTCGCGGGACCGATGGAGCGCAGCCCTCGCCGGCTCGTGTCGAGCGGCACGCTGCGCAGCACCCGGCCGCCGACCTCGAGCGGCGGGATCTCGAGCACCGCCTCCTCGTCGCCGATGTCGAGGTCGACCTGCCGCGGCGTCGCCGCGCGGGTGGGGCGGGACACCTCGACGAGCGCGAGCGCCTCGGCGCCGACCGGCACGCGCTCGGCGCTCAGCCCGATGCGGGCGCGCGCCCAGCGCTCGCCGACGATCCACGGGATGGCGCCGAGCACGAGCACGGCGGCCGCGACGGCGGCGACGAGCGCCTCCGTCCAGCCGAGCGAGCGCGCGAGCACGGCGCCCATCGCGACGGTCGCCAGCAGCGCCCACCCCCACGGGGTGATCGCTCGCGTGGCGGCGTCGAGCCAGCGCACGTCAGCGCCTGGGCGGCGCCACCGTGAGCATGAGCTGCTGCACGATGCTCTCGGGCCGGACGTCGTCGAACTCGGCCTCGGGCTGCAGCACGAGCCGGTGCGCGAGCGTCGGCACCGTGAGCGCCTTCACGTCGTCCGGCGTCACGTAGTCGCGGCCGTGGATGGCCGCCCATGCCCGCGACGTGCCCACGAGCGCGAGCGCGCCGCGCACGGAGACCCCCAGCCGCACCTCGTCGGCCTCGCGCGTCGCCTCGACGAGCCGCGCCACGTAGTCGACGATCGACGCCTCGACGTGGACCTGCCGGATCCGGGCTGCCATCTCCTGCACGGCCCGCGCATCCGCCACCGCCACGATCTCGTCGGGCGACTGCTCGTCGCCCGAGTCGGCGAGGATGCGCAGTGTCGACGCGTGGTCGGGGTAGCCGATCGACGCCTTGAGCGCGAAGCGGTCGAGCTGCGCCTCGGGCAGCTGGTAGGTGCCCGCGTGCTCGATGGGGTTCTGCGTCGCGATCACCATGAACGGCTGCGGCACCGGGTGCGTGATGCCGTCGACGGTGACCCGGCCCTCCTGCATGACCTCGAGCAGCGCCGACTGCGTCTTCGGGCTCGCACGGTTGATCTCGTCGGCGAGCACGACGTTCGCGAACACCGGACCCGGGCGGTACTCGAAGTCGCGCGTGCCCTGGTTCCAGATGCTGACGCCGGTGATGTCGCCGGGCAGCAGGTCGGGGGTGAACTGGATGCGGCTCGCGGTGCCGTGGATGCACGCGGCGAGCGCGCGGGCGAGCGACGTCTTGCCCGTGCCCGGGTTGTCCTCGATGAGCAGGTGGCCGTGGCTGAGCATGGCGGTGAGCGCGAGCTGCACCACGTGCGGCTTGCCCACCAGCACCCGCTCGACGCGCTCGACGACGTGCTCCGCCAGCTCCTGGATGCTCGCGACGTCGACGCTCACGGCAGGCTCCTCACTCTTGATCACAGCCCGCATCCCGCCACGGTCGGCACGGGGTCCCTGTGGGGCCCGGACTCCAGATAGGTTACGACGCCCGTGGCCCGCACCCGCGTCGCCCCGGCGGGCACGCGCTGGCTCGCGGGCTGCTCCGCGGTCCACGCACCGTCGACGAGGTACGAGGCGACGACGCTGCCGCGCGCCGACAGCGTCGCGTTCTGGGGCGCCGTCGCCTCGAGCGGCACGAGCGGCCGGCAGGCGGTGACGATCGCGCTCAGGCTCAGCGGCATCGCGCTGCCGACGGTCGTGGGCGCCGAGCACACCGAGCCCGAGCCGGCGCCCGACGGCGCGCACGCGCGCAGCTCGACGCTCGCGTCGCGGCCGTAGACGAACGAGGTGGTGGTGGGCGTGAGCCACGCGCCCTGCGCGACCTGGCGCCAGCCGGGCTCGGTGGCCTGCGGCGACTGGCGCACGCGCGCCTCGATCCACTGCCCCTCCGGCACGGCGGGCGCGCGGGTGAGCTGCAGGTCGCGCGCGTCGTCGCGCACCTGCGCGTCGCCCGAGGCGACCTCGACCTGGGAGGCGTCGATCGCCGCCGGCGTGCCGAAGACGGGATCGGAGACCGACACCGAGCAGTGCCAGCCGTTGTCGGCGGTGACCGCGACGACGACCCGCGAGCCCTGGGCGACCGAGAGCGTGGCGCTCAGCTGCGCGCCGCCGGCAGGCGTGCCGGTGCCGGTGCTCGCGCAGTCGAGCGAGGTAGCGTCGGCGACCGGCACGATCCGCGCGGTGTAGCCGACCGCGGCGGCGCCGCCGGCGTCGACGGCCGACCAGCGCACCGTGACCGAGCCGCCGGAGCGTCCGGTGATGAGCACCGGCGCGGTGCCGGGCTCCCCCACCGCCGTGATGGGCACCGGCGCGGCGGGCCAGCGCCACGCGGCGTCGGGCACGCCCGCGTCGTTCGTCGCGGCCACCTCGACCGCGTACGCGCGGCCGGGCGTGAGATCGGGCACCGTCACGGTGCGCTCGGCGGCGCCGACGCGGATGACCTGGTCGACGCCGCTGCCCGTGATGCGCACGAGGTAGGCCTCGATGGGCGTGCCGCCCTGCGGTTGCGCGACCCCCTGCCACTGCACGCGCACGGCGCCGGGCTGCGCGGCCGGGGTCGCCGTGATGCGCGGCACGGCCGCGGGCAGCCGGTCGGCGTGCACGGGCTCGGAGGGGGCGGATGCCTCGCTCGCGCCGAGCGCGTTCGTCGCGATCGCGCGCAGCCGCACGTCGCGGCCGAGCGGCAGCCCGTCGATGCGGCAGCGCGGCTCCGCGCCGCACGCGACGTCGACGCCGTCGCCGACGATCCGGTACCCCGTCACGGGGCTGCCGTTCGCCGCCGGGGGCTCGATGGTCATGAACACCACGCCGTCGACGTGCTCGTCGAACGCCTGCACGGGCGGCGCCGGCGCATCCGGCACGTCCTGCACGGTCACGGTGATGGGGCTCCACACGCCGCGGCGGGGGTCGCCGGTGGCGTCGAGCACGAGCACCTGCACGATGGTCGCGCCGATCGAGGCTCCCGCGCCGACCGAGATCGTCACCGTGCCGCCGTCGAGGCTCGCTTCGACGCCGCGCTCGGCGGCGCCTGCGGTGCGGAGGTCGCCGAGCCGCAGCGGCGTGCCGGGGAAGGGGTTCGACGACTCGTCGTTGGCGAGCGGCGCCACCTGCGCGCTCGAGCCGCGCTGCACCGTCACCTCGTCGGGCAGCGGCGCCACCCGCGGAGCGGTCGACGAGATCACCGAGAGCACGATGCCGCCCGGCACGCCCTCCCCGGCGCCGTCGCTCACGCCGAGCTGCAGCTCGGCCGTGGTGCCGGCCGGCGTGGTCTCGAGCGCGCGCACCGTCAGCTCGGCGCCCGACACCGAGGTCTCGAAGCCGGCGGGCACGTCGCCGAGCACCTCCCAGCCGGCGCCGTCGAGGCGGTCCGGGTCGGGCGCGCGGGTGATGCGGGTCAGGTCGATGACGCGCTCGGCGCCGGGCTCGAGCTGCACGTACGCCCCCTGCACCGTGAGCGGCACGTCGTCGCCCGCGAGCACCTCGATCGGCAGCACGATCGTGCCGACCCGCCCGTCCGGATCGGTCGGGCTGTCGCCGTCGGTGACCTCGAAGGTGATGCTCGCCGGCCCGTAGTAGCCCGGCGGCGGCACGAAGCGCAGCGTGCGCTCGTCGATCACCGGGTTGGAGCCGTCCGTCGGCGACGCGCGCACGGCGCTCGCGTCGGTGAGCACCGCGCCGTCGCCGTCGACGGTGTCGACCACGTCGTCGATCGCGATCTCGAGCGTCTCGCCGGAGCGCACCGACAGCGGCGCCACCCCGGGCCGCAGCTGCGGCAGGGCGTCGAGCCTGCCGGGCACCGCGATGATGCCGGTCGCGACGGCGGAGGGGTCGTCGGTGCGCACGACCGTGAACGGCACGAACCGCGTGCGCTCGCCGACGGGGATCTCGACGGTGCCGTCCTCGCGCAGCTCGACGCCGGCGGCCGCCATCGGCAGGGTCGCCTCGAGCACGTCGGAGCGCCCATCGCGCACGCTCGCGTACGCGAGCGGATCGATGCGCACGGCGTCGGCGTCGGCGATCGACTGGATGGGCACCTGCACGTCCTCGACGTCGGGCGGCGGCGGCGGCGCGGCCGGGTCGACCTCCACGCGCAGCCAGCTCGCCGCGGACGTGCCGGCGGAGTTCTCGACCGTGACGACGATGCCGATGTCGGCGCTGTCGGGGCCGGCTGCGACGTGCACCGCGCCGTCGCGCACCTCGGCGGAGGCGCCCGGCGAGGCCGTGTCGACCCCGACGATCTCGAGCGGCAGCCCGGCCGGGTCGCGGTCGTTCTCGAGCACCGGCACGACGAGCGTCGAGTCGGGGCGCATGACGACCTCGTCGGCGCCGAGCACCGGCGGCAGCGCGGGCGACGGCTCGACCACGGCCACGCGCACGACCCCCTCGCCCACCGCGCCCAGGTCGTCGACGACGCGGTAGCGGAACTCGTCGGTCCCCGCCGAGTAGTCGCCCGCCTGGTAGCGCAGCGTCGACCGGCCGGCCTGCGTCACGAACCCGAGCGCGGGCGCCGTCGACGGCCCGAGCAGCTGCACCGGGTCGCCGTTCGGGTCGGCGTTCGAGATCGGCAGCTCGAGGTCGACGCTCGCGCCGGCGACGACGCGCGCCTCGACGGTCGGGGCCTCCGGCGCGGCGTTCGTCGTGCGCGCCGCGGCCGCGACCCGCAGGGCGATGTCGGCCGTGGCCGTCTGCCCGTCGGGACCGCGCACCGCGTAGGTGGCCGTGAACGTGCCGGCCTCCTCGCCGGCGACGTAGCGCATCCGGTCCCCGTGAACGAAGAGCAGGCCGGCCTCCGGCGTCGCCACCACCTGCGGCTCGAGCGCGATGGCGAGGCCGTCCGGATGCTCGTCGTTCACGAGCACCGGCATCTCGACCAGCCCGCCGGGCCGCACCGAGACCGCGTCGTCGCGGGCGATGGGCGCCTGCACCGAGGCGCCGCCCGCGGCGGAGATGCGCAGCTCGCCGGCGGAGCTCTGGATGCCGTTGGTGACGGTGTACCGCACCGTCGCCTCGCCCTCGAGCGCGTCGGCGAGGCCGAGGCGCAGCCGCTCGCCGTCGATGACCTCCGCGCGCACCGCATCGGAGCCGCTCGAGGCGAGCGAGAGCGCGAGCACGCCGCCGGACGGGTCGAACGCGAGGTCGTCGACGTCGAGCTCGACGGAGCCGATCGAGGGCAGCGCGGCCCGCGACGGCATCGTCACGGGCGGCGAGGAGGCGTCGGCGCCCTCGAGCACGCGCACCGCGACGAGCCCGTCCTGCGTGGTCGTGCCGTCGGAGACGACGTAGGTGAAGCGCAGCAGGCCCGGCTCCGTGGGCGTGACCGCGATGGTGCCCTCGGTGAGGCTCGGCTCCACGGGCAGGCCGCTCGCGACCACGTTGTGCAGGCTCAGCTCGCCCGAGCCGCCCTGCGCGGCGAGCAGCGGCTCGAGCACGAGCTGCTGGCCGACGCGCGTGACGGCCGTCACGGGCTGCGCGCTGATCGGCACGGCGCCGGCGTGCACGGTGAGCGCGATGGGCGCGGTCGCGGTGGTGCGCCCGTCGGTGACGGTCACCTGCACCTCGCGCTGCGCGCCCGCGCCGCCGTCGCGGAACTCGAGCCTGCCGTCGGCGCGCACGCTCACGCGGTCGGGCGCCGCGGCCGTCGCCTCGACGACCGCGAGCTGGTCGCCGTCGGGGTCGAGCCAGCCGTCGAGGGCGTCGAGCACGACCGTGCCGCCGGCCTCGAGCGTCGCCTGCGCCGGGCGCACGAGCTCGGGCGGCTCGTTCCCCGAGCGGATGCTGACGGTCGCGACGGCCTCGTCGCCGGCAGTGCCGTCGGAGACCCGGTAGGCGATCTGCACGCCCCCCTCCTCCGGCCCCTCGAGGCGGATGCCGCGGCCGTCGGGCGTGATCGAGGCGGGGATCACGTCGGGCGTCGCGGTGACGTCGGTGATCACGATCGGGTCGCCGTTCGCGTCGCTGTCGTTGAGCAGCACCGGCAGCACCGTGACGGCGCCGGGGCGGGCGCCGAGCTCGTCGTCCTCGGCGACCGGGGGCGCCGGGGCGGCCTCGACCGTCTCCTCGACCGTCTCCCCCTCGGTCGGCTGCTCGGGGGTCGGCTCGTCGCTCTCGACCTGCCACCCCTCGATGCGCTCGCCGTCGCGGTCGATCGCCCAGGCGTCGCCGCTCGCGGGATCGACGAGCGCCGTCGCGCTGCCGCGCTGCACGATCCGGAGGTCGGCCTCGGCGCCGACGCCCTCGAGGCCGAGCACCACCGGCTCCTGGGCGTCGCAGGCGCGCCATGCCGTGCCGTCCCGCCAGGCCGAGAACACGCATCCGTCGGACACCACCGGTCGCGCCGCACGGCCGCTCGCGCCGGAGGCGAGCACCTCGGAGGACTGCACGCCGAGCACCTGCTGCACGAGCGTGCCGTCGGCGGCGTACAGCACCTCGGGCGCCGCGGGTCCCGGCTGCTGCAGCCGCACCCCGCTCGCGTCGACCGACGTCTGCCACGTGCTCGTCGAGAGCACGCCGGAGCCGGCGTCGTAGAGCACCCAGTCGTCGCCGAGCGCCGTGAGCTGCAGGTCGGGCGCCGAGGGCGACACGGGCGCGCGCTCGGTCGCGACGACCTCGCCCGCGCTGTCGATGCGCAGCACCCGGCCGAGCCCCGGCGAGGCGGCGAGCACGCTGCGCTCGCCGAGCACGGCGACGCCGCCGCGGCCGAGCGCCACGACCTCCTCCTCGAGCCGCGCGCCCTCGGCGACCGCGCCGACCGTCGTGCGCCACACGTCGCCGGTGGAGGGCGAGGTGATGAGGATGCGGTCGTCGCGCACGTGCACGTCGGCGCCCGAGGCGATCGGCACGGCCGCGTCCGCTCGGGTGGCGCCGTCGCGGACGACGCGGATGGTCGAGGCATCGCGGTCGACGATGACAGTGCCGCTCGTCGCCTGGTGGGCCTCGTCGACGCCGCCGACGTCGACCACGCGCTCGATGGTCGCGTTCGCGGTGTTCGCGAGGCCGATCGCGCCGGCCTCGCCGTCGGCGATCCACACGCTCGAGCCGTCGAGCTGCGGCTCCACGGCGGCGTAGCCGGGGCTGAGCACCGCTCCGGCGACGACGCCGGCGACGAGGAGCGTGCCGAGCGCGGCGCCCGCGGTGCCGCGCTTCACGGCAGCGGCTCCCCGCAGGCCTCGGTCGCCTCGCCGGTCGCGCCGTCGCGGTTGACCGCGACCTCGATGCACAGCTCCTCGCCGGGCTCGCCGGTGAGGGTGAACTCGCGCCCGCCCTGGATGAGGGCGTCGCCCGTGGACGTGCGCACGTGGTACGTGTCGGTGTCGACGAGGCCCGGGTCCTCCCAGGTGAACGACACCCGGCCCGAGTCGGGCGCGACGGCGATCTCGGCGACGAGCGGGATCTGCGACGACACGCTCGACAGCGCGATCGCGGCGATCGCGACGATGCCCAGCACCACCGCGCTCGCGACGGCGATGCCGAGGCCGATCGCGAAGCGCTTGGGCTTCTGCGGCTCGCGCCGGCCCGTCGACTGCGAGATGTCGACCCGGCTGCCCGTGATGCCCGCCGACCGACGGGAGCGGCGCTGGCGCAGCCGCAGCGCATCCGAGTCCTCGTCGACGCCCGCGTCGGGCGCGGGCGCCTCGGCGGCCCACGCGTCGATCTCGACCTCGATCGGCGTCTCCTCGAAGCCGAGCTCGCGCTGCACGGCCTGCAGGTCGACGAGCATGTCCTCGACGCGCGCGTAGCGGTCGGAGGGCTTGGCGGCGAGGCCCTTGTCGAGCACGCGCCGCAGCGGCGCCGGGATGGCGCGCGACGGCAGCAGGTCGTGGGCCAGGATCCGCTCGGTGAGCGCCGCGTGGTCGTTGGCGCGCCCCGGCTGCTCGGCGGGGCTGCGGCCGGCGATGAGCGAGAAGATCGTGGCGGCGAGCGACCAGACCTCGGTCGCGACGGTGCCGCCCGTCTCGCCGCGGAGCACCTCGGGCGCCGCCCACGGCACCGAGACGCCCGCGGCCTCGGTCGCGTCGTGCTGGAGGCCGGCGATGCCGAAGTCGCTGAGCACCGGGTGGCCGAAGGCCGTGCTGAGGATGTTGGCGGGCTTGATGTCGCGGTGCAGCACGCCCGCGCGGTGGGCGGTCTCGACGGCCGCGCCGATGCGGATCGCGACGCGCAGCGCCGCCTCGGGCTGGAGCGGCTCGGAGCGGAACCGCTCGCCGAGCTCGGGGTTCGCGAGCTCCATCACGAGGTAGGGGCGGCCGTCGCTCGCGACGGATGCGCTGTGGACGGTGAGGATGCCGGGGTGCGCCGAGAGGCGGCCCATGAGGTTGACCTCGCTGCGGAACGAGCGGCGGACGTCCTCGTCGACGAGCTCGGCGAGCAGCACCTTGACGGCGACGGGCCGGCGCGGGAGCGCCTGCTCGTAGAGGAAGACATCGGCGTACCCGCCCGTGCCGAGCACGTGGAGGTGCGAGAAGCCGGGCAGGACCGGCGGCGCGGAGGGGAGCCGCCTCGCCATCAGGCCCGCCGCGTCTCCTCGTCGCGCAGCGTCGTCCGCGGCACGGTGCGGTCGACGTCGTCGACCGAGGGCGCCTTCGTGACGTCGACGACGATGACCGAGACGTTGTCGCGGCCTCCGCTGTCGAGCGCGGCGCTGACGAGCGCGTTCGCGGCCGCCGCCGGCTCCGCGTGCTCCCAGAGCAGGCGCTCGATCTCGATGTCGGGCACCTCCTTCGTGAGGCCGTCGGAGCAGACGAGCAGGCGCAGCTGCGGCATGATCGGCAGCAGGAAGTAGTCGGGCACCGGGTCGATGCCGGCGCCGACGCCGCGCGTGACGACGTTGGCCTCGGGGTGCGTCTCGGCCTCCTCCTCGGTGAGGAGCCCGGCGTCGATGAGCTCCTGCACGACGGAGTGGTCGATGGTGATGCGCGTCAGCCGCTCGCCGAGCATCGCGTACGTGCGCGAGTCGCCGACGTTGAAGACCGCGAAGTGCGGCGCGCCCTCGTGCACCGCGAACGCGCAGCCGGTGACGGTGGTGCCCGCGGCGCCCTCGCCCTCGCCGAGCTTCTCGATCTCGTCGGTCGCGCGGCGGAGCGCCTCGACGACGTCGATCGGCTCGACGCTCTCGAGCGTCGAGAGCGTGCCGAGCTGCTCGACGACGGCCCGGCTCGCGAGGTCGCCGTGCGAGTGGCCGCCCATGCCGTCGGCCACCGCGAACACGGGCGGCTGCGTCACGAGCGAGTCCTCGTTGTGCTGGCGGCGGAAGCCGGTGTCGGTCATCCCCGCCCAGCGCACGGCGAACTGCCGGGCCTCCGGCCCCTGGGTGGCGTGCTCGCCGGTCGCAGCTCCGATGTGGGTCACGTCCGCCAGTCTCCCATGCTCGGCCGGTGACTCTCGCACCGCGCGGTCACAGCCGCCCCGTGAGGATGCGGTGCCAGTACACCTGCGGCAGGCCGTAGCGGTCGAGCACGTGCCAGATGAGCCTCGACCGGATCTCGTCGGGCACGGGCAGCGAGCGCCGCACCCGCAGCGCGCGGTCGTACTCGCCGAAGGAGAGGCTGCGCCGCGCGGTCGCGATCGGCGCCACCGTGTAGCCGTCGTAGCGCTCGAGCGGCTGACCGGCGCGGCTGCGGCGGATGTTCTCGACCACCGTCTTCACCTGCTCGCGGAGCGCGCCGCCGGTGCGGGCGTCCCCGAGGTCGGCGCCGTCGCCGACGGCCCACACGCGCGGGTGGCGGCGGTGCCGGAGCGTCTCGGGGTCGACCGCGGCGAAGCCGCCGGAGCTCGCGTCGTCGAGCCCCGACGCGGCGAGGAAGGCGGGCGCCGCGTAGGGCGGGTGCAGGTGCAGCAGGTCGGCCTGCAGGGTCGTCTCCCCCGCGGGCCCCTCGAGCTCGACGGCGTCGCCGTCGATGCTGCGGATGCGCGTGCCGAGCCGCACGTCGATGCCGTAGTCGTCGAGGTGGCGGCGGATCTCCGCCTCGATCGCGGCGACCGGGTGCAGGCGCGCGCCCTCGTGCACGAGCACCACCTCGATGCGGCCGAGCACGCCGCGGGCGCGCCAGCGGTCGCACGAGATGAGCAGCGGCTTGAACGCGGTCTCGCGGCCCGAGGCGGGCTGCTCGTGCACCTGGAAGACGGCGCGGCCGCGGTCGAGCGCGTCGAGCCGCTGCCTCGTGCGGGGCAGCAGGTCGTCGACGAACGTCGTGACGGCCGTGCCCTCGGCGAGCGCGCGCTCGGCGCCGGGCAGGCGCGACCAGTCGATGCGGGCGCCGGGCGCGACGATGAGGTCGGCGCCGCGCACCTCGGTGCCGTCGGCGCAGCGCACCGCACGGCGCTCGGCGTCGACGGCGACCGCGGCGCTGCGGTACCAGCGCACGCCGTCGGGGATGAGCGACGCCTGCGGCCGGGAGAGCTCGCGCTGGGATGCGATGCCGGTGCCCACGTAGTGCTGCAGCGGCTTGTAGACGTGCTGCTCGGCCGGCTCGATGAGCGCCACGTCGCGGCAGCCGCGCCGCAGCAGGTGCGCCGCGGCCGAGAGCCCGCCGTTGCCGCCGCCGATGATGAGGACGTCATGCCGCTGCTCGCTCGCCATGCCGCGACGCTACTCCGGGTCGGCTGGGCGCAGCACCCAGTCGGGAGCGCCCTTGGCGTCGACGATGTCGCGCAGCAGCGGGGCCATCGTGAGCGTCGGGTCGATCGCCATCGCGAGCTCGGCGCAGCGGCCGGCCGTGCGGCCCCGGCCCGCGAAGAAGTGCAGGAAGCCGACGATGACGAGCACCGGGGCGCGCAGCTCGAGCGGGGCGGCCTCGGCGATCGCGCTCCAGCGGCGCAGCCGGTCGAGCAGGCGCGCGGCGTCGGGCGCCGGGCCGGTGCCGAGGAAGCGGGCCGCGGCGGCATCGCCCGCGACGTCGCCGTCGCGGTCGAGCGCGGCGAGCGTGGCCCGCGCCGCGTCGACGCCGTCGAGCGCGAGCTCGATGGCGAGGTCGCGCACAGGCGGGCTCCAGACGAGGCCGATCGCGAGCGCGGCGGCCCTCGCCGGGTCGACGCCGAGCGCGCCCGGCCCGCTGCCGAGCCCGGGCGCGAGCTCGACGGCGAGCTCGAGCGCGGCGATCGGGTCGTCGCGCGCGGCATCGACCTCGGCGGCACCGAGCGCGTCGATCCAGCCGAGCACCGCGGCGATCGAGCGGTCGTCGCCCGTCTCCGGAGCGCCGGGGATCGGTGCCGGCAGCGGCACGCCGGGCGCCGGGTCGTCGAGCAGGTCGAGCTCGGCGAGCGGGCCCCTCGCCGCATCCGGCGCCGCGTAGTCGCCCCACGAGTCGGGACCGAGCGCGAGCGCGTCGAGCACGCGGAGGCCGGCGCGCTCGAGCCGCTCGGCCACGCGCGCGAGCTCGAGCCGCCGCGGCAGCGCGCCGGTTCCGAGCGGGTCGGCGAGGCATGCGACGAGCACGACGGCGTCGGCGCCGCGCGCACCGCCGCGGACCGCCCGCGCGGTCGCGGCGACCGCGCTGCGATCCGGCAGGTCGAGCACCATCGGCATGCCGGAGCGCCCGCCGGCGAACGGCAGCGCGACGAGGCACGGGGGCTCAGGGGCGCCGACGAGGTGCGGCAGCAGGCGGAGCAGGGACTGCGGGGTGCGGATGCGGACGGTCTCCATGGCGGGACAGTGCGGCATGGGCCAGGCAGCGCGCGCCGCCGGTCGACGCCCCTGTGGAGAAGCACCGTCCGCAGCCCCTTGCGCTATACCCCCTAGGGGTATATCGTGCGTGCATGAGCGGGACGCAGGGGAACCACCAGCATCACGACCACGGCCAGGGCCACGAGCACGCGCAGGACCACGGGCAGCACGGCGCGACGCCGGCCGTCACCGCCGAGCACGCGGGCCACGCCGCGCAGCCGGCGCACTCCGGCCACGGCGACCACGCCCCGGGCAACCACGAGGGCCACAGCGAGGGCCACGCCGACGGCCACATGGGGCACGCCGGCCACGGCGACCACGTCGCCACCTACCGGCGGCTCTTCTGGGCGATGCTCGTGCTCGCGGTGCCGACCGTGCTGCTGAGCGGCATGTTCGCGATGATCGTCGGCTACGACCTGCCCGACTGGCCGTGGCTCGCCTGGGTCTCGCCGCTGCTCGGCACCGTCATGTACGTGGTCGGCGGGCGACCCTTCCTCACCGGCGCCGTCGAGGAGCTCCGCGCGCGGAAGCCCGGGATGATGCTGCTCATCGGCCTCGCGATCACCGTGGCCTTCGTCGCGTCGTGGGCGGCCACGCTCGGCATCGCCGACCACCAGCTCGACTTCTGGTGGGAGCTCGCGCTGCTCGTCGCCATCATGCTGCTCGGCCACTGGCTCGAGATGCGCTCGCTCGCGCAGACCTCCTCCGCGCTCGACTCGCTCGCCGCGCTCCTGCCCGACGAGGCGGAGCGCGAGGTCGACGGCGGCACCGAGCGCGTCGCCCCCGATGCGCTGCGCGTCGGCGACGTGATCGTCGTGCGCCCCGGCGCCCGCGTGCCGGCCGACGGCGCGATCGTCGGCGGCGCCGCGAGCTTCGACGAGTCGATGATCACGGGCGAGTCCCGGCCGGTCGAGCGCGGCGTGGGCGACCGCGTCGTCGCCGGCACGGTCGCGACCGACTCCGGCGTGCGGGTCGAGGTCGACGCGACCGGCGACGAGACCGCGCTCGCCGGCATCCGCCGCCTCGTCGCCGAGGCGCAGGCCTCCTCGTCGCGGGCGCAGCGGCTCGCCGATCGCGCGGCCGGCTGGCTGTTCTGGTTCGCGCTCGCCGCGGCGGCGATCACCGCCGTCGTCTGGTCGATCGCGGGCATGCCCGACGACGCAGTCGTGCGCGCGGTCACCGTGCTCGTGATCGCCTGCCCCCACGCGCTCGGCCTCGCGATCCCGCTCGTCGTGTCGATCGCCACCGAGCGCGCGGCGCGCGGCGGCGTGCTGATCGCGGACCGGCTCGCCCTCGAGACGATGCGCCGCGTCGACGTCGTGCTGTTCGACAAGACGGGCACCCTCACCGCCGGCGAGCCCGCGGTCGTCGAGGCGCACGCGGTCGACGGCGACGTCGACCGGCTGCTGCGGCTCGCGGCCGCCGCAGAGTCGCAGAGCGAGCACCCGCTGGCCCGGGCGATCGTGCGCGCGGCCGAGCACGGCGCGCTCGACGTGCCCGGCGCATCCGACTTCACCTCCTCCCCCGCCGTCGGCGTCACCGCTGCGGTCGAGGGCAGCACGGTGCGGGTCGGCGGCCCGCACATGCTGCAGGAGGAGGGCGCCGACGAGCTGCCCGAGGTCGAGCCGTGGCGGGACGCCGGCGCGATCATCCTCCACGTCATCGTCGACGGCCGGGTCGCCGGTGCACTGCGGCTCGCCGACGAGATCCGGGCCGAGTCGCGGCAGGCGGTGGATGCGCTGCACCGGCGGGGCATCCAGGTCGCGATGGTCACGGGCGACGCCGACGCCGTCGCGCAGGCGGTCGCGGCGGAGCTCGGCATCGACCGCGTCGCCGCCAACGTGCGCCCAGAGCACAAGGAGCGCGAGGTGGCGCGGCTGCAGCAGGAGGGGCGCACCGTCGCGTTCGTGGGCGACGGCGTCAACGACGCGCCCGCGCTCGCGCGCGCCGACGTGGGCCTCGCGATCGGCGCCGGCACCGACGTGGCGATCGCCTCGGCCGACGTGATCCTCGCGAGCTCCGACCCGCGCAGCGTGCTCTCGGTGGTGGAGCTCTCGACCGCGAGCGCCCGCAAGATGGTGCAGAACCTGTGGTGGGCGGCGGGCTACAACCTCATCTCGGTGCCGCTGGCCGCGGGCGTGCTCGCGCCGCTCGGCTTCGTGCTGCCGATGTCGGTCGGCGCCGTGCTCATGTCGCTGTCGACGATCGTCGTGGCGTTCAACGCGCAGCTGCTGCGGCGGCTCGACCTCGACCCGGCAGCCAGCGCCGCTCGATAGCGTGTCGCGCATGATGCGCACCAGACCGCCGCTGCAGGGATCGTTCGGAGCCGTCGCCTCGACGCACTGGCTCGCCTCGTCGAGCGGCATGGCCGTGCTCGAGCGGGGCGGCAATGCCGCCGACGCGGCCGCGGCCGCCGGCTTCGTGCTGCACGTGGTCGAGCCGCACCTGAACGGCCCCGGCGGCGACCTGCCGGCGATCGTGCGGCTCCCCGGCCAGGAGCCGCAGGTGCTGTGCGGCCAGGGCGTGACGCCCGGCGCCGCCACGATCGAGCGGATGCGCGCCGAGGGCATCGCGCACATCCCCGGCACCGGCCTGCTCGCCGCCGTCGTGCCGGGCGCGGTGCCCGCGTGGCTCACGCTCGTGCGCGACCACGGCACGTGGGCGCCGGCCGACGTGCTCGCGTTCGCGATCGAGCTCGCGGAGCGGGGCCACCGCGTGCTGCCGCGCGTCGCGCGCACCATCGCCGGCCGCGCCGACTTCTTCCGCGAGCACTGGGCCGCCTCCGCGGCGCTCTGGGCCGACCCGGCCCCCGAGGCATGGGACGTGGTGCGCAACCCCGCGCTCGCCGAGACGTACCGCCGCCTCGCCGACGCCGGCCGCGGCATGGGGCGCGAGGCCGCGTGCGACGCGGCGATCTCGGCGTGGAGCGAGGGCTTCGTCGCCGAGGCCGTCGACCGGCACGGGCGCGAGGCCGCGATGGACTCCTCCGGCGACGCGCACCAGGGCCTCCTCACCGGCGACGACATGGCCGCGTGGCGGCCCACGTGGGAGCCGTCGCTCGCGATGCCCTGGCGCGGCACGACCGTGCACAAGGCCGGCGCGTGGACGCAGGGCCCGGCGCTGCTCGAGGCGCTCGGCATCCTCGAGCCGCTGCTCCCGGAGCGCGCGGACGCCTTCGACGCCGACATCGTGCACGCCGCAGCCGAGGCGATGAAGCTCGCGCTCGCGGACCGCGACGCGTGGTTCGGCGACGGCGCCGACATCTCCGGCCTGCTCGACGACGCCTACCTCGCCGAGCGGCGGGCCCTCATCGAGCAGGCGGCGTCGCTCGAGCTGCGGCCCGGCGCGCTGCGCGGCGAGCCGCGGATGCCCGTGGTCGGCACGGCGGGCGCGGCGCCGAAGGAGGCGGGCACGGGCGAGCCCACCCGCGGCGACACGTGCCACATCGACGTCGTCGACAAGGACGGCATGGTGATCTCGGCGACGCCCTCCGGCGGCTGGCTGCAGTCGAGCCCGACGATCGCCGACCTCGGCTTCTGCCTCGGCACGCGCGCCCAGATGCTCTGGCTCGAGGACGGCCTCGCCACGAGCCTCGCCCCGCGCATCCGCCCCCGCACGACCCTGTCGCCGACGATGCTGGTCGACGACGACGGCGCGACCGCGGCGCTCGGCACGCCGGGCGGCGACCAGCAGGACCAGTGGCAGCTCACGATGCTGCTCGGCATGCGGGTGCTCGGGCTCGACCCGCAGGCGGCGATCGACGCCCCCTCGTGGCACGTGACACACCTGGTGTCGTCGTTCGAGCCGCGGGTGTGGGAGCCGGGCGGGCTGCACGTCGAGTCGCGGCTCGGCGACGACGTGCTCGCCGAGCTCGCGCGCCGCGGGCACGTGCTCACGGATGCGGGCGCCTGGTCGCTCGGACGGCTCTCGTTCGCGTCGCACGAGCCCGACGGCACGATCCGCGCCGCGTCGAACGCGCGCGACGAGCAGGGCTACGCGGCGCTGCGCTGAGGCGGCCCGCTAGCCTCGGGAGCGCGACGACCCGAGGAGACGACACGATGCAGGCACGCACCCGACGAGCGCGCACAGGGCCGGCGGCGGCGCGATGGGCGGCGGTCGCGCTCGCCGCGACGCTCGCGATCACGGGCTGCGGGCCGCAGTCGGAGCCGCTCCCGACGCCGACCGCGACGCCGAGCCCGACGGCGGTCGCCCCGACGCCGACGGCCGCGCCGAGCCCGACGCCCACGGCGCCGGCCGACCCGCTCCCCGACGGCGCGGTCACCGCGCTGCTGCTCGGCACCGACTCGCGCACGCCCGGCTCGATGACCGGCAACGCCGACGCGATCATGGTCGCCCAGATCTCGGCCGACCGCGACACGCTGACGCTCGTGTCAATCACGCGCGACTCGTGGGTGCAGATCCCCGGCGCCGGCGCTGGCAAGATCAACGCCGCGTTCGCGATCGGCGGCACGCCCATGATGCGCGACACCGTCTCGCAGCTCTTCGGCGGGCTCGAGATCGACTACGTCGTGCAGGCCGACTTCGAGGGCTTCATCGCGCTGACCCGGGCGCTCGACGGCTTCGACGCGGCCAACCAGCACCCGACCCAGGTGACGGTCAACAGCACCGGCCGGGTCGTCGACTTCACCGCCGACCCGGTGCACCTGTCGGGCACCGACGGCCTCATCTACGTGCGCCAGCGCAAGGGCCTGCCCGCGGGCGACCTCGACCGCGCGGAGCGGCAGCGCGCCGCCGTCGCCGGCATGCTCGAGCGCATCGACGAGATCGCGACAGCCGACCCGGCTGCGCTCCCCGAGCTCTTCAGCCACTTCGCCGGCCGGCTCAAGATCACCGGCGAGCTGAGCATCGAGGACATGGTCGCGCTCGCGAGCCTCAGCCAGGAGCTCGAGCGCGACGACGTCGTGAGCCTCATGGCGCCCATCACCGGCTTCGGCACGCAGGGCGGGCAGTCGGTGAACGTCGTCGACACCGCGCAGACGGCCGCGCTCGGCGATGCGCTCCGCGCCGGCGACATCCAGCCCTACGTCGACGCGCACGGCACGGGGTACGTCCCTTGATGTAACGCTGTTCCCAAACCTGCCGCGGCGCCGCTAGCCTGAGCGCGGACTCGGCAGGGGGCGATGATGCGAGCACGCGGCGCAGGGGCGCGGATGCGCCGGCTCGGCCTGGTCGCGGTGGTCGCGGTGGTCGCGGCGACGGGTTGCGGCCCCGCGCAGCCCTCCCCCACGCCGACCGCCGACGCGCGCGCGACGGAGTCGCCGACGGCCTCCCCGGCGCCCACCTCCGAGCCCTCCCCGACGCCGACCCCGACCGCGACCGCGACGGCCGATCCGCTCCCCGAGGGGCCGGTCACCGCCCTGCTGCTCGGCACCGATGCGCAGGAGCCGGGCAGCTGGGGCGGCCGGCCCGACACGATCGTCGTCGCGCAGCTCTCCGCCGACCGGCAGACGCTCGCGCTGATCTCGGTCACGCGCGACTCGTGGGTGACCATCCCGGGCGTGGGCGAGGCGAAGATCAATGCGGCGTTCCCGGCCGGGGGCACCGAGCTGATGCGGACGACGGTGTCGGAGCTCTTCGGCGGGCTCGAGATCGACTACGTGGTGCAGGCGAACTACGAGGGCTTCGTCAGCCTGATCGAGGCGGTCGACGGCTTCTGGGTCGAGAACCGCAACCCGTCAGTCGCCCGGTTCGTGGACGGGGCGATCGACGGCGGCGCGAGCCGCTACTACGACTTCACCGCCGACCCCCTGCTGCTCGACGACGGCGACGGCATCTACTTCGTGCGGCAGCGGATCGACCTGCCCTACGGCGACCTCGACCGCGCCGAGCGGGCGCGCGCCTCGATCATCGGGCTGCTCGAGCGCCTCGACGAGCTGGCCGCCGACCCGCCGGCGCTCACGGCGGCGCTCGTCCACATCGCCTCGGCCGTCCGCATCACGGGCGACCTGCAGATCGACGACATGGTCGCGCTCGCGGCCCTCAGCCAGGAGCTCGAGCGCGACGACATCCTCTGCCTCATGGCCCCGCTGGCCGGGTTCACCGGCCGCGCCGGGGCATCCGTGAACATCGTCGACGCGCCGCGCACCGCCGCGCTCGGCGAGGCGCTGCGCGCGGGCGACGTGCGCGCGTACGTCGCCGCCCACGGCGACGACTACGCGCCCTAGGCTCAGGCGAAGAGCTCGGAGATCTCCTCGACGGTGCCGGCGTCGAGCTCGCCGCGGCCGGCAGCCGCGTTCTGGGCGATCTGCTCGGGTCGGGTGGCGCCGGCGATGACGCTCGTGACTGCGGGCTGCGCGAGCAGCCACTGGAACGTCACCTCGAGCATCGTCGAGCCCGTGCGGGCGACGATGCGCTCGTACTCGGCCATGCGGCTCCAGTCCGTCTCCTCGAGCACCTGCGGCTTGAGGCGCGTGAGGCGGGCGTCGTCGGGGCCGGAGCCCTGCGAGTACTTGCCCGTCAGGAGCCCGTTGGCGAGCGGGAAGTAGGGCAGGAAGCCGAGGGCGGCCTCGCGCACCGCCGGCAGCACCTCGCGCTCGACGCCCCGGGAGACGAGCGAGTACTCGTCCTGCGCCGAGACGAACCCGTTCGGGCTCTCGACGGCTGCGGCGGCGGCGATCTGCTCGGCCGAGAAGTTGGAGTGGCCGTAGGCACGGATCTTGCCCTCGGCGACGAGCTCGTCGAGCGCGGCGACCGTCTGCTCGATCGGCGTCGACGGGTCGGGCGTGTGCATCTGGTAGAGGTCGATGTGCTCGACCTGGAGCCGGCGCAGCGAGGCCTCGACCGCGCTGCGGATGTACTGCCGAGCGCCCTTCGCGCCCCACGTCTCGGTGCCCTCGATCGCCAGGCCGCTGTGGCCCCACTTCGTCGCCAGCACGACCTTGTCGCGTGCGGCGCTACCGGCCTTCTGCAGGGCGACGCCCATGAGGGTCTCGGAGGTGGTGGCCGGGTTGCCGTAGATGTCGGCGGTGTCGAAGAGCGTGATGCCGTGGTCGATGGCCGCGTGGATCACGGCGTCGGTGCCGGCCTGGTCCTCGGTGCGGGTGCCCTTGCGGCCGAAGTTGTTGCAGCCGAGGCCGATGGTCGAGACCTCGATGCCGGAGCTTCCCAGTGTGCGCGTCATGCCCTCCACCCTAGGCGGCCTCGTCCTCGGTTCCGGTGTGCGCCAGCCGCTGGCCGGTCGCTACCCGGGCCCCGCGCCACAGCCTCGCACCGGCTTGGGCGGCTGCGTCGCCGCGATGGTCTGCGCGACCTCGTGCAGCCACTCGACGTCGCTCAGCCGATCGTCGTCGACGATGCCGTAGGGCTTCGAGCCGGGGTACGCCTCGCCGCGCGGGAGCGCCGCGGTGAGCTCCTCCGCCTCGGGCACGAGCTTCAGCAGCAGCGTGTCGTCGCAGATGAAGCCGAAGATCCGGTCGTCGCAGTAGATGGCGTGCTCGCCGAACATCGCGCGCAGCCGCACGGGCAGCGGGTCGAAGGCCTCCTGGATGCACTCCAGCGTCTCGGGTGCGTTCGGCATGCTCAGATGCTCCGGCCTGGCGCCGACGAGGGCAAGGTCAAGGCCGGGATGTGGTCCGGCGGATGCGCCCACTCGGGTGGCGCCTCGCCTGGCGGCCCGCCGTCGTCCGGCAGCGTGCCCCAGGGCGCGGCCGCCTCGGCGAAGCGCGGGCCCTGCGGCTCGGGTTCGTCGCGGATGGCCTTCCCGAGGGGTGTCGTCCACTCGAGCACCCCGTCGGGCAGCTGCCGGACGCTCCATCGTGTCGAGTGCTTCATGGTGTGGTGCCTGCGGCACAGGTGCGCCAAGTTGTCGATGCTGGTCGGCCCGCCGGCGGCGTGGTCAATCGTGTGGTCGAGGTCGGCGGGGGCGACGGGGTTCGCGCAGCCGGGCCAGCGGCAGCGGCCATCCCGTGCTCTCAGCCAGCGCCGTTGCGCCCGGGTGGGCGTGTAGGTGTCGACGGTGACGGGCAGCCCCGTCACCGGGTGGGTGAAGAGCCGCTCCCACGTGGTGGTGTCCGCGGCGAGCGCCCGCACGGTGGCGGAGTCGACGAGGATCCTGCCGTCGAGCAGCGCGGGGAAGCGCAGCTGCGGCTCGGCCGCGTCGTCGGTGTCGCGCAGCAGCTCGGTCGCGGGCATCGTGATCGCGATGGTGGCCGTCAGCGCGTTGGTCGCGTGCAGGTCGTCCGGCGTCTGGCCGGTGAGGAGCAGCTCGCTGAACGCGTCGGCGCGGAACTGGTCCCAGGTGCGCGCGTCGTCCTTCGGCTTCGATCGGGCCGCCTGCGTGAGCCGGTCGAAGATGCCCGCGCCGACGACGGCCGGGACGCGGGCGCCGATGTCGACCATCCCGTCGCCGGCGTCGACCATCCACATGTCGCGCCGCTCCATCGCCGCCCGGTGCCGCTGCTGCAGCGGCTGCGTGAGCGCCCGGTCGACGATCCGCTTCGACCGCGACCGCAGGCGCGCGGGCGTGGTCGTCTCCGCGATCGCCACCAGCTCCGCCTCCACGCGGGCGCGCTCTGCCGGGTCGGCGTCCACGTCGATGCGCAGCGGGTGGGTGGCCTGCTCGATGACGCGCAGGTGGCCGGCGGAGATGCGGCCGGCCTTGTGCGCCTCGTGCGCGGCGGGCAGCTCGGTCACCGTCTGCCACGCGGCGGTGATCCGCCGCTCGACGGCCCGGTCGGACTGTCGCAGCTCGGCCGCGAGCAGCGACGCCGCCTCCCGCAGCGCGGTGACGACCTCGCCGCCCTCGTCGCGGACGCGCTGGAAGCGCGCGGCGAGCAGCTCCCGCTCCCGCGCCTCGAGTCGCGCCCGCTGCGCCTGCAGCGCCTTGATCTGGCCGGTGAACTGCTCCTCGCGGCGCAGCCTGGTCGCCCGCTCGGACTCGGCCGGGCCGGGCAGCTCGGGCACGCGCATCCGGCCCTCGACGACCGCTTCCAGCTCGTCGGGCGTGAGCGCAGCGAGCCGCTCGCCCCAGTCGCGGTCGAACGCCGCGAGCTCGTCCTCGAGCTCGGCCGCCGTGCGGCCGTACGGGTCGATCGCGCCGGCGCGGATCGACGCGATGTAGTCCTCCGCGTCGAGGCCCCAGTCGCCGTCCATGCAGGCATGGAACCACGGGGCACTGACATGGCATCCGCCCCCATCCGCTGGTCGAGGAGGCCGGCGGAGCCGGCCGTCTCGAGACCACCCAGACGCCGGCCGCACGTGGTCTCGTGACGCGAGCGGGCTGCGCCCGCGCGCTCCTCGACCAAGCGGGATGGGGAGCGGGCGGGCACGCTGCGGAGTGGTCTCGACTCGCGAGGCCGCCTGCGGCGGCCGCGCGGCTCGACCAGCGGTGGAGGCGGCCGCGCGGCTCGACCAGCGGTGGAGGCGGCCGCGCGGCTCGACCAGCGGCGTGGGAGCGGCGGCGCCGCGGCTCGACCAGCGGGGTGGAAGCGGCGGCGCCGCGGCTCACCAGCGGGGAGGAGGCGGCGGCGACGCGGCTCGACCAGCGGAGAGGCGCCGGCGGATGAGGGTCAGAGGGGCTGCAGCGCTCCGGTGCGGGCGAGCACCTCGACCGCGAGCGTCTTGTAGCCCTCCTCGTCGAAGAGCACGGTGATGCGGTCGCCGTCGTCGCTCACGACGCCGCCCTCGCCCCACGCCTCGTGCCGCACGCGCTGGCCGACGTGCCAGTCGTCCGCTCCCCCGGCGGCCCCGTCGGCGGCCGCGCGCGCCTCCTCGACCCGCGCCGCCGAGCCCGAGCGGCACGTGTCGCACGCGCCGCACAGCTCCGGCAGCTCCTCGCCGAAGTAGCCGAGCAGGTAGCGGCGGCGACATCCGCCGGTCTCGACGTAGCCGCGCATCATCTCGACCCGCGACCGGTCGACGCGGCGCCGCGCCTCGGCGATCTGCGCCGCCTCCTCGACCGCGGGCCGCACGGCGCCCGCGCTCCAGACGAGCTCGCCCTCGTCGGTCGTCTCGACGGCGCCGACCTGCTCGAGCAGGTTCACGGCCGCGGTGAGCCGGCTCGCCCCGACCTCGAGCCGCTCGCGCAGGCGCGCCGGCGGCACGGGCTCCTTCGCCCGTCGCACGCGCGAGGCCACGGCCGAGAGCATCTCCTCATCGGCGGTCCCGCCGGTGCGGAAGCGGTGCAGCCCGAAGTCCTCCTGCCGGTGCAGCAGCGCCGCGAGTGCCGGCTCGCCGTCGCGGCCGCTGCGCCCGATCTCCTGGTAGTAGGCGTCGAGCGAGTCGGGCGGCGCGGCGTGGAGCACGAACCGCACGTCGGGCTTGTCGATGCCCATCCCGAACGCCGACGTCGCGGCGACGACCTCGGCGCTCCCGTCGCTGAACGCGGCGTGCACCCGCTCGCGCTCGGCGCGCGCCATCCCGGCGTGGTATGCCTCGGCACGAACCCCGGCCGCGACCAGGTCGGCCGCGTAGCGCTCCGCGTCCTTGCGCGTCGCGACGTACACGAGGCCCGGCTTCGCCTCGGCGACCGCTCGGGCGACGAGCGCCTCGCGCCGCTCGTGGTCGTCGCTGTGCCGCTGCACCTCGAGGAAGATGTTGGGGCGGTCGAACCCGCGCACCACCTGCCGCGGGTCGCGCATGCGCAGCCGCTCCACGATCTCCTCCCGCACGGGTGGTGCGGCAGTCGCCGTCAGCGCGACGGTCGTCGGATGCCCGAGCGCCTCGACGACGTGCCCGAGCCGCAGGTAGTCGGGCCGGAAGTCGTGGCCCCACGCCGACACGCAGTGCGCCTCGTCGACGACGAGCAGCGATGGCCGCAGCTCGCGCAGCCGCTCGAGCACCTCGTCGCGGGCGAGCTGCTCGGGCGCCAGGAAGACGAACTCCGCCTCGCCGGCCTCGAGCTCCTCCCACGCCTCGCGGTGCTCGCCGACGCGCTGCGACGAGTTCACGGCGACCGCCGGGTCGGCCCCGAGGCCCTCGAGCTGCTCGACCTGGTCGTGCTGCAGCGCGATGAGCGGCGAGACGACGACCGTCAGCCCGTCGAGGAGCTTCGCGGCGAGCTGGTAGATCGCCGACTTGCCGTGCCCGGTCGGCATGACGGCGAGCACGTCATGGCCGTCGAGCAGCGCCCGCACGGCCTCGGCCTGCCCTGGCCGGAGGCTCGGCCAGCCGTAGCCGCGCGCCGCCTCCAGGATCCGCTCGTCGACCGCCTCCTCCGCGTCGGGGCCGGCATCGTCACGGATGGTGCGGACAGGCATGCAGCGATGCTAGATCGGCCGGCTGATCACGACCTGCACCGCGGGCCCCTCAGCGCGCGGCGACGAGCCGCGGGTCCTGCACGACGAGCCGCAGGCCGCCCTCGGCGCGCGTGAGCGGCACGTCGGCCGACGCCGCCCACGCCACGAGCGCATCCGCCGACGGCGCCTCGACGCCCGCCAGCGCGAGCGAACGCACGAGCGCGCCCTTGCCCGCCTTGTTCCAGTGGTTGAGCGCCCTGCCATCGGGCGAGACGATCTCGACGGGCACCGCGCCGGCGACCGGCGCCACGGCCGCGTACGCCTTCGAGCGCAGGTCGAGCGCGAAGCCCTCGATCGCGTCGCCCGCTCCCGACCACAGCTCGCGCATCCGCTCCCCCGGCAGGCGCGTGTGCTCCGACACCTTGTAAGCCGGGATGCGGTCGGATGCGCGCACGAAGCCGAGCAGGGCCGACTGGATCACGACGTGGGCGTCGACCCAGTCGCGCGCATCGGCGTCGAGGGATGCGGCGCCCAGCGCGTCGTAGAGCACGCCCGTGTAGCGCTCGATCGCCGGCATCGTCGGCGCATCGCGCACAGCGGCGTTGTCGGCGGCGGCGCGCGCCTTCGCGGGCGTCGAGACGTCCTGGCCGGCGGCGACGAGGCGGTCGAGGGCCGCGAGGGCCCGGGAACGGGCGACGGCCAGCCCGGGGAACCCCAGGCTGGCCGTCGACAGCGGCTCCGCCGTCCCGCCTGCCGCCTTCGTCTCGCTGGGCGGCAGCAGGACGATCACGCGAGCTTTGCGTTCCTGGCGACGATCTCCACGCGGTCGTGGTCGACCGACAGGAAGCCGTCCTCGGCCTCGACGCTGTGCACCGTGCCGGTCGAGTCGGTGACGCGCACCTGACCCTCGGCGAGCACGGCCAGCACCGGCTCGTGGCCCGTCAGGATGCCGATCTCGCCCTCGGTGGTGCGGGCGATGACCTGCGAGGCCTCGCCCGACCACACCTCGGAGGCGGCCGACACGATGCTGACGGTCAGAGCCATCAGCCGTTCTCCTTCTGGATCTGCGCCCACTTGGCCTCGACGTCCGAGATCGCGCCGACGTTGAAGAACGCCTGCTCGGCCACGTGGTCGAACTCGCCCTTGGCGATCGCGTCGAACGACTCGACGGTCTCCTTGAGCGGCACGGTCGAGCCCTCGACGCCCGTGAACTTCTTGGCCATGTAGGTGTTCTGCGAGAGGAACTGCTGGATGCGGCGTGCACGCGACACGACGATCTTGTCCTCCTCGGAGAGCTCGTCGACACCGAGGATGGCGATGATCTCCTGCAGCTCCTTGTTCTTCTGGAGGATCTGCTTGACGGTCGTCGCGACGCGGTAGTGGTCCTCGCCCAGGTAGCGGGGGTCGAGGATGCGGCTGGTCGACGTGAGCGGGTCGACGGCCGGGTAGAGGCCCTTCGACGCGATCTCGCGGCTCAGCTCCGTCGTCGCGTCGAGGTGCGCGAACGTCGTGGCCGGGGCCGGGTCGGTGTAGTCGTCGGCGGGCACGTAGATCGCCTGCAGCGAGGTGATCGAGTGGCCGCGCGTCGAGGTGATGCGCTCCTGGAGGATGCCCATCTCGTCGGCGAGGTTCGGCTGGTAGCCGACGGCGCTGGGCATGCGGCCCAGCAGCGTCGAGACCTCCGAGCCCGCCTGCGTGAAGCGGAAGATGTTGTCGATGAACAGCAGCACGTCCTGCTTCTGCACGTCGCGGAAGTACTCCGCCATCGTCAGCGCCGACAGGGCCACGCGCAGACGCGTGCCCGGCGGCTCGTCCATCTGGCCGAAGACGAGGGCGGTCTTGTCGAAGACGCCCGCCTCCTCCATCTCGTGGATCAGGTCGTTGCCCTCACGGGTGCGCTCGCCGACACCGGCGAACACCGAGACGCCGCCGTGGTCCTGCGCGACGCGCTGGATCATCTCCTGGATGAGGACGGTCTTGCCGACGCCGGCGCCGCCGAACAGGCCGATCTTGCCGCCCTGCACGTACGGCGTCAGCAGGTCGATGACCTTGATGCCGGTCTCGAACAGCTGCGTCTTCGACTCGAGCTGGTCGAACGCGGGAGCCTTGCGGTGGATCGACCAGCGCTCGGTGACCTCGATCGTCTCGCCCTCGCCGAGGTTGAGCGCCTCGCCGATGACGTTGAAGACCTTGCCCTTGGTGACGTCGCCGACGGGGACCATGATCGGGTCGCCGGTGTCGCGCACCTCCTGGCCGCGGACGAGGCCGTCGGTCGGCTTCAGGGCGATGGCGCGCACGAGGTCGTCGCCGAGGTGCTGCGCGACCTCGAGCGTGATCTCCTGCGGCTCGGTGCCGTCACCGAAGTCGACGGTCGTCTTGAGCGCGTTGTAGACGGGCGGGATCGCGTCGTGCGGGAACTCGATGTCGACGACGGGACCGGTCACGCGGGCCACGCGGCCGACGCCGGCCTGCCGCTGCGAGACCTCGGGGGTGTCAGTGATGGTCATGGTGCTTGCCTTTCGTGGCTACTTCGCCGAGGCGAGGGCGTCCGCGCCGCCCACGATCTCGGAGATCTGCGTCGTGATCTCGGCCTGGCGCGCGTTGTTGCGCAGGCGGGTGTAGTCGGTGATGAGCTTGTCGGCGTTGTCGGAGGCCGACTTCATGGCCTTCTGCGTCGCCGCCTGCTTCGCGGCGGCCGACTGCAGCAGGGCGTTGAAGATGCGGCTCTCGACGTACACCGGCAGGAGCGCGTCGAGCACCTGTGCGGGCTCGGGCTCGAACTCGTACAGCGGGAAGTGCTCCGCGCTCTCGGCGCTCTCGGCCTCGACGACCTCCAGCGGCAGCAGCCGCACCGAGGTGGGCTCCTGCGTCATCATGCTGACGAAGCGGTTGTAGACGATGTGGATCTCATCGACCTGCTCGGAGACGTACGCCTCGAGCACCGCCTCGGCGATCTCCTGCGCGAGCTCGGGGCTCGGCGTCTCCGACTGCCCCGTCCACGCCTGGATGGACGCGCGCTTGCGGAACTTGAAGTAGCCGACGGCCTTGTTGCCGACCAGGTAGTGGTCGACCTCCTTGCCCTCGGACTCCAGCTTCACCCGGAGCTCGCTCGCCTCGCGGATGATCTGCGAGTTGAACGCGCCGGCCAGGCCGCGGTCGCTCGTCAGCACGACGATCGCCGCGCGCTTCAGCTGCGGACGCTCGACCGTGAGCGGGTGCGCCTCGTTGGAGTACGTGGCGACCGCGCTCACGGCGCGCGTCAGCGCCCTGGCGTACGGCGTCGACGCGTGCACGCGTGCGAGCGCCTTCTGGATGCGCGATGCAGCGATGAGCTCCATCGCCTTCGTGATCTTCTTGGTCGTCTGCGCAGACTTGATCTTCTGCGTGTAGACCCGGAGCTGGGCTCCCATTCCGCCTCCTCAGCGAGCTCGCGTCAGCGACGGCCCTTGACGATCTGCTCCTGGTTGACGTCCTCGACCATGGGGTTGTCGGACTCCGTGCCCGGGTCGGTGATGCTCGACTCCGGCTTGCCCTGCCAGTTCTTCACGAACTCGTCGACCTCGGACTCGAGCGTCGCGAGCGTCGCGTCGTCGAGCACGTTGGTCTCGCGGAGCGTGCCGAGCACCGAGCTGTTGCTGCGCAGGTGCTCGAGCAGCTCGGACTCGAACTGCAGCACCTGGTTCACGGGCACCGTGTCGAGCTTGCCGTTCGTGCCGGCCCAGATCGAGACGACCTGCTCCTCGACGGGGTACGGCGAGTACTGCGGCTGCTTCAGCAGCTCGGTCAGGCGCGCGCCGCGCTCGAGCTGACGGCGCGAGGCCGCGTCGAGGTCGGAGGCGAACATCGCGAACGCCTCGAGCGAGCGGTACTGGGCGAGCTCGAGCTTCAGCGTGCCGGAGACCTTCTTGATCGACTTGACCTGCGCGTCGCCGCCGACTCGCGAGACCGAGATGCCGACGTCGACCGCGGGGCGCTGGTTGGCGTTGAACAGGTCGGACTGGAGGAAGATCTGGCCGTCGGTGATCGAGATCACGTTGGTCGGGATGTACGCCGAGACGTCGTTGGCCTTCGTCTCGATGATCGGCAGACCGGTCATCGAGCCCGCGCCGAGCTCGTCGGAGAGCTTCGCGCAGCGCTCGAGCAGACGGGAGTGCAGGTAGAACACGTCGCCCGGGTAGGCCTCGCGGCCCGGCGGGCGGCGCAGCAGCAGCGACACGGCGCGGTAGGCCTCGGCCTGCTTCGACAGGTCGTCGAAGATGATCAGGACGTGCTTGCCCTCGTACATCCAGTACTGGCCGATCGCCGAGCCGGCGTACGGCGCGAGGTACTTGAAGCCGGCCGGGTCGGACGCGGGCGAGGCGACGATGGTGGTGTACTCCATCGCGCCGGCCTCCTCGAGGGCGCCCTTCACCGAGGCGATGGTCGAGCCCTTCTGGCCGACGGCGACGTAGATGCAGCGCACCTGCTTGTTGACGTCGCCCGAGTCCCAGTTGGACTTCTGGTTGATGATCGTGTCGATCGCGATCGCCGTCTTGCCCGTCTGGCGGTCGCCGATGATCAGCTGGCGCTGGCCGCGGCCGACCGGGATCATCGCGTCGATCGCCTTGATGCCGGTCTGGAGCGGCTCGTGCACCGACTTGCGCTGCATGACGCCGGGCGCCTGCAGCTCGAGGGCGCGGCGGCCGCTCGAGGCGATCTGGCCGAGGCCGTCGATCGGGTTGCCGAGCGGGTCGACGACGCGGCCCAGGTAGCCCTCGCCCACGGGGACCGAGAGCACCTCGCCGGTGCGGGTGACCTCCATGCCGGCCTCGATGCCGGCGAACTCACCGAGCACCACGACGCCGATCTCGGACTCGTCGAGGTTCTGGGCGAGGCCCAGCGTGCCGTCCGCGAAGCGGACGAGCTCGTTGGCCATGACGCCGGGGAGGCCCTCGACGTGCGCGATGCCGTCGGCGGCGTCGATGACGGTGCCGACCTCGGCCGTCGTCGAGGCCGAGGCCTCGTAGGACGAGACGAAGTCGGCGAGTGCGTCCTTGATCTCGTCGGGGCTGATGGTGAGCTCTGACATGTGTCTTCCTCTGGTGGGCTGTCGACCTAGCCGAGCTTCAGGCGCAGGTCGGTGAACTTGGAACGGACGGTGCCGTCGATGACGTCGTCGCCGATCGCGACGCGCAGGCCGCCGAGGACGGCCGGGTCGACGATCTGCTGGAGCTGCAGGGCGCGGCCGTACTGCCGCTCGAGGCCGACGCGGAGTCGGTCGAGCTGCGCCGCGGGGATCTCGCGGGCCGTCGTGACGGTCGCGAGCGAGCTGCCGGAGGCCTCGGCCACCTGCTTCGCGGTGCTGCGCAGCCGCTGGCCGATGCGACGGCCGCGGGGCGCGCGCACGAGGTGATCGAGGATCGAGGCGGCCGCCTCGCTCGCCCGGCCGCCGAGCAGCCGCTCGACGAGCGCAGCCTTGGCGTCGGCGGAGCCGAGCAGGCCGCCGAGCGCGAGCTCGAGCTGCGCGTCGGAGGCGACGGTGCGCTCGAACGAGGCGATCTCGCCGGCGACGTCGGCCTGCGACGAGCGCACGGCGATGCGGATGGCCGCGTCGTCGATGCCCGCGAGCAGGTCGGCGGGAGCGGACCAGCGCTGGCGCGCGAGGTGCGCGACGATCGCGACCGCAGGTGCTCCGAGCTGCCCGAGCACGCGCGCCGCGAGGGCCGCGCGAGCGTCGGGCGTCGAGGCGGGGTCGGCCAGCGACGAGAGCACCTGGGGGCTCCGCTCGATGGCGCGCGACGCCCGGAACAGGTCGCGCGCGTCGTCGATGCCCGCGTGCGGCTGCGCGCTGACAGCGCCCTCGATGCCGGCTCGCGCCTGGCTGGTCGCGCTGCCCACTAGCGGGTCGCCGTGTCGTGCTCGAGGTCGGCCAGGAAGCGGTCGACGATCGCTGCGGAGCGCGCGTCGTCCATCGACTCGCCGACGACCTTCTCGGAGAGGCCGAGGGCGAGCGTGCCGACCTCGGTCTTCAGCGAGCTGAACGCCGCCTGGCGCTCGGCCTCGATGCGCTGGTGCGCCTGGACGGTGATGCGCTCGGCCTCGTCGATGGCGCGAGCCTTGAGGTCGGCCTCGATCTTGGCGGCGTCGGCGCGAGCCTGGTCCTTGATGCGACCGGCCTCGGCGCGAGCCTCAGCGAGCTGGGTGTTGTACGACTCCAGCGCTGCAGCGGCCTCGGCCTGAGCCTCCTCGGCCTTCTTGATGCCGCCCTCGATGGCAGCGGCGCGCTCGTCGAGCAGCGCCTGCATGCGCGGGAGGACGACCTTCCAGAAGATCAGCAGGAGGACGACGAAGATGACCGCCGACCAGATGATGTCGTACGGGGTTGGAAGGAGCGGGTTCGGCGTTGCTTCCCCCGCATCTTCCACGAGGAAGAGAGGAGTGGTGAGCATCAGTGGCTCAGGCCGTCATGAAGAAGTACGTGGCGATGCCGATGAACGCCAGCGCCTCGGTGAAGGCGATGCCGATGTACATGAGCACCGTGAGGCGGCCCTGCAGCTCGGGCTGGCGAGCGACCGACTCGATCGTCTTGCCGACGACGATGCCGACGCCGATGGCCGGGCCGATGGCCGCGAGGCCGTAGCCGACGGTGCCGATGTTGCCGCTGATCTCGGCGAAGATGGTCGTGGCGTTGTCCACGGTGTTTCCTTTCTGCGGTTCCGGTTGCCCGGAAGGGTCAGTGCTCTTCAGCCAGCGCGAGCTGGATGTAGACGGTGGTCAGGAGGGCGAAGACGTAGGCCTGCAGCACGGCGACGAGGATCTCGAAGAGCGTGAAGGCGAACCCGAAGGCGAGCGTTCCCACGCCGAAGAGCGTGTAGAAGCCGCCGGCCGAGAAGAAGAAGAACTGCGTGGCGGCGAAGAACAGCACGAGCAGCAGGTGCCCGACGACCATGTTCATCATGAGTCGGAGCGTCAGCGTGATCGGGCGCAGCACGAACGTCGAGACGAACTCGATCGGCGTCACGATGATGTAGAGCGCCTTCGGCACGCCCGGTGGGAACAGCGCGTTCTTGAAGAAGGCGCCCGGGTGCTTCTTGACGCCCGCGTAGATGAAGGCGCCGTACGCGACGAGCGCGAGCAGCAGCGGCACGCCGATGACGCCGGTGCCGGCGATGTTGAGGAACGGCACGATGCCCGTGATGTTCATCGACAGCACCATGAAGAAGATGGTGGTGATGAGCGGCAGGAAGCGCTTGCCGTCCTTCTCGCCCAGCAGGTCGTAGGCGATGCCGTCGCGGACGAAGCCGAGGCCCATCTCGACGATGCTCTGCCCGCGCGTCGGGATCAGGCGCATCCGCCGCGTGCCGAGCACGAAGATCAGGATGATGACGAGCGCCGACAGCATGCGGATGAGCATGATGCGGTTGATGCCGAAGATCGGCTCGTCGCTCCCGAACCACTCGATCGTCGGGTCCGCGAACAGCATGATGTCCGGGAAGAAGTCCGCGATCGACGGCGGGTGGAACGGCTCGGGCTCGGTTCCAGCGGCAGCCAGCGGCGTCAGCAAGGCGTTCAGCGTCTCTTCCTCAACCTCAGGGCGCCTGGCGCCGGTTCGACGTCGTCGATCCCCCTCGCGCGGACACGCTCGAAGCTGAGCGAGGCAGTGGGGGGAACGGCTACGACACTATCAGAGAGGTCGGCTGCGACCGACACTCCCGGGGCCTCCATCAGGCGCGCGCACCGGACGCGGGGCGGCCCTGCGTCTCGTCGTCGGCGTCGCTGTCGATCGTCGGCTGCCGGCTCGTCATGATGACCACGCAGTCGATGACGAGCGAGCCGATGACCGCCGCCACGAGCGCGCCGAAGGCGACGCCGCGGTGCAGCCAGTCCTGGTCGCCGAGCACGAACACGAGCACGATGAACAGCACGAACTTCAGCAGCCAGCCGCCCAGCACGATGCCGAAGAAGGCGCCCGAGATCATGGCGCCCTTCGAGACCTTGAAGGCGAGCAGGATGCTCGCGGCGGTGAGCATGCAGAAGACGATCGCGAGGGCGGTGCCCACGAGCGCCGAGGCGACCCCGGCGCCGGCGGCGAGCAGCCAGCCGACGATCCCGCCCACGACGGCCACGGCGGCGGCGAGGATGCCGCCCCACAGCAGGATGCGCTGCATGATCTGGTTGGTGGTCACCGGGATTCCCCCTGGTCGATGCTGGTCTCGACGCGGGCGTCGATCGTGGTCGGCTCGAGTCCCCTGCGAGCTGCACGGCGCTCGCGCAGCACGCGCAGGAACGTGCGCCACACCCTGCGGCTGACGGGCGCCGCCGTCAGCAGGGCGCACACGATGAACCCGACCGCCATGATACCGACGGCCACCCACCAGGGCTGCATGAGGAACACGAGGCAGCCGACCGAGACGACCGCCGTCCACGCGTAGAAGATGAGCACCGCGCCGAGGTGCGAGTGCCCCATGTCGAGCAGCCGGTGGTGGAGGTGCTTGCGGTCGGCGGCGAAGGGGCTCGAGCCGTTCAGGAGGCGCCGCACGACCGCGAGCACGAAGTCCGTCAGCGGCAGCAGCAGGATCGCGAGCGGCAGCAGCACCGGGATGAACGCGGGCAGGATCTGGCTGCGCCCGCCCATCGTGCCGATGTCGATCTGCCCGGTGACGGCGATGGCGCTCGCGGCGGTGAGGAGGCCCAGCATGAGCGCGCCGCCGTCGCCCATGAACATGCGCGCGGGATGCCAGTTCACCGGCAGGAAGCCGAGGCACACGCCGACGATGATCGACGTGATGAGGCTCGCGAGCGAGAAGTAGGCGTTCTGCTGCCCGAGGTTCTGGCTGATGATGAAGATGTAGCCGAAGAACGCCGTCGAGCCGATGATCGTGGTGCCCGCGACGAGGCCGTCGAGCCCGTCGATGAAGTTCAGCGCGTTCATCACGAGCACGATGATGAGCACCGTCAGCATGATCGCCGTGGTCGCCGACGGCACCGTGATGCCGGCGATCGGGAGGCTCACGATCTGCACGCCGAAGAGCGCGACGCCGGTGGCGACGAGGATCTGCGCGCCGAGCTTCAGCATCCAGTCGAGGTCGACGAGGTCGTCGAGCACGCCGATGCCGCAGATCGCCACCGCGCCGGCCAGCAGCGTCCAGATGCGGGCGGGCTCGGCGAAGACGCCCGAGAGCTCGGGGATGAGGGCGGCGACGCCGAACGCGCCGAGCACGCCGATGCACATCGCCACCCCGCCGAGGCGCGGTGTGGGCCGCGAGTGCACGTCGCGGTCGCGCACGGGCGGGTGGATGCCGTGCTTGAGCGCCACTGCCAGCACCACGCGCGTCGCGACGAAGGTCACGACCGCCGCGACCGCGGTGATGAGCAGGAAGATCACGGCGTCACTCCGGGGCGAGCAGCTCGCCGAGCGCGACGGCGACGGTCTCCCGCGGCAGCACGCCCTGGCGCACGATGCGCACGACGCCCTCGGTGGAGCAGTCGAGGATCGTCGAGCCGTTCTGCTCCCCCGGCGCCGCGCTGCCGCCGACGGCGCCCGCGTCGAGCACCGCGGCGACGCGGTCGCCGAGCATCTCGGCGGCGGCTGCCGCCTCGGTCGGCGCCGGCATGCCGTGGAGGTTGGCGCTCGAGACCGCGAGCGGCCCCGTCTCGCGCAGCAGGCCGATCGCGATCGGGTGGTCGGGCACCCGGATCGCGACGGTGCCCCCGGTGTCGCCGAGGTCCCAGGTGAGCGAGGGCTGCGCGCGCAGGATGACGGTGAGGGGGCCCGGCCAGTGCGCGTCGAGCAGCGGCTCGATCGCGGCGGGCACCGACTCGGCGAGCGCGGTGGCCATGTGCCGGTCGGCGACGAGCACGGGCGGCGGGAAGCCGCGGTCCCTGCCCTTCGCCGCGAGCAGGCCCGCGACGGCGCTGTGCGAGAACGCGTCGGCGGCGATGCCGTAGACCGTGTCGGTCGGCATCACGATGCACTGGCCGGCCGCGATCGCCGTCCGCGCCGCGCGCACCCCGTCGAGCAGGGATGCGGGGTCGGAGCAGTCGTAGATCGTGGCGGCCACCCCGCAATCGTAGTGCCGCCCGGGAGCGCCCGCCGGGGCCGTCAGCGGACGGCGGAGGTGACGCGGTCGCGACCCGTCAGGTCGACCCGCGTGCGCGCATCCGTGAACCCGGCGTCCTCGAGCATGCCGCGCACGGCGGCCGACTGGTGCTCGGCGTGCTCGACCGCGACGATGCCGCCGGGGGCGACGAGGTCGGCCGCGAGCGGCGCGAGGTCGCGGATGAGGTCGAGCCCGTCGGCGCCCGAGTAGAGCGCGCCGTGCGGATCGAAGGCCCGCACCTCGTGGTCGGCGGGCACGGATGCGGCCGGCACGTAGGGCGGGTTCGACACGAGGGCGTCGAGGGAGCCGGGCTGCACCCCGACGGCCGCGAGTGCCGCGACGTCGCGCGCGTCGGCGTGGAGCAGCACAGTGCCGGGCGCGAGCTCGGCGATGTTGCGGCGGGCCCAGACGTAGGCGGCGGGGCTCTGCTCGACGGCGACGACCCGGGCTCCGGCCTCGCGCGCGAGCGCGATCGCGACGGCGCCCGTGCCGGTGCCCACGTCGAGCACGAGCGGCGAGACCGTGCCGCGCACGTGCTCGAGCACGACGTCGACGAGCAGCTCGGTCTCGGGCCGCGGGGTGAAGACGCCTGGCCCGACCCGCAGGTCGACGTGCCGGAACGGCGCGAGGCCCGTGATGCGCTGCAGGGGCTCGCGAGCCTCACGGCGCGCGACGCCGTGCGCGAAGCGGGCCAGCGCATCCGCCGGGAACGAGCGGCCCATCGCCATGTCGACGCGGATCTCGCCGAGCCCGGTGCCCGCGGCCCACGCGGCGAGCAGCTCGGCGTCCGGGCCCTCGATGCCCGCGGCCGAGAGCCGCGTGCGCGCCTGCCGCACCGCATCGCCGACCGTCGGTTCCGTCACGGCACCACGGTAGTGCCGCGACGGGCCCGCGCCCTGCGGGAATGCGGAGCCGCCGCGGAGCGCTTGCTCGGGTGCTGTCCCGTATGGTGAGAAGCACTGCTTCCACCCGATGAAAGGAATCCGCATGGCGCGCATCTTCGACGACATCACCGCCACGATCGGCGGCACGCCCCTCGTGCGCCTCCAGCGGCTCGACGACACCGACGCCACCGTGCTCGTGAAGCTCGAGTCCTTCAACCCCGGCGCATCCGTCAAGGACCGCATCGGCCGCGCGATCATCGACGCCGCCGAGGCCGACGGCTCCCTGAAGCCCGGCGGCACGATCGTCGAGGGCACGAGCGGCAATACCGGCATCGCCCTCGCGATGGTCGGCGCCGCCCGCGGCTACCGCGTAATCCTCTCGATGCCCGAGACGATGTCGGTCGAGCGCCGCGCGATCCTCAAGGCCTACGGCGCCGAGCTCGTGCTCACCCCCGGCCCCGACGGCATGCGCGGCGCCGTCGAGCGCGCCCGCCAGATCGTCGCCGAGACGCCCGGCGCCATCCTCGCCCGGCAGTTCGAGAACGAGGCGAACATCCGCGTGCACCGCGAGACCACCGCCGAGGAGGTCTGGGCCGACACCGACGGCGAGGTCGACATCTTCATCGCGGGCATCGGCACCGGCGGCACCATCACCGGCGCCGGCGGCCGCCTCAAGGAGCTGAACCCCGACATCCGCGTCGTCGCCGTCGAGCCGGCCGACTCGCCGCTGCTGACGAAGGGCCAGGCCGGACCGCACAAGATCCAGGGCCTCGGCGCGAACTTCGTGCCCGAGATCCTCGACACCGGCGTCTACGACGAGGTCGTCGACGTCGAGCTCGACGACGCCGTGCGCGTCGGCCGCGAGCTCGCCGCGACGGAGGGCATCTTCGCGGGCATCTCGTCGGGCGCGATCGTCTGGGCCGCGCTCGAGATCGCGCGCCGCCCCGAGTCGGCGGGCAAGACGATCGTCGCGATCGTCTGCGACACCGGCGAGCGCTACCTGTCGATGCCGATCTACGCCGACCTGGCCTGAGCGGAGGACGGATGGGCCTGCTCAACGTCCGCGAGGACATCGAGAACGCGCGGCGGCACGATCCTGCCGCCCGCGGGGCGCTGTCGATCGCGCTCACCTACTCGACCCTCCACGCCGTGTGGGCCCACCGCGTCAACCACCGCCTCTGGCACGCCGGAGCGCGCTCGATCGCGCGCGCCGGCAGCCAGTTCGCGCGCTTCATGACGGGCGTCGAGATCCACCCGGGCGCGCGGCTCGGGCGGCGGTTCTTCATCGACCACGGCATGGGCGTCGTGATCGGCGAGACCGCCGAGGTCGGCGACGACGTGATGCTCTACCACGGCGTGACGCTCGGCGGCACGGCGAACGCGGCCGTGAAGCGGCACCCGACGCTCGGGCACCGCGTGCTCGTGGGCGCCGGCGCCAAGATCCTCGGGCCGATCGCGCTCGGCGACGACGTGCGGGTCGGCGCGAACGCCGTCGTGCTGCACGACGCGCCCTCCGGGACGACGCTCGTGGGCGTGCCCGCCAAGCCGGTCGCGCGCACGTCGCCCGCCGAGCTGCCGCAGATCGAGTACTCGATCTGAGCCGCTCGCTCTGAGCCGCGGCGGCCGCGCGCCGCGTGCCGGGCTCGCGCCATCGAGTGGCGCCTTGCGCGATCGAGTGGCGCGCTGTGCGGTCGAGTGGCGCCACTCGATCGCCGCAGGCGCCACTCGATGCCGGGAAGCGCCACTCGATGCTGCAGGGCGCCACTCGATCGCCGGGAGCGCCACTCAGGGCGAGGCGGCGCGGAGGGCCAGGTCAGGCGGGGTCGGATGCGGCGGGCCGGTCCGGGGACGCGGGCGCAGCATGCGGGCGCTCGGTGAGCGCGAGGCCCGCCACCGCGACCAGGATCCCGGCGAGGAAGAGGAGCGTCAGCGGGCTCCACGGCTGCGCGCCCGTGGCGATCGCCCAGAGCACGGTGAGGGCGCCGCCGACGCCCGTCCAGACGGCGTAGCCGGTCGCGAGCGGGAGCGTCTGCACGGCCCGCTCGAGGCCGATGAAGCTCGCGATCGCTGCGACGGCGAACACCAGGGTCGGGATCGGTCGGCTGAAGCCCTCCGACTCCCCCATCGCCGTCGCCCAGACGGCCTCGAGCACGGCGCTGCCGAGCAGCACGGCCCACCCGGTGCGGGGGCGCATCTCAGCTCACCAGCTTCAGGCCGACGAGGCAGCCGACGAGCAGCACGAGCAGCAGCGCGCGCACGAGCGTGAGCCGCTCGGCGCCCCGCGCGACCTGCAGCACGACCGTCGCGACGGCGCCGACCCCCACCCACACCGCGTAGGCGGTGCCGGTCGGGATCTCGAGCATCGCCCAGGCGAGACCGCACATCGAGGCGAGCATGGCGGCGGCGAAGAGCACGGTCGGCCGCCAGCGCCGGAAGCCCTGCGACGACTGCATCGCGGCAGCCCAGACGGCCTCGAGGAGGCCGGACGCGATCAGGATCACCCACGACATGACGAGTCCCCACCGGCCGTCTTGTCGCTGTGCGGGTACGGCTCCCTCGTCCGCGGGCCCGCCCTCGGGCTCGTCACCAGGCTACCTGGCGCCATCCGCGTCGGGCAGCGAGGCGTGCGCCCGCCAGGTGGCGAGCGCGAGCCCCACGACGAGCACGATCGCGGCGAGCACGGCGAGCACGGCCCACTCCTCGACCCCCGCCTGGAGGCCGGCGACGAGCGACCCGAGCGCCGCGACCGCCGCGACCGAGGTCGCGAGCCACGTGAGCGGCGTGGCCGCGCGGTGCGAGCGCGCGTAGGCCGTCGCATCCGCCCGCAGCCGCCTGCCGGGCAGGCCGATCGGGCCGGCAGGCGCGATGCGCCCGAGCCCGGCGAGGTGCACGACCACGCCGATCGCGATCGCCGCGAGCGCGAGCGCGAGCGAGCCGAGCGGCATCGCGAGCACCGGTCCCATGCGCTCATCCTGGCATGCTGGCGGCCGCGCGCACCGGGCCGAGGACGGCGGATGCGCGGGGCCCGGCCGCGTCAGCCGGTCTCGACCACGCGGTGCGCCTCGCGCTCCCCCGGCCACTCGAACCCCGCGACGTAGGCGGTGAGCGCCGCGTCGTCGAGCACCACGGACTCCGGCCCGGGCTCGCGACCGTGCGCCCGGTCGAGCAGCGTCGGCAGCGGCGCGCGCACGACCACGAGCTCGCACTCCACCGCCATCGCGCCCAGCCGCATCCGCCACCGATCGCGCACCGCGCGCGTCGACAGCGACGCGTCGAGCACCACGGGGCGGCCGGTGGGCAGCACCCGCTCGAGCAGCTCGAGGAAGTCGGCGTCGATCTGCGCCATGAGCGCCTGCGACGGCCGCCCGTCGCGCACGCCGCGCGCCCAGGCCTCGCGGTCGTACGACAGCATGAGCGCGCCGGCGGCCTCGAGCTCGCGCGCGAGCGTCGACTTGCCCGCGCACGAGGGCCCGCACAGCAGCGTCACCTGGGCCATGGGCGCGAGCCTACGCCCGCGCCCGAGACGCGCCGTGCGGCCCCCGACCGCTCAGCGCAGGTCGATCTGCAGCACCGAGCCCCCGCCCGACGACACCGAGTCGACGGTGACGAAGGCGGAGGTGCCGCGGATCGCCAGGCCGTACGGCGCCGACAGCCCGTCGACGACCGCGTCGTGCATCGAGCCTCCCGGCGTCACCTCGCGCAGCGATCCGACGTGCCCGTCGAAGAAGCTGCCGTCGTCGAGCTGCACGGCGTAGAGCACGCCATCGCGCCAGGCGAGGCTCGTCACCATCGTCAGCCCCGTCGCGTAGGCGGACACCTGCCCGTCGGACGTCACGCGCCAGATGGTCGAGGCGCCCGTCGGGAAGGGGAAGCCGGTCAGCTGCGACACGTAGTACGCGCCGTCAGGCCCCACCGCGACATCCGTCGGCACCGCTTGCGGCGGGATCATCCCGGGACCGAACGGGTTGGGCACGAGGTCGCCGTTGGGGAACACCGCGACCGTGCTCACGCCGTCGTCACCGGCGGTCAGCAGCGTGTTGCCGCCGGCGTCGGTGACCGCCCAGTGCTTCGCGCCGAGCGGGGCGAAGCCTACGGCGTTGCTGTCGGGCGGGTCGTTGCCGTCGGGGTTGCTCGCGACCTCGAAGGCGTTGATGTCCGCCACGAGGGCGAGGTCGTCCGCGGTGAGCGGCGCCGAGCGCAGCGACCCCGTCTGCAGCGTGCCGAAGTCGGCGAACGCGTCGGCCAGGCCGTCGCGCGCCGTCGCCGCGCCGGCCATGCCGCCGATGAGCACGGCGATGCTCGTGCCGCGCACCTGGACGTCGGATGCGCCCAGCACCTCGCCGTTGAAGCCGAGGGCGGGCAGGTCGGTGACGACGCGCCGCTGGCCGGAGCGGCTGACCTCGGTCACCGACCCGGTCATGCCGCAGAGCGCGTACGCGGCGTCGACGCCGGGGATCGGCTCGCACGCGGCCGCGCTGCCGGCCTCGGCGACGTAGAGGGTGTGGCCGGGGCCGATCGACAGCTGGCGCGGGTTGTTGAGCCCGGTCGCCACGGTGACGGGCTCGCCGGGCGGGGCGGCGCTCGCCGGGAGGCCCCCGAGGGCCGCCAGTCCGAGCACGAGGGCGGCGGTGGCCGCGGTCGCTGTCGTCCGGGATCTGCGAGACATGGGACGCTCCTTCGCGAGGTGCGGCCAGGCAGGTGCCGGGGCCGCTGCCGCCAAAGATCCCGCACCCAGGGGGCGCCGACAAGCCCCCGTCTTCCGCGTGCCTTCCGCGCCCGACGGCTACGCGGCGGTGCGGCCGCGAGCGAGCGGCGACGCCGCCATGCCGATCGCGGTCATCGCGAAGCCGGCGCAGACCGCGACGAGCGCGGGCCCGATGCCGATCGCGTCGCCCAGCAGGCCGCCGAGCGGCGCCGCGACGACGATCATGGCGCGGTTGACCGTGCGCATCGTCGCGTTCATCCGCGACTGCATCCGGTCGGGCGTCGCGCGCTGGCGGAGCGCCATCTCGCTCGGGTTCGCGAGCCCCATCGCGACGCCCGTCACCGTCAGCCCGGCGAGCACGAGCCCGACCGCGAGCGAGGCCGACGGCAGCGGCAGCAGCGCGGCCGCCGCGACCATGCCCCACCCGATCGGCATCGTCGCGTGCTCGAGGATCACCGTGCGCGCCATGCCGAGGCGCGCCGCGACGACGCCCGCGAGAACCGTGCCGACGAGCGTCGCGGCGCCCAGCACGCCGAGCGCGAGCCCGAGGCCCGCCGGCCCCGCGTCGAGCTCGAGCAGCACGAGAGGCACGAGCAGCGTCATCGCGGCGCCGTTGCAGAGGAACCACGCGTGCGTCCAGCGCGCGAAGGGGCCGAGCCGCGGATGCCGGTGCACGAAGCGCAGCCCGCCGACGATCGCGCGCCCGAGGCCGGCGGATCGCCGCGGCGCGGGCTCGTCGACCGGGAGCGTCGCGAGCACGCCGCCGACACGAGGTGCGCGGCGGCGGCCGCCAGCAGCGACACCGGAGCGCCGAGCCACGCGATCACCGCGCCCGAGACGGCAGGCCCCGCCGACTGCGCCGCGTTCGAGCCGGCGTCGAGCCGCTGGTGCGCCGGCAGCAGCCGGGCGCGGTCGACGAGCCGCGGCACGAACGCCTGCGACGCGGCGTCGTTCACGAGGCTCGCCGCGCCGAGCAGCACCGCCGCCAGCAGCAGCACCCACAGCGCTCCGCCGCCCGCGAGCCACACCGCCGCGAGGCCGCCGAGCACGAGCGCGCGCACGACGTCGCTCACGAGCATCACGGTGCGCCGGCGCATCCCCTCGACGAGCGCCCCGACGAGCAGCCCGAGCACCACGTAGGGCAGGAACCGCGCCGACGACAGCCAGCCGACCTCGGTCGCTCCCCCGCCGAGGTCGAGCACGACCATCGTCTGCAGCGCGATCACCGCGAGCCCGAGACCCGTCTCGGTCGCGACCTCGACGCTCCAGAAGCGCCAGAACGCGCCGCCCATCCGCTCGCGGGCGGCGGGCGGCCCGCGCACGACCGGGACGCATCCGCCCCGGTCCCGCGCTCACGCCGGGCTCAGGCGTCGCCGCCGAGAGCCGCGAGCCGCGCCTCCTCGTCGGCCTGGATGCACGAGTCGATCACCGGCTGCAGCGCGCCGTCGAGCACGCTGTCGAGGTTGTACGCCTTGAAGCCCGTGCGGTGGTCGGCGATGCGGTTCTCGGGGAAGTTGTAGGTGCGGATGCGCTCCGACCGGTCCATGCCGCGGATCTGCGACCTGCGCGCATCCGACGCCGCCGCGTCGAGCTCCTCCTGCTGCCGCGCGAGCAGCCGGGCGCGCAGCACGCGCATGCCCGCCTCGCGGTTCTGCAGCTGGCTCTTCTCGTTCTGCATCGAGACGGTGATGCCGGTCGGCAGGTGCGTGATGCGCACGGCGGAGTCGGTGGTGTTGACCGACTGGCCGCCGGGGCCGGAGGAGCGGAAGACGTCGATCTTCAGGTCGTTCTGATCGATCTGCACCTCCTCGGGCTCGTCGACCTCGGGGAAGACGAGCACGCCGGTGGTGGAGGTGTGGATGCGCCCCTGCGTCTCGGTCGCGGGCACCCGCTGCACGCGGTGCACGCCGCCCTCGTACTTGAGCGACGCCCAGACGCCCTCCGACGGGTCGCTCGACGAGCCCTTGACGGCGATCTGCACGTCCTTGAAGCCGCCCATGTCGGACGGCGTCGACTCGAGCATCTCGACCTTCCAGCCGCGGCTCGTGGCGTAGTGCGTGTACATGCGCACGAGGTCGGCCGCGAACAGCGCCGACTCCTCGCCGCCCTCGCCGCCCTTGACCTCCATGATCACGTCGCGCCCGTCGTCGGGGTCGCGCGGGATCAGCAGGCGCCGCAGGCGCTCCTCGGCCTGGTGCGCCGCCTCCTCGAGCGAGGGCACCTCCTCGGCGAACGCCTCGTCCTCGCGGGCGAGCTCGCGCGCGGCGGCGAGGTCGTCGGTCGACTGCACCCAGCGCTCGTGCGCGGCCTTGATCTGGCTGAGTTCGGCGTAGCGCCGGTTCACCCGGCGCGCACGGCCCGCATCGGCGTGCAGCGCCGGGTCGGCGAGCTGCAGCTCGAGGTCGGCGTGCTCGGCGATGAGGCCCGAGACCGACTCGAACACGTCAGTCCTTGTCGTGCTGGCCGGGCACCGACTTCGAGACCTTCATCAGGAACTCGACGTTCGACTGCGTCTCCTTGAGCTGCTTGAGCACGAGCTCGAGCGCCTGCTGGGTCTCGAGGCCGGCGAGTGCCCTGCGGAGCTTCCACATGACCTTCGTCTCCTCGACGCCCATGAGCATCTCCTCGCGGCGGGTGCCGGATGCGTTGACGTCGACGGCGGGGAAGATGCGCTTGTCGGCCATCTGGCGCGAGAGGCGGAGCTCCATGTTGCCGGTGCCCTTGAACTCCTCGAAGATCACCTCGTCCATCTTCGAGCCCGTCTCGACGAGCGCGGTCGCGAGGATCGTGAGCGAGCCGCCGTGCTCGATGTTGCGCGCGGCGCCGAAGAACTTCTTCGGCGGGTAGAGCGCGCTCGAGTCGACGCCGCCGGAGAGGATGCGGCCGGAGGCCGGCGCCGACAGGTTGTAGGCGCGGCCGAGGCGGGTGATGCCGTCGAGCAGCACGACGACGTCGTGCCCGAGCTCGACGAGGCGCTTGGCGCGCTCGATCGCGAGCTCGGCGACGATCGTGTGGTCCTCGGCGGGCCGGTCGAAGGTCGACGCGATGACCTCGCCCTTGACGGTGCGCTGGAAGTCGGTGACCTCCTCGGGGCGCTCGTCGACGAGCACGATCATCAGGTGCACCTCGGGGTTGTTCTCGGCGATCGCGTTGGCGATGGCCTGCATCACGAGGGTCTTGCCGGCCTTGGGCGGCGAGACGATGAGGCCGCGCTGGCCCTTGCCGATCGGCGCCACGAGGTCGATCACGCGCGTCGAGAGCTTGTTGGGCGTCGTCTCCAGGCGCAGGCGCTCCTGGGGGTAGAGCGGCGTGAGCTTCGAGAACTCGACGCGGTTCAGCGACTCCTCGACCGTCTGGCCGTTCACCGAGTCGACGCGCACGAGCGCGTTGAACTTCTGGCGGCCCGACTGCTGCTCGCCCTCGCGAGGCTGCTTGATGGCGCCGACGACGGCGTCGCCCTTGCGCAGCCCGTGCTTCTTGACCTGGGCGAGCGAGACGTAGACGTCGTTCTGGCCGGGCAGGTAGCCGGAGGTGCGCACGAACGCGTAGTTGTCGAGCAGGTCGACGATGCCGGCGACGGGCAGCAGCACGTCGTCCTCGTGGATCTCGAGCTCGGCGTCCTGGCCGCTGCGCCCGCGGGTGCGCTCGCGGCCGCGCCCGCGGCGCGAGCCGTCGGCGTCGGCCTGCTGCTGCGCGCGCTGGCCGCCCTGGTCGCGGTCGCGGTCGCCCTGCGCGCGGCCGCCCTGCTCGCGGTCGCCCTGGCGGTCGTTCTGGCCGCGGCCGCGACGGCGGCGCGAGCCGTCCTCGTCGTCCTGCTGCTGCTCGTCGGCCTGCTGGCCGTTCTGGCCGCCCTTGCCGCGGCTGCGACGGCGGCGCGAGGTGCCCTCGCGCTGCTGCTGGTCGTCGCCCTCGGCGTCGGTGCCGGATGCGTCGTCGGCCTGGCGCACGTCGGCCCGCTGGCGGTCGTCCTGGCGCGCGTCGTCTGCACGGGACTCGTCGGCACGGGGCTCGCCGGCACCGGACTCGCCGGCACGGCCGGCGTCGTCGGCCGAGCCGCGCTCGGCGGACTCGGCGGCGGGCTGGTCGGCGGCGCCCTCGGGCGCAGCCGTCGTCTCGTCGGCGCCGGCGTCCTTCGCCTTCGAGCGCGAGCGGCTCGCGCGGGTGCGCGCGGGGCGCTCGGCCTTGGCGGGGGCGTCGTCGCCCTCCGCGGCGGCGGGCGCCTCGTCGGCGGCGGGCTGCGCCGCCTGGACCGGCTGGGCCTCGGCGGCCTCGGCCTGCGGCTGCTCGGCGGCGGCGTCCTCGGCCTGCTGCGCCTTCGTGCGGCGGGTCGAGGCGCGGCGCTTCGGCGCGGCGGCGGTCGCCTGCTCGGCGGGCGCGTCGGCCGTCGCCTGCTCGGCGGGGGCCTCGGCGGTCGCCTGCGGCGCGGGCTGCTCGGCCGGCGCCTCGGCGGCGGCCTCGGCCTTGGCGGCGACCGACGTGGAGGTCGCGCGGCGCGAGCGGCGCTTGGGGGCCTCTGCGGCGGGGGCGGTCGCGCCGTCGTCGGTCGCGGGGATGCTGTCGATGGTCTCGCTGGTCATTGCGCGAGCGCTCCTTCAATGTCGGCCCGCGCGCGATGCTCGCGGGCGTGGGACCATGTCTCCCGCTGCGCTCACGGCCGTGGAGCGGTCGTCGGGCGCATCAGATTGCGGAGAGAGGAGTCAGATGCTCCCCCGCCGGGCTAGGCCACGGCGCTGCTGGGGATGGGCTCCACTGTACCACCGCGGATGTCGACGGCGAGCAGGCGCGCGTGCCACCCGCCGGCCGCGCCGCCGGGCCGCTCCTCGACGATCCTGGCCGCCTCGAGGCGGGCCGCCGGGTCGCTCGCGAGCACGAGCACCGAGGGCCCCGCGCCCGACACGACGGCCGCGTGGCCCGCGGCGCGCAGCTCGCGCACGAGCGCGCTCGTCTCGGGCATCGCGCTCGCCCGGTAGGCCTGGTGGAGGCGGTCCTCGGTGGCGTCGAAGAGCAGCTCGGGGCTCTGCGTGAGCGCGGCGACGAGCAGCGCCGAGCGCGAGAGGTTGAAGACGGCGTCGGCGTGCGGCACCGCGTCGGGCTGCAGGCTGCGGGCGAGCGACGTCGACATCGTCGCCTCGGGCACGGCGACGAGCAGCGAGACGCCGCGGTGCACGGCGAGCTGCTTGTGCCGGGGGCCGGTCTCGTCGACCCACGCGATGGTGAGGCCGCCGAAGATGGCGGGCGCGACGTTGTCGGGGTGGCCCTCGAGCTCGGTGGCCCAGCGCAGCACATCCTCGTCGGTGACGTCGACGACGCCCTCGAGGAGGCCCTTCGCGGCGAGCACGCCGGAGACGATCGCGGCGCCGGAGGAGCCCATGCCGCGGCCGTGCGGAATGGCGTTGGTCGCGGTGATGCGCAGCCCCGGCGCCTCGACGCCGACGCGGTCGAGCACGTGCAGCAGCGAGCGGGCGACGAGGTTCGTCTCGTCGGTGGGCACGCCGTGCTCGCCGTCGGCGCCGACGCCCGTGACGTCGACGCGCACGCCGGCCTCGGTCGCGGTCACCTCGAGCTCGTCGTGCACGTTGAGCGCGAGCCCGAGCGTGTCGAAGCCCGGGCCGAGGTTGGCGCTCGTCGCCGCCACGCGCACGCGCACGCTGCGGCCGACCGGCACCCGGGCCCCGGGCTCGGCCGCCGTCATGCCAGACCCAGCATCTGGGCGACCTGCGCGGTGTCGGCATCGGCCGACTCCGGCCGGGCCTCGGAGCCGTCGTCGAGCCGCAGCCCGTAGGCGGCGTCCTTCAGGCCGTGGCCGGTGACGGTGAGCGCGATGGTCGAGCCGGCCGGGATCTCGCCGGCCGAGTGCCGCTCGAGCAGGCCCGCGACCGAGATGGCCGAGGCCGGCTCGACGAAGACGCCGGTCGACGAGGCGAGGAGCCGCTGCGCGCGCAGGATCGCCGCGTCGTCGATGGCGCCGATGAAGCCGCCCGACTCGTCGCGCGCGTCGATCGCCTGCTGCCACGAGGCGGGGTTGCCGATCCGGATGGCCGTGGCGACCGTGTCGGGCTCGCGCACGACCTCGCCGCGCACGATGGGGGCCGCGCCCGCCGCCTGGAACCCGAGCATCCGGGGCCGCTTCGTGGCCATGCCCGTCGTCTCGGCGAGCGAGTAGCCGCGCCAGTAGCTCGTGATGTTGCCGGCGTTGCCGACCGGGATGCAGTGGATGTCGGGGGCGTCGCCCAGCACGTCGACGATCTCGAGCGCCGCGGTCTTCTGGCCCTCGATGCGGTCGTCGTTCACCGAGTTCACCAGGTGCACCGGATAGCGGTCGGCGAGCTCCTTCGAGATCTCGAGGCAGTCGTCGAAGTTGCCGCGGATCTGCACGATGCGCGCGCCGTGCACGACCGACTGCGCGAGCTTGCCCATCGAGATCCTGCCCTCGGGCACCAGCACGATCGCCTGGATGCCGGCCGCCGCCGCGTAGGCCGCCGCGGCGGCCGAGGTGTTGCCGGTCGACGCGCACGCGATCGCCTTCGCGCCGCGCTCGACGGCGCGCGAGACGGCGACGGTCATGCCGCGGTCCTTGAACGAGCCGGTCGGGTTCAGCCCCTCGAACTTCACGAGCACGCGCGCGTCGGTCATGGCCGACAGCGCCTTCGACTCGATGAGCGGCGTGCCGCCCTCGCCGAGCGTGACGACCGTCGACGCATCCGTCACGCCGAGCACGTCGGCCCACTCGTGCAGCACGCCTCGCCACTGGTTGCGTGAACCCTGCTTCGCCATCTTGATGCCTCCTAGTCGATGAGCCGGATCACGCTGTCGATCCGCTCCACGTCGGTGTGCGCCGCGAGCGCCTCGAGCACGGCCGCGATGCGGCCCTCGGTCGCGGTGTGGGTGCCGAGCACGAGCGACGCCGAGCCGTCGCCCGGATCCTGCCGCACCGACTCGACCGAGACGTCGTGCTCGGCGAAGAGGCCCGCGACCGCGGCGAGCACGCCCGGCCGGTCGGCGACGGTGAGCCCGAGCTCGTGCCGCGCGAGCACCTCGTCGAAGGGCGCGATCGCCAGATCGGCGTGCGTCGACGCCGGGCCGCCCGGGCCGCCGAGCACGTGCCGGCGCGCGATCGAGACGAGGTCGCCGAGCACCGCCGACGCCGTCTCGGGGCCGCCGGCGCCCGCGCCGTAGAACATGAGGTCGCCCGCGGCCTCGGCGGTGACGAAGATCGCGTTCTTCGCCTCGTGCACGGCGGCGAGCGGATGCGTCGACGGCAGCGAGACGGGATGCACGCGGGCCGAGACGCGGTCGCCCGCGTCGCCCTCGAGGCGCTCGCAGATGGCGACGAGCTTGAGCACCCGGCCCGTGCGCTCCGCCTGCTGCACCATCGCATCCGTCACCCCGGTGATGCCCTCGCGGTGCACGCACGCGGCGGGCACCTCGGTGTGGAAGGCGAGGGAGGCGAGGATCGTCGCCTTCGAGGCGGCGTCGTAGCCCTCGATGTCGGCGGTCGGGTCGGCCTCGGCGTAGCCGAGCGCCGTCGCGGTCGCGAGCGCGTCCTCGAGCGTGGAGCCCTCGGTGTGCATGCGGTCGAGGATGAAGTTGGTGGTGCCGTTGACGATGCCCATCACGCGCAGCACGCGGTCGCCGGCGAGCGACTGCTCGAGCGGCCGGATGATGGGGATGGCGCCGCCGACGGCCGCCTCGTAGGCGACCTGCGCCCCGACGGTCTCGGCCGCCTGGAAGAGCTCCGGGCCGTGCGCGGCGACGAGGGCCTTGTTGGCGGTGACGACGTCGGCGCCGGCCGCGAGCGCGTCGAGCAGCAGGGTGCGCGCCGGCTCGATGCCGCCGAGCAGCTCGACGACGACGTCGGCGCCCGCGACGAGCGTCGCGAGGTCGGTCGTGAGCAGCTCGCGCGGCAGCTCGACGTCGCGCTTCGCGTCGACGTCGCGCACGCCGATGCCGACGAGCTCGAGCGGCGCGCCGACGCGGGCGGCGAGCTCGTCGCCGTGCTCGAGCAGGATGCGCGCGACCTGCGCGCCGACGCTGCCGGCGCCGAGCAGCGCGATGCGGAGGCTGCGGTACGAGTTCATGCGGCTCCGTCGTCGGTGGTGGCGGATGCGTGGCGTCCGGCGGGGCGCTCGAGGCCCGCGTCGCGGGCGAGCAGGTCGTCGATCGACTCGCGCCGCACGAGCGCGCGCACCTCCCCGTCGCGCACGGCGAGCACGGGCGGGCGCGGCGCGAGGTTGTAGTTGGAGGCGAGCGAGTGGCAGTAGGCGCCGGTCGCGGCGACGGCGAGCAGGTCGCCGGGGGCGACGTCGCCGGGCAGCCACTCGGCGTCGACGACGATGTCGCCCGACTCGCAGTGGCGTCCGGCGACCCGCACGAGCGCCGGCTCGGCGTCGCTCGAGCGGGAGGCGATCCGGGCCGAGTACTGCGCGCCGTAGAGCGCGGGGCGCGGGTTGTCGCCCATGCCTCCGTCGACCGAGACGTACGTGCGCGTGCCCTCGCCGAGGCGCACGGGCTTCACGGTGCCGACGGTGTAGACGGAGATGCCCGCCGGGCCGACGATCCAGCGGCCGGGCTCGATCGCGATGCGGGGCACCGGGATGCCGAGCTCGTCGGCGGCGGTGCGCACCGCGTCGGCGAGCCCGGCGGCGATCGCCTCGATCGGCTCGGGGCTGTCGGCGGCGGTGTAGGCGATGCCGAACCCGCCGCCGAGGTTGAGCTCGGGCAGCTGGCCGTCGGCGCCGAGGCTCGCGTGCAGGGCGAGCATGCGGCGGGCCGACTCGGCGAAGCCGTCGGCGTCGAAGATCTGCGAGCCGATGTGCGTGTGGAGGCCGACGAGCTCGAGGCCCGGCAGCTCGCGGATGCGCGCGACGAGCGCCGGCGCCTCGTCGAGCGGCACGCCGAACTTCTGGTCCTCATGGCTCGTGGCGAGGAACTCGTGCGTCGACGCGTGCACGCCCACCGAGATGCGCAGCCGCACCCGCTGCACGCGGCCCGCGCGCTCGGCGGCCGCGGCGACGCGCTCGGCCTCGATGGGCGAGTCGAGCACGAAGGTGCCCACGCCCGCCTCGACGCCCGCCGCGATCTCGGCCTCGCTCTTGTTGTTGCCGTGGAACCCGATGGCCGCCGGCTCGACGCCCGCGCGCAGCGCGACGGCGAGCTCGCCGCCGGTGGCCACGTCGAGCACGAGGCCCTCCTCGCGCATCCACCGCGCCACGTCGGCGGTGAGCAGCGCCTTGCCGGCGTAGTAGACGTCGACGCGCGCGTCGCCGAACGCGGCTTCGAACGCGAGGCGGATGCGCCGGGCCCGGTCGCGCACGACGGCCTCGTCGACCAGCAGGAACGGGGTGCCGTGCTCGGCCGCGATCGCGCGCACGTCGGCGCCGCCGACGTGCAGGGCGCCGTCGACGCGCTCGGCGGAGGCGGGCCACACCCCCTCGACGAGGGCGTCGGCGTCGGCTGCGTCGGGCAGCTGCGGGGCGAGCGGATGCGGCACGGGGACTCCGTCCGGGTGGTTGCTGTGGGCCTGACGAGCAGGCGGCGTCTGCGCTTGTGGCGCTGCCCTCCATCCTACGGAACGCGCGTGCGCGCTCCGGCGCGGTCGTGACGCCGCGTGACGCGGGCGCGCTCGTGCGGCGCGCGCCGGGTGGCACGGTTCGAGGACGGATCGTGGTTGCGCCCACGAGCCGAGGACGCGCCGTCCTCGTTCCGCGACGCATCCTCGACCGGTGACCGGCGGGTAGCGTGCTGGCGTGCCCTCCCCCGATGCAGCCTGGTTCGAGCGCGACCCCGTCGAGCTCGCGCCGCTGCTGCTCGGCGGCGTGCTGCGGCGGGCGGATGCGTCGGGCGCCGTCGCGCTGCGCCTCACCGAGGTGGAGGCCTACCGCGGCAGCGACGACCCGGGCGCCCACACGTTCCGGGGGAAGACGGCCAGGAACGCCACGATGTTCGGCCCCGGCGGACACGTGTACTGCTACTTCACCTACGGCATGCACCACGCGGTGAACATCGTCGCGGGCCCCGCGGGCTCCGGCTGGGGCGTGCTCGTGCGCGCCGGCGAGGTCGTCGAGGGCGCCGAGCTCGCGGCCGAACGGCGGCACGTGCGCCGCGCGACGCGCATCGCGGGCGAGCTCGCGCGCGGACCGGGCAACGTGGCCCAGGCACTCGGTGCGACGCTCGCCGACGACGGCGCGGCGTTCGCCGACGACTCCCCCGCGCAACCAGCAGGGCCGGAGGCCCGTGCTGGGATGACCGCCGCCTGGTCGTTCACCCCCGCCGACGCCCCGCCCGCCTTCCGCACGGGCCCGCGCGTGGGCGTCAGCGGTCCCGGCGGCGACGCATCCGCCTTCCCGTGGCGCTTCTGGATCCCGGGCGAGCCGAGCGTCTCGGCCTACCGCGCGGCAGCGCCGCGCACGCGTCGCGCCTGACGCCGCCGCCCCGCTGGTCGAGCCGGTCCGTGCGCGAAGCGCGCGGCCCGAGTCGAGACCACTCCGGCGCCGCCACTCCGCTGGTCGAGCCGGTCCGTGCGCGCAGCGCGCGGCCCGAGTCGAGACCACCCCGTCGCCGCCACTCCGCTGGTCGAGCCGGTCCGTGCGCGCAGCGCGCGGACCGAGTCGAGACCACTCCGGCGCCCGCCACTCCGCTGGTCGAGCCGGTCCGTGCGCGCAGCGCGCGGACCGAGTCGAGACCACTCCGTCGCCGCCACTCCGCTGGTCGAGCCGGTGACGTCCCGCTGAGTGGTGGAGTTTGTCGACACCGTGCGGGTCAGTTGGTTCATTATGCGGCGGCGAGTTCGGGGATGGCTACCTCCTCGTGTTCGGCGGTCAGCAGTGCCATGGAGCGTTCGCTGAAGTAGCGGCGGTCGGCGCCGTCCCATTCGTCGTGCTGCTCGATGAGGACGTGGCCTGCCAGGCGCAGCAGCGCGGCGGGGTTGGGGAAGGTGCCGACCACGTCGGTGCGGCGCTTGATCTCCTTGTTGACGCGCTCGAGCGGGTTCGTGGACCAGATCTGTCGCCAGTGCGCGACCGGGAACTGCCTGAACGCGAGCAGGTCGTCGCGGGCGTCGTCGAGCATCGCGGCGATCTTCGGGTGGGAGCGGGTGAGCATCGCGGCGACCTCTCCGAACTGGCCCAGCACGTGCTCGGCGTCCGGCTGGGCGAAGATCGTGCGGATGATCGAGGCGACCATCGGCCCGGCCGTCTTCGGCACGTTCGAGAGCACGTTGCGCATGAAGTGAACGCGGCAGCGCTGCCAGGAGGCGCCGGCGAACACGGCCTCGATCGCCGCGATCAGGCCGGTGTGGGCGTCGGAGATGACCAGCTGCACGCCGCCGAGCCCGCGCGCCTTCAACGACCGCAGGAACGTGGTCCAGAACGGCTGCGACTCGGTCTCGCCGACCTCGAAGCCGAGGATCTCGCGGCGCCCGTCCGCGGCCACGCCGACGGCGACCACGATCGCCTGCGACACCACCCGGCGGCCCACCCGCGCCTTGCAGTAGGTGGCGTCGAGGAACACGTACGGGTACGCCTGCCCGGCCAGCGGCCGGTCGCGGAACGCGGCGACGTCCTCGTCGAGGTTGGCGCAGATGCGAGACACCTCGGACTTGGAGATGCCGGTGTCGGCGCCGAGCGCCTTGACGAGATCGTCGACCTTGCGGGTGGAGACGCCGTGCACGTACGCCTCCATCACCACCGCGAACAGCGCCTGGTCGACGCGGCGGCGCCGCTCCAGCAGCGACGGGAAGAACGATCCCTGCCGCAGCTTCGGGATCCGCAGGTCGAGCTCGCCCGCCGTCGTCGTGAGCGTGCGCGGGCGGGCGCCGTTGCGCTGCGCCACCCGGTCCGGGCTGCGCTCGAACGGGGCCGCGCCGATGAACGCGGCCGCCTCCGCATCGATCAGCTCCTGGTAGAGCGTCTCGGTCGCGGACCGGATCCGATCGGTGACATCGGTGAGTTTCAGCTCCCCGAGGAGCTCGAGGAGGGCAGACTGGTCAAGAGCCATCGTGCGTTGTGTCCTTCTGTGAGTAGCTTTAGTCGGTTCTCACTGACCATCGCACGATGGCTCACCACGTCAACGACGTGACACTCAGCACCGAGAACTACACCACCCCAGGGGACGTCACCGGTCGAGCCGGTCCGTGCGCGCAGCGCGCGGACCGAGTCGAGACCACTCCGGCGCACGCTGCGACACCTGGTCTCGACTCGCGCAGCGGCCTCCGGCCGCCGCTCGGCTCGACCGGCGGGGGCCGGCTCTGCTACATCCGCTCCGGCGCGCCCACGCCGACCGTCGACAGCGCCGTGCGCAGCACCTGACCGGTCGCGTCGTTCAGCCACAGGCGCGTGCGGTGCAGCGCCGTGACCTCCTCGTCGCCCTGCGGCGCGACGCGGCACGCGTCGTACCAGCGGTGGTACAGCCCCGCGAGCTCCTCGGCGAAGCGCGCGACGCGGTGCGGCTCGCGCAGCTCGGCGGCCTGCGCGAGCACGCGCGGGAAGTCGGCGAGGGCGCCGAGCAGCGCCGACTCCGACTCGTGCGTCAGCAGCGACGGGTCGAACTCGCTGCGGTCGACGCCGGCCGCGACCGCGTTCCGCGCGACGGCCGACATGCGGGCGTGCGCGTACTGCACGTAGTAGACGGGGTTGTCGTTCGTGCGCTGCGTGAGCAGCTCGAGGTCGATGTCGAGGGGCGTGTCGGCGCTCGAGCGCACGAGCGCGTAGCGGGCCGCGTCGACGCCCACCGCGTCGACGAGGTCCTCCATCGTCACGATCGTGCCCGCGCGCTTCGACATGCGCACCGGCACACCCTCGCGCATGAGGTTGACCATCTGGCCGATGAGGATCTCGAGGTGCTGGTGCGGGGTGTCGCCGAAGGCGGCGCACATCGCCATCATGCGGCCGACGTAGCCGTGGTGGTCGGCGCCGAGCATGATGATGTTCTGCTCGAAGCCGCGCTCGCGCTTGTTCTGGTAGTAGCCGAGATCGCCGGAGAAGTAGGCGGGGGCGCCGTTGGAGCGCACGATCACGCGATCCTTGTCGTCGCCGAAGTCGGTGGTGCGCAGCCAGAGCGCGCCGTCCTCCTCGAAGACGTGGCCGCGCTCGCGCAGCACGTCGATCGCGCGCTGCACCGAGCCGTCGGACTGCACCTGGTGCTCGTGGAAGTAGACGTCGAAGTCGACGCCGAACTCGTGCAGGTCGCGCTTGATCTCGGCGAACATGAGCGCGACGCCGCGCTCGCGGAACGTCTCCTGCAGCGTCTGGTCGTCGAGGTCGAGCAGGTCGCCGTCGTACGAGTCGTCGACGCGCTTGGCGATCTCAGCGATGTAGGCGCCGCCGTAGCCGTCCTCGGGGGTCGGCTCGCCGCGGAAGGCCGCGATGAGGCTCTTCGCGAAGCGGTCGATCTGCGCGCCGTGGTCGTTGAAGTAGTACTCGCGGGTGACGAGCGCGCCCTGCTTCTCGAGCACCCGGCCCAGGCTGTCGCCGACGGCGGCCCAGCGGGTGCCGCCCATGTGGATGGGCCCGGTCGGGTTGGCCGAGACGAACTCGAGGTTGATGCGCACGCCCGCGAGGGTCTCGCCGGAGCCGTACGCGTCGCCCGCCTCCACGATTGTGCGGGCCAGCTCGCCCGCCGCGCCGGCCGCGAGCGTCAGGTTGATGAAGCCGGGACCGGCGACGTCGGCGCGCTCGATGCCATCGACCGCGGCCAGCTCGGCGGCGACCTCCTCGGCGAGCTCGCGCGGCGCGACGCCGGCCTTCTTCGCGAAGCGCATCGCGGCGTTCGTCGCCCAGTCGCCGTGGTCGCGGTTGCGGGGCCGCTCGAGCACGATGTCGCCCGCGCCGACCTCCACCTCGGCCACTCGTCGCGCGACCGCGGAGCGGACGGCGGCGTGCACGATGGCGGAGATCTCAGAAGGCTGCATGGCCTCGATCGTAGTCCGCGCGCCGCCCGCGCCCGGTCGCGGGCGACCCCTAGCCTGGGGCCATGTCTGCCCTGAGCCCGTCGGCCCCGGCCGCCCCGCGCATCCGCCGTCTCCTCCCTGCCGTCGTCGTGGCGGCCGCGACGGCGCTGGCGCTCACGGGCTGCGAGCCGGGCGTCTTCGCGCCGAGCGAGACCCCCGGGGCCTCGGCGACGGCGACCGAGTCGGCCGAGCCGACGCCCACGCCGACCGCCTCGGAGGTCGTGCCCTCGCCCACGCCGACGCCGGCGCCCACGGGCAGCGATCTGCCGACGACGCCGCCCATCGCGGGCGAGCTGCCCTGCACCGACGTGCTGAGCGCCGAGCAGCTCTACGAGTTCAACCCCAACTTCGCCGCCACCGCCGAGGAAGGCACGCTGCCGGGCGCGATCGGCGACATCGCCGACGCGGGCGGCACCGTCTGCGCCTTCCAGCACGTCACGGGCCCCGACCGTCTCGTGATCGGCGTGCTGCAGCAGGCCGACGGCTTCACGGCGGTCGAGTTCCAGAGCGTGGGCGACCTGGGCGTCGCCACCTCGATCGAGGGCGACCTCGCGATCGCTGCCGCCTCGCAGTACTTCGGCGCCGCGCAGGATGCGCAGCCGGTCATCGACGACGTCGCGGCGAACCTGCAGTAACTCCGCGACCGCTGGGCCCCGCTGGTCGAGCCGACGGCCGCAGGCCGTCGAGTCGAGACCACCAGCTTCCCGCCGGTCGAGCCGAGACCACCCGCCCGTCTACGCGATCCGCACCCGCGCGCCCACGTCGTCGACCGCGCCCTCCTCGAGCGCATCGTCGCTCGCCCGCACCATCACCGACTGCAGCACCACGGGGCTCCGCATCGTCGTCGCCCAGGCCGTCTCGAGCGCATCCGCCCCGGTCGCGATGCGGATGAGGCTCTGCCGAGGGGCGAGGCCGGTCGCGTCGACCACCCACCACTCGCCGTCGAGGTGCACCTCGGCGACCGCGTGGAAGTCGGGCGGCTGCAGCCCGGGCGCGTAGACGCCGACGTAGCGGGCGGGGATGCCCGCGGCGCGCGCGAGCCCGATCATGACGTGCGCGTAGTCACGGCACATGCCGCCGCTCTTCTCGAGCGACGTGACCGCGGTGTCGTCGATGCCCGACAGCGCCGGCGAGTAGGTGAAGCCGCGCGCGATCCACTGGCGCATCGCCGCGATCGCGTCGAAGCCCGCGACGCGGCCGAACCGCTCGTCGACGAAGCCGCGGAGCGCGCTGGCCTCGACGTAGCGGGAGTCCTCGAGGTAGCGCGCCGGGTCGCCGTCGTCGAGCGGCCGGGTGAGCCCCTCGAGGCTCGTGCGCACGTCGACGTCGAGCCGGCCCGCGGGCGCCGTGAACAGCAGCTGCCGCGTGTCGTGCGCAGCGGGCGCGATCTGCCACTCGAGAGGAGCGCCGTCGACGCTCACCGAGATCTGGTCATCGGATGCGTAGGCCTCGGCAGGCAGGACGAGCAGGTTGACGTCGGTCTCGCCCACGAGGGACATGGAGAAGGTGGCGTGGGCGGTGCGCATTTGAGTGCGATCCTCCCACAGGCCGCGCCTCCGCTACACGCTGCTGAAGGTGTCGATGATACTGAGGGCTGCGGGGCCGATGATAACAATGAACAGCACCGGCATGATGCAGAGGATCAGCGGCATCAGCACCTTCACCGGCACCTGCTGCGCCTTCATCTCCGCGCGCTGTCGTCGCTTGAGACGCATCTCGGCCGCCTGCGTTCGGAGCACATCGCCCACCGAGATGCCGTTTGCGTCCGCCTGCATGATCGCTCGCACGAACTGACGCAGATCGCTCACGCGGGTCCGATTCGCAAGGTCCGCGAAAGCGTCTCTTCGAGGCTTGCCCATCCTCATGTCCTGCAGTGTGCGAGTCAGCTCCTGAGCGAGCACGCCCTTTCCGTTGCTTGCCGCACGCGACATCGCAGCGTCGAAGGCCAGGCCGGCCTCGACGGCGATGGTCATCTGATCGAGGGTGTCGGCCAGCTCCAACTCCATCTGCTGATCACGCGTCAGCCCCCGGTTGTACAGCAAGAGATCGGGAAGGAAGTAGCCGACCAGTCCCACTCCAGCGGCGAGCAGCACGAGCGGTCTGTCGGCGCGCGACGCGATCAGCAACACGACGACGATTGTCACGGCAGGCACTAGCCCGAGCTTCACGAGCAGCAGGCGGTCGACGGTCCAATCCGACGGTCGGCCCGCTCGCGCGTGCTGGCGGTCGAGCAGATCAACGAGCGCACGGGGCGTGAGGCGCCGGGCGAGCTGCAAGAGGGTCTCCGAGCGCGCTGAGGCCATCTCAGCGCCCGAGCTGTCACCTCGCCGCAGGTTCGCAAGGCTACGAGCGCGGGTGGGGCTGACAGAGACCGCGAGCGTCCAGGCAAGCGCGGCCAGCGCAGTCGCGACGAGCAGCGCTGGTAGCAGCGCTTCGGCTGACATCAGAACTTCACCTCGACCGTCTTCTTCATCCAGAGGCCACCGATGATGAGCAGCACGACGCCCACCACCATCATGCCGATACCGATCGGCGAGGTCAGCAAGGGCGCAAGGTATCCCGGATTCGTCAGGAGCATCAGGGCCCCGACTCCGAACGGCAAGAACATGAGGATCATCGCGGAGAGCTTCCCCTCAGCGCTCAGCCCCTCGACGTGGCGGCGGATCTGCCCGCGCTCACGGATGGTCGCTGCGACGCCATCGAGCACCTCGGCAAGGCTGCCACCGACCTCGCGGTTGATTGCGATGGCCTGCACGGCCCACCCGAAATCTTCGCTCTTCATGCGGTCTGCGACGACCTCAAGCGAGGTCACCACGGGACGGCCCACGCGCGCCTCATTCACCGCGCGCGCGAACTCCGTCGCCGTGGGCTCCTCGGAGTCGCGCGTGACCGAGGCGAGCGCCTGCATCGTGCTGTAGCCAGCCCGGAGGTTCGATGCCATGAGCTGCAGCGTTCCGTCGAGCTGCTGGCCGAACTGCTTCCGTCGACGCTCGGTGCGAAAGCGCAGCACCAGCGCGGCCACCAATGGCGCCGACGCGACGACCACGAGCGCGAGCCAACCGCCCCCGAGCAGGAGCACGAGAGCCCCGGCGACAACGCCGCAGACAGCCGTCAAGAAGGCGAAGTCCTGCGGTCGACTCTTCACTCCCGCGAGGTCGAGCACCATCGCGAGCGTGTGTCCGCGTCGACCGATCAGACGGCCCATGAGCGTCGTCGCTGCCTCAGCCGCTTCCGCGAGCACACCGTCATCGTGACGCTCGAACGGTCGGCGCCGGCTGCGGGGCAGCCGCACGCGGCCCGGATCGGCGACGACGAATGCCGCGACAGCCATACCGAGGGCGACGACGAACGCGACGACTGCCGGACTCATCGCAGGGCGCGATCTTCGAAGGCGTCAGCGGGAAGCCGGATCCCGAGGTCCTGGAGACGCTCAGAGAACTTCGGGCGTACGCCCGTTGGGCGCGGTACGCCCAGGAATCGGCCGGACTCGTCGGTGCCCGCGGCGAAGTCGAAGGCAAAGACGTCTTGGAGCGTCACCACCTGCCCCTCCATGCCAACCACCTCCGTGACCGCGACGACTCGGCGAGTGCCGTCACGGAGTCGATCGAGCTGCACGATCAGGTCGACAGCAGAAGCGATCTGCTCGCGGATCGCTCGGAGTGGCAGATCCATCCCTGCCATGAGGACCAGTGTCTCCAGTCGCGAGATGGCGTCGCGGGGGCTGTTCGCGTGGACGGTGGACAGCGAGCCGTCATGACCCGTGTTCATGGCCTGCAGCATGTCGAGCGTCTCGCCGCCGCGAACCTCGCCGACGACGATCCGATCGGGTCTCATGCGGAGCGAGTTGCGCACGAGATCACGGATCGTGATCTCGCCCTTCCCTTCGCTGTTCTGCGGGCGGGACTCGAGACGAACGATGTGATCCTGCTGCAGCTGTAGCTCCACCGCATCCTCGATGGTGATGATGCGTTCGCGGTCGGGGATGAACGACGAGAGCACGTTGAGCAGCGTCGTCTTTCCTGTTCCGGTACCGCCCGAGACGATGATGTTGAGCTTTCCGTGCACGCACGCTTCGAGCAGCCGCGCCATGGGAGAGGTCAACGTCCCGAACCGGATGAGATCCGCGACCTTGAAGGGGTCCTTGGCGAACTTGCGGATCGTGAGGGTCGAACCGGTGAAAGCCAGTGGCGGAATGATCGCGTTGACGCGCGATCCGTCCTCGAGCCGGGCGTCGACCATTGGCGACGACTCGTCGATCCGGCGACCGATCCGCGTCACGATGCGCTCGATGATCTGGCGCAGGTGCTGCTCGGAGGTGAACCGGACAGGGGCACGCGTGATCTTGCCGTCGCGCTCGACGTACACGTAATCCGGGCCGTTCACCATGATCTCGGTGACCGCGACGTCGTCGAGCAGCTTCTGGAGAGGTCCGAGTCCGAGCACGTCGGCTCGAACCTCGGTGATCAGGCGCTGGCGCTCTTCGCCGGTCAGAGGCGCCTGTTCAGCCTCGACCACGCGATGCAGCTCGTCCCGAACAAGCTGATGCAGCTGCTCCTCGGAGAGATTGGGGTCGTTGAGGCGCGTGCCGATCCGCGCGTACAGAGCGACCGCCGCGCGCTGCTTCACTCGGGCGAGACCATCGCTCTCACCGTCGGCCTGAACAAGAGGCTCCGTCGGCTCAGCGTCCGCCGGCGCTTCCGTAGCGGGTTCTGCAGGCAGCGGCGACGCGACCCGGGCCGCCCGCCGTGTTCCGGCTGACGCAACCTGCGTCGCGGGCTGTGGCTTCTGGGCGGCCAGCCGCTCGCTGAGCGAGCTCACCGTCGGCTCCCGGAGGCGCGAATCCCTGAGAAGTGCACTATCAGCTGGCCCAGTTGCCGGGCCACGGGATCCCGCGGCCGCTGCAGGACCAAGGGGGTTCCGGTGTTGAGCGATGAGGTGACGGCTCTCGAGAAGGGCACCGTGATGTCCACTCGAGTGCGAATCGTCGCTTCGACATCCGAGACGGACAGGCCGGACTTGGAGTCTGCGAAGTTCAACAGCACCTGCCGTGCGTTGTTCAGCATGCCCAGCTCACGCAGGGTATCGACTTCCTTGCGCAGGCCACGAGCACCGGTCACGTCGAACGTCGTGAGCAGCACCGGATCGGTGGTCTGATCGAGGGCCGCGAGTGTGCGCGGCTCCAGTCCAGCTGCGGTGTCCACCACGACATAGCGGAACTGCATCGCCAGCATGCTGAGCAGGGCGCCCACCTGGTCCGGCGTCACGGAGTCCGCAGCGACTGGGCTTTCCGGAGCGCAGACCACCGAGAGCCCCGAGTCGTGGAGCGAGAGATGCGTCTTGAGCGCGATCGGATCCCGTAGCGCTGCACCGTGGACGACGTCTTCGAGCGTGAACTCCGGCTCGAGACCGAGCGCAGTCGCGACGTCACCGAACTGCACGTCGAGATCGACGAGCACCGTGGAGCCGGGCGCCGTCCTCGCGAGTCCGACGGCGAGGTTCGTCGCGATCGTAGTCTTCCCTGCGCCCCCCTTGGGAGACAGCACAGTGATCACCTTGGCGGGAACGGCCGCGATCGTGTGCGGCGCATTGTCCCCTGCGGCACCGCGACGCACCCGCACAGCCGCGTGGACGCGCTCCAGCGTCGACCGAAGCAGGTCGGCATCAACGTCAGGCGGCAGCACGTCTCGAGCACCCACACGCAGCGCCGCGATTGCGAGCGCGTCGGGGTCGCCGATGAGCACGACACCGGTGCCCGGCAGCTCCAGATCGAATCTGGCAGCAAGGCCCAGCGCGTGCTCCGGGTTGTCGGTGGCGTCGAGCACGACGACGTCAGGCAGCGACGATTGTCCCGCACGTGCGATCAGATCCGCAGGCGCCGACTCCAGCACGTCGCCGACAGCTAGCGCCACGCAGGCCCCGTCAGACGCTTCGAGAACCCGCTCATGCAACTCGTTAGAGTCCGATGACAGGAGCACATTGCTCATCCGAAGACCTCCTCAGGCGTGACGACGCGCGTGCCGCCCTCGGGCACCTCCGCGCCCTCGAGGGACAGCCATACCGAACCGAACTCTTGGCTGAACACCACGAGCTCGGAGTCTGCAGCAGACAACGCGAGTGTCACGATCAGGGTGTCCGCCGCCGCTTCCTCGACCTCTTCACCACTCTCGTCGGTGGTGATGGATGACCCACCGTGCACAGCAGTGACAAGTACCTTGTGCAGCAGCAGGCGCGTCATGTCCGCCTCCGCGTCCGAACCGTCTGGACCACTTCCTGTCACCGTGCCCGAGACGAACACGGCGACAGTTTGGCCCGGCCGCAGCTCACCCCCGATGACCCGTTGCCGGTCCAGCTGGATGGAGAGCTGATGCATGTCAAGAGGAACTTCGAACTCGCCGTCCAAGGTCTCGGGTTCCACGAATCGGGAAGCGAGTAGCTGCTCCCCTGGCAGAAGGTCGGTGCTGGCGATCAAGCCCGCGACATCGGCCAGATCGGTGACCGCTCCAGGCACCACGACTCCCTGCGGGATCTCGGAGACCACGACCGATCGAGCGATCGCGTCCGCCGCGGTGCCGGCTTCGATGGGTTCGGCCACGACAAGCACCTGAGTCGGGGTCATCCGAGCCATCGCTCGGGAGTCGGCTCCGGCAGCGTAGAGGTATGTGAGCACTCCCCCGACGGCGGCTATCAGCAGTGCGACGAGCGCGACGATCAGTCTGCGGATCATCGTTCAGTCCTCTCTTGGGAGAGTGAGGGTGACGACGGCCGAGCCCAGGTCGGGCGCGCTCGGACTGGTCTCGAAGTCGGCTTCGCTCGCGATGTACCGCTGGGGCTCGATCACGATCCAGCCGCCGTTGCCACGAGCAGACGCAGCGCAGGCGCTTCCGCCGGTCTCCGTCTCGCCGTAGCACCGGTTTCCCTGGAAGTGGTACCCCTCGAGCGTGACAGCGACGTAACCGACGACGAGGTACGTCTTCGGATCGTTGATCGATTCGGCCGTGTTCGATCGGAATACCGGGAGCAGCGCGGCCGCGGTCGGGTCGGCATCAGCGAGGTCGATGGCGCGGCGCAGAGCTACGTAGCAATCGCTGTCGTGACTGCCCTGGGAGTTGCCGTTGGCGGAGTCGACCGGTTGACCGATCTCCGTCTGCACGCTGCACGGCTCCTCGCTGGCAGCGAGGTCAGGTGCTAGCCATCCGAACCCTCCCGGCGCCCAGTTCCCGCTCTGCGGCTTCTGCGGGCACGTCGTCGGATTCGTCACCTTCGATTGCTCGAGTCGGAATCGCTGTCCCACGGCCGCGTCATTCAACCCCACGGGGTCTCCATTGGCGCCGAGCTGCAGGACGCCGAAGCCTGCCATCTCGCATGCCGCGAACGCGAATGGGATCGAGGAGCGGCCGCCGCTCGGCGGCCCCCAGGTGGCAGCCGACTCGGCCCACGGCTCGACGTCGGCCAGCGCGGGCGCGATCGCTGGCGCGAACCAGTAGTCGCGGTGCGAGGTCGTCTCGACGTGTACATAGCCGCCGGCAAGATCCGACTGATCGGTCACCTCGCCAGTGGCGGGGCCGCCGAACGGGTCGTTGGCCGTAGCGAGCGCTTGTGCAGTGGCGTCAGGGTCGCCGCAGGCGCCCACTGCGCAGTCTTGGGCCACCGCCAGAGCGGCTGCATCGGCGCCGATCTGGAGTCGCTGCCGATCCGCGTGTGCCGCGCCGATGTCGATGGCGAGCGCAGCGAATCCCATGAAGGGAATCAGCATGATCGCAACCCACACGGCGACGGCGCCGCGGTCCTCGCGAAGGAATGTCAACCGTTGCATCGCATGCTCCCGGTTCCGGTCAGAGTCAAAGTTCCGAAGAAGCCGCCGAGCGGCTCGAAGTCCGCCAGAGTGACGGTGACGCGGGCAGTCTCGCCAGCGGGACAGCCGGCCGGGCCGACCGCGATCTGAGCGTCTGTCAGTGCAAGCGTCGGTGCCGCTGCAGCTCGTGTAGCTGCGCGCGCGTCGGCCGGCGCGGTAGAGCCGTCGGTCAAGGCGAAGATCCTGACGCCGTCTCGTGCCGCGTTGTCGATCGTTGTCTGGACGTGGAAGGTGTAGCCGAAGCCGATGATGCCGAACGTCAACAGAGCGAGCAGTGGCAGGACAAGTGCGAACTCAACTGCCGCCGCTCCTCTATCTCTTATTCCAGGCATGGCGCCTCCCTACGAGAGCTGCTGCTAAACGATTGCGCGGCGCCCAACACGTTGGACGCCGCGCCTTCTCGAAGGTCCTAGCGGTTAACGATGGCAGTCTCGACGTCGCCAAACATGGCTGCGATCTCGTCACCCAGCGTGAAGACGATGGCGACGATCGCGACTGCGATGCCGGCGACGATGAGGCCGTACTCGACGGCGGTCGCGCCGCGGTCCTTCTTGTCGAAGCGGTCGGAGACGAAAGCGCTGACAGCGCTCAGGAATGCGTACATGGAGGGTTCCTTACTTGACAGGCCCGGGGCTGGGGTTCCGGTGCTGTTCGGGATGTCAGTCCAGGTGAACCAACGAGGAAGATCGTGACACAGGGGTTGCGGATCGGGCAACATTGCAGAGTCTCAAGATTCCCTCAGCCTGGAAGTTGCAACCTCAGCATTAATCCCGAAACGGCATGTTGATTTGACGGTAACGTCGTTACGCCTCAGACTTGCACCACAGAGCCCGCACGAGCCGGCTCGCACAGCGGGACGAGGTCCCCACGCACGACAGGAGGAGCCATGCAGCTCCCCGCCCCGATCAAGCGCGAAGCCAGCCCATCGGGCGCACCGACGCGCTTCATTGCCGACACTGTTACGGTTGCCGCCCATGCCTCAATCCGCCCCCACTCCTGAGCCCGGCCTGCGCGAGCGCAAGAAGCTCTTCACCCGTCGCACCATCGCCGACGCAGCGTTCGCCCTTGTGTCGGAGAAGGGGCTCGACGACGTCACGATCGACCAGATCGCAGAGCGCGCCTTCGTCTCCCCTCGCACCGTCTCGAACTACTTCCCCTCCAAGGAAGCGGCGCTCGTGGCGGCCGGCGACATCTCGCCGATCGACATGCTCGCCGGCCTCGAGGAGCGGCCCGCCGACGAGGCGCCGCTGCACTCGCTGAGCGAGGTGCTCACCGCCTCGATCAGCGGCTGGTCGAAGGAGCAGCTGAAGATGCTGAAGGCCAAGGAGGATCTCGTCGAGCGCTTCCCGGCCCTGCTCCCCCACCGCATGGCGCAGTACGACGAGTTCGAGGACGCGGTGCGCCTGGCGGTCGCCGCGCGCAGCGGCGTCGACCCCGAGACATCCGCCTTCCCCCGCCTCATCGCGGGCGTCGCGGCCGCGGCCATCAAGACCGCGATCCGCGTCTGGGTGAACACCGACGGAGGGGCGTCGAAGATCGCCGACCTCGTCGAGCAGGCGTTCCACGACCTTGAGGCCGGCTTGAGCCCCGACGCCTGAGGGCGCCGGAGAACCTTGCGTCACCCAGAGCAACCGCTTCGATGCCACCCCTTGCGATCGCGATCGCGGCAGCGCTGTGCGCTGTCGCGGCCTGGCTGCTGACGCCGCGCGCACGCCGGATCGCCGAGAGCGAGTCGCGCTGGCTGCGGCCCGCCGTGCCCGCCTCGCTCGCCGCGCTGCTCGGGGCCGCGGGCGCCGCCGTCGCAGACCACTGGGCGGTCGCGGCCGCGCTCGGCGCCCTCGCCGTGGGCTGCGGCCTCCTCATCGCGGTCGACCTCGCCGTCTTCCGCCTCCCGGATGCGATCGTCTGGCCGATCACGGGAGCCGTGCTCGGGATGCTCGTGGTCGCCGCGGCGATCACGGGCGACTGGGGGCGGCTCGGCACCGCGCTGCTGGCGATGCTCGTCGTCGGGGTCGGCTACTTCGCGCTCGCGTGGTTCGCCCCGTCGAGCCTCGGCCTCGGGGACGTGAAGCTGTCAGTCGTGCTGGGGCTGACGCTCGGGTGGTTCGGCTGGCAGGCGGTGCTGCTGGGCATCCTCGGCGGGTTCCTGGTGTTCGCGCTCGTGGCGCTGGCGATGCTGGCGCTGCGCCGCACGTCGCTGCGCGCCGACCTGGCCTTCGGCCCCTGGATGATCCTCGGGGCGGCGGCAGGCCTGGGCTGGGCGGCGGTCGGGGCGTAGCCCTCGCGGTGGTAGATTGGACGACGCTGCCTCGGCAGCCCGGCCCCCATAGCTCAGGGGATAGAGCGTCTGCCTCCGGAGCAGAAGGCCGCAGGTTCGAATCCTGCTGGGGGCACCAAACTTCCCGGATCGCACGTGTGCGAGCATCGCAATCTCGTGTCGATCGCGAAACGGCGCTCGGAAACAGCGTACGCTTACCGTCATGGGACGACCTCGACTCCACGACGAGCACCTGCGCCAGCGCCTGCTCGAGGCCGCCACCGACCTGATGGCGGTGGACGGGCCCGACTTCTCGCTGCGCCCGCTGGTGGCCTCCGTCGGCACCTCGACGTCGGCCGTCTACTCGCTGTTCGGCTCGCGCGGCGAGCTGCTCGAGGCGATCACGCTCCGCGCCGCGCGCTCGTTCGTCGACGCACAGGAGGCCGCCCGGGTCGACGACCCCGCCCAGCACATCTCCGGCCTCGCCCACGCGATCCGCGCCTGGGCCAAGGAGCACGCCGCGATGTTCCAGGTCGTCTTCGGCCGCAGCGCCGACTCGCCCGCGGTCGGCGAGGCGCGCGACAGCACGACCGAGCCGCTGCTGCGCGCGGTCACGGAGGCCACCGAGGCGGGTGTGCTGCACGGCGACCCGGTCGTCGCGACCGGCACCATCTTCGCCGGCGTGCACGGCTTCATCACGCTCGAGCTGCTCGGCCTCTACCCGGCTGACCAGGCCGACGCGCTCTTCGACGCGCAGCTCGCGGCCATCTGGCGCAGCTGGGCCACGCCCGAGCACGTCAGCGCCGTCGCCTGACGCTACTAAGCGCAAGGAAGTGTTGCTCGCGCCGTCTGTGCGGCTCTAGCCTGCCCCCTGACGGAAGGGGCGGCAATCTCGAAGAGACGCGCGCTGATCTGGACACTGATCGCGGTGGTCCTGGCTCAGTTCGCTGTTCCCGCCATCGCGCTCACGCAGGAGAAGCCGGCACGCTTCGGGTTCCAGATGTACTCGGGCTACGGGGTAGGCACGATCACCGTGCTGGACGACACTGACGCTGAGATCGACTTCGAACTCAGCGATGTCTTTCCCCGATCCCTGAGGCCGGAGCTCGACTGGACGCGCTACGTGCCTGAACACCTGTGCGCGCAACTTCCCCATGCCGCCACCATCGTGATCGAGCAGGACTTGACGGGAAGGTCGACGCTGCCGTGCGATTGAGCGACGCGCTCGACCTGCGGGTCGATCCCCGACCGGTCGCCTTTGCGCGCATCCTCCTCTCCTTCGCCCTTGGCGTCACCGTGCTCGAGGCATCCGCGGTCCTCGGAAGCATCGCTGCAGGCAAGCTGCAGTATCCGGTCTTCCCGGCGCTGCCGGGACCGACCCCGTTCGGCGTGCAGGTATACCTCGTCGTAGGACTGATCGCCGCCGTGTGCCTGCTGGTTGGCCTGCTCACGGGGGCCGCGGCCGCAACCGGCAGCGTCGCGCTCGCAGCCGCCCTGCTCTGGGATCAGCAGACATACTCGAGCCACCACCTCCTGGCCACGCTCCTGCTCGCCTATCTCGCCTTCGCTGAGGCGGGTCGCAGATGGGGTGTCGGCGCCTTGCGAAGCCCGCCGGGCGCCACCGTCCGATGGTGGCCCCAGGCGCTGATGATGACGCAGGTCACGGCGCTCTACCTCTTCGCCGCACTGTCGAAGATCAACCCCCGCTTCCTCTCCGGCCACCCGCTCCAAGAGTGGATGTGGATCGACTGGCCGTTGTGGATGTTCCAGTCGCTCGCCTTCGCAACCGTCGTGACCGAGCTCTTCCTGGCCGTCGCGCTGTGGATCCCACGTCTTCGAGCGTTCGCGGTCGTCGCCGGCGTCGGCCTCCATGCGGGGATCGTGATCGGGCTGGCGGAGCAGACGTTGGTGCTTACGGGCTTCGCAGCGGCATCCATGAGCACCTACTGGCTCTTCCTCTCCAGACCGCCGCTCGGCAACCTCTTCAGGTCGAGGCCGCCAGCCGCGCAGGCATCCAGCGCTGCGCCCGCAGATGCGGCGCATACGCTGGACTGAAGCGACGTCGGCGCCTCTTGCCGGGAGATACCCCTCCGGGGTATCATCGTGCCATCATGAGCACGCACACCACCCACGGCTACACGGCCGACAAGGATGCCCTCCTCAAGCGGCTCCGTCGCGCCGAGGGCCAGGTGCGCGGCGTCGCCCGCATGGTCGACGAGGACAAGTACTGCATCGACATCCTCACGCAGGTCTCTGCCGCCACCAAGGCGCTCGAGACCGTGGCGCTGCAGCTGCTCGAGGATCATCTCGCGCACTGCGTCGCCGAGGCCTCCTCCACGGGCGGCCCGGTCGCCGAGGCGAAGCTCGCCGAGGCGAGCGCCGCCATCGCGCGCCTCGTGCGCTCCTGATACCCCGAAGCATCCACCACCGGAAGGACACCATGCTGCAGGACATCGAGATCACCTCCACCCCCGAGCCCCAGGCCGGCGGCTGCTGCGGCGGCGGCGCCTGCTCCACGACGGATGCGTCGGCCCAGTCGGCCGCGACGTCGCAGACCTTCGAGGTCGAGGGCATGACCTGCGGCCACTGCGTCTCGTCGGTGACCGAGGAGATCTCGGGCCTCGCCGGCGTCGAGGGCGTCGACGTGGCGCTCGTGCCCGGCGGCCGCTCGACCGTCACCGTCGCATCCGACAGCCCGCTGCGCGTCGAGGACGTGCGCGCCGCGGTCTCGGAGGCCGGCTACTCGCTGGTCTGAGCCCGATCCGCTCCGGGAGCGCCGGCCCTGCGGGGCCGGCGCTCTCGCGTCGTATGGGGGGGCTATCCGCGACGTGGCGGCGGGTCTAGCATCAGCCGCAGACCGTTCCGCGACGATGTTACGGAATCGATCTCCCATCGCCGGATCGAAAGCGGACATCATGCAACGTCGCATGCTCGCAGTCGCCACCGCGGTCGCGCTCGGCGCAACCGCACTGCTCGGAGCCGCGCCAGCCTCAGCGGCCGAGCCGCCTCCGCCCGGCGGCTACGCATACGTGGCGCTCGGCGACTCCGAGGCTGCAGGCACAGGCCTGCTCCCGGCGGTGCAGATGGACTGCCTCCGCTCGATCAAGGCCTACCCGATCGTGCTCGCGCCGACCTACGGCGGCGTGGCGTCGCACGCCTGTGCCGGCGCCACCAGCGCCGACGCGCTCACGCAGGCGCGCACGGCGATCGCCGCCGGCAGGCTCGGCGCCGCGACGGAGCTCGTGACCATCACCGTCGGCATGAACGACGTCGGATGGCAGTCGGTGCTGCTGGCCTGCAGCAGCTCGGGCACCGTGCCGGCATGCCAGACGGCGTTCGATCGCGCGATGCTCCTCGGGCAGTCGCTGCCGACGAGCATCGGCACGATCGTCGCGACGGTGCGGGCCGTGCCAGGCTTCGACGGGAGCATCGCGGTCGGCGGCTACCCGTTGCTCTTCGGCGACCTCGCGACGTCGTGCTCGATCGGCTCCTTCCAGGGCACGCCGATCGACGTGAGCCCGGCCCAGGCCGCGCTCGCCAACCTCGGGGTGGAGCAGATCAACCTCGCGATCCGCGCAGGGGCGATGGCCGCCGGCGGCACCTACGTCGACATCGGCGCAGCATTCGACGGGCACGGTCTCTGCGACACCAGCGGCCCCTGGGTGAGCGGCCTCGTCAACGGCCAGCGCACGTCCGATCGCAGCCTCCACCTCAACTGGCCGGGCCAGCGGGCGTACGCTGCGGCGATCGTCGCGGCGCTGTAGCCGCACGAGCGCGTCGCCCGCCCTGGGCGGCGCGCTCAGTCCAGCGCGTCGAGGTACTGCTGCACCTGCCGCCGCACGCGGTCGCGGATGCGACGCACCTCGTCCGTCGAGAGCCCGGCCGGGTCGTCGAAGTCCCACGAGAGCACCTCCTGCTCGGGCTGCAGCTCGAACGGGTGGTCGATGAGCATCGTGATGATGACGTCGGCGGCCCGCGCGACGTCGTCGGTGACGGGCTTCGGGTAGCTCTCGGTCAGCGGCACGCCGTCCTCCTCCATCACCCCGACGACGGTGCGCAGCACCTCGTCGGCGGGGTTCAGGGCGGCCGAGAGCGCCTCGACGCGCCCGTCGCTCAGCGCGTTGAGGTAGGCGGCGGCCATCTGCGAGATGCCGTCGTTGCGGATCGACTCGACGAGCACGCGCAGCGGCGCGCCATCCTCGCGGCGCCCCTCGCCCGCCTCCAGCGCCTTGAGGCGGTCCGCGGCGAACTTCAGCGCGAGCGCCGGGAGGTGGGTGCGGATGCGCGCCCCGCGCGCGAGGGTGGCATGCGACTCGAAGACGATGCGCTCGATGAGCGTCGGCTCGAGCTCGGGATGGAGCTTCGCGAGATGGGCCGCGCCGCGGCGCAGCGTCTCGTCGGGCGAATCGAGTCCGTGCTGCTCGCGGGTCATGTCGGCTCCTCCGGTCGACGTGGCGCCTCCAGGCTACGGCCGGGCAGGATGCCGTGCCAAGAGCCTCGAGCGCGCGTCAGAGCACCGGCGCGTGCCGCTCCAGGAACTCGTAGAGCTCTGCGTCGTCGACGCCCGGGTAGGTGCCCGACGGCAAGGGCGCGAGTGTGTGCTGGTGCATGCGCGCCGACGCCCACGCGTTGTTGCGCCAGCGCCGCTGCAGCGCGTCGTCGGGGCGGGCGCAGCACCGCTCGTCGGGGCAGGTCGAGGTCTGGCGGAACGCCGTCTGGGCGCCGCGGAAGTACTTCGCGTCGTCGAACCGCACGCCGAACGAGATCGAGAACTCGCCGTCGGTGCCGGCGCCGATCTGCGTCGAGCACCAGAAGGTGCCCGCGGGCGTGTCGGTGTACTGGTAGAACTCCGTCGTCCGCGACGTGCGCTCGAAGGCGCTGCGGGCGGCGAACTTGCGGCACACGACCTGGCCCTCGGCGTGGCCGGATGCGTCGACCGGGATGGGCATCCCGTCGTTCTCGTAGACGCGTGAGAGCGCGCCGTCCTCGGCGACCCGCAGGAAGTGCACGCGCAGGTCGAGGTGCGTGGTGGCGAGGTTGGTGAAGCGCATCGCCGCCGTCTCGTGCGTGACGCCGAACGCGTCGCGGAAGTCCTCGACCGCGAGGTTCCGCTCCTTCTTCGCCTTGCGCAAGTACTCGATCGCGCGCGAGCGCGGCATGAGGGTCGCGGCCGCGAAGTAGTTGATCTCGAGCCGCTGCTGCAGGAACTCGCTGTAGTCGCGCGGCTCGTGGTGCCCGAGCAGCCGGTGCGCGAGCGCCTGCAGCGCCATCGAGCGGAGTCCGTGGCCACCCGGGATCGAGGCCGGCGGCAGGTAGATGCGGCCGTTCTCGAGATCGGTGACCGAGCGCGTCGAGTGCGGCAGGTCGGTGACGTAGACGAGCTCGAAGCCGAGGCGCGCCGCCATCTCGCTCACCGTGCGGTGCGTGAGGCTGCCGCCCTCGTAGCCGACGGCCCGCAGCTGCTCGTCGGCGAGCTCGTCGATGTGCGGCAGCGAGTTGGCCTGCTCGCGCATGCGCAGCCGCAGCGCGGTCGCGTCGCGCCGTGCCTGCTCGGGGGTGGCGATCGCCTCGCGGGCGCGGCGGTCGAGCTCGCGGTGCAGGCCGACGAGCGCGCGCAGCTGGTCGTCGCCCATCGAGCGCGTCGGGCGCACGGTCGGCAGGCCGAGCCGCTTGTAGCTCGCGCCCTCCTGCAGCCGCTGCAGGTCGAGCTCGAGCCGCGAGCGCTCGCTCGGCGGCTCGGGGTCGAGCAGCTGCGCGGTGGGCACCTGCAGCACCTCGGCGATCGCCTGCAGGTGGCTGAGCTTCGGCTCCCGGTGCCCGTTCTCGATGAGGGAGAGCTGGCTGCCCGCGAGCCCGATGCGCTCCCCCAGCGCGTCGAGCGTGAGCTCGGCGGCGGTGCGGAAGTGCCGGATGCGGTGCCCGAGGACTGCTGCGTCGACCATGCGACCAGTGTACGAAACATCTGGCGAATCTTCGCCATGTGCGCAGCTTGCGGCCGCGACCGCCTCCGAGAGGGACGCTTCGGGGCGCAAGTTTCGTCGAAGGGAAGAATGCGCCGTTCCTTCTGGCGCTTGCTCGCCCTCGGCGGCCGCGCGCGGGTGAGACTCGAACCATGACGATTCTCCCCGCCGCCCCGACTCGCGCATCCGCCAAGCCCGTGAAGCCCAAGCGCGTCGGCGCGCCCGAGGGCGCCGACCCGGGCGTCGTCTCGTGGGTCGCGAGCGTCGCCGAGCTCACCGAGCCGCGCGACATCGTCTGGTGCGACGGCTCGCAGGAGGAGCTGCAGCGCCTCATCGACATCATGCTCGAGGCGGGCACGATCGTGCCCGTGCCGAAGCGGCCCGGCAGCTACCTCGCCCGCTCGAACCCCGACGACGTCGCCCGCATGGAGGACCGCACCTTCATCTGCGCCGACGACGCCGAGGACGCCGGCCCCACGAACAACTGGCGCGACCCGGCCTCGATGCGGCAGGTGCTCGGCGGCCTCTTCGACGGTGCCATGCGCGGCCGCACCATGTACGTCATCCCCTTCTCGATGGGCCCGGTCGGCGGCCCCATCTCGAAGCTCGGCATCGAGATCACCGACTCCCCGTACGTCGTCGCATCCATGCACTACATGACGCGCGTCGGCACCGCCGCGCTCGAGGCGATGCACGGCACGCGCGACTGGGTGCCGGCGGTGCACTCGATCGGCGCGCCGCTCGCCGACGGCCAGCAGGACGTGCCGTGGCCGTGCAACCCCACCCGCTACATCTCGCACTTCCCGGAGACGCGCGAGATCTGGTCGTTCGGCTCCGCCTACGGCGGCAACGCCCTGCTGGCGAAGAAGTGCTTCGCGCTGCGCATCGCCTCGGTGCAGGCGCGCGACGAGGGCTGGCTCGCCGAGCACATGCTGCTGCTGCGCATGAAGCACGACGACGGCCGCCAGATCCACCTCGCCGGCGCCTTCCCGTCGGCGTGCGGCAAGACCAACCTGGCGATGCTGCAGCCGACGATCCCCGGCTGGACGGTCGAGACGCTCGGCGACGACATCGTCTGGATGCGTCCCGGACCCGATGGGCGGCTGTGGGCCATCAACCCCGAGAACGGCTTCTTCGGCGTCGCGCCCGGCACGAGCGAGGCCACCAACGCGACCGCGATGGCGATGATGGACCACGACACGATCTTCACGAACGTGGCGATGACGCCCGACGGCGACGTGTGGTGGGAGGGGATGACGAAGGATGTCCCCGAGGGCCTCATCGACTGGCAGGGCCGCCCCTACGACCCGGCCAACGGCCCGGCTGCCCACCCCAACGCCCGCTTCACCGTGCGCGCCGAGCAGGCGCCGTCGATCGCGCCCGACTGGGACGCGCCCGAGGGCGTGCCGCTCGACGCGATCATCTTCGGCGGCCGCCGCCCGACGCAGGTGCCGCTCGTGCTGCAGGCGCGCGACTGGGAGCACGGCGTCTACGTCGGCGCGACGGTGTCGAGCCAGCAGACGGCCGCCGCCGAGGGCCCGGTGGGCGAGATCCGCCGTGACCCGTTCGCGATGCTGCCCTTCTGCGGCTACAACATGGGCGACTACTTCACGCACTGGATCGACATGGGGCACCGCCTCGGCCGCCACGCGCCCAAGATCTTCTCGGTCAACTGGTTCCGTCGCGACGAGGACGGCGGATTCCTGTGGCCGGGCTTCGGCGAGAACGCGCGGGTGCTCGAGTGGATCGCGGGCCGCGTGGCCGGCACCGCGCCGGGCGTCGACACCGCCGTGGGCGTGCTGCCCGCCGAGGGCGCGCTGAACCTCGACGGGCTCGACATCGACGAGGCCGTGATGGACGAGCTCTTCGAGATCGACCCGAAGGCGTGGCTGTCGGAGCTCGTCGACGTGGAGGCCTTCTTCGGCCAGTTCGGCCGCGCGCTGCCCACGGGCCTCGTGCGCCAGCTGAACCACGTGCGGTGGCGCCTCGAGCACGTGCAGCAGGCGCAGCACGCGCAGCAGCAGCCCGTCGCGGTCTGAGCCGCGTGGCCCGCGCCGCCCGCTGCAGATGTAGGGCCAGTGGCTCCCATCCCGCGAGGGTAGGAGCCACTGGCCCTACATCTGTGATGGCCGAGAAGCACGGAGGGGGCGGATGCGTCACTCGCGTCGGGCGCGCGCTGCGCGCACGCGCTCCACGAAGTGCGCGCCACGCCGTGCCATGTGCTTGCGCGTGACCCGCACGGTCGTCCATCCGGCTGCCTCGAAGCGCGCGTAGCGATCGATGTCGACGTGCCACTGCCGCTCGTCGCGGTGGCCGTCGCCCTCGAACTCGATCGCGATCCGCAGCTCCGGGTAGCCGAGGTCCGGGTGCCACTCCTCTCCGTCGACGACGACAGGCGGGTGCACGACCGGCTCGGGCAGCCCCGCCTCGACCATCAGCAGCCGCGTGATCGTCTCGAACCTCGAGTCGACGCCGACCCGCGCATCCGCCGCGGCAGCGCGCAGCGCCGCGACCCCGGCCAGCCCCCCGCACCGAGCGATGAAGGCGTCGAGCTCCTGTGGGGTGGCATAGCCGCGCTCGGGCTTCCGCTCCAGTCGCAGGCCCGGGTAGGAGCGCGACGGCGTGAGCAGCGCATCGGCGACCTGCACGAGCGCCTCGTGCGACAGCTCGCGCGCGAGCGTCAGCGCAGTCGCGAGCGGGCCGAGGAGCCGGAGCCCCTCGAGCTCGGTGGACCGCAGCCGCGACGGGTCGAAGGCGATGTGTCGCGTGCCGGGCACGACGCTGGGCGCGGTGCGGTGCGGCCGGGCGACGACGAGCGGCTCGCCGCGCGACCACCGCTCGGCGATGGGGAGGCCCCAGAGCCGGGCGGCGGTGATGCCGCCGAACAGCTGGTGCGAAGGCATCGCCGCCGCGTAGGCGAGCGCGAGCGCCTGGACGTCGGTGATCGGGCGCGATCGCACGCCGCGGAAGGGCGCCTCGAGGTCGGAGCCGCGCAGTCGGCCGCGCCCGACGCCCTCGTCGAGCGCCTCGCCGACGCGGAACGCGCCGAGATCGAACGGCTCGGGGAGCGGGGTCGAGGGGCGCATCCGCGCAGGATGCCGCGACTCCGCGCAGCGCGAGCGGAGGGCGGCGGCAGCTGTGGACGGCCGCGCGCGGCGGCGCGGGCGGATGGGCATGCCTGTGTCGGCGCAGACCGTGCGCAGATATAGGGACAGTGGCGCTCATCGGGGCGGCATTCGAGCCGTTGGCCCTATATCTGCGGATGAGCGGCGGAGCGGCGTAGAGGGGGCGCGCGCGGCGCGCGCGCCCCCGCGCCGCGGCGGGTGGTGGAGGATGGGGCGCATGCAGCCGAATCCGCTCTACCGCATCGGCGAGGCCGAGGTGCGCGACCTCGTCGCGCGCGCGCCGTGGATGCTGCTGGTGTCGCATCCCGCGTCCGGACCCGTCGCATCCCCCTCCCCCGTGCTGCTCGACGACGAGCACGAGGGCGACGGGCTCGTGCTCGTGACGCACCTCGGCCGCGCCGACGCGCGCCTGCACGGGCTGCTCGAGCCCGGCGAGCACCGGATGCTCGTGGTCGCGCAAGGCGAGCACGGGTACATCTCGCCGTCGTGGTACGTCGGGACCGACGCGGGGCAGATCCCGACGTGGAACTTCGAGATGGCGAGCATGACGTGCGACGTGGAGGTGCTCGACGCGGACGCGAACATGCGCACGCTCCGGAAGCTCGTCGCGCACTTCGAGTCGCGGTACGCGCCCGAGGGCGGCGTCGCGCTCGACATCGACGACGACGGCAATCGCGGCATGGCGATGGGGACGGTCGGGCTGCGGCTGCGCGTGCGCTCCTTCGACGCGAAGTCGAAGATGAGCCAGAACAAGTCGGCCGACACCCGGGCCTCCGTGCTCGCGCACCTCGACGCATCCCACCCCGCCCTCGCCGAGCGCATGCGCGAGGCCGACCGCGACGCCGCGCCGGCGCGCGAGGCCTGACCCCAACCGTCGACGGCCGTCGTTCGTCCTAGAGAGCAGAGGGAGACTCGCGTGGCAGCCGGCTGGGAGCTGGTCGTCGCCGAGCTCGTCGCCCAGCGCGGCGAGGCGCTCGTGCGCTACGCGATGCTCCTGACCGGTGACGAGGAGGAGGCCCGCGACATGGTGCAGGACGCCCTGACGGCGACCTTCGGCCGGCTGCGCAACGGCTTCGAGGTCGAGCAGGCCGAGGCCTACGTGCGGCGCGCGATCGCGAACCGGTTCCTCGACCGCGCCCGGCGCGGCCAGCGGTGGCGGCGGATCGCGCCGCTCGTCGTCGATCGCGAGCGGGTCGACTCGGGCTCGACGCTCACCGGAGAGCGGCTCGACATGGCGCACCGGCTGCAGCGGCTCACGCCGCGCGAGCGCGCGTGCGTCGTGCTGCGCTACGACGAGGACCGCACCGTCGAGCAGGTGGCCGCCGAGCTCGGCATCTCGGCGGGCGCGGTGAAGCGCTACCTGTCGGATGCGCTCGGCAAGCTGCGCGGGATGCTCGAGCGGGAGCAGGAGCGCGGGCAGCGCGACGAGAGGGGCCGGCCGTGAGCGACGACGAGCTGCGGCGGCGGCTGCAGGAGATCCCCGCGCCGCGCGCGAGGCTCGACGCGGCCGCCGCGATCGACGGCGCGAAGCGGCGGCGCCGCCCGAAGGTCGCGGCGCTCACGGCCGCTGCGACCGGCGCGGGCGTGCTGATCGTCGCGCCGTTCGTGGCGCCCGGGCTCAAGCCCCTGTCGCCCTCGAGCGACTCGTCGGTGCTCAGCGAGGGCGACGACGGCGGCGCGGCGCCCGAGGCGGCGCAGCCGAGCGCCGAGACCGAGGGCGCGCCGGTCGAGGGCGGCGACGGCGGTGCCGGCGCCGAGGAGTCGACGCCGATCGGGCTGTGCGGCCTCACGCGCGCCGGCGACATCGGCCTGGTGCTGCGGCTCCTCGAGGACCCGGCGGATGCGTCGGTGGTGCCCCCGGGTCGGGTCGAGGCGCGAGGCGCGGGGCTCACGGCCGCCATCGCGACGTTCGTCGACGTGGACGCGCTCGTCGTCGACGGCGGCGTCGCGCGAGCGACGGCCGGCACCACCGAGCAGGACGCGCGCCTGGCGGGCGGCGCCTCGGGGGTGCTCGGGGTGACCACCGGCGTGCTCGCGGCCGACGCGTGCGGGCCCGGGACGCCATCCGGCCCCTCCCCCGTCGCGCTCGTCGCGCTCGACGGGTCGGCGCCGGTCGCGGTCGTGGGCGAGCCCTGGGAGGACGTTCGCTGAGAGCGCCACCGTCGGCGCGATCTCCCAGGCTCGCGGCCAGATCCGCTGGCTAGACTCGCGCCGAGTCGGCAGCCCGACAGGCCGGCCGCAAGGGAGCGCAGATGAAGGGAGCGCAGATGCAGGTCCGGATCGTCCGCCCGTTCGCGGTGGTGGCACTCGGTGCCGCCGGGCTCCTGGGGCTCTCTGCCGGCTCGCTCGCCACCGAGGCGCCCGTCGACCTGGGCGGCGACGTCTTCGTCGACACGACCGGGCAGCTCTCGGCCGACGCCGCCGAGATCGCCGAGCACCTCGAGCGCAACAACGCCGAGAGCGACGCCGACGTGTACGCGGTCTTCGTCGACTCCTTCGACGGCATGGCGCGCGACGAGTGGGCCAACACGAGCGCCGAGCAGAGCGGGCTCGACCAGTCGTCGATGCTGCTCGCGATCGCGGTCGACGACGGCCAGTACGCCTACTCGGTCGCGAACGGCTTCCCGCGCGACACCTCCCAGGTGAACGACGCGCTGCAGGGCGTGCTGCTGCCGGCCCTCAACTCGGGCGACTTCGCCGGCGGCATCACGCAGTTCAGCGACCAGATCGCGGCGAACGAGGGCGGCGGCGACGGGGGCACCGACGTCAACGTCGACGGCTCGGCCGTCTGGCCGGTCGTGGCGCTCGTCGGCGGCGCGGCCGTCGTCGGCGGCGGCGCGTGGGCGATCTCGCGCGGCGTGCGCGCGAACCGCAAGCGCCGGGGCGAGCAGGCCGCCGTGCAGCAGCAGCAGCTGAGCCTCGAGGAGCTCAAGCAGCGCGCCGACATCGCGCTCGTGCAGCTCGACGACACCGTGCAGCAGAGCGAGCAGGAGCTCGCGTTCGCGAACGCGCAGTTCGGCGAGGATGCCGTCGCGCCCTACCGGCAGGCGCTCGAGAAGGCGAAGGGCGGGCTCGCCGAGGCGTTCGGGCTGCAGCAGCAGCTCGACGACGCGTTCCCCGACAGCGACCAGGAGCGCCACGACTGGTCGAGCCGCATCCTGCAGATCACCGAGGGCGCGGGCCGCGAGCTCGCGAGCCACGCCGCCTCCTTCGAGCAGCTGCGCAACCTCGAGCAGAACGCGCCCCAGGTGCTCGAGACGGTCGCGCAGTCGAGGCGGGCGCTCGACGGCCGCATCGCGAGCGCGCGGCAGATCCTCGAGCGGCTCGACGACCTGCACTCGGGAGCCTCGATCGACCCGGTGCGCGAGAACATCGCCGGCGCCGAGCGGCAGCTGCCCAACATCGACCAGTCGCTCGCGGCCGGCCGCGACGCCGTGCAGGCCGGCAACGGCGCCAACGCTGCGCTCGCCGTGCACGCCGCCGAGGCGGCGCTCGCGCAGGCCTCCGGGCTGCTCGCCGCGGTCGAGCGCGCCGAGCGCGACCTCGAGCACTCGAGGCAGCAGCTCGGCGAGCTCGTGCAGGACTCCATCGGCGACATCGCGGCGGCCAAGACGCTCCGCAGCACGTCGACGATCGACCTGGCCCCGCTCATCCAGCACGTCGAGGAGCAGGTGGCCATCGCCCAGCGGCGCCCCACCGACACGCTCACCGTGCTCAGCAACCTGCAGCGCGCGAACCAGCGCCTCGACGAGGCGGCCGGGCAGCTGCGCGAGGGCGGCGCGCAGGTGCAGCGGCAGCAGATGACCCTCGATCGCTGGATCGAGTCGGCGCGCGCCAACATCGACCGCGCCGAGGACTTCATCCACACCCGCCGCATCGGCGTCGGCATGCACGCCCGCCAGCTGCTCTCGACCGCGCAGCAGGAGCTCGCGCAGGCACTGCGGCTCCGCGAGGCCGACCCGCACACGGCCGCGCAGTACGCGCAGGCGGCGTCCGAGCACGCCGAGCAGGCGATGCAGGACGCCTCGGGCGACGTGGGCGGCTGGGGCGGCCAGCCCCGCAACCCCTACTACCGCCAGGGTGGGCGCGGCCAGGACATGCTCACGGGCGGCCTGCTCGGCTACATCCTCGGCGACATGCTCTCCGGCGGCGGCCACGGCGGCGGCGCTGCGCCCGGCCAGTACAGCGACCCCTTCGCGGGCGGCTCCGGCGGCGGGGGCGGCGGCCTCGGCGACCTGTTCTCCGGCGGCGGCGGCTCGTTCGGCGGCGGAGGCGGCGGCTTCTTCGGGGGCGGCTTCGGCGGCGGAGGCGGCGGCTTCGGCGGCGGAGGCGGCTCCTTCGGCGACTGACGCCGGCCCGCCCGGGCCTCGCAGCGCATCCCACACCACTGTCCAACACACGACGACCGGCCGCTCAGGCGGCACCCGCAGGAAGGAACACCATGTCCAAGCAGTCCATCCTCGGCCGCATCGCGCAGCTCGCGAAGGCCAACATCAACGCGCTCCTCGACCAGGCCGAGGACCCCGAGAAGATGCTCGACCAGATGGTTCGCGACTACACGAACTCGATCGCCGAGGCCGAGGCCGCCATCGCCCAGACCATCGGCAACCTGCGCCTGCAGGAGCAGGACTACCAGGAGGACGTGCGCGCCGCCGAGGACTGGGGCCGCAAGGCGCTCGCCGCCTCGCAGCGCGCCGACGAGATGCGCGCCGAGCACCCGGCAGACGCCGCGAAGTTCGACAACCTCGCCAAGGTCGCCATCGGCAAGCAGATGCAGTCGGAGTCGGAGGCCCGCGCGGCCGAGCCGTCGATCCAGTCGCAGAACGAGGTCGTCGACAAGCTGAAGACCGGCCTCGAGACGATGAAGGGCAAGCTCGATCAGCTGAAGTCGAAGCGCTCCGAGCTGATCGCGCGCGCGAAGGTCGCCGACGCGCAGTCGCAGGTGCACGACGCGGTGAAGTCGATCGACATCCTCGACCCCACGAGCGAGATCGGCCGCTTCGAGGAGAAGATCCGTCGCGAGGAGGCCAAGGTCATGGGCCAGCAGGAGCTCGCCGCCTCGACGCTCGACGCGCAGTTCGAGGCGCTCGAGGACGTCGGCCGCGAGACCGAGATCGAGGCGCGCCTCGCCGCGCTCAAGCAGGGCGGCGCGCAGGGGCAGCTGGGCTCCGGCGCCAACGCGGCCCTCGGCGGCTCGCAGGGCGGCTCGCAGGGCGCGGGCGACCACGTCGAGGCGGAGGTCGTCGACCGCTGATCGCGCGCTCGCGCGCACGGCCTTGGAGGGGGCGGACGACCGTCCGCCCCCTCCTCGCCTGCCCGGGCTAGGTTGACGGCGTGACCGACACGACACCGCGCGTCGCCCTCGAGCGGCGCGGACCCATCCTCCACATCCGGCTCGACCGGGTCGGCAAGCGCAACGCCGCCGACCAGCGCATGCTGCACGAGCTCGCGCTCGCCTACGGCGAGCTCGACCGCGACCCGGCGCTGCGGGTCGGCGTCGTCTCGGCCGCGGGCGACCACTTCACCGCCGGCCTCGACCTCGCCGACATCGCGCCTCGGATCGCGACGGGCAGGCCGGAGCTCGTGCCCGAGGGCGGGCTCGACCCGTGGGGCCTGCAGACGCGGCCGGTGTCGAAGCCCGTCGTGCTCGCGGTGCAGGGCACGTGCTTCACGCTCGGCATCGAGCTCGCGCTCGCGAGCGACGTGGTGGTGGCCGCCGACTCGACGGTCTTCGCGCAGCTCGAGGTGGCGCGAGGCATCATGCCCTTCGGCGGCGCGACGGTGCGCTTCCCGCGGCTCGGCTGGGGCGACGCCATGCGCTGGATGCTCACCGGCGACCGCTTCGACGCCGCCGAGGCGCTGCGGATCGGGCTCGTGCAGGAGGTCGTGCCGCACGGCACCGAGCTCGAGCGCGCGCTCGCGCTCGCCGAGCGCGTCGCGGCGCAGGCGCCGCTCGCGGTGCAGGCGACGCTCGCCGCCGCCCGGGCGGCACAGCCGGCGACGACGGATGCGGTGGCCGGGCTGCTGCCCGCCGCGCAGCGGCTCGCCGCGACCGGCGATGCGCGGCGCGCCGCGGAGTCGTACCTGACGGTGACGCCCGTCGCGTTCGAGGGGAGCTGACGCCGGACGGCGGCGCTGCAGCGCGCCGACCTGCTACAGCGCCCGCGCCGCCGCGGTCGCGCGGTAGACGTCCTCGAGCTCGTGCGCGACGTCCTGCCAGTCGCGGCGGCTCGCGGCGCGGCGGCCGGCGAGGCCGAGCTCGAGCTGCAGGTCGACATCGTCGAGGATCGCGCCCACCGCCTCCGCCCACTCTGCCGGGTCGCGCCCGTCGACGAGCACGCCCGTCTCGCCGTCGATGACCGACTCCATGAGGCCCCCCACGCGCGCGGCGACGACCGGGGTGCCGCTCGCGGCGGCCTCGAGCGGCACCAGGCCGAACGACTCCGTGCGGCTGGGCACCACGACGACGTCGGCCGCGTCGAGCAGCTGCGCGAGCGCCGGCCGCTCGAGGCTGCCGATGTGACGGACGCGGTAGGCGACGCCGAGCTCGCGCGCGAGGTCGTGCAGCGACTCGAGGTAGCGCTCCGAGCCGGGCGTCGCGTCGCCCGCGAGCACGAGCACCGCGCCGGGCAGGTGCGGCAGCATCCGCACCGCGAGGTCCTGGCCCTTCGCCGCCTGCACGCGGCCGACGCACACGACGAGCCCGTCGTCGGCGCGCACCCCGAGCCGTGCGCGCACCGCCTCGCGCGAGGAGACGGGCGCGGGGTGGAAGACGGTCGTGTCGACCGCGGGCGGCACGAGCCAGACGCGCTCGGCCGGCGCGCCGACGCCGTCGCACAGCACGTCGATCTCGGCGCGCGAGACGGCCGCGATCGCGTCGACCTCGCTCGCGAGGTACCGCTCGGTGAGGAGGCGGCGCTCGGGCTCGGGCCGGTCGCCGTCGGCGAGGCGGCGGTTCTTCTCCTCGGCGAGCGTGTGGAACGTCTGCACGATCGGGATGCCGAGCGAGAGCGAGACGGGCAGCACCGCGAGCCCGGAGAGCCAGTAGTGCGCGTGGATCACGTCGTACGGGTCGGTCGCGGCGAGCGCCGCGCGCTGCAGCTGGTCGCCGAAGGCGTCGGCGAGGTTGGGCAGCTCGTGCTTGCGCACGATGCCGCCGCCCGTCTCGAGCGCGTAGAGCGTGACGCCCGGCGCGAGCGAGTGCGCGTGCGGGGCGCCGACCGAGCGGGTGAAGACGTCGACGTGGTTGCCGCGGCCGGCGAGCGCCATCGCGCTCTCGAGCACGAGCACGTTCAGCCCGCCTGCGTCGCCCTTGCCCGGGCGGTCGGCGGGCGACGTGTGCATCGACACGATCGCGATCCTGAGGGGCGTCCCAGGGGTGTGGCCGTACGGCTCCTGGCGCATGCACCCAGCGTATCCGGGCGCTATCGTCGGCCGCATGGCAGATTCGCGACCGGGCCCGCTCCACGCGGTCGGGGCCGCGATCGGCGCCCTCGGCCGCTCGGCCTCGGGGCCCGCGCTCCGGGCGCTCACGGCGCCGCCGGTGGCGCGCGCCGGGCACCGCTTCGCGACGCGGGCGGCACGCCTCTGGGGGCGGCTGCTCGGCGGTGAGGAGCAGCAGGTGGGCGAACTGACCGTCATCTCGGGGCTGCCCACGTGGGCCTTCGGCCGAGGCGGCACCACCATCGGCGCGACGTTCCTCACGCGCAGCGCCCTCTCGCCCGAGATCCTCGAGCACGAGGACGTGCACCGGCGCCAGTGGGAGCGCTACGGGCTGTGGTTCATCCCCATGTACCTCGCCGCCGGCCAGGACGGGCTGCGCAACCGCTTCGAGATCGAGGCGGACCTCGTGAAGGGCGGCTACCTGCCGAAGCCCGCGCGACGCCCCGGCGGGCGCGCAGCTGAGCGCGCCGGCGGCCGCCCGGGCGAGCCCCCGGCCTAGGGCCGCATCGCGTCGACGACGCGCTGCGGCCAGGGGATGCGCCGCTCGAGCTGGCGGCCGATGGCGAGCAGCGTCGCCTCCTCCCCCGGCCTGCCGATCAGCTGCACGCCCATCGGCAGCCCCTCGGTGGTGCGGTGCACCGGCAGCGCGATCGCCGGCAGCCCCGTCACGTTGACGAACGACGTGTGCGGGGTGTGGAGCACCTGGTGCCGGAAGTCGGCCTCGCCGTCCTCCGGGTACCAGTCGAGGGGGCGCGGCGTGAGCGCCGTCGCCGGCGTGAGCACGGCGTCCCACGGCGCGAACGCCGCGAGCACGCGCCGCTCGAAGGCGGTCGCCCACAGCTGGGCCCGCGCGAGCCCGCCGGCGGTGAGGCCGTCGCTCGTCTCGACGATCCAGCGCGCGAGCGGCTCGAGCAGGTGCCGGCGCTCGCGCGCGATGGGCGCCGCCGCCGCACCGCCTCGCCAGAGCGCCGTGAACGCCTCGGGGTACCCCGACGCATCCGGCAGCGCCACCTCGCCCACCTCGTGCCCGAAGGCGGTCAGCGCCGCGACGGTCGCGTCGACGGCCGCCGTGGCCTCGGGCGAGATGCGGACGTCGTCGGTCTCGTCCCAGGGCGTGCCGCCGGTCATGACCGCGATGCGGTAGCGGCCCTCGCCGCGCACCGCCGCGGCGAGCAGCGAGCCGTCGTCGCGCTCGGGCGAGCGGAGCGTGAGCGCGTGCGGCGCGACGCCGTTGACGCGGCCGATGAGGGCGTCGGTCAGCAGCGCGACGTCGATGACGGAGCGCGCGATCGCGCCGGCGGTGACGAGCCCGCCGATCGTGCCGACGCCGCCCTGCGCGGGGATGCGGCCGCGGGTGGGCTTCAGCCCCACGAGGCCGCACGTGGCGGCCGGGATGCGGATGGAGCCGCCGCCGTCGGAGCCGGGCGCGAACGGCAGCAGCCCCTGCGCGACGGCCGCCGCGGCGCCGCCCGATGAGCCGCCGGCGTGGAGCCCGGGGTGGCCCGGCAGCGTCGTCGGACCGTGCAGCGCCGAGCGGGTGTAGCCGGCGAAGCCGAGCTCGGGCGCGGCGGTGCGGCCGAGCGTGACGCCGCCCGCGTCGTCGAGCACCTGCGCGACCGGGTCGGTCGCGTCGGCGACGTTGCCGGCCATCCAGCGGCTCGCGAACGTCGCCGGCTGCCCGGCGCGCTGCGTGAGGTCCTTGTCGGCGAAGGGCAGGCCGTGGATGAGCCCGGTGCGGTCGTCTGCGTCGTCGACGGCTCGGGCGCGGGCGAGCGCGAGCTCGGCGTCGACGTGCACGAAGGCGTGCGCGTCGTCGACGCGCTCGATGCGCTCGAGGAAGTGCTGCGCGACCTCGACGGCGCTCACGTCGCGCGCGTGCAGGTGCCGCCACAGGTCGAGGGCGCCCAGCTCGTGGAGCGCGCTCACCCGAAGTACCGGCCCGCGCGCCGCTGCAGGCGCCTGCGCTCGGTGCGCTCGCGCATCTCGTCGCGGGTCGCGTAGTTCGTCAGCTCGCGGAACGGGTCGCGGCCGACGACCCGCGACGGCTCGGCGAGGATCGCGAGCACCGCCTTCTCGATCTCCCAGTACTCGCCGATGCGCGTGCCCTGGCCGGGGTTCACGTGGCGCAGGCGCGCCTCGAAGCGCACCTCGCCCTTCACCTCGATCTGCGTGATGAAGCCGCGCGTGGCGCCCGCGACCGACACCATCCAGAAGCCGGGGCCCAGGTCGGTGACCGTCGCGCGCACGTCGTCGGCCGCGGCCGCCGCCGCTGCGCTCACGTCTGCCTGCTCCCGCGACGCCCGCCAGGCCTCGAACTCCGTCATGCCGTCCATCGTGGCACCGCGCACCGACACGGCGCGCCGACGCTCACGGCTCGGGCTGCGCCCACGGCCCGTCGTCGGCCTCGCGCTCCCCCGCGCGGTGCCGGGCGACGACGCCGGCCAGCACCGCCGCGCCCGCCTGGGCTCCGTCGACGGTGACGGCGAAGCGCGCGCCCTCGCGCGTGGTGACGACGATGCCGGGGCCGCGCCGCAGCACGACCGCCACGTGCCCCGGCAGGCCCCGGTAGCCCCATCCGCCCCAGTGCAGCGGCTCGACGAGCCTCGCCTCGGCGACGCGGATGCGCGCGGTCGGGATGCGCCGCAGCGGGAAGCCGAGCAGGGCGCTGCGCACGCGCAGCCCGTCCGCGTCGACGACGACGCGGATGCGGGCGATGCCGATCACCACGGCGGCCGCCAGCAGCAGCACGAGCGCGAGCAGCACCCGCGCCACCGGCCCGTCGCCGAGCGGGAGCAGCAGCGCCGCGAGGATGCCGCCGAGGAGCAGCGCGATGCCGAGCAGGAAGAATGCGGGCGACTGCGCGTCGGCGCTCCAGCCCTCGGCGTCGGTCGGCTCGAGCGGCAGCGGCGGATCGGTGTCGCGCACCCGCACCTCGCCGCGAGGGTGGATGAGCCACGGCACCACGAGCAGGAGCACCGAGCCGAGGAGCAGCGCGAGCCACGGCCCGAGCACCGCCTGCTCGGCGCTGCCCGCCTCGATCGTCGTCACCGCCGAGATCACCCAGGCGGCCGCGAGCATGGCGCTGACGCCGGCCATGATCGACAGCACCACGGCGCGCGCGCCGTCGTCGATGCGCAGCGCCGCGAGCACGAGCGCCGCGACGAGCATCGCCCCGGTCGCGGCGAGCAGCCCGATGCCCATCGGCGTCGTCTCCGAGACGCCGTCGGCGACCCCCGCGTCGGACCAGTGGGTCGCGATGCGGCTCGGCAGCTCGGGCGCGAGCACCGCCCAGCTCGCGGCGATGACGAGCGGCGGCAGCGCCAGCACGAGCGCGGCGAGCCAGACGAGGGTGCGGTGCATGGTGCGCTCAGTCTCCCGCGGGCCGCTGTGGCGCGGCCATGCCCCGGAGCGCGGCGCGGCCGGACGATGTCGCGAGCGCGCGCGCCGCCCTGCCTACGCGCTCCGGTGCGCCGTCCAGAGCCCGACCAGCAGCGCCACGATCGCGGTCGCGGCGCCGAGCACGAGGCCTGCCGGCGCCATCGCGAGGCTGAGCTGCGAGAGCGCGAACAGCAGCGCCGCCATGATCGCGACCGAGGCCACCGCGACGAGGCCGAGCATCCACAGCTGGGTGCCCTGCTGCATCGACCGGCGCGAGAAGACGACGGCGACCGCCGCGGGCAGCCCGAGGATCGCGCCGTACGTGACGCCGACCTGCAGGCCCTGCGCGTCGGGCGAGAACAGCACCCCGAGCAGGACTCCGATGAGCACGCCCGCGCCGAGCGCGGCGGCGACCGCCCACCCGGTCGGCACGGCGAAGACGGTGGGGGCTCGATGCTGCGCGACGGCCATGGCGACGACCTTCCTGCAGCGGTGGTGCACCGCCGCTCAGCGTCAGCATCCTCCGCCGCGGCCGGCATTCGCAAACGCTGTTACGGAACCCTGCGGCTACCCTCAGCGCCGCTTGCGCAACGACTTCTGCAGCAGCACGATCCCGAGCTCCCGCCCGAACTTCACGCCGACCCGGCCCATCCGCCCGATCTCCTCGAAGCCGAGGCGCTCGTGCAGCGCGATCGACGCATCCGCCCCCTGATCGGCGATCACCGCGATCATCTCGCGCACGCCGCGCTCGCGGGTCGCCTCGATGAGCGCCTCCATGAGGGCGCGGCCGAGGCCGCGGCCGGCGGCCGCCGGCGCGAGGTAGACCGACGACTCGACCGTGTAGCGGTAGGCGCTGCGCTGCTTCCACGGCTGCGTCAGCGCGTAGCCGAGCACCGTGCCGGTCGCGCTCTCGGCCACGAGGAACGGCAGCCGCAGCTCGCCCGTCTCCCGCAGCGTGCGCCGCCACTGGCCGAGCGTCTTCGGCCGCTCGTCGAAGGTGACCGTCGAGTTGAGCACGAAGTGGCGGTAGATGTCGCGGATCGCGGGCAGGTCGGCCGCCTCGGCGGGCCGGATGCGGAAGGCGAAGTCGGGGTCGCGGTGCTCGGGGTCGCGCAGGTGGCGGGGCAGGCGGCGGCGGCGCTCGTACTCCTCGGGCAGCATCAGCCGGCCGCCTCGGCCTCGGCCGGGATGCGCCAGTCGACGGGCGCCGCTCCCTGCGCCGCGAGCGCGGCGTCGGCGCGCGAGAAGGGCCGCGAGCCGAAGAAGCCGCGGCTCGCGCTCAGCGGTGACGGGTGCGGGGAGGCGATCGTCGGCACGTCGTCGAGGAGCGGCGCGAGGGACTGCGCCTGCGCACCCCACAGGATCGCGACGAGCGGCGCACGCGAGCCGTCGGGGCGCCGACGGGCGACGAGCGCGCGGATCGCGGCCTCGGTCACCTGCTCCCAGCCCCAGCCGCGGTGCGAGGCGGGCGCTCCCGCGCCGACCGTGAGCACGCGGTTCAGCAGCAGCACGCCCTGCTCGCTCCACGCGGTCAGGTCGCCGTGGGCGGCCGGCTCGTGGCCCAGGTCGTCGCGCAGCTCGCGGTAGATGTTCTGCAGCGAGCGCGGCAGCGGGCGCACGTGCCGCTCGACCGCGAACGACAGCCCGATCGGGTGCCCCGGCGTCGGGTACGGGTCCTGGCCGACGATGAGCGCCTTCACGTCGTCCATCGGCTGCGCGAACGCGCGCAGCACCGCGTCGCCCGCGGGCAGCCACGGCCGCCCCTCGGCGGCCTCCGCGCGCAGCCGGTCGCCGAGGCCGTGCACGACCTCCTCGACGCCCGCGAGCGCATCCGCCCACCCCGGGTCGATGAGCTCGGCGAGCGGCCGCGGCGTCATGCGGCCAGCACGCCGACGGCGACCCGGTCGGTGTCGCCGGCGCGGTCGGCGGTCCAGACGGAGCCGTCGCCCGCGACCTGCAGCCCGCCGGAGCCGACGATGAGCGAGGTGTTCTCGTCGATCGCCACCACCCGCTCGGCGAGCCCCGCGTGCACGATCGCGACGGCCCGCGAGAGCGTTCCGTACTGCGCGGCGTGCACGTCGACGACGAGGTCGACGAGGCCGAGGCCCGCGTCGAGCGTCACCTCGTCGAGGCCCTCGCCGCTCGTCTCGGCGCACACCGGCACGCCGCCGATGCGCCAGCCGCCGAGCAGCGCCACGTCGCCCGCGATCATCGCGCCGGCCGAGAAGCCCGCGTAGGGCACGCCGGATGCGACGAGGCCGCGGATCGTGTCGGCCGCCGGCATGATCGCGGCGTGGTAGCCGGGCGTGAGCCCGCCGCCGACGAAGATGCCCTCCGCGTTGCCGAGGTCGGTCGGCTGCAGCTGCCGCTCCGGGCTGAGCTGCACGATGCGCACCTCGCCGGCGCCGAGCTTCGTCAGGTCGTCGACGTAGTCGTCGTGCCAGCCGGCGCCCTCCGACTCGGTCTTCGCCCACAGCACGCAGACGATGACGGGGGCGCCCTCGGCGCGTTCGCGGGCCTCGGCGACGAAGCGGCCGGTCCAGCGCGACTCGTCGTCGGCCCAGCCGCCGCCCAGCAGGTGGATGCTCATGCGGGCCAGTCTGCCAGCCGTTCGCTGCGGAGCCGCGTGCGTCGACCGGCCAGGTGCGCGCCCGACCGGACCATCCGGTCGACGGCGCACGGAGCCGGTCGACGGACGAGGGTCAGGGCGACCCGAGCGCCGCGAGCGCCTCGTCGAGGATCGCGAGGCCCACGCGCGCGTCGTCGTCGCCCATCACGAGCGGCGGCGTCACGTGGATGCGGTTGTCGGCGGTGAACGGCACGTAGCCGCGCTCGAGCAGCAGGGCCTTCAGCCGCGCGACGACGGATGCGTCGACGGGCTCGCGCGTGCCGCGGTCGGCCACGAGGTCGAGCGCCCAGAAGCAGCCGCGGCCGCGCACCTCGCCGATGATGGGGTGCCGCTCGGCGAGCGCGCGCAGGCCCGGGCCGAGGATGTCGGCGCCGAGGTGGGCGGCGCGCTCGACGATGCGCTCGTCGGTCATCGCGTCGATGGTGGCGACGATCGAGGCGGCGGCGAGCGGGTGGCCCGCGTAGGTGAGGCCGCCGGGGATGGGCCGCTCGCGGAAGGTGCCGAGGATGTGCTCGGCGATGATGACGCCGCCGACCGGCACGTAGCCCGAGTTCACGCCCTTCGCGAAGGTGACGAGGTCGGGCCGCACGCCGTCGTGCTGGTGCGCGAACCAGTGCCCCGTGCGGCCGAAGCCCGCCATCACCTCGTCGAGGATGAGCACGATGCCGTGGCGGTCGGCGAGCTCGCGCAGCCCCTGCAGGTAGCCGGGCGGCGGCACGAGGATGCCGGCGGTGCCGGGCACGGGCTCGACGAGGATGGCGGCGAACGTCTCCGGGCCCTCCGACTCGATCACGCGGCGCGCATGCTGCAGCGCCCGCTCGCCCTCCTGCTCCTCGCTCGTCGCCCAGAACTCCGAGCGGTAGAGGAACGGCCCGAAGCAGTGCACGTGGCCGAGCGCGAACTCGTTGCCGAGGCGGCGGTGGTCGCCGGTCGCGTTGATCGCGGCGCCGGTGTTGCCGTGGTACGACCGGTAGTGCGAGAGCACCTTCGTGCGGCCGGTGTGCACGCGCGCCATCCGGATGGCGTTCTCGACCGCATCCGCCCCGCCGTTCGTGAAGAAGACCGCCGCGAGGCCATCGATCGTCGAGAGGATGCGCTCGGCGGCCTCGCTGCGGCGCAGGTTCGTGGTGGCGGGGGCGACGGTGGCGAGCTCGGCCGCCTGGCGCTGGATGGCCTCGACGACCCGCGGATGCGCGTGGCCGATGTTGGTGTTGACGAGCTGGCTCGAGAAGTCGAGGTACTCGCGCCCGTCGTGGTCCCAGAGCCGCACGCCCTCGCCGCGCGCGACGGTGAAGGGGTTCGTCGAGCCGTGCTTCGACCAGGAGTGGAGGATGAGGCGGTCGAGCTCGCGCGCGCGGTCGCCGTCGGCCGGGTGGAGCTGGTGCTCGGACATGATCCTCCTCGGTGCGCCGGCCGCCGTGGCCGCCTCGCCACCGTATCCCGGGCGTACACTCGAGGCTGCGCCGGGCATCATCTCCGCGCGCGGACCCTGCACACCGTTCGCGCCAGCATGCCCAGGAGACCCGATGCCCGCTCTGCCCCGCCGCTCGACGCGCCGCCCGACGGCCGCCCGCGCCGCCTCCGCCGCCGCCGCCCTCGTCGGGCTGTCGCTGCTCGCGGGCTGCGCCGCGCAGCCGGCCGCGACCCCGTCGGCGAGCGCGAGCGGGAGCGCGAGCGCCGCCGCGGCCGCGACGATCGACGACTGCGGCGTCGCCGTCGCGCCGATGGCGCAGCCGGCCGAGCGCATCGTGGCGGTCAAGTCGACGGCGGCCGAGCTCGTCGTCGCGCTCGGGCTCGGCGACGCGCTCGTGTCGACGGCGTTCCTCGACGGGCCGCTCGAGGGCGCCGACGCCCCCACGATCGAGGGGATGCCGTCGCGCGAGGCGCTGCTCGCGCTCGAGCCGGATGCGGTGGTGGCGGGCTGGGAGTCGGCCTTCGCCCCCGAGGCGGCCGGCGACCGCGCCACGCTCGCCGAGCTGGGCGTGACCACGTGGGTCTCCCCCGCCGCCTGCCGCTCGGTCGACGTCGCGCCGCTCGACTGGGATGCGCTGCTCGGCGAGCTCGCCGACGCGGGCGCGGTGCTCGGCGTGCCGGAGGCGGGCGAGGCGCTCGCGGCCGAGCAGCGCGCCGCGCTCGAGGCGATCGAGCCGCTCGACGGCGGCGCGAGCGCGCTCTGGTACTCCTCCGGCGAGGACGCCCCGTACGTCGGCGGCGGCACGGGCGCCCCGCAGCTCGTGCTCGAGTCGGCGGGCCTGACGAACGTCGCCGCCGACGTCGACGAGGCGTGGACGACCATGTCGTGGGAGGCGCTCGCCGCGAGCGACCCCGACGTCATCGTGCTCGTCGACGCCGCGTGGCACACGGCCGCGTCGAAGGTCGAGCGCCTGCGCGCCAACCCGGCGACGGCGCAGCTCGAGGCGGTGCGCGAGGAGCACTTCGTCGTCGTGCCGTTCCCGATGGCCGAGGCCGGCGTCGGCTCCGTCGCGGCGGTCGACGCGGTGGTCGACGCGGCCCGGGAGATGGGGCTCGGATGACCCGCACGGCACCGCGCCGGGCCGTAGCCGGGCAGGCGGCCGGAACCGCGCCGCGGCGCGGGCGGCGCCTCGTGGCGCTGGCGCTGCTCGCCGCGCTGCTGCTCGCGCTCGCGCTCGGTGCCGCGTCGATCGGCGCCGCCGGCGTCGCCCCGGCCGACGCGCTCGCCGCGGTGGGCGCGCGCCTCGGCATCGGCTCGAGCCCGCTCGACGCGGTCGGCGACGCGATCGTCGTCGACCTGCGCCTGCCCCGGATCGTGGCCGCGTGCGCCGTCGGCGCCGGGCTCGCGATCGTCGGCGCCGTCATGCAGGCGCTCGTGCGCAACCCGCTCGCGGACCCCTACCTGCTGGGCGTCTCCTCGGGAGCCTCGGTCGGCGCCGTGCTCGTGCTCGTCGCAGGGCTCGCGGCCGTGCTGCCGGTCGCGGCGTTCGCCGGGGCGCTGCTCGCGCTGCTCGCGACGCTCGGGCTCGCCGGGGCCGCGGGCGGGGCGACGCCCACCCGCACCGTGCTCGCGGGCGTCGTCGTCGCATCCGCCGCCGGCGCCCTCGTGAGCCTCGCGATCTTCTGGCGCGCCGACGGCGACGCCTTCCGCGAGATCCTCGCGTGGCTGCTCGGCTCGCTCGCCGCCTCGACGTGGCAGACCGCCGCGATCGCGCTCGTGGGGGCGGCGCTCGCGCTGCCGCTGCTCGTGAGCGGGCGGCTGCTCGACGCGCTCGCGCTCGGCGACAGCGCGGCGGGCGCGCTCGGCGTCGACGCGCGGCGCACCCGCTGGGCGCTGCTCGTCGCGTGCGCGCTCGTGACCGGCGTGCTCGTGTCGGTCTCGGGCGCGATCGGCTTCGTCGGGCTCGTCGTGCCGCACGCGGTGCGGCTCGTCGTGGGCGCCTCGCACGCGCTGCTGCTGCCCGCGTCGGGGCTCGCCGGCGCGATCGTGCTGCTCGTCGCCGACACCGTCGCGCGCGCCGCGTTCGACCCGCGCGAGCTGCCGGTGGGCATCGTCACGGCGCTGCTCGGCGCGCCCGTCTTCGCCGCGCTCATGCTCACCGGGCGGGTGCGCACGTGAGCGCCGCGGCGGCGAGCGGCGCGACGGGGGCGACGACGGGCCTCGCGGTGCGCGGGCTGACGGTCGCCGTGCGCGGCCGCGCGCTCGTCGACGCGGCCTCGTGGCACGCTCCGACGGGCGCCATTACCGCGCTCGTCGGCCCGAACGGGGCGGGCAAGTCGACGATGCTCCGCGCGATCGCGGGGGTGCTCCCCGAGCGTGCGCGGCGCGGGGGCGCCGTGCTGCTCGACGGCGCCGCGCTCGCAGGACCCGGCGCGCTCCCGCCGCGCGAGCGCGCCCGCCGCGTGGCGCTCGTCGAGCAGACGGCGGATGCGGTGCCGCAGCTGACGGCGCGCGAGGCGGTGCGGCTCGGCCGCACGCCGCATCACCGCATGCTCGGCTTCTCGCTCGGCGACGAGCGGCTCGTCGAGGCGGCCCTCGCCGACGCCGGCGCCGCCGGGCTCGCCGACCGGCCGCTCGGCGAGCTCTCGGGCGGCGAGCTGCAGCGCGTGCACGTGGCCCGCGCGCTCGCGCAGCAGCCGCGGCTGCTGCTGCTCGACGAGCCGACGAACCACCTCGACGTCGCCTGGCAGCTCGAGCTGCTGCAGCTCGTGCGGCGGCTCGCCGCCGACCGCCCGGTCGTGATGACCGTCCACGACCTCGCGCTCGCGGCGACGCACGCCGACCGGGTGGTGCTCGTCGACCGCGGCCGGGTGGTGGCGGAGGGGGTGCCGGATGCGGTGCTGACGCCCGAGCGCATCCGTGCCGTCTACGGCGTGGAGGCCGAGATCGACGCCGCCCCTGGCGGGGTGGCGATCCGCTACCGCAGGATGGAGCCGTGAGGATCACGGTGCTGGCCGGCGGCGTCGGCGGGGCGCGCTTCGCGCTCGGGCTGCGCGACGCCGCGCGCGCCGCGCACGGCGATGCGGCCGAGATCACGGTCGTCGCGAACGTCGGCGACGACATGTGGCTCTCGGGCGTGAAGGTCTGCCCCGACCTCGACTCGCTCCTGTACGCGCTCGCGGGCGTCAACGATGCCGAGCGCGGCTGGGGCCGCGCGGGCGAGAGCGAGCGCGTCGCCGGCGAGCTCGCCGCCTATGGGGTGGGCTGGCCGTGGTTCACGCTCGGCGACCTCGACCTCGGCACCCACCTCGCGCGCACGGCGCTGCTGCGCGACGGCGCCGACCTCACCGAGGCGACCGCGCGGCTCGCGGCCCGCTGGCCGATCGGCGCGACGCTGCTGCCGGTCACGAACGACGAGGTGCCCACGCACGTCGTGACCGACGAGGGCGTGCTGCACTTCGAGGAGTGGTGGGTGCGCACGAGGGCGCAGCTGCCGGCGCGTCGCTTCGTGCAGCACGGCCTCGAGCGGTCGCGCATCTCGCACGCCGCGCGGGCGGCGATCGCCGGGGCCGACGTGCTGCTCGTCGCGCCGTCGAACCCGGTCGTCTCGATCGGCACGATCGTCGGCATCCCGGGCGTGCGCGACGCGATCGAGACGGCGCGGGCGCCGGTCGTGGGCGTCTCGCCCATCATCGGCGGGCAGGCGCTCCGCGGCATGGCGGCGGCGTGCCTCGCGACCATCGGCGTCGAGACGGATGCGGCGGCGGTCGCCGCGCACTACGGGGCGCGGTCCGATGACGGGCTGCTCGACGGCTGGCTCGTGGCCGAGCAGGATGCGGCGGCCGTCCCGCGGCTCGCGGAGCTCGGCATCGTCGCCGAGGCGAGGCCGCTGCTGCTGACCCCCGGCGCGCCCGCGCAGCAGGTCGCGGCCGACGCGCTCGCGCTCGCGGCGCGCCTCGCGGGCTGAGCGCCCCCTTCGCTGGTCGAGCCGGGCCGCGCCGCAGGCACGGCCCGAGTCGAGACCACGGCGCACGCCAGCGTGCGCCCCCACGCCGGTCGAGCCGGGCCGCGCCCGCAGGGCACGGCCCGAGTCGAGACCACGGCGCACGCCAGCAGCAGTGTGGTCTCGACTCGCGCAGCCGCCTCCGGCGGCCGCGCGGCTCGACCAGCGGGCTGGGCGGGGCGGCCGCTGAACCCCTCGCTGGTCGAGCCGGGCCGCGCCGCAGGCACGGCCCGAGTCGAGACCACGGCGCACGCCGGCGGCAGGGTGGTCTCGACTCGCGCAGCCGCCTCCGGCGGCCGCGCGGCTCGACCAGCGGGGCGGGGCGGGGCGGCGGCTGAACCCCTTGCTGGTCGAGCCGGGCCGCGCCGCAGGCACGGCCCGAGTCGAGACCACGGCGCACGCCAGCAGCAGGGTGGTCTCGACTCGCGCAGCCGCCTCCGGCGGCGGCGCGGCTCGACCAGCGGGCGGGGCGGGGCGGCGGCTGAACCCCTCGCTGGTCGAGCCGGGCCGCGCCCGCAGGGCACGGCCCGAGTCGAGACCACGCCGCACGCCAGCAGCAGGGTGGTCTCGACTCGCGCAGCCGCCTCCGGCGGCCACGCGGCTCGACCAGCGGGCGAGGCGGCGGCGCGGCGCGGCTACGCCGAGAGCGATGCCTGCTGCAGCACCGCGCGCGTGTGCGCGCCGACGCCGACGTCGATGGCCGCGTGCAGGTCGGCGAGCTCGTCGACGTCGAGACGCAGCCCCGACCCCGGCGCGACCGGCAGCTCGACGTGCCCCGCGTCGCGGTGCAGCTCGGCCGAGCCCGGCCCGAAGCGCGGCCGGAGCGCATCCGCCCGCGTCGCCGCGAGCATCGTGGTGCCCGTGGCGATCGCGTCGGGCACGAACGAGCGGTGCTCCCCCGCGGCGAGCGCGAGCGCGGCGTCGAGCTCGTCGGCAGTGAGCGCGGGCAGGTCGCCGAGCAGCACCGCGGCAGGCGCGGCCGGGTCGAGCGTCGCGAGGCCAGCGGCGATCGCGGCGTGCAGGCCCGTGCACGGGTCGTCGACGACCTGGATGCGATCGAGCCCGACGGTCACCTGCGGGTCGCAGCTGACCACGACCACGAGGTCGACGGCGTCGCAGGCGCGCGCGGCGGCGATGGCGTCGCGCGCGAAGGCGATCGCGAGCGCCGCGCGGGCGTCGCCCGCGTCGAGGCGCGACTTGCCGACCGAGCCCTTGACGGGGATCACGATCGACCAGCGCTGCATGCCGCCCAGCCTACGTCGGCCCGGACGCCGCCCCGGACCGCGGACGGACGCGGCCGCCCCGCGGGACGGTCAGGCGACGTCGAGCGGCGGCACGACCCGCACGAGGCTCGGCGGCAGCGCGGTCGACAGCGCTCTCCGCCAGGGCGGCAGCGACGCGACGAGCCCGCGCGCAGCGATCCGCACATCCGCGTCGCACGCCCCCGGCTCGCGCGGGCCGCCCGCGAACGCGGCGCGCTCCGCGGCGAGCCGCACGCGATCGGCCGCGGCGGCCGCATCCGGCGGCACACGAGCCGCGATCGCCGCCTGCACGTCGCCCGGCGTGGCCGACGCCGGCAGCCGCACGCCCGCATCCGCGAGCGCCGCCCGCAGCTCCTGCCAGGCGCCAGGAGCCCCGCGTCGCAGCCGCACGGCCCGCTGCGCCTGCCGCACCGCCCACGGCAGCGCGAGCAGCAGCAGCGCGCCGATGCCGAGCAGCCAGGCGCGCAGCACCGCCGGGTCGATGCCGCCAGGCCCGGCGCCCTCCCCGGGGGCATCCGAGGCGCCCGGCTCCGGCGCGCCCGGGCTCGGCGCCGCCGAGGGGGTGGGCGTGCTCGTCGGCGCCGCGTCGGTCGGCGTCGGCTCCGGGGTGCGCGTCGGCGCCTGCGTCTGCTCGTCGTCCTCGGGGCTCGGCGAGGCGTCGCCCGCGCCCGCGCCGGGCGTCGTCTCGACGCGCACCCAGCCGTGCCCGTCGACCCACGACTCCGCCCACGCGTGCATGTCGTTCGTCGACACGGCGAAGCCGCCGCTGATCTCGCTGCCGGGCAGGAACCCGACGACGACCCGGGTCGGCACGCCCGCGCCCCGCAGCAGCGCCGCCGTGGCGCTCGCGTAGTGCACGCAGTAGCCGCTGCGCGTCTCGAGGAAGCCCTCGAGCGCCGCCCAGCCGTCGCCGCCCGCGCCGCCGAAGCCCGGCAGGTCGAGCTGCTCGGAGTAGTCCCAGACGCCCTCGGTCATGAAGGCGTGCACGGCCCGCACGCGCTCGGCGGCGGTCATCCCGGGCTGCACGAGCGCCGCGCCCTGCCGGCCGATCGCGGCGGCGGCGTCGGGCAGCGCGAGCAGCTCGTCGTGGCCCGTCGAGGCGGCCCCCGCCAGCTCGGCGAGCGGCGTCGAGCGCGAGCCCGCGGCGACGTACTCGAGGCCGGCGGTCTCGAGCGAGCCCTCGATGCGCAGCGCGTCGTTCGCGTCGTCCCAGCGGGCGCCCTCCGGCGGCTCGACGCCCGAGGCGCGCTCGGGCGTCGGCAGCCCCTCGGCGCGCACGTCGCTCATCCGCACCGTCATCTGCATCGCGAGGCCGAGGTCGGCGCCCTCGACGAGCGGGCTCGGCTGCGCCGCCTCGGGCGGCAGCGCGAGGAAGCCGTCGGGGCCGGCGAGCGGCAGCGTCATGAGCCGCGTCACGATCGGGCCGCCGTCGGTCGTCGAGTAGGTGAAGACGGGCCGCGCCTCGGGCCTGCGCAGCTCGTCGCCGAGTTCGATGTCGGTGCGCAGCACCGGCGTCGTCGGCCGCAGCAGGTCCTCGACCGTCGGCAGGTCGAGCGTGCTCTCGCGCGGGCTCGGCGCCACGAGCGGCACGGCCGCCGCGAGCACGGCCGCGACCGCGACGAGCGCGACGGGAGCGACCCATCCGCGGCCGAGCGCGACCCGGTCGTCGATCGTCGGCGCCGCGAGCGCGAGCGCCGCGGCCGCCACGCCCGGGAGCGCGTGGAACCAGGGCACGTCGATGCGGAACGCGATCGGCAGCACGAGCGCCACCGCGCAGCAGAGCACGGCGATCGCCGGCGCGCGCAGCCCGTGCCCGAGCAGGTCGACGAAGACCGTGAGCACCACGGCCGCTGCGACCACGGCCGCGAGCACCGCGCCCTCGGCGTCGATCGGCGTCGAGAGCGCCCACGCGATCGACTGCACCCCCTCGCCGAGCACCGCCATCGTCGCGCGCAGCGCCTCGGGCGTCGGGATCACGCCGAGCAGGGCCTCGTCGGGCGCCGAGACGGCGGTCACCCAGCCGGCGCCCACGAGCGCCGCGGCGGCGGTGCCCGCGAAGGCCGGCCAGACGGCTCGCACGAGCCCGGCGACGAGCGCCATCGAGACGACGGCGCCGACGACGGGCCACAGCCAGTCCTGCCCCAGCACCTCCTGCGTCGACCACAGCCACGCGACGGGCAGCACCGCGAGCGCGACGGTCTCGACCGGCCCGGCGCGCAGCCGTCGCCGGCCGTGCTCGGCCGGCAGCTCGGCGCGGGGCGGGACGCCCGCGGGCGCACCGGTGGGCCGGGCGGCGGGGCGTTCGCGCGCGACGGTGCTCACGGCAGCTCCCGCACCGGGCCGACACGGTCGATCCAGCGCACGCTGCGCACCCGCGACCCGGGCGCGATGCGGCGCGGCGGCGCGTCGCGCGCGGCCACGAGCCACAGGGTCGAGCCCGGCGTCAACGTCCACTGCTCCGGCGCCGACTCCTCGAGGGCGACGACGTGGGCGGATGCGCCGTCACGGGCGGGCGGCGCCTCTGGCGCCCGCGCGCGCAGCGACGCGAAGGCCGCGAGCGCCGACTGCAGATCGCGCCAGTCGGCCGCGAGGATGCTCGGCTCGCCCGTCTCGCGCACCTGCACGACCCGGTCGCGGCCGGCGAGCGCCCGCGCGATCGAGCACGCCGCGCGCGCGAGCCGGTCCTCCGCGTCGCGGCCGAGGCCCGCGGCGCCAGCGGTGTCGACGAGGACGACGTCGTCGTCGGTCGCGGGATTCGCCTCCTGCCGCACCATGAGCTCGCCGCGCTTCGCGCTCTGCCGCCAGTGCACCCGCCGCTGCGGGTCGCCCGGCCGCCACTGGCGCACCATCGCGTCCACGTCGTCGGCGGTGCGCGACTGGGCGATGCGGCCCTGCTCGCGGTTGGAGCGCAGCGACGCCGACGGCACCTCGAGCACCTCGGGTCCCACGACGAGGCTCGCGCGCGGGTCGATCGTGCGCGTCGTGCGCACGACGCGGAACGGGTCGAGCGCGCTCACCTCGACCGGCGCGAGCCGCCAGCGGCCGCGCGGGTGCGCGCCGAGCGGCACCGCGTCGCGCCCCTGCGCGTCGAGCTCGCCCTCGAGGTGCAGGTACCGCTCGGGGCCGGGCGCCCACGTCGCCCACTCGGCGCCCGCGTGCCGCACGTCGCCCGCGATGCGCAGCACCGCATCCTGCCCCTCCGGCAGCACGCCGGGCGCGAGGAGGCGCAGGCTGCCGACCGCGCCGATCGACCACCAGGCGCCCAGCAGCACGACGGCGAGGCACAGCGCGGCGGGCACGAGCAGCACGACCTGCCGCTCCCAGTAGGCGGCGAGCACGAGGCCCGCCCCGACGAGCGTGAGCGCCACGCCGCGCGCCGTCGGCCTGGACCGCGTGCGGTCCCTCGCGGCAGCGCGCTCGGCCATCAGCGCATGACGGGCGCGACCGTGCCGGCGAGCGCCTGGGCGACGACCGCCCGCGCGTCCTCGTGCCGCGCGTGCGGGTCGTGCAGCACCAGGTGGTGCGGCAGCACGTGCGCGGCGAGCGCCTTCACGTCGTCGGGCGAGAGCCAGTCGCGGCCCAGCAGGTGCGCGCGGGCCTTCGCCGCCCGCACGAGCTGCAGCGTGGCGCGCGGGCTCGCACCCAGCCGCACGTCGGCGTGCTCGCGCGTGGCGCGGGCGAGCCGCACGGCGTAGCGCTCGACGAGCTCGTGCGCGCGCACCGCGTGCGCCGCGGCGATGTCGGCGCGGAACTCGTCGAGCGTCGTCACCGGCCGCACGGCGTCGAGCGGCTGCGCCGTCTCGCGCGCCTGCACCATCGCGAGCTCGGCGGCCTCGTCGGGGTAGCCCACCTCGAGCCGCACCATGAAGCGGTCGCGCTGCGCCTCGGGCAGCGCGTACGTGCCCTCCATGTCGATCGGGTTCTGCGTCGCGACGACGAGGAACGGCGTCGGCAGCCGGTGCGTGACGCCGTCGACCGTCACCTGCCCCTCGGCCATGCACTCGAGCAGCGCCGCCTGCGTCTTGGGGCTCGCGCGGTTGATCTCGTCGGCGATGACGATGTTCGCGAAGACCGGGCCGGGCTGGAACCGCAGCTCGCCCGTGCCCTGGTCGAGCACCGACATGCCCGTGATGTCGCTCGGCAGCAGGTCGGGCGTGCACTGGATGCGCCGCACCGTGCCGCCGACGGCCGCGGCGAAGGCGCGCGCGAGCTGCGTCTTGCCGACGCCCGGCACATCCTCGAGCAGCACGTGGCCCTCGGCGAGCAGCACCGTGAGCACGGTGCGGATCTCCTCGGCCTTGCCCGAGATGACGGATGCGACGGCGTCCTCGATGCGGGAACCGGGCGTGGACGCCGGCCCGGGAGCGCGCTCGATCACCGCCTCCTCGACCTGCTCGTCAGCCTGCATGCTGCGCCCCCGCCTCTGCCAGTGCGTCGATCCTGCCCGCCTCGCGGCCGGCCCGGTAGGCCTCGTCGCTGCCGAGGCGGAACATGTCGTCGCCGGGCGGGCGCACGAGGCGCCGCGCGCCGGGCTCGTCGAGGTCGGTGACGTGCCGGCCGAGGCCGCGCACGAGCACCACCGGCACGCCGTCGGCCTTGCCCGCGACGAGCTCCGCGGCGCCGGCGATCTCGTCGGCGATCGCGGGCGCGGTGACGAGCAGCGGCCGGCCGTTGGCGTCGGTGCCGACCGGCTCGAGCACGCGCACGCCGGCCGCGCCGATCGCGACGTCGGTCTGCCCGACGCGCCAGGCGCGCCCGAGCGTGTCGCTCACGACGACGCCGATGGCCGCGCCGAAGCGCGACCGCAGCCGCTCGGCGATCGCCCGCGCCGACGCATCCGAGTCGACCGGCAGCAGCAGGATCGTGCCGTCGTCGGTGTTCGAGGCGTCGACGCCCGCCGCCGCGAGCACGAGGCCCGTGCGGTGCTCGACGATGCGGGTGATGCCGCCCGGGTGCGCGCGCGACGCGACGAGGCGCACCGACTCCTCGGTGATGGCCTGCTCGCGCTCGGCGGCCGGGCGGATGCGCCCCTCGGCCTTCGAGACGACCTTGCTCGTGACGACGACGATGTCGCCGTCCTGGGGCGCGAGCGGCGCGAGCGCGTCGGCGACGATCGCCGGCAGGTCGTTGCCCGGCCGGATCTCGCCCATGCCGCGCACGGCGCGGAGCTCGAGGTCGGGGCCGCGGCTGTCGCCCTGGCCCGGGTCGTGGTCCGCGCTGCGGCCGGGATCGGTCATCGCTGCTGCAGGAAGGTGGCGACGGCCCGCGGCACGTACGGGCTGATGTCGCCGCCGAGCTCCGACACCTGCCGCACGAGGCTCGACGAGACGTGCGCGTTCTCGGGGTTCGGGAGCATGAAGATCGTCTCGACGCCCGCGAGGTTGCGGTTCACGATCGACATCGGCGTCTCGTACGAGAGGTCGGTCGACGAGCGGATGCCCTTCACGAGCACCTCGGCGCCCACCTGCTGGCAGTAGTCGACGAGCAGGCCCATCGACCAGTTGGCGATGCGGATCTCGCCCTCGATGCGGGCCTCGGCGATCGCCCGCTCGATGAGCTGCTCGCGCTCGACGACCGGCAGGAAGGCCGCCTTGTCGGGGTTGTGGGTGACGACGACGTGCACCTCGTCGAAGATCCGGGCGGCGCGCTGGATGACGTCGAGGTGACCCAGGGTCACAGGGTCGAACGAACCGGGCACGACGGCGATGCGAGGCATGCCGCCCAGCCTAACCGCCGACCCTATGAGCCTTGCTCATCGGCGTCGGTCTGAGGGAAGGGCTGTCCCCCTACGCCGTGACGAGCGCGGCGCGCGCGTCTGGGTCGAGCCGCGCGTGCACGGCGAGGCGCAGTGCCGGATGCGCGACGAGGGTCGGGTCGGCGTCGAGCACGTCGCGCGCGGCGGTGCGCGCGGCCTCGATGATGGCGCCGTCGCGGGCCACCCGCAGCACCTTGAGGCCGCTGCGGCCGCCCGACTGCGCGACGCCGAGCACGTCGCCCTCGCCTCGCTGCTCGAGGTCGACCTCGGCGAGCGCGAAGCCGTCGAGGGTGCTCGCGACCGCGTCGAGCCGCACCCGCGCATCCGACAGCTCGTCGACGCCCGTGACGAGCACGCACAGGCCCGCGTGCTCGCCGCGGCCGACGCGGCCGCGCAGCTGGTGCAGCTGCGAGACGCCGAAGCGGTCGGCCGAGAGCACCACCATCATCGTCGCGTTGGGCACGTCGACCCCGACCTCGATGACGGTCGTCGCGACGACCACGTCGATCTCGCGGTCGCGGAACGCGCGCATCGTGCGGTCCTTGTCGTCGGTCGTCATCGCTCCCGTGAGCGGGGCGACGACGCGGCCGGCGAGCGCGGGGCTGCGGCGCAGGTTGGCGAGGGTCGTGACCACGTCGGCGACCGGGGGCGGCGCCGGGCCGACGGCCGGCGCATCCGCCGCCGGCTCGTCGACGCCCTCGAGCCTGCCGGGCTCGATCGCCGGGCAGACGACGAACGCCTGGCGGCCGGCGGCGAGCTCCTCGCTCATGCGCCCCCACGTGCGGTGGAAGGCCGCGGGCTGGCGCACCTGGTCGACGACGAAGGTCTGGATGGGGCTGCGGCCGGCCGGGAGGGTGCGGATCGTGGAGACGTCGAGGTCGCCGAAGGCCGTCATCGCGATGGTGCGCGGGATGGGCGTCGCGGTGAGCACGAGCGTGTGCGGGTGGAGGCCCTTCGCGCGCAGCGCCTCGCGCTGGGCGACGCCGAAGCGGTGCTGCTCGTCGATGACGACGAGGGCGAGCTCGGCGAAGGTCGTGCGCTCGCTGAGCAGCGCGTGCGTGCCGACGACGATGCGCGCCGAGCCCGCGGCGATCGCGAGCAGCGCACGCTTGCGGTCGGCGGCCGGCATCTGGCCGGTGAGCAGCGTCGGCTGCAGCTCGGCGGCGAGCTCGGGCCCGAGCGAGCGGGTGATGGAGCGCAGGTGCTGCACGGCGAGCACCTCGGTGGGCGCGAGCAGCGCCGACTGCCCGCCCGACTCGGCGACCGCGAGCATCGCCCGCGTCGCGACGACCGTCTTGCCCGAGCCCACCTCGCCCTGGACGAGCCGGTGCATGGCCGTGCCGCTCGCGAGGTCGGCGGCGATCGCCGCGCCCGCCGACTGCTGGTCGTCGGTGAGCGGCCACGGCAGCGCCGCGTCGAAGCGCTCGAGCAGCGCTCCTGCGTGCCGCGGCGCCGTCGGCAGGGTGTCGAACCAGTCGCGCGTGGCCAGCAGGTAGGTCTGCAGCAGGAACGCCTCGTGCCACGCGAGCGTGTGGCGCGCGCGGAAGGCGTCCTGCTCGGCCTTCGGCTGGTGCGCGAGCCGCAGCGCCTCGACGAGCGGCATGAGCCGGTGCTCGCGCCGCACCTCCTCGGGCACCGGGTCGGGCACGTCGCCGAGGGCGTCGAGGGCCTGCGCGACGAGCGCCTCGATCTTCATCGTCGTCAGGCTCGCCGTCGCCGGGTAGATGGGCACCGGCTTCGCCGCCCACTGCTCGGCGTCGACGCCCTCGGCCTCGTCGAACGCCTCGTACGTCGGGTGCGCGAGCTGCCGCTTGCCCTTGTACTCGCCGACGGTGCCCGAGAAGAGCGCCGTGACGCCCTGGTGCAGCTCGCCCGTGCGCCACGGCTGGTTGAAGAACGCCGTCTCGAGCGACGACTCGCCGTCGGTGATCGTGATCGTCGTGAGGGTGCGCGGGCGCCCCTTGGCGTCGCGCTGCAGGTCGCGGGTCTCGACGCCGCGCACGCGCGCGACCACGGTGACGTGCTCGCCGGGCACCAGGCTCGCGAGGTCGGTGAGCTCCCCGCGCTTCGCGTAGCGGCGCGGCAGGTGCCACACGAGGTCGCCGAGCGTCGTCATGCCGAAGGCCCGCTCGAGCTTCGTGGCGGCGGCCTTGCCGACGACGCGCTCGAGCGGACGGCCGAAGCCCTCGGGGGTCGCGGCGCCGGAGCCCGCGCCGCCGCGCGCGCCGCCCGCGCGATCGGGCTTCGCCCCGCTCGCCTCCCGCTTCGCCACCTGCCCAGCGTAGGCCGAGCGGCCGACGCGCGCGGCGCATCCGCCCGCCCTCGTGGAGAGCCGCCGCCGACGGGCGGCGCCCCCAGCGCGAGCGGGGGTCGGATGCGCGAGGATGGGCCGCATGACGCGCATCATCGGGGGCCTCGCGGGCGGGGTGCGGCTGCACGTGCCGCTGCGGGGCACGCGGCCCACGTCGGAGCGCGTGCGCGAGGCGCTGTTCGGCGCGCTCGACGCGCGCAGCCTCTGCGACGGCGCGCGGGTGCTCGACCTCTACGCCGGCTCGGGCGCGCTCGGGCTCGAGGCGGCGAGCCGCGGAGCCGAGTCGGTCGTGCTCGTGGAGCGCGACCGCGCCGCCGCGAAGGTCGCGCAGCGCAACGCCGAGTCGGTCGCCCGCTCGGGCGCCGCCCACGCGATCGTCGAGCAGGTGGCGGTCGCGCAGTACCTCCACCACTCCGGCCGCCGGTTCGACCTCGTCTTCATCGACCCGCCCTACGACCTGCCCGGCGGCGAGCTCGCGGCGACGCTCGCAGACCTCGCGCCGCTGCTGCAGCACCCGGCCGTCGTGGTGGTCGAGCAGGCGCGGCGGGCCGGGCCGCTCGACCTGCCCGGCGACCTCGAGGTCGAGCGCACCCGCGACTACGGCGACACGACGCTGCACTTCCTCACGACGACGGGCGAGCCGGGCGACCGCTGAGGCGGCTGCCGCTGCGGTCGCGGGCGCGCCGAGCGGGTCTCCGGTACCGGATCGCGGATGCCGGTGGGCTCGACCCGCGATTCGGTACCGGAAGCGGGACAGGGCGGGTGCCGCCCGCGGGTCAGCCGGCGCGGTAGGGGTCCCAGCCGCGCGGCGCGAGCGGAGCGCCGTCGAGCGTGACGCCCGGCCGCTCGTCGGCCGCGAGCGCCTCGACGGCGCCGATGCGGCGCACCGCGTGGCCCCCGAGCTCGGCCGGCGGCCGCACGCCGGCGGGCAGCGCGACGAGCAGCGCGTGGTCCTCGCCGCCGTGCAGCGCCGCCTCGAGGCTCGCGCCGGGCGCCGCCCCGGCGACGGCCGCCCCGTCAAGCGCGATGCGCACGCCGGATGCGCGGGCCACGCGGGCGGCGTCGAGCGCGAGGCCGTCGGAGACGTCGAGCATCGCGGTGGCGCCGAGGTCGGCGAGCAGCGTCCCCGCCGCGATCGGGCTGACGGGCGCGAGCTGCGCCTCGATCGACGCGCCGTCGGCTCCCGCGCGGAGCCGCTCGGCCGCCGCGCGCACCGGCTCCGCCGCCGCGTCGAGGGCCTGCGCGAAGAGGTGCCGCAGCCCCGTGGCCGCGAGGCCCAGGCCGCCGACGCACCACACCGCATCCCCCGCCCTCGCGCCGCTGCGCAGCACCGGCGCGCGACCTCCGAGGTCGCCGAACGCCGTCACCGCGATGGTCGCGTGGGGGGCCGTGCCGAGGTCGCCGCCGACGACGCCGCAGCCGGGCGCCATCGACGCGACCGCGTCGGCGAGGCCGCGGGCGAAGTCCTCGAGCGACGACACGTGCGTCGACGGCGGCACCGCGAGCGCCACGACGAGCGACGTGGGCCGCGCGCCCATCGCGGCGACGTCGATGAGGTTGGTCGCGACGGCCTTCCAGCCGAGGTCGTGCCACGTCGACCAGCCGAGCCGGAAGTCGGCGCCCTCGAGCATCGTGTCGGTCGTGACGACGACGCGGCCGTCGGGGGCGCGCACGACCGCCGCGTCGTCGCCCGGGCCGAGCTCGGTCGTGTCGCCTGCCGGCAGCAGCGGGAGGATGCGCCGCAGCGCCTCGAGCTCGCCCGCCTCGTGCAGCGTGGGGTCGTCCATGCCGCAACGGTAGCCGCCGCGCACGGAGGGACGCCCCGCGCATGGGCCGCGCCGAGGCGCGCTCGGTAGGCTCGACGGGTGCGCCTGCTCCCCCTCGCCGCCGCTGCCGCGGCCCTCGTCGCGCTGACCGGCTGCGCCCGCTCGGTGTCGCTGCCGCCGGCCGAGGACGCGGCCGATCCGGGGTGCGCGAGCGTGATCGTCTCGCTCCCGGAGGAGCTCGGCGACGCGAGCCTGCCGCAGCCGCTCGACCGCCGCGAGACCACCGCGCAGGGCACCGCCGCCTACGGCGACCCGAGCGCGGTGACGCTGCGCTGCGGCATGCCGGAGCCCGCGCCGTCGGCGAGCCGCTGCATCCAGGTGGGCGCCGTGGACTGGCTCGAGGTGGCGCAGGAGGAGGACGTCTGGACCTTCGTCAGCTACGGCCGCTCCCCCGCCGCCGAGGTCGTCATCGACACGGGCGTCGTGAGCGCCGTCACCGCCCTGGAGTCGCTCTCGAGCGCCGTCGACCGGCTCGAGCAGACGGGCGCCTGCACCTAGCCCTGCGCGTCGGCCGCGAGCACGTCGGGCAGGAAGACGCGGCCGTCGTCGTGGCCCGGGTCGAGCACGATCGCGTGGCCCGCGGGGATCGCGGCCGCGAGCTCGGCGCCGGTCATCCTCAGGTGCCGGCGCGTGCGGGTCGCGAAGCCGCCGATGCGGCTCGTCGCGGTGAACGCGACGACGAGCCGCAGGTCGCCGTGCGGCAGCACGAGGAAGCGCCCGGAGCCCGGGTCACGGGGGTTCTCGACGACCGCCGGCACCACGAGCTCGGCGTCGCGCACGACCGCCCAGGCGCCCGCGTGGTCGGTCGCGTCGATCGCCCGCAGCGCGTCGAGGGTGGGATTGGCCATGGCTCCCATCGTGGCAGACGGATGCGCGGCGCAGCCGGCGGTGTCGGCGGCCTCTGGGAGACTGGGGGCATGGCGCTCGACTTCACCGCGATCGATTTCGAGACCGCCAACGGCAACGCCGCCTCCGCCTGCGCGGTGGGCCTCGTGAAGGTGCGCGACGGCCGCATCGTCGACCGCTTCGCCACGCTCATCCGCCCCACGGCCCCGTACGACGAGTTCTGGGAGTGGAACGTGCGCATCCACGGCATCCAGGCCCACCAGGTGCTCGGTGCGCCCGACTGGGTCGAGGTGCAGGAGCGCATCCTCGGCTTCGGCGGCGACGACGTCTACGTCGCGCACAACGCCGGCTTCGACAAGGGCGTGATGCGCGCCGCGGCCAAGGCCGCCCGGCTGCCCGTGCCCGAGATGCGCTGGACCGACTCGCTGCGCATCGCCCGCAAGACGTACGCGCTCGAGTCGTACCGGCTGCCGGTCGCGGCGCTCGCGGCGGGCTTCGACGACTTCCGCCATCACGACGCCGCCGGCGACGCCGAGGCGTGCGCCGCGATCGTGATCGGCGCGGCGAAGCGGCACGAGCTCGACGACCTCGAGTCGCTCGTGCAGCGCTGCACCTCGGCGGTGCACGAGATCGGCGAGCGGCACGAGCAGATGGAGGAGCTCGCGGCGTCTCGCCGGGCGGCCCAGCGCGAGCGCCCCTGGTGGCAGTGAGCGCCGCCTGGGCACCTCGGCCATAACGAAAGCATCACGATCGGGCCGATCCTGTCCCCCTGACTTCGCGGAATCATGCGGAATCCGCGCTCGCGTGCTCGAACGCCACCTTCTGGCCATGGTTACCGTGGAGAGCGCGGACGGCTCCCCAGGCCGTCCCGGACCCCCACGGACGCGACCGCCGGCAGCACGCCTGCCGGCGAGCGTATGGTGCCGCTTCGCCGACCTCTCGTCAGCGATCCACGGCAGACGAACGACCGCTCGCGCGGCTGCACCCGTCCTCGACTGAACGCCCTCCGGGGCGCGACAGGAGCGACATGAGCGAACCGCGCGTGACCGGCGACGAGACCGTCGCCGACGACATCGCCGTGCGCGTCGAGCATCTGACCAAGGTGTTCGGACGGCGCGCGGGCGAGGCCGCCGACCGGCTGGCGGAGGGCGCGAGCCGCGACGAGGTCGCGAAGCTCGGCACCGCTGCCGTCATCGACGCCTCGTTCGAGGTGCGCCGCGGCGAGATCTTCGTGGTGATGGGGCTCTCGGGCTCCGGCAAGTCCACGCTCATCCGCATGCTGAACGGCCTGCTCGACGCCACCCGCGGCTCGGTCGAGGTCGACGGCCAGCCCGTCACCGGCATCGAGCCGCGGCGGCTGCGCGCGGTGCGGCGGTCGCAGGTGTCGATGGTGTTCCAGCACTTCGCGCTGCTGCCGCACCGGACGGTGCTCGAGAACGTCGCCTACGGCCTCGAGATCCAGGGCGTCGATCGCGACCGCCGCCTCGAGCTCGCCCGCCGCGTCGTCGACCGGGTCGGCCTCGCCGGCTGGGAGGAGCGCCTGCCGAGCGAGCTCTCCGGCGGCATGCAGCAGCGCGTCGGCATCGCCCGCGCGCTGTGCGCCGACACCCCCGTGCTGCTCATGGACGAGGCGTTCAGCGCCCTCGACCCGCTCATCCGCCGCGAGATGCAGGAGCAGCTCGTCGAGCTGCAGGCCGAGCTCGGCAAGACGATCGTCTTCATCACGCACGACCTCAACGAGGCGATGTTCCTCGGCGACCGGATCGCCGTGATGCGCGACGGCCGCATCGTGCAGATCGGCAGCCCCGAGGAGATCCTCACCGACCCGGCCAACGACTACGTGGCGCAGTTCGTGCAGGACGTCGACCGCACCCGCGTGCTCACCGCCGCGAGCGTGATGGAGCCGCCCGCCGCATCCGTGCCCCTCACGGTCGGCCCGCGCGGCGCGCTCAAGGCGCTGCGCGACGTGCAGTCGTCGACGCTGCTGGTCACCGGCCCCGGCCGCACCGTGCTCGGCGCGGTGCGCGACCGGGAGGTGCTGCGGGCGGTGCAGCGCGGCGACCGCGACCTCGCCGCGCTCGTCGACGCCGACGTGCACCGCGTCGGCCCCGACACGAGCCTCGCCGACCTGCCAGAGCTCGCCATCACGAGCGGCCTGCCGATCGCCGTCGTCGGCGACGGCGGCCGGCTGCTCGGCGTGATCCCGCGGGTGATGCTGCTCGCGGCGCTCGGCAACGTGCCCACCGACACCTCCGAGCTCGCGATCGTCGACCTGCCCCCGGCGGTCGACCCGCGGCTCGTCGCCCAGACCCTCGACGACACGCAGGAGGTGTCCGATGCTCGATGACGTCCGCCTGCCGCTCGGCGCAGGGGTCGAGACCGGCGTCGAATGGATCACCGCCAACCTCTCGGTGCTCTTCGACCTCATCCGCACGATCGTGCTCGGCATGTTCGAGGCCGCCGAGGTCGCCTTCACCGAGCCGCCCGCGCTCGTCATGATCGCGATCCTGGGCGTCGTCGCCTTCGCCGTGCGCGGGTGGCGGATGGGCGTCGGCACCGTGGTGGGGCTGCTGGTCGTCGTGCTCGTCGACCAGTGGGACAACGCGATGGGCACCCTCGCGCTCACGGTGGTCGCGGCGCTCTTCGCGCTGCTCATCGCGATCCCGCTCGGCATCTGGGCCGCGCGCTCCGACACCGTGTCGGCGATCGTGCGCCCGATCCTCGACTTCCTGCAGACGATGCCCGCCTTCGTCTACCTGATCCCCGCGATCATCCTGTTCGGCATCGGCGTGGTGCCCGGCATCATCGCGACCATCGCGTTCGCGATGGCACCCGGCGTGCGGCTCACCGAGCTCGGCATCCGCGGCGTCGACCGCGAGATCGTCGAGGCCGGCGCCGCGTTCGGGGCGTCGCCCGGGCGCATCCTGCGGCAGATCCAGCTGCCGCTCGCGCTGCCGACGATCATGACCGGCGTCAACCAGATCATCATGCTGTCGCTGTCGATGGTGGTGATCGCCGCGATGGTCGGCGCCGGCGGGCTCGGCCAGGACATCGTGCAGGCGCTGCAGCGCATCGACGTGGGGCTCGGCTTCGAGGCCGGCCTGTCGGTGGTGATCCTCGCGATCATCCTCGACCGGCTCACGAACGCGCTCGGCAGCCTGCAGCGGCACAGCCCGCTCGCGAGGCTGCGCTCGCGCCGCGTCGCCGCCGCGGGGGCGCCGACGCCTGCAACCGGCACGGTCGCCCCGGCGGCCGCCGAGACCGACCCGGCCGCCCTGACCGGGCGATGAGACTTCGGCGACCGCAGCCCGCGGCCGCCGACGGACGAATGACACGGAACGAGAGAGGACACAGCATGCACAAGCGATTCATCCGCGGCGCGGCCGTCGCCGCCGTCGGAGCCCTGGCCCTGGCCGGGTGCTCGGCGGGAGGGGCCGAGGCGGAGGCGCCCGAGGGCGACGCGACCGCCACCGCCGACCAGACCGACCTCACGATCGGCGTCTTCAACGGCTGGCCCGAGGGCGAGGCCGTCTCCTACCTGTGGGCCGCGATCCTCGAGGAGGAGGGCTACGACGTCGAGCTCGAGTACGCCGACGCCGGGCCCGTGTTCGCCGGCATCGCCGGCGGCGACTACGACGTCACGCTCGACGGCTGGCTGCCGATGACCCACGCGTCGTACATGGAGGAGTTCGGCGACGACCTCGTCGACCTCGGCTCGTGGAACGACGACGCGGTGCTGACCCTCGCCGTCAACGAGGACGCCCCGATCACCTCGATCGAGGAGCTCGCCGAGAACGCCGACGCCTTCGGCAACCGCATCGTCGGCATCGAGCCGGGCGCCGGCCTCACCGCCGCGACCCAGGACTCCGTCATCCCCACCTACGGGCTCGAGGGCATGGAGTTCACGACCTCGTCGACGCCGGCCATGCTGGCCGAGCTGAGCGGCGCGATCGACGCCGGCGAGAACATCGTCGTCACGCTGTGGCGCCCGCACTGGGCCTACGACGAGTTCCCCATCCGCGACCTCGAGGACCCGGAGGGCACGCTCGGCGCCGCGGAGGGCATCCACTCGATCGCCCGCGCGGGCTTCGAGGAGGACTTCCCGCAGCTCACCAAGTGGCTGCAGGCGTTTCCGATGGACTCGGAGCTGCTCTTCTCGCTCGAGAACGAGATGTTCAACAGCGACGCCGACTCCGACGACTTCCCCGAGATCGTCGACGCGTGGATCGCCGAGAACCAGGAGTACGTGGACTCGCTCACCGCGGGCGAGTGACGCGACGGCGGAGGGGCCGCTCCCGGGTGGGGGCGGCCCCTCCGTCGTGCCTGGGCTGGTGGTCTCGACTCGTCGGCCTGCGGCCGACGGCTCGACCAACGGGAAGGGGTGGTCTCGACTCGTCGGCCTGCGGCCGACGGCTCGACCAACGGGAAGGGGTGGTCTCGACTCGTCGGCCTGCGGCCGCCGGCTCGACCAGCGAGAAGGGGTGGTCTCGACTCGTCGGCCTGCGGCCGACGGCTCGACCAGCGAGAAGGGGTGGTCTCGACTCGTGGGAGGCGAGGCCGTCAGTCGTTGGCGGTCACGTGCGCGAGCAGCAGCTGCCGGAACCGCTCCGGGTCCTCGAGGTGCGGCGAGTGGCCGGCGTGCTCGAAGACGACCTCCTGGTACCAGCCGCCCTTCGCGGCGTACGCGTCGAGCACCGCGCGCGTCTGCGACACCATCGGCTGCGGCGGCGCCGCCTCCTCCCCCGGCCAGCCCGGCACGATGCCGTGCTTGCCGAGCGTGTTCAGGTCGAAGAACGACTCGTCGCTCACGATCGCGTCGTGCGCGCCGCGGATCCACAGGATCGCCGGCTTCCGCTCGAGGTCGACGATGCCGGTGAGGTCGAGGTGCACGCCCGACATCGTGTTCAGCACGCCACGAGCGCCGGCCGCGAAGCCCGGCCACGCATCCGACGCCGTGCCGTCGCCGGGCTGGTTGCCCTCGCCGGTGCGCGTCGAGAGCATCGACTCGACCCAGAGGTCCTCGTGCTCGTCGGAGAACCCGGGGGCGACGTACGAGCTGCGGAAGACGCTCCGGGGGCTCGTCGGCTCGTCGTCGGTCGTGTCGCCCGCCGCGAGGCGCGCGATGAAGTCGGGGTTCGCCGCGAGCCCGCCCGTGCCCGCCCCGTCGGGCGTGCACAGCGTGCCGTCGAGCCGGGTGCCGAAGCCCTGCGGCGGCACCGGCGCCATGAGCGTCACCGAGCGGATGAGGTCGGGCCTGTCGAGCATGAGCTGCATCACGACGCCGCCGCCCATCGACCACCCGAGCACGTGCGCGTCGGCGACGCCCATCGCGTCGAGCACCGACGCGACGTCGTCGGCGAAGTCGCGCAGGCCGCGCGTCGCGTCGACCGGGAGCGCCTCGCTGTCGCCGTAGCCGCGCAGGTCGATCGCGACCGTCGGGCGCGGCAGCGCGAGCATGAGCGGCTGGAAGAACGACGACGACGAGACGTTGCCGTGCACGAGCACGACGGGCCGGCCGGCGCCGCCGTGGCGGAGGACGGATGCGCGCAGGCGGTCGGTGCGGACGACCTGCTGCTCGATGCCCTCCAGCAGGGTCGTCACGCCAGCACCTCGGGCTCGGTCTTCTCGCGCACCTCGTCGAGCGTCACGCCCGGAGCCAGCTCGACGAGCCGCAGCCCCTCCGGCGTGACGTCGAGCACGGCGAGGTCGGTGATGATGCGGTCGACGACGCCCTTGCCCGTGAGCGGCAGCGAGCACTCGTCGACGATCTTCGCCGAGCCGTCCTTCGCGACGTGCTCCATGAGCACGATCACCTTCGCGGCGCCGTGCACGAGGTCCATCGCGCCGCCGGGGCCCTTCACCATCTTGCCGGGGATCATCCAGTTGGCGATGTCGCCCGAGGCCGAGACCTGCATCGCGCCGAGGATCGCGGCGTCGATCTTGCCGCCGCGGATCATCGCGAACGACGTCGCCGAGTCGAAGAACGACGTGCCCGGGAGCGTCGTGACGGTCTCCTTGCCGGCGTTGATGAGGTCGGGGTCGACCGCGTCCTCGGTCGGGTACGGGCCGACGCCGAGGATGCCGTTCTCGCTCTGCAGCACGACGGTCACGTCGTCGGGCACGTAGTTCGGCACGAGCGTGGGCAGCCCGATGCCGAGGTTGACGTACATGCCGTCCTCGAGCTCCTCGGCCGCGCGCGCGGCCATCTGGTTGCGGGTCAGTGCCATGTCAGGACTCCTCTCGAACCGTGCGGCGCTCGATGCGCTTCTCGATCTCCGTGCCGACCTCGACGATCCGGTGCACGAACACGCCCGGCAGGTGCACCGCATCCGGGTCGATCTCGCCCGGCTCGACGAGCTCCTCGACCTGCGCGATGCAGATGCGGCCCGCCATCGCCGCGGGCGGCGAGAACTGCCGGGCGGCCTTGTTGAAGACGAGGTTGCCGTGCCGGTCGCCGCGCAGCGCGTGGACGAGCGCGAAGTCGGTGGTGATGGCCTCCTCGAGCACGAACTCCTGCGGCTCGCCGTCGACGTCGAACGTCGCCGTGGGCTTGGGCTCGGAGGCCTTCGCGACCGTGCCGTCGGCGTTGTAGAGCTGCGGCAGGCCGCCCTCGGCGACCTGCGTGCCGACGCCCGTGCGGGTGTAGAACGCGGCGATGCCGGAGCCGCCGGCGCGCAGCTTCTCGGCGAGCGTGCCCTGGGGCGTGAGCTCGAGCTCGAGCTCACCGGTGAGGTAGCGGCGCTCGAACTCCTTGTTCTCGCCGACGTAGGAGGAGGTCATCTTGTCGATCTGACCGTTGCGGAGCAGGAGGCCGAGGCCCCAGTCGTCGACGCCGCAGTTGTTCGAGACCACCTTGAGGCCCGTCACGCCGCGCGCCTCGAGGGCGCGGATGAGCTCCATCGGGTTGCCGGAGAGGCCGAAGCCGCCGACCGCGAGGGTCGCTCCGTCGGGGATGTCCGCGACCGCCTCGGCCGCGGACGCGTAGGTCTTGTCGATCGCCATCAGCGTCCCTCTCCCTGCTGCGCGGGTGCGCCGGCGGCGCGCGCGGCCTCGGCGACCGCGTCGGCCACCGCATCCACGCCCGCGCCCAGCAGGATCGTGTAGTGGTTCGTGCCCGGGATGTCCCGGACCTCGAGCTCGGGCAGCCGCGACCTCCACGTCGCGAGCCACTCGTCATCGTAGAGGCCGGGAGCCTCGTCGAAGAGGCCGCGCGGGCTGCGCAGCAGCACCGCCGGCACCTCGAGCGACTCGAGGGCCTCGGCGTAGCCGCCGCGGCCGTCGAGCTCGACGAGGTTCGCGACCACCGCGTCGGGGTTCGCGGAGGGCCGGAGCCCTGCGTCGACCTCGGCGTGGGCGTCGACGGGCACGAGGTCGTAGTCCACGTACTCCTCGATCGCCGCGCTCCAGTAGGGCCCGAAGGCGGGGTGCTCGCGCCAGAAGTCGCGGTAGGCGTCGCGGGAGGGGAACGTCATGCGCAGCCGGTCGATGGCCGGGCCGAGCACCTCCTCGGGGCTGCGCTCCTCGCCTGCAGGAGCGGGACGCAGCGGCAGGCCGCCGTCGACGAGCACGAGCGAGGCGACGCGCTCGGGGTGCGCGGCGGCGAGGCGCACCGCGACGTACGCGCCCATCGAGTGGCCGACGACGATCGCGCGCTCGATGCCGGCGGCGGTCATCGCAGCGGCGACGTCCTCGGCGTGCTGCTCGAGGCCGAAGGGACCCGGCAGCGCGCGCGAGCCGCCGCGGCCGCGCAGGTCGACCGCGAGCAGCGGGCCGTCGACGCGCACCGCGAGGGGCGAGAACGAGCGGTGGTTCGCCGTGATCCCGTGGACGGCGACGACGGGCGTGCCCGCCGCATCCGCCCGCCACAGGGTTGCGACAAGCTCGCCGCCCGCGACGGGCAGCCGCAGCGGCGCCTCGGTGGCGGCGGTCGTCATCGGGCGCTCCACCCGCCGTCCATGACGTAGGAGGTGCCGGTGACCATGCCCGCGTGCGGGCCGGCGAGCCAGGTCGCGAGCGACGCGACCTCCTCGGGCTCGACGAGCCGCTTGATCGCGGCCTCGGTGAGCATGACCTTCTCGAGCACCTCGCTCTCGGGGATGCCGTGGCGCTTCGCCTGGTCGGCGACCTGCGACTCGACGAGACCCGTGCGCACGTAGCCGGGGTTGATGCAGTTCGAGGTCACGCCGTGCGGGCCGCCCTCGAGCGCGGTCACCTTCGACAGGCCCTCGAGCCCGTGCTTGGCGGCGACGTAGGCCGACTTGAAGGCGGATGCGCGGATGCCGTGCACGCTCGAGAGGTTGATGATGCGGCCGAAGCCGCGCTCGTACATGCCCGGGAGCGCCGCGCGGATGAGCAGGAACGGCGCCTCGAGCATGAGCGTGTGGAGGCGCCGCCACATCTCGGGCTCGAACTCCTCGATCGGCGCGACGCGCTGGATGCCGGCGTTGTTCACGAGGATGTCGGCCCGCAGCTCGAGCGACTCGAGCGAGGCGACGTCGAGCAGGTCGACCTCCCATGCCTCGCCGCCGATCTCTCGCGCGAGCGCGTCGGCCGCGGCGCCGTCGCGGTCGGCGACGACGACGTGCGCGCCCTCCGCGGCGAACGAGCGCGCCATCGCGGCGCCGATGCCGGCGGCGCCGCCGGTGATCACGGCCCTGCGGCCCTCGAGTGTGCTCATGCGTCCTCCTCGGTGTGCGCCGCGGTCGCGGCGGGGTGGCTTGCGGTGGCGGGCGTGCGGCCCGCGGGTGCGGCGGGGGCCGCGGGCGCTGCCGGGGCGGTGCCGAGCGCGCGCTGCACGAACGCCACCATCTCGTCGAACACGTGGTCGGGCACGGGCGTCGCGCCGGAGCCGTAGGGCCCCGACTCCGCCGTCGGCCAGAGCACGTACCGCATCCCGATCATCTCGCCGACGCCCATGAGCGCCCAGGCGGCGACCTCCGGGTCGACGTCGCCGATCTCGCCGTTCGCGCGGGCCCGCTCGAGGCCCTCGCGGTAGCCCTCGACGATGCGCTCGTAGTGGCTGCGCATCGCGCCGGGCGAGACGTACTCGGCCTCGCGCACCACGCGGTAGAGCGCCGGGTGCTCGGCGGTGAAGGCGAAGAACTCGCGGAAGCCCTCGCGCTCGGCCTCGGCGCGGTTGGCGCCGCGCGCGGCGCCGTCGCTCATGGCCTTCCGCACGCGGCGGTTGAGGTCGTCGACGAGCTGCTCGAACAGGTCGAGCTTCGACTCGAAGTACAGGTAGAAGGTGCCCTGGGCCACCTTCGCGCGCTCGGTGATGCGCGAGATCGACGCGGCCTGGTAGCCCTGCTCGGCGAAGACGCCCTCGGCTGCCGCGAGCAGCTTGGCCTTGGTCTGCTCGCCGCGCTTCGTCCTCGGCTCGTTCATCGCGCCTCCGCCCGCTCGGCCTGGGCGGCTGCGATGAGGGCCCGGCGCAGCGGCTTGCCGCTCGTGGTGCGAGGGATCTGGTCGACCTCGAGGAAGCGCTTCGGGTGCTTGAAGCCCGCGAGGCGGCCGTCGAGGTGGTCGCGCAGCGACCGCTCGTCGGCGGGCTCGGCGAGCACGAGCCACGCGACGAGCTCCTCGCCCCACCGCTCGCTCGGCACGCCGGCGACGGCGGCGTCGGCGACGGCCGGGTGCTCGAGCAGCGCGAGCTCGACCTCGATGGGCGCGATCGACTCGCCGCCCGAGCGCACGATGTCCTTCACGCGGTCGACGATGCGGATGCGGCCGGCCGGGTCGCGCTCGACGAGGTCGCCCGTGCGCAGCCACGGCCCGAGGGTCGCCGCGGCGGTCGCCTCGGGGTCGCGGAAGTAGCCCTGGAAGACCGCGGGGCCCCGCACGAGCAGCTCGCCGGTGCCGGCGCCGTGCACCACGCGCCCGTCGACGAGCAGCGCGAGGTCCACGTGCGGGTAGGGGCGGCCGACGGTGCCGGCGTCGGAGGCGTCGCGCGCGATCGTGACGTTGGGCGCGGCCTCGGTGAGCCCGTAGCCCTGCTGCACCGGCACGCCGCGGCGCGCGAGCTGCTCGACGGCGCGCGGGTCGAGCATGCCGCCGCCGACGACGGCGGTGCGCAGGCTCGACAGGTCGCGCACCGCGAAGTCGGGGTGCTGGATGAGCGAGCGGAACGTCGTCGGCACGCCCATCGTCGCGGTGACGCGGTGCCGCTCGATGAGCGCGAGCGCGCGCCCCGCGTCGAAGGTGCGCTCGAGCACGACCTGCGCGCCCACCCACCAGGCGAGCAGCGGCTGGATGTTCCAGCCGGCCACGTGGTGCTGCGGCAGCACCTGCAGCACGACGTCGTCGGGGGTCATCGGCGTCGCGCGCGAGAGCGACAGGTTGGCCCACGCGCAGTTGGCGTGGCTGAGCACGACCGCCTTCGGCGCGCTCGTCGTGCCCGAGGTGAAGAGCATGAGCAGGCCGTCGTCGTCCTGCACCGCACCGCCGGCCGCCCGCTCGGCGGGCGCCGGCGCATCCGGCACGAGCGACTCGGCGCCGGCGGCGCCGAGCGCGGTCGTGCGGATGCCGTGGTCGCCGAGGCGGTCGAGCGCGGCCTCGGCGACGGGCCGGTGGTCGTCCTCGACGAGCAGCAGCGAGGGGTCGGCGATGCGCAGCTGCTCGGCGAGCTCGCGCGCGGTGAGCCGCCACGACAGCGGCACGAGCATCGCGCCCGCCTTGGCGCACGCGAACAGCAGCACCACCTGGTCGGCGGTGGAGCCCGTGACCGTGGCGATGCGGGCGCCGCGGCCGTGCCCCGCCTCGACGAGCGCGTGCGCGAGCGCCGTCGCGCGGGCCTCGAGCTCGCCGTACGAGACGGTCACGCCGCGGTCGACGATCGCCGGCCGCGACGGGTCGGTCGCGGCACGGTCGGTCGTCCAGCGGCCGAGCGTGAGCGCGCCCGGCGCCGCGTCGCCGTGCACCGTCGCTGCGCCTCCCATGCGCCTAGGCTTCCACGTCCTGCAGCGCTGCAGGCTGCTCGGCGTCCTTCGCGCCGCCGCGCGGTCGCGTCACGCGGTGCGTGAGGCCCACGATGCCGCCGGGCGCGAACATGACGACGAGCACGAAGAGCATGCCGAGGATGAACAGCGGCTCCGACAGCGGGATGCGCAGCACGTCGGGCAGGCGCTGGATCCACTCGGCCGAGGCGAGCGCCGCGAGCCGCTGGTCGAGCAGCGTGTAGATGATGCCGCCGACGATCGCGCCCCAGCGGTAGCCGACGCCGCCGAGCACGACGATGACGAGCAGCGTGAGCGTGAAGTCGCTCGTCGAGATGCGCGGCGTCGCGCTCGACTGCAGCATCATGAAGCCCATGCCGGCGACCGCCGCGAGCACCGCGGCCGCGGCGAAGACGAACAGCCGCACGAGGTAGGGGCGCAGCCCCAGCACCGTCACGCGCAGCTCGTTCTCGCGCGCCGCGGCGACCACGTGGCCGAGGCGGGAGCGCTCGACCCACACGCACGCGAGGTAGACGAGCACGAGGATCGCGAGCGCCATCCAGTAGAGGTTGCGCGTGTTGACGACGCCGACGAGGAAGTCGGGCACGACGTCGACCTCGAGCGTCACGCCCTCCTCGCCGCCCGTGAGCCCGCCGACGTTGCGGCGGATCATGACGTTCATCGCCTGCGCGACCGCGAGCGTCACCATCGCGAACGAGATGCCGCTCACCCGCAGCGCGAGCGCGCCGACGAGGTTGCCGAGCACGAGCGCGATCACGAGCGTCAGCACGATCGCGAGCAGGAAGACCGCCTCGCTCGGCATGCCAGTCGGCGCGAGCAGCCGCAGGATGATGCCGAGCCCGTACGCGCCCGCGGCGAAGAACATCGCGTGGCCGAACGACAGCATCCCCGCCACCCCGAAGATCAGGTGGTAGCTGAGCGCGAGCGCCGCGATGAGCATCGCGTAGGCGAGCACGGTGAGCGTGCCGGGCGTGTAGGTGGGCCCGGGGAGGACGCCCGGGATGTCGATGGCGAGCAGCGGCAGGATCGCCGCCGCGATGACCACGGCCGCGCCGACCGCGAGCCGGCCCCACGTGGACTGCAGGAATGTGCGCATCATCCGCTCCTAGTGCGTGACCTTGCCCATGAGGCCGGTCGGTCGGACGAGCAGCACCGCGGCGAGCGCGAGCACGATGGCGATGTCGCCCGTGCCGCCGAGGTAGAAGTTCGCGAACTGCTGGATGACGGCCACGAGCACGGAGGCGATGGCCGCGCCCGTGAGGGAGCCGAGGCCGCCGATGACGGTGACGATGAACGCGTAGATGAGGAGCGACGTGCCCTGGTGGGCGCCCACCTGGCCGTAGTAGACGGAGGCGAGCACGCCGCCGAGGCCCGCGGCCGCGCCGCCGATGGCGAAGACGATCGTGAAGGCGCGGCGCACGTCGATGCCGAGCGCGGTGACCATGGTGCGGTTCTCGACGCCGGCGCGGATGACGAGGCCGTAGCTCGTGCGCTGCAGGAACAGCACGATGAGCACGAGCACGACGGCCGCGGTGCCGATGAGCAGCCAGCGGTCGTTCGGGATGTTCGCGCCGAGCACGTCGGTCGTGCCGCCGAGCCACTCCGGCAGCCGGATCTGGATCGGGTCGGTGCCCCAGATGCCCTCGAAGAGCGCGACCGAGGCGAGGCCGAGGCCGACGGTGACGAGCACCTGCTCGATGTGGCGGTTGTAGAGCGGCCGGATGAAGACGAGCTCGGTGATCGCCGCCACGAGCGCGCCGACCACGAGGCCCACGAGCATGCCGACGAGCAGCCCGCCCCAGCTGCCGTCGCCGACGCGGCGGCCGACCTCCCAGCCGAGGAAGCCCGCGAGGGTGAGGAACGAGCCGTGGGCGAAGTTCAGCACGCCCATCAGGCCGTAGATGAGCGAGAGGCCGCTCGCGACGAGGAAGTAGAGGGCGCCGAGGCCGACGCCGGTGATGAGCAGGAGCAGGACGGTGCTCACGCTGCCTCCTGGTCGGTCGAGACGCCGAGGTGCCGGTGCACGAGGTCGGAGTCGAGGAACTCGGATGCGGGGCCCGTGTGCACGACGCGGCCGCCCGAGAGCACGACCACGGTGTGGGCGAGCGCGCGCACGACCTGCAGGTTCTGCTCGACGAGCAGCATGGGCGTGCGCTCGGCCGCGGCCTCGAGCGCCTTCGTCACGGTGCCGACGATGAGCGGCGCGAGGCCCTTGGTGGGCTCGTCGACGAGCAGCAGCCGGTTGTCGTTCATGAGCGCGCGCGAGAGCGAGACCATCTGCTGCTGACCGCCCGAGAGCGTGCCCGCCTGCTGCTTCGCGCGCTGGAGGAGCTCGGGGAAGAGCTCGCCGACGATCGCCCGGTTCGGGGCGCCGCCGCGCTCGGCGAGCCGCAGGTTCTCCTCCACGGTGAGGCCGCCGAAGACCTCGCGGTCCTCGGGCACGTAGGCGATGCCGCGCTGCACGATGCGGTGCGTGAGGAGCCGGTCGATGCGCTCGCCGTCGAAGGTCACCTCGCCCGTGCGCTCGTACAGGCCGAGCAGCGCCTTGATCGTCGACGACTTGCCGACGCCGTTGCGGCCGAGGAGCGCGGTGACGCCGTGGGCCGCGACGTCGAACGAGACGTCCTCGACGACCTGCTGGCCGGCGATCCGGGCCTCGAGGCCGCGGACGGACAGGATGGCGGTCACACGGTCTCCCCGAGGTAGGCCTGCTGGACGGCGGTGTCGGCCATGACGGCCTTGGGCGTGTCGATGGCGAGCAGCTCGCCGTGGTGCATGACCGCGACGCGGTCGACGAGGCCGAGCAGCACCTCCATGTGGTGCTCGACCATGAGCACGGTGCGGCCGGAGCGGTGCAGCCGGCGGATGACCTCGACGAGCCCCGCGACGTCGCCGGAGCCGACGCCCGCCATGGGCTCGTCGAGGAGCACCACCTCGGGCTCGGTCGCGAGGAGCATCGCGATCTCGAGCTTGCGCTTGTCGCCGTGCGAGAGCACGCCGGCGTCGGTGCCCGCGTGGTGCGCGAGCTCGACCTCGTCGAGGCAGCGCATCGCGACCGCGGTGGCCTCGTCGCCGGCCCGCGGCATGCGCCACGGGCTCGTGGCGCCGCCGAGCTTCGACTGCGCCGCGAGGCGCACGTTCTCGCGGGCGCTCAGGCCCGGGAAGACGCTGGAGGTCTGGAACGTGCGGCCGAGACCGACCCGCGCCCGCTGGTGCACCTTCCGGCTGGTGACGTCCTTCCCTGCGAGCAGCACGCGGCCGCTCGTGGGGATGAGCACACCCGAGATGACGTTGAACAGCGTGGTCTTGCCCGCGCCGTTGGGGCCGATGACCCCGACCATCTCACCGGTCGCGACCTCGAACGAGACGTCGTGCAGGATGCGCGCGCCCCCGATCTGCAGGCCGACGGCGTCCAGGACGAGCGCGGATCGGTCTTCCATCGGCCGCGCCTACTGCTGGCCGGCGACGGGCGGGGCGACCGCCTCGGCGTCGACGACCTCGATGAGCTCGGGCGTCCACGTGCCGCCCTCGTCGACGAGGCGCACCTGGAACATCGGCTGGATCAGCGCGTGGTCCTCGGCGCGGATCGTGAGCTCGCCCTTGACCGACTCGAAGGTCCAGCCCTCGAGCGCCCCGATCATGGCCTCGACGTCGCCCTGGCCCTCGGTGATGGCGTGCACGAGCATCTGCGCGCCGACGAAGCCGTCGACCGTGAACAGGTCGGCCTCGTGCCCGGCCTCCTCGAGGTACGCATCCATCGCTCGGGCGGCCTCGGTGTCGGTGGCGCCCGGGAAGTAGTGGTTCAGGAACTGGATGTCGGCGGAGCCGGGGCCGTAGGCCTGGTACGACGCGCGGTCGGCGAGGCCGGTGACGACGGTGGTGTCGGCGAGCACCTGCTGCTGCGCGAGCGCCTCCCACATCGCGCCGGTCGTGGCGCCGGCCCACGCGACGAACACGAGGTCGGGCGACGCGGCCGAGATCTGCTGCGCGAACGGCGTGAACTCGGTGGCGTCCTCAGCGACGAGGATCGGGGTCACCGTCGCGCCCTCGGCGCCGAGCACGGCCTCGACCGAGGCGACGTTGCCCTGGCCGAACGCGTTGTCCTGCGCGAACACGACGATGTTCGAGCCCTCGACGCTGTCGAGGAAGGTCGCGGCGGTGGCGACGTCCTGCAGCGTCTGGCGGCCGGAGCGGAAGGTCTGCTCGTTGACGCCCGTGATCGCGTCGGCGGCGGCGGGGCCCGAGAGGAAGAGCACGTCGTTCTGCGCGGCCTGCTCGGCGACGGCGAGCGAGACGCCGGAGGCTGCGGAGCCTCCGATGATCTGGAAGCCCTGGCCGATGAGGTCCTTCGCCTGCGTGACGGCGGTGTCGGGGTTGCCCTGGTCGTCGACCCACTCGATCGTGAGCTCGACGCCGTCGATCTCGCCGGTGCCGTCGGTGGCGTAGTCGAGGCCTGCCTCGAAGCCCTGCTGGTAGGTCTCGCCGTACGCGGCGAGCGGGCCGGTGATCGAGGTGATCATGCCGACGTTGACGGCGACCGACTCGGCGGCGCCCTCCGAGCCGTCGGTGGATGCCTCGGGGGTGGCCGTCGTCGGCGCGCACGCCGTGAGCGCGAGCGCCGCGATGGCGATGCCCACGCCTGCGAACTTCGTTGTCCTGCGCATGAGATGCCTTTCGAGCAGTGGGAGCCCCTGGGGGCGCAGCTCGGCGGGCGAGCACGTCCTCGTGCGGCTTCACGGTGTCGGGAACTGACCAAACCTGACAGGTGGTTCAGGTTTCAGGTTCCAGCATGCGAGTCCGCGGCGCCCGTGTCAAACCGGTGCCGCGACCGTGACCGGATCGTGACCCGGCGCATCCCCTCCTCCGCGCTCCACGAGCGCCGCGAGCCGCTCGTAGGCGGCGGCCGGGATGCCCAGCTGCGGCAGCACCGAGTCGCGCAGTCGCTGCGAGTCGAAGACCTCGTGGCCGCGCAGCACCGTCACGCCCCCGTGCTGCTCGAGCACGGTCGACGCCGTCACCGGGGGCCGGCGCCCGCCCTCCTGCCACTGCCGCTCGACGATGCGCACCGGCCGCTCGACGTGCAGGTACTCGCCCACCACCACGGGCCGGCGCACGCCGCCGCGGTGCTCGAAGCGGTAGCCGCCGCCCGTGCGCGCGTCGATGGCGCAGCTGGTCATCGGCATGCCCGGATCCGGCAGCCACAAGGGCACGAGTCGCGGGTCGGTCAGCGCTTGCCAGACGGCCTCCGCCGGCGCCCGGAAGCGCACCGCGTAGGAGATCGAGCGCTCGTCCGGCAGCGCGACCGCGAGCGGCTCGGCGGCGCGGAGCGGGCCGCCGGAGCGCAGCGCCGCGGCGTCCATCCAGCGCTCGAGCGGCGCGTCGGCGCGGAGCGCGGCCAGGAGCGCGCCCACCCCGAGCGCCGCGGCGACGAGCACCGCCCAGCCGGACCATCCCTCGACGAGCGCCGGCGCCTGCGGCGCGACCGCGAGCAGCAGCGCGTGCACGAGGGCGGTCGCGAGCAGCACCGTGACCGGCGCGGCGCCGGCCGCGAGCGCGGGGGCGAGCGCGCGCCGCGCCCGCGGGCCGGCCGAGGCGCCGCCGAGCCCCGCGGCGCCGACGACGGCGAGCGCGAGGCCGCCGGCGCGCACCGCCTCGGCGGCGCTGCCGGAGCCGGGCATCGCGACGAGCTGCAGCACGGGCTCGCCGCCCATCGCGCGCAGCGCCCCCGGCATCCCGAGCAGCTCGCGCGCCGCGGTCGCGTCGCCGAGCGGCAGCACCGCGGGCACGAGGTGCGCGAGCGCGAGCTCGCTCGTCGTGATGGCGGCGCCGGCCAGCAGGAGGCCGACGACCAGCAGCGCGCCGTGCAGCGCCCGCTCCCGGCCGCGCTCGCGCGCCGAGAGCAGCAGCCGCCCGGCGAGCATGCCGACGAGCACCCACGGCAGCAGCACGAGCGCCGCCCACGGGTCGCCGACGAGCAGCCCGCGCACCGACTCGGCCGTCGGCCCCCACGGCGACCCGGGCGGCGCGGGGCGCAGCGCGTCGGCGACGGCCGCGAGCAGGAGCCCTCCGCCGGACGTCCATGCCGCGGCGAGCGCCGCGAGCGCCCACACTGGCAGCAGCAGCGCGACCGCCGCGAGCGCCAGCGCGACGCCGAGCTGCGCGAGCGGCGCCTGCAGCGCGGTCGCGACCGGCAGCACCCACAGGTCGGCGCCGTACAGCCACGCGTCGATCGGGGTCCCCCAGCCGCCGAAGGCGAGGTAGGCCGAGCGCACGAGCTCGAGCCACGCACCCAGGGCGAGGGCGGCGCTGCCGACGAGGCCGAGCCACAGCCCTCGCGCGAGCGTCTCGCGCGCGGCCGCCGTGCGGTGGCGGGCGGCGAGGCGCGGCCGCACCGCGAGCACCGCGCCGCAGCCGACGAGCACGGCGAGCAGGGCGACCGGCGGGCCGTCGAGCAGGAGGCCGAGCGGCGTGCCGAGGTGCTCTCCGGTCCGCAGCAGCGTGGGCGCCGCGAGGAGGCCCGCGATGGCGACGAGCCACGCGAGGTCGATGCCCACCGATCGCGCGCCGCCGCCCACGGCATCATCCTGCACGACGGCCCGCGCCGCGCGGGCCCGGATCGCTGAGGATCCGCTCAGCCGTGCGCGCGGCCCGCGGCCTGCTCCTCCGGCTGCGGCCGATCCCCCGCCGCGCGGTCGGCCGCGCGCCCGACGATGCGCTCGAGCGGACCGCGTCCGTCGCCCGCGGCGAGCACGGCCCCGATCGCGAGGGCGACGACGACCTGCACTGCCCACGCGGCCCATCCGGCGCCGAGCGCCGGCGCCGCATCCTGCAGGAGCACGAGCATCGCGGTGAGCAGCAGCACGTGCACCACGTAGATCGTGAGCGGTGCGGCGCCTGCCGCCCGCAGCGGCTCGAGGGCGCGCACCGCCGGGTGCGGCAGCGCCGCGGCCAGGAGCCCGAGCAGCGCGATGACGAGCAGCGCGATGCCGACCGTGCGCGCCATGTCGGCGGGCGTGCCCGTGTGCGGGGCGGCCACCAGCTGCCAGGCGGTCGCCGAGCCCTGCGCGGCGCCGTAGCCGTTGCGCAGCAGCTCGTCGCGCGCGGCGTCGTCGAGGGGGCCGGCGAGCAGCCGCATGCCGAGCTCGCTCGCGGCGACGCCGGCCACGACGAGGGCGGCGCCGACCGCTGCGAGCACCGCGAGCGCGCGCCGCTCGGCGCCGCGCGCGCGGGCGGCGAGCAGCGTCCGCGCCGCGAGCATGCCGACCAGCAGGTAGGCCACCCAGGTGAGCACCGGATAGACGCCGGTCAGCAGCACGTCGGCGGCGGTCGCGGCGAGGCGCTCCCCCAGCGCTGCGCCGTCGCCGATGCTCGCGGCGCTCGGCAGCCGCTCGCGCGCCGCGACGAGCAGCGAGCCGCCGGCGAGCCACAGCACGGTCGTGACGCCGGCGAGCAGCCACGACGGCAGCAGCACGAGCACCGCCGCCAGCACGATCGCGACGCCGAAGGGCACGAGCACCACGTAGACGGCGGCCGCGAACGGCCCGATGACCGCGCCGAGCAGCGCGACGAGCGCGCCCCGCGCGAGCGTCGAGCGCAGCGCGCCCCAGCGGTCGCCGGCGGCGAGCCGGGCGCGGGCGGCGAGCACCACGCTCACGCCGCCGAGCACCGCGAAGAGCGTCGACGGCGGCCCGTCGACGAGCGCGACCACGCCGTCGGGCACCGGCGGCTCGGCCGCGAGCAGCGTGTGCGCGGCCATCATCCCCACCACGGCCAGCAGCCGCGCCAGGTCGACGCCCACCAGGCGCTCGGAACCGCTCACGCGACCATCGTGCCGCACGCGCCTGGGCGGGGCCCCCGCATCCGCCCAGCATGCCGCCGGATCGGTCAGCCTCGGCTCGAGCCCGGCTCCAGCCACTTCTCGGCGCGGTGCTCGGCGATCACGCGGCGCGCGGTGCCGGTCTTCGAGCGCAGCACGAGCGACTCGGTGCGGATGAGCGGACCCTTGCGGCGCACGCCGTCGAGCAGCTGGCCGTCGGTGACGCCGGTCGCGACGAAGTAGGTGTTGTCGCTCGCGACCAGGTCGTCGAGCCCGAGCACGCGGTCGAGGTCGTGGCCCGCGGCGACGACCTTGCGGTGCTCCTCGTCCGACTGCGGCGACAGGCGCCCCTCCATGAAGCCTCCGAGCGCCTTGATCGCGCACGCGGTGATCACGCCCTCGGGCGTGCCGCCCGCGCCGGCGCAGATGTCGATGCGGCTCTCCCAGCGGGCCGCGTTGATGCCGCCGGCGACATCGCCGTCGCGCATCAGCCGCGTGCCGGCGCCAGCCGAGCGGATCTCCTCGATGAGCTCGGCGTGGCGCGGGCGGTCGAGCACCGCGACGACGATCTCGCCGACGTCCTTGCCCTTGGCGCGCGCGAGCTCGCGGATGTTGTCGCCGATCGACTGGTCGAGCGAGATGACGCCGATCGCCTCGGGGCCGGCGACGAGCTTGTCCATGTAGAACGCGTCGATCGGGTCGTACATCGTGCCGCGGTCGGCGACGGCGATCACGCTGAGCGCGTTCTGCCGGCCGGCGGCGGTGAGCGAGGTGCCGTCGATCGGGTCGACGGCGATGTCGGCCGAGGGGCCGCGGCCGTTGCCGACGTGCTCGCCGTTGAAGAGCATCGGCGCCTCGTCCTTCTCGCCCTCGCCGATGACGATGACGCCGTCGAAGGCGACCGTCGAGAGGAACGTGCGCATCGCGTCGACCGCCGCGCCGTCGGCGGCGTTCTTGTCGCCGCGGCCGATGAACGGCACGGCGCGGATCGCGGCGGCCTCGGTCGCGCGCACCAGCTCCATCGCCAGGTTGCGGTCTGGGTTGTCGAAGACCGGGGCCTTCTGAGCGTCGGGCTGCTGCGCCACGGTGTCCTCCATCGGTGAGCCTGCTTCGAGCGTAGTGAGCGGATGCGGTGGGCCCGCCCCGCGCGCGGCGAAAGTCCGGCGGTTCCTTCGCGGGCCGCACGGGGGCCGCACGCGACAGACCGGGCCGGGGTGTCGCGGGTCCCGGCCCGGTCTGGGTGCGCATCCGGGCGGATGCGCGTCGTCGCGATGCGACGGTCGGTGCGAGTCAGTGGCCCGGGGCCACCGACTCCACGTCCTCGTCCTTCTCGGCCTCCAGCAGCGCATCCGCCTTCGCGCTGAAGAGCTTCGTGCCGAAGAGCATCGCCGCCGCGAGGAACGCGAACACGCCGAGCGACACCACACCCCACGCCCCCGAGTCGGTCGGGACGGCCTCGTTGATCGCCGTGCGCATGATCGGGGCGACGAAGCCGCCCAGGTTGCCGAGCGAGTTGATGAGGCCGATGCCGGCGGCCGCAGCGGTGCCCGTGAGGAACGCCGTCGGGTACGACCAGGTGATCGGGCCCACCGAGAGGAAGCTCGCGACCGCGAGGGTGATGAACAGGATGCCGAGGATCGGCTGCCCGTTCGCGCCCGCCCAGGCGGAGCCGAGGATGAACAGGCCCGTCGAGATGTAGAAGAGCGTGCCCCAGTTGCGACGACGGGCGATCGTGTTCGCCGCCTTGCCGAAGAAGTAGCAGGCGAACAGGCCCACGAGCCACGGGATGGCGGCGACGAGGCCGACCTGCCAGCCGACGTCCTGGCCGAGCAGGTTCGCGACCTGCTGCGGCAGGTAGAAGGTGGTGCCGTAGACCGCGATCTGCAGGCAGAAGTAGATGATGGTGAAGTACCACACCTTCCAGTTGCCCATCGCGCGCCAGATGCCGCTCGGGCCGTCGGACTCGCGCACGGAGTCCTCCTTGGCCATCACGTCGATGAGGGCGTCCTTCTCCTCCTGGTTCAGCCACTTCGCGTCCTGCGGGCCGTTGATGAGGAAGAAGATCGCCGCGATGCCGGCGGCGACCGCCATCATGCCCTCGACGAAGAACATCACCTGCCAGCCGGCCCACGGGGTCACCTGCTCGCCGAAGCTGATCAGGCCGCCCGACAGCGGGGCGCCGAGCATCTGCGAGAACGGCTGCGCGAGGTAGAAGATCGCGAACATCTGCACGCGGTGCTTGTTCGGGAACCACTCGGAGAGGAAGAGGATCACGCCCGGGAACAGGCCCGCCTCGGTGACGCCGAGCAGGAAGCGCAGCACGATGAACGACGTGTCGTCGGTCACGAACGCGAACGCCGAGGCGACGAGGCCCCACGTGATCGCGATGCGCGCGAGCCAGAAGCGCGCGCCGAACTTCTTCAGCAGCAGGTTCGACGGGATCTCGAAGATCGCGTAGCCGATGAAGAAGATGCCGGCGCCGAGCGCGAAGGCGCCCGCCGAGATGCCGCGGTCCATCTGGAGCGCGTCCTCGGCGAAGCCGACGTTCGTGCGGTCGAGGAAGGCGACGAAGTACAGGATCACCAGCATCGGCATCAGGTGCTTGGCGGCCTTCTTGATGGCCGAGTCGAGGGCGGGGTTGCCCTGCGACTTCGGCTGCAGTGTCGTATCGGACACGGGACTCTCCTTCGAGTGCGGTGCTTCGGTTTCGGTCAGTTGAGGACGGACGGGAGGATCAGCCACAGGCCGACGCCGACGAGGACGACGCCCAGGGCGAGGAAGAGGATGCGCGACTTCGACCAGGAGCCCATGGTGATCAGTGCATGTAGAGGCCGCCGTCGACGTTCAGGGTCTGGCCCGTCACGAATCCTGCGTCCTCGGAGATCAGGTAGGCGATGGCGGCCGCGATGTCGCGGGGCGTGCCGATGCGCGGGAGCACGCCGTCGGCCGCCATGGCGGCCTTCCGCTCCTCGGTGAGCGTGCCGCCCATGATGTCGGTGTCGATGGGGCCGGGCGAGATGGCGTTGACCGTCACGCCCTGCGGGCCGAGCTCGCGGGCGACGGAGCGCGTGAAGCCGATGACGCCCGCCTTGGCGGCCGAGTACACCGTCTTCGAGAACGTGCCGCCTCCGCGCTGCGCCGAGACCGACGAGAGGCTCACGACGCGGCCGACGCCGTGCTGCACCATCGACTCGACGGCGCGACGGGTGGCGTAGTGCACGCCGTTCATGTTGATGCCCATGACGCGGTTCCACTCGTCGGCCGTGACCTCGAGGTAGGGCACCGGGCTCGACACGCCCGCGAGGTTCACGAGCGCGACGATCTGCGGCAGGGCGGCCTCGAGCTCGTCGTACGCGGCGCGCACCTGTGCCTCGTCGGCGACGTTCGCGCCGGCGCCGGCGGCCTGCACGCCGTGCTGCTCGGCGATCTCGGCGGCGACCGCCTTGGCCGCGTCGGCGTCGAGGTCGATGATGCCGACGTTCCAGCCGTGCTCCGCGAGGTAGTGGGCGGATGCGCGGCCGATGCCGCGCGGCGAGGCCGCGCCGGTGAGGACGACGGTCTTGGACTCGGGGAATGCGGTGGCCATGTGCCGATGCCTTTCGTGGATCAGTGGATGGGGGCCGGGCCGAGCTCGTCCATGAGCTGCTTGATGGCCACGTACGCCTTGTTGCGGTAGGCGATGAGCTCTGCGGTGCGCTCCGCCGGCACCTCGAGGTAGCCGGAGCCCGACTTGGTGCCGAACTTGCCGGCGTCGACGAGCTCCTTGAGGGAGTCCGGCGTCGCGAAGCGCTCGGGCCAGCGCGTCTGCAGCGATGCGTAGCAGAACGCGTAGACGTCGAGGCCGGCCATGTCGGCGATCGCGAACGGCCCGAAGACGGGCAGCCGGAAGCCGAACGTCGTGCGCACGATCGTGTCGATGTCGTCGGGCGTCGCCACGCCCTCCTCCACGAGCTGGGTGGCCTCGTGGAAGAGGGCGTACTGGAGGCGGTTGAGCACGAAGCCGGTCGCGTCGCCGACGCGTGCCGTCTCCTTGCCGGTCGCCGCGACGATCTCCTCGACCACGGGGAGGATGGCGGCATCCGTGCCCTCGTGCGCGATGAGCTCGACGCCCGGGATGAACGGCGCCGGGTTCGAGAAGTGCACGCCGAGGAAGCGCTCGGGGTGCTCGACGGCCTCGGCGAGGCTGCCGATCAGGATCGTCGACGTGTTGGAGCCGATGATCGCGTCGGGGCGGGCGGCGGCCGAGATGCGCGCGAGCGTCGCGTGCTTGATCTCGATCTTCTCGGGCACCGCCTCCTCGATGAAGTCGGCGTCGGCGACGGCCGACTCGATCGACTCGGCGGCGGTGAGGCGCGCCTCGATGCGCTCGACCGCGTCGGCGGGGAACAGCCCGTCGGCGGCGAACTGCGCCGCCTCGTCGAGCAGCCGGGCGCGGTTCTGCTGCGCGATCTCGGCCGAGATGTCGGCGATCTGCACGTCGTAGCCGGCGAGCGCGAGCACCTGGGCGATGCCGCCGCCCATGTAGCCGGAGCCGACGACGGCGATGGTCTTCGTGGTCATGGTCTCAGCCCTTCGGGAGGAGCGAGCGCAGGTAGCGCTGGTTGGTGGAGCAGTTGCCGAGGCTGTCGCCGCCGTAGTGCTCCATGAGGAAGATGCCGTCGAAGCCGAGCGCGAGCGCGTCGCGCACGACCTGGCGGTAGTTGATGAGGCCGCCCTCCATGGTGGAGGGCACGCTGGTCGCCCACGAGCCGTCGGCCGCCTCGTCGCGCGTGTAGTTCTTGACGTGCCAGTAGTTGGCGTACGGCAGCGTCTTCGCGTGCATATCGCGCCAGTCCTCGATCGGCCGGTGGAGGCGGATGAGGTTGGCGATGTCGGGGTTGAGGCCGACGTTGTCGAGCCCGATCTCCTCGACGAGGCGCACGGCCGAGTCGGCGGTGCCGAGGAAGGTGTCCTCGTACATCTCGAGCGACATCTTGAGCCCCACCTCGGCAGCGTGCCGGCCGAGCTCGCGCAGGCGCGTCACCGCCGCGGTCCAGAGCTCCGGGTCATCCGGGTCGTTCGTCGGGCCCTGCGCGGTCCAGAACCACAGCGCCTTGCGCTGCGCCTCGCTGAACGGCTCGTGCAGGCCGGTCGAGAAGACCTCCATGCCCCACTCCGCCGCGGCGTCGATCGTGCGGTGGGCGTAGGCGAGGTTGCGCTCCTCGTGGCCGGGCATGATCACGCTCTGGCGCTGCAGGTGCACCGAGGGGATGCGGATGCCGTGCGAGTCGAGGATCGAGAACAGCTCGTCCTTGCGGCTCGCCTCGAGGTCGGCGGGGCGGATGTGGCTGTCGGCGAGCTCCGCGAGCGAGAAGCCCACGTCGGCGACCTGGGCGAACGCGTCGTCCCAGACCGCAGGGTCCGCGTCGTGCAGGGCGACGCCGTCGGCCGAGACGGCGGGGATGCCGTGCAGGCAGGTGGCGATCGGCCAGGTCTCGGCGGTGAATGCTGGCTGCTCTGCCATCTCGTCTGCTCCGTTGCAATCCGCGGGCGCGATCTTCGCCCTTGAAAATATCCTATAGGAAAACTAGTCAGATAACGCGACGGGCGCAAGCGCGCGCTGAGCCCGGGCGTGTCCCCCACGCCAGTGCCGGCCGGCTCAGGACCCGGCGGCCTCGTCGCGCACCGAGCGCGTGCGCACGCCCTGGATGTGTGCGCGCATCGCCGCCGTGGCGGCGTCGGCGTCGCCGCGCTCGAGGGCGTCGAGCACCCGCGCGTGCTCGGCGTGCGCCTCGCGCACGTCGCTCGTGCCGCGCAGCACGGCCTGCCGCAAGCGGTGCGTCATGGCGCCCAGGTCGTCGTGCATCGAGATGAGGTAGCGGTTGCCCGCTGCCTCGAAGATCGCGCGGTGGAAGGCGGAGTCCGCGTCGAAGTACTCGGCCGTGGTGCGCACGGGCACGTCGGCCCCCGCATCCATCGCCTCGACGATGCGGTCGGCGCACTCCTGGTGCCGCTCGTGCGCGACGCGCAGCCGCTCGAGCAGCTGGGCGGCCTTCGGCGCGGCCAGCCGGGTCGCCTCGACCTCGAGCATGAGGCGCGCGTCGAACAGCTCGGCGAGCTGATCGGGCCCGAGCGGGGGCGCGACCCGATAGCCCTTGAGCGCCTCGCGCGTGACGAGCCCGGTGCGCTCGAGCTGCACCATCGCCTCGCGCACGGGCGTGGGCGAGACGTCGAGCTGCTTCGCGAGCGTGTCGATCGAGAGCCGCGAGCCCGGCTCCACGTCGCCCTCGAGCAGCAGCTCGAGGATGAGGTCGTAGACCCGATCGCGGAGGCCGCGGCGCTCGAGCTCGCGCACGCCGCGGAACGGCAGCTGGGTGGTCATCGTGTCTCCTGGAGTGCGAGCGCCTCGTCGAGGATGCGGCCGAACGCCGCGGGGTCGTGCGCGAAGCGCCCGAGGAACATGCCGTCGACGCTGTCGGCGATGCGCGGCAGCAGCCCGGGGCCGGCGCTGCCGCCGTAGATGACCTGCGCGTCGAGCGGGTCGTCGGCGAGGTGCGCGCGCAGCGCCGCCCCGACCGCGCGGATGTGGTCGTCGCCGGCGGGCTCCGGTGCGCCGATCGCCCAGACGGGCTCGTAGGCGACCACGAGCCGGCCGGTCGCGCCGGCGCCGCGAGCGAGGGCGAGGGATGCGTCGAGCTGGCGGATGCAGGCGGCCGCGGCCGCGTCCGGTGCGCCCCGGTCGGGCTCGCCGATGCACAGCACCGGCGCGATGCCGTGCCGCAGGGCGGCCGCCACCTTGCGGGCGACGGTCTCGTCGGTCTCGCCGAACATCGCGCGGCGCTCGGCGTGGCCGATCTCGGCGAGCGCGACGCCGTGCTCGGCGAGCTCCGGCGCCGACACCTCGCCCGTGAAGGCGCCGGCGTCCTCCCAGTGGAGATCCTGCGCGCCGACGAGCATGCCCGCGTGGGTGGCGATCGGCACGACCTCGGGGATCGAGGGGAACGTGGGGATGACGAAGGGCTCCACGAGCCCGCCCTGCACGGCCGGATGCTCGGCGCAGATCGCGGCGACCGCGCGCGTCCACTCGAGCGTGCGGGCGCGCCCGAAGTACATCTTCAGGCTCGAGCCGATCAGCATCCCCGCCATCCGGTCAGCCCTCGTAGGCGCAGATGTCGTCGACGTTCGCCTGCGAGTGGCTGGCGGGGTCGAAGGTGTAGGTCAGCCACTCCTTGGCGAGCCGGCGCGCGAGCTCGATGCCCACGACGCGCTGGCCCATGCAGAGCACCTGCGCGTCGTTCGAGAGGATCGAGCGCTCGACCGAGAACGAATCGTGCGCGGTGACGGCGCGGATGCCCGACACCTTGTTCGCGGCGATCGCGACGCCCAGGCCCGTGCCGCACAGCAGCAGGGCGCGGTCAGCCTCGCCGCGGGCGACGCGCTCGGCGGCCTCGATGGCGACCTTCGGGTACGAGGTCGAGCCCTCGGCGTCGTCGACGCCCACGTCGACCACGGAGTCGACGAGGTCGTTCGCCTCCATGTCGCGCTTCAGGATCTCCTTGTAGTCGAAGCCGGCCTTGTCGCTGCCGACGATGAGGCGGATGCCCATGGTCACTGCTCCCTGTCTGTGGTGAGGACGTCGTAGATGGTGCTGCAGATGAGCGCGAACGAGACGGCGCCCGGGTCGGGGGTGCCGATGGACTTGTCGCCGTGCGACTTGGCGCGGCCGAGCGTCGCGGCGAGCGCGGCGGTCTCCTGCGCTGCCTCGTCGGCGACGCCGGCGGAGTGCCCCCACGCGTCGCGCAGGCGCTGGCCGTCGGCGATGCGGCGGGCGAGGTCGTCGGCGAACGGCACGATGGCGTCGACCATCGTCTTGTCGCCGACCTTGGCCTTGCCGAACGCCATCACGGCGTCCTTCGCGGCGACCACGCCGTCGGCGACGGTCTGCGCCGTCACGTGGCGGTCGTCGCCCACGTGCCTGCCGAGCGTGCGGAGCATCTCGCCCCAGATCGCACCGGAGGTGCCGCCCGCCCGGTCGCTCCACGCATCCGCCGCCCGCTCGAGCGTCGTCTGCGCGCCGGCGCCGGCATGCACGGCCGCCGTCGCCGCGGTGCTGCCCGCGCGCGAGCCGCGCTGCATGCCGATGCCGTGGTCGCCGTCGCCCGCGACGGAGTCCATGTGGCCGAGCTCCTCGGCGGCGTCGTCGATCGCGTCGGCGACCGCGGCGAGCGCGGCGGCGATGACGTGGGCCGCGTCGCGCGACTCGGCCGTCGACTCGGGCACCTCCTGCTCGTCGACCGCGGCGTCGACGGCGTCGGCCTGCTGCTGCGGGGCCACCGAGCCCTTGCGGAAGCCCGCGGAGTCGGCAGGCGCGCACCACAGGCGCTCGAGCTCCTCGTCGAGCCACAGCAGCGTCAGCGAGACGCCCGCCATGTCGAAGCTCGTGCAGAGCTCGCCCACCTCGGGCTCGACGATCGTGAGCCCGCGCTCCTCGAGCAGCGCATGCACGCGGCGGTAGACGACGAACATCTCCTCGTACTTGACGCTGCCGAGGCCGTTCAGCAACGGCACGACGCGCGCGCCCTCGACCTCGACGCCGTCGGGCACCTCGTCGAGCAGCTTGTCGACGAACAGCTGCGCGAGCTCGTCGGCGGTGGGCACGTCGACCTCGTCGATGCCGGGCTCCCCGTGGATCCCGAGGCCGACCGCCATCTTGCCCTCGGGCACGGTGAAGAGCGGCTCGGAGGCGCCCGGCAGCGTGCAGCCCGAGAAGGCGACGCCGAACGAGCGGGTGCGGGCGTTGGCGGTCTGCGCGATGCGCTCGACGCCGTCGATGTCGTAGCCCGCCTCGGCGGCGGCGCCGGCGGTCTTGAAGACCGCGAGGTCGCCCGCGATGCCGCGGCGCTGCTCGAGGCGCTCCTTCGGGGCGCTCCAGATGTCGTCGGTGACGGTGACGGTGCGCACGTCGATGCCCTCGGCGCGCAGGCGCTCCTGGGCCTGGTCGAAGTGCAGCACGTCGCCGGCGTAGTTGCCGTAGCTGAGCAGCACGCCCTGGCCCTGGTCGGCCTGCTTCGCGATGGCGTAGACCTGCTGCGCCGACGGCGAGGCGAAGAGGTTGCCCATCGCGGCGCCGTGCGCGAGGCCGGGGCCGACGAGGCCGCCGAAGGCCGGGTAGTGGCCGCTGCCGCCGCCGACGACGAGCGCCACCGTGGGCTCGTCGGCCCTGGTCGAGCGCACGACGCCGCCGGGGGCTGCCTGCACCCACCGGGATGCCGCGGCCGCGAAGCCCTCGATCATCTCGTCGGCGAACTGGGACGGATCGTTGAACAGTCGCGTCATTGCGCTCTCCTCGCATAGGATCCCCGGAGCGGGGCGGGCACTCCTTGGAATCCTATAGGAAGTTGGGTTCCCTGTCACGCCGACGGCTCATCCGTGCGCATCCGCCGGGGCGGCCGCATGACCGGCGACCTAGACTGACGATGTTCCCGCGAGGCCGCGACTGGCGGTCCGCGACCCGACGAGTCAGGAGCCGCAATGCCCGTCGCAACGCCAGAGCAGTACGCAGCGATGCTCGACAGCGCGAAGGCCAACGCCTTCGCCTACCCCGCCATCAACGTCTCGTCGTCGTCGACGATCAACGCCGTGCTGCAGGGCCTCGCCGAGGCCGGCTCCGACGGCATCATCCAGGTCACCACCGGCGGCGCCGACTTCTTCGCCGGCCAGAGCGTGAAGAACCGCGCCGGCGGCGCCATCGCCTTCGCCCGCTACGTCACCGAGGTCGCGAAGGCCTACCCGATCACCGTCGCGCTGCACACCGACCACTGCCCGAAGGACGCGCTCGACGGCTTCGTCATGCCGCTCCTCGAGGCGAGCGAGGAGGAGGTGCGCGCCGGCCGCGCTCCCCTGTTCCAGTCGCACATGTGGGACGGCTCCGCCGTGCCGCTCGAGGAGAACCTCGAGATCGCGAAGCAGATCCTCCCCCGCACCGCGGCCCTCCACCAGATCCTCGAGGTCGAGATCGGCGTGGTCGGCGGCGAGGAGGACGGCGTGAGCCACGAGATCAACGACCAGCTCTACACGACGCTCGACGACGCGATCGCGACCGTCGAGGCGCTCGGCCTCGGCGAGCAGGGCCGCTACATGGCGGCGCTCACCTTCGGCAACGTGCACGGCGTCTACAAGCCGGGCAACGTGCGCCTGCGCCCCGAGCTGCTCGGCCAGATCCAGGCGGGGCTCGCCGAGAAGTACGGCACCGGCCCGAAGCCGCTGGACCTCGTCTTCCACGGCGGCTCCGGCTCGACCGACGAGGAGATCGCCGAGGCGGTGCGCAACGGCGTCGTGAAGATGAACATCGACACCGACACGCAGTACGCGTACACGCGCTCGGTCGCGCACTCGATGTTCTCCAACTACGACGGCGTGCTGAAGGTCGACGGCGAGGTCGGCAACAAGAAGGTCTACGACCCCCGCTCGTGGGGCAAGGCGGCCGAGACGGCCATGGCCGCGCGCGTGGTGTCGGCGACGCAGCAGCTCGGCTCGGCCGGCTGGTCGGGCAAGTAGCGACCCGCACCGCGACAGGGAAGGGCCCCGCCGGTCGATCGGCGGGGCCCTTCTGCGCGCGCCCGTCGGGGCGCGGTGCTCATGCGATCAGCGCGGAGTCACTCCCAGTCGTCGTCGCCGGTGTCGACGATGCGGTCGGTGCCCTCGGGCAGCACGGTGTCGTCGACGCCGTTGTCGTCGGTGTCGACGCCCGCCTGCGTGCCGCCGTGCTCGTCGGGGATGTCGGCCGGGTCGTCGCCCTCGAACTCCTCGTCGCGCGCCTCGGAGCCCTCGGGGGCGTCGTCGTCGTCGATCTCGTCGAGCTCGTCGGTCGCGAGCACGCGGTCGTCGTCGGCGGGCTCCCCCATCGACTCGTCGAAGTCCTCGCCGTCGGCCATCTGGTCGGCCCACTGGTCGGGGTCGGAGTCGCCGCCGCCGTCGACCGGCGTCGTCGAGATGGCGCCGCTCGCCTCGGGGGCGTCGTCGACCTGGTCGCGGTCGATCTCGCTCGCCTGACGGACGGCATCCGTGGGGTTGGCGGTGTCCTCGCCTCGAAGCTGATCAGTCATGGTGCGAGCGTATCGACGGGCGCTGGGAGTCCGCCAGGAGATCCGGTCAGCGCTGGCGGCTGGGGCGCAGCTCCTTGGGGAGCGAGAAGATGAGGTCCTCCTCGGCGGTGCGCACCTCGGTGACGTCGCGGTAGCCGGCGTCCTCGAGCTCGGCGAGCACCTCGCGCACGAGGCCCTCGGGCACGCTCGCGCCGCTCGTCACGCCGACGCTGCGCACGCCCTCGAGCCACTCCTGCTGGATCTCGGTCGAGAAGTCGACGCGGTAGGCGGCCTTCGCCCCGTACTCGAGCGCGACCTCGACGAGGCGCACCGAGTTCGAGGAGTTGGCGCTGCCGACCACGATCACGAGGTCGGCGTCGGCCGCCACCTTCTTGATCGCGACCTGGCGGTTCTGGGTGGCGTAGCAGATGTCGTCGCTGGGCGGGTCCTGCAGGTTGGGGAACCGCGCGCGCAGCCGGCGCACCGTCTCCATCGTCTCGTCGACCGAGAGCGTGGTCTGGCTGAGCCAGACGAGCCGGTCGGGATCCTGCACCTGCACGGTGTCGGCCTCGTCGGGGTTGTTGACGATCGTGACCCGGTCGGGCGCGTGGCCCGCGGTGCCCTCGACCTCCTCGTGCCCCTCGTGGCCGACGAGCAGGATCTGGAAGTCGTCGCGCGCGAAGCGCATCGCCTCGCGGTGCACCTTCGTCACGAGCGGGCACGTCGCGTCGATCGCCGACAGGCCACGGTCGGCGGCGGCCTGCACGACGGCCGGGCTCACCCCGTGCGCGCTGAAGATGACCCGCGCGCCCTCGGGCACCGCATCCACCTCGTCGACGAAGATCGCGCCCTCGCGCTCGAGCTCGGCGACGACGTGCTTGTTGTGCACGATCTGCTTGCGCACGTAGATCGGCGCGCCGTGCTGCTCGAGCGCCTTCTCGACCGCGAGCACCGCGCGGTCGACGCCGGCGCAGTAGCCGCGCGGCGTGGCCAGCAGGATGCGCTTGCCTCCCTCGACGGGGAGGTCCTGGAGCCGACCCCGGCGGAGCGCCGGACGCGGGGCGTCGAGCGGGACTCGTCCGTTCGTGATCGTCACCGGTCCAGTCTACGTTGGTCTGCGACGGGCCGCCTGGGCGGCGGGGCGCGACGACGGGAGCGGCATGGCCGAGCGGATCACCGGCACGCCCGACGAGCCGTGGAGCGTCGAGCGGCTTGGCGCCGAGCTGAAGTCGTACATCGGCCGGCTCGGGCACCTGTGGGTCGAGGGCGAGATCACGCAGTGGTCGAACTCGCGCGGCAACGTCTTCGGCAAGCTGAAGGATGTCGCGGGCGACTCCACGGTCGCCTTCAACGTCTGGTCGTCGACGCTCTCGCGCATCGAGGGCGAGTTCTCGCAGGGCGACCGCGTCGTCGCGCTCGTGAAGCCCGACTACTGGCCGCGCGGCGGCACGCTGTCGATGGTGACGGCGCAGCTGCGGCACGTCGGCATCGGCGACCTGCTCGCGCGCCTCGAGGCGCTGCGCCGGTCGCTCGCCGCCGAGGGCCTCTTCGACGCGGCGCGCAAGCGCCCCCTCCCCTTCCTGCCCGGCGTGGTCGGTCTGATCACCGGGCGCGACTCCGACGCCGAGAAGGACGTGCTGCGCAACGCCCAGCTGCGCTGGCCGGGCGTGCGGTTCCGGGTCGAGCACGCCGCGGTGCAGGGCGACCAGACCGTGCCGACGGTGCTCGCCGCGCTCGCGCGGCTCGAGGCCGACCCCGAGGTCGACGTGATCGTGATCGCGCGCGGCGGCGGCGACTTCCAGAACCTGCTCGGCTTCAGCGACGAGTCGCTCGTGCGCGCGGTGGCCGCCGCGACCACGCCGGTCGTGTCGGCGATCGGCCACGAGAACGACCGCCCGCTGCTCGACGACGTCGCCGACCTGCGCGCATCCACGCCGACGGATGCGGCGAAGCGGGTCGTGCCGGACGTCGCGGAGGAGCTCTCCCGCATCGCGCAGGCGCGGGCGATGCTGCGCGCGAGGGTGACGCAGCACGTCGCCCGCGAGACCGAGCGGCTCGAGTCGTTCCGCTCGCGGCCGGCGCTCGCGCGGCCCGAGACGATGATCGAGACCCGCGCCGACGACCTCGCGCGCCTCACGGCGCGCGCCGACGAGCTCGCCGGGCGCGTCGTCGAGCTGGGCGGCCAGCAGCTCGGCCACCTGCGGCAGACGCTGCGCGCGCTCAGCCCGCAGTCGACGCTCGACCGCGGCTACGCGGTCGTGCAGGCGGAAGGCGGGTCGGTGCTGCGCGCTGCGGACGCGGCCCGACCCGGCGACCGCCTGCTGGTCACCGTCGCGTCCGGCAGCCTCGACGCATCCGTCGTCGCCGTGCGTCCCGACGACGCCGCGACCGCCTGACGGCCGTCAGCGCCCGCGTCTAGACTGGCCCCGTGACCTCCCCCGACCCCCAGTCGCCCGCCGACGCGCCAGTCGCCGAGCTCGGCTACGAGCAGGCGCGCGACGAGCTCGTGCGCGTCGTGCAGGCGCTCGAGTCGGGCGGCGCGACCCTCGAGGAGTCGCTCGCGCTGTGGGAGCGGGGCAGCGCCCTCGCCGACCGCTGCGAGGAGTGGCTCCAGGGCGCGAAGGCCCGGCTCGACGCCGCGCGCGCCACGGCGCCCGCCCCGACCGCCGACGGCGCCGAGCGGGCATGAGCCGCAAGCAGCCCCGCACGCCCCGCGTCGTCGCCGAGCTCGGCCGCCCTGAGACGCCCGAGGAGACCGCCGCCCGCAAGGCGGCCGCGTCGCGCCGGCACCGCGAGAACCAGACGTTCAGCAACCTCGTCGTCGCCGTCGTCGCGTGCCTCGCGGTCGTGCTGGTGATGGTGCTCGTGGTGCTGCGGCCGAACGTCTCCCCGCGCGAGCCGATCGACGTCGCGGCCGCGGCCGCCGCGGCCCAGCCGACCGTCGACGAGCCGCTCATCGCCCCCGACCTGCCCGAGGGATGGGCGTCGAACGCCGCCGAGATCCGCACCGGCGGCGACGACGTCACCACGTGGTACGCCGGCTACGTGACGCCCGGCGAGCAGTTCCTCTCCTTCACGCAGGCCCTCGACGCGAACCCGACCTGGCTCGCCTCCGCGATCGAGGAGGCGCCGCAGACCGGCGAGCGCGAGATCGGCGGCCTCACCTGGCGCGAGCACGACCAGCGCGACGCCGAGGATCCCGGCAACCTCGCCTACGTCCTCACGACCGAGGCCGACGCATCCACCGTCGTCATCGCCGGCACCGCCGACGACGACGAGCTGCAGACCTTCGCCGAGGCCGTGAGCGCCGCGCTCGCCGACGCGGGCTGAGCCCGCCGCCCGCTCCCCCACACCCGAAGCACGACACCGCAGCAACAGGAAGGCACTTTCGACGTGAACGCCGAGACCGAGTACCGCATCGAGCACGACACCATGGGCGAGGTGCGCGTGCCCAAGCACGCCCTGTACGCCGCCCAGACGCAGCGCGCGGTCGAGAACTTCCCCATCTCGGGCTCGGGCCTGGAGCCCGCGCAGATCGTCGCCCTCGCACGCATCAAGCGCGCCGCCGCCATCGCCAACCGCGAGCTCGGCATCCTCGAGGCCGACGTCGCCGACGCGATCGTCGCCGCGGCCGACGAGGTCATCGGCGGCGCGCACCACGACCAGTTCCCCGTCGACACCTACCAGACCGGCTCCGGCACCTCCTCGAACATGAACATGAACGAGGTGCTCGCGACGCTCGCGACGAAGCACCGGGGCGAGGCGGTCCACCCCAACGACCACGTGAACGCCTCGCAGTCGTCGAACGACGTCTTCCCCACCTCGGTGCACATCGCGGTCACCGGCGCGCTCGTCGAGCAGGCGATCCCGGCGCTCGAGCACCTCGCCGGCGCCCTCGAGGAGAAGGCGGCGCTCTGGGCCGACGCCGTGAAGCCGGGTCGCACGCACCTCATGGACGCGACCCCCGTCACGCTCGGCCAGGAGTTCGGCGGCTACGCCGCGCAGGTGCGCTACGGCATCGAGCGCATCGAGGCCGCGCTCCCCCGCGTCGCCGAGGTGCCGCAGGGCGGCACGGCCGTCGGCACCGGCATCAACACCCCGCTCGGCTTCCCCGAGCAGGTCATCGCCGAGATCGCCGCCTCGAGCGGGCTGCCGATCACCGAGGCGCGCAACCACTTCGAGGCGCAGGCCAACCGCGACGGCCTCGTCGAGGCATCCGGGGCCCTCCGGACGATCGCGGTCTCGCTCACGAAGATCAACAACGACCTGCGCTGGATGGGCTCGGGCCCCAACACGGGCCTCGGCGAGCTGCGCATCCCCGACCTGCAGCCGGGCTCGTCGATCATGCCCGGCAAGGTCAACCCGGTCGTGCCGGAGGCGGTGCTCATGGTGTGCGCGCGCATCATCGGCAACGACGCGACCGTCGCGTGGGCCGGCGCCTCGGGCTCGTTCGAGCTCAACGTGCAGATCCCGGTGATGGGCACGGCGCTGCTCGAGTCGATCCGCCTGCTCTCCAACGCGTCGCGCGTGCTCGCCGACAAGACGATCGCCGGCCTCGAGGCCGACATCGAGCGGGCCGCCGCGCTCGCCGGCATGAGCCCGTCGATCGTGACGCCCCTCAACCGCCTGATCGGCTACGAGGCGGCGGCGAAGATCGCGAAGCACTCGGTCGCGCAGGGCATCACGGTGCGCGAGGCGGTGATCGACCTCGGCTACGTCGAGCGCGGCGAGCTCACCGAGGCCGACCTCGACAAGGCGCTCGACCTGCTCTCGATGACGCACCCCGGCGTCGCGAAGTAGCCACCACTCCGGTCGCCCGAGCCTCCCCGAACCGCGCGGTCCCAGCCAGAGGACCCGCGGTTCGGGGAGGCTCGCCGTCTAGGGTGGGCGGATGCGCTACCCCGAGGTGAAGAGAGACGGCACGGTCGAGCAGGTCCACGGGGAGGCGATCGCCGACCCCTACCGCTGGCTGGAGGACGGCTACTCGGCCGAGACGCGCGCCTTCATCGAGGCGCAGAACGCCTTCGCCGAGCCGATCCTCGCCGCGCTGCCCGCGCGCGCCGCGTTCCGCGAGCGCCTGACGGCGCTGCTCGAGGCGCCGACCCGCGGCTGCCCGTGGATCCGCAGCGGCCGGGTCTTCGCGTGGCACAGCGACGGCCAGAACCAGCCGGTGCTCGTCACCGCCGACTCGGTCGACGAGCTCGAGGGCGCGCGCGTGCTGCTCGACCCCAACGCGCTCTCGGACGACGGCACGGTCGCCGTCACCGTCGCATCCGTCTCCCCCGACGGCGCGCTGCTCGCCTACGGCGTGGCCGACGGCGGCTCCGACTGGCGCACGATCCGGGTGCGCGACGTGGCGACCGGCGAGGACCTCGGCGACGAGATCCCGTGGACGAAGTGGAACTCGCCCGTCTGGCTGCCGGGCGGCCGCGCGTTCTCGTACTGGGCGTACGACGCCCCCAGCGGCGACGCGCTCACCGACGAGATGGGCGCGGGCCGCCTCATGCGGCACGAGGTCGGCACCGACGTCGCCGACGACGCCGTGCTCTTCGCCCGGCCGGACGAGCCGAGGCTGTTCGCGCGCCACTGGCCGCGCGACGACACGTGGTTCGTGCTCTCGACCGACACCGGCTCCTCGAGCGGCAACGACCTCGCCGCCCGCCGGCACGGCGACGACGAGCTGCGCCAGCTGGTCGCCGGCCACGAGCACGAGTGGAACGCGATCGGCGTGCACGAGGGGCTGCTCTACGCCGTCACCGACGCGGATGCGCCGCGCTACCGGCTCGCGGCGTTCGACCTGGCCACGGAGCAGGAGCGCACCATCGTGCCCGAGCACGCCGAGGACGTGCTGCTCGACGCCTCCCTCACCGCCGCGGGCCTCGTGCTCGAGTACTCGCACGACGCGAGCCACCGCATGCAGCTCGCGACCTTCGACGGCGTGCTCGGCGACGACGTGCCGCTCGGCGAGGGCATCTCGATCACCGGGTCGGAGGCGAGCGCGACGAGCGGCACGGTGCTCGTCGCGACCTCGAGCTTCGTCGACCGCGGCACCCGCCACGTCGTCGAGGTCGACGGCGCCCGGCTCGTCGCGCACCGCACGCTCCCGACGCCCGGACCCGCCGCCCCCGCGGCGACGACCACGCGCATCCGCGCCGCGTCGAGCGACAGCGAGACGGTGCCGGCGTTCCTCGTGCGCCCGGCGGGCGACGACGGGGCCGCGCCGCGCCCGACGCTCATCTGGGGCTACGGCGGCTTCAACATCCCGATGAACCCCGGCTTCCGCGCGGTGCTCGCCGCGTGGGTCGACGCGGGCGGCGTGCTCGTCGTGCCGAACCTGCGCGGCGGCGGCGAGTTCGGCTCGGCGTGGCACAAGGGCGGCACGAAGGAGCGCAAGCAGCAGGTCTTCGACGACCTCTACGCGATCGCCGAGCACCTCCTCGAGACCGGCGTCACCACCCGCGAGCAGCTGGCGCTCCACGGCCGCTCGAACGGCGGCCTGCTCGCCGGCGCGGCGCTCACGCAGCGCCCCGACCTGTGGGCCGCGGTGCTGCCGGGCGTCGGCGTGCTCGACATGCTGCGCTACCACCGCTTCACGATCGGCTGGGCCTGGGCGAGCGACTACGGCGACCCCGACGAGGCAGCGGCGCACGCGTACCTGCGCGCCTACTCGCCGCTCCACAACGTGCGCGAGACGGCGCATCCGCCGACCCTCATCACCACCGGCGACCACGACGACCGCGTCGTGCCGGCCCACTCGTTCAAGTTCGCGGCCGAGCTGCAGCGGGCGCAGGCGGCGGCGGGGGCGGATGCGCCCGTGCTGCTCTCGGTCGACACGCGCGCCGGGCACGGGATGGGCAAGCCGAAGGATGCGGCCGCGCTCGAGTTCGCCGACCAGCTCGCGTTCGCGGCGCACCACACCGGGCTCTCGGTGTGAGCATCGAGTGGGAGACGGCGGCGTGGAGCGCGGCGGTCGCCGAGCTGTGGGACCGCGTCGACGAGACGCCGGCCGACGAGGCGATCGGCGGGATGCGCGCCCTCGCCGCCGCCTACCCCGGCGCCGACGGGCGGGCGGCGTTCGAGCTCGCCGGCATGCTCGACGCGCACGGGCGGGAGCACGAGGCGGAGCACGAGTACGAGCGTGCGCTCGCGCTCGGGCTCGACGCCGAGCAGCACGCGCAGCTCGCCGTGCAGTACGGCTCGACGCTCCGCAACACCGGCCGCCTCGAGGACGCGATCGCGGTGCTCGAGGCCGCACCCGAGCATCCGTCGACCGGGTCGTCACCGCGCGTCTTCCTCGCGCTCGCGCTGCACAGCGCCGGTCGGCACGATGAGGCGCTGCGCGTCGTGATCGAGGCGCTCGAGCCGACGCTGCCGCGGTACAACCGCTCGATCCGTGCGTACGCCGCCGCGCTGACGGAGCCGCCCGCTCCCGATCCGCGCTGACGCGCGGACCCGCCGCCTGCCCTGACGGCCCCTCCGCACAACGCAAGCCCGCGGTCCTGCTCTCGCCGCTCGTGGGCCATCCTGGCCGGATGCTGCCCGGAACGTCGCGATCGGGCTTGCGTTGTGCGGCGCGCGCGAGCGGCCGGGCGTCCGTCGCCTCAGCGGCGCATGATGCGGCGCGCGAGCCAGTTGCCGAGCGCCTGGATGAGCTGCACGACGATGACGACGACGATGAGCGCCGACCACGTGACGACCTCGTCGAACTGCCGGTAGCCGTAGGTGACCGCCCAGTTGCCGAGCCCCTCCCCGCCGACGAGGCCGGCGACCGCCGACATGTCGACGATCGCGATCACCGCGAAGGTGAAGCCGAGCACGAGCGGCCCGAGTGCCTCGGGCAGGATCACCGTGCGGATGATGCGCCACGGGCTCGCGCCCGTCGCCCGCGCGGCCTCGATCACGCCGGTCGGGATCGACACGAGGTTCTGCTCGACGATGCGCGCGATGCCGAAGGTCGCGGCGAGCGAGATCGCGAAGATCGCGTACTCGGTGCCGATGCCGGTGCCGACCACGATGCGGCCGAGCGGCTGCACGGCGGCGAGCAGGATGATGAAGGGGATGGGCCGCACCGTGTTGACGAGCACGTTCAGCACCCACCACACCGCGCCCTGCTGCAGGATGCCGCCCTGTCGCGTGACGTAGAGCCCGGTGCCGATCACAAGCCCGCCGATGCCGCCGAAGGCGAGCGAGAGCGCGACGATGCCGAGCATGATGCCCGTCTGCTCGACGAGCGTGGGCAGGATCGACGTGAGGTCGGTCATCGCTGCTCCTCCACCGTCACGCCGGGTCCGATCTTCGAGAGCGCCCGCTCGATCGCGTCGTCGTCGCCGCGCACGGCGATCGTCAGCAGGCCGTACACGCGGCCCTGGATGTCGTCGACCCCGCCGTGCACGAGGTGGAAGTCGACGCCGGCACGCGCGAGCGCCCCGAACACTCGGGCCTCCGAGGCGCCGGCGTCGGTGAACGAGATCGTGAAGAAGCGGCCCTCGTGCTGCGCGCGCAGCTGCGCGAGCTCATCGCCCTCCGGCAGCGCGCGCACGACCGTCTGCACGAAGCGCCGGGCCGTATCGGTCTGCGGCGCCGTGAACACGTCGTACGTGGTGCCGCTCTCGACGACGCGTCCCGCATCCATCACCGCCACGCGATCGGCGATGCGGGTGATGACCTCCATCTCGTGCGTGATGACGACGATGGTGACGCCGAGCTCGCGGTTGATGCGCCCGAGCAGGTCAAGCACCTCGGCGGTGGTCTCGGGGTCGAGCGCGCTCGTCGCCTCGTCGGCGAGCAGCACCTGCGGGTTCGCGGCGAGCGCCCGAGCGATGCCGACGCGCTGCTGCTGACCGCCCGAGAGCTGCTCGGGGTAGGCGTCGGCGCGACCGCCGAGCCCGACGAACTCGAGCAGCTCCTCGACGCGGCGCCTTCGCTCGGCGCGCGGCACGCCGACGACCTCGAGCGGGTACGCGACGTTGCCGGCGACCGTGCGCGAGGTGAGCAGGTTGAACCGCTGGAAGATCATGCCGATGCCGGTCTGCTGCTCGCGGAGCCGCTTGCCCCGCAGCTCGCTGATGGGCACGTCGTCGACGGTGATGCGGCCCGCGCTCACCGGCTCGAGCTGGTTGATGAGCCGCACGAGCGTCGACTTGCCTGCACCGGAGTAGCCGATGATGCCGAAGACCTCGCCGCGCTCGATGCGCAGCGAGACGTCGTCGACGGCGACGATCTCGGCCCCGCCGCGCTTGGCGGGCGGGAAGCGCTTCGAGACCCGGTCGATCACGATGTGGTCTGCCACTTCGCTTCCTCTCGTTCGCTGGCACGTGGTCCGACGCCCGGGACGGGCGTCGGCGCTGGCGTCGCGGCGGCGGCCAGCAATGGCCGCCGCCGTCAGCTCCAGAGCGCTACTGCAGCTCGCCCTCGACGGCCTCGAGTGCCGACTGCAGCTCCTCGGCGGGCGTCTGCACGAGCACGGCGGTGCCGCCGGAGGCCTCGAGCGCGCCGGCCTGGACCTCCTCGTTCGTCTGGTAGATCTCGACCAGGCGCTGCAGCACCTCGTCGTCGGCGAGCTCGGCCGTCGTCGCGAAGACGTTGATGTAGGGCTGCGCGGCGGGGTCGGCCGGGTCGTCCTGCGCGATCGCGTCGGCCGGGTCGATGCCGGCGTCGGTGATGAAGTCGTTGTTGATGATCGCGGCGGCGACGTCGGGCAGCGACGTCGCGGTCAGCGCGGCGTCGACCGCGCGCACCGTGACTCGCGACTCCTCCTCGATGACGTCCTCGACGGTCGAGTAGGGGCTCCCGCCGTCCTGCAGGGCGACGAGCCCGGCCGACTGCAGCACGAGCAGGCCGCGCGCCTGGTTGGTGTCGTCGTTGGGCACGATCACCTCGGCGCCGTCGGGGATCTCCTCGACCGACTCGTGCTTGTCGGAGTAGAGCCCGATCGGGTAGATCGCGGTGGAGCCGATCGGCTGCAGGTCGTCACCGGCCTGCACGTTGTAGTTGGCGAGGTAGATGATGTGCTGGAACTGGTTGACGTCGAGCTCGCCCTCGCTCGTGGCGGGGTTCGGCTGGTTGTAGTCGGTGAAGTCGTGGATCTCGAGCTCGATGCCCTCGGCCTCCACGGCCTCCTCGAAGGCGGCCCAGTACGGCTCGGCCGCGCCGACGACGCCGAGGTCGACGGGGTTCTCGGCGGTGCCGAGCGCGGCGCCCTCGCCGCCGGAGGCGCTGCAGCCGACGAGGGCCGCGGCGAGGCCGAGGGTGCCGACGAGGGCGATGGGGCGGATGCGACGAGCAGGCATGGTGGGGCTCCTTCAGAAGTGCTGGGGGATGCCTCCCACACTAGGAACCGGCCGCCGCGGTCGGCGAATCACCGCGTCATGCGGCGTCACAGAGGCCTCGGCTCCCAGGGGCCTCGGCTCCTGCCTCGGCGTCACAGGGCGTCGAGCAGCACCGCGACGACGACGAGCGCATGCCCGACGAGCAGCCACGGCCCGAACGCGACCGAGCGCCGGCCTGTCGCGAGCGCGAGCGCGCCGGCGATGCCTCCGACGACGACGGATGCGCCGAGGCCGGCGAGCGGCGCGGCCCAGCCGAGCGTCGCGGTCGCGAGCGCGAGCCCGCCGCCGAGCTTCACATCGCCCATCCCCATGCCTCCCGCGACCGCCATGCCGAGCAGGAGCGCGCAGCACGGGAGGCCCACGAGCGGCGCGAGGTCGCCGACGGCGAGCCGGGCGGCGCACGCGACAACCGCGACCGCGAGCAGCGGCAGCGTGAGCGCGTTCGGGAGCCGCCGCTCCGCGAGGTCGGTGCGGGTGAGCGCCGGTGCCACGAGCGCTGCGGCCGCGAGTGCGACGACGGCCGCCGCATCCGCTCCCCCGACGGCGAGCGCCCACGCGGTCGCCGCTGCGAGCGGCAGCCCGAGCGCGTCGACCGGCCGCAGCCGCAGCGGCGCCCGCAGCTGCGGCGGCGCGGCTGCGGCGGTCATGGTGCTCATCACGCGGCCACGGTAGCCACGGCGCCCGGCCCGCCGCGCCCGCTCTCCACAGCGGGTCGGGTCCGCTCAGCGCGTGGGCTCGTGGTGGCGCATGCCGGTGACCGCATGGCGGGTGCGGCGCTCGAGCTCGCGCGCCTCCGCGGCGTCGTGCAGCGAGCGCCGGGCGCGGCGGGCCATCACGAGCGAGACCGCACCGAGCACGGGCCCGGCGAGCAGCACGAGCACCGTCGGGAGCACCACGAGCGGCGACTCCCCCTCGACCGGCCACGTGAGCCACAGCGGCTGCATGCCGATGCCGACGACCGCGGCGACGATGTCGCCCATCACGCCGACGACCGCGAGCGACGCGACGCGCTCGACCGGGCGCCAGGCGGCGACGACCTCCGCCCCGCCCTCCTCGAGTGCATCGCGGCGCAGCTGCTGCTGCGCGACGACGACGGTCAGCAGCGCGATCGCGGCGCACAGCGCGGCGATGATCGCGATGCCCGGGCTGCCGAGCGCATCCCCCACCGCGTCGGCCCAGCGCGCCCCGCCCTCCGCGGCGTCGAGCGCCTGCGCGCGGAGCACCGGGATGCCGACGACGGCGAGCGCGAGCAGGGCGGCGAGGCCGGTGGCGAGCCATCCGGTGGGGATGCGGGCGAGCATGCTCAGAGCATCGTGCACGCCCGGGTCGGAGGCAAGCATGCGGGCCCGCGACACGCCCGGGATGCACGAAGTCGGCGTCGCTGCAACCGATCCGGGGTGCCGCTCCGATATGGGGGCGGACGGCGCACGGTGCGCCGCAGACAGCAAGGAGATCACCATGAAGCGCAAGCTCGCGATCGGCGCCGGCGCCGCTCTCGCTCTGGCGACCCTCGGCGGTGCGCCCGCGTTCGCGGCGGACCACGAGTCCACCGTCTCGGTGCTGCACGGCGTCCCGGGGCTCACGGTCGACGTCTACATCAATGGCGAGGAGGCCATCAGCGACTTCGAGCCCGGCACCCTCACCGACCCGATGATGCTCGCCGCAGGCAGCTACGACATCCAGGTCTTCGCCGACGGCGAGACCCCCGACTCGGGCGAGCCTGCCATCGAGGCCATGGGCGTCGAGGTGCCCGGCGGCGCCAACCTGACGCTCGTCGCGCACCTGACCGAGAGCGGCGACCCGACCCTCGGCGCGTTCGCGAACGACACCGAGCCCGTCGCCGCGGGCGAGGCCCGCCTCACCGTGCGCCACCTGGCCGCCGCGCCCACCGTCGACGTCCGCGCGAACGAGAGCGTCGTCGTCGAGGGCCTGTCGAACCCGGATGGGGCCTCGCTCGAGACCGCAGCCGGCACCGTCTCGGCCGACGTGGTGCTCACCGGCACCTCCGACGTCGCCATCGGCCCGGCCGACCTCGACCTCGCCGAGGGCGTGAACACCATCGTGACCGCGTGGGGCAGCGCCGAGGACGGCAACCTGGCACTCGCGGTGCAGACGGTCGAGGCGCACAGCGCCCCGAGCGGCGTGCCCTCGGGCCTCGGTGGCAACGCGCAGCAGTCGGCCCTGACGGCCCTGCTCGCCTTCGCGGCGGCGCTCGGCCTGGCCACCGTCGCGGTGCGCCAGCAGCGCCTCGCCAAGGAGCGCGGCTGATCATGCGCACCACCGACGGGCTCTCGCCGCGCACCACGCGGCGGGAGCCCGCTCGGCGCGCACGGCGGCGTCGCGCCGTGGCGCTCGTCGCGGCGGTCGCCGCAGTGGGCGCGGCGGCCTTCGGCATCTGGCAGCTGATCCCGCGGCCGGTCGAGCCGTCGGCGTCGACCGTGGGCGCCCCGGCCACGGCTGCGCCGACCCCCGCCGCGTCGCCCGACGCGACGAGCGAGGCGCAGGCGGCGGCCGTGCCGACCGGCGTCGGCACGCGCGACGCCTCCCCTGGCGCGGCGGCGGCAGTCGACGCGCCGACCGAGGTGCGCGTGCCCTCCGTGGGCCTCGCGCTCGACGTCATCCCGGTCGGGGTGCGCGAGGACGGCCAGATGGATGTGCCCGAGCTCGTGCGCGAGGTGGGCTGGTACCGCTTCGGGCCGGAGCCCGGCGCGACCGAGGGCTCCTCGGTGCTCGCCGCGCACGTCGACAGCGACCGGGGCCCGGCGCCCATGTCGGAGATCCTGGATGCGGTCCCGGGCGAGTCGGTCGAGATCACGACGGCCTCGGGCGAGCAGCTGCGATACCGCATCACGAGCGTCGAGCAGCTCTCGAAGGACGAGCTGCCGCTCGACGCGATCTTCGCCCGCGACGGCGACCACGTGCTGCGCCTCATCACGTGCGGCGGCGAGTGGGACGCGGCCGCGGGCGCCTACGAGGACAACATCGTCGTCACGGCCGTGCCCGATGCCTCGTGACCGGGTGGCGGCCCATGACCGCGCGGAGAGGGTGATACGTTCTGGCCGTGTCGAGCGAGGAGGCGTCGGAGGTCGAGGTGCTGTCACGCGCCTTCGCCGAGGACGCCTCGCCGGAGGTGCTGCGGCAGGCGTACGAGCGCTGGGGCGGCCTGGTCTACGCGCTCGCGTGCCGGGCGATGCCGGCGCACGACGCCGAGGACGTCGTGCAGCAGACGTTCGTGTCGGTGTGGCGGTCGCGGCAGTCGTACGACCCCGCCTCGGGTCCGCTCGGGGCGTGGATCGTCACGATCGCCCGGCGGCGGATCGCCGACCACTGGAAGGCGCGCTCGGCGAGCGAGCTGGCCGTGGATCCGGAGACGCTCGCAGGAGCGCTCGATCGAGGTGAGGGGGACCCGGTGCTCGACGCGGTGCAGGATTCGCTGACGGTGCAGGAGGAGCTCGAGCACATCGGCGAGCCCCAGCGCACCATCGTGCGGCTCGCCGTGCTGGAGGACCGCTCGACCGCCTGGATCGCCGATTCGCTCGCGATGCCGGTCGGCACCGTGAAGAGCCACCTGTCGCGGGCACTGCGACGACTGAGGGACCGATGGGAGGAGACGCATGCAGCATCTGCCTGACGAGACGCTCGCCGCGCTCGCCCTCGGCGAGGCCGCCGACGGCGCCCCGCACCTCGACGACTGCCCCGCGTGCCGGTCCGAGGTCGACTCGCTGCGCTCCACGGCCGACCGCTTCCGGCTCGCCGACCTGCCGGCGCTGCCGCCGCCGGCGGGCGTCTGGGATCGCATCGCGGCCGAGATCGCGACCGACCTGCCCGCCGACGCCGAGGCTCCCGCGACGGCCGGCGCATCCGCGGTGCCCCCGGCACTGCCCTTCACGCCGTCGTCCGGCGCCGCCCGAGGCCTCGAGGAGGGCGCGGAGGTCACCTCGATCGACGTCGCCCGCCGACGCCGCCGCCGCTTCAGCGCCGGCGCGCTCATCGCGGCCTGCGCCGCCTCGGCCGCGGTCGCGGCGAGCGCGGCCGTCGTCGTCGTGACCCAGCTCACCGGCGAGCCGCGCTCGATCGGCGTCTCGGAGGCGACGCTCGACCCGCTCGGCGAGCTCGGCCCGAGCGTGACGCCCGCGCGCGCCGAGGTCGTCGAGCAGGACGGCCAGCGCCTGCTCGTCGTCGACGTCGACGCGCTGCCCGAGGTCGACGGCTACCTCGACGTCTGGCTGCTCGACGCCGACGCGCAGCAGATGGTGAGCCTCGGCGTCATGGACCGCGAGACGACGCAGCTCGCGCTGCCGGCCGACCTCGACCTGGCCGCCTACCCGATCGTCGACGTGTCGGTCGAGCCGTACGACGGCGACCCGACGCACAGCGGCAACAGCGTCTGGCGGGGCGCGCTCGGCGGCTGAGCCCGCTCAGCGGTGCGGCCAGCGCCGCAGCGCCGCCTCGATCGCCGCGAGCGTGCGCGGCGGCACGGGCGCGACGAGCTCGAGCACCGGCTCGCCGCGGCCGCCGGCGGGCAGTCGCCACGTGCCGACCGCGACGCCGTCGACGAGCACCACCGGCCGGAAGACGCCGTTGCCGCCCGGCACGATCGCCTGCATCGCCGCCCCGCTCACTGCGAGCGAGCGGTCGCCGTAGCCCAGCAGCCACTCGTCGAACCCGGGCACGAGCACGACCCCTGAGCGCGGCGCCTCGGCGGCCCCGGCCGCCACGAGCATCTCGACACCCTCGACCAGCACCCGGTCGAGCACGCGGCGATCGGGGTCGGATGCGCGCTCGAGCGCCGCGCGGACGGGCCGCTTGGGCAGTCCCGTCCACCACGCCGCGTCGTCGGCCCGCGCGGGGCCGCGCGCCGCCGCCCAGCGGGCGAGCGCCTCGTCGAGCGCGGCGGCGGGCTCGCGCACCTCGGGCGGCGGCCCGCCGACGAGCAGCTGCTCGGCGCCCTCGAACGGCCCGAAGCGCACGAGCCCGTCGTAGGCCGAGAGCGCCAGCAGGTGGTAGCCGCGCCCGCCGCCCGTCGCGATGCCCGCCGCCTCCCACGCCGCCAGCAGCGCGCGTCGCGCGACGGGTCCCGGCGCGAGCACCTCGCGCAGCACGGCCACGGCCGCGTCGGCGGTCGGCGCGTCGATGCCGCGCGACGCGCACATGCGCCACTCCTGCGGCCGCAGGCGATCGACGGTCGCGGCGTGCAGCACCGCGAGGTCGTCGGGGGTCGCGACGAAGAGGGTGCCGCGCATCGCCCACGATCGCACGAGCTCGCCCGCGTCGAAGGCGGCGCGCACCTCGGCGAGCCCCGTGCCGGGTGCCGAGCGGATCGCGATCGCGCGCAGCACCTGCGGCAGGTCCTGCCCCTGCATCGCGACCATGCGGCGCACGGCGTCGGCCGGCGCGCGCTGCGAGCCGCGCACCTCCTGCGCGGCGATGCGCATGCGGCGCGCCTGAGCTGCGGTCAGCGACCTCGGAGCGGCCATGCGGCCACGCTAGCCGTGCCCGCCCACGCGCGCCCGCGCATCCGTGCACCCGCGCCGCCGACCCGTTCCACCGCCACCGACCCGGTGCACCGGGTCCAGCAGGGTGGAACGGGTCGGCGTGGGCGGCGCTCAGCCCTCCAGCAGGCTCGTCACGAGCGCGGCGATGCGCGAGCGCTCGCTGCGGGTGAGCGTGATGTGCCCGAAGAGCTCGTTGCCCTTGAGCGTCTCGATGACGCTCGCGACGCCGTCGTGGCGGCCGACCCGCAGGTTGTCGCGCTGCGCGACGTCGTGCGTGAGCACGACGCGCGAGTTCTGGCCGATGCGGCTCAGCACCGTCAGCAGCACGTTGCGCTCGAGCGACTGCGCCTCGTCGACGATCACGAACGCGTCGTGCAGCGAGCGCCCGCGGATGTGCGTGAGCGGCAGCACCTCGAGCATGCCCCGGTCGGCGACCTCGTCGAGCACGTTGTCGCTCACGAGCGCGCCGAGCGTGTCGTAGATCGCCTGGCCCCAGGGGTTCATCTTCTCGTCCTTGTCGCCGGGCAGGTAGCCGAGCTCCTGGCCGCCGACCGCGTACAGCGGGCGGAAGACGATGACCTTCTTGTGCAGGCGCCGCTCGAGCACCGCCTCGAGCCCCGCGGCGAGCGCGAGCGCCGACTTGCCCGTGCCGGCCGAGCCGCCGAGCGAGACGATCCCGACCTGCTCGTCGAGCAGCAGGTCGATCGCGAGGCGCTGCTCGGCCGAGCGGCCGTGCACGCCGAAGACGTCGCGGTCGCCGCGCACGAGCGTGATCTCGCCGGCGCGGGTGACGCGGCCGAGCGCCGAGCCGCGCTCGGAGGAGATCACGAGGCCCGTGTTGACGGGCATGCCGGCCACCGCATCCGTCTCGAGCCGCTCGTCCTCGTACAGCCGGTTGATCTGCTCGCCCGAGAGCGCGAGCTCGGCCGTGCCCATCCAGCCCGAGTCGACGGCCTGCTCGGCGAGGTACTCCTCGGCGGCGAGGCCGATCGAGGCCGCCTTGACGCGCATCGGCATGTCCTTCGACACGACGCAGACGTCGAGGCCGTCGCCGGCGAGGTTCGACGCGACGGCGAGGATGCGCGAGTCGTTGTCGCCCAGCTGCAGGCCGCTGGGCAGCACCTGCTGGTTCGTGTGGTTGAGCTCGACCCGCAGGCTGCCGCCGCCCTCGGTCGGCACCGGGAAGTCGAGCCGCTCGTGCGCGACGCGCAGGTCGTCGAGGTTCCGCAGGGCCTTGCGGGCGAAGTAGCCGATCTCGGGATCGTGCCGCTTCTTCTCGAGCTCGGCGATCACGATCACGGGGATCACGACGGAGTGCTCGGCGAAGCGGTGGATCGCCCCCGGGTCGGACAGCAGCACGCTCGTGTCGAGCACGTAGGTGCGCTGGCGGGTGTCGGTCGTCTCGACCTCGACGGAGCCGCTGGCGGGGGTGGTGGCGATCTCAGGCACGTGGCGCTCCCTTCCGACCGGGGTCGGATCTCACGCGGCCGTCGCCTCCCGTGGTGCTCGCTGGCGCGAAGGCCGCTCGCTCGCCGGGCGGAGATGCCCGACACCGCCGAATGTACGCTCGCGCGGCGCCGCGGACCGGCGGCGACACACGGATGCGCGCCGCGAGTTCACACGATCGTCACGTGCCGTTCGGTCAGCGCCCGTAGCGCCGCTCGCGCAGCCCGTAGGCGCGCACCGCGCGCAGGAAGTCGACCTCGCGGAGGTCGGGCCCGAGCGCCTCGACGAAGTAGAACTCGCTGTGGGCGCTCTGCCAGAGCATGAAGTCGCTCAGCCGCTGCTCGCCCGAGGTGCGGATGACGAGGTCGGGGTCGGGCTGCCCCGCGGTCGAGAGGTGCTCGGCGATGAGCTCGGGCGTGAGCCGCTCGGCGAGCTCGGCGGGCGTCGCCGCGCCGGCCGACGAGAGGATGCGTCGCACCGCCTCGACCAGCTCGTGGCGCCCGCCGTAGCCGACGGCGAGGTTGACGCAGATGCCCTGCTGGTCGGCGCTGCGCGCGACCGCGCCCTCGAGCGCGGCGACGAGCGGCGCGGGCAGGCCCGCGGTGTCGCCGACGTGGCGGATGCGCCGGCCGGGGATGCGCGAGAGGTCGTCGGCGAGCTCGGCGATGATCTCGCACAGCTCGCCGAGCTCGGCGCTCGCGCGGCCCGTGAGGTTGTCGCGCGAGAGCAGGTAGAGGGTCACGACCTCCACGTCGATCTCGGCGCACCAGTCGACGAACTCGCGCAGCCGCGCGGCCCCGGCCCGGTGCCCGTGGCCGGCGGTGGCGAGGTTCTGCTCGCGCGCCCAGCGGCGGTTGCCGTCGATGATCATGGCGATGTGGCGCGGCACGGCGACCCGTCGCAGGTCGCGCCGCAGCCGCCGCTCGTAGTAGCGGTAGACGAGGCGGGAGCCCGGAGCGCTGCGGAGTCGCACAGAGGGCAATCTATCGGCTGCGCTCGCGAGGATGCTCGCCGCGGCACTGCGTACGCCGTACGCTGTAGGCATGGCATCCACGACCGAGCCCGAGCGCCACGAGGTGCGATCGAGCGAGCCCGAGACCCCGCACCTGCCGCTCATCGAGGCAGCGGGCGACGCGATCGCCGAGGCCGCGATCGAGCACAAGCCCACCTGGCGCGGCTGGATCCACGCGGGCACCGCTCCCCTCGCGCTCATCGCCGGCATCGTGCTCGTGATCGTCGCCGACGGGGCGCTCGCGAAGACCGCATCCGCTGTCTTCGCGCTCTCGAGCGTGCTGCTGTTCGGCATCTCGGCCGTCTACCACCGCTTCCACTGGCAGGAGCGCACGCGCGTGCTGCTGAAGCGCCTCGACCACGCCAACATCTTCCTGCTCATCGCCGGCAGCTACACGCCGATCTCGCTGCTCACGCTGCCCTCGCCGACCGACTGGATCCTGCTGAGCGTCGTCTGGGCGGGCGCGATCGTGGGCATCGCCTTCCGCGTCTTCTGGCTGGGCGCGCCGCGCTGGCTCTACGTGCCGATCTACCTCGCGCTCGGCTGGGCGGCGGTCGCGTTCCTGCCGCAGATCTGGGCCGCGAACGCGGTCACCGCGATGCTCGTCATCGCGGGCGGGCTCGCCTACTCGGTGGGCGCGGTGATCTACGGCATGAAGAAGCCGAACCCGTTCCCCGGCCGCTTCGGCTTCCACGAGATCTTCCACGTCTGCACCGTGATCGCGTTCCTCTGCCACTGGACGGCCATCCTGCTCGTCGCGGTCGCGCCGCCCGCCTGAACCCCGCGCGGCTCGGGGCGCGCTCCCAGCCGTCGCCGCCCGCATCCGCTTAGCGTGGGAGGGCCATGCGCACGACCCGCCTCGCGGCAGCCGCCGCCGCTCTCGCCGCCGTCCTCGCCGTCGGCGGATGCGTCATCCTGCCGCCGCCGCTCCCCGGCGAGATCACGCTGCCGCCGACCACGCCGCTGCCGGTGCCGTCGCCGACGACGCAGCCGCAGCAGGGCGAGGCGCTGCCGGTCGAGCCCGACGAGCCCATCACCGACGCCGACGAGACCGGCGCCGACACCGGCGAGCTGTACGCGGGCTCGCGCGGCGAGACCGTCGACGGCTACCTGCCCGACGCCGCGTTCGACATGGTGCTCGAGCCGACCCGCGGCACGGCGGCGGTGCAGCCCGGCATCGCGCTGCCCGTGCACGACGGCGGCGACGAGCTGCTGCCCGCGGAGGCCAACGGCACGAGCCGCAACCTGCTGCTCAGCACCGTCGGCAGGCTCGAGCTCAGCACCTCCGAGGGCGACTTCACCTGCACCGGCACCGTCATCAACAGCGACTCGGGGCTCATCGTCGCGACCGCCGCCCACTGCATCTTCGACGACGAGACGCGCGACTGGTACGACCGCATCCTCTTCGCCCCCGGCTACGAGCGCGGCGACACCCCGTACGGCGTGTGGGAGGCCGAGCGGTGGTGGGTGCCCGAGCAGTACCTCGAGGCCAACACGCGCTGGCTCGACGGCGCCGACGACGACGGCTGGATGGGCTTCGACTTCGGCTTCATCCGCTTCGCGCCGCAGGGCGGCCGCACCCTCGAGCAGGTCGTCGGCGGCCAGGGCATCAGCTTCACCGCCGAGACGAACGGCGTCGTGATCGCCGGCTATCCGGGCAACGACCCCTTCGACTCGGAGGTGCTGCGGCACTGCGCCGAGGACCGGCTGAGCTACGGCGCGGGCGGCGACGCCAACTACGGCGCCGACTGCGTCATGGGCGACGGCGCCTCGGGCTCCGGATGGGTGTCGAACGTCGACCTGGCGACCGGCGCCGGCCACATCACCGCCGTCTACTCCAACGGCGGCGACACCGGCGCCTACGGACCGCCGCTCGGCGTCACCGCCTGGAACGGGCTGCAGTCGCTGGATTGAGCCTCGCGAGACCCGCTACCGCGCCTCGTCGTCCTCGACCTGGCCGAACGCGCCCACCTTCGGCGCGGCCTTCGCCTGCTTCGTGGCCGCGCGCCGCTGCTCGCGGTTGCCGCTCGCGGCCCGCGCCTGCGCGGCGACGGCCGGGTTGCCGCTCTTCGCGCGCGCCTTGCCCGTCTCGGCGCCGAGCTCGTGGCCGGCGGCGTCGTGCACCGACGCCTCGCCGTCCTCGTCGGGGGCCGAGTAGGTGAGGCTCGTCGTGTCCTCCTCGACCTCCTCGAGGCCGCCGCCCTCGATCGCGGGCGCCTCGGGGCTCGCGCCCTGCTGCACCTTGACCTCGAGGTTGAAGAGGAACTGCACCGACTCCTCGCGGATCGCCGACATCATCTGCTGGTAGAGCGCGAAGCCCTCGTTCTGGTACTCCACCACCGGGTCGCGCTGCGCCATCGTGCGCAGGCCGATGCCCTCGCGCAGGTAGTCCATCTCGTACAGGTGGTCGCGCCACTTGCGGTCGATGACCGACAGCACGACGCGGCGCTCGAGCAGGCGCATCGCGGGCGAGCCGAGCGCCTCCTCGCGCTTCGCGTAGGCGATCTTCGCGTCGGAGACGAGCTGCTCGTAGAGGAAGTCGGCCGTCAGGCGCGGCTGCGCCTCGGCGACGACCTCGTCGATCGTGATGCCGACGGGGTAGATCGTGCGCAGCTCGGTCCAGAGCGCCTCGAGGTTCCACTCGTCGCTGTCGTTGCCGACCGCGTGCTCGTCGACGAGGTCGCGGATCGTGCCCTCGAGGAAGCCCTGCACGCGGCCCGCGAGGTCGTCGCCGTCGAGGATGTGCCGGCGGTCGGAGTAGATCGCCTCGCGCTGGCGGTTCATGACGTCGTCGTACTTCAGCACGTTCTTGCGCATCTCGGCGTTGCGCGCCTCGATCTGCGCCTGCGCCGAGCGGATGGTGCGGGTGAAGATCTTCGACTCGAGCGGGATCTCGTCCTCGTCGGCGTCGACCGCCATGAAGCGCTGCGCGACGGAGCCGCCGAACAGGCGCAGCAGGTCGTCCTGCATCGACAGGTAGAAGCGGCTCTCGCCCGGGTCGCCCTGGCGGCCGGAGCGGCCGCGCAGCTGGTTGTCGATGCGGCGCGACTCGTGGCGCTCGGTGCCGAGCACGTAGAGGCCGCCGGCCTCGATCACCTTCGACGCCTCCGCCTCGACGGCGGCCTTCACCTCGGCGAAGACCTCGTCCCAGCGCTCCTCGTACTCGTCCGGCGTCTCGGAGGGGCTGAGGCCCAGCTCGGTCATGCGCGTGACGGCGAGGTGCTCGGCGTTGCCGCCGAGCATGATGTCGGTGCCGCGGCCGGCCATGTTCGTGGCGACGGTGACGGCGCCGAGGCGGCCCGCCTGCGCGACGATCGCGGCCTCGCGGGCGTGGTTCTTCGCGTTCAGCACCTCGTGCTTGACGCCGGCCTTGGCGAGCAGCCCCGAGAGGTACTCGCTCTTCTCGACGCTCGTCGTGCCGACCAGCACCGGCTGGCCGGCCTCGTGGCGCTCGACGATGTCGTCGACGACGTGCTTGAACTTGCCCTCGACGGTCGCGTAGACGAGGTCGGACTGGTCCTTGCGCTGCACCGGCTTGTTCGTCGGGATGGGGACGACGCCGAGCTTGTAGGTCGACATGAACTCGGCGGCCTCGGTCTCGGCGGTGCCGGTCATGCCCGCGAGCTTCGAGTAGAGGCGGAAGTAGTTCTGCAGGGTGACCGTCGCGACCGTCTGGTTCTCGGCCTTGATCTGCACCCCCTCCTTCGCCTCGATCGCCTGGTGGATGCCCTCGTTGAAGCGGCGGCCCTGCATGATGCGGCCGGTGTGCTCGTCGACGATGAGCACCTCGCCGTTCATGACGACGTAGTCGCTGTCGCGCTTGAAGAGCGCCTTCGCCTTGAGCGCGGTGTTGAGGAAGGAGATGAGCGGCGTGTTCGCCGACTCGTACAGGCTGTCGATGCCGAGGAGGTCCTCGACCCGCTCGATGCCGGGCTCGAGCACGCCGACCGTGCGCTTCTTCTCGTCGACCTCGTAGTCGACCTCGGGGCGCAGGCGCTTGGCGATGCGGGCGAACTCGCCGAACCAGCGGTTGGCCTCGCCGGCGGCGGGGCCGGAGATGATGAGCGGCGTGCGGGCCTCGTCGATGAGGATCGAGTCGACCTCGTCGACGATCGCGAAGCCGTGGCCGCGCTGGACCATCGCGTCCTTCGAGTGCGCCATGTTGTCGCGCAGGTAGTCGAAGCCGAACTCGTTGTTCGTGCCGTAGGTGACGTCGGCCGCGTACTGCTCGCGCCGCACCTCCGGCGTCTGGCCGGCGATGATGCATCCGGTCGTCATGCCGAGCGCCCGGAAGACGCGGCCCATGAGCTCGGACTGGTAGCTCGCGAGGTAGTCGTTGACCGTGACGATGTGCACGCCCTCGCCGGTGATCGCGTTGAGGTACGCGGCGATGGGGGCGACGAGCGTCTTGCCCTCACCGGTCTTCATCTCGGCGATGTTGCCCAGGTGCAGCGCCGCGGCGCCCATCACCTGCACGTCGTAGGGGCGCATGCCGAGCGTGCGCTTCGCGGCCTCGCGGACGGCCGCGAAGGCCTCGGGCAGCATCACGTCGAGCGCCTCGCCGTCGGCGTAGCGCTGGCGGAACTCGGCGGTCTCGCCGGCCAGCTCCTCGTCGGTGAGCTCCTCGAACGCGTCCTCGAGCGCGGCGACATCGGCGGCGATGCGCTCCAGGCGGCGGCGCAGCCGGCCCTCGCCGGCGCGCAGCATGTTCTCGAAGAAGTTGGGCACGAGGTGAGCCTTCCGTGCATCGGGGCGAGGTGGCGGTCCGGGAACCGACTGCCCATCGTAGCAACGCGCGCCGAACGGCGTCCCAGGCAGTGCCGGGACGCCGTTCGGAGGGGTCAGGAGGCGGCGCGCTCGGCGCTCGCGGCCGACTCGGCCTGCTCCTCGTCGAGGGAGATCACGCCGTAGGACCAGCCCTTGCGCCGGTAGACGACGGCGCACTCGCCGCTCGCCTCGTCGACGAAGAGGTAGAAGGGGTGGCCCACGAGCTCCATCTGGTCGACCGCCTCGCGCACACCCATGCGCTTCGCGGGGAAGCGCTTCTCGCGGATCACCACGGGCGACCACTCGTGCTCCTGCTCGCGATCGGGCTCGATCGTCGGCACGGAGCCGGTCGCGACCGCCTCGACGACGGCGGGGTCGGCGGGCGTGATGGCGACCTGCTCGAAGCCGTTCGCCGCGGCCTCCCGCAGCGGGGTGCGCTTGCGGGCGCTGTGGTCGTGGCGCTTGTCGTGGGCGCGCCTCGCGCGCTCCATGATGCGGTGGTAGGCGGAGTCGAAGGCCATGTACTTGTCGGGCCCGTCGGACTCGGCACGGATGATCGAGCCGGGCCCGTGGACGGTGATCTCGACCCGTCCGCCGGCGATCGCGGAGTGCGCATCCGCGTGGCGGGTGAGCTTGACGTCGAGGGCAGTGGCACGGGGCAGGAGCTGCGTGACCTTCGCCAGCTTCTCCTCCGCGTAGGCGCGGAAGCGGTCCGTGATGTCTGCGCCCTTGGCGCCGAACGTGATCTCCATAGTGGCCTCCCATGGGTAGGGCGTCGGCGCTTGCGGCTGCTGCGCCGACTTGCGTGCCGTCACTCTACCCCCGGCGCCCCGGGCTCAGCCGAGCGCTCCCGGAACCCGTCTCGGCACCCGCGCGACGGCGGCGATCGCGGCCGCATCGCACCCCGCGGCGCGCACCGCGCGCACCGCCTCGCGCATCGTCGCGCCGCTCGTGACGACGTCGTCGACGAGCACCACCGCCGCGCCCGCGAGGCGATCCGCATCGCGGCGCGGCAGCGCGAGCGTGCCCTGCGCGGCGCTCGCGCGCTCGTCGACGGAGCGCTCCTTCTGCGCGCCGCCGCCCGCCACGCGGCGCAGCGGCACGGCGCGCAGCCCCGCACCGCGCAGCACGAGCTCGACCGGGTCGAACCCCCGCCGCCGCAGCCCGGCGCGGCTCGAGGGCACGCGCACGAGCGGTGCGGCGGGGGCCTGCGCGATCGCGAGCGCCAGGCCCGCGCCGAGGGCCCGAGACTCCGCCCGGCCGCCGTGCTCCTTGCACGCGGCCACGAGCATCCGCACCTCCCCCTCGTACGCGGCGGCCGCGAGAAGCGGCACGCCGTCGACGTCGCCGCGCACGGGGTCGCCGGTGAGCAGCGCCGCGCACGGCGCGCACACCGCGACGTCGGACGCGCCGCAGCCCGCGCACGCGACGGGCCACAGCACGCTCGCCGCCTCGCGCAGCGCGCCGCCGATCCCCATGCACGGAGGATGGCGGGCGGATGCGCCGGCGCGGGCCGCGAGCGCCGCCGCCTGTGGAGAGCGTGCTACTGCTGCGTCGCGATGAGCGTGATGGGCGCGAGCCCCGTCGCCGCCGTCCAGACGCGGCCCCGGAGCGACAGCAGCGAGCCGTCGGCGCCGAGCGCCCGCAGCGTCGATGCGCCCTCGCTGCCGCCGACGATCGCGCGCACCGCCTCGCCCGGCGCCGGCAGCTGCTCCGCGGCGCCGCCGACCGCGAGCATCACGATCTGCGACTCGTCGCCGTTCGCGGCGAGCACCGCCACCTCGGTCGAGCTCACCCAGGTGATGTCGGTCGCCGCCCCGTCGACGCGCGGCAGCCGGTAGGGCTCGCCGAGCGAGACGGGCCTCCCGGACCCGTCGCGCATGACGGCCGCGACCCACACCTCGCTCTCGCTGCCCTCCACGGTCGTGACCGCGAGGCGCGCGCCGTCGCGCGAGAGCTCCATCGCGGCGAGGCGCGCGGTGCCGCCCGGCGGCAGCGGCAGGGCGCTGCGCTCGCCGTCGTGCCACGCGACGAGCGCCTGCGGCGTGCCCTGCTCCTGCAGCAGCACCCAGCCCGTGTCGTCGACGGTCGGCACGATCGCCGAGCCCGTCGAGATGACCACGGGCGCGGCGCCCGACTCGAGCCACGCGGCGGTGGAGCCCGTCGTCGCGACGCCGCCCGCGGCGCCGACCGTGTAGCTCGTGGCGCCGATGGCCGAGAGCGCCGGCCCGACGTCCTCGATCGCCGCGGCGCCGCCGCCGATCGAGCGCAGCGACGTGCCGTCGAGCACGAGCGGCCGCTGGTCGACGTCGCCGTCGTCCACGGGCTGCGCCGACGCGCTCGAGGCGGTGAAGCCGTCGAGGCCCTCGACCTGGATGCGCACCTCCCGGGCGCCGATCGAGCGCAGCGAGAGCGCCAGCTGCGTCGAGAGCGGCTCGAGGCTGCCGCTGCCGAGCTGCTCGACCTGCGCGAAGTCGAGCGTGACGGTGACGATCGTGCCCGACACGAGGGGCTCGCCGATGGTGTGCGCGTCCGGGGCGCCCGCGGTCGTGACGGCGGGCGCGATCCAGCTCGACGGCCCCGCGAGCAGCGCGTCGACCATGCGGCCGGGCAGCGTGGTCGCGGTGCGCTCGAACCAGCGCACCTCCGGCACGGTGCGGGTGCCGTCGGGCGTCAGCCAGTGCAGCGTGTGCGGGCGGAAGAGCTGCGCGAAGTGGAAGCTCGACAGCACGATGCCGTCGGGCGCCTGCGAGATGCGCCACTCCCCCGCCACCTGCAGCAGCCGGAACTCGAGCATGCGGTCGGCGTCGAGCAGCTGCAGCGCGCCCGAGCCGTCGAGCTCGGAGACGGCGGTCGTCACGGCCGTCGCGGTCGTCTCGCCGCCGAGCGACACCTCGGGCTGCCCCGAGCGCACGAGCACGCCCGCGCCCGGGTCCCACTGCTCGGCCGCCTCGCCGGTGAGGTACTCGCGGGCGATCGCGAAGTCGTCGCCGGGGCTGATCGCGGCGCTCAGGAAGCCGCGCACGATCTCCTCCTGCGTGGCACCCGGCTGCGGCTCCTGCGCGAGGAAGACCAGGTCGTCGGCCTGCTCGCCCGCGTCGACGTGGCCCTCGGTGACGGGGCCGGAGTCGGGGATGGCGACGCAGCCGGCGAGCACGAGCACGGCCGCGGCGGCGGCGAGGATGCGCTTCATCGGCCGGGCTCCTTCGTCGAGGCGGCGGGCGGGTCGACGAGGGTGATCTCCAGAGCGTCGATCGCCTCGGGCGCGGGTGCCTCCTCCGCCGCCGGCGGCAGCACGATCGCCTGCGTGTCGGCGGGCGGCAGCTCGATCGGCGAGGCGACCGCGTGCGCGCCGGCCCGCGGGAGCGTGAGCCGGAACGCGGTGCCCTCGCCCGGCTGCGACCACACGTCGATCCAGCCGCCGTGCAGCGCGGCGTCGTCGCGGCTGATCGACAGGCCGAGGCCCGTGCCGCCGGTGCGGCGCTGCCGCGACGGGTCGGCGCGCCAGAAGCGGTCGAACACGCGCGCTGCCTCCTCCTCGGTCATGCCGACGCCGTGGTCGCGCACGGCGATCGCGGCGGCGTCGCTCGTCGAGTCGACGGTGACCACCACGGGGCGGCCCTCGCCGTGGTCGATGGCGTTGCCGAGCAGGTTCTGCAGGATCCGGCGGATGCGGCGCGGGTCGACCTCCGCCTCGAAGTGCCCGCCGGGGGCGACGAGGCGCAGCTCGGTGCCGCGCTCCGCGGCGAGCGGCTCGACGGCCGAGATCTCGGCCTCGGCGAGCCGCACGAGGTTGGTCGGCTCGATCTCGAGCTGCGCCGCGCCGGCGTCGAAGCGGCTGAGCTCGAGCAGGTCGGCGAGCAGCTGCTCGAACCGCAGGATCTGCGCGTGCAGCAGCTCGACCGTGCGGCTCGTGACCGGATCGAACGACTGCCGCCGGTCGTGGAGCACGTCGCCGGCGAGCCGGATGGTCGTGAGCGGCGTGCGCAGCTCGTGCGAGACGTCGGAGACGAACCGCTGCTGCACGGTCGAGAGCGTCGCGAGCTCGTTGATCTGCCGCGAGATCGAGTCGGCCATGTCGTTGAACGAGCGGCCGAGCTTGGCGATCTCGTCGTCGCCGCGCACGGGGATGCGCACGTCGAGCTCGCCCGCAGCGATCCGGGCGCTCGAGTCGGCCGCCGTCTGCACGGGCCCGACGACCATGCGGGCGACGAACCACGTGATCGCGCCGATGAGCGCGATGAGGGCGAGGCCGCCCGCCATCATCGTCAGCTGCATGAAGCCGAGCGTCTCCTGCGTCGCCTGCAGGCTCGTGAGCAGGTACAGCTCGTAGCGGCCGGCGAGCGGCACGTCGACGGTGCTGCCGACGATGATGCCCGGCTGCGAGCCCTCGCTCCCCTCGAGCCGCACCGACTGGTAGTAGGGGGTGTCGGATGCGGCGGCGACGGCAGAGCGCAGCTCGGGGGTGAGCAGGTCGGTGTCGAACGACTGCGACTGGACGTCGTTCATCTGCAGCAGCGTCTCGGTCTGCGACTCGGCGCGGAGCATCGCGTACTCGGTGCTCGACCGCGACGAGATGAGCCCGGTGACGGCGTCGAGCGCCCGATCCTGCAGCGCATCCACCTCCCCGCTCGTGAGGTTCTGCGTCACGGCCTCGTCGAAGCTCTGCTGCATCGCCGTCGACGCGCGCACGGCCTCGACGAGCGCCTCGTCGCGGCGGGTCTCGAAGAGGTTCTGGCTCACCGACGCCGACATGTAGCCGAAGACGCCGATGAGCGCGAAGGTCGACATCGCCATGCTGGCCGCGACGACGCGCGCCTGCAGCGAGTGCCGGACGACCCGGGTCGCCCGGTCCCAGATCAGGCGGCCCCAGCCGGGCGGGCGCCGTGCGGCCATCGCTGCCTCAGCTTGGGGTGGGGGCGCCGGCGCGGTAGCCGACGCCGCGCACGGTCGTCACGACCACGGGGTTGTCGACGTCGCGCTCGACCTTGGAGCGCAGGCGCTGCACGTGCACGTTCACGAGGCGCGTGTCGGCCTTGTAGTGGTAGCCCCACACCTGCTCGAGCAGCATCTCGCGCGAGAACACCTGATTGGGCTTCGAGGCGAGCGTGACGAGCAGCTCGAACTCGAGCGGCGTGAGGCCGATGACGCTGCCCGCGCGGCGCACCTGGTGGCCCTCGACGTCGATCTCGAGGTCGGCGACGCGCAGCGTGCCGCCGTCCTCCTGCCGCTGCGGGCGCAGGCGCGTGCGCACGCGGGCGACGAGCTCCTTCGGGTTGAACGGCTTCACGACGTAGTCGTCGGCGCCCGACTCGAGCCCCACGACGATGTCGGTGGGGTCGCCCTTCGCGGTGAGCATGATGATGGGCACGCCCGACTCGGCGCGCAGCTCGGTGCAGATCTGGATGCCGTCCTTGCCCGGCAGCATGAGGTCGAGGAGCACGAGGTCGGGACGGACCTCGTGGAACCGGTCGACCGCCTCCGCGCCGTCGGCGCAGAACTCGAGCTGGTAGCCCTCCCCGGCGAGCACGATGCCGATCATCTCGGCGAGCGCGGGGTCGTCGTCGACGACCAAAATCGTCTGCATCGTCGCCCCCTCTCGTGCCGCGCGCCCGTCGGCGCGGCTCCCGCCAGGGTAACCGAGTCGTCTGTGGCGGCCGGTCAGGCCTGCCGCGTCGCGTCCTCCCGCGTCGGCAGCGCCCGCATGCGCGCGTAGGGGCTCAGCAGCAGCGGCAGGGCTCCCAGCATCGCGATGATCGAGCCGACCCAGATCGCCGAGAGCGTGCCGAAGGCGGTGCCGAGCCAGCCGGCGACGAGCGCCCCGATGGGCATGACGCCCCAGACGACGAAGCGGATGGAGGCGTTCATGCGGCCGAGGAGCGGCTTCGGGCAGATGCGCTGCCGCGCGGTGACCTGCACGATGTTGTAGACGAGCACAGAGAACCCGAGCAGCGCCTCGAACAGCACGAGCAGCACGACCGCCGCGTCGGGGAAGTGCGCCGCGGCGGGCAGCAGCGCCGCCGAGGCGACGAAGAGCAGCGTCGAGGCCGACAGCGCCGGCCCCTCGCCGATCCAGCGGGCGATGCGGTTCGCGAGCACCGAGCCCACGAGGCCGCCGACGGCGCCGAGCGTCATGAGCACGCCGTAGATGGCCGGGTCGAGCCCGAGGATGCGCAGGATCAGGATGGGCGAGAGCGTCATGGCGATCGTCGTGCCGAGGTTCGTGAGCGCCGTGGTGCCGACGATCCGCACGAGGAAGTCGGTGCGGGCGACGAACCGCAGCCCCTCGGCGATCTCGCGCACGAGGTGCTGCCGCTCGTGCTTCGGCTTCACGACCTCCTCGTCGCGCACGAGCATGAGGCTGATGGCGCTCAGCAGGAAGCCGACCGCGTTGGCAGCGAGCAGCAGCGGCGCCGAGAGCACCTTGAGCAGCAGGCCGGCGACCGCGGGGCCGCCGAGCCGCATCGTCTGCGCGGTCGCCTCGAGCGCGCCGTTCGCGGGCCCGACGTGCTCGTCGCGCACGAGCACGGGCACGAACGACTGGTAGCCGACGTCGAAGAAGACGGTGGCGACGCCGACCACGGCGCCGATGACGAACAGGTGCCACATCTCGAGCATCCCGGCGAGCCACAGGAGCGGCACGGCGGCCACCGCGACCGCGCGCACGAGGTCGGCCGCGATCATCACGGTGCGCTTGCGCATCCGGTCGAGCCACGCGCCGGCGGGCAGGCCGACGAGCAGGAACGCCGCGGTCTCGGCGGCGTGCAGGTAGCCCATCTGCGCGTCGTCGGCCTGCAGGACCGCGACCGCGACGATCGGCATCGCGAGCGCCGCGAACTGCGCGCCGAGCTGGCTGAGGCCCTGGCCGAGCCAGAACGCGGGGAACCCTCGCTCGCGCCACAGGCCGCGGTGGCCCGGCGGCGGTGCGGCCGGGGAGGCGGGGGCGGTGTCGGGGATGGTCGAGGCGGGCGTGGGGGCCGCGGATGCCTCGGGCTCGGTGGTCATGCGGGAAGCGTACCGCAGTGATTGGGTTCTCCCAATCACTGATTCCGAGCGGCTACGCTGAGGACATGACCGACGAGGCGATGCCGCCGCCATCGAGCGAGCTGACCGCCAAGGCGAAGGCGCTCTCGTCGCCGCTGCGCTGGCGCATCCTGCGCCTCTGCCTGCACGAGCCGCGCACGAACAAGGCGCTCGCGCGGCTCCTGCAGATGAACGCCGGCACCATGCACCACCACGTGCAGGCGCTCGTCGATGTCGGCTTCCTCGCCGCCGAGGAGCCCCGGGTCGGTGCGCGCGGCGCGAAGGAGATCCCCTACCGCGCCACGGGCATGACCTGGCACGGCTCGGAGGCGCCGCTCGTCGGCCCGGTGCTCGTGCAGACCTTCCTGCAGGAGATCCAGGGCGTGCAGCCGAGCGATCTCGACATCGGCCGCCTCGGCGTGCGGCTGAGCCCCGAGGACCGCGCCGAGCTCGACCGCCGCACCGTCGAGCTCATGGAGTGGCTGCGCACCCGCGACTCCCCCGACGGCGACCCGACCTCGTTCATGATCGCCACGCACCCCGACGTGCAGCAGCGCTGAGCCGGCGGCTCGGGCGCTACGCCTCGAGGCCCTCGTGCGCCTCGAGCCACTGCTCCTCGAGCTCGGCGATGCGGGCATCGACGTCGGCGAGCTCGCCCTGCAGCGCCGCGAGCGCGTCGAAGTCGCTGTGGTCGGCGGCCTCGAAGCGGGCGAGCACCGCGGCGCGCTCCTGCGTCGCCTTCGCGAGCCGGCGGTCGAGGCTCGCCGCCTCCTTCTCGAGCGCGCGCCGCTCGGCGCCGCTGAGGCCGCCGCCCGCGGCGCCGTCGGCGCCGGCGGACGCGCCGGCGTCGGCGGGCGAGGCGTCGGTCGGCCGCGCCTTGGCCCGCCCGACCGAGCCGCGCCCCGATCGCTCGAGGTACGCATCCACGCCCCCCGGCATGTGCACGAGCGCGCCGTCGATCACGGCGTACTGGTGGTCGGTGACGCGCTCGATGAGGTAGCGGTCGTGGCTGACGACGATGAGGCAGCCCGCCCACGAGTCGAGCACGTCCTCCATCGCGGCGAGCATGTCGGTGTCGAGGTCGTTCGTCGGCTCGTCGAGGATGAGCACGTTGGGCTCGTCGAGCAGGATGAGCAGCAGCTGCAGGCGGCGGCGCTGGCCGCCCGAGAGGTCCTTGACGAGCGTCGAGAGCTCGCCGGGGCGGAAGCCGAGGCGCTCGAGCAGCTGCCCGGGCGTGAGCTCCTTGCCGCCGGACGCGTAGCTCGACTTCAGGCTGCCGACGACGGTGCGCACGGGGTCGTCCTCGTGCTGGGCGAGCTCGGCGAGCTCCTGCGTGAGCTCGGCGATCTTCACGGTCTTGCCCGTCTTCACGCGGCCCGAGGTGGGGCGGATGCGCCCGGCGATGAGGGCGAGCAGGGTCGACTTGCCGGCGCCGTTGCGGCCGAGCACGCCAGCGCGCTCGCCGGGGGCGATTCGCCAGGTGACGTCGTCGAGGATCGTGCGGCCGCCGAGCTCGACCGACGCGTCGACGATGTCGACGACGTCCTTTCCGAGCCGCGTCGCGGCGAGCTGCGCGAGCTGGATCGGGTCGCGCACGGGCGGTTCGTCCTCGATGAGCTGCGTCGCGGCCTCGATGCGGAACTTCGGCTTCGCGGTGCGGGCGGGCGCGCCGCGGCGCAGCCACGCGAGCTCCTTCTTCATGAGGTTCTGACGCTTCGACTCGGTCGCGGCGGCCATCCGGTCGCGCTCGACGCGCTGCAGCACGTAGGCCGCGTAGCCGCCCTCGAAGGGCTCGACGAGGCCGTCGTGCACCTCCCACGTGCCCGTGCACACCGCATCCAGGAACCACCGGTCGTGCGTGATCGCGACGAACGCGCCGCGGCCGGTCGCGTAGCGGGCGTTCAGGTGGTCGGCGAGCCAGGCGATGCCCTGCACGTCGAGGTGGTTGGTGGGCTCGTCGAGGAAGAGCACGTCCCAGTCGCCGCCGAGCAGCTTCGCGAGCGCCACGCGGCGGCGCTGGCCGCCCGAGAGGCTGCCGACGGCGGCGTGCCAGTCGAGGTCGCCGACGAGGCCGGCGAGCAGGTCGCGGATGCGCGCGTCGCCCGCCCACTCGTGCTCGGGGCGGTCGCCGACGACCGCCTCGCCGACCGTCAGCGCGCCGTCGAGCGTGTCCTGCTGGTCGAGCACGCCCACGCGGATGCCGCCGCGGCGCGTGACGCGGCCGCTCGTCGGTTCGAGGCTGCCGGCGAGCACGCGCAGCAGCGTCGACTTGCCGTCGCCGTTGCGGCCGACGATGCCGATGCGGTCGCCGTCCTCGAGGCCGAGGGAGATCGACTCGAACACGGTGCGGGTCGGGAACGCGACGCCGACGCGCTCGGCGCCCAGGAGATGTGCCATATGGCCTCCATCATCCCGCACCGCGCGGGCGTGCGCCGCCCGGCGCATCCGTCGGCCGCCCTCTCCGGCGATCGAGTGGCGCCTCCGGCGATCGAGTGGCGGCTCCGGCGATCGAGTGGCGCCACTCGATCGCACAAGGCGCCACTCGATGACGGGAGGCGCCACCCAGTGGCGGGAGGCGACACTCAGTGGCGGGAGGCGCCACTCGGTGCACCAGCCGCTCGGCGAGGCGGTCCCGGGCGGATGCGGCGGGCTCAGTCGATCAGGCGGGCGCCGGGCACGGGGCCGGTCACCTTCACCGCGAGCAGCTGCGCCGCCGAGAGGCTCACCTGCAGCTCGAGCGCCGACTCGAGGTCGTCGCAGAGGAACGCGACCGTCGGCCCGGAGCCCGACACGATGCCGGCGAGGGCGCCGGAGCGCTCGCCGAGCTCGAGCGTGCCGGCGAGGCGCGGCATGAGGCGCAGCGCGGGCGCCTGCAGGTCGTTCTGCAGCACCTCGGCGAGCATCGACGCGTCGCCGGCCCGCAGCGCCTGCAGCACCCGCGCATCCACCGTCGGCACGTCGTGGGCGGGCGCGATGTCGGCCGCGTGCAGCGCGCGGTGCTCGTCGAGCGCCCGGTAGACGTCGGGCGTCGACAGGCCCGCGTCGGCGTAGGCGAGCACCCAGTGGAACTGGCCGCGCGCGAGCGCGGGCGTCAGGCGGTCACCGCGCCCCGTCCCGACGGCCGTGCCGCCGGCGAGCGCGAAGGGCACGTCGGCGCCGAGGTCGCGGGCGATCTCGTGCAGCGCCTCGCGGCCGAGGTGCAGCCCCCACAGCTCGTCGCACGCGACGAGCGTCGCGGCCGCGTCGGCGCTGCCGCCGCCCATGCCGCCGGCGATCGGCACGTGCTTCTCGATCGAGAGCGCGACGCCGCCCGAGACGCGGCCACGGCGGGCGAGCGCCATCGCCGCGCGGATCGCGAGGTTGTCGGCGCCGGTCGAGAGCGACTCGTGCGGGATGGGGCCCGAGAAGCGCACCGAGAAGTCGGGAGCGGCGGTGGCCTCGACGATCTCGTAGAGGCTGACGGCCTGGTAGGCGGTCGCGACGTCGTGGTAGCCGTCGTCCTGCAGCGCACCCACGCCGAGGTGCACGTTGATCTTGCCGGGCGCTTTCGCCCGCACCGTGCTCCTCGTCACCACGGCATCCAACCTAGTGCGCCCGCAGCGGTCGTCCCTGCACGGCCCGTCCGGGCCCGCTCAGCCGACGGCGGCGAAGATCGCGTCGATCTCGGCCTTCGCGGCCGCCATCGCCCCGGCGTCGGGCAGCCGCTCGATCGTGACGCCCACGGGCGTGCCCGAGCGGTTCGGCTGCTGCGCCGCCGCCGCGAGCCGCGTGCCGTCGTCGAGCCGCCAGCGCACGACCGGCTGCGCGGCGGCGAGGTTCTCGCCGTGCGGAGCGCCGTGTCGCGCCTCGACGGCGGCGCGCACGGCGGCGAGCGCCGCGAGGCGCTCCCCCGGCACGGTGCGGGTGCGCGCGACCGTGAACGTGCCGTCGGCCTGCTGGCCGGGCAGCCGTCCCTTGCGGTCCTGCTCGAAGTCGACGGTGATGCCCTGCGCCCACCACGGGTCGACGCCGTGCTCGCCGACGAGCCAGTCGACGGTCGCCCGGTGCGTCCACTCGAGGCCGCCCGCGCCCTCGATGAGGTCGCGCCATTGCTCGTGGGTGCGCCCGGTCGCCGCCTGGAGCGCGGCCGGCCCCATGTTCTTGTCGATCCGCTCGACCACTCAGTCCTCCAGCAGGACGGGGGCGGATGCGTCGGCGCCGGCCGGCGCCGTCGGCCCGGCCTGGGCGATGCGGATGAAGTCGTCGAGCGCGAGCGCCTCGCCGCGCAGCGTCGGGTCGACGCCGGCGCGCTCGAGCACCTCGGTGGCCGCGGCCGACGAGCCGTAGACGCCCGAGAGCGCCTGCCGGAGCATCTTGCGGCGCTGCCCGAACGCGCCGTCGATCACCCGGAAGGTGCGCTTCCGCAGCGCCTCGTCGCCGCGCGACGGCCCGCGGCGGAAGCCGACGAGCACGCTGTCGACGCCCGGGATGGGCCAGAAGATCTGCCGCGACACGTCGCCCTCGAGCGCCCACGGCCCCCACCAGGCGACCTTCGCGCTCGGCGAGCCGTAGGTCTTCGAGCCCGGCTTCGCGGCGAGCCGGTGCCCGACCTCGGCCTGCACCATCACGAGCGCGCGCTCGATGCTCGGGAAGCGCTCGAGCAGGTGGATGAGCACCGGCACCGACACGTTGTACGGCAGGTTCGCGACGATCGCCTGCGGCGAGAAGGGCAGCGCCTCGATGGTGAGCGCGTCGTGCTCCACGACCTCGAGGCGCGCCCCGGGCTGCTTGCGCGCCACGGTCTCGGGCAGCAGCTCGGCGAGCCGCGGGTCGATCTCGACAGCCGCCACCCGGGCGCCCGCCTCGGTGAGGCCGAGCGTGAGCGACCCGAGGCCCGGCCCGACCTCGACCACGTCGAGCCCCGACACATCCGCCGTCCGCACGATGCGCCGCACCGTGTTGGCGTCGACGACGAAGTTCTGGCCCCACCGCTTCGTGGGCGTCAGGTCGAGCCGCGCCGCGAGCGCGCGGATCTCGGCGCCGCCCAGCAGGGTCGCGGCGCTCGACACGCCCTCGATGCTCTCGCTCACGCGTCGAGCCTATGCCGAGCGCCCGCTGACCGGGCGCCCAGGGGCGTGCGTCAGGATGCGGGTGCGGGCAGCGCCGTCGAAGCGGCACCGCCCCCGATCGAGGAGGCCGCATGGGCAGCACCGTCCGAGCCAGCACCGCAGCATCGCGGATGCGTCGGGGCAGGCCCGCGAGGGCGCTCGCGGCCGCGGCGCTCACCGGCGTCGCCGCGCTGCTCGCCGCCTGCACGGCGCAGCCGGCCGCCCCTTCCGGCTCGCCCTCCGCGCCCGACGCGCCGCCGAGCGCGACGGGCGCGGCCCCGGTGCCGATCGAGGACGACCGCCTCAACGACTCCTACCTGTTCGACCGCGTCTCGTCCGAGGGCGTCGTCGTCGCCTGGGCCGAGCCCGGCGAGACGCTCGCGGTGATCATCGGCGGCTCGGGCGGGGGCGGCGGGTGCATCCCGCAGCCGCAGCCGCTCGAGCTCGACGAGGCGGAGCCCGCGGCGACCATCCGCTTCGACCCGCCCGACCCCGCGATGATGTGCACCGCCGACTTCCGCCTGCACGGCTGGGAGCTCGCGCTCCCGTCGGCGATCGAGCTCGACCGGGTGCTGCAGGTGTCGCTCGTGAAGCTCCAGGGGAACGACGAGGTGCTCGAGCTGCAGGTCGGCCCCGACGACAGGCTCGAGAGCGGCCCGACCGCCGACCCGCAGCCGAGCCTCATCCCCGGGTCGGGCGAGGCGGCGAATCCCGCGCCGATCGCCGACGACGAGATGCCGGCCCTGGATGCCCTGCCGACGGCGGGCGGGAGCGTCCCGGCGCAGGCGGCCTGGGTCGAGCCCGGGCGCACGCTCGCCGTCTTCCTGACCTCGAGCGGCTCGACGGCGTGCGTGCCGGAGCCGGTCGCTGCGGAGAGCCGCGGCCCGGGCACGATCGCGGTGGAGTTCCGCTTCCCGGAGGTCGGCGAGGACACCGCGTGCACGGCGGACGCCGTGCCCTACGGCTGGATCTTCACCCTGCCGGAGCAGGTGCCCGCGGGCCTCGGCGTCGAGGTGACCGTGACCGGTGTGAGCCCGGATGGCGGCGACGCCGTCGTCGAGCTGTCGCAGGAGGACGTGGTCGAGCTGGGCTGACCCGGCTCGGCCGGAGCTTCAGTCCCAGCTGCCGTAGGCGCGCACGGTGTTCTCGGCGGTGAGCGCCGCGAGCTCGTCGGCGTCGATGCCGAGGCGCTCCGCCATCGACCGCACGGTGAGCGGCGTCAGGTACGGGCTGTTCGGGCGGCCGCGGTGCGGCGTCGGCGTGAGGAACGGCGCATCCGTCTCCACCAGGATGCGGCTGCGGTCGGCGACCGCGAGCGCCGCGTGCAGGTTCTTCGCGCTCGAGAACGTCACGGTGCCCGCGAACGACAGGTACCAGCCGTGCTCGGCCGCGGTGCGCGCGAGCGCCTCGTCGCCGGAGAAGCAGTGGAAGACCGTCGTCTCGGGCGCCCCGACGCGCAGCAGCGTCTCGACGACCTCGTCGTGCGCGTCGCGGTCGTGGATCTGCAGCGCGATGCCGTGCCGCTTCGCGATGTCGATGTGCGCCTCGAACGACTCGTGCTGCGCGCGCCGGCCGTCGTCGCCGGTGCGGAAGAAGTCGAGGCCGGTCTCGCCGACCGCCCGTACGCGCGGCTGCGCGGCGAGCGCGTCGATCGTCGCGAGCGCGTCGGGCAGCGTGCCGGCCGCCGCGTAGCCGGGCGCCTCGTTCGGGTGCAGCGCCACCGCGGCGAGCACGCGGCGGTCCTGCGCCGCGAGCGCCGCCGACCACTCCGACGACTCGACGTCGCCGCCCACCTGGATGACGCCCGCGACGCCGGCAGCCTCGGCCGCGTCGAGGGCGCGCCAGTAGGGGAAGTCGTCGCCGTCCTTGATCTCGAGGTGCGTGTGGTTGTCGTAGATCGGCACGCCGAGGGGCTCCGGTGCCCCGGGCCGCGTGAGGTCGCGCTTGCCGTCGTCGAAGCGCTCCCGGATGTACTCGCCGCCGGGCAGCGTCGTCCCGCGCGGCGCCTCGGCGAGCGGCTCGGAGGGCGTGCGGGCAGGGGCTGTGCCGTCGTGGCTCGTGGGCATGCACCCAGCCTAGGAGACCCGTCCACAGGCGGAGCCGAGGGCCCTTCCAGGCGGTCGTCGGGGAAGAGCCGCTATCGTGGTCCGCGTTTTCGTCCACGGAGGTCCTCCCGGCATGCCCAGACGCCTGGCTCTTCCCCTCGCGATCGCGACCGCGCTCGCGATGTCCGCGTGCGCATCCGGCGGTGCCGTCTCGCCGCCGAGCGCGGGCGAGCCCGGGATGGCGGGCACGTCGTCGGAGTCGGCCGAGGAGTCGACGCAGACCGCTGCTGACCAGCAGGCGGCCGGGCAGCAGTCGGTCGCGCGCGATGCGGCGGCCGCTGAGGAGGAAGCGGCGGAGGCCCAGGCGATGGTCGCCCCCGAGCCGTCGGTCGGCCTGGATGACGGCGAGGACGGCCTGCCCGAGCACAGCGGCGCATCCGTCGACGACGTGCTGCGGCTCGGCGGCGTCGCGACCTGGATCGACCCGCCCGCCCGCATCGCGCTCTCGCTCCCCGCGTCGAGCGGCTGCTGGGCACTGGCCGGGCCGCTGACCGCGGAATCGGCGACAGCCCTCGCCGTGCAGGTCGAGCAGCCGCAGGTCTGCGGCGCTCCCGACGCGGCGCGCACCTACACGCTGCTGGTGCCCGCCGACGTCGACGCGGATGCGGCGCTGCAGCTGACGGTCACGGGCCTGCCGGAGCCGCTCGTGCTCACGCTGCCCGCGCCGTAGCGACGACCGCCGACCCGCGCGTGGCGCCGCGCGCGCTCAGTGCGCGAGGTGCGCGAGCGCCTCGTCGAGCCGCTCGAAGTCCTCGTCCATGCCGCCGTCGATGCCCGAGGAGACCATCGCGTCGCAGTCGGCGCGCGACGCGTAGACCGAGGTGATCTCGAGCGCGCACCGCTCCCCCGGCAGCTCGCGGAACTCGAGGATCTCGAGCGTCGGGTGCCCGGGCTCCCCCTGGTACTCCCAGGTGTGCACGATGCGGCCCTCGACGACCTCGTGGTACGAGCCCCAGAAGCGGTGCTCGCCGCCGCCGACCTCGACCACGTAGTCGAAGTCGCCGCCGGTGCGCGGCTCGAAGTGCTCGATGCGCAGGCGGGAGCCGCGCGGGCCCATCCACTGCGAGAAGATCTCGGCGACCGTGTGCGCCTGCTGCACTCGCTCGGCGGGCGCGTCGAACTCGCGGCGATGCACGACGGTCTGCTCGCCCGTGCGCTCGTGGGTGGTCTCGCTCATGCCCCCACCCTCGCACGGCGCCCGGTGTTCGGCCAGGGCCGCGGGATGCGGCAGCGGCTCAGCTCGCGGGCTGCGCCTGCTCGATGCGCGGGAACAGCGGCGGCACGGTCGTCACGCGGCCCGTGCCCTGCCACTCGTGCGCCGCCTGGATGCGCTGCGCGAGCACGTCGCCCTCGCCGCCGACCGCCGCCCACAGCTTCTGCGCTGTGTCGGGCATGACCGGCGCGAGCAGGATCGCGGCCGTGCCGATGCCGTGCACGTTCGAGGCGAGCACTGCCGCCAGCCGGTCGCGCTGCGCCTCGTCCTTCGCGAGCACCCACGGTGCCTGCTCGGTGATGTAGCCGTTCAGCCGCTCGACGATGGACATGGCCGCGTCGACGGCCTCGTCGATCGCGAACCGGTCGATCGCCCGCTCGGCGCGACCCACCGCATCCGTCGTGAGCGCCAGGATGTCGGCGTCGACGGCCACCTCGGGCACGACGCCGTCGCAGTACTTGTGCACCATCGCGATGACGCGCGAGGCGAGGTTGCCGAGGCCGTTGGCGAGCTCGGCGTGGTATCGGGCGTCGAGGTCCTCCCACGAGAAGGAGCCGTCGGAGCCGAACGCGATCGCCGACATGAAGTAGTAGCGGAAGGCGTCGACGCCGAAGACGTCGGTGATCTGCCTCGGCTCGATGCCCGTCGCCTTCGACTTCGACATCTTCTCGCCGCCGACGAGCAGCCAGCCGTGGCCGAAGACGTGCGACGAGATCTCGATGCCGGCCGCCATCTGCATCGCGGGCCAGATGACCGCGTGGAAGCGCGCGATGTCCTTGCCGACGATGTGCACGGCCGGCCAGCGGCGCGCGAACAGCTCGTCGTCGACGCCGTAGCCGTTGGCGGTGATGTAGTTCAGCAGCGCCTCGAACCAGACGTAGACGACGTGCGTCTCGTCCCACGGCACCTTGATGCCCCAGTCGAAGGTGTTGCGGCTGATCGACAGGTCGTTGAGGCCCTGCTTCACGAACTGGCGCACCTCGTTGCGCACGTGCTCGGGCTGCACGTAGTCGGGGCGCTCCTCGTAGAGCGCGAGCAGGCGGTCGCCGAACTCGCTGAGCTTGAAGAAGTAGTTCGCCTCGCGCACGACCTCGATCGGGCGGGAGTGGATGGCGCAGACGAGCTGGCCCTCGAACTCGCCGGTGCCGGGCACCAGGTCGTTCGCCGTCTTGTACTCCTCGCAGCCGACGCAGTACTGGCCCTCGAACTCGCCGTGGTAGATGTACCCGGCCTCCTTGAGGCGCTCGAGGAAGATGCGCACGCCGACCTTGTGCCGCTCGCTCGTGGTGCGGATGTAGTCGTCGTTCGCGATGTTGAGCAGCTCGAGCTGCGGGATCCAGGCGCTCTCGACGAGCCGGTCGGTCCACTCCTGCGGGCTGACGCCGTTCGCGGCCGCGGTGCGCATGATCTTCTGGCCGTGCTCGTCGGTGCCCGTGAGCATCCACGTGTCGTCGCCGCGCATGCGGTGCCAGCGCGCGAGCACGTCGGTGGCGACCTCGTTGTAGGCGTGGCCGATGTGCGGCACGTCGTTGACGTAGTAGATCGGCGTCGTGACGGTGAAGCGCTCGGGCATGGGGTCAAGTCTAGGGAGCGCGCCGGACGCGTGACGCCGCGCGACGCATCCCGCCGGTGGCCGAGGTCGGCCTCAGGACGCCGGATGTTCCAGGGCGGCCCGGTAGAGCGCGTTCCGCGGGTGCCCGGTCGCCTCCGCGACCTCGGCCGCGGCCTCCTTGAGGCGCATCCCCGCCGCTTTGAGCCCCAGCACCTGCTGCACAGCCGCGTCGAGGTCGGCGAGCACGGGCGTCGCGCCCTCGAGCACGAGCACGATCTCGCCCTTGACGCCCTCCCGCGCCCAGGGCAGCAGCTCGGCGGCGGTGCCGCGGCGCACCTCCTCGTAGCGCTTCGTGAGCTCGCGGCAGACGGCCACGCGGCGGCCAGGCATCGCGCGGTCGATCGCCTCGAGCGCGTCGGTGAGGCGGTGCGGCGCCTCGAAGAGCACGACCGTGCGCTCCTCGCGGGCGAGCGCGGCGAGCATGCGGTCGCGCTCCCCGCCCTTCCGCGGCAGGAAGCCGTCGAAGGCGAACCGGTCGGTCGGCAGGCCCGAGAGGGCGAGCGCGGTGAGCACCGCCGAGGGCCCGGGCAGGCACGTGACCGCGACGCCGGCGGCGACGGCGGCCTGCACGAGCCGGAAGCCGGGGTCGCTCACGGTCGGCATGCCGGCGTCGGTGAGCACGAGCACGTCCTCGTCGCGGGCGCGCTCGACGAGCGCGGGTGCCGCGGCCTCCTCGTTGTGCTCGTGGAGCGCGACGAGCTGCGGCTGGGCGTCGATGCCGAGCGCGCGGATGAGCTGGCGGGTGGTGCGGGTGTCCTCCGCCGCGATCACCGGGGCCGTCGCGAGCGCCTCGCGGAGCCTGCCGCTCGCGTCGCCCAGGTTGCCGATGGGCGTCGCGCCGAGGATGATCACGCGGCCCACGCTACTGCGCTGCCTCGCCCCGCCTCCGCTGGAGCAGCGGACGGGATGCGAGAATCGCCGGGTGACCGACCCGCGCGCCGCCGACAGCGACGACGGCGCGCACGCATCCTCGCTCGCGCCCGCCGGCGCCGCCGTCGCGGTCGACGACGAGCCCGCGCCCGAACGGCCCGCGACGCGCGCGCCGGGCCGCTTCGTGCGCGCGTACGGGGCGCTCGAAGCGCGCCTCGCCGAGCCGCGCATCCGCCGCCGCATCGAGATCGGCGCGCCCGTCGCCATCGTCGCGATCGCCGCCGTCGCGAGGCTCACCGCGCTCGGCCACCCGGGCATCCTCGTCTTCGACGAGACGTACTACGTCAAGGAGGGCTGGTCGACCTGGCAGCTCGGCTACGAGGGCGAGTGGGCCGACGGCTCCGATGAGCGATTCCAGGCGGGCGACCCGGGCGGCCTCACGACCGAGGCCGACTACGTCGTGCACCCGCCGCTCGGCAAGTGGATCATCGGCATGGCGATGGCCGTGTTCGGCATGGCCGACCCGTTCTGGTGGCGGCTGCCGAGCGCGCTCGCCGGCATCGCCCTCGTCGGCCTCACCTACGCGATCGCGCGCGGCCTGCTGGGGTCGGTGGCGTTCGCCTCGCTCGCGGGCCTGTGGATGGCGATCGACGGCTTCGCGATCGTCATGAGCCGCACGGCGCTGCTCGACGGCATCCTCGCCCTCTTCGTGCTGGCCGGGGCCGGCGCGCTGCTCGTCGACCGGCGCGGCTCCCCCGCGCGCACCGTGCGCACCCTCGCCGAACGGCCCCGGCGCATCCTCGCCGCCATGTGGACGCGGCCCTGGCTCGTCATCGCGGGCGTGCTGCTCGGCGCCGCGTGCGCGACGAAGTGGTCGGGCGCCGTGTTCCTCGCCGCCTTCGGGCTCTGGACGGTGCTGCTCGACGCCCTCGACCGGCGGCGCGCAGGCTACCGATCGCCGTGGCTCGGCACGCTGCTGTCGCAGGCGCCGGCGAGCTTCGTGCTGCTCGTCGGACCCGCGCTCGTCGTCTACGTCGCGAGCTACGCCGGCTGGTTCGACGGCGGCTGGGGCTCGCAGCTCATGCTCGAGCGCGCCGACCTGCGCTGGGGCGGGCTGCTCGCGTGGGTGCCGCTCGGGCTGCAGTCGCTCTGGGCGTACCACGCGCAGCAGCTCGGCTTCCACGTGGGGCTCACGGGCGACCACTCGTACCAGTCGCCCGCCTACGAGTGGCTGTGGCTCGGCCGCCCGACGGGCTTCGAGATGGCGTCCAGTGATGCGGGCACCTGGTGGGTGACGGCGCTGCCGAACCTCGTCGTCTGGTACGCCGGAATCGTCGCGCTCGGCTTCCTGCTCTACCGCTTCGGCCGCACGCTCGACCGGCGCGTGGGCTTCCTGCTCGTCGCGATCGCCGCCGGGTACGTGCCGTGGCTCGCGTTCCCCGAGCGCACGATCTTCTTCTTCTACGCGATCGTCTTCCTGCCGTTCCTCGTCATCGGGCTCGCGCACGCGCTGCAGGTGCTCGTCGGGCCGCCGCGCCGTCCGTCGACCGGCTCCGTGGCGGCTGGGCCGGATAGTCCGGTCGGCGCTGCGCAGAGCCGGTCGACGGACGGGCTCGGGGTGGGTCACGAGGCGGCGGACGACGCGCGGCCGGCGGAACACGCGGCGGATGCGTCGGCGCGGCTCGACGCCGACCTCGCGGCCGCCGTGCCCGCCCCGGCCGCGCGGGCAGCGACGCGGCCCGCGCGCGACGACGTCGAGCGCCGCGCGTGGGGCTGGCTGACGGTCGCGGCGCTCGTGCTCGCGAGCATCGCCGTCGCGCTCTGGTTCCTACCCGTCTGGTACGGCATCGAGCTGCCCTCCGACCTCGTGCGGCTGCGCTACTGGCCGCCGACGTGGCCCGGCCGGTGAGTCCCCGCTGACAGGTCAGAACGGCTCGGGCAGGTCGCAGACGAAGCCGCGGCACCGGTAGGCGCCCGGCGCCTCCTTCCCGGCCAGCAGCTCGAAGCCGGCATCCGCGAGCTCGGCCGCCTGCGCGGGGCTCATGACCAGGGCGCCGGGCTCGCGGCGCAAGGCCGAGGGCGGCTCGCCGACGAGCACGAGCGTCTGCGGCGGCTCTGCGAGCAGCGACGCGACCCGCAGCGTCGCGGCGCCGGCGAACGGGTTGCGGATGGCCAGGGTCGCGTCGAGCAACCGGGTCGCGCGCTCGAGGTGCTCGGCGTCGCCGCTCAGCGCGTAGAGCCCGTGCAGCGCTCCCGCGAGCGCGGCCTCGCCCGACGGCGCGTCGCCGTCGGAGGCCGGCCCGAGCTCGAGCGCCGGGCCCTGCCCCGCGACGGCGACGGGGTCGGGTGCCGCCTCGAGGATCGCGCGGGCCTCCACGGCCCAGCGCGCTTCGCCGGTCGCGGCGGTGAGCGCAAGCAGGCCGCTCGCGAGGCAGCCGGCGTCGGCCGCGGTCGCGACCGCGTCGGAGGCCTGCCCGTCGAGGCTCGCGTGCACGAGCTGCACGCCCTCGGGCGTAGGTCGCACGTGATGCGCGAGCAGGTGCTCCGCCGCGCCGCGTGCGAGCGCGAGCGCCCGCTCATCGCCGTCGCGCAGCGCCCGGATGCTGAGCGCCTCGATCGCGAGCCCGTTCGCGGCCGTCACGACGAGCCGGTCGAGCGGCGGCCGCTCGCGCTCGGGCGACGGCGGGCCCAGGTGCCAGCCGCCCTCGACGCGCTGCCCACGCACGGTCGACTCGGCGTCCTCGGCGACCGCGAGCGCGCCGCCGGGCAGCCGCAGCACGTCGTCGAGGAAGCCGACGATGCCGGCCGCCACGGTCTCGCGCCCGAGCAGCGTCGCGGCGTGCAGCAGCTGCGCGTTGTCGATGAGCATCCGCTCGAAGTGAGGTGCGGCCCAGTCGCGGCGCGTCGCGTAGCGGAAGAAGCCGCCGTCGCGGCCGCGCAGGTGCGAGTACCCGCCGCTCGCGACCACCGCGTCGTCGCCGGCTGCCGCGTCGAGCAGGCGGCCCGCGAGCGCGGGATCGACGTCGACGAGCGCCAGGATGAGCGGCGCCTGCGGGAACTTCTGCCCCTCGCCGAGCCCGCCGTGCTCCGGGTCCTCCTGCGCCGCGACGCCGGCGAGCGCCGCCCGGATCTCGGCCGCGTCCGGCAGCGCGTCGGCACGCTCGCCGGAGCCCGCCCGCGCGGCGCGGAGCGCCTCCTGCACTCGCCCCGCGGTGTTGACTACCGCATCCGGCTGCTCCTGCCAGGCCGCGCCGACGCCGCGGAGCACGTCGCGGAAGCCGGGCACGCCCTGCCGGCCGGTAGGCGGGTAGTAGGTGCCGGCGAAGAACGGCTGCCCGTCGGGCGTGAGGAAGACGCTGAGCGGCCAGCCGAGCTGGCGCGTGAAGGCCGATGCCGCGTCCATGAGCGCGGCGTCGACGTCGGGCCGCTCCTCGCGGTCGACCTTCACGGCGACGAAGCCTGCCCGGAGCGCCGCCCCGACCTCGGCGTCGGCGAACGACTCGCGCGCCATCACGTGGCACCAGTGGCACGTGGCGTAGCCGACCGACGCGAAGACCGGCACGCCGCGCTCGCGCGCCTCGGCGAACGCCGCCTCGCCCCACTCCCGCCAGTCGACCGGGTTGTCGGCGTGCAGCCTGAGGTAGGCGCTCGCGGCGCCCGCGAGCCGGTTGTCGACGCTCTCCATCCGCCCACGCTACGCCCGCCGCCTCAGCGCCCGCCGGTGCGGTCGAACACCGTGCGCTCGAACACCGTGCGCTCGAACGGGACCCGCTCCACCGCAGAGGACCCTGTGCACCGGGTCCTCCTCGGTAGAAGGGGTCCCGCTCGGTGGAACGGATCACACCGGCGAGCGGGCGCCGGGCCTCACCAGCGCGTGGGGCGCCGCATGCGGTGCCAGTTGCGGCACGGCTGCGTCGAGCCGCGCCGCACGCCCGTGCAGGGCGGCATCGCCTCGGGCGGCTCGGCCTCGAGCACGATCGACCGGCCGTCGAGGTCGAGCTCGCGGCTCGTGGACCACAGGTGCCACGCCGGCTGCATCGCGTTGCTCAGCACCTCGCAGTCGCAGTAGCCGCCCGCTGCCCGCAGCCGCGGCAGCAGCGCCGTCGCGCGCGGCGCCGCGAGGTCGCGGTAGAGCTCGGCGAACCGCAGGTCGCCGTCGCAGCTCGAGCGCTCGAGCGCGCGGTCGAGGAAGCAGGCGACGCACTCCCCGGGGTGCGGCACGAGCCAGTCGTCGAGCAGGCTGCGCACGTAGGCCTCGGCCTCGTCGCTGATCGATCTCTCCATGCCGCGCACGGTCGCAGACCTCCCGCCCGGCCCGTGCGGCGCATCCGCCCGCCTGTGGAGGGCCGCGCTGCACGGCGGTTCACCCCGTCCGCGGCGACGACCGGCGGAACGACCCGCTCGACCGACGACGACCCGGTGCACCGGGTCGTGCCGGGTGCAACGGGTCGTCGAGCGGGATCGGTTCCGAGCGGGGCGGGCGGATGCGTCCGCCCGGCGGGGTCGGGTCAGCTCACCTCGGCGGGGTCGGCCGAGACGCGGCCGGCCGCGCCCTGGTCGAGCGCGTCGATCGCCGCGATGTCCTCGGGCGTCAGCTGCACCGACGCGGCGGCGAGGTTCTCGGCCATGCGCTCGGGGCTGCTCGACTTCGGGAAGACGATGCGGCCCTCGGCGAGGTGCCAGGCCAGCGTGACCTGCGCCCACGAGACGCCGAGGCGCTGCGCGATCTCGCCGATGACGCCGGTCGAGTAGTCGACCTTGCCCTGGCCGAGCGGGCCCCAGGCCTCGATCTTGATGTCGTGCTGCGCCGAGAGCTCGACCGCGGCGCGCTGCTGGAACTGCGGGTGCAGCTCGATCTGGTTGACCGCCGGCACGATGCCGGTCTCGAGGATCTCGGGCAGGTAGCGCTCGTCGAAGTTCGAGACGCCGATCGACGAGGTGAGGCCCTCATCGCGCATCGCGGCGAGCGTCTGCCAGGTCTCGACCGGGCTGCCGTTCGCGGGCGTCGGCCAGTGGATGAGGTAGAGGTCGACGTGGTCGAGGCCGAGCATCTCGAGGCTCGCGCCCAGCGCCTCGCGGGCCGCGGCCTCGCCGCGCCTGTCGTTCCAGAGCTTCGTCGTGACGTAGAGCTCGTCGCGCGCGATGCCGCTCGCGGCGAGGGCGCGGCCGACACCCTCCTCGTTGCCGTAGATGGTGGCGGTGTCGATGTGGCGGTAGCCGGCCTCGAGCGCCTCGGTGACGATGCGCTCGGTCTCGGCCGGGTCGACCTTGAAGACGCCGAACCCGAGCTGCGGGATCGTGCGGCCGTCGTTGAGCTGCAGGGTGGGGATGGTGGTCATTCGGTCTCCTCGATCGTGGACGTGTCCTCGGGCAGGGCTGCGGTGTCGACGCCGGGCACGTGGCGCTCGTCGGGGCCGCTGTACGCCGAGAGGGGGCGGATGAGCGCGTTGTTGGCGCGCTGCTCGATGATGTGGGCGGTCCAGCCGGTGACGCGCGCCGCGACGAACAGCGGCGTGAAGATCGGCACGTCGAAGCCGATGAGCGCGTAGGCGGGGCCCGACGGGAAGTCGAGGTTGGGCTTGATGGGCTTGCGGTCGGCCATCGCCTGCTCGAGCGCCGTGTACATCTCGAGCGTCTCCGGCGAGTCGTAGTGCTCGACGAGCCGCTCGAGCGCGGCGCGCATGGTGGGCACGCGCGAGTCGCCGTTCTTGTAGACCCGGTGCCCGAAGCCCATGATCTTGCGCTTCTCGTCGAGCGCGGTCTGCATCCACGCGTCGGCCTTCGACGGCTCGCCGACCTCGTGGAAGACCTCCATCACGGCCTCGTTCGCGCCGCCGTGCAGGTGGCCCTTGAGCGCGCCGACGGCCGCGGTGACCGCGGAGTAGAGGTCGGCGAGCGTCGACGTGACGACGCGGGCGGTGAAGGTGGATGCGTTGAACGAGTGCTCGGCGTAGAGCACCATCGACTGGTTGAAGGCGTCGACGACGACCTCGTCGGCCTCCTCGCCGAACGACATCCAGAGGAAGTTCGCGGCGTAGTCGAGGTCGTCGCGCGGGGGCACGAGCTGCTCGCCGCGGCGGCGGCGCTGCTCGTAGCTGACGATCGCCGGCAGCACGGCGAAGAGCGCGAACGCCTTGTCGAGGTCGGTGGATGCGTCGTCGGCGTCGGGGTCGTTGGCTCCGACGATGCTGACGGCCGTGCGCACGACGTCCATCGGGTGCGCGGTCGTGGGCAGCGCATCCATGACCGTCCTGACGTTGTCGGGCAGCGCCCGCAGCCCGCGCTCCTTCGCGCGGAACTCGGCCAGCTGGGCCTCGTCGGGCAGCTCGCCGTGCCAGAGCAGGTAGGCGACCGCCTCGAACGGCTGCGTCGCGGCGAGCTCCTGCACCGGGTAGCCGCGGTAGAGCAGCGAGTTCGTGTCGGGGTTGACCTTCGAGATCTCGGTGGTGTCGGCGACGACGCCGGCAAGCCCCTTCTTGATCTCGGGCTGGGCCTCGGGCTGGGTCATGGTGCTCCTCGGTGAACAGGTGTGGGGCGCGATCCGACTCTAGGGCACGGCCGCTCCGAAGATCGTTCGCCCGGCGAACGACGTCTGGGCCCGGCCGCGCCCATCACGATGCCGCAACGATCGATCGATGCTCGCAGGATGCGCCGGAGGCCCGCGATAGCGTCGCCTGTCGCCCGCGAGGGCTGGAACGAGACCGCACCGAACGACACGAGACGAGCTGAGACGCCATGGCCGAGACGCCGCCCACGACCCCTGAGCATCCGCGCCGCACCCCCGTGCGGCAGGTCATCCGGGAGGTGACGGAGCCCGGCCTCGTGCATCCTGCGCTCATCCCCGGCATCGGCGTCGAGCGCACCGGCCGCACCTTCGGCACGAACTGGGCCGTGTTCGCGATCGCCGGCGCCTTCATCGCCGCCGTCATCGTCTGGGGCATCCTCGACCCGGCGAGCATCCAGGCGACCGGCTCGGCCTCGCTCGGCTGGGTGACGACGAACTTCGGCTGGCTCTTCGGGGCGCTCACGATCGCGATCACCGTCTTCATGATGTTCGTCGGCTACGGCCGCACCGGCGGCGTGCGGCTCGGCTCCGACGACGAGGAGCCCGAGTTCTCGACCGTCTCCTGGATCGCGATGCTCTTCTCGGCCGGCATCGGCATCGGCCTGCTCTTCTACGGCCCCATGGAGCCGCTCACCTACTTCCTCGCTCCCCCGCACGGCTTCGACGCTGAGCCCGGCACCGTCGACGCGATGCACTCCGCGCTCGCGCAGACGCTGCTCCACTGGGGACCGATGGCGTGGGCGTACTACGCGCTCGTGGGCGGCGCGATCGCCTACGGCGCCTACCGCCGCGGGCGCTCGCCGCTGATCTCGGCGATCTTCACGCCCATCTTCGGCCAGCGCACCGAGGGCTGGCTCGGCCAGCTCGTCGACGTCTTCGCGATCATCGTCACGCTCGGCGGCACCGCCATCTCGCTCGGCATCGGCGCGCTGCAGATCGGCCGCGGCTTCGAGATGGTCGCGGGCATCGGCGAGGTCGGCAACGCCTTCCTCATCGGCACCATCGCGGTGCTCACGGCCCTCTTCGTGGTCTCGGCCGTCTCGGGCATCAAGCGCGGCATCCGGGCCCTGTCGAACATCAACATGGTCGTGGCCGGCGTGCTCGGGGTCTTCGTGCTGGTCGCCGGCCCGACGCTCCTGCTGCTGAACCTGCTGCCGTCGGTCACGGTCGCCTTCTTCGAGGACCTCGGCACGATGCTCATGCGCAACCCCGCGCAGAGCGAGGACTCGGCCGCGTTCCTCTCCGCCTGGACCACCTACTACTGGGCGTGGTGGGTGTCGTGGACACCGTTCGTCGGGATGTTCGTCGCGAAGATCTCCCGCGGCCGCACCCTGCGCGAGTTCGTCACCGTCGTCGTGGTCGTGCCGTCGGCCGTCTGCCTCGTCTGGTTCACGATCGTCGGCGGCACGTCGATGTCGATGGAGGCGGCCGGGCTCGGCATCAGCGAGGCAGGCTCGTCGGAGGCGATGCTCTTCGCGATGCTCGGCAACCTGCCGTTCGGCGTCATCACGTCGATCCTCGCGCTCGTGTCGATCGTCATCTTCTTCGTCACCTCCGCCGACTCGGCGTCGATCGTGATGGCGTCGATGAGCCAGGGCGGCAAGCCCGAGCCGAGCCGCTGGGTGACCATCACGTGGGGAGTGCTGCTCGGCGCGACCGCCGCGACGCTGCTCGTCGCCGGCGGCGAGGAGGCGCTCAGCGGCGTGCAGTCGCTCATGGTCGTGACGGCGCTGCCGTTCGCGTTCGTGGTGATCGGCATCATGGTCGCCTGGGCGAAGGACCTGCGCACCGACCCCTACATGCTGCGCCACAAGTACGCGAAGGCGGCGATCGCGCAGGGCGTGCGGCTCGGCATCGAGGAGCACGGCGACGACTTCGTCTTCGGCTCGAGCGGCGTGCACGCCGACGACGGCGCGGGCGCATGGCTCGACACCGACGACCCGGCGCTCACCGAGTGGTACACGGATGCGACGACCGGGCCGATCGACGCCCAGGGCGTGCAGCGCACCCTCGACCCCGGTCGCATCCAGCCGAAGGGCCCGGATCGCCCCGACCACACCGCCTCCGGCGACAACGCGCTCGTCGTCGGCGAGGAGGAGCGGGAGCGGCGTCGCCGGGCCGAGCCCCCGGCCGAGTAGCCCCCCGTTCGTCGAGTAGGCCCGCAGGGCCTCCCCGTTCGTCGAGTAGGCCCGCATCCCCGTTCGTCGAGTAGGCCCGCAGGGCCGTATCGAGACGAAGCCGAGCGCGGCCTCGATACGGCCGCTCCGCGGCCTACTCGACCAACGGGGTGCTGCGGTCTCGATACGGCCGCTCCGCGGCCTACTCGACCAACGGGGCGAGGTACGGCCGCTCCCCACCCGTTCGTCGAGTAGGTCCGCAGGGCCGTATCGAGACGAAGCCGAGCGCGGTCTCGATACGGCCGCTGCGCGACCTACTCGACCGACGGGGTGACGCGGCCTACTCGACCAACGGGATGCCGCGGCTCAGGCCACGCCGAGCGCCCGCGCCACCACCAGCAGCTGCACCTCGCTCGTTCCCTCGCCGATCTCGAGGATCTTCGAGTCGCGGAAGTGCCGCGCCACCGGGTACTCGTTCATGAAGCCGTTGCCGCCGAAGATCTGCGTCGCCTCGCGCGCATTGTCCATCGCGGCGTCGCTCGCGGTGAGCTTGGCGATCGCCGCCTCGGTCTTGAACGGCTTGCCGGCGTCGCGCAGGCGCGCCGCGTGGTGCCACGCGAGGCGCGCGCTGTGCACGCGCGCCTGCATGCGCGCGAGCGTGAACTGGATGCTCTGGCGGGTCGACAGCGGCTCGCCGAAGACCGTGCGCTGCTTCGCGTAGTCGACCGCGGCCTCGAGGCAGCCCTCGGCCGCGCCGGTCGCGAGCGCCGCGATCGCGATGCGCCCCTCGTCGAGGATGTGCAGGAAGTTGGCGAAGCCGCGGCCGCGCTCCCCCAGCAGGTTCGCCGCGGGCACGCGCGCGTCGGAGAAGGTGAGCGGATGCGTGTCGGAGGCGTGCCAGCCGACCTTGTCATAGCCGGGGTCGACGGTGAAGCCCGGAGTGCCGTTCGGCACGATGATCGTCGAGATCTCCTTGCGGCCGTCCTGCTCGCCCGTGACGGCCGTGACGGTCACGAACTTGGTGATCGGCGTGCCCGAGTTGGTGATGAACTGCTTCGCGCCGTTGATGACCCACTCGTCGCCGTCGAGGCGCGCGGTCGTGCGGGTCGCGCCCGCGTCGGAGCCGGCGCCGGGCTCGGTGAGGCCGAAGCCGGCCAGCGCGGTGCCCTCGAGCAGCGGGGGCAGCAGCTCGGCCTGCTGCTCGGGCGTGCCGAAGCGGAACACGGGCATGGCGCCGAGGCTCACGCCCGCCTCGAGCGTGATGGCGATCGACTGGTCGACGCGCGCGAGCGCCTCGATGGCGAGGCAGAGGGCGAAGTAGTCGCCGCCCTGGCCGCCGTGCTCCTCGGGGAAGGGGATGCCGAACAGGCCCATCTCGCCCATCTGGGCGACGACGTCCATCGGGAGCGTCTTCGTGCGGTCGGCCTCGTACGAGACGGGCGCCACGACGCGGTCGGCGAAGTCGCGGATGGTCTCCGCGAGCGTCAGCTCGTCGTCGCTGAGGGCGTAGGTGGCCAGATCGATCGTCATCCCGTCTCCTTGTGTCTAGGGAGCCGCCATCCGCGCGGGATGCCGCGATCCGATCGGGATCAGTCGGCCTCGCTCCGCGCTGAGCAGTCGCCTTGCACCTTACGGCACGGAGGCGAACGGCTCGGCGCGGAGCGGGGCCGAGAGTGCGACTAGGCCTGCCGCGCCCTCGTGTACTGCGGAGGCCAGACGGATGCGTCGGGCTCGCCGTCGAGGGCGGCCTCGGCCGCGAGGGCCCAGTGCGGGTTGCGCAGCCACGCGCGCGCGAGCATCACCGCGTCGGCGTCGCCCTCGGCGAGCAGCTGCTCGGCGTGCGACGGCTCGTCGATGAGCCCGACGGCGTTGACGGGCAGGCCCGTCGCGGCGCGCACGTCGCGGGCGAAGTGCACCTGGTAGCCGGGCCCGAGCGGGATCTCCTGGCGCGGGTCGAGCCCGCCGGAGGAGAGGTCGAACCAGTCGGCGCCCGCGTCGGCGGCGGCGCGCACGTGCTCGATCGTGAGGCGCGTGTCGATGCCGCCCTCGACCCAGTCGGAGGCGCTGAGGCGCACCATGAGCGCGGCGTCCGGCGCCGCCTCGCGCACGGCCGCGACGACGCGGCGCAGCAGCTCGACGCGGAGGCCGTCGGCGTCGGGCCCCCACTCGTCGTCGCGGTGGTTGGTGAGTGGCGAGAGGAACTGGTGCAGCAGGTAGCCGTGCGCGGCGTGGACCTCGATCGCGTCGAAGCCCGCAGCCGCGGCGCGTCGGGCGCCCTCGGCGAAGCGCTCCGGCAGCTGCGCCACCTCGTCGGCACCCAGCGCGCGCGGCGGCGCGAACCGGCCGAACGCATCCGCGCCCGCGCTGACCGTCTGCCAGCCGCCCTCGCCCTGCGGCACGCTGCCTCGGCCGCTCCACGGGCGGTAGGTGGATGCCTTGCGGCCGGCATGGGCGAGCTGGATGGCGGGCACGGCGCCGTGGGCGCGGATGCGCTCGGCGATCACGGCCCACGCCTCGCCTTGCTCGTCGTCCCAGATGCCGGCGTCCTGCGGCGAGATGCGGCCCTCGGGCACGACCGCGGCGGCCTCGGTCATGACGAGGCCCGCGCCGCCGCGCGCGAAGGAGGCGAGGTGCTCGAGGTGCCACTGGCCGGGCACGCCGTCGAGCTGCTCGCACGAGTACTGGCACATGGGCGAGACCCAGGCGCGGTTGCGCACCTCGACGGCGCCCACCGTGACGGGCGAGAAGAGCAGGCTCATCCGTGCGCGCCCCCGATGAGGCGACCGGGCACCTCGAAGTCGAACACGCCCTCGTCGAAGGCGCTGTAGGCGGCGTAGTCGTTGAGCTCGTAGAGCCGCGCGCGCGTCTGCATGCGCTCGACCGCGCCCTCGAGGGTGCCCGTCTCGGCCAGCACGCCGAGCTCGCGCTCGATCGCGCCCATCGCGATGCGCAGCAGCGACACCGGGTGGATGGCGATGTTCACCCCCACGTCCTGCAGCTGCTGGTGCGTGAAGAGCGCGCTCTTGCCGAACTCGGTCATGTTGGCGAGGATCGGCACGTCGACGGCCTCGCGGATCGCCGCGAACTCCTCGAGCGTGGCCATCGCCTCGGGGAAGATCGCGTCGGCGCCGGCGGCCTCGAGGGCCTTCGCGCGGTCCTTCGCGGCCTCGAGCCCCGCGACGCCGCGGATGTCGGTGCGGGCCATGATGAGCAGGTCGCTGTCGCGGCGGGCGGCGACGGCGGCGGCGATGCGCTGCACCGCGTGGTCGAGCGGAACGACCTCCTTGCCGTCGAGGTGGCCGCACCGCTTGGGGTTGACCTGGTCCTCGAGGTGGAGGCCCGAGACGCCTGCGTCCTCGAGCTCGTGCACGGCGCGCGCGACGTTCATCGCCTCGCCGAAGCCCGTGTCGGCGTCGATGAGCGTCGGCAGGTCGGTCATGCGCGAGATCTCGCGGCCGCGCTGGGCTACCTCGGTGAGCGTCGTCAGGCCGATGTCGGGCAGCCCCAGCTCGGCCGCCATGACGGCGCCCGAGATGTAGGCGCCCTCGAAGCCGAGCTGCTGGATGAGCGGCGCCGACAGCGGCGTGAAGGCTCCCGGGAAGCGCTGCAGCGTGCCGGACGCGAGGCCCGCCCGCAGCGCCTTGCGCTTCTCGTTCGGGGTGACGCTGGTCGACAGCACTAGAAGATGCCCTGCGTCGTGCCGGCGTCGACGGTGCCCGCGGGCGCGACGACGTTGAGCTGCCGTACCTCCTCGGCCGTCAGCTCGGGCAGGCGCTCGACGAGCCCGAGGAAGCGGTCGATCTCGGCGTCGTCGATGATCCCCTGCGCGAGCGTGCGCAGCTTCTGCACGTACTCCGCCCGGCCGAACGGGCGCGCGCCCGCCGGGTGCGCATCCGCCACCGAGATCTCGTCCTCGATCGTCTCGCCCGAGGTGAGCGTGATGACGATGCGGCCGCCGAACGCCTTCTTGTCGGGGTCCGGGTCGTGGTAGCGCTCCGTCCACACCGGGTCCTCGAGCGTGGAGATCTTGTTCCACAGCTCGACCGTGTCCGGCCGGGCGGCGCGCTCGGGCGCGTAGGAGTCGACGTGGTGCCAGCCGCCGTCCTGCAGCGCGACCGCGACGATGTACGGGATCGAGTGGTCGAGGGTCTCGCGCGAGGCCGTCGGGTCGTACTTCTGCGGGTCGTTGGCGCCCGAGCCGATGACGTAGTGCGTGTGGTGGCTCGTGTGCAGCACGATCGACGCGACGTTCTCGGGGTCGCGCAGCTCGGGGCGCTCGGCGCCGAGCTTGCGCGCGAGGTCGATCCAGGCCTGCGCCTGGTACTCGGCCGAGTGCTCCTTCGTGTACGTGTCGAGGATGCCGCGCTTGGGCTCGCCCGGCGCGGGCAGTGGCACCTGGTAGGCGCCCTCCCAGCCGTCGAGCAGCCAGGCGATCACGCCGTCCTCGCCCTCGTAGATCGGCACGGGGCTCGTCTGGCCGCGCATGGCGCGGTCGACCGACTCGACCGCCATCTTCCCGGCGAACGCGGGGGCGTGCGCCTTCCACGTGGAGATCTCGCCCTTGCGCGACTGGCGGGTGGCGGTCGTGGTGTGCAGCGCCTGGCCGACCGCCTGGAAGATCGTCTCGGCCTCGAGGCCGAGCATCGTGCCGATGCCGGCGGCGGCCGACGGGCCGAGGTGGGCGACGTGGTCGATCTTGTGCTTGTGGAGGCTGATCGCGCGCACGAGGTCGACCTGGATCTCGTAGCCGGTCGCGATGCCGCGCACGAGCGCGCGCCCGTCGCAGCCGACGTGCTGCGCGACCGCGAGGATCGGCGGGATGTTGTCGCCCGGGTGGGAGTAGTCGGCGGCCAGGAACGTGTCGTGGTAGTCGAGCTCGCGCACGGCGACGCCGTTCGCCCAGGCGGCCCACTCGGGGCTCACGCGGTCCTCGATGCCGTAGACCGCGGCACCGGGCTCGTACGGGTGGCGCTGCGCCTGCTCGCGGGCCGACACGACCGGCGGGCGGTTGAGGCTCGCGATCGCCACCGACGCGTTGTCGATGATGCGGTTCGCGATCATCTCGACGACCTCGGCCTCGACCTCGACCGGGTCGACGGCGACCTGGGCGATCTTCCAGGCGAGCTGCTCCTCGCGGGGCAGGTTCTCGGCGCTCTTGCGGGCTCTCACATCATGGTGCTGCATGGTGCCGAGCCTAGCGATGCGCCCGTCGGGGCGTGCCGCACGACGCCCCTGGCCACCGCCGGGGCGCGGGCGTACGATCGGCTCGACTCCCGAAGCGGAGGCCTCGATGAGGAGGCGGTCATGGCGGTCGTCGGCCGTTCCCGCGCACCAGCGCTGCGCTTCCTCGTCGCCGCGGCCGCGCTGGTCGCCCTGAGCGGCTGCGTGCCCACCGGCGGCGGCCCCGACCGCACCGACCCGGGCGCGACCGCATCCCCTGCGGAGCCGATCGGCCGCATGCTCGGGCCATCGGCGCGCTGCCACGACGACGTCTTCTGGGGCGGCCCCGAGGACAAGGTCGACGAGGTGCCGGCCGACGCCCAGTACCGCGGCGGCTTCGACCTACCGGGCGCGCTCGACCGCTTCGACGTGCTCTGCGCGTCGAGCTGGACGATGCTGACCAACGACTGCCGGATGCGGTTCGCCCGCGCCTACCTCGACGGCGGCGACGACGGCGCGCGGCTCGACGAGATCGACCAGGCGCTCGTCGCGTGGGCCACTGAGCGCGGCATGGAGCAGACGCGCATCTCGATGAGCGACAACACCCGCAGCTACGGCATCTCGGTGCACCCCGACGGGGCCCTCACGACGCTCCTGCAGTGGGATGCGGTGAGCCGCCACGAGGGCGCCGACGGCGTGCAGATGCACGCCGACATGGCGGGCATCCCGCTCGACGGCGGCGACGTCGTCGTCTCGTGGCAGGTGTGCCCGGCGCTGCAGGGCTGGGAGACCCCGCCCGCGCCGTGACGGCTACGCCGATGCCACCAGCCGCGCGAAGACGATGAGGTTGTTCGGGAACTCGCCGTCGGCCTCGCCGAGGTCGTCGCACGTGATGAGGCGCAGCTCGGGGTCGGGCACCGGGTAGTAGACGTCGCGCGTCGGGAACTCGGACTTCGCGAACGACTCGACGCGGTAGATCTCGAAGGTCGCGGTGGTGCCGTCCTCGCGGGCGACGCTCACCTCGTCGCCGACCTCGAGCGAGACGAGGTCGTAGAAGACGCCGCTGTCGTCGGTGAGCGAGTTGACGTGGCCGAGCAGCACCGCCGCGCCGACCTCGCCGGGCGTGGGCGAGCCGTCGTACCAGCTCGCGGGCGACCCATCGGCGTCGGGGGGCACCTCGAGGGTGCCGTCGTCGCGCATGCCGGTGCGGATGAGCGGGGCCTCGCGGTCGATCGCGGGGATGCTGACGCTGATGGGCGTCGAAGCCTCCATGGCGGGGGCGGCGGCGGGGGCCGTGTCGTCGGCCGGCTGCTCGGCGCTCTCGGAGGGGGCGGGCGCGGGCGACTGCGTCGTGGCGGGCGACGGCCCCGCCTCGGGCGGGGCATCGGCTCCCGTGCCGGCGCAGGCCGTGAGCGAGAGCAGGAGGGCCGCCGCTACCGCCGTGAGGCGATGGCGGCGGCCCGTTCCAGGGGAGATCATCGAGCTGACGGGTGGTCAGTCGTTCGTGATCGCGCGGCGACGGAGCATCACGACACCGGCGACGGTGCCGACGGCCAGCAGGCCGCCCAGCGCGGTCACCGTCATCGCGGTGCCGTCGGTGCCCTGCTCGACGCCGGTGTCCACGCCGCCGGCCGGAGCCATGGCGAGGGCGCCGCAGAGCGCGGGCGAGGTCGCTGCCAGCGGCAGCTCGGGCACGAGGTCGCTCTCGCTCGTGCCGGCCTCGGGCTGCGTGGCCGGGTCGAGGCCGTGCACGACGACGACAGCGGTGCCGCCGGCGAGCGCGTCCTGCGTCGCCTGGTCGAGCTCGAACGTCTCCTCGTAGGAGATCGTGTCGCCGGCCGGTGCGGCCGCGAGGTCGAGGCCGCCGGCCGGGCTCTTGTCGGCGTCGCCGACCGAGAGCGTCGTGCCGATCTCGCCGTAGGACGGGCCGCCCTCGGTGGTGCTGATGATGCCGTCGCCGTTGGTGTCGGCGTCGGGGCTCGGGCACACGCCCTGCGCGCCGATGTGGATGTGCTGCACGTGCGGGTAGGGCGCGCCGTCGAACTCGGCGGCGAGGCCCGTCGCGTTCAGCGTCACCGTGGCAGTCGTGCCCTCGACGTCGATCCAGACCTCCCCGGAGGCGCCGCTGTTGTTGATCTCGTCGAGCATCGTCGAGTACGAGCCCTCGGCGTGCGCGGCCATCGCGGGGGCGGTGCCCAGCATGACCAGGCCGAGTCCCAGCGCCGGGGCGCCGAGCAGAACTGCTTTGTTCTTCATGGGGTGGACCTCTTCCGGAGGATGTCGAGCACACGGCGTGCGCTCTCGTGGTGTGGGTTCGGCGCCCTCCCGACGGCGGATTGGATCGGGCGGGCGCGGCGGCGGATACGCAATCCGCCGCGCGTGTCGCGCCGAACCACCGGCATGACCAGCTCGCACCGGCTCGCCGTCCTCGCCGTCGCCGCGCTCATGCTCACCGGCTGCGCTGCCGCGACGGCGGAGCCGGGGGCAGCGCCCGCGCCGACGGCGGCCCCGTCGCCCGAGGCCTCGCACACGATGCCCGACGGCAGCGTCATGCCCGGCGCCGAGCACGGCGCGCACGGGTCGGCGGATGCGTCGGGCGCGCCGTCCGAGGCGGCAGCGATGGTCTGCGGCGGGCAGGTCGAGACCGCCGTCGCCTCCATGCTCCGGCTGCGCGATCCCGAGCCGCCCGCGACCGCCTGGGACGCCCCCGACTTCACCTGCACCTACGACGTCGACGGGGCGCCGCTCGTGCTCTCGGTGCACGACGCGACCGATCCCGCGGTGGGCGAGGCGCACTTCGCCGAGCTGCAGGGCAGCCTCCCGGGCGCCGAGGAGATCGAGGGGATGCTCGGGCTCGGCCTGCCGTCGTTCTCGACCGGCGACGGCGTGGTCGCGTTCCTCCGCGACGGCAAGACCCTCCTGGTCGACGCGACGGGCCTCCCCGAGCAGCTCGCCGACGGCACGATGACGCAGTCCGAGGTCGCCTACGCGGTCGCATCCTCGGTGCTCGTCTGCTGGGTCGAGCACGACTAGCCGCCGAGGCGACAGCGGCCAGCGTCAGCGCTTGTCGACGACCCGTCGCAGGTAGTGGATGCGGTCGCGCAGCTGCTGCATCGACGCCTGCGCGACCGGCGGCCCGCCGCAGATGCGCCGCGCCTCGGCGTGCACGAGCGCGTGCGCCTCGCCGCGGCGCTTCGAGACGATCGCGACGAGCGAGTTGAGCAGCTGCCGCTCCTCGCGCATGTTGCGGTAGAGCGGCTCGGGCGCCTCCTGGTTCGGCGGCCGGTCGCGGATGCGCGCGGCCTGCCGCGCGTGGCGCCGCTTCAGCAGGTCGGAGACCTCCTCGGCGTCGAGCAGCCCGGGGATGCCGATGAAGTCCATCTCCTCCTCGGTCGCGGGCTCGACCAGCTGGCCGAACTCGGCATCGCCGAAGAGCACCCGGTCGAAGGTGGCGCTCGACTCGAGCGGCTCCCACGTGAACGGCGCCGGCTCGCGGTCGTCGTTGTCGCCCTGCTCGGCGGCGGCCATGAGGTCGTCGTCGAGCAGCTGGTCGTCGGCCTGCTCCTTGTCGAGCGCGTGGTCGCGCTGCCGCTCGAGCTCGGCGGCGAGCGTGAGCAGCGGTGTCACCGACGGCAGGAACACCGTCGCGATCTCGCCGCGCTTCCGCGAGCGCACGAAGCGGCCGATCACCTGCGCGAAGAACAGCGGCGTCGCCGAGCTCGTGGCGTAGACGCCCACCGCGAGCCGCGGCACGTCGACGCCCTCCGAGACCATCCGCACCGCCACCATCCACCGCGACGTGCCGGCCGAGAACGCGCTGATCCGGTCGGAGGCGCCCGCGTCGTCGGAGAGCACGACGGTCGGCTCCTCCCCCGAGATGGCGCGCAGCAGCTGCGCGTACTGCCTGGCCTGTGCCTGGTCGGTCGCGATCACGAGGCCGCCCGCATCCGGCACCGAGTGGCGCACGTGCGTCAGCCGCACGTCGGCCGAGCGCAGCACCTGCTGGATCCACTCGCCGCCCGGGTCGAGGGCGGTGCGCCAGGCGCCGTTCGTGATGTCCTTCGTGTCGCCCTGGCCGAGCGTGGCCTTCATCTCGTCGCCCATCGAGGTGCGCCACTGCATCGTGCCCGCGTAGGCCATGAAGACGACCGGGCGCACGACGCCGTCGCGGAGCGCCGCTTCGTAGCCGTAGGCGTAGTCGGTGCTCGAGATGCGCACGCCGCGCTCGTCGCGGATGTACTCGACGAACGGGATGGGCGAGGTGTCGCTGCGGAACGGCGTGCCCGTCAGCGACAGGCGCCGGGCGGCCGGGCCGAACGCCTCGAGCACGGCGTCGCCCCACGAGAGCGCGTCGCCGGCGTGGTGCACCTCGTCGAGGATGACGAGGCTCGGCGCCGAGCGCGTGATGCGCTCGTGCACGGATGCGCGGGCCGCGACCTGCGCGTACGTCACGACGACGCCGTGGTACTGCCGGGGGTAGTCGCCGTCGCCGTTCGAGAAGTCGGGGTCGAGCCGGATGCCCGCGCGGTGCGCGGCGTCGGCCCACTGCTGCTTCAGGTGCTCGGTGGGCGCCACGACGGTGATGCGCGAGACGGTGCCGCGGCGCAGCAGCTCGGAGGCGAGGCGCAGCGCGAAGGTCGTCTTGCCGGCGCCCGGGGTCGCGGCCGCGAGGAAGTCGCGCGGCTCGGTGGTGAAGTACTGGGTGAGCGCCTCCTCCTGCCAGGCGCGCAGCGGCTGCACGGTGCCCCAGGCGGCGCGCTCGGGGTAGTTCGGCGGGAGGTGGTCGGCCGCCCACGAGCCGAAGTGCGCGCTGCTGGCGTGCGTCTCGGTCGCGGGGCTCGTCACTGGATCAAGGGTAGGCGAGACCGCCCACGCGGCGCGCCGAAGACCTTGTCCCCAGATACCTCCGGGGGTATCCTGGCGGCGTCTTCCCGGCACCGGGGAGCGGCGCGCACGACCGCGTGCGCGCCGCACGGACCGCCATCGGCGGGGAGGGACGGTGCAGCATGATGGGCGACTGGGGCTGGGCAGGGATGGCCGCGGGCTGGAGCTGGGTCTTCCTGCTGCTGCTGCTCGTGGGGATCGCGACGCTCGTGATCCTGCTGGTGCGCCTCACGGTCGGCGGCGTCGACCCCCGCCGGCGAGGGCCCGCGCCGGGTGACGCGCAGGCGCAGGCGCGCGCGATCCTCGATGAGCGCTACGCCCGCGGCGAGATCGACACCGCCGAGTACGACGAGCGCCTCGGGCGGATCCGCGGCGACGGCTGATGGAGCCGATCACCCGTCGCCAGGCGCTCGCGCTCGGCGCGTGGAGCGCGCTCGGGATCGCCGTCGGCGGGGTGGGGCTCTCGAGCACGGGCCTGCCCTGGGCGGCGACCGGCGTCGGTCGCGGGCCGGCGCTGCGCGAGCCCGCGGCGGTGCGGAGCGCCGGCGGCGTGCTGCGCACCGAGCTCGTCGCCGCGAGCGAGGAGGTCGAGCTCGCGGGGCGCCGGGCACGGGTGCTCGCGTACAGCGGCGCCGTGCCCGCGACCACGTGGCGGGTGCGGCCGGGTGACCGCATCGAGGTCCGGCTCGTCAACCGGCTGGCGGTGCCGACCAACCTCCACACCCACGGCCTCTCCGTCTCGCCGTCGGGCAGCTCCGACAACCCGTTCCTCAGCATCGCGCCGGGCGAGGCGTTCGACTACGCGTTCGACCTGCCGGAGGACCACCCGCCGGGGGTGTTCTGGTACCACCCGCACCGGCACGGCAGCGTCGCCGATCAGGTCTTCGCCGGGATGTTCGGCGCGATCGTCGTCGAGGACGACGACGTCCCGGAGGCGCGCGAGCGGGTGCTGGTGATCTCGGACACCACGCTGACGCCCGCCGGCGCCGTCGCGCCCGCCGGCGCGATGCAGCGGATGCTCGGCCGCGAGGGCGAGCTGCTGCTGGTCAACGGCCAGCTGCGACCGCAGATCACCGCGCGGCCGGGCGAGCGGGAGCGCTGGCGGGTCGTCAACGCCTGCACCTCGAGGTACCTGCGCCTCGCGCTGCCCGGCCAGCAGCTGCACCTGCTGGGCACGGACTCCGGCCACGAGCCGGCGCCCCGCGAGATCGAGGAGGCGCTCCTCGCCCCCGGCAACCGCATCGACCTGCTCGTCACCATGCGCGCGGGCTCCTCCGAGCTGCGCACCCTGGGGCACGACCGGCTGTCGGCGATGGCCGGGATGATGGCGGGCGCGGCAGACGTCTCCGGTCCGGGCGTGCTCGCCGACGTCAGGGTCGAGGGGGCGAGCGCTGCCACCGGCGCCGCGCCCGCCGTGCCGTCGCGACCCGCCGACGCCGATCTGCGCGGACGCGAGCCCGACGCGCGGCGCGCGATCTCCTTCAGCATGAGCATGGGGATGGGCATGGGTCCCGCGGGCGGGATGGGTCCCGGCGGCATGGGGTCGTTCGGATTCGATGGCCGCGCGTTCGACGAGGCGCGCATCGACCAGCGCGTCGCGGCGGACGCGGTCGAGGAGTGGACGATCTCCAACCCGACGCCCATGGACCATCCCTTCCACCTGCACGTGTGGCCGATGCAGGTCGTCGAGGCCGACGGCGCCGCCGTCGCCGACGTGCGATGGCGCGACGTCGTGCACGTGCCCGCCCAGGGGCGCGTGGTCGTGCGGATCGCCTTCACGCGGTTCAGCGGCGTCACGGTCTACCACTGCCACATCCTCGACCACGAGGACGCCGGGATGATGGCCACGGTCGAGCGCGCGGGCGGCTGACGGCGGCATGGCCGCGAGCGGTTCCTGGCGCCCGCCCTCTTCGCTCGACACCGATCCAGCCATCGCCCCTAGGCTGACCGCATGCACTACCTGCTCGGTCTCGCAGCCCTCGTCGTCGGCGCCGTGATCGCCACGCGCCGCACCCGGCCCACCTGGTTCGTCGTCACGACGAGCGTGCTCGTCGGCGTCGGCGCGCTGCTCGCCATCCTCAGCTACACGCGCGTCACCGACGGCCTCGGCATCGTCGGCAACAACGTGCTCGGCTGGACCTTCGTGGGCCTCTCGCTCATCACCATGCTCGCGTCGGTGTTCGTGCTCGAGCGCCGCGGCGAGTTCGGCGAGGAGCAGCCGCCGCTCATCGGCGACAACCCGCTCGACGGCGACGCGGCCGACCACGACGACCTCGCGCCCGGGCAGCCCCACCCCGACTACGCCGAGGCGGCGGATGCGCGCGCACGCGAGCGCGGTGCGCCTGCGGTCTCCGAGGCCCAGGGCGCCGCCGGCGTCTCGGCCGGCCTCGCGGGCGGAGCCGGCGCGGCCGCCGCCACCGCAGCCGCCTTCGGCGACGGCGTCGTGCCGACGGCCGACGAGATCGGCGCCGACCCCGCCGCCACGCGCGGCGGCACGCTGCCCGGCGACTCGGTCGCCGGCTCCGACGCCGACGACCGCGCGCGGCCCCACCACGATGCGCCCGAGGGCGGCACGCTGCCCGAGGCCCCCGCGCACCCCGGCGACGACGCGCCCCGCGGCTACTCCCCCGCTCCGGAGGAGGGCCACCAGGGTCACGACGAGCGCGAGGCCGACCGGCCGGGCCCGAGCGCCGACGCCCAGGACGGCACCGCCGTCATCGGCGCCGACCCCGACATCGCGACGCCGCCGGCCGAGACCGACGTCGAGGCGGCGCCCGAGGGCGGGGCGGACGACGCCCACGCCGACCAGACCGGCCCCGACGAGACGCACTCCGACGAGACCGGCCGCGCCTGACGCATCCGCCCCGCACGCGACGACGCCCGCCGATCCTGTCGGCGGGCGTCGTCGCGTCTCGGGGAGGCTCAGGCCTTCTCCTCGCCCTTCGTGTCGACCTCGGCGACCCACTTCGGCGGCTCGTCGCGGCCGGCCTCCTCGTCCTCCTCGGCCTTCTCGGCCGTCGCCTGCACGATGCCCTTCGCGTGGTGCGTCGGCGCGTAGATGGCGTAGAGGCGCAGCGGCTCGTCGCCGGTGTTCTCGACGTCGTGCCACATGCCCTCGGGCACCTGGATGCTCCAGCCGTCCTCGACCTCGTACTCCTGCAGGTCGTCCTCGGCGGGCCCGATCTTCGCGACGCCCTTGCCCTGGTCGATGCGCAGGAACTGGTCGGTGCCCTTGTGCACCTCGAGCCCGATGGTCTTGCCGGGCTCGATCGACATGAGCGTCACCTGCAGGTGCTTGCCCGTCCAGGCGACGGCTCGGTAGTTGCTGTTCTCGACCGTCGCCGTCTCGATGTCGAAGACGTTCGGCTTGGGTCCGTTGTCGTGGATGTCCATGGCGCCATCCTGACCTCGGCTCCTGAGAAGCACCAGAGCGTGCGTCGCGCCTCCTGCGCACCCCGCCCGCCCGCGCCACCGGGACCCCTTCTACCGAACAGGACCTGGCACAGCGGGTCCCCGTCGGTCGACCGGGTCCCCGTCACTGCTCAACCCGCGGTCGTCGGCATCGCCAGAGCGCTCCGCACGCGCGGCACTCGATACGCGGTGAGGATGCGCTCGAGGCGTGCAGGATGCAGCACGTCGTCCCAGACCCAGTGCGCCGGGTCGCCCGTCCAGAGCAGGTCGTCGTCGCGCTGCTTCTCCCTCGCGAGCGCCTGCGTCCCGGTCCGGCCCGCGCGCGTCGCGAGCTCGCCGTACTTCGTCATGCCGTCGAACTCGCCGTAGACGGGCCTCTGCCCGGGGCGTTCGAAGCGCATGTCGACCCGCCACTGCCTGCCGGTCGGCCCCTCCACCCACCGCTGCAGCTCGGGCGCTGCGAACCCGAGCTCGAACACGCGCACCCTGCTCCACGACTCGCCCACCGATTCCGAGGCCCCGTCAGCGAAGGCGATGGCCCACTCGGCGCGCGCCCGGCCTCGAGCGCTCTGGCGGCCGAGGGCCTCGAGCATCGCTTCCTTCGTCACCGCCTCCGCGTGCAGCGCCGCGTCGATCGCCGACACTGCGACGAGTCGGCCCCGCCGCCGCGCGACGTCTGCGAGGGCGTAGGGGAGCGAGCACACCCGCATCTCGCCGACCTCGATCACATCGCGCGCGTCGAGCGGGACCGGCGAGTGCACGACGCCCGCCTTCTTCTTCGCCGTCCGTGCGCCGCCCGCCGTGTAGACGGCGGGCGGCTCCGTCCCGAAGGGCACCCCGTGGAGCGCGAGCGCCGACTCCCGGGCGAACACCGGCCGCGAGCGGGCGATCTGCACCGCGCGGATGCGCGTCAGGTACCGCGCGTCGCGACCTCGCGCGTCCCCTTGCGCGGACCCATCCGCGCACGACGCGTCGACCACCGGCCGGTCGACGTAGACACCGCGCCGCAGCCGCGTGAAGCGGTCGTCGCGCTCCGGGCGCAGCCCCGGCTCGGCGACGACGAGCTCTCGCCTCGCTCTCGGCTGGGAGGGCTCGCTGTCGCCGGTCATGGACGCACGGTGGCACAGGCGACCGCGACCGCGCGGTGCGTACGCGTCGCCCTGTGGAGGCCCGGCACCGGGACCCTAACTGCCGAACGGGACCCGGTGTACCGGGTCCTCCGCGGCACAGGGGGTCCCCGTGGCGGATGCGCCCGTTGCGAGGGCGGCGGATGCGCGGGGCGCGCAAGCGCACGGGCGCACTGCGGGAGAATGGTGGGATGCGCATCGACTACCCGGCCGACCTCCCGGTCAGCGAGGCGCGCGACGAGATCATGGCGGCGATCCGCGACCACCAGGTGGTGATCGTCGCCGGCGCGACCGGCTCGGGCAAGACGACGCAGCTGCCGAAGATGTGCCTCGAGCTGGGCCGCACGAGCATCGGCCACACGCAGCCGCGGCGCCTCGCCGCCCGCACGATCGCCGAGCGCATCGCCGAGGAGCTCGACGTCGAGCTGGGCACGGCCGTCGGCTACAAGGTGCGCTTCACCGACCAGGTGAGCGCCGACACGCAGATCAAGGTGATGACCGACGGCATCCTGCTCGCCGAGATGCACCGCGACCGCGACCTGCAGCAGTACGACACGATCATCATCGACGAGGCGCACGAGCGCAGCCTCACGATCGACTTCCTGATCGGCTACCTGCAGCGGCTCCTCCCCCGTCGCCCCGACCTCAAGGTGATCGTCACGAGCGCGACGATCGATCCGGAGTCGTTCAGCCGGCACTTCGGCGGCGCGCCGATCATCGAGGTGTCGGGCCGCACGTTCCCGGTCGACATCCGCTACCGCCCGCTCGTCGCCGAGGCGATGGACGAGGACGACGACGGCGAGGCCGATGAGCCGGCCGCCGACCTCGACCCGATCGACGGCATCGAGTCGGCGCTCGCCGAGATCGCGCGCGACGACAGCGGCGACGTGCTGGTGTTCCTGCCGAGCGAGGCCGACATCCGCGATGCGCAGGACCAGCTCCAGGGCCGGCTCGGCCAGGCGACCGAGATCCTGCCGCTCTACGGGCGCCTGAGCGCCGCCGACCAGCACCGCGTCTTCGAGCGCAGCACGCGCCCCGGCACGAAGCGACGCGTCGTGCTCGCCACGAACGTCGCCGAGACGAGCCTCACGGTGCCTGGCATCCGCCACGTGATCGACACCGGCACGGCCCGCATCTCGCGCTACTCCGCGCGCTCGAAGGTGCAGCGGCTGCCGATCGAGGCGATCAGCCAGGCGAGCGCCAACCAGCGCTCCGGGCGCGCGGGCCGCGTCGCGCCGGGCATCGCGATCCGCCTCTACGCGGAGGCCGACTTCAACAGGCGCCCCGCGTTCACCGACCCCGAGATCCTCCGCACCAACCTCGCGGCGGTCATCCTGCAGGCAGCGTCGCTCGGGCTCGGGGCGCTCGAGGACTTCCCGTTCCTGCAGCCGCCCGACCCGCGCGGCATCAAGGACGGCCGCGACCTGCTGCGCGAGCTCGGCGCCATCACCCCGAAGGGCGACATCACGCGCATCGGGCGGGAGCTCGCGCGCCTGCCCGTCGATCCGCGGTTCGGGCGGATGGCCCTGGCCGGGCGGGACGCGGGCGTCGCCCACGAGGTCATCGCGATCGTCGCGGGCCTGACCATCCAGGACCCGAGGGAGCGTCCCCTCGAGAGGCGCGAGGAGGCCGACCGCTCGCACGCGCGGTTCGTCGACCCGACGAGCGACTTCATCACGCTGCTCGCGCTCTGGCGGCACCTGCAGGCGCAGCAGGCGGCGCTGTCGGGGAACCAGTTCCGCAAGGCGTGCAAGGCGGAGCACCTCTCGTTCCTGCGCGTGCGCGAGTGGCAGGACGTGGTGCGGCAGCTGACGAAGGCGATGGGGCTGAAGGCTGACCCCTCCGGTCGTGCCGCCCGTTCGTCGAGCAGTGCCGCCACCCGTTCGTCGAGCAGTGCCGCCACCCGTTCGTCGAGTAGCGCCGCTACCCGTTCGTCGAGTAGCGCCGAAGGCGCGTATCGAGACGCGCAGCGCAGTGGTCTCGATACGCCGGCTTCGCCGGCTACTCGACCAGCGGAAGGGGTCGACGCCGTCGCCGTCCACAAGGCGCTGCTCGCGGGCCTCCTCGGCCGCATCGGCGTGCTCGACGAGACGCAGAAGCCGCAGCAGCCGCGCCCGGGCGAATCGAAGCGGCGGATGCGCGCCCGCGCCGAGTACGTCGGCGCACGCGGCGCGCGGTTCCAGATCTTCCCCGGCTCCGGCCTCGCGAAGAGCCCGCCCCGCGCGGTCATGGCCGCCGAGCTCGTGGAGACGAGCCGCCTCTTCGCCCGCACCGTCGCATCCATCGACCTCGCTTGGGCCGAGCCGCTCGCGGGCGACCTGGCGAAGCGCCAGGTGAGCGAGCCGCACTGGGAGCGCAAGCAGGGCGCGGTCGTCGCGTACGAGAAGGTGACGCTCTTCGGCGTGACGATCGTCGAGCGGCGGCGCGTGCAGTTCCAGCGCATCGACCCGGCGCACGCGCGCGAGCTCTTCATCCGCCACGCGCTCGTCGAGGGCGAGTGGGACAGCCCGCAGGACTTCGACCGCAGGAACCGCGAGCTCAGGCGCGAGATCGAGCGGCTCGAGGAGCGCCAGCGGCGCCGCGACCTGCTGGTCGGCGACGAGGCGGTCTTCGACTTCTTCGACGCGCGGATCCCCGCCGACGTCGCCTCGACGCGCGGCTTCGAGGGCTGGTGGCGGAAGGCCCGCGAGGAGACCCCTGACCTGCTGACGATGACCCGGGAGGACCTCACGGGCGAGGATGCGCGGGTCGACACCGCGGCGTTCCCCACCCGGTGGCAGCAGGGCGAGCAGCGCCTGCGCCTCAGCTACCGCTTCGAGCCGGGTGCCGCCGACGACGGGCTCACCGTGCACGTGCCGCTCGCCGTGCTGCCGCGGCTCAGCCCCGCCGGGTTCGACTGGCTCGTGCCGGGCATGCGCGAGGAGCTGCTGACGGCGATGATCAAGAGCCTGCCGAAGCACGTGCGCAAGCACGTCGTGCCCGCCGCCGACTGGGCGCGCGGCATGCTCGCCGAGCTGCCCGACGAGCCGCCGGCCGACGAGCGGGGCGGCGCGCGCTCGATCGCGGAGGTGCTCGCCGCGCGCATCTCCCGCACCGCCTACGTGCAGTCCACCGCCGACGACGTCGACTGGCACCGCATCCCCGATCACCTCAAGCCGACGTTCGCCGTCGAGGACGCCCGCGGCCGCCGGCTCGGCGCCGACAAGGATCTCGAGGCGCTGAAGCGCCGCTTCGCCGGCCAGGCGCGCACCCAGGTCGCGAAGGCGGCGGTGAAGGTGACGAGCGATCTCGAGCGCGACGAGGTTCCCGGCTTCGACACCGACCTGCCCGAGCACATCGACGTGCGGCAGGGCGGCAACACCGTGCGCGCCTACCCCGGCTACGCGATCACCGGCAAGGACGCGGGCGGCGCAGCGACCGTCGGCGTGCGGCTCGCATCGACCCGCGAGGCCCAGCAGCGCGACCAGCGGGCCGCGGTGCGGCAGCTGCTGCTGCGGCAGGTGCCGAGCCCCGCGCCCTACGTGCAGTCGAGCCTGACGAGCGCCGAGAAGCTCGCGCTCGGCGCGAGCCCCTACCCCTCGACCGACCGGCTCTTCGCCGACCTGATGCTCGCGATCATCGACGCCGAGCTGGGCGCCGCACCGCCCGCGACGGTCGCCGAGTTCGAGGCGGTGCGCGCCCGCGTCGCCGACGGGCTCGTCGACCGCATGTTCGCGCTCGCGGCCCAGGTGGCGCGCATCCTCACCGCCGCGAGGCTGGCCGACCGGGCGATCCGCGACGGGGCGAGCCTCGCCCACATGGCGGCGCTCGCCGACGCCCGCGCGCAGCTCGAGCAGCTCGTCTTCGACGGCTTCGTCAGCCGCACGGGCCTCGACCGGCTCGGCCGCCTCGAGGTCTACGTGCGCGCGATCGAGCACCGCGTCAAGCGGCTGCCCGAGACCGCCAACCGCGACCGCGCCTGGATGACCGAGGTCGAGCAGGCGACCGCGCTGTTCCTCGAGGCGGGCGGCGCGCTGCCGCTGCCCGCGTCGGTGACGGATGCGCCGGCGGGCGCCGACGGGTCGGCGAGGGCCGAGCGGCTGGTCGCCGCACGGTGGCTGCTGGAGGAGCTGCGCGTCAGCCTCTTCGCGCAGCAGCTGGGCACCGCCGGCCCGGTCTCGCTGCAGCGCATCCGCAAGGCCCTCACGCCCTGACCCTCCCCCGCTCGTCGAGACGAACGCCACCAGAGAAGGACACGCCGATGGACCCCGACCGCTACGGCCCCTCCTGGCAGCGCAACGCCCTCGCGCCCGGCTTCCTCGGCGCGCTCGCGCTGATCGTCGCGCAGCTGCTGCTCGAGACCGAGTGGTTCGGCACGCTGCGGTTCGTGATCGCGGTGCTCGCGCTCATCGTCGGCTGGTTCGCCTTCCAGGCGCGGCAGTGGTGGTGGGTGCCGGTGATGCTCGCGATCGCGGTCGCGTGGAACCCGGTGCTGCCGTTCGACATCGCCGGCCCCGTCTGGGTCGGCGCGCACTGGGTGACGGCGCTCGCGATGCTCACGGCCGCCGCCCTCATCAAGGCGCCCCGCGACGACGACCGCGGCTGACCTCACCCCCGCCCCCGCCCCGCCGGTCGAGCCGGTCGCGCAGCGACCGAGTCGAGACCACCCCCACTCCCCACCCCACTGGTCGAGCCGGTCGCGCAGCGACCGAGTCGAGACCACCCCCACTCCCCACCCCGCCGGTCGAGCCGGTCGCGCAGCGACCGAGTCGAGACCACCCCATCCCACCCCGCTGGTCGAGCCGGTCGCGCAGCGACCGAGTCGAGACCACCCCCGCTGGGCGGGACCCCGTGACTCCACCCCCGCTCTGGCGTACCGTTCCCCCAAGGACCACCGCCGCCGAGCAGAGGAGCCGCCATGCCGCGCATCCCGCTCCTCGCCGCGGTCGCGGCAGCCGCGGCGCTCGCGCTCGCCGGATGCTCCGGCAACGTGCCGCCGCCCAACTACGCGACGACGGCGCCCGGCGCCGACGGCCCGACCCCCGCGGCGCCGGCGCCCGACTCCGCGCCGCCCGCCACCGTATCCGACCCCGGCACCGAGGGCGAGGGCTCGACCGCCTACGACCGCTGCCCCGACAGCCTCATCGACGCGTGGCTGCGGCTCGGCGACGCCCCCTCGTTGACCGCGGCCGACCTGGAGCCCGTGCCGAACGGCCCCGGCGACCTGCCGACCGGCGAGGTCGTCGTCGTCTGCTCGGTCGCCCTCACCGATCCGACCGGCGCCGCGACGCACACGCTCAGCGTGCTCGAGGGCCCGGGCACGGTGCCCGAGACCGTCGCCGGGGTCGCCGGCGAGCGCGGCTTCGAGGAGGAGCCCGCCGAGGGCGATGCGGCGCTCATCCTCGTCAGCGAGGACGCCGCGACCCGCTACGTGCTGCACCGGCCCGGCGCCGACGTGCTCACCGATGGCGGCATCGAGTCGACCGAGGACCGCTACCTGCTCGAGGGCACCGTTGCGACGCAGTGACGCGGCCGCGTCGCGCGCCGGCCGTGCCTCGCTCGCGGGCGGCCTCGTCGCATCCGCCCTCCTCGCCCTCGCGGGCTGCGTGCCGCTGCCGCCGCCGCTGCCGACCGACGAGCCGACCGCCACGAACACGCTCGACGTCGATCGCTGCCCGGACGCGATCGTCGACGCATACCTGCGCGAGCTGACCGGCGACCCCGACGCGAGCGCGGCCTCGATGCGCGCGAGCGAGGTCGACCACCCGGTGCCGCTGCCGCTCGGCGGCGCCGACGTGCGCTGCGGTACGAGCCTCCGCGACGGCTCGGCGGTGACGACGCTCCTCGTGCTGCAGGGCGAGGAGGTGCCCGAGCAGGTGCGGGGCGCCGCGATGGGGCTGCGGGTCGCCGAGGACCGCCTCAGCGACGGCGGAGGATGGGTGGCGCATGCGCCCGACTACACCTCGACGGTGCTGGTGGGCCCTCCGCACGCCGCGGCTGCGCCGGCCGTCCAGGGCGTGGCGGATGCGCCGGCCTGGGTCATGCAGGCGCTCGCGGCCGCCCCCTGAGCAGGTCGGCGCCGCCGAGTCCTAGGCTTGCCTGGTGCGTGCATACGGCGAGGTGCTGAGGGTCCCGGGGCTCGCGCGCATCATCCTCGCGCAGCTCATCGCGCGGCTGCCGGCGGGCATGTACTCGCTCGGCATCCTCATGCACATGGAGCACCAGCACGGCTCCTACACGGCAGCCGGCCTCGTGCTCGCCGCCTTCTCGGTGGGCATGGCGGCGGCCGGGCCGTTCGTCTCGCGACTGATGAGCCGCTTCGGCACGGTGACGGTGCTCGTCGTCACGACCGTCGTGTCGGTCTCGGCGCTCTCGTCGATCGCGTCGCTCAGCCTGCCGCTCTGGGCCGACGTGGCCGCGGGGCTCGTCGCGGGCGCCGCGATGCCGCCGATCGTGCCGACGGTGCGCACGCTCTACCCGCGCATGGTGCCGCAGCGGCTGCTGTCGCCGCTGTTCTCGTTCGACGCGGCGCTGCAGGAGATCATCTGGGTGTTCGGGCCGGTGCTGCTGACGCTGCTCGTGTCGGCGCTCGGCACGGGGCCCACGATGCTCGTCACGATCGCCATCCAGGCGGGCGGCGCGGCGCTGTTCATCGTCTCGCCCGAGGTGCGCCGGCTGCGGATCCCGCCCACCTCGCGCAAGCTCGGCCGCGTGCTGCGGAAGCCCCCGGTGCTGCTCGCGGTGGCGGTGTCGGCCATGTTCATCGGCGGATTCTCGGCGGTCGAGGCGGGCGTCATCGCGACGTTCGGCGAGGGCGCGCTCGAGGCGGGGCTCGTGCTCGCGGTCTCGGCGATCGGCTCGCTCATCGGCGGCTTCGCGGTCGGCAGCCGCGGCATCGGCCCGTGGTCGGTGGCGATCCGGCTGACGATCGTGCTCGCCGGCATGGCGCTCGCGCTGCCGATGACCGAGGTGATCGGCCTGTCGGCGGCCCTCTTCATCGCCGGCCTCGGCACGGCGCCCGCGCTCGCAGCGTTCTCGGCGATCATCGCCGGCACGGTGAAGTTCGCCGACACTCCCGAGGCCTACGCCTGGATCGGCACCGGCCAGCTGCTCGGGGCCGCGCTGGGCTCCGCTGTCGCGGGCATCGCGATCGATGCGGTCGGCGGCGTCGGCGCCGTCTGGGTGGCGGTCGTGATGGTCGCGCTCGCAGCGCTGCTCGCGGCCGTCTTCCGCCGCCACCAGCCCGACCTGCGGCACGGCATCGGCGATCCACCCGACACCGCGCCGGTGGAGCTGCCGCGCTGATCGAGCAATGCCGCCCACGCGATCTGGTGCCTGCAGACCGCCAAGGACCGCGACCACGAGCGCATTGAACACCTCGGCCGCGACATCCGTTTGTGCCACCGGCACCCCAAGCGTGGGTCCGACAGGCATCCTTCACGCCTGCCAGAGAGCGAGCTGCCTCCAGTTAGCGGGAAAGCCCATACTCGCCGTCGAGAGTGCCGTCTCGCTGGGAAATTCGTCCATCAGCACGGTAAGACGCTCTGGCCATCCCGATTCGGGCTCGAACGCACGTAGCTGGTAGGCGGTCACGGCGAGCGCGTTGTACAGACCGAAGTCGCTCTTCGGTCGCGTTTCGTCGCGCAGATGGTCGAGCACGGGCACAACACCTCGACGGGGTCGTTGTGGGGCGACGACCAGCTTGCGGTTGAAGAGCCGCGCGTGGTGCGCGGCGACGTTGCGGACGTAGTTCAAGCTTGCGATCCAGCTCGCCATGACCCGCTTTGAAGGGACTCCGAAGCTCGTCGCGATGGTCGTGGCGAGGTCGTTTCGCAGGCCGCCGTACAGCCGACTCAGTTGCCCGAACTCGAGCACTTCGGTGACTGCCCATATCGGCATGCGGCCGTCGTGCTTCTCCCGGAAGTGGGCCACGAAGGCTTCGTCCGAGCCGTCCAGGCGCTCCTGGACTCGACGCAACTAGGCCTGGTGGGGGCTCTCCGCCCCGTCGACGGACTCGGGCGCCTCCGTGAACGTGGACACGAACCACTCGGACTCGAGGTGCGCGAACGGCGACCTGCGACCAAGTTCGTGGCCGAACTGCACCCTGAGCGAGACCTCGATCCGCTCGAGCGCCTCAAGCACGAGTAGCCGCAAGTCGCGATCGAAGTCGATGAGCTCTCTCGCCTGGTGAACTGATGTCCCCGCGCGGTAGTGCCCCAGGACACGTACGCGCGTCTTGCCGTCGTCACCTACGACGCGCTCCGACTCACGGAACGGGTACAGGTAGCCAGTGAGCCGGTAGTAGCCGACGGCACGAAGCAGGGCGCCCGCATCATCGCGAGGCTCGATGTCCGCTCCACGCTCCGCCAGCCGTGCGAGCTGTTCGTCGATCGACAGCCATGGCTTCGAGTAGTGCACGCTGAGTCCCCAGGCGAAAAGAAAATCAGCCCGAGCCGTGAGGCGAGCGGGCTGATCCTGATACGACGAACGTAGCACGATCCACTGACGTGGGCGCGGGGCGGCCTGGCACAATCGAGGCCATGCCCGCCGATCTGCCCATGCTCGACGGCCGCGCGCTGCCGGCGCTCGGCTTCGGCCTCTACAAGGTGCCCGCCGAGCAGACCGCCGAGGTCGTCGCCGCCGGGCTCGACGCCGGCTACCGGCTCGTCGACGGCGCCGAGTTCTACGGCAACGAGCGCGAGCTCGGCGAGGCGCTGCGGCGGGCCGAGCAACAGGGCGTCGCGCGCGACGCGCTCACCGTGACGAGCAAGTTCTGGGGCGAGTCGTCGCAGGAGCCCGCGGCGGTGCGCGAAGCGTTCGCCCAGAGCGAACGAGCGCTCGGAACGCCGATCGACGTCTACATGATCCACTGGCCAAGGCCCGCCCGCGATAGCTACGTCGACGTGTGGCGCACGCTCGTCGAGCTGCGCGACGAGGGCCGGGTGCGCACGATCGGCGTCAGCAACTTCACGCACGAGCACTTGCGCCGGCTCATCGAGGAGACCGGCGTGACGCCCGCGATCAACCAGGTCGAGTCGCACCCGTGGCTGCCGCAGCACGAGCTGCGCGCGTTCCACCGCCACCACGGCATCGTCACGCAGGCGTGGAGCCCGCTCGGCCGCTCGCGGGTGCTGCACGACCCGACGATCCAGCGGATCGCCGCCGCGCACGGCGTGAGCCCCGCGCAGGCGATCATCCGGTGGCACCTGCAGCTCGGTGGCGCCCTCATCCCCAAGTCGACGCATCCGCACCGCCTGCGCGAGAACCTCGACGTCGACCGGTTCCGCCTCGGCGACGACGACATGGCCGCGATCGCGGCGCTCGAGACCGGCGAGCGCACCGGCACGCATCCCGACGACCGCAACTGACCGACACCGACGACCGACACCGACAGCGACGAGCCACGTGACCCAGACCGACCCCGCGCCCACGCCCGACGACACCCCGCACCTCCCCCACGCGCACGCCGTCACGTGGGGCGTCGCCGCGCTCCCGCACCGCGGGCCGAAGCGCGAGCTGACGACCGAGCGCATCGTCGAGGCCGCGATCGAGATCGCCGACACCGACGGGCTGGATGCGGTCAGCATGGGCCGCGTCGCGGCCGCGGTGGGCGTGGCGCCGATGTCGCTCTACCGGTACGTCACCGGCAAGGACGACCTGCTCCTGCTCATGTACGACGCCGCGAGCGAGGTGACCGTGCCCGGCGCCGGCAGCACGTGGCGCGAGCGGCTGCGCGAGTGGGCGATGTTCGTGCGCGCGACCTACGACGCTCACCCCTGGCTCGCCGACCTGCCGCCCAGCTCGACCCCGACCACGCCCAACCGGCTCGCGATCATCGAGGCCGGCCTCGCCGCGCTCGAGGGCGTGCCGGCGCCCGACCGCATGAAGCTGCCGACGCTGCTGCTGCTGCTCGGCTACATCGCGCTCTACGCGCGCGCGTCGAGCAACGCGGGCGTCGACGAGGCGGTGCGGCAGGCGCTGCCGCAGCTCGTGACCGACGAGCGGTTCCCGCTGCTGGCGCCGGCCGTGCGCGCGGGTGTGTTCGAGGCCCGCGAGACCGACCCGGAGCGCGGCTTCGGCTTCGGCCTGTCGCGCCTGTTCGACGGCATCGAGCGCTGGCTCGAGCGCACCGAAGAGGATCTGCCGTTCGAGCGCCTGCCCCCGGCCGTGCTGCAGGACAAGCAGGTGCGCGAGACGGCGCGGGCGGTCGAGAAGGCGCGCGCCGAGCTGCGGCAGGCGGAGTCGAAGGCGGCGGATGCGCTGCTGAAGTCCGTCGAGCGGCGGCGGGCCGAGGAGGCCAAGGCCGAGGCCGCCGCGGCGAAGGCGGCCGCGAAGGCCGACCTGCGCGCCGCGAAGGCGGAGGCGAAGTCCCGCAAGTAGGTCGCCCTCCCCACCCGCTCGTCGAGTAGGCCCGCAGGGCCGTATCGAGACGATCCCCCACCCACCCCGCTCGTCGAGTAGGCCCGCAGGGCCGCATCGAGACGAGACCACCCCGAGACGCCCCACTCCCCCAAAAGGTTGGGCTGTGCTTTCCCCCGAACAGGCGCACAGTGAGAGCATGACCCGCAGACTCCTCTCGATGGCCGGCATCGTCATCGCCGGCAGCGTGCTCCTCACCGGCTGCGGCGCCCTCGGCGGCGGGCAGTCCGCGGTGGATCCGGGCGCCCCCGTCACCGACGGCAGCGCCCCCGACTGGGCCGAGCAGCCCGACGTCGCCCCGCAGCCCGGCTCCGACTCCGGCGGCGACGAGGGCGCGAGCGGGGGCGGCCAGCCCGAGGAGGCCCCCGACGAGGATCGCGCCGTCATCATCTCGGGCACCATGAGCATGCGGGTTGGCGACCCGATCACGATGGCGGATGCGGTGGCCGACGCCGCTGAGGCCCGTGGCGGCTCGATCGACCGGCGGGCCGAGGGCGCGTCGACCGACTTCCAGCCGGCATGGGCGATGCTCACCGTCCGCGTGCCGGCGACGCAGGTCGAGGATCTGCTCACGGCGCTGCGCGGGCTCGGCGAGGTGACGAGCGTGGATCTCGGCGAGCAGGTCGTGACCGACCAGGTGCGCGACCTCGAGGTGCGGGTGGAGGCCTCCCGCGCATCCGTCGACCGCCTCACCGACCTGCTGGCGACGGCGGCCGACACCGAGACGCTGCTCGAGGTCGAGGCGCAGCTGACGCAGCGCACGAGCGAGCTCGAGCAGCTGCTGTCGGAGCAGCGGGCGCTCGAGGATCAGGTGGCGATGTCGACGATCGAGGTGCGCATCAGCTCGACGACGGTCGAGGGGCCGACGGGCACGCCGAGCTTCTGGGACGGCCTGGTGGCGGGCTGGAGCGCGTTCCTCGCCTGGGGCGCGACGGCGCTGTACGCGCTCGGCCAGTCGATCCCGGCGCTCGTCGCGCTCGCGATCCTGGCGCTCGTCGCCTGGCTCGTCATCCGCCGGCTGCTGCGCCGCCTGCCGGCACCGGCGGCCGCGCCGGCGTCAGCGGTCGCGAACCCGGCTACCCCGGCGTCTCGCGTCGAATAGTCGCCGATAGCGGGAGCGGTGGCTCACGGCACTAGTCGCGGCCGTGGATGTCCCGCGTGTAGACCTTGTCGGCGACGTCGGACAGCTCGTCGGACTGCCGGTTCGCGACGATGACGTCGGCGCGACGCTTGAACTCGTCGAGGTCTCGGACCACCGGAGATCCGAAGAACGTGTCGTCTTCGAGGCTCGGCTCGTAGAGCACGATCTCGACGCCCTTGGCCTTGAGCCGCTTCATGACGCCCTGGATGGACGACGCGCGGAAGTTGTCGGAGCCGGTCTTCATGATGAGTCGGTGGATGCCCACGACCCGGGGAGCGCGACGCAGGATGTCGGCCGCGATGAAGTCCTTGCGCGTCGTGTTGGCCGACACGACTGCCGCGATCAGGTTCTGCGGCACGTCGCGGTAGTTGGCGAGCAGCTGCTTGGTGTCCTTCGGCAGGCAGTAGCCGCCATAGCCGAAGGAGGGGTTGTTGTAGTGGGTGCCGATGCGTGGGTCGAGGCCGACACCCTCGATGATCTGCGCAGCGTCGAGCCCGTGCGTGACCGCGAAGGTGTCGAGCTCGTTGAAGTACGCGACTCGCAGCGCCAGATAGGTGTTGGCGAACAACTTGATCGCCTCCGCCTCGGTGGGCCCCGTCAGCAGCACGGGCACCGAGCTGTCGAGCGCTCCTTCGAGCATCAGATCCGCGAACATGCGTCCTCGCTCGCCGGTATCGCCGACGACGATGCGGGAGGGGTGGAGGTTGTCGTACAGCGCTCGGCCCTCACGGAGGAACTCCGGAGAGAACAGCACATGCGCGCTCGGGTGCACGCTGCGCATCCGCTCGACGAACCCGACCGGCACCGTCGACTTCACGACGATCGTGGCGTCAAGGGCGTGCTCGACCACGGATGCGATGACGGACTCGACCGATGACGTGTCGAAGAAGTCCTCCGCCGGGTCGTAGTCGGTCGGCGTCGCGACGACGACGACCTCAGCGCCGTCGAGCGCGACGGCAAGGTCGCCGGTGGCCGTCAGACGGAGTGACTGCTCTCGCAGGTAGGCCTCCAGCTCGGAGTCGACGATGGGCGACTCGCGTCGATTGACCTGGGCGACGCGGCGCTCATCGAGATCGACCGCGACGACCTCGTGGTGCTGCGCGAGCACCACGGCGTTCGAGAGGCCGACGTATCCGATGCCGACGACGACGATCTTCATGGTGCTCCTGGGCGGTCATGCCCGGATGCAGCGGGGCAGCGGGCGCGGGATTCGACGGGAGGTCGTCTTTGGCCGCAGAGCGCGCTCCGCAAGCCTCGAACCGACTCGAGACCAGGCTATCCGTGCTCGCGGGAGTCCCAGCGGCAGGCAGCGCCTGCGGGACGCGGTCTACCCCTCGTCGATCTCCGGATGCCGCCGGATGATCACCCGGCGCAGCACGAACACCAGCAGCCCCACGAGCGCCGGGAACAGCGCGACCGCGCCGATCGTGACGTAGAAGGTCCAGTCCAGGTGCTCCGGCATCTCAGATGGCCCTCTCCCAGACGTGGTCGAGCAGCATGAGCACGATCGGATGACCGTGCTCGTCGCGCCCGGCGAGGCGGATGTAGGTCAGGTTCGCTCCGGCCGTGAGCCGGGCGAGCTCCAAGTCCTGCTGGGAGGCCCAGACGTGCAGGCTCTGCAGCCCGCGGACGTTGGCGTTCAGGTCGGCGAGGATCTCCTCGATCTGCGCGTCGCTGTAGGTGGTGCTGGGTTCAAGTAGTTCGCTTATGGACAACGAGTGTACCCCAAGTGGGGTACATCCGACGCGCTCCGGGCGGACGACCAAGGGTGCAATACTGAGCGAACCCCAGTAGCGCGCAAGGATCGCGCTATGCGCGCGAAAGGCCATCGTGGCTTCCCTCAGACGATTTCTGGCCCTGGCGTTGGCCGCACTGCTCCCGACTGTCGCAATGTCCATGCAGCAGGTTCCTCTGGCCACCACGAGCAGCGCCGATGTTTCGGCTCCGCAACTCGCAGGCATCGAGATCGATCCGCGCGAGGTCGACGTCACCGACGTCGACGCTGGAGTCACCGCGCGTGTGCGCATCACCGACGATCAAGCGGGCGCGGAAACACCAAGCCTGGTGTTCTTCAGCGAGGACTCTCGTCAGCACGCCAGCTTCTACAACACAACTCTGGTCGAAGGCACCCTGCAGGACGGCTGGTGGGAGGGCACCGCGACCATCCCGCAAGGCGCCGCACCGGGCGCCTGGCACCTCTCCGTCGGTCAACTGCGCGACCTGCGCGGCAACTACGGACCACCCGGAGTAGAGGCCGGCTTCGACAACACGATCAACGTCATCAACGGAGTGCCCGCCGATGTTTCGGCTCCGCAACTCGCAGGCATCGAGATCGATCCGCGCGAGGTCGACGTCACCGACGTCGACGCTGGAGTCACCGCGCGTGTGCGCATCACCGACGATCAAGCGGGCGCGGAAACACCAAGCCTGGTGTT
>NZ_VOIR01000015.1:0-14079 GCF_007923295.1 Agrococcus sediminis | reverse complement strand
CGGCTGGTGGGAGGGCACCGCGACCATCCCGCAAGGCGCCGCACCGGGCGCCTGGCACCTCTCCGTCGGTCAACTGCGCGACCTGCGCGGCAACTACGGACCACCCGGAGTAGAGGCCGGCTTCGACAACACCGTCAACGTCGTCAATGGAGTCGTCCCTGCCCCCCCGACGCCGCCGACAGAAGTCCTGGCTCGAGGGGGAAATGCATCGGCAGAGGTCAGTTGGACTGCTCCGACTTCCGACGGCGGAGCGGCGATCTCCTCCTACGTCGTCACCGCCAGCCCGGGCGGTCACACCGCGACCGTCACCGGCACTGAGACGACCGCCACGGTCACCGGCCTCACGAACGGCACCGCCTACACGTTCACCGTGGTCGCGGTCAATGCCGCCGGCAGCTCACCAGCCTCGGCCGCCTCCGCCGCCGTCACCCCCCGCACCGTCGCCAGCGCTCCCACCGCTGTCGCGGCGACACCCGGCAACACCTCCGCAGCCGTCACCTGGGCGGTTCCGTCGTCGAACGGCGGCTCGCCGATCTCCTCCTACGTCGTCACCGCGAGCCCAGGCGGTCGCACCGCGACCGTCGACGGCAGCGTGACCTCCGCCACGGTCACCGGCCTGACGAACGGCACCGCCTACACGTTCACCGTCGTCGCGGTCAACGCCGCCGGCACCTCACCCGCCTCGACCGCCTCCGCCGCTGTCACCCCCCGCACCGTCGCCAGCGCCCCCAGCGCGGTCACCGCCACCCCCGGAGCATCCTCTGCTGAGGTCCGATGGTCCGCCCCGGCATCGAACGGCGGCTCGACGATCTCCTCCTACGTCGTCACCGCGAGCCCAGGCGGTCGCACCGCGACCGTCCCCGGCAGCGTGACCTCCGCCACGGTCACCGGCCTGACCAACGGCACCGGCTACACATTCACGGTCATCGCGGTCAACGCCGCCGGCAACTCCCCTGCGTCGGCCCCGTCGTCCGCGGTTACGCCCCGCACCGTCGCCGGCGCGCCGAGCGCAGTCAGCGCCACCCCTGGCAACGGCTCCGCCGCGGTCGCTTGGGCCGCCCCGGCCTCCAACGGCGGAGCCGCGATCTCCTCCTACATCGTCACCGCAAGTCCCGGCGGCCGCACAGCCACGGTCGCCGGCACCTCGACGACCGCGACCGTCTCCGGCCTCACCAACGGCACGTCCTACCGCTTCACGGTCGTCGCGGTGAACGCCGCCGGCAGCTCTCCCGCCTCGGCCGCTTCCGCCGCTGTCACCCCCCGCACTGTCGCCAGCGCTCCCACGGCTGTCGCGGCGACACCCGGCGACACGTCCGTTGCAGTCACCTGGGCGGTTCCGTCGTCGAATGGCGGCGCGTCGATCTCCTCCTACGTCGTCACCGCGAGCCCGGGTGGCCGCACCGCGACCGTCTCCGGCAGCACGACCTCCGCCACGGTCACCGGTCTGACGAACGGCACCGGCTACACGTTCACCGTCGTCGCGGTGAACGCCGCCGGTACCTCACCCGCCTCGACGGCGTCGGCCGCCGTCACTCCACGCACCGTTCCCAGCGCCCCCAGCTCGGTCACCGCCACCCCCGGAGTCTCGTCTGCTGAGGTCCGATGGTCCGCCCCGTCATCGAACGGCGGCTCGCTGATCACTTCCTACGTCGTCACCGCGAGCCCGAGTGGTCGCACCGCGACCGTCCCCGGCAGCGCCACGACCGCCACGGTCACCGGTCTGGCGAACGGCACCGGCTACACGTTCACGGTCGTCGCGGTCAACGCCGCCGGTACCTCACCCGCCTCGACCGCGTCGGCCGCCGTCACGCCGTTCGACGCGCTGGTGCGCGTCGCCGGCTCTTCCCGATGGGAGACTGCCGCCGCGATCGCCGAGCGGTTCGCGCCCGGTGTCGAGACCGTCTACATCGCCTCGGGCACGAACTTCCCCGACGCGCTCGCAGGCGCAGCGCTCGCCTCGCAGCGCGACGCACCCGTGCTGCTCTCCCAGCGCGACACCCTCCCGACCGCCACCGCGCGAGCGCTCGAACGGCTGCAACCGCAGCGCATCGTGCTGCTCGGAGGCGAGCCCACCCTCTCCCGCGCGCTCGCAGCAGAGCTCGACGCCTACGGCAACGTCTCCCGCATCGCCGGCGCCGATCGCTACGCCACCGCCGCCGAGATCTCCCGCGCCTTCGGCACCGACGTCGGCACCGTCTACATCGCCTCGGGCCTGAACTTCCCCGACGCGCTCGCCGGCGCCTCCCTCGCCGGCGCCACCAGCTCGCCAGTGCTGCTGACGAACCCGACCAGCCTTCCCAGCAGCGTCAGCCAGGCGCTCGGCAGGCTGAACCCGGACAGGATCGTCGTCCTCGGCGGCACCCCATCCGTCAGCGCCTCCGTCATGAGCTCGCTCCACGCCTACGCCCCCACGACCCGCATCGCAGGCAGCAACCGCTACCAGACCGCCAGCCTGATCGCTGCCCAGTTCCCCGAAGCCGACCGCGTCTACGTCGCCTCCGGCGCGAAGTTCCCCGACGCGCTCGCCGGCGCCGCACTCGCCGGCGCCCAGGGCGCACCCGTCCTCCTCAGCCAGCAGGCCACACTCCCCGGTGCAACCCAGCAAGCCATCGAGCGACTCCAACCCGACCAGGTCATCGTCCTCGGCGACCACAACTCCATCAACGACGCAGTCGCACAACAACTGCGCGCACTCGTGCAGTAGCGCCGCTGGGCGGAGATGACGATGCTTTCTCCGCTCCGACGGCCAGCCCACGTCCAAGTGCGCGCGGCATGATGGCCCGCATGAGCGCGACCACCCTGCCCGACGCTCCGAGCTTCGACGCCCCCGCGGTCGTCGACGCGATCGCCGCGTGGATGCCCACGACCCGCTGGTACCCGTCGAAGGGCCAGCAGCTCGACGTCTCCCTCGAGCAGCGCTACGACCTCCCCGAGGCCGACGCCGCGATCCTGCTGCTGCGCGCGGGCGAGACGCTGCTGCAGGTGCCGGTCGCCTGGCGCGACGAGCCGGGCGCCTCACCGATCGCGCAGCTCACCGGCCGCTGGCTCGTCGACGCTTGCGCCGACCGCCGGGCGGTGCAGGCGATCCTCGACGTGGCAGCCGGAGCGCGCGAGGTCGACGGCCTCGCGGGCGACGCGACCTCCGCGCCCGCGCCGGCCGGCGGCATCCGCGTCATCGCCGGCGAGCAGTCGAACACCTCCATCATCGGCGGCGCCGGCACCTGGATCGCGAAGGTGTTCCGCGTCGTCTCCCCCGGCGACAACCCCGACGTGGTGGTCACCGGCGCGCTCACCCGCGCCGGCTGCCGGCGAGTGCCGCACCTGCTCGCGTCGCTCGCGGGCACCTGGCCGGCCGGCGACGCGTTCGTCACCGGCCACCTGCTGGCCGTCTCGCAGTTCGTCGCGGGCGCCGACGACGCATGGGAGCTGTTCCGCCAGCACGCCCTCGCGACGCTGCGCGGCGAGCAGCGCGACCTGCCCGACGCGCGGGCGCTCGGCGCCGCGGTGGCGACGGTGCACCACGACCTGGCGGATGCGCTCGGCACGGCAGCGGCGACGGAGTCCGACACCCTGCGGTTCGTCACGGGCCTCGAGCAGCGGCTCGCGTGGGCGCGCGAGCAGGCCGCCGAAGCGCTCGCCGGACTCGACGAGGGCCTGGACGCGGCGGCGGCGCGGCTGCGCGAGATCACCTCGATCGGCGAGCTGCAGCAGATCCACGGCGACCTGCACCTCGGGCAGGTGCTGCGCGGCGCCGACGGCGGCTGGCTGCTGCTCGACTTCGAGGGCGAGCCGCTGCGCCCGATGCACGAGCGCTCGGTGCGCGAGCCGACGCTGCGCGACGTCGTAGGCATGCTGCGCTCGTTCGACTACGCCGCGGGCTCGGCGCTGCAGGAGCTGCCGGACGCCGACTGCGCGTCGGCGGGCGACTGGGTCTTCCAGCGGCAGTCGGAGTTCCTGGCCGGCTACGCGGAGGAGGCGGGCCCGGTCGATCCCGACGACCCGGTGCTGCGCGCCCTCCTGCTCGACAAGGCCCTCTACGAGGTCGTCTACGAGGTGCGCAACCGCCCCACGTGGCTGCCGGTCCCGCTGGAGGCCGTGCGCGCGCTGGTCACTCCTCCCCCGCTGGTCACTCCTCCCCCGATGGTCGAGTAGCTTCCGGACGAAGTCCGGGCGCGTATCGAGACCATGACCAGCCGCACGAAGGCAGTCGCCCTCACCGCGATCGCCGCCCTCGCCCTCCTGCTGGCCATCGCCCTCTGGCCGCGCCCCACCGCATCCCCCGACCCGCAGACGAGCAGCATGCCCGACGCCTCCCTCCCGCCCGACGCCCCGGTCGCCGTCTTCATGGGCGACTCCTACACCGTCGGCACCGGCACGTCGCTCGACGGCAGCGGCTTCCCCGCGATCCTCGGCGAGCGCCGCGGCTGGCGCGTGGTCAACCTGGCGATCCCCGGCACCGGCTACGCGACCGGCCGCGCCGACGGCCTGTGCCCTCCGGCTGGCTGCACCGCCTATGTCGGGATGCTGGCGGATGCGGCGGCGCACGCTCCCGACGTCGTCATCGTGTCGGGCGGGCGCAATGACCTGGCGCGGGAGCACCTCGAGCCCGCGGTGGTCGCCTTCTACCGCGAGCTGCGGCAGCAGCTGCCGGACGCCCGCCTCGTGGTCACCTCGCCGCTCTGGGACGACTCCCCCACGCCGCAGTCGCTGGTGGAGCTGCGCCGCCTCGTGGAGCGCGAGGCGACGTCCGCTGGCGCCGAGTACCTCGACCTCGGCGACCTCTTCGCCGGCCGTCCCGACCTCATCGCGCCGGACGACCTCCATCCGGACGAGGAGGGCCTCGCGCTCATCGCGGCCCGCATCGACGAGCTGCTGGGGTGAGCCCTGCTGCTCCCGCCACCTCCCGCTTGGTCGAGGAGCGCGCCGGGCGCAGCTCGGCACGCGTCACGAGACCACCAAGAAGGGCCGCCCACCGGGCGGCCCTCCTCACACACTCACAGCATCACCGATTCCGGTAGCGCTCCACGATGTCCGCCGGGATGCGGCCGCGCGTCGCGACCTTCAGCCCCTGCGACTCCGCCCACTCGCGGATGTCTGCGGTCTCGCTGCTGCCGCCGCGACGGCTGGGCGACGCGTTCGACGTCTTGCGGCGGCCGGAGACGCGACGCGAGGCGCGGATGTAGCGCTCGAGGTCGTTCTCGAACTCCTCGATGTGCGCATTGTTGAGATCGATCTCGTACTCGGCTCCATCGAATGCGAAGCGCACGGTGCGGCCTGCGCCGTCGTCGATCGCGTCACCCGTGAAGTCATCGACGAGCTGGACCAAGGTCTTCTTTGCCATGCGCAAAAGGTAGCGCATTCAGCTCGCTGCACCTATTCCGAGCCTACGAAGAATAGGGGTACATGAGGAAAGGCTCAGTCGTCGAGAGCAGCGGCGAATTCCTTGAGCCAGGAGCGCAGGCCGGGGCCGATGTCCTCCCGCTCGGTCGCCATCTCGACATTCGCCTTGATGTAGTCGAGCCGGTCGCCCGTGTCATAGCGGCGGCCGCGGAAGATCACGCCGTGCACGCCGCCGTCGGAGTCGTCCTCGGCCATCGTCAGCAGCGCATCCGTCAGCTGGATCTCGCCGCCGCGGCCGGGCTGCGTCTGCTCGAGCACCGGGTAGATCTCGGGCTTCAGCACGTAGCGCCCGACGATCGCCAGATTCGAAGGCGCGGAGCCGCTCTCGGGCTTCTCGACGAGGCCGCGGACGCGCACGACGTCGTCTTCATCGGTCGCCTCGACGGTGGCGATCCCGTAGAGGTGCGCCTGCGACGGGTCGACCTCCATGAGCGCCACGACGCAGGTGTCGCGCACGTCATGCACCTCGAGCATGCGCTCGAGCAGGTGGTCGCGGCCGTCGATGATGTCATCGCCGAGCAGCACGGCGAACGAATTGTCGCCCACGTGAGCCTTCGATCGGAGGACAGCGTGCCCGAGCCCCTTCGGGTCTCCCTGCCGCACATAATGCACATTCGCCAGATCGGTCGACTCGGCGACGCGCGAGAGGCGATCCTCATCGCCCTTCTTCATGAGGATGCCCTCAAGTTCCGTCGCGCGATCGAAATGGTTCTCCAGCGCATTCTTGTTCCGCCCGGTCACGAACAGCACATCGGGCAATCCGGCACGCACCGCCTCTTCGACCACGTACTGGATGGCTGGCTTGTCGACGACCGGGAGCATCTCCTTCGGGAGCGCCTTGGTCGCCGGGAGGAATCGCGTGCCGAGGCCCGCAGCAGGAATCACGACCTTGGTGACGGAATGCGGCATGGGGTCAGGCTAGTGGGTGGAAGAATTGCCGTCATGTCTGAGGTCGGCGCGCGTGACGGGATGCATGAAGAGGGTCGAGCCCGTCGAGCCTCGCGCCTGGCGCACAACGTCGCGATGGCGAGCAGCACCGCGTCGCGCTCACTGCTGGAGGACCCGCTCACCTTCGGGGTGCAGATCGCACGACGCTTCCCTCGCGCTCGCAGCGCCCTGCTGTCGCTCGCTCGTGCTGCGGGAGGCCCGGAGCGCGAGCTCACCCGGACTTGGCTCTCGGGCGACCTCACCGCCACACGAGCGATGCTCGAGGAGCTCTCGACAAGAGGTTCGCTCGGCCGCCTGGCGGCCGAGATCGCGCACGCGTCGGGTCGTCCAGAGCTGATCGCCGACGATCCGGCAGTCCACCCGGTCGCCCGTGCGCGCGCCGCTTGGCAGCTGGGCGAGGCCTCGAAGGCGATCTCCCTCCTCGCCGACGGGGCCCCGCGGACACGCCTCCATCGCGTGCTGCGCGCCGAGCTGGCGCTCATGACGCCCGGGACGCGGCTACGTTGGGACGCGGGCGGCAGCGCCCCCATCGGCGAGCCGTGGTCGGGCGTCCTGCACCTCCTGACGAACTCCCTCCCCCACACGCAGTCCGGCTACACCGTCCGGTCGCACGCGGTGCTGATGGCGCAGCGCGAGGCGGGCCTCGCGCCGACCGCGATGACGCGCGTCGGCTACCCGGTGGTCGTGGGTGGGATCGGCGCCGCGGCGCTCGACGTGGTCGACGGCATCGAGTACTACCGCGCACTGCCCCGCCACCTCCCCGCGACCCCCGATGGACGGCTCGCGCAGCAGGCGGATGCGCTGCTGTCGTTGGCCGGGCGGGTGCAGCCGATCGCGCTGCAGACCACGACGCACTACCCGAACGCGATCGTCGTTCGCGAAGTCGCGAAGGCGCTCGACCTTCCCTGGGCGTACGAGGTGCGGGGCATGCTCGAGCAGACCTGGGTCGCGGGGCTCGGCAGCGAGGAGGCTCGGCAGCGCGCGTCTTCGAGCGAGCGCTTCCGCTTGACCCGCGAGCGGGAGGCCGAACTCGCTGACGCCGCAGACATCGTCTTCACGCTGTCGAGCAGCATGCGCGATGACTTGGCGCAGCGAGGAGTTCCTCGGGGACGCATCGAGCTCGTGCCGAATGCCATCGATGCTGCATTGCTCGACCGCTCCGCCCGGACGCCGCCGGACGCCCGCGCAGTGATCGGGCTTCCGCGCGACGGGTTCTGGGTCGGTTCGACGTCATCGCTCGTGGACTATGAGGGCTTCGACGTCCTGCTGGATGCCGTGCGCATGGCGCGCTCCGATGGGGTGGACGTGCGCGTGCTGCTGGTGGGCGAGGGCACCGCTCGACAGGCACTCGAGGCCCGGGCCACGGCAGCCGGCCTGACCGGCGTCGTCGTCTTCACCGGTCGCGTCGACCGGGGCGCCGCCGCGTTGTACCGCGACGCGCTGGACGTCGTCGTGGTTCCGCGGCTGGATCTCGAGGTGACACGCACTGTCTCGCCGCTGAAGCCGATCGAGGCTATGGCCAGCGGCCGGCCGCTGATCGTGAGCGCACTGGCGCCGCTCCTCGAGATCATCGGTCCGGTGCTCGCAAGGGCCGGCTCTGCAGTGCCCGCGGGCGATGCATCGGCCCTTGCCCACCAGATCACCACGCTCGCCTCAGATGGCGGTGTGAGGGCGAAGCTCGTCGAGCTGGGCCTCGAGCGCGCCAGAGGCAGGACTTGGGCTGCTGTTGGCTCGACATATCGAGAAGGGTTCGCGGTCATCGGGGCCAGAGCGGATGGCCGTGGTGACGTGCGCGCCTCGTAACGGGAGCCGTGGCGCCGTGTGCGAGGATTGACCGAACAGGAAGCGCCTCCAACGAATGCTCAGGAATCCGATGACCAGAACGCCGAAGCGCCCTGAGACTCGAGGCCTCCGATCTCAGTGGCGTCGCGCCTGGTCGACGCGCCAGGCCGGGGACGCGCTGCTGTCCGCGCCCATGCGGAGCGAGCTGCAGGACCGATACGGCAGCTTGAGCCATCTGCGACGAGTCGGCAGCCGCCCTCCACTCCGCGAGTACGCCACAGAGCTCTGGGATCGCCGGCACTTCATCTGGGCCGGCGCCCGAGGCGAGGCGCTGACGAAGTACTCCAACGAGCGTCTTGGCATGGGCTGGTTCATATTGCGCCCCATCCTGGACGCGGCGTTCTACTGGGTCATCTTCGGGTTGCTGCTGCGTCTTGGAGAGACAAGCTCGAACTACGTCGCGTTCATCCTCGTCGGCGTCTTCATGTTCCAGCTGACGAGCCATGCGATCACCGGCGGCGCGACGCTGATCCGCAGCTCGAAGCCCATGATCCGCGCGTTCGCGTTCCCCAGAGCTGCGCTGGCGGCCTCGCTCGTGCTGCGCGAGCTCTTCGTCGCCTTCCCCGCGATGGGTGTCATGTTCATCGCGCTCATGGCGATCCCTCCTCACGAGCTGCCGACCGCTTCATGGTCCTTCTTCCCCGTCCTGTTGGCTCTCCACACGGCGATGAACCTCGGCTTCGCGTTGTTGTTCGGCTGGCTCGGCTCGCTGCTGCCGGACCTCGCGCAGGCGATGAGCTTCGCAACGCGCTTCCTGATGTACGGGTCGGCGGTCATCTTCCCGATCGAGCGCTTCATCGAGCACCCGACTGCCCTGGCCATCATCGAGGCCAATCCGATCTATCTCGTGCTCGACATGTACAGGACGGCGCTGATCGACGGGGGCGCTCCTCCTGCATCCCAATGGCTCTCCTTGCTGCTGTGGACCGCTGGGCTGCTGACCGTTGGATTCGCGCTCTTCTGGCGCGACGAGGAGCGATATGGGCGCGAGTAACCCCGTCGACGCGTGGCATCTGAGCGACGACCCGAAGGTCACGATCGCGGCGGAGAACATCCGACTGCGCTATACCGTGCAACGGTCCGAGCGCCGATCGCCGCTTCGTCGAAGCTCGCGCTCGTCCGTCACGGGGCCCGTGCTCCGAGGAGTGTCCCTCGCCGCGAGAGAGGGCGAGATGGTTGGGCTTGTCGGGCTCAATGGATCGGGCAAGAGCTCTCTGCTGCGAGTGCTGGCAGGCCTCCAGCCGGCGACATCCGGCACCGTAGTCGCGTCGGCGCAGCCGCAGCTGCTCGGCGTCAGTGCCGCCCTGGTACCGGATCTCTCAGGTGAGGACAACATCTGGCTCGGAACGCTCGCGATGGGGATGTCGCCAGACGACGCGTACTTCGCCAAGGAGCGGATCGAGCAGCTCGCCGGGCTCGGCGACGCGATCCGGCAACCGATGCGCACCTACTCTTCAGGCATGGGCGCACGGCTGCGCTTCGCGATCTCGGTCGCAGCCGACCCGGAGATCCTCATGATCGACGAAGCCTTGGCGACAGGTGACGCTTCCTTCGGGGAGCGATCGAAGGAAGCGATGCACGACTTGATCACTCGGGCCGGAACAGTCTTCCTCGTCAGCCATGCGGCGAAGACGATCGAGGAGATGTGCACGAGGGCGCTGTGGCTGGATCGCGGGCTGCTCGTCGCTGACGGTCCGGCGGAAGAGGTCGCCGCCCTGTACCGCTACTACGCGCACAGTCTCGCCCAGAACAAGACTGACGCCGCTGCCGGGGCCATCGCCCGTGCGCAGGACTCCTTTCCCCCGATCGCCCTTGGAGCCGAGGAGCAGTGAGCGCGGCAGCGACGAAGGTGGCAGTCGTCTACGGCACGCGACCGGAGGCCATCAAGGTGGCACCGCTGATCGCCGCGCTCGAGGACGACGAGCGGTTCGATGCGACGGCAGTGGTGACGGGCCAGCACCGCGAGATGCTCGACCAGGTGAATTCGCTGTTCGAGATCGTTCCGCGCTACGACCTGGACCTCATGCGGCCGGGACAGTCGCTGAACAGCATCGTTGCGCGCGCGATCGACGGTGTCGATGACGTGATGCTCATCGAACGTCCGGACTTGGTGGTCGTGCAAGGCGACACCTCGACCGCCATGGCAGCGGGACTCGCTGCGTTCAATCGGGGCATCAAAGTGGTGCATCTGGAGGCCGGTCTGCGGACGGGCGACCTCGACTCACCGTTCCCGGAAGAGGCGAACAGGAGGCTGCTCTCGCAGGTCAGTCGCCTGCATCTAGCACCGACAGCTCATGCGGCAGAGAACCTCCTGCGGGAAGGCGTGGATCCCGATCGCGTCAGGGTCACCGGCAACACCGTGATCGACGCCCTCCTGACCGCTTCTCGATGGGTGCGCCCCTCGGATGACCCGGCGCTGGATGCACTGTTGACAGAGGGCCGGCCGATCATCCTCGCTACCGCCCACCGTCGCGAGAACCAGGGCGACGCCATGGCCGCCATCGGAAGCGCCCTTGCTGACATCGCGCTAGCCAGACCCGACGTGACCATACTGCTCCCCCTACACCGCAACCCAGTGGTGCGGGACGCCGTGATCCCGCGCGTCGAGCATCTCCAGAACGTCGCAGTGACCGCCCCCCTGTCGTACGCCGATTTCACCAAGGCGATGGCCGCAGCCAAGCTGGTGCTCACGGATTCAGGCGGAGTCCAGGAGGAAGCGCCGAGTCTGGGAAAGCCGGTGCTCGTCATGCGAGACAATACGGAGCGGCCCGAAGCGCTCGCCGCTGGCACGGTCCGTCTGGTGGGAGCGAATCGGGCTCGCATCGTGGCCGAGACGCTGAGGCTTCTCGACGACCCACGCGCATACGCAGAGATGGCGAACACCGCAAACCCGTACGGCGACGGACTTGCGAGTCGCAGAGCCGTGGCTGCCATGGCCGAGCTCGTCGGAACCGGCAAGCGAGAGGCCGACTTCGTGCCCGCCTGAGGGCTTCAGTATGCGGCGGCGCGTTCGGAGACCGAATCGAGCAGGTCGAGGTACTGCTCGGCGATGCGATCGAAGTCGACGTGTTCCGCGATCCATGCGCGTCCGCCACCGTCACGCTGTAGACGAGAGGGGTCACGGATGAGCTCGGTCCAGAGTCGCGCGAGCGACTCGTCGTCACCGGGCGACACCACGTCGCCTGAAGCGGTCTCGATGACCAAGTCGGCAGACTCGCCGGCGACCAGTGCGCTGATGTGGCGGCCCGCTGCCATCAGCTCGTAGAGCTTCGAGGGCACGGTCCAGCTGAAGGGCTCCCAGTCGCGAAGCGATACCACGCAGGTGTCCGCCCACAGGTAGTGATCGAACACGGCCGACGCCGGCACCTGTGGCATGAGCTCGACCGGGTGCCCGAGCTGCGCATTCAGGCGACGCAGACGCGGGATGTCCGCTCCGGAACCGACGATGCGGACGGAAGCGGGAAGGCCCGCCTCTCGCAACCGCGATGCGGCGCGAAGCAGCACATCGAGGCCCTGACTTCGACCAATCGTGCCGATGTAGAGCACGCGGAGCTCCGGATGATCCGACTCTCTGGGAGGTAGCGCTTCGTACTGCCGCAGCAGCGTGCCATTCCGGATGACGGTGACACGCTCGATGCCTCGAAGGCGCAGTACCTCCGCGAACCCGCTCGTCGTCGTGACGACATGCGCGGCTGTCTGCTGCAGGCTCGTGACCTTCTCGTGGACGAGGTGCTTGAACCGTCCGATGAACCCCTGACCACGCACGAGTCCCGGCGTGTAGGACACCAGGTCCGGCCAGGCGTCGCGCATCTCGGCAACCAGCGGCGCCCGCAGCAGCCGCGCGACGCTATGACCGGCCAGGAGCGTCGGTAGCCCTGGCGCGGTTGCGATGACCACGTCAGGCCGAAATCCCCTGATCAATCGAAGAGCGAAGGCCGCTCGCATCGATGCGAACGCGACCCAGAGATGGTCGAGCGTGCGCGTTGCGATGTGCCCGTTGTGCCAGAGGTAGGAGACGCGGTAGATATTGGCGCCGTACTCGGTGGCCCGGTAGCGGTACTTGCCCGCCGTCTTGCGGTGCCTCGCGGCCATCCGTCCTGTCGGGTGGTGCGGAGGGGGGCAGATGACGTGCACCTCGTGTCCCGCTTGCACGAAGCGCTGCAGCAGAGCGTGCCAGCGGCGTTGCGGCGCGCCGTCCTCCGGCTCGAAGTAGTGAGAGAGCAGCAGGATGCGCATCAGAGCGACGGTCTTTCGGCGGTTGACATGTTCGGCGTTGCCAGATCGTAGTTGCGGGGTACCGCCCTACGGTATCGGGGCCTGCGACGCCACACGTCTTCGTGACGCGACATCTATATGCTCGTCAAGTGAGCAAGCTCCTCGTCACCGGCGGCGCCGGGTTCATCGGCTCGAACTTCGTCCACTACGCGGTCGCGAACACCGATCACGACGTGGTGGTGCTGGACAAGCTGACCTACGCGGGCGACCGCGAGACGCTCGCGGGCCTGCCGGAGGACCGGGTGCGGCTCGTGGTGGGCGACATCGCCGACCCGGAGGTCGTCGACGCGCTGGTCGCCGACGCCGACGCGGTCGTGCACTACGCGGCCGAGTCGCACAACGACAACTCGCTGTCGGACCCGTCGCCGTTCGTGCACACGAACCTCATCGGCACGTTCACGCTGCTCGAGGCGGCGCGCAAGCACGGCACGCGCTTCCACCACATCTCGACCGACGAGGTCTACGGCGACCTCGAGCTCGACGACCCGGCGAAGTTCACGCCCGAGACGCCCTACAACCCGTCGAGCCCGTACTCGTCGACGAAGGCGGGCTCCGACCTGCTGGTGCGCGCGTGGGTGCGCTCGTTCGGGCTCGAGGCGACGATCTCGAACTGCTCGAACAACTACGGTCCGCGCCAGCACGTGGAGAAGTTCATCCCGCGGCAGATCACGAACGTGATCGACGGGGTGCGGCCGCGCCTGTACGGGGCGGGCGAGAATGTGCGCGACTGGATCCACGCCGACGACCACTCCTCGGCGGTGCTGCGCATCCTCGAGTCGGGCCGGATCGGCGAGACGTACCTGATCGGCGCCGACGGCGAGCGCTCGAACCTCGAGGTCGTGCAGGCGATCCTGCGGCTGATGGGGCAGGAGCCGGATGCGTTCGACCACGTGAAGGACCGCCCGGGCCACGACATGCGGTACGCGATCGACGCGACGAAGCTGCGCGAGGAGCTCGGCTGGGCGCCGGCGTTCACCGACTTCGAGGCGGGGCTCGCGTCGACGATCGACTGGTACCGCGCGAACGAGCCGTGGTGGCGCAAGCAGAAGGCTGAGGCCGAGGCGAAGTACGCCCAGGCCGGGCACTGAGACCGAGGGCGACTGATGCAGACGGGCAAGCAGCTCGCGGTGCGCGAGACCCCGATCCCGGGGTTCCTCGTGATCGACCTGCCGGTGCACGGCGACAACCGCGGCTGGTTCAAGGAGAACTGGCAGCGCGAGAAGCAGCTGGCGCTCGGGCTGCCGGACTTCGGCCCGGTGCAGAACAACATCTCCTTCAACGCCACCGCGGGCGTGACCCGCGGCATCCACGCCGAGCCGTGGGACAAGTACATCTCGGTCGCCGCCGGCCGCGTGTTCGGCGCGTGGGTCGACCTGCGCGAGGGCCCGTCGTTCGGTGCGACGTTCACGATCGAGATCGACCCGTCGATCGCGGTGTTCGTGCCGCGCGGCGTCGGCAACTCGTTCCAGGCGCTCGAGGAGGACACCGCCTACTCGTACCTCGTGAACGACCACTGGTCGGCCGAGGCGCAGAGCGAGTACACGTTCCTCAACCTCGCCGACCCGACCGCCGCGATCGCCTGGCCGATCCCGCTCGAGCAGGCCGAGCTGAGCG
>NZ_VOIR01000014.1:39824-353148 GCF_007923295.1 Agrococcus sediminis | reverse complement strand
AGCCATCGTGCGTTGTGTCTTCCTGTGAGTAGCTTTAGTCGGTTCTCACTGACCATCGCACGATGGCTCACCACGTTCACGACGTGACACTCGAGCTGAGAACTACACCACCCCAGGGGACGTGACCTACCCAGGCACCCAGATGAAGGCCCGGAGGAGATCCTCCGGGCCTTCACTCGTGCTCGGGCGCAGCATCCGGCGTGCGACGGATGCGGATCGGCCCGCGCGCGAGCTCGGGGTCGACCTCGCTCCCCCGCTGCGTGATGACGACCTCGCCGCGCGCGACGAGCCGCGCGGCGGCCGCCCGCGCGTCGTCCATCCGCGGCCGCCACGCCGCCGGGTCGTCGCCCGCGACGCGCCGTGCCGCATCGCTCGGGCAGATGGTGGCGCCGTCGCGGCGCTCGGCGAGCAGCGCGAGGATGGCCGCCTCCATCGCGGCGTCGTCGGCGCTCATGCCTCGCGCGGCAGGATCTCGCCGATCGGCTCGCGCTTCTCGGCCTGGAAGCGGTCCTCGGTGCGGCCGAGCGCCCAGTAGCCCGAGAGCGACACGTGGTCGCGGGGCAGCCCGCGCCGGCCGAGCAGCTCGTCGCGCATCGCCTTCATCGACTCCCGCTCGCCGTGCACGAACGCGTGCACCCGGCCCTCCGGCAGCGCCAGCGCCGCGACGGCGTCGGCGAGCAGCCGTGTCGTCGCGATGCTCGGCTCGCCGCGGTGCAGCCAGCGCACCTCGACGCCCGCCGGGTGCCGCAGCGGGATCTCCTCCGAGGCATCCCGCGCCTCGAGGATCGCGATGCCGCGCGCGTCGGCCGGCAGCGCCTCGAGCGCGCTCGCGATGGCGGGCAGCGCCGACTCGTCGCCCGCGAGCAGGTGCCAGTCGGCCGTCGGGTCGGGGGCGTAGGCGCCGCCGGGGCCGCTGAGCACCACGCGCTCCCCCGGCTGCGCCCGGGCCGCCCACGGGCCGGCGATCCCCGCGTCGCCGTGCACGACGACATCGATCGCGAGCGCGTCGTCGGCGACCGCGCGCACCGTGTAGGTGCGCGTGACCGGCAGGTCCTCGGGGGCGAGCGACTCGCGCAGCGCCGCGAGGTCGTAGGGCGGCTCGAGGCCGAGCTCGGGCTTCGCGAACGAGAGCTTCACGTAGGCGTCGGTGAACGCGTTGGGCGCGAACGTCGCGAACCCGCCCCCGCCGATCCACACGCGCACGAGGCTCGGACCGATGCGCTCGGTGCGGATGACCTCCATGACGTGCTGCGGGCGCTTCGGGCGGGGCGGGCGGCCGGGGATGCTCATGGTGCTCCCGACGCTAGCAGCGGGCTCGCGCCCGGCGGCCGTCGATAGGCTCGAGCGCATCGCGCACAGCCGAGGGGGACGCATGCTCGAGATGGGCCACGAGGCGTTCGAGGAGCTCGTGACGGAGGTGCTCGACGCGCTGCCGGACGAGATGGTCGAGGATCTCGACAACGTCGTGTTCCTGGTCGAGGACGAGCACCCCGAGGAGGACCTGCTCGGCATCTACGAGGGCGTCGCGATCACCGACCGCGGGCAGTACGGCTTCGGCGAGCTGCCCGACCGGATCATGGTCTACCGGCTGCCGCACCTCGACGCGAGCGAGTCGCTCGAGGAGCTGCGCGCCGAGGTGCGCACGACGCTCGTGCACGAGATCGCGCACTTCTACGGGATCGACGACGAGCAGCTCCACGAGCTGGGGTGGGCGTAGCCGCCCACCCCTCGCTCGCTACGCGGCAGGCGTCGCGTCGGCGAGCGCCGTAGTGTCGATGACGAAGCGGAAGCGCACGTCGCCGTCGACCACCCGGTCGTACGCGGCTTCCACGTCGTCGATGCCGATCCGCTCGATGACGGCGCCGATGCCGTGCTCGGCGCAGAAGTCGAGCATCTCCTGCGTCTGCCGGATGCCGCCGATGTTGGAGCCCGCGAGCACCTTGCCGCCCATGATGAGCGAGCCGAGGTGCAGCGGCTGCGGCGCCGGCGGCAGGCCGACGTTCACCATCGCGCCGTGCGGCTTGAGGATCGACAGGTAGGTGCCGAGGTCGAGGTCGGCGCTCACGGTGTTGAGGATGACGTCGAACTCGCCCTTGTGCGCCTCGGCCCAGCCGTCCTCGCCGGTCGCGATCGTGCTGGCGGCACCCAGCTCCTTCGCAAGCTCCGCCTTCGCGCGGCTGCGCGAGAGCACCGTGACCTCCGCGCCCTTCGCGGCCGAGAGCTGCACGCCCATGTGGCCGAGCCCGCCGAGGCCGACGACGGCCACCTTCTTGCCGGGGCCCACGCCCCAGCGGTCGATCGGCGAGTAGAGCGTGATGCCGGCGCACAGCAGCGGCGCCGCGACGTCGAGCTCCAGCCCATCCGGGATGCGCAGCACGAAGCGCTCGTCGACGACGACGCGCTCGCTGTAGCCGCCCTGCGTGATGGTGCCGTCGCGATCGACGGCGGCATAGGTGCCGACGGCGCCGTTCAGGCAGTCCTGCTCCTCGTCGGCGAGGCACTGCTCGCACTCGCCGCACGAGTCGACGAGGCAGCCGACGCCGACGCGATCGCCGACGGCGTGGCGCGTGACGGCGTCGCCGACGGCCTCGACGATGCCCGCGATCTCGTGGCCGACCGTGAGCGGGAAGGGCGCGGCGCCCCACTCGTCGCGGATGGTGTGGATGTCGCTGTGGCAGATGCCGGCGGCCTGGATGGAGATGACCACGTCGTTCGGGCGCGGGTCGCGGCGCTCGATCGTGGCGACGCGGAACGGCTGGTCGGCTGCGGTCTTCTGCAGCGCCTTCGTCGGGATGGGCATGCGGCCTCCTCGAGGATCGTGCGGCATCGGCGGATGCCGGCGGCAAGCCTACGCGCCGGATGCAGGGAGCCCACCCGGCAGCGGCCCCGCGGTGTCGCGCACCTCGTCGGCGAGCGCGACCGGGCCGTTGGCGGCGATGTGCGCGTCCTCCTGCTCGCGCCACAGCATCCACCACGAGTCGTCGCCGTCGCGCTCGAGCGCCCGCGCCCGCCGGACCGCCTCGGGCGCCTCGAGCCAGATCGCGAGGTCGGCGTGCTCGCGGCTCTCGAGCGTGAGCGAGCCGCAGCCCTCGACGACGAGCGCCTCGCCCGGCTCGGCGCTGTCCTCCGCGCCCCAGTCGCCCACCGCCCAGTCCCAGCGGCGCCAGACGGCGCGCCGCCCCTCGGCGAGCGGCGCGAGGATGCCGCGCTCGAGCAGCCGCGAGCCGGTCGCGAGGCCGTGCCAGCCGGCGTAGAGGTCGTCCATGTGGATGATGCGCGCACCGGAGCCGGCGGCGATGCGCTCGGCGAGGGCCGTCTTGCCCGAGCCGGAGCGCCCGTCGACGATCGTGATGGTCACTGCGCCCCCTCCCACACCGGTGCGAACGATCCTGCCGCGAGCGACGCCCCGATCGCGGTCGCCGCGACGGCGATCGCCAGGATCAGCAGCAGCGCGTCGGCGCGGCCGACGGTCGAGGGCCGCGCCCAGGTGCGCTCGGCACCGCCGAAGCCGCGTGCCTCCATCGCGGTCGCGAGCGTGCCGCCGCGGCGCAGCGCCACCACGAGCAGCGCGAAGGCAGCCTGCAGCGCGCGCCGCACCGCACCCGTGTCGCCGAGGCCCCGCGCCCGGCGGGCGAGAGCGATCTGCCGCCAGTCCTCGGCCAGCACGCCGAACAGCCTCGTGCCGGCGAGCGCCGCGAGCACGAACCGGTGCGGCAGGCGCGCGACCTGCGCGAGCCCGTCGGCGAGCCGGGTCGGGTCGAGGCCCACGAGCGCGACGAGCGTCGGCACGCCGAGCGCGAGCACGCGCAGCCCGATCGCGAGCGCGAGCTCGATCGAGCGGTCGCTGATGGTGGCGAGCCACACCTGGGCGTGGATGCGCCCGGCCGGCTCGGCGTAGAGCAGCATGCTCACCGCCGACAGCGGCGCGGCGATGAGCAGCGGCCACGCGCGGCGCAGCACCGTGCGGGGCCCGATGCCGGCGGCCGCGAAGACCACGAGCCACGCGGCGAGCGCGACCGCGGCGCTCACGACGTCGATCGTGAGCAGCATCGGGATCGAGTAGAGCACCGCCGCGAGCAGCGGCGTGACCGGGTTGACCCGAGCGAGCGCGCTCACCGCTCGCCGCCCAGCCGCAGCACGCGGTCGCCGAGCACCCGCTCGACGTCGGCGTCGTGCGTCACGGCGACGACGGCGCAGCCGCGGTCGTCGACGAGCGAGGCGATGAGGCGCACGAGCTCGCTCCACGTGCGGCGGTCCTGGCCGAACGTGGGCTCGTCGAGCACCATCACGCGCGGCGCGGGCGCGAGCACCGTCGCCACCGAGAGCCGGCGCTGCTCGCCGCCGGAGAGCGTGAAGGGGTTGGCGTCGGCGAGCGCGTCGAGCCGCAGCGCGGCGAGCAGCCCGCCGACGCGCGCGTCGACCTCGGGCTGCGGGAGTCGCAGCGCACGCAGCCCCGCCGCGACCTCGTCGCGCACGCGCGCGGCGACGAACTGGTGCTCCGGCTGCTGGAAGACCGTGCCGATGCGGCTCGCGAGCTGCTTCGGCCGCCAGCGGATGGGCGCCTCGGCCGCGAGCTCGCCCCGCAGCGGCGCAGTGGCCCGCACGGCGCCCGCGACCGGTGGCAGCAGGCCGGCGAGCGTCAGCGCGAGGGTCGACTTGCCGGCGCCGTTGCGCCCGGTGACGATGAGCGCCTCCCCCGCGCGCACCTGCACGTCGAGCGGCTCGTGCACGGCGGCGCCGTCGCGGCCGGAGCGCAGCGCCTCCCCCACGAGGAGCGCCTCGCCCGGATGCCGCCCGCCGCGGGCGACCTCGACCGGGAGCCCCGGCACCCAGACGCCGTCGTGGGCGAGCTGCGCGCGGTGGGCGTCGAGGACGGCTGCCGGCGAGCCGTCGGCCACCGCTCCGCCGCCTGCCGCGAGCACGACGACGCGGTCGACGACCGGCAGCCAGGTCTCGACGCGGTGCTCGACGACCACGAGCGTCGCCCCGGTCTCGGCGGCGACGCGAGCCACGGCATCCCGCACCTCCACGACCCCCTCGGGGTCGAGGTTGGCGGTCGGCTCGTCGAGCAGGATGAGCCCCGGCCGCATCGCGAGCACGCCCGCGAGCGCGAGGCGCTGCCGCTGGCCGCCCGAGAGCGCCGCCGTCGACCGGTCGAGCGCCACGTCGAGCCCGACCGCGGCGAGCGCCTCGCGCACGCGCCGCCAGATCTCGTCGCGCGGCACGGCGAGGTTCTCGCAGCCGAACGCCACGTCGTCGCCGACGCGGGACATGATCGTGTTGGCCTGCGGATCCTGCAGCACGAGGCCGGCGGTACCGCGCAGCCCGGCCGGGTGCGCGCCGTCGACGGCGAGCTCACCGGTCTCGTCGCCCTCGTCCTCGCCGCCGAGCACACCCGCGAGCGCCGCGAGCAGCGTCGACTTGCCGGCGCCCGAGGGGCCGAGCAGCAGCACGCGCTCGCCGGGCTCGACATCGAGGTCGAGCCCGGCGACGGCGGGCACCGCGCGGCCTGCGTGCCGCCAGCCCCACCCGCGCGCGCGGATGCGGGAGCCGGTCACCGGGCGCGCGACCGCCCCGACGCGAAGCGGTCGAGCACGCCGGTCGCGGCGAGCGCCCGCGTCAGCAGCCAGCCGACGAGGCCGGCGAGCAGCGCGCCGGAGACGACGAGGCTGCCGAGGTAGATGCCGAGGAACTCGGGGCTCTTGGCGAGGTTGCCGCTCAGGAACAGCTCGAGCACGAACGCGGCGGCGGCCGCGCCGACGCCCGCGAGCATCGCGACCGGCAGCCCGAAGCGGCGGTAGGCGAAGAGCAGGAAGACGAGCTCGGCGCCGAGGCCCTGCGCGATGCCGGAGTAGACCGTCTCGATCGACCACTGGCTGCCCAGCAGCATCGAGACGCTCGCGGCGAGCAGCTCGACGAACAGCGCGGCGCCGGGCTTCCGGATGATGAGGCCGCCGAGCACGCCGCCGATGAGCCAGATGCCGACGGCGAGCCCGCCGAAGCCCGGCGTGAGCGCGTCCATGGCGGTGAACCAGGCGTAGCCGACGCTGTTCCAGAGCACGAACAGGAGGCCGGTGGCGACGCCGAGCACGGCGGCGACGACGATGTCGACGACCCGCCAGCGGGTGCGGGGGCGCGCGGGCGCCGTCGACGGGGCGGATGCGGTGGGTGCGGTGGTCATTGGGTGCCTTCCTCGGATGAGATGGCACGGGTGCAGTGTCCTCCCTGCGCTGGCATGATCCAGATCAGGTTTGACGGTCGAAGGCTTCGGCCTTCCTCTCAGCCCGGCGCACCGGACTCCCGTGTCGACAGCCACTCTAGCCCTGCCCCGGCGGCGGGCGGGGCACCTAGGCTGGGAGGGTGCAGCGCATCGGATCGTTCGTGGCCATCGGCGACAGCTTCACCGAGGGGGTGGGCGACGAGCTCCCCGACGGCTCGGTGCGCGGATGGGCCGACTTCGTCGCCGCCGGCCTCGCCTCGGCGCAGGGAGCACCCGTGCGCTACGCGAACCTCGCCATCCGCGGCCGCAAGCTCGGGCCCATCCTGCACGAGCAGCTCGACGCGGCCATCGCGCTCGGGCCCGATGCGATCAGCATCAACGGCGGCGGCAACGACATCCTGCGGCCCAAGGTCTCGATCGAGCACGTCGGCGAGCGCCTCGCCGACGCCGCCCACCGCATCGCCGCCGCGGGCATCCGCCCCATCCTGCTCTCGGGCGGCAACCCGAGCGGGGTGATGCCGATCGGCGCCGTCATGCAGCGGCGCGGCGACGCGCTCGCGCGCGCGGTGGAGTCGCGGATCGGCGACCTCGACGCGCCCTACGTCGACAACTGGTCCGACCCCGAGCTCGCCGCGCCGCGCTTCTGGTCGCGCGACCGCCTGCACCTCAACGCCGCAGGCCACGCCCACGTCGCGCGCAACGTGCTGCGGGCGCTCGGCATGCCGGCGCCGGAAGCCTGGCGCGACCTCGCGGGCGCGTCGACCGCCGAGGGCCCCCGCGATCTCATGTACTACCGCGAGTACGTGCTGCCGTGGCTCGGGCGGCGCTTCACCGGCCGCTCCTCCGGCGACGGCCGCGACCCGAAGCTGCCCGCCTTCGTCGAGGTGCCGCCCATCGTCTGAGCGCCCTCGGCGCACGAGCGAGGGCCGCGGCTCCCGCCGCGGCCCTCGCCGTCATGGATGGTGCGTCCGGCGTCAGCCGGCGTCGACCAGCTGCTCCTTGAGCGAGTCGATCGCGCCCGCGAGCGTCTCGACGTGCATGCCGAGGCCCTCCGCGATCGCGTCGGCCGGCAGCTCGCCCGCCGAGATCTCCTCGAAGAAGGCGCCGGCGGTCGGCCGGTAGTCGTCGAGGTCGGCGAGCGCCTGCTCGGCACCGGCGGCGTCGTCGCCCGCGATCGCGACCGCGTAGTCGACGAAGAAGCCGATGTGCTCGCGCCACAGCTCGAGGAACGCCGTGCCGTTCTCCTCACCGGCGAGCGAGCCGATGGCCTCGCTCAGCGCGACCGAGTTGGCGTCGAGCGTCGCGGCTGCGCCCTCGAACGCGGGCGACTCGGGGCCGCCCTCGGCCGTGTAGGCGGTGAAGACCGCGATGCCGGCGAGGTAGACGTGCTCCTGCAGGCCCGCGACCAGCTGCGAGCGCAGCGTCGAGGCCTCGTCGGAGACGTCGCCCTCGAGGCCAGCTGCGGCGGCGAGGCCGCCGGAGAGCGTCTCGGCCGACATGACCACGTGGCCCGCGGCCTCCTGCAGCACGTCGGTCGCGTTCGGCTCGCCCGCCGCGAAGGCGTCGATGGCGGCGCTGAGCGTGTCGACGTGCATCGTCAGGCTCTCGGCGACCGCGTCCGCAGGCAGCTCGCCGCCGGAGATCGACTCGAAGAACGCGCCGGCCTCCTCGGTGTAGCCCTGCAGCTGCATGAGCGCCTCGTCGGCCGCTGCCTGGTCGCCGCCCTTGACGGCCACCGCGTAGTCGACGAAGAAGCCGATGTGCTGGCGCCACAGCTCGAGGAACGCCGCGCCCTGCTCCTCGTCGGAGAGCGACGCGACCGCCTCTGAGAGGTCGACCGAGTTGGTGTCGAGCGCTGCCGCAGCAGCCTCGAACTGGGCCGAGTCGGCGCCCGCGTGGTAGGCGGTCGCGACCGCCATGCCGGCGAGGTAGACGTGCTCCTGGAGGAGCGACGTCAGGTCGGCGCGCAGGTTGGCCGCGTCGGACTCCGCCTCACCGGGGATGTCGAGCGCGCCGACGAAGCCGCCGGCGAGCGTCGTGGCCGTCATGGGCATGTGGCCGGCGGCGGTGCGCGCGTCGGCGAACGGGTCGCCGGTGCCGGCAGGGCTGAGCATCGAGCCCGACTCGGTCTCCATCGGCGATGCCGAGGTCTCGGGGGCCGTGCTCGTGCCCGGGTCGGCGGGCGACGAGCACGCGCTCGCCCCCAGGATCACGGCGGCGGCGCTGAAACCGACCGCCGTCCGGAGGAAGATGGACTTCCGCATGGTGCGACTCCTCTGTGCTGGGGATGCCCTGCATCCCTCGTCGTGTTGCGTGCATCAGGGGTTCGCCGCCCTCGGGCGAGCGGATTGGACGGGTTCAGCCGGCGGGCGCCGTCACGAAGTCGATGAGCTCCTCGACGCGGGCGAGGAGGGCCGGCTCGAGGTCGTTCCAGTCGCGCACCCGGCCGCGGATCCGCTGCCACGCGTGCGCGACATCCGCCTGGCTCTCGTGCGGCATGCCGAGGCGGCGCAGCGTGCCGCGCTTCCAGTCCTCGCCGCGCGGCACATCCGGCCACCGCTCGATGCCGAGGCGCGCCGGCTTCACCGCCTGCCAGATGTCGATGTACGGATGACCGACGACGCGCACGTGCGCACCGTGCGGTCCGCGCATGACGGCCTCGGCGATCCGCGTCTCCTTCGAGCCGGGCACGAGGTGGTCGACGAGGATCCCCAGCCGGCGCGAGCGCGTCGGGGCGAACTCGGCGACGATGCCCGCGAGGTCGTCGACGCCGTGCAGCGGCTCGACGACGACGCCCTCCACGCGCAGGTCGTGGCCCCAGACCTGCTCGACGAGCTCGGCGTCGTGCGTGCCCTCCACGAGGATGCGGCTCGGCAGCGCGACGCGGGCCTTGAGCCCCTCGACCGCGCGCGAGCCGGACGCGGTGCGGGTCGGCGCCGCCGCCCGGGTCGCCGTGGGCGGGACGAGCTCGACCTCCGCGCCGTCGACGAGGAAGCCGCGCCCGAGCGGGAACAGGCGCACCCTGCCCGCGCGGTCCTCGAGGCGCACGTGCCCGGCCTCGATGCCGACGACGGCGCCGACGAACCCGTCGACCCGCTCGATCACGAGGTCGCGCTCGGCGGCGACGCGCGCGGGCGGCGCGGGGCGCCGTGCGGCCTTCGCCTCGGGCGAGAGCACGTCGCCGCCCCACGAGTCCCAGTCCACGAGCACCGGTCGATCCTAGCCGCGCAGCCTCGCCACGGCCTCGAGCGCCGCGAGGTCGCCCTGCACGAGGATCCGGGTCACGACCGACGCCTCCCAGCGCGCGAGCCCGTCGCGCACGCGCTCGATCGGGCCGACGAGCGCGATCTCGTCGACGAGCGCCGTCGGCACCGCCGCGATCGCCTCGGCCTTCCTGCCCTCGAGGTAGAGCTCCTGGATGCGCAGGCACGCCTCCTCGTACCCGAGCCGCGCGACGGCGTCGAAGTGGAAGTTCGCGCCCTTCGCGCCCATCCCGCCGACGTAGAGCGCGATCATCGGCCGGACGCGGTCGGCAGCCGCCTCGACGTCGCGGTCGACGACGATCGGCACCGGCACCGACACCTCGAACGCCTCCGCCGGCGGCAGCGACGGGTCGCGCTTCGCGAAGCCCTCCGCGAGCAGCGCGCGCGCGGCGGGGTCCTGCGAGGGCGAGTGGAGGAACGGCAGCCAGCCGTCGGCGATCTCGGCGGCGAGCGCGGTGTTGCGAGGCCCCTCCGCGGCGAGGTGGATGGGGATGCGCGGCCGCAGCGGGTGCAGGGTCGAGATGAGCGGCTTGCCGAGCCCCGTCGTGCCCTCCCCCGTCAGCGGCAGCGGCAGCTGCGGCCCGGGCGCCGTGACGGGCGCCTCGCGCGCCATGATGCTGCGCAGGATCGCGACGTACTCGCGCGTCCGGGCGAGCGGCTTCGGGAACGGCTGGCCGTACCAGCCCTCGACGACCTGCGGCCCGCTGACGCCGAGCCCGAGGATGACGCGGCCGCCCGAGAGGTGGTCGAGCGTCATCGCGGTCATCGCCGTCGAGGCCGCGGTGCGCGCCGAGAGCTGCGCGATGCCCGTCGCGAGCCGGATCCGCGACGTCGACGCGCCCCACCACGCGAGCGGGGTGAACGCGTCCGAGCCGTACGCCTCCGACGTCCAGATCGAGTCGAAGCCGAGCCGCTCCGCCGCGAGCACCGCCTCGAGCGCTCCCGCGGGCGGGGCCGATCGCCAGTAGCCGAGCATGTAGCCGTAGTCCATGGTGCGATCCTGCCAAGCCCCGCCGCCCGCATCCGCCCGCTTGTCCCGGATGCACCAGGTGCGGGCCGCTTCCGTAGGCTCGGCCCATGGACTTCCGTATCTTCACCGAGCCCCAGCAGGGCGCCTCCTACGACGAGCTGCTCGCGGTCGCGCTGCGCACCGAGCAGCTCGGCTTCGACGGCTTCTTCCGCTCCGACCACTACCTGCGCATGGGCGACGGCGACCCCGGCTACGGGCCGACGGATGCGTGGACGACGCTCGCGGGGCTGGCGCGCGACACCGAGCGGGTGCGGCTCGGCACGCTCGTCTCCTCCGTCACCTACCGCCAGCCGGGCATCCTGGCCGTGCAGGTCGCGAACGTCGACCAGATGTCGGGCGGGCGGGTGGAGCTCGGGCTCGGCACCGGCTGGTTCGCCGAGGAGCACTCGGCGCTCGGCATCCCCTTCCCCGAGCGGCGGTTCGACCTGCTCGAGGAGCAGCTGGCGATCGTGACGGGCCTGTGGCAGACGCCGCGCGGCGCCCGCTTCTCGTTCGACGGCGACCACTACCGCCTCGAGGACTCCCCGGCGCTGCCCAAGCCGGTGCAGGAGCGCATCCCCGTGATCGTGGGCGGGCTGGGCGAGCGGCGCACTCCGCGGCTCGCGGCCGAGTTCGCCGACGAGCACAACCTCTCGTTCCCCGCGTTCGACCGCATCCGCCCCCTCTTCGCCGCCCTCGACCGGGCCATCGAGCGCGCCGAGCGCGAGCGGCCCGTCGTGCGCTCGGTGGCGCTCGTCGCGTGCATCGGCGAGGACGAGGCGTCGTTCGCGCGGCGCGCGGCGGCGATCGGCCGGGAGCCGGCGGAGCTGCGCGAGCACGGCGTGGCGGGCACGCGCAGCGAGGTGGAGGACCTGCTCGGACGCCTCGCCGACGACGGCGTGGAGCGGGTCTACCTGCAGGTGCTCGACCTCGGCGACCTCGACCACCTCGGCGAGCTCGCGTCATTCGCGGCCGTCTCGCCCCTCGCGCGGTAGCGTCCGGGCATGCGGAAGGGGGCCGCCCGCAGGCAGCCCCCTCCGTTGCGATGCGCGAGCGTCAGGCGTTCGTGCGACCGCGGTTCTTCGTCACGAGGCCCCAGATCAGCAGCACGACGATCGAGCCGACGATCGCGACGATCCACGTCTGCAGCGACCAGAAGTCCTCCAGGCCGACGTTGAAGATCATCGATCCGAGCCAGCCGCCGAGCAGTGCTCCGACGACGCCCAGGATGAGGGTCATGATCCAGCCGCCGCCCTGACGGCCGGGGAGGATGAGCTTTGCGATGGCCCCAGCGATGAGGCCGAGGACGATCCAACCGAGAATGCCCATGTGTGTGGTCCCTTCTCCGAGACAGCGGTGCAAGGGTTTCACTCCGCTGGGCCCCCGCAGTTCGGGGAACCAGGAATGAGCGTACCGCGGTTCCTTGGAGATTCCTGGAGAGTTCCTGGTCAGCTGCTAGCGCGCTCCAAGACGATCTCCCGCACCCGGGCCGCGTCGGCCTGCCCGCGCATCGCCTTCATGACCGCGCCGATCACGGCGCCGGCCGCCTGCACCTTGCCGTCGCGGATCTTCTGCAGCACGTCGGGCTGGGCCGCGAGCGCCTCGTCGACCGCCGCCACGAGCGCCGACTCGTCGGTGACGACCTGGAGGCCGCGCGCCGCGGCCACCTCGCTCGGGCTGCCCTCGCCCGCGATGACGCCCTCGAGCGCCTGGCGGGCGAGCCGGTCGGTGAGGGTGCCCTCGTCGATGAGCCGCTGCAGCTCTGCCACGTGGGCCGGCTCGACGAGCGTCGACGCGTCGACGCCGCGCTCGTTGGCGACGCGCGCGAGCTCGCCCGTCCACCACTTGCGCGCCGCCTGGGGGGCGGCGCCTGCGGCGACGGTCGCCTCGACGACGTGCAGCATGTCGCCGTTCACGACGTCCTGGAACTCGAGGTCGCTGAAGCCCCAGTCGCCCTTCAGGCGCCGGCGGCGCGCGACGGGCTGCTCGGGCAGCAGCGCGCGCAGCTCCTCGACGAGCTCGCGGCTCGGCTGCACGGGCAGCAGGTCGGGCTCGGGGAAGTAGCGGTAGTCGTCGGCATCCGACTTCACGCGGCCGGCGCTCGTCGTGCCGGTGTCCTCGTGCCAGTGGCGGGTCTCCTGCGTGATCGTGCCGCCGTCGGCGAGGATCGCCGCCTGCCGCTGGATCTCGTAGCGCACGGCGCGCTCGACGGAGCGCATCGAGTTGACGTTCTTCGTCTCGGTGCGCGTGCCGAGGCGCTCCTGGCCGCGGGGGCGCAGGCTCACGTTGGCGTCGCAGCGCAGGTTGCCGCGCTCCATCCGCGCCTCGGAGATGCCGAGCGAGAGCACGATGTCGCGGATCGCGGCGACGTAGGCCTTGGCGAGCTCGGGCGCGTCGTGCTCGGCGCCGAAGATGGGCTTGGTCACGATCTCGACGAGCGGCACGCCTGCGCGGTTGTAGTCGACGAGCGAGTACTCGGCGCCCTGGATGCGGCCGGTCGAGCCGCCCACGTGCGTGAGCTTGCCGGCGTCCTCCTCCATGTGCGCGCGCTCGATCGGGATCGTCACCTGGCGCCCGTCGGCGAGCTCGATCTCGACCTGCCCCTCGAACGCGATGGGCTCGTCGTACTGCGAGATCTGGTAGTTCTTCGGCACGTCGGGGTAGAAGTAGTTCTTCCGCGCGAACCGGCTCGACTCGGCGATCTCGCAGCCGAGCGCGAGGCCGAGCGCGATCGAGTGCCGCACGGCGAGCGCGTTCACGACCGGGAGGCTGCCGGGCAGGCCCAGGCTCAGCGGGTCGACGAGCGTGTTCGGCTCCACGTCGTGGAAGTCCGGATGCGCGGGGTTCGGCGCCGCCGAGAACATCTTCGTGCGCGTGCCGAGCTCGACGTGCACCTCGAACCCGAGCACGGGCTCGAAGAGCTCGAGCGCCCGGTCGAAGTCCATCAGCTTGTCCTTCATCGCGCCGCCTCCGTGCGGTCGGTCCCTGAGGAGCCGCCGGCGGCGGCGTCTCGAAGGAGGGGAGCCTTGGTGGTGAGGATGCCGCCCCAGCGCTCGGCGAGCAGCGCCTCGATGGCGGCGCCGGCGCGGTAGAGCCGGTCGTCCTCGAACATCGGGGCGAGCAGCTGGAGGCCGACGGGCAGGCCGTCGTCGCCGAGGCCCATCGGGAGCCCCATGCCGGGGATGCCCGCGAGGTTCGCGGGGATCGTCGTGATGTCGTTGACGTACATCGCGAGCGGGTCGTCGAGCTTCTCGCCCAGCTTGAACGCCGTCGTGGGCGCCGCGGGGCTGATGAGCAGGTCGGCCTGCGCGAAGGCCGCGTCGAAGTCGCGCTGGATGAGCGTGCGCACCTTCTGCGCGGAGCCGTAGTAGGCGTCGTAGTAGCCGGCCGAGAGCGCGTAGGTGCCGAGGATGATGCGGCGCTTGACCTCGGGGCCGAACCCGGCCTCGCGGGTCGCGCCCATCACATCCTCGACCGTCTGGCCGGGCCGCTCGACGCGGAGCCCGAAGCGCACCGAGTCGAAGCGGGCGAGGTTGCTCGACGCCTCGGCGGGGAGGATCAGGTAGTACGCGGCGACGGAGTACGCGAACGACGGGCAGGAGACCTCGACGACCTCGGCCCCCGCATCCGTCATGAGCTGCACGGCCTCCTGGAAGCGCGCGTCGACGTCGGCGGCGATGCCGTCGCTGTCGAGCTCGCGCACGACGCCCACGCGCAGGCCGCGCAGGTCGCCCGCGGCGGCGCCCTCGCGGGCGGCGGCCGCGAACGAGGGCCAGTCGCGGTCGAGGCTCGTCGAGTCGTGCGGGTCGTGGCCGCCGATGACGTCGTGCAGGAGCGCCGAGTCGAGCACCGTGCGCGTCACGGGCCCGACCTGGTCGAGGCTCGAGGCGAGGGCGATCGAGCCGTAGCGGCTCACGCCGCCGTAGGTGGGCTTCACGCCCACCGTGCCGGTCACGGCCGCCGGCTGCCGGATCGAGCCGCCGGTGTCGGAGCCGAGCGCGAACGGCGCCTCGAAGGAGGCGACCGCCGCCGCCGAGCCGCCGCCGGAGCCGCCCGGGATGCGCTCGAGGTCCCACGGGTTGCGCGTGGGGCCGTAGGCGGAGTGCTCGGTCGACGAGCCCATGGCGAACTCGTCCATGTTGGTCTTGCCGAGCGGCACGAGGCCCGCAGCCTTGAGGCGCGCGACGGGCGTCGCGTCGTACGGCGGGATCCAGCCCTCGAGGATGCGCGAGCCCGAGGTCGAGGGCATGCCGACCGTGCAGAGCACGTCCTTGATGGCGACGGGCGCGCCCGCGAGCTCGTGCAGCTGCTCGCCGCTCGCGCGGCGCTCGTCGATCGCGCGCGCCTGGTCGATCGCGCCGGCGTTGACGTGCAGGAAGGCGTGCAGCTCGCCGTCGACCGCGGCGATGCGGTCGAGGTGCGCCTGCGTCGCCTCGACGCTCGAGACCTCGCCGGCGGCGAGGAGCCCGGCGAGCTCGTGCCCGGCGAGGCGGGTGAGGTCGGCGCTCACTGCTCCTCCCCCAGGATCGCCGAGACGCGGAACCGCTCGCCGTCGTGGCTCGGGGCGCCGGCGAAGACCTGCTCGCGCGTGAGCGTCTCGCCCACCTCGTCGTCGCGCATGACGTTGGCCATCGGCACGGGGTGGCTCGTGGCGGGCACGTCGGGCCCGGCGACCTCGCGCACCTCGGCGATGGCGTCGACGATCTTCGACAGCTCGGAGGTGAGGCTCGTCACCTCGTCGTCGGTGAGCGCGATGCGGGCCAGTCCAGCCAGGTGCTGGACCTCCTCGCGGGTGATCTCGGACATGCGTCTCCTCGGTCGTCCCCGGCGCGGCCGGGATGCGTGGGGGTCGCCCCAATCCTACGGGCGCGCCACGAGCAGCCAGGCCGCGAGCGCCTCGAGCACGACGGCCGCGGCGATGCACCACCACCGGAGGTCGGATGCGACAGCGAGGGCCTCGCGCACGACCGCGCCCGGCCGGTAGGAGGGCCGGGTCCAGGCTCCGACCACCGTGCCGTCGATGCCCTCGTCGGCGAGCAGCCAGGCGGTGCGGTAGGCGTGGTACTCGCTCGTGACCACCGCGAGCGGCGCGCGCCCCGGCCCCGTGACGAGCGGGCGCGACAGCCGCAGGTTCTCGCGCGTCGTGGCCGAGGCCTGCTCGAGGTCGATCGCGTCGGCGGGCACGCCCAGGTGCCGCTCGAGGTGCTCGGCCATCGCCGAGGCCTCCGTGCGCACCTCGTCGGGGCCCTGCCCGCCGGCGACGACGATGCGCGCGTCGGGGCGACGGGTGCGGGCCGAGCGCCACACCGCCGCGCCGCGCTCCACGCGGCGGCGCAGCAGCGGCCCGACCTCGCGGCCGCGGAGGCCCGCGCCGAGGATGAGCACGGCGCCGGGGGCAGGGGCGGCGCGGCTCGCTCGAGCGTGGATGAGCATGGCCATCGCGAGCACTGCGGCCGCGAGGCCCGCCGCCCACAGCGGCATCGCGAGCAGCAGCGCCGCCCGCCCGAGCGCCGGCGCGACGGCGACGAGCGCCACGATCGTCACGGCCAGCAGCAGCATCCCGGCGCCGAGCCCGGCGATGAGCACGTCGATGCGCCGCACGCGCACGAGCCTCGGCAGCATGAGCGCGTGCCAGAGGGACGCGCCGCCGAGCCCCAGCGTCGCCACGAGCGCCGCGGCGGCGAGCAGCGCCCAGCCGCCGTCGGCCGCCGGCACGTCGAGCCAGGCGGCGACGGGGCGGCGCAGCACGCGCGTCAGCAGCAGCGTGCCCGCGGTGACGATCATCGCGGCCCAGAGCGCGGGCCGGACCAGCCGCATCCGTCGTCCGCCCCTCACGGTCAGCACCCTAGCCCGCCCGGCGCGGCCGCTTGCGCGTCGATCGAACGTGTGTTCGAATGGATGCCATGCGATGGGACGGGCAGACGGCGAACCACGTCGACGCGGATGCGCTGCCGGGGCTCGAGGAGCGCGGGAGTGTGCTCGACGCGTGGCCGACCCCGGGCTTCGACGGCGCGTCGTTCCTGGAGGTGACCGCCAGGAGCGCGCTCAACCACGTCGCCGGCGACGGCTTCATGGGCGGCGCGTGGACGATCAACCCCTACCGCGGCTGCCAGCACGCGTGCCGCTACTGCTTCGCGCGGAAGACGCACACCTACCTCGACCTCGATGCGGGCGCCGACTTCGACTCCCGCATCGTCGTGAAGGCCAACCTCGTCGAGGTGCTCGAGCGCGAGCTCGCGGGCCCGCGCCGCGAGGTCGCCGCCGTGCAGCTGGGCACCAACACCGACCCCTACCAGCGGGCCGAGGGCCGCTACCGGCTCATGCCCGGCGTGCTGCGCGCGCTCGCCCGCCACGGCGCATCCATCTCGATCCTCACGAAGGGCACGCTGCTGCGCCGCGACCTGCCGCTGCTCGCCGCGATCGCCCGGGATGTGCCGGTGTCGATCGCGATGTCGATCGCGATCTTCGACGACGAGCTGCAGCAGCAGGTCGAGCCCGGCACGCCCACCACCCGCGCGCGGCTCGACACCGTGCGCGCGGTGCGCGACGCGGGCCTCGACTGCGCCGTCTTCGCGATGCCGATCCTGCCCGGCCTCACCGACACGCGGGCGCACCTCGAGCCGGCGTTCGCCGCGATCGCGGAGGCGGGCGCGACGAGCGCGATCGCGAGCGCGCTGCACCTGCGGCCGGGCGCCCGCGAGTGGTACATGGCCTGGCTGCGGCAGGAGCATCCGCACCTCGTGCCGCTCTACGGGCGCGTCTACGGCGGCGGCACCTACGCGCACCGCGACTACCGCGACTGGCTGCGCGCCCGCGTCCGCCCGCTGCTGCGTGAGCACCGGCTGGCCCCGGTGCGCACGAGCGCCGGCACGGGGCTCGCCGCTCCCCCGCGCCGGGCGACGCAGCTGCCGTCGACGAGCGGGCCGGTGGCCGTCCCCGCGGTGCCCACCCTCTTCTAGCGACGCGGCCAGTGCCAGGAGGGCTGGTCGAGCGGGCCCTCCCGGCCCGCGACCCGCGTCTCGCCCGAGACCTTCTCGAGCTCGACGCGCAGCCCTCCGAGCTCGTCGGCGAGCGCCGCCTGGTGCGTGACGACGAGCACCTGCGTCTCGCTCGCGGCGTCGCGGATGCGCGCGGCGAGCGCGGGCAGGAGGTCGGCGTGGAGGCTGCGCTCCGGCTCGTTGAGCACGATGAGCCCCGGCTTCTCGGCGGAGAGCATCGCCGCGGTGAGCAGCAGGTACTGCAGCGTGCCGTCGGAGAGCTCGGGCGCCGACAGCGGCCGCAGCATCCCCGGCTGCTCGAGCGCGACCGTCATGCGGCCGTCGACCACCGGCAGGCGCAGGCGGGAGCCGGGGAAGGCGTCGGCGACCGCGCGCTCGAGCTCGCGATCCCAGCCCATCTCGATCGCGGTCTGCAGCACCGCCGCGAGGTTCGCGCCGTCGTCGTCGAGCCTCGCCGCGCGCGTCGCGACCTGCGGCTGCCGGGCGGGAGCGCCCGCGTCGGTGCGCAGCGCGTCGTGGAACCGCCAGCCGCGCAGCATGCGGCGCGTGCCCGCGAGCTCGGCGGCGTCGGCGCGCCCCGCGAACTCGTCGAGCACCGACGCCCAGGGGTGCATGCCCGCGGCGAGGTCGCTCCAGCCGTCGTCGAGGCGCACGCGCGCGGCGCCCCGCCGCCGCTCGACGAGCACGCCCGCCGGCCGCGGGTCGGAGCCTGCGAAGACGTGCTCCTGCTTGATCTCGGGATCGAGGTCGAAGGCGCTGCGCTGCGCGACCGGCAGGCCGAGGTCGATCGCGTAGCCGACGCTGTCGGTCGCGACGCCGAGGCGCAGCGCGACCGGCCCCGACCGCACGGTGCCCTCGGTGCGCTGGCCGCCCGCCGTGCCGCGCTCGGGCCCCGCCCATCGCACGGCGTCGAGCCCGCCCACCCCGGCGAGCGACGCGATGATGCGCCCCTCGCCGCAGTCGGCGAGCAGCCGCAGCGCCCGGTACAGGCTCGACTTGCCCGAGCCGTTCGCGCCCGTCACGACCGTCAGCGGCGCGAGGTCGACCACGAGGGACCGGATCGAGCGGTAGCCCTCGATCGCGAGCCGCGAGATCACGCGCCGAGCAGCCCGCGCGCGTACGCCGCCTGGCCGGCGTGCTGCACGTCGTCGTCGATGATGCTCACGAGGCGCGCGCCGAGCGTCACCGGCGGATCCCACGCCTCGTCGACGACCCGGTCGAGGTCGTCGGCGTCGAGCGTGCCGAGGTAGCGCTGCGTCGCGGCGTGCACGGCGTCGAGGTAGTCGAGCAGGGCCTCGGCCGACTCGGGGCGCACCGCGCGCACGTCGTCGGGCTCGTGGCCGTAGCCGGTGTCGCCGGCGTCCGGATCGCGCCCGAAGCGCGCCGCCCAGTCACCCTGCAGGTAGACCTGCTCGGTGCCGGCGACCGCGGCGACCTGCGCGTCCTGCCCGCGGGCGAGGTGCCACACGAGCCAGCCGATCGGGTTCGCGCTTCCGCCCGGCGCTTCGACGAGCTGCTCGGGCGTGAGGCCGCGCACCGCGCGTCGGGCCTCGTCGGGGATGCGCGAGAACGCCTCGGCGAGCACGCCGACCGCGTCCATCAGGCCTCGACTCCCGTCTCGGCCGCCGGCAGCGCATCCGGGCCCTGCTCGACGAGCACGCGGAACTGCGCGGCGTCGAGGATGCGGATGCCGAGATCCTCGGCCTTCGCGAGCTTCGAGCCCGCGCCCGGCCCGGCCGCGACGAAGTCGGTCTTCTTCGAGACGCTCGACGCGGCCTTGCCGCCGGCCGCGATGATCGCCTCCTGCGCGCCCTCGCGGGTGTAGCCCTCGAGCGTGCCGGTCGCGACCACGGTGAGGCCGGCGAGCACACCACCGCGCTCGCCCGCCTTGCCGGGGCCGGGGTGACCGGGCGTCGCGAACCGCACGCCCGCGTCGCGCCACGCGCGCACGATCTCCTGGTGCCAGTCGACGGCGAGCCACTCGACCACCGCCTCGGCGATGGTCGGGCCCACGCCCTCGACCTCCGCCAGCTCCTCGGGGGTCGCCGCCTCGATCGCCGCGAGGGAGCCGAACCAGTCGGCGAGCGCGCGCGCCGCCACAGGCCCCACGTGCCGGATGTTCAGCGAGACCAGCTGCCGCCACAGATCCTTGGTCTTCGCGCGCTCGAGCTCGGCGAGCAGCGTCTCGGCCTGCTTCGACGGCTGCGGCCCCTCGGCGCCCGCCTTCCGCTCGGCGGCGCTCGCCGCGCGCTGGAAGGGCCGGCGCACGACCGGCGCGCCCTCGTCGTCGAGCTTCGGCTGCCCCGTCTCGGCGTCGCGGACGACCACCTCGATCGGCACGAGCTGCTCGAGCGTCAGCGCGAACAGTCCCGCCTCGGTCGCGAGCGGCGGCTCGGCGGGCACGCTCGGCTGCGTCAGCGCCGCCGCCGTCACCTCGCCGAGCGCTTCCACGTCTAGCGCGCCGCGGCTGCCGATGTGCTCGACGCGGCCGCGCACCTGGGCCGGGCAGTCCTTCGCGTTGGGGCACCGCAGGTCGACGTCGCCCTCCTTCATCGGGCGGAGCGTCGTGCCGCACTCGGGGCACGCGGTCGGCATCACGAACTCGCGCTCGGTGCCGTCGCGCAGCTCGACGACCGGCCCGAGCACCTCGGGGATCACGTCGCCGGCCTTCCGCAGCACGACCGTGTCGCCGATCAGCACGCCCTTGACGCGCACGACGTCCTGGTTGTGGAGCGTCGCCTGCCGCACGACCGAGCCGGCCACGTGCACCGGCTCCATGTTCGCGTACGGGGTCGCGCGCCCCGTGCGGCCCACGCTCACCACGATGTCGAGGAGCTTCGTGTGCACCTCCTCCGGCGGGTACTTGTAGGCGATCGCCCAGCGGGGCGCGCGCGACGTCTGCCCGAGCTCGTCGTGCAGCGCGAGCTCGTCGACCTTCACGACGATGCCGTCGAGCTGGTGCTCGACCGCGTGCCGGCGCTCGCCGAAGCGCTCGACGTAGGCGACGACGTCGTCGATGCCCTCCAGCACCTCGACGTGCGGGCTCGTCGGCAGGCCCCAGCCGGCGAGGAGCCCGTAGACCTCGCTCTGCGCCGCGACCGGCGGATCGGGCCAGGCGCCGAAGCCGTGCACGTACATCGCGAGCGCCGCGATGCGCTCCTCGCCCGCCTCGCGCTCGAGCCCGGTCTTCTTCTCGAGCTGCTGGCGCAGGCCGCCCGAGGCGGCGTTGCGCGGGTTGGCGAACGCCGGGAACCGGCGCGCTGCGCGGTCGGCCGCGCGCTCCTCGTCGAACTCGGCTCGGCCGGGCGCCGGGCGACGCGCGTGCTTCGCGCGATCCTCCTCGACCGAGCGGCCCCGCAGCTCGGCCTGGAGGGCGTTCAGCCGCTCGAAGGCCTCGACGGGGATGAAGACCTCGCCGCGCACCTCGACGAGCGCGGGATGCCCCGAGCCCGCGAGCCGCTCGGGCACGCCCGCGACGCGCAGCGCGTTGACCGTCACGACCTCACCGACCCGGCCGTCGCCGCGCGTGGCGGCGGAGGTCAGCTCGCCGTGCTCGTAGCGCAGCGAGACCGCGAGGCCGTCGATCTTCAGCTCGGTCAGCCATCGCACCCGCCGCCCTGCCGCGGCCTCGGCCTTCGCGCACCACTCCCGCAGCTCGTCGACCGAGAAGACGTTGTCGAGGCTGAGCATGCGCTCGCGGTGCTCGATCGTCGGCAGCCCGCTGCCGGTGCCGCCCTGCACCGCCTGGGTCGGCGAGTCCTGGCTCTGCAGCTCGGGGTGCTCGCGCTCGAGCTCGTCGAGCTCCTGCACGAGGGCGTCGTAGGTCGCGTCGTCGATGAGCGACTGGTCGCGGTCGTAGTAGGCGGCGCTCGCCTCCTCGATCTGCGAGCGCAGCTTCTGCGCCCTGGCGTTCGCGTCGCTGAGGGAGGCCTCGGCCTCGATTCCCACCATGCGCCCATTCTGCACTCAGGTGCTGACAGCCAGGCTGTCCCGCAGTGTCCTATGCAGCGGCTGTCGATCTCCACAGCGATTCCTCGCATGCGGCCAATCCGCCCCGGTCGGGGCTCCGAACCCTGACCGACATCCCGCGCCGACCCGGCGCAGGCCGGCAACGGCCCAGACAGAAGGAGAAGTCATGTCCCAGTCCCCCAACCGCCTCGTCGCCACCGTCTTCGGCGCCGTCTACCTGCTCGTCGGCGTCCTCGGCCTCTTCGTGGCCGGCTCGAACTTCGCCGGGGAGGAGGGCGGGCTGCTGCTCGGCATCTTCCAGGTGAACCACCTGCACAACATCGCCCACCTGCTGATCGGCGCCGCGCTGCTGGCCGCCGGCCTGCGCAGCACCGCCGCCGCGAAGCGCGTCAACGTCACCGTCGGCGCCGTCTACCTGCTGCTCGGCATCGTCGGCTTCTTCCTGGTCGGCACGGCGCTCAACATCCTGGCGCTCAACACGGCCGACCACATCCTGCACCTCGCCTCGGCGATCGTGCTGCTCGGCACGGGCCTCGCCCTCGACCGCAGCACCACGACCCGCCACGCGGCGGCGTAGGACCGATCATGGATGCGCTGATGCGGATCTGCGGAGCCGTGGCAGCGCTCGGCGCGGCGCTCATCGCACTCGCGGTGGGCGCCGCGGCACCCGTCTGGATCGCGGTGCTCGTGCTCGCCGCCGGCGCCGCGCAGCTCGCGGTCGCGGTGCTCGCCCTGCGGGGCAGCCCGCTGCCGGGGCCGGCGATCCTCGCCCCCTTCGCGGCACCGACCGCGGTCTGGCTCGCGGCGCTCGTCGCCGCCCCTGCCGCGGCGTCGTCCCTCCCCCTCGGACCGATGCTCGCCGAGACGGGGCTCGCGCTCGGCGCCGCCGCGCTGCTCGCCCTCGGCCGCCGCACGAGCGCCGAGCCGCGGGCGCTGCCGGCGCTGCTGGCCGTCGCGGCCTCGGCGGCCGTCGTCGCCACCGTCGCCACTGCGGCCCTCGCGGGCACGAACGCGGGCGCCTTCGCGCAGCCCCACGGCGAGCACGGCGCGGCCGTCGACGCCCCCGCCGACGAGCCGGCGCTCGAGGGCCCCGTGCTCGTGGAGCACAGCGGCCACTGAGGCCTCCCTGCCGCTGCCGGGCCGACCTGACGCGTCAGGCGGGCACGGCGTCGGCCGCGACCGTGCGGTCGATCGTGCACTGCCCGAGCACCCGCGTGCCGAGGTAGAGCACCGCCGACTGCCCCGTCGCCACGCCGCGCAGCGGCGCGGCCGGATCGATCACGAGCTCGTCGCCCACCATCCGCGCCCGCGCGGGCACGGGGTCGGCGTGCGCGCGGATCTGCACCTCGACGTCGAGGCCCTCGGCGAGGCCCGGATGCGCCGGCCCGGCGTGGGAGACGCGGGTGCCGGCCAGCCGCGACACCGCCAGGGCCTCCTCGGGCCCGACGACGAGCTGCCGGGTCGAGGGCTTCACCTCGAGCACGAAGCGCGGCCTGCCGTCGGGCGAGGGCACACCGAGCGAGAGCCCGCGGCGCTGGCCGACGGTGTAGCCGTGCACGCCGGCGTGCTGGCCCACGACCGCGCCGTCGCGGTCGACGATCTCGCCGGGCTCGGCGCCCAGCCGCTCGGCGAGGAAGCCGCGCGTGTCGCCGTCGGGGATGAAGCAGATGTCGTGGCTGTCGGGCTTCTGCGCGAGCAGGAAGCCGCGCTCGGCCGCCTCCGCGCGCACCGCCGCCTTGGTCGGCGTGTCGGCGAGCGGGAACCAGCAGTGCCGCAGCTGCTCCTCCGTCAGCACGCCGAGCACGTACGACTGGTCCTTGGCCCAGTCGGCGGCGCGGTGCAGCTGCGGCCCGTCGTCGCCGTGCTCGACGCGCGCGTAGTGGCCCGTGACGACGCGGTCGAAGCCGAGGCCGATCGCGCGGTCGAGCAGCGCCTCGAACTTGATGCGCTCGTTGCAGCGCAGGCACGGGTTCGGCGTGCGGCCGGCCGCGTACTCGTCGACGAAGTCCTGCACGACGTCGGCGTGGAAGCGCTCCGAGAAGTCCCACACGTAGAACGGGATGCCGAGCCGGTCGGCGACCCGGCGCGCATCCATCGCGTCCTCGACGGTGCAGCAGCCGCGGCTGCCGGTGCGGAGGGTGCCCGGCATGCGGCTGAGCGCGAGGTGCACGCCGACGACCTCGTGGCCGGCGTCGACGGCGCGCGCCGCGGCGACGGCCGAGTCGACCCCGCCCGACATGGCTGCCAGCACCTTCATGCGCTCCCCCTCGCATCCAGGCTACCGATCGGCGGGCGCGGCCCGGCGGCTCGTGGCACTCTGGTGACGTGACGGATGCGCCCAGCTCGAGCCCCCTGCGCGTCTCCGTCGTGATCCCGGTGCTCGACGACGCGCCCGCGCTCGCCCGCTGCCTCGAGCGGCTGCGCGCGCAGACGGTCGCACCGCTCGAGGTGATCGTCGTCGACAACGGCTGCCGCGACGACTCGGCCGCGGTCGCGCTCGCCGCCGGCGCGCGCGTCGTGCACGAGCCGCGGCCCGGCATCCCCGCGGCCGCCGCGGCCGGCTACGACGCCGCCGCGGGCGACGTCATCGCGCGCTGCGACGCCGACTCGGTCGTGCCCGCCGACTGGATCGAGCGCATCCGCGCCGCCTTCGCCGCCGACCCGGCGCTCCAGGGGCTCACGGGGCCCGGCAGGTTCCACGACCTGCCGCCGCGCTGGACGGCCATCGCGAGCACCGCCTACGCGCTCGGCACCTTCGTCGCGGGCGGCGCCGCGATCGCGAACGTGCCGCTGTGGGGCTCGAACATGGCGCTGCGCCGCTCGACGTGGACGGCGGTCTCGCCGCTCGTCGAGCGCGACGACCCGGCCCTGCACGACGACCTCGACCTCACGATGCGGCTCGGCCCGTGCGCGCGGCTGCGGTTCGACCGCGACCTGCGCGTCGAGGTGGAGGGCCGCATCTTCCGCAGCCGCGACGACGCTCGTGACCGCGTCGCCGTCGCGATGCGCACGTTCCGCCGCAACTGGGAGACGGAGGGGTCTCCCGGCCGCCGCTGGGTGCTGCGCGCGGGCGGCCCCGACCTGCGCGCCCGCGCGTGACCTGGCTCGCCTCGCAGGGTCGCTGGCTGCCGGGCGACGCGCTGCGGCTCGTGGTCGCGGCCTCGGTGCCGCTCGCCGGCGCCGTCGCGGGCGGTCCATCGGCCGCCGCGATGCTCCTCACGCTCGGCGGCGCGATGGCGCTGCGCTTCGCCCGGGTGCCGACCGTCACCGACCTCGTCGGCCAGGCGGTGCTGCTCGCCTCGGCGTGGTTCGCGGTCACCGGCGCCTACGAGGTCGTGCCCTGGCTCGACGTCGCCGCGCACGTCGGCAGCGGCGCGGTGCTCGCGCTGCTGATGCGCGACGTGCTGCTGCAGCTGCGACTGGTGCCGTCGGAGCCGGGGCGGCGGGGTGCGGTGGCGCGGGTGCTGCACGTCACCAGCGCGGTGGTCGTGCTGGGGCTGCTGTGGGAGCTCGGCGAGTGGGCGGGGCACGCGCTCCTGACGGAGACGATCCGCGTCGGCTACGAGGACACCCTCACCGACCTGCTCGCCGACGGCGCGGGCGCGCTGGCCGCGGCCGTCGTCGCCGAGCGCGTCGCGGCCCCGCGCCGTGCGGTGCGCTGAGGCGCGAAACGTCGAGGGTCAGCGCAGCGCGCGCGCCCGCGCCACCGCGGCCGGCAGTGCCCCGAGCAGCGCCTCGACGTCCTCCTCGGTCGTCGTGCGCCCGAGCGAGAGCCGCAGCGGCGCGACGCCCGTGAGCCCGCACGCGCGCACGACGTGCGACTCGCGCGCGACGCCCGCCGAGCACGCCGAGCCGTTGGAGACCGCGAAGCCCGCCTCGTCGAGCAGGAACTGCAGCGCCTCGCCCTCGGCGCCCTCCACCACGAGGTGCGCGATGTGCGGCAGGCGCGGCTCGGCGACGAGCAGGCGCACGCCCTCGATCGCCGCCGCGGCCGTCAGGATGCGCTCCGTGAGCGCCCGCAGCCGCGCCGCCTCGGCGTCGAGCTCGGCGAGCGCCTCCTCCGCGGCGAGCGCGAAGAGCGACGCGCCGAGCGCGTCCTGCGTGCCCGACCGCAGCCCGCGCTGCTGGCCGCCGCCGTGGTGCAGCGCCTCGAGGCGCGCGTCGCGCCGCACGACGAGCGCGCCGACGCCGTGCGGTCCACCGATCTTGTGGCTCGCGACGCTCATGAGCGCCGCGCCCGTCTCGGCGAACCGCAGCGGCACGTGGCCCAGCGCGCCCACGGCGTCGAGGTGCAGCGGCACGCCCGCGCGCGCCGCCGCATCCGCGACCGCCTCGACCGGCTGCAGCGAGCCCACCTCGTTGCTCGCGACGAGCATGGTCGCGACCGACGCGCGGCCGCCGTCGACGAGCGCCGCCGCGACCGCCTCGGCGTCGGTGACCGCGTGCGCGTCGACGCCCACCCAGCGCACCGGCGCCCCCTGCCGCTCGAGCCACGCGACGGCGTCGAGCGTCGCGTGGTGCTCGGCGACCGGCACCACGAGCGCGCCGGGCTCGCCCGCGTCGCGCGCCGCCCACCAGGCGCCCTTGAGGGCGAGGTTGATGGATTCGGTGCCGCCGGAGGTGAGGACGACCTCGGTCGGGTGCGCCCCGAGCACCGCCGCGAGCCGCTCCCTCGCATCCTCGAGCACCGCCCGCGCGCGCTGCCCCTCGCGATGGGTCGAGGCCGGGTTCGCCAGGGGCGCGGCCTCCGCGAGCGCCCGCTGCACCGAAGGCCGCATGCTGGTCGCCGCGGCGTGATCGAACAGGCGCATGCTCCCCTACCCTAGAGCGCGTGGATCAGCCAGTCCGAGCGCGAGGCATCGAGCGCACCGCAGCCGGGCACCGGCTCACCGTCTGGTCGCAGCACGCGACCGCGATGGAGCTGCGCGTCTTCGACCGCGACGACCCCGACTGGCTGCTGCACACGGTGCCGATGGAGCGGGTCGGCGACGACTTCACGATCGACTCCGAGCTGCTGCAGCTCGGCACGCCGTTCGCGATCGGCGTGCACGGGCCGAGCGGGCCGGGCCACGCCTTCGACCCCGAGCGCCACGCGGTGCCGCCGCATGCGCGCGGCATCGTGCGCACCCCGCACGGCCAGCACCGCGCGACGGTCATCGACCCCGCCTTCGACTGGGGCGGCGTCGCGCGGCCGACGGTGCCGCTGTCGCAGCAGGTGATCTACGAGGCGCACGTGAAGGGGCTCACGAAGCTCAGCCCCCACCTGCCCGCCGAGCTGCGCGGCACCTACGCCGGCCTCGCGCATCCGTCGACGATCGCCTACCTGCAGGACCTCGGCGTGACGACGGTGCAGCTGCTGCCGATCCACCTGTTCGTCTCCGAGCAGCGGCTCCTGCAGCAGGGCCGCGTCAACTACTGGGGCTACAACACGCTCAGCTTCTTCGCGCCCCACGGCGCCTACGCGTCGCGGCGCGCGCAGTTCGACGGCACCGGCGGCGTGCTGCGCGAGTTCAAGGGCATGGTGCGGCTGCTGCACGAGGCGGGGCTCCAGGTCTACCTCGACGTCGTCTACAACCACACCTCCGAGGAGGGCATGGGCGGGCCGCCCTCGAGCCTGCGGCTCATCGACAACGCCTCCTACTACCGCGTCGCCGACGACGGCGGGCTCGTCGACTGGACCGGCTGCGGGAACACCGTCGACTTCTCGGTGCCGGCCGCGCAGCAGCTCGTCATCGACTCGCTGCGCTACTGGCACCAGGACATGCAGATCGACGGCTTCCGCTTCGACCTCGCCCCGGTGCTCGGCCGCGGCGCCGACGGCGCCTTCGACCCGCAGCACCCGCTGCTGCGGCGCATCCTCACCGACCCCGGGCTCGCCGACGCGACGATGATCGCCGAGCCGTGGGACGTGGGCCCCGACGGCTGGCAGACCGGCCGCTTCCCCGACGGCTTCAGCGAGTGGAACGACCGCTACCGCGACACGGTGCGGCAGTTCTGGCTCAGCGACTACCGCTCGTTCCGCCACGGCGGGCAGGGCGCGACCGGGGTCGGCCCGCTCGCGCACGCCGTCTCGGGCTCGGAGGGACTCTTCGCGAGCGGGCGCGGGCCGCTCGAGAGCGTCAACCTCATCACCGCCCACGACGGCTTCACGCTCACCGACCTCACCCGCTACGACCGCAAGCACAACGAGGGCAACGGCGAGGAGAACCGCGACGGCGCCGACGAGAACCGCTCCTACAACCACGGCGTCGAGGGCCGCACCGAGGACGTCGCGATCCAGCTCGACCGCCGCCGGTCGATGCGCAACCTGCTCGGCACGCTGCTCGTCTCGGCCGGCGTGCCGATGCTCACGATGGGCGACGAGTTCGGCCGCACCCAGCGCGGCAACAACAACGCCTACTGCCAGGACTCGGCGCTGACGTGGATGCGGTGGGACCGGAAGGACTGGCAGGACGCGTTCCACGCGCAGACGCGGCGGCTCCTGCAGCTGCGGCGCGAGCACCCGGCGCTCCGCCCCCTCGAGTACGGCCAGACCGATCAGCGCGTCGCCGGCTCCTCGCGCCTCGACTGGTTCAACGCCGCGGGGCTGCGCATGACGATCGACGACTGGGACCACTCGCACGACCGCACGATGCAGATGCTCGCCGAGTCGACGCCCGTCGAGGAGCCCTACTCGCGCGTGCTCGTCATCTTCCACGGCTCCCCGCGCGACGTCGAGGTCACGACGCCGGAGGCCGACGGCGCGACCGAGTACCGGCTGCTGTGGGACTCGGCGGCCGACCACCAGGGCGACGAGCTCGTCGCCCCCGGCGACCGAGTGCCGATGGCCGCGATGAGCATGCGCGTCTACGCCGTCGCCGGCACGCCGACCGCAGGCGAGCCGGAGGCGACCGTGGTGCGCCTGCGCACCCCGCCGTCGCCGCCGGCCGCCGACCCGGCCTGACTCAGCCCCGCGCGTACTCGACGAGGCCGAGCTCGGCGACGGACGCGAGCATCGGGTGGCGCGGCACGACGCGCACGGTGTAGCCGAACGTGCCGGCGAGCGCGAGCGGGATCGCCGACTCGAAGCGGTGCACGCCGCCCTCGACCTCGGCGGGCTCGAGCGCGAAGCGACGGGTGCGGCGCAGGTCGCCCTCCTCCGTGATCGAGCCCGCGATCACCTCGACCGTGACGTCCTCGGGCGTCAGCGAGCCGAGGTGCACGAAGGCGCGCACGCGCACCTCGTCGCCCACGATCGGCGGCGTGTCGACGCCGTCGACCTCCACGTGCCGCACCTCGATCGCACCGAACGCGTCGCGCATCCGCCGCGTCCACGCCGCGAAGGCGCGGGCGGGCGCCGCGTCGTCCGCGAGCGCCGCGGCCGATGCGGCGGCGGCGGGCGCGTAGAGCCGCGTCACGTACTCGCCGAGCATGCGCTCGGCCGACAGGCCGGGGCTCAGCGTCGCGAGCGTGTGGCGGATCGACGCGATCCACGCGGTCGGGAGGCCCCGCTCGTCGCGGTCGTAGAAGCGCGGCGCCACCTGGTGCTCGATGAGCTCGTAGAGCGCGTTCGCCTCGAACGCGTCGCGCGCCGCGGCATCCATCTGCTCGTGGGCCGAGGGGATCGCCCAGCCGTTGTGGCCGTCGAAGTACTCCTCCCACCAGCCGTCGAGGATCGACAGGTTGAGCGAGCCGTTGAGCGCCGCCTTCATGCCGCTCGTGCCGCACGCCTCGAGCGGGCGCAGCGGGTTGTTGAGCCACACGTCGCAGCCCGGGTAGAGCGACTTCGCCATCGAGATGTCGTAGTTCTCGAGGAACACGATGCGGCCGCGCACGTCGGGCTCCTGCGAGAAGCGCACGAGCTCCTGGATGAGCGCCTTGCCGGCCTCGTCGGCCGGGTGCGACTTGCCGGCGATCACGAGCTGCACGGGACGCTCGGCGTTCGTGAGGATCGCGCGCAGGCGGTCGCGGTCGTGGAGCATGAGCGTGAGCCGCTTGTAGGTCGGCACGCGGCGGGCGAAGCCGATCGTGAGGGCCTCGGGGTCGAGCATGTCGTCGATCCACGCCGGCGCCACGCCCTCGTTGCGCTCGTGCTTGCGGCGCGTGCGCAAGCGCGCGTCCTCGATGAGGTGCGCGCGCATCTCGGTGCGGGCGCGCCAGATCGTCTCGTCCGAGACCGCGTCCGAGGCCCAGTCGCAGCGCGTCGTGTCGAGCGTGCCGAGCTCGCGCTCGGCGAGGTGCTTGAGCACGGGCGACGTCCAGGTCGGCGCGTGGACGCCGTTCGTGACCGACGTGATCGGCACCTCGACGGTGTCGAAGCCGGGCCAGCGCGACTGGAACATGCTGCGCGAGACGGCGCCGTGCAGCTTCGAGACGCCGTTCGCGCGCTGCGCGATCGAGAAGCCGAGCTGCGCCATGTTGAAGATGCCCGGATCCTCCTCGCGGCCGAGCTGCAGCACCCGCTCGACGTCGACGCCGGGCACGAGCTCGCCGGTGAGGTGGCGGCGCACGAGCTCGATGTCGAAGCGGTCGATGCCGGCCGGCACGGGCGTGTGCGTCGTGAAGACGGTGCCGGCCCGCACCACCTGCAGCGCCTCGTCGAACGACAGGCCGCGGCCGATGAGCTGCGACATCCGCTCGATGCCGAGGAAGCCGGCGTGGCCCTCGTTGGAGTGGAACACCGCGGGCGCGGGCGCCCCGGTGAGCTCGGAGAAGACGCCGAGCGCGCGCACGCCGCCGATGCCGAGCAGCAGCTCCTGGCGCAGGCGGTGCTCGCCGCCGCCGCCGTAGAGGCGGGCGGCGACGCCGCGCAGCTCGTCGTCGTTCTCGTGGATGTTCGTGTCGAGCAGCAGCAGCGGCACGCGGCCGATCGTGGCCTGCCAGATGCGCGCATGGAGCGTGCGGCCGCCGGGCAGCGCGAGCGACACGGTCGCGTGCGTGCCGTCGGCGCGGCGGAGGATCGTGAGCGGCAGCCCGTCGGGGTCGAGCACCGGGTAGGACTCCTCCTGCCAGCCCTCGCGCGAGATCGCCTGCTTGAAGTAGCCCGCCTGGTAGAAGAGGCCGACGCCGACGATGGGCACGCCCAGGTCGCTCGCCGCCTTCAGATGGTCGCCCGCGAGGATGCCGAGGCCGCCGGAGTACTGCGGCAGCGCGCTCGTGATGCCGAACTCGGGCGAGAAGTACGCGATCGACTCGGGCGCGTCCTCGAGCGACTGGTACCACCGCGCCTGCGACAGGTAGTCGTCGAGGTCGTCGGCGAGCGCGTCGACGCGCGCGACGAAGTCGTCGTCGGCGGCGAGCTGCGCGAGGCGCTCGGTGCCCACCCAGCCCAGCAGCTGCACGGGGTCGTGGCCGGTCTCGCGCCAGCCGTCGAGCGAGATCTCGCGGAACAGCTCGCGCGTCGGCTCGTGCCACGACCAGCGCAGGTTGGAGGCGAGCGTCTCGAGCCGGCGCAGGCGCTCGGGCAGGGACGTGCGGACGGTGAACTTGCGGATCGCTCTCACGAGCACAGAGCCTAGTGGCGCGGCCCTCCCCCCTCGCAGGCGCGCCTGGGTAGGTTGGTCGCGTGGTGAAGCAGATGGATGTCCTGTCCGGCCGGATCCCGGTGCTCGACCTTGCCCCGCAGCAGCCCGGCAACCGATTCCCCGCGAAGGCGGTGGTCGGCGACGTCGTGCCGTTCGAGGCGGTGGCGTTCCGCGAGGGGCACGACCGCATCGGCGTGACGCTCGTGCTCCGCGCCCCCTCGGGCGCGAGGCGCCGCGTGCCGATGGAGCCGCTGCACGACGGCCTCGACCGGCACCGCGCGCTCGCGCAGGTCGACGAGCAGGGCCTGTGGCGCTGGCACGTCGAGGCGTGGGCCGACGAGTGGGCCACGTGGCACCACAACGCCGAGATCAAGATCGCCGCCGGCATCGACGTCGAGCTCATGGCGACCATGGGCTCGCAGCTGCTCGCGCGCGCCGCGGGCGCCGCGAAGGGGCCCGACGCGCTGCTGCTCAGCCGCGCGGCCGCCGCGATGGCCGACACCGCGGTGCCGCCGCTCGCCCGCTGGGCGTCGGTCAACGACCCCGACGTGCTCGCCGCGGTCGACCGGCACCGTCCCCGCTCGCTCGTCACCGCATCCGAGACCCTCAAGCTCCGCGTCGAGCGCACCCGCGCCGCCGTCGGCGCCTGGTACGAGTTCTTCCCGCGCTCCGAGGGCGCCGTGCGGCTCGAGGACGGCGGCTGGCGCTCCGGCACGTTCGCGACCGCCGCCGAGCGGCTGCCGGGCGTCGCCGAGATGGGCTTCGACGTGCTCTACCTGCCGCCGGTGCACCCCATCGGCGAGGTCAACCGCAAGGGCCCCAACAACACGCTCACGCCGCAGCCGGGCGACCCGGGCAGCCCGTGGGCGATCGGCTCGAAGGCGGGCGGCCACGACACCATCCACCCCGACCTCGGCACGATCGACGACTTCCGCGAGTTCGTGCGCCGGGCGGCGGATGCGGGGCTCGAGGTCGCGATGGACCTCGCCCTCCAGGCGGCCCCCGACCACCCGTGGGTCACCGAGCACCCCGAGTGGTTCACGACCCTCCCCGACGGCACGATCGCCTTCGCCGAGAACCCGCCGAAGAAGTACCAGGACATCTACCCGGTCAACTTCGACAACGATCCCCAGGGCATCCTCGACGAGGTGCTGCGCATCATCGACCTGTGGGTCGGATGCGGCGTGCAGATCTTCCGGGTCGACAACCCGCACACGAAGCCGCTGTGGTTCTGGGAGCGGCTCATCCGCGACGTGAACGCCAAGCACCCCGACGTCGTCTTCCTCGCCGAGGCCTTCACGCGCCCGGCGATGATGCAGGCGCTCGGCAAGGTCGGCTTCCAGCAGTCGTACACGTACTTCGCGTGGCGCAACACGAAGGCAGAGCTCGAGGAGTACCTGCGCGAGGTCACCGGCCCGCAGGCGGCGTGGTTCAAGCCCGCGTTCTGGGTGAACACGCCCGACATCCTCACCGAGTTCCTGCAGTTCGGCGGCGTGCCCGCCTTCAAGCTGCGCGCGGCGATCGCCGCCACCGCGGTGCCCACGTGGGGCATGTACGCCGGCTACGAGCTCATCGAGGACGTCGCGCGCCCCGGCGCCGAGGAGGCGATCGACAACGAGAAGTACGAGTACCGGCCGCGCGACTGGGAGCAGGCGGCGCGCAACGGCACGACCATCGCGCCCTACATCGCCCGCCTCAACGAGATCCGCCGCGAGCATCCCGCGATCCGGCAGCTGTGGGCGCTCGACGTGCACTGGTCCGACGACGACGCGATCCTCGTCTACTCGAAGCACGTCGAGGGCCGCTTCACCGAGTCGGGCGAGGACGACACGATCATCGTCGTCGCGAACGTCGACCCGCACTCGGCGCGCGAGACGACCGTGCACCTCGACCTGACGAAGCTGGGCCTGCGGCACGGCGAGTCGTTCGAGGCGCACGACCTCATCACCGGCCAGACGTGGACCTGGAGCGACCACAGCTTCGTGCGGCTCGACGCGTTCGTCGAGCCGGTGCACGTGATCCACGTGCGACGATCGGGGGCATGATGCTCGACGACGCCACCCTCCACCGCCTCGCCGCGGGCGAGCACCCCGCGCCGCACGACCTGCTCGGTGCGCATCCGGCGGACGGCGCGGATGCGTCGCACGTCGTGCGCGCCGTCCGGCACCTGGCCGACGCGGTCGCGGTCGTCGGCGAGGCGACGACGCCCATGGAGCACCTCGGCGCCGGCGTGTGGGAGGCCGTGGTGCCCGGGCCCATCCGCCCCTACCGCCTGCGCACGACCTACGGCGACGGCGGCAGCTGGGAGGACGAGGACCCGTACCGCTTCACGCCCACGCTCGGCGAGCTCGACCTGCACCTCTGGCGCGAGGGCCGGCACGAGCAGGCCTGGCAGGTGCTCGGCTCGCGGCTGCGCGAGCATGAGGGCGTCGCGGGCGCCTCGTTCGCGGTCTGGGCGCCCAACGCCCGCGCGGTGCGCGTCATCGGCGACTTCAACGACTGGTCGGGCCGCGCGCACGCGATGCGCACCATGGGCGCGAGCGGCGTCTGGGAGCTCTTCGTGCCCGGCGACCTCGAGCACAGCGCCTACAAGTACGAGATCCTCACCGACCACGGCTGGGTGACGCGCGCCGACCCGATGGCGCGCTACACCGAGGTGCCGCCCGCCACGGCCTCGAAGGTCGGCCGCAGCCGCTTCGCGTGGAGCGACGACGAGTGGATGCGCTCCCGTGCCGCGCGCGACGTGCACAACTCCCCCATGTCGATCTACGAGCTGCACTTCGGCTCGTGGCGGCCGGGCCTCGGCTACCGCGAGATGGCGGATGCGCTCATCGAGCACCTGGAGGAGACGGGCTTCACGCACGTCGAGTTCATGCCGCTCGCCGAGCATCCGTTCGGCGGCTCGTGGGGCTACCAGGTGACCGGCTACTTCGCGCCGACGAGCCGCTTCGGCCACCCCGACGACCTGCGCTACCTCATCGACCGGCTGCACCGCGCCGGCTACGGCGTGCTCGTCGACTGGGTGCCCGGGCACTTCCCGAAGGACGAGTGGGCACTCGCCCGCTTCGACGGCCGCGCGCTCTACGAGCACCCCGACCCGCGGCGCGGCGACCAGCCCGACTGGGGCACGCACGTGTTCGACTTCGGCCGCCCGGAGGTGAAGAACTTCCTGGTCGCGAACGCCGTGTACTGGATGGAGGAGTTCCACATCGACGGCCTGCGCGTCGACGCGGTCGCCTCGATGCTCTACCTCGACTACTCCCGCAAGGACGGCGAGTGGCTGCCGAACGTGCACGGCGGACGCGAGCACCTCGAGGCCATCGCGCTGCTGCAGGAGGTCAACGCGACCGTCTACCGCCGCTGCCCCGGCATCGTCATGATCGCCGAGGAGTCGACCTCGTGGCCCGGCGTCACGAAGCCCACGAGCGCCGACGGCCTCGGCTTCGGCATGAAGTGGAACATGGGCTGGATGCACGACACGCTCCAGTACATGGCGGTCGACCCGATGTACCGCTCGCACCACCACGGCGAGATCACGTTCTCGTTCCTCTACGCGTTCAGCGAGCAGTTCGTGCTGCCGATCAGCCACGACGAGGTCGTGCACGGCAAGGGCTCGCTGCTCGGCAAGATGCCGGGCGACCAGTGGCAGAAGCTCGCCTCGGTGCGCGCGTACCTGACCTTCATGTGGGCGCACCCGGGCAAGCAGCTGCTGTTCATGGGCCAGGAGTTCGGGCAGCCGAGCGAGTGGAGCGAGGCGCGCGGGCTCGACTGGTGGATCCTCGACCAGCCCGTGCACCGCGGGCTCATGGCGCTCGTGTCGCAGCTGAACCGCGTGTACCGCGAGACCGAGGCGCTGTGGCTGCGCGACAACGAGCCCGGCGGCTTCGAGTGGATCGACGGCGGCAACTCCTCCGACAACGTCATCGCGTTCCTCCGCTGGGGCGCGAACGGCGACCCGCTCGCCGCGATCGTCAACTTCTCCGGGCGGCCCATCGAGGGCTACCGGATGGGGCTGCCGTTCGCGGGCGAGTGGGAGGAGGTGGTGAACTCCGACGCGGTCGAGTTCGGCGGCTCCGGCGTCGGCAACCTCGGCGCCGTCCGCGCGCTCGAGGAGCCGTGGGGCGGCCGCCCCGCGTCCGCGACGGTCACGATCCCGCCGCTCGCCGGCCTGCTGCTGCGCCCGAAGGCGACGCCGGCCGCCTGAGGCGCAGAGGCGCTGAGGTCTGACGCGCGAAGGGCGCCTCCCAGGGGAGGCGCCCTTCGCGCGTCAGGTGCTGCGGGTCAGTACAGGAGCGTCGTGAGGCGACGGCGCGCCGCGTGCACGCGCGGGTCGTCGAGGCCGACGATCTCGAAGTGGTCGAGCAGGCGCAGCCGCACGTCCTGCTTCGCGTCGCCGGTCAGGCTGCCGATGAGGTCGAGCAGGCGCAGGAAGGCGTCCTCGACGTGCCCGCCCGAGAGGTCGAGGTCGGCGGCGAGCATCTGCGCCTCCGGGTCGCCCGGCCGCTCGGCCGCGGCCGCGCGGATCTCATCGGCCGTGCGGCCCTGCAGGCGCGCCAGCAGCCGCACCTGCGCGAGCCCGGCGATCGCCTCCGCGTCGCGGGGGCTCTGCGCGATCGCCTTCTCGAACGCGGCGATCGCGGTCTCGTAGTCGCCCTGCTCGATGGCGTCGAACGCCTCCTGGTGCAGCGGCGGCACGGGCTCGGGCTCCGGCTCCGCCGCGGGCTCGCCGTCGCCGACGGGCACGCTGCCGGTGATGCCCTGCTGCTCGGCGAACGCGAGCACCTGCTCGAGCACGTCGCGCACCTGCTCCTCGGGCAGCGCGCCGGTGAAGAGCGGCGCGGGGCGCCCGCCGATCACCGCGGCGACCGTCGGGATGGACTGCGCGTTGAACGCCTGCACGAGCTGCGGGTTGCGGTCGGCGTCCACCTTCGCGAGCACGAGCCGGCCGCGCTGCGCCTCGACGAGGCGCTCGAGCACGGGCGAGAGCTGCTTGCACGGCCCGCACCACTCCGCCCAGATGTCGATGATGACCGGCACCCGCTCGGAGAGCTCGACGACGGCGCCGAAGTCGGCGTCGGTGATGTCGATGACGACGCCGGTCGCGGCGCCCTGCGACTGCGCGGCGGGCGCGGCCTCGGGCTGCGGCGATGCCGCCTGCTGGTGCCGGGCGGCGAGCGCCGACAGGTCGACGGCTCCCCCGAGTGATGCGGGCACGTGCTCCTGGCTCATCAGCCGACCTCCCTCGCGTCCAGGAGCGACTGGCTGTAACCCACCACCTGGATCTGCGTGCCCTCCGGAGCGCCGGCTGGAGGCACGGCGAAGAGCACCTGGATCTGATACGTCGTCTCGATGCCGGTGTCGGACTGCTCGACCCCGGCGAGGATGCCCGCGCCGTCACGGGCCTCGATCTCGACGCCCTCCTCGCGCGGCGTCGCGCGCTGCGTCTCGGTGAAGGAGGTCGCGAGCAGCGCACCGCCCTCGTTCGTGACGAGCATGAGCGGCGCCTGCTCGTCGTCGGAGGCGCCCCACTCGAGCAGCGACAGCTCGAACTCCGGGCGCTGCACGAGCTCGTCCTTCGCGGCGCGGCCGACGGCCTCGCGCAGCGCGTCGCCCTCCTCCTGGAACCAGGAGGCGTACTCCGACTCGTCGCCGCGCAGCAGCACGCTCGCGTAGCCCGAGGTGATCTCGTCGGGACGGTGCAGCAGCAGCGGCGTGTCGCCCGGCAGGCTCGCGGCTCCGATGGTCGGGCTCGCCACCGCCGGCAGCTGCACGCCCGAGGCGAGCGTCATCTGGTAGACGAGGCGGTAGTCGGCGCGCGCGTCGGTCTGCTGGAAGACGAGGGTCGACTGCGCCTGCGCGCCGTCCTCCCAGCCCACGACGGCCATCACCGTGCGCGGCCAGACCTCGGTCTGCTGCGGCAGCAGCAGCTCGACGTCGCCGTCGGGGATGCCCTGGAGCGCCGGGAGCTCGCCGTTCTGCGAGCGCACCTCGTAGTTCGTGCGGCGCGCGTCGAGCGCAGGGCCCGCCAGGCGATCGGCGGCTCGCTCGATGTCGAGCGCCTCGTCGGCCTCGGCCACCGCCTCGCGGGTCGACTCGAGCACGCGCGTGAACTGCGACTCGGTGAGCGCGACCGGGGGCAGCGTCTCCTCGAGGCTCGTCGGCTGCGGCGCCGCGTCGCTCGTCGCCGCCGGCTCGGCGCTCGGCCAGTACTGGGGGCCGCAGCCCGTGAGCCCGACCACGGCGATCACGGGCAGTGCGACGAGGCCCAGGCGGCGACGGCGCGGCGCGGCGACGGCGCGCTCGGCACGGCCGCGGTCCCGCTCGGCGTCGTCGGGGGCGGATGCGGTGCCCTCGTCGGTCGAGGCGGGCGCGCTGCCGTCGGTGCCGTCGACGGGCGTGCCGTCCGAGACGTCCGCCGGCGAGGCATCCGAGCCCTCGGCGTCAGCCGGCTCGAGCGCGGGGCGCGCCTCGCCCGCGGCGACGGCGCCCTGCGGCCGCGGCAGCCCCTCGCGCGCCTCGCGGCGCAGCGCCCGGCGCTCGGCGCGCGAGAGCTCGCGGTGCGAGCGGCGCTGCGGCCCGCGGCTGCGGCGGTGGCGGCGCAGCGCCAGCAGGAACAGCAGCAGCGCGAGCGCGAGCAGCACGAGCCCCGCGGTGAGCAGCGGCCCGAACAGCGGCGTCTTCGCGTCGAACGGCCACTCCACCCGCACATCAGCCGGCGCGGCCTGGCCGGGCTCGCCGGCGATGAGCAGCGAGTAGCCGACCGGCAGGTCGATCGGGATCCGCACCTCGCCCTCGCCGAGGTGCTCCTCGATCCAGAGGTCGCCGCCCGCGAGCTCCGGCAGCGGCTCCTCGTTCCCGGCCTGCTCCTCGAGCACCATCGTCTGCGTGTCGTCGATGCTCGCGACGGAGTGGGCCGCGTCGCCGACCCAGCCGAGCACGTCGTGATCGCGTCCGACCACGGCGTTGATCGGGCCATCCGCCGTGATGGTCACCGTCTGGCGGCCGTCGTGCGCGTTCATCGTCTCGCCCGAGATGAGCAGCAGCTGCGAGTCCGGGGACTCCTCGAGCTGGGAGACGATCGTGTCCGGCGGGGCCCAGACGGTGCGCTGGCCGATCGCGAGTCCGAGCAGCACGAGCGAGAGCACGAGGCTCACGGCCGCGAGGATGTATCGCACGGGTCAGAGGTCCTTTCACGCTCGCCGAGGGATCCGGCACGCCGCCCGGAGGGGACGACCATGAGCGGGCAAGCCTCCAGGGTACCGAGACAGGGGCCGCTGTGCCAAGCCCCCGCGGCCGCGCGCCTGGCGGCCGCCTCCTCGGCGCCGCCATAGGATCCGCAGTGTGAAGATTCGGAACGGCTTCCTGCTGGGACTCGTGGGCGGCCTGGGCGTGCTGCTCGCCATCGCCATCGGCGCCTCGGTGCAGCAGATCAGCACCGTGCTCGTGTGGGCGTTCGCGGGCATCTTCCTCGCGCTCGGCGTCGAGCCGGTCATCCAGTTCCTCATCCGCCGCAAGGTGCCGCGCTGGGCCGCGGTGCTGCTCATCTTCCTCGTCATCGTCGCAGGCCTCACCGGCGCCACGTGGCTGATCGTGCCGACGATCGTGGCGCAGTTCGCGGTGCTCGTGCAGTCGATCGTCGCCGAGATCGAGGGCGGCGCGTTCGAGAGCGTGCTCGACTGGGTGCGCGAGACCTTCCCGCAGTTCGACGTCGACGGCTCGCTCGAGCAGCTCGGCGGCGCGCTCAGCGACTTCGACACCTGGTCGAGCCTCCCGCCGTGGGTGGCCGACATCGCGGCCGGCATCGTCGGCGGCGCCGTGCAGGTGCTCTTCGCGCTCGGCGGGTTGCTGATCGTGGTCGTGCTGATGCTCTACTTCACCGGCTCGCTGCCCTCGCTCAAGTCGGGCATGTACCGGCTCGTGCCCGCCTCGTCGCGGCCGAAGTTCATCGAGATCGCCGAGCAGATCATGAAGTCGGTCGGGCGCTTCGTGCTCGGCCAGGGCGCGCTCGGCGTGCTGAACGGCATCCTCTCGTTCATCGTGCTGTCGATCGTGGGCTCCGAGCTCGCCGGCGTCTACGCGTTCCTCGCGCTCATCGCCTCGACGATCCCGCTCGTCGGCACCATCTCGGCGTCGGTCATCATCTCGCTGCTCGTGCTGCTGCTCGACGGCCCCGAGACGGCGCTGCCGGTGGCGATCTGGTACCTGATCTACATGCAGCTCGAGGCCTACGTGATCAGCCCGCAGATCATGAACCGCGCGGTCAAGGTGCCCGGCGTGGTCGTCGTGCTCTCGGCGCTCATCGGCGGCACGCTGCTCGGCATCCTGGGCGCGCTCGTCGCGATCCCGGTCGCCGCGGCGATCCAGCTGATCCTCAAGGAGGTCGTCATCCCGAGGCAGGACCTGCGCTGACGCGAGCCCCGGGCTGCTAGGCGGCTCGCCAGCAGCCGGTGTGCCAGTGGCGGCGATCCTCGATCGCGCGGTCGCCGAAGATCGAGTCGGCCCGCCACACGACCACGTGCGCCGTGCCCTGCACGACCGTGCCGCCGCATCCGGGGCACACGTAGTCCTTGACGGCGCTCCGCGGTGCCATCGGCTGCACGTGCCACTCGGCGCCCGCGCGTCGCTCGACGCGGGCGGCGCCCTGCATCAGGCGGTCGACGTCGAGCGGCACGTACGGCTGCGCGCGGCGACTCGGCCGCCGCGAGGGCATCAGTACCAGCCGACCTGCTCGGAATGGCCCCAGGCACCGCACGGGGTGCCGTAGCGGCCCGCGATGTAGTCGAGGCCCCAGCTGATCTGCGTCACCGGGTTGGTCTGCCAGTCGCCGCCGTGCGTCGCCATCTTCGAGCCCGGGAGCGCCTGCGGGATGCCGTAGGCGCCGCTCGAGCTGTTCTGCGCGTACACGTTCCAGTTGGACTCGCGCTGCCACAGGCTGTAGAGGCACGAGTACTGCCCCTCGCCCCAGCCGCGGCTGAGCACCATCTGCCGCGCGATCTCCTGCGCGCTGCCCGGGTTGGGCGCGGCGACGGCGGGGATGCTGATGGATGCGGCCTGCTGGCCGGAGGAGGATGCCTCGGCAGCGGCTGCGGGCTCGGGCTCCGGTGTGGGGGTGGGCGTCGGCGTCGGCGTGTGCACGACGATCTCGTCGCGCACGAGCGACGCCTGCTCCCCGGTGATCTCGCCCAGGTCCTGCCCGGGCCGGTTCTCGCTCGGCAGGGAGGCCGGCTCGGCCATCACCTGCTGCGTCGGGTCGGCGGCGACCGAGACGAGCACGAAGCCCGCGGCGGCCAGCAGCGACAGGCCCGACAGCACGCCGCGGGTGCGCGTCGAGCGCGCGCCGGCGGAGGAGGATCGGGTGAACACGAGGACCGACCGTATCACGGAACGGTAACGACGCCCAGGCTCGGGCGGTCAGCGCACCGCCAGCATCAGGCTCACGACGGTGTCGAGCAGGTGGTCGACCTCGTCCTCGTCGTAGCCGCCGAACTGGGCGTCGAACTGGGCCGTGCGCACCTCGCGCGCGGTCATCTCGGGGCCGTCCGAGAGGTACTCGGCGATGCGCTGCGCGAAGCGGTCGACGTCGGTGACGCGGTAGCCGCGCGAGATGCGGCTGACGCGGCGGAAGCGCTCCCCCTCAGGGCGGCGCAGCTGCTCGAGCGTCTCCTGCGCGCGCTCCCGCACCCGGGCGTACCAGGCCTCCTCGCCGTGCTCGAGCACGCCGCGCTCGTGCTCGCGGCGGGCGAACGCCTCCTCGAGACGCTCGAGCGCTGCGTCGACGTGCGCGGGCGAGTAGCCGCCCTTCTGCATCGGGAAGCTCGTGCGGCGGATCGTGGCCGAGTCGATCGCGGTCGCGGCCCGGGCGTCGGTCGCGTACGCGCGCCGAGCATCCTCGAGGAAGTCCTCGACCTGCTCGATGTCGTAGCCGGGCTGGGACCTCCGGGCTCTCGGGAACGTGCTCATCGCATCCATGATGCCAGCGCGCGGCCGTGCGTCACGCGTGCACCACCTGGAACAGCGCCATCATCACGACGGCGCTCGGCAGGATGGAGTCGACGCGATCGAGGAAGCCGCCGTGCCCGGGCAGGAACGAGCCGATGTCCTTGATGCCGAGGTCGCGCTTGATGATCGACTCCGCGAGGTCGCCGACCGTGGCGGTCGCGACGAGCAGCGCCGCGAGGATGAAGCCGAACCACCACTCCTGCTGCAGCATCCACACCGACAGCGCGATGCCCGCGGCGGTCGCGAGCACCGCCCCGCCGAGCAGGCCCTCCCAGGTCTTGCCGGGGCTGATGCGCGGCGCGAGCTTGTGCTTGCCGAGCCAGACGCCGGCCGCGAGGGCCCCCGTGTCGATGACCGTCGTCATGATGATCATCGCGAGGGTCCACCACTGGCCGCCCTCCTGCGACGTCAGCAGCGCGGCGAAGGCGCCGAGCACCGCGACGTAGCCGATGCAGAGCGCCCCGCCGGTGATGTCGGCGAACACCGCGCCGCGGCCCGTGCGCGTCGTCGGCGACGCGAGCTCCACCAGGCGCACGACGGCCACGATGCCGATCGCGCCGAGCGTCGACCACCACAGGCCCGCAGCGCCGAAGTACCAGGTGATCGGCACGATCGCGCTGCCGAGGAGCACGAGCGGGATGCGCGGCACGTCGCGCCCCGCGAAGCGGAGCGCGCTCGCGAGCTCGTACAGCGCGAACCCGACCATGACGGTCGCGAAGAGCATGAAGAGCGTCTTCACCCACAGCAGGCTCGCGAGCAGCACGGCGCCCAGCACGACACCGATGGCGACCGCTGCCGCGAGGTCGCGACCGGTGCGCTTGTTCACCCGCGCGCGGGTCGCCTCGATCTGGTCCCTCGCCGCGTGGATCTGCGCCTGGATCTGGGCCTCGATCTCGGCGGCGCTCCGATGCTCGCGTCGCACGCGTCGCCTCCCGACTCCTCGGTCAGACCTCGAGGAGCTCGGACTCCTTCTTCTTCGCCGCCTCGTCGATGCCGTCGACGGCCTGCTTCGTCGCGAGCTCGAGCTCCTTCTCGGCGCGCGCGATCTCGTCGTCGCCGACCTCGCCCGAGAGCTTGTCGAGGTCGGTCATCGCCTGGCGGCGCACGTTGCGGATCGCGACGCGGGCCTGCTCGGCCTTGTCCTTGACGATCTTCACGTAGTCGCGGCGGCGCTCCTCGGTGAGCTCCGGCATCGTGATGCGGATGATGCTGCCGTCGTTCGACGGCGTGACGCCGAGGTGCGGCGCGTTCACGATCGCGCGCTCGATGTCCTTGAGCGCGCCCTTGTCGAACGGCGTGATGATGAGCACGCGCGCCTCGGGCTGCTGGAACGACGCGAGCTGCTGCAGCGGCGTCGGCGAGCCGTAGTAGTCGACGTTCACGCGCTGGAACAGCGCCGGGTTCGCGCGACCCGCGCTCACCGTCTGGAAGTCGTCCTTCGCGACCTCGATCGACTGGGCCATCTTCTCCTTGGCCGAAGCCAGAACGTCGCTGATCACAGGGTTCCTTCCGTCGCTGTCGATTCTATGGGCGGGCGCCGGTCAGGCGCGCACGAGCGTGCCGACCGGTTCGCCGAGGATGGCCTTGGTGAGCGCTCGCTCGCCGTCCATCCCGAACACCCGCATGGGCATCCGGTTGTCCATGCACAGGCTGAAGGCCGTCGAGTCGACGACCTTGAGGCCGCTGACGAGCGCGTCCTGGTAGGTGATCTCGTCGAAGCGGGTGGCGGTGGGGTCGTGCTTGGGGTCGGCGGAGTAGACGCCGTCGACGCCGTTCTTCGCGACCAGCACCTGGTCGGCGTCGATCTCGAGCGCGCGCTGCGCTGCGACCGTGTCGGTCGAGAAGTACGGCAGGCCGGCACCGGCGCCGAAGATCACGACCCGGCCCTTCTCGAGGTGGCGCTCGGCGCGGCGCGGGATGTACGGCTCGGCCACCTGCGTCATCTGGATGGCCGACTGCACGCGCGTCTCGGCGCCCGCCTGCTCGAGGAAGTCCTGCAGCGCGAGCGCGTTCATGACCGTGCCGAGCATGCCCATGTAGTCGGCGCGGCCGCGCTCCATGCCGCGCTGGCTGAGCTCTGCGCCGCGGAAGAAGTTGCCGCCGCCGACGACGATCGCGATCTCGACCGTCTCGGCCGCCTCGGCGATCTGCTTGGCAATGGAGGAGACCACGTCGGGGTTCACGCCGAGCGCGCCGCCGCCGAACGCCTCGCCCGACAGCTTCAGGAGGACTCTGCGGCGCGGCTGTGCTGGCATGGGCTCCTCCTGGGGGATCACGACCCGAGCGCGGGCCGTGCAGAAGCCTATCCTGTCGCGCACCGGCCGGGACGCGACGGAGGGCCGGGGTCTCCCCCGGCCCTCCGTCGTGCGCGTCGTGGCTACGCGCCGACCTTGAAGCGGGCGAAGCCGGTGACGGCGAGGCCTGCGGCCTCGAGCACCTTGGCGACGGTCTGCTTGCTGTCGCGTGCGTAGTCCTGGTCGAGCAGGACGATCTGCTTGAAGAAGCCGGTGAGGCGGCCCTCGATGATCTTCGGCAGGGCGCCCTCGGGCTTGCCCTCGCCGCGCGCGATCTCCGAGACGAGCTCGCGCTCCTTCTCGACCTGCTCGGCCGGCACCTCGTCGCGGGAGACGTAGGTGGGGTCGAACATGGCGATGTGCTGCGCGACCGCGCGGGCGGTCTCGGCGTCGTCGCCCGTGTAGGCGACCACGACGCCGACCTGCGGGGGCAGGTCCTTCGACGTGCGGTGCAGGTAGACCGCGTGCTCGGCGCCCTCGAGGCGGGCCACCTTGGTGAGCTCGATCTTCTCGCCGATGGTCGCGGCCTGCTCCTCGATGATCGACTGCACGGTGCCCGACTCGGCCGGCGCACCGAGCGCGGCGGCCAGGTCGGCGGCGCCCGACGCGGCGACGGCGGCGACGACGCGGTCGGCGAGCGCGATGAACTTCTCGTTCTTCGCGACGAAGTCCGTCTCGCAGCCGAGCGCGATCATCGTGACGGCGCCCTCGCCCTCGGCGACGGCGACGAGGCCCTCGCTCGTGGAGCGGTCGGCGCGCTTCGCGTTGCCCTTGGCGCCCTTCAGGCGCAGGATCTCGGTGGCCTTGTCGACGTCGCCGCCGGCCTCCTCGAGTGCCGCCTTGGTGTCGCTCATGCCGGTGCCGAGCTGCTCGCGCAGCATCTTGAGGTCGGCGATGCTGATGTTTGCCATGCGCTGGTCCTTACTTCGACTCGGACGCGGCGGCGTCCTCGGTGGTCTCGGCGGGAGCGGCGGCCTCGTCGGCTGCCGGTGCCTCGGCGGCGGGCTCCTCGGCGGGAGCCTGCTCTGCGGCGGGCTCCTCGGCGGGGGTCTGCTCGGCGGCGGGCTCCTCAGCGGCGGGGGCGGCCTGCTCGGGCGTCTGCTCGGCGAGCAGCTCGCGCTCCCACTCGGCCATCGGCTCGGCCTCGGCGTCGGCGCCGCCGCCGTGGCGCTGCATGAGGCCCTCGGCGGCCGCGTCGGCCACGATCTTCGTCAGCAGCGCGACGGAGCGGATCGCGTCGTCGTTGCCCGGGATCGGGTACTGCACGTCGTCCGGGTCGCAGTTCGTGTCGAGGATCGCGATGATCGGGATGCCGAGCTTCTTCGCCTCGTCGACTGCGAGGTGCTCCTTGTTGGTGTCGACGATCCACAGCGCGGAGGGCGTGCGCTGCAGGTTGCGGATGCCGCCGAGCGACTTCTGCAACTTCAGGAGCTCGCGCTTCTTGAGCAGCAGCTCCTTCTTGGTGTAGCCCTGCGTGGTGTCCTCGAAGTCGAGCTCCTCGAGCTCCTTCATGCGGCTCAGGCGCTTCGAGACCGTGTTGAAGTTGGTGAGGAGGCCACCGAGCCAGCGCTGGTTGACGTAGGGCTGGCCCACGCGCGTCGCCTGCTCGGCGATCGACTCCTGCGCCTGCTTCTTCGTGCCGACGAACAGCACGGTGCCGCCGTGCGAGACGGTCTCCTTGACGAAGTCGTACGCCTTGTCGATGTAGGCGAGCGACTGCTGCAGGTCGATGATGTAGATGCCGGAGCGCTCCGTGAAGATGAAGCGCTTCATCTTGGGGTTCCAGCGACGGGTCTGGTGCCCGAAGTGGACGCCGCTGTCGAGCAGCTGGCGAGTCGTGACGACGGCCATGGCCGCCTCCTTCTTCTGTTCTGGTTGCCGGCCCGACCGGTCGGTCGAGCCCCTGGCGCCCTGACGCACCGCCGCCAGCGGCGCGGGCACGGGGCTCGAGCTGCTGGACCGGGAGGAGGTGTCGTCGTGACGGGCACGCGAAGTCATCGCACACGCGATGCCCTCCCATGCTACATGCTCGGCGGACGCATCACGCGTGGGCGGTTCTCCACCGCGCGACCGCTCCCCCGCACGCGCGGCGGACGATCCTCGGCACCATGCCGGCATGCGCATCCTCGCCCTCCTCGTCGCCGCGGCGCTCGCGCCGTGGGCGTGGCCGGTCGAGCCGCACGAGGTCGTGCGCGCCTTCGACGCGCCGGCGAGCGCCTACGGGCCGGGCCACCGCGGCATCGACATCGCCGCGCCGGCCGGCTCGGCGGTGCTCGCGCCCGACGACGGCGTCGTCCGCTTCGCGGGTCCGGTCGCCGGCCGCCCCGTCGTGTCGATCGAGCACGCCAACGGGCTCGTGTCGAGCTTCGAGCCCGTCGAGCCCTCCGTTGCTGCGGGCGACGCCGTCGAGCGCGGCCAGCGGATCGGCGTGCTGCTGCCCGGCCACGCGGCGGGCGGGGCGCGGCTGCACCTCGGTGCGCGGCTGCACGGCGCCTACGTCGACCCGCTGCCGCTGCTGGGCGTCGAGCGGCCGGTGCTGCTGCCGATGCGCGCGGCCAAGCGGTCGGCCGGCCGGCCCGCGGGCGGAGCGATCAGGCCCGCGGGTGGGCGGTGCGGTAGGCGTCGGCGAGCCGCTCGAGCGACACGTGCGTGTAGATCTGCGTCGTCCCGAGGCTCGCGTGCCCGAGCAGCTCCTGCACCGCGCGGAGGTCGGCGCCGCCGTCGAGCAGGTGCGTCGCGGCGGTGTGGCGGAGGGTGTGCGGCCCGTGCGGGCCGGAGCCGGGTACCGCCTCGAGCAGTCCCGTGACGAGCTCGTGCACGCGGCGCTGGCCGAGGCGGCCGCCGCGCGCGCCGAGGAAGAGGGCCGGATGCGGCTTGGCCGGGTCGGCGAGCCGGTCGCGGCCGACGCGCATCCAGTCGAGCACCGCGTCGAGCGCGGGCCGCCCGAACGGCACGACCCGCTCCTTGGCGCCCTTGCCCGTCACGCGCACGGTGAGCCGCTCGAGGTCGACGTCGTCGACGTCGAGCCCGACGAGCTCGCTCACGCGCAGCGCGCTCGCGTAGAGCAGCTCGACGACGGCGAGGTCGCGGAGCGCGACGGGATCGCCCTCGGCGGCAGCGGCGGCGAGGCTCGAGAGCACGCCGTCCATCGCCTGTCGCGAGAGCACCCGGGGCAGGTGCTGGTCGCGCTTCGGCGTGCGCAGGCGGCCTGCGACGTCCTGCCCGCCGTGCGCCGCGACCCAGCGGCTGAGGCCGCGCGCGGCGGCACTGCGCCGCGCGATCGAGGCCTTGCCCATGCCGGCCTCGGTGCTCGCGTAGAGCCAGTCGCGGAGCGCCTCGATGTCGAGCGCCGCGGCGTCGTCGATGCCGGCTGCGGCGCAGTGCTCGGCGAGGCTGCGGAGGTCGCCGCGGTAGCCGCGGACGGTGTTCGGGGAGTAGCCCCGCTCGCGCTCGAGGTGCGCGAGGTAGCCGTCGATCGCGTCGTCGAGGCGCACTCAGTCCGGCTTCCTGCTGAACCGCTCCATCCGCTCGGCGGGGTCGAGCGCATGGACCTGCTCGGCGAGGTGCGCCGGGATCGTCTCGCGGCTCGGGTGCGGGAGCGCCGGGACGACCGAGTGGGCGATCGCGTCGGTGTAGACCTCGACGAGGTTGAAGGACTGGGCGGCGTCGATGCCGTGCATCGCGGGCGGCGGGCCGGCGAGGTCGTCGGCGTAGCTCGTGGCGCCGGCGAGGACGACGGGGATCTCGGCGAAGGTGCCGGAGCCGTCGACGTGCAGGTGGCCCGAGAGGATCGCGCGCACGTCGGCGCCGTCGAGCACCTCGGTGAGCCGCAGCTCGTCGCGGAACTCGAGCAGCCGCATGAGCCTGCTGCGGTACGGCAGCGACGGGTGGTGCATCACGAGCACCGAGCCGAGCGCGGGCGGATCGCCGAGCGCGGCGGCGAGCCACTCCGCCTGCCCCTCGTCGAAGCCGCCGTGGTGCCAGCCGGGCAGGCTCGTGTCGAGCGCGACGATGCGCAGCCCCGCCACCTCGGTCACCGAGTCGATCGGGTCGCGCGGCGCTCCCCGCATGCCGAGCGCCGCGCGCATCGCGGTGCGCTCGTCGTGGTTGCCGGCCGTCCAGACGATGGGCGCGCCCAGCGCGTCGGCGACGGGCTCGAGGATCTCGCGCGCGAGCGCGTACGCCTCGGGCTCGCCGAGGTCGGCGACGTCGCCGGAGACGACGATCGCGTGCGCGTCGGCCGCGGCGACCCGCAGTCGCTCGGCGGTCTGCCGCAGGTGCGCCTCGGTGTCGACGAGGCCGCCCAGCAGCGCGCCGCCGGCCAGCAGGTGGGTGTCGCTCAGGTGCGCGATCACCGCGGCCGGTTCGGGGTGGATGCCGTAGCTCACGGGCACAGGCTATCCAGCGGGCGCGCCGGCGTCGCCCAGCGCGCCGCGGCAGGAGGCGGGGCGCCCGCTCACCCGCTCCCCTGCGGCGCCGCCCGCACCCAGCCGCTCGCCCGCTCGAGGGCCCGCGCGCCGAGCTCGAGCAGCGCGAGCGACGCGACCACGTCGCCCCTCGCCATGCCCGTGCGCACCGCCAGCTCGTCGACGCCCCGCGGCGCGCGGGCGCTCAGGGCGTCGAGCACCCGCAGCTCGTCGCTCGTCAGCCCGCCGAGCGCGTGCTGCTCCTCCCCCGGGCCGTCGAGCAGCTCGACGACGTGCTCCGCGCGCTCGACCACTGCCGCGCCGTACTCGCGCAGCAGCCGGTGGCAGCCGGTGCTGGAGCCGGAGGTGACCGGGCCTGGCACCGCGCCGAGGGGCCTGCCGAGGGCCGCCGCGTGCCCCGCCGTGTTGATCGAGCCCGACCGCTGCCCGGCCTCGACGACGACCGTCGCGCTCGCGAGCGCCGCGATCAGCCGGTTGCGCGCGAGGAACCGCCAGCGGGTGGGCGGCACGCCGCTGGGCGCCTCGGCGATGACGCAACCGCTCGAGGCGACCCGCCGCAGCAGCTCGTCGTGCCCGGCCGGGTAGAAGCGGTCGAGCCCGCCGGCGAGCACCGCGACCGTCGTGCCTCCCGCCGCGAGCGCGGCCCGGTGCCCGGCGCCGTCGATGCCGTAGGCGCCGCCGGAGACGACCGCGAACCCGCGCGCGACGAGCCCGGAGGCGAGCTGTGCGGTGACGAGCTCGCCGTAGCCCGACGACGCGCGCGAGCCGACCAGCGCGGCCGAGCGCGCGCAGGCCGACAGGGCCGCCGGGTCGCCGCGCACCCAGACCGCGGCCGGCGCGTGCGGGCCGAGGTCATCGAGCCCGGCCGGCCAGTGCGCGTCGTCGCGCGTCACGAGCCGCTGGCCGAAGGCGGCGCCCTGCGAGAAGGCGGCGAGGATGCGCTCGGCGGCGAGGCGGGGCTGCCAGCGGCCGAGCGCGTCGGCCACCGCCCGCCGATCCTCGGCGTCGTCGAGCTCGCGACCCCAGTCGGCGGCCGAGGCGCCCTCCACCAGCAGCTGCAGCGCGCGCACGGCGCCGAGCCGCTCGCGCACGATGCCTGCGGCGCCGTCGCCCGGCTCGGGCAGCACCGTCCAGGCACCGGCGGCGAAGCGAGCGGCCACGGCCGCGTCATCGGGCTCGGCCGCGCCCGGCGGCAGCGTCGGGACGACCGCCTCGCGCAGCCGCGCAGGCTCGAGTCGGAACGGCGTCATGCCGGGATCCCCTTCCTGAGGGCGAGCGCTCGACCGATGTGGGCGCGCGTGGGCGCGTCGGCGCCGTCGAGGTCGGCCATCGTCCACGCGACGCGCACGGCGCGGTCCATGCCGCGCATCGTCAGCGCGCCCCGCTCGACCGCGACGACCAGCGGCTCGAGCAGGCTCGCGTCGAGCGGGAGGCTGCGGCGCAGCCACGGGCCCGGCACGTGGCCCATCGCCGTCCAGCCGGTGCCGGCCAGCCTGCGCGCAGCGCGGGCGCGGGCCTCGGCGACCCGCGCCGACGCATCCGCCGTCGTCCGCCGGTCGCCGTCGAGACCGGGCGCGACGCGGTCGACGCGCACGTGGAGGTCGACGCGGTCGAGCAGCGGACCGGAGAGCCGGCCGAAGTAGCGCCGCCGCTGCTGCGGCGCGCACGTGCAGTCGCCGGTGCCGAAGAGCCCGCACGGGCACGGGTTGGCGGCGAGCAGCAGCTGGAAGCGCGCGGGGAAGGCGGCGACGCCCGCCGCGCGGTGGATCGTGATGGTGCCCGACTCGAGCGGCTGGCGCAGCATGTCGAGCACGGTGCGCGGGAACTCGGGCGCCTCGTCGAGGAAGAGCACGCCGTGCGTGGCGCGGGCCGCGGCGCCGGGCCGGATCGTGCCCGAGCCGCCGCCGATGAGCGCTGCCGCGGTCGCCGAGTGGTGCGGCTGCTCGAACGGCGGCACGACGTCGAGCGTCGCGGGCGGGGGCTCGCCCGCGAGCGAGCGCAGCGACGCGACCTCGAGCGCCTGCTCGGGCTCGAGCGGCGGCAGGATGCCCGGCAGCCGCATCGCCAGCATCGTCTTGCCCGCGCCGGGCGGCCCCACCATCATCAGGTGGTGCGCGCCGGCGGCAGCGACCTCGAGCGCGGCGACGGCGTCGCGGTTGCCGACGACGTCGGCGAGGTCGAGCGCCGCCGCCTCCCGCTGCGGCGCGGGCGCCGCCGTGACGGGCTCGACGGGCTCCGGGTCGAGCTCGGCGCCGAGCAGCGCCGCCGCGTGGGCGAGGCTGGGCGCACCCAGCACGCGCAGGCCCGCCACGAGCGACGCCTCGTCGACGGACGCCGTGGGCACGACGACGCGGGTCATGCCCGCCTCGGCCGCGGCGCGGGCGAGCGGCAGCGTGCCCGCGACCGGCCGCAGGCGGCCGTCGAGCCCCAGCTCGCCCAGCAGCGCCGTCTCGCCGTCGTCGGGCGGCACCACCCCGGAGGTGCGCAGCACCGCGACGGCCATCGCCAGGTCGAAGTGGGTGCCCGCTTTCGGCAGCGACGCGGGCGTGAGGTTGATCACGGTCTTGCCCTGCGGGGCGCTGAGCCCCATGCGGGCGATGGCGCTCCAGGTGCGGTGCTGCGCCTGCTGCACCGCGCGGTCGGGCAGCCCGACGATGTGCACGCGCGGCAGCCCCGCCGAGGCGTGCACCTCGATCTGCACGCCGACGCCCGCGAGCCCCTGCAGCGCGACGCACGCGGCGCGGCCGAAGCCGCTCACTCGATGCCCCGCAGGTGCTCGACCCGCCACGTGCCCGAGCGCGGCGCGATGACGCCCACGGCATCCATGCGGATCGGGCCGCGATGCCCGGTGGCCGAGAGCCACAGCCCCGCGAGCGTGCGCAGCCGCCGCACCTTGTCGGGCGTGATCGCCTCGAACGGGTGCCCGAAGCCGAGCCCGCGGCGGGTCTTCACCTCGACGAAGACGAGCGTCTCGCCGTCGACGGCGACGATGTCGAGCTCGCCGTGCGGGCAGCGCCATCGGCGGTCGATGATGCGCATGCCCGCCCGCTCGAGGTGCACGCTCGCGGCCGCCTCGCCGTCGAGGCCCAGCTGATCCTTCGCTCGCATGCGGGCATGGAAGCGGATGCGCGGCGGCACGCGGGCGGGAGCGGTGCCCGCCTGTGGAGAACGGCCGCCGTCGCCCTGCGGCCGTCGCCGGTCACTCCTCGATCGCGAGGTCCTTCGGCAGCTCCAGGTCGCGCGAGGCGAGCTCCTCGACGTTGACGTCCTTGAACGTCAGCACCCGCGCCGACTTGATGAAGCGGTCGGAGCGGTAGATGTCCCACACCCACACGTCGGTGAGCTCGAGCTCGAAGTAGAAGTCGGTGCCGGCGTCGTGCCGGGTGACCTTCACGTCGTTCGCGAGGTAGAAGCGGCGCTCGGTCTCGACCACGTGCTTGAACATGCCGACGACGTCTCGATACTCCTTGAAGAGGGCCAGCTCGACCTCGCGGTCGTAGTCCTCGATGTCCTCGGGTTCCATGCCGCCATCGTATGTCCACCCGACCCAGGGCGACCGCTTCGCAGATGCTGAGGCGCGCTGCGCACCGCGGACAGCCCGGAGGTCGTAGATTCTGAACCGGAAACTTTGCACGGAACGGAGCTGCCATGCGGCGGATCGTCCTGACGCTCGCGCTCAGCGGCGCGCTCGCGCTCGCCGCGGGCGCGCTCCAGCCCGCCCCCGCGACCGCCACGTCGCCGTCGACCGGCGACGGCGGGCTCATGATCGTCGTCGACTCCTCGGGCTCGATGGCCGAGCCCACCACCGACGGCACCTCGCGCATGGACGCGGCGCAGTCGGCCCTCGGCGTCGTGATCGGCGAGCTGCCCGACCCCAACCGCGTGGGCCTGCGCGTCTTCGGCGCGACCGAGCTCGGGAGCGCCGCCTCCTGCAGCGACTCGCAGCTGCTCGTGCCCATCGGCACCGACAACCGCGACGCGCTCCGCGCATCCGTCGACGCCCTCTCCCCCGCCGGCGAGACGCCGATCGGGCACGCGCTGCAGCAGGCCGGCGCCGACCTCGGCGACGACGGCCAGCGCGCGATCCTGCTCGTCTCGGACGGCATCGCCAACTGCGAGCCCGACCCCTGCGTCGTCGCGGCCGAGCTGACGGCGAACGACATCGCGATGCGCATCGACGTCATCGGCTTCGACGTCGACGACGCGGCGCGCGAGCAGCTGCAGTGCGTCGCCGACCGCGGCCGGGGCGACTACCTCGACGTGTCGGAGGCCTCGAGCCTGCAGCACGCGCTCGAGCGGCTCTCGACGCGCGCGTTCCGCCCCTTCGACGTCGTCGGCGAGCCCATCGACGGGGTGGCCGAGGCAGAGGGTGCGCCTGCGCTCGTGCCCGGCACGCAGTACGTCGACGAGCTCGGCGGCGACGTCGCCTCGCTGCACTACCTCGTCGAGCGCACCCGGCCCGGGTCGGTCATCCACGTCGGGCTCGCCGGCCGGCTGCCGCACGAGGGCAGCCTCGAGGTCGACGCGTCGCTCAGCACCCTCGCGGGCGAGCCGTGCGACACGACCGACATCATCGCGCTCGGCGACGACCGCTTCTCGGTCTTCACCGGCCGGCTCTCGGCCGCCGAGGGCTCGCCGCAGCACCCGTGCGCGACCGCCGAGCAGCTGCTGCTGCGGCTCGAGGTGGTGACGCCGCCCGACTCGCCGGTGCCCTTCGAGCTGCGCATCGCCGAGCACGCGTGGCCGAGCGACGCCGCGCAGCTGCCGCCGCCGATCGACGCGGAGCGCGGCTGGGAGCTCTCGATCCCCGCCGACGGCGCGGCGGGCGCCGCCGTGGGCGGCTCGAGCCTCAACGACGCGCCGCTCGTCGAGCCCGGCTCCTACACGACCGAGATGCTGCCGAGCGAGTTCCAGTTCTTCCGGGTGCAGGCCGACTGGGGCCAGTCGGTGCGCGTGCACGCGAGCCTCGACCCGGCGCTTCCGGCGCCCGCGAACGCGTGGGGCATCCTGCAGGTGCTCGACCCCGTGGGGGCGGATGTCGCGGCGCTGCTCGCGACCACGGCCGACGGCACGCGCTGGTCGCAGGCGATGCCCGAGGCGGGCGACGCGGTCGCCGCGACCACCGCGCCCGTGCGCTTCGACGCGAACCCGGGCCTCGTGCGGCGCGCGGTGCTGTCGGGCGAGCACATCGTCGCAGTCGGCTTCGGCGCCGACGCGGGCACGACCCCCTCGCGCCTCATCGTCACCATCGAGGTGGTGGGCGAGTCCCAGGGCGCGCCCGACCTCTCGGGCACCGCGCCGCCGCCGACCGACGGCGAGCAGGCGGCGGGCGAGGCGGTGCAGCCCGGGCAGACGGCCGTGCCGTGGGCGCTCATCGGCGTGCTCGTCGCGATCGGCGCCGTGCTCATCGCGATCATCGCGCTCGTCGTGTGGCTGTGGCAGCGGCGCTCCCGCCGCTCCTTCGACGTCTGAGCCCGGCGCGCGGCGGCGCGGTGCGCCGCTGCGCCGGCGGTCGCGGATGCGTCAGTGCAGCCAGGTGCGCCGGTGCAGCGCGCTCGGCCCGAGCTCAGCGATCGCGCTGAGGTGGGCCGCGGAGCCGTAGCCCTTGTTCGAGTGCCAGCCGTAGCCGGGGTGCACGCCATCGGCCTCCACCATGCGCCCGTCGCGCTCGACCTTCGCGACGAGCGCGGCGCCCGAGACGGAGGCGCAGTCGCGGTCGGCCTTGGCGCGCAGGATCGTGCGCACGGGGGCGCGCAGCGCCGGCGCGAGCCAGTCGTGCGTGCCATCGAGGAGGATCGCGGCGCGCGGCACGTCGATGCCGGCCTCGTGGAGCCCGACGAGCGCGCGGCGGCCGGCGAGGCCGAGCGCCACCTGGATGCCGAGCCGGTCGATCTCCTCGTTCGTCGCGTGCCCGACGGCGCTCACCCCCCACGAGCGCACGAGCGGCGCCGTCGCCGTGCGCCGCAGCACGGTCATCGTCTTCGAGTCGCGCAGGTGCTCGGGCGTCGGCCCGCAGTCGGCGCCGAGCGCGAGCGCGCCGACGCTGACCGGCCCGGCGAGCGCGCCGCGGCCGACCTCGTCCATCCCGATGACGAGGGACGCATCCGCCCACAGCTCCCGCTCGAGCTCGAGCGTCGGGACCGCAGGCATCAGCCCGGGACGACGAGCGGCAGCTCGCGGGCGACCGCCGCGCCCTGCGGCTCGACGCCGACGAAGGACGAGTCGTAGCTGTCGAGCCACGTCCAGCGCTCGACGGGCCACGAGATGAGCACGGCGCGGCCGACGACGGAGGCGATGGGCACGAAGCCGCCGCCCGGGGCGTCCATGTGCGCGCGGGAGTCGCCCGAGTGGTTGCGGTTGTCGCCGAGCACCCACAGGTGGCCCTCGGGCACCGTCACGTCGAACGACATCGAGCTCGCGGGCTGGCCGGCGAGGTCGAGGTGGAGGTAGGGCTCGTCGATGGGCACGCCGTTGACCGTGAGCTGCCCGAACTCGTTGCAGCACTGCACGCGGTCGCCGGGCAGGCCGATGACGCGCTTGATGAGGTAGCCGTGGTCGTCCTCCGGCGCGAGGCCGACGAAGGTCAGGAACCAGTCGATCGCGCCGACGAGGCCCGTCTCCTCCTCCTGCTCCGGCTCGGGCAGCCAGCCGCCCGGATCCTCGAACACGACGACCTCGCCGCGGTCGATCGCGAAGACCGTCGGCGTCAGGAGGCTCACGATGATGCGGTCGTCGACCTGCAGGGTGTCGTTCATCGACTCGGACGGGATCCAGAACGGCCGGATCAGGAACGTCTTCACGAGGAACGAGATCAGCAGCGCGACCAGGAAGATGACGGCCAGGTCGCGCAGGAACAGCAGGAAGCCGCGCCCGGATCCGCCGTCGCCCCGGCCCGTCTCGCCGGTCTCGACCGTCTCCGTCATCCCCGCCCTTTCGCCCTCGGCAAGTCTAGGTGCGAGCGCGTGCCCGCCCCGCGCCGCGCGCGCCGCCGTCGATCACGATTCGGCCACGAGCACGACGAACGGGGCCGGCATGCCGCCGGCCCCGTTCGCGTCGATCAGGAGTGGTCGCGCTTCTCGCGGATCTTGGCGGCCTTGCCGCGCAGGCCGCGCAGGTAGTAGAGCTTCGCGCGGCGGACGTCGCCGCGGCTGACGAGCTCGATCCGGTCGATGACCGGGGAGTGCACGGGGAAGGTGCGCTCGACGCCGACCTGGAACGACACCTTGCGGACCGTGAAGGTCTCGCGGACGCCGTGGCCCGAGCGGCCGATGACGACGCCCTGGAAGATCTGGACGCGCGAGCGCGAGCCCTCGATGATGTTGACGTGGACCTTGACGTTGTCGCCGGGGCGGAAGTCGGGGACGTCGGTGCGGAGGCTGGCTGCGTCGACCTTGTCGAGGATGTGCATGGCGGTATCGCTCTCTGCAGCCGCCACAGGTCGGCCGCGTTCTGGGTTCGGGGTGGGGTGCCGGTGTGCTCTCCCCTGTGGCAGAGGCCGCTCGAGAGCGGGAGCAGTGCATGGCACCAACGGGCCATTCTGCCACACGCGGATGCCCGGCGCGAACCCGAGCGCGGCGTCAGCGCCGGTCGTCGTCCTCGATGCGGATGACGCGGCCCGCCTGCGGGCCGTCGATGCGCTCGAAGGCGGCGTCCTCCTGGCGGGCGCGCTGCTCGATGACGGGCGCCTGCAGGTCGGCGACGACGCGCTCGACGCGGGCGCGCGTCTCGCGGCCGAGCTCGAGCACCTGGAGCCACGCGAGCACCGCGCCGCCGATGATGGTCGCCATCACGGCGATGGCGGTGAACGACTGGGATGCGGTGAGCCAGCCGTCGCCGAGCCAGGCGGTGAGCGCGCTGCCGGTGCGGCCGCCGGCGGTGTCGACCACCGTGAGGCCCATGAGCGCGATGACGAGCAGCCAGGGGCCGATGAGGCGCACGTCGCGCCACGTGACGGCGCGCGGCCGGCGCACCTCCTTGCGCGCGACGGTGAGCCCCACGACGAGGCCGATGAGCAGCGCGAGGCCCGGGCCGAGGAAGGCCTGCAGCAGCAGCGCGTCGCCGAGCGGCGCACCGGCGAGCCCGCGGCCGAACATGATCCACGCGGGCAGCGCGATGATCGAGGCCACCATCGTCCAGAAGAAGGCGCGCAGCGGCCAGGGGCGGTCGGCACCGTTCGCTGCCGGGCGCCGGCTGCCGGGGGTGCTCGCGCTCGTGGCCATGCCCCCGAGGCTACCGATCGGCGGCAGGGCGCGCCCGGGTGTTCGCTGAGGGCTGGCCGCCCTCCCCCGCCTCGTCGGCGGGCAGCAGGTCGGGGCGCACGCGGCGCGTGCGCTCGAGCGCCTGCTCGTGGCGCCAGGCGGCGATCGCCGCGTGGTTGCCGCTGCGCAGCACCTCCGGCACCTCGAGCCCGCGCCAGGTCTGCGGCTTCGTGTACGACGGGTGCTCGAGCAGGCCCGCCTCGTGGCTCTCCTCGACGAGCGACTCCGGATTGCCGACGACGCCCGGCACGAGCCGGCCGATCGCCTCGATCATCGCCATCACCGCGACCTCGCCGCCGTTGAGCACGTAGTCGCCGAGGCTGACCTCGAGCACGCGCGCGCGGCCCGCGACGTGCTCGGCGACGCGCGCGTCGATGCCCTCGTAGCGGCCGCACGCGAAGACGATGCGCGGCTCGGCGGCGAGCTGCCGGGCGAGCGCCTGGGTGAAGGGCACGCCCGCGGGCGTCGGGAACACGACCAGCGCATCCGACCCCGCGCCGTCGTCCGACGGGCCGAGGAGCGCGTCGAAGGCCTCGCCCCACGGCTCGGGCCGCATGACCATGCCGGCGCCGCCGCCGTAGGGGGTGTCGTCGACGGTGCGGTGCCGGTCGTGGGTCCACTGCCGCAGGTCGTGCACGCCCAGCTCGAGCAGCCCGTCGCGGCGGGCCCGTCCGAGCAGCGAGACGTCGAGCACCCCGAAGAACTCCGGGAAGATCGTGATGATGTCGAGGCGCACGGCTCAGCCCCGCGCGGGCGGGTCGCCGGCGCCGTCGGCGGATGCCTCGGGCTCGGCGGGCACGTCGGCCACCATCGCGTCGGCGAGGGCAGCGTCGGCCGCGGCACCCGTCGCTGCGACGGGCGCCGCGTCGTCGTCCGCCGCGGCGTCGCCGCCGGACGTCGCCGGCGCGTTGGGCTCGTCGTCGGCGGCCTCGAGCTCCTCGAAGAGCCCGGGCGGCGGCGTGACGGTGATGCGGCCCGCGCGGAGGTCGACCTCGGGCACGATCGCCTTCACGAACGGCACCATGACCTCCTCGCCGCGGTGCTCGACGATCAGCATGTCCTGCGCGGGCAGCGGGTCGACGCGGATGACGCGGCCGATGCGCTCGCCGTCGCGCCAGACGTCGAGGCCGGCGAGCTGGTGCACGTACCAGGCGTCGGGCTCGGCGGGCAGCTCGGTGGCGTCCTGCTCGACCCACAGCACGGCCTTGATGAGCGACTCGGCCTCGGTGCGGTCGGTGACGCCGGCGAAGAACGCGACGGGGCTGCCGTTGTAGACGCGCAGCTCGAGCAGCTCGATCGACTTGCCGTGCCACTTCGACGACGTCGGCACCTGCAGCGCGAAGCGCGCGCCGGGCACGAAGCGGCGCTCGGGCTCGTCGGTGTAGAGCTCGACCTTGATCGCGCCCTTCAGCCCGTGGGCCCTGGCGAGCCGGCCGACGCGCAGCTGCGTGCGCGCGGGCACGGCGGGCCTAGCGATCGGTGTCCACCACGTCCACGCGGACGCGGCGTCCTCCGGGGAGCGCACCGATGACGGTGCGCAGGGCGCCGGCGGTGCGACCGCCGCGCCCGATGACGCGGCCGAGGTCCTCGGGGTGCACGCGCACCTCGAGGACCTCGCCGCGCTGCGAGTCGCGCGCGCCGACGCGCACCTCGTCCGGGCGATCGACGATCCCCTTCACGAGGTGCTCGAGAGCATCGCGCAGCATGCTCAGGACTCGGTCTTCTCGGCCTCGTCGGCGGCCGGGGCGGCCTCCTCGGCGTCGGTCGACTCGGTCGCGGCCGGGGCGGGCGCCTCGGCGGGCTTCTCGGCCTTGGGCTTCAGCACCGGCTTCTTGGCCTCGTCGGCGACGAACGCCTTCTTGCCCTCGGGCTGCTTGACCTGATTCTCGGTCGAGCCCTCGCCCGAGAACTTGCCCCAGTCGCCGGTGAGCTTCAGCAGCGCGGCGACCTGCTCGGTCGGCTGCGCGCCGACGCCGAGCCAGTACTGCGCGCGCTCGCTGTCGATCTCGATGAGCGACGGGTGCTCGGTCGGGTGGTACTTGCCGATCTCCTCGATGACGCGGCCGTCGCGCTTGGTGCGCGAGTCGGCCACGACGACGCGGTAGTAGGGCGCGCGGATCTTGCCGAAGCGCTTCAGACGGATCTTGACTGCCACAGTTCTCCTGCTTTGTGTTCTCGTGGTTGCACCGCGGCCTGCGCACGTGGGTGATGCGCGACCCGCAAAGCTCGGTGAGCGGCGCGCGCCGGAGTAGAGGGTCGGGGCGCGTGCTCGACCCCCCATTCTGGCACACCCTGGCACGACCCGCGCGACATCCGGCCGCGCGGCCCTACCCTCGAGCCATGGAGTTCGCACCGTCCGCCCGCTCGACGCTCGGCGTCGAGTGGGAGCTGGCCGTCGTCGACCCGGCGACGGGCGAGATGGTGCCGCGGGCCGAGGAGCTGCTGCGGGCGATCGGCGACCGCCGCTTCGACCACGAGTTCCTCACGAGCATGATCGAGCTCATCACGGGCGTGCACGACACCACCGACGACGCGGTCGACGAGCTGCGGCGGATGCGCGACACGGCCGTCGAGGCGGCCGGACGGATCGGCGCGGCCCTCGTGGGCACCGGCACACACCCGACGAGCCAGTGGCGCGACCAGCGCCAGGGCGACGACCCGCGCTACCGGCGCGTGATCGAGAAGGCCGGCGACTGGGGCCGCCGCCTCGTCATCTTCGGCGTGCACAACCACGTCGGCGTCGAGCAGCGCGACAAGGTCGTGCCGCTGCTGCGCACGATGCTCGACCGGCTGCCGCTCATCCTCGCGCTCTCGGCCTCGAGCCCCTTCTGGCAGGGCGCCGACACCGGCTACGCCTCGCACCGCACGATGCTGTTCCAGCAGCTGCCGACGGGCGGGCTGCCGCCGATGCTCGAGGACTGGGCGGAGTACGAGCGCACCCTCGCCGACATGCTGCGCGCGGGCGTGATCGACGACCTCGCCGAGCTGCGCTGGGACGTGCGGCCGTCGCCGACGCTCGGCACGCTCGAGGTGCGCATCGCCGACGGCGCGCCGTCGATCGACGACCTCGCCGCGGTGACCGCGCTCACGCACTGCCTCGTCGAGGAGGCGTCGCGGGCGCTCGACGCCGGGCACGAGCCGGCCCACCTGCCCTCGTGGCTCGTGCGCGAGAACAAGCTGCGCTCGGCCCGCGACGGGCTCGACGCGACCGCGATCGTCGACGCCGACGGCACGCTGCAGCCGGTGCGCGACGCGCTCGGCGACGCGGTCGAGCGGCTCGCGCCGATCGCCGCCGACCTCGGCGCGACGCGCTCGCTCGCCGCGGTCACGCGCGTCGTCGAGCGCGGCGGCTCGGCCGCGCTGCAGCGCGCCGCCTTCGCGCGCGGCGGGCACCGCGCGGTGCTCGACGAGCTGCTCGAGCAGCTGCGGGCCTAGGCGTTCTTCCGGTCGCGCCACTCGAGGAAGGCCGGCACGCGGTCGAGGGCGTAGCCGTCGGGCGTGTCGTCGCCCGAGAGCGGGATCGTTAGCATCCGCGTGCCCGCCGCGTGCAGCGCGTCGAGGCGCTCGAAGCCGACGCCCCCGACGCCGTCGCGCACGCTCGCGCCGTTCGACACCTCGATCTCGTCGACGTCGCGCCCGAGCGCGTCGCACTGCTCTCGCAGCACGTCGAGCTTGTGCGGCAGCTCGTCGGGGCCGACGAAGGAGTGCCAGATGTCGGCGTGCCGGGCGACGAGCGGCAGCGTCTTCCGCTCCCCCTTGCCGCCGATGAGGATGGGCATCGCGCCGACCGGCGGCGGGTTGAGCCGCTCCCAGCGGGCACGGATGCGCGGGAGCGCCGCCGCGAGGGCGTCGAGCCGCGACCCGACCGAGCCGAAGTCGTAGCCGTACTCCAGGTAGTCGCGCTCGAACCATCCGGAGCCGATGCCGAAGACGAACCGGCCGCGCGAGATGTGGTCGATCGTGCGCGCGACATCGGCGAGCAGATCGGGGTTGCGGTACGAGTTGCAGAACACCAGCGGGCCGATCTGCACGCGCTCGGTCGCGACGGCCCACGCCGCGAGCTGCGCCGTCGCCTCGAAGTGCGCGCCGTCGGCGTCGCCCGAGAGCGGGAAGAAGTGGTCCCAGCCGAAGACGGCGTCGACGCCCATCTCCTCGAGCCGCCGCGCGGCGTCGATCGTGGCCTGCATGGTCGTGTGCTGCGGCGCGAGCTGCACGCCGATGCGAGTGGGTCGGTGGGTCATGACTCGACCCTAGGGCCACCGCCTCATAGCCTTGTCCGGTGACCGCCGACCTCGCCCCGATCGCCGAGCGCGCCGCCGCGCCCGACACCCTGCCGCCGCTCACCGCCGGAGGCCTCACGTGGCGCCCGGCGACCGTCGACGACGCACCGGCGCTCACCGCGCTGCTCGGCGCCGTCGGCGAGGCCGACCGCGAGCCGTACCGCGAGTCGCTCGACGAGGTGCGCGACGGCCTCGCCGCACCCTGGAAGCGGCTCGAGACCGACTCGATCCTGGGCTTCGACCCCGACGGCCGCCTCGTCGCATCCGGCTTCGCCGAGACCCGGCCCGGCGACGCGCGCACCGTGCGTGCCTTCGTCTTCGGCAACGTGCACCCCGAGCGCCGCGGCGAGGGCATCGGCGCGCAGCTGCAGGCATGGCTCGTCGCCCGCGCCCGGCAGCTGCTCGCCGCCTCCGGCAAGGAGCTGCCGGCGCGCATCGCGACGTTCGCCGAGGACGACGCGCCCGAGTCGAAGCTGCGCCTGCACGAGGCCGGCGGCTTCGAGCCGCGCCGGTGGTTCGCCGACCTCAAGCGCCCGCTCGGCGCCGAGCACCCCATCCCGGAGGTCGAGCTCGCCGGCTCGCTGCGCCTCGTGCCGTGGAGCACCGAGCTCGACGAGCCCACCAGGCTCGCGCACAACGACGCGTTCCGCGACCACTGGGGCAGCGAGCCGACCACTCCCGAGCAGTGGACGAGCGGCCGCACCGAGTTCGCCCCGGGCTGGTCGTGGCTCGTCGTCGACGACGCGCCCGACACCGCGGCGCTCCTCGCCGACCCCTCGACCGACGACGACACCCGCGCGGCCCTCGAGGCGGGCGCGCCGCTCGTCGTCGGGTACCAGCTCGCGAGCCGCTACGAGGGCGACTTCGCCCTGCGCGGCTACCGCTTCGGCTACACCGACCTGCTCGGCGTGCGCCGCGCCTACCGCGGCCGCCGCGTCGCGCTCGCGCTGCTGTCGGCCGGGATGCGCTCGTTCGCGGCCGACGGCATGGAGGCGGCCGTGCTCGACGTCGACACCGCGAGCCCCACGGGTGCCGACGGGCTGTACGCGAGCCTCGGCTACGCGAAGGTCTCCGGCTCGCACATGGCGTCGATCGAGCTCTAGCCCATGTTGGGCAGCGACCCGAGCGCCTCCGCGACGGGCGTGCCCCCGCGGTTCGCCCGGAGCGTCAGCCCGCGCACCGCGGGGTGCGCGACGACCTCGGCGATCATCCGCGCGACGGTGGCGCGCGGGATCTCGCCCGGCTGCACCGACCCGGCCGGCGCATCGAGCTCGATGCCGGTCTCGTCGTCCATCGTCAGTGTCGACGGCGCCAGGATCACCCAGTCGGCGCCGGAGTCGCGGATCGCCTCGTCGACGATGGACTTCGCCTCGGCGTAGGCGAAGAACGGGTCGTCCCGGGCGATGCCGTGGTCGCGGCTCGCGCCGAAGTACGACACCATCACGAGCCGCGCGCCCGACCGCGTCACGGCATCCAGCACCCGCAGCGCCGCGTCCTGGTCGACGGCGCGCGTGCGCTCGGGCGAGCCGCCGCCGGCGCCGGCCGACCAGACGACGACGTCGAAGCCCTTCAGCAGCTCGTCGACGCCCGCCTGCTCGAGCCGCTCGAGGTCGCGCACGATCGGCTCGGCGCCGGACTCGGCGACCTCGGCCGCGTGGTCGGGGTTGCGCATGGCGCCGTGGACGGTGTGCCCGGCGTCGCTGAGCATGCGCTGGGCGAGGAGGGCGACCCTGCCGTGGGCGCCGAGGACGAGGATGCGTGCCATGCGCCCACCGTACGCGCCGCGGGCGCGCGCCGCCTGGGTCAGCGGTTGCCGAGCATGCGCTGCAGCGCCTCCTGGTCGGTGTCGGAGAGCTGGCCGAACGCGCCGTCGGGCTTCGGCGCGCCGAACGCGCTGCCCTGCGGCTGCGCGGCGGGCGCGTCTGTGCGCTTCGCGGGGTTGCCGGAGCGCTTCAGCTGCTTGCCCTGCGGCTTGCCGCCCTTCTTGGGCGGGCGCATGCCGGGCGGCATCGGTCCCATGCCGGGCATGTTCGGCACGCCGCCCTTCGCGACGGTCTTCATCATCTTGGCGGCCTGCTCGAAGCGCGCGATGAGCTGGTTCACGTCGGTGACGGTGACGCCCGCGCCGCGCGCGATGCGCAGCCGGCGCGAGCCGTTGAGGATCTTCGACTGCTTGCGCTCCTGCGGGGTCATCGACTGGATGATGGCCTCGGTGCGCACGAGCTCGCGCTCGTCGAACGAGTCGATCGCCTCGCGCATGCCCTTCGCGCCCGGGAGCATGCCGAGCATCTGCTTGAAGTTGCCGGCCTTGCGCAGCTGCTGCATCTGCTTGAGGAAGTCCTCGAGCGTGAAGCCGTCGGTGGCGATCGCCTCGGCGAGGCGGTGCGCCTCCTCCTCGTCGAACGCCTTCTGCGCCTGCTCGATGAGGGTGAGGATGTCGCCCAGGTCGAGGATGCGGCTCGCCATGCGGTCGGGGTGGAACGGCTCGAAGTCGTCGAGCGTCTCGCCCGTGGAGGCGAAGAGGATCGGCTTGCCGGTGAGGCCGCGGATCGAGAGCGCCGCGCCGCCTCGGGCGTCGCCGTCGAGCTTCGTGAGCACGACGCCGGTGAAGTCGACGCCCTCCTGGAAGGCCTTCGCGGTCGCGACCGCGTCCTGGCCGATCATCGCGTCGATGACGAACAGCACCTCGTCGGGCTGCACGGCCTTCCGGATGTCTGCGGCCTGGCGCATCATGTCGGCGTCGACGCCGAGGCGGCCGGCCGTGTCGACGATGACGATGTCGTGCTGGCGGCGACGCGCCTCGGCGACGCCGTCGCGCGCGACGCGCACGGGGTCGCCGACGCCGTTGCCGGGCTCCGGGGCGAAGACGGGCACGCCCGCCTGGCCGCCGACCACCTGCAGCTGCGTGACGGCGTTCGGGCGCTGGAGGTCGCTCGCGACGAGCAGCGGCGTGTGCCCCTGCCCCGCGAGATGCTTGGCGAGCTTGCCCGCGAGGGTCGTCTTGCCCGCGCCCTGGAGGCCGGCGAGCATGATCACGGTCGGCGGCGTCTTCGCCAGCTCGAGCCGACGGCTCTCGCCGCCGAGGATCGTGACGAGCTCGTCGTTGACGATCTTCACGACCTGCTGCGCGGGGTTGAGCGCCTCCGACACCTCCGCGCCGAGCGCGCGCTCGCGCACCGCGGCGGTGAAGGACTTGACGACCTCGAGCGCCACGTCGGCGTCGAGCAGGGCGCGACGGATCTCGCGCACCGTCCCGTCGACGTCCGCGGCGGAGAGCTTGCCCTTCGTGCGGAGCTTGGCGAGGGTCTCGGTGAGGCGGGTGGAGAGGGAACCGAACGCAGCCATGGTGGGCCCGAGTCTACCGCCGCGCCGCGCCGACCTCGGGCGCGGCCGCCTGGCATGCTGGATGCGTCACCACGAGGAGGACGGGATGCGCCTGAGAGGCATGCCGCCGACGCACGCGAGGTCGCTGTGGCGCAGCGTGCGGCGCCACGGCTTCACGATCACCGCGCTGGCTCGGCACGCCGCGCGGGTGCACGGCGACCGGCTGGGGCTGGTGGTCGACGGCTGGAGCGCCACGTTCGGCGAGCTCTGGCGGGCCGCCGAGGGCGCAGCCGCCGTGCTGTACCTCGATCCGCTCGAGCGCCGCCCGCGGCCCGTCGTGGTCGCCGTCGCGGGACCGGCGATGCCCGTCGCGCTCCTCGGTGCGGCTCGGCTCGGCCTCGACGTCATGCCGATCAGCCCCGGCTCCCTCGAGGAGCTGCGCCCGGCGATCCCCCGCGACGCACTGCTCGTGCACGACGGCGACGCGCCCGAGTGGCACCGGGGGCCGACGGTCACGGGCGCGCAGATCCTCGAGTGGTCGGCGGCCGACGGCTCGGGGCTCGGGCGCACGCGCCGCCGCGCGCGCATCGCGCTGCCGTCGCGGTCGCTCGCGGGCACCGTGACGACCCACGTGCAGGGGGCGATGGGCGTGCAGGGCCTGCGCCAGCTCGCCGGCATCCACGACCGGCTGGGCGTCGAGGGCACCGACGTGATGCTCGCGTGCGCTCCCCTCCACCGCGGCAAGGGGCTGCAGCTGCTCGGCATGGCGCTGCTCACCGGCGCGACGCTCGTGAGCGCCGCCCACACGCCGCCGGCCGACCGCATCCGCATCATCCGCGACCGCTTCGTCTCGGTCGTCTCGGCGTCGCCCGGGCAGCTCACGGGCATCCTCGACGAGCTCGAGCGCACCGGCGAGGCGCCGCCGCGGCTGCGGCGCATCCTCGTCGCCGGGCAGGACCTCGACGCCGACCTCGTGCGCCGCCTCCACGCCGTGTGGGGGCCGATCGTGCTCACCGCCTACGGGTCGGTGCAGACCGGCACGGTCGCGCTCGCGACGCCGGAGGTGCTCTCGTCGCACCCGGGCACCGCGGGCCGGCGCCTCCCGGGCAGCGACTTCGGCATCGTCGGGCACGCGGGGCGCGGCGACGCGACGGGGCTGCTGTGGGTGCGGGGCGCGCACGCGACCGTCATCACGGAGGACCAGGCGCGCATCGAGGACGGCATGCTGACGATCGTGGGGCCGCTCACGCGGCCGGACACGGCGGACTGAAGGCTCAACCGACCAGCTGCTCGACGAACACGTGCGGCGTGAAGCCCGTCAGGTCGTCGATGCCCTCGCCCTGCCCGATGAGCTTGATGGGGATGCCGGTGCGCTCCTGCACGGCGAGGATGAAGCCGCCCTTGGCCGAGCCGTCGAGCTTCGTGATGACGAGGCCCGTGATGCCGGCGTGCTCGATGAAGGCCTGCGCCTGGCTCACGCCGTTCTGGCCGGTGGTCGCGTCGAGCACGAGCAGCACCTCCGAGATGGGCGATTGCTTCTCGATGACGCGCTTGATCTTGCCGAGCTCGTCCATGAGCCCGCCCTTGGTGTGCAGGCGGCCCGCGGTGTCGACGATGCACATCGCGTGGCCGTGCGCCTTCGCGGCCTCGACCGTCTGGAAGGCGACGGATGCCGGGTCCTGGCCCTCGCGCTCGGGGCGCACGATCGCGCTGCCGGCGCGCTGCGCCCACGTGGCGAGCTGCTCGACCGCGGCGGCGCGGAAGGTGTCCGCGGCGCCGACGACGACCGACTGGCCGTTGCGGACGAGGAAGCGGGCGAGCTTGCCGATCGTGGTGGTCTTGCCGACGCCGTTGACGCCCACCACGAGGATGACCGCCGGCCGCTCCTGCAGCGACAGCGTCGGGTCGTACGCGGCGAACCGCTCCTCGAGCCGCTCCCGCAGCATGCGCCGGAGGTCCTGCGGGTCGTCGACCATGAGGCGCTCGACGTCGGCGCGCAGCGCGGCGACGAGCTGCTCGGTGATGTCGGGGCCGAAGTCGGCGGTGATGAGGGCCGTCTCGAGGTCGTCCCAGGTCTCCTCCGTGATGGTCTCGCGCTGGAACATGCCCCGCAGGGCGCCGGAGAGAGACCACTTCGCTGCCATGGCTCCATGCTAGGCGGCGGGCCGGGTAGACTCGTCCCCTGGCGAAGGGGAGTATCCCGTCACGCCGCGATCGTCATCACGGAGCCCTCGGGCTCCCGGTCGCGGAGGCGCAGCAGCTTGCGCGGGAGAGACGTTCGCGTCCGTTCGCGCACCCCACTCGAGAGGCGTTCCGCTTGACTCCGTACCAGATCTTCGAGATCGCCTCCATGGCGATCCTCGTCGCCATCCTCATCTTCGACCTGCTGATCGTCGTGAAGCGGCCGCACGTGCCCTCCATGAAGGAGGCGACGACCTGGGTCGGCGTCTACGTCGGCCTCGCGCTCGTGTTCGCCGGCGTGCTGTGGGTGATGGGCGACGGCGTCAAGGCCGGCGAGTTCGTCACCGGCTGGCTGCTCGAGTACTCGCTCTCGATCGACAACCTCTTCGTCTTCATCATCATCCTGAGCCGCTTCACGGTGCCGAAGGAGATGCAGCAGCGCGTGCTCATGATCGGCATCATGATCGCGATCGTGCTGCGCGGCATCTTCATCCTCGTCGGCGTGCAGATCATCGAGTCGTTCTCGTGGGTGTTCTACATCTTCGGCGCCTACCTGGTCTACGTCGCCTGGAAGCAGGCCTTCGGCGACGAGGACGAGTCGGGCGAGAAGGACAACCTCATCGTGCGGCTGCTGAAGCGCCGCGTGAACTTCACCGACCAGTGGAACGGCGGCAAGACGTCGATGCAGATCGACGGCGTGAAGTACTTCACCCCGTTCCTGATGGTGATCATCGCGCTCGGCACGACCGACCTGCTGTTCGCGATCGACTCGATCCCGGCGATCTTCTCGGTGACGACCGACCCGTTCCTGGTCTTCGCCTGCAACATCTTCGCCCTCATGGGCCTGCGCCAGCTCTACTTCCTGCTCGGCGGCCTGCTCGACCGCCTGGTCTACCTGCACTACGGCATCGCGGCGATCCTCGCCTTCATCGGCGTGAAGCTCGTCTTCCACGCCATGGAGGTCAACGAGCTGCCGTTCCTCAACAACGGCGAGCCGATCGAGTGGGTGCCCCACATCGAGACCTGGCACTCGCTCATCGTCATCCTCGCGTCGATGGTCATCGCGACCGTCGCATCGCTCGTGCGGATGCGCGTGGCGGCCAAGGAGACCGGCGACGCGTCGCTGCACCTCGGCCTCTCCGAGGCCGAGCTCGGCGCCGACGGGCACTACCACATCGTCGACGCCACGGGCACGACGTTCTACCGCCCGCTGCGCGTCGAGTCGACGCACACCGGCGGCCTCAAGGTCGTCGACGCGAAGGGCAAGGAGGCGCCCGCCGCCGACTTCCACGAGGACGTGCTCCGCGAGGCGGCGCACGAGGACATGGAGCCGGAGGCCATCGACGAGGTGCGCCGGCGCCTCGCGGAGGGCCACATCCTCGGCGAGCGCGAGCTCGACGAGCGCGACGACCGCAACGTCTGAACCGACCGTGACCGGAGCGCCCGGCATCCTCGCGTGGCTCGCGCCGCGCGCGGTGCCGGGCGTCGAGGTCGTGGCGCCCGACGGCTACCGCCGCGCGCTCCCCGGCCCGCGGGTGGCGCGCGCCGAGGTCGCCGACGGGGTCGCGCGCACAGACGATCCCGACCTCGCGCGCGTGTTCGACCTGGGCGCCGACGGCACAGGCGGGGCGGATGCGCGACGGGCGGCCGATGAGCGGCTCGCGTGGGCCGCGGCGCGGCACGGCGTCCCGGCGCTGGCGGCCGCGATCGCGGCGGCCCCCGCGCTGGCGCAGCCCGGCTGCGCGGACGCGCACGAGATGCTCGTGCGCGCGATCGTCGGCCAGCAGATCACCGTCGCGGCGGCGACGCTGCAGCTGGGGCTGCTGGCGGCGCTCGGCGACCCGCTGCCGCCGGCGCTCGCCGAGGAGGGGGTCGACCGCTGCTTCCCGACGATGGCGCAGGTGGCGGCGGGGGCCGGCGTGCTGCGCGGCCCGGCCGCGAAGACGGCCGCCGTGCGACGGGCCGCCGAGGCGGTCGCGAGCGGCGCGATCGACGTCTCCCCCGCATCCGACCTCGACGCCATGCGGCGGCAGCTGCTGGGGCTCAAGGGCATCGGCCCGTGGACGGTCGGGTACCTGTCGCTGCGGCTGGGCGACCCGGATGTGCTGCTGCTCGGCGACGTGGCCGTGCGGAAGGGCGCCGGGCGGCTCGGGGTCGCCGACCTGCCCGCGCTCGCGGCCGACTGCGCCGGCCACCGGTCGGCGCTCATGCTGCGCTGCTGGGCGGCCAGCACCAAACCTTCGACCGCAGGTTGAACCCACTTCCACGGGGCCACTTGCGCCGCGGGTCGGCCGGGCGCATGATGATCCCACCTTCTTCGGAAGGGGATCCTCTTCGGAGGATCGGAGGCCCCGAGCACTCATACTGCTCGGGGCCTCCGCCTGTTCGGGGACGCCCCACCAGCCCCCGGAAGCACGAAGCCCGGCCACCTCATACGTGGCCGGGTTCCTGTGCATCCATCCGAGCAGACGTGCGCGTCCGCGCGGTGGAGCGCGGTCGGCGTGTCGGTGACGGGCGGGTGAACGCGCGGTGGACCGGGCCGGGGTCAGGTGCGCCGCGTGGCCGTGACGGTGAACTTCGGGTCGCGGTGCACCTGCCGCGTCGGGCCGATGCGGTCGAGCTGCTGCCGGTAGCCGAGGTGGCTGTTCCAGACGCACCACAGCTCGCCGCCCGGCGCGAGGGCGCGGCCGGCGTCGCCGATGAGGCGCTCGGCCGCGCCCGTGTGCACCGCGGCGCCGATGTGGAACGGCGGGTTGAGCAGGATGAGCGGCGCCGAGGCGTCGGGCACGCCCTCGAGCCCGTCTGCCCGGCGCGCGCCGACGCGGTCGGCGACGCCGTTCGCCTCGGCGGTCGCGCGCGTCGAGGCGATCGCCGCCTCGGAGGCGTCGAGCGCGAGCACCTGCACGTGCGGGCGGAGCAGCGCGAGCGCGACGCCGAGCACCCCCGTGCCGCACGCGAGGTCGATCGCGTGGGACGCATCCGGCATCGCGTCGAGGTGCGCGAGCAGCGCGCGGGCGCCGATGTCGATGCCGGTGCCCGCGAACGCCGCGCCGTGCGCGACCACGGCGAGCGGCAGACCGTCGAGGTCGTGCCGCCTGGTGCGGGGCCACGAGATGCCGGGACGCGTCGGGTCCTCGGCATGCAGCACGCGCGACTTGCGGCGGCCGAGCGACGCGTGCACGCTGCGGAAGCTGCGGCCCAGCAGCGCGTTCATGCCCATCGTCATGTGCTTGACGCGGCCGCCGGCGACGACCCGCACCCGCTCGTCGGCGTGGGTGGCGACGAGCTCGGCGATCTCGTCGAGCGCGTCGAGCGAGCGCGGCAGCTGCAGGAGCACGAGCCGGGCGCCCTCGACGAGGGATGCGTCGAGGCCGTGGTGCGCGAAGCCGGCGATGCCGAGCTCGGCCGCGTTGGCGTCGAGCGCGCGCTCGCCCACGATCGAGTCCTGGTGCACGCGCACGCGCTCGGCGCCCGCCTGCAGCGCGCCGAGCGTGAGCGCCCCGTGGCGGTCGCCGATCACGACGACGTCCGCGGGCAGCCGGCCGCCGCGCATCGCCTCGTCGAGGATGAGGGCGTCGGATGCGTCGTGGGCCTGCAGCGTCGGATCCTCCACGTCGGGCCTGCGGCGCAGGCGGGCGAAGAGGGCGTCGCGGTCGGTCACGTCGTCGATCCTCCCAGGTCGCGGACGCGCGAATCGCGCCGAACGTTGGGATGTGGTTCGGGCACCCTAGACCTACCGTGATGCCATGAGAAGCATCGTGCTGGCCGGCTGCGTCGCCGCCGCTGTCGTCTTCGCCGTCGCGGGCTGCGCGGCGAACCCCGGGGCGAGCCCCGGCACCGAGCCCACCGCATCCGACTCCCCCACCGCGCCCGCGCCGCCGGTCGTGACGGGCGAGGAGGCGCAGGCCCGCCTCGCCGCCCTGCCCATGCCGAGCGCCGTCGAGCCGCGCATCGCGATCGGCACCGTGCTCGAGGGCGCCGACGGCACGCCGATGCTGTGCCTCGGCGCCGTCGCGGAGTCGGCACCGCCCCAGTGCGCCGGGCCGGCGCTCGCCGGCTGGGACTGGGCGGCGGTCGAGCACCAGGAGACGTCGGGCGTGCGATGGGTGCAGGGCGTCGCGATGCAGGCGACCTACGACGCCGAGTCGCAGACGGTCACGCAGGTCGGCGAGCTGCTCGACCTCGCCGCCATCACGCTGCCGGCGATCGAGCACCCGACGGGCGACCTCGACGAGGCGACGATCGCCGCGGTGCAGGAGGACCTCATGACGCTCGACCGGCAGGATGTGCTGGGGCACTTCGGGCTGGACGGGATCGTCGTGCTGCAGGTGCTCTACGACGACGGCTCGATGCAGGCCGCCGTCGACGCCATCTACGGCGAGGGCGTCGTCTCCCTGGAGTCGGCCCTCCGCTGACCCCGCTGCCCCTGGTCGAGCCCCACCTCCCGCTGGTCGAGCCCCACCTCCCGCTGGTCGAGCCGCCGGCCGCAGGCCGGCGAGTCGAGACCACCTCAGCCGGTCGAGCCGCCAGCTCCACTCCACCTCCGCTGGTCGAGCCGCCGGCTCCACTCCACCTCCGCTGGTCGAGCCGCCGGCCGCAGGCCGGCGAATCGAGACCACCCGCCGCGCCTCACCTCCCGCTGGTCGAGCCGCCGGCCGCAGGCCGGCGAGTCGAGACCATCGGTCGCGCTGCTACCGGCGCGCCGACTCACCCTCCACAGGCACCCGCACCGCCCGCACCGCCCCACGCATCCACCTGCCAGCCTCAAGCGCATGGGATGGGTGTACATGCTCCGCTGCCGCGACGGCAGCTACTACGTCGGCAGCACGCGCGATCTCGATGAGCGCCTCGATCTCCACCGGCGCGTTCTCGGGGCGCAGTACACCCGGCACCGCCCGCCGGTGGAGCTGGTCTGGTGCGAGGGCCTCGAGAGCATCGCCGACGCGTTCGCGATGGAGAAGCGGATCCAGGGCTGGAGCAGGGCGAAGCGGGAAGCGCTGATCCGCGGCGACTTCGCTGAGATCTCGCGGCTCGCGCACGTGCGGGGCGGGCGGAGGGCGCGGGAGTGAGCGGGCGATCGCCCGGGTGATCTCCCCCGGCGAGTGGTCTCGACTCGTCGGCCTGCGGCCGACGGCTCGACCAGCGGAGGGGGGCATCCGCTGCGGTGGTCTCGACTCGTCGGCCTTCGGCCGACGGCTCGACCAGCGGAGGGGAGGCTCGACCAGCGGGGGCGAGGGGGCTACGCGTCGACGGGCTCGCGCTCGCGCGTCGTGCGCTGCCCGACGACCGCCGAGACGCCGTCCTGCCGCATCGAGACGCCGTAGAGCGCATCCGCGATCTCCATCGTGCGCTTCTGGTGCGTGATGATGATCAGCTGCGAGCTCTCGCGCAGCTGCTCGAAGACCGTCAGCAGGCGCCCCAGGTTGGCGTCGTCGAGCGCCGCCTCGACCTCGTCCATGATGTAGAACGGGCTCGGCCGCGCCTTGAAGATCGCCACCATGAGCGCCACGGCCGCGAGCGACCGCTCGCCGCCCGAGAGCAGCGAGATGCGGTCGATCTTCTTGCCGGCGGGCCGCACCGTCACCTCGACGCCGGTGTTCAGCAGGTCCTCGGGGTCGGTGAGCGCGAGCGCGCCGGAGCCGCCAGGGAACAGGATCGGGAAGACCTCGGTGAACGCCGCCTTCGTATCCTCGAAGGCCGCCGCGAAGATCGCCTCCATCGTCACGTCGAGGTCGGCGATGATCTGCTCGAGGTCCTTGCGGGTCTTCGCGAGGTCGGAGAGCTGCTCGGTGAGGAACGTGTGGCGCTGCTCGAGCGCCGCGAACTCCTCGAGCGCGAGCGGGTTGACGCGGCCGAGCCGTGCGAGCTTGCGCTCGGCGTCCTGCAGCCGCGCCTGCTCGGCCTTGCGGTCCCAGCCCTCCTCGGGCGCGTGCTCGGCGACGAGCACGGCCTCCTCGAGCCCCAGCTCGCTGCCGGCGCGCTCGAGCAGGTTCGACAGGTGCAGCCGCTGCTCGTACGTCTCCATCTCGGCGACGTGCACGTGCTCGGTGAGCTCCTGCAGCCGCTCGCGCAGCACTGCCTCGTCGCGCCGCAGCCGCCCGAGCTCCTCGTTGCGGTCGCGTCGGGCGGCCTCGCGCTCGGCGAGCACCGCGCGCGCCTCCTGCACCGAGCGCTCGGCCACGCCGAGCACCGGCGGGATCGCCGCGAGCACGCGCGACGCCTGCTCCCGCTGCCGCTCGCGCAGCACCGCGCGTCGCGCGGTCTCCTCGGCGCGGGCGCGCTGCGCCTCGACGTCGCGCTCGAGCGCGGCGGCGCGCGCGAGCTCGGCCCGCACGCGCTCGCGCGCCGTCTCGAGCTCGACGCGCAGGTCGGTCTCGGCGCCCCGCGCCGCCTCGAGCTCGGCGAGCAGCCCGTCACGGGCGGATGCGTCGAGCATCGGTCGGGGCTTGTCCTGGAAGCGCTCGAGGGCGAGCTCGGCCGCCTCGACGGCCCGCCGGGCCTCGTCGATGCCGCCGCGCGCCTCCGCGAGCGCCGCGGCCGCGCGGTCGTGCTCGCCGGTCGCGGCCTCCAGGCGCGCGCGAGCCCGGCTGCGCTGCTCGCCCCGCGCCGCCGACGCCGCATCGTGGGCGCGGAGCGTCTCGAGCGCCTCGGCCGCCGCGCGCTTCGCCTGCTGGTGGGCCTGGCGGGCGTCCTCGAGCGCGCCCGCCTCGCGCTCGATCGCGGCCCGGAGCTCGTCGAGCCGCTCGATGGCTGCGTCGCGCTCGGCGAGCAGCTCGAGCCGCGACTGCGCGTCGTCGGAGCCGCCGCGCATGAGGTACTCGCTCACGTAGTCGCCGCGCCGCGTGACGATCGTCACCGGCGCGCCGAGCTCGAGCGCCGCGATGCGGGGCCCGGCGTCGCGCGCGGCCTCGATCGTGTCGACCACGAACGTGAAGGCGAGCACGCCGAGCACGCCGGCCGGCGCATCCACCACCGTCGGCGCGTGCACGGCGCCCTCGACCTCGGGCACGTCGGGGCGCATCGGCACGGCGTCGCCGACGACCGCCTCGATGCGGCCGAGGCCCGCGTCGTGCGCGTGCTCGATCGCCGCGGCCGCGGCATCGCGCGTCTCGGCGAGCACGGCCTCGCCGAGCGTGCCGAGCGCCGCCGCGATGGCGGCCTCGAAGCCCTTGCGCACTTTCACGCGCTCGGCGACGAGCCCGGTGACGCCGGCGATGCCGGCGTCGAGCAGGCCGGCGGATGCGTTGCCCGTCTCGAGCGCGGACGTCAGGGCCGACGTGCGGGCGGCGAGGGCGTCGCGCTCGCGCTCGACCGCGTGCAGCGCATCGCGCCGCTCGTCGAGCGCCGCCGAGAGCGCGGCCTGCGCCTCGTCGGCGTCGCGGTAGGCGCCCGCGAGCGACTCCGCGTCGCCCGCCTCCTGCTCGTCGCCGAGCGCGCCCGCGGCCTCGGTCGCCTCGGCGAGCCGCTGCCGGGCGTTCGCGAGCGCGGTCTCGCGCCGCGCGACCTCCGCCTCCCGGGCGGCGAGCGTCGACTGCGCGACCTCGACCTTCGAGCGGTGCCCCGCGGCCTCCAGGTCGTGCTTCGACACGAGCGCCGCCTGCGCGGCGATCTCCTCGTCGAGCGAGTCGAGCTCGGCGCGGGCGAGGGCGGTCGCGGCCGCCGCCTTGCCCAGCCGGCCCTCCGCATCCGCCACCCGGTCGCCGAGCGCGGCGGCCTCGTCGCGCGCGGCCTGCACCATGTCGGGCGTCACGAGCGGTGCGGCGTCGCCGAGGTCGGGCGCCTCCTCGAGCAGCGCGAGGCGCTGGCCGGCGAGCGCGTGCAGCGACTGCAGGCGCGACAGCTCGCGCTCGAGGCCGTGCGCGACGGTGCGGGCGCGGTCGACGTCGTCGCCGACCATCGACTCCTCGATCCGGCCGGCGCGCAGCCGCGCCTGCTCGAGCTGCTCCTGCAGCACGATGCGCTCGGACTTCCGCTCCGACTCGGAGCGGGCGGCCGACTCGAGCTGGGCGCGCAGGCCCAGCACCTCGTCGGCGATGAGCCGGGCGCGCGCGTCGCGCACCGTCGCCTGGATGGTCGCCGCCTCCTTGGCGATCTCGGCCTGCTGGCCGAGCGGCTTCAGCTGCCGCCGGATCTCGCCCGCGAGGTCCTGCAGGCGGGTGAGGTTGGCCTGCATTGCGTCGAGCTTGCGGAGGGTCTTCTCCTTGCGGCGACGGTGCTTGAGGATGCCGGCGGCCTCCTCGATGTAGCCGCGGCGGTCGGCCGGCGTCGCCTGCAGCACGTTGTCGAGCTGGCCCTGCCCGACGATGACGTGCATCTCGCGGCCGAGGCCGGAGTCGCTCAGCAGCTCCTGCACGTCGAGCAGCCGGCACGACTCGCCGTTGATCGCGTACTCGCTGCCGCCGTTGCGGAACAGGGTGCGCGAGATCTGCACCTCGGCGTACTCGATCGGCAGCGCGCCGTCGGCGTTGTCGATCACGAGCTCGACGTGCGCGCGGCCCAGCGGGCCCGAGGTCGCGGTGCCGGCGAAGATGACGTCCTCCATCTTGCCGCCGCGGAGCGTCTTCGCCCCCTGCTCGCCCATCACCCACGCGAGCGCGTCGACGACGTTGGACTTGCCGGAGCCGTTGGGGCCGACGACGCACGTGACGCCCGGCTCGAACTGGAAGGTCGTGGGGCGCGCGAACGACTTGAAGCCCTTGACGGTGAGGGTCTTGAGGTGCATGCGGCTCCCGGGTCGTGCTCAGGCCACCGTAGCCGCGCGGCGGCCCGTTGCGCGCCAGGCGCGCGCGCGGCTAGTCTGCAAGGCTGCCCGCCGGCACGGTGCCGGTGCGAGCGGCGGAACCCCATGCAGATCGACATCCGCCCCTTCCCGCTGCCCGCGAGCCCCGACGAGCCCGGCGAGGCCGGCGACGCGCTTCGTCGCTCGCACGAGTTCAACGAGCGCAGCCTCGCCCTGCGCTACACCGAGGGCGTCTATGTGAACACGCTCGTCGAGCACCTCGCGTCGCTGCGGCCCACCCACGACGGCCGCGTCGACCGCCTGCTGGCCTGGGACGGCGACGACCTCGTCGGGGTCCTCACGATGTACGCACGGCTGCTCGACTCGGTCGACATGACCGAGGTGACCGTCGAGCCCGAGCCCCGGCTGCCGCTCGACGCGCAGCGCGAGGTGGCGGAGGCGCTCGTCGCCCGCGCGCACGAGGAGGCGGCCCGCGACGGCCGCACGACGATCGTGGTGTCGGCGATCGGCGCGGCGACCGGCCCCGTGACGGCCAGGACCGGCTTCGGCGCCGGCGACCCGGCGGAGCCCGGCACCGCGCCGCTCGTCGCGCGCGGCTACGAGCTCGAGCAGGTCTACCGCGTCTCGGTCGCCGAGCTCGCGGCGCTGCCCGACCTCGACGAGCGGCACGCGGCGGCGCTCGCACGGGCGAGCGCGTACGAGCTCGTGCGCTGGCAGGGCGAGACGCCTGCCGAGCACCGCGAGAGCATGCGCGCGCTGCACGAGCGCATGTCGATCGACGCCCCGGTCGCCGGGCTCGCCCTGGAGCCCGAGACGTGGGACGACGAGCGGCTCGCGGCGTTCGAGCGGTCGAAGCAGGAGGGCGGCCGCACGCTGCTGACCGTCGCCGCCCGCGAGCGCGCGACGGGCGAGCTCGCCGGCTTCACCACGCTCATCCTGCCCACGAGCGGCGCGACCGCCCGGCAGCACGACACGCTCGTCACGACGCCGCACCGCGGCCACGGCCTCGGCATGCTCATGAAGCTCGACAACCTGCTGCGGCTGCGCGAGCTGCGGCCCGACCTCGTGCGGGTCGTGACCTGGAACGCCGAGGAGAACCGTCCGATGCTCGCCGTGAACGAGGCATCCGGGTTCCTGCCCGTCGCCTACGAGGCGCAGTGGCAGTGGAAGGAGCCGCAGCCGTGACCGGCCACCGCGAGCTCGAGTGGATCGAGCTGCAGCGCCCCGCCGACGACTTCGACGAGCCGGCGCTCGCGCTCGTCGCGCGCTACGCCGACACCGCCAACCGCGTGACGCAGCACTTCTGGGGCGACGAGGCGTTCGACACGACCGTCGACGAGCTGGTCGCGAAGCTGCGCCACGACGAGGACTCGGTCTCGCGCCGGTTCCTCATCGTCGAGGACGGCGTCGACGTGGCCCGCTGCGTCGCCGCGATCGGCCGCGAGGAGGGCGCGCGAGCCGCCTACCTCTCGGCGTGGGTCGTGCCCGAGGCGCGCGGCCGCGGCATCGGTCGGTCGCTCATGGAGCGCCTCGAGCGGGTCGGGGCCGAGCTCGGCGCAACGAGCCTGCAGGTGTGGGTCGACCACCGGCCGCCCGCCGAGGGCGACGCGGGGCTCGCGCCCGAGAGCGGGCACGGCGCGATCGCGGCCGACGCGCCCGCCCACCTGCTCACCTCCCTCGGCTACCGCCTCGAGCAGGTCGAGCGCATCTCCGAGCTCGACGTCGAGCGGGCCCAGCACGAGCTCGAACGGCACAGGGCGGATGCGTCGGCGCGCGCGGGCGAGGCCTACGAGGTGCGCTCGTGGGAGGGCGCGACGCCGCCCGAGCTGCGCGACGCGATGGCTGCCCTGCACGCCCGCATGGCGACCGACGCCCCGGCCGCGGGCCTCGACGTCGACGAGGAGACGTGGAATGCAGCCCGGCTGCAGCGCTACGAGGCCGAGATGGCCGAGGCCGGCCAGACGCCGCTGCAGGCGGCCGCGCTCCACCGCGCGACGGGCGAGGCGGTCGCGTTCACGATCCTGGTGCTGCCGGAGCCCGGCAAGCCGGCCTTCCAGGAGGACACGCTCGTGCACGCCGACCACCGCGGGCACCGCCTCGGCATGCTCGTGAAGGCCGAGAACCTGCTGCAGCTCGGCCGCCGCCACCCCGACCGCACCCGCGTCATCACCTGGAACGCCGAGGAGAACCGGCCCATGCTCGCCGTCAACGAGGCGCTCGGGTTCGCGCCGATCGGCGTCGAGGGCGGCTGGCAGCGGCGGCTGCGCGCCGGCGACGAGGAGGGCACAGCCGCGCCTGGCACGATGAGCGCATGACCGACGCCGCCCCGAAGGCCCAGCCCGACGCATCCACGACCGGCATCGCCGCCGAGCTGCGCAAGGCGGTCGTGGGGGGCCTGACCCGCCCGCGCGCGTACCGCGAGCAGCAGCTCGACGCGCTCAGGCGGATGCTCGTGCAGCACGTGAGCGCGTGGGAGTCGGCGCTGCGCGACGACCTCGGCAAGAGCGCGATCGAGGCGCACCTGAGCGAGATCGGCTTCACGATCGCCGAGGCGCGCCACGCGCGCCGGAGCCTGCGCCGGTGGATGGCCGCGACGCCCGTGCCCGTGCCGGTCGCGCTGCAGCCGGCGAGCGCCCGGATCGTGCCCGAGCCGCTCGGCGCGACGCTCGTCATCGCGCCGTGGAACTACCCGCTGCAGCTCGCGCTCGGCCCCGTCATCGGCGCGATCGCCGCCGGCAACGCCGTCGTCATCAAGCCCAGCGAGCTCGCCCCGGCGACGTCGCGGCTGCTCGCGACGCTCGTGCCGCAGTACCTCGACCCGCGCTCGGTGCGCGTCGTCGAGGGCGGCGTGCCCGAGACGACGGCGCTGCTCGAGCAGCGCTGGGACCTCATCTTCTACACCGGCAACGGCCGCGTCGCACGGATCGTCGCGGCCGCCGCGGCGAAGCACCTGACGCCCACGGTGCTCGAGCTCGGCGGCAAGAGCCCCGTCTACGTGCACCGCTCCGCCGACATCCCGGCGGCGGCCCGCCGGATCGCCTGGAGCAAGTGGCTGAACGCCGGCCAGACGTGCGTCGCGCCCGACCACATCCGCGTCGACCGCGAGGTCGAGGCCGAGCTCGTCGAGGAGCTGCGCCGCGCGACCGCCGAGCAGCTCGGCGACGCGCGCACCTCGCCCGACTACGCGCGCATCATCAGCGCCGCCCACGCCGAGCGCCTGCAGGGGATGCTGGCCGACGGCACCGTCGTCACCGGCGGCGAGGTCGACGCCGAGGCCCGCTACGTCGCGCCGACGATCCTCACCGACGTCGACGAGTCGGGGGCGGCGATGCAGGAGGAGATCTTCGGCCCGATCCTGCCCGTGCTCCCCGTCGACGGCGTCGACGGCTTCCTCGAGACGATGCGCGGCGCCGACAAGCCGCTCGCGCTGTACGTCTTCGCCCGCGACGCCGACGTGGTGCGGCGCGTCGAGCGCGAGACCTCGTCGGGCGCGGTCGGAGTCAACGTCGCGCTCGCCCAGTACGGCGCGCGCACGATCCCCTTCGGCGGCGTCGGCGAGAGCGGCTCGGGCGCGTACCACGGGCGGCACTCGTTCGAGGCGTTCAGCCACCGCAAGCCCGTGTTCTCGAAGCCGACAGCGGTCGACACGCTGCGGATGGTCTACCCGCCGTTCACGCCCTGGCGCGAGCGGATCACGCGCCGGCTGATGGGCTGACGCGCCGCCGCCTCAGCGCTTGGGCGCGATGTGCGCGGCGGCCCAGCCGACGAGCGGCTGCAGGTCGTCGACCGTGTCGAAGAGGGCGTCGAGCAGCCCCGGTCCCGAGGCGTCCGCCGGCGACAGCTGCCGCCTGGCCGTGAGCCACTTGCGGCGCAGCAGCGCGATGCGCGGGTGCGCCGGGTCGACGCCGCGCGGCGCGGTCTTCAGCTGCTCGCCGCCGAGGTCGTACCCGGCCTGCTCGAGGTCGGCGACGATGCGCTCGAGCTCGGTGCCGTGCGCCGCCGCCTCGACGGCCGCGCGGTAGGCCTTCGTGAAGGTCGCGTCGCCGAAGAAGCCTCCGCCGAGCGAGACGCCCGAGGCGTCGAGGTTGACGAACCAGCCGATGCCGGGCGCGCGCTGCGCGAAGAGCCCCTGCCGCGTCTTGTACGGCGTCTTGTCGTGGCTGAAGCGCACGTCGCGGTACGGCCGGTAGATCTTGACGGCGCTCGCGATGGGCTCGAGCTCCTCGGCGAGCGCCTCGAACGGCGCACGCACGGCCGCGTCGTAGCGGGGCTTGTTGTCCTGCCACCACGGCTTCTCGTTGTGCGCCTCGAGCTCGCGGTAGAAGGCGAACGCGTCGGGGGTGAATCCTTCGAAGGCCATCCCTCGAGCCTACGCGCGGCCGCCGCTGCCGGCGCCGTCAGGCGCCGACGCCGCGCGGCCTGCGCTGGCAGCGCGGGCAGCGCGTCGACGAGCGGTTGGCCCACGGCTCGCGCACCATCGTCGCCCCGCAGCGCGGGCACGGCAGGCCGCCGCGGCCGTAGGCGTTCAGGCGGTGCTCGAAGTAGCCGGCCTGGCCGTTGACGTTCACGTACTGCGCGTCGAACGACGTGCCGCCTTCGGCGAGCGCCTGCTCGAGCACGTCGCGCACGTCGGCCAGCAGCGCGAGCGCCCGCGCCTGCGTCAGCCGCTCCCCCGGCGTCGCGTAGTGCAGTCGGCTGCGCCACAGCGCCTCGTCGGCGTAGATGTTGCCGATGCCCGACACGAGCGTCTGGTCGAGCAGCGCCGCCTTCACGCCCTGCCTGCGGCGGCGGAGGCGCCGGGCGACCGCGGATGCGTCGAAGGCGGGGTCGACCGGATCGAGCGCGATGTGCCCGGCCTGGTCGGGCACGCCGTCGACGAGCGGGCGCACGGCGAGGCCACCGAAGATGCGCTGGTCGGCGAAGCGCACCTCGAGCGCGCCGCGACCGGCCGCGTGCAGCGACGGCTGGTCGAGGAGCAGGCGGATGCGCGTGTGGCGGTCGGCGGGTGCGCCGACCTCCCGCACGAGCAGCTGGCCGGACATCCCCAGGTGCGCGAGGAGCGCATCCGTCATGCCCGGCTCCCGGCCGCCGTCGGGCCCGTCGGCCGGGCCGTCGGCAGGGGCGCCGAGCAGCGGCACCCACAGGAACTTGCCGCGCCGCGCGGGGGCGCCGAGCGTGCGGCCGACGAGGGCCGCCTCGAAGGCGGCGGCGTCGCCGGGGTGGCGCGCGATCGAGCGGCTGTCGAGCACCTCGACGCCCTCGACCCGGGCGCCGGTGACGGCGGGCGCGAGGCCCGCGCGCACGACCTCGACCTCGGGCAGCTCCGGCACGTCAGGCGCCCGGGGCGGCCGCAGCCGCCTCGGCGGTGAGGCGGCCGTGCGCGGCCAGGGCTGCCGCCATCTCGGCGACCTTCTTGCTCGTGCCCGTGCCCTCGGCGACGACCTCGCCGTCGATGCGCACCCGCGCGGCGAACGTGCGGGCGTGATCGGGCCCGGTCGCCTCGAGCTCGTAGGCGGGCGCGCCCATGCCGAGCGCGGCCGCGACCTCCTGCAGCGCCGTCTTCGGGTCGAGCGCGGCGCCCGTGCGGCCGGGGTCGTCGAGCAGCGGGCCGACCAGGCGCAGCACGAGGTCGGCGGATGCGCGGTGGCCGGCGCTCAGGAACGCGGCGCCGAAGAGCGCCTCCATGGTGTCGGCGAGGATCGACGCCTTGCCGGCGCCGCCGGACGCGGCCTCGCCCTTGCCGAGCAGGATGTGCTCGCCGAGCCCGATCGCGCGCGCAACCTCGGCGAGCGCGACGGTCGACACGACGCCGGCGCGGCGCTTCGCGAGCTCGCCCTCGGTCGAGTCGGGGAAGCGGCGGTACAGCTCGATCGTGATCGCCTGGCCGAGGATCGAGTCGCCGAGGAACTCGAGGCGCTCGTTGTGCGGCACACCCCCGTGCTCGTACGCCCACGAGCGGTGCGTGAGCGCCAACGACAGCAGCTCGGGGTCGATGTCGACCCCGAGCTGCTCGAGCAGTCGGCGCTGGCCCGCGGGAACCGCGTGGTCCGTCATGCGACGAAGGATCCGCGAGGGATCAGACGTCGGCGACCCTGCGGCCCTTGTACTCCATGTACAGCGGCGTGCCGGCCGAGTCCTCGACGACCTTCGCGCGGTGCGGGAGGCTGTAGACGGTCTTGCCGCCCTCGACGGTCTTGACCAGCTTGGGCGCCTCGGCCTTCCACTGCGAACGGCGCGCACGGGTGTTCGACCGCGACATCTTCCTCTTGGGAACAGCCATTGCTCACTCCTTCTTCGACGCCTGGGCGTCATCATCCGACGGTTCGTCGGCTACGTCTTGTGCGAATCCCTGGAGTGCTGCCCATCGCGGATCGATGGTCTCCTCCGGCACGAGATCGGTGCCCGGCTCGAGCCGCTCCCCTGTCTCAGGATCGAGCCCTGAGCAGTCCGGTCGGTCGACCGGCTGGAACGGCAGCGCCAGCACGACCGCGTCCCTGACTACCGGAAGGAGGTCGACAGTTTCGTCGACCACGAGATAGTCGGATTCCGACGCACCATCATACGCGAAGAGCTCGAGGAAGTCGACATCGACGTCCAGGTCGAACTCCACGAGGCAGCGCGCGCAGGTCGCGAGGGCCGTGACGGAGGCCGTGCCCGTGGCGAGGATGCCCTCGTGGACGCTCTCGAGGCGCACGTCGAGGTCGATCGGCTGGTCGGGCAGCACCGCGGCGAGGCCCTCGCCGACCTTCTCCCCGAAAGGGGCGGTCTCCTCGACCTCGCGCATCCGGCCCGGCTTGTGCACGATGTCGCGCACGCTGAGCGCGAACGGGTGGGGGGTGGCCATGCCTCCAGTCTACGGGCGGCGCGGAGGTGCTCCCGCCGCGCCGCCTCGCAGCTCGGGGCCGCCGCTCCCGCTCCCGCTCCCCACCCCGCTGGTCGAGCCGCCGCGCCGTCGCTCCCGCTCCGCCGGTCGAGCCGCGCGGCCGCCGCTCCCCTCCCGCGGGTCGAGCCGCGCGGCCGCCGCTCCCGCTCCGCTGGTCGAGCCGCGCGGCCGCCGCTCCCCTCCCGCTGGTCGAGCCGCGGCGCCGCCGCAGGCGGCTCCGCGAGTCGAGACCACTCCGCGACGTGCTCGCCCGCTCCCCATCCCGCTTGGTCCGCGACGTGCCCGCTTGCTCCCCTTCCCGCTTGGTCGAGGAGCGCGCGGGCGCAGCCCGCTCGCGTCACGAGACCACGTGCGGTTAGAGACGGAGTGGTCTCGAGACGGCCGGCTCCGCCGCCCTCCTCGACCAGCGGGGTCGGGCGGGGGCCAGGCGGAAGCGATGTCAGTGCCCCGTGGTTCCATGCCTGCATGGACGGCGACTGGGGCCTCGACGCGGAGGACTACATCGCGTCGATCCGCGCCGGCGCGATCGACCCGTATGGCCGCAGCGCGGCCGAGCTCGAGGACGAGCTCGCCGCGTTCGACCGGGACTGGGGCGAGCGGCTCGCGGCGCTCACGCCCGACGAGCTGGAGGCGGTCGTCGAGGGGCGCATGCAGGTCCCGCCGTTGCCCGGCCCGGCCGAGTCCGAGCGCGCGGCGTGGCTGCGCCGCGAGGAGCAGTTCACCGGCCAGATCAAGGCGCTGCAGGCGCAGCGGGCGCGCCTCGAGGCGCGCGAGCGGGAGCTGCTCGCCGGCCGCTTCCAGCGCGTCCGCGACGAGGGCGGCGAAGTCGTGACGGCGCTCAAGGAGGCCGCATCGATCCTCGCCGCCGAGCTGCGCCAGTCCGACCGCGGCATCGAGCAGCGGATGGCCACCGCGTGGCAGATCGTCACCGAGCTGCCCGCCGCGCACGAAGCCCACAAGACCGGCCGCATCAGCGCCGGCCACCTGCGGGTCATCGAGCAGGCCACCCACCCGCTGCGCATCGACGTGGACGCCGACCCCGCCGAGCGCGCCCGCGTCGAGCGGGAGCTCGTCGCGATCGCCGAGACGACCACGCCGTCGCGCCTGCGGTCGCGGTCGAAGCGGGTCGTCGACCGGGTGCTCACGCAGCCGCTGCAGCAGCGGCACCGGGTGGCGATGGAGCGGCGCGACGTGTGGATGGTCGACGCCGGCGACGGGATGGTCGACATCGGCGCCCGCGTGCCCGCGGTCGTCGGCGCCGGCATCTTCGACCGGCTGACGCAAGCCGCCCGATCGAAGCCGAAGGACGACCCGCGCACCTGGGACCAGTTCCGCGCCGACGCGCTCTGCGAGCTGCTCCTGACCGGCCAGACCCCCGACGACCTGCACGCGACCAACGCGCTGACGGCCACCATCGCGATCACCATCCCGGCGACCGAGCTGCTGCGCGACACCGACGACGCGGACGAGCCGCAGCTGCGGTTCCCGGCGCTGCTCGACGGCCGCGTGCTGGTCGACCCCGCCACGGTGCGCACGCTCGCCGCCGACACCGCCACCTGGGAGCGGCTCTTCACCCATCCGGTGACGGGACTGCCCGTCACAGTCGACACCTACACGCCCAACCGCGCCCAGCGCCGCTGGCTCCGCGCACGCGACGGCCGCTGCCGCTGGCCCGGCTGCGACAACCCCGTCAACCGAGCCGACCTCGACCACACGCTCGACCACGCATCGGGCGGACCGACGAGCATCGAGAACCTGGCGCACCTGTGCAGGCGCCACCACGTGATGAAGCACTCGACCCGGTGGGGCGTCCGGCAGCTGCCCGACGGCGTGCTCGAGTGGACGACACCGGTCGGCGCCGTCCTCCGCGACGAACCCGAACCGCAGGGGCCGGTCTTCGCCGAGCGCGACCCCATCTGGGGACTTCCCGTCACCGCCTGCACCGCACCACCCGGCGTCCCGCCACCCTTCTGAGCCTCGTGGGTTGCGCGGGCGCGGCAGCCCCGGCAGATCAGGCGAGCGACAGCACGAACGACAGCACGAAGCCCGCTGCCGTGCTCATAGCGACGGCTGGCCCTCCGTGCTCGTAGGCCTCCGGCATCAGCGTGTCGGCCAGGGATGCGATGACCGCGCCCGCCGCGAAGGCGAGCGGCAGCGAGATGGTCTGCTCGTCGACCACCGCGAGGGGGCCGGCGCCGAGCACCACCCCGCCCACGAGCAGCAGCGCACAGACCGACCACAGCCCCAGGATCTTGCCCCTCGACAACCCCTGCGCGCGCATCGACGACGCACCGACGAGCGCTTCCGGCAGGTTCGAGACGAAGATGGCGGCGAGCAGCGCGAGCCCCCCGGAGCCCTCGCTCAGAGAGACGCCCATCGCGACGTTCTCCGGCACGCCGTCGAGCGTGACCGCAGCGAGCAGCGCCAGCCCCGCCGCACCCCGCGTCGTCGCCTTCGTCGCCGGGCGATCGGACGCCGCCGCGTCCGTGTCGAGCTTCGCGCTCCCCGGGTGCTCGTCCGCCGCCTTCCCCTTGCCCGGCTGCGCGGCCCGATCGAGCAGCGCACTCAGCAGCGTGAAGACGAGCGCGCCGACGAACAGGCCGATCGCCGCGCGCCAGATGCCGCCCTTCTCGAAGGCGTCCTCGAAGAGCTCGAACGCGAGCGCCGTGATCAGCGCGCCCGCCGCGAACGAGAGCAGCACGGCGAGCAGCCGCTTCGGCAGCTCGAACCGCACGCCGATCAGCGCGCCGATGAGCAGCGCGCTCGAGGCGATGGCGCCGAACAGCAGAGACTGCCCCATGCGGTCAGGGTACGACCGAGGCGGCTGGCGTGGGGGACGGATCCCGTCGCGGCTCGAGCGCGGGTGTCGGTGCCATGATGCTCACGTGTCAGCGACCCGCGCCGTTCCCCTCGCGCTCATCGGCTGGCTCGTGTGCGTCGAGCTCACGAGCGGCGTCCTGCAGGGCTGGTACGTCACCCTCACCCCAGACATCGCCCGCCACCTGTCGGTCACCGATGCCGACGTCAACTGGTTCGAGGCCGGGCAGCTGCTGCTGTCGGCGCTCATGGTGCCCGTGCTCGCCAAGCTCGGCGACATGCACGGCCACAAGCGCATGCTGCTGCTCTCGACCGTCATCACCGCCGCCGCGAGCTGGTGGATGGCGTTCTCGGGCGACTTCTGGAGCTACCTCATCGCCTTCTCGCTCCAGGGCGCCTACTCCGTGTGGCTGCCGCTCGAGGTCGCCCTCATCTTCGACCGCGGCCGTCGCACCGGCGCCGCCGCCTCGACCACCCGCCGTGCCGCGGGCCTGCTCGTCATCGCGCTGCAGGCGGGCGCGATCCTCGGCGCCCTCGGCTCCGCGATCGCGCTCGGCGCCTTCGGCGAGGCGATGAGCCCGACGCTCATGGTGCCGGCGGCCATGGTGACGCTGACGTTCTTCGCGATCCTCTGGGGCGTGCCGGAGTCCGAGCCGCTCCCGGGCCGCAGCCTCGACGCCGGCGGCTTCGTGCTGCTCGCGCTCTCGCTCCTCACCATCACCTCCGGCCTCACGTTCCTCAAGATCGGTGGGGCGGATGCGTGGTGGGGCTGGGCGGTCATGCTCGTCGGCGTGGCGCTGCTGCTGCCGTTCGGCCGCTGGGTGCTCGGCCGCGACGACCCGGCGATCGACCTGCGCGTCATGCGCCGGCCCGAGATGTGGCCCGTGCAGCTCACCGCAGGGCTCGTCGGCGTCAGCCTGCTCGGCGCGCAGACGCCGCTCGCCACCTACGCCGGCACCGACCCGTCGCTCGGCTACGGCCTCGGGCTCGACGCCTCCGGCCGCTCGATCCTCATCGGCGTCTACCTGCTCTCGCTCATCGTCGGCGCAGGCCTCCTCGCGGCGCTGTCGGCGCGCATCCGCCCCCGCCTGCTGCTGGTCGTGGCGGCCGCGCTCGTGGGCATCGGCTACCTGCTGCTCGTGCCCTTCCACCGCGAGGTGTGGCAGGTCTTCGCCTGCATGGCGATCGCCGGCGTCGGCTCCGGCGCGCTCGTCGGCGCGCTGCCGGCGGCCGCGGCGGCGGCAGCGCCGCGCGGGCAGACCGGCGTCGCGGCGGCCATGACGAACACCACGAAGACGATCGGCGGCTCGTTCGCGTCGTCGGTCTTCGCGATCGTGCTCGCAGTCGGCGCGATCGGCACGGCCGCGAGCCTCGGCGGCTACATCGTCGTCTGGATCGTGTGCGGCGTCACCGCGCTCGTCGCAGCCGCGGGACTCGTCGCCGTGCCGCGCCTCGCCTTCGCCGACCCCGATCCCGAGCCGGAGATCGCGCCCGCCGCATCCACCCGGTGACACCTGAGACCCCGACGCCCCGACGACCTGAGGAGGACCCATGCCCCTCTACGCAGTGCTGATCTACGCCGACGACTCCGCCCACGCGCTCGACGCGACCGCGGCCGACCTCGGCGAGCCCGACGGGCACGGCGACGAGCTCGCCGCATCCGGCGCCATGCGCGCGGCCTACGCCTTCACGCCGCGGGCGCTCGCCAAGTCGATCCGCCCCGACGGCGTCGCCGACGGCCCGTTCCTCGACGCACCCAAGCGGTCGCCGGCGTGTACGTGATCGAGGCGGCCGACGAGGCTGCCGCGCTCGCGATCGCCGGCACCAACCCCGTCATCCGCGGCAGCGGCGGCGTCGAGGTGCGCCTCGTGCACAGCGGCGGCACCATCCCGCAGCCGTAGCCGCGGCCCCCGCACCGCGAGGGGCGTTCGCTCATGCCTTCGCCTGCAGCGGCCCCTTGTGCACCATCCACGGGTGCGTCTGCGCGACGGGCTTGATGATCGTCTCGTCGACCGACACGTGCCCGGGCAGGGCGAGGATGTCGGTCATCACCTTGGCGACGTCGTCGGCCGAGAGCGGGTCCTGCACGTCCTTGTAGACGGCGTCGGCCTTCGCCCGGTCGCCGCCGAAGCGCACGAGGCTGAACTCCTCGGTCCACACCATCCCGGGCGCGACCTCCATCACCCGGATCGGCTCGCCGTGCAGCTCGAGCCGCAGCACGTCGACGAGCTGCTTCTCTGCCGACTTCGCGGCGTTGTAGCCGGAGCCGTTCTGGTACGCGACGGTCGCCGCGATCGACGTGACGACCATGATCTCGGCGTAGCCGCCATCGGCCGTCGACGCGCGCAGCAGCGGCAGCACCGCGTCGATGACGCGCTTCGTGCCGATGACGTTCGCCTCGAACATCCACCGCCAGTCCTCGATCGTCGTCTCGCCGAGCGGCGCGGCGCCCTTCGCCCCGCCCGCGACCTGCACGAGCCCGGTGGGGCGGAACGCGGCAGCCGCGTGGGCGAGCCGCTCGATGTCGGCCTCGTCGGTCAGGTCGGCCGAGAGCACCTCGCAGCCGGTCTCCGCACGGAGCGCCTCGAGCCGCTCCGCCCGGCGCGCGACGGCGAGCACCGTCCAGCCGCGCGCGACCGACTGCCGCACCACCGCCTCCCCGATGCCGCTCGACGCCCCCGTGATGATCAGCCGCTTCTCGCTCATGCCGCCATGCAAGCATCCGACGACCGCCCCGCGCCACTCGGCGGGCCCTGCCGCGCAGCCGGTGCCCGCGCCCGAGTGTTACGCCGCGCGTCGCACCCTCCTGGCGCGCAGCGCCCGGACGGCGCACGCTGGAGCACGACCTGAGCCCCAGCCCACCCGAGGAGACCGCCATGAGCGACTGGAAGTTCGAGACCCTGCAGGTGCACGCGGGCGCGCAGCCCGACCCCACCACCAAGGCGCGCATCACGCCCGTCTACCGCACCACCTCCTACGTGTTCGACAACGCCGACCACGCCGCGCGCCTCTTCGGCCTCGCCGAGTTCGGCAACATCTACTCGCGCATCATGAACCCGACCAACGAGGTCGTCGAGCAGCGCATCGCCGCGCTCGAAGGGGGCAGCGCCGCCCTCCTCCTCGCCTCGGGCCAGGCCGCGACCACCTACGCGATCCTCAACATCGCGAACGCCGGCGACCACATCGTCTCGTCGTCGTCGATCTACGGCGGCACCTACAACCTCTTCCACTTCACGCTGCGGAAGCTCGGCGTCGAGGTGACCTTCGTCGAGGACCAGGACGACCTCGACGAGTGGCGCCGCGCCATCCGCCCCAACACGAAGGCGCTGTTCGCCGAGACGATCGGCAACCCGCGCATCAACCTGCTCGACATCGCGGGCGTCTCGAGCGTCGCCCACGACGCCGGGGTGCCGCTCATCGTCGACAACACGATCGCGACGCCGTACCTCATCCGCCCGCTCGAGCACGGCGCCGACATCGTCGTGCACTCGGCGACGAAGTTCCTCGGCGGCCACGGCTCCGTCGTCGCCGGCGCCATCGTCGACGGCGGGCGCTTCGCGTGGTCGGCGTCGGACAAGTTCCCGGGCCTCACGACGCCCGACGAGTCGTACCACGGCGTCACCTTCACCGAGGCGCTCGGGGACGCGATCGCCTACATCATCAAGGCGCGCGTGACGCTGCTGCGCGACGTCGGCGCATCCTCCTCCCCCGACACCGCGTGGCAGCTGCTGCAGGGCATCGAGACGCTCTCGCTGCGCCTCGACCGCCACGTCGCGAACGCCACCGCCGTCGCGCAGTTCCTGCAGGCGCACCCGCAGGTGACGCAGGTGCACTACGCGGGCCTCCCGTCGAGCCCGTGGCACGAGCGCGGCCAGCAGATCGCGCCGCGCGGCACCGGCGCGGTGCTGTCGTTCGAGCTCGCCGGCGGCGTCGAGGCGGGCAAGGCGCTCGTCGAGTCGCTCGAGCTCTTCAGCCACCTGGCGAACATCGGCGACGTGCGCTCGCTCGTCATCCACCCGGCCTCGACGACCCACGCGCAGCTGACGCCCGAGCAGCAGCTCACCGCCGGCGTTACGCCGGGCCTCGTGCGCCTCTCGGTCGGCATCGAGCACGTCGACGACCTCATCGCCGACCTCGGCCGCGGCCTCGAGGCGGCCGCCGCGAAGGCGGCGGAGCTCGACGCGGCCGCGGCCTGAGACCGGGCGGAGGCGGGCACCCGTGGACTGGCAGCTGAGCGACGACGCCCAGCCCGCCGCCAGGGTGCCCGCCTCCCGGCTCGCCGACCCCGCATCCACCCACGCCGCCGCGACCGACGCGCGCCCCGTGCCGGTCACGGGCGCCTGGCGGCCCGGCGACGACCCCGGCGACCGGCGCTTCGCCCGCATCGGCGACCTCGCGGTCGAGGCGGGCGGCACGGTGACGGATGCGGTGCTCGCCTACGAGACGTGGGGTCGCCTCGACGAGCGGCGCGGCAACGCCGTGCTCGTGCTCCACGCGCTCACGGGCGACAGCCACGTCCGCGGCCCCGCGGGACCCGGGCACGCGACCGCCGGCTGGTGGGAGGACGTCGTCGGCCCGGGGCTCGCGATCGACACCGACCGGTTCTTCGTCGTCGCCCCGAACATGCTGGGCGGCTGCCAGGGCTCCACCGGGCCCGCATCCCTCGACCACGACGGCGTCGAGTGGGGCTCCCGCTTCCCGCGCGTGACGATCCGCGACCAGGTGGAGGCGCAGCGCCGCCTCGCCGACGCGCTCGGCATCGAGCGCTGGCACGCGGTCGTCGGCGGCTCGATGGGCGGCATGCACGCGCTCGAGTGGGCGATCGAGCACCCCGAGCGCGTCGGCAGCGCGGCGCTGCTCGCCTCGAACGCGGCGACGAGCGCCGACCAGATCGCCCAGAACACGCTGCAGATCGAGGCCGTCACGACCGACCCGGGCTGGCTCGGCGGCGACTTCTACGACCTGCCCGGCCACGCGGGCCCCGCGCGCGGGCTCGCCCTCGCGCGCCGCATGGCCATGCTCGGCTACCGCTCGCCGCACGAGCTCAACGAGCGCTTCCGGCGCGAGTGGCAGTCGAGCGTCGACCCGCTCCACGGCGGCCGCTTCCAGGTCGAGTCGTACCTCGACGTGCACGGCAACCGCTTCACGCGCCGCTTCGACGCGGGCTCCTACGTGCGGCTCGTCGACGCGATGAGCACGCACGACGTCGGGCGCGGGCGCGGCGGCGTCGAGGCTGCGCTCGAGCGCGTCACCTCACTGGCGCTCGTCGTCGGCATCACGAGCGACCGGCTCTTCCCGGTCGCCGATCAGCAGCGGCTCGCGGCCGGGCTCCCGACGAGCGTCTCGGGCCCCGAGCCCGTCGTGCTCGAGAGCGGCTTCGGCCACGACGCCTTCCTCATCGAGTCCCGCCGCGTGGGCGACCTGCTCACGACGCTCCTCGGCTGAGACGGCGAACGGCCCGCGCCGCGCGGCCCGCAGCAGCATCCACACCGCGCCGACGAGGATGCCGACGTGCACGAGGTTCCGCACCGTGAGCAGCAGCACGGCGGCCGGATGCGCGACCACGAGCCAGTCGTAGGTCCAGGGGAACTGCACCTGGGTGAGCACCGCGACGAGCGCGATCGCCCCGACGCCCCGCCAGTGCCGGCGCGCGCCCGCCTCGGCGAGCAGCAGCGCGGGCACGACGAGCCACAGCACGAACTGCGGCGAGCCGACCTTGTTCGTGACGATGAGCGCCGCGACCATCGCCACCGCGAGCCACACGATCGCCTCGCGCCCGTGCGAGCGCCGCACCGCGATCGCGCCGACCGCGCACAGCAGCACCACGACGGCCACGAGCACGGGCGTCGCCAGCGCCGAGACCGTGCGCACGCCGTCGCCGCCCACCTGGAACGTCCAGATCTGGCGGTCGAAGAACACGAGCGCCTCGTCGACCGTCGCGGCCCACATGTACGGGGTCGCCGCGATCGCCTCGATCTGCAGCCCGCGGTCCTCCTGCTGCGTCAGGAACGACAGCGAGTGCTCCGACCCCAGCAGCAGCGCGACGCCCAGCACCGCCGCCGACACGAGCGCGCCCGCGGCGAGCACGCGCATCCGCTCCCGCCGCGCGATGAGCATCGCGAGGTAGAGCACGCCGGGCCACACCTTCATCCACGCCGCGACGGTGAACGCCGCCGCCGCGATGCCCGGACGGCCCCCGCGCAGCACCGCGAGGCCGATGATGCAGACCGCGACCGCGACCGTGTCGATGCGGCCGAGCGCGACGGGCCCGAGCGCGAGCTGCAGCCCGAGCCACGTCCACGCCATCGTGCGCCCGCGCGGCACGTCGAGCAGCATGCGCAGCGCGACCGCGTCGAGGGCCGTCACCATGAGCATCCACACGAGCGGCAGCGCATCCGGGCCCAGCACGTCGGCCACGAGGATCGGCGCCCACGCCAGCAGCGGGTACACCCACGGCACGTCGACCCCGAGCCACTCCCCCTGCTCGCCGCGCTCCACCCACGACGGGTAGACGTAGAGCACGTCGCCGTAGGCGTCCGAGACGCTCGGGATGGAGAGGATCGCGAGGAGCGCGTGCACGCCCCCGAACGCGAGCCACAGCCACGCCCGGTCGCGCGTCAGAAGAGCCTCCTCGTGGCGTCGCGGACCTCGCCGACGAGCTCCTCGATGATGTCCTCGAGGAACAGCAGGCCGGTCGTCGCGCCCTCCGCGTCGAACGACCGCGCGATGTGCGCGCCCGTCGAGCGCATGATCGCGAGCGCGTCCTCGACGTCGGACTCCTCGTAGATCGAGGCGAGCTGGCGGATGCGCTTGGCCGGCACGGGCTCGTCGGCCTGCACGTCGTCGGCGCCCAGCACGTCCTTGATGTGCACGTAGCCCGTCGGGTGGCCCTCGGCGTCGGAGATCACGTAGCGCGAGAAGCCGCGCTCGCGCACGGCCGCCTCGACGTCGCCGGGCGTCGCGCCCGCGGGCAGCGTGACGATCTCGTCGAGCGGCAGCGCCACGTCGCGCACCCGGCGCTCGGTGAACTCGAACGTGCGCGAGATGGCGCCCGTCGGGTCGAACAGCAGCCCCTCGCGCTTCGAGGTCTCGACGATCGTCTCGACCTCGTCGATCGTGAAGGTGCTCGACGCCTCGTCGACCGGCTCGACGCGGAAGAGCCGCAGGATGCCGTTCGCGACCGCGTTCATCACCCAGATGACGGGCTTGAACACGCGCGAGATGAGCACGAGCGGCGGGGCGAGCAGCAGCACCGCGCGGTCGGGCACCGAGAACGCGGCGTTCTTCGGCACCATCTCGCCGAGCACGACGTGCAGGTACGTGACGAGCAGCAGCGCGATCACGAACGCCACGACCGACACGACCTCGGGCGCGAGGCCCGTGAACGCGAGCGGCCCCTCGAGCAGGTGGTGGATCGCCGGCTCGGAGACGTTGAGGATGAGCAGCGAGCAGATCGTGATGCCGAGCTGGCACATCGCCAGCATGAGCGAGACGTGCTCCATCGCCCACAGCGCGAGCTTCGCGGCGCGGTTGCCGCGGTCGGCGAGCGGCTCGATCTGGCTGCGCCGCGCCGAGATGACGGCGAACTCGGCGCCGACGAAGAAGGCGTTCGCGACCAGCAGGATCACGAGCCAGAGGATGCCCAGCCAGTCCTCGCTCATCGGTGCCCCTCCTCGGTCGCGGTGGGCCTCGCGGTGAACCGCACGCGGTCGACGCGGCGGCCGTCGACGCGCTCGACGCGCAGGCTGCCGCCCTCGACGTCGACCGTGTCGCCGACGGCGGGCAGCGAGCCCAGCTCGGCCATGATGAAGCCGCCGATCGTCTCGTAGGGGCCGTCGGGCGGCACGGCGACGCGCGTGCGCTCGAGCAGCTCGTCGGGGCGCAGCGAGCCCGGGAACGTCACCCATCCGGGGCCCTGCACGACCTCGACGAGGTGGCGGTCGTGCTCGTCGGCCACCTCGCCGACGACCTCCTCGATGAGGTCCTCGAGGGTCGCGATGCCGGCGGTGCCGCCGTACTCGTCGACGATGATCGCCATCTGGTAGCCGCGCTCCTTGAGGTCCGACAGCAGCGCATCGAGGTGCAGCGACTCCGGCACGCGGTGCGGCTCCTCGGCGATCGCGGCGACCGGCACGTCGGCGCGGCGATCGCGCGGCACGGCGATCGCCTGCTTGATGTGGGCGATGCCCTGCACCTCGTCGAGGTCGCCGTCGATGACGGGGAACCGGGACAGCCCGGTCGCGTGCGCGAGGGCGACGAGGTCGGCCACCGACTCGGAGCGCTCGATCGCCTGCACGCGCGGGCGCGGCGTCATGACGTCGCCGGCGCTCAGCTCGGAGAAGCGGAGCGTGCGGGAGAGCAGCGTGGCCGCCCCGGCGTCGAGCGCGCCCTCCATGGCGCTGCGCCGCACGAGCGTCGAGAGCTCCTCGGCGGTGCGGGCGCCCGAGAGCTCCTCCTTCGGCTCGAGGCCGATGGAGCGCAGGATGCCGTTGGCGGAGCCGTTGAGCGCCAGCACGGCCGGCTTGAAGATCGCGGTGAAGGCGCGCTGGAAGGGCGTGACGGCGATCGCGGTGCCGAGCGGCCGCGCGAGCGCGAAGTTCTTGGGCACGAGCTCGCCGACGATCATCGAGAGCACCGTGGCCCCGGTCATGGCGATCACGCTCGCGAGGGGCCCCGCGAAGCCCTCGTCGAGCCCCCACGAGACCAGCACGGGCGTGAGCTGGCGCGAGATCGCCGGCTCCATCGTGTAGCCGGTGAGCAGCGTCGTGAGCGTGATGCCCAGCTGCGCGCTCGAGAGGTGCGTGGACGTCTGGCGCAGCGCCTTGATGGTGCCCTCGAGCCGGCCCTCGCCGCGGGCGCGGCGCGCCTCGAGCTCGGAGCGGTCGAGGTTGACGAGCGCGAACTCGCTTGCCACGAAGAGGCCGGTCCCGATCGTGAGCACCACGCCGATGGAGATGAGGATCGCATCCATCAGCGGATCGGGTCCGGCGAGGGACTATGACTGTCGTCGTTCACCCGGGCATCCTACCCGGCCTCACCACGAGACCGGCAGCGCCTTGCCCTCCTCGTAGCCGGCGGCCGACTGCACCCCGACGCGCGCCCGCTCGCGGAACGCGGGCACCGTGTCGGCCCCCGCGTACGTGAAGGACGACCGCACGCCGGCGGTGATCATGTCGACGAGGTCCTCGACGCTCGGCCGCTGCGGGTCGAGCAGGATCGTCGACGACGAGATGCCCTCGGCGAAGAGCCGCTTGCGCGCGAGCTCGTAGGCGTCGAGCTGCCCGAAGCGCCCCAGCACCGCACGCGTCGAGGCCATGCCCCACGACTCCTTGTACAGGCGGCCCTGCCCGTCGCGCTGCAGCCTCCCGGGCGCCTCGATCGTGCCGGCGAACCACGAGCCGATCATGACGCTCGAGGCGCCGGCCGCGAGCGCGAGCGCCACGTCGCGCGGGTAGCGCACGCCGCCGTCGGCCCACACGCGCGCGCCGAGCTCGATGGCCGTCGCCGAGGTGTCGAGCACCGCCGAGAACTGCGGCCGCCCGACGGCCGTCATCATGCGCGTCGTGCACATGGCGCCGGGCCCGACGCCCACCTTCAGGATCGACGCGCCCGCCGCGACGAGGTCGCGGACGCCGTCGGACGAGACGATGTTGCCCGCGGCGACCGGCACGTCGTCGCCCACCGCGGCGCGGACGGCCTCGAGCGCCCGCAGCATCCCCTCCTGGTGGCCGTGCGCCGTGTCGACGACGATCACGTCTGCCCCTGCGTCGACGAGCGCCTTCGCCTTCGCTCCCGGGTCGCCGTTGATGCCGACCGCGGCGGCGACGCTCAAGCGGCCGGATGCGTCGAGGGCGGGCCGGTAGATGTCCGAGCGGATGGCGCCGAGGCGCGAGGCGATCCCGATCGCCCTGCCCTCCTCGACGACCGGCGCGACGTCGACGCCCTCGCGCTCGAGCGCGGCGAACATCGCGCGGCCGTCGGCCGCGTCCGAGGGCGACAGGTGCGACAGGTGCGAGTGCAGCAGGTCGCCGAGCCGCGCGTCGCCGAGCGCCGAGCCGAGCCGCTCCGCCGGGATCGCGCCGAGCAGCGTGCCGTCGGCGTCCTCGACGACCACCGCGTGCCCGGCCATCGCCGGCACCCGCTCGAGCACGTCCTGCACGACGTCGTCGGCGCTCGCCCGGTGCGGCGACTCGAGCCGCACCGGCTGCGCCTTCACCCAGTCGATCGACGCGACCGTCTCCTCCAGCGGCGGATCCTGCGTGAGCACCGCCATGCCGCCGCGCCGCGCGAGCGTCGCCGCCATGCGCGGGCCGGTGACCGAGCTCATGTTCGAGGCGACGATCGGCAGCGACGCGCCCGTGCCGTCGTCGGGCGAGAGGTCGACGCTCATGCGGGAGCCGACGTCGCTGCGGCTGGGGACCAGGAACACGTCGGAGTAGGTGAGGTCGTGCTCCGGCAGGTCGTCGATGAAGCGCATGCCACCAGGGTAGAGCGGTCAGTCCTTCGCCTGACCCCAGTCGTCGACGACCGCGGTCTGCACCGGGAAGTCGACCGGGAAGTCGCCGAAGAGCACGCGGCCCGCGAGCGCCGCCGCCTCGCGCACCGACTCGGCCACCGCATCCGCGTGCTCCGCCGGCGCCTGCACGATCACCTCGTCGTGCAGGAAGCACACGAGCGCCGCGCCCTCGACGTCGCGGATCGCGCGGCGCACGCCGGCCATCCAGGCGAGCGCCCACTCGGCGGCGGTGCCCTGCACGACGAAGTTGCGCGTGAACCGGCCCCAGGCCCGCGCCTGCCGGGCGCCGCGCTCGTCGTCGCGCCAGCGCGGCGGCAGCGGCGACGTGCGCCCGAGCCACGTGCGCACGCGCTCGCGCCGCTCACCGGCCCGCGCCGCCTGCTCGACCGCCGCGAGCGCCTTCGGATAGGCGCGGGCGAGGCGCGGCAGCACCACCGCCGACTCGCCGGTCGTGCCGCCGTAGAGGGCGCCCAGCATGCCGAGCTTGCCGTGCTGGCGGCTGTCGACCACGCCCCGGTCGACGAGCCCCTGGTAGAGGTCGGCACCGCGCCCCGCCTCCGCGAGCGCCTCGTCGCGGGCGAGCGCGGCGAGCGCGCGCGGCTCGAGCTGCGCGGCGTCGGCGACCACGAGGCGCATGCCGGGCTCGGCCGCGACCGCGCCGCGGATCTGCCGCGCGATCTGCATCGCCCCCGAGCCCTCAGTCGCCCACCGGCCGGTGACGACGCCTCCCGGCACGTACTCGATCGCGAGCCGGCAGCGGCCCCGCTCGTCGACCCGCGCCCACCGCTGCGCCCACGCCCAGCCGTTGGCCGTGTGCAGCCGCGAGAGCCGCTTGTACGCCAGCAGCGGCGCGATCGCGGGGTGCTCGAGCTCGCGCAGCTCCCATCGCGCCGTCGAGGACGCGTCGAGGCCCGCGCGCCGCAGCGCCCGCAGCACCTCCTGCGGCGAGTCGGGGTTGAGGCCGGGCTCGCCGAGCGCGGCGCGCACCTCGCCGGCGAGCTGCTCCATGCGCCGCGGCCTGCCGCCGGCGCCGGCGCCGCGCTCGCCGAGCGCCTCGACGAGCAGCGCATCGTGCCTCGCGCGGTCGAACGGCAGGCCCTCGCGGCCGAGCTCGGTCGCGACCACCGCCCCCATCGACTCCGCCCCGGCCAGCATCGCGAGGCCCGTGTCGGCCCCGATCGCGCGCTCCTGGGCGCCGAGCTGCAGCGCGAGCTCGTCGAGCGGCTCGGCCTCGGGCGCGAGCGAGAAGAGGCCCTCGGCGTCGCGGCGCAGCGGGCGCGCCCAGCGCTCCTCGAGCGGGAGCCCGCGCGCGTCGGCGAGGATGCGGTGCACGAGCCGCACGTCGCGCGCGCGCTCGATGCGCACCCCGGCCGCGAGCAGCGCCGGCACGACCGCGCGCGCGTCCTGCCAGACGAGGCGCACGCCTGCCCGCGTCAGGCGCTCGTCGTCGGCGATGCGCTGCGCGTCGTGGACGCGCACGTCGACGGCCCGCTCGGCGTCGAGCGTCGCCACCGCCATGCGCTCGCCGTGCGCCAGCGGCACGACCGCGACATCCATGGCCCGAAGCTACGCCGAGCCGCCCACGCGCTCGCGCGCCCATAGCCCCCGTTCACCGGCGTGGTGCACCATGTCCCTGGAGGCAGTGCGATGACCGCGCAGGTGGTGGTGCTCAACGCGACGCTCGAGCCGATCGGGGTCGCCTCGCTGCAGCGCGCCGTCGCGTTCATCGTCAAGGAGCGGGCGCAGATCATGCTCGCCGCCGACGGCACGATCCGGTCGAACTCCCTCGAGCTGCCCGTGCCGCGCGTCGTGGTCTTCAACGAGTACGTGCAGATCCCCCACACCCGGCTGTACGACCGCATGCCGTGGAGCAGGCGGGGCGTGCTCGACCGCGACCGCCGCCGCTGCGCCTACTGCGAGGGGCCGGGCGCGACGATCGACCACATCCACCCCGCCTCGCGCGGCGGCGCATCGACGTGGCTCAACACCATCACGGCGTGCGTGGCGTGCAACGGCGCGAAGGGCGACCGCACGCCGAGCGAGGCCGGCATGCCGCTGCGCTTCGAGCCGCGCGTCGTCTGGCGACGCGAGGTCATGCTGCTCGCCGTCGAGGCCGCCGGCGTCGACCTCGCGGAGCTCGGCCTGCGGCACTGAGCGCGGCCGCGGCGCGACTATGCTGGAGGGCGATGTCGCCGCGGACTGCCTGCGGCATGCCCGAGAAGAACATCGGAAGAGGCGATCGATACCGTGTCCAGCCCGGCGGACGACAGTGACTTCGGAGCGAACGAGTGGCTCGTCGAGGAGCAGTACCAGCTCTTCGTGAAGGACAGGGGGTCGGTCGCCCAGTCGTGGTGGCCCATCCTCGAGCGGTACGCCGCGCAGCGTGACGGCGGCGGTGCCGCCACCGGCATGAGCGAGGCGCCGAAGGCCGCGACCGCGACGGCCACCGCAGAGCCGCCGAAGCCCGCGCCGGCGACCGAGGCGCCCGCCGCTCCCGCCGCGACGCCCGCTCCGCCCAAGCAGCCCGCGCCGCCGCGGAAGCCGGTCCGCGCCGAGTCGCGCCCCGACCAGCCCGTCGACTCGGGCGAGGGCCAGCGCAACCAGGACGCGCCGCAGGAGAACACCGAGGGCCAGGCCGACACGCCCGCCCCCGCGAAGGCCGACGGCGGCATCGTCGCCCGCACGACCCGGCAGGCGGCGCGCCCGAAGCCCGTGCCCGCCGACGCGCCGACCGCGAGCGACAAGCAGGCGGCGAAGGAGGCGAAGCCGACCGAGGAGCCGGTCGTCACGACCCTCCGCGGCATGCCGAAGTCGCTCGCCGCCAACATGGACAAGTCGCTGTCGGTGCCGACCGCGACGAGCGTGCGCACCGTGCCGGCGAAGCTGATGATCGACCAGCGCATCGTCATCAACAACCACCTGCGCCGCACGCGCGGCGGCAAGGTCTCGTTCACGCACATCATCGGCTACGCCCTCGTGCAGGCGCTCAAGGCCTTCCCGAGCCAGAACGTCTACTACGACGAGATCGACGGCAAGCCCGCGATGGTCGCCCCGCCGCACATCAACCTCGGCATCGCGATCGACATGCCGAAGCCCGACGGCTCGCGCGCGCTGCTCGTGCCGAGCATCAAGAGCTGCGAGACGCTGGACTTCTCGGAGTTCGTGGCCGCGTACGAGGCGCTCGTCAAGAAGGCGCGGGCCAACAAGCTCGAGGCCGGCGACTTCGCCGGCACCACCATCTCGCTCACGAACCCGGGCGGCATCGGCACTGTGCACTCGGTGCCGCGCCTCATGCAGGGCCAGGGCGCCATCATCGGCGTGGGCGCGCTCGACTACCCGGCGGAGTTCATGGGCTCGAGCCCGGAGCGGCTCGCCGAGGCGGGCATCGGCAAGACGGTCACGATGACCTCGACCTACGACCACCGCGTGATCCAGGGCGCAGGCTCGGGCGAGTTCCTGAAGATCGTGCACGGGCTGCTCGTGGGCGAGCAGGACTTCTACCGCGGCATCTTCGCCGACCTGCGCATCCCGTACGAGCCGATCAAGTGGTCGACCGACGTCTCCGTGCGCGCCGCCGACGAGCTCTCGAAGCAGACGCGCGTCGCGCAGCTCATCAACTCGTTCCGTGTGCGCGGCCACCTCATGGCCGACATCGACCCGCTCGAGTACGTGCAGCGCACCCACCCCGACCTCGAGATCGAGCAGCACGGCCTGTCGTTCTGGGACCTCGACCGCGAGTTCGTCACCGGCGGCTTCGGCGGCAAGCGCTCGGCGCTGCTGCGCGACATCCTCGGCGTGCTGCGCGACACCTACTGCCGCACCATCGGCATCGAGTACATGCACATCGCCGACCCGGCGCAGCGCCAGTGGTTCCAGAGCCACCTCGAGGTGCCGTACGTCAAGCCCACGCACGACGAGCAGATGCGCATCCTGCGCAAGCTCAACGAGGCCGAGGCGTTCGAGACGTTCCTGCAGACGAAGTACGTCGGCCAGAAGCGCTTCTCGCTCGAGGGCGCCGAGTCGATGATCGCGTTCCTCGACGCCGTCCTCGCCGGCAGCGCCGAGGCGGGCCTCGACGAGGTCGCGATCGGCATGCCGCACCGCGGCCGCCTCAACGTGCTGACCTCGATCGCCGGCAAGACCTACGGGCAGGTCTTCCAGGAGTTCGAGGGCGCCGCCGTCTTCCAGGGCTCCGGCGACGTGAAGTACCACCTGGGCAACCAGGGAGAGTTCACCGCCGCCGACGGCTCGACCGTGCCGGTCTACCTCGCCGCGAACCCCTCGCACCTCGAGGCGGTCAACGGCGTGCTCGAGGGCATCGTCCGCGCCAAGCAGGACCGCATCGGCGACGGCGAGCACTCCGTGCTCCCGATCCTCGTGCACGGCGACGCGGCGAACGCCGGCCAGGGCGTGGTCTTCGAGACGCACCAGCTCTCGCAGCTGCGGGCCTACCAGACCGGCGGCACCATCCACCTGGTCGTCAACAACCAGCTCGGCTTCACGACGCCGCCGAGCGAGTCGCGCTCGTCGACCTACGCGACCGACATCGCGAAGTCGATCCACGCGCCCGTGCTGCACGTGAACGGCGACGACCCCGAGGCCGTCGTGCGGGTCGCCGAGCTCGCGTTCCAGTACCGCCAGGAGTTCAAGCGCGACATCGTCGTCGACCTCATCTGCTACCGCCGCCGCGGGCACAACGAGGGCGACGACCCCACGATGACGCAGCCGCTCATGTACTCGCTCATCGAGGCCAAGCGCTCGGTGCGCACGCTCTACGCCGAGAACCTCGTCGGCCGTGGCGACATCACGAAGGACGAGTACGAGGCGGCGCAGGCCGACTTCCAGGGCAAGCTCGAGCAGGCGTTCATGGAGACGCACGCCGCGGCAACCGGCTCGATGCCCATCGTCACGCCGCACGCCGAGCAGGCGGTCGCGGGCGAGCCCGAGACGACCGGTGTCGACGCATCCGTCATCGCCGCCATCGGCGACGCGCACGGCAACGCGCCCGAGTCGTTCACGGTGCACCCGAAGGTCAAGCAGGTGCTCGACAAGCGCGTCAAGGCGAGCCGCGAGGGCGGCGTCGACTGGGCGTTCGGCGAGCTGCTCGCGCTCGGCTCGCTGCTGCTCGAGGGCACGCCGGTGCGCATGTCGGGCCAGGACACGCGTCGCGGCACCTTCGTGCAGCGGCACGCGGTCATGCACGACCGGCACAACGGCCAGGAGTGGCTGCCGCTCGCGAACCTCGGCGAGCAGCAGGGGCGCCTGTCGATCTACGACTCGCTGCTGAGCGAGTACGCGGCGATGGCGTTCGAGTACGGCTACTCGGTCGAGCGGCCCGATGCGCTCGTGCTGTGGGAGGCGCAGTTCGGCGACTTCGCCAACGGCGCGCAGATCGTGATCGACGAGTTCCTCGCCTCGGCCGAGCAGAAGTGGAACCAGCAGTCGTCGCTCGTGCTGCTGCTGCCGCACGGCTACGAGGGCGCCGGCCCCGACCACTCCTCGGCCCGCATCGAGCGGTTCCTGCAGCTGTCGGCCGAGAACAACATGACGATCGCCCGGCCGTCGACGCCCGCGAACCACTTCCACCTGCTGCGCCGCCAGGCGTACGCGCGTCCGCGCCGCCCGCTCGTGGTCTTCACGCCGAAGGCCATGCTGCGCCTGCGCGACGCGACGAGCGCGGTCGAGGACTTCACGAGCGGCCGCTTCCAGCCGGTGATCGACGACCAGCAGGTGCAGGACGCGGGCGCTGTCACGCGCGTGCTGCTGCACTCGGGCAAGATCCACTACGACCTGAAGGCCGAGCTCGCCAAGCGCGGCCGCAGCGACATCGCGCTCGTGCGGGTCGAGCAGCTCTACCCGCTGCCGGTGGACGAGATCAACGCCGCCGTCGACCGCTACCCGAACGCGCAGCTCGTCTGGGTGCAGGAGGAGCCGCTCAACCAGGGCGCGTGGCCGTTCGTGCACCTCGCGCTCCCCCGCCACCTGCACGGCCGCACGCTCAAGGTGGTCGGCCGCGCCGCATCCGCGAGCCCCGCGACGGGCTCCGCGAAGCGCTCGTCGCAGGAGCTGCAGGCGATCCTGGAGTCCTCGCTCGGCTGAGCATCCTTCGGCTGAGCAACGCCTCAGCGCCGCCTGACGATCCCCGCATGAGTCCGCTCATGCGGGGATCGTCGCTTGCCGCCCCCTCGACGCCGCGCATACTGTGTTCTAGAACGCTGTTATTGCAATCGAGCGGGTGGTGCAGGTGGTGCAGGTGCAGGGAGCGGCCGCTCCGCTCGGAGCCCGCGCGCGAGCGGTCGGGATCACGCTCCCCGGGGCGCAGTCGCCCCGGGCGACCAGCACCCTGACCCGCCGGCTGCGGTGGGAGCGGCGCAGCCGCACCCGCCTCGTGATCGCCGACACCGCGATCGTGCTCGCCGCGAGCCTGCTCGTCGCGCTCGGCGGCCTCGACACCGCCGCCATCGAGGTCGCCGCCTGGCCCGTGGAGCCGGCCCTCGCGGCGCCCCTCGCGACCATGGTCGCGTGGCTCGTCGCACTCGCGGCCTTCCACTCCCGCGACTCCGCGATCCTCGGCGGCGGCGCGACCGAGTACCGCCGCGTCGCCCACGCGACCGGCATCGCGTTCGCCGTGCTCGCGGCCGCTGCGCTCGTCGTCGAGTGGCCGGAGCTGCGGCTGCAGCTGCTGCTCGCGCTGCCGATCGGCCTCGTCGGCCTGCTCATCAGCCGCTGGCAGTGGCGGCGCTGGCTGCTCGCCCGGCGCCGCGAGGGCGAGTGGGCGTCGCGCACCATCATCATCGGCGACCGCGACGAGGTCCAGTACGTGCTCGAGCGGCTCGGCGGCACCCGCGACCTCGCGTACCGGGTGGTGGGCGCCGCGGTCACGGGCGACCCCGGCGACCCGCTCGAGCTCGACGGCCGGCCGGTGCCGGTGCTCACCTCGAAGGCCTCGCTCGCCGAGAGCGCGGAGCGGATGGGCGCCGACACCGTCATCCTCGCGGCGAAGCCGGACGCCGATCCCGAGTACCTGACGCGCGTCAGCAGGCAGCTGGAGGGAACGTGCGCCGAACTCGTGCTCTTCAGCAGGCTCACCGACGTCGCCGGCCCCCGGATCTCGTTCCGGCCCGTCGACGGCCTGCCGCTCATCCAGGTGCGCATCCCCACGTTCGACGGCGGCCGCCACGTGCTGAAGCGCGCGCTCGACATCGTCGTGGCGACCTGCGCGCTGCTCGCGATCGCAGTGCTCGCGGTGCCGATCGCGATCGCCATCCGGCTCGACTCCCCCGGCCCGGTGCTGTTCCGCCAGCAGCGGGTGGGCCGCGACGGCCGCACGTTCGGCATGCTGAAGTTCCGCACCATGCACATCGACGCCGAGCAGCAGCTCGAGGCCCTCCGGGCGCAGAACGAGGGCGCCGGGCCGCTGTTCAAGCTGCGCAGCGACCCCCGAGTCACGCGTGTGGGCGCCGTGCTGCGCAAGTACTCCCTCGACGAGCTGCCGCAGTTCTGGAACGCGCTGAAGGGCGACATGAGCGTCGTCGGGCCGCGGCCGCCGCTGCCCGGCGAGGTCACCGCCTACGACGGCACCGTCATGCGCCGGCTGTACCTCAAGCCCGGCATCACCGGCCTCTGGCAGATCAGCGGGCGCAGCGACCTCTCGTGGGACGAGAGCGTGCGGCTCGACCTGCGCTACGTCGAGAACTGGTCGGTCATGCAGGACCTCATGATCATGGTCAAGACCGCCCGGGTGATGGTGCGCCCGGCCGGCGCGTACTGAGGCGGCCCCCGATGCGCATCGCGATGCTCGGCACCCGGGGCGTCCCCGCCGCCTACGGCGGCTTCGAGACGGCCGTCGAGGAGATCGGCTCGCGGCTGGCCGCGCGCGGGCACGAGGTGACCGTCTACGGCGACCGCGCGCATCCGCGCCTCGACGAGCACCTCGGCATGCGCCTCGTGCACGTGCCGTCGCTGCCGGTGAAGCAGCTCGAGACCCTCAGCCGCACCGGGATCGCGACGCTGCACGCGATCGCCGGCCCGCCGCCCGACGCCGCGTTCGTCTTCAACGCCGCGAACGCGCCGTACGTCTCGCTCCTGCGCGCCCGCGGCATCCCCGTCGCGGTGCACGTCGACGGGCTCGAGTGGCGGCGCGCGAAGTGGGGCGGCGCGGGCCGCGCCTACTACCGCTGGGCCGAGGCCCGCTCGGTGCGCACCGCCGACGCGCTCATCGCCGACGCGCCGGGCATCGCCGACTACTACCTCCGCGAGTTCCGGGTGCCGACCGAGCTCATCCGCTACGGCGCGCCCGTGCTGCACCGCTGCTCGACGGCGCCGCTGCGGGCACTGGGGCTCGATGCCGAGCGCTTCCACCTCGCCGTCGCGCGCTTCGAGCCCGAGAACCACGTGCTCGAGATCGTCGAGGGCTACCGGCGAAGCAGCGCGCGGCTGCCGCTCGCGGTGGTGGGATCGGCGCCCTACAGCGCCGACTACACGCGCGCGGTGCGCGACGCGGCCGCCGGTGACGACCGCATCCGGCTCCTCGGCGGCGTCTGGGACCAGGAGCTGCTCGACGCGCTCTACGCCCACGCCTACACCTACGTGCACGGGCACTCGGTCGGCGGCACGAACCCGTCGCTGCTGCGCGCCATGGGCGCCGGCACCGCCACGATCGCCTTCGACGTCGACTTCAACCGCGAGGTGCTCGCCGACGACGCGTGGACCTTCCGCGACGCCGAGCAGCTGGCCACGGCGCTCGCGCGGGCGGAGGCCGACGAGCCGCTCGTCATCGCGCGGGGCCTCCGCGCCCGCGAGCGCGCGGCCCGCGTCTTCCGCTGGGAGGACGTCGCCGACGAGTACGAGCGGCTCGCCGAGGAGCTCGCGACGGGCGCGTCGATGCACGGCTTGGGCCGGACAGCCAGGAGGACGGTGCAGAATGCGAGGTGAGGCTCTGAGAGGGGGTCGCGTTGACGCTCCACGAGTACGCCGCAGCGCTGCGGAAGCACTGGCTGGTGATCGTGCTGCTCGCGGCGCTCGGAGCCGGGGCCGGGTGGGGCGTCTCGCAGCTCATGCCTGAGCGCTTCCGTGCCGAGACGACCGTCATGATCATCCCGGCGCGCGGCGACTCGACGACCGAGCTCGTGCAGGGCTCGAACTACGTGCAGAGCCTCGTGGAGACGTACACCGTGCTCGCGCGCTCCCCCGTGGTGCTCGAGCCCGTCATCGAGCAGATGGGGCTCGACGAGACCGCCGCGCGGCTCGCCGCCCGCACCGACGTCGACGCGCCGCTCAACACCGTCGTGATCGAGATCGGGGTGTCGGATGCGTCGGGCGAGCGCGCGAGGGACGTCGCCGACGCGATCGCCGTCGAGTTCGCGGACGCCGTCGCCGCGACCTCGCCGGAGGGCGCGGACGGCGAGCCCGCCGTGCGCGTGTCGGTGATCGCCCCCGCGCGCACGCCGCTCGCCGCGATCGCGCCCAACACGCGGCTCAACACCGTGCTCGGCGGCGGCGCGGGCCTCGTGCTCGGCGTGCTCGCCGCGCTCGGGCTGCGCCTGTTCGGCAGCCGGATGGGCACGGTCGAGGAGCTCCAGGAGGTGCTGGGCGAGACGCCGGTGCTCGGCACCGTCGGCCGCGCCGGCGCGGGCGGCGTCGCCGCGTCGCTGCGCGACCATCCCGGAGGGCGCGTCGCCGAGACGCTCCGGCACACGACCGCCGCCTTGAAGTTCGTCGACATGGATCAGTCGCGGCGGGTGCTGCTCGTCTCGAGCGCCGCCGCCGGCGAGGGCAAGTCGTCGCTGAGCGTCGGCCTCGCGCTCACGCTCGCGGATGTCGGGCACCGGGTGCTGCTGGTCGAGGCCGACCTGCGGCGGCCGACGCTCGCCGAGACGACCGGCGTCGAGGGCGCGGTGGGACTGACGACCGTGCTCGTCGGCGACGCGACGCTCGCCGAGGCCGCGCAGCAGTGGGGCCACGCCCGGCTCTCGGTGCTGCCGAGCGGTCCGAAGCCGCCGAACCCCGGGCAGCTGTTCACGAGCGGCAGGCTGCGCGGCGTCATCGAGCAGGCGCGCGCCGCCTACGAGTACGTGATCATCGACGCGCCGCCCGTGCTCGCGGTGAGCGACGCGCTCTGGCTCGCGCCCGCCGCGGACGCCTCCATCCTCGTCGCGCGCGCCGACCGCACCAAGCGCGCGACCCTGCTGCGCGCGATCGCGGCGCTCGACGCGACACCGGCGACGGTGCTCGGCGTGGTCCTGAACGCCGTCACGCTCTCGCGGAGCCCGTACGACAGCACGTCGTGAGCATGCCCACCTGCCTGTTCGCGCATCCGGGGGCCGAGCTGTTCGGCTCCGACCGGATGCTGCTCGAGAGCGTCGTCGCCGCCCGCGAGCAGGGCTGGCGGTGCGTGGTCGCGCTCCCCGAGCACGGCCCGCTCGTCGATGCGCTCCGCGGGGCGGGGGCGACGATCGTGATCGCGCCCTCGCTCGTGCTGCGGAAGGCGCTGCTGCGGCCGAGCGGATGGCCGGCGCTCGTGCGCTCGACCCTCCGCGGCACCGCGGCGGCATGGCGGATCGTCGCTCGCGCTCGGCCGGACGCCGTGTACGTCAACACCATCACGATCCCCCTCTGGCCCGTGGTCGCCCGCCTGCGGGGCGTGCCCTCGATCAGCCACGTGCACGAGGCGGAGGCGTCGGGCTCGCGGCTGGTGAACGCGCTGCTCTACGCGCCGCACCTGCTGTCGCGCGGCGTGCTCGCGAACAGCGCGTTCAGCCTGCGGACGATCGCCGCGAGCCTGCCCGCGCTCGCCCGCAGGGCCGTCGTCGTCGCGAACGGCGTCGCCGCCCCGGCCGACCCCGCTCCCCCGCGCGCCCGCCTCGACGGCCCGCTGCGCGTGCTCTACCTCGGCCGGCTCTCGCCGCGCAAGGGGCCGCAGGTGCTCGTCGCCGCCGCACGGCTCCTGCGCGAGCGCGGCGTCGCCGCGCACGTGGGACTGCTCGGCTCGCCCTTCGCCGGCTACGAGTGGTTCGAGGACGAGCTGCGCGCCTCCGTGCGCGAGGCGGGGCTCGGCGACGCCGTCGCGTTCCACGGGTTCCACGATGACGTCTGGGCGTTCGTCGACGCCTGCGACGTGCTCGTCGTGCCGAGCACCATCGACGAGCCGTTCGGCAACACCGCGGTCGAGGGGATCCTGGCGCTCCGGCCGGTGGTCGCGAGCGACACGAGCGGGCTGCGCGAGGCCGCCGGCGGCTACCCGACCGCGACGCTCGTGCCGCCGGGCGACGCCACGGCCCTCGCGGACGCGCTCGCGCGGGTCGTCGAGCGCTGGGACGAGGTCGTCAGCGGCGTCGCGGCGAGCGCGGCCCAGGCCCAGCGACGCCATGCGCCTGCCGCCTACCGTGCGACGGTCTCCGAGGCACTGCGCGCGGCAGCGCAGGCAGCAGCACCGCGAGGGCGAGCGGGAGCGTGACCATCGCGCTTGCGAACGGGCTGAAGGCCACGTCCCACACGCTCCTGATCGCCAGGAACAGCGCGACCGCCGAGATCGCGCCGCTCGCGATCCCGTGGCCAGCCGAGGCCACGACCGCGAGCAGCACGCACAGCGCCAGTGCCGCGCCGGCGAGGCCGTAGATCAGCCAGAGGTCGCCGAGCACGGAATGCACCTCGAGCCCGTTGCCGAACATGTAGTTGTGCACGTAGCCGTTGTCCGGGTCGTAGCCGAGCGCCCACATGCCCTCCGCGCCCAGGCGACGCTCGTCGTAGGTCACGAGGGCTCCCGAGCCGTAGCCGAGCGGCCGTTCGGCGATGAGCGACGCGGCGGCGCCCATCTCGGGGCGCCCTCCCACGATCGCGGTGCCGGATCGGTCGATCTGCAGCTCGGTGCGAGCGCGCGCCGCATCGCCCAGCACCCCCTCGAGGATCGCGGCCTGCACGGCGAAGTAGCCCGCGATGGCGATGACGCCGAGCCGCGCGATCGCGCCCCACGCGCTCCGCGCCCGGAGCACTCCGCCCCGTCCGCGCCGCTCGAGCAGGACGATGGCGGCCGCGATGACGAGCATCGCCGCGAGCGATCGCGAGTCGGCGAGGGCGGAGACGGCGGCCAGCGCGCCCAGGCTCAGGAGCTGCCGGCCCGTACTCGCCCACACCCATGGCAGGCTGAGGACGATCAGCGTCACCGGCACCGAGAACGAGAACTTCCAGACGTTGTCGAGGTTCACCCCCGTCACCGCGAGCGACGCGAGGCTGCCCAGCCCGAAGACGAGCACCAGCCGCTGCAGCCCGAGCACCGACCGCGCCCAGAGCAGGCTGGCGAGCACGAGCGGCAGCGCCAGCACGCGCACGGTCTGGACGGTCCGGAGCGCGTCGCTCACGGCCACGGTCCCGGAGCGCGCTTCGGTGATGATCGCCCCGCTGAGGGCGGCGAGCAGGGCGAGCGCCGCGAGCACGGCGGCTCCGCGGTGCCGCAGCAGGAGTCCGGCCGTCATCGGCAGGATCGCGATCGAGATGAGGAAGCTGATGGGCACGTCGGGCGAGAACCTGTAGCGGATCGCGATGGCGAAGACCACCAGCCCGGCGACCGCGAGCTCGGTGGTCGCGCGCCGTCGGGAGTCGGTCGCGTCGACGCGCGTCCTCGTCTCCAGGGCGTGGGCCATCACTGCGCCGCCTGGGCGGCGCGGCGGTCTCGGAGGTCGCGCGCCACGTAGGAGACGTTCGGCAGCACCTGGCAGACGACGACCGCCGCGGTCACCGCGATCACGCTGCCCGCAGCGCCGAGCACGGGGATGAGCCAGAGCGACATCCCGAGCCCGATCGGGATCATCATCAGCGTGGGCACCACCTGGAACCGCAGACCGCGCGCATCCGTCATGTACATGCCCAGCGGATACTTCGCCGCCTGCGCGGCGACGAACAGCACGAACGCCGCCAGCAGCAGCGGGTCGAGCGTCAGCTTCCCAGCAGACACGAGCTCGACGAGCCACGGCGCGAGCACGGCGACACCGCCGCCGAGCACCAGCCCTCCGCCGAGGAACCAGAGCGCGACGCTGCGCGGCGAGTCCACGCGATCCGCGGCGCGGGCGCGCGCGAAGATCGGCCACAGGGCGAGCCCCGCGGCTGCGATGGTCTGCAGGGCGATGCCGAAGAGCTGGGATGCGAGGTTGTAGTCCGCGAGCTCCTCGGCGCCGTCGAGGTGGCTGATGAGGATGCGCGCGGTGTGCATCGTCGCCGGCAGCGCGAGCATCTGCACGAGCATCGGGAGCGCGAGGTGCATGACCGGCACGCTCGGGGCCTGGCGGAGATGCGGCACCTCGCGTGCGGCGGCGCCGAGCTGCGGCGAGACGATGCGCGCCGCGACCACGAGGCTCGTGGAGGCGACCGCGGCGCTCGCCATGTAGGCGAAGACCGCCAGCTGCTGGCCGGCGGGGACGCCGAGCAGCGCGCACCCGCCGATGAGCACCAGGATGAGCGGGGCGGTCAGCGCCTGCGTGAAGATCTGCGTCGTGTTGCGCCCGAGCCCGACCAGCAGGCGAGCGCCGATCGTCAGCGGCAGCGTCAGGCCGAAGATCGCCATGCACGCGGCCGCCACCCAGCCGCCGCCGGACATGAGCCCGGGGCCGAGGATCGCGGGCCACGCGTCGAACGCGCCCAGCAGCAAGGAGGCGGCCGCGATGATGCCGCCCGCGACGAGCAGGATGCGCAGCGCGCTCGTGATGGTGCGCCGCAGCAGCGCGTCCCGGCGCGGATCCTCCGACTCGGCTGCCGCGTTGATCAGCACGGCGGCGATGCCGAGGTCCGCGAAGGGCAGCAGCGCCGGGAGGCTCGCCAGCAGTCCGTACTGCGCGTACGCCTCGACGCCGAATCCGTCGAGGATGATGCGGCTGGTGACGAGGCCGACGATGCCGGTGAGCGCCATGACGACCACCTTCGCGGCTGCCGCCGAGCCGACCTGGTGCCACCGGCCCCGCGTGCGCCGCGCCGGCCGCGCGCGAGTCGCGCCGATCATCGCAGGCCCTCGTACATCCAGTCCTGCGCAGCTCGTCTCCCGTCCGCCGCCGGGAGGTCCGTGACCACGCCCTCCGGTGTCCGAGCGCTCGTGAGGGCACGCACGAGCGCCGCCGCCAGCGCCTCATGCGCGTCTGCCGGCACGATCTCGTGCCCGTGCTGCTGCAGCCAGCTCGCGAGCCCGGTCTCGCTCGTCGTCACCACGATGCACCCGGAGGCGAGGGCCTCGACGATCGGCAGCCCGACCTGCTCTCGCCAGAGCGGCGTGCGCCGAGAGGGCAGCACCAGGACCTTGCTGCGCTCGAGCGTCTCGAAGATGCTGGCGCGGGGCGGGTCGAGCCGCACGACGACGCGGTCGTCGGCCGCCGCCAGCGCCATGGCGGCTGCCGCCCCGGATCCGCGCCCGAGGATGGTCAGCCGCGCCTCGGGCAGCGCGGCTCGGACCGCAGGCCAGACGTCGAGCACTGCGGGGAAGCCCTTGCGCTCCGCCATGTCGCCGAGGAACACCAGGTGCGGCGGGCGCGGCACCGACGCCGGCGCGACGAGCCTCGACACGGGCAGCGCGGGAATCACGCGGTGCTCCGGCCATCGCGCGGGGAACGCCGAGCGGTACACCTGCTCCGAGAGGGCTGTGCCGAACGCGATGCGGTCGAGCACGCGCCATACGATCGGCTGCAGCGGCGCGAGCAGCGCATGCCGCAGTCGTGCCCTGCGCGGCAGGTTGGCGACTGCCTCCGCGAGCGGCATGGCCTCGATCGCGTACGTCACGACGCGAGCCGGACGCTCCCCGCGCACGAGCGAGCGGATGCGGTTCCCCAGCACGGCGCTGAGCGTGCGCAGCGACGCGGCGGCCATGAGCGGCTCACTCACCTCGATGACCGCCACCGGGTGCGACAGCGTCCACCGCAGGGTCCCGAGCGCGCCGGCCCGCTGCACGTCGAGCGCGGCGGCGAGCGCGCGGTCGAAGTCGTAGCGCCGCGCGCGGAACAGGATCGTGACCCGGCGGTCGCCGGCGAGCCGCTCGAGGTGCGCCGTGCGCACCTCGTCGTACAGCTGCAGTGCGCGACCTGCGACTGCCTCGACCGCATCAGCCGTCGACAAGGCTCCGGTCGTCGCCGCGTGCTCGCTGTGCGCTGCCATCGGATCGGCCTCGTGACGGCCGGCTCATCCCCCGAGGGCGGGGTCGGAGACGGTGATGCTGTCGAAGGCGACTGCGCCGCCGCCTGGGTTGTTCGGCACGTAGGTGAACACCGACACCGCACCCGCCGTCTGCAGCGCTGCGAGCGAGTTCGTGCCCTCGCGCATCCAGCCCGGCTCCGCCTGACCGACCTCCCACAGCTTCGCCCGCACCGTCGTCGGCGACGTGCCCGTCACCTCCATGCTGAACGCGTACTGCTCCCCCGGCACGATCGTGATCGGCACCTGCAGCATCGGCGCGATCGCCGTCGCCCCGTCCTGCAGCAGGTACAGCCGCACACCGCCATCGGCCTGCAGCCGCAGTCTCGCGATGTAGTTCGTCGAGCCCACCCGGCGACCCACCAGCGAGACGTACTGCGCCTCAACCAGCGAATCCACGCTGAACACCGCATCGATCCGCGTGCTCGCGCTCGACACCCCGTTCAGATCCGCATACACCGTCTGCGACGTCGACGCCGGGATCGTCATCCGACCCTCGCCATCCGCCACCGAGAACCGGCTCGCCGTCCCCCGCAGGGACCACGGCCCGCCGACATCCGCAGTGCCCCAGCCGTTCGACACCGTCCGGTCGAACCCATCCTGCGCCAGCACACCCGCACCCGGCTCGGCGACCGTGATGGACCGTTCCGCGGTCGCAGTCGCGCCGTCGTCGTCCGTCACGCGCAGCCGCACGGGATAGCTGCCGACGGCGGAGAACTCGTGCGTCGCGGTGGCGCCGCCCTCGACGAACCCGCTGCCGAAGTCCCACGCGTACGACTCGATGGAGCCGTCGGGGTCGGAGGAGCCGGAGGCGTCCACCGACACGACCAGGCCCGAGCTCGAGCTCGTGAAGGACGCCGTGGGCGCGACGTTCGGCGCCGGTGCGCCTCCGGCGGGGTCGGAGACGGTGATGCTGTCGAAGGCGACTGCGCCGCCGCCTGGGTTGTTCGGCACGTAGGTGAACACCGACACCGCACCCGCCGTCTGCAGCGCTGCGAGCGAGTTCGTGCCCTCGCGCATCCAGCCCGGCTCCGCCTGACCGACCTCCCACAGCTTCGCCCGCACCGTCGTCGGCGACGTGCCCGTCACCTCCATGCTGAACGCGTACTGCTCCCCCGGCACGATCGTGATCGGCACCTGCAGCATCGGCGCGATCGCCGTCGCCCCGTCCTGCAGCAGGTACAGCCGCACACCGCCATCGGCCTGCAGCCGCAGTCTCGCGATGTAGTTCGTCGAGCCCACCCGGCGACCCACCAGCGAGACGTACTGCGCCTCAACCAGCGAATCCACGCTGAACACCGCATCGATCCGCGTGCTCGCGCTCGACACCCCGTTCAGATCCGCATACACCGTCTGCGACGTCGACGCCGGGATCGTCATCCGACCCTCGCCATCCGCCACCGAGAACCGGCTCGCCGTCCCCCGCAGGGACCACGGCCCGCCGACATCCGCAGTGCCCCAGCCGTTCGACACCGTCCGGTCGAACCCATCCTGCGCCAGCACACCCGCACCCGGCTCGATGACCGTCACGCTCTGCTCGTCGACGTCCGTCGCGCCGTCGTCATCGGTGACGCGCAGCCGCACGGGATAGGTCCCCGCCGAGCCGAACTCATGCGAGGCGGTCGCGGCGCCTGCGGCGAAGCCGGCGCCGAAGTCCCACTCGTACGATGCCACCGAGCCGTCCGGGTCGGACGAGGACGAGCCGTCCACCGAGACCTCCAGGCCCTGCGACTGGATGGTGAACGACGCGCTCGGCGCCGCGTTCGGCACCGGCTCCACCGTCACCTGGGTGGTGGCGGTGCCGGTGGCGCCGTCGTCGTCCGTCACCGTCAGGGTGACGTCGTACGTGCCGGCCGTCGAGTAGGTCTTCGTCACCGACGCCCCGGTGCCCGTCGAGCCGTCGCCGAAGCTCCAGGCGTAGGACACCACCGTGCCGTCGGCGTCGGTGGCGGAGCCGCTGAAGCCCACCTGCAGCCCGTCGACCGAGGGCGTGCCGATCGCGGCGCTCGGGGGCGTGTTGGGGGCGACGCCCGTCGTGCCCGCCTCGTAGTGCGCCTGGACGCGGTCCGCGGAGAGCGGCCGGTCGTAGATCGCGACCTCGTCGAGCAGGCCTTCGAACTGCCTCGATCCCGGCGCGCTGGTCCACGAGTTCAGGTTGTCGTTGGCGATGCGCCAGTAGCCCTGGTACGCCTGCGCGGATGTGACGTCGTTCCGCTGCGCGCGCAGCTGCCCATCGACGTACAGCCGCATGCCCTCGCTGCCGAGGGTCGCCACCGCGTGGTGCCACTCGCCGTCCCGGTAGGTGCCCGGTGTGGTGATGACCTGCACGGACCCGGGGTACACGCCGAAGAGCAGCTGACCGGCGTTGTTCATGTAGAGGTGCCGGTCGTAGGAGGTGGACGAGCCGGTCCGCGCGTTGCCGAATCCGACGAGCTTTCCTCCGCTCGTCGTGCTGGTGCGGAACCATGTCTCGATGGAGAAGCGCTGAGGGCCCGCGATGCGCGTCGTCGACCCGCCGCTGCCATCGTTCTGCGAGTTCGTGGTCGCCGTGTTGAAGCGGATCGCGGCATCGGCGTCGGAGGCCAGCGCACCCGGTTCGCCGTACGTCATGCGGCCGCTCAGCTGCATGTCGGAGCCGCCGAAGAGGTCGACGGAGGAGCCGCTCGCCTCGCCGAGGCGCCACATGCTGACGACGTCGTCCTGCGCAACGCTCTCGAGGTAGGCGGAGATGGCTCCGCTCGACACCGTCGCGGTCGCCCACTCCGAGCGGAAGACATTCCCACCCGGATCGCGCGCCACGACGCGCACCTGATGCGTCGACCCCGGCTCGAGGCCGGAGATCAGTGTGCGCACAGTCTGGACGTCCCAGAACTTGTTCGACATGGTCTGCTCGCCCACGAGGCCGGCGGTCGTCTCCGAGTCGAGGTACACGCGGTAGGTCAGCGCCTGGTCGTCGCGATCGAAGATCGTCGGGAACGAGACCCGGAGGGAGCCGGGGATGACGGCGCTGACAGACGGCGTCCACCAGGCGTTCGGAGTGATGCCGGCCGCGATGGCGAGCCGCTCCTGATCCTGCGAGAGGCGCGGCCCCTGGTCGTCCGGCGCATTCTGGCGCAGGGTGTAGCGCACGAGCCCCTGCTGCGTAGCGCCGTTCACCCGGGGGAACTCGCCGCCGTAGACCAGGTACTGGTCGTTGCCGTCGAGGGCCCAGACCGCCTGGTTCTTGCCGGTGAACGTGCCGATGTCCGTCTGCGGGTACCAGTTGAGGATCTCCGGGCGTGGGCGGCCAGGGTGGTCGGGGTAGCCGTAGATGTCGGGCGTGTTGGCGCCGTGGACCTCGGTGGTGACCGCGGTCGAGTGGTAGAAGGTCCACGGATCGGACTGCGGGAATCCGCCGCTGTTGCCGCAGTAGTGCTTGTGGCTGGCCATGTACACCTGGCCGGCGACCGCAGCCGCGTCGTAGGTGTCGCCGTGGCAGTCCTCGATCCAGACCATCTCGCCGTCCGACCAGCGCGCCTGGAACGCGCCCTCCATGTTGCCGCCGCGGCCGTAGTGCCAGCCGACGCCGTAGAAGTTGACGCCGTCGGTGCTCAGCTTCGTGACGCCCGAGTTGTCGCCCGCGTTGCGCACGATCGAGTTCACGGGCAGCGGCAGCTGCGCGCCGGTGGAGGCGTCGACCATGGACAGCCCGTACCCGGGCTCGCTCTGCCCGCCGGCGACCGAGGTGAAGTTGCCCGACAGCATCACCTTCGTCGCGTCGGGTCCGACCGCGAGCGCCTGCACCATGCCGTTGTCGACGATGGGGCGGAACGGCAGCACCGCGCCGTTGGAGGCGTTGACCGCGCCGATGCGCGCCCGGGCACTGCCGTTGACGGCGCTGAAGTAGCCGCCCACGTAGACGGTCGAGTTGGTCGCCGCCACGGACTGCGTGGTGCCGTTGATGTTCGGCACCACCGTGGTGCTGAGCGTGTGGCCGGGCAGGTCGAAGACGGCGATGCGATTGCGCGTCTGGCCGTTGACCGCGGTGAACGCGCCCACGACGTAGAGCCGCCTGCCGTCGGGGGAGACCGCGATGTCGTTGACCCGTCCGTTGAAGGAGGGCGCGAAGGACGTGACCTGACCGGTCTGCACGTCGAACGCGAGGAAGTTGCTGCGGGGGATGAGATTGGTGCCGGGGGCCGCGCCGGCCGGGCGGGCGTTCGAGAACTGTCCTCCGGCGTAGGCGATGTTGCCCGCGACGTGCACGTCCCACACCACGCCTTGGTCGATCTGCACCGTCGGCAGCGCGTCGGCGGACATGCTCGCCTCGTGGGGCAGTGCCGACGCCTCGAGCGCTGCAGGCTCGATGACCGGATCGGCCGCCACGGCCGCGCTCGGTGCGCTGACCAGGATCGCGGCGCCGACCGCGATCGCTCCGACGGCGGCGACGTGCGTGCGGATCAGCGTGCGGATCGGTGTCGAGGTGCGCATGTGACGTTCCTGTCCTCAGTGCCAGCGGACCGCATCCCATGACACCGTCCAGTAACGGCGTTATCGTACGCCCGGCCACGGACCGCCGAGGGCTTCCGCGCTGAGACTGCGGGAATCCTGAGGTCTCGCGCGCGGCTCAGCGCGCGGCGCCCTCGAAGAGCACCACGGGCTCACCGGCCTGCAGCACCACCTCGATGCCGATGAGGCCGCGCTGGTCGTGCGGCACCGTGAAGAGGTAGACGCCCGAGCTCGAGCCGCCTGCCGGTATCGACGCGGGGAACGCTCGGCCGCCGGGCTCCCGGATCTCGTTCGCCGGCAGCCGGTCCTCGCCGATGTAGAGGTTGACCACCACGACGGGCGTCGGGAACGGATCGTCGCCCGTGTTCGTCGCCTCGACGGTGACTCGGATCGCCGGTCCGGCGATCTCGCCGGCGATGTTGGCCTCGCCGTCGACCGACTCGAGCGACGCCAGCTCCAGCTCGACGTCGGCGGTAGGCTCGACGACCGCATCCAGCGGCACCGGCGCGAGCGTCTCGGTCGGCAGGGATCCGGGAGGCGACCCCGGGGGCGCCGTCGCACCCGCGGAGGTCGCGGGCGCCGACGGGAGCGCGCTCGGTGCCGCGGAGCCCGACGGCGTCGGTGTCGACGTGGGCGCAGTCGACGGCAGCGACGTCGAGGTGCCGGGCGTCGACGACGGCGAGCCGCTCGCCGTGCCCGGCTGCTCGGCGTCGCCCGCCCCGCTCGCGCTGAGGACGCCCCAGAGCACGAGCCCGACGACCGTCACCCCGCCCAGCACGAGCGCGGCTCGGGCGCGAGGCGTCGACGCACTCCGCTGCTCGCTCGTCATGGGCACACTGTACGTGCGGCGGGTTCAGCGCACGCCAGCCGATTCGCGCACGATTCGCCGAGCATCAACCACGCCTCGCAACGCGGCGCGCACCGGCGCCGGCGACCGCAGCAGCTGTCGGCGCCCGCTTCTGCCGAGCACCTCCCATGCCGCGCCCAGCACGCCGCGCCGCCATCGCCGCACGCCCTGCGCATCCAGGTGCTTGACCGCGAACAGCATGCGGTTGCGGATGTTGTAGTACGTGTAGACGCTCGACTTGCCGCGCCCGAGCTGACCACGCTCGCGGTGAGTGCCGCCCTCGTCGTGCACCGCGACGGCGTCCTCGACGACGCGGAGCCGGCCGCCGCGCTCCACGAGGCGCCGCGACAGGTCCACGTCCTCCCAGTAGAGGAAGTAGTCCTCGTCGAACCCGCCGACGAGCTCCCACGCCTCCTCCGGGATCCACAGGCACGCGCCGCTCAGCCACTCCCAGCGCTCGGCGTCGGCGTGCGCGGCGCGGCGCGCGCGGCCCCGGGTTGCACCATCGGCGATATAGAGATCGGATCCGGCCGACCACGTGCCGCCCTGCGGATCGCGGATCACGGGCGCGAGCACCGCGAGCCCGTCCGCGTCGGCGGCCGCGCGGAGCGCAGCGACCGCGGCCGACTCGATCTGCGCATCCGGGTTCAGCACGAGCAGGTCGCGGGCTCCGAGCGCGCGGGCCCTGGCGACGCCGCAGTTGACGCCGCCGCCGAAGCCCAGGTTGCGCTCCGGCGTCACGACCTGCCAGCCGTGCCGCTGCGCGAGCGCCAGGACCCGCTCCCGCTCATCGGAGGACGAGAGGTTGTCGACGACCACCACCAGCTCGGGCGCGACGCTCCGGGCCGAGGCGACCAGGTGCTCGGAGAGCAGCTCGGACGACGCGTAGCTGACGACGACGATCGCGAGCGGACGCCGAGGCTCAGCCGACATGGCGCATCTCACGGAACCACTTGACCGCCGCCAGCGCCAGGAAGGCCGTCTGCAGCAGGAGCAGCAGCGCGTACGCGGGGAGGAAGAGGGCGGGCCATCCCCACAGCACCATCAGCCAGCACACGACGCCGAAGTCGGTCGGCAGCAGCAGCATCGAGCGCCCGAGCGAGCCTCCGCCGCGCGCGTGGGTCGACGGCACACCCCTCGCACCGCGCAGCAGGTCGTTGAGGATCATGCCGAAGAAGGTGACGGTCGCGACCACCGAGAACGCGATCGGCAGCAGCAGCACCGGCTCCGGGAGCCCGGGCGCGCCTCGGTAGAGCCCGACGAGCAGCGCCAGGTGCAGCGAGGCGATCTTGAGCGCGTCCACGAAGTGGTCGAGCCACTCCCCCGCGAGCGAGCCGCCGCCGCGCAGGCGCGCCACCTGGCCGTCGGCGGAGTCCCACGCATATCCGAGGGCGAGCAGGACCGCCGCGACGATGCCGGTCCAGGACTCGACGGGCGCGACGGCGAGCAGCGCGATGGCGGCGAAGGTGTGCACCGCGCTGATGGCGGTGACCTGGTTCGGCGTCAGGCCGGCGGCGTGGGCCGCGGCGGCCAGCGCACGGCCGATCCGGCGGTTGACGTACACCGAGTAGGCGGGCGCTCCCCTGGCGTGCCCCTTCTGCGCCGAGGACAGGCGCGCGTGCGCGGCGCGGATGCCGAGCGTCGCTCCAGTCATGGCTCGCCCTCCACCCTCGACGCCGGGCGTCTGCCCGAATTGATGTAACGATGTTACGATACTCCCGCGAGTCGGACTCGCAAGCCGCGCAGGTCACGAGAGCGGAGCACGAGATGCCCACAGCCGAGGGTCGGCGGCCGGAGATGACCCGCCTCCGCATCCTCGTCGGCGCGTACGCCTGCGGGCCGTCCGACGAGCCCGAGGCGAGCGCCGGCTGGGCGTTCGCGACCGCGGCCGCGGCGACCCACGACGTCTGGGTCATCACGCGCCGCCGCTTCGCGCCGGCCATCGCCGAGGCGCTCGCCGCCGACCGGGAGCTCGCGCGCCACCTGCACGTCGTCGCGATCGACCTGCCCGAGCGCGTCATGGCGCGCAAGCGCCGCCCCCGCGACCTCTACTGGTACTACGCGCTCTGGCAGGCGAAGCTCGCGCGCACCGCGGTGCGCCTCCACGCCCGCCACCGGTTCGACGTCGCGCACCACGTGACCTTCGCGAACGACTGGCTGCCGTGCGGGCTCACCGCGCTGCGCGACGTGCCGCTCGTGTGGGGCCCGGTCGGCGGCGCGACCCGCATCCCGGTCTGGCGGCTCCGCCGCTGGCTCGGCGCCAGAGGGGTCGCCACCGAGGTCGTCCGCACCGTCGCCACCACGCTGCCCCGGGCGGTCTTCGGCGACGGCACCGCCCGACGCGCGGCGCTCGTGGTCGCGCAGAACGGCGACGTCGCGCGGCGGTTCCGCCGCGCGCGGCGGGTGGTGGTCGAGCCCAACGCGGCGCTCGACCTCACGGCGCTGCCGGCACGCGCACGCCGCGAGCCGGAGGGGCGGATGCGCGAGGCCGTCGCCGTCGGACGCCTCATCCCGCTCAAGGGCGTCTCGATCGCGCTCGCCGCGCTCGCCAGGCCCGCGGCCTCGCACTGGCGCCTCACCCTCTACGGCGAGGGGCCGCTGCGCCGCGCGCTCGAGGCGGAGGCGGAGCGCCTCGGCCTCGGCGACCGGGTGCGGTTCGCCGGCCACGTGCCGCGCCGCGAGGCACTCGAGGCGATGGCGCGCGCGGACGCGCTGCTCTTCCCCTCGATGCACGACCAGGCGGGCTGGGCGGTCGCGGAGGCGAGCTCGATGGGCACGCCCGTCGTCTGCCTGCCGCTCGGCGGCCCACCGCTGCTCGCCCAGCCCAACGGCTTCGTCGCGAGCCTCGAGGGCGACGTCGTCGCGAGCGTCGTCGAGCAGCTCGCGCTCGCGGGCGACGCCACCGGCGTCCCGCACGAGCGCTGGTCGCGGGAGCGGCTCGCGCCCCTCGTCGACGGCTGGTACCGCGGCGCCGCGAGCCCCGCCCGGCACCGGCCGGTCCGCGTCCTCGAGTCGGTCAAGGCCATCCGTCCCACCACCAACCCCTACCTCGCGCAGCTGCTCGCCGAGCTCGACGGCCGCCCCGATGCGGCCGTCGAGACCTTCAGCTACCCGCGCGCGCTCCTCGGCCGCTACGACGTCTTCCACGTCCACTGGCCCGAGGTGCTGTTCGGCGGCCATCGCACCCCCGGCCGCCTCGCGCGCAGGAGCCTCACGACCCTGCTGCTCGCGCGCCTGACGCTCACGCGCACGCCCATCGTGCGCACGTGGCACAACACCGAGCGCCCCCAGGAGCTGTCGCGCTGGGACCACGCGCTGCTCGACGCCGTCGACCAGCGCACGACCGGGGTCATCCGGCTCAACGAGACGACCGCGGTGCCGCTGCGCGTGCCCGTCCACACCATCCCCCACGCGCACTTCCGGGACTGGTTCGGCGAGCACGAGACGCTGCCGGCGACGCCGGGCCGGCTCGTGTCGGTCGGGCTGATCCGCCGGTACAAGGGCACCGAGCAGCTGCTCCGCGCCTTCCGCGAGTGCCGCACGCCCGGCGCGACGCTGGCGATCGCCGGCAGGCCGACCTCCGACGACCTCGCGCGCACGCTCGAGGAGCTCGCCGCAGGCGACGACCGCATCGAGCTCTCGCTGCGCTTCCTCGACGACGCCGACTTCGTGCGCGCCATCACCGGCGCATCCCTCGTCGTGCTGCCGTACCTGCACATGCACAACTCCAGCGCGGCGCTCGCGGGCCTCTCGCTCGACCGCCCGGTGCTCGTGCCCGACAACGCCGTCAACCGCGCGCTGGCCGACGAGGTAGGACCGGGGTGGGTGCACCGCTTCGAGGGCACGCTGACCGGTGCCGCGATCGATGCCGCGCTCGCCGAGCTCGCCGCGCATCCGCCCGAGGAGCCGCCCCGGCTGGCGGCCCGCACCTGGTCGTCGAGCGCCGAAGCGCACGTCGAGGCCTTCCGCACCGCGGCGGGGCTCCGATGACGGTGCAGCGCGTCCGCGGGCGCCTCGAGCAGGCCGAGGCGGCGGCGCCCCGCGCCCGGCACGCCGCGCCCCTGGGCCGGCCCGTGCTGACCGTCGCCATCCTGACCTTCCGGCGACCCGAGCAGCTGCGCGCCAACCTGCAGGCGGTGAGCCTGCGGGTGCGGGAGGCGCTCGAGGCCGTGGAGCCGCGCATCCTCGTGGTCGACAACGACCCGGCGGGCTCGGCCCGGCCCGTCGTCGACGCGGTGCGGCGCGACGCCGAGGCATCCCACGGCATCCGCATCGCCTACGCGCACGAGCCGCGCCCGGGCATCCCCGCCGCCCGCAACCGGGCGCTCGACGAGAGCGCCGGCTCGCGGCTGCTCGCGTTCATCGACGACGACGAGATCCCCCAGCCGGGCTGGCTCACGGCCCTCGTCGACGTCTGGCGCGAGTCGGAGGCGGATGCGGTGATGGGCCGGGTGGTCGCGCAGCTGCCCGAGGGCGTCGAGCCGTGGGTCGCCTCGAGCGAGTTCTTCCACCGCGCCTCCCGCGAGACCGGCACCCTGCTGCCCGCCGCCGCCACCGGCAACCTGCTCCTCGACCTCCGCTCGGTGCGGCGCGCGGGCCTGCGGTTCGACGAGTCGCTCGGCCTCACCGGCGGCGAGGACACCATCTTCACCCGCTTGCTCGTGCGCGCCGGCGGCCGGATCGTCTGGTGCCAGGAGTCGGTGACCCTCGACCCGGTCGTCCCGGAGCGCACGACGCGCGACTGGGTGCGGCGGCGCGCGTTCGCGCACGGGAACACGCTGCAGCACACGCGGGAGCGACTCGCCCCCACGCCCGCGCTGCGCGTGCGCGCGCGCCTCGGGGGCCTCGCCGGCGGTCCCGCGCGCATCGTGCTCGGCGCCGCCAGGCACGCCTGGGGCGTGTGCACGCGCGACCCGGTGCGGCAGCAGCGCGGCGAGAGCCAGGTGCGCCGCGGGTGGGGCGTGCTGACGGCGGCGATGGGCCACCGGTTCGAGGAGTACCGCAGGCGGGAGGCGGAGCGATGAGCGTGGGAGCTGCCGTGCACGGGGTGCTGCGCCGCCACGTGCGGGCGATGGGCTCGGTGGTCGGCGTCGACACCGACCAGCCGGTGGTGGTGCTGACCTACGACGACGGCCCGGAGCCGCCGCAGACCGAGCGGGTGCTCGACGCCCTGGCCGAGCGCGGCGCGCACGCGACCTTCTTCATGCTGAGCGCGAGGGCGCGGCGCCTGCCGTGGCTCGCGCGGGCGGTGATCGCGGAGGGCCACGAGGTGGCGCTGCACGGCATCGACCACCGGCCGCTCAGCGGGCTCACCCCCGAGGAGATCACGCGCCGGACGCTCGACGGCAAGGCCCAGCTCGAGGACGTCGCCGGCGCGCCCGTGCGATGGATGCGACCGCCGTACGGCCGGCAGTCGCCGCGCGCCTACCACGCCATCCGGCGGGCGGGCGTGATGCCCGTGCTCTGGGGCGGCACGAGCCTCGACAGCGCCGACACCACGAGCGACGGGCGGGTCGCGAGCGCCATGCGCAACGCCCGACCGGGTCTCATCCTGCTCGGGCACGACGGCCGGGCCGGCGCGGAGGACGGCGTCGACGACGGCGACATCCCGGCGTTCGACCGAGGCGCGCTCACCGCTCGGCTGCTGGCGGGCTTCGCCGAGCGCGGGCTGTCGGGCACGTCCCTCGAGCGCGCGCTCGAGCGCGGCCGGCCTCGGCTCGGGGCGTGGTTCGCGTGAGGCGCTCGCGTCCCGCCCGTGCGTGCCCTACGCTGATGTAACACTGTTTGCAAACGGGGATCGGAGGAGCGGATGAGCCAGCGCATCGGCTACGCCGCAGGCGCCTTCGACCTGTTCCACGTCGGCCACCTCAACGTGCTGCGGCACGCGCGCGAGCACTGCGACGTGCTCATCGCCGGCGTCGTGAGCGACGAGATGCTGCTGCAGGTCAAGGGCGTCGAGCCCGTGATCCCCACGCTCGAGCGCGTCGAGATCGTGCGCTCCATCCGCTTCGTGGACCGCGTGCACGTCGAGACGGTGCCCGACAAGCTCGACACGTGGCGCGAGGTCGGGTTCACGCACTACTTCAAGGGCGACGACTGGCGGGGCACCGAGCGGGGCCTGCGGCTCGAGCGCGAGCTCGGCGCGGTGGGCGTCGAGGTCGTCTACTTCCCTTACACGGCGCACACGTCGAGCACGGCCCTGCGGCGCGCGCTCAGCCTGCTCGAGGGCACGGCGGATGCGTCGCCCGCCCTCGCCCAGCACTCCTGACGCCGGGGGCTACGCCCGCGACGCGAGGAAGCTGTAGACCTCGGTCTCGTCGACGCCCGGGAAGGCGCCCGGCGGCAGCGCGGCGAGCAGGTGCGAGTGCGCCCGCGCGCTCGGCCACGCCTGCCCGGCCCAGGCCTCGGCGAGATCGGCAGGCGGCGTGCGGCAGCACGAGGGGTCGGGGCAGCCCGAGATCGACCGCTCCTTCGTGCCCCTCCCCCGGAACCACTTCGCCTGCGCGAACGGCACGCCGATCGAGAGCGAGAACTCCCCCGACGGGCTGCGCTCGGTCATCGCCGTGCACCAGAAGGTGCCCGCCGGCGTCTCGGTGTACTGCTCGAAGGCGTTGACCTTGTCGGCGACGTCGAACACCTCGCGGCTCGTCCAGCGCTTGCAGACCGGCTGCCCCTCGATGGCGCCGGTGTGATCGGAGGGGAAGGTCACGCCGTCGTTCTCGTAGGCCTTGTAGATGATCCCCGACTCGTGCACCTTCTGGAAGTGCAGCGGGATCCCGAGGTGCACGGTCGCGAGGTTCGTCAGCCGGTGCGCGGCGGTCTCGTACGAGACGGCGAAGGCGTCGCGCAGGTCCTCGACCGCGAGCTGCCGCTCCTCCTTCGCGGCGCGCAGGAACTCGACGGCGGTGCGCTCGGGCATGAGCAGGGCCGCCGCGAAGTAGTTCGTCTCGATGCGCTGCCGCAGGAAGGCGCCGTAGTCGGCGGGCACCGAGTGCCCGAGCACGTGGTGCCCGAGCGCCTGCAGCAGCACCGACCGCGGGTCGTGGCCGATGCGGGAGGAGCGCGAGAGGTAGATGCGCCGGCGCTTGAGGTCGGTCACCGAGCGCGTCGAGTGCGGCAGGTCGCCGACGTGGTGCACGGTGAAGCCGAGCCGCTCGACGATCGCCGCGATGAGGTGCTGCGAGAGCGGCCCCGACTGGTAGCCGACCTTCTCCAGCATGCGCGCCGCCGCAGCCTCGATCTCGGGGAAGTGGTTGTCGCGCGCGCGCATCTCGGCCCGCAGCTGCGTGTTGGCGCGCCGCGCCTCCTCGGGCGTCGCGACCCGCTCCTCGGCGACCCGGTCGAGCTCGTCGACGAGCGCGAGCATCGTCTCGAGCACGTCGTCGGGCGTGCGCGGGCCGATGCGCATCGTCGGCAGCCGCTTCTGCTGCCAGGTCGACGACTGCATGGCGCGCTCGAGCCGCAGCTCGAGCTCGGCGCGCCGCGACGGCGGTTCGGTGCCCGTGAGCTGCTCGAGGCTGACGCCGTAGAGGGCCGCAAGCTGCTGCAGCTGCGAGAAGCGCGCCTCGCGCTTGCCCGTCTCGAAGCCCGACAGCTGCGACGGCGCGAGGCCGATGGCGTCGTGCACGGCGTCGAGCGTGAGCCCGGCCTGCTTGCGCGCGTGCCGCAGCGCCTTGCCGAGCTGCAGCGCGTCGACCTGCGTCGGCGCGGGCGCCGAGCGCGCGGGTCGGTCCCAGGTGGCGGATGCGGTGCCTCGCTCGGTCATGCGAGCACCATACGCCAGTTCTGCGGGATCTGGCAGAAGTGATGATCTTCACCGTGCAAATCGCCGCTCGCAGTGCAGTTCTGCACGCACAGTGGTGGCACGACCGGACGCCGAGGGCGCAGGAGCCCCGGCGCGACAGCAGGAGGACACCATGACCGAGCAGCACGACACGACGATGGCCACCGAGGCGGCCGAGCTCGAGCTCGAGTGGGCGGCGGACGCCCGCTGGAGCGGCATCGCCCGCGACTACAGCGCCGCCGACGTCATCCGCCTCCGGGGCTCCGTCGTCGAGGAGCACACGCTCGCCCGCCGCGGCGCGGAGCGCCTCTTCGACCGGCTGCACGCCGACGAGCAGCCGGTGCGCGCGCTCGGCGCCCTCACCGGCAACCAGGCGGTGCAGCAGGTGCGCGCGGGCCTCGAGGCCATCTACCTCTCGGGCTGGCAGGTCGCGGCCGACGCCAACCTGTCGGGCCAGACCTACCCCGACCAGTCGCTCTACCCCGCCAACTCTGTGCCCGCGGTGGTGCGCCGCATCAACAACGCGCTGCAGCGCGCCGACCAGATCGAGCGCAGCGAGGGCCGCCGGGCCGTCGACGACTGGCTCGTGCCGATCGTCGCCGACGCGGAGGCCGGCTTCGGCGGACCGCTCAACGCCTTCGAGCTCATGCGCTCGATGATCACCGCCGGCGCCGCGGGCGTGCACTGGGAGGACCAGCTCGCGAGCGAGAAGAAGTGCGGGCACCTCGGCGGCAAGGTGCTCATCCCCACCCAGCAGCACGTGCGCACGCTCAACGCCGCGCGCCTCGCGGCCGACGTCGAGGACGTGCCGACCGTCATCATCGCCCGCACCGACGCCGAGGCGGCGACGCTCCTGACGAGCGACGTCGACGAGCGCGACCGCCCGTTCCTCACCGGCGAGCGCACGAGCGAGGGCTTCTACGAGGTGCGGAACGGCATCGAGCCGTGCATCGCCCGCGGCCGCGCCTACGCCGAGTACGCCGACCTGCTCTGGATGGAGACGGGCAAGCCCGACCTCGAGGTCGCCCGCCGCTTCGCGGAGGGCATCAAGGCCGAGTTCCCCGACCAGCTGCTCGCCTACAACTGCTCGCCGTCGTTCAACTGGCGCAAGCACCTCGACGACGACCAGATCGCCGCGTTCCAGCGCGAGCTCGGCGCCATGGGGTTCCGCTTCCAGTTCATCACCCTCGCGGGCTTCCACGCCCTCAACCACTCCATGTTCGACCTGGCGAAGGGCTACGCCGAGCGGCACATGACGGCCTACGTCGACCTGCAGGAGCGCGAGTTCGCTGCGGAGGCAGACGGCTACACCGCTACGAAGCACCAGCGCGAGGTCGGCACCGGGTGGTTCGACCTCGTCGCCACCGCTCTCAACCCGAGCTCCGGCACGCTCGCGCTCGCCGGCTCGACCGAGTCCGAGCAGTTCCACTGATCCGCACCCACGTCAGGAGCCAGACCATGGACATCACGCGCATCCGCATCACCGCCCACGCCCCCGGTCAGGACCGGGTGCTCACCGACGAGGCGCTCGGCTTCCTGCTGCAGCTGCACGACGCGTTCGAGTGCACGCGCCAGCAGCTGCTGCAGGACCGCCGCCGGCGCCGCGCCGCGTTCGCCGACGGCGACAGCCCCCGCTTCCTCGAGTCGACGCGGCGCATACGCGAGGACGCGAGCTGGCGGGTCGCCCCGCCCGCTCCCGGCCTCGAGGACCGCCGCGTCGAGATCACCGGCCCCATCGAGCGCAAGATGACCATCAACGCGCTCAACTCGGGCGCGAAGGTGTGGCTCGCCGACTGCGAGGACGCCTCGAGCCCCCTGTGGCGCAACGTCATCGCGAGCCAGGTGAACCTGCAGGACGCGATCCGCGGCAGCATCGCCTTCACGAGCCCCGAGGGCAAGGAGTACAAGGTGACGGCCCCCGAGACGCCGACGATCGTCGTGCGGCCGCGGGGCTGGCACCTCGACGAGCACCGCATCCTCGTCGACGGCAGGCCCATGTCGGGATCGCTCGTCGACTTCGGGCTCCACGTCCTCCACAACGCCGACGACCTCATCGCCGCCGGCCGGGGCCCGTACTTCTACCTGCCGAAGCTCGAGAGCCACCACGAGGCGCGGCTCTGGAACGACGTGTTCGTCATGGCGCAGCAGCTGCTCGTGCTGCCGCAGGGCACGATCCGGGCCACCGTGCTCATCGAGACGATCACGGCGGCGTTCGAGATGGAGGAGATCCTCTTCGAGCTGCGCGAGCACTCGGCGGGCCTCAACGCCGGCCGCTGGGACTACCTGTTCTCGATGATCAAGGCGTTCCGGCTCCGCGGGCCGGAGTTCGTGCTCCCCGACCGCGCACGGCTCACGATGACGGCGCCGTTCATGCGCGCCTACACCGAGCAGCTGGTGCGCGCATGCCACCGCCGCGGCGCGCACGCGATCGGCGGCATGGCGGCCTTCGTGCCGAGCGCGAAGGACCCAGAGGCGACCGAGCGCGCGCTCGCGGCGGTCGCGAGCGACAAGGCGCGCGAGGCGGGCGACGGCTTCGACGGCTCGTGGGTCGCGCACCCCGGCCTCGTCGAGACCTGCCGGAGCGCGTTCGACGCGGTGCTCGGCGACCGCCCCAACCAGCTCGAGCGCACCCGCGAGGACGTGCCGGTCGACGGCGCGGCGCTCATCGACCTCTCGACCACCGAGGGCGACATCACCGAGGCGGGGCTCCGCTCGAACATCGAGATCGGCATCCGCTACATGGAGGCGTGGCTGCGCGGCCACGGCGCCGTCGCGATCCACTCGCTCATGGAGGACGCCGCGACCGCCGAGATCTCGCGCTCGCAGGTCTGGCAGTGGATCCACAACGAGTCGGCCACCGCCGACGGCCGCACGATCACGCGCGAGCGCTGCGAGGCCATCGTCGACGAGCTGGCCGCGGGCTTCGACCGGAACCCGGGCAACCGCTACCGCGAGGCCATCGCGCTGTTCCGCGAGATCGCGCTCGAGGAGACCTATCCGGCCTTCCTCACGCTCGCCGGCACCGAGCGCTACCTGGGCGACGGCGCCGAGCGGCCGATCACCGGCCCCATCCCGGTGCAGGAGCGCGTCGCGGCCTGAGCGGCGCGGGTGCAGACCGGCGACGGATGCGCGGGGCGGGGTCCGAGGGATCCCGCCCCGTCGCGTTTCGTGTCAGGCGTGGCTCGCCTTCGCGGCCCGGAGGCTCTCGAGCAGCTTCGCTCGCAGCTCCTCGGGGGCGCGGTCCTTGCAGGCGCCCTGCAGGGCGGCGGTCAGCATCTCGCCGACGTGGTGCTCGGCCGAGCACTCCTCGCACTCCGCCAGGTGCGCACGCACATCCGCGGCGTCCTCGGCGCAGAGCTCGTGGTGCAGGTACTCCTCGAGGGCGGCACGGGCCTCGGTGCAGTCCTTCGTGGCCTGGGGCGTCTCGCTCACGGCTTCTTCTCCTTCACGATGGTGTCCTGCACGGCGATGCCCTGCTCCCGGGCGTAGTCGGCCAGCAGGCCTCGCAGCAGCTTGCGGCCGCGGTGCAGGCGGCTCATGACGGTGCCGACGGGGGTCTCCATGACCTCGGCGGTCTCGGCGTAGCTGAGCCCTTCGACGTCGACCCAGTAGACCGCCATGCGGAAGTCGACGGGCACCTGCTGCAGTGCGTCCTTCACGATCCCGGAGGGCATCCGGTGGATCGCCTCGGCCTCGGCGCTGCGCGACGACATGGCGGTGAACGACTCGGCGTCGCCGATCTGCCACTCCTCCAGGTCGTCGAGGGGCGCCTCGAACGGCCTGCGCTGCTGCTTGCGGTAGGTGTTGATGTAGGTGTTGGTCTGGATGCGGTACAGCCACGCCCGCAGGTTCGTGCCCTGCTGGAACGAGTCGTACGCGGCGTAGGCCTTGAGCAGGGTCTCCTGCACGAGGTCGGCGGCGTCGGCCGGGTTGCGCGTCATGCGCATGGCGGCCGCGTAGAGCTGGTCGGCGTACTGCATCGCCTGCTCCACGAAGTCGTCGCGCTTGGCCTCGTCACGCTGCTCGTCCATCGCGGGCGAGTCTAGTGTCGCCGTCGGCGCCATGACCGTCGTCCCTGCCACCGGCCCCTCCTCCGCTGTACTGCCCGACCGATAGATTGCAACCGATGAGCCCGCTCGAGCATTCCCGCCCCTGGACCGCGCCGACCGCGACCGCGCGCCTCGACGCCCGCGTGCAGCTGCCCGGCTCGAAGAGCCTCACGAACCGCGCGCTGCTGCTGGCGGCCCTCGCCGACGCGCCCTCGACGCTGCACCGGCCGCTGCGCAGCCGCGACGCGCAGCTCATGACCGCGGGGCTGCGCGCGCTCGGCGCCGACATCCGCGAGGCGCCCGGCGACGGCCGATTCGGCCCCGACCTCGTCGTCGCCCCTGGCCCCGTCGTGGGCGGCGCATCCATCGACTGCGGGCTCGCCGGCACGGCGATGCGCTTCCTGCCGATCATGGCGGCGCTCGGCGACGGCCCGGTCGCGTTCGACGGCGACCCGCACGCGCGGAAGCGCCCCATGGACCAGACGATCGGGAGCCTGCGCGGCCTCGGCGTGCGCGTCGACGCCGACGAGCCGCGCCTGCCGTTCACCGTGCACGGCGCGGGCGGGGTGCGCGGCGGCGAGCTCGAGATCGACGCGAGCGCCTCGAGCCAGTTCGTGTCGGCGCTGCTCCTCGTCGCCGCCCGCTTCGACGAGGGCCTCACGCTGCACCACCGGGGCGAGCGGCTGCCGTCGCTGCCGCACATCGAGATGACGCTCGCGGCGCTGCGGCAGCGCGGCGTCGACGCCCGCGCGATCGGCGAGGCCTCGTGGCGGGTCGAGCCCGGCCCGATCGGGGCGCTCGACGAGCGCATCGAGCCCGACCTGTCGAACGCCGCGCCGTTCCTCGCGGCCGTGGTCGCGGTGGGCGGCCGAGTCGTGCTCGACGGCTGGCCGGACGGGACGACGCAGGTGGGGCGGCTGCTGCCCGAGCTGCTCGCCCCGTTCGGCGCGACGTCGTCGGTCGCCGACGGCTCGCTCACGATCGAGGCCGTCGGCGGCGAGATCCCCGGCGCGACGCTCGACATGCACGCCGCGGGCGAGCTCGCGCCGACCATCGTGGCGCTCGGCGCGCTCGCGTCGGGCCCGGTCGAGGTGACCGGCATCGGCCACATCCGCGGGCACGAGACCGACCGGATCCAGGCCCTCGTCGACGACATCGCCGCGCTCGGCGGCTCGGCGACGGCGCTGCCCGACGGCATCCGCGTGGAGCCGGCACCCCTGACCGGCGGCCCGTGGCGCGCCTACGACGACCACCGCATCGCGACCGCCGGCGCGGTCGTGGGCCTCCGCGTGCCGGGCGTCGAGGTCGACGACATCGGCGCCACCGCCAAGACCATCCCGGAGTTCCCGGAGCTGTGGGCCGCGATGCTCGCGGGCGAGCTGGAGTGAGCCGCGCATGAGCTGGATGACCGAGCACGAGGACCCGTACGAGCAGTACGACGAGTCGAGCGTGCGCGAGCGCCCGAACCCGAAGGCCAACCGGCCGCGCTCGAAGCAGCGCCCCGAGCACGAGGACGCCGTCACCGGCATCGTCACCGCCGTCGACCGCGGCCGGTACACGCTCGCGGTGCGCATCGACGAGCAGGACGAGGCGATCGTCACCGCCGCCCGCGCGCGCGAGCTGCGCAAGCAGGCGATCGTCGCCGGCGACCGCGTCGACGTCGTGGGCGACACCACCGGCGAGACGGGCTCGCTCGCTCGCATCGTGCGCATCCAGCCGCGCACGACCGTGCTGCGCCGCTCCGCCGACGACACCGACGTGGTCGAGCGGGTCATCGTCGCGAACGCCGACGTGCTCCTCATGGTCGTCGCCGCCGCAGACCCCGAGCCGCGGCCGCGGCTCGTCGACCGCTACCTGGTCGCGGCGCTCGACGCCGGCATCACGCCGATCATGGTCGTGACGAAGACGGATGTCGCCGACCCCGAGCCGTTCCTCGCGAACTTCGCCGGGCTCGACATCGAGGTGTGGCGCTCGTCGATCGACGACCCGCCCGTCGAGGCGCTCCGCGAGCGGCTCGACGGCCACACGACCGTCGCGGTGGGGCACTCGGGCGTCGGCAAGTCGACGCTCGTCAACGCGCTCGTGCCGGAGGCCAGGCGCGCCGTCGGCCATGTGAACGCCGTGACCGGCCGCGGCCGCCACACCTCGTCGTCGACGGTGTCGTTCAAGCTCGGCTCCGGCTGGATCATCGACACCCCGGGCGTGCGCTCCTTCGGGCTCGGCCACGTCGCCACCGCGAACGTGCTGCGCGGCTTCCCCGACCTCGCGGAGGTCGCCGAGGACTGCCCGCGCGGCTGCACGCACCTCGTCGACGAGCAGTACTGCGAGCTCGCGATCGCGGCCGCGGACGGCCGCCTCGAGCCGCGCCGCGTCGACTCGATGCAGCGCATGCTCGGCACGCTCGTCGCCGCGCGCGAGCAGCGCCACCAGGAGTGACGCGCCGCCGTACGCTGGGATCGTGACCGGCTACGACGACGACCTCGACCTCGCCCTGCGCCTGGCGGATGCTGCCGACGCCATCTCGATGGAGCGCTTCGGCGCGCAGGACCTCGAGGTGACGACGAAGGCCGACACCACCCACGTCACCGACGCCGACCGCTCGGTCGAGCAGCGCATCCGCGCCGTGCTCGCCGAGGAGCGCCCCGACGACGCGATCTTCGGCGAGGAGTTCGGCACCTCCGGCGACGCGAGCAGGCAGTGGATCATCGACCCGATCGACGGCACCGCGCACTTCCTGCGCGGCGCGCCCATCTGGGCGACGCTCATCGCGCTCGCGGTCGACGGCCGCCCGGTCGTGGGGGTCGTCTCCTCCCCCGCGCTCGGCGCGCGCTGGTGGGCCGCCGAGGGGCAGGGCGCGTGGACCGACCCCGCGCGGCCGCGGCCCATCCGGGTCTCGGGCGTCGGCGCGCTGTCGGATGCGGTGCTGTCGTACAACGCCATCCAGGGCTGGGACGGCGCGGGCCGGATCGACGACCTCGTCGCGCTGCAGCGCGACGTCTGGCGCGCCCGCTCCTACGGCGACGCGTGGAGCTACATGCTCCTCGCGGAGGGCAAGGTGGATGCGGTGGCGGAGTTCGACCTGCAGCCCTACGACATGGCCGCGCTCGTGCCCGTCGTGCAGGAGGCCGGCGGCACCTTCACCTCGGTCGACGGGCAGCCGGGGCCCTGGCACGGCTCCGCCCTCGCCACCAACGGGCGCCTGCACGACGCGCTGCTGGAGCGGCTCGCGCGCTGAGGCGAGGTGCTGTCGCGCGGGCCGCGGCGCGCGCATACTGGCGCCATGGCCGAGTGCTGCGACTCGCGCGGGTGCGCCGAGGAGTTCGACGCCGCGTTCGCCGAGCGGATGGCGGCGCGCTACCGCCGGCGCGGCCTCACCCGCGCCGAGCGGCGCCTCGTCGACTTCCTCGCGGCCGACGGCGTGCGCGGCGCGACGGTGCTCGAGATCGGCGGCGGCGTGGGCGAGATCGGGCTCGAGCTGCTGCGCCGCGGCGCCGAGCGCTGCACGACGCTCGAGCTGTCGTCGGCCTACGACGAGCAGGCGGCGCGGCTCGCCGCCGATGCGGGCATGGCCGACCGGGTGCGGCGGCGCATCGTCGACCTCGCCGCCGAGCCCGAGGCGGTCGAGCGGGCCGACCTCGTGGTGCTGCACCGGGTCGTGTGCTGCTACCCCGACGCCGGGCGACTGCTCTCGGCCGCGGCCGGCCGCTGCCGCCGGCGGCTCGCGTTCACGCATCCGAGCCGCGATCCCGCGTCGCGCGTCGTCTCGGCGATCGAGAACGCGCTCGCGGGCGCCCGCGGCATCCGCTACCGCTCCTTCCTGCACGCGCCGAGCGCCATGCTGCGCGCGCTCGAGGAGGGTGGGATGCGTGCGGTGCTGCCCGGCCGCGGGTGGCCGTGGCGGGTGCAGGGCCTCGTCGCGGCCTGAGTCAGCCCGCGGCGGCCGCCTGGAGCGCCGCGACGTCGAGCTTCTGCATCGTGAGCATCGCGCGGGTGACCTCCGCCGAGCGCGGCGTCTGCATGAGCTCGCCGAGCTGCTTCGGGATGACCTGCCACGAGACGCCGAAGCGGTCGCGGCACCAGCCGCACTGGGACTCGGCACCGCCGTCGGCGATCAGCCCCTCCCAGAGCCGGTCGACCTCCTCCTGCCCGTCGACGGTGACCGAGATCGACACGGCCTCGGACTGCGGGAACTGCGGCCCGCCGTCCAGCAGCTGGAAGGGGGCGCCGCCGATCGTCAGGTCGACCGTGAGGGCCTCGCCGGCGGGCGCGTCGCCGGGCCACGGGTTGTCGCCGGCCGGGATCCGCAGCACGTCGGTGATCTGCGAGCCCGGCACGAGCGAGACGTAGAGCTCGGCGGCCTCCTCGATGCGGCCGTCGAACCAGAGCACTGTGCGCACGTCGGTCATGGGGGCCATGATGCTCCTCGGCGCGCGCCTTGGGTAGCCTCGGATCCATGCGCGAGATCACGCCCGCCGAGGCCGCCGCCCTGCCGATCGTCGACGTGCGGGAGCCGCACGAGTGGCAGGCGGGGCACGCCGACGGCGCCATCCACATCCCGATGAGCGAGATCGTCGCCCGCGTGGCCGAGGTGCCCGACGGCGCGGCGATCATCTGCCGCTCCGGCGCCCGCAGCGCCCAGGTGGTCGCCTACCTCGCGCAGCAGGGGCTCGATGCGGCGAACGTCGAGGGCGGCACGCTGCGCTGGGCCGCCGAGGGCCGGCCGATGACCGGCCCCGTGGTCTGAGGTGGCGCGCTCCCCCGCCGACTCCGACGCGATCGCCCGGGCCGCGGCCCGGCTGTTCGTCGACCGCGGCTACGCCGCGACGACCGTGCGCGACATCGCGGCCGCGGCCGACGTCGATCCCGCGGTCGTCATCCGCCGCTTCGGCTCGAAGGAGGCGCTGTTCCTGCGCACCATGGAGTCGGAGGAGCTCGCGCGGGCATGGCGGGCGACGCTCGACGGCCCGCTCGACACCTTCGGCGAGCGGTGCGCCGCGGCGCTGCTCGACAGCCGGCAGGACACCCAGGGCGTCTTCCTCGCACTGCTGCGCGCGAGCGACGCCGAGGGCATCGGCTCGCGGCTGCGCGACGCGCACGAGGAGCGCTTCGTGGCGCCGCTGCGCGAGCGGCTGGGCGGCGGCGACGCCGCCGACCTCCGCGCGCGGCTCGCCGCGGCCGCGGCCGGCGGGCTGCTCTACGCCCTGTGGGCGGTGGGCGACGAGGCGCTCGACGCCGATCGGGACGCGCTCGTGCGCTGCTACGGCGCGGTGATCCAGGCGGCGATCGCGTAGCATCGCCTCGAGGCGTCAACTTAGTTGACAGTTCACTCGAGGAGGAGACCCATGGAGATCACCCAGCGCACCTTCGTCGTCACCGGCGGCGGCAACGGCATCGGCCGCGAGGTCGTGCTGCAGCTGCTGCGCCGCGGCGCGCGCGTCGCAGCCGTCGACCTGAGCGAGGACGGTCTCGCCGAGACCGCGCGGCTCGGCGCCGCGGGCGACCGGCTCTCCACGCACCGGCTCAGCGTCGCCGACCGCGCCGCCGTCGAGGCGCTGCCCGAGGCGGTGCTCGCCGCGCACGGCCAGGTCGACGGGCTGCTCAACGTCGCCGGCATCATCCAGCCGTTCCAGCGCATCGGCGAGCTGCCCTTCGAGCAGATCGAGCGCGTCATGCAGGTGAACTTCTGGGGCGTCGTGCACACCGTGAGCGCGTTCCTGCCCCTCCTGCGCGCGCGGCCCGCCGCGTCTGTCGTCAACGTCTCGAGCATGGGCGCGCTCGCGCCGGTGCCCGGCCAGTCGGCGTACGGCGCCAGCAAGGCGGCCGTCAAGCTGCTCACCGAGGGCATGCACGCCGAGCTCGAGGGCACACCGGTCGCCGTCACGGTCGTCTTCCCCGGCGGCGTCGGCACGAACATCACCGGCAACTCGGGCGTCACCATGCGGCGCACCGCCGATGCCTCGGCGTCGGCCGGCTCGCTCACGAGCCCCGAGGACGCCGCGCGGCAGATCGTCGATGCCGTGGCCTCCGGCGCGCCCCGCGTCGTCATCGGCAAGGACGCCCGGGCGCTCGACCGGCTCGCGCGCCTCATGCCCGCGAAGGTCGGCGGCATCATCGCCAAGAAGATGCGGGGCCTGCTCGACTGAGCAGACCCCGCAGCGCTCGCGCCGGCTCAGCCGACGACGAGCTTCTTGTTCATGAACTCCTCCATGCCGTGCGGGCCCAGCTCGCGGCCGAAGCCCGAGCGCTTCGTGCCGCCGAAGGGCATGTCGACGTCCTCAGAGCCGGCGCCGTTGATCGACACCATGCCGGCGTCGAGCCGGTCGGCGACCGCGAGGGCGAGCTCGGGGTCGGTGCACCAGACGCGCGCGCCGAGGCCGAAGGGCGTGCCGTTCGCGATGCGCACGGCGTCGTCGACGTCCTTCGCGCGGTAGACGGTGCCGACGGGCCCGAAGAGCTCCTCGCGGTAGGCCTGCATCTGCTCGGTCACACCGCCGAGCAGCGCGGGGGCGACGCGGGCGTCGCCGCCGTCGTCGAGCGAGCCGGCGAGCACCTCGGCGCCCTCGGCGACGGCCGACGCCGTCTGCTGGCGCAGCCGCTCGGCGGCGGCCTGCGACGACAGGGGACCCACGAGGGCGTCCTCGTCGCCGGGCTCCCCCACCGGCACCGCGGCGATCGCGGCGCCGAGCCGCGACGCGAAGTCGTCGTAGAGCTCGTCGAGCACGATGAAGCGCTTCGACGCGTTGCAGGACTGGCCCGAGTTCTCGAGCCGCGTGTCGACCGCCGCCTGCACCACGGCATCCATGTCGTCCGCCGACAGCACCACGAAGGGGTCGGAGCCGCCGAGCTCGAGCACGACCTTCTTGAGGTGGCGGCCGGCGACCTCGGCCACGGCCGCGCCGGCGCGCTCCGAGCCGGTCAGAGAGACGCCGCGCACGCGCGGGTCGGGGATGACGATGTCGGCGATCTGCTCGTTCGTCGCGAAGATGTTCTCGTACGCGCCGGCCGGCAGGCCCGCCTCGGCGAGGATCTCGGCGATCGCGGTCGCCGACCACGGGCACTGCGGCGCGTGCTTCAGGAGCACCGTGTTGCCGAGCATGAGGTTCGGGAAGGCGAAGCGCGCGACCTGGTAGTACGGGAAGTTCCAGGGCATGATGCCGAGGATCACGCCCTGCGCCGACTTGCGGATGCGCGCGTCGACGCCGGAGCGCACCTCGAGCACCTCGTCGGCGAGGAAGGCCTCGGCGTTGTCGACGTAGTACTGCACGATCTCGCCCGAGAACTCCGCCTCGGCGATGCCCTGCCCGAGCGGCTTGCCCATCTCGGTGCGGATGATCTCGGCGAGCTCCCGCGAGCGCGACGCGAACGCGTCGGCCGCCCGGCCGAGGATCGCCGCGCGCTCGGCCATCGGCGTCGTGCACCACGGCTCGTACGCCGCGTCGGCGCGCTCGATCGCGGCGCGGATCTGCTCGTCGGTCGCCGTCGGGAACTCCTTGACGACCTGGCCGGTGTAGGGGTCGGTGACCCGGTACTCGCTCACGCTGCCTCCTCGCAGGATCGGATGATCCCAGCGTACTGGGGCGGCGGCGAGGGACTCTCACAGCGTGCGACTCGACCGATGGTGGAGATGGGGGGAATCGAACCCCCGTCCAACGCTCGGACCGTGCGGCTTCTCCGGGTGCAGCTCAGGGGTGGCGTTCTGCTCGGCTCCGACCTTTGTCCTGAGCACCTAGGTCGACGAGCCCAGTCACAGGAAAAGTCCCGCGATGCCCTGTGACGCAGCATCGCAGCAAGCCCTCTTCATGACGCCAGGGTCCGGAGCGAGGGCGTCTCCGGTCTGACGGACTTCAGGCTCGCTTAGGCAGCGAGGGCGAAGTCGGTGCGCTTTGCGTTGGCACCTATGGGTTTGCAGGGGGCGTTGAAGAGATGACCCTGCATCCTCTACCCGCTTCCCGCAGCGACTGAGACGATGTCGAAACCGATCATCCCCGTGCTGGGTGCGAGTCGCACGCTGTGGAGTTGTCAAGGCCGGATGCGTCCGGCGCGCTGGCGGGGCCAGCCCACCATGGTACCGCGTCGGGCCGTCGGCCGGCAAACGTCAGCCGAACAGCAGCTCCGCCTCGCGGTAGCGGTGGTCGGGCACGCGCTTGAGGTCGCCGAGCGCATCCGCCATCCGCACGCGCACGATGTCGGTGCCGCGCAGCGAGACCATCGAGCCCCACGCCTCGTCGGTGATCGCGTCGATCGCGGCGAGGCCGAAGCGGGTCGCGAGCACCCGGTCGGCGCCGCTCGGCGCGCCGCCGCGCTGGATGTGGCCGAGCACGGTCGCGCGCGACTCGATGCCGGTGCGTTCCTCGATCATCGGCGCGATGACCTCGCCGATGCCGCCGAGGCGAGGGCGGTTGAAGGCGTCGAGCCCCTTGCGCGAGTACTCCTCCTCCATCCCCTCGAGCTTGAAGCCCTCGGAGACGACGACGAGCGGCGCGCGCCGGCGGTCGTAGACCGACTGCACGTACTCGCAGATCCACTCGATCGAGCGCGGCTGCTCGGGGATGAGGGTGACGTGCGCGCCGGTCGCGATGCCGGTGTGCAGCGCGATCCAGCCGACGTGCCGGCCCATCACCTCGAGCACCATGCAGCGCATGTGCGAGTCGCCGGTGGTGCGCAGGCGGTCGCCTGCCTCCGTGGCGATCTGCACGGCGGTGTCGAAGCCGAACGTGTAGTCGGTGGCGTCGAGGTCGTTGTCGATCGTCTTCGGCACGCCCACGATCGGGATGCCGTCCTCGGCGAGGCGGTTGGCCGCCGCGAGGGTGCCCTCGCCGCCGATCGCGATCACCGCGTCGATGCCGAGCCGCTCGAGCGTCGCGGCGATCCTCACCGGCCCGCCGTTGGGGCCCTCGTAGGGGTTCGTGCGGCTCGTGCCGAGGATCGTGCCGCCGATGCGCGACGTGCCGCGCACCGACGAGCGGTTGAGCACGCGCACATCGCCCTCGACGAGGCCTCGGTAGCCGTCGCGGATGCCCACGAACTCGAGGCCGTGGTGCACCATGCCGGTGAGCACGGCGGCGCGGATGACTGCGTTGAGTCCGGGGCAGTCGCCGCCGGATGTGAGGATGCCGACTCGCATTTCGCCTTCCACCGGAGGGCCCTGGGTGAATCCTGCCGGTGCCGACCATTCAACCCGTCGGCGCATGGCGATGTCGAACCGGTGCCGCTATTCGTTGAGGCGGTTCCTCGTGCGCATCGCCCGCTCGGCCTCGCGCTTGTCCTGCCGCTCGCGCAGCGCGTGGCGCTTGTCGTACTCCTTCTTGCCCTTCGCCACGGCGAGCTCGACCTTCGCCCGGCCGTCGGAGAAGTAGAGCGACAGCGGCACGAGCGTGTAGCCGCCCTGCGCCACCTTGGCGGCGAGCTTGTCGATCTCGTCGCGGTGCAGCAGCAGCTTGCGCTTGCGGCGCGGCGGGTGGTTCGTCCAGGTGCCCTGGCCGTACTCGGGGATGTGCACGGCGTCGAGCCATGCCTCGCCGCGGTCGACGTAGGCGTAGCCGTCGACGAGCGACGCGCGCCCTGCCCGCAGCGACTTCACCTCGGTGCCGGTGAGCACGAGGCCCGCCTCGATGCGGTCCTCGATCGTGTAGTCGTGGCGCGCCTTGCGGTTCTGCGCCACGACCTTCTGGCCCTGTTCGCGAGGCATGGCGTGCTCCTGGGGTGTGCGGTCGTCGGATGCCCGGACGGGCAGCCGACCAGTCTAGCGCGCGATCAGATCCTGAGGTACCGGCGGATCGCGACCGCTGCGGCCACCCCGGCGAAGAGCACGCCGATCCCGACGAGCACGGGCGCCACCACGAGCGCGTCGTCGATCGTGACGATCGCGATGGTCTGCAGCATCGGGGCCACGTAGCCCTGCAGGAAGAAGTGCACGAGCGCCACCACCGATCCGGCGGCGAGCACCGCTCCGATGAGCGCCGCGACCACCCCCTCGATGATGAACGGCGTCTGGATGAACCGGTTCGACGCGCCCACGAGCCGCATGATCCCGAGCTCCCGCTTGCGCGAGAAGGCGGAGAGGCGGATGGTCGTGGAGATCAGGAGCACGGCCGCGACGAGCATGAGCACGGCCACGCCGATCGCCGCGAGGCTCGCGGTGTTGAGCACCTGGAAGATCGGCTCGAGCAGCGCGCGCTGGTCGCGCACCTCCAGCACCCCCGGGAGCGCCGAGGTCGCCTCCCGGATGAGGTCGGCGTCCTGCGGCGACGTGGGGCGCACCCACAGCGCCTCGTTCATGGTCTCGGGGCTCGCGAACTCCGCGCTCGCGGTGCCGCTGAACTGCTCCATGAAGTGCTCGTAGGCGAGCTGGCGGTCCTCGAACTCGACTGCGGCGACGTACGGCTCGATCGCGCCGCTGTCGAGCACGTCGCGCACCGCCTGCACCTGCTCCTCGGTGGCGGCGGTCTGCGTGCAGGTCGCGGTCGAGTCGACCGGCCCGCAGAAGTAGATCCCCACCTGGGCCCGGTCGTACCAGAAGCCCTTCATCTGGTTGATCTGCATCTGCAGCAGGATCGCCGCGCCCACGAACGAGAGCGAGATGAACGTGACGAGCACGACCGAGACGACGACCGAGAGGTTGCGGCGCAGGCCGTTCCAGACCTCGTTGGCGATCAGCTGGAGCCTCACGCGGTCTCCTCCTCGAGCTCGTCGACGCGCAGCTCCTCGAGGTGCCGGCGGTAGCTGCCGTGCGCCTCGTCGCGCATGATGCGGCCGGCGTCGAGCTCGACGACGCGCTTCTGCAGCTCGTCGACGATCGACGCCTCGTGCGTGGCCATGACGACCGTCGTGCCGCCCTCGTTGATGCGGGCGAGCAGCGCCATGATGCCCGCGCTCGTCGAGGGGTCGAGGTTGCCGGTGGGCTCGTCGGCGAGCAGGATCGGCGGGCGGTTCACCACCGCGCGGGCGATCGCCACGCGCTGCTGCTCGCCGCCGGAGAGCTCGTGCGGCAGGCGGCTCGCCTTGCCGGCGAGGCCGACGATCTTCAGCACGTCGGGCACCGCCTCCGAGATGAAGCCGCGGCTCTTGCCGATCACCTGCAGCGTGAACGCGACGTTCTCGTAGACCGTCTTGTTGTTCAGCAGGCGGAAGTCCTGGAAGACGACGCCGAGGTTGCGGCGGAAGAAGGGCACGCGGCGGCTCGGCAGCGCCTTCAGCCGCTGGCCGAGCACGTGCACCTCGCCGCTCGTGGGGCTCTCCTCGCGCAGCACCATGCGGATGAGGGTGCTCTTGCCGGAGCCGGAGGCGCCGACGAGGAAGACGAACTCGCCCTTGAGGATCTCCAAGGAGACGCCGTCGAGGGCTGGCCGGGCCTTGCGGGAGTAGGTCTTCGAGACCTCGTCGAAGCGGATCATGGCCTGTCGAGGGTATGGGCGGGCCCGGCCCGCGGCCGCGTACCGCCCCGGCGCGGCGCTAGTTCTGCCAGGCGTCGAGGCGCCCGGTCGCGCGCGCGTGCCCCAGGATGCCGACGTGGGTGCGCTCCGGCTGGCCCCAGTGGCTGCGCTCGTACAGCTCGTGCCGGGCGCCGAAGCCCGAGGCGACCGCGTCCCACAGGGCCCCGAAGACCGCCAGCCGCTCCGTCGCATCCGCCCCGCCCGAGCCGCGCAGCAGCCGCGCCGCGTCGGGGTGGTCGGCGAGCGCGCCGGCGGGCAGCGGCAGGTGCGCGAGGCCTGAGGCCAGGGCCGTCTGCAGCAGCGCGCGCATGCGGCCGTAGGCGTCGGGCGCGAGCGCCGAGAAGGCGAGCGCCGGCTCGACCGCCGGTCCCCACGCGCGCCCGGCAGGGTCGTCGTCGCCGACCGGCCCCGCCTGCTCGATCATCGCGTCGCGCAGCCCCGCGACCGTGTGCCGCAGCGCGATGACCTCGCCGAGCGCCGCCTGCACGCCGCGCAGCTCGCCCGTGCCCATGATCTCCGTGGCCCGCACCGCGAGCCCGGCGATCCACTCGAGCTTGGCCTCGAGCCGTGTCGCCGACTGGAAGGCCAGCCGCGCGTTCCAGCCGACGGCGCCGCGGTTGTGGGCGAGCATCGTCTCGGCGTCGCGGATGAGCACGTCCTCCCACGGCACGAGCACGTCGTCGAAGACGACGAGCGCGTCGTGCTCGGCGAAGCGCGTCGCGAGCGGCTGGTCGTCGCGCGCGGGCGTGCCGCGCGTGTAGAGCGTGATGCCGGGCGCGCCGACCGGCACCGTCGCGGCGATCGCGAAGTCGTCGTCCTGCACCTCGCCGCCGAAGTGCGACACGAGCAGCCGCTGCGCGGTCGCGGCGCCGGTGACGACCGCCTTCGCGCCGCGCAGCACGACGCCCTCGTCGGTCTCGCGCACGACGTGCAGGAAGATGTCGCCGACCTCGTCGGGCGGCAGGTCGCGGTCGACGGGCGGGTTGACGAGCGCCTGCGCGTAGTGCGTGACCGCGGCGGCGTCGCGCGCGAGCGTGCCGCGCACGCCGTCGGCGAAGCGGCCGTAGGACGAGGCGTGCGCGGCCATCGACGTGAGCACCGACGCGAGCGTCTCGGGCGTGCGGCCCATCCACCCGTGCGTCGTGCGCTGCCAGGCGCGGATCGCGTCGCGCTGCCCCCGGAGGTCGTCGCGCGAGCGCGGGATCGCGTAGAACGCATGGGTGCGCACGCCGTCGACGACCGTCGTCAGCGCATCCGCCTCATCGCCGTGCAGGCGGTCGTAGAGCGAGGCGATGGTGGATGCGGCGCCGGCGAAGGCGGGATGGTCGGCGACGCGCTCGACGCGCGCGCCGTCGTGGACGACCGCCCGCCCGTCGTCGAGGCTCGCGAGGTAGTCGCTGCCCGTCTGCGGCTCGGTCATGGCGCTCCCCTGCCGCTCGGCCTAGTCATCGGCGAGCTGCTGCTGCTTGCGCCAGCGGATGCCGGCGGCGATGAAGCCGTCGAGGTCGCCGTCGAAGACCGCGCTCGGGTTGTTGACCTCGTGCAGCGTGCGGAGGTCCTTGACCATCTGGTACGGCGCGAGCACGTAGGAGCGCATCTGGTCGCCCCAGCTCGCGCTGATGGTGCCGGCGAGCTCCTTCTTGCGTGCCGCCTCCTCCTCGCGCTTGAGCAGCATCAGGCGGCTCTGCAGCACGCGCATGGCGGCGGCGCGGTTCTGGATCTGGCTCTTCTCGTTCTGCATCGAGACGACCGTGCCGGTCGGGAGGTGCGTGATGCGCACGGCGGAGTCGGTGGTGTTGACGCTCTGGCCGCCGGGGCCCGACGAGCGGAACACGTCGACGCGGATGTCGCTCTCGGGCACCTCGACCTCGTCGACCTGCTCGAAGAGCGGCACGACCTCGACGGCGGCGAACGAGGTCTGGCGCTTGCCAGCGGCGCCGAACGGGCTCATGCGCACCAAGCGATGCGTGCCCGCCTCGACCGACATGTTGCCGAAGGCGTAGGGGGCGCTCAGCTCGAACGAGGCCGACTTGATGCCCGCCTCCTCCGCGTAGCTCGTCTCGTAGACGGTGACGGGCATGCCGTGCTGCTCGGCGTAGCGCAGGTACATGCGCAGCAGCATCTCGGCGAAGTCGGAGGCGTCGACGCCGCCGGCGCCGGCGCGGATCGTGACGACGGCCGGCAGCGGGTCGAACTCGCCGTCGAGGAGCGTCTGGATCTCCATGTCGGCGACGATGCGCTGGATCGCGGCGAGCTCCTTCTTGGCCTCCTGCTGCGTCTCCTCGTCGCCCTCCTCGTTGGCCATCTCGACGAGCACCTCGAGGTCGTCGATGCGCGACTCGGTCTCGGTGATGCGCTTGAGGTCGGTCTGCGCGTGGCTCAGCTGGCTCGTGACCTTCTGGGCGGCGTCGGGGTCGTCCCAGAGGTCGGGGGCGCCGGCCTCCTCGGAGAGCCGCTCGATGTCGGCGGCGAGCCTGTCGACGTCGGCCACCGCCTTGATGTCGGCGAAGGTGGAGCGGAGGGCGGCGATGTCGCCGGCGATGTCGAGATCGGCCATGGTCCCCCCAGCCTACCGACGAGCGACCGCCCGGCCGCCCCGCGCATCCGCCGTAGGCTCGGATGGTGAGCGGCGTCGACCAGTCCGAGCGGTTCCCCTGGCGCAGGGTCGCCGGCGCCGCCTATGTGCCCACCGCCGCGTTCGCGATCGGCGAGGGCGCGGTCATCCCCTACATCCCGCTGATCGCCGGCGACCTGGGCGCGTCGCTCGCGGTCGCGGCGGTCGTCGCCGCGATGCTGACGGTCGGCCAGCTGGCCGGCGACGTGCCGGGCGGCGCGGTCGTGGGGCGCTTCGGCGAGCGCCCGACGATGATCGGCGCGGGCCTGCTCGTGCTCGTCGCGCTCGCGCTGGCCTTCGTCGCGAGCGAGGTGTGGATGCTCGGGGTCGCGGTCTTCGTGCTCGGCCTCGGCCACGCGGTCTTCGGGCTCGCCCGCCACGCGTTCATGACCACGTATGTGCCGCTGCGCTACCGCGCCCGCGCGCTGTCGACGCTCGGCGGCATCTTCCGCATGGGCATGTTCGTGGGCCCGCTGATCGGCTCGGCCGTGCTCGGGCTCGGGCTCGGGCTCGGCGCCGTGTGGGTCGTGTGCGCGATCGGCACGGTGATCGCGATCGCCGTGCTCGTGGTGCTGCCCGACCCGACGTCGGTCTTCGAGCGCACGCCCGCGACGACGGGCGTGATCGAGCTGGCGTCGGAGCGCGCAGGCGTGTGGCAGGTGGTGCGCGAGCACGCGCGCGTGCTCGGCACGGTCGGCGTCGGGGCGGCGATGCTGTCGCTCGCCCGCTCGGCGCGCAGCGTGCTGCTGCCGCTGTGGGCGGTGTCGATCGGGCTCGACGGCGTCACCACTGGCCTCGTGATCGGCATCGCGGGCGGCGTCGACTTCGCGCTGTTCTTCGTCTCGGGCTGGGTGATGGATCGCTTCGGCCGGCTGTGGAGCGTCGTGCCGTCGCTGTCGATCATGGCGATCGCGTTCGTGCTGCTGGCCGCGTCGCACGACCTCGACGCGGCCACGACCTGGTTCATCGCCGCGGCGATCGTGCTCGCGCTCGGCAACGGGCTCGGCTCCGGCATCCTCATGACGCTCGGCGCCGACCTCGCCGATCGGCAGAACCCGGCGCCGTTCCTCGGCGCGTGGCGCCTCACCGTCGACCTCGGGGGCGCGGCGGCGCCGCTGCTCATCTCGCTGCTGGTCTCGGTCGCGTCGATCGCGTGGGCTGCGGGCGGCCTCGCCGTGATGTGCGTCGCGGGGGCGGGGATGCTGCTGCGCTGGCTGCCGCGGAAGCCGCGGGAGTAGCCAGCCCTACGGCTCGTCGCGGCGGAGCTCCTGCCGGGCCGCGAGGTCGTGCGCGATCGAGGTGGCCTCCTCGCGCAGCTCGTCGTCGCCGAGCTCGCCGGCCTGCACCTGCTGCACGAGCTGCCGGAACCCCGGGTGCTCCATCAGGGCGCGCAGGCCCTCGGCTGCGCGCTCGGGCTGGTCGGTCGGCAGGCTCGCCGCCACGGCGTCGACGTCGAACGGCAGCTCGTCGGGGTTCGGGCTCATACCCGCGAGGCTACCGGGCACCCCTTGTCGCCGTCCGGCGCCGGTGGGATCATGCGCGTCAGGGAGCCCCACCCAGCCGCTCCCACGATCCGCTTGGCGTCACGGGCCGGTTCTGGAGCACACCGTGGCGCGTCGACCCCTCTCCCGCACGACGAGCGTCGGCTGCGCGGTCATCGCCGCGATGGTGCTGAGCCTGACGGTGCCGATCGCCGCCTCGGCCGCGCCGCCCGCCGCCCCCCTGCTGGTGGCTCCCGCCGACGGCAGCACCACCGCATCCGTCAGCCCGACGCTGAGCGTGGCCGCGAGCGACCCGGACGGGGGCAGCGTCGACGTCGCGTTCGAGGGGCGCGAGCACGGCGCGACCGTGCCGAGCGACCCCGCCGCCGAGGGCTTCACGGTCGTCGTGGTGCCCGACACGCAGAACTACAGCGACGGGAAGCAGGCGCTGCTGCAGCAGCAGCTGACCTGGGTGCGCGACAGCCGCGACGCGCTCGACACCGCGTTCGTGATCCAGCTCGGCGACCTCGTCAACGACTGGACGCTCGAGCGCGGCTGGGACAACATCTCGGACGCCTTCCGGATCCTCGACGACGGCGCGGTGCCGAACAGCGTCGTGCCGGGCAACCACGACTTCGACATCGCCACCGGCGACATGGGCCCGTACAACGCCCACTTCCCGCCGTCGCGCTACGCCGAGGGCTCGTGGAGCACGGAGACCACCCGCTATGGCGGCTATCTGGGGCAGGACCAGTTCGGGCCGGACCCCATCGACCGCGGCAACGCCGACAGCTACGCGCTCTTCACCGCCGGCGGCGTCGACTTCCTGTTGCTCAACCTCGAGTGAGAGGCGCCGGGCTACGCGCTCGACTGGGCCGACCGCGTGCTCGACGCGCACCCTGACCGCACGGTCATCATGGCGACCCACAGCTTCCTGAGCATCACGGGGACCCACCGCACGACGCCCCAGCGCCCGGGCGGGACCGCACCCGCGGCGATGTGGCAGGACTTCGTCGCGCAGCACTGCCAGATCCGCCTCGTCCTCTCCGGCCACGAGCACGACGGCGACCTCGGCGAGGCGAGCCGCACCGACGAGAACGTCTGCGGCCAGCCGGTGCACCAGATCCTGACCGACTACCAGGCCCGGGCCAACGGCGGCAACGGGTGGCTGCGGTACTACTCGTTCGAGCCGACGGAGGGCACGCTGACCGCGACCACCTACTCGCCGGTGCTCGGGCAGTACGAGACCGACGCCGACTCGTCCTTCACCCTCCCGTTCGACCTGACCTCGCGGGAGCCGGCGCCGTTCGAGCCGATCGGCACCGCGCGGGTCGACGCGGGCGAGGTCGCCTCCGTGGAGTGGCCCGACCTCGCGCTGGGCACCGAATACGAGTGGCGAGCGGTCGTCTCCGACGGGGCGTCGACCACGACGTCCTCGACGTGGACGCTGCGCACCCCCGCCGCCAACGCCCCGCCGACGGCATCGATCGCCGTGGAGTCCGACGGCCTCGCGGTGACGGCGAGCGCGAGCGGCTCGAGCGACGCCGACGGCACCATCGCGTCGTACGCATGGCAGCTCGGCGACGGCAGCACGGCCACGGGCGAGACCGTGACCCACACGTACGCCGGCACCGGCGTCTACCCGATCACCCTCACCGTGACCGACGACGAGGGCGCGAGCGGCGAGGCCGTCCGGAGCGTCACCGTGCTCGACCCCGCAGAGCGCGTGCTCGCCCTCGACGCCTTCACCCGCACGCTCGCCAACGCATGGGGGTCGGCGGATGTCGGCGGCCCCTGGACCCTGCGGGGCACGGCGAGCAGGTTCTCGGTCTCCGGCGGGGCCGGCCGCATGACCATCCCGCCCGCCACGACCCAGACGGTCTTCGCCGACCTCAACGGCGTCTCGAGCGCGAGCACCCGCATCGACGCGGTCTTCTCCGTCGGCTCGCTGGTCGAGGCGCAGTACGTCTCGCTCGTCGGGCGTCGCATCGGCTCGGCGAACTACATCGCGAGGCTGCGGCTGCAGGCCGACGGCGGCGTGCGGATGTACCTGCTGCAGGACGGCGCGACCGCGATCGCGCCGATGCTGCAGGTGCCCATCACGATCGCGCCGGGCCAGCAGTACGCCTTCAGCATGGAGGTGACGGGCACCTCGCCCACCACTGTGCGGGCGAAGCTGTGGCCGGTCGGGCAGGCGGAGCCCGGCTGGCTGCGCTCGGGGACGAACAGCCTCGCCGCCCTCCAGGCACCCGGCGCCGTCAGCGTCTTCACCTACGTGCCGAACAACCCGGGCGGCGGCAGCGTCGCCTTCGACCGCATCACCGTCACCGAGCCCTGAGCGCCGGCGACGTCAGTCGACGAAGACCGCCCTCGCGGTCGACGTCACGTCGAGGCGGATGCCCTCCGGCAGGAAGAGGGAGACCACCGGCGGGCGCCACGCGCTCGAGACCGTGACGGAGGCGCTGCGAGCGTCGGCGCTCGCGCCGTCGACGCGCACGTCCGCGAGGCCGGCGGCAGCGCGCGACGCCCACGACGCGGCCGCCTCGTCGACGGCCGCGTCGGCGAGCTCGGGCGCGGCGGCGGTGCCGTCGAAGCGCACCTGCTCGAGCGCGAACGCCTCGGCCGCCGCGAGCGCCGCGCCGTCGGCGACGGTGAAGAGCCGGCGCCGCTCGATCAGCATGCTGGTCGCCGCCGTCACCGCGAGGATGAGCGCGAGCGCGAGCGCCGCGAACCCCATGGTGAGCACGAGCGTCGAGCCGTCGTCCTCGCGCGCGAGGCGCCGCAGCACGCTCTTCACGGCGCGCCGCCGAACGCCGAGACCGGCTGCGACGCGAGCGCCGAGACCGGGACGCCCATTCCGACGTCGAGCGCGAGCACGGGCGGCGCGAGCGGCAGCGGCACCGTCGCGTCGACCTGCACGGAGACGGTGCCGCGCGGCGTCTGGCAGTCGCCCGCCGCCGGCGCGCACGAGATCGCGACCTCGGCAGCCGCAGGCTCGAGCCCCGCGTCGGCCAGCGCGACGCGGATCGCGCGGTCGGCTGCGGCGAGCCCCTCGTCGTGCCCGTCGGCCGCGGCGATGACGCGCGCCGCGTGCCGCGCCGCCCCCTCGATGCCGAGCACGGCGTGCTGGATCTGCCCGAGCGAGAGCGACAGGTAGACGAGCGGGACGAACAGCAGCACCCCGACCGTCAGGAACTCGAGCGAGGCGCTGCCGGCGTCGTCGCGGAGCGCGCGCCGCAGCTCAGCCCAGCGACTCGAGCGGCGCATGCCCGCGCACCTCCAGTCCCACGGGGCCGACGAGCCCGATCACGGGCAGCGGCGCCGCGACCCGGATCTCGATCGTCTCGAGCCCTGCGACGACCGCCGTCCCCGCCGACACCTGCTCCGCGTAGGCGGGCCCGACGGCGGTCGTGATCAGCTCGCGCGTGCGCGCGATGCCGGCCGACGCATCCGACCCGACCAGCGACGCGTGCCGCGCCCCCTCCGCGGCCGCGTCGGCGAGCGTCGCGCGCACGTGCAGCGCGAGCGAGAGCTGCACGACCGAGAGCACGAGCAGCACGAGCAGCCCGGCGACCATCGTGAACTCCGCGACCGCCGAGCCACGCTCGTCGGCCAGGCGCATCAGAAGCTCGTGACCCTCGCGATGGCCTGCTCGAACACACCCGACAGGGCGGGCCCGGCGACCGTCCAGATGACGATGACGAGCCCCGCCGTCATGAGCGTGACGAGCACCCAGCCGGGCACGTCGCCGCGCTCCTCGTCGCGAACCCTCCCGACGAGGCGGGCGAAGCGACAGCTGATCGTGGACATGGTCTCCTCCTTCAGAATCCGACCTGCAGCACATGGATGCCCGGCCACATCGCGAACGCCACCGTGGTCGGCAGCAGCCCGAACACGAGCGGCACGAGCATCGAGATCTCCTTGCGGCCCGCCGCCTCGAGCAGGTCGCGCTTCGCGGCGTCGCGCGCGTCGAGCGCCTGCGCCTGCAGCGTCTGGGCGAGCGGCGTGCCGCGCTCGATCGCGCCGCGCATCTGCTCGACGCTGCGAGTGACCCCGGGGTGCCCGAGCTCGTCGGCCAGCGCCCCGAGCGCGCTCGAGAGGCTCTCCCCCGCCGCCGACCGCGCGACGACACCCGCGAGCTCGCTCCCGAGCGCGCTGCGGCCCGCGGCGCCGACCCGGCGCAGCGCGTCCTGCAGGCCCTCCCCCGCGGCGAGGCTCAGCGACAGGAACTCGAGGATCGACGGCAGCTCGCTCGAGATGCGCGCGAGCCGCCGCTTCGCGCGTCGCTGGAGCAGCCAGTCGACGGCGGCGGCGCCGATCGCGGCGCCGAGCAGCGCGAGCCCCGCGGGCAGCGCGAGCTGCCCCTGCTGCACCGCGCCCACCACCCCGAGCGCCGCGCCGACGGCGGCTCCGAGCACCGTCCAGCGCAGCTGGCGCCCGCGGAAGTCGCTCACCGTCTCGCTCGCCGCCGCCTGCCGCAGCCGCAAGCGGATGCCGTCGGGCGCGCCGAGCACCGCGTGCACGAGCGGCGCCAGCCGATCGCCGACCGGCGACGCGACCACGCCGAGCACGCGCGCCGGGTCCACGCGCCTGCGTGCGAGCAGGTCGCGCGCGCCCGGCGAGACGTCGAGCACGTAGGGCGCGACCCGGTGCAGCAGCAGCGGTCGGCGCAGGATCGGCACGAGGCTCACGAGCATCCACAGCCCGAGCCCGAGGCCGGCGCCGAGGATCAGGCTCCACCCGACCGACGCGGTCACGCGAACCACCGCGCCTCGGTCGGCAGTGCGCCGATGCGCAGCATCACGCGGTACGCGATGAAGGTCACGACCGCGCCGCTGGCGATGAGCGCGAGTCCGCCGGGGGCGTTGTAGGCCTGGGCCGCCTCGGGGCGGGTCGAGAGGATGAGCAGCACGATCCACGGCGCGGCGACCCCCAGCCGTGCCGCGCTGACGATCCACGTCTGCCTCGCCTCCAGCTCGCCGCGAGTGGCGAGGTCGACGCGCAGGTAGGCGGCGAGCTCGCGCAGCACCGTCGTCACCTCCGTGCCGCCGACCTCGCGCGCCATCCGCAGCGTCTCGAGGATGCGGTCGGCGACCGGATCGGCCAGGCGGTCCTTCAGGCGGTCGAGGGCGTAGGCGAACGAGCCGGTCGCGCGGTGATCGGCCGCGTAGGCGGTGAAGGCCGCTCGCGTGATCTCCGGACCGGCGTGCGCGAGCTGCGCCACCGCATCCGGCAGCGCCAGCCCGCTCCGCACGGCGGAGACCAGGTGGTCGACGACGTCGGGCCAGACCGACGCCTGCGCTCGGCGGCGCCGCTTGGCGCGCCAGCGCACGGCGATCACGGGCCCGGCGGCGCCGGCGGCGAACGCGGCGGCCGCGACGGCGACCACCGGTGCGAGGGCGAGCGCGACGCCCGCGGCGAGGACGCCGGCCAGCACCGACACCGCCGCGAGCGCGACCGGCGGGACGCCCTCGAGGCCCGCGTGCGTGAGGCGGTCGAGCAGTCGGCGGCGCGGCTGCGGATCCGGCGTGCGGGCGCTTCGCGGCCACAGCCACGGGCTGACGGCGAGCACGATGCCAAGGCCGAGGAGGCAGCCGAGCAGCCACGTCATGCGCGGCTCCCGAGCAGCGCGACGGGGTCGACGCCGACCGCGGCGAACTTCGCCGTCCTCGCCGGATGCGACCCGGTCGGCTCGAGCAGCCCGTCGCGGAGGGCGAACAGCACGGACGCCTCGATGACGCCGGCGGTGACCTGCCCGGTGGGCGCGAGGATCTCGACGACGCGGCGGTTGCCGCGGGCGTCGATCGCGAGGTGCACCACGAGGTCGACGCACTGCGCGACGGTGGGCACGACGAACCCGGCGTCGATGTTGCGCCCCGCGAGCAGCGGCAGGGTCGTGAGCTTCGTGAGCGCGTCACGCGCGGAGTTGGCATGGATCGAGCACATGCCGGAGACGCCGCAGTTGAGCGCCACGAGCAGGTCGAGCGCCTCGGCCTCGCGCACCTCGCCGACGACGAGCCTGTCGGGGCGCATCCGCAGGCTCTCCTTCACCAGCCGCCGCAGCGAGATCTCGCCCGTGCCCTCGAGCGACGGCTGCCGGCACTGGAGCCCCACGATGTCGTCGACGGGCGGATCGAGCTCGAACGTCTCCTCGACCGTCACCACCCGCTCGCCCGGCCGCACGGCGGCGAGCAGGGCGTTCAGCATGGTGGTCTTGCCGGCGTGCGTCGGCCCGGAGACGAGGATGTTGCAGCCGGCGACGACCGCGCTGCGCAGGAACGCGGCCGCCTGCTGGCTGAGCGCGCCGCGCTCGACGAGCGCCGAGAGCGCGGCGAGCCGCCGGGCGAACTTGCGGATGTTGATCGACATCGCGCCGCGGGCGACGTCGCCGGATGCGACGTGGAGGCGGGAGCCGTCGGGCAGCGACGCGTCGACGAAGGGCGACGAGAGGTCGACGCGGCGGCCGGTCGTCGAGAGCATGCGCTCGACGAGGTCGCGCACCTCGGTCTCGGTGAGCCGGATCGGCAGCTGCTCGCTGACGCCGCCGCGCGCGCAGAAGACGCGCGAGCCGTGGTTGACCCACAGCTCTTCGACCTCCGGATCGTCGAGGTAGGGCTGCAGCGGCCCGTAGCCCGAGACCGCCGCGAGCACGTCGCGCTCGGCCTGCCGCTCGTCGGCCAGCAGCGGCACGCTGCCGCCGAGCGAGCGCTCGGCGTAGGAGCGCACCGCGTCGCGCACGTAGCGCTCGGCGAGGTCGCCCGAGCGGGCCAGGTCGACGCCCTCGCGGCGCACCCGCGCCCGCACGGTGGCGGTGATCTCGGCGACGGCCTGGCGCATGCGAGCCAGTGAACCGCGAGCGCGTCAGGCCTCGCGGAAGTTGTCCACAGGCGCCTCAGCCCCCGTCAGCCCACCGCAGCACCCGCAGCGCCTTGAGCGTGATCCAGCGGCTCGGCTCCCCGACCGGCCCGTAGCCGACGACCCGGTCGCCGCCGTGCACGACGTCGAGCGGCCAGCGGCCGTCGTCCCGCCGCTTCGAGCGCACGAGCTCGATCGCCTCGGCCATCCGCTCGTCGGGGCGGGCGGCGACGGCACGGAAGTGCTCGAGCGCCCGCAGCGCGTCGTACTCGTGGCGCGGCGGGAACGCGAAGCGCAGGTAGCCCTCGTCGACGATCTCGCCGGTCGAGCGCCGTCGCAGCAGCGAGCGCTCGAGCAGGTAGGCCTCGCCGCTCGCCCGCGCCTCGGGCACGCGCGGGTCGTCGCTCACGCGCTCGAACGCCGCGAGCGCCTCGAGCACCGCGATCGTCGTGTCGAACGACGAGCGCACCGAGCCGCGCTCCTGCTCGCAGTTCCAGCCGCCGTCCTCCATGCGCTCGCCGAGCAGCCGCTCGACGATCGGCGTCGCGTCCTCGCCGTAGTAGACGGCGTTCGTCACGAGCGCGCCGTTGATGCACGGCTCGACCTCGCCCTCGAAGAACGGCTCGTCGTCGTACTCCCAGCGCGTGACGCGCTTGACGTCGGCGATCGCCTCCCGCACCGCGGCGTCCGAAGGGTCGACGCCCAGCAGCCGCAGCTCGGTGAGCACGTGGGCGGTGGATGTCCACGGCTGGCCGGGCAGCGTCGGCTCGGCCTTCGGGAAGTGCGCGCCGCCGGCCCACTGCCCGTCGGCCCCGCGGGCGGCGAGCAGCGCCGCGCCATGGCCCTCGTGCGCGACCCTCGCGCGCTCGCGGGCCACGGCATCCGGATCCTCGTCGAGCAGGTCGGCCATCGCCTGCCAGCGGATCGAGGGATCGCCCTGCAGCAGCCAGTCGGTGACCTCCATCAGCCCAGGAACGCGATGAGGGCCCGGTTGAACTCGTCGGCGTGGCTGACGTTGCAGCCGTGCGGGGCGCCGGAGATGACGTGCAGCTCGCTGTGCTCGATCGTCTCGTGCGTGCGGCGGCCGGAGCCCTCGAACGGCACCGTCTGGTCGCCGTCGCCGTGCAGCACGAGCACCGGCACGGTGATCGTGCCGAGGTCGTCGCGGAAGTCGGTGGTCGCCCACGCGTCCATCGCCCCGAGCGCCGCCGGCTGGTGCGACTGCAGGGCGAGCCGGATGCCCTCCTGGCGCTGCGCCTCGCTCACCTGCAGTCCCTCCTCGGTCGAGAAGAAGCCGGTCGTGAACTCGTCGAAGAACGCGTCGCGGTCGGCCTCGAGCCCGGCGCGGAGCGAGCGGTAGGCCTCTTCGGTGAGCGGGCCCTCCGGGTTGTCGTCGGCGTGCAGCAGGTACGGCGGGACCGCTGCCGCGAACACCACCGAGCGCACGCGCTCCTCGCCGTAGGTCGAGACGTAGCGCGCGACCTCGCCGCCGCCCATCGAGAAGCCGACGAGCGCGACGTCGCGCAGGTCGAGCTCGGTGAGCACCCGGTCGAGGTCGGCCGCGAGCGTGTCGTAGTCGTAGCCCTCGTCGGGCTTGTCGCTGCGGCCGAAGCCGCGGCGGTCGTAGACGACGACGCGGTGGCCGGCGGCGGTGAGCGCCGCGGTCTGCGCCGCCCACGCCTCGGCCGAGAGCGGCCAGCCGTGCAGCAGCACGACGGGGCGGCCGTCGCCGCCGGAGTCCTCGATGTGCAGGCGGATGTCGGTCATGGTCGCGCTCCTATCGGTACTCGGGGTTCTGGAACCCGAAGCGCTCGCCGCGCTCCCAGGCGTTGCGGTCGTTGCCCTCGGTCGGGATGCCGCCGCGCAGCATGCGCGCGAGGTGCAGCAGGTTCCACGTCATGATGGTGATGTTGCGCTGCGTGAAGTCGTTGTCGGCGCCCGCGTGCGAGCCGTCGTCGAGCTCGTCGCCGTAGGAGGGGCCGGGGCCCGCCTCGCCCACCCAGCCCGCGTCGGCCTGCGGCGGGATGGTGCAGCCGAGGTGCTGCAGGGCGTAGAGCACCTCGCGCGCGACGTGCTTCATGCCGTCCTCGTTGCCGCCGACGAGGCATCCGCCGACCTTGCCGTAGTAGATCGACTGGCCGTGCTCGTTGAGCTCGCCCGACTCGGCGTAGAGGCGCTCGACCACGCGGCGCGTGGTGCTCGAGGCGTCGCCGAGCCAGATGGGTGTCGCGAGCACGAGGATGTCGGCCGCGAGCACGCGCTCCCAGATGGCGGGCCAGGCGTCCTCGGCGGCGCCGTGCTCGGTCATGTCGGGCTGTACGCCCGGGGCGATCGCGTGGTCGACGGCGCGCACGACCTCGACCTCGACGCCCTGCTCGCGCAGGATGCGCGCGCTCGCCTCGATCAGCAGGTCGGTGTGGCTCTCGCCCGGGGACGGGGTGAGGCTGCCGTTGACGTAGACGGCCTTGAGGGTCTCGGTCATGCCCTCCACGCTGGCACGGAGCGGCTGGGAGCGCCATGGCAGTTCGGCGCTCATCGTCCGGAACCTCTTGGAGGCTACGGCTCGAGCGCGTCGCGGGCCGCGATGAGCGCCGCGAGCCTCGCCGCGAACCGCGCCGGCGCATCCGCCTCGCGCTCGAGGAAGCCCCGCCCGGTCTTCGCGCCCAGGTCGCCGCGCTCGGCCCGGTCGCGCAGCATCGCGGGGGCGGCGGATGCGTCGCCGAGGGTCGGCAGGATCCCGTCGGCCACGCTCGTCCAGACGTCGAGGCCGCCGAGGTCCATGATCTCGAACGGTCCCGCGAGCGCCCAGCGCGGCCCGAGCCCGGCGGTGACGACCCGGTCGACCTGCTCGGGGCTCGCGACGCCCCGCTCGACGAGGTGCATCGCCTCGCGGTAGAGGGCCGCCTGCAGGCGGTTCGCGATGAACCCCTCGACCTGGTGCGCGAGCGGCACGGTCGTCTTGCCCGCCGCGGTGAGCAGCGCCACCATCCGCTCGACCGTCTCCGGCGGCGTCGCCGGGCCCGGCACCACCTCGACGAGCGGCACGGTGTCGGCGGGGTTGAAGAAGTGCGCGATGACGAGCCGCGACGGGTCGCGCATGCCGGCCGCGAGCGCGTCGGCCCCGATCGACGAGGTGTTCGAGGCGATCACCGCGTCGGCGTTCGCCGCCTCGACCTCGGCGAGCAGCGCGCGCTTCAGCTCGAGCCGCTCGGGTGCGGCCTCGAGCACGAGCGTCGCGCCCTCGACCGCCGAGGCGACCGAGCCGTGCGCGGATGCGCCGGCCGAGTCGGCGGCGCGGGCGGCGGCGGCCGGGTCGACGTCGAAGACCCGCACCTCGTGGCCGGCGCGCGCGAGCACGCGCGCGATGCCGGCGCCCATGACGCCGGCGCCGAGCACCGCGACCATCTCGCTCATCGGCCGCTCCCCCGCTCGATCCTCGCGCCGAGCCCGAAGCCGGCGATGAGCCGCGACGGCACGAGCGGCAGCAGCGGCGCGGCGAGCCGGTAGCGCCAGTCGCTCACGACGACGCCCCGGCGCCGGCGCAGGGCCGCGAGCCCCTCGCGCACGACGGTCGGCGCATCCGCCCACCCGGCCCGCGGCACGGTGTCGGCCGCGACGCCCATCCGCTCGTGGAACTCCGTCGCGACGAAGCCCGGCAGCAGCGCCGTGACGGTCACGCCGTCGCGGCGGTAGCGGGCGTCGAGCGCGTGCGACAGGGCGATGACCTGCGCCTTCGCCGCCGCGTACGAGCCGCTCGGCAGGCGGCCGGCGAGGCTCGCGACGTTGAGGATGCCGCCGCGGCCGCGCTCGCGCATGCCGGGCAGCGCCGCGTGGGCGAGCCGCAGCGGCACCCAGGTCAGCAGCTCGTGCATTGCGCGCTCGTCGGCGATGGCGGATGCGTGGAAGGGCTCGGCGACGGCGTGCCCGGCGTTGTTGACGAGCACGTCGACCGGCCGCGCGGCGTCCTGCAGGCGCGCGGCGACCCGCTCGAGGCCGGCCTCGTCCGTGAGGTCGGCGGGCAGCACCTCGACGTCGGCCGCCCCGAGCGCGGGCAGCTCGGCCGCGAGCTCCCGCAGGCGGTCGGCGCTGCGCGCGACGAGCACGAGCGCGAAGCCGTCGGCGGCGAGCTGGCGCGCGAACTCCGCGCCGAGCCCGGCCGAGGCGCCGGTCACGAGGGCGCGCATCTGCATGGCACAACCTTGGCAGAGCCGGAGCGTCGGGACCTGCGCGAAAAGGTACGCTGATCACACCCACGCGGGAGTGGTGGAATTGGCAGACACGCAGGATTTAGGTTCCTGTGCCCACGTGGCGTGGGGGTTCGAGTCCCCTCTCCCGCACGGCGACCGCCCATCGCGCGAAGGAGCGTCCGTGCCCCACCTGCCAGCCGAGTTCCTCATCGACATCGAGGGGCTGATCTCGGGCGCCGGCGTCTGGGCGCTGCTGCTCGTGTGCGCCATCGTCTTCGTCGAGACGGGGCTGCTGGTCGGCTTCCTGCTGCCGGGCGACACGCTGCTCGTGATCGCCGGCGTGCTCTCCTACACCGGCGTCATCCCGCAGCCCATCTGGCTCGTGATGCTCTGCATCTGGGCGTGCGCGGTCGCGGGCGACCAGCTGGGCTACTTCATCGGGCACAAGGCCGGGCCGCCCATCTTCCAGCGCAAGTCCTCCGGGCTGTTCTCGCATCGCACGATCGAGCGCACCAACCGCTTCTTCCTGAAGTACGGCGCGGCCGCCGTCATCATCGCCCGCTTCATCGGCATCGTCCGCACCTTCATGCCGGTCGCCGCTGGCGTCGGGCGCATGCCGTGGCCGCTGTTCTTCCGGCTCGACGTGCTCGGCGGCCTGCTCTGGGGCGCGGGGCTGCCGCTGCTCGGCTGGGGCGTCGCGCACATCCCCGGCGTCGCCGACCTCGTCACCGAGTACATCGACCTCGTGCTGCTCGGCGTCGTCGCGATCGCCATCTGCTTCATCGTCTGGCACGCGATCCAGTCGCGGCGCGAGGTCGAGCGCGAGATCCGCGACGGCAGCGCGACGGGCGCCGTCGAGACGCTCGACCTCTCGGGCACCGGCCAGCAGCCGGGCATCGAGCGCTGATCGCGCGACCGCAGGGTCAGGCGGCGAGCCAGATCGCCTGCGCGACGTCGGGGCCGACGTCGATCGTCGTCGAGCCGCTGCGCACCTGGATCGAGCCCGAGTAGGGCTTCTGGCCGAGCACCGTCAGCCGCGCGTCGAGCGCGACCCCGGCCCCGGCGAGGAACCGCAGCATGGCCGGGTCTGCGTCCGAGATGCGCACCACCGCGCCCGCGTGGCCGACCTCCGCATCGGCGAGCAGCACCGCATCCGGTCGCCGCACCGTGCCGTCGGCGGCCGGGATCGGGTCGCCGTGCGGGTCGCGCTCAGGGTCGCCGAGCGAGCGGGCGATCGAGTCGAGCAGCCGGTCGCTCAGCGCGTGCTCGAGGATCTCAGCCTCGTCGTGCACCTCGTCCCAGTCGTAGCCGTGCCGCTCGACGAGCCACGTCTCGACGACCCGGTGGCGGCGCACCTGCCGCACCGCGAGCGCGCGCCCGTCGTCGGTGAGCTCGACCGCGCCGTACGGGCGGTGGCGCACGAGGCCCGCGGCGGCGAGCTTCTTCACCATCTCGGTCACGGTGGAGTTCGCCAGGCCCAGGCGGGATGCGAGCTGCGAGGGGGTGATGGGCTCGGGCTGCCACTCGGTGTGGTGGTAGATCGCCTTGACGTAGTCCTCAGCCGCCGTCGACTGCATGACGCCTCGCTCTCGCCCACCGGATGACGAGCCCCCGGCGGGGCCCGAACAGCAACGCTAGCCCGAACGCGAGCCCCTGCGTCAGCACCACCGCGCCGCCGGGCGAGATGTCCATCCAGAAGGCCGCGATGAGCCCCACCATCGACGCGGCGACCGTGATGCCGACCGACCACGCGAGCAGCGCGTCCCACCGCACGGCGATGAGCGACGCGGTCGCGCCGGGGATGACGAGCATCGCGACGACGAGGATGATGCCGACCGCCTGCAGCGCGGTGACGACGGTGAGCGCGAGCGCGCCGAGCAGCACCGCGTGCAGCAGGCGCGGCCGCAGGCCGATCGCGTGGGCGTGACCCGGGTCGAAGGCGACGAGGGTCAGGTCGCGGCGCAGCACCACGAGCGTCGCGCAGACGATCGCGCCGACGATGAGCACCTGGGCGATGTCGGCGTCCGACACGCCGAGCACGTTGCCGAAGAGGATGTGCTGCAGGTCGGTCTGGGCGGGCGTCACCGAGACGATCACCAGCCCGAGCGCGAACAGCGTCGTGAACACGACGCCGATCGCCGCATCCGCCTTGATCCTCGACGCCGCCCGCACGCCGCCGATGAGGGCGACCGCGCCGATGCCGAACACGGCGGCGCCGACGGCGAACGGCAGCCCCAGGATGTACGCGAGCGCGACGCCGGGCAGCACCGAGTGCGAGACCGCATCGCCCATGAGCGACCACCCCATCTGCACGAGCCACGTCGACAGCAGCGCGCACGCCACGGCGGCGACGAGCGTCACGAGGATCGCCCGCAGCATGAAGTCGTAGGCGAAGGGCGCGAGCAGCGCGTCGAGGAGCCCCGGATCCATCACCGCTCCTCCCTCGTGCCGGCGCCGAAGGCCGCCGCGATGCGCTCGGGCGTGAGCGTCTCGGCGGGCGGCCCGTGGTGCAGCAGCCGCCCGCGCAGCAGCAGCACCGAGTCGGCGAGCTCGGCCACCCCCGAGAGGTCGTGGTGCACGATCACCACGGTGCGGCCCTGGGCGCGGATGCCGCGCAGCACCTCGGTGATCTGCGCCTCGCTCGTGCGGTCGACGCCCGCGAACGGCTCGTCGAGCAGCAGCAGCTCGGCGTCCTGCGCGATCGCGCGGGCGACGAAGGCGCGCTTGCGCTGCCCGCCCGAGAGCTCGCCGATCTGCCGGTCGGCGAGGTCGGCGATGCCGAGCAGCGCGAGGGCCTCGTCGACGGCCGCGCGGTCGGCGGCGCGCGGGATGCGCAGCAGCCCCATCCGCCCGTAGCGGCCGGTCGTGACGACGTCGCGCACCGTCACCGGGAAGTCCCAGTCGACCGTCTCGGCCTGCGGCACCGAGGCGACGAGGCCGGCGCGGCGCGCCTCGGCGGGGGTGCGCCCGAGGATGCGCACGGTGCCCTCGTGCGGCACCCGCTCGAGCACGGCCGCGAGCATCGACGACTTGCCGGAGCCGTTGACCCCGACGAGCCCGGTGATCTCGCCGGTGCGGATGCGCGCGGTCACGTCGGCGAGCGCGCGCACGTCGCCGTAGCGGACGCCGAGGCGCTCGGCGACGATGGCGTCGGTCATGCTCCCAGCCCCTCCAGGATGATGTCGATGTCGTGCGCGATGAGCGCGAGGTAGGTGGGCGCCGGCCCGTCGGGCTCCGAGAGCGAGTCGACGTGCAGCCCGCCGTCGAAGCGCACGCCGGCGTTCCGCGCGATCTGCTGCTGGGTGCCCGGATGCGTCGTGGACTCGCAGAAGACGGTCGGCACGCGCGTCTCGGCGACGACGCCCGCGACCGCCGCGATCGACTGCGGCGTGCCCTGCCCGCCGGCGTTCACGGGCCACAGGCTCGCCTCGGCGAGACCCGCGTCGCGGGCGAGGTAGCTGAAGGCGCCCTCGCACGTGACGAGCACGCGATGCTGCTCGGGCAGCCGCTCGACGCCCTCGCGGAGCCGCTCGCCCTCAGCCTCGAGCGCGGCCGTCACGGCTGCGGCGCGCGCATCGATCGCGTCGCGCTCGGCGGGCACGAGGTCGCCGATCGCGACGCGCAGCGCCTCGACGTACCGCGCGCCCTCGGCGGGCGAGACCCAGGCGTGGGCGTTGGGATTGCCCGCGTAGTGGCCGGTCTCGATGGGGATCGGGTCGACGACGTCGCTCAGCACCACGTGCGGCGCATCCGCGCGCTCGACCAGGGTCAGCAGCCAGTCGTCGATGCCCATGCCGTTCGTGACGACGAGGTCGGCGCCCTCGGTGCGCACGAGGTCGCCGGGGGTCGGCTCGTAGTCGTGCACCTCGACGCCGACGCGGGTGAGCGACTCGACCCGGGCGGCGTCGCCCGCGACCTCGCGCGCGATGTCGGCGATCACGGTGAAGGTCGCGAGCACGAGCGGCCGGCCGTCGTCCTCCGGCGCGGCCGGCGCCGGCGACGCGCAGCCCGTCAGCGCGGCGGCGACGCACGCGACGGCCACGGCAATCCTTCGCCGTCCCGCACGCTGTGATTTCGGCACACCGAAATCATGCCACAGCGCCGCTCGGGACGCATTCGCGAGCGCCGCGCCGTCAGCGCCCGAGCACGCGCTCCGCGAGCGCCGTGAACGCGAGCCGCCGGTGGCTGCGCGCGTCCTTCTCCTCCGGGCTCAGCTCGGCGGCCGCCCTGCCGTCGGCGTCGTGCGGCACGAACACCGGGTCGTACCCGAACCCGCCCTCGCCGCGCGGCGCATCCGCGATCTCGCCCCGCCAGTCGGCCCGCACCGCGAGCTCGCCGTCGGCGTCGACCCACGCCGCGGCGCAGACGAACTGCGCCCCGCGGTCGGTGCGGCCTGCGAGGTGCTGCAGCAGCAGCTCGAGGTTGTCGCGGTCGTCGCGCGTGCCGGCGTAGCGCGCCGAGTGGATGCCGGGCGCGCCGCCGAGCGCGTCGACCTCGATGCCGGAGTCGTCCGCGAGCGCGGGCAGCCCGGTGCGCTCGTGCGCGGCCCGCGCCTTGATGAGCGCGTTCGCCTCGAACGTCTCGCCGTCCTCCACGGGCTCCGGGCCGCTGTCGGGCACGAGCTCGACGCCGGGCAGCAGCGGCGCGAGGATGCGCTGCAGCTCCTCCACCTTGTGCGGGTTGCGCGTCGCCACGACCACCTGCAGGCCCCCGCCGACGACGTCGATGCCGGTCGCTCCCAGGTCGGTCATGCGCCGAGCGCCTCTCGCTGCAGCTCGGTCAGGCGCGCCGTGCCGGCGAGCGCCAGGTCGAGCATTCCGTCGAGCTCCGCGCGGTCGAAGGGCGCGCCCTCTGCGGTGCCCTGCACCTCGATGAGCAGGCCCCGGCCGGTCGCGACGACGTTCATGTCGGTGCCGGCGCGCACGTCCTCGACGTAGGCGAGGTCGAGCATCGGCTCGCCGTCGATCATCCCCACCGACACGGCCGCGACCGAGTCGATCAGCGGCGTCGCGCTCTTGGGCACGCGCCCCTCGGCCTGCGCCCAGCGGATCGCGTCCGCGAGCGCCACGTAGGCGCCCGTGATCGCGGCGGTGCGGGTGCCGCCGTCGGCCTGCAGCACGTCGCAGTCGACCGCGATCGAGAGCTCGCCGAGCGCCCGCATGTCGACGCCGGCCCGCAGGGAGCGGCCGATGAGGCGCGAGATCTCGTGCGTGCGGCCGCCGACCTTGCCGCGCACGCTCTCGCGGTCCATCCGCTCGTTCGTCGAGCGCGGCAGCATCGCGTACTCCGCCGTCACCCAGCCCTTGCCCTTGCCCGCCATCCAGCGGGGCACCGTGGGCATGACGGATGCGGTGCACAGCACCTTCGTGGCGCCGAAGGAGATGAGGGCGCTGCCCTCGGCCTGCTGGCTCCAGCCCCGCTCGATCGTCACGTCGCGCAGCTCGTCGAGCTGCCTGCCGTCCTTGCGTGCCATGCCTGGTCCTCTCAGTCGGTGCGGCCGGGGAGCTGGATGACCCCGGTCTGCGTGAACTCCACGTGCGTCACCTCGGGCCCGAGGAACCGGCGCGCGAGCCGCAGGAACGGCTCCTGCGCGGCGGTCGTCGCCTCGAACGCGTAGGCGGGCGCGGCGTGCTCGGGCGCGAGCATGCGCCGGTCGCTCAGGATGCGGTAGACGTCCGCAGCGGTCTCCTCCGCGCTCGACACGAGCCGCACGCCGGGGCCGGCGACGTAGCCGATCGCGCCGGCGAGCAGCGGGTAGTGCGTGCAGCCGAGCACGAGCGTGTCGAGCTCCTCGGCCAGCAGCGGCTCGAGGTACTCGTGCGCGGCGGCGAGCACCTCGTCGCCGGTGGTGACGCCCGCCTCGACGAACTCGACGAAGCGCGGCGCGGCGCCGGCCGCGACGTGCGGCACGCCGGCCTCGGCGAACGCGCGCTGGTAGGCGCCCGAGCCGATCGTGCCCGCGGTGCCGATGACGCCGATCCGGCCGGAGCGGCTCTGGCGCACGGCTGCCCGCACGGCCGGGTCGATGACCTCGACGACCGGGATGCCCATCCCCTGCCCGTAGCGCTCGCGCGCGACGTCGAGGGTCGCCGCGGATGCGGTGTTGCAGGCGATGACGAGCATCTTCACGCCCTGCGCGACGAGCGTGTCGAGCACGTCGAGCGCGAGGCGCCGCACCTCCGACTGCGCGCGCGGGCCGTAGGGCCCGTTGGCGGTGTCGCCGATGTACGTGATCGACTCGGCGGGCAGCTGGTCGATGATCGCGCGCGCCACGGTGAGTCCGCCGACGCCGCTGTCGAAGACTCCGATCGGCCGCTGCACGTCGGCAAGCCTAGCCGCGGGGCGAGGGCACAGGCTCGCCGAGGGGTCGGCCGGTATTGTCAGCACCCCGCGACAGGGAGGAGCCCCCGCGTGATCGAGTTCGCAGCCGTGCGCAAGGAGTACCCCGACGGCACGGTCGCCGTCGAGGACTTCAGCCTGGTCGTCCCCTCGCACGCCGTCGTCGTGCTCGTCGGCTCCTCCGGCTGCGGCAAGACGACTCTGCTGCGCATGGTGAACCGTATGGTCGATCCCACGAGCGGCACGGTCTCCATCGACGGCGACGACGTGCGCGCGATGGACAAGGTGCAGCTGCGCCGCTCGATCGGCTACGTGCTCCAGGCGGGCGGCCTGCTCCCCCACCGCACCGTCGCCGACAACGTCGCCACGGTGCCGGTGCTCGAGGGCGCGAACCGTCGCGAGGCGCGCCGTGCCGCGCTCGGCCTGCTCGAGCGCGTCGGCCTCGATCCGGCGCTCGGCGACCGCTACCCGCTGCAGCTCTCGGGCGGCCAGCAGCAGCGCGTCGGCGTCGCCCGCGCCCTCGCCGCCGATCCGAACATCCTGCTCATGGACGAGCCCTTCGGCGCCGTCGACCCCATCGTGCGCGACCAGCTGCAGGAGGAGATGCGCACGCTGCAGCGCGAGCTCGGCAAGACGATCCTGTTCGTCACGCACGACATCGACGAGGCCTTCGCGCTCGGCGACGAGGTGCTCGTGCTGCGCAAGGGCGCCGAGATCGCGCAGCGCGGCACGCCCGCCGAGATCCTCGCCCACCCCGCGGACGAGTTCGTCTCGCGCTTCGTGGGGGCGGGCACCGCGCGTCGCACGCTCTCGGTGCGCGAGGTCGACGGCCGCCGGATCGTCGTCGACGGCGACGACCGCCCCACCGGCGTGCTGGCGGAGTAGGCCCAGCCCATGAACTGGCTGAGCCAGAACCTGCACATCGTGTGGTCGCTGCTGCTCGACCACCTGTGGCTCTCGATCGTGCCCATCGTGCTCGCGCTCGTCATCTCCATCCCGCTCGGCTGGCTCGCCGCCCGCTATCCGCGCGCCCGCACCGCGCTGCTGACCGGCACCGGCCTCCTCTACGCGATCCCCTCGCTGGCGCTGTTCATCATGATCCCCGCGATCGTCGGCCTCTCGGCGCGCTCCCCCTGGGTCGCGATCATCGGCCTCACGCTCTACGGCTGCGCGCTGATGGTGCGCGGAGCCGCCGACGCCTTCGGATCGGTCTCGCGCGAGACGATGCTCGCCGCCGACGCCCTCGGCCACTCCCCCTGGGCGCGGTTCTGGGCGGTCGAGCTGCCGCTCTCCGGCCCGGTGCTCGTCTCGTCGCTGCGGGTCATGGCGGTCTCGACCGTCAGCCTCGTCACGATCGGCGCCGTGATCGGCATCTCGAGCCTCGGCACGCTCTTCACCGACGGCTTCCAGCGCGGCATCGACGCCTCGATCATCACGGGCATCGTGCTCACGGTCGTGGTCGCCTTCGCGATCGACGCGGTCGTGCTGCTGCTCGGCCGGCTCGCGATGCCCTGGCAGGCGGCGGTGCGCGCATGAACCTGTTCGCCGAGGCCCTCGCCCACCTCTTCGACCCCGCGAGCTGGCAGGGCACGAACTCGCTCGGCCTGCGCATCCTCGAGCACCTCGGCTTCTCGCGCGCCGTGCTGCTCGCCGCGGCCGCCATCGGCATCCCCGCCGGCGTCCTCATCGGCCACACCGGCAGGGGTCGCGGGCTCGTCGTGGCGCTGACGAGCGGCGCGCGGGCGATCCCCACCCTGGGGCTGCTCACGATCTTCGGCCTCGCCCTCGGCATCGGGCTCGAGGCCCCCTTCCTCGCCCTGCTCGTGCTCGCGCTGCCGCCCGTGCTGGCCGGGGCGTACGCCGGCGTCGAGGCCGTCGACCGGCAGGTGGTGGGCGCGGCGCGCGCGATCGGCATGACCGAGCGCGAGATCGTGCAGCGCGTCGAGCTGCCGCTCGCGGCGCCGGTGCTCATCGGCGGCGTGCGCTCGGCGGCCCTCCAGGTCATCTCGACCGCGACCCTCGCCGCGTACGTCTCGAACACGGGCCTCGGCAGGCCGATCTTCCAGGGCGTCAAGGCGGGCGACTACGAGGTCATGCTGGCCGGCGCCCTGCTCGTGGCGCTGCTCTCGCTCGTCGTCGAGCTCGTCTTCCAGGCGATCCAATCCGCGGCCGGCCGTCGTGCCGAACCGCACACCGTCCCCGCGCGGGCGTCCGCCCGCGCTCCAGAGAGGAACACCGCATGACCAGCATCCCCCGCAAGGCGGGCGCCGCCCTCGCCGCGATCGCAGCGACGGGCCTCGTGCTCACCGGCTGCGCGAACGCCGACCCGCTCGAGGAGGGCTCCGCGGAGCCCACGACGAGCGGCGACGCGACGAGCCTCGTCGTCGGCTCGCAGGACTACTACTCGAACGAGATCATCGCCGAGCTCTACGCCCAGGCCCTCGAGGCCGGCGGCTACACGATCGAGCGCGACCTGCGCATCGGCCAGCGCGAGGTCTACCTGCCCGAGATCGAGTCGGGCGCGATCGACGTCTTCCCCGAGTACACGGGCCCGCTGCTGCAGGTGTGGGCCGAGGAGCCCACCGAGCGCCTCAGCGAGGACGTCTACGCCGCCCTCACCGAGGCCGCGCCCGAGGGCATCACGGTGCTCGACCAGGCGCCGGCCACCGACCAGGACTCCTACGTCGTCACGCGCGAGTTCGCCGAGGAGCACGACCTCACGACGATCGCCGACCTGGCGAACGTCGACGAGCCGCTCACGATGGGCGCCAACTCCGAGGCCGAGACCCGCCCGAACGGACCGCAGGGCCTCGCCGACACCTACGGCATCGAGGTCGGCTTCACGCCCATCGAGGACAGCGGCGGCCCGCTCACGATCCGCGCGCTGCAGGACGGCGACGTCCAGCTCGCGATCGTCTACACCGGCGACCCGTCGATCGCCGCGAACGACCTCGTCGTGCTCGAGGACCCCGAGGGCCTGTTCCTCGCCTCGAACGTCGTGCCCGTCGTGAGCGACCGCGTCGACGAGGAGGCGCAGGGCATCATCGACGAGGTGAGCGCAGCGCTGACCTCGGAGGAGCTCCTCGCCCTCAACGGCCGTTCGGTCGACGAGCAGGCACCGGCCGCCGACATCGCCGCCGCCTGGCTCGAGGAGCAGGGCCTGCTCGGCTGACGAGCGGACGCGGGCGAGGCTGAGCACCGCCGCGCCGCCCGCACCGGCTCACCTCGGCCCGAGACGGGCCTCGGCGCTGGCGTCGCGGCGGCGACCCGAAAGGGTCGCCGCCCCCAGCTCCGGCGCGCGCACCATGCGGTGCATCGGGATGCCGCCCCACGTCGGGCCCGTCGACACCCGCTCGTCGAGGTGCCGGAAGCCGCGGCGCTCGTAGAAGCGGCCCGCGCGCTCGTTGCCGTCGATGAGCCACAGGTACAGCGCGCGGTCGTCGACGACCGCGTCGAAGAGCGCGGCGCCGACCGCGGTGCCGTGCATCTCGGCCGCCACGTAGAGCCGGTCGAGCTCGCGCTCGGCGGGCGGCGGCACGAGCCCCAGCTCGACCTCCCAGCGGGCGGGCGCGGCGCTCGACGCCGCGAGGCCCACGATGCGGTCGCCCTGCCACGCGATGCGGCGCACGGCGTCGCCCGGCTCCGCGAAGGCGCGCGCGAGCCCGACGACGTTCGCCTGCGCGAGCCCGCGCACCCCGAAGTCGTCGGGCAGCCGGCCCGCGTACGTGCGCTCCTGCTCCCGCACGAGGAAGGCGGCCCAGGCGGGCGCGTCGGCGGGCGTCGGCTCGCGCAGCGCGACGCCGTCGGGCAGGGGGCGGATGGTTCGGGGCACCGAGCCACGCTACCGGGCGTCGTCGAGGCGGTCGCCCCAGGCCGCCGTCGTAGGCTGGCGCTCGTGACCGACACCGCGCTCATGACCGACCGCTACGAGCTGACGATGATCGATGCCGCGATGCGCTCCGGCACCGCGTTCCGGCCCTCCGTCTTCGAGGCCTTCGCCCGCCGCCTGCCGGGTGCTCGCCGCTACGGCGTGGTCGCCGGCACCGGCCGCTTCCTCGACCGGGTCGCCGAGTTCCGCTTCGGCGACGCGGAGCTGCGCTTCCTCCGCGACCACCGCATCGTCTCGGCGGAGCTGCTCGACTGGCTCGCCGACTACCGCTTCTCGGGCGACATCCGCGGCTACGCGGAGGGCGAGCTCTACTTCCCCGGCTCCCCGATCCTGGTGGTCGAGGGCACCTTCGCCGAGGCGGTCGTGCTCGAGACCGTGGCGCTCTCGGTGCTCAACTACGACTCGGCCGTGGCGAACGCCGCGACGCGCATGACGCGCGCCGCGAAGGGGCGGCCGGTCGCCGAGATGGGCTCGCGCCGCGCGAGCGAGGAGTCGGCCGTGGCGGCCGCCCGCGCCGCGTACATCGCCGGCTTCGACGCCACCAGCAACCTCGCCGCGGGCGCCCGCTGGGGCATCCCCACGATGGGCACGGCGGCGCACTCCTTCACGCTGCTGCACGACTCCGAGGCCGAGGCCTTCCAGGCGCAGATCGACGTGCTCGGCGTCGGCACGACGCTGCTCGTCGACACGTACGACATCGAGCAGGGCATCCGCACGGCGATCGAGGTCGCCGGCACCGGCCTCGGCGGCATCCGCCTCGACTCGGGCGACCTCGCCGAGGTGGCCGCCGATGCCCGCGCGCTGCTCGACTCGCTCGGCGCGACCGGCACGCGCATCACCGTCACGAGCGACCTCGACGAGTACGCGATCGCGGGCCTGCAGGCGAGCCCGGTGGATGCGTACGGCGTCGGCACGAGCGTCGTCACCGGCTCGGGCGCGCCCGCCGCCGGCATGGTCTACAAGCTCGTCGCGCGCCAGGGCGACGACGGCGCCTGGGTGGGCGTCGGCAAGCGGAGCGAGGACAAGGCGTCGCACCCGGGCGAGAAGGTGGCCGTGCGCCGCCTCGAGGGCGGCGTCGCCGTCGAGGAGGCGGTGCTCGTCACCGACCACCGCGCGACGCTCGACGCGGCGGCCGCCGGCGGCCGCGCGCTGCAGGTGCCGCTCGTGGCGGGCGGGGAGATCGACGACCGCTGGCTCGGCCACGGGGGCGTCGAGCTGGCGCGCGAGCGCCACGCCGCGTCGGTCGAGGAGCTGCCGGTCGAGGCGCACCGCCTCGCCCGCGGCGAGCCCGCCATCCCGACGGTGTTCCGCTGAGGCCCGTGTTCCGCTGAGGCGTCCGGCGCGCGGCTACTCCTCGCGCAGGCGCTCGTAGATCTCCTTGCAGCTCGGGCAGATCGGGAACTTCTCCGGGTCGCGGCCCGGCGTCCACTTCTTGCCGCAGAGCGCCCGCACCGGCTTGCCCGAGAGCGCCGACTGCAGGATCTTCTCCTTCTTGACGTAGTGGGAGAAGCGATCGTGGTCGCCGTCCTCCACCGACTCCTCGTTGAGGAGCTTCTCGAGCTCGCGGTCGAGCACGTCGGTGCTCCCGCCGGAGCCGACGCTGCCGGGGCCAGGGCTGTCCGGTCCGAACGTGTCAGTCATGGGTCCATGATCCCACGCTCAGCCCGTTCCCGGCTCTCCTGGGCCATGCTTCTGGGGTACGCCGGGCACGGCCCGGCACCGACCGGCAGGGGGACGCCATGCGAGAGATCGACCGCGACGAGGACCTGGGCTGGATGGTCAGGACGCTCGAGGGCATCCTGGGCGTGCAGCGGCCGCTCGTCGTCAACCACCTGCGAGCGCTCCGGCGCCGCAACCCGCAGATGACCCCCGCCGAGATGCTCGGCCGGCTCGAGCGGCAGTACCTCGCCGCCGTCTCCACCGGCGGCGCCGCGGTCGGCGCGAGCGCGGTCGCGCCCGGCATCGGCACGGTCGCCTCGCTCGGGCTCACGATGGCCGAGACGATCGGCTTCCTCGAGGCGAGCGCCTTCTACGCGCAGGCGGTCGCCGAGGTGCACGGCATCGTCGTCGAGGACGAGGAGCGCGCGAAGGCGCTCGTGATGGGCATCATGCTCGGCAACGGCGGCACGGCGCTCGTCAGGCGGGCGACCGAGCGCGCCCTCGGCCGCGGCGCGGCCGGCAACGCGTTCTGGGGCGAGCTCATCACCTCGCGCCTGCCGAGCGGCTCGATGGGACAGGTCGTCGACTTCCTGCGCCGCGCCTTCCTGCGGCGCATGGCGCGCAACACCGGTGCGTCGATGCTCGGCCGCGCGATGCCGTTCGGCATCGGCGCCGTGGTCGGCGGCGTCGGCAACAACATCCTCGGCCGGCAGATCGTGAAGGCCGCGAAGGAGGCCTTCGGGCCAGCGCCGGTCTCGTTCGACGCCAACCTCACCCCCGTCATCAAGGAGGTGCGGCCCAACCTCGGCCAGCGCATCCGCGAGGCGCGCGACATCGAGCGCGAGGGCCTCGCCGGGGGCCTGCGCCGGCTGCGCGAGCGGCGTGCGCAGGAGCCGCAGCACGAGCCGGGCCTCGGCCCGGACGAGGAGGTCGGCGGCGACGTCACCGAGCTGCGACGCGGCGACGGCGCGTCGCAGATGCAGGATGCACCCGGCGACGCGCCGTCGGACGAGAGCCGCGCGGGCTAGAGCCCGCCCAGCGTCACCTCCGCCTCGGCCTCCTGGCCGTCGCGCTGGTAGGCGATCGTCACGGTCGCGCCGGCGGCATGGGCGCGCACCTGCGCTGTCGCGTCGATCGCGTTCGTGACCGGGGCACCGTCGACGGCGGTGATCACGTCGCCCGGCTGCAGCCCGGCCGCCTCGGCGGCGCCGCCCTCCGACAGCTCGCGGATCTGCGCGCCGACCGTGCCGACGGAGGCGTCGGTCACGTCGCTGACGGTCGCGCCGAGCAGGCCGTGCGTCGCCTCGCCCGAGCCGATGAGCTCCTCGACGACGCGCTGCACGAGGCTCGACTCGATCGCGAAGCCGATGCCGATCGAGCCGGCCGACTCGCCCTGGCCCATGCTGGCGATCGCGACGTTGACGCCGACGAGCTGCCCGGAGGCGTTCAGCAGCGCGCCGCCCGAGTTGCCCGGGTTGATCGACGCATCCGTCTGCACCACGGGGATCGAGATGGCCTCCTGCGCGGCCTGCGCGCCGTTCTCCTGCCAGAAGCCGAACGGCGACTGCTCGGACTGCTGCTCGTCGCCCTCGGGGGCCGCGCTGCCGGCGATGCGCAGGCCGCGGTCGACGGCGGAGACGATGCCGTCGGTGACCGAGTTCGACAGGCCGAGCGGCGCGCCGATCGCGATCGCCGTGTCGCCGACGCGCACGTCGTCGCTCGAGGCGAAGGTCACGACCGGCAGGTCGGCGTCGACCTTGATCACGGCGAGGTCCACGACGGGGTCGGTGCCGACGATCTCGGCGGCGAGCAGCCGGCCGTCGCTCGTCTCGACGGTGATGGATGCGTCGGCCGCCTGGCCGTCGAGCGTCACGACGTGGTTGTTGGTCACGATGTAGCCGCCGGCCGCGACGGCCACGCCCGAGCCCTCGCCCGAGCCCGCTTGGGACGACGCCTGTACGGTGACGACCGAGGGGCCCGCAGCGGCCGCGACGTCGGCGATCGTCTGCGGGTCGGCGACCGTCTCGCCCGTCGTGCCGGCGTCCTGCGTCGCCGACTGCGACTGCGACTGCGCCTGCGGCTGCAGCGTGCCGGCGAGCGCGCCGCCGCCGAAGCCGGCCGCGCCGCCGAGCAGCGCCGCCGCGACGACCGAGGTGACGACGAGTCCGGTGCGCCGGCGCGGAGCGGCCGGCGCCGGGTGCGGCTGCGCCTGCGGGACCGGCTGGAACGGCCGGGTCGCGGCCCAGGGGTCGGGCCGGTCGGCCTGCGGCGCGGCAGCGGCCGGGGTGCCGACGGGGGCGCCGGCGGGGACGGATGCGGTCGGGTGCTGCCAGCGCCAGTCGCCCTGGGGCGGCTGCGCGGGCTGCGGTCCCATGGGGTTCGGGACGCGGTCGTGCGGGTTGCTCATGGCTTCGAGCATCGCACCGGAGTCCATGCGATTCCCATGCGGTCCCGATGTCGATCCACCGGAAGGGACGCCGGAACGGGTAGCGTCGGAGCATGGAGCAGGCACCTTGGCAGCGGACGGCGGCGGGCGCGGGCCTGCTCGGGGCGGACGGCCGGCTGGCCCCGACGATCTTCGCCGAGATGACGGCGCTCGCGACCAGGACCGGGGCGCTCAACCTCGGCCAGGGCTTCCCCGACGAGGACGGCCCGCGCGCCGTGCTCGACGCCGCGAAGCACGCGATCGACCACGGCCGCAACCAGTACGGCCCGGGCCGCGGCGCCCCCGAGCTCATCGACGCGATCATCGAGCACCAGCGGCGCTTCTACGGCATCGGGCTCGGCCGCGGCGACGTGCTCGTCACCGCGGGCGCGACCGAGGCGCTCGCCGCGACGATGCTCGCGTACCTCTCCCCCGGCGACGAGGTGATCGCCTTCGAGCCGTACTACGACGCCTACGCGGCGGTCGCGGCGCTCGCCGGCGCCGTGCTCGTGCCGGTGCCGCTCGCCGCACCCGACTTCCAGCCCGACCCCGACCGCCTGCAGCGCGCGACGAGCCCGCGCACCCGCATGATCATCGTCAACTCGCCCCACAACCCGACGGGCGCGGTGTTCAGCGAGGAGGCGATGCGGCACATCGTGCGGGTCGCCGAGCGGCGCGACGCGATCATCGTCACCGACGAGGTCTACGAGCACCTCGTGTACGACGAGCGGCACGTGCCCGTGGCGGCGTTCGAGGCCGCGCGCGAGCGCCTCGTCTCGATCTCGTCGGCGGGCAAGACCTTCTCGATCACGGGCTGGAAGGTCGGCTGGATCATGTCGACGCCCGAGCGCATCGCGCAGATCGGCGCGGTGAAGCAGTACCTCACGTTCGTGAACGCGTCGCCGCTGCAGCCGGCCGTCGCGGTGGGCCTCCGCCTCGCCGACGAGCACTACGACACGATCGTGCAGACCTTCGCGCGCAAGCGCGACATCCTCGCGCGCGGCCTCCGGAAGGCCGGCTTCGCCGTGCACGACGCGATGGCGGGCTACTTCCTGCTCGCCGACGCCGCACCGCTCGGCATCGACGACGCTGCGGCGCTCGCGCGGCGGATGCCCGAGCTCGTCGGCGTGGTCGGTGTGCCGCTGTCGGCGCTCGCGCGCCCGTCGCGGCGCGACCTGCGCTCGACGATGCGCTTCGCCTTCTGCAAGTCGGACGACACGCTCCACCGGGCGGCGTCGCAGCTCGCGGGCCTGAAGGACGCGGTGCTGGAGCCCGCGCGCTGAGCCCTCAGCCGACGCGGTAGCGCCGGTTCGCGAGCGACGGGTTCCGCGCGCGGGTCGCCGCGGTCACGGCCGGGTCGATCGGCGCGACGGCGATGCCCTCGCCGTCGCCGAGCGCGGCGAGCGCGACGCCCATCGGGTCGACGATCGCCGAGCAGCCGACGCCGAGCGGCGGGGCCTGGTCGGCGGCGACGACGTGCACGGTCGACTCGATCGCGCGCGCCGTCACGAGCGTCGTCCAGTGGCGCTCCTTCTGCGGCCCGCGCACCCACTCCGCGGGCACGACGACCACGTCGGCCCCCGCATCCACGAGCCTGCGCGTCGCCTCCGGGAAGCGCAGGTCGTAGCAGGTCTCGATGCCGATGCGCGTGCCGAGCGCCTCGACGACGGGCGCCTGCGCGACGTCGCCGGCCGTGAGCCAGTCGGACTCGCGGGTGCCGAACGCGTCGTAGAGGTGCACCTTGCGGTACGCCTCCCGGATGCCGTCGGCGTCGACCGCGACGACCGTGTTGGCGACGCCGCCCTCGATCCGCTCGAGCATGCCGGCGATCACGAGCGCGCCGTGCGCCGCCGCGCGCTCGCGCAGCATCGCGGTGAAGGGTCCCTCGAGCGGCTCGGCGGCCGCGGGGGCGGTCGCCGCGAGGTCGGCGGAGCAGTGCTGCGAGTACTCGGGCAGCACGATGAGCCGCGCCCCGCGCTCGGCCGCGCGGTCGATCCACGCCGCGGCCGCCGCGCGGTTGGCCTCGACGTCCTCGCTCGGCGCCCACTGCACGGCGGCGGCCAGCAGCGGCGGCTCGGATGCTCTCGGGTCGCTCACGCCTCCAGCCTACGCAGGCGCGGTGGCGCGCTCAGGGTCGGGGTGCGAGGATCGCGGGGACGAAGGGAGCAGGATGCTCGTCGCATTCTCCATCGCCCCGGCCACCGCCGGCCCCGAGGGCTCGGTGCACGACGCGGTCGCCGCGGCCGTGCGCGTCGTCCGCGAGAGCGGGCTGCCGAACCGCACCGACGCGATGTTCACGACGCTCGAGGGCGAGTGGGACGAGGTGTTCGACGTGGTGCGGCGCGCCACCGACGCCGTCCTCGCCGTGAGCCCCCGCGCATCCCTCGTCCTGAAGGCCGACATCCGACCGGGATGGACCGGAGAGCTCGACGGCAAGGTCGTCAGGCTCGAGCACGCCCTGGAGGGGGACGCATGAGGAGTGAGCTGTTCGCCGAGGCGAACCAGGAGGCCCAGTCGACCGATCGGTGGGTCAAGCAGTCGAGCAAGATGCTGCGGGTCAACGTCTCGAACGGCGGCGACGTGCTCGCCGCGAAGGGCGCGATGGTCGCCTACCAGGGCCAGATCGAGTTCCAGCACGAGGGCGCGGGCGCCGTGCGCATGCTGAAGAAGCTCGTCACCGGCGAGGGCGCCCCGCTCATGCGGATGCGCGGCCAGGGTGAGGTGTTCCTCGCCAGGGATGCCGCGAACGTGTTCACGGTGCTGCTCGAGAACGAGGGGCTGTCGGTGAGCGGCAAGAACCTGCTCGCCTTCGACCCGAACCTGCAGTGGGACATCAAGATGCTCCGCAGCGGCAACATCATGGCCGGCGGGCTCTTCAACCTCGAGCTCGGCGGGCACGGCACCGTCGGCGTCTCGTGCGAGGGGCAGCCGCTGCTGCTCGACTGCTCGCGCCAGCCCACGTTCGTCGACCCGAACGCGGCGGTCTGCTGGTCGTCGAACCTCAGCCCGAGCGTCGTGAGCAGCATGAACATGCGCTCGATGCTGCGCGGCGGCACGGGCGAGGCCTTCCAGCTGGCCTTCCACGGCCCGGGCTTCGTCGTCGTGCAGCCGAGCGAGGGCCGGCAGCAGCCGTCGGGCTCGAACGGCGGCGGCGGGGGCGGCGGCATCGGCGGCCTGTTCGAGTAGCGGGCTCAGCGCCTGCAGACGGCGAACCCCATGCCCGGGGGCTCCGCCCGGACATGCAGAAGAGGCGCCCTCTCGGGCGCCTCTTCTCGTGCCGCAGTTCGCGGACTTCGTTGCGGGGACAGGATTTGAACCTGCGACCTCCGGGTTATGAGCCCGGCGAGCTACCGAGCTGCTCCACCCCGCGGCACAAGAAGAGACGTTACCAGGGATGTCGCCGCTCGGCAACTCGGCTACGGCGCGGGCGACTCCGTGGGCGCCGGCTCGGCGGGAGCGGTCTCCTCCGGCAGCGGCTCGCCCTCGATCTGCGCCGAGAGCTCGACCGCCTGCTGCAGCGCCGCCGTGAGCCGCTGGTCGGCCTCCGCGGCCGCGACCAGGTCGTTCTCGGCGTAGGCCGCCTGGCGCTCCTGGAGCGCGGCGCCGGCCTCCTGCAGCACCGCGTCGAGCTGCGCCTGCAGGTCGGTCGAGGGCTCCTGGCCGGGCTCGGCCGGCTCCTCCCCCGGCGCCCCGGGGTCGACGTCCGAGTCGCCCGCCTCAGCCCCCGAGTCGCCACCGAAGAGCGCGTCGAGCGCTTCGTCGAGCGTGTCCTCGAAGGCGATGTCGTCGCCGAACGCCACCAGGATCTTCCGCAGCACCGGGTACGAGGTCGCACCGGTCGACTGCAGGTAGACCGGCTGCACGTAGAGCAGGCCGCCGCCGACCGGCAGCGTCAGCAGGTTGCCGTTCAGCACGTCGGACGCGCCCTGCCGCAGCAGGTTGAGCTCGCGCGAGACCTCGTCGTCGGTGTCGAACGTGTTCTGCACCTGACCCGGTCCCGGGATCGATCTGTCCTTGGGCAGCATCTGCAGCGTGAGCCTGCCGTAGTCCTCGGAGACCTCGCCCGGCGTCGAGCCCGCGTCGGCGTTCACGGAGAGGTAGCCGTAGAGGATCTCGCGGCCGTCGCGCGGGATGAAGGTGGAGTAGAGCGTGAACGCCGGATCCTGCCCGTCCACCGACATCGTCAGGTAGTACGGCGGCTGCGGCGGCGCGGGCACCTGCGAGTTCGACCACGTCGGGTCGGCCGGCGTCGACCACTGGTCGTCGCCCGAGAAGAACGTCGCCGGGTTCGTCACGTGGTAGTCGCCGAGGATGTTGCGCTGCAGCTTGAACATGTCGGCCGGGTAGCGCACGTGGCTCATGAGGTCGCCCGACATCTCGCTGATCGGCCGGATCGTGCCGGGGTAGATCTGCTGCCACGCCTGCAGCACCGGGTCCTCGGTGTCCCACGCGTACAGCGTGACCGAGCCGTCGTACGCATCCACCACGGCCTTCACCGAGTTGCGCATGTAGTTGATGATGTCGCCGGGCACGAGCGACGGGTTCGCGTTCGTGGTGTCGGCGATCGTCTGCGAGAACGACCGGTGCGACGCGTACGGGTAGCTCGACGAGGTCGTCATGCCGTCGACGATCCACACGAGCCGCTCGTCGACGACCGCCGGGTAGGTGTCGGAGTCGAGCGTCAGGTACGGCGCGACGGCCGCGACGCGGTCGCGGGGGTGGCGGTCGTAGAGGATCTGCGACTCGGAGGTGACGGCGTCCGAGAGGATGATCTGCTCGGACTGGAACTTCAGCGCGTACGCGAGCCGGTTGATGACGCTGTCGAGCCGCGGGCCGCCGTCGCCCGAGAAGGTCGTCGTCGCGTTGCCGCTGCCCTCCTCGGTCGAGCGCGGGTAGTCGAGCTCGAGGTCGGGCGAGCCCTCGGGGCCGCCGACGATCGAGTAGTCGGGGGTCGACTCGCCGAAGTACACGCGCGGCTCGAACTCGCCGAGCGCGCCTTCGGTGGGGATGCCGCCCTGCAGGAAGACGGGCTGGCCCTCCTGGCCGCGCTGGTTGCCGTACGCCGCGACGGCGCCGTAGCCGTGCGTGTAGACGATGTGGCGGTTGTACCAGCTGTCCTCGTCGAGCCCCGAGAGGTCGAGCTCGCGCAGCGCGATCACGGTGTCCTGGATCTCGCCGTCGATCTCGTAGCGGTCGACGTCGAGCTGCTCGGCGAAGCCGTAGTACTGGCGGTACTCCTGCAGGTTGGCGAAGGCGTCGGAGACGAGCGCGGGGTCGATGATGCGGATGTTCGCCGTCGTCTCGGCGTCGGCGCGGAGCGCGCCGGGCTCGGCGTCGGTGCGGGCGTCGGAGTCGGTCTCGACCATGTCGTCGACGTCCCACGCTGCACGGGTCGCGTCGATGTTGCGCTGGATGTACTCGGCCTCGAGCGTGCGCGCGCTCGGGTCGACCTGGAAGCGCTGCACGATCGCCGGGTAGGCGACGCCGACCACGAGCGAGGCGGCGATGAGCAGGGCCGTGCCGACGACGGCGATGCGCCAGCGGCCGATCACGGCGGTGACGATGAAGAAGACGCCGACGAGCGCGGCGATGCCGGCGAGGATCTGCGCGCCGGGGATGGTGGCGTTGACCTCGGTGTAGCCCGCACCGGTCGCGAGGAAGCCCTGCGAGGTCTGCGCGAGCGCCGCGTACTGGCCGAGCCAGATCGAAGCGCCGAGCGCGAGCATGTAGAGCGCGCCGATGACGGCGAGCTGGATGCGCGCCGACCGGGAGACGCGCACCTCGCGGCCCGTGACGCGGATGGCGCCGTAGAGGTAGGCCGTGGCGAGCGAGGCGACGGCCGAGATGAACAGCACCGCGAGCGCGAAGCCGAGCACCTGCTGGTAGAAGGGCAGCTCGAAGACGTAGAAGCCGATGTCGAGGCCGAACTGCGGGTCGACCTCGCCGAACGGCTTCCGGTTGAGCCACAGCTGCGCCGTCTCCCACTGCGAGGCCGACGCGAGCCCCGAGAAGAGGCCCAGCGCGACCGGCGCCGTCCACATGCCGACCTTCCGCAGCGGCTCGACGAGCTCCTGATAGCGGTCGAGCTGCGAGTTGAGCTGCGCGTAGACGGGGCGCGAGCGGTAGGCGATCTGCACGCTGAGGGCGACCGGCACAGCCATCGCGACGAAGCCGATGAGGAACATCACGAGCATCGACAGCCAGCGCGTCTGGAGCACCTGGATGAAGCCGAGCTGGTCGAACCAGAGGATGTCGGCGTAGAAGCCCGAGAACATCACGAAGGCGCCGATGATGGCACCCACGATCAGCACCGTCACCAGGAGCGGCGAAGGGCCCCTCCTGCCCGTCGTCGAGGCGGTCGGTCGTTCGGCGTTGGCGGACACGTCGTGGAGCTCCAAGCTGTGGTGCGGGCGGTGCCGCCCATCGTATCCGCCGAGCCTATGAGGCCGGTGCGGCTCCGCAGACCGGCAGCCCCGAGGTGTCGGCGTTCATCGCCACCGCCTCGACGGCGGCGATCGCGTCGTCGAGCGTCTCGACGGCGTACACGGTGAGCCCCTCCGGCACGTGCCCGACGACCTCGCCGCAGTTGTCCGCCGGCGCCAGGAAGTGCGTCGCGCCCGCGTCGACCGCGCCGTGCATCTTCTGCACGATGCCGCCGATGCCGCCCACGTCGCCGAGCGCCGAGATGGTGCCCGTGCCCGCCCACTGCGTGCCCGCGGTGAGCGCGCCCGGCGTCAGCTCGTCGACGATGCCGAGCGCGAACATCATGCCGGCGCTCGGCCCGCCCACGTTGGGCAGCTGGATGTCGACCTCGAAGGGGAACTCGAACTCGTTGGCCGGGTAGATGCCCACGAGCCGCTGGTCGCCTTCGACGAGCGGCGTCACCTCGACCGTCAGCGGCTCGCCGTCGCGCTCGATCTCGAACGACGTCGCGCCGTCGACGGCGGCGATCGACTCACGGATCGACCACACGTCGTAGGCGGTGTCGCCGTTGACCCGCAGGATGCGGTCGTCCTCGCGCAGGACGCCCTCGGCGGGCGAGCCGTCGATGACGCCCGCGACGCGCACGTCGCTGTCGACCGGGTAGCCCTCGTGCAGCAGCGCGGCCGCGATCGCGGCTGCCTGCGAGTTCTGCATCTCGATGCGGCCGGCCTCGTTCGAGTCCTGCACCGACACGTCGGGCGGGAACGCGGCGTCCATCGGGATGATCGAGTCGGAGGGGTCGAGGTACGCCTCTGCGACATCGACCCACGTCAGCGGCCGCTCGGGGTTGCCGAAGAGCGAGACGGTGAGCAGCCGCAGCTCGCCCTCCGTGGGGTAGGTCTCGACGCCCTCGATGGAGATGAGCGGTCCCGCATCCGTCTCGCCCAGGGTGTCGAACGTCGGCCCCGGCACCTCGACCACGTAGGGCGACGGCACGAACGCGAGCGCGAGCGAGGCGGCGCCTGCGGCCGCGAGGCCGACCCAGCCGATGCGCCGCAGGCGCCTCGGGCGGATGTCGGGGAAGCGCGGACGCGCGTGCTGTTCGCGGACGGCGGAGGGCGTCAGGGGCGCGATCCCGGCGGGTTCAGACATGACGGGGCTAGCGTAGTCGCATGCCTGAGGACTCCGACGACCGCCGCCCTGAGGACGAGCTGCGAGAGATGCTGCAGCGCTTCCTCTCGGGCGAGGGGCCCATCGACCCCACCCGCCTCGCGGGCGCGGCGGGCATGCCCGCCGACCCCGCGCAGCTGCAGGCGCTCATGGCGCAGCTGCAGGCGGCGCTCTCGCGCACGGAGGACGGCATCGACTGGTCGGCCGCCACGCGGCAGGCGTCCGCCGCCGTGCAGCGCGACCCCGGCTCCGTCACGAGCGCCGAGCGCGACGCCGTGCGCCAGGCCGCCGACCTCGCCGCCCTGTGGCTCGGCGAGACGACCGACATCGGCGTGGCCGCGACCGAGCTGCAGCTGCTCTCGCGCCAGCAGTGGGTCGACGCCACGATGCCCGTCTGGCAGGAGATGAGCGAGCCGGTCGCCAACAGCATCGCGAGCGCCCTCACGCGCGCCATGCAGGAGCACGCGCCGGAGGAGGCGCAGGAGATGCTCGCGGGCGCCGAACGCATCCTGCGCAACGTGGGCGGCACGATGTTCGCGATGCAGCTGGGCACGGTCGTGGGCCAGCTCGCGCGCGAGACCGTCGCGGGCGGCGACTTCGGCTTCCCGCTGCTCGAGGGGCGCGGCGCGCTGCTCCCCGTGAACCTGCGCACCGCCGCGGAGGGGCTCGAGATCCCCGAGGACCAGGTGCGCATCTGGATGGCGGTGCGCGAGCTCGCCCACGCGCGCCTGTTCCACCACGCGCGCTGGCTGCGGCTGCACGTGCTCTCCTCCGTGCGCGAGTACGCCGAGGGCATCCGCATCGACGTCGACCGCCTCGAGGAGCTCGCCGAGACCTTCGACCCCACCAACCCCGAGGAGCTGCGGCAGGCGCTGCAGAGCGGCGCGCTCATCCCGCCGAAGACCGACGAGCAGGTCGAGACGCTCGCGCGGCTCGAGACGACGATCGCGCTCATCGAGGGCTGGGTCGACGCCGTCACGGAGTCGGCGACGCAGCGGCTGCCGCGGCGCGACGCGATCGCCGAGACCGTGCGGCGCCGCCGCGCCTCGGGCGGCCCGGCCGAGAAGGCGTTCGGCACGCTCGTCGGCCTCGAGATCCGCCCGCGCAGGCTGCGCGAGGCCGCGGCGTTCTGGCGCGCGGTGACGGATGCGGTGGGCCCGCAGGTGCGCGACTCGCTCTGGGACCAGCCAGACCTCATGCCCGGCTCGGCCGACATCGACGACCCCTCGCGCGTGATCGCCCGCCTGCAGGGCGCGGGCGAGCTCGACGAGATGGACCTCGCGCTGCAGGAGCTGCTCGACGACGCCGAGCGCGGCGCGGTGGAGCCCGCGGCGGGGTCCGAGCCGGCCGACGGCGAAGGGCCCGCGGCCGAGGAGGCCGGCGCCGACGAGGCCAGCGTCGACGAGCCAGCTGCCGACGAGGCCAGCGCCGACGAGCCCGAGCCCGACGACGACGCGGACGGCGGGCCGACCCGGGCCTGAGCCGGGGCGCCGCCGCGCCTGTGGAGAGCCGCCGACGCGATCGCGGCTGCTGGCGCACCATGCCGCCATGCTCCGACTCGATCCGCACCTCGCCGTCTTCCGCACCTCCCCCGACCGGATCGCGATCGGCGCGCAGCAGCCGGTCGTCGAGCTCGACGCCGACGAGCCGACGCTGCGCGGCGTCGCCCTGCTGACGCGGGGCGTCGTGCGCCGCGAGCTCGAGCAGCTGCTCGGCGACGAGCCGGCCGGGGCGCTGCTCGAGCGGCTCGCGCCCGCGCTCCTCGAGACCGCGCCGCGCGTGCCCGCCCGCGTGCGCGGGCGCATCCGGCTCGCCCTCGACGTGCACCGCGCGGTGCGGGCCGCGGGGCACCCGGCCGCCGACGACGGGCTCGTGATCCCGGTCGCCGCGTGGCGCCTGCCGCCGCGCGAGCAGGAGCGGCTGCTCGACGCCGGCGTCGCGCACCTGCCCGTCGTCGTCGGCGACGCGTGGGTGCAGGTGGGCCCCTACGTGCCCGAGGGCGCCGGCTGCTCGGCGTGCGCGCCGGTCGACGATGCGCTCGTGCCCGGCCATCTCGTGCCCGTGCCGAGCCCGAGCGCCGCCGCGCAGACCGTCGTGACGGTGCTGGACGCGCTGCGGCGGCTCGAGGCGGGCGGCCTGCCGGCGGGGTGGGGCGCCCGGATCGCGCAGCGCGACGGCGCGGTCAGCGCGCTGCGCCGCCCGCGGCCGCGGGCCTGCCCGCACGCAGCTCGGCGAGGAACCGGGATGGCTGCCTGACGGCGTGGCCCGAGTGCTGCGCCCACGTCAGCGACAGGCTGCGCTGCGCGCGGGTGATGGCGACGTAGAGGAGCCGGCGCTCCTCGTCGATCTCGGCGAGTGTCGTCGCGTGCGAGATCGGCAGCAACCCCTCGGCGAGGCCGCACACGTGCACGTGCTGCCACTCGAGGCCCTTCGCCGCGTGGATCGTGGCGATCGTGACGGCCGCGACCGTCGGCTCGTGCTCCGTCTGGGCCCGGCGCTGGAGGTCGGCGGCGAACGCGGGCAGGTCGGTGCCGCCCGCCTCCTCCGCGAGCGTGACGAGCGCGTGCAGCGCATCCCACTGCGAGCGCTCCTCGCCGTGCGTGGCCGGCGGCTCCGCGCGGTAGCCGAGCCCCATCACGATGTCGGTGACCGCCTGGAAGACCGGCCGGCCGTCGGCCGGGGCGCTCCGCAGCATCATGACGGCGCGCTTGATGACGGGCAGCTCGAAGAAGCGCACCGAGCCGCGCACCGTCGACGACAGGCCGACGCCGGCGAGCGCCTGCTCGATGAGGCCCGACTGCGCGTGGAAGCGCGTGAGCACGGCGATGCTGCCGGGGTCGGCGCCCGCGTCGACCTGCGCGCGGCACGCTGCCGCGATCGCCGCCGCCTCCGCGGTGTCGTTGCCGTGCACCGCGACCGCGGGCTCGAGGCCGTGCTCCCCCGACGCGGCGGTGAGCGTGAGCGCGTCGCGACCGCGCATCAGCCGGTTGGCGCAGCCCACGATCGCGGCCGTGGAGCGGTAGGAGCGCTCGAGCCGCACCACCTCGGCGTCGGGGTGGTCGTGCACGAAGCGCGACAGGCTCGCCGGGTCGGCGCCGGCGAACGAGTAGATGGTCTGGCTCGGGTCGCCGACGACGCAGACGTCGCGTCGGTCGCCGAGCCACGCGGCGAGCAGCTGCTGCTGCATGGGCGAGACGTCCTGGTACTCGTCGACGGTGAAGTGGCGGTAGCGGGAGCGCACCTCGTCGGCGACGACGGGCTCGCGCTCGAGCATCCCGGTGGTCGCGAGCAGCACGTCCTCGAAGTCGATCTGCCGGCGCTCGTCCTTCACGCGCTCGTACGCCATGTGCAGGTCGATCATCGTCTCGGCGTCGACGCCCGTCGGCATGGGCCGGATGCGCGCCTGCAGCCCGTAGTCCTCCATCGTCATCGCCTGCGACTTGCGCCACTCGATCTCGCCCGCGGCGTCGCGCAGCTGTGCGGTCGGCAGCCGGAGCCGGAGCTGCGCGGCCGCGTCGGCGAGCAGCTTCGCCTTCTGGGGCAGCAGCTGCGGCATGCGCGAGCCGGTGATGCGCGGCCAGAAGTGCGACAGCTGCGCGAGCGCGGCGGCGTGGAAGGTGCGCGCCTGCACGCCCCCGGCGCCGAGGCGCGCGAGGCGCGTGCGCATCTCGCCCGCCGCGCGGCTCGTGAAGGTGAGCGCGAGCGAGGCGTGCTCGACCTGGTCGCCGGTCGCGACCGCGTAGGCGATGCGGTGCGTGATCGCGCGCGTCTTGCCCGTGCCGGCGCCGGCGAGGATCGCGACGGGGCCGCCGAGGGTGGTCGCCGCCAGCCGCTGCTGCTCGTCGAGGCCGGCGAGGATGCGGTCGGCGTCGGGCTTCGCGCCCGCGGTCACCGCACCGAGCCCGGCTGCCGGGCGAGCCACGCGTCGAGGATCCAGGCGGCGATGGAGGTGCGGCCGGGCAGCTGCACCGCGCCCGCGCGCAGCTCGTCGCGGGTGAACCACCGCACGTCGAGGATCTCGACGCCGTCGGGCACGATCGTGCTCGGATCGGGCGCCACGCACTCGAAGCCGATCATGAGGCTGCGCGGGAACGGCCACGGCTGCGAGCCGAGGTATCGGGGCCGCTCGACGCGCAGGCCCGTCTCCTCGAGCACCTCGCGCACGACGGCCGCCTCGAGCGACTCGCCGGGATCGACGAAGCCGGCGATGAGCGAGTACCGCCCCTCTGGCCACGCCGCGTTGTGGCCGAGCAGGATGCGCTCGTCGGCGGGGTCGTGGATCGCCACGATCACCGCGGGATCGGTGCGCGGGAAGTGCGCGCCGCCGCCGCCGTCGCGCCGCACCCAGCCCGACTCCTCGAACGCCGCAGCGCTGCCGTCGACGGGGCTGTGGTGGCTCTCGCGCTGCCAGACGCCGAGCGCGACCGCCTGCACGAGCACGCCGGCGTCGGCGTCGTCGAGGTCGGCCCCGACCTCGCGCAGCGACCGCCACTCGGCGCCCTCGACCTCGAACGGCTCGGCGACGAGCAGGCTCAGCACCATCCCGCCCGGCGTGCCGTCCGGGAGCGGGCGCAGCCTGCCGAGCCAGCTCAGCGGCACGTGCGGCTCGACGCGCACCGCGGCATCCGGCAGCTCGTCGTGGGCGAAGCGCACGAGCCGGCCGTCGCGCACGGGCGCGCGGTCGCCGGCGATCGCGACGATCCGCGTCGAGGGGTCCTCGAGCGCGCGATCGACCGCGTCGTCCGCGATGCGGGTCGCGTGGTCGCGATCGAGGCCCGATCGGGCGAGCGGGGGAACCTGCACGTCACCTCCGTCGCGTGGCGCGTCCGCCTCGGGTCGAGGTCGGCCTAGCCTGGCATCCATGAGCACGAACCCCTTCACTCTAGCCGCGCTCGCCACCACCGCCGTCGAGGGCCTCGACGTCGTGGGCGCCTCGGAGGACGGCTCGGACGAGCACCGCTCGGTCGTCGCCGCGCGGCTCGCGGACGGCGAGACCGTCCAGGTCGTGCTCCCCCGCTCCGTGGCGGCGCTGCGCTCCGCCGAGGAGCACGCGGCCGCGCTCGCGGCCCTGACGCTCGCGACCCGCTCGCGCCTGCCGTTCGAGGTGCCGTCCGTGCTCGGCACCGTCGACGCCGGCCGGTCGCGGCTGTTCGTGCTGACGCGGCTCGGCGGCGAGGTGATGCGGCTCGGCGACCTCTCCCCCGCGCGCCCCGGGCTCGCCGCCGCCGTCGGCCAGGCGATCGCCGCGATCCACGAGCTGCCGACGTCGGTCGCCGCCGACGCCGGCCTCCCGCACGAGGGCGCGCCGGCGCTCCGCCAGCAGCTGCTCGACACGTTCGACCGCGCCGCCGCGACCGGTGCGGTACCCGCGGCGCTGCTCGAGCGCTGGGAGGGCGCGCTCGGCGACGACCGCCTGTGGCAGTTCAAGCCGACGCTCGTGCACGGCGATCTGCAGGCACCCGCGTTCCGCGTCGAGGGCGCGCGCGTCGTGGGGCTCGACGGCTGGCACGCGCTCTCGGTGGGCGACCCGGCCCGCGATCTGGCGTTCCTGCTCGGCTCGACCGAGTTCGGCAGCGTCGACGAGGCGTTCGACGCGCACGCCGCCGCGCGCGGCATCGGCGACCGGCAGGTGCGGCAGCGCGCGATGCTGCACGCCGAGCTCGACATCGCCCGCTGGCTGCTGCACGGCGTCGCGAAGGGCGACGAGTCGATCGTCGACGACGCGAAGGGCATGCTCGCCGGCCTCGTCGCCCGCGTCGACCGCGATCCGGGCGCCGCGATCGCCCCGCAGCGGCTCGAGACCATGGACCTCACCGGGGTGCAGGAGTACCTCGGCAAGTCGCCCGCCGCCACGGGCGAGGTGCCCGGGGCGCCCGACCGCGCGGACAGCGACCGGCCCTAGCGGGACGGCGCTCAGGCGAGCGCCGAGGCCTCCGCCACCGCCTGCTGCGCCCGCAGCCACCGGGCCTCGAGCTCCGCGAGCGACTCGATGCGCTCGGGCCGCACGACGCGGTCGTGCTCGACGAAGTAGAGCTCGGCGTCGACCTGCTCGGGGTCGAGCCCGGCGTGCGCCGCGTAGGCCGCGCGGTACAGCGCGAGCTGCAGCTGCCTCGCCTCGAGGTCGGCCGCGCCCTTCGGGAGGGCGCCGGTCTTCCAGTCGACGACGGTCGCGCGGTCGCCGTCGCGGTAGACGGCGTCGATCTTGCAGACGACGGTCGTGCCCGCGAGCGGCAGGTGGATCTCGATCTCGGTCTCGGCCGGCGCGCGGCCGCCGTAGGGCGAGGCCGCGAACGTGCGCTTCAGCCGGTCGAGGCGCTCGGCGTCGATGCCGACGAGCTCCTCATCGAGGGCCTCGTCGTCGATCGCGTCGCCGAGGCCGACGGCGCTCCCGCGCCGCTCGACCCAGCCGTGGAACAGCGTGCCCAGGCGCGTCGCGGCGAACGGCTGCTGCGGCATGGGGCGTGCGATCTGGCGGGCGACCGCGACAGGGTCGGCCGCCCAGTCCTTGAAGCCGGATGCGGCGATGCGGGTCGGGAGGGTGAGCTCGGTCGCGCCGCGGTCGGCGAGCAGCAGCTCGATCGCCTCGTCCCACGGGGTCGGCGTCGACGCATCCGCCGCCTCGACGCTCGCGGCGGCCGCCTCGACCGCAGCCCGGCGGGCACCGAGCGGATCGACGGGCCAGGCGAGCGAGGGGCTGCGGTCGCCGAGCGGGTTCTCGGCGCCCTTCTCGGGCTGCTCGAGCAGCTCGGCGCCTATGGCGCGGGCCGCGAGCTCGAGCAGGCGCTTGGGCTTCGCGGGCGTGCGGGCCATGCCGTACCACTGCGCACCGGAGAGCCACAGCGCGCGGCGGGCGCGCGTGACGCCGACGTAGGCGAGCCGGTCCTCCTCGGACTGGTAGTGCTCCCAGAGCTGCCCGAGGAAGCGCTCGCGCGCGAGCGCGTAGTCGTGCTGGGTCGCGTGCCCCTGCCACTCGAGGTGCGGCAGCAGGTCGACGTCGCCGCGCAGCGGGTAGGGCAGCGTCGCGTGCGTCAGCCAGCCGAGCGGCTGGTCGTCCTGCTTCGCGGCCGCGAGCCGCGGCAGGGCCACGACGTCCCATTCGAGCCCCTTGGACGCGTGCATGGTCAGCACCTGCACCCAGCCGGGCTCCGGCTCAGGCTCGGGCACATCGGGGCCGCGGCCCGCCTCGAGCACGTCGAGGTAGGTGAGGAAGGCCTCGAGCGAGCCGCGCTCGTCGGCGGCGGCGAACGCCTGCACCTCGCGGCCGAACGCGTCGAGCGCGCCGTGGGCGTGGTGGCGCTTCGCCGCCACCTCGATGTCGAGCCGCAGCGCCTGCTCGACGCTGCGCACGAGCTCGGCGAGCGGCATGCCGGCGCGTCGGCGCAGCTCGCGCAGCAGCGACCCCGCCTCGCGCATGCGCGCGAGCCCGACCTCGGTCGCGCCGTCGAGCTGCGGGCCGTCGACGAGCGCGTCGAGCGCGTCGACGATCGACACGTGGGCCTCCGGCGCGATCGCACCGCGGTCGGCGCTGCGCTGGTCGTCGCTCAGGCCGCGCTTCGCGAGCGCGGCGGCGTGGCGCTGCAGCGCCGCGAGGTCGGCGACGCCGATGCGCCAGCGGCTGCCGGCGAGCAGCCGCACGAGGCTCGAGCCCTCCTCCGGCCGGCCGAGCACGCGCAGCGCGGCGACGAGGTCGACGACCTCCGGCTCGTCGAGCAACCCGCCGCCGCCGGACCGGAAGACGCGGATGCCCTCGGCACGGAGCGCGCGCGTGAGCTCGACGCCCTGCGAGTGGGAGCGCACGAGCACCGCGCCCGTCACCGGCGAGCCCGCGACGCCGGCGCCGTGCGAGCGCAGCCAGCCTGCCAGCTCGCGCGACTCGTCCTCGATCGTCGGCAGGTGGCGCACGACGACGTCGCCCGGGCCGGCGCCCCGGCGCGGCTCGAGCCGCTTGACCGGCACGCCCGGCTGCTCCGGCAGCTCGCTCGCGACCGCGTGCGCGAGCGCGAGCACGTCCTCGTCGTTGCGCCAGCTCGTCGAGAGCGTGAGGGTGCGCTCGACGCGGAAGCGCTGCGCGAAGAGGGCGAGGGTGCCGGCGCTCGCGCCGCGGAAGCCGTAGATCGCCTGGTTCGGGTCGCCGACGGCCATGACGGGCGAGCCGTCGAAGAGCGCGTGGATGAGCTGCAGCTGCAGCACCGAGGTGTCCTGGAACTCGTCGAGCAGCACGGCGCGGTGGCGCGAGCGCAGCTCGTCGACCGCGCCTGCGTGCGCGCTCACGGCGTCGAGCGCGAGCCGCACCTGGTCGCTGAACTGCACCGCGCCGCGGCGGCGCTTGGCGTCGTCGAACGCGTCGACCAGGTCGGCGAGCGGCTCGAGGCCACCGATGCGCTCCACGTCCTGCGCGATCGCCTTCGCGTGGGCCGCGCGGAAGTCCTTCGGCTCGTCGGCGGTCGGCAGCTCGAGCAGCGCGCGGAAGCGCTCCGGGTAGCGCCCGCGCCGCAGCTCCGCGGTCGAGACGCGGTGGTCGCCGAGCGTGCCGGCGAGCTGCACGACGCGGTCGGCGATCGTCTCGGCGCGGCCGAGCGCCGCGAGCCGCAGGTCGTCGGAGGCCCGCGCGACGCGCAGCGCGAGCAGGAAGGCCGCCGGGTCGGTGAGCACCTCGGACTCGGGGTCGCGGCCGATGAGCAGCGCCCACTCGCGGAACAGCGCGCTCGCGAAGGAGTTGTAGGTCTGCACGACGGGCCTGCGCGTCGCGGCGACCTCCGCGTCGACGAGCCCCGCCTGCGCCAGCGCGCGCAGCTCGGCGTGCAGCCGCTCGCCGAGCTCGCCGGCGGCCTTGCGGGTGAACGTGAGCCCGAGCACCTCGTCGGGCGCGACCGAGCCGTTCGCGACGAGCCACAGCACGCGCTGCGCCATCGTGTGGGTCTTGCCGCTGCCGGCGCCCGCGACGACGAGCGTGGGCGCCTCGGGCGCCTCGATGACGGCGATCTGCTCGTCGGTCGGCAGCTGCGGCTCGCGGCCCCGCACGGCTGCGATCGCCTCGGTGATCTCGATGGCGCTGATCACTCGGTGACCTCCGGGATGACGTGGATCGCGCACTGGCCGAAGCTGTAGTCGCCGCTGCAGTGCAGCTCGGGCCGGGCGACGAACGTGGCGCCGCCCATGGTCTCGACCGCCGTCCGCAGGTGCTCGCGGAACGCATCCGCCACCTCGTCGAACGGCTCGGAGTCGACCGTCTTCTCCTTGCGGGCGAGCTTGGGCATGACGAGCCGCGCCGTCGTCTGCGCGCCCGCCTCGATGCCCTCGATGCCGCCGAGCGCGACGGCGAGCTGGTAGGCGCGCAGCTGGAGGTTGCCGAGCCCGGGCACGGTGCTCGGCACCTTCTTGCCCGTCTTCAGGTCGACGATGCGCACCTCGCCCGCCGGCCCGTGCTCGATCCAGTCGATCGCGCCGGAGAGCACCGCGCCGCCGACCTCGACCGAGAAGCGGGCCTCGCGCTCGTCGCGCTCGATCCTCCAGCCGGCGCCGCGCAGCACCTGGAAGTAGCCGGCGAGCGCGCCCGCCATCGGCACGACCTCGTCGCGCTGCTGCGCCGCCTCCCACGTCGAGGGGTGGTCGAGCTCGGCGAAGCGCGCCTCGACGGCCGCCTCGATCGCCGCGGCGTCGGTCGCGTCGACGCGCTCGACCGCGTCGTGCACGATCGTGCCGAGCGCCGCGGCGCGGTTGGAGGTGCCGCCGGCGAGCCGGCCCACCACCCACGAGAGCTCGCACTCGACGAGGCCCTGCAGCGCCGAGGGGCTCACGCGCACCTGCTCGCTCGCGTCGAGCCGCTCGGTCGTCGAGACCGCCAGCAGCCCGGCCCACTCGGCGGGCGAGGCGCCCGGCACGCCCGCATCGGCGAGGCGGCGGAGCGCCGCCGCCGCCCGGTCGGCGTCGGGGCGGCGGTCGACGACCCGCCGCCGCAGGCTCGCGACGAGCGAGCGCAGCGAGTGCCAGCTGTCGTCGGCGCCGGGGACCGGCTCCGGCTCGACCGCGAGCACGAACGGCGACGGCTGCTCGTCCTCGCTCGCGACCGCCGTCAGCAGCACGGCAGCGCGCGCGGTCGAGACCGCCTTCACGAACGTGCGCAGCTCGTCGTGGAGCACCCCCGCACGGGCGTCCTCGGTGGGGTCGCCGTCGAGCCGGTTGGCGCCCAGCAGCGACCCGCGCGGCCGGAGGTTGGGCCACACGCCGTCCTGCAGCCCGGCGACGATCACGGTGTCGAGCTCGCGCCCGACGAACTGGCCGGGGGTGCCGATCGCGACGCGGGCGCCCTCGGCGCGGGCGGCGAGGGAGTCGTCGTCGACGCTCGACGCGAGCCACGCGTCGACGAAGGCGCCCGTGTCGGCGTCGGGCCGCCGCTCGATCAGGCGCGCCACCTGGTCGAAGAGCGCCACGACCGCGTCGAGCCGCCGGTTCGCGAGCGCGCTCTCGACGCCCGAGCCCGCGAGCGCCGCGCGACGCCACGCCTCGGCGACGCCGGCGGCGCTCCACGCGGCCCACAGCACGCGGTCGGCTCCCGCCGGGTCGTCGGCCGTGAGCAGCGCCCGCGCGTCGGCGAGCATGCGCGCGAGCCGGCGGGCGCCGGCGGCGCCCTGGCGGGCTGCGGCGAGCCCCTCCAGCTGCTCGTCGTCGCCCGCCGCGGCGGCGACGATCGCATCGCGCACGAGCTCGGCCCCGGCGACGTGCACCTGGCCGCCGGCAGCGACGATGCGGTGCCGCAGCGCGCGCTTCAGCCGCCGCACCGCGAGGGCGTCGAGGCCGAGCAGGTCGCTGCGCAGCAGCTCCTCGGCGAGCTGCGCGTCGAGCACGCGGCGGCCGGTCGCGACGGCGAGCACGCTCACGAGCGCCTCGACGACCTCGGCCTCGCGCAGGCGCGTCGGCCCGCCCGACGCGACCGGCACCTCGAGCGCCGACAGCAGCGAGCCGAGCTCGGCGGCGGCACGGCCGGTGCGCGCGATCACCGCGATCTCGTCGAACCCGACGCCGCGCGCCCGACGCTCGTGGATCAGCCGCGCGATGCGGCGCGCCTGCTCGTCGAGCGACTGGGCGAGGTGCAGCTCGAGCACGTCGTCGCCCGCCTCGGCGCGCGGGGCGGCCTGCCGGTGCGTGCCGCCGCCTGCGGTGCCGATGCCCTGCACGGACCTCGCGAGGAAGGCGCGCACCGTCTCGCCGTGGCGGTGGTCGTGCGCGAGCTCGAGCCGGTGGCCGTGCTCGTGCGCGAACCCGAGCCGCGCGGGGAGCGCCGCGAGCAGCGCGGCGTCGGCGCCGCGGAAGCCGCCCGTGGTCGTGTCGGGGTCGCCGAAGGCGACGACCGCGGCGCCGCGCGCGCGGAGCGCCTCGAGCACGACGACCGCGCCCTCGGTGAGCTCCTGCGCGTCGTCGACGAGCACGAGGCTCGGCAGCGGCACCCGGGTGTCGGCGATCGCGCCGGCCGCGCGGCGCAGCAGCGACGCGGCGGTCACGGCCTCGGCGCCCCGCCGCTCGAGCCGCTGGAGCCGCTCGAGCTCGGCCATGAACTCGGCGGCCGCCGCCCACTCCGGCACCCCGCGCTCGGCCGCGCGCGCAGCGAGCGCCGACGCATCCATGCCGCGCTCCTCGGCCGCGGCCATGAGCTCGCGCAGCTCGGCGCGGAAGCCCGCCTGCTCCCGCACCTCGGCGTGCAGGTGCTCGGGCCAGCGCGGCCCGCGCGCGACGCCCTCGGCCGCGTCGTCGGCGTGGCCGGCGAGCATCGCCGCGATGATGCGGTCCTGCTCGGCGCCCGAGAGCAGCTGCGGCGCGGGCCGCTCGTCGGCCATCGCGGCTGCCGTGAGCAGCGCGTGCGCGAACGACGGCATCGAGCGCGCGAGCGGCCCCGGCGTGACGCGCGCCGTGCGGCGCGCGAGCCGGTCGCGCAGCGCCGTCGCGGCCTGCCGGGAGCCGGCCACCACGAGCAGGCCCGACGGCTCGAGCCCGCCCGCGAGCCGCGCGGCGGCGAGCTCGACGAGCGCCGTGGTCTTGCCGGAGCCGGCGACGCCGAGGACGATGGCGGATGCGCCCTCGGGCAGCGTGAGCACGGCACGCTGGGACTCGTCGAGGTCGACGCTCGTCTCGAGCAGGCTCTGGCTGGGCATGCGGCCACGGTATCCGCGGCCGCCCACAGGGGGCGCGAGCGCCGCGCGAGGGAGGTGATCGCCCTCGGCGGACACGGCGGGACGGCCGCATCCGATCGCCTATCCTCGGGAGCATGGACATCCGCATCGGCATCAAGGACTCGGCACGCGAGATCGCATTCGACTCGTCGCAGACCGCCCAGGAGGTCGAGTCCGCGGTGCTCGCCGCGCTCGAGGCCGGGCACCTCGCGCTCGACGACGCGAAGGGGCGCCGCTACATCGTGCCGAGCGCGAACATCGCCTACGTCGAGATCGGCAGCGAGTCGACGCGCAAGATCGGCTTCGTCGCCTGATGCCCATCCTGGTCATCGTGCCGATGGTGTTCGGCGCCGCGATCGGGCTCGTGGCCCGCTACCTGCTGCCGGGCCGCGAGTGGGTGGGCCTCTTCCTCAACGTGCTCGCGCCCGCCGCCGCCGCCGGCGTCGTGTGGACGGCCGCCGCGATGCTCGGCGCCGCAGCCGACAACGGCTGGGCCTGGATCGGCAGCCTCGTCGCCGCGCTCGTCGTCGCGGTCGCGCTGCCGAAGGTCCTGCCGCAGCGCCGCGAGCGCGCGGACGCCGCGTACCTCGCAGCGCTCACCGCCCGCAAGGCCTGACGCCCGCCCGCACGGCTCGAGCCGCGCGCGCTGCCTCAGGCCGTGAGGCCCAGCTCGTCCATGCGGCGGGTGTGCGACGCGACGATGTCGTTGAACGCGGGCTCGAGCCGCGGCTGGCTCGGCACGGCGCGACCGGAGTCGTCGGGCCCGTTGACCGCGAGGTACATCTGCAGCAGCGCGTCGCCGACGAGCCGGCGGCCCCACACGGCCAGCCGGTCGGAGAGCCTCGGCGTCGCGTGGATCGCGGCCTGGAGGATGCGCACGAGGTGCCCGTGCGCGCTCTCGCCGCGGAGCGCCCGCAGCATGGCGTCCTGGTCGTCCTCGGGCAGCCCCGGCACGATCGCGACGAAGAAGTCCTCGAGCAGGCCGCTGATGACGTGGATCGCGAGCACCTGCTCGTACCAGTCGGCGCCCTCGACCAGGTTCGAGAAGTCCCGCGTGGCATCGGCGAACGGGCGCATCGCATCCTCGGGCTCGACGCCCTCGCCGTCCAGGATGCGCGCGAACGCCCCCGCGCGCGTCGCGTGGATGCGCACCACGTCGGCGAGCGCCACCTGCGTCTCGAGCGACGGCGCCTGCTCCAGCACGCGGCCGGCCTTCGCCACGAGGTCGAGCTCGAGGCCGAGCGCCTGGCCGACGAACGGCACGAGCGCGGGCCGCACGTCCTGCAGCAGCACGCGGTCGCCGACCACCGGGACGCGGTGATGCCGCAGCAGCTGGCGCGTCACGTCGCGCGGCGTCCTGTCGAACCACTTCACCACAGTCGAGCAGTCTAGGGCCGCGATGCGGCCGCGCCCGCACGCCCCCGGGTACGCTGGTCGGAGTAGACGAACAGGCGGAACCCTCTCTTGACCTTCCAAGACCTCTCCATCGACGCCGACATGGTCCAGGCCCTCGCCGACCGCGGCATCCTCGAGCCCTTCCCGATCCAGACGCAGACGATCCCGCTCGCGCTGTCGGGCCAGGACATCATCGGCCAGGCCAAGACCGGCACCGGCAAGACCTTCGCGTTCGGCCTGCCGCTCGCGCAGCGCCTCGGCGCCGAGCCCGCGGCCGGCGTGCAGGCGCTCATCGTGGTGCCCACGCGCGAGCTCGCCGTGCAGGTGACCGAGGACATGGAGCTCATCACCTCCAACCGTCCGACGACGGTCGTCTCCATCTACGGCGGCAAGGCGTACGAGGGCCAGATCGACCAGCTGAAGGCCGGCGCGCAGATCGTGGTCGGCACCCCCGGCCGCCTCCTCGACCTCGTGCAGCAGCGCATCCTCGACCTCTCCAACGTGAAGGAGATGGTGCTCGACGAGGCCGACAAGATGCTCGACCTCGGGTTCCTGCCCGACGTCGAGAAGATCTTCTCGAAGACCCCCGCGGTGCGGCACACGATGCTGTTCTCGGCCACGATGCCGGGCGCGGTCGTCGCCCTCGCGCGCCGCTTCATGTCGCGGCCGCTGCACATCCGCGCGACCGACGTCGACGAGACCATCGCGCAGGCCAACATCCAGCACGTCGTCTACCGGGCGCACTCGCTCGACAAGGACGAGGTCGTCGCCCGCATCCTGCAGGCCGAGGGCCGCGGCAAGGCCGTCGTCTTCACGCGCACGAAGCGCGCCGCCTCGCGCCTCACCGAGGAGCTCATCGACCGCGGCTTCTCGGCGGCCGCCGTGCACGGCGACATGAGCCAGGAGGCGCGCGAGCGCGCCATGGCGCAGTTCAAGGCCGGCAAGAAGGACGTGCTCATCGCGACCGACGTCGCCGCCCGCGGCATCGACGTCGACGACATCACGCACGTCATCAACCACACGATCCCCGAGGACGAGAAGGCCTACCTGCACCGCGTCGGCCGCACCGGCCGCGCCGGCCGCACCGGCATCGCCGTCACCTTCGTCGACTGGGACGACCTGCACAAGTGGGCGCTCATCGACCGCGCGCTCGAGTTCGGGCGCCCCGAGCCGGTCGAGACCTACTCGTCGAGCCCGCACCTCTACAGCGACCTCAACATCCCGGCCGGCGTCAAGGGCCGCCTGCACGCGACGCCGCCCAACAAGGAGGCCAAGCGCGAGGGCGTCGCGCCCGGCGCGCGCGCCGAGGCGCCCGGCCGCGAGCGCGCCGAGGGCGACCGCCCGCGCCGTCGTCGCGGCGGCCGCGGCCGCTCCGGCGGCGAGGGCCAGCCCAGGACCACGGATGCGGTGCCCGCGCCCGAGGGACGCGGCACGCACGACGGCGGCGGCACCGAGCACCACGACGGCAACGCCGCCCCGGCGCGCCGTCGGCGCCGCCGCAGCCGCTCGGGCTCGGCCACCCCTCCGCCCGCGCAGGCCTGACCGTCCGCCGCGCACCGCGCATCCGCTCGACGGCCGCTCCGCACTCCGCGGGGCGGCCGTCGTCGTGCGCCCCGCCCGCGCCCGTCCCGCCTCCCCCGAGTGGCGCCTCCCGCGATCGAGTGGCGGCCCGCGCGATCGAGTGGCGCCTCGCGCGATCGAGTGGCGGCTTGTGCGATCGAGCGGCGGCTCCCGCGATCGGGCGGCGGCGGCCGGCTGTTCGCGCGCTCTCGCCAGTCGATCGCCGGAGGCGCCAGTCACTCACCGGAAGCGCCACTCGATCGCCGGAGGCGCCACTCGATCCCCGCAGGCGCCACTCGATCCCCGCAGGCGCCACTCGATCCCCGCAGGCGCCACTCGATCCCCGCAGGCGCCACTCGATCCCCGCAGGCGCCACTCGATCCCCGGAGGCGCACTCCGCGGACGGGGGCGCGGGGCGCGGCGGGGGTCAGGCGGGGATGACCGGGGCCCAGCCGGTCGCGCGGCGCACGATCTCGGCGAGCACGGCGGGGTCGGTGGTGTGCTCCCCCAGCCGGTTCGGCTTGCCGTCGCCGTGGTAGTCGCTCGAGCCGGTGACGAGCAGTGACAGCCGCTCGGCATCGGCGAGCAGCTGCCGCCGGGAGGGCTCGTCGTTGTCGCGGTGCCACACCTCGACGCCGTCGAGGCCGGCGCCGACCAGGTCGCCGAGCGAGCCCATCCGCATCACCGCACGCCCGCGCGCCGCCGGGTGCGCGAGCACGGCGACGCCGCCCGCGTCCTTGATGATGCCGATCGCCTCCTCGGGCGCCGGCGCGTGGTGCGGCTGGTAGTAGCCGCCCTGCCAGTGCAGGATGCCCTCGAACGCGGCCGACCGGTCGGCGACGATGCCGAGCGTGACGAGCGCATCGGCGATGTGGGGGCGGCCGATCGTGGCGCCGGGCGCGGAGTGCTCCTCGACGTGCTGCCACGTGAGCGGGTAGTCCTGGCCGATCGCGTGCACCATGCGCTCGGCGCGCTCGACGCGCTCGAGCCGGATGCGCTCGCGCTCGCCGATGAACGCCTCCGCCTCCGGGTCGAGCAGGTAGCCGAGCACGTGCACGCTCGCCGGACCGATCTGCGCCGAGAACTCGACGCCCGGGATGAGCACGATGCCGCTCTCGATCGCCGCGACCGCGGCCTCGGCCCAGCCTGCGACCGTGTCGTGGTCGGTGAGGGCGACGGCACCGAGCCCCGCGGCCGCGGCCGCCCGCACGACGTCGCCGGGCGCATCCGTGCCGTCCGACTCGCGCGAGTGGGCGTGCAGGTCGATGGGGCCGATGCCCTCCCAGTCGTGCTCCACCCTGGAAGACTACGCTCGCCGTGATGCTCGTGATCCTCGGCTGGCTGCTCGCCCTCGTGATCGCCGCGTGCCTCGCGGTCGCCGCGTGGCCGCAGGCGCTCGGGCTCGAGCAGGCGCCGGTCGTGGCGCAGGTCGTGTCGATGCGGGTGGGCGTCATCGGCATCGCGCTCGCGCTCGCGGTCGTCGCGCTCGCCTTCGTCGGCTGGCGGCGCGTGCGGCCCTTCGTGCTCGGCGTCGTGTCGATGCTGCTGGTGTTCGCGCTCGTCTCGGGCGGCATCCACGCCTCGCGCGGCCTCGACGACGGGCAGGCCCTCGACCGCGCCTCCGACGACCTCATCGTGCTCACCTGGAACACCCTCGGCGACGAGCCCGGCGCCGAGGAGATCGCGCGCGTCATCGACGAGACGGGGGCGGATGCGGTGATGCTGCCCGAGACGACGCTGCCGCTGGGCGTCGAGGTGGCCGAGCTGCTCGGCGCGCGCGGCAACCCGTTCTGGGTGCACACCACCGACTACTCCCCCAGCTACGGCGCGCTCAACACGACGCTGCTCATCTCGGCCGCGCTCGGCGAGTACACGACCGACCTGTCGGTCGGCGGCACGCGCACGCTGCCGACCGTCGTGGCGCGGCCCGACGACGGCGACGGGCCGGTGCTCGTGTCGGCCCACCCGGTCGCGCCGGTGCCGCAGCAGATGCGCAACTGGCGCGCCGACCTCGACTTCGTCGCGGGCCTCTGCGACGGCTCCGACTCGGTCGTGATGGCCGGCGACTTCAACTCGACCCTCGACCACTGGTGGTCGACGCGCACCGACGGCGGCGACCTCGGCACGTGCCGCGACGCCGCGAGCGCCGTGGGCGCGGGTGCGGTCGGCTCGTGGCCGACGTGGGCGCCGCCGTGGCTGGGCGCGCAGATCGACCACGTGGTCGCGACGCCCGACTGGGAGCCGGTCGCCGCGCGCGTGCTGACGGGGCTCGACGACGTCGGCACCGACCACCGGCCGGTGCTCGTGCAGCTGCGCTACCGCGGCTGAGCCGGGGCTGCGGGCGACGCGGCCGACTCGCCCGTGAGCTCCGCGATCGCGGCGAGCACCGCATCCGCCGCCTCCCGGGTCGCGAGCGGCCGGAAGTGCCCGGCGGCCTCGAGGCGCACGCCGCGCATGCCGTCGGGCACGCGGTTCTGCGGCACGTGCGGGTCGATGCGCGGCAGCACGACGCGGATGCGGGCGTCGGCGCTGCGCTCGGCCGCGAGCGCGGCGAGCATCGCGTTCGACGGGTCGAACTCGCGGATGTAGCCGCCCGGCAGCAGCCTGGCGCGCGACGAGCCGGCGAACGGCGTGGCGAGCGCCACGAGCCCGGCCGGTTGCGCCTGCGCCGCGTCGAGCGCGCGGTCGACGAGCACGCGCTTGCCGATCAGGCCGCCCTTCGAGTGGCCGACGAGCACGATGCGCGCGTGCGGGTGCGCGGCCGCGACCCGGTCGACGACCGCTCCGACGACGGGTGCCGACTCGAGCACCGGCCGGAGGTTGCGGCCCAGCTCCGGCACGAAGTGCACCGCGTGCCCGGCGTGCACGAGCCGCTTCGCGAGCGGCTCCATGAAGCGCCACGTCTCGACGACGCCGGGGATGAGCACCGCGTGCACGCGCGCGCCCGGCATCCCTGTGAGCCGCGGCGGCGACGGGTCGAGCGCGGAGCGCACGTGCATGTGCGCCGCGAAGGCGTAGTCGCGCGCCCAGACGCGCACCTCCTCGGGCGCGATCGGGTCGATCCCGCTGAGGTCGATCGGTGCCGGCACGCGCATCGGGGCAGTCTAGATCGCGGGCCTGCGAGCCTCCTCGGCGGTGGGATGATGGGGCCCATGAGCGAATCGACGACGATGCAGGGCACGACCAACCGTTCCACCACGCCGACGGGATCGGCGTTCACCGAGCAGGTGCAGACCGGCTGGGCCGAGCGCGAGGCGACGACGCCCGCGCCGCGCGCATCCGCCGCCCCCGCCGCCGAGCGCCGGGCGCGCATCTCGGCGATGCACCCGGGCGTGCGCCTCGTGATCCCCGCGGGCGGGCTCAAGGTGCGCTCGAACGACACCGACTACCCGTTCCGGCCGCACCCCGACTTCACCTACCTCACCGGCTGGGGCTCCGACGCCGAGCCCGACTCGGTGCTCGTGCTCGAGCCCACGGGCGACGGCCACGAGGCGACCCTCTACTTCCGCGGGCCCGCCGGGCGCGGCACGACCGAGTTCTACGCCAACCCCGCGATCGGCGAGTTCTGGGTCGGCCCGCGCCCGTCGCTCGACCACGTCGCCGCGGAGCTGGGCCTCCGCGTCGCCGACCTCGACGGCCTCGCGGGCGCGCTCGAGGCCGGAGGCGAGGCGGATGCACTGGTCGTCGCCGGCGCCGACGCCGCGGTCGAGGCGATGGTCGCGGGCGCGAACCCCGACGGCGACGTGCTCGCGCGCGACCTGTCGGAGCTGCGGCTCGTGAAGGACGCGTACGAGATCGCCGAGGTGCAGGCCGCGGTCGACGCGACCGCGCGCGGCTTCGACGACGTGATCGCCGACCTCGCCGAGGCGACCCGGCACGAGCGCGGCGAGCGCGTCGTGGAGGGCGCCTTCCACCGTCGCGCGCGGCTCGACGGCAACGCGGTCGGCTACGACACGATCGCGGCCTCCGGCCACCACGCGTGCTACCTGCACTGGACGCGCAACGACGGCCGGGTGCGCGAGGGCGACCTGATCCTGCTCGACGCGGGCGTCGAGGTCGACAGCCTCTACACCGCCGACATCACGCGCACGCTGCCCATCTCGGGCGAGTTCACCGAGCTGCAGCGCAAGGTCTACGACGCGGTGCTCGAGGCGGCCGACGCGGCGTTCGCGATCGTGCGACCGGGCATCGTCTTCAAGGAGGTGCACGCCGCCGCGATGGAGGTCATCGCCCGCCGCACCGCCGAGTGGGGCCTGCTGCCGATCCCGGCCGAGCAGAGCCTCGAGCCCGACCAGCAGCTGCACCGCCGCTGGATGGTGCACGGCACGAGCCACCACCTGGGCCTCGACGTCCACGACTGCGCCGCCGCCCGCCGCGACTTCTACCACGACGGCGTCGTGCGCGAGGGGATGGTCTTCACGATCGAGCCGGGCCTCTACTTCCAGGCCGACGACCTCACCGTGCCGGAGGAGCTGCGCGGCATCGGCGTGCGCATCGAGGACGACATCGTCGTCACCGCCGACGGCGCCCGGAACCTCTCGGGCGCGATCCCGCGCACCGCCGACGAGGTGGAGGCGTGGATGCGTCGGGTGCGCGAGCGCTGACCCTCAGCCCGCGACGAGGGCGATGGCGATCGCGAGCATGACGGCCGCGATGCCGGCGTCGAGGATGCGCCACGCGCGCCGGGTGCGGAGCACGGGGGCGAGCAGGCGCGCGCCGAGGCCGAGCGCCGTGAACCAGACGACCGAGCCCGCGATCGAGCCGGCGAGGAACCACCAGCGGTCGTCGGCGAAGCCCGTCGAGACGGAGCCGAGCAGCACCACGGTGTCGAGGTACACGTGCGGGTTGAGCCAGGTGATGGCGAGCGTCGTGCCCGCGACCGACAGCGCCGACGCCGAGCGCCGGGCGACCGCGGTGCCAGCGGGCGCGCCCGGTGCCGCCTGTCCCTCCCCGACGGGCTCCGGCGCGAGCTCGAGCCGGTCGTCGCCGCGCCACGCGCGGCGCGCGGCGAGCGCCGCGTAGACGAGCAGGAAGAGCGCGCCGCCCCACCGGGCGACCGCCTCGAGCCACGGGATGCCCGAGATCACCGCGCCGAGGCCCGCGACGCCCGCGGTCTCGAGCAGCGCATCCGACACCGCGCAGATCGCGATCACGAGCCCGACGTGCTCGCGGCGCATGCCCTGCCGCAGCACGTGCACGTTCTGCGCGCCGATGGCGATGATGAGCCCGAGCGAGGCGCCGAGGCCCGAGGCGAGGGCGATGAGCTGCTGATCCACGTGCTCGAGGCTATGCGCGCCGCGATCTGCAGACCAGCGAAGGATCCTGCAGCATCGGAAGCTGCGCTTCATCTACGATCGAGCCGTGGACCTGCCCCTCGATCAGCTGCGCACGCTCGCGGCGGCCGTCGACGCCGGCACGCTCGACCGGGCCGCCGCGCAGCTCGGCATCACCCCGAGCGCCGTGAGCCAGCGCATCCGCGCCATCGAGCAGCGGGTCGGCCGCGTCGTGCTGCGCCGCACGAAGCCGGTGCGCGCGACCGAGGCCGGCGAGCCGCTCGTGCGCCTCGCGCGGCAGCTCGCGCTCCTCGAGCACGACACCCGCGTCGCGCTCGGCGAGGAGGCCGCTGCTCCCCGCATCCCGCTCGCGGTCAACGCCGACTCGCTCATCACGTGGTTCCTGCCGGCGCTCGGCGCGGTCGCCGCGCAGCGCGACGTCACCTTCGACATCCGCCGCGAGGATCAGGAGCGCACCGCGCAGCTGCTCGAGCAGGGCTCGGTCATGGCCGCGGTGACCTCGCAGCGCACGCCCGTCGCTGGCTGCGTCTCGAGCCCGCTCGGCCGGATGCGCTACGTCGCCGTGGCCGAGCGCGCCTTCGCCGAGCGCTGGTTCGCCGACGGGCCGACCCGGGCCGCCCTCGAGCGCGCTCCGATCGTCGACTTCGACCTGCACGACACGCTGCAGGCGGCCTTCGCGCGGCGCCACGGCGCCCGCGCCGAGGCGCCCCGCCACATCATCAGCGCCTCGGCCGAGTACGCCGAGGCGATCCGGATGGGCCTGGGCTGGGGCATGCTGCTGCCGGGCCAGTACGAGGCGGGCGTCGCCGACGGCTCGCTCGTGCAGCTCGCCGACGACGGCATCGAGGTGCCGCTGCACTGGCAGCGCTGGAACCTCGCCTCGCCGCTGCTCGACCTCGTCACCGATGCGGTGCGCGAGGCGGCGCGCACCTCAGCGGCGCTCGTCTGAGGGCTGCTCGGGGGGTGCCGCGGCGCCGGGCGGCGGCAGCTGCTCGGGCATTGCCGGCGCTGCCGGCTGCTGCGCGGTCGGCGCGGCCTCGGGCTCCTCGGCCGGCACCGGCGTGCCGCGCTGCCCGATGATGTGCATGGCCTTGCCGGCGGTCTGCTGCGGCGCCATCACGTCATAGCGGCCCGCGAGCACCTGCTGCACCGAGGCGTAGTCGCGCTTGCGCCGCGTCATCGCGTGCGAGAGCACCCCGAGCAGGATGCCGAACGCGAGGCCGAGGAGCGGGAACAGCAGCACCGAGCTGATCGCCTCGGGCACGAAGAGCATGTAGACGAGGCCGATGAAGGCGCCGAAGCCGAGACCGCGCAGCGCGCCCGCGCCGGCGACCTTGCCCCAGGTGAGGCGGCCGGTGATGCGCTCGACGATCTTCAGGTCGTTGCCGACGATGGCCAGGCCCGCGAGGTCGGCGTCGGCGCCCGACACCTTCGCGATCGCCGCCTGCGCCTGCTCGTACGTCTCGAACGACGCCACGACCACGCCGCGCGGCAGCTGCTGGTCCCCGCGCGCTGCTCCCTGGAACATGCTCACCTTCCCAGTCTCCCACGCGCACCCCGCGCGGCCCGGTCCGGTTCGCTGTCGGCGTCACCGCGCGCGGTACGTTGGACGGCATGAGCGCACCCACCGTCTTCGTCGCGCGCCTCGCCGGCGCGGGCGTCTTCGACCCCGCCGGTGAGCGGATCGGCAAGGTGCGCGACGTGGTGACGGTGCCGCGGCAGGACGCCTCCCCGCGCGTCGTCGGCCTCGTCGTCGAGGACACGAGCCGCCAGAAGGTCTTCCTCTCGATCGGCCGGCTGCTGTCGATCGGCGGCGGGCAGCTCATCGCCTCCGCCATCAGCGACCGCCGCTTCCGCCAGCGCGGCGGCGAGCGCCTGCTGCTCGCCGACGTGCTCGGCCGCCAGGTGCGCCTGCGCGACGGCTCGGGCGCGACGCTCGAGGACCTCTCGATCGCCGAGCGCGGCCCCGGCGAGTGGGAGGTCGACGAGCTCTTCCTGCGCAAGCCCAAGACCGGGCCGTTCGGCAAGGGCCCGACGGCGCTCGCGCGCTGGCACGAGGTGGAGCACGAGCCGGGCGCCGAGCACGACACCGAGCACCTGCTCGCCTCGCTCGAGGAGCTGCCCGCGGCCGACGCCGCGTCGGCGATGCTCGACCTGCCGCAGCAGCGCATGATGGAGGTCGCCGAGGACCTCTCGGACGACCGGCTCGCCGACATCCTCGAGGAGATGCACGAGGATCGGCAGATCCAGATCCTCAACGCGCTCGAGGACGACCGCGCCGCCGACGTGCTCGACCAGATGGAGCCGGACGACGCCGCCGACCTCATCGCGCACATGCCCGCCGACCGCGGCGAGACGCTCCTCGAGCTCATGGACCCCGAGGAGGCGGAGGACGTGCGCATGCTGCTCGCGTTCGGCGCCGACACCGCGGGCGGGCTCATGACGACCGAGCCCATCATCCTCGCCTCCGACGCCACCGTCGCCGAGGCCCTCGCGCTCATCCGCCGCCACGAGGTCGCGCCGGCGCTCGCCGCCGCCATCTGCGTCACGCTGCCGCCGTACGAGGCGCCGACCGGCCGCTTCCTCGGCATGGTGCACTTCCAGCGCCTGCTGCGCTACCCGCCGAACGAGCGCGTCGGCACGCTGCTCGACGACCAGATCGAGCCCGTGCTGTCCTCCACCTCCGCCGCCGAGGTCACGCGCCAGCTCGCCGCCTACAACCTCGTGTCGGTGCCGGTCGTCGACCCGGCCGGGCGGCTCGTGGGCGTCGTGACGATCGACGACGTGCTCGACCACCTGCTGCCCGAGGACTGGCGCGCGCAGGAGGAGGCGCCGCGTGGCTGAGCGCGACGACCGGTTCGCGCGCCCGAAGTCGCGCCGCGGCATCCGCATGCCCGAGTCGAAGGACCGCTTCGGCCGCTTCACCGAGTCGTTCGCTCGCGCGATGGGCACGCCCGCGTTCCTCATCGGGATGACGATCTTCGTCACCTTCTGGCTCGGCTACAACTCGCTCATGCCGCCCGAGGCGCAGTTCGACCCGCAGGACCAGGGCTTCCCGCTGCTGACGCTCGTGCTCAGCCTGCAGGCCTCCTACGCCGCTCCCCTGCTGCTGCTCGCGCAGAACCGGCAGGACGACCGCGACCGCGTGCAGATCGAGCAGGACCGCCTGCGCGCCGAGCGCAACCTCAACGACACCGAGTACCTCGCCCGCGAGGTCGTGGCGCTGCGCATGGCGATGCGCGACATGGCCACCCGCGAGTTCATCCGCGCCGAGCTGAAGTCGTTCGTCGACGACCTCGACGAGCGGCGCGCCCCGCAGTGACGATCGACCCTGCGCTCGCCCGGGCGCTCTCGACGGTCGTCGACCCCGAGATCCGGCGGCCGCTCGTCGAGCTCGACATGATCCCCGAGGCCGTCCTCGACGGCACGGTCGCGCGCATCCGGCTCGAGCTCACCGTGGCCGCGTGCCCGGCGGCCGACCGGATCCAGGCGGATGTGCGGCAGGCGGCCGCGTCGGTGCCGGGCGTCGAGCGCGTGGAGGTCGAGGTCGGCGTCATGGCGCCCGCCGTGCGGCAGGCCCTCGTCGAGCGGCTGCGCGGCTCGCGGCCGGCGCAGCTGGGGCCGGGCACCCTGACCCGCATCATCGCCGTCGCGAGCGGCAAGGGCGGCGTGGGGAAGTCGACCGTCACCGCCAACCTCGCCGTCGCGCTCGCGGCGCGCGGGCTCTCGGTCGGCGTGATCGACGCCGACGTGCACGGCTACTCGATCCCGGCGCTGCTCGGCACCGACGCCCGGCCCACGCGCGTCGGCGACATGATGATGCCGCCGGAGGCGCACGGCGTGCGGCTCGTGTCGATCGGCATGTTCGTCGACGGCAACCGCTCCGTGTCGTGGCGCGGGCCCATGCTGCACCGCACCCTGCAGCAGTTCCTCGCCGACGTCTGGTGGGGCGACCTCGACGTGCTGCTCATCGACATGCCGCCGGGCACCGGCGACGTGGCGATCTCGCTCGGCCAGCTGCTGCCGCACGCGGAGGTGCTCGTCGTGACGACCCCGCAGCGCGCGGCGGCCGATGTCGCCGAGCGGGCCGCCGAGGTGGCGCGGCAGACCGGGCAGCGGGTGCTGGGCGTCGTCGAGAACATGGCCGGGCTCGCGCAGCCCGACGGCTCCATCCTCGAGCTCTTCGGCGCGGGCGGCGGCGACGAGGCCGCGCGGCGCCTCGGCGTGCCGCTGCTCGCGCGCATCCCGCTGTCGGTGGCGCTGCGCGCCGGCGGCGACGCGGGCGCGCCGGTCGTCGCTGCCGAGCCCACCGACCCGGCGGCCGCCGCGGTCATCGCGCTCGCCGAGGCGCTCCGCGGCACGCGGCCGATCGCCCGCCGCAGCCTGCCGCTCGCCCCCGCGTGAGCGCCGCGCGGGGCTAGGTCGCCTCGTCGTCGAACCGCATCGGGCCCGAGGGCCGTGCGGGCAGGCCCGTCACGGTCGCGACCGACGCCTTCGCCGACGCGCTCGCGAAGTCCTCGGGCGGGTCGCGCAGCGCCTCCATCACGATGCGCCGCGGGTCGTACTGCCGCGGGTCGAGCTTCCGCCAGTCGACCTCGTCGAACTCCGGCCCCATCTCCTCGCGCATCCGCTCCTTCGCGCCGCCGGCGAGGTCGCGCAGGCCCCGCACGAGGGCGCCGAGCTTCTCGGCGAGCGCGGGCAGCCGCTCGGGGCCGATGAGGAAGGCCGCGAGCAGCGCGATGAGCAGCAGCTTGTCGAGGGTGATGCCGGCGAAGGACACCCCTCCAGGGTAGTCGAGCCGCGCGGGTGCGCCTCCGGGCGGCGAGCCGCGGCGGGCCGGATGCGCCGGGCTCGGTAGGCTCGCGGGCGGAGGAACCGTGCAGACACCATCGCTCATCGCCAAGTACCTCGACGACCTCGCCGCCGAGGACGAGGTGCTCACCGCAGCACGAGACGCCTCCGGCGAGCTCGGCATCACCGCCGTCGCGCCCAGCGTCGGGGCGCAGCTCGCCGCCGTCGCCGCGGCGACGCAGGCGAACGCCATCCTGGAGGTCGGCACCGGCGCCGGCGTGAGCGGCCTGTGGCTGCTGCGCGGCGCCCCGGGTGCGACCCTCACCTCGATCGACACCGAGCTCGACCACCAGCAGCACGCGCGCGCCGCGTTCTCGCAGGCCGGGATCCCGGTCACGCGCGCGCGGCTCATCACGGGCAAGGCGCGCGACCTGCTGCCCCGCATGAACGAGGCGAGCTACGACATCGTCTTCCTCGACGCCGACACCGCCGGCATCCTCGAGTACGTCGAGCACGCCCTCGCGCTCGTGCGCGTGGGCGGCTCGGTGCTCGTCGCGCACGCGCTGCTCGGCGGCCGCGTCGCCGATCCCGCGCAGCGCGACGACAGCGTCGCCGACGTGCGGGCGCTGCTGAAGGAGCTCTCGACGAGCGACGCCGTGCGCGCCGCCGTGTCGCCCGTCGGCGACGGCCTGCTGCAGATCGTGCGGCTCCCCGAGCCCACCCGCTGAGCCTCGCCGCACCGACGGCGAAGGGGCCGATCCGCCAGTGGATCGGCCCCTTCAGCTGTCGGGCTCAGCGGCCCGCCGGTGTCATGCGGAGACGACGACCTCGCCCAGCGCCCTGTGGAGCGCGGCGGCCTCCTCGTCGTTCACGGAGACGACCAGCCGGCCTCCGCCCTCGAGCGGGACGCGGACGACGATGAGCCGGCCCTCCTTGACGGCCTCGAGCGGTCCATCGCCGGTGCGTGGTTTCATGGCGGCCATGCGGCTCCCCCTTCAGTTCTCGTGGCTCTATTGTCTCATGTCCCGCTGACAGTTCCGGCAGGCGCGGCGCATGGCCGTGCGCCCTACGGCACGCTCCAGTCCGGGGCGATGTGGTGCCAGCAGAACCAGATCCACACCGGCTGCAGCGCGATCGACGCGGCGAGCACGAGCGCCCGCGCCCACCCCGGCCGCAGCGCGGCGACGATCGCCGCGGCGGGGAAGATCGGCAGCAGCAGCCGCCACGTCGACGACTGCGGGAACCAGACCGCGGCGAGGTAGACGAGGTACGCGATCGTCCAGAGCCTCCCCTCGAGCGCGACGCCGCTTGCCCAGGGGCCGGCGAGCAGCGCGACCGCCGCCGCGACGATGCCGACGAGCCACACGGGCCACCACGGGCCGAACCACCACTCGAGCCCGATCGGCCAGGGTGTGAACGGCACGAGCTCCTGTCGGCCGATGTACGCCGACCGCCAGCTGAGCTCGGTCTCGAGGTAGGAGTCGATGCTCCCGGTCACGACGGTGCAGGCGATGAGCCAGCCGAAGCCCCACAGCGCGCTCCACGCCCCGAGCCCCACGAGCATCCACCGCTCCCTCGGTGGGAACGCGTCGCGCTCGCGGGCCCAGCGCACGAGGAACCACAGCCCGAGCGCGAGCGCGAACGCGAGCCCGCCCGGGCGCGTGAGCGACATGATCGGCACCAGCACCCACAGCCACTCCCACGCGCGCAGCCGCCATGCGAGCAGCGCGCCCGAGAGCAGCAGCAGGAAGAGCGACTCGGCGTAGCCGAGCTGCAGCACGGGCGCGACGGGCGACAGCAGCACGAGCGCGAGCGCGAACCGCTCGCGGCCCGGCGCGATCTCCTGCAGGAGCCGGTAGGCCACGAGCGCGAACGCCGCCGAGGCCGCGACCGACAGCAGCACCGCCGCCGCATCCCACGACAGCCCGAGCGCCATGATCGCGCGCGCGAGCATCGGGTAGACGGGCATGAACGCCCAGGCGTTCTCCCCCACGTGCCCGTCGTCGTCGAGCGGCAGCTCGGCCGGGTAGCCCGACATGGCGACGATGTAGTACCAGTGGGCGTCCCACATGGTCGAGTAGTCGAGCAGCCCCGGGCCCGCGGGCGTCCAGAACGAGCGCCCCTGCACGCCCGCGAAGGCGCCGAGGAACGCCGTGCTCACGAGCCGCGAGACGAGCCACAGCGCGAGCGGCCACAGCCACCAGCGCTCGGCGAGGCGGGCGCCCCGGTCGGTCAGGCCCGCGAGAGCCACGTGCGGAGGCTCTCCTCGGTCGCGACGATCTGCGCGACCGGCACCGACTCGTCGTCGGCGTGCGCCTTCGTCGGGTCGCCGGGGCCGAAGTTGACGGCTGGGATGCCGAGCGCCGAGAAGCGGGCGACGTCGGTCCAGCCGTACTTCGGCTGCGGCGTCGCGCCGACGGCGTCGATGAACTCCTGCGCGAGCGGCGCGTCGAGGCCCGGGCGGGCGCCCGCGGCCGCGTCGACGACGCGCACGTCGAAGCCCTCGAAGAGGTCGACGACGTGCTCGGTCGCCTCCTGCACCGAGCGCGACGGCGCGAAGCGGTAGTTGACCTGCACGACGCACTCGTCGGGGATGACGTTGCCGGCGACGCCGCCGGAGATCATGACGGCGTTCAGGCCCTCGCGGAACGTCAGCCCCTCCACCTCGATCGACCGCGGCCGGTACGACTGCAGCACCTGCAGCACCTCGGCGGCGTCGTGGATGGCGTTGTGCCCGACCCACGAGCGCGCCGAGTGGGCGCGCACGCCGCGCGTGCGGATCTCGGCCCGCAGCGTGCCGTTGCAGCCGCCCTCGATGTGGCCGTTGGAGGGCTCGCCCAGGATGGCGAAGTCGCCCTCCATGAGCTCGGGATGGGCGGCGGCCAGCAGGCGCAGGCCGTTCCGGTCCTCCCCCACCTCCTCGTGGTCGTACCAGATCCACGTGACGTCGACGTCCGGCTCGGCGAGCTCGGCGGCGAGCTTGAGCTGCACGGCGACGCCCGCCTTCATGTCGACGGTGCCGCGGCCCCACAGGTGCGGCTCCCCGTCGACCTCGACGTCGCGCACCGGCACGTTGCCGTTGATCGGCACGGTGTCGATGTGCCCGGCGATCACGACCCGCCGGTCGCGCCCGAGGTGCGTGCGCGCCACGACGGTGTCGCCGACGCGCGACACGTCGAGGTGCGGGTGCGCGCGCACGGCCGCCTCGATCGCGTCGGCGAGGGGTCCCTCGTTGTCGGAGACGGAGTCGATGTCGCAGAGCTGGCGGGTGAGGTCGACGGCGGTCGCGGACAGGTCGAGCGAGGGAGCGGCCATGGCCTCCAGCCTAGACTCGGAGCATGGCTCGCCCCGCACACGGACATGCGCTCGTCACCGTCTTCGACGGGCGCATCCTCGACGCCTGGTACCCGGCGCCGGCGCTCGGCGCGGCCGACGGCGCCGCCGCGCCCGAGGGCCTGGCCGAGCAGGCGGGCCCCGTCCCCGAGCGCGGCGTCGACGTCGAGCACCGCCTGGTGGAGATCGACCTGGATGCGCCGCCGTCGTCGGTCGAGGACGCCTTCCTGCGCCTGCACCTGCTGAGCCACCGCCTCGTGCGCCCGAACTCGATCAACCTCGACGGCATCTTCGGCGCGCTGCCGCTCGTCGCGTGGACGAGCGCCGGCCCCGTCGACCCCGCGTGGGCGGCCGCCCACCGCGTGCAGCTGCAGCGCGCGGGCATCCAGGTGCAGGTGCTCGACCGCTTCCCGCGCATGACCGACTATGTGCTGCCCGAGGGCGTCCGCATCGGCGACGCCGCGCGCATCCGCCTGGGAGCGCACCTCGCGCCCGGCACCGTCGTCATGCACGAGGGATTCGTGAACTTCAACGCGGGCACGCTCGGCGCCTCGATGGTCGAGGGCCGCATCTCGCAGGGCGTGGTCGTCGGCGACGGCACCGACATCGGCGGCGGCGCGTCGATCATGGGCACGCTCTCGGGCGGCGGCACCGAGCGCATCGTGCTCGGCGAGCGCGTGCTGCTCGGCGCGAACGCGGGCGTCGGCATCTCGCTCGGCGACGACTCGGTCGTCGAGGCGGGGCTCTACGTCACCGCGGGCACCAAGGTCACGGTCCAGCCCGGCGGCGAGACGGTGAAGGCGGTCGAGCTCTCGGGCCGGCCGGGTCTGCTCTTCCGCCGCAACTCGGTCTCGGGCGCCGTCGAGGTCGTCGCGCGCGACGGCCGCGGCGTCGAGCTGAACGCGGCCCTCCACTGATGGAGGCGGCGGAGCCCGCCGCGGCGCCGGTCCCCGCGCTGCACCTGCAGCAGCTCGCGAAGCGCTTCGGGCAGAAGGTCGCGGTCGACGGGCTCACCCTCGCCGTGCCGCAGGGCTCGCTCTTCGGGCTCGTCGGGCCGAACGGCGCCGGCAAGACGACGACCCTCTCGATGGCGACGGGGCTCCTGCGCCCCGACCACGGCGCCGCCGCGGTGCTGGGGCGCGACGTCTGGCGCGACCCGGCCGCAGCCAAGGCGATCATGGGCGTGCTGCCCGACGGCGTGCACCTCTTCGACCGGCTCACCGGCGCGGAGCTGCTGCGCTACACGGGCCTCCTGCGGGGCATGCCCGAGACCGACGTCGTCGCCCGCGCGTCCGACCTGCTCGGTGCGCTCGGCCTCGACGGCACGGGCGGCACGGCGGTCGCCGACTACTCCGCCGGCATGCGCAAGAAGATCGCCCTCGCGTGCGCGCTCATCCACGCCCCGAGCCTCCTCGTGCTCGACGAGCCGTTCGAGTCGGTCGACCCGGTCTCCGGCGAGGCGATCCGCGCCATCCTGCGCGGCTTCGTCGCCTCCGGCGGCACCGTCGTGCTCTCGAGCCACGTGATGGAGCTCGTCGAGTCGCTCTGCGACCGCGTCGCCGTCGTCGCCGAGGGGCGCCTGCTCGCGACCGGCACGCTCGACGAGGTGCGCGCAGGCACGAGCCTGCAGCACCGCTTCGTGCAGCTGGTGGGCCGCGAGGCGCTCGGGACGGAGACGCTCGCGTGGCTGCGCTCTGCATCGCGCTGAGGTACCGGCTGCTCGTCGGCTCGCTGCGGGAGAGCCCGTGGGCGGTCGTCGCGCTCGTGCTCAGCGTGCTCGGCGCGCTGTCACTGCTCGGCTCGAGCGCGCTCGGCGCGATCGCGATCCGCGTGCTCGTGCCCGAGCTCGGCGCGCACGCCGCCGTGCTCGCGGGCGCCGCGCTCACCGTGGGCCTCACCGCGATCGCGGTGCTCGTCGGCACGAGCGACCCGCTCGCGCCCGAGCGCTTCAGCCTGCTGCCGGTGCGCGTGCCGCAGCTGCGGCGCGGGCTGCTCGCCGCCTCGCTGCTCGACCCCTGGGGCGCGGTCGCGGTGCTCGCGGTCGTGATCGGCCTCATCGTCTGGTCGACCTCCGCCGCGGCGCTCGTCGCGGGCGCGCTGCTGCTGCCGGTCGCGGTGCTCACGGTGCTGCTCGTCACGCGCGTCGTCGCCGACCTGCTCGCCCGGCAGCTCGCGAGCCGCCGCGCCCGCGACGTCATGGCGCTGCTGCTGCTCGTCGCGATCGCAGGCGTCGCGATCGGCATGCAGTCGCTCGCCGCGGGGGTCGGCGAGCTGGGCGACGCGGCGCCGGTGGTGGCGGATGCGTCGCGCGTCGTCGGGTGGACGCCGCTCGGGGCCGTGTTCGACGTGCCGCGCGCCGTCGCGGCCGGCGCTTGGCCGGAGGCCGCCGCCAAGCTCGCGATCGCCCTCGCCACGGTCGCGCTGTGCTGGTGGGCGTGGGGCCGCCTGCTCGCGGAGCGGCTGACGAACCCGATCGTGCTCCGCGGCGGCGGACGGGTGCGCGAGGGGCGCCTGCTCGACCGCCTGCTCCCCGCCACCCCGGCCGGCGCGATCGCGGCGCGGAGCATCCGCTACCGCCGCCGCGACGTGCGGCACCTCATGAACGTGATCGCGGTGCTCATCGTGCCCGCGATGATCGCGGGCCTGCAGCTCGTCGCCGAGGAGGTGCCTCGTGGGCCCGTGGCGCTCGTGCTCCCGCTGCTCACGGCGATCATCGCCGCGAGCATGCTGCAGATCGACGTCGCCTACGACAGCAGCGCGTTCGCGTGGCACCTGCTCGCCGGGGTGCGCGGCGTCGACGACCGCGCGGGCCGGCTGCTCGGCACCTCGGTCGTCTTCGTGCCGGCGCTCGCGATCACCGCCGTGCTCGCGTGCTGGGCGGCCGGCCGCTGGGACGCGCTGCCCGCGAGCCTCGCCGTCGGCGTCGGCACGTACGGGCTCGTCGGCGGCGCGCTGCTGTGGCTCGGCGCCCACCTGCCGGGCGAGGCGCCGCCGCCCGGCTCGAACCCGCTCGGCCGCGGCTCGTCGGGCGGCGTGCAGCCGCTCGCAGGCGTGGCGCTCTCGCTGCCGGTGCTCGGCATCGCGGGCGCGCCGTTCCTGCTGCCGGCGGTGGCCGCGCTGTGGATCCCGTGGCTCGGCTGGGTCGCGCTCGCGGCGGCGCTCCTGATCGGCGCACTCGCGTCATGGCTCGGCATCCGCTTCGGCGGCGCCGCGCTCGACCGCCGCGGCCCCGAGGTGCTGGCGCAGGTCTCGAAGGCGCACTGAGCCTCGGCGGCCGCCCGACGGCGTCAGCCGATGAGCGCCTGCAGCGGTCCGCGCACGAAGAACACGACGAAGAGCGCCGCGACGATCCACAGCAGGGGCGAGATCGTCTTCGCGCGCCCGGAGACGGCGTTGATGATCACCCACGCGATGAAGCCGACGCCGATGCCGTTGGCGATGTTGTAGGTGAGCGGCATCACGACGATCGTGAGGAACGCGGGCAGCGCGACGCGGAAGTCGGTGAAGTCGATGTCGGCGATCTGGCTCATCATCATCGCGCCGACCACGACGAGCGTCGCGGCCGCGACCTCGAGCGGCACGATCTGCGTGAGCGGCGTGAGGAACATCGCGGCCAGGAACAGCACGCCGGTCACGACCGAGGCGAGCCCGGTGCGGGCGCCCTCGCCGATGCCGGCCGCGGAGTCGACGAACACCGTGTTCGACGACGCGCTCGCGCCGCCGCCCGCGATCGCGCCGACGCCCTCGACCACGAGGGCGCGCTTCAGGCCCGGGAACTGGCCGTCGGGCGTCGCGATGCCCGCCTGGCGCGCGAGGCCCGTCATCGTGCCCATCGCGTCGAAGAAGTTGAGGAACAGCAGCGTGAAGATGAACATCGTCGTCGCGAGCATGCCGATCCGCTCGAACGAGCCGAACGAGACCTGGCCGACGAGCGAGAGGTCGGGCAGCGCGACGATGCTCGTCGGCAGCGCCGGGGCGTTGAGGTTCCACGCGTCGGGGTCCTGGCCGAGCGACGGGCCGACGCGGAAGATCGACTCGAGCACGATCGCGATCACCGTGGTGGCGACGATGCCGATGAGGAGCGCGCCCTTGACGCGCAGCGCCATCAGGATGCCCATGAGCACCACGCCGATGACGAACGTCGCGGTCGGCAGCGACGTGATCGAGCCGCCGTCGCCGAGCTGCACGGGCGGCGCGGCGATGCCGGTCGAGCGCACGAAGCCCGAGTCGACGAAGCCGATGAAGGCGATGAACAGGCCGATGCCGACCGCGATCGCGCTCTTGAGCGCCGCGGGCACGGCGTCGAAGATCATCCGGCGCAGGCCGGTCGCGGCGAGCAGCACGATGATGAGGCCGTTGATGAGCACGAGGCCCATCGCCTCCGGCCACGTCAGCTCGCCCACGAGGCCGAAGGCGAGGAACGAGTTGATGCCGAGGCCCGCCGCGAGCCCGAAGGGCACGTTGGCGATGAGCCCCATCGCGAGCGTCATCAGGCCGCCCACGAGCGCCGTGACGGCCGCGACCTGGCCGTTGGGGAGCCATCCGCCCTCGACGTCGGTCGCCGCCTGGTCGGCCGAGAACCCGCCGATGATGAGCGGGTTCAGCACGATGATGTACGCCATCGCGAAGAACGTGACGAGGCCGCCGCGGATCTCCTGCGAGACGCTCGAGCCGCGCTCGGAGATCTTGAAGAAGCGGTCGACGGCGCCGGTGGGCGTCGCCTGCGTGGTGCTGGTCATGGATGCTCCGGGTCAGCCGCGCAGGCGGCACGGGGGCGAGCGGCGGGGCCGCAGGCCGGGGTGGGTCAGATGTGGCGCTCGGTGGGGCCGACGTACAGCTGCTGCGGGCGGCCGATCTTCGTCTGCGGGTCGAGCATCATCTCGCGCCAGTGCGCGATCCAGCCGGGCAGGCGGCCGATGGCGAACAGCACCGTGAACATGCGCTCCGGGAAGCCCATCGCCTTGTAGATGACGCCCGTGTAGAAGTCGACGTTCGGGTAGAGCTTGCGCTCCTTGAAGTAGTCGTCGGCGAGCGCGACCTGCTCGAGCTCCTGCGCGATGTCGAGCAGCGGGTCGCGCACGCCGAGCTGCGCGAGCACCTCCTCGGCGGATGCCTTGACGAGCTTCGCGCGCGGGTCGTAGTTCTTGTAGACGCGGTGCCCGAAGCCCATGAGCTTCACGCCCTGCTCCTTGCGCTTCACGCGCTCGACGAAGCGCTCGACGCCGTCGCCGGAGTCGCGGATGCCGCGCAGCATCGCGAGCACGGCCTCGTTCGCGCCGCCGTGCAGCGGGCCCGAGAGGGCGTGGATGCCGGCCGAGACCGAGGCGAACAGGTTGGCGTCGGTCGAGCCGACGAGCCGCACGGTCGAGGTCGACGCGTTCTGCTCGTGGTCGGCGTGCAGGATGAGCAGCCGCTCGAGCGCGCGCACCATCACCGGGTTCTGGATGTACTCCTCGGCCTGGATGCCGAAGTTGAGCTTGAGGTAGTTCTCGACGAACGAGAGCGAGTTGTCGGGGTAGAGGAACGCCTGCCCGATCGACTTCTTGTGCGCGTACGCGGCGATGACCGGCATCTTCGCGAGCAGCCGGATGGTCTGCTTGTCGACCTTGTCGGCGTCGCGCGGGTCGTGGTCGTGCTCGTAGTACGTCGACAGGGCGCTCACGGCGCTCGAGAGCGCGCTCATCGGGTGCGCGTCGCGCGGCAGCGCGTCGAAGAAGCGGCGCAGGTCCTCGTGCAGCAGCGTGTGGCGGCGCACGCGCTGGTCGAAGCCGGCCAGCTCGTCCTCGCTCGGCAGCTCGCCGTAGATGAGCAGGTGCGCGACGTCGAGGAACGTCTTCTGCTCGGCGAGCTCCTCGATCGGGTAGCCGCGGTAGCGCAGGATGCCCTCGTCGCCGTCGATGTAGGTGATCGACGAGCGGGTGGCGGAGGTGTTGACGAAGCCGTAGTCGAGGGCCGTGAGGCCGGTGTCGCGCGTGAGCTTCGACACGTCGATCGCGGAGCGGCCGTCCGAGGCCTCGAGCACCTGCAGCTCGGTGGAGCGGCCGTCGTGCTGGAGCGTCACGCTGCGGCCGGCAGCGGAGCCGGCGTCGCTCGCCCGCGTCGAGATGGCAGGGCTGGTTGCGGTGTCCTCGGTCGTCACCAGGACAGCCTACCCGCCCTCCGGCGGCGCCCTCCCACGCCGCCGGGGCTCAGCCGCGCAGGCGCGCCGCGGCCTCCGCGATGTCGTCGTCGGATGCGGTGAGCGCGACCCGCACGTGGGTCGCGTCGCCGTAGAAGGTGCCCGGGGCGACCAGGATGCCCAGCCGCGCGAGCGCGTCGACCTGCGCGAGCGCATCCGTGCCGTCGGTCGCCCACAGGTACAGGCCCGCCTCCGACTCGACCGCGAAGCCGCGCTCGCGGAGCGCCGGCAGCAGCAGCGCGCGCCGCGCCCGGTAGCGCTCGCGCTGCTCGTCGACGTGGCTCGCATCGCCGAGCGCGACCGCGAGCGCATGCTGCACGGGGCTCGGCGCCATGAGGCCGAGGTGCTTGCGCACCGCGAGCACCCGCTGCACGACCGCCGCGTCGCCGGCGACGAACGCGGCGCGGTAGCCGGCGAGGTTGGACTGCTTGCTGAGCGAGTAGACGGCGATGAGGCCCGACAGGTCGCCGTCGGTGACGCGCGGATCGAGGATCGAGGGCGCCTCGTCGACCTCCCACGGCAGCAGCGCGTAGCACTCGTCGCTCGCCACCACGACGCCCCGCTCGCGCGCCGCGCGCACGACGCGCCGCAGCGCATCCACGCCCAGCACCGCGCCGGTCGGGTTCGACGGCGAGTTGAGCCACACGAGCCTCGTCGACTCGGGCCAGGTGCCTGGGTCGTCGGCGGGCACCGGCGTCGCGCCGGCCATCCGCGCGCCGATGTCGTAGGTCGGGTAGGCGACGGCCGGGTGCACGACCGCGTCGCCCGGGCCGAGGCCGAGCTGCTGCGGGAGGCCGGCGACGAGCTCCTTCGAGCCGACCGTCACGAGCACGCTCTCGTCGGTCAGGCCCGGCACGCCGCGCACGCGGGCGAACCACTCGACGATCGCCCGGCGCGCCTCGGGCGTGCCCCAGTTCGTCGGGTAGCCGTGCGCGTCGGTCGCCTCGCGCAGCGCCCGCTGCAGCAGCTCGGGCGTCGGGTCGACGGGCGAGCCGACGCTGAGGTCGACGAGGCCGCCGGGGTGCGCGCTCGCGAGCGCCTTGGCGTCGGCGAGGGTGTCCCAGGGGAAGTCGGGCAGGCGGAGCATCGGCTCGGCCGCGGCTCAGGCCTGCGGCGGCAGCGCGGCCACGATCGGGTGGTCGTGCTTGATGACGCCCACCTTCGCGGCCCCGCCGGGCGAGCCGATCTCGTCGAAGAAGTGCACGTTCGCCTCGTAGTACTCGGCCCACTCCTCCGGCGTGTCGTCCTCGTAGAAGATCGCCTCGACCGGGCACACCGGCTCGCACGCGCCGCAGTCGACGCACTCGTCGGGGTGGATGTACAGCATCCGCTCCCCCTCGTAGATGCAGTCGACGGGGCACTCGTCGACGCAGGCGCGATCCTTGACGTCGACGCACGGGAGCGCGATCACGTAGGTCACTGCCGGTCCCCTTCCGTCGGCTCGGTGTCCGGCCGGCGCTGCTGCGCCTGGCTCATCGCTGCCATCCTAATCCGGCGCGTGGCCTCGGCGTCCGGCCACGCCAGGGCGAGCAGCGATGCGGCGGCCGGCACGATGGTCCAGAGCCAGCCGGGAAGGTTCGTCGGCACGAGCGCGCGCTCGGTGCCGAACGCGCCCCGGCCGAGCGGGTCGATCGCGATGAGCGCGATCACGCCCACCACGCCGAGCACGGCCGCGATCGTCATGGGCCGGGAGCCGGATGCCGCGCGCACGCCGCCGATGAAGCCGACGGCGGCGACGAGCGACAGCAGGATGCCCCACGGCACCTGCTGGTGCGAGAAGGTGCCCACGACGCCGATGACGATGCCCGCGAGCAGCGCACCGGCGCGCAGCAGCCAGCGCGTGCGGCGCGGCGGCCGGGTCTCGATCAGCCGGTAGTGCTCGACCGCGTCGAGCGGCCGGCGCTGGCCCCCGACGTGCACGACGTCGTCGCCCTCGACGGTGAGCTGCGAGCGGTGCGCGGCGAGCGCGTCGAGCACCCGCTGCCGCACGGGCTCGAGCGGGAAGGCGACGTCGGCAGGACGGTCGGTGCGCACGTAGAGCGGCAGGTCGTAGCGGCGGGCGACGATGACGGATGCGCGGTGCGCGGCCACGTGGTCGGGGTGGCCGTAGCCGCCGTCGGCGTCGTAGGTGACCATCGCCGTCGGGTCGGTCTCCTCGATGACGACGCCGAGCGCATCCGCGAGGTCGTCGGGGTCGGCCATGCCCATCGCGGTCGGCGGCGCGTCGGGCGCGGGGCCCGCGACGCCGCTGCGGATCCACGACATGCCGGAGTCGTCCCAGCCGTGGATGCGGCGGCCGCGCGCGCCGAGCGCGCGGAGCGCCTGGTCGAGCTCCTGCCGGCGCACCTCGCCGACGCCGACGTGGTCGACGTCGGGCTGGCGCTCGGCGCGCACCTCGCCGCGCTCGCCGAGCGTGAACGTCACGACGACCGCGTCGCCGCCGCCCGCGGCGACGGTCGCGATCGCGGCGCCGGTCGAGAGCGTCTCGTCGTCGGGGTGCGCGTGCACGAACAGCACGCGCTCGAGGCGGGGGTCCATTCCTCTCATCCAACCACCGCCGCACGCCCTCCGATGACGCGCGCGCGTCAGAACGCGGCGGGGCGCACCGGCGCCGGCACGGCGCGCAGGTACGGCAGCGCGCGGTCGGCGGCCGCCTCGATGCGGTCGAGCACCGCGGCGCAGCGCACGCGGCCGTGCTCGAACTCCTCGCTCGAGGCGTAGACGCCGACGGGCAGCGTGAGCGCCTGGAAGAACGCGAAGAGCGGCCGCAGCTGGTGCTCGATCGTGAGCGCGTGGCGGTGGGAGCCGCCCGTCGCGGCGAGCAGCACCGGCACGTCGACGAGCGCGCGCTGGTCGACGAAGTCGAACAGGTGCTTGAACAGGCCCGTGAAGCTCGCCCGGTACACCGGGCTCCCCACCACGAGCAGGTCGGCCGCCTCGATGGCGCGGATCGCCCGCTCCGCCGCGGCCGGCAGCGACTCGCGCCGCAGCGCGCCCCCGAGGTGCGGCCCGACGTCGACGAGCTCGACGAGCTCGATCGTCGCGTCCGTGCGCCGCGCGACCGCGTCAGCGAGCGCGGCGACCAGCGCCGTCGTCGACGACGGCCGGTGCACGCTGCCGCTCACGGCGACGATGCGGAGGGTCGGATGCGTCATGGCGGCAACGGTAGGCCCGCGCGGCCCGGGGCGGGCGAGTGTGACGGACCGTGACGTGCCATGACGCCGGGCGTCGCCCATCCGTTGCCCCGCCCCTCCGGCGCCCGCCACGATGCCGGGCATGACACGCCAGATCCGCTTCAACGCCTTCGACATGAACTGCGTCGCGCACCAGTCCTCCGGGCTATGGCGCCACCCCGACGACCGGTCGCGGCACTACAACACCATCGGCTACTGGACCGAGCTGGCCCAGCTGCTCGAGCGGGGCGCCTTCGACGGCCTCTTCATCGCCGATGTGCTCGGCACCTACGACGTCTACGGCGGCACCCGCGAGGCTGCCGTGCGCAACGGCGCGCAGGTGCCGGTCAACGACCCGATCCTGCTCGTGAGCGCGATGGCCGCGGTCACCGAGCACCTCGGCTTCGGCATCACCGCCGGCACCGCGTTCGAGCACCCCTACCCCTTCGCCCGCCGCATGACGACGCTCGACCACCTCACGGGCGGCCGCGTGGGCTGGAACGTCGTCACCGGCTACCTGCCGAGCGCTGCGCGCAACATGGGGCAGGACGACCAGCTCGCGCACGACGACCGCTACGACCACGCCGACGAGTACCTCGAGGTGCTCTACAAGCTGTGGGAGGGCTCGTGGGAGGACGACGCCGTCGTCGAGGACCGCGAGCGCGGCGTCTTCGCCGACCCGTCGAAGGTGCACGACATCGACCACCGCGGACGCTTCTTCACCGTGCCGGGCGCGCACATCTCGGAGCCGTCGCCGCAGCGCACGCCGGTCATCTACCAGGCGGGCGCCTCGCCCCGCGGGGTCGCCTTCGCGGCCGAGCACGCCGAGGCGATCTTCGTCGCGGCCCCCTCGAAGGAGGTCCTCGCCGGCACCGTGCGGCGCATCCGCGACGCCCTCGAGGCCTCCGGCCGCGACCGCCGCTCAGCCCGCATCTACACGCTGCTCACCATCATCACCGCGGCGACCGGCGAGGAGGCGCTCGCGAAGGAGGCCGAGTACCGCTCCTACGCGAGCGAGGAGGGCGCGCTCGTGTTCATGTCGGGATGGATGGGCGTCGACCTCGCCGCCTACGACCCGGCGGACCCGGTGGGCGACGTCGAGTCGAACGCGATCCAGTCGGTGCTGCACCACCTGCAGGCCGAGGCGGAGCTGGGCCGCGAGTGGTCGGTCGGCGACCTCGGCCGCCATGCCGCGATCGGCGGGCTCGGGCCGACGCTCGTCGGCAGCGGCGAGGAGATCGCGGATGCGCTGCAGGAGTGGGTGGAGGAGACCGACGTCGACGGGTTCAACCTCGCCTACGCCGTCACGCCCGGCACCTGGGAGGACGTGATCGAGCACGTCGTGCCGGTGCTGCGGGAGCGCGGCGCCTACCCGGAGGCGTACGCCGAGGGCACGCTGCGCCAGAAGCTGCACGGCCGCGGCGCCCGCCTCCCGGACGAGCACCGCGGCGCGTCCCACCGCATCCGCCCGGCCCCCACCCCCGCCTGACCCTGATTGGTCACGAATCGCTGTCGCGCGGCCCCGCGAACAGCGATTCGTGACCAATCGATCGGGGGCGCCTCGGGCGGGGTGGAGCGGGGCGGCAGGGCGATCCACAGCGGGGTCGCGCGGCGCGGCGGGCGCGGGGCCGGATGCGGCATGGTCCGGGGATGGATGCGGAGCGCACGGTGTTCACGACGAGGCAGGGGAAGGCCTCGGGCCTGACGGCCGCGCAGCTGCGGGGAGCGGCGTTCCGACGCCCGGCGAGCGGGTGCCGCGTCGTCGGGCCGCCGCCGACCACCGTCGAGGAGGGCCGCGACGAGCTGATCGCCGCGCTCACCGCGCTCGCGAGACCCGACCAGTTCTTCTCCCACGCGACCGCAGCGCTCCTCCACGGCATGCCGATCCCGCGCCGGCTGGAGCGCGGACCGGTGCACCTCGCATCCCCTTCCTTCACCGGGCGGATGCGCCGGCCCGGCGTGGTCGGACACCGCATCAAGTCGGAGGTCGTCGAGGTCGCCGGGCTCCGCGCGGAGGCCGTCGCCGACACCTTCGTCCACCTCGCGACCCTGCTCAGCGTCGAGGAGCTGGTGGCGGTCGGCGACTGGATCGTCGATCCGCGGCGCACCGGCAGCCTCACGATCGACGCGCTCGCCGACGCGACGCGCCGCTACCGAGGAGCCCGCGGCATGGCGGTGGTGGACCGCGCGCTCGCGCTCGTGCGCCCCGGCGCCGAGTCGGCGAAGGAGACGCAGCTGCGGCTGCGCATCATCGGCGCAGGCCTGCCCGAGCCGGTGCTGCAGCTCGAGCTCCGCGAGCCCGACGGCCGCGTCTGGGCGCGGATCGACCTCGCCTACCCCGAGCTGCGGCTCGCGATCGAGTACGACGGCGAGCAGCATCGGACCGACGACGGGCAGTACCAGCGCGACATCCGTCGGCTGCGGAGGCTGCAGTCCGACGGCTGGTACGTCATCCGCGTCACCAAGGCAGACCTCCAGGGCGGCGCCCGGGGCGTGCTCGCGCACATCGCGCACGTGCGTGCGCTCCGCATGGCCGCGGCTGCCGCGACCCGCTGAGCCGGGGTGCCCGCCCAGCCATCGCCGACCGGCGACGGCTCAAGACCGATTGGTCACGAAGTGCTGGCCGGAGGGCTCACGGCCAGCACTTCGTGACCAATCGACGGGAGGGTCAGCCCTGCTTCTTGAGGCGCGACGCCTCGCGGGCACGGGTGGTCGCGTCGAGCGTCACCTTGCGGATGCGCACGGCGTGCGGCGTCACCTCGACGCACTCGTCGTCGCGCGCCCACTCGAGGCACTCCTCGAGCGAGAGCGTCTTCGGCGGCGTCAGGCGCTCGAGCTCCTCACCGGTCGACGACCGGATGTTGTTGAGCTTCTTCTCCTTGGTGATGTTGACGTCCATGTCGTCGGCGCGCGCGTTCTCGCCGACGACCATCCCCTCGTAGACGTCGTCGCCGGGCTTCACGAAGAAGACCCCGCGCTCCTGCAGCGCCATGATCGCGTTGGGCGTGGCGACGCCCGTGCGGTCAGCGACGAGCGCGCCGTTGTTGCGCGTGGTGATCGCGCCCGCCCACGGCTGCCAGCCGTGCGCGATCGCGTTGGCGATGCCCGTGCCGCGCGTGCTCGTGAGGAACTCGGTGCGGAAGCCGATGAGGCCGCGGCTCGGCACGACGAACTCCATGCGCACCCACCCGGTGCCGTGGTTCGTCATCCCGTCCATGATGCCCTTGCGGCCCGCGAGCAGCTGGGTCACGGCGCCGAGGTGCTCCTCGGGGACGTCGATCGTGAGGTGCTCGAACGGCTCGTGCAGCACGCCGTCGATCTTGCGCGTGACCACCTGCGGCTTGCCGACGGTCAGCTCGAAGCCCTCGCGGCGCATCTGCTCGACGAGGATGGCGAGCGCGAGCTCGCCGCGGCCCTGCACCTCCCACGCGTCGGGCCGGCCGATATCGACGACGCGCAGCGACACGTTGCCGATGAGCTCGCGGTCGAGGCGGTCCTTCACCATGCGGCCGGTGAGCTTGGAGCCCTTGATCTTGCCGGCGAGCGGCGACGTGTTGGTGCCGATCGTCATCGAGATGGCCGGCTCGTCGACGGTGATCGCCGGCAGCGGGCGCACGTCGTCGGGGTCGGCGAGCGTCTCGCCGATGGTGATCTCGGCGATGCCGGCGACCGCGACGATGTCGCCGGGGCCGGCGCTCTCGGCCGGCACGCGGTCGAGCGCCTTCGTCTCGAGCAGCTCGGTGACGCGCACGTTCTGCACCTCGCCGTCGTGCCGCACCCAGGCGACCGTCTGGCCCTTCTTGAGCGTGCCCGCCTTGATGCGCAGCAGCGCGAGGCGGCCGAGGAAGGGGGATGCGTCGAGGTTGGTGACGTGCGCCTGCAGCGGAGCCTCGTCGTCGTACGTCGGCGCCGGGATGTGCTCGAGGATCGCCCCGAAGAGCGGCTCGAGGTCCTCGCTGTCGGGCAGCGAGCCGTCGGCGGGCTTCGCGGTCGACGCGCGGCCGGCCTTGCCGGATGCGTAGACGACCGGCACGTCGAGGACGGCGTCGAGGTCGAGGTCGGGCACGTCGTCGGCGAGGTCGGAGGCGAGGCCGAGCAGCAGGTCCTGGCTCTCCCCCACGACCGCGTCGATGCGCGCGTCGTGGCGGTCGGTCTTGTTGACGAGCAGGATCACGGGGAGCTTGGCCTCGAGCGCCTTGCGGAGCACGAAGCGCGTCTGCGGCAGCGGGCCCTCGGAGGCGTCGACGAGCAGCACGACGCCGTCGACCATCGACAGGCCGCGCTCGACCTCACCGCCGAAGTCGGCGTGGCCGGGGGTGTCGATGACGTTGATCGTGACGGGGCCGTCGGCGGCGTGCGCGCCGGTGTAGCGGATCGCCGTGTTCTTGGCGAGGATCGTGATGCCCTTCTCACGCTCCAGCTCGTTCGAGTCCATGGCGCGCTCGTCGTGCGTGTCGTGGGCCCCGAAGGAGCCGGTCTGCGTCAGCATCGCGTCGACGAGGGTGGTCTTGCCGTGGTCGACGTGGGCGACGATCGCCACGTTGCGGAGGTCGGATCGCGCGGCGATCGGCATGCAGGTGCCTTCCGGTTCTGGGGAGTTCGCGACGAACGGCCGCGGCGCCCATCCTAGCGGGCGGCCGCGGCCGTGCGTGCGGGGCGGCGGTCAGCTCGCCCGGCGCGACTCCCTGCGCTCGGCCTGCGCGACCGGGTCGGGCAGCGGCACGGCGGAGATGAGGCGCTGCGTGTAGGCGTCCTGCGGGTTGCGCAGGATCTGGTCGCGCGTGCCCTCCTCGACGATGCGCCCCTTCCGCATCACGACGATGCGGTGCGCGAGCGAGTCGACGACCGCGAGGTCGTGGCTGATGAAGAGGCACGCGAACTGCAGCTCCTGCTGGATGCCCGTGAGCAGCTCGAGGAAGCGCGCCTGCACCGACACGTCGAGCGCGGAGGTCGGCTCGTCGGCGATGAGCAGCTCGGGCGCGAGCGCGAGCGCGCGGGCGATGCCGACGCGCTGCTTCTGGCCGCCGGAGAGCTCGTGCGGGTAGCGGTTGCGGTAGGAGGTCGGCAGCTCGACCGACTCCAGCAGCTCCTGCACGCGCTTGTCGAGCGCCTTGTGGTCGATCGCGTCGCCCGCCGCGCGGCGGGAGAGCAGGATCGGCTCGCCGATCGACTCGCCGATCGGCATGCGCGGGTTGAGCGACGACGACGGGTCCTGGAAGACGATGCCGGTCTTCTCGCGCAGCGGCCGCAGGTCGCGCATCGAGGCGGCCGAGATGTCGTGGCCGGCGACGGTCAGCGTGCCCGACTTGATGGGCAGCAGGCCGATCGCGGCGCGGCCGAGCGTCGTCTTGCCGGAGCCCGACTCGCCCACGAGGCCGACGATCTCGCCCGGGTACACCGACAGGTCGATGTCCTCGGCGGCCCGGAACGCCGGCACGCGGCCGCGCTTCGGGTACTCGATGACGACGTCGGCGAAGCGCAGGATGGGGTCGACGGTGTCGGAGACCTTCGACGCCTCGAACGCGCGGCCCGTCTCGTCCTCGTGCACGCCGAGGTACGGCACGGCGGCCAGCAGCTCCTTCGTGTACGGGTGCGAGGGGCGCTGGAAGACGTCGAGCGCCGAGCCGCGGTCGACCATCTCGCCGTTGCGCATGACGATGATGCGGTCGGAGAGGTCGGCGACGACGCCCATGTCGTGCGTGATGAGGATGACCGCGGAGCCCAGCTCGTCCTTCAGCTTGCGCATCAGGTCGAGCACCTCGGCCTGCACCGTCACGTCGAGCGCGGTGGTCGGCTCGTCGGCGATGAGCAGCGCCGGGTCGCACGCGAGCGACTGGGCGATCATGGCGCGCTGGCGCTGGCCGCCCGAGAGCTGGTGCGGGTACTTGTTGAACGCGGTCGGCGGGTCGGGGATCTCGACCTTCGCGATCAGCTCGATCGCGCGCTCCTTCGCCTGGTCGACCGTGAGGTCGTAGTGGCTGCGGAGCGCCTCGGAGATCTGGAAGCCGATCGTGTAGACGGGGTTGAGCGCCGTCATCGGCTCCTGGAAGATCACCGCGATCTCGTTGCCGCGGATGTGGCGGAGGTCGCGCTCGGGGATGCCGAGGATCTCCTTGCCCTTGAGCCGCACCGAGCCGTTCACGCGCGCGTTCGGCGGGAGCAGGCTGATGAGCGCCATCGCGGTCGTCGACTTGCCGGAGCCCGACTCGCCCACGATCGCCAGCACCTCGCCGGCGTGGACCTTGAACTCGGCGTCCTTGACGGCCGGGTAGAACTTGCCGTCGACCCAGAAGTCGACGTTGAGGTCGCGAGCCTCGAGGATGACGTCGCGGTCGGCGACGGGGGCGGCTGCCGTGTCGGTCACGGGAGCTCCTCTCCTGCGTTGTCTGCAGTGCAGTGGTGGTCTGCGAAACTGGATGGATGGCCTATCAGCGAGCGGTGTTCCGATCGTCCTTCGGCAGGGTGATCACGGTGGTGATCGGGGTGCTCATGGGGCTCGCCCTGGCGAGCATCCTGCTCGCCGACGACCCGGTGGGCCTGCTGTGGTCCGCGCCGTGGCCGCTGCTCGGGGCCGCGGTCACGTGGGCCTTCATGTGGCGCCCGCGGGTCACGATCGACCACGGCGGCGTCGAGGTCGTGAACCCCTTCAGCACCTGGGAGGTGCCGTGGGGCGCGATCAAGCGCATCGACACCAAGTGGGCGCTCGAGCTCACGCTCGAGGACCGTCGCCTGACCGCGTGGGCGGCGCCGGCGCCGAGCCGCTACGGCATCGCGCGCGTCACGACCGAGGACATCCGCCTCGCCCGCGAGTCGAGCACGGTGGGCGGCGCGATCCGCCCCGGAGACGCCGTGCACAGCGTCTCCGGCGCGGCCGCGCACGTCACCCGCACCCACTGGGAGGAGCTGCGCGACGAGGGCCTGCTCGACGAGGCGGCCACGGCGACCCGCAGCTGGCACTGGCCGACGATCGCGATCGTCGCCGTGCCGGCGCTGCTGGCCGCCGCGGGCCTCGTGCTTCGCTGAGCGCAGCACGTCAGCCCCGGTCGCGGTCGCCGCGGTCGCCCGCGGTGTCGCCCTCGGCGCGCGGCGCACGGGCGTCCGGCCCCGGCGCCTGACCGTCGGCCGCAGCCGCGAAGGCCGGGTCCTCGGCCTCGTGGCCGCGGAGCGCGGCCGCGTCGGCCGCGGCCACGTCGGCCTGGCGCATCGCCCGCTCGGACGGCATCCGCTTCTGGCGCGGGTCGAACGCGTCGCGCAGGCCGTCGCCGATGAAGTTGATGCACAGCGCGATCACGATGATGAACGCACCGGGCCACCAGAACAGCCAGGGCCGCGTCTGGAACGCCTCCTGGTTGAGGCTGATGATGAGGCCGAGCGACGTGTCAGGCGGCTGCACGCCGAACCCGAGGAACGACAGGCCGGTCTCCGCCAGGATCGCGCCGGCCATCAGCAGCGTCGTGTTGACGATGATGACGCCCATGGCGTTCGGCAGGATGTGCTTGAAGATGATGCGGCCGTTCGAGGCGCCGGCCACGCGGGCCGCGTCGACGAACTCGCGCTCGCGGAGCGAGAGGAACTCGCCGCGCACGAGTCGAGCGAGGCCCGTCCACGAGAACAGGCCGAGCACGATCGCGAGCACGAAGGCGCCGAGCTTGCCGAACGTCGAGCCGATCACGGCGCCGATCACGATGAACGGGATCGTGATGATCACGTCGGTGAAGCGCATCAGCACCGAGTCGACCCAGCCGCGGAAGAAGCCCGAGAGCGCGCCGATGACGATGCCGATCGTCGCGCCGATGAGGCCGACGAGCACCATGATCATGAGCGACTGCTGCGTGCCGCGCATGACGAGCGCGAACAGGTCCTTGCCGATCGAGTCCTGGCCGAACGGGTGCTCCCACGAGGGGGTGCCGCCGTTGACCGGGCGCGGGTTCTGCGTCCAGTCCCAGGCCCACCAGCCGGGGATGCGGACGGGGCCGGCCGAGATGCCGACGGACGTGAACGCCAGGATGATGATGAGCGCGAGCACGATCATCGACGTGACGGCGCCCCAGTGCCGGAAGAAGCGCTTCCGGACGATCTGGCCCTGGCTGAGGCCCTCGATCTCCTTGAGCTCGAGGTTGGCCTCGGCGTCGGTGACGTGCGGCTCGTTGGTCTGCGGGATGTTCGTGGTCATCAGCTCACCCGGATCCGGGGGTCGAGGGCCGCGTATGCGATGTCGGCCAGCATGTTGAACAGGAGCGCGAGCGCTCCGGTGACGAGGAAGAACGCCATGACCGGGTTGGGGTCGACCTGGTTGAGGCCGTTGATGAACATCGATCCCATGCCGGTCCAGCCGAACACGCGCTCGGTGATGACGGCGCCGCCGATGATGCCGGCGATGTCGAACGCCACGATCGTGGTGATCGGGATGAGCGCGTTGCGGAACGCGTGCCGCACGATGACGGTGCGCTCGGTGAGGCCCTTCGCCCGCGCGGTGCGGATGTAGTCCTGGTTGAGCACCTCGAGCAGGCTCGCGCGGGTGTAGCGCGTGTAGCCGGCGAAGGAGATGACCATCAGCGCGATCGTCGGCAGCAGCAGGTGCGTGAACGCGTCGACGCCCTGCACGAAGAAGGACGACTGCGAGAAGCCCGGGTTGCTCGCGCCGATCGTGGCGATCGGACGGCCGCGGATGTAGCCGGACTGCGAGTAGGCCTGCCACAGCTGCATGTGCCGGTCGACGACCATGATCGCGCCGACGAGGAACGCCGTCCATCCGCCGATCTTCATGTTGACCGACTTGTTGTCGCCGCCGAAGACCCAGCCGGCGCCGACGCCCACGAGGATCGTCACGACCGCGAGACCGGCGAGGATCCAGAAGTTCATCGGCACGACCTGCGGGTTGAACAGGTAGTAGTTCACCGGGTAGTACAGCGCGATGCCGACCACGGCGACGCCGAGGCCGATCATGAGCGAGCGGCGGTTCTTGATGCCGGCGAGGATCGCCGTGACGATGAGCGCCACCGAGAGCATGAGGAACGCGATCGCGAGGAGCGAGAAGTCGAGCCCGAAGAGGATGAAGCGGGGGTTCAGGAACCAGCCCGACATGCTCATGTAGCCGAGCACGAGGCCGCCGGCGAGCGTGCCGAGCGCGAAGGTGATCGCCTTGCGCTTCGGATCGCCGCCGAGCACCGACATCCAGAACAGGCCGGAGACGAGCGCGACGACCACGATCACCCACCAGTCGATCTGCGCGCCGGTCTGCAGCCAGTCGTTCGCGCCGATGGCGAGGAACTGCTTGAGCAGCACCGCGAACCAGAAGATCGGCAGCGAGAAGAAGAGGAAGGAGATGAACGTCACGCCGTAGTCGTACGAGGAGTACTGGCGCAGCGCCGTCGTGATGCCGATGACGATGCCGAGGATGATGGCGACGATCGTGGCGATGGTCACGAGGCGGAGGGTCTGGTCCATCGAGTTCAGGAGCACGTTGAGCACGGGCTGCTGCTGGATGGTCATGCCGAAGTCGCACTGGCCGATGAAGCATCCGCCGATGCCCCCGAGCCAGATGAAGTAGCGCAGCGGCGGCGGCACGTCGAGGTGCAGCAGTCGGATGCGGGCTTCGATGAGCTGCGCTGTCTGCGGGGTCTGGACGCCGCGGAGATCCTCGAGCGGGTCGCCTGAGAAGGCCACCATGTTGTACATGAGGAAAGTCGCGGCGAGCAGGATGAGCACTGCCGCGATCAGGCGCCTGACGATGAATGTCGCCACCGGTTCGCCTCCTTGAGTTCCGGTCTACGGGTGGATCCGAGATCGCTGATCGAGCGAGTCGGAAGAGTTCATGCGAGAGGCGCCGGGCCAGGTGGTCCGGCGCCTCTCTGCCTGAAGCCACATCACACTAGCAGTGGATGGGACTGGAGGCGGGTGTGGTGGATCAGCCCTCCGAGGCGTTCGTCTCGGTCGGCGTCCAGTCCCAGACGTTCCAGAAGATCGTCGGGGCGAGCGGCGACGAGTCGATGCCCGTGATGCGGTCGGAGAACGCGGTGACCTCCGGGAACTGGAAGATGGTGATGCCGAACGCGTCCTCGACGAGGATGCGGTCGATCTCCATCAGCAGCTCCATCTGGCGCTCGGTGTCAACGGTGGTGTTGAGCTCCTGCACGACAGCGTCCATCTCCTCGTTGGAGTAGTAGGACAGGTTGTTGATGCCGCCGGTCTCGAAGTTCGGACCGACCGAGGCGACGCCGAGCGAGGTCGACTGCCATCCGAAGAGCGACGCGTCGTACGCACCGGGAGCGCCGAGGAGGCCACCCCACTCGGGCGACGAGCAGTCGGTCACGGTCCAGCCGGCCTCAGCAGCCGACTCGCGGATGAGCTCGAACTCCGACACGCGACGAGGGTTCGTCGAGGCGAACAGGAGGCAGACCTCGGTGCCCTCCTCCAGGCCGGCCTGCTCGCGCAGCGCCGTGGCCTGCTCGATGTCGACCTCGGAGTACATGTCGAGGATGCCCGAGTTCTCGACCGACTCGTCGTAGCCCTCGGCGCCCGGGACGAACACGGCCGAGTTGCGGACCGTGGCCTCCGGGTTCAGCGGGATGATGAGGCGGTCGATGATCTCCTGGCGCGGGATCGTCAGCAGGAACGACTGACGAGCCTCGAGCGTCTCGAAGACGCCCGGGTTCTTCGACTGGTCGAACTGCAGGTCGATGTGCTCGTACGTCGCACCCTCGCCGTAGCTGACCGTGATGCCCTCGGTGCCCTCGAGGGCAGCGCGGACGTCAGGCGTGGCCTGGGGCTGGATGATGTCGACGTCGCCGTTCTGGAGCGCCGTCACCGCAGCCATGGCGTCGGTGATGAAGCGGACCGTGATGGTCTCGACCTGCGGCTGGTGGTCGCCGACGTAGTTCTCGTTGGCCTGCAGCGTGATGTACTGGTCGGCCACGAAGTCGCTGATGATGTACGGGCCGTTGGCCGTCAGCACCGACGTGTCGGAGGGCATCTCGGTGAAGTTGAAGCCCGTGTTCCAGTAGGAGGCGAGCTGCGCGATGACGCCCATGTCCTCGTTCTGGATGGCGTCGATGACGGCCTGCTTGGCCTCCGTCGGGTCCTCGATGCCGAGCGCGTTCATCGCGATGACGTGCGCGGGCAGGCCGGCGCCGAACGCGAGCTCCCAGTCGACGTAGAAGTCGGAGTACGTCATGAGGATGCCGCGGCCGTCCTCGTTGATCTCCGGCGTCTCCTGCACGAGGCCGAGGCCCGACGTGGGCGTGGCGCCCGAGTCGAAGAAGACCGTGCCCTCGGGGAACTCGGTGGTGAACTCACCGGTCTCCGGGTCCTGGTACTCCTCCGGAGCGAAGTCCTCCGTGTTGAACGCGCCCGAGATGGCTGCCCAGTTGAGCAGCATGTCGGCGGCGTCGACGGGAACCTCATCGCTCCACTGGACGCCCTCGTTGATCGTGTACTGGACCTGCAGCGGGTCCTCCGACACGAGCTCGTACGAGCCGAAGGAGGTGTCCTGCTGGAGCTCGGGGGTGTTGTCGTAGAAGTTGAACCCCGAGTAGGTCATGTAGTTGATGTTGTTGTTCGCGGTGGCGTTGCCGAACGACGTGTTGCCGTTCGCTGAGTAGAACGGCTGGTTCCACGCTGCCGTGATGGACGTGCCCTCGACGATCTCCGCTCCTGGCGCCGTAGTCGGCGTGCAAGCGGAGAGGACGAGCGCGCCCGTCGCGAGCAGCACGCCGCCCGCAGCGAATCGCTTGATCCTCAATGTTCCTCCTGTGCAAGGTGAGCGCGCGGCCAGACAGCCGCTGTGCTCTGGATGAGTGCCACTGTAGGCCCGAGAGCGAGCCCGATCGGGCGCGGCAACCGGATCGTTACCAAGTCGGTGCAGAACCGTGATCGAATGCGCCGCCGCCGATCTCGCGCAACAGATGTGCACAGGGGCCCCGATCGGCGCGCAGAAGTCGCGGCCCTACCCTGGAGCCGTGACCGAGCCCATCCGCCTCGAACCCGTCCGCGAGCACGCCCCCTCGCAGCGCCGCCTGTGGTGGGAGCTGGCGATCGTGCTGCTGCTGTCGCTCGGCGCCAGCGCGCTCTGGTCGGTGCTGCAGTTCCTCGACGTCTCGACGCGCGCGACGCCCATCGGCGAGCAGCAGGTGGCCCTCAACCCGGCGCGCTCCGACCGCGCGTGGCTCGACCTCTCGTACCAGCTCACCGGCATCGCGCTCGACCTCGTGCCGGTGGCGCTCGTGTGCTGGCTGCTCTGGCGCTCGCGCCGGCCGCACCTGGGCGCGCTCGGCATCGACGCGACCCGGCCGGTGCGCGACACCCTCTCGGGCGCGGCCCTCGTGCTCGTGATCGGCATCCCCGGCCTCGCCCTCTACCTCGCGGGGCGGGCGATGGGGCTCACGGTCGACGTCGTGCCGTCGCCGCTCGACGCGCAGTGGTTCACCGTGCCCGTGCTGCTGCTGTCGGCGCTGCGCGCCGGCCTCACCGAGGAGGTGATCGTGATCGGCTATGCCTTCGAGCGGCTGCGGCGGCTCGGGTGGGGCGCGGGCAGGCTCGGCGCCTGGCCGATCATCGTCGCCGCCGCGGTGCTGCGGGGCGTCTACCACCTCTACCAGGGCGTGCCCGCGCTCTTCGGGAACTTCGCGATGGGCGTGCTCTTCGGCTGGCTCTACGCCCGCACCGGCAGGCTCGTGCCGCTCATCGTCGCGCACACGCTCATCGACGTGGCCGTCTTCATCGGCTACCCGTGGGCGTACGGCGCGTTCCCGCAGCTGTTCGCGCGGTAGCCGCCGGACCGGGCGGTCTCAGGGTGCGGGCGTGGCGCTCTCGAGGCTCCACTCCCACGCGTTCCAGGTGAGGGATGCGGGGGCCGGGCGGGGCGCGACGCCCTGGAGTCCCGCGGCGCTCACGGTGAGGCGGATCGGCTCGGCGATCGGCAGCGCGAGCGCGTCGGCGACGAGCGACGTCTCGACCTCGAGCAGCGTCTGCTCGAGCGCGTCGGGGTCGGCCGTGGAGAGCGCCTCGTCGAGCAGCGCCTCGCGCGCGGGGCTCCCGGCGCCCGTGATGCCGCCGCCGCGCCAGCGGTCGGCGACCGCCTCGGCGTCGGCGGGCGCCGCGACGACGCGCAGCACCGCGTGCCAGTCGTCCTCCGCGAGCCCGGCGGCGAGGTCGTCGACGCCGCAGTCGCGCACCTGCCAGCCGGCCTCGGCCGCCTGCGCGGCCATGGCAGGGAGCGCGGCCGCCGCGAACGCATCCGACCGGTCGTAGCGCACGCACACCTCGGTGCCGGCGGGGATGCCGAGCCGGTCGCGCTCGGCGGCGGCGGCCTCGGGCTCGGCGCCGCCGAAGGCCTGCGGCAGGCCCGCGTCCTCGAGCGCGTACTCGTAGACGCGGGTGCCGGGGCGGAACAGCAGCGCGTCGACGCGGTCGGCCTCCTCGGCGCGCTCCCCCAGCGCCGCCTCGACGAGCGCCTGCCGGTCGATCGACTGCAGCAGCGAGCGGCGCGCCTCGGCCGAGCGCAGCGGCGCGCGGTCGGCGCGCAGCGCGAGCTCCCAGCGGAGCCCGGTGGCGCCGGCGATGAGCGTCGCGTCGTCGCGCTCGAGGTCGCGGATGGTCGTGCGGTCGCCGTCGGCCGGCTGCACCGCGGCCACGTCGAGCGCGCCGGAGACGAGCCCCTGCAGCGCCGCCGCGTCGTCGGCGACGTCGTGCAGCACGAGCCGCTCGATCTGCGGCAGCTGGGCGCCCACGTACCGGTCGTTCGCGACGAGCTCGACGCGGCCGTCGCGCAGCTGCTCGAGGCGGTACGGGCCGCTCGCCACGAGCGCGCCGGACGCGGGGTCGGCTGCGCTGATCGGCAGCCCGGCGCTCCAGGCCTCGGCGATCGGCGCGAGCGCGAGCGGGTCGGCGCGGTCGATCGCGTCGAGCACGCGCTGCTTCGCCTCCATCGGGTCGGCGATGCCGAGCACCTGCTGCCCGAGCACGTGGGCCGGCACCGCGACCTCGAGCGCCTCGCGCCAGTCGGGCACCGGCTGCGCGAACGCGACGTCGATCGCGCGCCCCCAGTCGTCGCGCACCGGCGCCTCCACCGCGTGCACGAGCCCGCCGGGATCGGCGACGTCGAACCACACCGCGTCCTCCGGCAGGTCGAGGCGGCCGTCCTCGCCCCGCAGCGCCGCGAGGTCGAGGTCGGGCGTCGACAGCGCGTTCGACGACGCGGCCCACGCGAGCGCGAGATCGGCGGCGTCGATCGGCACGCCGTCGGACCAGCGCACCCCGTCGGCCAGGTCGTAGCGCACGGTGAAGGGCGCCTCGGAGACCACGGTCGCGGTGCCGAAGGAGGGGTCCTCGCGCAGCTCGCCGTCGGCGCCGACCGTCGCGAACGCCGCGCGCGTCAGCGCGGCGACGTCGCGGTTGCCGGCGGTCGCGGCCGGCACGCTCGCCGCGCTCGCCGCCGTGAGCTCGCCCTCCCACGCCACGTCGACGCTCGAGCCGGGCACGACGCGCGCCTCGACCTGCGGACCGCACGCGCTCAGCGCCATCGCGACGACCGCCGCCCCGGCCACCGCGGACGCGGTACGGGCGGCGATCGAGCGACGGCCGCGGAGCATCAGGCGAACGCCTCCACCGGCGGGCAGCTGCAGACGATGTTGCGGTCGCCGTAGGCCTGGTCGACGCGCGCGACCGGCGGCCAGTACTTCGCCCGCTCGACGCCCGCGACGGGGAAGACCGCCTGCTCGCGCGTGTACGGGCGGTCCCAGTCGCCATGCACGATCGAGCCCGCCGTGTGCGGCGCGCGCCGCAGCGCGCTCTCGGCCAGCGGCGTCTCGCCGCGACCGATCGCATCCGCCTCGGCCTTGATCGCGATCATCGCGTCGACGAAGCGGTCGAGCTCGCCGAGGTCCTCCGACTCCGTCGGCTCGACCATGAGCGTGCCCGCGACGGGGAACGACATCGTCGGCGCGTGGAAGCCGTAGTCGACGAGCCGCTTGGCGACGTCGTCGTTCGAGACGCCGGTCGCCTCCTTGAGCGGCCGCAGGTCGAGGATGCACTCGTGCGCCACGAGGCCGTGCTCGCCCGTGTAGAGCACCGGGAAGTGCTCGCGCAGGCGCGCGGCGACGTAGTTGGCCGCGAGCACGGCGCTCGCGGTCGCCTTCGTCAGGCCGTCGAGCCCCATCATGCGCACGTACGCCCACGAGATCGGCAGGATCGACGCGGAGCCCCACGGCGCCGACGAGATCGGGTTGGCACCGACGCGCAGGCCGTCGATGAGCTCGGACTCCTCGCGCGGGTCGCGCGGCAGGAAGGGCGCGAGGTGCGCCTTCGCCGCCACGGGGCCGACGCCCGGGCCGCCGCCGCCGTGCGGGATGCAGAACGTCTTGTGCAGGTTGAGGTGCGAGACGTCGCCGCCCATGTCGCCGAAGGTGGCGTGGCCGAGCAGCGCGTTGAGGTTGGCGCCGTCGATGTAGACCTGCCCGCCGGCCTCGTGCACGAGGTCGGTCACGCGCCGGATCTCGGACTCGTAGACGCCGTGCGTCGACGGGTACGTGACCATGAGCGCCGCGAGCTGCCCCGCGTGGGTGCCGATCTTGGCCTCGAGATCGGCCACGTCGACGTCGCCGTTCTGGCTCGTCGCCACGACCACGACGCGCATGCCCGCCAGCACGGCGCTCGCCGCGTTGGTGCCGTGCGCCGAGGCGGGGATGAGCACGACGTCGCGGTGCCGGTCGCCGCGCGAGTCGTGGTACCCGCGGATGGCCATGAGCCCCGCGAGCTCGCCCTGCGCGCCCGCGTTCGGCTGCAGCGAGACGGTGTCGTAGCCGGTGATGCGCGCGAGCCAGTCGCCCAGCTGGTCGATGAGCGCGAGCGAGCCCTCGGCGTCCTCGAGCGGCGCGTACGGGTGCAGCTGCGAGAACTCGGGCCACGTGATGGCCTCCATCTCGGCCGCGGCGTTGAGCTTCATCGTGCAGGAGCCGAGCGGGATCATGCCGCGGTCGAGCGCGTAGTCGCGATCGGCGAGCCGCTTCGCGTAGCGCATGAGCTGCGTCTCGGAGCGGTGCGCGTGGAAGACCTCGTGCGTCATGAAGTCGCTGCGGCGGGCGAGCGTCGACGGGATCGCGCGCTCCCCCTCGCCCGCGTCGGCGAGGCCGAGCGCGGGCAGCAGCACGTCGAGCAGCACGCCCGTGCCCTCCTCGGCCCACGTCTCGTCGAACGAGACGTGCAGCACGTCGTCGTCGACCGCGTGCACGAGGATGCCGGCCTCGGCCGCCGCCGACCGCAGCTCGGCCGCCCGGCCGGGCACGCGCATCCGCACCGTGTCGAAGAACGCGTCGTGCACGATCTCGACGCCGGCCTCGCGGGCAGCGCGCGCGAAGCGGGTCGCGACCGCGTGGACGCCCTCGGCGATCGCGCGGATGCCGTCGGGGCCGTGGTAGACGCCGTACATCGACGCCATGACGGCCAGCAGCACCTGCGCGGTGCAGATGTTGCTCGTGGCCTTCTCGCGGCGGATGTGCTGCTCGCGGGTCTGGAGCGTGAGCCGGTAGGCGGGGTAGCCGTCGGCGTCGACCGAGACGCCCACGAGCCGGCCCGGCATCTGGCGGGTGAGCGACTCGGCGACGGCCATGAAGCCCGCGTGCGGCCCGCCGAAGCCCATCGGCACGCCGAAGCGCTGCGAGGAGCCGACGACGATGCGGGCGCCCTGGCTGCCGGGCGCCTCGATGAGCGCGAGCGACAGCAGGTCGGCGGCCGCCACCGGCACGCCGCCCATCTCGGTCGCCGCGGCGAAGGCGCCGCTCGCGTCCCAGACGCGGCCGGATGCGCCGGGCAGCTGGGCGATGAGGCCGAAGGCGTCGGGCAGGTCGGCCGGGTCGGTCTCGGCGAGCGGCAGCTCGACGAGCTCGATGCCGGTCGCGTGCGCGCGGTGGCGCAGCAGCGCCTTCGACTGCGGCAGCAGGTCGGAGTCGACGACGAAGACCGACGACGACGCCTTCGAGGCGCGGCGCGCGAGCAGCATCGCCTCGACGACCGCGGTGCCCTCGTCGAGCATCGACGCGTTGGCGATGTCGAGGCCCGCGAGGTCGGCGACCATCGTCTGGAAGTTGATGAGCGCCTCGAGGCGGCCCTGGCTGATCTCGGGCTGGTACGGCGTGTAGGCGGTGTACCAGGAGGGGTTCTCGAGGATGAGGCGCTTGATGGGCGGCGGCGTGACGGTGCCGTGGTAGCCGAGACCGATCGCGCTGTGGCGCACCCGGTTGCGGGCGGCGAGGGCGCGCAGCTCGGCGAGCGCCTTCGTCTCGGTGGCGGCCTCGCCGATGCCCGTGCCGGCGCTGCGGATGCCCGCGGGCACGGCGGCGTCCATCAGCGCTTCGAGCGACTCGAAGCCGACGGCCGAGAGCATGCGCTCCTCGGCCGCCGCATCGATGCCGATGTGGCGGTCGACGAACGGGCGCATCAGGCGGTGAGCTCGCGGTAGGCGGCCTCGTCCAGCAGCTCGGGCTCCTCCGAGAAGCGCACCTTGACGAGCCAGCCGGCACCCTCGGCTGCGGAGTTCACGAGCGTCGGGTCGCCCGCGACCTCGTCGTTGACCTCGAGCACCTCGCCCGCGGCGGGGGCGAGCAGCTCGCCCACCGACTTCGTCGACTCGATCTCGCCGATCGCCTCGCCGGCGGCGAAGCTGCGGCCCACGCCCGGCAGGTCGACGAACACGACGTCGCCGAGCGCGGCCTGCGCGTAGTCGGTGATGCCGATCGTGGCGGTGTCGCCCTCGACGCGGATCCACTCGTGGTCTGCGGTGTACTTGGTCTCGCTCATGCTCGGGCCTCTCGGGTGTAGAACGGCAGCGCGGTGACGGACGCCGGCAGCTGCGTGCCCCGGACGTCGACGGACAGGGAGTCGGAGGTCGCCGAGCCCGGCTCGACGAGGGCCATCGCGATCGGGTGGCCGAGCGTCGGCGACAGCGCGCCGCTCGTGACCGAGCCGACGACGCGGTCGCTGTCGAGCACCGGGTAGCCGGCGCGGGGCGCTCGTCGGCCCTCGGCCGTGAGGCCGACGAGCACGGGCGCGTCGGCCGCGGGGCCGGCTTCGACGGCGGCGCGGCCCACGAAGTCGCCCTTCGTCTTGAGCGCGACGACCCGGCCGAGGCCGACCTGCGCGGGCAGCACGTCGAGCGACAGCTCGTGGCCGTAGAGGGGCATGCCCGCCTCGAGCCGGAGCGTGTCGCGCGCGGCGAGACCGCAGCGGGCGAGCCCGTGGCCCTCCCCCGCGAGCTCGATGGCGCGCCAGAGGTCCTCCGCGGCGTGCGCGGCGATGTACAGCTCGAAGCCGTCCTCGCCGGTGTAGCCGGTGCGGGCGACGAGCACGTCCTCGCCCTCGAAGACGGCCGGCAGGCTGCGGTAGTAGCGCAGCCCGTCGAGCGGCTCGGACTCCAGGCCGATCGCACCGACGATCGCCGCTGCGGCCGGGCCCTGCACGGCGATGAGCGCGGTCTGCTCGGGCTCGTCGACGACCGTCGCGTCGAAGCCCGCGGCGCGCTCGGTCAGCGCGTCGAGCGCGGCGTGGCGGTTGGATGCGTTGGCGACGACGAGGAACTCGGCGTCGCCGGTGCGGTACACGATGAGGTCGTCGACGATGCCGCCGTGCTCGGCGAGCAGCAGCGAGTACTTCGCCTGCCACAGCTCGAGCGCCGAGAGGCGGCCGGCGAGCGCGTGGTCGAGCATCGCGCCCGCGTCGGGGCCGCTCACGCGCAGCTCGGCCATGTGGCTGAGGTCGAACAGGCCCGCGCGCTCGCGCACCGCCTGGTGCTCGGCGAGGTCGGAGCCGTAGCGCACCGGCATCTGCCAGCCGGCGAAGTCGATCAGCTGGGCGCCGGCCGCCTCGTGCACGGCGAGCAGCGGCGTCACCGGGGCCGTGCGATCGATGGATCCCTGCGCGGTCATGAGTCCTCCTGTGGTCTGGACTCCCCCACTGTCGCCGATCGTCTCGAACGGCTCCAGTGTGGCCTTCCCGTGCGGTTCGAGGACCTGAGAGTTTGGCGGGGAGGCTTGCTCCTTCGGTGCCCCCGGAGGGGCTCTCCCGCACGGGCGTGCAGCGGCCGGCTGTGCTGTCGGTGCGATCCTACCGGGTCTCGTCGTCGCGGTCGCGACCCGCGTCCTCCACCAGCAGGTCGCGGCGGAACTGCCCCGTGCGGTACGCCGCCCTGCCCATCATCTGCGTCGCGACCGGCGCGGTCACCAGCTGCAGGCCGCACGCGAGGGCGAGGAGCGCCGAGGCGGCGCCGTCGCGCAGGATGAGCGACAGCCCGACGCACAGCAGCAGGAACCCGAGCGTCTGCGGCTTCGACGCCGCGTGCATCCGGTTGAGCACGTCGGGCAGCCGCACGAGCCCGATCGCGGCGGTGAGCGCGAGCGCCGCGCCGAGCAGGATCAGCACGCTGCCGACGACGTCGAGCACGGGCTCCCAGCTCATCGCGGGCCCCCGTCCTCGTCCTTCGGCGCATCGCCCTCGAGCCCGCTCGCGGAGGCCGGACCGGTGCCGACGACGCCCTCCCTGCCGGCGACGAACCGCGCCATCGACACCGTGCCCGCGAAGGCGAGCAGCGACAGCACCAGGATCACGGCGATCGTGTGCGGATGGCGGTTGATCGCGGCCTCGACGACGAGCGCGCCCGCGACCACGGCGATGAGCACGTCGGTCGCGACGACCCGGTCGCTCGGCCCCGGCCCGCGCACGATCCGCACGAGCGTGAGCACCGCGGCCGCGAACAGCATGAGCCCCGCGACGATGAGCACGGCATCCATCAGTCCTCCTCCAGCAGCGCGCGGTCCTCGGGGGTGCCGAAGGCGAGCAGCACGGTCGCCTCGGTCGAGCGCACGCGCTCGCGCGCGTGCGCGATCGCCGCCTCGGAGCCCGCGTCGAACACGTGCACGAGCAGCTCGCCGTCGCGCGCGTCGATCGCGACCGAGCCGGGCACGAGCGTCACGAGCTCCGCGGTGATGGCGGTGATGAACTCGGAGTCGCTCCGCAGGCGCACCAGGATGATCGCGTTGCGGGTGGGCCGCCAGAACGCCAGCACCTTCGCGGCCACCTGGAACGAGGAGACGAGCAGGCCCCACATCGTCACGACCACGAGCCGCAGGAAGCCGAGCGGTCGGAACGACTCGAGCTCCGGCACGTCGGGCAGCGGGAACAGCACCTGGATCAGGAGCGCGATCGCGACCCCCCAGAGCGCCGCGCCGAGCGACAGGTCGCCCCACAGCAGCATCCAGATGAGGGCGAGGCCGATCGTCGCGAAGACCGAGACGCGGGTGCGCAGCTCCGGGCGGCTCATGGTGTCGCCTCCTCGACCGCGAGCTGGTAGGCGCCCCCGCGGATGTCGACCGACGCGCGCTGCGCGTAGTCGGTGAGCGGCCCGGCGAGCGCGGTGAGCGAGACGGTGATGAGCACGAGCGCCGTCGACGCGAAGACCCACACGCGCGGGAGCACGCGCAGCGAGTGCACCCGGTCGTCGTCCTCGCCGCGGTCCTGCCAGAACGCGCGCTGCCACACCCGCACGACCGCCAGCAGCGTGAGCAGGCTCGTCGCGACGCCCGCGACCACGGCCGCGACCGCGAGCGGCGTCGGCACCTCGAGCGCCGCATCCATGAGCGCCACCTTGCCGAGGAAGCCGGAGAACGGCGGGATGCCGCCCAGGTTGAGCGCCGGGATCAGGTAGAGCGCCGCGAGCAGCGGCACCGAGGCGAGCCCGCCGAGGCGAGCGAGGCTCGTCGAGCCCCCCACGCGCTCGATGAGCCCGACGACGATGAAGAGCGCCGTCTGCACGAGGATGTGGTGGACGATGTAGAAGATCGCGCCCGCGAGCCCCGCCTCGGTGCCGAGCGCGACCCCCAGCAGCATGTAGCCGATGTGGCTCACGAGCGTGAACGACAGCAGTCGCTTGATCTCGCCCTGCGCGAGCGCGCCGAGGATGCCGAGCACGAGCGTGAGGATGGCGACCGCGAGCAGGAGCTCGGTGAGCGGGCTGTGCGGGAACAGCAGCGTCTGCAGGCGGATGATCGCGAAGACGCCGACCTTCGTGAGCAGGCCCGCGAAGACCGCGGTGACGCTCGCGGGAGCCGTCGGGTAGGAGTCGGGCAGCCACGACTGCAGCGGGAAGATGGCGGCCTTGATGCCGAAGACGACGAGCAGCAGCAGCTGGATGACGAGCTGCAGGCCCGGGTCGAGGGCCGCGAGCCGCTCGGGCAGCTGCGCGAACGACACCGTGCCGGTGGCCGCGTAGACGATCGCGATCGCCAGCAGGAAGAGCGTCGACGACAGCAGGCTCACCGTCACGTACGTCGACCCTGCGCGCACGCGCTCCTTCGTCGCGCCGAGCATGATCAGCACGTACGAGGAGAACAGCAGCATCTCGAAGCCGACGAACAGGTTGAAGAGGTCGCCCGCGAGGAACGCGTGCGAGACGCCGGCCGTGAGCACGAGGAACGTCGGGTGGAAGACCGACACCGGCGCCCCGTCGGCGCTGTCGGCGATGTCGCGGCGGGACGGGAAGATCACGACGATCGCGGTGACGATGCTCGACACGAGCACGAGCAGCGACGACAGCCGGTCGGCCACGAGCACGATGCCGAGCCCCTCCGGCCACGCCCCGACCCACAGCACGATCGGCCCCTGCGCATCCGCCCCGAGGCACAGGATGAGCGCGAGCACCGCGACGAGGCCGAGCGTCGTGCCCGAGACGATGCGCTGCAGCGCGGGCCGCCTGGCGAGCGTGAGCGTGATGCCGGCCGCGAGCAGCGGCAGCAGCACGGGGATGGGGACGAGGTTCGCGAGATCCATCAGCGCGCGTCCCCCGCCCGGCCGCCGGACTCGGTGTCGGGCTGCGCCTCGGGCGTGAGCTCGACGTAGGCCTCGCTCGAGAGGTCGGCCTCGGCCCGGCGGCGCACGATGGCGTCCTCGACGTCGTCGGCGACCTCGTCGTGGCCCTCGAGCTGGAACGAGCGGTACGACATCGCGAGCAGCAGCGCGCTCGCGGCGAGCGTGATCACGATCGCCGTGAGCACCATCGCCTGCGGCAGCGGGTCGGCGATCTGCTCCGGGTCCTGGCCGACGATCGGGGCGAGGCCCGCGGGGCCGGCGGCCACGAGGAAGAGCAGGTTGACCCCGTTGGAGGCGAGCATGAGGCCGGCGAGGATGCGCATGAGGCTGCGCTCGAGCAGCAGGTAGACGCCCGCGGCGGTGAGCGCGCCGCCCGCGACGGCGAGGATGAGCGTGGGGGTCACTGTGCGACCTCCCGGCCGGGCAGGGAGCGGTCGGAGCGCCAGGCGGGGCGGGGCGCGAGGTCCTGCTCGCCGTGCAGGTCGATGCCGGCGCCGAGGGAGCGGACGAAGTCGAGCATCGCGCCGAAGACGATGAGCCAGACGCCGATGTCGAAGAAGAGCGTCGTGACGAGCTTCTGGTCGCCGAGCAGCGGCAACGTCGCCTCGATCGCGTACGACTCGCCGATCCTGCCGCCGATGAGGATGGGCCAGACCACGCTCGCGATCACGACCGCCATGCCGCCGCCGAGCAGCTTGCCCGCGTCGAACGGCACGGCCTCGGTGAGCTCCTCGCGGCCGCCGGCGAGGTAGCGCACCGCGAGCGCGATGCCCGCGACGAGGCCGCCCGCGAAGCCGCCGCCGGGCTCGTTGTGGCCCACCGCCAGCAGGTAGATGGAGACGAGCATCATGATCGGGAACAGCAGGCGCGTGATCATCTCGAGCACCGGCGAGTCCATCGAGGCGTCGCCGAAGGAGCCCGCGAGGAAGCCGCGGCTGCGCGACGCCTTCGACGGCTGCCGCAGCACGCCCGAGCCGCCCGCGACCGGGCGTCGCACGAAGATGAGGCTCGCGACGCCCGTCGCGGCGGCCAGCAGCACCGAGACCTCGCCGAGCGTGTCCCAGGCGCGGATGTCGACGAGCGTCACGTTGACGATGTTGGAGCCGTGCCCGAAGTCGTACGCCCACTCGTAGAACGCGGCGGAGCTGGGCGTCGCCGTGCGCGCCTGCAGGGCCGCGAGCGCCGCGAGCGCCGCGAACGTGCCGACCGCGATGCCGAGCAGCGCCCGCAGGTAGCGGGCGGCGCGCAGCGGCCGGTCGGTGAAGTACTTCGGCAGGCGCCGCAGCACCAGCACGAGGATGACGAGGAACACCGTCTCGCTGAGCGCCTGCGTGAGCGCGAGGTCGGGCGCCCCGTGCAGGAGGAACATGAACGCGACGCCGTAGCCGACGACCGACAGCAGCATGAAGGCCTTCAGCCGCCCTCGCGTCGTGGTGGCGAAGACCGCGGCGACGACGATCACGATCGCGGTGCCGACCTGTCCGAGCGTGTCGTAGGCGCGCAGGTCGGCGGTGAGGGCGCCGGCGAGCAGCAGCGCGACGCCGGGGCCCGCGACGACGACGAGCAGGATGGTCGTCAGGTGCAGCGGCAGCGAGCCCGACTGCAGGCGGCCGGTGACCTCGACCGCGAGGCGGTCGAGGCCGCGCATGCTCGCGTGGTAGCCGCGCTCGAACGGGTCCTGGCCCTGCGGCGCGCGCCGCCGGCCGCCGAGCGCGACGTGCAGCGCGGCACCCGCGAGCCACGCGAGCGCCGATGCGCCGAGCGCCGGGGTGAGGCCGTGCCAGAGCGCGAGGTGCGGCGCCTCCTCGCCCGCGGGCACCGTGGCGGCGTGCGGGAGCAGCGCCGCGGAGATCGCGTCGCCGGCGAAGCCGAGCGCCAGCCCCAGGAGCGCGAGCGCCACGGGCGCCGCGACGAGCATCGGCGAGCGCTTCGCGACCTCGGCGCCCGGGCGGCCGAAGAAGACGCCGACGATGAGGCGCAGCGAGTAGGCGACGGTGAGCGCCGCACCGGCCGCGATGCCGATGAAGGCGACCCAGCCGATCGCGACGAGGGAGCCCTGGGCGTCGGCGAGCGCGGCGTCGAGCGCGGCCTCCTTCCCGAGGAAGCCGATCATCGGCGGGATGCCCGCCATCGACGCGGCCGCGAGGATCGCGGCCCCGGCCGCCACGGGCATCCGCCGCCCCAGCCCGCCGAGCTCGCGCAGGTCGCGCGTGCCGGTGCCGCGGTCGACGACGCCGACGACCATGAACAGCGCAGCCTTGAAGACCGCGTGGGCGGCGAGCAGCGCGAGGCCCGCCTGCATCGACGCCTGCGTGCCGATGCCGAGCACCGTCACGAGCAGGCCGAGCTGGCTGACGGTGCCGTGCGCGAGCAGCACCTTGATGTCGAGCTGCCGCATCGCCCGCACCGCGCCGAGCAGCATCGTCGCGATGCCGAGGGTCACGAGCCCCCAGCGCCACCAGGGCAGCTCGACGAAGGCGGGCGTGAGCGCCGCGATGAGGAAGACGCCCGCCTTGACCATCGCAGCGGCGTGGAGGAACGCCGACACGGGGGTGGGCGCCGCCATCGCGCCCGGCAGCCAGTACTGGAAGGGCACGATCGCCGACTTCGACAGCGCGCCGACGAGCATGAGCGCCGCCGCCCACGCCGCGGCGGCGGTGCGCGGCGGGTCGGCGAGGGTCGCCGCGAGCGAGAATGTGCCGGTCTCTGCCTCGAGCAGCATGATGCCCGTGAGCATCGTGAGCCCGCCGACGGTCGTGACGATGAGCGCCGTCTGCGCGGCCCGGCGGTTGCTCGACGAGCGGTGGTTGAGGCCGACGAGCAGGTAGCTGAAGATCGTCGTGAGCTCCCACCCGATCGTCAGCACGATGAGGTCGTCGGCGAGCACGAGCAGCAGCATCGAGGCGGCGAAGCCGGTGAGGAGGCCCACCGTGCGCGCCGCGAGCGTGCGCGACTCGAAGTACCACGCGCAGTAGACGAAGATCAGGCCGCCGACGCCGAGCACGACCATCGCGAGCAGCCACTGGAGCGCGCCGAGCCGCAGGTCGATCGCGATGCCGAGCGAGGGCATCCACTCCACCCGCTCCTGCAGCACCGCTCCGGCCGCGACGGCCGGGCCCTGCAGGCCGAACCAGACGGCGGCGGCGAGGCTCGCCGCGGCGGGCAGCAGGAACACCCAGCGGCCCATGCGGCTGCTGAGGGCGCTCGCGACGACGCCGAGGACGGCGAGTGTCGTCACAGTGAGCAGCACGTGGTGCAGTCCCTCTCGAGCGCGCGGGCAGGGGCCTGGATCCAGCCTATCGGCGCGCGGCGGTGCGACCCGACGTCGGCGGCCGCACGTAGCGTGGGTGCATGCGGCTGCTCCACACCTCCGACTGGCACGTCGGGCGCACGTTCCACGGGGCCGACACGCTCGACGCGCTCGCGGATGCGCTGGGCGCGATCGCGGGCATCGTCCGCGACCGCGGGGTCGACGCGGTGCTCGTCGCGGGCGACGTCTACGACTCGGCGATGCCCGCCGGCCGGCACGTCGAGGCGCTGACGCTCGCGCTCGGCGAGATCCGCGCCGCGGGGGCCGAGATCGTGCTCGCGAGCGGCAACCACGACTCGGCCGCGCGGCTGGGCGCGAACGCCGGCTTCGCGCGGGCGGGCGGCCTGCACCTGAGCACCCTCGCGCTCGAGCCGGAGTCGTGGCGCGTCGAGCTCGCCGACGAGCACGGGCCGGTGCACGTCTTCGCGGTGCCGTACCTCGAGCCGGTGGCGCTGCGCTCGTCGCTGCCCGAGGCCGGGATCGCGAGCCAGGACGACGCGATCGCGTGGGCGATGGCCGCCGTGCGGGCGTCGCTCGCCGAGTCGCCCGCGCGCTCGGTCGTGCTCGCGCACTGCTTCGCCGCGGGTGTCGCAGCGCCGGAGGACGACGCCCCGCGCGACATCACCGCGGGCGGCCTCGACGTCGTGCCCGCCTCGCGGTTCGAGGGCGTCGACTACGTCGCGCTCGGCCACCTGCACTCGCGGCAGGAGCTCTCCCGCTCGGTGCGCTACTCGGGCGCCCCGCTCTACTACTCCTTCAAGGAGCGCTCGCCGCTGCGCGGCGGCTGGCTCGTCGACCTCGACGCCGATGGCCTCGCCGAGGTCGAGTGGGTCGACCTGCCCGTGCCGCGGCAGCTCACGACGATCGAGGGCGAGCTCGACGCGCTGCTCGCGGATGCGCGCCTCGAGGGCACCGAGGAGCACTGGATCCGGGCCCGGCTCACCGACCGCGTGCGGCCCATGGACGCGATGCGGCGCCTCCGCGCCCGCTGGCTGCACGCGGCCGAGGTGCAGTGGCTCGGCGGCGACGACCTGCCCGCGATCGAGGTGCGCGCGCGGCTCGCCCGCCGCTCGGAGGCGGAGGTCGTCGGCGACTTCCTCGAGCACGTGCGCGCCGGGGCGGGCGCGACCGACGCCGAGGCCGCGCTCGTGCGCGACGGCCTCGCGCGCGCGGTCGCCGCGGAGTCCGCGCAGTGAGGCTGCTGCGGCTCGAGCTCGCCGGCTTCGGCCCGTACCGCGACCGGTTCGAGATCGACTTCGCGGCGTTCGACGCCGACGGCCTCTACCTCATCGCGGGCCCGACGGGCGCGGGCAAGTCGACGATCCTCGACGCCATCACGTACGCGCTCTACGGCGGCGCCCCGCGCTACGCGAAGGGCGCCGCGCACCTCCGCAGCGACCTCGCCGGCCCCGCCGACCTCACCTGGGTCGAGCTCGACGTGGCGGTCGGCGACCGCGTCCTGCGGGTGCGGCGCACGCCCGAGTACGAGCGCCCCAAGCTGCGGGGCACGGGGCTCACGAAGGAGCGCGCGACGGCGACGCTGTGGGAGCGCGATGGCGACGGCTGGCGCACCCTCGCGACGAGCGTCGACGACGCGAGCACCGAGGTCGTGCGGAGCCTGGGCCTGCGCAAGGACGAGTTCCTCAAGGTCATCCTGCTCGCGCAGGGCGGGTTCGCCGAGTTCCTCGCGGCCTCGAGCGACGAGCGCAAGGCGCTGCTCGAGCGGCTCTTCGGCACCGGGAGCATGCGGCGGCTGCGCGAGCTGCTCGTCGCCGACGCGAAGGCGATCACGGCCGAGCGCGAGGCGCTCGAGCGCGAGCGCGACGACCGCGCCGCCCGCGTGCGCGACGCGGCTGCGTCGCTGCGCACCGACGAGGAGGAGGCGCTGCCCGACGGCGCCGACGAGGCGGCGCTCGCCGCGCTCGAGGCGGCGATCGACGACCGGGTCGCGCAGTCGGCCGAGGTCGCGACGGCGGCGGGAGCCGCCGAGCGCGGGGCGCGGACGGCGCGCGACGAGGCGCGGGCGCTCCTCGAGCGCATCGCGCGGCGCGACGCGGCACTGTCGGCGCTCGCCGACCTCGCCGAGGCCGCCGCGGCGATCGACGACGACCGCGAGCGGCTCGCCGACGCCGATCGCGCCGCCGGGGTCGCGGCGGAGCTCGACCGCTGGGCGCGCGCCGACACCGGCGTGGAGCGCTCGGTCGTCGAGCTCGACGCGGCGACCGCCGCGCTCCCCGCCGACGTCGCGGCCGAGCGTCCGATCGTCGAGGCCGAGCACGAGGCCGCGGTGCGCGTCGCGTCCCGCGCGACCGAGACGCGAGCGCTCGAGGCGTCGCTGCCGGGGCTCGACCGCCAGGCGACGGCGGCCGAGGCGGCGGCGGCGCAGGCGCAGGCCGCGGTCGACGCGGCGAAGCGACGCCGCGCCGACGCGCCGGCCGCCCGCCGGCTGCTGAGCGACGCGCGCGAGGCCGCGACCGCGCTCGCCGCCGGCGCCGACGCGGCAGCCCGGCAGGTCGACGCCGCCCTCGAGCGGCTCGCGGCGCGCGACGCCGCCGACGCGCTCGCCGAGCCGCTCGCCGCCGCTCGGGCGGAGGCGGTGCGCAGCGCCGCAGCGCAGCACACCGCGGCCGACGAGCTGCACCGGCTGCAGGCCGCGCGCATCGACGGCATGGCGGGCGAGCTCGCGAGCGAGCTCGCGGACGGCGAGCCGTGCCCGGTGTGCGGCTCGATCGAGCACCCGGCGCCGCACGCGCCGGCGAGCGAGGCGGTCACGGCCGACGACGTCGCCGCCGCGATCGAGCGGAGCCAGCGCGCGCTCGCCGGCGCGAGCGCGGCGCACGAGGCGCTCGCCGCGCTCGAGCAGCGGCTCGCGGCCGCCGAGGCCCGCGCGGGGGACGACGATCGGGCGTCGCTCGAGCGCGCGCTCGAGGAGGCGCGGGCCGCGGTGCGCGTCGCCGCCGACGCCGCGCTCGAGCGCGACGAGGCCGAGCGGCAGCTCGCCGAGCACGATGCGGCCGCCGAGCGCCTCGACGCCGAGGTCGCCGAGGTCGAGCTGGCTGCTGCCGCGAGCGCCGCCGAGGCGGCGACCGCGTGCGCCCGACGGGACGACGCGCGCGACCGACTCGCGGAGGAGCTCGGAGAGCATCCCGACGCCCGCGCGCTGCTCGCCGCCGCGACCGGTCGGCGCGATGCGCTGCGCCGCTGGCTCGACGCCGACGCGCACGCCGGCGCGGCCCGCGCCGAGCAGCACGCGGCCGCGAGCGCGGGGGCAGCGGCGCTCGCCGAGCACGCGCTGCCCGATCGCGAGGCGACGGCCGGGATGCGGCTCGAGCCCGCCGCGAGGAAGGCGCTGCTCGCGCGCATCACGACCCACGACGCGGCCGTCGCGAGCGCGCGCGGCGTGCTCGCGCAGCCCGACCTCGACGGCCTCGGCGAGCCGCCGGAGCTCGAGCCGCTCGAGGCGGCGCTCGGTGAGGCGAGCGCGGTCGCCGCGCGCGCGAACCGGGCGGCAGCGGCCGCCGAGACGACCCGCGACCTCGCCGCCGCCGACCTCGCCGCCGCGAGGGAAGCCATCCGCTCCCTCGCCGAGGGCGCCGAGCACGCCGACGCCGTGCGCGGGCTCGCCCGTGCCCTCGACGGCAGGAACGAGCGCGCGCAGGACATCGAGACCTACGTGCTCGCGACGCGCCTCGCGACCATCATCGACGCGGCGAACCTGCGCCTCGCGGCGATGACGGACGGCCGGTTCACGCTCGTGCTCGACGAGGCGCGCGCCTCGCACGGCCGCGCGAGCGGGCTCGGCATCGCGGTGCTCGACGCGCACACGGGCCTCGCCCGCCCCACCCGGTCGCTCTCCGGCGGCGAGACCTTCCTCGCCTCGCTCTCCCTCGCGCTCGGCCTCGCCGACGTCGTGCAGGCGGAAGCCGGCGGGGTGTCGCTCGAGACCCTCTTCGTCGACGAGGGCTTCGGGTCGCTCGACCAGGACACGCTCGAGGCGGCGATGGCGACCCTCGACGAGCTGCGCGCGGGCGGTCGCACCGTGGGCGTCATCAGCCACGTGCAGCAGATGCAGGAGCGCATCCCGTCGCGCATCCGAGTGGTGCCGCTGCCCGGCGGCGGCAGCCGCATCGAGGTGTCGCCGCCGAGCGCTCAGGGCATCGCGGAGCCCGCTCGGTAGGCTCCCCGGCATGCACGACTCCGACGAGCGACCGCAGCACGGCCGACTGCTCGACATCGGCACCCTCGAGGCGTTCGACCGCTTCGCCGCCCGGGCGCACAGCATGTACGGCTGGCGCATCCAGGACGTCGACCTGCGCGAGCGCGGCGACGTGCTCGCGCGGCTCGACGGCTACGGCGCGCTCGTGCTCGGCTCCGACCTCCCCGAGGGCGCGCAGGAGCGCCTCACCGGGCAGGGGGCGCTCGTCTTCGACGACGTGCCCGAGGTGCCGTTCAACGCCTACCGGTCGACGCTCTACTCCCCCGACGACCTCGTCGACGGCCTCGAGCACGGCTACGCCGAGAGCTTCGACGCCCGCGTCTACGCCTGGTCGCGCACGCGCCACCACGACATCGCGCACACCCTCGCCGCGGCGCTCCACGACCACTCCATCGACGACGCGCTCACCGAGTGGGTGCAGGGCAGGGCGATCGTCGGCATCATGGGCGGCCACGCCCTGGCGCGCGACTCCGAGGCCTACCGGCAGGCCGCGCACCTCGCGCACGGGCTCGCCCGCGCCGGCCGCATCGTCGCCACCGGCGGCGGGCCGGGCGCGATGGAGGCCGGCAACCTCGGCGCCCGCGCGGTCGCACTCTCGCCCGCCGAGCTCGACGAGGCGATCGACGAGCTCGCGGCCGTGCCGTCGTTCCACGGCTCCATCCCCGAGTGGATCGCCTCCGCCCGTCGCGTTGCCGAGCGCGTCGGCGACGGCGTCTCGCTCGGCATCCCGACCTGGCACTACGGCCACGAGCCGCCCAACTCCTTCGCGACCTCGATCGCGAAGTACTTCCAGAACTCCGTGCGCGAGGACATCCTGCTGCGCGTCGCGAACGCCGGCATCGTGGTGCTGCCCGGCAGCGGCGGCACGGTGCAGGAGATCTTCCAGGACGCGTGCGAGAACTCCTACGCCGAGGAGGGCGCGTGGGCGCCGCTCGTGCTGCTGGGAGAGCGCTACTGGACGGAGCAGCTGCCTGCCTGGCCGCTGCTGCAGGCGGTCATGCGCGGCAAGCCGGGCGAGGCCGGCATCGCGCTCGTCGACGACGTGGCGGATGCCGTGGCCGCGATCGCGGCGTTCGATCCGGCCCCGGGGTCGGCGGCCATGCACCGCCCGGCACCCGAGGACCGCCGGTAGGCCGCAGCCGCCCGCATCGCTCCGGGCGAGCACTCGGCAACGGGTGCGAGGATGCCGGATGAGGCCCGGAGTGGCCGCGAGGAGGCATCATGACCGACATCCAGGACCCGCTGCGGGGCCGCACCGAGCCGACGCCGCCGTCGACCACCATCGCCGAGTTCGACACGTACGAGGAGGCGCAGGCCCTCGTCGACCGCTTGAGCGACGCGGAGTTCCCCGTGCAGCACGTGCGCATCGTCGGCACCGGGCTCACCACCGTCGAGCAGGTGCTCGGCCGCATGACCTACGGCCGCGCCGCGCTCTCGGGCGCGCTCGGCGGCGCCTGGTTCGGTCTCTTCATCGGCCTGCTCTTCGGCCTGATCATCGCCGACTCGTGGGCGTGGGTGATCTGGGCCGTGCTCATGGGCGCCGCGTTCGGCATGATCGCGGCCGTCGTGCAGCACGCCATGACGGGCGGCAAGCGCGACTTCACGAGCATCCGCGGCCTGCAGGCCGAGCGCTACGGGGTGCAGGTCACGAACGAGCACGCCGCCGAGGCGGTGCGCGTCATGGGGCGGGCTCCGCAGGCACCGACCGCGCCGCCGGCTCCGCAGGCGTAGCCGCCGCAGGCTCGGGCACCGCGGGCAGCGGCCCCGTCGCCGGGTCGCGGTGGTCGGGCTCGGCGGGCACTGCGTCGGCGGGCTTCCGCAGCCAGAGCGTGGCGATCACGCCCAGCACCCACAGCGCCGCGGCGCCCGTGAAGGCGATGCGCGCGCCCTCGAGCAGCGCGTCGCCGCGCGCGACGCCCTCGGCGACGAGCTGGGCCTGACGGGTCGCCATGATCGTCACGAACGCGGCCGTGCCCGCGGCGCCCGCGACCTGCTGCACGGTGCCGACCATCGCCGAGCCGTGCCCGTACAGGTGGTGCGGCAGCGAGCCGAGCGAGACGGTGAACAGCGGCGGGAACGTGAACGCGAAGCCGAGGCTCAGCACCATCTGCATGAGGAGCACGACCCACCACGGGGTCGTCACCTGCAGCTGCGTGTAGAGCACGAGCGCGGTGAGCACGACGAGCGCGCCGGGGATCACGAGCGGGCGCGGCCCCCACCGGTCGTAGAGGTTGCCCACGACGGGGCCGAGCAGGCCCGTGAGCAGCGCGCCCGGCAGCGTGATGAGGCCCACCTGCAGCGGCTCGAGCCCGAGCGCGTCCTGCAGGATGAGCGGCAGCAGGATGAGCGTGCCGAACATCGCCGCCATCGCGATCATCATGACGACGACGGATGCGGTGAAGAGCGGGTGGCGGAACGTGCGCAGGTCGAGCAGGGCTGCGTCGCTGCGCTGCAGGCGCACCTGGCGGAGCACGAACGCCACGAGCCCGACGACCCCGACGCCGAGCGCCACCGGCAGCTGCCAGGCCGGCAGGCCCTCCGCGCCCATGAGCGACAGCCCGTAGACGAGGCCGCCGAAGCCGAGCGCCGCGAGCGGGATGGAGAGCACGTCGAGGCGCGGCGGCGTCTGCGCGTCGCCGCGGCGCAGCGTGCGCCAGCCGACGAGCAGCATGACGACCGCGAGCGGCGCGACGCCGAGGAAGATCCAGCGCCACGAGGCGATCTGCAGGATCGCGCCCGAGAGCGTCGGGCCGAGCGCGGGCGCGACCGACATGACGAGCGAGATGGTGCCCATGAACGCGCCGCGGCGGGCGGGCGGCACGAGCTGCATGACGGTGGTCATGAGCAGCGGGAACACGATCGCGGTGCCGGATGCCTGCACGACGCGGCCGAGCAGCAGCAGCGCGAACGACGGCGCGATGCCGGCGATGAGCGTGCCGAGCACGAACGAGCCCATCGCCGCGATGTAGAGCGTGCGCGTCGAGAAGCGGGCCATGAGCCAGCCGGTCGTGGGGATGACGACGGCCATCGTGAGCATGAACGCGGTGGTGAGCCACTGCGCGGCGCGCTCGTCGATGCCGAGCTGGGGATCCTCGACGAGGGTCGAGATGGCGACGTTCATCGCCGTCTCGTTGAGGATCACGACGAAGGCCGAGACGAGGAGGGTGGCGATGATGATCGCCCCGCCGGGGGCGAGGCGATCGGATGCGGGGCGTGCCGGGCGCGTGTCGCTGCTGCCGGCTGGTTCGGTGTGGGTCTGCATGGTGCTGCGTCATGGCAACGCGAACCCGGCCGGAGCATTCCCGCGGGTTCGCGTCGCTGCGTGGGAAGTCGGAGGGCCGATCAGGCCGGCGGGCCCTCCATGTGGAAGAAGTCGATGATGTGGCCGTCGGGATCCGTGAGCTGGCCGCCGTACATGCCCCACTCGTTCTCCTCGACCGGCTTGGAGAGCGTACCGCCCGCCGCCGCGCCGGCGGCGCCGAACGCGTCGACCTCCTCGCGGCTGCCGAGCAGCATCGCGAGCAGGTTCTCGAGGGAGCCGCGCGGGGCGCGCTGCTGGTCGCCGACGAGGAACCCGTCGAAGCGGTCGCGCTCGAGCAGCATGATCGCGACCTCGTCGCTCACCGTCATGCAGCTCGTCGTCTCGTCGCTGAAGTCGGGGTTGCGCGTGAAGCCGAGCGCCTCGTAGAACGCCGTCGACCGCGCGATCTCCTCGACCGCGTAGTTGGGGAACACCATCCGGACCGCCATGGTCGCTCCTGACACCTCGCCCATCGTGTGAACGGCGTTCACATTAGGCCCGGCGGCCGGGTAGCGTCAAGGGGTGGCACGATCCGGCTACTTCCACGGCGACCTGCGCCGCGCCCTCCTCGACGCGGGCCTCGACGCCGCGCGCGCTGGCGGCCCGGAGGCGGTGAGCCTGCGGGAGCTCGCGCGCACCGTGGGCGTCGCGCCATCGGCGGTGTACCGGCACTTCGCGAGCCACGAGCAGCTCATCGGCGCGATCGCGCGCCGATCGCTCGCGATGGTCGCGGATGCGATGGAGGACGAGCTCGCGCGCGTGCCGGCGGGCGACGCGACCGCGTGGGCCGACGGCGCGATCGCGGCGGTCGGGCTCGGGTACGTGCGGTTCGCGTGGCGGGAGCCGGGGCTCTTCCGCCTCGCCTTCCGCGCGCACGGCGACCTCGAGGCGGCGCACGACGAGGCGGCGCGCGGCGCGAGCGGGCGCACCCCCTACGAGCAGCTCGAGCGCGCGTTCGACGCGCTCGAGGCCGTCGGCGAGCTGCCGCGCGAGCAGCGGCCCGGCGCCGAGGCGCTCGCGTGGTCGGCGGTGCACGGGTTCGCGACGCTGACCGTGGAGGGGCCGCTGCGCTCGCTCGACGAGCGCACGCGCGAGGCGCTGTCGTGGCGGATCGTCGAGATGGTGCGGCTCGGCCTCTCGGCCACGGCGCCGGAGCCGGGGGCGGCGTGAGCGGAGCCGGCTCCCCCGCCGCGTCCTGACTGCGCCCGCGCGCTGTGCTATCAAGAGGGCATGGCCCCCGCCCCGGCACGTGAGCGCGACCCGGACGACCCGTACTTCACGCGGGTCCTCACGCTGCCGAACGCCATCACGCTCGCCCGGCTGCTCCTGCTGGCTCCCGTCTGCTGGCTGATCGTCGCGGGTGCGGATGGGTCGTGGCTGCCGGTCGTGCTGCTGGCGCTCTGGGCGTCGACCGACTGGATCGACGGGGTGCTCGCGCGCGCCATGGACCAGACGTCGCGGGTCGGCGAGGTGATGGACCCGGTCGCCGACCGCATCGGCATCATCGGCGTGACGCTGTCGCTCGCGATCGCGGGCGCCGTCGACTGGTGGATCCTCGCCGTCATCGCGGGAGTCGACGTCATCGCGGTCGCCTTCGCCGGGCGCGCGGCGCACGACGGCAGCATCCACGTGTCCTGGCTCGGGAAGGTGCGCACCGCGCTCATGCTCACGGCCGTCGTGCTGCTGCTCGTCGGCCACACGGTGCTGCCCTGGGTGACCCCGATCGCGATGACGCTCATGCTGCTCGGGCTCGGCCTGCACGTGATCGCGTGCGTCGACTACATCCTGCAGGCGCGTCGCCTGCGACGGGTGCAGACTGGTGCACTGGCGCGGCCCGCGACGGGCGACGCGCACGCGCAGGACGACACCGAGGAGGCGCGATGACCGAGTGGCACGAGGACCGCGAGCGGCTCGCGGCGCAGGTCGAGGACCTGCTGGCGGGCTGGCACGAGTCGGTCGAGCGCGTGCCGGGCGAGGACGGCGAGCCCGACACGCTCGTCGCCCGAGACGGCGACCGGGTGGCGGCGATCCTGCCGCTCGACGAGGAGAGCGTCGAGGAGATGGTCGATGCGGAGGCCGAGGGCGAGCTGGCGCAGTGGCTGCGCGACGAGCTGGCCGAGGACGCCGACCGCGACGACGACGACCTCGACGACGACGAGGACGACGACCTCGAGGCCGCCGCCGACGCGTGGCTCGGCGACGAGGCCGACGGCGACACTGCCGTCGAGACCTCCGCCGCGGCGGACGACGACGATGACGGCGACGACTTCGACCTCGACGACTGGGACGACCCCGAGGCCGACGCGCTCATCGACGAGCTGCCCGCCTGAGCGGGCGCCGCGCGATCCGGCCCTGGCCGTCGCGCCGCTTCGGTGCGACGCTGGCCGCATGGACGAGAGCACCGACCCCCGGCTCGTGACGCTGCAGCCGACGACGATCGCGGCGATCCGCGAGACCGTCCCGATGGCGCGCATCACCGAATTCTTCGACCGCGCCTACCGCACGGTCGTGCGCGTGATGGCGAGCCAGGACATCCACCCCACCGGCGCGCCCGTCGGCGTCTACTGGTCGGCGCCGACCGACACGATCGAGATGAGCGCCGGCTTCCCCGCCGACGCGGCCGTCGCGGCCGAGGAGGGCGTCGCGGCGGAGCGGCTGCCCGCCGGCCGCGCCGTGCAGCTGACGCATGCCGGCGCCTACGGCACGATGCGGGCGTCGTACGACCGGTTCGCGGCCTGGGCCGAGGAGCAGGGGCTGCCGCTCGGGCCGGTGATGTGGGAGACGTACCTCACGGAGCCGCGGCCCGACGTCGACCCCGCCTCGATGCGCACGCTGATCACGTGGCCGCTGCAGGAGCCCGCCGGATCCTGATCCGGACGGATGCGGAATCCGGGCGGCCCGCCGCGCGTTGGCCGTCAGCATGCAGATCGACATCTGGTCAGACGTGGCGTGCCCGTGGTGCTTCATCGGCAAGCGGAGGTTCGAGGCGGCGCTCGTCACCTGGGAGCACCGCGACGAGGTGGAGGTGACCTGGCACTCGTTCCAGCTCGACCCGAGCCTCCCCCAGCGCTACGACGGCACCGAGGTCGAGTACCTCTCGACCCGCAAGGGGATGCCCGTCGAGCAGGTGCGGCAGATGATCGAGCACGTCGCCGAGCAGGCGGCCGGCGAGGGCCTGCGCTACGACTTCGACCGGCTCGTGGTCGCCAACAGCCTGCGCGCGCACCAGCTGCTGCACCTCGCGAAGGCGCACGGGCGCGGCGACGCCGTGAAGGAGGCGCTGCTCTCGGCGCACTTCGAGCGCGGCATCGACATCGGCGACGTCGACGCGCTCGCGGCGCTCGGCGCGGAGGCGGGCCTCGACGAGCACGAGGTGCGCGAGGCGCTCGGCGATGAGCGCTTCCTGCCCGCGGTGCGTGCCGACATCGCGCAGGCGCGGGAGCTCGGCGTGAACGGCGTGCCGTTCTTCGTCTTCGACATGCGGCTCGGGCTCTCGGGCGCGCAGCCGGCGCAGGTCTTCACGCAGGCGCTCGAGCAGGCTCGCGCGCTCGAGCTCGAGGGCGCGACCGCCGAGCGCTGAGCGGCGGTCGCCGCGCTCAGCCCGGGCGCCTCGCGAGGTAGACCCACTCGCGCCCCGGGCGGTCGGGCGCGTCGCGCACATCGACCACCTCGAGCCCGGCGCGCGCGAGCGACGCCTCGATCGCGGCGCGCGGCCGGAAGCGCAGCGTCGTGGTGGAGTCGATGCGCGTGCCGTCCCGGTGGAAGACCGTCGGCGACGAGAAGGTGACGAGCTCGCCGTCGACGCCCGTGACCTCGATCCACTCCTCCACCTGCCCCTCGTGCGGCACGTCGACGACCTGCCGCGTCGCATCCGGGGTCCACTCGAGCCACGCCTTCCGCTCGGGCCTGCGCGACTCGAGCACGAGCGTGCCGCCGGGCCGGAGCGCCCGCCGCGCCGCGACGAGCGCGGAGAGCCAGTCGAGGTCGTCGAGGAAGACCTGCGCGACGTTGGCCGTCATGGTGACGACGTCGACGCCCGAGCGGCCCCGAGCATCCGCCCCCGTCGCCGCGTCGGCGAGGCCGACGACCCAGCGCACCGCGTCGGCGCCGGGCTTCGCCCGAGCGACGGCGACGGATGCGGCGGCCGGGTCGACGCCGGTGACGTCGAGCCCGCGGGCGGCGAGCATGAGCGCGAAGGTGCCGGTGCCGCAGCCGATGTCGAGCGCCGAGCGGGCGCCCAGCTCGTCGACGACGATCCGCTCGTAGACCTCGAGGTCGGAGCGGTCGGCGTCGAGCGCGTCGTACACCGCCGCGAGCCTCGGATCGCCGAAGATCGCGTCGACCACGGCCGGCTCAGCCCCGTCGCGCCGTCAGCGCCGCGCGATGCGGGCGGCGACGGCGTCGCGGAGCATGCCCTCGACGGCCGCCTGCCGCAGGTCGCCCGTGGTCGGCTCGTCGCCGGTGGTGCCGTCGATCGCGCGGCCGACCATGCCGGCCTTCGCGTCGAGCAGCTCGGCGATGCGCGTGTCGATCGTCTGCGCGGCGAGGATGCGCCACACGGTGACCGGCATCGACTGGCCGATGCGGTGGATGCGGTCGATCGCCTGCGTCTGCTCGGCGTCGGTCCAGGAGAGCTCGGCGAGCACCATGTCGGCGGCTGCCTGCAGGTTGACGCCCACGCCCGCCGCCATGAGCGAGCAGACGATGACCTGCACCGAGTCGTCGTTCGTGAACGCGTCGATCGCGCTCTGCCGCTGCGTCGGCGTCTGGTCGCCGCGGATCGAGACCGTCTTGATGCCGGCCTTCGCGAGCGTCTGCTCGGCGGCGTCGAGGACGTCGATGTGCTTCGCGAAGAAGACCACCTTGCCCACCGAGTGCGCGAGCTGGCCCGCGTAGTCGGCGGCGAGCTCGGCCTTCGCGCGGCCGATGCGGCGGGCGAGCGCGAAGACGTTCTCGCCCGTGCTGCCCTCCTGCGTCTCGACCTCGCTGCGGGCGATGCGGTGCACGAGCTCGTCGTCGACGCGGCTGTCGTCGCGCGCGTCGGCGGAGCGCTGCTCCATCGCGGCGTCGTAGCGGCGCAGCATGCGGTCGACGAGCTCGCGCTCGGCGGCGCGGATGGAGCGGCCGGATGCCTCGTCGAGCTCGACGGGGATGTCGGCGATGCGGCGGGCCGGGATGTCGGCGGCGACGTCGATCTTGCGGCGGCGCACGATGCCCATGTCGATCACGGCGCGGCGCGCGGCCGGGTAGAAGCCGCGGTCCATCGGCGTCAGGCCGATCTGCTCGAGGTCGTCGGTGAGCTCGGCGTTCGGCTCCTTCTGGTCGATCCAGCCGAGGAACCGCCAGATCGCGCCGAAGTCCTCGATGTCGTTGATGAGCGGGGTGCCCGTCAGCGCCATGAGCAGCGGGTTGCCGACGCGCTCGCGCAGCGCCGCGGCGATCTGCAGCACGTGGCGCGACCGCTTCGAGCGGGTGTTCTTGATGAAGTGGGCCTCGTCGACGACCATGCCGCGGAAGCCGAAGCGCTCGAGCCAGCCGATGTGCCGGTCGAGCACCTCGTAGTTGACGACCACGACGTCGGCGAACGCGTCGAGCTGGTCGCCGTCGCCCTGCAGCACGGCGGCGCGGCGGCCGGGCACCCAGCGCTCGGTCTCGCGCGCCCAGTTGATCTTCACGACGCTCGGCGCGACGACGAGCAGCGGGAACGCATCCGCCGCCTGCGCGGCGAGCAGCGCCTGCGCGGTCTTGCCGAGGCCCGGCTCGTCGGCGAGCAGGAACGTGCGGTGCCCCTCGCGGGCGGCCTGCACGAGCTCGGCCTGGTGGTGCATGAGCTGCTTGCCGCCGGGCGCGATGCGCTGCTTGGGCTGCGGCAGCGGCATGCACGCGGGCCGACCGTCGGCCGCGACCTCGAACGAGAGGAACAGCGGCGAGAGCAGGTCGAAGCCGGCGAGGCGGTCGCGCTCGGGCTTGCGGCGCACGTGCGACAGGTCGGGCTCGAGGAACGGGTTGGCGAGCTGCACGCGCCGCACCGAGGGCGGCACGACCTGCGGCGCCTGCGGCTCGGTCTGCTCGGGCTCGGGCGCCGAGGAGACCTCGGGCTCGGGCTCGATGCCCGCGGCGAGCAGCATCTCGCGCTTGCGCTCGCGCACGGCGTCGGTGAGGGGCGCGCCCTCGCCGAGCAGGGGCAGCAGCGTGGGCTCGCGGCTCGCGGCCTTCGCGAGGATGACGGCGATGCCGTCGAGGCGCTTGAGCTCCTCGGCGCGCTGCGCGTCGGTGAGCTCCTTGTCGGCGCGCACGCGGGCGCGCTCCTCGCGGGCGAGGATCGCGACGACCTGCAGCTTGGTGCGGGTCGAGCGCGATGCCGCGCCGCGCTTCACGCCGGCTTCGACCTGCCGGACGGCGCGGGCGAGCTGCGGGATGAGCGCGTCGCGCTCGCGCGACGGGGCGTCGGGGGATGCGTCCGTCTCGGGAGCATCGATGGTTGCGGCGTCGGCCACATGTCCTCCGTTCGAGGCGGGGCCGGCGATGCGGGCCCCAGGCGTTCAGGCTGCGACGTCGCCCGCGGAGCGCGGGCGGCTGATCGAGCCGGCGACGGCGGCTGCGGTGCACGGGCGGGGCCGCGATGCGGCTCCGGCGGTGACCGGCGGGCTGTCGCCTGCCACCATGCTACCCGCTCCGCGCCGGCGCGCGCTCCTGAGCCCCACCGGGCGCGCTGACCGGCCGCGCAGGGCGCTCCCCCGCCCCGACGCTCTCCCCCGCGGCCTCAGCCGCCGACGACGCCCGCGAGCCGGTCGATCGAGGCGAGCAGGTTGGCCGGCTGCGTGCGCTGCGCGCGCGGGATGCGCTGCTCGTCGTGCAGGTCGGTCCAGTCGTAGGTGTGCGTCACGCGGGTGCCCGTGCCCTCGGGCTCGAGCTCCCAGCGCCACACGTGGCCGATGGGCGGCGAGCCGGGCTCGGCGGGCTTCCACGCGATCGTGCGGCCCTCCTCGAACTCCACGACGTGGTTCTCGCGCACAGCGCCCTGCGTCAGCGTCATCGAGAAGACGTCGCCGACGCCCCGCACGCGCTGGCCGTCGGGCGCCTCGGCGAGGTTGTCGTTGCCGTCCCACGCCGGCTGCCTGGCCGGGTCGGCGATGTGCTCGAAGATGACGTCGGCGGGAGCCTCGATGATGCGGCTCGCCTGCACGACTCGGGAGACCTCGGTGTCGCTCATGGATCGATCGAACCATGCGCGCGGCCGAGCGCGCCATCGCGGCCCGGCCCGGCGCATCCGCTTCCTGACCGCCCGACCATTGAAGCGACGGTCGAAGCGGAGTAGACACGAGGCAACGACGACGGAGGGAGCGGCCATGACCGCGGAGGCCTCGCGCAAGTACCCGATCTTCCCGCCGTTCACCGAGTGGGTGGATGCGTTCGCGCTGCTCGGCGGCTGGGACGGCAGGGGCCCGCTGCCCGGCATCCGGGTGGAGGAGCTCATGGAGGACGGCGCCTTCGTCGTGCACGCCGAGCTGCCGGGGCTGAACCCGGCGCGCGACATCGACGTGACGGTCGAGCACGGCGTGCTCACGATCCACGCCGAGCGGCACCCCGACAAGCGCGAGAAGCAGCGCTCGGAGTTCCGCTACGGCGCGCTCGCCCGCGCGGTGCGGCTGCCGCAGGGCACGAAGGACGACGAGATCACCGCCTCCTACGAGGACGGCGTGCTCACCGTGCGCGTCGGCCTCGACCGCGTGCCCGCGAAGACCCACCACATCCCGATCGAGCGGCGCTGACCGGCGTGCCGGCCGAGCGCACCGACGACGGGCGGTGGATCGTCGTCGACGGGCGCCGCTGGCGCGCGGAGGATCCGTCGCTGGCGGCGGATGCGTCGGCGCGGCTGCGCTCGCACCTCGGCCGGGCGCGCTCGGCCGTGCGGCTCGCGGGCGACGACGCCTCGAGGCGGGCGGCGCGCGACCGCGTGCAGCTGGCGAAGGAGGGCCTCGGCGAACGCGGGGACGCCTGGTGGGAGCTCGGCGAGGCGGAGCGCGCCGAGCGGGCACGGGAGCGGCTCGCGCGCCTCGACGAGCTCGCGCCGCCGGAGGCCTGAGGGCACCTTCGCCTCAGAGCAGCGAGAGGCTCGCGGCACCCGCGAAGCCGACGACGGTCGCGAGGCCCGCGTCCGTGCCGCCCTTCGCGCGCGCCTCGGGGATCATCGCGTCGACGAGCATCACGAGCAGCGCACCCGCGGCGAAGCCGTCGACGACCCCCGTGAGCGCCGGCGGCGCGCCCTCGGCGATCGCGCGCCCGCCGACGGCGGCGAGCGTGCAGACGACGGCGACGCCCAGCCACAGCAGCAGCACGAAGCGGCGCGAGCGTCCGGCGCGGAGCATGTCGGCCGACGAGCCGACCGACTCCGGCAGGTTGGAGATGAGGACCGCCGCCAGGAGCGCCGCGCTCACGCCGTCGCCTGCGGCGAGCCCGATGCCGAGCACCGCCTGCTCGGGCACGCCGTCGAGCAGCGCGCCGAGGGCGAGCGGCACGCCCGCCGTGCCCGCGCCGCGGTTGCCGCGGCGGCCCGAGCCCGCCTCGAGGGCGCGGTCGGCGAAGAAGAAGGTGAGCGCCCCGGCGGCGAGGCCGGCGCCGACCGCGAGCGGCCCGCCCTCGGCGAGGCCGCCCTCCGCGAGCTCGAAGGCGACGGCCGCGATGAGCGCGCCCGCCCCGAACGCGAGCACGATGCCGACCACGGCATCCGACCAGCGGCGCAGCATCGCGAGCGCGGCGCCGACCACGAGCGACGACGTCGCGACCGCACCCCACAGCAGCGCGTCGAGCACGGTCGGCGTCCCGCGGCTCAGCTCGCGGTCGTCGCGCGCAGCTGGTCGAGCGCGCGCTCGAGGCGGCGCTGCCGGGTGGCGTCGGCCTTGGCGTCGGCGATGCCCCGAGCGAGCTCCTTCCGGCGCGACGGCGCGAGCCCCGCGAAGGCGGCGGCCGCGGTCGGATCGGCGTCGAGCGCCGCCGCGAGCTCCTGCGGCAGCTCGACCTCGCGCTCGGCCCGGTCGAGCGCGACGACCGCCTCGACCTCATCGCCCTCGTCGACGCCGAGCGCCGCGCGCCGCTCCTTCGACAGGCCGAGCAGGTTCTCGCCGCCCATCTGCCCGATGCGCGTGCGCACGGTGGCGTCGCCGATGCTCAGCGTGACGGGCGCGTTCCTCGCGCCGCCGAGCGAGGCGACCTGCTCGTCGGTGAGGATGATCGCCGCGGCCGGCCCGCGGCGCTCGACGGTGGTGCGGATGCGGAGCTCGCTCATGCGCGCCAGCGTAGGCCGCGCCGACGGCCGTGCACCAGCGTCACGACCGCTTCCGCAGCGCCGGCTCCGGGTGGGCCGCCCCGTGTGCCGCAGGCTATGCCCGGCTCCCGAGCGGCGCCTGGGCGGCGCGGCTAGGGTCGGCCCATGGGGCGACGGATGTTCGCGGCCGTGGTGCCGCCGGAGGACGTGCGGGAGGATCTCGCCGCGTTCCTCGAGCCCCGCGAGGGCCTGCGCTGGACGCCCTCGGATCGCCTGCACCTCACCCTCGCGTTCCTGCCCGGCGTGCCCGAGCGCATCCTCGAGCCCCTGGAGGAGCGCCTGCGCGCCGCCGTGCTCGACGTGCCGCCGTTCGCGTGCCGGCTGGCCGGGGCGGGGGCGTTCCCCGACCCGGATCGCCCGGCCGTGCTCTGGCTCGGCGTCGACCGCGGCCATGCCGAGCTCGAGCACCTCGCGCAGCGCGTGCGCACCGCCGCGAGTGTCGCGGGCGCCGCGCCAGACGGCCGGCGGTTCGTGCCGCACGTGACGCTCGCGCGGCAGCCGCGCCACCGCAGCGCGCTCCGCTGGCTGCGCGTGCTCGACACCTACGCGTCGCGCACCTGGACGGTCGACGAGGTCGAGCTCATCGAGTCGCAGCTGCTCGGCCGCCCGCACCAGCCGCGGCACCTCGGCGTCGCGACGCTGCCGCTCGGCGGCTGACGCTCGCGCACCGCCCTACCGCCGGGGCGCGCCGTGCGGTAGGAACGCAGCATGACGGCTGCACAGCGATGGCTCGACGGCTACATCCGCGCGTGGGAGACGAAGGACCCGGCCGACGTGCGGGCGATCTTCGCCGACGACGCCGAGTACTGGTTCCGGCCCGACGACCCCTCGCCGCTGCGCGGCATCGACGCGATCGTCGAGATGTGGCGCACGGAGCGCGAGCCGACGGCGCCGCAGCACGACCTGCGCGTGCTCATCGAGGACGAGCGGCTCGCGATCGTCACCGGCACGGTCGCCTACCCGGGCCACGAGTCGTACGCGAACCTGTGGGAGGTGCACCTCGCGCCCGACGGCCGCGCCCGGCGCTTCGTCGAGTGGTACATGACGCTGGCGAAGCCCGCCGCCGACAGCCCCGACGCCGACTGACCTCAGGCGCGCCGTCGCTCGACCGGCTCCGTGCGCGCCCGGCCGGATGGTCCGGTCGGCGACGCACCTGGCCGGTCGACGAACGGGCGGCCACCCGCAGCACGCGACCCCGCGCGAGGCCTCACGCGGCCGGCGCGACCTCCATCAGCCCCCACGGGCTGCCGTACTCCTCGAGCTTGTCGAGGAACGGCTTCGGCGGCATCGCCTCCGGCCCGAGCACGCCCGAGCCCGACCAGACGCCGGTCGCGAGCAGCTCGAGCGCGATCACCGGGTTGATCGCCGTCTGCCAGACCACGCACTGGTGCCCGTACTCGGCCATCGACCACGCGTTGTCGACCACGTGGTAGAGGTAGGTCGAGCGAGGCTCGCCGTCCTTCCCGGTGCCGCGCACCCACACACCGGCGCAGGTCTTGCCCGTCATCACCGGGCCGATGGATGCGGGATCCGGCAGGCAGGCGGCCACGACGTCGCGCGGCGAGACCTCGACGCCGCCGACCCGCACCTTCTCGGTGCGGTCGAGCCCGAGCGTGTGGAGCGTCTGCAGCACGCCGATGAACTCGGCGCCGAGCCCGTACTTGAAGGTGACGCGCTCGCAGTCGAGCCAGCGCGGCATGAGCAGCACCTCCTCGTGCTCGACGTTGACGCACTCGACGGGGCCGATGCCCTCGGGGAAGTCGAAGACCTCGGGCTCGCTGAAGGGCGGCGTCGTGTACCAGCCGCCGTCGACGCCCGTGCGCGAGCGCTCCCAGATGACCGGCGGGTTGAGGCACTCCTCGATGGTCGTCCAGATGGAGAACGAGGGCGCGAAGATCTCGTTGCCGTCGTCGTCGTGCACGGCGAGGTTCGCGCCGTCGCGCGTGCCGAGCTCGGTGATCGACGAGAAGAGCTCGTCGGCGGCGTAGCGCGCGAGCACGTCCGACAGGCCCGGCTCCACGCCCATCCCCACGAGCGCGAGCCGGCCTGCCGACTCCCAGTCCCCTGCCTTCGCGAACTGCGCGTCGCCGAGCTTCACGCCGACCTTCGCGTAGGGCTCGTCGGGGTGCCGCGTCGACAGGCTCATCGCCATGTCGAGGTAGTCGGCGCCGGCTGCGAGCGCGCCGTCGAAGATGGGCATCACGAAGCGCGGGTCGACCGCGTTCATGACGTGCGTGATGCCGTGCTCGCGGCACAGCGCCGCGACCGAGCCGGGGTCGGATGCGTCGACCTGCGCCGCGCTGAAGCGCGCGTCGACGGCCGCGGCGCGCTCGGCGCGCGCTGCGTCGTAGTCGGCGATCACGATCGCCTCGAAGAAGTCGCGACGGGCCGCGATCGCGGCGAACGCGCCGCCGACGCCTCCGGCTCCCACCAGCAGGATCCGCATGGACGATGCTCCCTCCGCCGGCTCCCGCCGCGCGGCCGCGCGACACGAGAAGCCGGATTCAGCGCGACTCTAGCGCCAGAACGACGGAATCAGTAGTCTCACCCAGCAAGAAGCGCGGATACGGCACCCGATAGCGGGATGCACGCACGGCATCCGCCGCATTGCCCAGAGGGAGCCGTCGTGACCCGCAGCACCACCCCCGTCGCCGACGGCAGAGCGCAGCTGAAGCCGAACGCCATCGGCTTCTTCGACGCGCTCGTCATCGGCCTCGCCTCCACCTCCCCCGCCTACACGATCGCCGCGATCATCGGCGGGCTCGTGCTCTACACCGGCGTGCACGCCCCCGGCATCATGCTGGCGAGCTTCCTGCCGATGCTGCTCATCGCCTCCGCCTTCTACTACCTCAACACCGTCGACCAGGACTGCGGCACCACCTTCTCGTGGGTGACGCGCGCCATGGGCCCCTGGTTCGGCTGGATCGGCGGCTGGGCGATCGCGATGACCGGCGTGCTCATCGTCGGATCCCTCGCCGAGGTCGCCGCCCGCTACGCGCTGCTGACCTTCGGCCTCGAGGATCTCGCCTACGACCCCGTGCTCATCCGCGTGCTCACGGTGATCGTCATCCTCGTCATGACCGCCATCTGCGTCTGGGGCACCGAGATCTCGGCCCGGCTGCAGAACGTGCTCATCGTCTTCCAGGTGCTGTCGCTGCTCACCTTCGCCGTCGTGGCGCTCGTGCAGGTCTTCACCAACACGTCGGCGTACGAGTCGATCACCCCCTCGTGGGAGTGGCTGAACCCGTTCGGCGGCGGCTGGGAGGGCGTGACGGCGGGCCTGCTGCTGGGCGTCTTCGCCTACTGGGGCTGGGAGTCGGCGGTCAACCTCACCGAGGAGACCACCAACTCGTCGCAGTCGCCCGGCAAGGCCGCGATCTGGTCGACGGTCGTGCTCGTCATCACGTACCTCTCCGTCACGATCGCCGTGGTCGCGCTCGCCGGCGAGGCGTTCCTCGCCGAGACCGCCGACGAGGAGGACGCGATCTTCCAGGTGCTCGCCTCCGACACGATGGGCCCGTTCGCGTGGATCGTGATGCTGTCGGTCTCGACCTCAGCCCTCGCCTCGACGCAGACGACGATCATCCCCGCGTCCCGCACAGGCCTCAGCATGGCCCGCCGCCGCGCCCTGCCCGCGATTTTCGGGCACATCCACCCCCGCTTCCGGACGCCGGATGTGTCGACCTGGTGGGTCGCGGGCATCGCGATCGCGTACTACCTGGTCGTGGGCCTGCTGAGCGAGACGGCGCTCTGGGACACGCTCACCGCCCTCGGCCTGCTCATCGCCTTCTACTACGCGCTCACCGGCATCGCGTGCGCGATCTACTTCCGCAAGCGCCTCATGTCGAGCGCGAAGAGCTTCCTGCTCATCGGCGTAGGCCCCGTGATCGGCTCGCTGCTGCTCATATGGCTGCTCATCTCGGCGATCATCGACTACGGCAACCCCGAGAACGCCTACACCGAGACGCCCTGGTTCGGCCTCGGCCCGCCCCTCGTGATCGGCATCGGCATCTTCGCCACCGGCATCGTGGTGATGACGATCTGGTACTTCCGCGACCGGCGCTTCTGGGAGGAGCGGCCGAGCACCGCCGAGCAGACGATCGTGCGGGTCGACGCGACCCGCGACGGAGAGGGGACGCGCGCATGAGCATCGTGCTCGGCTACGACGAGTCGCCCGGGGCCCGGGCGGCGCTCACCACCGCGATCGACGTCGCACGCCGCTTCGGCGAGCAGCTCGTGATCGTCTACGGCACCGCGCCGCCCGGGGCTCCCGGCGACGAGCTGCGCACGCACGAGGCGGCGCTCGCGCAGCTCGGCGGCGAGGCGATCAGCCACGCGCTCGCCGCGGCCGAGGAGGCCGGCGTCGACGCGATCACCCAGCTCGTCTCGGCGAAGCCGGTGGATGCGCTGCTCGAGCAGGCGGACGCCCACGACGCGAGCGTGATCGTCGTGGGCACGTGGGGCGAGAGCCCGCTGCAGGGCGCCATCCTCGGCTCGACGCCGCACAAGCTGCTGCACCGCAGCCGGCGCCCGGTGCTCTGCGTGCCGATCCCCGACTGACCGCCCGACGCGCGGCGGCGCGGCCGTGCGCCCCCGCGCGCATCCGGCACGCCGCCCCAGGCACCCCGACAACACGAACGAGGAGACGAGACGCATGAGCACGCCTGCCGACCACCTGTGGATGCACTTCACCCGGATGGCGGGCGCCGACGCGGCGCCGGTCATCGTGCGCGGCGAGGGCGCCTACATCTGGGACGACCGGGGGAAGCGCTACCTCGACGGGCTCGCCGGGCTGTTCGTCAACCAGCTCGGGCACGGCCGCGCCGACCTCGCCGCCGTCGCCGCCGATCAGGCGTCGACGCTCGCGTACTTCCCGCTCTGGTCGTACGCGCATCCGACCGCCGTCGAGCTCGCCGACCGCATCGCGGCGCTCGCGCCCGGCGACCTCGACCGCGTCTTATTCACGAGCGGCGGCGGCGAGGCCGTCGAGAGCGCGTGGAAGCTCGCGAAGAACTACTACCGGCTCACCGGCAGGCCGCAGAAGCACAAGGTCATCAGCCGCGCGATCGCCTACCACGGCACCACGCACGGGGCGCTGTCGATCACGGGGCTGCCGTCGCTCAAGCAGATGTTCGAGCCGCTCGTGCCGTCGACCTTCCGCGTGCCGAACACCAACCTGTACCGGGCGCCGATCCACGGCGACGACCCCGAGGCGTTCGGCCGCTGGGCCGCCGACCAGATCGCGGTGGCGATCGAGCAGGAGGGGCCCGAGACGGTCGCGGCGGTCTTCCTCGAGCCGGTGCAGAACGCCGGCGGCTGCTTCCCGCCGCCGCCGGGCTACTTCGAGCGGGTGCGGGAGATCTGCGACGAGCACGACGTGCTGCTCGTCTCGGACGAGGTGATCTGCGCCTTCGGGCGGCTCGGCACGATGTTCGGCGCGGAGCGCTACGGCTACCAGCCCGACATCATCACGTGCGCGAAGGGGCTCACCTCGGGCTACGCGCCGCTCGGGGCGATGATCGCGAGCGCGAGGCTCTTCGAGCCGTTCGCGCAGCCGGGTGCGATGTTCGCGCACGGCTACACGTTCGGCGGTCACCCCGTCGCGACGGCCGTGGGCCTGCGCAACCTGCAGATCTTCGAGGAGGAGGGCGTGCTCGAGCACGTGCGCGCCAACGAGGGCGCCTTCCGGGCGACGCTCGAGCGCCTCACCGACCTGCCGATCGTCGGCGACGTGCGCGGCGACGGCTACTTCTACGGCATCGAGATGGTGAAGGACAAGGCCACCCGCGAGACGTTCGACGAGGCCGAGAGCGAGCGGCTGCTGCGCGGCTTCCTCTCCACCGCGCTGTTCGACGCGGGCCTCTACTGCCGCGCCGACGACCGCGGCGACCCGGTCATCCAGCTCTCCCCGCCGCTCATCTGCGACCAGTCGCACTTCGACGAGATCGAGCAGATCCTGCGCGGCGTGCTGACCGAGGCATGGGCGCGGCTGTGAGCCTCCCCGACGCCCAGGACAAGGCGATCATCGCCGAGCTGCAGCGCGACGGGCGCGCGCCCTACTCGGCGATCGCCGACGCGGTCGGGCTGAGCGAGACGGCGGTGCGCAACCGGGTGAAGCGCCTCACCGACTCGGGCGTGATGCAGATCGTCGCCGTCACCGACCCGACCCAGCTCGGGTTCGCGCGCCAGGCGATGATCGGCATCCGCGCATCCGGTGCCCTCGAGCCGCTCGCCGAGTCGCTCGCGGCGCTGCCCGAGGTCGACTACGTCGTCATCACCGCCGGCAGCTACGACGTGCTCGTCGAGGTCGTCTGCGAGAGCGACGCGCACCTGCTCGAGCTCGTCTCGCAGCGCATCCGCTCGATCGAGGGAGTGCGCGAGACCGACACCCTCATGTACCTGAAGCTGCAGCAGCAGAGCTACGCGTGGGGCGTGCGGTAGCCCGTCGCGTGCGGCTGGAGCGGCCGCTGCCCCACGGCGAGGGGGACCCCTTCCGCCCGAGCCCGGCGGAGCCAGGGCAGGCCTGGTGCGCGCGCGACCGGGCGGGCAGGATGGCCGGCATGGGCCACTACCTGATCTCGTTCCCGAGCGCCTCCATGGTGCTGAGCGACGAGGAGTTCCCGGATGTCGTGCGCGACTCGCACGCGGTGATCGAGGAGGCGAAGGCGGCCGGCGTCTACGTCTTCGGCGGCGGCATCGACGAGAGCGTTGACCCCGTGCTCGTGCACGCCGACGGCGCGACGTCGCCGGCGACGACGCACCTCGACGGTGGCTTCTGCGTGCTGCGGCTCGGCTCGCGCGAGGAGGCCGAGTCGTGGGCGGCGCGCATCGCCCGGGGCTGCCGCACGCCGCAGGAGCTGCGGGCGTTCCAGTACGACCCGGCGAGCTGAGGCGAGCGGCGGCCGGCCCGGGTCTGCCGCCTAGCTGGCGCCGAGCACCACGTGGGCGATGAGGTGGTCGAGCTTGCGGACGTCGACGCCCTTGCCGACCTTGATCTTGATGTGCCCTGCCCTCGTCCAGAGCTCGAGCTCAGCGTTGAAGTCGAGCGTGCCGGCGTTCTCCGACGACCACATGTTCACCGAGGAGTACGGCAGCGAGTACATCTCGACCTTCTTGCCGGTCATGCCCTGCGCGTCGCGCACGATCAGGCGCTTGGTCGTGAAGACCGCGGAGTCGCGGAAGGTCTTGTAGGCGGCGATCGGCTGCTCGCCCTGAACGAGCATCGGCATCACGTCGTCGGGGATGGGGCACTCGGCGACGAACGTCCAAGCGGTGATGGCGGCGGTGGTCTCGATGGACATGAGGACTCCTCGGTGCAGTCGTGGGGACCCCTCAGACGCTAGAGCAACCCTCAGACATCGCGCGCATGGTGCTTGCGCGACCACCGCCGACGCTGGCGCTCAGCGCTCCGCGACCCTGCCGGCCTCGACGTGCCAGCGACGGTCCGTGCGTACCGTCTCGAGCATCCGCCGGTCGTGCGTGACGAGCAGCAGCGTGCCCTCGTAGGTGTCGAGCGCCTGCTCGAGCTGCTCGATCGCCGCGAGGTCGAGGTGGTTCGTGGGCTCGTCGAGCACGAGCAGGTTGACGCCGCGCGCCTGCAGGAGCGCCATCGCCGCGCGGGTGCGCTCGCCGGGCGAGAGCTCGTCGACGGGGCGGCCGACGTGGTCGGCGCGCAGGCCGAACTTCGCCAGCAGCGTGCGCACCTCGCCCGACGCCATCTCGGGCACGAGCCCCTCGAAGGCGGCCGCGAGCGGCGTCGCGCCGGCGAGCAGCGAGCGCGCCTGGTCGATCTCTCCGATCTGCACGCTCGCGCCGAGGCTCGCGGAGCCCTCGTCGGGCTCGCGCCGGCCGAGCAGGGCCCGCAGCAGCGTCGACTTGCCGGCGCCGTTGGGGCCGGTGATGCCGATCCGCTCCCCCGCGTTGACCTGCAGCGACACCGGGCCGAGCGTGAAGTCGCCCTGCCGGATCACCGCGCCGCTCAGCGTCGAGACGACGGTGCTCGAGCGGGGCGCGGCCGCGATCGCGAACTGCAGCTCCCACTCCTTGCGCGGCTCCTCGACCTCCTCGAGGCGCGCGATGCGGCTCTCCATCTGCCGCACCTTCTGCGCCTGCTTCTCGCTCGACTCGGTCATCGCGCGGCGGCGGTTCTTGTCGTTGTCGGGTGCCTTCTTCATGGCGTTCCGCACGCCCTGGCTCGACCACTCGCGCTGGGTGCGGGCGCGGGCGACGAGGTCGGCCTTCTTGTCGGCGAACTCGTCGTACTGCTCGCGCGCGTGCCGGCGGAGCGTCGCGCGCTCCTCGAGGTAGGCGTCGTAGCCGCCGCCGTAGACGCGGTTGGTCGACTGCGCGAGGTCGAGCTCGAGCACGCGCGTCACGCAGCGCGCGAGGAACTCGCGGTCGTGGCTGACGAGCACCACCCCGCCCCGCAGGCCCTGCACGAACGCCTCGAGCCGCTCGAGCCCGTCGAGGTCGAGGTCGTTCGTGGGCTCGTCGAGCAGCACGATGTCGAAGCGGCTGAGCAGCAGCGCCGCGAGGCCGACGCGGGCGGCCTGCCCGCCCGAGAGCGAGGTCATGAGCGCCTGCTCGGGGTCGCCGTCGAGCTCGAGGCCGAGGTCGGCGAGCACGATCGGGATCCGCTCCTCGAGGTCGGCGGCGCCGCTCGCGAGCCAGCGATCGAGTGCGGCGGAGTAGGCGTCGGATGGGTCGACGCCGGCGGGTGCGAGGCTCGGGTCGCCGAGGGCGAGGGCCGCGGCATCCATGGCAGCCGTCGCCAGCGCGCACCCCGTGCGCCGGGCGATGTAGCCCACGACCGTCTCGCCCTCGACGCGCTCGTGCTCCTGCGGCAGCCAGCCGACGAACGCGTCGGCCGGCGCCAGCTGCACGGTGCCCGCCTGCGGCTCGGCCTCGCCGCCGAGGATGCGCAGCAGCGTCGACTTGCCGGCGCCGTTCGCGCCGACCACGCCGACGACGTCGCCGGGCGCGACGGTGAGGTCGAGCGAGTCGAAGAGCGTGCGGTGGCCGTGCCCGCCGGCGAGGCCCTGCGCGACGAGCGTTGCGGTCATCCCTCGATTCTCGCAGGCGGCAGTCGCCGTCGCGGCCGCTCCCCCGTCGATCGAGCGTTCTCCACAGCGGCCGACGCGCTGCGCCCCGCGCCCGCGGGGCAGGTCCCAGAGTGTGGGCATGAGCGACGACCCACGAGATGAGCATCCCCTGCTGGCCGCGTTCCGCGACGACCCGGCGCCCCGCAGCCGCAAGCCGTGGACCGAGGAGGACTTCGCAGCCGTGATGGAGGCCTGTCGAGACGGCGCCTCGATCGAGCAGATCGCCCGGCGGCTCGGCCGCACGCCCACGAGCCTTCCGATGCACGTGCGCCGGATGCTGCCGCTCGAAGAGCGCCACCTGCCCATCGACCTCGCGCTGCCACGACTGCGGCAGCTCGACGCAGACGGCGACTACGACTGGCTCGGCGCACTCGCCCAGCGCGAGCCATCGCCGTGGGAGCGCGACCAGGAGCGGCGGGTGGAGCAGCGCGCCCTGGGCCTCGGCGGGCTCTCCGACGAGCTGCTGCTCGACATCGGGCTGGCGCTGGTGACGTGCACGGCGACGGCGCAGGATGCGCTCCGACAGCAGTGCGCAGCGGAGCTGCGCCGCAGAGGGCTCGTCGCGCAGCTCGAGCAGCAGGCCGCCGCAGCCGCGGACGCGGCGGTGGCGCGGCTGAGCGCGCTCCCGACGGACGGCTACCGCGACTGGGACGCAGCCGTCTTCTGACGGCGGTCTCCCCAGCCGTGCGATCCGTCTCAGCGCGTCCGTTCAGCGGACCGGCGCGATGCCGAGCGCCTCAGCCTGCTCGCTGATCGCGCGTGCGAGGTGCACGTCGCGGATCGTCACTGCGCCGACGTCGTGGCTGCTGAGCGTCACGTCGACGGTGCCATAGCTGAGCGTGACGTCAGGGTGGTGGTCCACCGCCTCCGCGGCTTCACCGATGCGGTTCACCAGCTCCAGGCCTGCCGCGAACGTCGGGGTCCATGGTGCACCAGACTCGAGGCATGGACGACCTGCGCGTAGCCCCGGGCCCCGGCGCGCCCCGCGGGCTCGTGGTGCCGGCGAGCGAGCTCGTCGAGCAGTTCTCGCGCTCGTCGGGCCCGGGCGGCCAGGGCGTCAACACCGCCGACTCGCGCGTGCAGCTGAGCCTCGACCTCGCGACGACGACCGCGCTCGACGACGTGCAGCGCGGGCGCATCCTGCAGCGGTTGGCTCCGCGGCTCACCGGTTCTGTGCTGACGATCGCCGCCTCGGAGCACCGCGCGCAGCTCGACAACCGCCTCGCGGCCAGGCGGCGGATGGCCGACCTGCTGCGGGAGGCCGTGGTGCCGGTGGCTCCTCGCCGACCCACGCGGCCGACGCGGAGCTCGCAGCGACGACGGCTCGACGCCAAGGCGCAGCGCTCCGAGACCAAGCGCGCGCGTCGGCGGCCCTTCAGCGACTGATCGGGAGGCGCCCGCTCACGCGGTCGGAGAGATGCGCGCCATCAGCTGCTCGGGGTTCGGCGCCACGACGAAGCCCGCCGTCGCGTACACCTCGTGCGCGTCGGCCGTGACGAGCATGATGCGCTTCAGGCCCATGGGCTCGACGGCGTCGACGATGGCGTTCGCGAGCGCCGTGCCGAGCCCGAGACCGCGGGCGGCGCGGTCGATGTAGACGTCGCACAGCCATCCGAAGGTCGCCCCGTCGGTGATGAGGCGCGCGAAGCCGACCTGCGCGCCGTCGGGCGCGTAGACGCCGAAGCTCGCCGAGCCCTCGACCGCGCGCCGCAGCACGTCCATCGACCTGCCCATCGCCCAGTAGGCATCCGTCGACAGCCATCGGTGCACGCGCTCGAGGTCGAGGCGCGAGCGGTCGGTGTCGAGCTCGTAGCCCGCGAGCAGCTCGCGCCGCAGCGCCAGGTCGGTGACCGCCGGTGCTCCGTGCTCGCCGCCCATCGCGCCTCCTTCTGCCGCTCGTCCGCCCAGCGTAGGACGGCCGGGCCGGTCCACTTCACGCCCGGTGGCAGTCAGCCGGCGAGCCGCGCCGCCACCGCCGCGCCGGCGTGCTCGCCGGCGACGAGCGCACCCTGGATCGACGCGGTCTCGCGGTGGTCGCCGGTAACGAGCACCCGCTCCCCCGTCCAGATCGGGCCGCGGCGGATGGGCCCGGGCGCCTGCGCGGGCAGGGTGTGGTGCACGACGTGGTGCGCGAGCACCTCCCACCGCGCGGTCGCGGTGCCGTAGAGGCGGGCGAGATCCCGGCGCACCTCGTGCTCGCCTGCGTGCCCGTCGGGCTCGCCGAGCAGGGTCGTCGCTTGCACGAGGTGCTGCCCGGGCGGCGCGTACGACGGCGCGGCCTCGGAGATGACCGCCGTGTTCCAGACCGGACCGGCCGGGCCGCCGCCGGGCCGCGATGCGTCGAGCAGCAGGAACGGCCCCGTGCGAGGCTCACCCGTCGCGCGGAACCACCACGTCGTCAGCCCATGCGTCTCGGGTGCGCGCAGCGGCGTGAGGTCGGCGACGTGCTGCGGCCCGACCGCGACGACCGCGGCACGCGCGCGCAGCGCTCCTCCGTCGGTCGTCACCTCGACGCCGTCGGCGACGTCGCGCACCTCGCGCGCGGCGGTGCCGAGCCGCACGGGCTCGCGCAGCCCCGCCGCCAGCTGCTCGGGCATCGCCTGCATGCCCTCCCGCGGCAGCCCGGGCGCACCGAGCGCGAAAGAGCGCAGCAGCAGCCGCACGTAGTTGGCGGATGCGTCGCCGCTGCTGTCGGCGAGCACGCCGGCCAGGAAGGTGTCGAGCACGTCGCGCCGCAGCCGCCCCGTGAGCCCCGCGGCGTCGAGCGAGGCGCGCAGCGTCTCGTCGCTCGTCGCGCGGGTGGCGGCGCGGGCGTCGAGCAGGGTCGGCCCGAGCCACCGCGCGAGCGCCAGCAGGTCGGGCACCGGCAGCAGGCCGCTCGTGATCGTGCGCAGCGCGTGCCGCGGATGCCGCAGCGGATGGGCGAGGGTCGTGGTCGTCGCGCCCGTGCGGACGATCGCGCCCACGCCGAAGTCCTGCAGCTGCAGCGCTGCCACGTCGATCCAGCGCGCGACCGCCGGGTAGGCGGGGTTCAGCACCTGGAAGCCGCGGTCGCACCGGAACCCGTCGACGACGTCGGTGCGCACCCGGCCGCCCACCGCATCCGCCGCCTCGACCACGACGACCGCGAGGCCCGCCTGCTCGAGGTGCCGGGCGCTGCGCAGCCCGGCCAGCCCTGCTCCGATCACGATGACGTCGGCGTCCATGCGGCTCCTCCCTGCGCGTGCCCGCCAGTCTGGCGCACCGGCCTGGGGCTACCGTGGCGGCATGAGCGACTCGAGGGCGGCGCGGATCGCGCAGCGGCGGGACGAGGTGCTCGCGAACCTCGCCGAGCTCGACCAGCAGCTCGCCGACCTGCGGGCGCTGCGCGAGCGCCTGCACGACGACGACGAGCACGACCCCGACGGCGTCTCGCTCTCGTCGGAGTGGTCGCGGCTCGAGGGGCTGCGGCAGGCGGAGGTCGCGGCGCTCGCGGCGATCGACGAGGCGGCCGAGCGGCTCGCGCGCGGCGAGGATGCGACGTGCAGCGTGTGCGGCCGGCCCATCGCGCCCGAACGGCTCGAGGCGCGGCCGCAGGCCACGACCTGCATCGACTGCGCTCGGTAGCGCAGGCACGCGCGACCATGCTCGGCCGCGTGGGCTACCGCGCTGCGCTCACCCCAGCGCCGCCGCGAGGTACGGGGCGGTGCGGCTCGAGGGGCTCGCCGCCAGCTGCTCGGGCGTGCCCTCCGCGACCACCCGGCCGCCCGCATCCCCCGACCCCGGGCCGAGGTCGATCACCCAGTCGGCCTCGGCGACGATGCGCATGTCGTGCTCGACCATGACGACGGTGCTGCCGCCGTCGACGAGGTGCTGGAGGTGGGCGAGCAGCCGGTCGGCGTCAGCGGCGTGCAGCCCGGAGGTCGGCTCGTCGAGCAGGTACAGCGTGTCGTCGCGCTGCCCGCGCTGCAGCTCGGCGGCGAGCTTGACGCGCTGCGCCTCCCCGCCGGAGAGCTGGGGCGCCGGCTGGCCGAGCGCGACGTAGCCGAGGCCGACGTCGAGCAGCGCGTCGAGGTGCCGGTTGACCTCGGCGTCGTCGGTGAAGGACGCGCGGGCGTCGCGCACGCTCATCGCGAGGACGTCGGCGATCGAGCGGCCGTCGAGCTCGATCTCGAGCGTCTCGGCGTTGTACCGGCGCCCGCCGCACGTCGTGCACGGCGCGTGCACGGTCGGCAGGAAGAGCAGCTCGACCTCCATCGTGCCCTCCCCCTTGCAGGTCGGGCAGCGCCCTGCGGGCAGGTTGAACGAGAACCGGCTCGGCGCGTAGCGGCGCCGCCTGGCCTCGGGCGTCGCGGCGAACAGCGCGCGCACGCGGTCGAAGAGGCCCGTGTAGGTTGCGACGTTCGAGCGCGAGGTGCGGCCGATGGGTCGCTGGCTCACCTGCACGACGCGCCGTAGGCGGCCGGCTGGGCCATGTGCCCGTCCGGCGGTCTCCGCCTCCGCGCGCTGCGCGAGCGGGTCGGCGCCGGGAGTGTCCTCATCGACAGCCGCGTCGTCGACCTCGCTCGCGAGGCTCGCGCGCAGCAGCTCGGGCAGCGCCTGCACCACGAGCGTCGACTTCCCCGAGCCGGAGACCCCGGTGACGGCGGTGAGCGCGCCGAGCGGGAACCGGACCGAGAGGTCGCGCACGTTGTGCCGGGAGACGCCCTGCAGCTCGAGCACGCCGTCGCCAGTCCGGCGCTCGCGCCGCTCGCGGCGCGGCGACGGCGCGTCGAATAGGTAGCGGCGTGTGACCGAGTCGCCCGCCTCCCGCAGCCCGTCGAGCGGCCCCGAGTAGACGACCGAGCCGCCCTCGGAGCCCGCGCCGGGACCGATGTCCACGACCCAGTCGGCCTCGCGGATGACGTCGAGCGAGTGCTCGACGAAGAACACGGAGTTGCCCGTGTCGCGCAGCCGCCGCAGGATGCGCAGCAGCGACTCCGTGTCGGCGGGGTGCAGCCCGGCCGAGGGCTCGTCGAGCACGAACACGACGCCGAAGAGCTGCGAGAGCACCTGGGTCGCGAGCCGCATGCGCTGCAGCTCGCCGGAGGAGAGGGATGCGGTGGTGCGGTCGAGCGAGAGCGAGCCGAGCCCGAGGTCGATGATGGGCGCGAGGCGCGCGAGCAGGTCGGTCACGAGGCGCCGTGCGGCGAGCAGCTGCTCGGGGTGCTCGTCGCCGGCTCCGCCGCGCGGCCGCCAGTCGGGCTCGAGCACGTGCTGGAGGAGCGCCGCGACCTCGTCGAGCGGCATCGCGGCGAGCTCGGTGATGGCGAGCCCCTCGAACGTGACCGCGAGCGCCTCGCCCTTCAAGCGGCGGCCACCGCACTCCGGGCACGGGACGCTCACCATGAACGACGCCGCGCGCTCGCGCATCCGTGCGCTCTTCGAGCCGGCGAAGGTGCTCAGCACGTAGCGGCGCACGCCCAGGAACGTGCTCATGTAGCGCGGCTCGACGCCGGCGGCGATCGCCTTCCGCACCTCCGCCGGGCCACGGTCGGTGTAGATCGGCACCTGCGGCGACTCGTCGGTGAAGAGCGCCCACTCGCGCTGCTCGCGCGGCAGCTCGCGCCACGGCACGTCGATGTCGTAGCCGAGCGAGATGAGGCTGTCGCGCAGCTGCTTGCCGTGCCACGCGGTGGGCCAGGCCGCGAGCGCGCCCTCGCGGATCGTCAGCGAGTCGTCCGGCACCATGAGCGCCTCGGGGACGTCGTGCACCTGGCCGAGCCCGTGGCACGTCGGGCACGCGCCCTGCACGGTGTTGGTGGAGAAGTCCTCCGCGTAGAGCATCGGTGCGCCTGCCGGGTAGGTGCCGACCCGCGAGTACAGCATGCGCACGACGTTGGCGATCGTCGTCGCGCTGCCCACCGTCGAGCGCGCCGAGCCGCCCGAGCGCTGCTGCGGGAGTGCGACGGCCGGCGGCAGTCCGTGGATCGCGTCGACGTCGGGCACCCCGACCTGGCTCATGAGGCGCCGCGCGTAGGGCGCGACCGACTCGAAGTAGCGACGCTGCGACTCGGCGTAGATCGTGCCGAACGCGAGCGAGCTCTTGCCGGAGCCGGAGATCCCCGTGAACGCCACGAGCGCGTCGCGCGGGATGTCGAGGTCGACGCTCCGCAGGTTGTGCTCGCGGGCCCCTCGGACCCTCACGCGGTCCAGGCCCGACTCCCCCACTGCATCCATCCGGCCAGTCTCTCGCGAGGCGCCCGCGAGACCGCTGAGCAGTCTCTCAGTGCACTGCGACGACGAGCACGACGCTCAGCCCACCGCGTCGTGGATGGCGCGCAGCCGCTCCATCGCCTCCCGCACGAGTGCCGGGTCGGTTCCTCGCACGACGATGTTCGTGCCGTGGACGCCGGCGTCGTGGAACGGGTAGGAGCCGATGCTGAGGGCGGGCATCTCGGCCGCGAGCTCGCGCAGCGGAGCGGCGATCCGGCCCTCGCCGACGTCGAAGCGCAGCTCGCTCGAGACCACCGGCGAGCCCGCCTCGAGGCCCGGCAGGAGGTCGTCGAGCATGGCGACGAAGATTGCTGGCACGCCGGCCATCACGTGCACGTTGCCGATGCTGAAGCCTGGCGCGCCGCTGATGCGATTGGCGATCAGCGCAGCGCCGTGCGGGATGCGCGCCATGCGCAGGTGCTCGGGCGTCAGCGTCCTCCCGGCGCCGACGGCCGCCTGCAGGTGCTCGCGAGCATCGTCGCGCACCTCGATGCCCACGCCGAAGGCATCGGCCACGGCATCCGCGGTGATGTCGTCATGGGTCGGGCCGATGCCGCCGGAGGTGAAGACGTGCGTGTGCGCCGCCCGCAGCTCGTCGAGCGCGTCGACGATCACCCGGTGGTCGTCGGGCACGACGCGGATCTCGCGCAGGTCGATGCCGACCTGCCCGAGCCGTCCGGCGAGGTGATAGGCGTTCGCCTCGCGAGTGCGCCCTGACAGGATCTCGTCGCCGATCACGAGCATCGCGGCGGTCGGGTTCGACATGGGTCAAGACTGGCGTGCCGGGCTGGAGGAAGCCAACCGGGAAGCGCCCCTACAAGGTGGAAGCCCCTCACGCCGAAGCGGAGGGGCTGTCGCTGGGCCTTCATCCAAGACGTTTCCCGCCCCAGGAGTGCCGGGGTACACATTGCCAGGGCAGGGCTGGGCGGTTCCTGGATATGAGGTTCAGGTGCGGTGAGAGAGCCTCGCTGTCGCCGGCCCGAGCGGCTGGGGCATGCCGTGCCGTCGCCGCGCTCGGCCACACGTTGAAGCGGAACGATAACCCCTGGTTTCGGGTGTTGACGGTCACGGTTGGTTGGGGCCGGAAAATGCGGTCTGACCTGCGGAAACGCGCTCGTGGGACCGTTGGGCGTCGTTGGCGAGAGTCGGTCTTGGCGGGACTTCTTGCGGACTATTTGCGGACCGCTGGGCCTCAGTCATCGCAGTCTAGGTCGAGGATCTCGTTGGCGACCTCGGACGGGAAGAGCGTCGACCAGATGATCTCGCCCGAGCCAGGGTTCATCTCCGCCAGGGGCGACGGTTCGGGCTGCCAGTCTTCAGGCGCAACTCCGGGGACGCAGTCAAGAAGCAATGCGAACATCTGCGGGTCCGGCACTCCTTCGGCAATGATCGCGAGGTAGGCCTCGTGGTCGTTCTCTGCCCGGACGAGCGCCTTGATCCGATGGTTCCGGAACTCGGCTACGGCGAGATGGCCGCTCTTTAGCGACATCGCGATGAGCCGGATGACCATGTTCTTCATCTCGCGCCGCCACGCGACGGCCTGTTCTGCAGCGAGGCGCTGCCAGTCCCAATCGGCCGGGAGCAGGTGATCCGAGGAGACGGTCCTTCCCGTCGTGCACTCTCGCTGCAGCGCGGCGTAGAAGTCGCGCTGGGGACTGTCCGCTTGGCGCCGGCCAGCGACGCCGATCCACCAAGCCCCTCGGCTCGGGCGCACCCAGTCCGGGAGATCAGTGCCGCGGAGCTCGGTCACGGCAGCGCGATGGTCACTGGTCTTGACCTTGAACCAGACGCGGTCGGTGAGCGCGACGACGCGCTCCGCGCCGCCTGCGTCCCGCTGTTCAGGGACCACCTGGGCGCTCACGATGACCGGCTCATCGATCTCTTCCAAGCGGACTCCGAGGTCTGGCAGTTCAACTCCCAGATCACCGAGGCAGCGCCTCGTGGGGCGCACGCCGATCGGTTCCGAGACCATGGGGCGAATCTAGCGGCCAGGTCCGACGGTCCGGCGGAAGGCGATGCGTCGGTTACTGCGGTAGTCCGCCGAGGTCGTCGAGCTCTTCGCTGCTGAGGCCGGTCATGAGCGACACGGCAGCGGCGTCGGTGCCGTTGAGCTGACCGAGTGCAGCCTTGATGCCCGCGTTGATTTCCTCGCGGTGCGCGTCGATGTACTCGCGGACAGCAGCGTCGACGATGTCCTTCTTCGATCGGGACATGAAGTGAGCTGCGTGCGACACGAGTTCGTCAGTAGCGGCGTCGACCTTGATCGGCGCGGTAGCGGTAGCCATAGGGCTGCCCTCCTTCTTGGGTACCAAAGTACCAGCAACTACCGTGGCCGCAAATCCAAATGACCAAGGTGAATGCCCGGGCGAGGGCGCATCGTCGATCCGCCCGTACGCATCAAGCAGATGAACGCCGCCGGACTCGCCGCCGGCACGATTAAGACGCGGTACGTCAACGTCCGGTCGGTGTTCCGCGCCGCGGTGAAGGATCGGGTGATCGGCTCCGACCCGACCGACGGCGTACGGCTACCTCGTGGCCGTCGCGCGGACGTGGCCATGTCGATCCCTACTCCGGAAGAGGTCGGGCAGCTGATGGCCGTGGCTGACGAGCGGTTCCAGCCGTTCATCGCCCTCTGTGCCTTCGTCGGCCTGCGGCTGGGTGAGGCCGCCGCGGTCCAACTCGGCGACGTTGACTTCCTCCGCAAGTCACTCAAGGTCTCCCGCCAGGTCCAGCGCGTCAACGGCGGCACGATCGACGTACGAGCGCCGAAGTAAGGATCAGAGCGCGTCGTCTACCTCGCCGACAGCCTCATCAACGTGCTCGCCGAACACGTCGCCGCTCACGGCACCACCGGCACGGATCGGTGGCTCTTCGCCGGGGAGAGCGACGACCCACCGCACCAGAACACCGTCGGCTACTGGTGGCGGAAGACGCTCCGCGACGCCGGCCTGTCAGGAATCAAGCTCCACGACCTCCGCCACTTCTACGCCTCTGGTCTCATCGCGACCGGGTGCGACGTTGTGACCGTGCAGCGCTCGCTGGGCCACGCGAAGGCGACTACGACGCTCAACACCTACGCGCACCTCTGGCCGACCGCTGAGGACCGCACACGTAAGGCCGCGGAGTCGATCATGGCCTCGTCGCTCGGCGGGACGGTCGCGACACTCGCTGACGCTTCCAGGCCGGGTGAGCAAGCGACATCTCGGATTGCACCTGCATTTCGCCGAGCTTCCCCGAGCAAACAGGCGGTGCGTCACAGCGCGGATTGACGCGCGTCCGCGGCAGCGGATCCAGTCGTCCTGTTACTCGGCCGCTCAGGTCGCACCTGCTGGTGCCAACGTGGGTGCGCCGGCAACCAGGGGACTTCTTGGCCTGAACCGACCTAATCTTCGTGGTGCTGGTCTTCCGCCAACGCCCCCGCCTCGATGTCGGCTTTAGTCTGCGCCGCCGGCGCGGTGTCCGCTCGGCCGGTTGCTACTGAGCCTTCGCCGGGCTCTGCTGCCTGCGTCCGAGCGCGGTCCATCGTCTCGATGACCGGCCACGTCACCAGCCGCAGACAGAACCACCACATGTAGAGCGCCGAGTAGCTCCACGCCGAGTTGTCATCGAGAAGGCCGTGCGCGACGTCGTTGCGCAGGTTCGGACCACCTTGGACGACCAGCATCGCCTTCATCTCCATGACCATCCCTGCACCAAAGATTTCCTCGGCCTCGGTCATGTCGAGAAGCGCGTTCAAGCTCTTCTCACTCTCCACGCCGTGCTCATCGACGAACAGCGTGTGCACGTCGTGCCGCCTCAACATGACGCGCACGACCTGCTCCAACTGCGGGACCAGAACAGAGACCGCAGCGCCGTAGTTGCCGCCCAAGCCGAGCGCCAGCCCGTCGCCCCACAACGTCTCGTGCCCCTCGGGCACCGTCGGCGACTCCACGCACAGCGACACCATGTACTGCCGACTGAACCGGTGCTCAGTAGTCAGGACCTCTTGCGCAGGCTGGATGATGCCCTTTCCGAGCAATTGGGAGTGAAAGAACACCGTGCGGACCATTTCGGCCCACACCGCGTCGTCATCGGTCTGACCAGAAGACCCCGGCCTCGATGCGATCTTCCGGAAGTCAGAGGAAAAGGTAGAGGATCCGAAGATGTGGCTGATGGTGCCCTCCAGCATCTTCGCGGCGTTCTCGCGCGTGCTGGCTTCGTCTAGCGGCGGTGCGAGCGTCGCGAATGCAGCGAGCGCGTCGAACTTGTCCGCGTGACCCGAGACTTGCGACCGTGCGTAGGACACGGCGTCAGTCAGATCGACCGGGTCCGACTGGATACGCATCATCTGCTCCATCGACGACTCCCGGCTCTCACGCAGCCGAGTGCGGAGGTCGTCGATGAGCTCGTCGAGTCCGTTCTCGAGCCGGTAGGAGCGCGGGATGGTTCGGAGGACTGCGATGGCCTTCTCCAGGAAATGGCCCTCGACCAGCGCGCCCGCCTTCGGGTCCGTCTGAATGCGGGAATCGGCTTCTGCGATGTATGTCCGCGCAACGCGCTCGGTCGCCGCGTTCGTCGCCGCCGCGTCCGAACCACCAAGCCATGCGAGCGCCTCACGCTCGAGGTGGCGTGACAGGCGTGGCGTTGCCGACGACGCCTTTGCCGCGAGAGCGAACAGTGTTTCGCGCACCTCAGCGCGCCCGGCCGTGTCGACACGACCGTGCTGGCGCAAGGTTTCCGCGAACCCCACAGTTCTGAAGTTGTCCGTCACCTGGCCGGCCAAGACCCGAGCCTTCAGCGCGTCCGACATTTCCTGAACCCGGGCCTGGCCGTCCGCGCCGCGCCGCGCTGCAAGCGCGAAGGCCCGAACCCACGCGTCCTTCCCCCCGCTGAACCACACATCGCCCGTCAGCGGCGCGGCCCGGTAGGCGTCGATGGCTCGGTCCAACATCGCGATGTCCGACCGGTCCCCGTAGACCCAGGCGACATCAGCGACCCGAGCCCGCAGATCATCACGTTCGACCAGCGGAGCTAGACGCGCCAGCAACGCCACCTGGTCAGCATCCAAGTCCGCCGGTACCACCGTCCGCTTGCCACCGAACTGCATCGCGGGTGTGAACGGCTCCAACCAGTCCTCAGCGTTCAACATCGCCGACGACACCATCGCCAACACCTGCAGCACTAGTTCGTGAAGCCCCGTGACAGCCGGATCGGCAGCCGCCCGCTCGAGATGCGTTGACAGCAACTCTGGCGGCTCATAGGGGTCGTCCAGCGACGCCGCCGCCAGCACGTCCTCCCACCACGACGGGTCGATCGCGTCGTTGACCCGATCCATGTCCCCTCCTCCGCCTCCGCTTCTCTGCACCAAGCCCGGAGCCTTCGAGTACACAAAGTCTACATGCGGGTACGCTGTTAGTGTGAATAGCGCTGCTTCTGAGTTCCTGAACGTGCGTGAGACAGCCAGGCGATTGGCCGTGCACGTGAACACCGTGCGGGCCTACGCCAAGCGGGGATTGCTCCCGGATGCGCGGGTGCCGGGGACGTCGTTTTACAGGTTCCGTGCGAGCGATGTGGAGCGCCTCAAAGCGCAGCGTGGAGCACCCGCCGTGAGTCTCGCTGCCGAACGACGAACCGCAAGTCCCGAATATGCGACTGCAAGCCAGCTCGCGCTGTGGCCCCAGACCAACGCTCGCGAAGCTCAGGATCGGCTTCCAGAGTTGGTGCGTAGGCTGTTGTTCGAGACCCCCGGGGCTGGCCAGATCTCAATCCGGACAGGCGATGGGGTTGCCCTGGCCGGCAAGGACGGGGTAGCGACCCTCGAGCGGCAGACGCAATTGCTGCCGGCCGGACAGATCTGGTTCGAGTTCGGCACCGACCTGGACTCCAAGCGCAAAGCCACCAAGGACTACGACGGACGAAAGGGCGAGGCATCGCAAGATGTCACCTTCGCCTTCGTGACAGTCCGTCGATGGCAAGGCAAGGACTCGTGGGCCGCCGAGCGACAAGCCGAGAATCTCTTCAAGGATGTCCTCGTCCTCGATGCGGATGACCTCGAAGCTTGGCTACAGGTTGCGCCGGCCGCACACCTGTGGATCTCGGAGACTCTCGGTCTTCGACCCCGGGACGCGCTGACTCTGGAGACATGGTGGGACCGCTTCTCCGCCGCGGCCGAACCGGCTCTTCCGCCGAAGCTCTTCATCGCCGGCCGGGCTAAGGAGGCGCAGCGACTGCGCTCCCTGCTTGGTGACGAGCCGAGGATTACATCGATCCAGACCGAGTGGGTCGCCGACGCCCTGGGGTTTTTGCATGCGTGCCTTACGCCCGACGACGACGATTCGACTGAGCCCGGCGCCGTCACAATCGTCCGGTCGACGGGCGTCTGGGATCGAATGGTGGCACTCCCAGGGCCCGGGATCTTGGTGCCCGACTTTGACAATGCAGACGTAGCCCGCGCCCTTGCTAGCGGGAGGCATGTCGTCTCTATCGTCGATAGCGGCTCTGCAGTGCGCCGCAGCGTCGACATTCGCCTGCCGAGGGTTGGCCGAAACGAGGCGGCCGAGGCCTTCCGAGCAGGCGACGTCGAGTGGCGCCACGCCGATCGCCTCGCGGTACTTGCTCGTCGGAGCATGCCCGCATTGGCGCGGCGCCTTTCGCGCTCACCTCGCGTGCAGCAGCCCACGTGGTCTCGGCCACCGCTGGCCGACACGCTCGCCGCACTGATGCTGGCCAGTCGTTGGACCGATCTACCGGAGGACCTGCACGTCCTGAGCGAGCTGGCCGCAATCCCCTTGGTCGACCTACGGCGCGCTATCGCCGACGCCAATCGCGGATCCGATCCGGCGATCCGGAACGTGCGGAATGTCTTTGTATTCACTTCCTTGGAGGAGGCGTTCCTCGAGTTTGGCAACCGGGTGTCATCAGATCTGGCATCGCGGTGGGCAGAGATCGCAACCAGCGTTCTCCTGGACCCAAATCCCTATGAAGGCCTCAATTCACACGAGCGGATCGCCGCTCAAATGAAGGGACAGCGCCGAACCTATTCCCCTGCCCTGCGGCGCGGCATCGCCGACAGCCTCGCCCTGGCAGGAGCGATCGAATCAGTCCCCGGTGGCACCAATCACGCTTCTTCAGTGGCCGAACAGGTTGTGCGCGACGTTCTGCGTCAGGTCACTGCCGGCTCCAAGGGTCACACTTGGGGAGCGATCGCCGACGTGCTTCCGCTTCTTGCCGAGGCCGCTCCAGGCACCTTCCTTTCGGCGCTGGAGGATGACCTTGCAACCAGCGAGCCGACCGTCGGCCGCATGTTCCAGGCCAATGACGATCCGCTGGCACTGGGGCCGTCGGGTCAACAGCATCACCTGTTGTGGGCCTTGGAAGTGCTCTGCTGGTCGCCAGACCACCTCGTCCGCGCAACACAGATCCTGAGCGAACTCTGCCGCTACGATTTGCCGAAGAACTCGGGTAACAATCCCCTCGCAAGCATGTCGACCGTCCTTTGCGGATGGATTCGGAACACTGGCGCAGATCTTGCAACCCGTCTCCAAGCGCTCGATGCCAGCCGGATCGTGAGCGAGACGACAGGTTGGGCTTTACTCAAGGCGCTGTGGCCCGACAGCAATGCCTGGGTCTCGCCGCCCAATGAGCCGCGCTATCAACTCTGGAAAGCCCCCAGCGACCGGATGCCGAACAGCGAATGGTTCGCTTTCGCGACGAGCCTGGTCGACCGAGCACTCGCATGGGTCACGGCAGATCGCACCGCCCTGCCGTGGCTTGTGGAAGCGTTGTCCACGGTGGGCCCGGACGACGCGAATCGGATCATCGAGTTCCTCGAGGACGAAGCATCGCGCGGCGACTTGGATGAAGACGTTCGACTTGCCCTGTTCGAACAGGTCCGAGAGACATCAGCGCGGCACGAGCGGTTCCAGGACGCGGACTGGGCGATGCCGGCGGAGCGACGCGCCCGCTTACACAAACTGGCCGAACTGCTCCAACCTGCTGATGACCTACGCCGGTTCGCATACCTCTTCAGTTGGCACCCCGACCTGTCGGGTGCCGACCTGAGCGACTACGAGCACTACCGGACAGCGCTGGAAGCCAAACGGCGTGAAGCACTTGACGTTCTGTTTGCCCGCCCCGACGCATGGGAACAGCTCGGCGCAGTAGCGGCCCGTGCTGAGGCTCCGACGCAGGTCGGTTGGGCTCTGTCAACCTACGAGCCGATTGATGCTCTCGACACCATGTTGGATTGGCTGGCATCGGATAGCACAGCGCTCCAGGAAGCCGCGGCAGCGTGGGTCCGTAGCCACCTCGCCGTCGATGGACCAGCTGATCTCAGGCGAGCACTCGCACGGGGCGACGGGGGGAGCGAGGCCCTGACAAGGTTCGTGCTCAACGTCCCGACGGAGAGCCGGTTCTGGGAGATTCTCCGCGACTTCCCAGACGCTGACGAGCTCTTCTGGTCCGAGGCACCTTTCGAAGTGGTTCCCCATGAAGATCTCACTAGTGCTATCGAGTTGCTCCTTGAGCGAGCACGAGCTTGGTCGGCGATTGCGGTCGCGAGCCACGGCATCTTCAACCCGACAGCGGACCAGAAGAAGCATCTCCCGAGCGCAACGCTGGTCCTATCCGTCTTGCGCGCGGCGATCACTCAGGACCCGGCTCGGGCGGGGATATCACAGGTGACCGGCCACTACGTGGGAACATTGCTGGACTACCTAGCCGCAGCCGACGTGTCGGTTGCCGACCTGGCATCTCTGGAGTTCGGCTATTTCAGGCTCCTCGAGCACAACCGCGAGCCGCGTGCCCTTAATCGGGCTCTCGCCTCCGACCCTGCCTTGTTCGTTGATCTCGTTCAACGCACGTTCCGGGGTGCAAACGAGCCTCTCCGTCAGAGCAAGAGCGCGAATCCGCTAACCGAGCACGCTTGGTGGGTCCTTCGCGGTTGGCGCGGCTTCCCGGGACGACAGGAGGACGGCACACTCGATCGAGCTGCGATGCAGGAGTGGGTCAAGCAGGCTCGTCTGCAACTATCCGACCTCGACCGAGCGGACATCGGTGACGAATTGATTGGCCAAACATTTGCTCAGGCGCCGGTCGACGCCGACGGCATCTGGCCACCAGTTCCAGTTCGAGATCTCATCGAGTCGATCGGGAGTCGCAACCTCGAGAACGGCGCAATCACCGGCCGACTGAACAGCCGCGGTGTCACCTGGCGTGGTGTCTACGACGGCGGCAGCCAGGAGCGAACGCTGGCTGAGCAGTACAAGCAATGGAGTCTGGGGGTCCAGGTGCATTGGCCCCGAACTGCACGGATCCTGCGCGCCATTGCAGAGTCCTACGAACGGGACGCCGTCCGTGAGGACGAACGAGCCCAACTGGACCAAGATCTGGACTGACGCCGCTGGCAGCCCCGGCGATGAGCGCCATGACCGTCGCGACGGTCATCGCCAATTCAGGCAGCGCCCGCGCCTAAGGTCCGATCCCGGCCCTGCGCCACACCGCCTCAAGAGTCACCTCACGGGCGGGTCACTGGCAGCACTCGGGGTCGGGAGACCGCCCTCCGAACGGCCGGATCGAGCCCGTCACACTAGATTTCTGCGGACTCTGTGCGGACTGGGAGGGGTCAGACCCCCTCTGACCTGCGGTTTTGCGTCGATTCACACGTTGAAGCGGAACTCCACCACGTCGCCGTCGGCCATCACGTAGTCCTTGCCCTCGATGCGCACGCGGCCCGCGGCCTTCGCGTCGGCCATCGATCCGGCCGCGTCGAGGTCGGCGAAGGAGACGACCTCTGCCTTGATGAAGCCGCGCTCGAAGTCGGTGTGGATGACGCCGGCGGCCTGCGGTGCGGTCCAGCCCTTGCGGATCGTCCAGGCGCGCGACTCCTTGGGACCTGCCGTCAGGTAGGTCTGCAGGCCGAGCGTCTCGAAGCCGATGCGGGCGAGCTGGTCGAGGCCCGACTCCTCCTGGCCGAGCGACTGCAGCAGCTCGAGCGCCTCGTCGGGCTCGAGGTCGACGAGCTCCGACTCGACCTTCGCGTCGAGGAAGACGGCCTTGGCCGGCGCGACGAGGGCCTCGAGCTCGGCCCGCTTCGACGCATCCGACAGCACCTCCTCGTCGACGTTGAAGACGAAGAGCACCGGCTTCGCGGTGAGCAGCCCCAGCTCCTTGATCGGCGTCGTGTCGAAGCCTGCCTGCTGGAGGGTGCGGCCCGAGTTCAGGATCTCGTTGGCCTCGACGGCGGCCGCGAGCACCGAGGGGTCGACCTTCTTGCCCTTGACCTCCTTCTCGAGGCGCGGGATCGCCTTCTCGAGCGTCTGCATGTCGGCGAGGATGAGCTCGGTGTTGATCGTCTCCATGTCGGAGGCGGGGTTGACCGCGCCCTCGACGTGGACGACGTCGCCGTCGGCGAAGCCGCGCACGACCTGTGCGATCGCGTCGGCCTCGCGGATGTTCGCGAGGAACTGGTTGCCGAGCCCCTCGCCCTCGCTCGCGCCCTTCACGATGCCGGCGATGTCGACGAACGAGACGGCGGCGGGCAGGATGCGCGCCGAGCCGAAGATCTCGGCGAGGCGCGTCAGGCGCTCGTCCGGCAGCTCGACCACCCCGATGTTCGGCTCGATCGTCGCGAACGGGTAGTTCGCCGCGAGCACGGTGTTCTTGGTGAGAGCGTTGAAGAGGGTCGACTTGCCCACGTTGGGGAGTCCGACGATGCCGATCGTGAGTGCCACGACAGATCAGCCTACCGGCGGGCGGGCGGCTCCCTTGTTCCCCCCAGGTGAGCGGCGTAGCGTCTGCCGCACCAGCCCCGCGGGCGCATCGCGCGCAGGGCGCAGCGCGTCAGGAGCGACGATGACCCACAACCAGAACGACCCGCACTATGACTCCCGCGACGGCGACCCCGTGTACCACGAGGCGCCGCCGGCCGACAGCGGCTCGGCATCGTCGTTCGACACTCGCCACAACGAGTTCCCGCCCGGAGCCGGCCACGACGGCGCCGCGATCGACCCGAAGACCGGCAAGCCCGTGCACGGCGACGGCACGCCCGTCGAGGCGCCCAGCCACGCCTGGCCGACCGGCCCCGACGCCGAGCAGCCCGAGCAGGTCGACGGCGAGGAGCGCGTCGAGCTCGAGCAGGAGCAGTCGCACTGGTCGGAGGACAACGCACCCCGCGACCAGCACTGAGCGCGGCATGACGGCGACCGACCGCATCCGCCGCCGCTTCGTGGTGCACGGCAGCGTGCAGGGCGTCGGCTTCCGCATGGCGGCGGCGCACGAGGCCCGGCGCCTCGGCGTCGCCGGCAGCGTGCGCAACCGCGTCGACGGCACGGTCGAGGCGGAGGTCGAGGGCACGGCGGATGCGGTGCGGGCGATGGACGCGTGGCTCGCGCAGGGCCCGCCCTCGGCCCGTGTCGACCGGGTCGACGCCGCCGAGGCGGAGCCGCGCGGCGACGAGGGCTTCCGCATCGCCTGACCGTCGCCGCGCGGCGCTCGCTCCGGCAGGTCGAAGTGCGCAATCCGACGCGGTTTCCTGCGGCGCCGTTGCGCTGCGCGCGCAACTGGGCGGCTCCTGCTTGCGCGCCGCGCGCATCCGCACCATGATCGAGGCAGCCGCGCGACCCGCGGCACCCCACAGCGCCGTGGGATCCACGGCGCATGCACTCAATGAGGAGAGCCGCCATGAGCGCCATCCCTGAGTTCACGCACGAGCGCGTCCTGACATCCATGGGCGCCCGCAGCGGACTCGTCATCACCGTCGCACTGCACTCGAGCGCGCTGGGCCCGGCGCTCGGCGGATGCCGGATGTGGACCTACCCCACGTGGGCCGACGGGCAGGCGGACGCGCTGCGGCTCTCGGCCGCGATGACGCTGAAGAACGCGGCAGCCGGCCTCGACGCGGGCGGCGGCAAGTCGGTGATCGCGCTGCCGATGGGCACGACGCTCGACGCCGAGCGCCGCCGCGCCGCGCTCCTCGACCTCGGCGACCTCGTCGAGGCGCTCGACGGTCGCTACCGCACCGCCGAGGACGTCGGCACGACCGAGCACGACATGCTCGTCGTGCGCGAGCGCACCGCGCACGTCGTGGGCCTCCCCGCTGAGAACGGCGGCGCCGGCGAGCCCGCGGGCGCGACCGCGCTCGGCGTCTACTCGGCGATCGCGCCGACGCTCGAGGCCGCCTTCGGCTCCGACCGCATCGAGGAGCGCTCGTTCGTGATCTCGGGCCTCGGCCAGGTCGGCGGCCGCCTCGCGCGCATGCTCGCCGGGCACGGCGCGCGCCTGTTCGTCACCGACATCGACGACCGCAAGCGCCAGCTCGCCCACGACCTCGGCGCCGAGTGGATCGCGCCCGAGGCGGCGCTGACGACGCCCGCCGACGTGCTCGTGCCCGCCGGCCTCGGCGGCATCCTCACCGACGAGACGATCGACGCGCTGCCCGTGCGGGCCGTCGTCGGCCCCGCCAACAACCCGCTCGCCGACCGCTCCGGCGCCGAGCGGCTCGCCGCGCGCGGCATCGTCTACGCGCCCGACTTCGTCGTGAACGCCGGCGGCGTCATCCACCTCGAGGGCATGGGGCACGGCATGGAGTGGCCCGCGATCGCCGAGCGCCTCACCGGCATCGGCGACACCGTGCGCGGCGTGCTCGCGAGCGCGAGCGAGCGGGGCATCACGCCGCTCGCCGCGGCCGAGGCGCTCGCCGCCGAGCGCATCGACGCGGCGCGCGCCTCCGCCCACGCCATGCACGTCGGCGTCTGAGACGACGGGACCAGGAGGCGGCGGTGCGCGAGACGCCCGCCGCCCCTGCCGTGGCGCGCCCGGCCATGGCGCGAGTAGCGTCGGCGCTGCGCGGCACCGTCGCCGGGCAGACAGGAGGCACGTCATGCACGATGACCACACGTCCGCCGACCCGCACGAGGAGGCGGTGGTCGACGAGACCGAAGGCGAGCAGAGCGCGGAGCGGCACGTCGAGGAGCCCGACCCGACGATCGGCGAGAGCGCCAAGGAGAACCCTGCGGAGGGCTACGACCCCGAGCAGCCGCACGGCGTCTGAGCGACGAGCGGCAGGGGCCGCCGTGCGTCGCGCACGGCCTCCTGCCGCAGCTTCGCTAGTTGACAGATCGACTAGCGTCTGCTCCACTGAGGCCGTGATCCTCTCCCGCATCATCCTCGGGCTGCTCGACCTGACCCCGATGACCGGCGCCGACCTGAAGCGGCACTTCGACACCACCGTCAACCACTTCTGGTCGGCCGACAAGGCGCAGATCTACCGCACCCTCGGCACGATCGTCGACGACGGCCACGCGACCGTCACGGTCGTGCCCGGCACCAACACGCCCGACCGGCTTGAGCACCACCTCACACCCGCTGGCCGCGAGGCGCTCCACGACTGGCTGCGCTCCGACCTCGACCGCCAGCCCGAGCGCGAGGCGTTCCTCGCTCGCGTCTTCCTCGCCGATGCGCTCGACGACGACGAGCTGAGCGCCCTCATCGAGCAGCGCCGCGCGCTCGCCCTCGCACGCCAGGGCGAGTTCGAGGCGATCCGCGACGCCATGCCCGAGCCCGCCACGCGCGCCGAGCACCTCCGCTTCGCCACGCTCGACCACGGCCTCCGGCACGTGCAGGTCGAGCTCGACTGGCTCGACGCCCTCGAGGAGCAGCTGCCGTGACCGCCTTCCCCGAGGCCCACCCGCCCGCCACGCCCAGCGAGCATCCGCCCGTCGTGCTCATCCACGGCGGCAACGTCGCGAACTGGATGTGGGAGCCGCAGCTGCCCGCGGTCGCCGACCGGCTCGCGCTCACGCCCGACCTGCCCGGCTTCGGCGCCCGCGCCGCCGAGGACTGGCCGGGGCTCGCCGGCGCCGCCGACGACGTCGCCGAGCGGATCCGCGCGCTCGCGGGCGAGCGGCGCGTCGACGTCGTCGGCCTGTCGCTCGGCGGTGCCGTCGCGCTGCACCTCGCCGCCCGCCACCCGGAGCTCGTGCGCTCGGTGCTCGTGAGCGGCGCGGCGGCCGTGCCGCTCCCCCGCCAGACCCGCCTCGCCGCTCGCGCGCAGCTCGCGCTGTGGGGCATGCGCTGGAGCTGGCGCGCCCAGGCGGCCGTCTACGGCATGCCGAAGGAGGCGCGCAGGGCGTTCGTCGAGCACGGCGTCACCCTCCGGCGCGACAACGCGCGGGCGATGCTCGACGAGGTCTTCAGCGGCGCGTTGCCGCAGGACCTGCGGGACTACTCGGGGCGGATGCTCGCGGTCGTCGGCGAGAAGGATCACGCGGTCATGCGCGCCTCCCTCGACCGCATCCAGATGGCCGTCCCCCACGCGGAGACGCGCACCGCGCCCGGCGTGCACCACGTGTGGAGCATCGAGGACGTCGAGCACTTCAACGCCATGGTCGTCGCCTGGCTGCAGGGCCGCATCGACGGGTGGCTGCGCGAGCCGGAGCTCGTGCACCTCTGAGGCACCCGGACTGCGTCAGCCTGCGTCAGCCGGCCGCCTCCGCGGGCCAGCGCACGGCGCCGTCGACGGCGACGGCCGACTCGCTCACCGGGTGCGGGCGCAGCGAACCGTCGTGCATGAGGTGCAGCGGCTCGGCGCCGTGCAGCACCGCCGCGACGTCGGCGACGACGCGCCGGTGGCAGCGCCACCACACCGCCTCCGAGCACATGACCGCGACGCGGCGCTCCTCGGCCTCGGCGAGCACCTCGGCGAGGGCCGCCGCGAAGTCGTCGGAGCGCGTCCACGCCGCATAGGCGCGGAACGCGGCGACCCGCCACCACGCATCCGGCGACGCTGCGTCCTCCGCGGCCGTCAGCCGCCGACGGCCGCCCAGCCGCTCCTCCCAGCGCCAGCCGATCCCGCCCGCGGCCAGCTCGCCCTCGATCGCGTCGCGCGACGCCGCCGGGTTGGCCCGGCTGCCCGGGAAGCGGCGGATGTCGACGACCAGCTCGACGCCGGCGCCGCCCAGCAGGGAGCGGAGCCCGTCGCCGTCGAGCCGGCCGTGGCCGATGGTGAGCAGGGTGGCGGCTATCGCTGCTCCTGGAGCCCCAGCTCGATCAGCTCGGTGATGAGGTCGCCGTAGGCGATGCCCGTCGCCTCCCAGACGACCGGGAACATCGAGATCGACGTGAAGCCGGGCATGGTGTTGATCTCGTTGACGACGATGCCGTGCTCGGGCGAGACGAAGAAGTCGACGCGGGCGAGTCCGGCGCCCTCGATCGCCTCGAACGCTCGGATCGCCGTCGTCTGCAGGGCGGCGAGCGTCTCGTCGTCGACCTCGGCGGGGCAGACGACGCGGGCGCCCTCGCCGCCGCGGTACTTGAGGTCGAAGTCGTAGAAGCGGCCCTCGTCGAGCTCGATCTCGCCCGGCAGCGACGCGCGCGGCATCGCGCCCGCGCGGCCCGCGAGCACGCCCAGCTCGATCTCGCGCCCCGAGACGCCGGCCTCGACGAGCGCGCGCGTGTCCTCGGCGAGCGCCGTCTCCATCGCGCGGTCGAACTCGAGCACCGAGGCGACGCGGCTCACTCCCACCGAGGAGCCCGCGCGGGCGGGCTTGACGAACACCGGCATCGGGAAGTCGCCGAGCCGCGCGCGCACCGCGTCGGGGTCGCGCGCCCAGTCGGCGCGCGAGATCGTCATCCACGGCGCGACGCGGATGCCCGCGTGCTCGAGCACGGTCTTGGTGAAGTGCTTGTCCATGCCGACGGCGCTCGCGAGCACCCCGTTGCCGACGTACGGCAGCCCGGCCAGCTCGAGCGCGCCCTGCACGGTGCCGTCCTCGCCGAACGGGCCGTGCAGGATCGGGAAGACGACGTCGACCGGCACGGTGCGGATGCCGGAGGCGTCCTCGACGGTGAGGGTGCGCTCCCCCGCGACCTGCGGCAGCCGCACGCGGGTGCCGTTGTCGGCGACGACGGGCATCGCCTCGAGCGTCAGCTCGGCCGGGTCGCCGTCCCACAGCGTCCAGGCGCCGTCGGGCGCGATGCCGACGACGATCGGCTCGAACCGCTCGCGGTCGAGGTGGCGCAGCACGCTGCCGGCGGTCGCGCACGAGATGCTGTGCTCGCTCGAGCGGCCGCCGAACAGCAGCGCGACGCGGGTCTTCGTGGGGGTCTCGGGCACCGTCACTCCTCGATCGGCTCGTCGTCGGTCGTCAGGTGGGGGGCGATGTCGCGCGGGTCCATGGCGCCGTCGAGCACCAGCCGCACCTGCTCGAGGATCGGCATCCGCACGCCCTTCGCGGCCGCGAGCTGCGCGACCGGGTCGACGGAGGCGAGGCCCTCGGCCACCTGCTCCATGCGGGCGATCACGTCGGTGCGCGAGTAGCCCATGCCGAGCAGCCGCCCGGCGGTGAAGTTGCGCGACAGGGGCGAGCCGCACGTGGCGATGAGGTCGCCGAGGCCCGCCAGCCCGCTCATCGTCTGCGGCTCGGCGCCGTGCGCCACCGCGAAGTCGGTCACCTCGGCAAGGCCGCGCGTGATGATCGACGCCTTCGTGTTCTCGCCGTAGCCGACGCCGTCGACGATGCCGATCGCGAGCGCCACGAGGTTCTTCAGCACGCCGCCGAACTCGGTGCCGATCACGTCGGTGTTGATGAACGAGTGGAAGTAGTCGTTGCGCGCCCGCTTCGCCACCTCGCGCGCCGTCATCGGGCTCGACGAGGCCACGACCGCGGCGGTCGGGTGCTCCTGCGCGATCTCGAGCGCGAGGTTCGGCCCCGAGACGACCGCGATGCGGCCGGCGTCGATCTGCAGCTCCTCGGCGATGACCTCGCTCATCCGCAGCCGCGTGCCCGCCTCGACGCCCTTCATGAGGCTCACGACGGGCGCGTCGTCGCGGACCGCGCCGCCGTGCTCGCGCAGCAGCTGTCGCAGCTGCTGGCTCGGCACGGCGAGGTAGACCTGGGATGCGTCGGCGAGCGCCTCGCGCACGTCGCTCGTCGCGTGCAGGGAGGCGGGCAGCGTGATGCCCGGCAGGTAGCGGGTGTTGCGGCGCGACTCGTCGATCTCGCGCGCCGCCTCGGGGCGCCGCGCCCACAGCACCGTCTCGGCGCCGCCGTCGGCGAGCGCCTTCGCGAACGTCGTGCCCCAGCTGCCGGCGCCGAGGACGGCGGCGTCAACCATCCGTGCGCCGCTCGTCGTCCGTGCCCGGGTGCTCCGGCGCATCCGGCCCCGCCTCGAAGCGCCCGATCTCGGACTGCCCGTACTGCGACGGGTCGTAGCGCACCGCCGGCGGCTGCTCGCCGCGCAGCTCGCCGAGCAGCCCCGCGATCGCGCCCATGACGCGGTCGGTCGCGGCCGTCATCGACGCCTGGTCGGTGCGGCCCTCGAAGTCGCTGAGGTCGACCGGCGGTCCGAAGAGGATGTCGATGTGCTTGCGCGGGAACGGGTGGAGGCGCTTGCCGTAGCGCGGCAGCAGGTGCTGCGTGCCCCAGTGCGCGGCGGGGATGAGCGGCACGCCGGCCTCGAGCGCCATGCGCACCGCGCCCGTCTTGCCGCGCATGGGCCACAGGTTCGGCTCGCGCGTGAGCGAGCCCTCGGGGTAGATGATGACGCCCTGCTCCTCGCGCACGAGGGTGCGCGCCGCCTGCATCGGCTCGCCGTGCGACGAGCGGCCCGCGCGCTCGACGGGGATCTGCCCGGCCGCACGCAAGATGCTGCCGATCACCGGGATCTCGAACAGGCTCGCCTTCGCCATGAAGCGCGGCACCCGGCCCGACTTCCACACCGCGACCGCCATGATCACCGGGTCGATCTCGCTGAAGTGGTTGGGCGAGAGCACGAACGCGCCCGTGACAGGCACGTGCTCGTGCCCGCGGATGCGCAGCTTCGCCATGCCTGCGACCGCCGGGAGGACGAGCGCGGCGAGCCCGAGGTAGACGGGGCTGCGCTCCGACTTCGGCGGTATGCCGGGCAGCGCCATCAGCCCTCCACGTCGAAGTCCGCGCCGAGGGTCTCCAGCTTCTCGATGAAGCGCTCGTACCCGCGGGCGATGATCCCGACGTTGGAGATGCGGCTCGTGCCCTCGGCCGTGAGCGCCGCGACGAGGTGGCTGAAGCCGCCGCGCAGGTCGGGCACCACGACGTCGGCGCCGTGCAGCTCGACGGGGCCCGCGATCACGGCGGAGTGCTGGTAGTTGCGGGCGCCGAAGCGGCACGCGTGGCTGCCGAGGCAGTCGGTGTGGATCTGGATGCGCGCACCCATCTCGACCAGCGCCTCGGTGAACCCGAAGCGCTGCTCGTAGACGGTCTCGTGCACGATCGAGATGCCGTTCGCCTTCGTCAGCGCCACGACGAGCGGCTGCTGCCAGTCCGTCATGAAGCCGGGGTGCACATCCGTCTCGACCACGACGGGCTTCAGGTCGCCGCCCGGGTGCCAGAAGCGGATGCCGTCGTCCTCGATCTCGAACGCGCCGCCGGCCTTGCGGAACACGTTGAGGAACGTCGTCATCTCGGGCTGCCGAGCGCCCTCGAGGAACACGTCGCCGCCGGTCGCGAGCGCCGCGCACGCCCAGGAGGCCGTCTCGTTGCGGTCGAACAGGGCGGTGTGGCTGTAGCCGACGAGGCGGTCGACGCCCTCGATGCGGATCGTGCGGTCGGTGTCGACCTGGATCTCGGCGCCCATCTTCTGCAGGATCGCGATGAGGTCGAGGATCTCGGGCTCGACGGCCGCGTTCTTCAGCTCGGTGCGGCCGCGGGCGCGCACCGCGCCCAGCAGCACCTGCTCGGTCGCGCCGACCGACGGGTACGGCAGCTCGATCTTCGCGCCGTGCAGCCCGTTCGGGGCGGTCATGCGGATGCCGCTCGGCAGCTTCTCGACGACGGCGCCGAAGGTGCGCAGCACCTCGAGGTGGAAGTCGATCGGCCGGTCGCCGATGTGGCAGCCGCCGAGGTCGGGGATGAACGCCTCGCCCAGCTGGTGCAGGAGCGGCCCGCAGAAGAGGATCGGGATGCGGCTGGAGCCGGCGTGCGCGTTGATCGACGTCTCGTGCGCGGTGCGCACGTTCGCCGGGTCGAGGCGCAGCGTGTCGCCGTCGCGCTCGACGCTGACGCCGTGCAGCTCGAGGAGGCCCTGCACGACGCGCACGTCGCTGATCTCGGGCACGCTGCGCAGCTCGCTCGGCGACTCGCCGAGCAGCGCCGCGACCATCGCCTTCGTGACGAGGTTCTTCGCGCCCTTCATCTGGATGCGGCCCTGCAGGGGCTTGCCGCCGCGCACCGTGATGCGGTCGACGTTCATCCCGACGGCGGCGCCGGCGCTCTTGCTGAACTCGGTCAGGTTCACTCAGGTTCCTTCGCTCACAGGCTGCGTCGTGGGCATCCACGACGGGCGCTTGGCTTCGAACGCGGAGATCGCGTCCTCGTCTCGGAGGGTCAGCGCGATGTCGTCGAGGCCTTCGAGCAGGCGCCAGCGAGTGTAGTCGTCGATCTGGAAGTCGTGCGCGACGCCGCCGGCGGTCGCGGTGCGCGCCTCGAGGTCGACGTCGACCGTCGCGCCCGGGCTCGCCTTCGCGACGGCCCAGAGGGCCTCCATCGACTCCTCCGAGATCTGCCCGACGAGCAGCCCCTGCTTGCCGGCGTTGCCTCGGAAGATCTCGCCGAAGCGCGGTCCGAGCACAGCCGTGATGCCGAAGTCGCGCAGCGCCCACACCGCGTGCTCGCGGCTCGAGCCGGTGCCGAAGTCGTGGCCGACGACGAGGATGCCGCCGTCGCGGTACGGCACCTGGTTGAGCACGAACGACGGGTCCTGCCGCCACGAGTGGAAGAGCGCGTCGTCGTAGCCGGTCTTCGTGACCCGCTTCAGGAAGACGGCGGGGATGATCTGGTCGGTGTCGACGTTCGACCGCTCGAGCGGGATGATCGGCCCGGTCAGCGTGCTGATCTTCTCCATCTCAGACCTCCTCCTGCTCGCGCACCAGATCCCACGGGCTCGAGAGCGTGCCGCGGATCGCGGTCGCGGCGGCCACGAGCGGCGACACGAGGTGCGTGCGGCCGCCCTTGCCCTGCCGGCCCTCGAAGTTGCGGTTCGAGGTCGAGGCGCAGCGCTCCCCCGGCGCGAGCTGGTCGGGGTTCATGCCGAGGCACATCGAGCAGCCGGCGAAGCGCCACTCGGCGCCGAAGTCGGTGAAGACCTTGTCGAGCCCGGCCGCCTCGGCCTCGAGGCGCACCCGGGCCGAGCCCGGCACGACCATGACGCGCACGCCATCCGCCTTCTTGTGACCGCGCAGGATGTCGGCGGCGGCGGTGAGGTCCTCCATGCGCGAGTTCGTGCAGGAGCCGATGAAGACGGTGTCGACCGGGATGTCCTTGAGGCGCGTGCCCGGCGCGAGGTCCATGTACTCGAGCGCGCGCTCCGCGGCGGCGCGGTCGGTCGGGTCGGCGAACGACGAGGGGTCGGGCACCTCGCCCGAGAGCGAGGCGCCCTGCCCGGGGTTCGTGCCCCACGTGACGAAGGGCTCGAGCTCGGATGCGTCGATGGTGATCTCGTTGTCGAAGACGGCGTCGTCGTCGGTCGGGAGGGTGCGCCAGTACTCGAGCGCCGCGTCCCAGTCGGCGCCCTTCGGCGCGTGCGGCTTGTCCTTGACGTAGGCGAACGTCGTCTCGTCGGGCGCGACCATGCCCGCGCGGGCTCCGGCCTCGATCGACATGTTGCAGATCGTCATGCGGCCCTCGATCGACAGGGCGCGGATGGCGCTGCCGCGGTACTCGAAGACGTAGCCGGCGCCGCCGCCGGTGCCGATCTTCGCGATCACCGCGAGGATGATGTCCTTCGCCGTCACGCCCGGGCGCAGCTCGCCCTCGACGTTGATCGCCATCGTCTTGAAGGGCTTGAGCGGCAGCGTCTGCGTGGCCATGACGTGCTCGACCTCGCTCGTGCCGATGCCGAACGCCATGGCGCCGAACGCACCGTGCGTCGAGGTGTGCGAGTCGCCGCACACGACCGTCACGCCCGGCAGCGTCAGGCCCAGCTGCGGGCCGACGAGGTGCACGATGCCCTGCTCCTTGTCGCCGAGCGAGTGGATGCGCACGCCGAACTCGGCGGCGTTGTGGCGCAGCGTCTCGATCTGCTTGCGGCTCGTCGGGTCCTGGATGGGCTTGTCGATGTCGATCGTCGGGGTGTTGTGGTCCTCGGTCGCGACCGTGAGGTCGGTGCGGCGCAGGCCCCTGCCGGCCTGGCGGAGGCCGTCGAACGCCTGCGGGCTCGTGACCTCGTGCACGAGGTGGAGGTCGATGTAGATGAGGTCGGGCGCGCCGTCCTCACCGCGCACCACGACGTGGTCGTCCCACACCTTCTCTGCGAGCGTCCTGCCCATCTCTCCCCCTTGCGGCCGTCTGTCGAGTCTACGGCCAGCGCCGATCCGACGCCGAGCGGGGCCGCGTGCGCGCGGGCCCGCGGTGCGTATCCTGAGCGCGAGAGCCGCTGGAGGACCCATGCCGATCGCTGACGCAGCCGTCTGGGCCGACGGTGCCCGCGTGCCGGACGTGCCCGTCGAGCGGATGCTCGAGACGGCGGCCGAGCGGGGCGGGTTCGCGTGGTTCGACCTGGTCGATCCGAGCGAGGACGAGGTGCTCGCCGCGGCCCGCGAGCTCGAGCTGCACCGCCTCGTGGTGGAGGACGTGCTGCAGCGCGGGCAGCGACCGAAGCTCGAGCCCTACGACGGCGTCACCTACTGCGTGCTGCACCGCGTCGAGCAGGTGGGCGACGCGCTCGTGCCCCGCGAGGTGCACGCGATCGTCGCCGAGCGCTGCGCGATCACCGTCTCCTGGGATCGGCCGGAGGGGCTCGCCGACATCCGCGACCGGCTGCAGGAGGGCCTCGAGCTGCTCGACACCACGCCCGCGACGCTGCTCTACGCGCTGCTCGACGAGACCGCCGACCAGCACGCCGACCTCGCCGACGCGCTGCGCCAGCGCATCGCCGAGATCGAGGAGGCGTTCTTCAGCCAGCAGGAGCCGGCGACCGTCGAGGTCTACCTGTCGCTCCGCCGCATGGTGGCGCTCGAGCGGGCGGCAGAGCCGATGAGCGGCATCATCGAGCGGAGCACCGCCCGGCTGTCGCAGACCGACGCCGAGCTGCGGCGCCACCTCCGCGACGTCGACGACCACGCCCGGCAGACCGCCGCTCGGCTCGACGGTGCGCAGCGCCTGCTCACCTCGCTGCTGCAGCTCGCCTCGGCGCGCGTCGCCGAGCGCCAGAACGACGAGATGCGCGCGATGACCGAGCTCCAGATCGAGCAGAACGAGCAGACGAAGAAGGTCACGTCGTGGGCGGCGATCCTGTTCGCGCCGACGCTCATCGCCGGCATCTACGGCATGAACTTCCGCTACCTGCCCGAGCTGCACTGGGCGCTCGGCTACCCGTTCGCGCTCGCGCTCATGGTCGTGCTCGCGGGCGTGCTCTACGTGCTGTTCAAGCGGCGGCACTGGCTCTAGCCACAGGCCGCGGCGGCCGACACGATGGAGGCATGAGCGCCTCCACCGCCAACCCGCCCGTCACCGTCGCCGTGAGCGGCGGCGCCGGCCAGATCGCCTACCAGCTGCTGTTCCGCATCGCCGCGGGCGACATGCTCGGGCCCGACCAGCCGGTGCGGCTGCGCATCCTCGAGATCCCCGACGCGCTCCCGGCGCTCGAGGGGGTCGTGATGGAGCTCCAGGACGCGGCGTTCCCGCTGCTGGCCTCGGTCGACACGACGGCGGATGCGCCGGTCGCGTTCGAGGGAGCCGACCACGCGCTGCTCGTGGGCGCGAGGCCGCGGGGCAAGGGCATGGAGCGCAGCGACCTGCTCGCCGCCAACGGCGCGATCTTCCAGGCGCAGGGACGCGCGATCCAGGCGCGCGCGAGCGACCGCATCCGCATCACCGTCACCGGCAACCCGGCCAACACCAACGCCCTGATCGCGGCCGCGGCGGCCCCCGACATCCCGCGCGAGCGCTTCTCGGCGCTCACCCGGCTCGACCACAACCGCGCCGTCGCGCAGCTCGCGGCGAAGACGCGAGCTGCTGTCGGCGACATCCGCCGCATGATCGTCTGGGGCAACCACTCCACGACGCAGGTGCCCGACCTCACCCACGCGCTCGTCGCCGGGGAGCCCGCGACCGAGCTCGTCGAGCGCGGGTGGGTGCGCGACGAGTTCGTGCCGACCGTCGCGAACCGCGGCGCCGCGGTGATCGCGGCGCGCGGCGCCTCCTCGGCGGCCTCGGCCGCGTCGGCGACCGTCGACCACGTGCGATCGTGGGCGCTCGGCACGCCAGAGGGCGACTGGACCTCGATGTCGGTCGTCTCGCGCGGCGACTACGGCGTGCCCGAGGGGCTCGTCTCGTCGTTCCCGGTCACGGCCGTCGGCGGAGACTGGTCGGTCGTGGAGGGCCTCGAGCTCGACGCGGATGTCGCGGCGCAGCTGCGCGCATCCGTCGCCGAGCTCGAGGAGGAGCGCGACCAGGTGCGGGCGCTCGGGCTGCTCGGCTGACGCTCGGCTGCCGTCACCGATCGAGGAGCATCCAGAAGGCGGTGACGGCTCGAGGAGCATCCGTCCTCGAGCCGTCACCCATCCTCATCCCGTGACGGGCGCTGCGCCTCAGCCCAGGATGTCGCCGAGCCAGCCGCGGCTGCCGCGCTGGCGCTGGTCGCCGTAGCGGGGGTCGTAGCGCTGGTCGCCGTACGGCTGGCGCTGCTGCTGTCCGCCGGTGCGCTGCTGCACCGTGCGGAGCACCTTGTCGGCGATCTTCCCGATGGTGTCGCTCGACCCCTGCTGACCGTAGCCCTGGCCGTAGCCGGGCTGCTGCTGGGCCTGCAACGCCTGCGGCTGCTGCTCGGCCGACCGCTCGATGAGCTTGTCGAGCTCGCCGCGGTCGAGCCAGATGCCGCGGCACTCGGGGCAGTAGTCGATCTCGATGCCGCTGCGCTCGCTCATCACCAGGGTCGTCGCATCGTTGGGGCACTGCATGTCGGTCTCCTCTCGTCGACCGGGAGAGCATGGCGGATGCGCCTGTGCGGCAGCGATGGACGGCCGCGCGGTGACCGCGCCGGCTCGCGTCATCCGGCCAGCCGCCGCACGGGCCGCCCTTGCGCCAGCACGAGCGCGATCGTGTCGAGCGTGCGCGTCGGCTGATGCACCACGTCGGCGTAGCCGAACCGCAGCCACCGGCCGCCGGCCGCGGTGATCGACGCGTTGCGCCGGCGGTCCTTCGCGGCCTGCTTCGGCTCGTCGTGCCACTGCGCACCGTCGGCCTCCACGTACAGCCAGCCGTCGATCAGCAGGTCGCTGCGCCCGCCGCCCGGTGCCGGCACCTGCGACTCGACCGTCCAGCCCCGATCGCGGCACGGCACGCGCAGCAGCGACTCGAGGCCCGACTCGGCCGCGGCATCGAGCCGCCGACGCCACGGCCCGCAGCGCTGCGGAAGCATCCCGAAGAGGCGATCGAGGTCGCCGTCGTCGATGAGCCCCTGGTGCAGCGCGCTGTCGATCGACGCGATCGCGTGCTCCCGCTCGACGCGCACCGCGTGCTGCGCGAGCGCGTCGATGATGCTGACTCGCCACGGCTGCGCGTCGCGCTCGAATCGCACCCACAGTCGCGTGCCGACCGTCGCGGCCGCCACGCCGGTGGTGGGGGTCGTCGCGATCTGCAGCGGCGGGGCCTCGGTCACCCACACGCCGTAGGTTGCGAGCGCGCTCGCGCCGCCGACAGCGCCGCCGGCGGCGAGCGCCGTGCGGATCGTCGGCATCGCGTCGGGCAGCACGAGCCACGAGCGCGTCACTGCGTCTGCGACCCCCGCGTCGACCGCGGCGCGCATGGCGCGGTGCGAGTGCCCGAGCGCGCGCAGCGCCGTGCGCGTCGTGGCGCCGCCCGCGGCGAGCAGGTCGAGTCGCAGGTCGCGCATGGCGGGAGTCTGGCGCGACTGGCGCGCCCTCGTGCGGGCGGCCGGCCGGAGTGTGGAGACGGATGCGGCGTGCGGCCGGGTGGGCGGCGAGCGGCCGCGCGCGCCGCATCCGATCGAGGCCGTCACGAGTAGAGGAGGCGGCACGAGAAGAGGAGGGTGGATCCTCGGCCGGTGCACAGCGCCTGGATGCTCCTCGATCCGTCACGCGAGCGGCCGAGGGTTGTCCCGCCTCGGCCGCCGTCGTATGCTCGTGTCAATAATCGAAGCGCGTGTTCAGATATCGAACGCGTGGCGAGCAGACGATGATGTCCGTCATCCCCACACAGGAGTGAGGAAGCCCGTGCAGTTCCACCACCACGGCTACGTGTCCACCGACCCGCGCGTGCAGCCGGCCGCAGGCATCGGGCTCGACCGCCCGGCAGACCTGCCGGACGAGGTCGACGTGCTGATCGTGGGCTCCGGCCCGGCGGGCATGATCGCCGCTGCACAGCTCGCGCAGTTCCCCGACCTCAACGTGCGCATCATCGAGCGCCGGCCGGGCCGGCTCGAGATCGGCCAGGCCGACGGCATCCAGGCGCGCAGCGTCGAGACCTTCCAGGCGTTCGGCTTCGCCGAGCGCATCACCGCCGAGGCCTACCGCATCACCGAGATGGCGTTCTGGGGCCCCGACCCCGAGGACCCCTCGCGCATCGTGAAGACCTCCGCGCCCGAGGACGACCCGACCGGCATCAGCGAGTTCCCGCACCTCATCGTCAACCAGGCGCGGGTGCTCGACTACTTCGCCGAGGCGGCGCGCAACGCGCCCGGCCGCGTCACCCCCGACTACGGCTACGAGTTCCGCGGCCTCGAGGTGGCGCAGGAGGGCGAGCACCCCGTGCGCGTCACCGTCGCCCGCACGGCCGGCGACCAGACGGGCGAGGAGCGCGTCATCCGCGCCAAGTACGTGATCGGCGCCGACGGCGCGCGCAGCGGCGTCCGCGCCGCGATCGGCTGCACCCTCGCCGGCCAGTCGGCGAACCACGCCTGGGGCGTCATGGACGTGCTGGCCGTGACCGACTTCCCCGACATCCGCACCAAGTGCGCGATCCAGTCGAGCACGGGCGGCAACATCCTGCTCATCCCCCGCGAGGGCGGCTACCTCTTCCGCATGTACGTCGACCTCGGCGAGGTGCCGGAGGACGACCACGGCCGCGTGCGCCAGACCCCCATGGAGGAGGTCATCCGCCGCGCCAACGCGATCATCGCCCCGTACACGCTCGACGTGCGCAACATCGCCTGGAGCAGCATCTACGAGGTCGGGCACCGCATCACCGACCGCTTCGACGACGTGCAGCCCGACGAGCGCGGCACGCGCACGCCGCGCGTGTTCATCACCGGCGACGCGTGCCACACGCACAGCGCGAAGGCCGGCCAGGGGATGAACGTCTCCATGCAGGACGGCTTCAACATCGGCTGGAAGCTCGGCCACGTGCTCGACGGCCGTGCGCCCGAGAGCCTGCTCGACACCTACTCGCTCGAGCGCCAGGTGGTCGCGCAGAACCTCATCGACTTCGACAAGGAGTGGTCGACGCTCATGGCGAAGCCCGCGAGCGAGCTCGGCAGCCCGCAGGAGGTCGCCGAGTTCTACACGCGGACGATGGAGTTCCCGGCCGGGTTCATGACGGAGTACGCGCCGTCGCAGATCGTCGCCGAGGCCCGCCACCAGGAGCTCGCGACGGGCTTCCCCGTCGGCAAGCGCTTCAAGTCGGCCCGCGTCGTGAAGGTCGCCGACACCAACCCGGTGCAGCTCGGCCACTTCCACACCGCCGACGGCCGCTACCGCCTCTACGCGTTCGCCGACCGTCCGGCCGCCGGCGAGGCGTCGGCGATGACGGCGCTCGCCGAGTGGTTCGAGCAGTCGCCCGACTCCCCCATCCGCGTGCACACCCCTGAGGGCCGCGACTCGAGCGCGATCATCGACGTGAAGGCCGTCTACCAGCAGGGCCACCACGACTTCCACCTCGGCCAGGTGCCGGATGCGTTCAAGCCGATCGTGGGACCGTTCGAGCTCGTGAACCTCGAGAACGTCTACGCGTCGCTCCCCGACGAGGACATCTTCGACATCCGCGGCATCTCGCGCGACGGCGCGATCGTCGTCGTGCGGCCCGACCAGTACGTCGGCGCCGTGCTGCCGCTGACGGCGACCGACGAGCTCGCGGAGTACTTCCGCGGCGCGCTGCTGCCGGCGGTGCGCCAGCCCGCCTGAGCGGCGGCGGCTCCAGCGTCCCTCGGCCCTCGGGTCGAGGGGCGCTGCGCATCCGCGGCCGGGAACGACGAAGCGCCCCGGTCCGTGGACCGGGGCGCTTCTCACTGTGACCCCAGCGGGATTCGAACCCGCGTTACCGCCGTGAGAGGGCGGCGTACTAGGCCGCTATACGATGGGGCCGGCGCTGCTGGTCTTGCGATTGCAACCTGGATAGTGTGCCACACGATCCGGCGCCGCGCAAAATCCGCCGCCGCCGGGGCGTCGAGCGCGCCCGATCAGCGCGGCCGGAGCACCCGCAGGGCGCCCGGCATGATGCTGCAGCGCACCGGCAGCCGGCCCACGATCTCCCCGTCGGCGCACACGATCACCGTCTCGTCGCTCGCGAGCTCGGCAGTCTCGCAGTCGACGACCGTCACGCGACGGTCGCTCGTGTGCGTGCCGCGCAGCACGCGCGCGAGCAGGCGCAGGAACGACGGGTACGAGAGCTCGTCGGCGAAGACCGCCGTGAGGCGGCCGTCGCGCATCGACGAGTCTGGCGCGATCGGGATGCCGCCGCCGAAGGTGCGGTTGTTGGCGATCGCCGCGACCAGCGTGCGCCAGGTGCGCTCGGGGCCGCCGTCGAGGCGCACGCGGAACGTGCGGTGCCGCGGCCGCAGCACCGTCGCGAGGATCGCCGCCTGGTAGCGGATGCGGCTCGGCACGCCCGTCAGCCGGAACGAGCGCACGTTGACGTCGGCGTCGAACCCGACCGAGACGACGCCGGCGGCGAGCGCGACCCCGTCGGGGTGCTCGATGCGGATGAGGTCGACGCGATCGGGCTCGGCCGCGAGCGCAGCCTCGAGGCCGTCGATCGCCGCTTGCGCCGACGCGACGCCCATCGCCGACGCGAAGTCGTTGCCGCTGCCCGCGGGCACGACCAGCAGGGGCTTCGACGTGCCGCCGACGATGTTGACCCCGAGGTGCACCATGCCGTCGCCGCCCACGACGACCAGCGCATCCGCCGTGATCATCGCGAAGCGCGACTGCTCGAGCTGGCCGGCGTAGTCGGCCGCGGCGATGTGCGTCACCTCGTGGCCGAGGTCAGCGATGCGGGCGGCGACGAGCGCGCCGACGGCGCCGCTGCGGCCGAACCGGGCGGCGGGGTTGGAGGCGACCACGATGCGCACAGGGTGAGCCTAGGGGCGGGCGGGGTGGGCGGCTCGCGGTGTGGTCTCGACTCACGGCCTGCGGCCGCGGCTCGACCGGCGGACTGGGGCGCGGCTCGACCAGCGGAGGGCGCCGCGCCTAGGGTGGTCGGCATGCGAGTGACCAAGCGAGAGCACGCCTGCATGATCCTCGACGACGAGGGGCAGCAGCTCGTCATCGACCCGGGCAACCAGAGCGGCGCCGTCACGGCGCCGGGGCTCGTGGCGATCGTGATCACCCACGAGCACGCCGACCACTGGGATGCCGAGCACCTCGAGGCGCTCCGCGCCGCCCACCCGGGCGTGCCGATCTACGGCCCCGAGGGCGTCGCGCAGGCGGCGGAGGGCTTCGACGTGTCGGTCGTCCACGCCGGCGAGCGCGTGACGGCCGGTCCGTTCCGGCTGCGCTTCTTCGGCGGCGAGCACGCCATCATCCACCGCTCGATCCCGGTGGTCGACAACCTGGGCGTGCTCGTCAACGAGCGCTTCTACTACCCGGGCGACTCCTACGCCGTGCCCGACGTGCCCGTCGCGCTGCTCGCCGCGCCCGCCGGCGCGCCGTGGCTGAAGATCGGCGACGTGATGGACTTCGTCGTCGAGGTGGCGCCGCGCGCGACCTTCGCCGTGCACGACGCGCCGCTGTCGGAGATGGGGCTCGGCATGGCGCACGCGCGCATCGAGGGCGCCGTCAGCCACGGCGGCGGCGAGCACCACCGCCTGGGCGTCGGCGACTCCGTCGAGGTCTGACGCCCGACGGGCGCCGCCCGCTATCTGAACGCGCTGTTCTATGCTTGCAACAGCGCGTCCGAGCGGATGCGGTGATGGGAGCGGGCGACGATGCCGACGGATGCCGCGACCACGACCCCGCGCAGCGAGACGAGCGGCTCGCAGACCCTCTCGCGGGGCCTGACCGCGCTCTCGCTGCTCGCCGACCACGGCAGCCAGTCGATCCAGTCGCTCGCCGACCGCCTCGGCGTGCACCGCTCCGTCGCCTACCGGCTCGTGCGCACCCTCGAGGAGCACCGCCTGGTCGTGCGCGACGCGGGCGGCATGCTCTCGCTCGGCCCGCAGCTCGTGGTGCTCGCCCGCGACGTCGAGCACGACCTGCAGTCGGCCTCGCTCCCCCACCTCCAGCACCTCGCCGACGAGCTCGGCATGACGGCGTTCCTCGCCGTCCGCGACGGGGACGACGCCGTCACCCTCGTGACGGCCGTGCCCCGGGGCGTCAACGCATCCGTCGCCCAGCACCCGGGGCACCGGCACCCGATCGCGCTCGGCGCGCCCGGCATCGCGCTGCAGGCGATGCTCGACGACCCCACGTGGCGCGCGCTCGGCCACGACGGGCCGATGCACCCCGAGGTCGAGCGGGTGCGCTCGCGCGGCTTCGCGGTGAGCGCCAACGAGGTGATCGAGGGCATCACGTCGGTCGGCGCACCCATCCGCAGCCGCGGCACGACGGATGCGTCGGTGGCGGTGGTCACGGTCGGCCAGCCCGACACGGAGGCGCTCGGCGCCGCCGTGCAGCGGATCGCCCGCGCCATCGAGGCCGACCTCCGCTAGCGCCCCGTGGACCTGCTCTCGTTCGTCGTCGCGCTCGCGGCCGTGCTCATCGGCGCCGTCGGGCAGCGCATGATCGGCATGGGCTGGGGCCTCGTCGTCACGCCGGCCGTCGCGCTCGTGGCAGGCCCGCTCGCCGCCGTGCTCGTCGTGAACCTCTACGGCGCCATCGCCTGCCTCATCATCCTGCCGCGGGTCTGGCGCGACATCGACTGGCGGCGGCTGCTCTGGATCGCGATCCCCGCGCTCGCCGTGATGGTGCCCGGCATGCTGCTGGCGAAGGGCCTCGACACCGACCTGCTGCGCGTGGCCGTCGGTGCCATCGCGGTGCTCGGCGTGCTCGTGGCGGTGGCGTTCACCAGCGCGACGCGCACGCACGACGGCCCGGCGCTGCGGGTGGCCTCGGGCACCGCGATCGGCCTGCTGAACGCGAGCGTCGGCATGGGGGCTCCGGCGGTCGGCGCCTACTCGCTGCTGTCCGGCTGGCAGGACCGCACCTTCGTCGCGACGATGCAGCCCTTCTGGGTGCTCATCAGCGGCGCGGTCGTCGCGGTGCGGCCGCTGGTCGCCCCCGAGGGATCGCCCGAGTGGCCGCTGTGGGCGTGGTTCGCGCTCGCGCTGCCGGTCGTCGCGGGCGTGCTGCTCGGCGATCGCCTCGCGCACCTGGTGAACCCGACCGTCGTGCGGTGGACGATCATCGCGCTGTCGGTGCTCGGCGGCGGCGCGCTCATCGTGACCGGCACGCTGGGGCTGCTGGGCTGAGGCGCCGTCAGGGCGCGGCGATGTGCGCGACCGCGTCGCCCGCGTGCACGATCGGCGCACGGGTGAGGCCGATGACGATCCCGTCGCGGTCGGCGCGCACGATGCGGCCGCCGGTGCCGAGCGCGTCGGCGACGCGGCCGAGCCGGGCGCCCGCGGACACCGCGTCGCCGAGCTGCGCGTCGAGGTGCAGGATGCCCGAGCCCCGGGAGCGCACCCAGCCGCTCGCGCGGCACTCGACCGGCGGCGGGCTGTCGTGCGGCTGCCCGTCGAGCATGTCGAGCGCGGCGAGCACGCGCAGCACGCCCGCGACGCCGACGTCGATCGGCTCGGGCTCGAGCCGCAGCGCCTCGCCGGCCTCGTACAGCAGCGCGATGGCGCCCGCCTCGCTCGCGGCCTGCCGCAGCGAGCCGTCGCGCAGCCGCGCGTGCAGCATGACCGGGGCGCCGAACGCGGCGGCGAGCCGCCGGGTCTCGGGGTCGTCGAGGTCGGCGCGGATCTGCGGCAGGTTGTCGCGCCGGTCGGAGCCGGTGTGGAGGTCAATGCCGACGTCGCAGCGCGCCACCACCTCGGTCATGAGCAGGTGCGCGATGCGGCTCGCGAGCGAGCCGCGCGCCGAGCCGGGGAAGGAGCGGTTGAGGTCGCGCCGGTCGGGCAGGTAGCGGTCGCCCGTCATGAAGCCGAGCACGTTGACGACGGGGACCGCGAGCAGCGTGCCGCGCAGGGTGCGCGGCGACACCGCGGCGAGCACCTGGCGGATCACCTCGACGCCGACGACCTCGTCGCCGTGCACCGCCGCGTCGAGCCACACCACGGGGCCGGGCTCGCGGCCGTGCACGACGCGCACGGGCAGCGAGACGTCGCCGCCGGTCACGAGCCGAGCGATCGGCAGCTCGACGCTCTTCGACTGGCCGGCGCGCACCCGCACGCCGCCGATCGCGAACGACTCACGCACCGGCGCGCCCCCGGTTGCGCTGGCGCACGGCGCGGTCCGGGCGCCCGCCGAGATACGAGTGCGCGGCGTCGACCACGAAGCCCTGGCGGAGCGCCTCGCGCCCCACGAGCATCCGGAACCCCATCTCGTCGCGGCGCGCGAGCGTGATCTCGGTGGTCACCGGCGTGCCGAGCAGCGCGAGGGCGGTGCGGATGACGATGCGCTCCTGCTCGTGACCGGTGGAGGAGCGCACGAGCCGGCGATCGTGCACGGGCCACTCGACCACCCGGGCGTCGGCCTTCGACCGCTGCCACGGGTGCACCTCGAAGCGCACCCAGTCGGCGCCGTCGCGACGGAGCTCCTCGATCTCGAACGCGTGCAGCGCGCTCGTGCGCGCACCGGTGTCGAGCTTGGCCTTCACGTGCGCGATGCCGAGCTCGGGCAGCCCGACCCACTCGCGCCAGCCCGCCGTCGCCGGCCTGCCAGGATGGTCTCCGCCCATGCGGCCATCCAACCAGGAAAGGCAGGTGCGTCCTGATGAGGCTCGCCATCCTCTCGCGCGCTCCGCGCTCGTACAGCACCCGGCGGCTCCGTGCCGCGGCCGTCGAGCGCGGCCACGACGTGAAGGTGCTCAACACCCTGCGCTTCGCGATCGACCTCTCGGGCGACGGGCCCGACCTGCAGTTCCGGGGCCGCCAGCTGCGCGACTACGACGCCGTGCTGCCCCGCATCGGCAACTCGATCACCTACTTCGGCACCGCGGTCGTGCGGCAGTTCGAGCAGATGGACGTCTACACGCCGAACACCGCCAACGGCATCGCCAACGCGCGCGACAAGCTGCGCGCGACGCAGATCCTCGCGCGGCACGACATCGGCATGCCCGCCACCACGTTCGTGCGCGATCGAGCCGACGTGATCCCGGCGATCGAGCGGGTCGGCGGGGCGCCGGTCGTGCTCAAGCTGCTCGAGGGCACGCAGGGCATCGGCGTGATCCTCGCGCCCACCATCAAGGTGGCGGAGGCGATCATCGAGACGCTGCAGTCGACGCGGCAGCAGGTGCTCATCCAGCACTTCGTGGCCGAGAGCAAGGGCCGCGACATCCGCGCGCTCGTCGTCGGCGACCGGGTCGTCGCGGCCATGCGGCGCAGCGCCCAGGGCGACGAGTTCCGCTCGAACGTGCACCGCGGCGGCAGCGTCGAGGCCGTCGACCTCGACCCCGAGTTCGAGCGCGTCGCGGTGCGGGCCGCGCAGATCATGGGGCTGAAGGTCGCGGGCGTCGACATGCTCGAGGGCAACGACGGACCGCTCGTCATGGAGGTCAACTCCTCCCCCGGCCTCGAGGGCATCGAGACCGCGACGCGGCTCGACGTCGCCGGCGCGATCATCGACCACATCGCCGATCAGGTGGCGTTCCCGCAGATCGACGTGCGCGAGCGGCTGAGCATCTCGACCGGCTACGGCGTGGCCGAGCTCGTCGTGCACGGCGACGCCGACCTCATCGGCAAGACCATCAGCGAGTCGGGCCTGCGCGAGCGCGACATCACGGTGCTCACGCTCCACCGCGGCACGCACGTGATCCCCAACCCGCCCGGACGCCGGGTGCTCGAGGCCGAGGACCGGCTGCTCTGCTTCGGCCGGCTCGAGGAGATGCGCTCGATGATCCCCGCGCGGCCGAAGCGCCGCGCCCGCGTCAAGAAGCTGACGAAGCGGGCGATCGAGGAGGCCTGACCCGGGTCGGCGCTCGCCGAGCCTGCGCAGACGAGAGGGGCCCGCCGTGCGGCGGACCCCCTCCCGTGCGCCGGCGCGGATCAGCGCGCGGCGGTCGCCTCCACGGTCTCGGGGTCGCCCGTGCGCCACGACTCCCACTTGCCGGAGTGCTCGAAGTCGATCGAGAGCGGGATGTCGTTGCGCTCGCGCAGCAGCACCGTGCCGATGACCGAGATGACCACCGTCACGAGCAGGTAGCCGACGATCGCCCACGTGGTGCCGGTCGCCTGCAGCAGCGCCTGTGCGATGGTCGGCGCGAAGGCGCCGCCGATGACCGCGCCGATCGCGTAGGCGATCGAGACGCCCGAGAAGCGCACCGAGGCCGGGAACGACTCGGCGTACCAGGCCGCCTGCGCGCCGTAGGTGAGACCGAGCCCCGCACCGAGCAGGATCGTGCCCATCGCGACGCCCCAGACGCCCTGCTCGACGAGGATGAAGAGCGGGATCGTCGTGATCGCGAGCACCGTCCAGCCGATGAGGTAGAGCTTCTTGCGGCCGATGCGGTCGGAGGCCCAGCCGGCGACGAAGGTGAACACGAGCCACGAGAGCGAGCCGGCGAACGCCGCGAGCTGCACGCCCACCGGGTCGAAGCCGAGGCCCGGCGGGGTGCCGTCGACCGGTCGCGACGCGAGGCCCTGCACGAAGCCACCGGTCGTCATGTAGCCGATGGCGTTGTTGGCCATGAAGACCATCGCGCACAGCAGCACGACGAGGCCGTACTTCTTGAAGACCTGCACGATCGGCGCCGACTCCTGCTGCGCGGTCTCCTTGATCTCCTGGAACACCGGCGACTCGTCGACCGAGCGGCGCACGACGTAGCCGACGACGACCAGCAGGATCGAGATGAAGAACGGGATGCGCCAGCCGACCTCGAGGAACGCGTCGCCGGGGAACATGGCGCGGATCGCGGCGAGCACGCCCGTCGCGAGCAGCATGCCGAGCGGCACGCCCGCCTGCACGAAGGAGCCGAAGAGGCCGCGGCGGCCGCGCGGCGCGTGCTCGATGGCCATGAGCACCGCGCCGCCCCACTCGCCGCCGGCGGAGATGCCCTGCAGGATGCGGAGCAGGATGAGGAGGATCGGCGCGATCCAGCCGGCCTGCTCGAAGGTGGGCAGCGCGCCGACCAGGGTGGTCGCGACGCCCATGAGCAGCAGCGTCAGCACGAGCATCGGGCGACGGCCGACCCTGTCGCCGAAGTGCCCGGCGAGGAAGGCGCCGAGCGGGCGGAAGAGGAAGGAGATGCCGATGGTGATGAGCGAGAGGATCTGCATCATGCCCTCGCCGGCTGGCTGGAAGAACAGCTGCGCGAAGACGAGGTTCGCCATGAAGGCGTAGATGAAGAAGTCGTACCACTCGATGGTGGTGCCGACCACGACGGCGCCGAGGACCTTGTTGCGCTCCTTGGGCGACGTGTGCGGATGCGTCGTGCTGTGAGACACGCTGACTCCTTTGTCAGAGAGGTGGACCGCGAGGCGCGACCCGGGGGACTGCCAGGAACATATACGATTTCATGCACGACGGTCAAGAGGGCGCTGGAGGCCTCTTGACACAGGGTGGAGGGCTGCTGCCCGACCCTTGCACTTCAGATTCGGAATCGTATACGATGCCCGCATGGATGCATCGTCGCACCCCGCAGAGGGTGCCCCTCCCGCCGCCGCCGATGCGTGGCAGCTGCTCGGCGCCCGCCCCCACAAGGTGTTCGCGATGCACATCGGCTACCGCGCCCGCGCCGCGCAGAAGGGCCGCACGCCCGGGGCTCCCGGCTACTTCCTGAAGCCCGCGACCTCGCTCTCCACCGGCGGCGAGGCCGTGCTGCCCGCGGGTACGGAGATCTTCGGCTTCGAGGGCGAGATCGCCGTCGTCATCGGCCGCCACGCCCGCGCGGTGAGCGAGGCGGATGCGTGGGGTCACGTCGCCGCGGTCACCGCGGCGAACGACCTGGGCGTGTTCGACCTCCGGTGGGTCGACAAGGGCTCCAACCTGCGCTCCAAGGGCGGCGACGGCATGACGCCGATCGGCCCGGCGCTGCTGCCCGCCGAGCGGCTCGACCCGGCGGCGATCGAGGTGCGCACCTGGCTCGACGGCGAGCTCGTGCAGGAGGACTCCACCGCGACCCTCATCTTCTCGCTGCCGCAGATCGTCAGCGACCTCTCGCAGCTCATCACGCTCGAGCCCGGCGACGTGATCCTCACGGGCACGCCCGCCGGCGCATCCACCCTCTCCCCCGGGCAGACCGTCGAGGTCGAGGTGACCGCCGCAGCGCTCGACGGCGAGCAGCTGTCGACCGGCCGGCTCGCCACGACCGTGCGGGTCGGCGACCAGGCGCTCCCGCCGTACTCGGCGCAGCCGAAGCCGACGGCCGAGCAGTGGGCCGACGCATCCGGCCGCCCGATCGATGAGTTCCAGCAGGCCGAGGCGCCCGTGCTCGACGACGAGCTGCGCGCGCAGCTCTCGAGCGTCGCGCTCGCGACCCTCTCCTCGGGTCTGCGCAAGCGCGGCCTCAACAACGTCTCGATCGACGGCCTGCGCTCGACGCAGCCCGGCAGCCGCATCGTCGGCACCGCGCGCACGCTGCGCTACGTGCCCAACCGCGAGGACCTCTTCAAGAGCCACGGCGGCGGCTACAACGCGCAGAAGCGGCTGTTCGACTCGCTGCGACCGGGCGACGTCGTCGTCATCGAGGCGCGCGGCGACAACCGCTCGGGCACCCTCGGCGACATCCTGGCGCTGCGCGCCCGCCACCTCGGCGCGGCCGGCCTCGTGACCGACGGCGGCGTGCGCGACCTCGACGTCGTCACCGAGATCGGCGTGCCGACCTACCACGCGGGCGGCCACCCGGCTGTGCTCGGCCGGCTCCACGTGCCGTGGTCGCACGACGAGACGATCGCGTGCGGCGGCGCCACCGTGCAGCCCGGCGACATCATCGTCGGCGACGGCGACGGCGTGCTCGTCATCCCGCCCGCGCTCGCGCGCGAGCTCGCGGCAGAGGCGATCGCGCAGGAGCGCGAGGAGGAGTTCATCGCCGCGCAGGTCGACGCCGGCCACCCCGTCGACGGGCTCTTCCCGATGAACGCCGAGTGGCGGGCGAAGTACGAGGCCCGCCTCGCTCAGCAGGGGGCGGCCGAGTGACCGGGCCGCGCGCCCGCGCCGCGGCGCTCGCCGAGGCGGGCGGCACCGCCGCGCCGTCGAAGTCGCAGCGCGCCTACCAGCTGCTGCACGACCGCATCGTCGACGGCACCTACTCCCCCGGCTACCGGCTCGTGCTCGACGCGATCGGCCGCGAGCTCGACATGAGCGTCGTGCCCGTGCGCGAGGCGATCCGCAGGCTCGAGGCGGAGGGGCTCGTCACCTTCGAGCGCAACATCGGCGCGCGCGTGGCCGAGATCGACGAGCTCGAGTACCACGACACGATGGAGACGCTCTCGTTCGTCGAGGGCGCCGCGATCATGCTCGCCGCCGGCCTCTACTCGAAGCGCGACGTCGACGAGGCGCGCGCCATCAACGCGCAGCTGCGCGAGTCGCTCGCCGGCTTCGACCCGGTGCAGTTCACCGCGCTCAACGAGGCCTTCCACCGCCGCCTCTCGGACGTCTGCCCCAACGAGGTGCTCGGCGACGTGATCGACACCTGCTGGAAGCGGCTTGCGCGGCTGCGCCAGTCGACCTTCTCGTTCGTGCCGAGCCGCGCCGTGTCATCGGTCGACGAGCACGAGGCGATCCTCGCCCTCATCGAGGAGGGCGCCGACCCGCGCCGCATCGAGCTCGCCGTGCGCGCCCACCGCCTCGCGACCCCCGACGCCTACCTCCAGCGCATCCACCCGAACCAGGACTGACCGACCGCCGAGCCGCATCGCGGCACGGCGCCGCGACCCGAACGAACGGAGCCCCACCATGGCCACCCAGCCCGCAGGCATCCCCGAGCTCATCCCCCACTACATCGACGGCGAGCGCGTGCCCTCCGTCGACGGCGAGACCTTCGGCGTGCTGAACCCGGTCACGAACGAGGACTACACCGTCGCCGCGTCGGGCAAGCAGGCCGACATCGACCTGGCTGTCGCCGCCGCCACGCGCGCCTTCGAGGAGGGCCCGTGGCCGCGCATGAAGAACCGCGAGCGCGCCCGCATCCTCAGCCGCATCGCCGACATCGTCGAGTCGCGCGACCAGGAGCTCGCGCAGTTCGAGTCGTGGGACTCGGGCCTGCCCATCACGCAGGCCCGCGGCCAGGCGCAGCGCGCCGCCGAGAACTTCCGCTTCTTCGCCGACCTCATCGTCGCCGGCCGCGACGACGCCTACAAGGTGCCCGGCAGCCAGGTGAACTACGTCAACCGCAAGCCCAAGGGCGTCGCGGGGCTCATCACCCCGTGGAACACCCCGTTCATGCTCGAGTCGTGGAAGCTCGGCCCCGCGCTCGCCTCCGGCTGCACCGTGGTGCTGAAGCCCGCCGAGTTCACGCCCCTGTCGGCGTCGCTCTGGGCCGGCATCTTCGAGGAGGCAGAGCTGCCGAAGGGCGTGTTCAACCTCGTCAACGGCTTCGGCGAGACCGCCGGCGACGCGCTCGTGAAGCACCCGGGCGTGCCGCTCATCTCCTTCACGGGCGAGAGCAGCACGGGCCAGCTCATCTTCGGCAACTCGGCGCCGCACCTCAAGGCGCTGTCGATGGAGCTCGGCGGCAAGAGCCCGGCCGTCGTCTTCGCCGACGCCGACCTCGACGCCGCGATCGACTCGACGCTGTTCGGCGTCTTCTCGCTCAACGGCGAGCGCTGCACCGCCGGCAGCCGCATCCTCGTCGAGCGCTCGATCTACGACGAGTTCGTGGAGCGCTACGCGGCGCGGGCCAAGAACATCGTCGTCGGCGACCCGGGCGACCCCAGCACCGAGGTCGGCGCGCTCGTGCACCCGGAGCACTTCGACAAGGTCATGTCGTACGTCGAGATCGGCAAGCAGGAGGGCCGGCTCGTCGCCGGCGGAGGCCGCCCCGATGCCTTCCCCGAGGGCAACTTCGTCGCGCCGACGGTGTTCGTCGACGTGGCGCCGGATGCGCGCATCTTCCAGGAGGAGATCTTCGGCCCGGTCGTCGCGATCACGCCGTTCGATTCCGACGAGGAGGCGCTCGAGCTCGCGAACGACACGAAGTACGGTCTCGCCGCCTACATCTGGACGCGCGACCTGCAGCGCGCGCACCTCTTCGCGCAGGACGTCGAGGCCGGCATGGTGTGGCTCAACAGCCACAACGTGCGCGACCTCCGCAGCCCCTTCGGCGGCGTGAAGGCCTCGGGCCTCGGGCACGAGGGCGGCTACCGCTCGCTCGACTTCTACAGCGACCAGCAGGCCGTGCACATCACGCTCGGCGACGTCCACACCGCCCGCTTCGGCGCATCCGCCTGACCCCGACTGCGAAGGAGCAGCACCATGAACGAGATCCCCAAGCCCTCCGTGCCCGCGCCCGACATCATCCGCTGCGCGGCGATGGACCTGGTCGTCACCGACCTCGCCGCGAGCCGCGCCTTCTACGTCGACGTGCTCGGCCTGCACGTGACCGAGGAGGACGACGAGGCGATCTACCTGCGGTCGTTCGAGGAGTTCATCCACCACAACCTCGTGCTGCGGAAGGGCCCCGTCGCGGCCGTCGCCGCCTTCGCCTACCGCGTGCGCACCCCCGAGGACGTCGACGCCGCCGAGGCCTACTACCAGGAGCTCGGCTGCCGCACGGAGCGCCGGCGCGACGGCTTCCAGAAGGGCTTCGGCGACAGCGTGCGCGTCGAGGACCCGCTCGGCTTCCCCTACGAGTTCTTCCACGCGACCGAGCACGCCGAGCGCCTGCACCAGCGCTACGACCTCATCTCGGCGGGCGAGCTCGTGCGCCTCGACCACTTCAACCAGGTCACCCCCGACGTGCCGCGCGGCCGAAAGTACCTCGAGGACCTCGGCTTCCGCGTCACCGAGGACATCCAGGACGACCAGGGCGTCACCTACGCGGCGTGGATGCACCGCAAGGGCACCGTGCACGACACGGCGCTCACCGGCGGCAACGGTCCGCGCATGCACCACATCGCCTTCTCGACGCACGAGAAGCACAACATCATCCAGATCTGCGACAAGCTCGGCGCGCTGCGGATGTCCGACCACATCGAGCGCGGACCGGGCCGGCACGGCGTCTCGAACGCGTTCTACCTCTACATCACCGACCCCGACGGCCACCGCGTCGAGATCTACACGCAGGACTACTGGACGGGCGACCCCGACAACCCCGTCATCACGTGGGACGTGCACGACAACCAGCGCCGCGACTGGTGGGGCAACCCCGTCGTGCCCTCCTGGTACACCGAGGCGTCGCCCGTGCTCGACCTCGACGGCAACGTGGTCGAGGTCGTCGAGCGCACCGACTCGAGCGAGATGGAGGTGACGATCGGCGCCGACGGCTTCTCGTACACCCGCGAGGGCGACGACGACGGCACCTACCGCGGGCAGGCGTCGAAGGGCTTCAAGATCGGCAACCAGCTGTGACGAGCGCTCCCGGACGGGGCCTCGACGACGCGACCGTCGAGCGGATCGCCGACGAGCTCGCCGAGGCCACTCGCTCGCGCGGCACGATCGAGCGGATCTCGACGCGGTACCCGCAAGCGACGATCGAGGACTCCTACGCGGTGCAGCGCATCTGGCGCGCGCGCCGCGAGGAGGCCGGCGCACGGCTCGTCGGGCGCAAGATCGGCCTGACGAGCAAGGCGATGCAGTTCGCGACCGGCATCACCGAGCCCGACTACGGCGTGATCTTCGCCGACCAGGCGCTCCGCTCGGGCGAGACCGTCGAGCACGCGCAGTGGTCGAACGTGCGCGTCGAGGTCGAGCTGGCCTTCGTGCTGCGGTCGCCGCTCGAGGGCGAGGGCCTCACGGTCGACCAGGTGCTCGTCGCCACCGAGGTCGTCGTGCCGGCGCTCGAGATCCTCGACTCGCACATCGAGCTCGAGGGCCGCACGATCGTCGACACGATCAGCGACAACGCGGCGCTCGGCGCGATCGTCGTCGGCGACGTCGAGATCGGCCCGCGCGACCGCGACCTGTCGTGGGTCGGCGCGCTCTGCCTCGTGAACGACGAGATCATCGAGACCGGCGTCTCCGGCGGTGTGCTCGGCAACCCGGCGCACGGCGTCGCGTGGCTCGCGGGCAAGCTCGCGCAGCACGGCGACCGGCTCGAGGCGGGCGAGATGATCCTCGCCGGCTCGTTCACCCGGCCCGTGTGGGTGCAGCCCGGCGACGTCGTCACGGCGCACTTCCAGGACATGGGCTCGGTCGAGGTGACGTTCCGATGAGCACGTTCCGCGACGCGCTCGCCGCGGCCGACGCTCCGCTCGTGGGCCTGTGGAACGCAACCGGCAGCGCCATCGCCGCCGAGATCATGGCGGGCTCCGGCGCCGACCTGCTGCTCGTCGACGGTGAGCACGGGCCGATCTCGATCAGCGAGATGCTGCCCATCCTGCACGCAGCCGCCGCCTACCCCGTGACCACGATCGTGCGCGTGCCGTGGAACGATCCCGTGATCATCAAGCAGGTGCTCGACCTCGGCGCCGAGAACGTGCTCGTGCCGATGGTGTCGACAGCGGCGGACGCGGCGGCCGCCGTGCGCGCCGCCCGCTACCCGGGCGGCGACGGCGAGCGCGAGGGCGCCCGCGGCATCGGCTCGGCGCTCGCGCGCTCGTCGCGCTGGGGGCGCATCCCCGGCTACGTGGGCGCCGCCGACGACCACGTGTCGGTGACGGTGCAGATCGAGACGGCGGATGGGGTGGCGAACGCCGCCGAGATCGCGGCGGTCGACGGGGTGGACGCCGTCTTCGTCGGCCCGGCAGACCTCGCCGGTTCCATGGGACTCCCCGGCCGCCCGTCAGAGCCGGCCGTCGTGGCCGCGGTCGATGCGACGATCGACGCCGTGCGCTCGGCGGGCACGCCCGTGGGCGTGAACACGTTCGCGGAGGCGGACGCCGATCGGTGCATCGCGCGCGGCGCCTCGTTCGTCTTCGTCGCGGCCGACGTGACGCTCATGGCGCGGGGCTCAGAGGCCGCGGTGGCGCGACTGAAGCGTACACGAGATGAGACCGACGCGTACTGATCAGCGGCGACGATCACCGGTCGCGACGGCGCTGCGGACGGCGGGGCTGCAGCACGAGTTGGAGGGCTCGTCGTAGCCTGAACCGATCGCCCGTCGGGCTCGGCCTGACTTCCATCGCCACGGGCTCACCGACAGCAGCTTTCGACCGTTCCTTCCGCGACTCCCCCGCAGGCGCACGTGCAGCCGGTCGCGCGCCTTCGATAGGGTCCCGGGGAGAGGGGGACGATCATGGCTGGGGTCGTGACGATGCTTGGGATCGCCGTGCTGGCGATCGCTCTGCTGTACGGGGCGTCGATGCTCGTCGCGGTCGACCGCCGTCCGATCGTCTCGCTGCCCTACCTCTCCGGCAGCGACCCGGAGCAGCATGCGCTCTCGCGCTTCCACGCCCGCTGGTACGCGGCGACCGTCGTCTTTCTGGCCTTCGACATCGAGATGCTCTTCATGTACCCGTGGGCCGTCGTGGTTGCGATGATGGGCCCGACCGCCGTGGTGGAGATGTTCCTGTTCCTCGGAGTCCTGTTCGTCGCGGTCTTCTGGGCCTGGCGGGAAGGAGCGTTCCGGTGGGCGTGACGCAGGTGCTCGCGAAGCTGGCGGCGCAGCGCGCCCACGTGCTCCTCGTCGAGGCGCTCGGCGGCTGGCGGGCGCGGGTGGCGGCGGAGCAGGCGGCCGTCGAGCTCGGGTGGCGCATCTCGCTGTCCCCGGCGGATGCGGATGTCCTGGTCGTGTGCGGCACCGCCGGGCCCGAACTGACCGCGAGCGTGGAGCGCATCTGGGAGCAGCTGCCCGGGCCTCGCGTGCGGATCCTGGTCGGCTCTGCGGCCGAGGCGCTGCCGAGCTTCGAGCAGGCGCGCAGGAGCCTGTCCGCGGTGGACGTGCACGTCGACGACGCGAGGACACGCCTGCGCGTCGCCAGCCTCAGTTCGGCGACCGAGACCCGCGGCAACTCCTCAGAGGGTGCCAGCGGCACGAACCACAGCGGCATGGACCACAGCCAGCCATACCACTCCGCCATGGACCACAGCAAGCCAGACCACAGCGGCACGGACCACTCCGGCATGGACCATAGCGGCACGGACCACACCGGCACCGACCACAGCAAGATGGACCACACCGGCACGGACCACACCGGCACCGACCACAGCAAGATGGACCACACCGGCACGGACCACACCGGCACCGACCACAGCAAGATGGACCACACCGGCACGGACCACAGCGGCACGGAC
>NZ_VOIR01000014.1:0-39733 GCF_007923295.1 Agrococcus sediminis | reverse complement strand
GGCACGGACCACAGCCAGATGGACCACACCGGCACGGACCACAGCCAGATGGACCACACCGGCACGGACCACAGCCAGATGGACCACACCGGCACGGACCACAGCCAGATGGACCACACCGGCACGGACCACAGCCAGATGGACCACACCGGCACGGACCACTCCGGCACGGACCACTCCGGCATGGACCACTCCGGCATGGACATGGCGCCAGCGGGCATCCCGCTGGCGGGCGGGGCTGCGGACCGCGATGGACTGGAGATGGACACGCTGGCCGTGCAACTGGGTCCGGTGCTGCCCTACTGGCCGCCGGGCCTCGTGCTGCACTGCGCGCTGAACGGCGACGTCATCACGCGTGCGCGGGCCCGGGGGCTCGACGATGCGTGGCATGGATTTGTCGAGCCGGGCGGACGGGAAGCCGCCGCTCGACGATGCGACGACGCGGCCGCGCTGCTCGCGCTCGCGGGGGCGTCGGGCCTCGCTGCCGACGCGCGCCGGCTCCGCGGCGCGCTGCTGCGCGGCGACACCGCGGCGGCACAGCACGGCCTGGACCGACTCGAGCGTCGCGTCCGCCGCTCCCTGCTCCGCTGGTCTTTGGGGCGCTTGGGCGTCGTGGAGGACCCCGCGCTCGCCCAGCACCTCGTTGCGGCGCAAGCGGGCAGCGTCTTCGATCGGCTGCTCGCCATGCTGGGCGCGGCGCGCGACGCGAACGACGGATCGTCCGGGGAACGACGGGATGCGAGTCGCCTCATCGCTGATCTGCCGCAGCTCGTCACCGGCCTTGACCTCGCTGCCGCACGGCTCGTCGTCGCCAGTCTCGGTCTGTCGTCCCTCGCCGCAGAGCGGGGGGGCCATCATGAGTGACCCCGTGGTCGAGGTGGACCCCTCCTGGGCGATCGTGGGTGCCCTGCTGCTCGCCGTGCTGGTCATGATCGCGGTGGCTCTCGACGGGATGCTGGCTGCACGGGCGCAGGGCGGATCTGCCGCCGCATCGCTGCGCTGGCCTGCCGCTGAGACGGCACGCCTGCTCCGACAGCGCCGACGGTCGACCGTGGCAGCCGACTCGCTGCTGTGGCGCATCGGCGGTGCCGGGATGCTCGTCGCCGCACTGCTGAAGATCACCGTCGTCCCGTTCGGCGAATGGACGCTGTTCGACTTCGAGGCGGGTCTGGTCTGGTTCAACGCGATGGATGCGCTCGTCTGGGCGCTGGTCTGGCTCGTCGGCTGGGGTGGCAACTCCGTGCACGCGCTGGTCGGCGGATACCGCTTCCTCGCGCTGGCGGTCGCGTACGAGCTGCCGCTGATGTTCGCCCTCATCGCCACGGCGATCGCCTCCGAGAGCCTGAATGTGGGCGACATCGTGGCGGCGCAGTCGGAGCTCTGGTTCATCGTGTGGATGCCGGTGGCGTTCCTGATCTACTCGATCGGAGTGGTCGCGTTCTCCGTGTGGGGCCCGTTCGGCTCATCGCTCGGAGCCGACATCGCCGGCGGTGTCGCCGCGGAGCTGTCGGGCGTCGACCGGCTGGTCTTCTTCGCCGGCCGGTATGGAGTGCTCGTCGCCGGTGCGGCGTTCGCGGTGCCGCTGTTCCTGGGCGGAGGGTCCGGCGCGGTGCTGCCGGCATGGGCCTGGTCCCTGCTGAAGACCGTGGTCGTGCTCGCCGCGTTCGTCTGGGTCCGCCGCAAGGTGCCGCTCATACGGCCCGAGAAGTTCATGGAGGTCGGCTGGATGCTGCTGATCCCCGCCGGCATGCTGCAGGATCTGCTGATCGCACTGGTGATGGTGAACCGATGACTCTGATCGGCGAAGTCTTCTTCTGGGTGCTCGGCGCGACAGCCGTGCTCTCCGGGGCCGCGGTGTTCTGGGTGAACTCGATGGCGCGCGCGACCTACGCGCTGGCCATTTCGTTCGTGGCGGTCGGCCTGCAGCTGCTGCTGCTCGACCAGGCGTACCTCGGCGTCATCACCATCCTGATGATGGTGATGGAGATGGCGGTCATGGCCGTCTACATGATCATGTTCATGGGGATGAACCCGGCGCTGATGCCGATGAGCATGGTGCACGACAAGCGGCTGTCACTCGTCACCGCGCTCGTCACCTTCGCGCTGCTCGCGGCCGGCATCCTGCTGACCCCGTGGCCCTCCGGCCGTCCTGCCCCGACAGAGGACGTCACCGTGGCGCTCGGCATGGCACTCATGGAGCCGAAGATGCTCGCGATGATCGTGCTGAGCCCGGTGATGGTGGCGACCATCGTCGCGGGCGTCAGCCTCAGCCTGCACCGCGGCCGGTACGACCGCTACGGCGACGACCTCGAGCGTGCCGCAGCCGACGATCCGCAGCCGGGGGGTGTGGGCCGATGACCCTCGAAGCGGTGCTGCTGATCGCGGCTGCGCTGTTCAGCGTGGGCCTGTACGGGGCGATCTCGCAGCAGGTCGTGGTGATGGTGATGATGGGCCTCGAGCTGATGCTGAACGGTGTCATCCTCGCCGCGGGCGCGTTCTGGTGGTTCCTCTCGCCGGAGCCGACCGGGCAGGTGCTGCTGCTCGTCGTGATCGCCGCGATGACGGTCGAGATGGCCATGGGGTTCGCAGTCGCGACGCTCGTGCATCGTGCGCGTGGCAGCGACATGACCGATTCCGCGTCGGAGCTCAAGCGATGACCGGTCCCGGGGTCGAGCGATGAGCGCGACCATCGCGCTCTGGCTCCTGGTGCTCCTGCCCGCGACGACTGGCGCGCTGCTGTGCCTCCTGCCTCGGGTCGAGCGCGTGGCAGGAGTCGTCGCGATCGGAGTCGCCACGGCCGGCCTCGCGCTCGCGGTCGTGGTCGCGACAGCCCAGCCCGCGGCCGCCGTGCCGTTCCTCGCCGGAGCCGGGTTCGACCTGCGCGTCGACGGGCTCTCCGCCATCATGCTGCCGACGGTCGCCGCGGTGACGCTCTTGGTGCTGATCTTCGCGGCCGGCGACATCCGGGAGGGGCGCGCTCGGTTCCACGGCCTGATGCTGATCTTCGCGGCCGCCGCACTGCTCACGGCGGTCGCCGGGAACCTCGTGACGCTGCTGTTCGCCTGGGAGGTCATGGGCGCCACCTCCTTCGCGCTGATCGGATTCTGGTGGCGGGACGAGCACCGGGTGGCGAGCGGCACCACGGCGTTCATCACCACCCGTGCCGGGGACCTCGGGCTCTACGCGGCGGCGGGGGCTGCGCTTGGCGGGGGCGCGGGCCTCGGACTCGCCGAGCTCACGGACGCGACGGCAGGATGGCGCGACGCCGCGGCCGCCGGTCTGCTGGTCGCGGCGCTCGGCAAGGCCGCGCAGCTGCCCTTCTCGTTCTGGCTCTCCCGAGCCATGGACGGTCCGAGCCCGGTCAGCGCGCTGCTGCACTCCGCGGCCATGGTCGCGATGGGCGGCTATCTCCTGCTGCGGGTCGCGCCGCTGCTTGAATCGACCGGATGGGCCGACACGGCCGCGGCGTGGATCGGTGCCGTGACCGCCCTCCTGCTGGGCGCGGTCGCTGTGGCACAGCGGGATGTGAAGCAGCTGCTGGCCGCCTCCACGGCAGCACAGCTCGGATTCGTCGTGCTCGCCGCGGGGCTCGGCGCGCAGAGCGGCGGTGTCGCGCACCTGGTGGCGCACGCCTCGACCAAGGCCGCGTTGTTCATCGCAGCCGGCGCCTGGCTGACCGCGCTCGGCACCCGACGCCTCTCCGGCCTGGCCGGTGCCGCGCGGCGCTGGCGCCTGCTCGGGTTGTCGGCAAGCCTCGCTGCGCTCGCGCTCGCGGGCATCCCGCCCCTGTCGCTCTGGGCGACGAAGGACGCCGTGCTCACCGCTGCGCTCGAAGAGTCGCTCTGGCTCTACATCGTCGGTCTCGCTGCCTCCGCGCTGTCGGCCGTCTACGCCGCCAAGCTGATCTTCGCGATCTGGCGGAGAGCGGATGCGCACACCGCGACGCACTACGACGAGCACGAGCAGGGCACCCGCCATGCCGGGGCGCTCGATTCGGTTCCCGTCGCCGCGCTGGCCGTCGGCGCCGCGGTGCTCGGGATGCTCGCCCTGCCACCGCTCAGCGGCGCGGTCGCGCGGGCGCTCGGTCAGGAGCCTGCCCAGCCGGGCGTCTGGGAACTGATCGCCTCCGGAACGATCGCGCTGGTGCTGGTGCTCGCCTCGACGCGGTGGCGGCTTCCGGAGCCGCGCTGGGCGGCCGGCTGGCTGGGACTCGAGCTGGCCGGGGATCGGCTCCTGGTGCGGCCCACCATGCGACTCGCTGCCCGCCTCGCACGTTTCGACGACGCCGGGATCGACGCGGCGGCGGAAAGGGCGGCGGAGGGTGCGGCGGCGATCGCGCGGGGGGCGGCTTCCCTCGACGACAGCGGGATCGATGCGGCGGCGGATGGCGCGGCGGCGGCGGCGATGACGACTGCGCGCGCAGCGGCCTCCCTCGACGATCGGGGGGTCGATCGGTCGGTCGACGGGTTCGCCCGACGGGTCTGGCGTGCAGGTCGCGACAGCGCGCGCGCGCAGAACGGTCAGCTGCACCACTACTACGCGCAGGCTGTGGGCCTGCTCGGCGCCGTGGTCGTGCTACTCCTCGTGATCGGAAGGTAACCCATGCTGAGTGCCATCGTCTTCTTGCCGCTCGCCGCCGCGCTGCTGCTCACCGTGCCGGCCGTCTCGGACCGGGTGGCGCGCTGGGCGTGGGTGGCGGTCGCGGCAGCGGATCTCGGGCTGGTAGCCGTGGTCTGGGCGAACTTCGAGGAACCGCCGGAGGGTCGGCTCGCCTTCGAGGAGCGCCTGGAGTGGATCCCGGGCGTCGGAGCCAGCTACCACATCGGGGTGGACGGCCTGTCCCTGCCGCTCGTCGCGATGACGACGATCGTCTTCCTCGCGTGCGCCATCTATGCGCTGCGGGACGAGGACCGCCCCCGCATCCAGGCGGCACTGTTCCTCTTCCTGCAGAGCGTGAGCCTCGGCGTGTTCGTCGCCGCGGACCTGATCCTCTTCTTCGTCTTCTTCGACCTGTCGATCGTCGGCATGTACTTCGTCATCGCCGGTTGGGGTCACGGAGCCACTGCCGGACGCTCCGCGCTGAAGTTCTTCCTCTACACCTTCCTCGGGTCGCTCGCACTGCTGCTCGGCTTCATCGGGCTGTACGTCTCCGCCGACACGCCGACGTTCGACATGGTCGAGCTCGCCGAGATGCTGCCGCTGCAGGGCGAGCCGGTGGCTGGCGGCGCAGTGCTCGCCGCCATCCTGATCGGGCTGGCCGTCAAGACCCCCACTGTTCCCTTCCACACCTGGCTCCCGCCGGCCCACACCGACGCGCCCGCCATCGGGTCCGCGGTGCTCGCCGGGGTGCTGCTGAAGATGGGCACCTACGGCTTCGTCCGGATCGCGATGCCGATGCTCCCCGAAGCGTGGCGAGCGTGGGCGTGGCCCATCATCATCGTCGGCGTGATCTCGGTGCTGTACGGCGCTCTCGTCGCACTCGCCCAGCAGAACCTCAAGCGCATGGTCGCCTACACATCCGTCAACCACATGGGCTACGTCGTGCTCGCGGTCGGCGTGGCGGGCCTCGTGAACAGCGGCACGGAGGATGCCCGGCGGTTGGCGATCGTCGGAGCGGAGACGCAGATGGTGAGCCACGGGTTGATCACCGCGGCGCTCTTCCTGCTCGTCGGCGTGCTGCGCGATCGCGCGGGCAGCTACGACCTCTCGGGCTACGGAGGACTCGCGGCTCCCGCGCCGAGGCTCACGACCCTGTTCGCGATCGGCGCGTTCGCGTCACTGGGCCTCCCGGCCTTCTCGGGCTTCATCGCCGAGTTCCAGATCTTCGCGGGCGCCATCGGCACCGCCCCCGTCACGGCCGTCGCGCTGCTCGGCATCCTGCTCACCGCCGCGATGTTCCTGCTGGCCCTGCAGCGCATCTTCGCCGGGAAGACGCGCGGTGGTTCGATCGGCTTCCGCGACCTGTCGGCGCACGAGCTGTGGTCGGCGGGGTCCCTGCTGGCGCTCTCGCTCCTCATCGGCGTGCTCCCGAGGGTCATCCTCGACGTGATCGAACCGGCCGCTGCGACACTCGCCGAGCTCGTGGGCAGGTGACCGGTGGAGTCTGACGCGGGCTTGGACGTCCTGGCGATGCTGCCCGAGATCGTGCTGATCGCGGGCGCGCTCGTCGTGCTGCTCACGGGCTCGTACCTGCCCCGCTCCAGGCAGGGCGTGGCGTACGGCATCGCGACAGCCACGGCGCTGCTGAGCGCCACGGTCGTGCCCGTGACGTTCGCCGCCGCTCCGGAGGCCGTGTTCGCCGGCACCTTCCTCGTCGACACGACGACGCAGGTGGCGCGCATCGCGGTCTCCGGCGCCACCGCGCTCGTGCTCCTCGCGGGCCGCCGCAGCATCGCCGGCTCCCCCAGGGAGAGCGAGACCGCCGCGCTCGCCCTGCTCGGTGCCGCGGGGACGCTGGTCATCGCGGGCGCCGGGGACCTCCTCGTGCTCGCCGTGGGCTTCCTGCTCGCGAGCATCCCGCTCTATGGCCTGATCGGCCTCGCCGGCACGGCGCGCGCTGCGGAGGCATCGCTCAAGACCTACCTGCTCGGTGCGCTGTTCGGCATCCTGCTGCTGGTCGGCGTCACCCTCCTCACCGGACTGTCCGGGACGAGCGTGTACGGCGAGCTGCCTGCCGCGCTCGCCGAATCACCGGCCGGCGCGGTGACGGTGGGGGCAGCCGCGGTACTCTCGGGCCTCATGTTCAAGGCGGGCGCGGTGCCCGGCCACTTCTGGGTGCCCGACTCGGCGCAGGGGGCGAACGGGCTGGTCGCGACGTTCCTGACGACCGTACCGAAGCTCGGCGCGTTCCTCGCCGCGTTCCGGGTCGTGGCGGCTCTGCCGGACCCGGCGCCGGCCGCCGCCTTCGTCGGCGTCCTCGCCCTCGTCACGATGACGCTCGGCAACCTCGCGGCATACACCCAGGACGACCCTCGCCGGCTGCTGGGCTGGTCGACCGTCGGGCAGGCGGGGTTCCTGCTGGTGCCGGTGGCGGTGGCGCCCACGAGCGCGCTGGCGCTGCCGGCGCTGCTGTTCTACGTGCTGGCATACGCGGTCACCAACGCGGCGGCGTTCTCTGTGACCCTGGCGCTTCCCGGCTTCCGCAGCCTGGCAGACTACCGCGGACTCGCGCGGCGACACCCGGCGCTCGCTGCGGCCCTGGTCGTCGCGCTCCTCGGACTCGTCGGCACGCCGCCGACCGCGATCTTCGTCGGCAAGCTGACCGTCGCGGCCGCGGCGTGGCAGGGCGGCGCGGCCTGGTTGGCAGTGGCCGTGATGGCCAACAGCGTCGTCAGCCTCTACTACTACCTGCGCTGGATCATCCCCCTGTACCGCCCCGCCGATGCGGTGCCAGCGCAGCCCACTGCACCGCTCAGGGTCGGGGCGGCACGCACCGCGATGGCGGGCGCGGTCCTCAGCGTGCTGCTCGGGGTCGCCGCCGGAGTCGTGTTCTCGGTGCTCTGAGCCGGACGAGGCCGTGCCTGCGACATCGCAGCTGGGCGCCGACGCGGTCGCGGTGGGCCCGGATCTCGATGAGGGCGTGACGGGCGGGTGCACGCCCCGATGCCGCGGACCCACCGCGGCCTCGCAGCGTCAGTCCTGCGCGTGTCCCCACTGCTGGTGCCAACTGCGCAGCTGCTCGCTCTCCTCGATCTGATCCGAGTGCATCTTCGCAGCCAGCTCTCTCAGCTCTGCGTGCACGGCCTTGCTCGAAGCGAGTTCGGACGTCGCGATCGCCTGCGCGTGGTGCTTGATCATCATCTCCAGGAACTTCCGGTCGAACTCGTCCCCGGACGCGGACGACAGTTCGTCCAGCGTGGAGTCGGCCATCTCGTCCATGTGCTTCATCATGTCGTCCATTGCGTCAGCCATTCCATCCTCCTTCCGCTTGTCGACCCGGGCGGCCGCATTCCGGTGCGAGGGTAGGCGCGGACGCTGACCGCATCCTGAGGGGTCGTCGCGGACCAGACCCGAGGCCGCGGGAGACTGACGGGGCGATCGGCCGCTCGGTCACGATCGAGCGCGGTCGCGGCCGCCGCAGCTGGTCGCGCATCCAGCCGTTTGGGGTACAGTTCTGCGGCATCAGCACAGCAGCGAGAGGACGCCCCGTGTCCAGCAGAGACCCCATCGACGCCACGCTCGACGCAGCGGACGCACCGGCCCCAGACCACGACGAGAAGCCCGACGCGCCGCCGAAGCTCGAGGGCGCGAGCTGGAAGTACGCGCTGAAGCGCGCCCTCAAGGAGTTCGGCAGCGACGGCGGCACCGACCTCGCCGCGATGCTGACGTACTACATGGTGCTGTCGCTCGCGCCGGGCCTCCTCGCCGTCTTCTCGATCATCTCGCTCGTGCTCGCCAACAACGCGTCGACCGTCACGGGCATCGTCGACGACGCCGTGCGGCAGGTGCCCGAGGACTACCGGGATCTCGTCGTCAACCTCGTCGAGACGATGACGGACTCGGCGGCCGGGGGCGTGATCGCGCTCATCATCGGTATCGCGACGGCCGTGTGGTCGGCATCCGCGTACGTCAAGGCGTTCTCGCGCTGCATGAACATCGTCTACGGCATCGAGGAGGGCCGCGGCTTCATCAAGCAGACGGCGACGATGCTGCTGATCACCGTCGCGCTGCTCGTGGGCGTGGTGGTCATCCTCGTGTCGCTCGCCGTCAACGACGCGCTGGTGACGGGCGTGCTCGGCCCCATCGCCGAGCCGCTCGGGCTCGGCGGCTTCCTCGCGTTCATGACGCAGACCTTCCTGCCGATCTGGGCGTGGGTGAAGTGGCCCGTGATCCTCGCGCTCGTGATCGCGATGATCGCCCTGCTCTACTACCTGGCCCCCAACCTGCAGCAGCCGAAGTTCACGTGGGTCAGCATCGGCTCGGTCGTCGCGATCATCGGCATCGCGCTCGCCTCCGTGGCGCTCGGGCTCTACTTCACGTCCGCCTCGGGCTACAGCTCCTACGGCGCGATCGGCACCGTCATGGCGCTGCTGTTCGCCCTCTGGGTCTTCAACATCGTGCTGCTGCTCGGCGCCGAGGTCGACGCCGAAGTCGAGCGCGCCCGCCAGCTGCAGGCGGGCATCGAGGCGGAGTCGGCCATCCAGCTGCCGCCGCGCGGCGTGAAGAAGGTCGAGAAGAAGGCCGAGGCGCGCGACCGGCTCGAGGCCGAGGGCCGCGAGCTGCGCGAGCAGCACCGCGACGCGGACGTGGAGCACGACGGCGCGGGAACCGCGGCCGACCGGCACGAGGCGACGGATGCGTCGCGTGGGTCGGGCCAGGACGCCTCGGGCGAGCACGTGGGGGCGAGCGCCGCGGAGCGCCCGGCCGACGCGCGCAGCGAGCGCGGCCGCCGGCGCGGCAGCGGCATCGTGCGGCGGCTGCGACGCGCCCTCGGTCGCCGTCGCGGCAGCCGCGGCAGCCGCTGACGGCGGCCGTCAGCGGCGCGGCGCGCGCGTCGCCCAGAGCGCCCAGGCGATGAGCACCGGCTGGAGGAAGAGGCGGCCGAAGCGGCGCTCGTCGGTGTCGAGCCCGAAGGCGTCGCGGCGGTGGATCCACTGCGAGAGGTTGCCCGGGAAGATGGCCGTGAAGAACGCGGCGGCCACGCGGCCGACGAGCGGCCGGTGCCGCTCGGGCGCGAAGGCGATGGCGCTGCCGAGCGCGACCTCGACGACGCCGGATGCGAGCACGACGCCGTCCTCATCGAGCGGCGACAGGTCGACGACCGTGTCTGGCACCTGCGCGCGGAAGTCGCGGCGCGCGAAGGTCAGGTGGCTGACGCCGGCGAGGATGAGCGCGCCGCCGAGGGCGACGCGGGCCGCGGCGCGGACGGCGCTCACGACGCCACCTGTCCGAGCGCGATGAGGCCGGTCACGACCGCGATGGCCGGGAAGAAGCCCTGCACGACCGCCGCTCGGCCCTTCGTGCGGTCGGAGATCACGAGGTAGAGGGCGGCGGCGAGCATGATGCCCGTCGACGCCAGCAGCACCGCGAGCCCCGCGCCTCGGGCGCCGGCCACGAGCGTGATGATGCCCGCGAGCGCGGCGATGCCGAGCAGCAGGTTGTAGACGCCCTGGTTGGCGGCGAGCTGCCTCGTGGCCGCCGCCTGCTCGGGGCTCGTGCCGAACACCCGCCGCGTGCCCGGCTCCTCCCAGCGCAGCGTCTCGAGCACGAAGATGTAGCCGTGCACGGCGGCCGCCAATGCGGCGGCGATGCAGGCGATGACGGCGAGGTCCATGGGCCGCAGTCTAGGCGCGGGAGCCGCTCGCGGGCCGAGCGCGACGGGCCCGGAATGCGCCCGGACAAGCGAGAAGCCCCCGCGTCGCGGGGGCTTCGAAGTGCTGGGGTACCTGGACTCGAACCAAGAACAAAGGTACCAGAAACCTCCGTGTTGCCAATTACACCATACCCCAATGGCCGCATGCCGAGGCGGGCGAGCCAAGAGACGAGCATAGCAACTCGGCGCCCTCCGCGCGAATCGTGGCGCGCGCCGGCCGCCTCAGTCGGCGGTGCGGGAGACGTCGATCGCGTAGCTGAGCACGCACATCCCGTCGCCCGAGCAGGACACCAGGCCGCTCACCGGCATGCCCATCGCGTCGCCCGCGGGGATCGCCCACTCGGTGGCCTGCCCGGTGCGCACGGCGTCGGCGACCTCCTCGGTGAAGGCGGTGATCTCGGCGTCGTCGACCGGCCAGCCGAAGGCTGCCGCGCCCGACTCGACCGCGCGCATCGCCGACGGGAACTCGGCCCACCCGACCGGCGAGCGGGCCATGTCGAAGCGCACGACCTCGCCGCCGGACGTGGTGGCCGTCACCGACGACATCATCTCGGTGAAGTAGCCCTGCCCCTCGATGCCGCCGCCCTGGCCGCGGTAGAAGGTGGTGTCGAGGAAGCCGTACCCGGGGGCGATGACCGCTTGCGCGTCGGGCCCCATCGAGAGCTCCTCGGCCGCGATCGGCAGGCTCGCGAGGTTGAGCGTGACGACCTGGTACTGCACTGCGTACGACGTGCCGGCCTCGCCGAACTGGGTCGTGTTGTTGGCCGAGACCTCCTCGGCGGTGGCCTCGCGGGGCTCCCCGAGGCCGCCCGCGAGCAGCTGTTGGGTGAACCAGAAGAGCCCGCCGATGAGCAGCACGCCGACGATCGGCAGCAGCCAGGTGAGCACGCGCTTGCGGCGCGCCTTGCGCTCGGGCGCCGAGAGCGTGCGCTGCGTCTTCGGCCGGTCGTCGATGAGCGTCATGGCTGTGCCTCCTCCGCGGGGTGACCGCGTGCGCAGACCAGGCTACAGCGGGGGGCTGACATCTCGATACGGCCCTTCGGGCCTACTCGATGAGCGGGGAGGGGTCGGCCCTTCGGGCCTACTCGATGAGCGGGGAGGGGGCCTACTCGATGAGCGGGAGTGGGGGCGGGAGGGGTCAGCGGTCGCGCGCGATGAGGTCGCGGTTGATGACCGAGGCCGCGATGGTGCCGGCACCGGCCGCGACCGCCAGCTGCCGGAAGCCGGGCGTGATGTCGCCCGCCGCGTAGACGCCCTCGACCGAGGCGCGCTGCGCGCGGTCGACGAGCACGAGCCCGTCCTCGTCGGTCTCGAGGCCGAGCGGCTCGGCGAACTCGAGCTGCGGGTGCCACCACGGGCGCACGAAGCCGCCCGTGCGCTCGCTCCGCGCGCCGTCCTCGAGCACGATCGCGCGCATCCCGTCGCGGTCGCCCTCGATCGCGGCGATCGGCGTGCGCACGAGGGCGACCCCGTGCGCGGCCAGGCGCTCCTCGCCCGCCGCGTCGACCGCATCCGACCCGTTCGTGAAGACGGCGAGGTCGTCGGTGTGGCGGCGGATGACCATGGCGCGGTCGACGAGGTCGTCGGTCTCGCCGATGAGGGCGAGCGCCTGCCCGCGCTTGTCGTAGCCGTCGCAGTCCATGCACGAGTGGAGGCTCGTGCCGTACCAGGGGCGCACGTGGTGCGAGGCGGGCAGCGTCTCGCTCAGGCCCGTCGCGATGAGGACCGCGGCGGCCCGGGTCTCGCTCTCGGCCCGCGAGCCTGCCTGCTCCGCCTGCACCGCGAATCCGTCGTCGACCGCGACCACCTGCCGCACGAGCGTGCGCTCGTAGGCGACCGTCGGGTAGCGCAGCACCTCGTCGCGGCCGAGCGTGCGCAGCTCGAGCGGCGAGACGCCGTCGCGGGTGACGAAGCCGTGCGACTGCAGCGTCGCCGCGTGCCGGGGCCGGTTGGAGTCGAGCAGCGCCACCGAGCGCTGCTGGCGCGCCAGGTTGAGCGCCGCCGCGAGCCCCGCGGGGCCGGCGCCGATGACGACGACGTCGACGTCCATCAGACCCTCGCGGCCAGCCGCTCGATGCGGGCGAGCGACGCCTCGCGGCCGAGCAGCTCGAGGGACTCGAACAGCGGCGGCGAGATGCGGCGGCCGGTGACGGCGACGCGCAGCGGCGTGAAGGCGAAGCGCGGCTTGATGCCGAGGCCCTCGACGAGCACCTCGCGCAGCACCTGCTCGATGCTCGCGGCGTCGAACGACTCGAGCTCCTCGAGCGCGCGGCGCGAGGCCTCGAGCACGGCGTGCGCGTCGTCGCCGAGGCTCGCGACCGCGTCGGAGTCGTGGTGGATGTCCTCGGTGTCGAGGAACAGGAAGCCCAGCATGTCCTCGGCCTGGCCGATGAGCTGCATGCGCTCCTGCACGAGCGGCGCCGCCTGCGCGAGCACCGCGCGCTGCTCGTCGCTCGGCGGGCCGTCGAAGATGCGGCCGAGGTAGGGCTCGAGGCGCGCCGCGAAGTCGTCGGCGGCGAGCATGCGCACGTGGTCGCCGTTGATCGACTCGGCCTTCTTCGGGTCGAAGCGCGACGGGTTGGGGTTGACGTCCTCGACGTCGAACGCGGCGATCAGCTCGTCGCGCGTGAAGACGTCGCGGTCGGGCGCGATCGACCAGCCGAGCAGCGCGAGGTAGTTGAGCAGGCCCTCGGGGATGAAGCCGGCCTCGCGTAGCAGGAAGAGGTTGGACTGCGGATCGCGCTTCGAGAGCTTCTTGCTGCCCTCCCCCATGACGTACGGCAGGTGGCCGAAGCGCGGGATGGCGGATGCGACGCCGATCTCGGCGAGGGCGCGGTACAGCGCGATCTGCCGCGGCGTCGACGAGAGCAGGTCCTCGCCGCGCAGCACGTGCGTGACGCCCATGAGCGCGTCGTCGACGGGGTTGACGAAGGTGTAGAGCGGCGCGCCGTTCGGGCGCACCACGACGAAGTCGGAGAAGGAGCCGGCGGGGAACGTGATCTCGCCGCGCACGAGGTCGTCGAACGAGAGGTCCTCGTCCGGCACGCGCAGGCGCAGGCTCGGCTGGCGGCCGGCGTCGCGGTGCGCCTGGCGCTCCTCGCTCGTCAGGTCGCGCTCGAAGTTGTCGTAGCCCTGGCGCGGGTCGCGGCCCAGGTCGATGTTGCGGGCCTCGATCTCCTCGGCGGTCGCGAACGACTCGTAGAGGTGCCCCGACTCCTTGAGCCGCTCGATGAGCTCGGCGTAGATCTCGCCGCGCTGCGACTGCCGGTAGGGGGCGTTCGGGCCGCCGGTCTCGACGCCCTCGTCCCAGTCGATGCCGAGCCAGCGCATCGCCTCGAGCAGCTGCTCGTACGACTCCTGGCTGTCGCGCGCCGCGTCGGTGTCCTCGATGCGGAACACCATCTTCCCGCCGTGGTGGCGCGCGTACGCCCAGTTGAACAGCGCGGTGCGGATGAGGCCGACGTGCGGGGTGCCGGTGGGCGAGGGGCAGAAGCGGACGACGACATCGCCGCCCGTCGCCGTCGAGAAGGGGACGCTCATGATGGCTCCATCCTAGGCGTGGGAGACTGGAGGGCGATGCCCAGCCCCGACCCCGTCGCCGACCTCGTCGGCCGCCTCGAGCGCGCCGTGGTCGCGTCCGGCAGGCGGCGCCGCGAGCTCGCGCGCGAGATCGAGGGCGACCTGCGGGAGGCCGTCGCCGCGCGCGTCGACGCGGGAGCGCCCGAGCCGCTCGCCGCAACCGCCGTGGTCGCCGAGTTCGGCGACCCGCGCGCGATCGCCGCCGAGCTCTCGACCGAGCTGCTCGCCGACCGCGGCCGCCGCTTCGCCCCGCGCGCCGCGCTCGCCGCCGCGACGCTGCTCGTGGTGTGGTTCGTCGGCATGACCGCCCTCGCGGCGGTGCCCGGGTTCCGGGTGCCGGTCGAGGACGGCTGGATGCTCCAGGTCTCGCGGGCGCTCGACGCTGCGGGACCGATCGTGGCGGCAGCCGCCGCCGCCGGCTGGCTCGCGATCCGGCGCTCGGGCTCGCTCACCGCGCTCGTGGCCGTGGCCGGCCTGCAGCTCGCGTTCGCCGTCGCGCTCGTCGCGGGCGCGGTCGCGATGGCGGCGACGATCGCCGTGCCGGCCGCCGGTGCCGGCATCCTCGCGGCCCTGCTGGTCACGACGCTCGTGCTCGGCTCGGCGCTCGCGGTCGCCGCGGCCGCGCTGCTCGTGCGCTGGGGCGCCGTCAGGCTCGCGCCGCGCCGAGCACGCTCGTGATGATCGAGGCCGTCGCGGTCCACTCGGTGCGCTGCGCCTCGAGCTCGCTCGTGCCCGCAGGCGTCAGCCGGTAGACCCGCTTCGAGCGCCCGCTCGACTCCCACTCCCCCTCGATGAGGCCGCGGCGCTCCAGCCGCTTCAGCGCCGGGTAGACGGTGCCGCTCGGGAAGTCGAGCGCGCCGCCGGAGCGGTCGCGGATGCGCTCGATCGCGCCGTAGCCGTGCACCGGTCCGTCGGCGAGCACCGACAGCAGCATCGCGTCGACGTGGCCGCGGAGCGCGTCAGGGGAAGCCATGCGTGCAGTCTAGCCGTTGCCTGCCTGCATATGCAGACAGCCTGCACCCCGTCGAGCTTCCCTCGAGCGCGGGTCTCGCCGCGGAGGAACCGGGGTTCGGGGAAGCTCGACGGAGCCGGCCTCGCGCGGGCAGGGTCAGCCGCGGCGACCGCCGCCGAGCAGGCCGCCGAGGATGTCGCCGAGCGGGCCGAGCGGGCCGCCGCTCGAGCCGCCCTCCCGGCTGGAGCCGCCGCCCAGGATGCCGCCGAGCAGGTCGTCGAGGCCGAGGCCGCCGCCCTGGCCCGGCTGGCCCGGCTGCTGGCCGGGCGCGGGCGCCGGGGTCTGCGTCTGCGGCACCTGCACCTTCTGCTCGGCGCCCGCCGAGCCGCGGTCGAAGGGCGAGTCGAAGCCGCCGCCCGGCGCCTCGGCGCGCTCGGGCGCCTGCGGCGCCGCCCCGCCCCGCTGCCCGAGGAAGCGGTTCGCGATCCACGCGAGCACGATCGGCGCGACGATCGGCAGGATCTTCTGGATGATGCCGCCGAGCGCACCGCCGCCGCCGGCCGCCCGCGCGATCTGGTCGGTGTTGTCGCCGAACACGTTGTGCACGATCTTCTCGCCGTCGGCGGTGTCGATGTCGCCCGCGAGGCGCTCGTCGAGGTGGCCGGCGTGCGCGCCGAGCGCGCCCGCGAGCGACTGGGCGCCCGCCGGGTCGTGCGCGTTCGCCTGCATCCCGCCGACCAGGGTCGGCACGATGGCCTCGACCGCCTGCCTCGCCTCGGCCTCGCTGACGCCCGCGCGCTGCGCGATCTGCTGGATCGGCATCTGGCCGAGCAGCTGCTGGATCTCCGACATGGCTCCTCCTCGAGTCGATCGGCGGCTCGCACCGCCGGTGCGGCTGATGCTAGGCGACCCGGCCGAGTATGAGCCGGGAGGGATCAGCCCGCGGTGGCCTGCGCGACGACCGGGTTGCGCAGCGTGCCGACGCCCGGCACCTCCACCTCGACCGTCTGGCCCGCGCGCAGCGGGCCCACGCCCTCCGGGGTGCCCATCAGCACGACGTCGCCGGGCAGCAGGGTCATGGATGCGGTGATCCACTCGAGCACGGTGGGCGCGTCGAAGATCCAGTCGCTCGAGACGCCGTCCTGCCGCACCTCGCCGTCGACGCGCGTGATGACCTGCAGCGCGTCGTAGTCGGGCTCGGTCTCGATCGCGGGCCCGAGCGGGCAGAACGTGTCGAAGCCCTTCGCGCGCGCCCACTGCTTCTCGCGGTGCTGCAGGTCGCGCGCGGTCACGTCGTTGGCGACCGTGACGCCGAAGACGGCGTGCAGCGCGTTCGCCCGCGTGAGGCGCCGCGCGACCGTGCCGATCACGAGGGCGATCTCGCCCTCGAAGTGCACGTCCTGCGACTCCGGCGGCAGCACGATCGCGTCGCCGGGGCCGATCACCGATGTGTTGGGCTTCAGGAAGACCAGCGGCTCGGTGGGCACCTCGTTGCCGAGCTCGGCCGCGTGCTTCGCGTAGTTGCGGCCGACCGCCACGACCTTCGAGCGCGGGATGACGGGCGCGAGCAGGCGCGCCTCGGCGATCGGGATGCGGGTGCCGGTCGTGTCGAAGCCGGCGACGATCGGGTCGCCGACCAGCTCGACCAGCGCATCCCCGTCGACGACGCCGTAGCCGATGCGCTCGCCGTGCGCGAACCGCGCGACGCGCATCAGCGGGCCTCCGTCAGCTGCACCATCCAGCCGTGCGGGTCCTCCGCGCGGCCGTACTGGATGTCGGTGAGCCGCTGGCGGAGCGCCATCGCGACCGGGCCGGCGGGCGCGCCCGGGTCGCCGATCGTCTCGTCGGGGCTCTTGAGCGCCGCGATGGGCGTCAGCACGGCGGCGGTGCCGCACGCGAAGACCTCGGTGATCGAGCCGTCGGCGATGCCGTCGCGCCACTCCGCGAGCGTCACCGGCCGCCGCTCGACCCGGTGGCCCGCATCCGCCGCGAGCTCGAGCAGCGAGTTGCGCGTGATGCCGTCGAGGATGGAGTCGGAGTCGGGGGTGATGAGGGTGCCGTCGGCCCGGACGAGCACGACGTTCATGCCGCCGAGCTCCTCGAGCTCGGTGCCCGCCTCGTTGAGGAAGAGCACCTGCGCGCAGCCGTTCGCGGCCGCCTGCTGCGTGGGCAGGAGGCTCGCGGCGTAGTTGCCGCCGCACTTGGCGGCGCCGGTGCCGCCCTTGCCGGCGCGGTTGTACTCGCGCGAGAGCCAGATCGAGACCGGCTTCACGCCGCCCGCGAAGTAGGGCCCGGCGGGGCTCGCGATGACCATGAACCGCACGGTCTGCGCCGCGCGCACCCCGAGGAACACCTCGTTGGCGATCATGAAGGGCCGCAGGTAGAGCGAGTTCTCGCCACCGGCCGGCACCCACGCCTCGTCGATCCGCACGAGCTGCCGCACCGACTCGACGAAGTCGTCGACCGACAGCTCGGGCAGCGCCAGCCGCGCCGCCGAGCGCTGCATGCGCTTGGCGTTCTCCTCGGGCCGGAAGGTCCAGACCGAGCCGTCGGCGCGGCGGTAGGCCTTCATGCCCTCGAAGATCTCCTGGCCGTAGTGGAGCACGGCGGAGGCCGGGTCCATCTGCAGCGGGCCGTACGGCTCGACGCGGTGGCCGTGCCAGCCCTCGTCGACCGTCCAGTCGATCGAGACCATGTGGTCGGTGAAGTGCTTGCCGAAGCCGGGCTCGGCGAGCACGCCCTCGCGGACGCTGTCCGCGGCGGGCCGCTCGTTGCGGGTGATCGCGAAGTCGGTCATGCCTGCTCCTTGCGGGTGGATGCGCTGATGCGGCCGGCGATCGCGTCGCCGACCTCGCTGGTGCTGCGTGCGGTGCCGTCGCGCCCGTCGATGTCGGCGTCGACGGCGTCGCGGATGCGCCGGCCGGCGTCGGGGTGGCCCGAGTGCTCGAGCAGGAGTGCGGCCGAGAGGATCGCCGCCGTCGGGTCGGCGATGCCCTTCCCCGCGATGTCGGGGGCCGAGCCGTGCACGGGCTCGAACATGCTCGGGAAGGCGCCCGAGGGGTTGAGGTTGCCGGAGGCCGCGAGGCCGATCCCGCCGCCGACGGCGCCCGCGAGGTCGGTGAGGATGTCGCCGAACAGGTTGTCGGTGACGATCACGTCGAAGCGGCTGGGCCGGTCGACGAGGAAGATCGTGGCGGCGTCGACGTGGAGGTAGTCGACCTCGACCTCGGGGTGGTCGACCGCCACCTCGTCGACGATGCGCTGCCAGAGCGCGCCGGCGTGGACGAGGACGTTCTTCTTGTGCACGAGCGTGAGCCGGCGACGGCGCTGCTCGGCGAGCTCGAAGGCGAAGCGCACGACCCGCTCGACGCCGAAGGCGGTGTTGACGCTCGTCTCGTTCGCGATCTCGTGGGGCGTGCCCTGGCGGAGCGCGCCGCCGTTGCCGACGTACGGCCCCTCCGTGCCCTCGCGCACGACGACGAAGTCGATCTCGCCCGGGTCGCGCAGGGGGCTGCCGATCCTCGGGTGGAGCACGGTCGGGCGCAGGTTCACGTGGTGGTCGAAGGCGAAGCGCAGGCGCAGCAGCAGCCCGCGCTCGATGATGCCGCCGGCGAGGCGCGGGTCGGCGGGGTCGCCGCCGACGGCGCCCAGCAGGATCGCGTCGTGCTCGGCGAGGCTCGCGAGCGTGGCGTCGTCGAGCACCTCGCCGGTCTCGAGGTAGTGGGCGGCACCCAGCGCGTACTCGGTCTCGACGAGCTCGACGTCGGCGAGCGCGGCGCGCATGGCCTTCCTCGCCTCGAGCGTGACCTCCTGCCCGATGCCGTCTCCTGCGATGACCGCGAGGCGCAGCTGCTCCACGCTTCCTCCCCTGGCGCACCCGTGTGCGCGTCGTCGAACCGCCTCCGCAGCCGTGCGGACGGCGATTCCCAGCCTAGTCGGCGGGCGCGTTCACCCGGGTGCCAGGGAGCGGCGGGTACATTCCCTGCAAGCGGCCTGGTCCCGGGCTGCACCAACGAACGGAGTGCACCTTGAGCATCGGCTTCGGCATCTTCCTCATGGCAGTCGGCGCGATCGTCGCCTGGGCGGTCCCCGCCCTGTGGCAGGTCGACGGCGCCAACTGGACCCTCATCGGCTACATCCTCCTCGGCGCCGGTGCTCTCGTCACGCTGATCGGCATCGTCATGGCCGCGCGCTCCGGCCGCACCAGCCAGGTGTCGCGCACGGCGGTCGACCCGGAGACCGGCACGCGCGTCGAGCGCACCGAGCGCCGCGACGACCTGATCTGAGCATCCCCGCACCGCAGCGGCGCCGTCCCTCCCGGGGCGGCGCCGCTTCGTCGTCCCGGCGGCCTACGCGCGACGCAGTGCTCGCAGCGCGACGACGATGGCCGCCGCCATGAGCGCCGCCCCGGTGAGCGCGGTCCACAGCGCCCCCTGGTCGAAGGCCGCGCGCGCGGCCTCGGCGATGCCGGCGCCGAGCTCGCCCTGCACGCGCTCGGCCACGTCGAGCGCGCCGGCGAGCGTCTCGCGCGCGGCGTCGGCGTCGGCGGATGCGACGCCGTCGGGCAGCGCGATCGACGCGCGGTAGACGGCGCTCACGATGCCGCCGAGCACCGCGGTGCCGAGCACGGCGCCGAGCTCGTACGCGGTCTCGGAGACGGCGCTCGCCGCGCCCGCCTTGGCGGGCGGCGCGGTCGAGACGACGATCTCGTTCGAGAGCGTCTCGGCGGCGCCGACGCCCGCACCGAGCAGCACGTAGGCGATCGCGACGTGCAGCGGCGAGAGCGCGTCGCCCGCGAGCGCGACGAGCAGGTAGCCGGCCATCGAGCTCGCGAGGCCCACCGCCACCACCCGGTGCGCGGGCACGTGCCGCACGATGCGCACGACGCCCAGGCCCGCCAGCACCATCGCGATCGTGCCGGGCACGAGCAGCAGCGCCGCGTCGAGCGTCGAGAGCCCCTCGACGAGCTGCAGGTGCTGGGTGAGGAAGAACAGCGCGCCGACGAGCGCGACGACGCTCAGCAGGTTGATCGCGATCGCCCCCGAGAAGGCGGGCACGCGCAGCAGGTCGAGGTCGAGCATGGGCTCGTCGACCGAGCGCATGCGGCGCGCGAAGCCGAGGCCCGCGACGATCGCGACCGCGAGCAGCGCGACGGCGAGGAGGTCGGGGCCCTCCACCGCGACGTGCTTGATCGTCGCGGCGAGCGCGCCGAGCGCGGCGATCGAGAGCGCGATGCCGAGCGGGTCGATGGGGCCGGGCGCGGGGTCGCGGCTCTCGCGCACGAGCAGCGGCGCGAGCACGAGCAGCGGCAGCAGCACGGGCACCGCCATGAGGAAGACGGAGCCCCACGCGAAGTGCTCGAGCAGCAGCCCGCCCACCGTCGGGCCGAGCGCCGAGCCGACCGAGAACGCCGTCGCCCAGACGGCGATCGCGAGGCGGCGCTGATCGCGGTGCGGGAAGGTCGAGCGCAGCAGCGAGAGGGTCGACGGCATGAGCATCGCGCCGAAGAGGCCGAGCGCCGCGCGCGCGGCGATGAGGGCGGATGCGGTGGGCGCGAAGGCGGCGAGCACCGAGACCACGGCGAAGCCGGTGGCGCCGATGAGCAGCATGCGCCGGCGGCCGAACCGGTCGCCGAGGCTCCCCATCGCCACGAGGAGGCCGGCGAGCACGAGCGCGTAGGCATCCACCATCCACAGCTGCTGCGCGGCGTCGGGCTCGAGCGCGAGCGAGATCTGCGGCAGCGCGAACGCCAGCACCGTGTTGTCGATCGAGACGAGCAGCACCGGGAGCATGAGCACCGCGAGCGCGACCCACTCGCGCGCGCCGGCGCGCGGCGCGGTCGCCTCGTCGATGGCGAGGGTCTGCTGGCGGATGTCCATGGTCGGGCTCCTGGTCGGGTGGCGGCCGGCGCGGGCGGCGCGCGACCCCGTTACTGTACCGTCTGGACGGTTGGCTGGCAACGCTATGCTCATGCCGTGCCCCGTGACTCCCCCGCCAGAGCGCAGCTGCTCGACGCGTACATCACGCTGCTCATCGAGGGCGGCGAGCGCGCCGCGACCGTGCAGGCGGTCGCCGAGCGCGCGGGCGTGTCGAAGGGCGGGCTGCTCTACCACTTCGGCTCGAAGGCCGCGCTCGAGGCCGGGCTCATCGAGCGCTTCGAGCTGCTCGGGGCCGAGGACCTCGAGTCGCTCCGCGCCGCCGACGACCTCGTGGGCCGGTTCCTGCGCACCTCGGTCGCCGAGGGCAGCGACCTCGACCGCGCGACGGTCGCCCTCGTGCGCCTCGCGCAGTCCCCCGCCGGCGCCGGTGCGCGCGCGGCGCTGCAGCGGCTCGACGACGAGTACGTCGCGGCCCTCGCGGCGCGGCTCGGCGACGAGGAGCTCGCGCTCGCGATCGTGCTGATGTCCGACGGCGTCTACCTGCGCTCGGCGCTCGGCGCGCTCGAGCCCGGCCGCGCCGAGGTCGAGATCGAGCGGCTCATCGCCGTCGCCCGCCGTCTGGGCGCCTGAGCCGGAGCGCGCCGTGGCCGCCGGGCGCCAGCGCCAGCCCTAGAGTGTGTCGCGCCGGAGGATCGGAGCACGACGGAGCGCGGAGGGCGCGATGAGCACGACCCAGGACATCGCTCGGCGCGATGCCATCCACGAGTACCGGGTGCTCAGCACGCCCGCGGGCAGCGACCTCGAAGCCCTCGTCGAGCTCGCCGCGACGATCTGCGGCGTGCCGACCGCGGTGATCAACATCATCGACGAGGAGCACCAGCACCAGGTCGCCTCGATCGGCTTCGAGCCGGGGGTGTGCGCGCGCGAGGACTCGATGTGCAACGCCGTCCTCGAGCACCCGGAGCCCGTCGTCGTGCGCGACGCCCGCGAGGATGCGCGGTTCCGCGAGAGCCCGTTCGTCACCGGAGACATCGCGAGCGTGCGCTTCTACGCGTCGAGCCCGCTGCGCACCCCGGACGGCGTCGCGATCGGCACGCTGTGCATCTTCGACGAGGCGCCGGGCGAGCTGGGAGCGAGAGAGCGACGAGCGCTCGAGCTGCTCTCCCACCAGGTCGTCGAGGTGCTCGAGCTGCGGCGGCTCACGCGCGAGCTGGACCGGTCGAACGAGCAGCTCACGCACTTCGCGGCACAGGTCAGCCACGACCTCCGCAACCCGCTGTCGGCGCTGGTCGGCTTCCTCGAGCTCGCCTCGTCGAGCGAGGACATCGGTTCTGCCGCGGCCGCGATCGCGCGCGCCGAGGGCGCCGCCGCGCGGATGGGCGCCATGGTCGACGGCCTGCTCGACCATTCGCGGGCCGGCGGCGCCGCGCGCCGCGAGGACGTGCACCTCGACCGGATCCTCGCAGACACGCTCGACGACCTCGACGCGCTGATCGTGGCAACGGGAGCCCGGGTCGACGCCGGGCCGCTGCCCGTCGTCACCGGCGACCCCGTGCTGCTGCGGCTCCTGCTCCAGAACCTCCTGTCGAACGCCCTGCAGCACGGCGGAGCGGCGGGGCGCGGCGCGCGCGTCGAGGTCGGCGCCCACGCGCTGACCTCCGGCTGGCGCATCACCGTCGACGACGACGGGCCGGGTGTGCCGGAGCACGACCGCGAGCGGGTGTTCGACGCGATGGAGCGCGGCGACGCGGGGCATGCCGACGGCCTCGGCCTCGGCCTGTCGACGTGCCGGCGCATCGTCCGCGCGCACGGGGGCCGGATCGGGATCGACGACGCCCCCTCGGGCGGCGCGAGCGTGTGGGTCGTGCTGCCCGCGTCAGCCTGACTCAGGCGGGGAGGCGAGCGGCCTCGCCGATCACCTGCGCGAGCTCGACCGGCCTCGACCACATCGGCCAGTGGCCGGTGGGCAGGTCGACGAGCGTCATCGCCCGGTGCTCGAGGAGCCCGGCGAGGAACGGCACGCCCTGCTCGGCGTACGAGCGGTAGTCGGCCGCCGAGAACGCGGTGCACACCACCGTCGCCGGCACGTCGAGCCGCCGCTCGTCGGCGAGGCGCACCGCGTCGCGCACGGTGCGGCCCGGCTGGGGCACGGCCCGCTCGCGGAACTCGGCGAGCTGCGCGTCGGTCAGGTCGCGCATCGAGCCGTCGGCGAGCTCGTCGTCCCACCGCTCGTCGAGCGTGAGCACGTCGGCCGTGGACGACGCATCCATCGCCGCCCCGTCGACGACGGGCGCCGTGTCGACCCACACGGTGCGCGCCACCCGGTCGAGGGCGCGGTCGAGCGCGAGCGTCGCCGGCAGCGCGCCGCCCGAGTGCGCGACGAGCACCGCCGGCCCGTCGCCGAGCGCCGCGACGATCGCGTCGGCCTGCTCGTCGAGCGTCACCTCGCCGCGCGCCGGGTGGTCGGGCTCGAGGCCGGGCAGGGTGAGCGCGACGACGTCGTGGCCCTGCTCGCGCAGCAGCCGGGCGACGTCGTCCCACGCCCAGGCGCCCAGCCAGAAGCCGGGCACGAGCACGATGCGGGCGGATGCGGTGGTGTCCATGCGCGCGACGCTACCGCCGGGCACCGACACGGGCCAGGGTCGCGACGCGACTCAGAGCGGGCGGATCTCGATCTGCCGGATCGTCGTCGCCTCGATCGCCGCGCCGAGCTGCTGGACGAGCGCGTCGGGCGCCGCCTGGTCGATCGTGATGATCGACAGGGCGTCGCCGCCCGCCTCCGTGCGCGCGATCTGCATGCCGGCGATGTTGATCGACGCCTCACCGAACGCCGCGCCGTAGGCGGCCACGATGCCCGGGCGGTCGACGTACTCCATCACGACGAAGTGCTCGGCCATCGGCACCTCGACCGACTGGCCGTTCACGCCGACGATCTTCTCGACCTGCTTCGGGCCCGTCAGCGTGCCCTCGACGCTCACCCGGCGGCCGTCGCTGCACGCGACGACGACCTCGACCACGTTGCGGTACTCGTCGCTGCGCTCGTCGGCCGACAGGTCGCTCGTGACGCCGCGCGACTCGGCGATCACCGGTGCGTTGACGAAGGTCACCTGCTCGCTCACGATCGACGAGAAGAAGCCCTTGAGCGCCGCCAGGCGCAGCACCTTCACGTCGTAGCCGGCGAGCTCGCCGTGCACCGCGACATCCACCGCCTCCACCGGGCCGGCCGCGAGGCCCGCCGCGAACTGGCCGAGCCGCTCGGCGAGCGGGATCCCGGGGCGCACGTACTCGTCGATGACGCCGCCCGCGACGTTCACGGCATCCGGCACGAGGTCGCCCGAGAGCGCGAGCCGCACCGAGCGGGCCACGGCGATGCCGGCCTTCTCCTGCGCCTCGTCGGTCGACGCGCCGAGGTGCGGCGTGACCTGGATGTTCGGGGCCGAGGTGAGCGCGTCGTCCTTCGGCGGCTCGGAGACGAACACGTCGATGCCGGCGCCGGCGATGCGGCCGGAGCGCAGCGCCTCGGCGAGCGCGGCCTCGTCGATGATGCCGCCGCGCGAGGCGTTGACGATGCGCAGCGTCGGCTTCGCGAGCGCGAACTGCGCCTCGCCGATGAGGCCGACGGTCTCGGGCGTGCGGGGGATGTGGATGGTGATGAAGTCGCTCTCGGCCATCAGCTCGTCGAGGCTGCGCAGCTCGACGCCGAGCTGGGCGGCGCGGGCGGGGCTGACGAACGGGTCGTAGGCGACGAGCTTCGTGCCGAAGGCGGCGAGCCGCTCGGCGACGAGCACGCCGATGCGGCCGAGGCCGACGATGCCGACGGTCTTCTCGTACAGCTCGACGCCGGTGTAGGCGGAGCGCTTCCACTCGCCGCGCTTGAGCGACGCGTCGGCGGCGGGGATGTGGCGGGCGAGGCCCAGGATGTGCGCGATCGCGAGCTCGGCGGCCGAGACGATGTTGGAGGTGGGCGCGTTGACGACCATGACGCCCGCGGCGGTCGCGGCGGGGATCTCGACGTTGTCGAGGCCGACGCCGGCGCGCGCGATCACCTTGAGCTGCGGCGCGTGCGCGAGCGCCTCGGCGTCGATGCGGGTGGCGCTGCGGACGAGCACGGCGGATGCGTCGGCGAGCGCCGCGAAGAGCGCCTCGCGGTCGGTGCCGTCGACCGAGCGGATCTCGAAGTCGGGGCCGAGGGCATCGACGGTCGCGGCCGAGAGCTCCTCGGCGATCAGGACGACGGGCTTGGACATGCGGGACTCCCTTGACGGTGATGACCGCGCGTGGGGTGCGCGGCCCGGGCGCAGCACGTCGTCGTGCCTGCTCCAGCGTAGCGTCGGCCCGATGCCCGGGACGGGCATCGGCGCTGGCGTCGCGGCGGAGGCCCGAAAGGGCCTCCGCTTCCAGCTCCAGCGCGCGGCGCGACCGGAGTGCGGGAGGATGGGGGCGATGGACGCCTTCGCTCTCGCGCAGCTCGTGCTGCGGATCCTGCTCGCCGTGGTCTTCATCGGCATGGGCGCCGCCCACTTCGTGCCGCGCGTGCGCCGCACGATGGGGGCGATGATCCCCGCGGGGCTCGCCGGCCCCGACCGGCGCTGGGCGCCGACGCTCGTGACCGTCTCCGGCGTCGCCGAGATCCTCGGCGGCCTCGGCCTGCTCGCGCCGTGGTGGGGCGTGCGGTTCGCGGCGGGGCTCGCGCTCATCGCGCTGCTGATCCTCGTGTTCCCCGCGAACGCGCAGGCGGCGAAGGAGCCGGAGCGCTTCGGCGCTGTCGCGGTGCCGCTCGTGCCGCGCGCGATCGGGCAGCTCGTGCTCGGGCTGCTGATCCTCGTCAGCGTGATCTGACGAGGCCCGCGCGCGGGCTACGCGCCGAGCGCGGTGATCGCGATCTGCCGGGCCAGCTGCTCGGCGAGCAGGCTCAGCTGCGCGCTCACGCCGAGCGCGACCAGCAGGATGCCCGCCTTGCCGACCAGGCGCATCCGCCGCCCGACGAAGAGCGCCACGACGAAGAAAATGCCCGGCAGCGCCACCTGCGCCACGAGCAGCCACCACGGGATGGCGCCCTCGATGCCCGCGCCGACGTAGAGCAGCGGCAGCTGCTCGGCGTTGGCGATCGCCTCGACGGTGTCGTAGCCGAACGCGAGCGCGAACAGCAGCGCGACGATCCAGCTGTCGCTCGGGCGCTCCTCGCGCGGCTCGCGGGCGCTCATGCGAGCACTCCGACCGCGAGCGGCCACGGCGCGGTGACGACGAGGCCAGCGAGCCACCACGGCGCGCGGCGGCCGACGGGCGCGAGGCGGCCGACGCAGAACCACCACAGCAGCGGCGCGATCACCGCGAGCAGCTCGCCCAGCTGGTACATCGCGAGCCCGAGCAGGCTCGGCTGCTGCACGGGGTTGAGCACCATGATCGCGATCCAGCCGACGGTCGAGGCCGCGGCGAGCGCGAGCATGAGCCAGCCGAGCGGGCCGCGGCGACGCGCCTCGCGGGCGGCATCGGGGGCGGATGCGCCGTCGGGCCCGGGCGCGGAGCCCGCGTCGGCGTCGTCGGCGGTCGCGCGATCGAGCTCGTCGTCGCCCTCCCAGCGGAGGGCATCCTCGTCGCGGCTCATCCGCACCAGCCTACCGGCGGCTGACGTCGGCACCCGGAGCGAGTTAGGCTAGCCTTACTTCATCGCCGCGGCGCCGGATGCCGCCGGCCCACCACCTCTCCAGGAGTCCTCCTTGCAGCGTTCCGCCCTGCGCGCCATCGCGCCCGCCGCCCTCGCCGCCGCAGCCCTCGTGCTCGCCGGCTGCACCGCATCCGACCCCGCGCCCTCGGCGAGCACCGGCTCGACCGGCGCCGCCGCCGAGGCCGACGGCGCCTTCACGCTCTACGCCGGCCGCAGCGAGGACCTCGTCGACCCGCTCATCGAGCAGTTCGAGGAGTCGAGCGGCATCGACGTCGACGTGCGCTACGCCTCGTCGACCGAGCTCGAGGCGCTCCTGCTCGAGGAGGGCGACCGCTCCCCCGCCGATGTCTTCTGGTCGCAGGACGCCGGCTCGCTCGGCGCCGTCGCCGAGGCGGGCATGCTCGCGACGCTGCCCGAGGAGATCACCGGCGCCGTGCCGGCCGAGTTCACCTCGACCGACGGCAGCTGGGTGGGCGTCACGGGCCGCGCGCGCGTCATCGCCTACGACAGCGAGGACGTCGCCGAGGCCGAGGTGCCCACCGCGATCGCCGACCTCACCGGGGAGGAGTACCGCGGCCGCGTGGCGTTCGCGCCCGGCAACGCCTCGTTCCAGTCGTTCGTCACCGCGATGCGCGTGCTCGAGGGCGAGGAGGCGGCCGCCGCGTGGGTCGAGGCGATCGCCGCGAACGAGCCGATCCTCACCGAGTCGAACGGCCAGACGCTCGACCTCGTGCAGTCGGGCGAGGCCGACTTCGGGCTCATCAACCACTACTACTGGTTCGAGGACGCCAACGAGCTCGGCGCCGACCAGATGCGCGCCCAGCTCGCGTTCCTGCCGGGCGACCCCGGCGGCATCGTGAACGTGACGGGCGCTGGCCTGCTCGCGAGTGCCGAGGGCGACCCCGACGCGCTCGCCTTCATCGAGCACCTCGTCTCGGCCGAGGCGCAGGAGTACTTCGTCACCGAGACCTTCGAGTACCCGCTCGTCGACGGCGTCGAGCCGGCCCCCGAGCTGCCGGCGATCGAGTCGCTCGCGGTCGAGGGCCTCGACCTGGCCGACCTCGCGTCGCTCGCCGACACCCAGGCGCTGCTCGCCGAGCACGGCCTGCTGTAGGTGCTGGCAGCGCCGCCGCGCGTGCGCCGTCCCGAGCGGGGCGGCGCACGCGCGCTCGCGCTCGCGGGCGCCGTGTCGGTGGCGCTGCTCGCCGGACCCGTCGTCTACCTCGTCGTGCGCGCCGTCGGCGCCGATCCGGCCGCCGCGCTCCCGCTCGTGCTGCGGCCGCGCACGGGCGAGCTGCTCGTCACGAGCCTCGCCCTCGCGCTCGCCGTCGCGCTCGCCGTCGGCGCGCTCGGCACGCTCCAGGCCGCGCTGCTCGCGCGGCTGCGGCTGCCGGGCGCCCGCACGCTGCTGACGCTCGCCGCGCTGCCGCTCGCGATGCCGTCGTACGTCGCCGCCTTCGGCTGGCTCGGGATCGTGCCGTCGATGCAGGGCTTCTGGGGCGCGTGGCTGCAGCTCACCATCGTCTCGACCCCGTACGTGACGCTCCCCGTCTACGCGGCGCTGCGCTCGACGCCCGCCGGGCTCGAGATCGCCGCGCGCTCCCTCGGCCGCACGCAGCTGTCGGCGATGCTGCAGGTGACGTGGCCGATCGTGCGCCCGGCGGCGACCGCCGGCGCGCTGCTCGCGGGCCTGTACGCCCTCGCCGACTTCGGCGTCGTCTCGCTCATGCGCGTCGAGACCCTCTCCACCGGCATCGCGCGGGCGATGGGCGCGGGCTTCGACCGGTCCTACGCGGCGCTGCTCGGCCTCGTGCTGGTGGTGGCGGCCGTCGCGCTCGTGCTGCTCGAGCAGCGCGTGCGGCGGGCCGCCGTGCCCGCGCGCCTGCGATCGGCAGCGCCGCTGCGGCTGGAGGCGGGCGGATGGGCGCCGCTCGCGATGGCCGCGGTGGTCGTCACGCCGGTGCTCGCGATCGGCGTGCCGGTGGGGGTGCTGCTGGCGCGCGCCGCCTCGGCCGATGCGGTCGCGGCGCTCGACTGGCCCGAGCTGCTCGGCGCCGCGGGCACCTCGGTCGCGCTCGCGAGCGCCGCGGGTCTGCTCGCGATCGCGCTCGCCGCGCCCGTCGCGCTGCTCGCCGCCCGCCATCCGTCGCCCCTCAGCCGCGCCCTCGAGGGCGCCGCCACGATCGCGCACTCGCTGCCCGGCATCGTCGTGGGCCTGTCGCTCGTGTTCCTCTCGCTCTCGCTCGTGCCGTGGGCGTACCAGAGCGTGGGCGTGCTCATCGCCGCCTACGCCCTGCTCGCCACGCCGCGCGCGGTCGGCGGCGTGCGGGCGGCGCTCGAGCGGGTGCCGGCGCGCTACGAGCTGCTCGCCCGCGCGCTCGGGCGGCCGCGGCTGCGGGCCCTCGCCGCCACCACGGCACCGCTCGCCGCGCCCGGCATCGCCGTGGCGGCGCTGCTCGCCGCCGTCGCCGCGCTCAAGGAGCTCCCCGCGACGCTGCTGCTGCGCCCGACCGGCGTCGACACCCTCGCGACGGCGCTGTGGGCCCGCACCGACATCTCCGAGTACGCCGCCGCCGCCCCCTACGCCCTCGCGCTCGTCGCGTGCGCCGCGGTGCCTGCCATGCTGGTGCTCGCCGCGACCGGCGAGCGCGACCCGGCGCACGCCGCCGAGATCACCGAGCGGAGCGCGCCATGACCCCCGAGCGGAGCACCGCATGAGCGAGCTGCGGATCACCGCCGCCACCGTCGGCCACCCCGGCGGCGGCGACGTGGTGCACGAGCTCGACCTGCACGTGCCCTCCGGCGGCGTCGACGCCGTGCTCGGCGCCTCCGGCTCCGGCAAGTCGACGCTGCTGCTCGCGATCGCGGGCCTCCTGCCGCTGCGGGCCGGCGAGATCGCCGTCGGCGACCGTGTGCTGTCGACGGCGCGCCGCACGGTGCCGCCCGAGCGGCGCGGCGTCGGCTGGGTGCCGCAGGACGCATCCCTCTTCCCCCACCTGACCGTCGCGCAGAACATCGCCTTCGGGCTGCCGCGCGGCGAGCGCGACCCCCGCGGCGAGCGCGTGCGGGCCATGCTCGAGCTCGTCGAGCTCGGCGGCTTCGGCGACCGCGCGCCGGCCGACCTCTCGGGCGGCCAGGCGCAGCGCGTCGCGCTCGCGCGCGCCCTCGCACCTGCGCCGTCGATCGTGCTGCTCGACGAGCCCTTCTCGGCGCTCGACGCGACGCTGCGAGTGGGCCTGCGGCGCGAGATCGGCCGCATCCTGCGCGATGCGGGCGCGACCGCGCTGCTCGTCACCCACGACCAGGAGGAGGCGTTCGCGCTCGCCGACCGGGTCTCGGTGCTGCGCAGCGGCCGGGTCGAACAGCACGGCACCGCCGAGGAGCTCTTCGCCCGGCCGCGCTCGGCGTGGCTCGCGACCTTCCTCGGCGAGTCGACGCTCGTGCCCGCGACGCGCGACGGCGACGCCTGGCGCACGCCGCTCGGCCCCGTGCCGGTCGCGGCCGGCGCGATCGACGACGCCGAGGCGATGCTCGTGGTGCGGCCCGAGCAGCTGAAGCCCTTCGCCGCCGGCGTGCCGATCACCGTGCGCGACGTCGAGTACTCGGGCCACGACCGGCTGCTGCTCGCCGAGGCGGAGGGCGTGCCCGGCACGGTGCTCATGCGGATGCCGTCGGCGATCGGCATCGAGCTCGGCACCCGCATGCCGGTGCGCATCCACGGCACGCCGCACGCGGTGCCGCTCGCCGGCGCGTAGCTGCGGAACGGGCGGGCGGGCTAGCGGGCGATGTCGTCGAGCCAGGTGATCGCCGCGCCGTGCGGGTCGGTGATCGCGATCGGCTCGGCGTCGCGCCGCAGCACGAAGTCGCCGGGCGACGCCCACGGCGCGGGCGGGCCGATCTCGAGCGACGCGCCCTCGTTCGCGACCCACGTGACCGGCAGCTCGCCCATCAGGTCGGCGAAGGCTGCGCGCTCGTAGGCCGAGACGTAGGCGAGCACGGCCGAGTGCCAGACGACGACCGTCGGCGCGTGCCTCGCGGCCTCCTCGACGAGCGCGCGGGTGTCGGCGGTGAGGTCGCCGCGGCGCAGCTCGGCGCCCTCGCGCCGAGCGATCGCGATGCCGGTGCGCAGCCGGTCGACGCGTGCCCCGTCGACGCCGCCCGTCGCATCCGGCCACACGAGCGCCTCGAGCCACGCGCGCGTGTCGGGGTCGGCGGGGTCGAGCGGCTGCAGGTCGAGGCCGCCGCGCCAGGCGACCAGCGGCGGCTGGGCGGGCAGGGGCGTCGACGGCGAGGCCTCGGTCTCGAGCAGCGGCAGGCTCGCGTCGCCCACGTACCTACCGGGCCCGAAGCGGTAGCGCCAGCGGTCGGGGTAGAGGCACAGGCCCGCCGCCGCGCCCACCTCGACGAGCGCGATCGGCCCCGTCAGGTGCGCGATGGCGGGCAGCAGCGTGGCCATGCGGCGGGCCTCGTTGGTCTGCGTCATGCGCGCGAGCATGGTCGAGCGGATGCGGTCCCAGGCGCCCGCGACCATGTCGCGCACGTCGGCCCACGGCTGCAGCGGCACGCCCTCGAAGCGGGCGGCGGCGAAGAGCAGGTTGGGCTGCCGCTTCACGGGCTCGAGCTCGGCGATCGCCGCGCAGAGCGCGGGGTCGGCGGCCACGCCGCGCGCCCACTCGGCGTAGCGCGGCGAGCGCTCGTCGGCCTCGACCGCGGCCCACCGCAGGTAGGAGCGCGCGACGGACTGGTCCTCGGTCACGTCCTGCACGCATCCACCCTGCCATGCCGGGCGCGGCCGCCCGTGTGCGCCGAGCGTGTGCGCCGAGCGCTCCACCGCCGCGGGCGGGCGTCAGCCGGCGCCGCGCAGGCGGCGCAGGCCGCAGGCGGCGGGGCCCTCGAGCCGCGCGCCGTCGGGTGCGAAGCGCGAGCCGTGCGCGGTGCAGTCCCAGCTGCGCTCCTCGGGGTTCCAGCGCACGAGGGCGCCCACGTGCGGGCAGAACGCGGAGACCTGGCGCGTGGCGCCGTCGACCGTGGAGGTGCCGACGAGCCGCAGGCCGTCGCGGCCGAGCGCGCCCTCGCCCTCGAGCGGCACCGTCGCCGGCGCGAGCGCGTCGCGCAGCGCACCCGCCTCCGCGCCCGCGGTGGCGGTGAGCGTGCCCACCAGGCGGCCCGCCGCCGCCGGGGTCGTGCCGCGCCGCCGCAGCGTGCGCGCCCAGTCGGGCTCGTGCCCGACGATGCGGCCGGCGATCGCGACCGCGCTCATCGCGCCCCCGGTCATCCCCCACTTGTCGAAGCCGGTCGCGAGCAGCACCCGGCCCCGGGAGCCGAGGCGCTCGCCGATCCACGGGAGCCGGTCGGGCGTGCGGTAGTCCTGCGCGCCCCACGCGTGCGTGCGCCGCGCGTCGGGCCAGTGCGCGAGCACCCACCGGTCGAGCTCGGCGAGCAGGCGGCGCGGGTCGTGCTCGCGGCCCACGAGGTGGCCGGGGCCGCCCGCGACGAGCAGCTCGCCGGCCTCGTCGTGCGCGGTGCGCAGCGAGCGGCTCGGTGAGTCGACGCTGAGCGCCATCACCTCGGGCAGCGGCGCCCCCGTGCGGTACGACGCGGCGTAGGAGCGGTGCGCCTCGAGGAGCGCCGCGGTGCCGCGCGCGGGCACGGGGGCCCCGGTGGCGAGCACCGCCTGCCCGGCGCGCCACTCCCCCGCGTCGGTCTCGACGACCACGCCGCGGCCGCTCGCGCGGACGCGCCGCACCCGGGCGCGCACGATGCGGCCGCCGCGGTCCTGCAGCTCGGCCGCGAGGGCGGCGAGCACCGCCATGGGCTGCAGCTGCGCCTGGTCGGCGAGCCGGATCGCCCCGGCCGTCGGGAACGGCAGCGCCTCGGCGCCGCCCTCCTCCGCCGGCAGGCCGAGCGAGCGCATCGCCTCGAGCTCGTGCGCGAGCGCGTCGGCGCCGTCGGCGGTGGAGGCGTAGGAGACGGCGGGCCGCCGCTCGGGGTGCTCGCCCTGCTCGGCGAGCAGCTCGAGCAGCCGGCGCTGGCCGGCGAGCGAGCCGGCCACGAAGGCCTCGACCGCCCCGCGGCGCGCGAGGCCGAGGATCCGGTGCATGCGGTCGCCCTGGAGGAGGCTCAGCTTGGCGGTCGAGCCGCCGGTCGCGGCGGCGCCCGGCTCGCGCGCCTCGAGCACGACGACGCTCGCGCCGCGGCGGGTGAGCAGGGCGGCGGTCATGAGCCCGGTGATGCCGGCGCCGACGACGACGACGCCCGTGCGCCGCGAGCCGGGCTCGTCGAGGGCGACGGTCGGTCCGATCGCCCGCCAGAGGGAGGTCACGTCCCCCACTCAACGCCGGGCGCAGGATGTGCGCAAGGGGCGGGGATCCAGATATGGATCCCCGCCCCTTGTGGTCTCGATACGCCGCCTGCGGCGGCTACTCGACCAGCGGTGGTGGCCGCCGCCTGCGGCGGCTACTCGACCAGCGGTGGTGGCCGCCGCCTGCGGCGGCTGCTCGACCAGCGGTGGTGGTCGCCGCCTGCGGCGGCTACTCGACCAGCGGTGGTGGCTAGCGCTGGGCCGAGCCGTCGGTGTAGTCGGCGTCGGGCTGCTCCCACGCGAAGAGCGCGCGCAGCTTCTGCCCGGTCGCCTCGATCGGGTGGCCCTCGGCCTTGGCGCGCAGCGCCTGGAACTCGGGGCCGCCGGCGTCCTGGTCGCCGATGAAGCGCTCGGCGAAGGCACCCGACTGGATGTCCTTCAGCACCGCCTGCATGTTCTCCTTGACGCTCGGGTCGATGACGCGCGGGCCCGAGACGTAGTCGCCGTACTCCGCCGTGTCGGAGACCGACCAGCGCTGCTTGGCGATGCCGCCCTCCCACATGAGGTCGACGATGAGCTTGAGCTCGTGGAGCACCTCGAAGTAGGCGATCTCCGGCTGGTAGCCGGCCTCGGTGAGGGTCTCGAAGCCGTACTGCACGAGCTGCGACACGCCGCCGCACAGCACCGCCTGCTCGCCGAAGAGGTCGGACTCCGTCTCCTCGGTGAACGTGGTCGTGATGCCGCCGGCGCGGAGGCCGCCGATCGCCTTCGCGTACGACCAGGCCGTCTGCCAGGCCGAGCCCGACGCATCCTTCTCGACGGCGACGATCACGGGCACGCCGCGGCCGGCCTGGAACTCGCGGCGCACGGTGTGGCCCGGGCCCTTCGGCGCGACGAGCACGACGTCGACGCCCTCGGGCGCCTCGATGTAGCCGAAGCGGATGTTGAAGCCGTGGCTGAAGACGAGCGTCTTGCCCTCGCGCATGTGCTGCGCGATCTCGTTCGCGTAGATGTGGCGCTGGTGCTGGTCGGGCGCGAGCAGGACGACGACGTCCGCCCACTCGGCGACCTCGGCGGGCGTGCCCACCTCGAAGCCGGCCTCCTGCGCCTTGGCGCGGCTCTTCGACTCCGGCTGCAGGCCGACCCGCACCTCGACGCCCGAGTCGCGTAGGTTCTGCGCGTGCGCGTGGCCCTGCGAGCCGTAGCCGATGATGGCGACCTTCTTGCCCTGGATGATGCCGAGGTCGGCACCGTCGTCGTAGATGACCTCAGTCATGCTGTTCTCCTTCGTCTGGGTTCTGGGAGCTGGGGGTCAGCGGTCGGCCTTGAGCACGCGCTCGCTGATGGACTTGCCGCCGCGGCCGATGGCGAGGAGGCCCGACTGGGCGATCTCCTTCACGCCGTAGGGCTCGAGGAGCCGCAGCAGCGCCTGGCACTTCGGGGAGTCGCCGGTGACCTCGATCACGAGCGCGTCGGCGTTCACGTCGACGACGTTGGCGCGGAAGAGCGTCGCGGCCTCGAGGATCTGCGAGCGGGTCGAGTTGTCGACCTTCACCTTGATCAGCATGTGCTCGCGCTGCACCGACTGGCCGGGCTCGAGCTCGACGATCTTCACGACGTTGATGAGCTTGTTCAGCTGCTTCGTCACCTGCTCGAGCGGCAGGTCCTCGACGTCGACGACGACCGTGATGCGCGAGAGGCCGGGCACCTCGGTCTTGCCGACCGCGAGCGACTCGATGTTGAAGCTGCGTCGGGCGAACAGGCCCGCCACGCGGGTCAGCAGGCCGGGCTTGTCCTCGACCAGGAGCGACAGGACGTGCGTGCTCATCACTCCTCCTCCCATACCGGGCTGTGCTCCTTGGCGTACTGCACGAAGGAGTTGGAGACGCCCTGCGGCACCATCGGCCACACCATGGCGTCCTTCGACACGATGAAGTCGATCACGACGGGGCGGTCGTTGGTCTCGAGCGCCAGCTTGATGGCCGGGTCGACCTCCTCGGGCTTCGTGACGCGGATCGAGAGGCAGCCGTACGCCTCGCCGAGCTTCACGAAGTCGGGGATCATGCGCGCGTCGTCACCGGTCTCGAGGTCGGTGAACGAGTGCCTGCCCTCGTAGAACAGGCTCTGCCACTGCCGCACCATGCCGAGCGACGAGTTGTTGATCACCGCCACCTTGATGGGGATGTCGTTGAGCGTGCAGGTGGCGAGCTCCTGGTTGGTCATCTGGAAGCAGCCGTCGCCGTCGATCGCCCAGACGACGCGCTCGGGCTCGGCGACCTTCGCGCCCATCGCGGCGGGCACCGCGTAGCCCATCGTGCCGGCGCCGCCGGAGTTGAGCCAGGCGTTGGGGCGCTCGTACTTGATGAACTGCGCGGCCCACATCTGGTGCTGGCCGACGCCCGCGGCGTAGACGGCCTCGGGGCCGGTGATCTCGCCGATGCGCTGGATGACGTGCTGCGGCGAGAGCTTGCCGTCGGTCGGCTCGGCGAAGCCGAGCGGGAAGCGCTCCTGCAGGCCCTGCAGCCGCTCCCACCAGTCGGTGAGGTCGGGGCGCGCGGTGGCGGCGAGGTCCTGGAAGGCGATCGACAGGTCGGCGAGCACCTCGCGCACGTCGCCCACGATCGGCACGTCGGCGGGCCGGATCTTCGAGATCTCGGCCGGGTCGACGTCGACGTGGATGACCTTCGCGCCCGGCGCGAACTCGTTCACCTTGCCGGTGACGCGGTCGTCGAAGCGCGCGCCCAGGGCGATGATGAGGTCGCACTCCTGGAAGGCGAGCACCGCCGGCACCGCGCCGTGCATGCCGGGCATGCCGAGGTGCTGGGGGTGCGAGTCGGGGAACGCGCCGCGCGCCATGAGCGTCGTGACGACGGGTGCGCCGGTCGCCTCGGCGAACTCGCGCAGCTCCTCCGACGCCTTCGCGCGGATCACGCCGCCGCCCACGTAGAGCAGCGGCCGCTGCGACTCGGCGAGCAGCTGCGCCGCGGCGGTGATCTGCTTGCCGTGCGCCTTCGAGACGGGCCGGTAGCCGGGCAGGTCGAGCTTCTCGGGCCAGATGAAGGGCGCCGAGTTCTGCTGCGCGTCCTTCGTGATGTCGACGAGCACGGGACCGGGTCGGCCGGTGGATGCGATGTGGAAGGCCGCGCGCATGACGCCCGGCACGTCCTCGGGGTGCGACACCTGGAAGCTGTGCTTCGTGATCGGCATCGTGATGCCGGTGATGTCGGCCTCCTGGAACGCATCCGTGCCGATCAGGTGGCTGAAGACCTGGCCGGTGATCGCGACCATCGGCACCGAGTCCATGTACGCATCCGCGATGGCCGTCACCAGGTTGGTGGCGCCGGGGCCGGAGGTCGCGAGGCAGACGCCGACCCGGCCGGTGGCGGCCGCGTAGCCCTCGGCGGCGTGGCCGCCGCCCTGCTCGTGGCGCACGAGGATGTGGCGGATCGCCGACTGCTGCATGAGCTCGTCGTAGAACGGGATGATGGCGCCGCCCGGGATGCCGAAGACGTCCTCGACCCCGAGCAGCTCGAGGGATCGGAGGACGGCGCCGGACCCGGTGAGGATCGGCGGTTCGGCGCTGCGCGGGGCGGCAGGCCTGGGTGTCATGGACATGGCTCTCCTGGCTTCACGCTGGACGTGCGTCAGCCCGTGACTGCGCCGGTGGCGGCGGAGCGCACGAGACGGGCGTACTTGGCGAGGACTCCGCGCGTGTAGCGCGGTGGCAGCGGCTCCCAGCCCTCACGCCGGGAGGCGAGCTCTGCCTCGTCGACGATCAGGTCAAGCGAGCGAGCGGCGATGTCGACCTTGATGCGGTCTCCGTCGCGCACGAAGGCGATCGGACCGGAGTCGACCGCCTCAGGGGCGATGTGGCCGATGCACAGGCCGGTTGTGCCGCCTGAGAATCTGCCGTCTGTCAGCAAGAGTACATCCTTGCCGAGGCCCGCTCCCTTGATGGCGGCGGTGATGGCGAGCATCTCGCGCATGCCGGGGCCGCCCTTGGGGCCCTCGTAGCGGATGACGACCACGTCGCCGGCCTGGATCTCGCCGGCCGTGAGGGCGTCCATCGCGGCCCGCTCGCGGTCGAAGACGCGCGCCGGGCCCTCGAAGACCTCGGCGTCGAAGCCGGCCGTCTTCACGACCGCGCCCTCGGGCGCGAGGGTGCCGTCGAGGATGGTGAGGCCGCCGGTGGCGTGGATGGGGTCCTCGAGCGAGCGCACGACGGTGCCGTCGATCGGGGCCGGGTCGAGCTCGGCGAGGTTCTCGGCGAGCGTGCGGCCGGTGACGGTGAGCGCACCGCCGTGCAGGAGGCCCGCGTCGAGCAGCGCCTGCATGACGACCGGCATGCCGCCGACGCGGTCGAAGTCCTGGGCGACGTAGGCGCCGAACGGCTTGACGTCGGCCAGGTGCGGCGAGCGGGCGCCGATGCGGCGGAAGTCCTCGAGGGTCAGCTCGACCTCGGCCTCGTGCGCGATCGCGAGCAGGTGGAGCACCGCGTTCGTGGAGCCGCCGAGCACCATCGCGACGGTGATGGCGTTCTCGAACGCCTCCTTGGTGAGGATGTCGCGGGCGGTGATGCCCTGCCGCAGCAGCTCGACGACGGCCTCGCCCGACTTCCGCGCGTAGTAGTCGCGGCGGCGGTCGGCCGACAGCGGCGTCGACGAGCCGGGCAGGCTCATGCCGAGCGCCTCGGCGATGCACGCCATCGTGTTGGCGGTGTACATGCCGCCGCACGCGCCCTCGCCGGGCGCGAAGCCGCACTCGATGCGGTGCAGGTCCTCGGCGGAGATCTTGCCCGCCTTGAAGGCGCCGACGGCCTCGAAGGAGTCGATGATCGTCATCGACTTGGGGATCGTGCCGTCGGTGAGCTTGGCGAAGCCGGGCGCGATCGAGCCGGCGTAGACGAACACGCTCGCGAGGTCGAGGCGCGCGGCGGCCATGAGCATGCCGGGCAGCGACTTGTCGCAGCCGGCCAGCAGCACGGTGCCGTCGAGCCGCTCGGCGTTGACGACCACCTCGACGGAGTCGGCGATCACCTCGCGCGAGACGAGCGAGAAGTGCATGCCCTCGTGGCCCATCGAGATGCCGTCGGAGACCGAGACGGTCCCGAACTGCAGCGGGTAGCCGCCGCCGGCGTGCACGCCCTCCTTCGACGAGCGCGCGAGGCGGTCGAGCGAGAGGTTGCAGGGGGTGATCTCGTTCCACGAGCTCGCGATGCCGATCTGGGGCTTCTCCCAGTCGCCGTCGCCCATGCCGACGGCCCGCAGCATCCCTCGGCTCGTGGTGGCCTCGACGCCGTCGGTGACGGCGCGCGAGCGCGGCTTGATGTCGATCTCAGGCATGGGGCGATCCTACGCCGCGGACGCATGTCTGATCGGCGGTCGTCCTTCACGGCACCGGCAGCCTCTTCACCACCACGACTCCCACTGCTCTGGAACGTCGAGCGCGCGCCGCCGCCACCAGCGCCGCCGCCTGCGCATCGTGCATGGACCCGAGGTGCTCGACGAGCGTGCGCACGCCACGTCGCTGGCGGGCGAACTGCACCGCCGTCGTCGGAAGCAGTCTTCACCATCCGCACGGACAGCCGACGAACGCATTCTGAAGGCGCCCGTTATTGCCCGACCCGACCGCCACACAGAGACGCGATCAGAATCAGCCCCGACGCCGAGAGCGATCAGTCTCGCCCGTCGGGTCGGCTACCTCTTGGACCAGACCGCAGCGGCTAAGCCAGTGACCGGTTCACGGTCGACGGCACCACCGGCGGCTCGACAAACAGGGAAGGCGCGGGTGGGAATGCCCAAGGCGCGTTGCCTGCTGACAGCTGATGACGTAGATCCGGGGGGAACGGATGCCTGTCAATCACCGAAATCGCCGACTCAGCATTCCATCCATGAACCGAATCAATAGGCTCGATGACGGTCACGCGTTCAAGCGAAATCGATTCGAGTTCCCGAAGCGCACCAAGTTCCTCAGCAGACCGCACGGTATCGATCAGGCCGAGATGCACCCTCTCGAGGTGCACAGCCTTCGAAATGCCCTGGAGATCAAATGAGGAGAAACGGCTCACATCGAGTGAGCGGAAAGTGCTGGGCTGGCTCAACTGGGGCATCGAAGCCTCCCCCCCGTTACCGTTAACCCTGATAACCTCAACAGGCCCGGCAAAAACGTGCGCTGAACTGAGAGCGGTGCGCCCCTCGAGACAGTAGTAGTAGCGCAGCGCTCTCGAAGCCAGTGCACCGCCGAATATCGGGCCGTCGTAATACTCGAGAGCAGCGTAACTCATTTCTGGCAACCTACGTGGCGTACCAGATATTTCGAGCGATCGAAGGCGAGGGAGATTCGGCAACCCACTGAGATCACTTCGCCGGTTAACGAACAACGTCAGCGCCTCGACCTCCCCGGGCGATTCGAAATCGTCAGAACGAATTGCCGCACGTCCTTGCGTGAGGTCAATCGCGATGCCATCAATTAATGGGTCTTGCACTCTTACACCCGATTCTCCGGCTTGATCACCGGAAGACTGCACTTCCTCGCCCGAGACTGATGCGCGCCCCTCCTCGGCCAAGCCTGACGGATCCGCCACCTATCGCCCAGCGCTGGAGAGAAGGATACCTGTGCCAGAGCCTTGGCGCAATCGAATTTATGCGATTCGCCAGGTTTCTGACCCCACCGCGCGACTGGATCTCGTACTGTTCGCGGATTCTCCTTTGCAATGCGCCGCCATTCACCGGAATAGTTCGCACAGTCGATAGATTGCTTCTCGGCAGCAGGCCGCTGCGTTGATGCGCTCGCAGCCGCGCCGCGATGTTGCTGCTCATTCCGACGTACGTCAGCCCGCCGCGCGAAGATCGAAAGGTATACACGCCACAGTTCGGGTTACTGTAGCAATACTGAGCTGTCCCGTTGGTATCGCTTCGACCGATGGGGTCGGTGGGCCAGACGTAGTCGTTGTCGACGCCGCCCTCGACCGGGTCGACCTGCAGGAACCGGCCCAACGCCGGCACGTACAACCTGGCCCCCATCTCGATCACCGTGACGGTGCCCG
>NZ_VOIR01000013.1 GCF_007923295.1 Agrococcus sediminis | reverse complement strand
AGCCATCGTGCGTTGTGTCTTCCTGTGAGTAGCTTTAGTCGGTTCTCACTGACCATCGCACGATGGCTCACCACGTTCACGACGTGACACTCGAGCTGAGAACTACACCACCCCAGGGGACGTGACCGGCCGCCGCAGTGTCCGCCAGGCAGACCCCACGACTCATAGTCGTGTGATTCGCAGCTTGAGTTGGCGCCGAAGCCGGCGTCAGTCGTGCACGCCCGGCAGCTCGTCGCCGCTCGTCGGCCGCTCGACGTGGGGAGTGACTTCGGCGTAGCCGCAGCGGCGGCATCGGTCCTCCTGCAGCGCCGTTCCGCAGTCCGGGCATGCCTCGATGGGGATCAGGTCGAACGGGCCGTCTATGGCGTCACGCTACGCGCAAGGCGGCTGGGGGAGACGGCGTGCAGCACGGCCGTCCCCGCGCGTGCGGGCCGCAGACGAAGGGCGAGGTCGAGCGCTTCAACCGCAACAGCAGAATCCGCCGGCGCGGCGCCTGGTTGACGTCGTGTCGCTATGCGATCGACTGCGGTGCGTGCGGGGGACGCATCCGCTTGCCGTTGAAGGCCAGGATCACGCACAGGGCCATACCGGCGAAAACGAAGACGTCTGCGACGTTTCCGATGAACCAGTCGGCGTAGGCGATGAAGTCGACCACGTGGCCCCGGCCGGGACCGGGTGCTCGTGCCAGGCGATCGATCACGTTTCCCAAGGCGCCGCCGAGGATGAGTCCGAGTCCCACTGCCCACGGCAGCGATGTCGTCCTCCAGGTGAGCGAAGCGGCGACGGCGGAGCCGGCAATGGCTACGACGGTGATGATCGGTGTGGCGCTCGCGCCGAGCGAGAACGCCGCGCCGGGGTTGAAGGCCAGCTGAAGAGCGAGCAGGTCGGCGAGCAATGGATGCCGCTCGCCCATGGTGAGCGTCGCTTCTGCCCAGACTTTGGTGAGCTGATCGATTGATACCGCTAAGAGGGCCACAACGAACCCCAGCACCGCCGCCCGACGCCGTCGTCGGTCGTCCCGTGGCGGGGCGGTGGCGTGGGCAGCAGTGGAGGGCGCTCCCATGTCGGCGGCCTGCGTCACGTCGCCATCCGCCAGGAGTGCCCGCGACTCGTGCGGGTCCGCAGCCTCGGGCGTCGTCTGGTTCGCATCCAATGAATGTGCATCCTTCGCTGTATCGATTGTGCTGTGCGGGACGGACCGTCCGCACCTCGGTGCCGCCACACATGCACGGCGGTCCACATCCCCGTCGCGTCAGAGTCCGAACGCTCCGCCGCTGACCAGAATGAAGATGCCGAGGCCGATCAGGACGATCGGGAACACGATGTGCTCCCAGCGCTCCAGCGCCTCCGCGATGGGCCGGCGGGTTGCAACGAACTTGGCCATGCCCACGAGCACCGCGACCAGCACCAGGAACACGACGCAGTAGGCGATCACGGCTGCGGTGCCCACACTGAGGAAGACCGGGACGTAGACGCCGATGTTGTCCCCGCCGTTGGCGAAGGTCACCGCGGCCACGGTCCATACGGCAACCTTTTTGCCTTCGACCTTCGCGTCGTCGTCGTCGTCGTCCCCGCGCCAAGCCTGCCAGGCGGCCCACACGCCCAGGCCCAGCGGGATGAGGCCGAAGTACGGGATGACCTCCGGGGGCAGGAACGCCCCGGCCCCTAGAGCCACCAGCACGGCCGCACCGAGGATGCCAATGAAGCCGAGGTACTGGCCGACCAGGATGCGGGCGGTGGCGCCGCGCTCACCGGCCCCTCGGGCGAAGAACAGCGAAAGAATGATGATGTCGTCGATGTTGGTGGCGAGGAACAGGCCGATCGCTTGCAGGACCGAGGAGAGGATCATGCGCCCGCCCCCGCGTCGCAGCGACCGGGCACCGAGCAGGCCGGGTCGAGGCAGGGTGCGTCCTCGTTGACGGCGAGGGTGGTATCGACCAGCGCGGTCAGTGCCCGCGACAGGTGCGGGTCCGCGATCTCATATCGCGTCTGCCGACCCTCGTGTATGGCGACCGCGATGCCGCAGTCGCGCAGGCACGCCAGATGGTTCGACACGTTCGAGCGCGTCAACCCCAGGGCTTCGGCAAGCTCCGCCGGGTGAGCCGGCGCATCGAGGAGGGTCAGCAGTATCCGCGATCGAGTTGGGTCGTACATGGCTCGCCCCAACCGATTCATCACATCCACACGAGAGGCAGTAGTCAGCATGCGCTGAACTATACAGTACTGACTGAACTGGGAACGGCACCGGTGCTGTCCGGTTCTTCATCGACATGGCGGCCTCGGCGCCCAGGAGCGTCGGCATCCTTCGCTCGCAAGGAGCGAATCGCCCTCGGCGGCAGGCGCGAACCAGATCGCTGCAGGTCTGCCTGGGCTCGGCAGACAGTCCAGCGGCCGTCATCGTCGAGGGGCCGGTTGGGGCGGCGTAGCGACCGTCGCTGACGGCGACCGCCTTGAGCCCAGGACGTCGCGATCGAGGGGCCGGTGAGCCGCGCCAGGACCGGCGCCGGGAGTTCCTGGACGAGCGAGACCACCGCGCCGGTTCGGGCAGAACGCACGCGTACACCGACCGCTTTGAGGCGGTCGGTGAGGGCGTCCGTGGAGATCGAGGTGCGGCTGAACGCTCGAAGTCTGCCTCAGCGACCGCTTCGAGTGAGTTCAGATAGAGCTGCCTCGTCGCGCACCTCGCGTTCGGCCTGCTTCCTGGCATGGCGCTCCTGGGCGCGAGCCTTCACGAGCAGCACGACGCTCACCGGGCCGATGACGACCATCTGGAGAGCGCTTCAGATGCAGACCAGCACGACGAGATGGAGCAATCCAGGGCCACCGTTCGCGATGAGCGCGGCGCACCAGGCAGCGACACGTGTGGGACCAGGTTCAGACCGTGCTTGGCACTCACCGCTCGGCGGCGGACGCGACCCAGGTGCATGAGCACTACTTGAAGGGGACAGTGTTCTGCGGGCAGTGCGGGTCGCGTTTGCTGGTATGCGGACCTCTCCCGTTCCGGTGGCGTTGGTGTCGCGGACGATCGTCGCGACTGCGACATCCTCGCCAGGGATGAATCCGCGCGCGAACCGCCGGCTGTGCAACCAGGCGCTGTTCAAGGCGATCTACGTCGACGAGGACAACGACGTGCGCGTCGGCTATCGGACTCCATACGACGGACTGAGCGACGCCGACTTGCAGGCCGACGCTCTCACCTGGGCCGCCGAGGCAAAGAAAGAGGGCCAGGTGCGAACTTCCTCCAAGGCTGGTCCCTTGGTCGAAAGTTCACACCTGACCCGGTTGTGGGTGAGTAACGGGACTTGAACCCGCGACATCCGCCACCACAAGGCGGCGCTCTACCAACTGAGCTATACCCACCATGTGCGCTCAGAACGCAACCAGGACAGCATACGACATCCGGGGCCGGATCGCCGCATCGGCGGCTCACCCGGGCAGGTGCGCCCCGAACCCGTCGGAGACGTCGCGCGCGATCGCCTGGAGCTCGTCGCTCGCGCGGCCGGGCGCATCCGTGAACACTGCGCGCCGGTAGTAGCGCAGCTCGCGGATCGACTCGAGGATGTCGGCGAGCGCGCGGTGGCCGCCGGCCTTCTCGGGCGCCTGGAAGTAGGCGCGCGGGAACCAGCGCCGCGAGAGCTCCTTGATGCTCGAGACGTCGATCGAGCGGTAGTGCAGGAAGCCGTCGAGCACGGGCATGTAGCGCGCGAGGAACATGCGGTCGGTGCCGATCGTGTTGCCGCCGAGCGGCGCGGTGCGCTCGAGCGGCACGAAGCGCTGCACGTAGGCGAGCACCTCGAGCTCGGCCTCGGCGAGCGGCATGCCGTGCGGGATCTCGGCGTCGAGGCCGCTCGTCGCGTGCATCTGCCGCACGAAGTCGCCCATCTGCTCGAGCGCCGCGTCGGAGGGCTTGATCACGATCTGCAGGCCCGGGTCGAGCACCTCGAGCTCGAAGTCGGTCACGACGACCGCGATCTCCACCAGCTCGTCGACGCTCGGGTCGAGCCCCGTCATCTCGCAGTCGATCCAGACGATCCGGTCACTCGCAGCCATAGCCGTATGGTATGCGCCGCGGCGCTCAGCCGAGCGCGGCGAAGAGCTCGTCGGCGTCGACGTCGGCGAGGGTGCCGATCGTGCGCTCCGCGGGCACCGGCGACTGGGGCAGCTGCGTCGTGAGGAACCACAGGCGGGCGCCGGCCGCCGCCGCCGAGCGCGCGCCGCTGCCCGAGTCCTCGAACGCGATCGAGGCGGATGCGTCGGCGCCGAGCCGGCGGACGGCGAGCGCGTAGGGCTCGGGGTCGGGCTTCGACCGCTCCACGTCGTCGGCCGAGACCGCGAACCGCAGCGCGCCCACCGGGGCCGCCTCGAGCAGCGCGCGGGCGTTCTCGCCCGACGCGTTGGTGATGAGCGCCGCGGGGATGCCGCGCTCGGCGACGCGCTCGAGCAGCGCGAGGCTGCCCGGCAGCCACGGCACGTCCTCCCGGACGCCCGCCGCGACGGCGCCGGCGATCTCGGCGACGATCGCCGCTCGGTCCATGTCGACGCCGCGCTCGCGCATCCGCTCGCCCCACTCGACCATCGGCCGCCCCGTGGTCCAGTGGCAGTCCTCGGTCGTCCACTCGATACGGTGCGCCCGCGCGAATCGGCGCATCTCGTCGTGCCACATGGGCTCCGAGTCGATGAGCGTGCCGTCCATGTCGAACAGGAGTGCGCCGGTCATGAGCCCAGCCTGGCATGCCACGGGGCTGACTCGGCGCAGCCGTGGGCCATGGCCCGCGGGCCGGTAGATTGGGCGGGCCCCCGTAGCTCAGCGGATAGAGCAGAGGCCTTCTAATCCTTTTGTCGCGGGTTCGACTCCCGCCGGGGGCGCAGCGCCCGTGACAGACGCATTGCTGCACGGCAGGTGAGGGCTCATCCGGTGCGCATCGCCGTCGCACCTCCGCCGGGAGGCTGTCAGTGGCGCGGCCTACCGTGCGGCCATGAAGCGCTGTGCGCGGTGCCTGACCGAGAGATCGGTCGTCGAGTTCAATCGCAGCCCGCGGAACAAGGACGGCTTGCACTCTTATTGCCGTGCCTGCCAGAAGGCCCACTATCGCGACGATGCGGTCCGGCACAAGGCCAACGTGCGTCGCACGAGCCGGGCTCGCCGCCGGCAAGCCCTCGACGTGATCATGGCTCGGTTCTCGGAGGGGTGCGTCGACTGCGGCATCGCGGACATCAGGCTGCTCGAGTTCGACCACGTGCGCGGGACGAAGATCGCCAGTGTCGGAACCATGGTCCGACGTGAGCGTGCGCTGGAGCTGATCCGAGCGGAGATCGAGAAGTGCGACGTGCGGTGCCGGAACTGCCATGCCATCGTCACGATCGAGCGGAGGGGCTCGTCTTGGCACGACGCCTACCTCAGGCCTCGCCCAGACCGGCGACCGTAGGCTGTCGAGGTGATCGACGTCCTCACCCAGACTCAACCCGCAGACGACCTCACCGGCGTCGCCGGCTGGGCCGTCAGCCTGATGGAGACGGTCGGCGCTCCCGGTGCGGCGATCGCGATCGCCGCCGAGAACCTGTTCCCGCCGATCCCCAGCGAGGTGATCCTGCCGCTCGCGGGCTTCACCGCGGCGCAGGGCGGCTTCACGCTCGCCGAGGCCATCATCTGGACCACCATCGGGTCCGTCGTCGGCGCGCTCGCGCTCTACCTGCTGGGCAGGTGGCTCGGCCACGAGCGGCTGGCGAGGATCGCGAGCCGCGTGCCGCTCGTGCGGGCGAGCGACATCGACAAGACGACCGCGTGGTTCGCGCGGCACGGCTGGAAGACGGTGCTCTTCGGGCGGTTCCTGCCGATCTTCCGCAGCCTCATCTCGATCCCGGCGGGCATCGAGCGCATGCCGCTGCCGCTGTTCCTCGGCCTGACGCTCGTCGGCTCGGCCATCTGGAACACGATCTTCATCATGGTCGGCTTCTCGCTCGGCCGGAACTACCACGTGATCGAGCCCTACATGGACACGCTCCAGTGGGTGGTCGTCGCGGTCGTGCTCATCGTGATCGCGTGGTGGGTGACCGCGCGCGTGCTGCGCAACCGCCGCGAGGGCAAGGACCTCCTGCACGGCGAGTGAGCTGCGGAGGATCCTCGGATCGATCGGGAATGCGATCGCGTCGCCGCCGGTTGGTTCGATTCTGAAGGACTTCCGACTCACCGAAAGGCTCCCATGCTGCAGAACATCCCCGGCTACCAGCCCGGCACCTACGTCATCGACGGCTCGCACTCGAACGTCACCTTCTCCGTGCGCCACATGATGGTGGCGAAGGTCCGCGGAGAGATCGAGGGCCTCGAGGGCACCATCGTGCTCGCCGAGCAGCCCGAGGAGTCGTCGATCACGGCGACCGTCGACCCGTCGACGATCAACACCAAGAACGCCGACCGCGACCAGCACCTGCGCTCGAACGACTTCTTCGCGATCGAGGAGCACCCCGAGTGGACCTTCGTCTCCACTGGCGCGCGCGTCGACGGCGACGACCTCTACGTCGACGGCGACCTGACGCTGCGCGGCGTGACGAAGCCCGTCTCGCTGCTGCTCGAGTTCGGCGGCATCGGCCCCGACACGTGGGGCAACACCCGCGCCGGCGCCTCGGCCCGCACGCGCATCAAGCGCAGCGACTTCGGCATCAGCTGGAACGTCGCCATCGAGACCGGCGGCGTCATGCTGTCGGACGACGTCGACATCGAGATCGAGATCTCGGCGATCCAGCAGGCTCCCGTCGCGGCCTGAGCCGGCGGCAGCACACCTGTGGAGCGGGGTCGGGGCGCATGCCCCGGCCCCGCTCCTCGCATCGCGGCGGCCGGTCTCAGGGGCCGGTGAAGCAGGCGAGCGCGTCGTCGAGCGACCAGCCGCGGCCGATCGGCAGCAGCGTGGTGCCGCCCGGCAGCAGGCGACGCGACTCGAACGCGGGGCCGCCCGGGCCCTCGACGCGCGCGATGTAGCCGAGGGCGAGGCCGGATGCGCTCACCACGCGCCAGAGGTCGTCGCGCACGCGGCGCGTGGCGACGTGCGCCGCTCGAGGGGCCGTGCCCCGCTGGGTGCTGCTCATGATGGCCATCGCGACTCCTTCCGCACCACCGACGCTACGAGCGGCCACCCACATGCCGCGGGGCGTCCGCGGGCATGGGGTGCGCACAGGCTCGCCCTCTAGGCTCGTCCCATGCGTGAGATCGTGCTTGCCGGTGGCTGCTTCTGGTGCCTCGACGCGGCGTACCGCGTCGTCGAGGGCGTGGAGGAGGTCGTCTCCGGCTACACCGGCGGCTCCGTCGCCCACCCGAGCTACGACCTCGTGTGCACCGGCACCACCGGGCACGCCGAGGCCGTCAAGGTCGTCTACGACGAGGAGCGGTTGCCGACCGAGGTCGTGCTCGACATGTTCTTCACGATGCACGACCCGCGGCAGCTCAACCGGCAGGGCAACGACGTCGGCACGCAGTACCGATCGGCGATGTTCTACCGCGACGACGCCGAGCGCGAGGCCTTCGAGGCCGCGATCGCGCGCGCCGGCGAGTGGTGGCCGGGCGAGATCGTCACGACGCTCGAGCCGCTCGGCGAGTTCTTCGACGCCGAGGAGTACCACCAGGACTTCTTCGCCAAGAACCCGACGCAGGGCTACTGCCTCGCCGTCGCGGTGCCGAAGGTCAACAAGATCCGCGCCGGCTTCGCCGAGTACCTGCGCGGCTGATCGGGGTTCTCCACAGCTCGGGCCCGGCCGCGCCCGCGCGGCGACCACCGCGGTGCATCCTCGCGGCATGAACGATGCAATCACCGTCGTCGGGTCCCTCGGAGGCGACCCGATCGTGAAGACCGTCAACGGCGACCGCGTGGCCGAGTTCCGCCTCGCGAGCACGAGTCGCCGCAAGGAGGACGAGCAGTGGGTCGACGCCCACACCAACTGGTTCTCCGTCGAGGCGTGGGGCGGCTTCGCCGAGCACGTCGGATCGTCGCTGCGCAAGGGCGACCTCGTCGTCGTGCTCGGCAAGCTCAAGGTCGACCAGTGGGAGTCGGGCGACAAGCGCGGCACGAGCGTCAAGATCCGCGCCGAGCACGTCGGGCACTCGCTGCGCGTCGGCCCGGTGTCGCGCGAGCGCCGGCAGCCGCAGGCCGACGCCGACCACCGCAATCCGGCACCCGCCGACCGCGAGGCGCAGGCGCCTGAGCCGGCGCTGATCGGTGCCGGCGCCGAGCAGTGGCACGCGCCCGGAGCCGACGCCGATCCGCCCTTCTGAGCCCTAGGCTGGGGCCGTTCCGGTCCGGCAGGTGGAGGAGGGCGCGTGCGCCAGCTCGCGGCAGTCGTGCTGCTCGCCTCGCTCGTCCTCGCCGGCTGCGCGTCGTCGCCGGGGCCGGCTGAGCCGGTCCCCGCAGCATCGCCGGCCGACGAGGCCGGCGGCCCTGCGGACGCTCCCGCCCCCTCGGACGAGGGCGACGAGGCGCTCGCCGTCTTCCGCTCGGCGCTCGAGGGGCAGTCGCCGAGCGCCCCCGACGCGCTCGTGGCGGCGGTCCAGGCCGCTGGCTTCGAGCGGTCGGCGATCGAGCGCACCCGCGAGGTCGACTCCCTCGGGGCGCCCGTCACGTTCGTGCAGATCGCGGTGAGGGACGGCGACGGATGCCTCGTCGGCAGCGTCGGCGAGGGCGAGGCGACCGCCGTCCGGGCGAGCGCGCTCGGCAGCGGCCGGTGCCTGGTGGGGGAGATCGTCACCGTAGACTGAGGGCATGGCCGAATACATCTACTCCCTCGTGCGCGCCCGCAAGACGGTGGGCGACAAGGTGATCCTCGACGACGTCACGACTGCGGTGATCCCCGGCGCGAAGATCGGCGTAGTCGGCCCCAACGGCGCGGGCAAGTCGACGATCCTCAAGATCATCGCCGGCCTCGACACGCCCTCGAACGGCGAGGCAAAGCTCTCGCCCGGCTACTCGGTCGGCATCCTCATGCAGGAGCCCGAGCTCGACGAGTCGAAGACCGTGCTCGAGAACGTGCAGGAGGCCTTCGGCCCGATGATGGCGAAGATCGCGCGCTTCAACGAGATCTCGGCCGAGATGGCGAACCCCGACGCCGACTTCGACGCGCTCATGACCGAGATGGGCACGCTGCAGGAGCAGATCGACGCGGCCGACGCGTGGGACCTCGACTCCCAGCTCGAGCAGGCGATGGACGCGCTGCGCTGCCCGCCCGGCGACTGGCCGGTCACCACCCTCTCCGGCGGCGAGAAGCGCCGCGTGGCGCTGTGCAAGCTGCTGCTCGAGAAGCCCGACCTGCTGCTGCTCGACGAGCCCACCAACCACCTCGACGCCGAGAGCGTGCTGTGGCTCGAGCAGCACCTTGCCAAGTATCCCGGCGCGGTCATGGCCGTCACCCACGACCGGTACTTCCTCGACCACGTCGCGGGCTGGATCTGCGAGGTCGACCGCGGCCGCCTCTACCCGTACGAGGGCAACTACTCGACCTACCTCGAGAAGAAGGCCGAGCGACTGCAGGTGCAGGGCAAGAAGGACGCCAAGCTCGCGAAGCGCCTCTCCGAGGAGCTCGACTGGGTGCGCAGCAACCAGAAGGGCCGCCAGGCGAAGTCGAAGGCCCGCCTCGCCCGCTACGAGGAGATGGCGACCGAGGCCGAGCGCACCAAGAAGCTCGAGTTCGAGGAGATCCAGATCCCGCCGGGCCCGCGCCTCGGCTCGATCGTGCTCGAGGCGAACGACCTCGAGAAGGGCTTCGACGACCGCCAGCTCATCGACGGCCTCTCGTTCACGCTGCCGCGCAACGGCATCGTCGGCGTCATCGGCCCGAACGGCGTCGGCAAGACCACCCTCTTCAAGACCATCGTGGGCCTCGAGCCGCTCGACGGCGGCGACCTGAAGATCGGCGAGACGGTCAAGCTCAGCTACGTCGACCAGGGCCGCTCCAACATCGACCCCAACAAGAACCTGTGGGAGGTCGTGTCCGACGGGCTCGACTACATCCAGGTCGGCAACGTCGAGATCCCGTCGCGCGCGTACGTCAGCAAGTTCGGCTTCAAGGGCCCGGACCAGCAGAAGAAGGCCGGCGTCCTCTCGGGCGGTGAGCGCAACCGCCTCAACCTCGCGCTCACGCTCAAGCAGGGCGGCAACCTGCTGCTGCTCGACGAGCCCACGAACGACCTCGACATCGACACGCTCTCGAGCCTCGAGAACGCGCTGCTCGAGTTCCCCGGCTGCGCCGTCGTGATCACCCACGACCGGTGGTTCCTCGACCGCATCGCCACGCACATCCTCGCCTACGAGGGCACCGACGAGCACCCGGCCGAGTGGTACTGGTTCGAGGGCAACTTCGAGGCCTACGAGCAGAACAAGATCGAGCGGCTCGGCCCGGAGGCGGCGAAGCCGCACCGCTCGGCGTACCGCAAGCTCACGAGGGACTGATGCGCCTCGCGGTGCCGGTGCGCGTGCGCTGGTCCGATCTCGACGCGTACGGGCACGTCAACAACGCGGCGCTCCTGACCCTGCTCGAGGAGGCCCGCGTCTCGGCGTTCTGGGCGGGCGGGCCGGAGGGCTCGCCCACCACCGCGATCATCGATGCCGGGCCCGGCGCGACGAGCGTGACCGTCATCGCGCGGCAGGAGGCCGAGTACCTCGGGCAGATCCCGCACCACCGCGAGCCGATCGTCGTCGACATCTGGGTCGGGCAGCTCGGCGGCGCGAGCATGCAGGTCTGCTACGAGGTGCTCTCGCCCGATCGCTCCGAGGTGTACGCGCGGGCGGCGACGACCGTGGTGATGCTGGATGCGTCGACGGGCCGGCCGCGCCGGCTGAGCGACGCGGAGCGGGAGGCCTGGGCGCCCTACGTGGAGGCGCCGGTCGAGTTCCGCCGGGGCTGAGGCCCGCCGGTAGGCTGGCAGCGCAACGAGGCCACCCTTCTGGAGGAGCTCCCACCATGACCGACACCGCTGTCGAGACCACCGAGCAGTCCACCGCCCCCACCCGCATCCCGCACTGGATCGCCGGCCGGCGCCGCGAGGGCCACGGCCGCACGGCGCCCGTGTTCAACCCCGCGATCGGCGTCGCCGTGTCGGAGGTCGGCCTCGCGAGCGCCGACGAGGTCTCGGAGGCGATCGCCACCGCGAAGGCGGCGTTCCCCGCCTGGCGCGACCTGTCGATCGCGAAGCGGCAGTCGATCATGTTCCGCTTCCGCGAGCTCATCGTGCAGCGCCGCGACGAGCTCGCGACGATCGTCACGCGCGAGCACGGCAAGGTGCACTCGGACGCGCTCGGCGAGATCGCGCGCGGCATCGAGGTCGCCGAGCTCGCCACCGCGTTCCCGCTGCTCACGAAGGGCGAGTACTCGGAGAACGCGTCGACAGGCGTCGACGTCTACTCGCTGCGGCAGCCGCTCGGCGTGGTCGGGATCATCAGCCCGTTCAACTTCCCGGCGATGATCCCGCTGTGGTTCGCGCCGGTCGCGCTCGCCGCGGGCAACTGCGTCGTCATCAAGCCGAGCGAGAAGGACCCGTCGGCGGCGGTCTTCATCGCCGAGCTCTTCCAGGAGGCGGGCCTGCCCGACGGCGTGCTCACGGTCGTGCACGGCGACAAGGAGGCCGTCGACACGCTGCTGACGCACCCCGACGTGCAGGCGATCTCGTTCGTCGGGTCGACGCCCATCGCCGAGTACGTGTACGAGACGGGCTCGAAGCACGGCAAGCGCGTGCAGGCGCTCGGCGGCGCGAAGAACCACATGCTCGTGCTGCCCGACGCCGACCTCGACATCACCGCCGACGCGGCCGTGAACGCGGGCTTCGGCTCGGCGGGCGAGCGCTGCATGGCGATCTCGGTCGTCGTCGCGGTCGACTCGATCGCCGACGAGCTCACCGCCAAGATCAAGGAGAAGATGGCGGCGATCCGCACGGGCGACGGCACGCGCGACAACGACATGGGCCCGCTCATCACCGGCGCGCACCGCGACAAGGTGGCCGGCTACATCCAGACCGCCGCCGACGACGGCGCCGACCTGGTCGTCGACGGCCGCGACCCCGAGGTCGACGGCGACCCGAACGGCTTCTGGCTGAAGCCCACGCTCATCGATAACGTGCCGACCGACTCCGCCGCCTACAAGGAGGAGATCTTCGGGCCGGTGCTCTCGGTCGTGCGCGTCGCCTCCTACGAGGAGGGCCTCGAGCTCATCAACAGCAACCCCTACGGCAACGGCACCGCCATCTTCACGAACGACGGCGGCGCCGCGCGCCGGTTCCAGAACGAGGTGCAGGTGGGCATGGTCGGCATCAACGTGCCGATCCCGGTGCCCGTCGGCTACCACTCGTTCGGCGGCTGGAAGCGCTCGATCTTCGGCCAGGGCAAGGCCTACGGCAAGCACGCGTTCGAGTTCTACACGCGCGAGAAGGTCGTCACGAGCCGCTGGCTCGACCCGAGCCACGGCGGCCTGAACCTCGGCTTCCCCGAGAACTAGCCCCGAGTACGAGCCCTGAGCGCACGGCGCCCCGCCTCCGGACGGGGCGCCGTCGCTATGCCGCGTCGCGCCGGACGGCGAGGATGAGCGCGGTGCCGAGCTCGCCGGTGGCCGGGTTGACCTCGTTCTCGACCAGCCGCGCCTCGACCGCCATGCCGAGCCGCTCGGCCACGATCCGCGAGGCGACGTTCTCCTCGTCGAGGTCGGCGATCACGCGGTGCGCGCCCATCGCCCACGCGAGCTGCAGCGCCGCCCGCGCGGCCTCGGTCGCGATGCCCTTGCGCTGCGCGTCGGCGGCGATCATCCAGCCGAGCTCGAACTGCCGGCCGGCGAGGCTCGTGATGCGCAGCATGAGGTCGCCGACGAGCCGGCCGTCGAGCTCGATGCCCAGCTGCGCGGCGTCGCCGTCGCGCAGGTAGACGGGGGCGCCGCCGGCCGTCCAGGCCATGAGCTCGGCCTCGGTCTGGTCGCGGTTGTAGGTCCAGCGCCGCTGCCCGGGGGCGTTGCGGTAGGCGCGCACGGCGTCGAGGTCGTCGGGCCGGAGCGTGCGCAGCACGAGGCGCTCGGTGCGCAGCGGCAGCGCGTCGCGCAGGGTGCGCATGGCCTCGGCGGGGGCGATCGGCTCGACCCTCATGCGGGGTCGCCCGGCTGCTCGGGCACGCGCACCATGCCCTCCTGCGCGATCGTCGCGACGTGGGTGCCGTCGGCCGTGTAGACGAAGCCGTTCGCGAGGCCGCGACCGCCGCCGGAGGAGCTCGTCTCGAGCTCGAGCAGCAGCCACTCGTCGACCCGCGCCGGCCGGTGCCACCAGACGGCGTGGTCGAGGCTCGCGGCCTTGAGCCCGGGCGTCGCCCAGGCGGCGCCGTGCATGCGCACGATGGGCTCGAGGATCGCGTAGTCGGAGAGGTAGGCGAGCGCCGCGCGGTGCAGCGCGTCGTCGTCGGGCAGGCGGTCCTTCGCCTTGATCCAGACGTGCTGCTTGCCGTGCCGCGGCCGCGTGGGGTCGGGCACGTAGACGGGGCCCTCGACGTGGCGGATGTCGAAGGGGCGCGCGATGACGGCGCGCGCCTGCGGGTGGCCGGCATAGGGAGCGAGGAGGTCCTCCGAGCTCGGCAGCTCCTCCGGCCGCGGCAGGCCCTCCGGCGCGGTGTGCTGCGAGCTGGGGCCGGGGACGTCGTCCTGGAAGGAGGAGATCATCGACATGATCGGCACGCCCTGCTGGTACGCCTGCACGCGCCGCGTCGAGAACGAGCGGCCGTCGTGGATGCGCTCGACGGCGAGCGTGATCGGCAGCTCGACGTCGCCCGGCCGCACGAAGTAGCCGTGCACCGAGTGGATGCGACGCGACTCGGCGACCGTGCGCTGCGCGGCGACGACGGCCTGCGCCATGACCTGGCCGCCGAACACGCGGCCGAACGGCATCGGGTGGCTCGTGCCGGTGAAGATGTCCTCGCTCGTGCGGGCGCCCGTCTCGGCCAGGGCCAGGGTCTCCAGCAGGATGCGGATACGCTCGGTCATGCGGGTCCTCTCGAACGGTGCCCGACGGGGCCGCTCTAGTCTAGGGAGCGCATGCACGCCATCCTCTCCCTCGACGAGCGCGCCCGCGCCGACCTCGTCCTCCTGCTCGACCGCGCCGCCGTCTTCGGCGACGGCACGGTGCGGCTCGCGGCCGACGGCGACGTCGCGCTGCTGACCACGCCCATGACCGCCTCGAGCGGCTTGCTCGACACCGGCCCGACGATCCTCGTCGCGCGCGCGTCGCGCATGCGCGAGCCGGCGAGGTTCGACGGCGTCGTGGCGCTGCCGGCGCTGCGCGACGCGCTGCGCGAGGGCGCCGACGTCGAGGTGCCGGATGCCGTGCGTCGCCCGGCGTGGGCGGCCGTCTCGCCGCCGCGGGGCGGCTGGGCGCACGCGGGCGACGTCGATGCGGAGGCGGTGCGCTCGCTCGCCGCGCAGGCGGCGGCCGACGTCGAGGCCGCGCTGCCGCGCTCGCCCGGCGAGGCGGTGCGGCGCCGCGCGGAGCGCGCGGTCTGGGCGCGCGCGGTCGACCCGAGCGGGCTGACCGCCGGGCAGGCGGCGGCGCTCGTGGCCATGCGCTTCCTCGGGGAAGCGCCGGTGCGGATCACCGAGGCCGGCGGGTGGATGCGCGCCTCGGGGCACGCCGGCGAGGTGCTCGCCCGCTAGCCGGACGCGGCGTCAGTCGAGGCCGAGCAGCTCGGCGAGCCCCTCGGGCACGAGCGTGAGGTCGGGGTCGGCGCGGTGCTCGGCGGTCAGCCACCACACCGGATGGCCGGCGTCGGTCGTGCACGGCAGGATCGCCTCCGCATCGACGTGCACCTCGAAGACGAACACGATCTCGTGGCGCAGGCCCTGCGGCAGCCGCAGGGGGCTCTCGAGCACGCCGAGCAGCCGCGGCTCGACCGCCTCGAGGCCGAGCTCCTCGCGCAGCTCCCGCACCACCGCATCCGCCGCCCGCTCGCCGAGGTCGATGCCGCCGCCGGGCGGCCGGGCGTAGGTGCGCCCCTCGACGCCCGCGCTCGTGACGAGCAGCCGCCCCGCGGCGTCGCGGATGGCCGCGACCGCGATGGCGCGCGGCCCGTCGTGGGTGCCCGAGATCTGCAGCCTCACGGCGTCACAGCACCGCGAGCTCGGGGATGGCGCCGAGCTCCTTCGCCAGGCCGCCGCCGTTCGACGACCACACCCACGGGTGCATCGACCGCGTCTCGGCGTGCTTGCGGCCACCGGCCAGCACCGCCTCCTGCGTCGACAGGGCTCGGATCGCCACGGCGCGCACGTTCTGCGGGTGGGCGTTCGCGAACTCGCCGTAGAGCTCCTCGTCGTGCTGGCCGTCGTCGCCGACGAGCAGCCACTGCATGTGCGGGAACTCGCGCGCGAGCCGCCGCAGCTGCGCGCGCTTGTGCTCCTTGCCGGAGCGGAAGAAGCGGTCGTGCGTGGGCCCCCAGTCGGTCAGCAGCAGGCTGCCCGCGGGGTAGAGGTTGCGCGAGAGGAAGCGCGTGAGCGCGGGCGCCGCGTTCCAGGCGCCGGTCGAGAGGTAGATGAACGGGCTGCCGGGATGCTGCTGCGCGATGCGCTCGTAGAGCACCGCCATCCCGGGGACCGGCGTGCGCCCGTGCTCGTCGAGCACGAAGGCGTTCCAGGCGGCGAGCAGCGGCCGGGGGAGCGACGTCACCATCACCGTGTCGTCGATGTCGCTGACGATGCCGAAGCGCGTGGCGGGATCGACGACGAAGACCGGCGCGACGACGGGCGCAGAGCCGGGCACCGACACCGTCACCTCCTGCCAGCCGGGATCGAGGCGGATGGGCACGATGGCGTCGAGCACGCCGCCGCGGTCGGCGGTCACCACGTGCCGCACGCCCCCGCCCTCGATCGTGACGTCGACGTCGTTCAGGGAGAGCGACGTGAACGAGCGCCAGCCGCGCACGTCCTCGTACTGCGCGCCGCGCTCGCCGCCGGGCTCCACGAGCAGCACGCGCGCGAGCACGCGCACCCAGCCGTCGCCGCCGTACCCGGGGTAGGCGACGATCGCGGGCAGCCGGCCGGCGCGCAGCGCGATGGCCTCGCGCTGCTCGTGCAGCCAGTCCTCGACGCGCGCCGCGGTGTGCTTGATCGGCTCAGGGATGCGCGCGAGCGGATCGAGCTCCTCCATGCGTGACCTCCCGAGCCGTGGATGCGACTCGACCCTACTCGGTGGGCGCGGGCGCGATGAGGTCAGGCCCCTGCTCGCGCACGCTGCCCACCCGTCGGTCGACCGGGTGCAGCGCGAGCGAGGCGACGACGTCCGGCGCCTCGGCGACGACCGCCTCGAGGGCGGCCTCGCCGTCCTCGGTCGGGTCGAGCCACGCGTCGCGCAGCTCGGGCGAGACCACGAGCGGCATGCGCTCGTGGATGCCGGCGAGCTGCCCGGCCGAAGCCGCGGTGAGGATGCTGGTCGAGAGGAGCCACGTGCCGTCGGGCTGCTTCCACCACGCGTACAGGCCGGCGAACGCGATGGGCGCGTCGCCGTGGATGTAGAACGGCGTCTTCTCGTCTCCGGCGCGCCGCCACTCGTACCACCCGTCGGCCGGCACCAGCGCGCGCCGCTCGCGCACCGCATCCCGGAACATCGGCTTCGAGGCCGCGGTCTCGCTGCGGGCGTTGAAGGCGCGCTGGCCGACGGAGACGTCGTCGGCCCACGCGGGCACGAGCCCCCAGCGGGCCGACTCGAGCCGTCGCGCGGGCGGCGCGTCGTCGCGCGGCCGAGGCTCGACGACGATCGGCACCTGCGTGGTCGGCGGGATGTTCCAGCTCGGCTCGGGCAGGTCGGCGCCCGCCTCGTCGATCTCGAAGAGCGCCACGAGGTCGGGCGTGGGGGTGGCGAGGACGTAGCGGCCGCACATGGATGAAAGGGTCTCACCTCGCGGCGCCGCCATGCGAGATGATGTGCCCATGAACGATCGCAGCGACGACGGGCCGTCAGTCCCGTCGGTCACCGTCCGCCACGAGCCGGTGCAGGCCCGGGCGGCGCAGCGCGTCGAGGCGCTGCTCGACGCCGCGGCGGCGGTCGTCGTCGAGCACGGCATCGAGCACCTGACGACCGCGCTGGTCGCCGAGCGCGCCGGCGCGTCGATCGGCACCGTCTACCGCTACTTCCCCGACCGCGTCGCGGTGCTCGTCGCGCTCGCGGAGCGCAACCACGAGCGGATGCGGCACGCCGTCGGGCGGGTGCTGGCGATGCCGCACGAGACCTGGCAGGAGGCCGCGGAGGCGCTGTTCGACACGATGATCGAGATCTTCCGCGAGCTGCCGTCGTTCCGCTCGCTGCGCGCGGGCGAGGGGCTCGACCTCGGTCCGCAGCACCGCGAGCCGGTCGCGCCGCAGTTCGCGGCGGTCGTCGAGGCCCACGTGCGGGAGCGCTGGGGGATCGAGCTCGACGACGCCGGCCGCATCGACCTGGAGAAGGCGATCGGCGGGCTCGACGCGCTCGTGACGTACGCGTTCCTGCACGACGCCGACGGCGATGCGCGCTACCTCGAGCTCGGCCGCGAGTGCGCGCTCCGGCACCTCACGGCCGCCTTCGGCGAGGCCTGAGCGACCCCTCCCTCGGGGACCCGGGAGGTATCAGACAGCGCTCGGCGTGTCTTTGCCGATCGATGGGCGACCGGCGTTGAATGGAGGGTGTCGAAAGGCGGCCCATGCCCATCGTTCCCCTCGCGCAGGAGCTCGATCCGCTCGTCCTGTCCCAGTGGCAGTTCGGGCTGACGACGGTCTACCACTTCCTGTTCGTGCCCATCACCCTGGGCATGGTCTGGCTCACGGCGGGCTTCCAGACCGCGTGGGTGCGCACCGGCAACGTCGAGCACCTGCGGCTGACGCACTTCTTCGGGAAGCTCTTCCTCATCAACTTCGCGATCGGCGTCGCGACGGGCATCGTGCAGGAGTTCCAGTTCGGCATGAACTGGTCCGACTACTCGCGGTTCATCGGCGACGTCTTCGGCGCCCCGCTCGCCTTCGAGGGGCTCATCGCCTTCTTCTTCGAGGCGACGTTCATCGGCCTGTGGATCTTCGGCTGGAACCGGCTCTCGCCCAAGGTGCACCTGCTCACGATCTACATGACGGCGCTGGGCACGATGGCGAGCGCCTACTTCATCCTCGCGGCGAACGCCTTCATGCAGAACCCCGTCGGGTTCGTGATCAACGAGGACCGGCAGCGCGCCGAGCTGACCGACATCGGCGCGGTGCTCACCAACCCCGTCGCGCTCGCGTCGTTCCCGCACACGATGTTCGCCTCCGTGATGGTGGCGGGCGCGGTGATGGTCGGCGTCTCGGCCTGGCACCTCAAGCGCGGCCAGCACACCGGGATGATGCACCGGTCGCTGCGCGTCGGCCTCTGGAGCGTCGTCGGCGGCGGCATGCTCACCTTCATCACCGGCGACATGGTGTCGCTCGCGATGGTCGCCGCGCAGCCGATGAAGATGGCCGCTGCCGAGGCCCTCTACGACACGGCCTCCGGCTACGACGCATCCTTCTCCCTCTTCAGCCTCGGCACGCCCGACGGCGAGCACGAGATCTTCTCGGTGCGCGTACCCTACCTGCTCGCGCTGCTGTCGACGCACGACCCGCTCGGCACCGTCGAGGGCATCAACGATCTGCAGGCCGAGTACACCGCCCTCTGGGGCGAGGCCGACTACACGCCCATCATCTGGGTCACGTACTGGTCGTTCCGCTGGATGATGGGCCTCGGCTTCCTCTCGTTCGGCATCGCGCTCGTGGGCCTGTGGCTCACGCGCAAGGGCCGCGTCGACCTGCCGCGCTGGGTGTGGACGGTCGCGATCTGGAGCCTGCCGCTGCCGCTGCTGGGCATGACCGTCGGGTGGATCTTCACCGAGATGGGCCGGCAGCCGTGGCTCGTCTTCTCGCAGATGCGCACCGAGGACGGCGTGAGCCCGGGCGTCACCGGCGGCGAGGTGCTCACCTCGCTCATCGCCTTCACCCTCATCTACGGCATCCTCGGCGTCATCGAGTTCCGCCTCATGCAGCGCGCGGCCCAGCGCGGCCCGGCCGACGCCCCCGAGCTCGACGAGACCGGCAGGCCCGCGCAGCCGGTGACGGTCTACTAGGAGGCGGCGATGGACCTCTCGCTCATCTGGTTCCTGCTCATCGGGTTCATGTTCGTCATGTACTTCGTGCTCGACGGCTTCGACTTCGGCGTCGGCATGAGCCTGCCCGTGCTCGGGCGCTCCGAGACCGACCGGCGCCGCATCATCAACGCCATCGGGCCGGTGTGGGACCTCAACGAGACCTGGCTCATCGTGGCCGGCGCGAGCCTCTTCGCCGCGTTCCCCGAGTGGTACGCGACGATGTTCTCGGGGTTCTTCCTCGCGCTCCTCGTGCTGCTGCTCGGCCTCATCGTGCGCGCGGTGTCCTTCGAGTTCCGGCATCAGCGCGACTCGGCCCGCTGGCGCGCGGGCTGGGACCTCTGCATCGTCGTCGGCTCCGCCATCCCGGCGCTGCTGTGGGGCGTCGCGTTCGCGAGCCTCGCCCAGGGCCTGCCGATGGAGCCGCACCAGGGCGGAGCGCTCATGACCGGCGGCCTGCTGTCGCTGCTGAGCCCCTACGCGCTGCTCGGCGGCATCACGACGCTCGGGCTCTTCCTGGCGCACGGCGCCGTGTTCCTCGCGCTCAAGACCGACGGCGACCTCAAGCAGCGCGCGCACGCGCTCGCCGGCCGGGCGCTGCTCGGCACCGGCGTCGTCGCCGTCGTGTTCCTCGCGTGGACGGTCGCCCAGAACCCCACGCCGCTCGTCGTCGTGCTCTCGGCGCTCGCCGCGGTGGCGCTCGTGGGCGCCTGGCTCATGAACGGCGTGGGCCGCGACGGGCGCGCGTTCGCCCTCACCGCCGCGACCGTCGCCTTCGCCGTGCTCGCGCTCTTCGGCTCGCTGCTGACTCGCGCGGGCGGGCCGTTCGTCATGCCGGCGTCGAACCCGACCGCCGACTTCGTCGGGCTCACCGTCGCGAACGCCTCCTCGAGCCCCTACACGCTCGAGGTGATGACGTGGGCGGCGCTCATCTGCCTGCCGCTCGTGCTGGCCTACCAGGCGTGGACCTACTGGGTCTTCCGCCGGCGCGTCACCGTCGCGGCCGTCGAAGCGGCAGCGCACTGACCGAGCCGAGCCTCCCGATCGCCGACGTGCCGAGGGCCCACCGGCCGCAGCCGCCCGCGCGCGCCAGCCGCGCCCCGCTCGATCCGCGCCTGCTGCGGCACGCCCCCGGCGCGCGAGCTCACCTGCTGCGGGAGGGGGTCGTCGCGCTCGTGCAGACGGGCGCGATCGTCGCGTTCGCGTGGTTCGCGGGGCACGCGATCGGCGCCGTCGTGCAGGGAGCGCCGCCGGCGTCGGTCGTGCCCGACGTCGCGCTCGCGGCGGTCGCCGTGCTCGTGCGGGCCGCGACCGCGTGGCTGTCGGGCTCCCTGGCGCCGGCAGCCGCCGCGCGAGTGCAGTCGCAGCTGCGCACCGCGGCGCTCGCGCGCATCGGCGAGCACGGCAGCCCCGCCGGGGCCGCCGACACCGCGACGGCGCTCGGCCGGGGGCTCGCTGCGCTCGACGGCTGGTTCGGCCAGTTCCTGCCGCAGCTCGTGCGCACGGTCGTCGCGACGCCGATCGTGGTCGCGGCGCTGTGGCTGCAAGACCCCTTCAGCGGCATCGCGGTGCTGCTGTGCCTGCCGCTCATCCCCGTCTTCATGGTGCTCATCGGCCTCGCGACCGAGCGGCTGCAGCGCGAGCAGTGGGCGTCCACCGCCAAGCTCGCCCGCTCGTGGCTCGACACCCTCGAGGGGCTCGCGACGCTGCGGCTGTTCGGCCGCGACCGGCGCGCGGCCGCGCGCGTCGACGCGCTGAGCGACCAGCACCGCGAGCGCACGATGGCGGTGCTGCGCGTCTCGTTCGTGTCGTCGATGGTGCTCGAGCTCGCCGGTGCGCTCTCGGTGGCGCTCGTCGCCGTCTCGGTCGGCATCCGACTCGTCGAGGGCGACATCGCGCTCGGGCTCGCCTTCAGCGTGCTCATCCTGGTGCCGGATGCGTTCTGGCCGGTCCGGCAGGTCGGGGCCGCGTACCACGCGTCGACCGAGGGCCTCGAGGCGTCCCGCGCGGTGCTCGACCTCATCGAGGCGCCGGCGAGCACCGTGCGGCCGGCGCCCGCCGCGGGGCCCGGCCTCGTCGTCGAGTCGCTCGAGGTGCGCCGCGGGGAGCGCTGGCTGCCGCCGGTGTCGCTGCGCGCGATGCCCGGCGAGCTCGTGGTGCTCGCCGGGGCGTCGGGCGCGGGCAAGTCGAGCGCCTTCGCGGGGCTGCTCGGCCTCGCCCCGGCGCGCGGCCGGGTCGGCCTCGACGGCGCGGTGCCGGATGCGTCGGCGCTGGCCTGGGCGCCGCAGGGCGCCTGGGACGCCGTGGTGACCGGCACGGTGCGCGACAACGTCGCGCTCGGCCGGCCCGACGCATCCGGCAGCGCCGCCGGATCCGACAGCGCCGCCGAAGTCGACCGCGCCGTCGAGGCCGCGCTCGCCCGCGCCGGCATCGCCGTCGACCTGCAGGCCCGGCTCGAGCCGGCGACCGGCGGCTCGCTGGGGCTCTCGGGCGGCCAGGCGCAGCGCGTGGTGCTCGCGCGGGCGCTCCACCGCGTCGCGACCGGCGCCGCGGTGCTGCTCGCCGACGAGCCCACGAGCGCGCTCGACGCCGACAGCGAGCTGCGGGTGCTCGAGGGGCTGCGCGCGGCGGCCGACGACGGGGCGATCGTGCTCGTCGCGAGCCACCGGCCCGCGGTGATCGCGGCCGCCGACCGGGTCGTGCGACTGGGCGCGGAGGTGGCCGCGTGACCGGCCGCGAGGTGCTCAGGACCCTCGGCCAGCGGCGGCGCATGGCCGGCGGCATCGCGGCGGCGGCGCTCACCGCGACGCTCGCGATCGCGCTCATGGCCACCGCCGGCTGGCTGCTCGCCGCCGCGTCGTCCCAGCCGCCGATCCTGCACCTGCAGATGGCGATCGTGGGCGTGCGCGCCTTCGCCATCGGGCGCGCCGCCGGTCGCTACCTCGAGCGGCTCGTCTCGCACGAGGCGGCGTTCCGGATGCTCGGCTCGGCCCGGCGCGCGGCCTTCGACCGGCTGCGGCCGGTGGCCCCTGTCGGGGTCGGCCGCTCGAGCGAGCTCATGCCGCGGCTCGTGGGTGACGTCGACCGGCTGCAGGACTGGCCGCTGCGCGTCGTCGGGCCGCTGACGGCGAGCGGGATCGCGGTCGGGCTCGCGATCGCCACCGTCGCCTGGATCCTGCCCGCAGCCGGGGCGGCGCTGCTCGTTGCCGTGGTCGTCGCGGGCGGGCTCGCGGCGCTCGTGACCGCGCGCATCGCCGGCAGCGCCGACGCGGCGCTCGGGCCGCTGCGGTCGCGGCTCGAGGCGGCGCTCGTCGACCACGTGCGCGCCCTCGACCTGCTGCGCGCCTACGGTGCGGAGCGCGAGCGGCGCCGCGCGCTCGAGGCGCTCGACGCCGAGCTCGTGCGCCGCGCCCGCCGGCACGCGCTCGCCGCCGGGGCGGGAGCCGGGCTCATCGCGCTCGCCGCCGGCGGCAGCGTGCTCGCCGCCGTGCTCATCGCGGCCCCGGCGGTCGCGGAGGGCGGCCTCTCGGGCCCGCTCGCCGCGCTCGTGGCGCTCATCGGGCTCGCGGTCTTCGAGGTGTGGGGCGCCGCGCCGCCGGCGGTGATCGCCTGGCGCGAGTCGCACGCCGCCGCCGAGCGGGTCGCCGAGGCACTGCCCGATGACGCCTCGGCGGCCGCCGTGCCCGCCGACGGCGGAGACGCGGTGCCGCCGTCGGGCGCGCTCGAGCTCTCCGGCCTGCAGGCCGCGTGGCCCGGGCGCGCACCCGCCTTCCGGCCGGTCGACCTCGTCGCGCAGCCGGGCGAGACGGTCGCGGTCGTCGGCCCCTCGGGCGCCGGCAAGTCGACCCTCGCGCTCGCGCTCGTGCGGCTGCTCGAGTCGACCGGCGGCTACCGCATCGGCGGGCGCGATGTGCGGGGCATCGACCCGGACGCGCTGCGTCGCTCGGTGCTGCTGGTCGAGCAGCGCCCGCACATCTTCGACGAGGACCTCGAGCAGAACCTGCGCTTCGCCCGCGACACCGCCGACGACGCCGAGCTGTGGGCGGTGCTCGAGCGGGTCGGCCTCGCCGACTGGGCGCGCGAGCGCGACGGGCTCGCGACGCAGCTTGGGGAGCGCGGCGGCCTCGTCTCCGGCGGGCAGGCGCAGCGCATCGCGCTCGCCCGCGCGCTGCTCGCCGACGTGCGCGTCCTCGTGCTCGACGAGCCCACCGCATCCGTCGACCGCGAGCTCGCCGAGCCGATGCTCCGCGACATCCTCCAAGCTGCCCGCGGCGACGGCCGCATCGTGCTCGCCATCAGCCACGCGCCCCTGCCGGCCGACCTCGTCGATCGCACGGTCGCGGTGCGCGCCGCGTGAGCGCGGGGCGGGCTCAGTCCTCCATGTGGCGCGCCTCGCCCCGCGAGACGAGGTGCTTCACGAGCCACACGAGCAGCAGGAACGCGACGACCGCCCCGACGAGCACGAAGCCGGCGCCGTGGAGCTCGTCGGCGAGCTCGCGGTACGTGCCGCCGGCGAGCCAGCCGGCGGTGGCGTAGGCGCTCGCCCACAGCACGCATGCGGGGAGCGTCCACGCGAGGAAGCGCCGGTACGGCATGCCCGCGCCGCCGACGATGAGCGGCACGAGCGAGTGCGCGACCGGCAGGAACCGCGAGAGGAAGATGGCGATCCCGCCGCGGCGGGAGAGGTAGCGCTCGGTGCGGCGCCAGCGCTCGGAGGCGCGCGGCCAGCGGCGGGCGAGCCACCGGTCGATCGACGGCCCGAGCCACCGGCCGATCGCGAAGCCGATGGTCTCGCCGCAGAGCGCGCCGACCACGGTCGCGCCGATGAGCGCGAGCCACCACGGCCACTCCTCGACGGCGAGCGCCGCGATGATGACGATCGTGTCGCCGGGCACCACGAGCCCCAGCAGCACGCTCGTCTCGAGCAGGATCGCGAGCCCGGCGATCAGGGTGCGCAGCCACGGGTCGATCGAGCCGATCGTCTCGAGCGCGACGTCGATGAGGTCGTCGATCACGGCCGGCCCGCCGGCCTCGTGCGGGCAGCCTCGAGGCGCGCCCGCCAGGCGGCGGCCCGGCTTCCCGAGCCGGTGTCGACGGGGGCGAGCGCGGGGCCGCCGTGCCATGCCGACACGACGCGGATGCCGCGCAGCGCGTTCGCGAGCCACACCTCCGCGCCCGCGAGGTCCTCGGGCCGCGCCCGCTCCTCGCGCAGCGCGACGCCCGCCTCCCGGGCGAGCTCGGCGAGCACCGCGGCGGTGACCGACGGCAGCCGCGGGATCGCGGCATCCGGCAGGCGGAGCGCGTCGCCGCGCCACCACACGAGCGCCGACCAGGCGCCCTCGGCGACGAGCCCCTCGTGCGTGAGCACGGGCTCGACGTCGGCGCCCACGCGGGCCCGCTCCTCGGCCTGGAGCTCGCCGAGCGCGGCGAGGTCGGGGCCCTTGCGCAGCGGCAGCGTGCGCGGGTCGCGCGACGCGGTGACGACCTCGACCGTGCCGCCCGCGGGCGGCGGCGTGCGGAGGCGCAGGCGGATCCCGGCGGGGGTCAGGTCGAGGCGCGGCGACCAGCGTCCGACGGGCACGAGCTGGGCGACGGCGTCGGCCGCGGCGAGCGCGTCGTGCCGGCTCCCGCCCGCGTCGGCCACGGCATCCGCGAACCGCGCGCGGTGCCGCTCGAACGCCAGCACCGCGCCGTCGACGCTCAGCCACGAGTCGGCGGCGAGGGTGGCGCCGACCGGCTCGTCGACGGGGGAGAAGCGGGTGCCCGTCCAGGCGCGCACGCCGCCGTCCCCGCTCATAGGATGCACCTTATGCCAGCGACCTCTGCGGCTCTCCTGCCGCACCTCGGCGCTCGGTGGACGGCTCCGGTCGAGACGAGCGCGGAGGCGGCGTTCGCCGCCCTCGAGGCCGCGGCGGCCGACGTCGTGTGGCTCGACTCCTCCTCGTCGGGCGCCCATGTGATCGGCACGGGCGAGCACGTGCTCGTCGTGCGCGACGGCGCCGCGACGCTCGACGGCGAGCCGCTCGAGGCCGCCGACGCGGTGGCGGCGCTCGAGGCGGCACGCGCCGTGCTGCCGGGCGCGTGGGTGGGCTGGCTCGGCTACGAGGCGGGGGTGCGGATGCTCGGGCTCGAGCCCGCCGCGGGCCGCTTCCCCGAGGCGGCGTGGCTGCTGCTCGACCGGTGGGTGGTGGTCGAGGGCGGGCGAGCCCAGCTGCAGTCGCGGCTCGGCGAGCCCTGGGCGCTGCCGCCCGCGCCGCCGGTCGCGCTGCCACCGATCGCGCACGTCGACGCGCATCGGCTGCGCTGGCGCGACGACGACGCCGGCTACGCCGAGAAGGTCGAGCGCTGCCGCGAGCACATCCACGACGGCGACTCGTACGTGCTGTGCCTCACGACCGCCATCGAGGCGCCGCCGCTCGACATGGTCGCGACGCACGCGCGGCTGCGCGCCGCGAGCCCCGTGCACCACGGCGGGCTGCTGCGCATCGCCGGGGTGACGCTCTCGAGCGCGAGCCCCGAGACGTTCCTCCGCGTCGAGCACGGCGTCGCCACCACGCGGCCCATCAAGGGCACGCGCCGCCGCGGCGCCGACGACGACGCGGCGCTCGCGACCGAGCTGTTCGAGAGCGAGAAGGAGCGCGCCGAGAACGTCATGATCGTCGACCTGTGCCGCAACGACCTGCAGCGCGTCTGCGTGCCTGGCACCGTCGAGGTGACGAGCCTGCTCGGCGTCGAGACCTACCCAACGGTGCACCAGCTCGTCTCCACGGTGCAGGGCCGGCTGCTGCCGGGCCGCGGGCCGCTCGACGCCGTGCGCTCGCTCTTCCCCGCCGGCTCGATGACGGGCGCGCCGAAGCGCCGCACGGTCGAGCTGCTGCAGGCGCTCGAGGGCGCGCCGCGGGGCGTGTACGCCGGATGCTTCGGGCTGGTCGCCGGGGAGTCGTGCCAGCTGGCGATGACCATCCGGGGCGTCGTCGCCGACGCGGCGGGTGCCCACATCGGCGTCGGCGGCGGTGTGACGGCGCTGTCGGAGGCGGCGTTCGAGGTCGACGAGCTGCACGTGAAGGCCGCCGCGATGCTCGCGTCGCTCGTGCCGCTCGGCGCCTGAGCCGCGCGCGCTCGGGGCCGCGCTCAGGCGGCGCGGAGCGACTCGGCCAGGTCGACGAGCTCGTCGAGCTCGACCGTCCAGCCGGCGGCGAGCGCGCGCAGCGCCTCACGGCGCGTCGCGTCGTCGCCCTCGAGCGGGAAGCCGTGCTCGACGAGGTGCACCTGCGTCGAGCCGTCGACGTCGCGCAGGGTGATCTCGACCGTCGACGCCCGCTCGGAGAGGATGCCTTCGGCCCAGTCGAAGACGAAGCGCGACTCGGGGTCGAGCTCCTGCACGCGCGCGGCGAGCACGACCTCGCCCGACCACGCGAAGCGGCCGGTCGCGCCGGCCACGACGCCGTCGGGGAAGGCGGCGATGTCGCCGAGCCAGCGGGCGAGCAGCTCGGGCTCGGTGAGGCAGCGCCAGACGGCGCTGCGCGGCGCGTCGACGGCGACGATGCGGGTGACGCGCGCTCCGGGCACGTCGACGGTCGCGGGCGGGTTCTCGAACTCCGGCACCGACGACCTCCCTCCGAGGCTCGCTGCCCCGCTCGCGCTCGATTGTGTCACGAGGTGCCCGGCACGGGTCGCCGTAGACTCGGAGGATGTGCGGCCGCAACCGGCCGACGCCACCCAGGAGCCTTCAGTGACCGACGAGACCTACGACTTCGCCCGCATCCAGCAGCGTTGGCTGCCCGTGTGGGATCGCCTGCGCCCCTTCGCGACCGACGACGAGACCGACGCCCGGCCGCGCAAGTACGTGCTCGACATGTTCCCGTACCCCTCCGGCGACCTGCACATGGGCCACGCCGAGTCGTACGCCTACGGGGACGTGCTCGCGCGCTACTGGCGCCAGCAGGGCTTCAACGTGCTGCACCCGATCGGGTGGGACTCCTTCGGCCTGCCGGCCGAGAACGCGGCGATCAAGCGCGGCGTCGACCCCAAGGCCTGGACCGAGTCGAACATCGAGCAGCACAAGCGCTCGATGCGGCAGTACGCGACCGCGTTCGACTGGGACCGCATCCTGCACACCTCCGACCCGGCGTACTACAAGTGGAACCAGTGGCTGTTCCTCGAGCTGTACAAGGCGGGCCTCGCGTACCGCAAGCCGTCGAACGTCAACTGGTGCCCCAAGGACCAGACGGTGCTCGCGAACGAGCAGGTCATCGACGGCCGCTGCGAGCGCTGCGACACCCCGGTCGTGAAGAAGAAGCTCACGCAGTGGTACTTCAAGATCACCGACTACGCCGACCGGCTGCTCGACGACCTCAACCAGCTCGAGGGCCGCTGGCCCGAGAAGGTGCTGCGCATGCAGCGCAACTGGATCGGCCGCTCCGAGGGCGCCGAGGTCGAGTTCGAGATCGAGGGCCACCACTCGCGCGTGCCGGTGTTCACGACCCGGCCCGACACCCTCTACGGCGCCACGTTCATGGTGGTCGCCCCCGACTCCGACCTCGCCGCCGAGCTCGTCGCGGGCGCCCCGGCGGAGGTGCGGATGCGGTTCCAGGCCTACCTGGACGACGTCGGCCGCATGACCGAGATCGACCGCCAGAGCACCGAGCGCGTGAAGACGGGCGTCGACCTGCAGCGCTTCGCCATCCACCCGCTCACGGGGGAGCGGCTGCCCGTGTGGGCCGCCGACTACGTGCTCGCCGACTACGGCCACGGCGCCGTGATGGCCGTGCCCGCGCACGACCAGCGCGACCTCGACTTCGCGCGCGTGTTCGACCTGCCCGTCAAGGTCGTGGTCGACACGAACGCGCCGGTCACGGGGGTCATGCCGGCGATTCCGCTCGACGAGCACGGCAACGCCGTGCTGCCCGACGACCTGCCCGCGCTCGACCCGAAGACGACCGGCGAGGCGCTCACGGGCGACGGCCGCATGATCAACTCGGGCGAGCTCGACGGGATGTCGAAGCAGCACGCGATCGGCCGCATGGTGCAGCTGCTCGAGGCGAAGGGCGTCGGCCGGGCCGCGAAGTCGTTCCGGCTGCGCGACTGGCTCGTGAGCCGGCAGCGCTACTGGGGCACGCCCATCCCCATCGTCCACACGGCCGACGGGCAGGAGGTGCCGGTGCCGCTCGAGCAGCTGCCCGTGACGCTGCCCGACTCGGCGGGCCTCGACCTGTCGCCGAAGGGCACGAGCCCGCTCGGTGCCGCCGACGACTGGGTGAACGTGCCGTCGCCGATCGACGGCAGCCCGGCGCGCCGCGACCCCGACACGATGGACACGTTCGTCGACTCCTCCTGGTACTACCTGCGGTTCCTGAGCCCGAACGACGACACCCAGGCCTTCGACCCGCGCCAGGTGGAGCGCTGGGCGCCCGTCGACCGCTACGTGGGCGGCGTCGAGCACGCCATCCTGCACCTGCTGTACGCGCGCTTCATCACGAAGGTGCTGTTCGACCTCGGCCACGTGCCGTTCACCGAGCCGTTCGAGTCGCTGCTCAACCAGGGCATGGTGATCCTCGACGGCGCGAAGATGTCGAAGTCGAAGGGCAACCTCGTCACGCTCTCGGAGGAGCTCGAGCAGTTCGGCGTCGACGCCATCCGCCTGTCGATGAGCTTCGCCGGTCCCCCCGAGGACGACATCGACTGGAAGGACGTCAGCCCCACCGGCGCGCAGAAGTTCCTCGCGCGCGCCTGGCGGCTGTCGAAGGAGCCGCTCGCGCGGGCCGGCACCGACCCGAAGCCGGGCGACCGCGCGCTGCGGCGCGAGACGCACCGGTTCCTCGCGGATGCGCCGGGCCTCATCGAGAGCCTGAAGTTCAACGTCGTCGTCGCGCGCCTCATGGAGCTGACGAACGCCACCCGCAAGGCGGTCGACTCCGGTCCCGGCGCCGCCGACCCGGCGGTGCGCGAGGCGGTGGAGACGATCGCGCTCGGCCTGTCGCTCTTCGCGCCGTACACGGCCGAGGACATGTGGGCGAACCTCGGCTTCGAGCCGTCGATCGCGAACGCCGGCTGGCGCAAGGCCGACCGCTCGCTGCTCGTGGAGCAGTCGGTGACGGCCGTCGTGCAGGTGAACGGCAAGGTGCGCGACCGCGTCGACGTGCCCGCCGACATCGCCGACGCCGACCTCGAGCGCACCGCGCGCGAGCTGCCGGGCGTCGTGCGCTCGATCGGCGACGCCGAGGTGCGCCACGTCGTCGTGCGGGCCCCGCGCCTCGTGAACTTCGTGATCGGCTAGGGGCCCGGCTCCGCTGGTCGAGCCGCGCGGCGCAGCAGCGCGAGTCGAGACCACCCGCGCCGCCTCCGCTGGTCGAGCCGCGCGGCGCTTCCTCCGTTGGTCGAGCCGCGCGGCGCTTCCTCCGTTGGTCGAGCCGCGCGGCGCAGCCGCGCGAGTCGAGACCACCCACCCCGCCTCCTCCACAGCCTCCCGCCCCGCCCGCACCCGCCGGCGGGGCGCGGCCGTACCGTGCCCGGATGGCCAGTGGGGATGGGCGGCTCGCGGATGCGCGCTGGCGGCTGGGCGCAGGGGCCGCCGTGCTGCTCGTGCTCGGCGCCGTCGCGGGCGGCGTCGCGCAGCGGATGGTCGTCGACGCGCAGCCGGCCGCGATCGTGCCCGCGCCGGTCGCGACGGCCTCCGCCGAGCTCGTCGTCGACGTGCAGGGCGCGGTGGCGGAGCCCGGCGTCTACCGCCTGCCGGCGGGCGCCCGCGTGCTCGACGCCGTCGCCCGCGCCGGCGGCACGGTCGACGGGGCCGCGCCCGGCGCGCTCAACCTCGCGCGGGCGGTGGTGGACGGCGAGCAGCTGGTGGTGCCGACCGCCGAGGAGCAGGCGGCGCTCGCCTCGGCCGCGCCGGAGGAGGGCGGGCTCGTCTCGCTCAACCGCGCCGACCAGTCGGCGCTCGAGACCCTGCCGAGGGTCGGACCGTCGCTCGCGACCGCGATCGTCGCGCACCGCGACGAGCACGGCCCCTTCACCGACGTCGCGCAGCTCGACGACGTGCCGGGCATCGGGCCGGCGCTGCTCGCGACCCTCACGCCGCTCGTGACGCTGTGAACGCGAGCCCGGGCTGATGCGCGACCTCCGGCTCGCGCTGCCGGTCGCTCTCGCGTGGGCGGTGCTGGCGGCGCTCAGCCCGCACGCGGCGGCGGTCGGCCCGGCGGCGGTCATCTGCGCGCTCGTGGCCGGCGCGTGCCTGCTCGGCGCGCGTGGGGCATCCGCGCGCCGTCCCGACAGCCGCCTCGCAGCGGCGCTCCGCTCCGCGGGTGTCGGGGCGGCGCTCGCGGTGCCGCTGCTCGCCGGCGCCGACGCGGCGGCCGCGGCCGCGCTCGACGAGTGCGACGCCCTGTCGCTGCTGGTGCTCGGCGAGGCGGCGCCCGCCGAGGTGCTTGTCACCGGGTGCGACGGCGGCGGCATCGTGGGCAGCGCCGTGCTGCTGCGCACCGAGGCGCCGCTGCGGATCGGCGCGACCGCGACCGGCGGCTGCGACGCGTGGCTCGACGGCATCCGCTGGCTCATCACGTGCGAGCGGCTCGAGGGCGAGGAGCCGCCGCCGTGGGCGTCGTGGGCGGGAGCGCTGCGTGACGGCCTGCTCGGCGCCTCGGCGCAGCTGCCCGGCATGGGCGGCGAGCTGCTGCCGGGGCTCGCGATCGGCGACGAGCGGCGCGTGAGCCCCGTGCTGCGCACCGCCATGCTCGACGCGGGGCTCAGCCACCTCACCGCCGTCTCCGGCGCCAACTGCGTCATCGTCGTGGGGGCGGCGTTCCAGGCCGCCGCTGCGGCCGGCGCGCGCCGCTCGGTGCGGGTCGCCGTCGCGGGCGCTGCGCTCGCGGGGTTCGTCGTGCTCGTCACGCCCGAGCCGTCCGTGGTGCGGGCCGGCACGATGGCGGCGATCGCGCTCGTCGGCATCGTCACCGGACGCCGCGCCGGCGCCATCGCCCTGCTGGCGCTCGCGGTGCTCGTGGTGCTCGCCGCGCAGCCGCACCTCGCGACGAGCGCGGGCTTCGCGCTCTCGGTGCTCGCCACCTGCGGCCTCATCGTGCACGCCCGCCCGATCGCCGCCTGGCTCGCGCGCGCCGTGCCCATGCCCCTCGCCGCGCTCATCGCGGTGCCCGCCGCGGCGCAGCTGTGGTGCCTGCCGGTGCTCGTCGGCCTCGACGCGCGCGTGAGCGTCGTCTCGGTGCTCGCCAACCTGCTCGCGGGCCCCGCGGCGCCGATCGTCACGGTGGTCGGCCTCGCCGCGTGCCTCGCCGCGCCGCTCGCGCCGGCGGTCGCGACGGGGCTCGCGTGGATCGCGTGGCTGCCGGCCGCGTGGATCGCGCAGGTCGCGATGGTCGCGCAGCAGCTCCCGGCGGCGCAGACGCCCTGGCCGGCCGCGCCCTGGGGCGTGGCCGCCGCATCCGCCATGCTCGCGCTCGTCGTCGCCGCGCACGCGCGGGGTCGGCTGGGGCGCGGCATCGCGGCGGCGCTCGTCGTCGCGCTCGTCGCCGGCTCGACCGCGGCGTGGCCCGCCGTGCGGCTCGGCGCGCTCGCCGACTGGCGCATCGCGCAGTGCGACGTGGGGCAGGGGAGCGCCACGGTCGTGCGGCACGGCGGCGCGGTCGTGCTCGTCGACGCGGGCCAGGAGCCGGCGCGCATCGACGGGTGCCTTCGGATGCTCGGCGTGCAGCGGATCGACCTGCTCGTGCTCACGCACTTCGACGCCGACCACGCCGGCGGGGCGCCCGCGCTCGTGGGCCGGGTGGGGCTGCTCGTGCACGGGCCGGTCGACGATCGCGCCGCCCCGCTCGTCGCCGAGCTCGCGGCGGCGGGCGCCGCGACGCAGGAGGCGCGCCGCGGCGACGCCTGGCAGGCGGGGGAGGTGCGGGTGGATGCGCTGTGGCCGATGGGCGAGCTGGAGCCCGGCAACGACGCGAGCGTCGCCGTCGCCATCGACCTGCCGGGCGAGGGCCTCGAGCTCGTCGTGCTGGGCGACCTCGGCGCCGAGGCGCAGTCGCGGCTGCTGCGCACCGGGGTGCCGCGGGCCGCCGTCGTGGTCGTCGCGCACCACGGCTCGGCCGACCAGCTGCCGGCGCTCTACGGCCGTCTGGGCGCCGCCGTCGGGCTCGTCGGCGTGGGCGAGAACGAGTACGGCCACCCGACGGATGCCGCGCTCGCGGTCGTGCGGGACGCGGGCGGCGTCGTGCTCCGCACCGACGAGCTCGGCACCGTCGCGCTGTCGGTCGGCGGCGAGCAGGCCGGCGAGGTGCGCGTCTGGTCGGAGCGCGTGGGCGCCCCGCCGTAGGCTGGGGGCATGGCGGCGAGCATCCCGAAGATCGGCTGGGAGCAGATCTCTCCCGCGCCGCTCGTGCTGGTCTTCGGCAAGGAGTCGTACCTCGCGGGCCGCGCCCTGCAGCGGCTCCGCGCGCTGCTGCTGCTCGAGGATCCCGAGCTCGAGGTGCACGACGTCGACGCCGGCCAGTACAGCGACGGCGCACTCGAGCTCATCGCGAGCCCCTCGCTGTTCGACGAGCCGCGCCTCATCCGCGTCGAGAACGGCGTCAAGGCGACCGACGCGTTCATCGCCGACGCCCTGCGCTACCTGGCCGCGCCCGTCGACGGCACGACCCTCGTCATCCGCCACGACGGCTCGACCGTGCGCGGCAAGAAGATGCTCGACGCCATCCGCTCCACGCCGGGTGCGATCGAGGTGGTGTGCCAGCCGCTGAAGCGCGACGAGCTCGTGCCGTTCGTGCGGGCCGAGCTCCGCCTGCTCGAGCGCGACGCGACGCCCGGGGCGATCGCCGCGCTCGTCGACGCGTTCGCGTCCGACATCGCCGAGCTCGCGAACGCCGTGCGCCAGGTGGCGCAGGACACCGACGGCACCGTCACCGAGCAGGTCGTGCGCACCTACTACGCCGGTCGCGTCGAGACGACGGCGTTCGCGGTGGTCGACGCCGTGATCGCCGGCGATGTCGCGCGCGCCCTCGTCACGCTGCGGCAGGCGATCGCCACGGGCGCCGACCCGGTGCCGATCGTCGCCGCGTTCGCCATGCGCTACCGGCAGCTCGCGAAGGTCTCGGGCGCCGGCGGCGGCGACGGGCAGGCGGCGCGGCAGCTCGGCATGCAGGACTGGCAGGTGCGCAACGCCCGCCGCGACCTGCGCGGCCTCTCCGACGCGCTGCTGTGCGACGCGATCGAGGCGATCGCGCACGCCGACGCCGCGGTCAAGGGCGCGGAGCGCGACCCGCAGCACGCGGTCGAGCGCCTCGTGCGGCAGCTCGCGATCCGCCAGGCGGCCTGAGCACCGCTACGCCGATCCGCTCCAGGGCGCCGGCACGAGCACCCAGATCGCGACCGCGGGGCGGTCCTCCTCGACGCGCCACGTGTGCGGCTCGCGGCCGGGCAGCGTGAGCGCGTCGCCGGCGCGCACGACGACCGTGCGGTCGGCGAAGCGCACCGACAGCGTGCCCTTGACGACGTGGAGCACCTCGACGTCGCAGCTGATCGTGTAGAGCTCGCTGCCGCCGTGCGCGTCGGGCTCGAGCTCCGATCGCAGCACCTGCAGGCCCTCCTGGCTGCGGGGGGAGAGCATCCGCTCGTCCGCGCCGAACCCGCCGAGGTTGATCCTGGGCGCGTCGGCGTAGGAGATCAGCTGCACGTCGGGCTCGGCGAAGAGCGCGCCGACGGGCAGCGACAGCACCTGGCACAGCTGCACCAGGGTCGAGACGCTCGGGGAGGTCTCGTCGCGCTCGAGCCGGCTGAGGAAGCCCTTCGAGAGCCCCGTGCTCGTCGCCACCTGGCTGAGCGACATGCCCTGCGAGGTGCGGACCGCCCGCAGCTTCGCGCCGATGGCGAGCGCGGTCTCGTCGGCCGAAGGGTGGATCGCGCGCATGCTGCTCCTGCCTCGCCGGCCGTCCGCTTGACGCGGTCGGGGCCCCGGCGTACCGTGTGGTCAATCGTTGCGCCCAGAGTATCGAAAGTTGTCTAGCATGCAACCCTCTCCGAACGCCGCCAAGAGCCCGCGCGGACCGGTCGACGCGAGCGCCGTACCGCGCTTCGCAGGCATCGCGACCTTCGCCCGGCTGCCGCGCCTCGACGAGGTGGGGCGCGCCGACATCGCCGTCGCGGGCGTGCCGTTCGACAGCGGCGTGAGCTACCGCCCCGGCGCGCGCTTCGGCCCCGCGCACGTGCGCGAGGCGTCGCGGCTGCTGCGGCCGTACAACCCGGCGCAGGACGTGTTCCCCTTCGCCTCGCAGCAGGTCGCCGACGCGGGCGACCTGGTCGCGAACCCCTTCGACATCGCCGCGGCGGTCGCCGAGATCGAGGCCGGCGCGCGCGAGCTGCGCCGGCACGCCGACCGCCTCGTCGTCATCGGCGGCGACCACACGATCGCGCTGCCGCTGCTGCGCGCGGTGCACGCCGAGCACGGCCCCGTCGCGGTGCTGCACTTCGACGCGCACCTCGACACCTGGGACACGTACTTCGGGGCGCCCGTCACGCACGGCACCCCGTTCCGCCGCGCCTCCGAGGAGGGGCTCATCGACCTGACGGCGAGCATGCACGTCGGCACCCGCGGGCCGCTCTACGACAAGGACGACCTCGAGGACGACGAGCGCCTCGGATTCGCTGTCGTGACGAGCGAGTTCGTCGAGGAGCACGGCGCGGGGGCCGCGATCGAGCGGATCCGAGGCAGGGTGGGCGACGCGCCGCTCTACATCTCGATCGACATCGACGTGCTCGACCCGGCGCACGCGCCCGGGACCGGCACGCCCGAGGCGGGCGGGCTCACGAGCCGCGAGCTGCTGCGCATGCTGCGGGCGCTCGCCGACCTCCGGATCGTCGGCGCCGACGTCGTCGAGGTCGCTCCCGCCTACGACCACGCGCAGCTCACGGCCGTCGCGGCCAGCCACGTCGTCTACGAGCTGCTGAGCGCGATGGCGCCCCGCGAGGGAGCGTCCCGTGCGCACGCCTGATCGCGCCGAGGTCGAGGCGGCGGCCGACGCCATCGTCGAGGCGTTCGCCGCCACCGACGGCCCGCGCTACTTCGCCGCCTTCGCCGCCGACGCATCCTTCGTCTTCCACACCGAGCCGGCCCGGCTCGACGACCGAGCCGCGTACGAGCGCCTCTGGCAGGAGTGGGTCGACAGCGGCTGGCGCGTGGTCGCGTGCAGCTCGAGCGACCGCCTCGTGCAGCCGCTGCCGGGCGCCGCCGTCTTCACCCACACCGTCGACACGACCGTCGAGACGGGCGAGGGCCGCGAGTCGTACCGCGAGCGCGAGTCGATCGTCTTCGCCGTCGACGGCGACCGCCTGGTCGCCGTGCACGAGCACCTCTCGCCGCTCGGCTGAGACCCACCGACCCACCGCTGAAGGAGACCGATGTCGCTCTACTCCCGCCTCGAACGCCGACTGCAGGCGAACGCCGACGACGCCGGGCCGGTGCGCGGCACCTACGGCTCCGGGCGCATGCTCATGATCTGGCTCGCCGCCAACCTCGTCGTCACGACGCTGCTCACGGGCACGCTCTTCATCCCCGACGTGCCGTACGGCCTCGTGCTCGGCCTCATCATGGGCGGCACGGTGCTCGGCGCCGCCGTGCTCGTGCTGGTCGGCGCGATCGGCACTCGCACGGGCCTGCCGACCATGGCGCTCACCCGCGGGCCGTTCGGCATCCGCGGCAGCCTGCTGCCGCTCGCCGCCAACGTCGTGATCCTGATGGGGTGGAGCTGGGTGCAGGCGATGCTCGCCGGCATCTCGCTCGACTACATCGTCGCCTCCGTCACCGGCTTCTCGAGCCCGGTGATCTTCGCGGTGCTCTGCCAGACGATCGTGGTCGTGCTCGCGATCTTCGGCCACGCGGGCGTCGCCCGCGTCGAGCCGTGGTTCGCCGCCGTCATCCTCGCGATCGCCGCCTACGTCTTCGTCGTCGCCTTCTCGTCGTTCTCGCCGGCCGAGTTCGCCGCGATCCCCGGCACCGCCGAGCCGTTCTACACCCCGGGCCTGGTCTTCGACGTCGTGCTCGCGACCGCCATCTCGTGGACGGTGCTCTCGGCCGACTTCAACCGCTTCGCGCGCACCACGCGGGGAGGCGCGATCGGCTCGGGCATCGGCTACACGCTGTCGACGGTGACGGCGATGACGCTCGGCGCCACCGCGATCGGCTACGTCGTGCTGAGCGGCGGCGAGGCCGTGCCGTTCGACCCGGTGACCGTGATCGACCCGTTCGGCGCGATCTTCGCCGTCGCGATCTTCCTGTCGGTGATGGCGACGAACACGATGGTCGTCTACGGCATGGTGACGTCGGTCGTGAACGCGATCCCGGGCCGCCGCATCCCGTTCCTCGCGACCGCCCTCGTGCTCGGCGTCATCTCGATCATCGGCGCGACGTTCTTCGGGCTCCTCGAGCAGTTCACGACCTTCCTCGTGCTCATCAGCGCGCTCTTCGCACCCGTGTTCGCGATCATGATCGTCGACTACTACCTGCTGCGGCGCCGCTCCTACGACGCCGACATCCTCCGCCCGAGCGGCGGTCGCTACTGGTACCGCGGCGGCGTGAACTGGCTCGCGATCGGCAGCTGGGCGGTCGGCGCGACGCTCGCCTACGTGTGGGCGTACGTCTGGCCGCTGCCGATCGGCGCGACCGTGCCGGCCTTCGCCGTCACCTTCCTGCTCTACCTGTTCGTCTCGCTGCCGGGCCGCTCGAAGGGCGGGGCGCCGGCGCCGCACCTCGCCGAGACGGCGGATGCGCGCTGACCCGGCGGGCGCACCGGGGTCGCGCGCGCAGGCGAGCGGCCTGATCGACCTCAGCCACCCGATCGAGCAGGGCATGCCGGTCTACCCGGGCGATCCCGAGGTGCGCATCGCGCCGGCGCTGACGGTCGCGGCCGACGGCGTCGACGTGGCGCGGCTCGAGCTCGGCTCGCACACCGGCACGCACGTCGACGCGCCCTCGCACACGGTGCCGGGCGGGCGGACGATGGCGGAGGTGGCGCTCGACGAGCTCGTCGGCGACGCGATCGTGCTGCGCGTGCCGGGCCTCGGCGACGGCGAGCGCATCGACCTCGAACGGCTGGAGGCCGTGGCACCGCTGCCGGAGCACCTCCCGCCGATCGTGCTGCTCGACACCGGCTGGGCGCGATGGTTCGGCGATGCGCGGCGCCTCCGGCACCCGTCGCTCGCGGCGGAGGCCGCGGCCGAGCTGCTGCGCCGGGGCATGCGCGTGCTCGCCGTCGACACGCTGAGCCCCGACCCGACAGGGGAGGCGGAGGCGTCGTTCCCGGTCCACGAGGCCGTGCTCGGCGCCGACGGCCTCATCGTCGAGAACGTGCGCGGGCTCGAGCTCGTGCCTGATCGCGTGCGCGTGGGCTTCTTCCCGCTGCGGCTCGCCGGCGACGGCGCCCCCGTGCGCGCGGTCGCCTTCCCCGCCTGACGCCGCCCGGCGCATCCGATCGCCGGAGCCGCCACTCGATCGCCGGAGGCGCCACTCGATCGCCGGAGGCGCCACTCGATCGCCGGAGGCGCCACTCGATCGCCGGAGGCGCCACTCGGTGGGTGGGGGATGGGCCGGCGCGGTCAGGGCGGGCACGGGCGCGCACGACGAAGGGGGCCCCGTCCGGGACCCCCTCGCGTGCGTGCGGCTCAGCTCAGAGCGACGCGACCTGCTTCGCGATGGCCGACTTGCGGTTCGCGGCCTGGTTGCGGTGGATGACGCCCTTCGAGACCGCCTTGTCGAGCTTGCGGTTCGCCGCGGCGACCTTGACCTGCGCGGCCTCCTTGTCGCCGGCGGCGATGGCCTTGCGGGCCTCGCGCACAGCGGTCTTGAGCTCGCTCTTGACGGCGCGGTTGCGGAGGGTCGCCTTCTCGTTGGTGAGGATGCGCTTGATCTGCGACTTGATGTTCGCCATGGTGTCCTGTCCTGGTTCGAAGCGTGGTTGGCGGCGGCTCGTGCTCGTCAGAGCCCCGCCGCGACCCGACCCCGCGCGACGGGCGCGCAGGAGAAGGGGAAGCCAACGGATGACTCTACCAGCGGCCGCGGCCCGCTCGCAACGCGGCCGACCGCATCCGCTGTGGAAGAATGGGACCTTCCGCACCCAGCTCCACCGAGCCCATCCCGACGAGAAGGACCCGTGAGCCCCCGAGCCTCCAAGGCACTCGAGCCTGCCTCGACCGATCCGGCGAGGATCCGCAACTTCTGCATCATCGCCCACATCGACCACGGCAAGTCGACCCTCGCCGACCGGATGCTGCAGCTGACGGGCGTCGTCGACGACCGCTCGATGCGCGCCCAGTACCTCGACCGCATGGACATCGAGCGCGAGCGCGGCATCACGATCAAGTCGCAGGCTGTGCGCATGCCGTGGGAGCTCGACGGCGAGACCTTCGCGCTCAACATGATCGACACCCCGGGCCACGTCGACTTCACCTACGAGGTGTCGCGCTCGCTCGCCGCGTGCGAGGGCGCGATCCTGCTGGTCGACGCGGCGCAGGGCATCGAGGCGCAGACCCTCGCGAACCTGTACCTCGCGATGGACAACGACCTCGAGATCATCCCGGTGCTCAACAAGATCGACCTGCCGGCAGCCGATCCCGAGAAGTACGCGGCCGAGATCGCGCGGCTCATCGGCGGCGACCCCGACGACGTGCTGCGCGTGAGCGGCAAGACGGGGGAGGGGGTGGATGCGCTGCTCGACCGGGTGGTCCGCACCGTCCCCGCGCCGGTCGGCGACGTCGACGGGCCCGCGCGCGCGATGATCTTCGACTCCGTCTACGACGCCTACCGAGGCGTCGTCACCTACGTGCGCATGGTCGACGGCACGCTGCGGCCGCGCGAGCAGGTGGTGATGATGTCGACCGGCTCCAAGCACGAGGCGCTCGAGATCGGCGTCTCGAGCCCGGAGCCCATCCCGTCGAAGGGGCTGAGCGTCGGCGAGGTCGGCTACCTCATCACGGGCGTGAAGGACGTGCGCCAGTCGAAGGTCGGCGACACCGTCACGACCGTGAAGTCGCCCGCGACGACGCCGCTCAAGGGCTACGCCGACCCGAAGCCGATGGTGTTCTCGGGCCTCTACCCGATCGACGGCAGCGACTACCCGGTGCTGCGCGAGGCGCTCGACAAGCTGAAGCTCTCCGATGCCGCGCTCGTCTACGAGCCCGAGACCTCGGTGGCGCTCGGCTTCGGCTTCCGCTGCGGCTTCCTGGGGCTGCTGCACCTCGAGATCATCACCGAGCGCCTCGAGCGCGAGTTCAACCTCGACCTCATCGCGACCGCGCCGAGCGTGGTCTACCAGGTGCAGACCGAGGACCGGCAGACCCACATCGTCACGAACCCGAGCGAGTTCCCCGACGGCAAGATCCACTCGGTCATCGAGCCGATGGTGCGGGCGACGATCCTCGCGCCGAAGGACTACGTCGGCGCGATCATGGAGCTCTGCCAGACGCGCCGCGGCACGCTCGGCGGCATGGAGTACCTCTCGGAGGACCGCGTCGAGCTGCGCTACCGGCTGCCGCTCGGCGAGATCGTCTTCGACTTCTTCGACCAGCTGAAGTCGCGCACGCAGGGCTACGCCTCGCTCGACTACGAGCTCGACGGCGAGGAGGAGGGCGACCTCGTGAAGGTCGACATCCTGCTGCAGGGCGAGCAGGTCGACGCCTTCAGCGCGATCGTGCACCGCGACAAGGCGTACGCCTACGGCGTGCTCATGGCGGGCAAGCTGCGCGAGCTCATCCCGCGCCAGCAGTTCGAGGTGCCGATCCAGGCCGCGATCGGCGCGCGCATCATCGCCCGCGAGACGATCCGTGCGATCCGCAAGGACGTGCTCGCCAAGTGCTACGGCGGCGACATCACGCGCAAGCGCAAGCTGCTCGAGAAGCAGAAGGAGGGCAAGAAGCGCATGAAGATGGTCGGTCGCGTCGAGGTCCCCCAGGAGGCGTTCATCGCCGCGCTCTCGACCGGCGAGACGAAGAAGGACGCGAAGTGAAGGACGGATCGCAGTGAAGCCCATCCACGAGCGCGCCACCAACTACGGCGCCGTCGGCGCGACCGCCCACTTCGACTTCTCGCGCTTCCCCCCGAAGGGCTTCGAGGTCATCCAGCGCCGCGCGCGCATCGGCCACGGCCGGCCGCGCTACGACGCGGCCGTCGCGGCGCTGCGCACCTGGAAGGTGCAGCGGCTGTCGGGCATCGAGGTCGACGTCGTCGGCTCGGAGGAGGGCACCGTCTACCGCCCCGTCGGCTTCGACGGCACGGAGGCGACCCGTGCGGCGAGCATCGAGCCGCAGCAGGACTTCGGCCCCGACGGCGAGCCGTTCCTGCAGCCGGGCGACTCGATCGACCAGCGCGTGCGCGTGCTCGGCATGCAGATCCACGCCCCGATGCGCGTCATCGCGATCGAGGACGAGGAGAGCAGCCACGGCGTGATCCTCGGCACCCTCGAGGGGCACCCGGAGGCGGGCGAGGAGCGCTTCACGATCGAGATCGTCGAGGACGAGACCGTCTTCCTGCACTTCCGCGCGCTCGTGCGCGACGCGAAGTGGTGGGTGCGGCTCGGCTCGCCGATCGCGCGCGCGATGCGCCGCCGCTACCACGACCGCTACATGGACGTGCTGCGGTCGATCGACGTCCGCTGACGATGGGCAGGCTGCCGGAGGGCGAGACCGCGCCGGCCGACGGCGCGCTGCCGCAGGGCACCGCGGTCGACGCGCCGTTCGGCGTCTACGTGCACGTGCCGTTCTGCTCGGTGCGCTGCGGCTACTGCGACTTCAACACCTACACCGCCGACGAGCTGCGGGGCGCGACGCGCGCGGGCTACCCGGCCGACGTCGCCGCCGAGCTCGCGCTCGCCGGCCGCGTGCTCGGGGCGCTCGGCCCGGTGCGGCCCGCGCAGACGGTGTTCTTCGGCGGCGGCACGCCCACGCTGCTGCCGGCCGACGACCTCGTGGGCATGCTCGCCGGGGTCGCGGATGCGTTCGGCCTGGCCGAGGGCGCGGAGGTCACGGTCGAGGCGAACCCCGACTCGATCGACGCGGGCGGGCTCGCGCGGCTGCGCGACGGCGGCGTCACGCGGGTGTCGTTCGGCATGCAGTCGGCGGTGCCGCACGTGCTCGCGGCCCTCGACCGCACGCACGACCCGGCGCGCGTGCCGCAGGTCGTCGCGTGGGCCAGCGACGCTGGGCTCGAGGTCAGCCTCGACCTCATCTACGGCGCGCCCGGGGAGTCGCAGGACGACTGGCAGCGCTCGCTCGACGCGGCGGTCGCGATGGGCCCGGACCACGTCTCGGCGTACGCGCTCATCGTCGAGGAGGGCACGGCGCTCGCCCGCCGCATCCGGCGCGGCGAGCTCGTCGCGCCCGACGACGACGCGCAGGCGGCGATGTACGAGGCGGCGGATGCGACGCTCGGCGCAGCGGGATACACCTGGTACGAGGTCTCCAACTGGGCCCGCGGCGACCGCGTCGCCCGGCACAACCTCGCCTACTGGCGCGGGCACGACTGGTGGGGCTTCGGCCCCGGAGCGCACAGCCATGTCGGCGGCGTGCGGTGGTGGAACGTCAAGCACCCGGCGGCGTACCGCGACCGGCTGCTGGCCGGCGCATCGCCGGCGCTCGCGCGCGAGGTGCTCGACGACGAGACGCGGCGCGTCGAGCGGGTGCTGCTCGAGTCGCGCATCGCCGAGGGGCTCCCGATCGCGCTGCTCGACGACGAGGGCAGGCGCGCGGTCGCGGGGCTCGTCGCCGAGGAGCTCGTGGACGGCAGAGCCGCCCTCGCCGGCCGGGTGGTCCCGACGCTGCGAGGGCGGCTCCTGGCCGACGCCGTGGTGCGCCGGCTGCTGCCCTGAGCGGGCCTACTTCACCATCCGCCAGTTGAACGGGTAGCGGTACGAGCCGCCGCCGTTGACGCGCATCGCGCCGATGATCGAGAAGATCACCTGCAGCAGCGCCGGCACCCAGTAGATGCTGAGCAGCAGGAAGCCGATGCCGATGATGCTCGTGAGCGTGCCGATGACGATGAGGCCCACGGCGAGGATCGTCATGAAGATGCCGAAGTTCAGCGCCTCCTTCGACTCCTGCTTCGCGAAGGCGCTGCGGTCCTTGTAGATCATGTAGACGATGAGCGGGCCGATCCAGCCGCCGAAGCCGCCGGTGACGATGGTCGAGAGCCCCGACAGGTGCCCCCACATCCCGGCGTTCTTCTCGTCGACGGGCGACATCGGCGCGGAGGTCGCGTACTGCGGCTGGCCGGGCGCGCCGTACTGCGGCTGCCCCTGCTGGGGCGGGCCGTACCCGGGCTGCGGCTGCCCGTAGCCAGGCTGCCCGTAGCCCGCGCCCTGCTGGCCGGGAGCGCCGTAGACCGGCGCGCTGCCGGGCTGGGCGAACGGCTGCTGCGGGCCGCCCTGCTGGCTGTAGCCGCCCGGCTGCTGCGGGGCCGACGCGCCCTGGCCGGGCTGCGCCCACGCGGGCGGAGCCTGCGGCGCGGACGGCTGGCCGAGGTGGCTGCCCTCCGGCTGGTGCTGGCCGTGCTGCCAGTCCTGGCCGACCGCGGGCTCGTCGTCGGGCGTCCCGCTGAAGGCGGGCTGGCCGGGGGCCTGGTCGGCCGCCGGCGCGGTGAAGGACTGGGCGGGCTGGCCGACGCCGGGCGTGCCGGGCGCGGCGGGCGCGCTGGGGGCCGCGTGCTGCTCGTCCGTCACGGAGAAGCCCTCGGCGGGCTGGTCCGCGGGATCGTGCTGCCCCTCGCGGCGCGGAGCGTTGGGATCGGACATGACGTGCCTCTCGTGTCAGTTCGGACGGCACGCTGGGGCGTCCCGCTGTGCACATTGTGCGCCCGGGTGGCTGGGGATGGCATCCGAACCGCCGCGACCGGCCCCTCGGCGCGAGGCGGTAGGATTGGCAGTCAGCAGACGGGAGTGCCAGCGCGCGGGCGAGCGCCGCCGCGGCAGGGACGACGGGCGGTCGCCCGGACGACGAGGGGAGCGCGGCATGGTCTCGGATCGCGGCCTCGAGGTGCTGCGCGCGATCGTGCAGGACTACGTGGCGCTGCGGGAGCCCGTGGGCTCGAAGTCGATCGTCGAGCGGCACACCTTCGGCGTCTCGGCGGCCACGATCCGCAACGACATGGCGCTCCTCGAGGAGGAGGAGCTGATCGTCGCCCCGCACACCTCCTCCGGCCGGGTGCCGACCGACAAGGGCTACCGCGTCTTCGTCGACCGGCTGCAGCGCATGCAGCCGCTCACGGCGGCGCAGCGCGCCGCGATCCACCGCTTCCTCGACGAGTCGGTCGACCGCGACGACGTGCTCGCGCGCACCGCGCGCCTCCTCTCGCAGCTGACGAACCAGGTCGCGCTCGTGCAGGTGCCGCTCCGCCGGCCCGCGGCCGTGCGCCGGGTCGAGCTCGTGGCGATCGCCGAGACGCGGCTGCTCGCCGTGCTCATCCTCGACTCCGGTCGCGTCGAGCAGCGCCTGCTCGACGCGCAGCAGGCGATCGAGCCCGAGCAGGCCACGGCGCTCGGGCGGGCGTTCACCGAGACGCTCGCCGAGCTGCCGCCCAAGGAGGCCGCGTCCCGCCTCGCCGGCGCTGCCGCATCCGCCCCCGCATCCATCGCCCGCGCGACCGCCGCGGTCGCGCAGACGCTGACCGAGATGCTGCAGGCGGCGGGCGGCGACCGCATCGTGATCGCGGGCGCCTCGAACCTCGTGCGCGAGGAGCGCGACTTCCAGGGCACCGTGACCCCGGTGCTCGACGCGATCGAGGAGCAGGTGACGCTCCTGCGCCTGTTCCACGAGATGGGCGCCGAGGGCGAGGTCGCGACCCGCATCGGGCGCGAGCTCGCGGGACCGCTGGGGGAGGCGTCCGTCGTCGCCTCGACCTACAGCGCCGACGACAGCGAGGGGCACGTGGGCGTGCTGGGCCCGACCAGGATGGACTACGCAGGGAACATGGCCGCGGTGCGCGCAGTTGCGCGCTACCTGACGCGGCTGCTGAGCGAGGACTGAGTGACCGACCACTACGAGACCCTCGGCGTCGCACGCGACGCCGGCCAGGACGAGATCAAGAAGGCGTACCGGCGGCTCGCGCGCGAGCTGCACCCGGACGTCAACCCGAGCGCCGACGCGGCCGAGCGGTTCAAGGACGTCACGCACGCGTACGACGTGCTGGGCGACCCGCAGTCGCGCGCCGAGTACGACCGCGGCCCGAGCCTCGGCGGCGGTGCCTTCGGCTTCGGCGACATCTTCGAGCAGTTCTTCGGCGGCGGGCGCTCGGCCGGGCCGCGCTCGCGCCGGCAGCCGGGGCAGGACAGCCTGCTGCGCGTCGACCTCGAGCTCGCCGACGTCGTGTTCGGCGTGCACCGCGAGCTGCGCGTGCAGACCGCCGTGCTCTGCGAGACGTGCGACGGCGCGTGCACCGCACCGGGCACGAGCGAGGAGCGCTGCACGATGTGCGGCGGCTCCGGCCACGTGCAGCGCCAGGTGCGCTCGCTGCTCGGCAACGTCGTCACCACCCAGCCGTGCGCGGTCTGCCAGGGCTTCGGCAGCGTCATCCCGCAGCCGTGCCCCACGTGCGCCGGCCATGGCCGCATGCGCGCCGAGCGCACGATCCCGGTCGACATCCCCGCGGGCGTCGACACGGGCCTGCGCATCCAGCTCCCCGGGCAGGGCGAGGTCGGCGAGGCCGGCGGTCCCGCGGGCACGCTGTACCTCGAGGTCAACGTGCGCCACCACGACGTCTTCAGCCGCGCGGGCGACGACCTGCTCGGCACCCTCGAGGTGTCGATGCCGGATGCGGCGCTCGGGGCGCGCGCGACTGTGGAGGGCATCGACGGGCCGGTCGACGTCGAGGTGCGCGCCGGCACGCAGTCGGGCGACGTCATCACGATCGACGACCGCGGCGTGACGCGGCTGCGCGGCGCCGGCCGGGGCGACCTGAAGCTCGGCGTGCAGGTCGTGACGCCGTCGCGCATCGACCGCCGCACCGAGGAGCTGCTGCGCGAGCTGCGGGAGCGCACGAAGGCGCCCGCGCCGCACCTGGCTGCGTTCAAGCAGGGCCTGTTCGCGAAGATGCGCGACCGCCTGCGCCTCTGATGGCCCACTGCTACTGGCACGACGCGCTCGCCGGGAGCGCGGCGGGCGACGTCGTCACGCTCATCGGCGAGGAGGCCCACCACGCCGCGGTCGTCTCCCGGATGCGCCGCGGCGAGCGGGTGCTCGTGAGCGACGGCCGGGGTGTGCTCGCGGAGGGCGTCATCGAGCGCGCCGAGCCGCGCGCGGTCGACGTCGTGCTGCACCGGGTCGAGGAGGTCGCGGCGCCGCGCCCGCGCATCGGCCTCGCGCAGGCGCTCGCGAAGGGCGACCGCGCCGAGCTCGCGGTGCAGGCCTCGACCGAGCTCGGCGTCGACGCGATCGTGCCCTGGCAGGCGCGGCGCAGCGTCGTGCAGTGGCGGGGCGAGCGCGGCGACAAGGCGCTCGAGCGCTGGCGCCGGGTGGTGCGCGAGGCGGGGAAGCAGGCGATCCGTGCGCGGCTGCCGGAGGTGGCGGGCGTCGTCGACACGGAGGGCCTCGCCGCGCTCGCCGGCGACTGGCGGCTCGTCGTGCTCGATCCGGCCGCGCCCGGCTCGATCGCCGACGTGCCGGTCGACCGCGACGTGCTGCTCATCGTGGGCCCCGAGGGCGGCATCGATCCGGCCGAGCTCGAGCGGCTCGACGCGGCGGGCGCCGTGCGGGCGCGGATGGGCGACCACGTGCTCCGCACGTCGACGGCGGGCCTCGCGGGCATCGCGGCGCTGTCGATGCGACTCGGCCGCTGGTGAGCGGGCCGCGGGTAGGCTGGGCCCATGGCTGAGCAGACCGTGTTCGAGAAGATCGTCGCGCGCGAGATCCCGGCGGAGATCGTGCTCGAGAACGACCGCATCATCGCCTTCAGCGACATCCACCCGCAGGCGCCGATGCACGTGCTGGTGGTGCCGAAGACGGCGCGCTACCGCGACGTCGTCGAGCTCGCCGCCGGCGACCCGGAGCTGCTCGCCGAGATGGTGCAGATGGCGCAGGCCATCGCCCGGGAGCGCGCCGCGGGCGACTTCCGGCTCGTGTTCAACACCGGCGAGCTGGCGGGCCAGACGGTCTTCCACGCGCACGCGCACGTGCTCGCCGGCTCGCTCGGAGAGGGCTCGCTTGCCTGACGCTTCCCAGTCGATCGAGATCGACGGCATCGAGATGGTGCGGCTGCTCGGGCCGCAGGACCGGCTGCTCACGCGCCTCGAGCGCGAGCACCCCGACGTGCGGGTCGCGGTGCGCGGCAACCTCGTCACGCTCGAGGGGCCGGAGGACGACGTGCAGGTCGCGACGCGGCTCGTGCAGGAGCTCGTCGACCTCGTGCGCCAGGGCGCGAACCTCAGCCAGACCGAGGTCTCCGAGGGCTCGCGCATCCTCCGGCAGGACTCCACGCGCAGCCTCTCCGACGCGATCGGCGAGGTCATCCTCACCTCGCGCGGCAAGTCGATCCGCGCGAAGACCGAGGGGCAGCGCTCCTACGTCGAGGCGATCGACCACCACACCATCGTCTTCGGCATCGGCCCCGCCGGCACCGGCAAGACCTACCTCGCGATGGCGAAGGCGGTGCAGGCGCTCCACCGCAAGGAGGTCAGCCGCATCATCCTCACGCGCCCGGCGGTGGAGGCGGGCGAGCGGCTGGGCTTCCTGCCCGGCACGCTCACCGACAAGATCGACCCCTACCTGCGGCCGCTCTACGACGCGCTCAACGAGATGATGGACCCCGAGCTGGTGCCGAAGCTGCTCGCCACCGGGGTCGTCGAGGTCGCGCCGCTCGCCTACATGCGCGGGCGCACCCTCAACGACTCGTTCATCGTGCTCGACGAGGCGCAGAACACGAGCCCGGAGCAGATGAAGATGTTCCTCACGCGCCTGGGCTTCGGCTCGAAGATGGTCGTCACGGGCGACGCGACGCAGGTCGACCTGCCCGCCGGCACGTCGGGGCTCCAGGTCGCGCAGCAGGTGCTCGGCCGCATCGACGACATCCACTTCGCCATGCTCACGAGCGCCGACGTCGTGCGGCACACGCTCGTCGGCGAGATCGTCGACGCGTACACCGAGCACGACCAGCGGGCGATGGCGCGCCAGGCGCGGCAGTCGCAGCAGTCCCACCACGCCCGCCGCGGGAGGCACTGATGGCGATCGACCTGCTCAACGAGACCGAGGCGACCGTCGACGAGGCGCAGCTCGTGCGGCTCGTCGCCTTCGACCTCGAGAAGCTCTTCGTGCACCCCGACGCCGACGTGTCGCTCGTGCTCGTCGACGTGGCCGCGATGGAGCAGCTGCACGTGCAGTGGATGGACGAGCCCGGCCCCACCGACGTCCTGTCGTTCCCGATGGACGAGCTGCGGCCCGGCTCGCACGACCGCCCGACGCCCGCCGGGCTGCTCGGCGACATCGTGCTGTGCCCCGAGGTCGCGCAGGCGCAGGCGGCCGAGGCCGGCCACAGCCTCATGGCCGAGCTCCGCCTGCTCACCACGCACGGCCTGCTGCACCTGCTCGGCTTCGACCACGCAGAGCCCGCCGACCGCGACGAGATGTTCACGCTGCAGGACCGGCTCCTCGCCGGCTTCGAGGAGCACGACCGGGCCACGCCGGGGCGCATGCCCTGATGTTCGAGACCGTCCTGTTCGTCGTCGCGGCGCTGCTCATCGCGTTCGGCGCCTGGCTCGCCGCGTGCGACGCGGCGCTCGGCGTCGTCTCGCGCGCCGAGCTGCAGATGTCGGCGATGACCGCCCGCCGCTCCCGGGCGATGCTCGCGATCGCCGACGACCTGCGGGGCCACCTGATGACCCTGCAGTTCGGCCGCATCATGTGCGAGACGATCGCGGCGGTGCTCATCACCCTCGCCGTCGACTCGCTCGTGACCGAGTGGTGGATCACGTTGGCTCTCGCCGCGGGCGTCATGATCGTCGTCTCGTTCGTGCTCGTCGGCACGAGCCCGCGCGCCGTCGGCCGCACGCACGCGATCGCGCTGCTGCGCGCATCCGCCGGCTTCCTGCGCTTCTGGCGCGTGCTCATGGGGCCGGTCGCGATCCTGGTGGCGACGGTCGGCGACAAGGTCACGCCCGGCCGCCAGCGCGAGACGGCGTTCACGACCGAGGCGCAGCTGCTGTCGATGGTCGACGCGGCCGCCGAGTCCGACGTGCTCGAGGACGACGACCGCGAGCTCATCCACTCCATCTTCGAGTTCAACGAGACGCTCGTGCGCGAGGTGATGGTGCCGCGGCCCGACATGATCGTGGTCGACCGCGACACGACGGCGACGGATGCGCTGCGGCAGTTCCTCGACAACGGCCTGTCGCGCATGCCGGTGGTGGGGGAGTCGACCGACGAGGTCGACGGCATCCTGTACCTCCGCGACGTGGTGCGCAGCCGCACCTGGCGGCCCGACGCCACCGAGACCGCGGGCGAGCTCGCGCGGCCGGCGCTGCTCGTGCCCGAGTCGAAGAAGGCCGACGACACGCTCGCGCTCATGCAGGCCGAGCGCGTGCACGTCGCGATGGTCGTCGACGAGTACGGCGGCATCGCCGGCCTCGTCACGCTCGAGGACCTCGTGGAGGAGCTCGTCGGCGAGATCCACGACGAGCACGACCGCGGGCGCAGCGAGGTCGTGGAGGCGGGCGACGACGTGTGGCGCGTCTCGGCCAGGCTCCAGATCGACGAGCTCGGCGACCTGTTCGACCTCACGCTGGACGACGAGGACGTCGACACCGTCGGCGGGCTCGTGCAGAAGGAGCTGGGGCGCATCACCGAGGTCGGCGACGTCGTCCACGTGCACGGCCTGCGGATCGAGGTGCGCTCGCTCGACGGGCGCGGCCGGAACGCGGGCGAGATGGAGGTGTCGCGCCAGGTCGCGGCCGCCGCGGAGCCCGAGGGGGCAGCATGACCGAGCAGCAGCAGGGCCCGCATCGCAGCGGGTTCGTCACCTTCGTCGGCCGGCCGAATGCCGGCAAGTCGACGCTCATGAACGCGCTGGTGGGCGAGAAGATCGCGATCACCTCGTCGAAGCCGCAGACGACGCGGCACGCGATCCGCGGGGTCGTGCACCGCGACGACGCGCAGCTCGTCATCGTCGACACCCCGGGCATGCACAAGCCCCGCACGCTGCTCGGCAAGCGCCTCAACGCGGTCGTGCAGACGACGCTCGGCGACGTCGACGTCATCTGCCTCTGCGTCCCGGCCGACGAGCCGCTCGGCCCGGGCGACCGCTACATCGACCAGCAGCTCGAGGGCTTCCCGCGTGCGCGCAAGGTCGCGGTCGTGACGAAGACCGACGCCGCCTCGCGCGAGCGCGTCGCCGCCCAGCTCCTCGCGGTGACCGAGCTGCGCGAGTGGGATGCCGTCGTGCCGCTCTCGTCGGTCGCGGGCACCCAGCTCGACGTGCTCGTCGACGCGCTCGTGGGCCTGTTGCCGGAGGGCCCGCCGCTCTACGAGGCCGAGACGACGACCGAGGAGCCGCTCGACGTGCGCATCGCCGAGCTCGTGCGCGAGGCCGCGCTCGAGGGCGTGCGCGACGAGCTGCCGCACTCGATCATGGTGACCATCGACGACATCGTGCGCCGCGAGGACCGCGACCTCACCGACGTCTACGCCAACCTGTGGGTCGAGCGCGACAGCCAGAAGGGCATCATCATCGGCCACAAGGGCTCGCGGCTGCGCCAGGTCGGCGCGGATGCGCGGGCCGAGATCGAGCGCATCGTCGGCACGCAGGTGCACCTCGACCTGCGCGTCAAGGTCGCGAAGGAGTGGCAGGGCGACCCGAAGCAGCTCGGCCGCTTCGGCTTCTGACCCGGGCGCGCCACGTCACGAGCGCGATCGCGGCGATGAGCACCGCGATCGCCGACAGCACGATGCCCATGCCGGCGACCGGCGTCCAGCCGCTCTCGAAGCCCAGCACGACGGCGCGGTCAGGGTCGGCCGGGTCGACCGCGACCTCCACCGCGTCGCCCGCGCGCGCGACCTGCTCGTGGTCGGACTTCGCGACGACCGTGCGCTCGACCCCGTCGTGCCCGCGGTAGGCCACCACCACGTCGCGCTGCGACGCGCGCTGCGAGTCGGACGCCTCCACGACGGTGCCCGCGACCCGGTCGCCGGACGCGGCGAGCGCCTCGTCCGCCGCCACGCCGAGCTGGCCGACGACGAGCAGCGCGGGTCCCAGCAGCGCGAGCGCGGTCAGCAGTCGTCGGGGGCGGGGTCGTCGAGCGGGCTGCGGCACCGGGCGAGCCTACCTGCGGCCGAGCGGCAGAGCGCTCAGGCCGCGGCGCGGAAGAGGTAGTTGCGCGTGCCGAGCACGACGCGCTCCGCGGGCTGCCAGCCGTCATCGCGCCACGTGGCCATCGCGTAGCCGCGCTCGCGCAGCAGCGCCGCGACCTCGTCGGCGGTGCGGCCGTAGCGCGCGAGGTGGCGGTCCTCGATCTCGAGCAGCAGCGACGGCATGTCGCGCTCGAGCACCGCGGCGGCGCCGTGCAGCACCTCGGGCTCGAAGCCCTCGACGTCGGCCTTGATGAAGTGCACGCGCTCGATCGACCGCGCGGCGCACACGTCGTCGATGGTGGTGACGGGCACGTGGATGCGCCGGGTGGCGCCCGGGCGCGCCGGCACGGTCGTGGCGAGGCCGTCGGCGAGGTGCGCGTGGCCGCTGATCGTCAGGCCGAAGCGCACCGGCAGCACGAGCGGCAGGTGGCCGGCGGTGCGGCCCATGCCGGAGTCGGAGAGCCGGATGTGGCCGGCGCCGGTCGCGCGGCGCGCGGCCGACAGCAGCGCCCGCGGGCGGGGCTGGGGCTCGAAGCTGTGCACGGCGCCGTCCGGGCCGACGAGGTCGGCGAGCGGGATCGAGTACATGCCGTAGGCGGCGCCCACGTCGAAGCAGACGTCGCCGCGGCGCACGAGGTGGTGCAGGCCGCGGATCTCGGGCTCGACGAGCCGCAGCCGGGCGGCGGCGCGCATCCCGGCGGCGGCCACCGCGAGCCGGCTGTGCGCGCGGGTGCGCTCCGGCCGGTCGGGGGCCGTCTCGATCGCGGTGTCTTCCACGTGCCCTCGATCCTGGTCGGGAGCTGCACCGGTGCAGCGAGGCAGAGCCTATCCGGCGCGGCCGCACGCGCGCGCCAGGCGCGACCGGCCCGCGCGGGCGGCCTCCGCCGAGCGGATGATTCCCGGCGGGCGGGCCCGGCCCGCGCCCGACGCCGCCCTACGCTGGCGTGCGTGACCACCGCATCCGCCGTCGACCCCCGGCGCCCCGCCGGCGGCGGGCGCCTCGACCGGCGCACGCTCCGCGCGGATGCCATCCTCGCCGCGGTCACGCTCGCCCTCCTCGGGCTGCCGATGGTGCTGATGGCGGCGCTGCCGATCGACACCCCGTGGCTGCTCGCGGCGGTCGTCGCTGTCGCCATGGTCGGCGCGATCCTCGTGCGCCGCGCCCGCCCGGTGCTCGCGCTCGCCGCGCTCACCGCGCTCGGGGCCGTGCACGTGCTGCTCGCCGCGCCGCTCTTCCCGGTCTGGTTCGCGGTGCTCGTCGTGCTCTACTCGGCGGGCCGCTTCTCGCGCTGGCCCGGCCGGCTCGCAGCCTTCGCTCTCGCGCTCGCCGCGTCGCTGCTCGCGTCGTGGTGGGTGACCACCACGGGCGGGTTCGCGTCCCCCGGCGCGGCCGCGAGCGAGGTCGTGCGCCTCACGGCGATCCTCTGGATCCCGCCGATGCTGCTGTTCTCGATGGCGATCCTCGTCGGCTGGGGCGTCGCGGCGGCCGCCCGCACCGAGGCGGCGACGGTCGTCGCGCAGGTGTCGCAGCGGCGCGCCGACCAGGAGGAGGAGCGGGCGGCGCTCGCGCGCGACATGCACGACGTCGTCGCCCACTCGCTCGCCGTCGTCATCGCACAGGCGAACGGCGCGCGCTACGCGGCCGATCCGGCCGTGAAGGACGCCTCGCTCGAGACGATCGCCGGCACGGCGAAGCACGCGCTCGGCGACGTGCGGCTGCTGCTCGAGCAGCTGCGCCACAGCGAGGCGCCCGACCCGATCGCGTCGCTCGACGGCGTCGACGTGCTGGTCGAGCGGATGCGCGCGGCCGGCCTCGACGTGCGGCTGGAGCGGGCGGGCGGCCCGGTCGCGCTGCCGCGCACGGCCGACATCGCCGCCTACCGGATCCTGCAGGAGGCGCTGACGAACGCGCTGCGGCACGGCGACCGCGCCCAGCCGGTGCACGTGCGCCTGCTCGGCGGCGCCGGCGCGGTGATCGACGTGCACAATCGGATGCTCGCGATGCCCGGCCGCGCGGGCCACGGCGTTCGCGGGATGCACGAGCGCGCGCGGCTCGCCGGCGGAGAGCTGTGGTCGGGCATCGACGACGGGTGGTTCCGCGTGCGGGCGGCGTTCCCGGCGGGCATGCAGCACCCGTTGGCTGCCCCGGCGCAGGGAGGCCGCGCATGATCCGGGTGCTCATCGTCGACGACCAGGCGCTGTTCCGCAGCGGCATCCGCATGCTCGTCGAGTCGCAGCCCGACCTCGTGTGCGTCGGCGAGGCGGCCGACGGCGCGCAGGCCGTGCGCCTGGCCGACGAACAGCAGCCCGACGTGATCCTCATGGACGTGCGCATGCCCGTGCTCGACGGCATCTCGGCGACCGACCGGATCGTGCGGGCGCGGCCCGGCGCGCGGGTGGTGGTGCTGACGACGTTCGACCTCGACGAGGCCGCGGCGCGCGCGATCCGCGCCGGCGCATCCGGCTTCATCCTCAAGGACGCGGAGCCCGAGCTCGTGCTCGCGGCGATCCGCACGGTGCACGCGGGCAACGAGGTCGTCGCCGCGAGCGCGACCCGCGAGCTGTTCAAAGCGTTCGGCCGGCAGCGCCAGGCGGCGCCGGCCGCGTTCGCCGGGCTCACCGAGCGCGAGCGGCAGATCTTCTCGCTCGCGGCGAAGGGGCTGTCGAACACCGAGATCGCGCGCACCGAGTTCGTCTCCGAGGCGACGGTCAAGACGCACATCTCGCGCATCCTCGCGAAGCTGGGGCTGCGCGACCGCGTGCAGCTCGTCGTCTTCGCGTACGAGCACGGGCTCGCGGGCGAGGCGGCGTAGTCCCCGTCCCCGCGCCCGAGCGGCCGCGGCATCCTGCCCCGCGGATGGCGAGGGGTGTAGCCTGGACCCATGCAGAGCGTGCTGCTCCTTCCTCGCCGCGACGAGGCCTGAACCCCGGGCTTCCTCGTCGCGGAGGTCGTCCTGCCCGGACTTCAGGAGCAAGCGACAGGAGCGATCGATGAAGAACATGCAGCAGCCGTCCGGGATGCCGGCGCACCGCTACACCCCCTACCACGAGCAGATCAAGGTCGACCTGCCCGACCGCACGTGGCCCTCCACGCGCATCGAGCGCGCGCCCCGCTGGTGCGCCGTCGACCTGCGTGACGGCAACCAGGCGCTCATCGACCCGATGACGCCCGACCGCAAGCTCGAGATGTTCCAGCTGCTGGTGCGGATGGGCTACAAGGAGATCGAGGTCGGCTTCCCGTCGGCGAGCCAGACCGACTTCGACTTCGTGCGCAAGCTCATCGACGAGCGGCTCATCCCCGACGACGTCACCATCCAGGTGCTCACGCAGTGCCGCGACCACCTCATCCGCCGCACCTTCGAGTCGATCGACGGCGCGAAGCAGGCGATCGTGCACATCTACAACTCCACGAGCGCGCTGCAGCGCGACGTGGTGTTCCGCTCCGACCGCGAGGGCGTGAAGCAGATCGCGATCGACGGCGCGAAGCTGTGCCTCGAGCTCGAGGGCATGCTGAGCGGCACGCAGGTCTTCTACGAGTACAGCCCCGAGTCGTACACCGGCACCGAGCTCGACTACGCGCTCGAGGTCTGCAACGCGATCATCGAGGTGCTCGACGCGCGCCCCGAGCGGCCCGTCATCATCAACCTGCCGGCGACCGTCGAGATGTCGACCCCCAACGTCTACGCCGACTCGATCGAGTGGATGCACCGCCACCTGGCGCGGCGTGAGTCGGTCATCCTGTCGCTGCACCCGCACAACGACCGCGGCACGGGCGTCGCCGCGGCCGAACTCGGCTACATGGCCGGCGCGGACCGCATCGAGGGCTGCCTGTTCGGCAACGGCGAGCGCACCGGCAACGTCGACCTCGTCGCGCTGGGCCTCAATCTGCTGACGCAGGGCATCGACCCCGAGATCGACTTCTCCGACCTCGACGGCATCCGCCGCATCGCCGAGCACTGCAACCAGCTGAAGGTGCACGAGCGCAGCCCGTGGGCCGGCGACCTCGTCTACACCGCGTTCTCGGGATCGCACCAGGACGCGATCAAGAAGGGCTTCGAGCGGATGGCCGCGGACGCGGCCGCGCAGGGCCGGAGCGTCGACGAGATCACGTGGGCCGTGCCGTACCTGCCGATCGACCCGAAGGACGTCGGGCGCAGCTACGAGGCCGTCATCCGCGTGAACTCGCAGTCGGGCAAGGGCGGCGTCGCCTACCTGCTGAAGTCCGACCACGGGCTCGACCTGCCGCGACGCCTGCAGATCGAGCTGTCGAACATCGTGCAGTCCCGCACCGACAGCGAGGGCGGCGAGGTCTCGAGCGCCGACATCTGGCACATCTTCACCGACGAGTACCTGCCCGCCGGGCCGCACACCGCGGCCGAGCGGTGGGGCCGCTTCGAGCTGGTGGCGTTCGAGACGACCTCCTCGAACGACGGCGCGACGACCCTCACGGCGCGGCTCCGCGACGGCGAGAGCGTCCGCGAGGTGCGCGCCGCCGGCAACGGGCCGATCGACGCGATGCTGTCGCTGCTGCGCGAGGAGGGCGTCGAGGTGACGCTCACCGACTACGTCGAGCACACGATGGGCGCGAGCTCCGACGCGACGGCCGCCGCCTACATCGAGCTCGAGGTCGCGGGCGAGCGCGTCTGGGGCGTCGGCCTCGACCCGAGCTCGACGTCGGCGGCGCTGCGCGCGATCGTCTCGGGCGTCAACCGGGGCCTCCGCATCCACGACCGCAGGGCGATCCCGGTCGGCTGACCCGTGCCGACCTACCGCGACGAGGGAGTCGTCCTCCGCACCCACCAGCTGGGGGAGGCCGACCGCATCGTCACGCTGCTGACGCGCGAGCACGGCAAGGTGCGGGCGGTCGCGCGCGGCGTGCGGCGCACCTCGTCGCGGTTCGGCGGCCGGCTCGAGCCGTTCATGGTCGCCGACCTGCAGCTCGCGGTCGGCCGCAGCCTCGACATCGTCACGCAAGCGGTGACCCTCGGCTCCTACGCGCCGGTCATCGTCGCCGACTACCGCAGCTACACCGCCGCGACCGCGATGGTCGAGACCGCCGACCGGCTCACCGACGAGGACGGCTCGCGCCAGCAGTACCTGCTGCTCGTGGGTGCGCTGCGGTCGCTCTCACGCGGCGAGCACGACCCGTCGCTGACCCTCGACTCGTACCTGCTGCGCGCCCTCTCGGTCGCCGGCTGGGCGCCGTCGTTCGCCGACTGCGCCGTCACGGGCGAGCCGGGGCCGCACCGCGCGTTCGTGCCGCAGCTCGGCGGCATGGTCGCCGACCACGCGGCGCCGCCCGGGGCGATGCGCATCGACGCGCCGACGCTCGCGCTGCTCGGCGCCCTGCTCACGGGCGACTGGGCCGCGGCCGAGGCGACCCCGCCGGGCGTCCGCACCCGCGCATCCGGCGCCGTCGGGGCCTACGTGCAGTGGCACCTCGAGCGGGGCCTGCGCTCGCTCGAGCACGTCGACCGAGGAGCCAGGTGAGCGAGACGCGGCCCATCGACTGGACGGGCGAGCAGCCGCCCGCGTACCCGGCCGGCAGCCTGCCCGCGCACGTCGCGATCATCATGGACGGCAACGGGCGCTGGGCCAACGCCCGCGGCCTCACGCGCACGCAGGGGCACGCAGCCGGCGAGGAGCGCCTGCTCGACGTCGTCGCGGGCGCCCTGCAGGTCGGGGTGCAGCACCTGTCGGTCTACGCCTTCTCGACCGAGAACTGGAAGCGCAGCCCCGACGAGGTGCGCTTCCTCATGGGCTTCAACAAGGACGTGCTGCGTCGCCAGCGCGACCAGCTCGACGCGTGGGGCGTGCGGGTGCGGTGGGCGGGGCGCCGGCCGCGCCTGTGGCCGTCGGTGATCCGCGAGCTCGAGGAGGCCGAGCGGCGCACCGCGGGCAACACCGCGATGACCCTGCAGATGTGCGTCAACTACGGGGGCACGCACGAGATCGCGGATGCGGTGCGCTCGATCGCCGAGGACGTCGCGGCCGGGCGGCTCAAGCCCTCCGCCGTCGACGACCGGCTCGTGCGCAGCCGCATGTACAACCCGGACGTGCCGGACGTCGACCTCTACATCCGCTCCTCCGGCGAGCAGCGCATCTCGAACTTCCTCACGCTGCAGGGCGCCTACGCCGAGATGGTCTTCCTCGACCGGCTGTGGCCCGACTTCACGCGGCGCGACCTGTGGCACGCGCTCGACCAGTACACGGGGCGCGACCGGCGCTTCGGCGGCGCGGTCGACGCGCCGCAGCCGACCGGCTGAGCGGCGCTCAGCCCGCGGCGAGCAGGCGCTTGCGCCAGGGGTGGTCCTCGGCGATGCGCTCGGCGAGCCACGCGCGGGCCTCGGCGTCGAGGGCCGGGAGCGCCTCGTCGAGCCAGGCGACGTCGGCCTGCTCGGCCGCGGCGTACGCGAGCACGATCTGCGGCTTGGCGTAGCGGATGCCGTCGACCGCCATCAGCGCGTCGTCGAGCGGCATCGTGACGGCGGTGTCGCGGCGGAAGCGCCAGGACTCGCTGTCGCTCGGGTCGAGCAGCACCTCGTACTCCCACTGCCCGTAGGCGCTGCGGCGCAGCCAAATGCTCGTGGTGCCGAGCGGCAGCACGTCGGAGTCGTGGGGGAGGAGCGGCTTCAGCGCGCCCTGGAAGGCGCACCACAGCTGCCACTTGCCGCCGAGCCAGCCGCGCAGCAGGCTCAGCTCGCTGCGGGGGATGACGAGGTCGATGTCGCCGTGCGGGCGGCTGCGCTCGAGCGCGCGGTCGAGGGCCCAGCCGCCGCCGATCCACCAGGTGCCGGAGTAGCCGTCGAGGAGCTCGGCCGCGTCCGCGGGCCAGCGCTCGGCCCAGGCGCCATAGAGCTCTCGCTGCTCATCGCTCTGCATCGGCCCTCCTCGCCGAGTCCTTCGGGGCGCTCGCGCCCCAAGCCTCGACCCTATCCCAGCACCGCATCCGCGCATCGCCCCCATGCGCGAGGCACAGCGACCGGGAGCGCCTCGCCCGCTCGGTAGAATCGAGGTTCACGTGCCGCGCCCCAGCCAGGGGCGCCCGGCCGATACCGAGGAGCATCCGTGGCCCAGAACCGACTCGACGCCGTCATCAACCTCGCGAAGCGCCGTGGCTTCGTGTTCCAGGCGGGCGAGATCTACGGCGGCTCCCGGTCGGCGTGGGACTACGGCCCCCTGGGCGTGGCGCTCAAGGAGAACATCAAGCGCCAGTGGTGGAAGACGTTCGTGCAGGGCCGCGACGACATGGTGGGCCTCGACTCGTCGATCATCCTGCCGTCGGCCGTGTGGCAGGCATCCGGCCACGTCGCCACGTTCACCGACCCCCTCGTCGAGTGCCTGCAGTGCCACAAGCGCCACCGCCAGGACCACCTCGAGGAGGCGTACGAGGCGAAGAAGGGCCGCGCCGCCGCCTCGATGGACGAGATCACGTGCCCCGACTGCGGCACGACGGGCAAGTGGACCGAGCCGCAGCTCTTCTCGGGCCTCATGAAGACGTACCTCGGCCCGGTCGACAACGAGGCGGGCCAGCACTACCTGCGCCCCGAGACCGCGCAGGGCATCTTCGTGAACTTCTCGAACGTGCTCACCGTCTCGCGCAAGAAGCCGCCGTTCGGCATCGGCCAGGTCGGCAAGGCCTTCCGCAACGAGATCACGCCCGGCAACTTCATCTTCCGCACGCGCGAGTTCGAGCAGATGGAGATCGAGTACTTCACGCACCCCGACGAGGCCCCCGCGTGGTTCGACCGCTGGGTCGAGGCGTGCTGGGACTGGTTCGTCGACCTCGGCGTCGACCCGGCCAACATGCGCCGCTTCGACGTGCCCGAGGAGGAGCGCGCGCACTACTCGGCCGGCACGATCGACGTCGAGTACCGCTTCGGCTTCCAGGGCTCGGAGTGGGGCGAGCTCATGGGCATCGCGAACCGCACCGACTTCGACCTCTCGTCGCACTCGGAGGCCTCCGGCAAGGACCTCGTCTACTTCGACCAGGCCACCGGCGAGCGCTACACGCCGTACGTCATCGAGCCGTCGTTCGGCCTCACGCGCAGCCTCATGGCGTTCCTCGTCGACGCCTACGAGGAGGAGGAGGTGCCCAACAGCAAGGGCGGCACCGACACCCGCACCGTGCTCCGGCTCGACCCGCGCCTCGCGCCCGTCAAGGTCGCGGTGCTGCCGCTGTCGCGCAACGAGCAGCTCTCGCCGCTCGCCCGCGACATCGCCGCGCGGCTGCGCAAGCTCTGGGCGATCGACTTCGACGACGCCGGCGCGATCGGCCGCCGCTACCGCCGGCAGGACGAGGTCGGGACGCCGTACTGCGTCACCGTCGACTTCGACTCGCTCGAGGACGGCGCGGTGACGGTGCGCGAGCGCGACTCGATGGCGCAGACCCGCGTCGCGATCGACGACCTCGAGGCGCACCTGGCCCAGGGGCTCGTCGGAGCGTGACGAGCACCGTGAGCACGACCCCGGCGCTGTCGATCGGGCCCATCGCCCTCGACACGCCGGTCGTGCTCGCGCCCATGGCCGGCATCACGAACACCGCGTTCCGGCGGCTCTGCCGCGAGTTCGGCGCCGGACTGTACGTGAGCGAGATGATCACCTCGCGCGCGCTCGTCGAGCGCACGCCCGAGACGATGCGCCTCATCAGCCACCACGAGTCCGAGACGCCGCGGTCGGTGCAGCTGTACGGCGTCGACCCGCGCACGGTCGAGCAGGCCGTCGGCATCCTCGTCGACGAGGACCGCGCCGACCACATCGACCTCAACTTCGGCTGCCCGGTGCCGAAGGTCACGCGCCGGGGCGGCGGCAGCGCGCTGCCGTGGAAGCGGGAGCTGTTCGGCGCGATCGTGCAGCGCGCCGTCGCGCGCGCCGGCGACATCCCGGTGACCGTCAAGATGCGGAAGGGCATCGACGACGACCACCTCACCTATCTCGACGCCGGGCGCATCGCCGAGGACGCCGGCGTCGCGGCAGTCGCCCTGCACGGTCGCACCGCCGCCCAGCACTACTCGGGCACCGCCGACTGGGCCGCGATCGCGCGCCTCAAGGAGGCGGTCACCTCCATCCCCGTGCTCGGCAACGGCGACATCTGGCAGGCCGAGGATGCGCTGCGGATGGTGCGCGAGACGGGCGTCGACGGCGTCGTGGTCGGCCGCGGCTGCCTCGGCCGCCCCTGGCTCTTCGGCGACCTCGCGGCCGCGTTCGCCGGCAGCGACGCCCGGCACCGGCCGAGCCTCGGGCAGGTGGCGGATGCGTTCCGACGGCATGCGGAGCTGCTGGTCGAGTTCTTCGGCGAGGAGGACCGCGCCTGCCGCGACATCCGCAAGCACGTCGCCTGGTACTTCAAGGGCTACCCCGTCGGCGGCGACGCGCGTCGCGCGCTCGCGGCGGTCGAGTCGCTCGCGCAGCTCGACGAGCTGCTCGGCGGGCTCGACCGCGGCGTGCCCTACCGCGCCGAGGGCATCGAGGGGCAGCGGGGTCGCGCCGGCAGCCCCCGGCGCCCGGCGCTGCCCGACGGCTGGCTCGACAGCCCGGAGCTGAGCGCGGCGCAGCGGGCGGCGCTCATCGAGGACGAGAGCGACACCCGTGGCGGCTGAGCCGCGCCGGGCGGCGCCGAAGGGGTACGGCGACCACGACGTCGAGCGCTGGCTGCCCGAGACGCACACCTCCGCGCGCACCGACTTCGCGCGCGACCGGGCGCGGCTGCTGCACTCGAGCGCATTCCGGCGGCTCGGGCAGAAGACGCAGGTGCTCTCGCCCACGATGGGCTTCGACGACTCGCGCACCCGCTTGACGCACTCGCTCGAGGTGGCCCAGATCGGCCGCGAGATCGCCGCCGAGCTCGGGCTCGACCACGACGTCGTCGACACCGCGTGCCTCGCCCACGACATCGGGCATCCGCCCTTCGGCCACAACGGCGAGAAGGGCCTCAACGAGTGGGCGCTGGCGATCGGCGGCTTCGAGGGCAACGCGCAGACGCTGCGCGTCATCACGCGGCTCGAGCCGAAGGTGATCGACGGCCGCCCCTACGGGCTCAACCTGACGCGCGCGAGCGTCGACGCCGCGTGCAAGTACCCGTGGCCGGCCGCGACCGACGTCCACGACGCATCCGGCCGGGTGAAGTTCGGCTTCTACGCCGACGACCGCGACGCGTTCGAGTGGATGCGCCTGGGGGCGCCCGAGGGCAGGCCGAGCATCGAGGCGCAGGTGATGGACCTCGCCGACGACATCGCCTACTCGGTGCACGACTTCGAGGACGCCGTGGTCGGCGGCTACGTCGACGTGGCGAAGCTGCAGAGCCGCGTCGGCCACGACGAGCTCGTCTCGATGATGCTCACGTGGGTGGGGCCGGAGTTCACACGCGACGAGCTGCTCGCCGCCTTCGACCGGCTCGACGACCTCGACACGTGGCTGCGCTCGTTCGACGGCTCGCGGGCCGACCACGCGCGCCTCAAGAACCTCACGTCGAAGCTCATCGGGCGGTTCGCGAACGCGGCGATCCGGGCGACGCGCGAGAGCCACTCGGGGCCGCTCGCGCGCTTCGGCGGCACCGTCGAGGTGCCGCGCGAGGTGCGTGCCGAGATCGCGGTGCTCAAGGGCACGGCCGCGAGCTTCATCCTCGCCGAGCGCCGGCAGCCGATCTACGCGAGCCAGCGCCGCATCCTGCAGGAGCTGTGCGACGCGCTGCTGCGCATCGGCCCCGCCGCGCTCGACCGGGCCCACGCCGACGACTGGCGCGCCGCATCCGACGACGCCGGGCGCGCCCGCGTGGTGGTCGACCAGGTCGCAAGCCTCACCGACCGCGGCGCCTTCGCGTGGCACGAGCGCCACGTCGGGGACTGAGGGGGAGCGATGGCGGGCCGGATCCGACGCGCGGACATCGACGAGCTGCGCTCGCGCATCTCGATCGTCGACGTGGTCGCCGAGCACGTCACGCTGAAGACCGCGGGCGTCGGCAGCATGAAGGGGCTGTGCCCGTTCCACGACGAGCGCACGCCGTCGTTCCACGTGCGGCCGGCCGTGGGCCGCTACCACTGCTTCGGCTGCGGCGAGGACGGCGACGCCTTCCAGTTCGTGATGGCGATGGACCACACGTCGTTCCAGGAGACCGTGGAGCGCTTCGCCGCGCAGCTCGGCTACACGCTCCACTACGAGGACGGCAAGCCGCAGGAGGAGACGAGCGGGCGGCTGCGGCTGCTCGAGGCGTCGAAGGCCGCCGAGGCGTACTTCCGCGAGCAGCTGCTGACGCCGGGCGCGGCGCTCGGGCAGCGCTTCCTCGGCGAGCGCGGCTTCGACCTCGCCGCGGCCGAGCGCTTCGGCGTGGGCTTCGCGCCCGCGTCGTTCGACGCGCTGAAGTCGCACCTGCGCGGCCGCGGCTTCACCGAGGCCGAGCTGCTCGGCGCGGGCCTGCTGAGCGAGGGCCAGCGCGGCAGCTACGACCGCTTCCGCGGCCGGCTCATCTGGCCCATCCGCGACGTGGCCGGCGCCACCGTCGGGTTCGGCGCGCGACGCCTGGCCGACGACGACAAGGGCCCGAAGTACCTCAACTCGCCCGAGACGCCCATCTTCCGCAAGAGCCAGGTGCTCTACGGGCTCGACCTCGCGAAGCGCGACATCGCGCGCGGCCACGAGGCGGTCGTCGTCGAGGGCTACACGGATGTCATGGCGTGCCACCTCGCGGGCGTGACGACCGCGGTCGCGACGTGCGGCACCGCCTTCGGCGTCGACCACATCAAGGTGCTGCGGCGCGTGCTCGGCGACGTCTCGACGACCGACACCCGCGCGCTCGGCCGCGTCGTGTTCACCTTCGACCCCGACGAGGCGGGGCAGCAGGCGGCGGCCCGCACCTTCGCCGAGGAGCAGCGCTTCGCGGCGCAGACCTTCGTCGCGGTGCCGCCCGAGGGCCTCGACCCGTGCGACCTGCGCCTCGAGCGCGGCGACGACGCCGTGCGGCGGCTCGTGCAGCAGCCGCGGCCGCTGTTCGAGTTCATGCTGCGCCGCATCGTCGCCCAGCACGACCTCGAGACCGTCGAGGGGCGGGTCGCGGCGATGCGGCGCGCGGCGCCGGTGCTGCAGTCGATCCGCGACCGCGCACTCGCCGACGGCTACATGCGCACGGTCGCCGGCTGGCTCGGCGTGAGCCCCGAGGAGGTGCGCGCCGCCGTGCGGCAGACGGGGCCGCGGCCCACGCCGGGCGCGGGCGACGCCGGCCGCCCCGGCGGCGCGCCCGCGCATCCGCCCGCCGACGTGGCGCTCGGCCAGCTCGAGCGCGACCCGGCGTCGCGGCTCGAGCGCGACGCGGTCGCCGCGATGCTGCAGCAGCCGGCGGTGCTCGGCCGCGACCTGGCCGCGCGCGGCGCCTCCGCGTACGTCGCCAACCCGTCGCTCGCGGTCGTGCGCGACGGGGTGCTGGCCACGCTCGACGCGTTCGAGGCGAGCGACTTCTCGGAGCGGGTCGCGCAGGCGGTGCCGGCGGAGCTCGTGCCGCTCGTGCGCGCGCTGGCGATGTCGCCCATCCCGCAGACGTCGAAGGAGGGCGTCACCGCCTACGTGCGCGGCATCGTCGGCTCGCTCGTCGACCGCGACATCCTGCGGCGGAAGGCCGAGCTGCTCGGCAGCCTGCAGCGCCTCGGCGCCACCGACCCCGAGGCGTCGAAGCGGCTGCAGGAGCAGCTGCTCGCCCTCGAGCGCGAGCGGCGGTCGCTGCGCGCGGAGTAGCGCCTACGGCACGAGGAAGTTGATCTGGAAGTGCTCGAGCACGACCTCGTCGATGTGCTCGATGCCGCCCGTGTCCGGACCGCACGCGGCGCGGATCGCGCTCGTGGTCTGGCTCGACTGGAAGTTGCGCGCGAACCACGCCTCGGTCGAGCCGTCCTCTCGCTCCTCGAAGAGCGACAGCAGCACCACCGCGACGCCCTGCGACGCCGAGGGGGCCAGCTGGAACGTGTCGGCGTCCCAGTCGTCGGGCGAGCTGTCGGTGAGCGCAGCCAGCGTCGCCTCGGAGCTCTCGACCTCGTCGGTCGAGTCGATGTCCTGCTGGCCCTGGTAGGCCCAGAAGGTGCAGCCGGTCGCGCTCTCGACGACGTGGATGGTCGGGCCGAGCGGGAAGTCGGAGTCGGGCTGCGGTGCGAACGCGCTGTCGGTGGTGATGCTCGTCTCCCAGCCGGGCAGCGTGCCGGGCTCGAGCACGTCGCCCACCTCGAGCAGCTCGGGGAGCGCGCCGGCGTCGGGATCGGTGCCGGGCTCCGTCGACTCGGTCGGCGCGGGCGCCGGCTCGCTCGGCTGCGGCACCGACGGCGAGGGGTCGTCGATGACGGGCGGCACGTCGGGCGGGAGCGGCACGCAGCCGGCGAGCGCGAGCGCGGCCGCGGCGGTGAGGACGAGCGGCGCGAGGCGCGGGCGGCGGGGAAGAGAGGACATCGATGCTCCAGGCTCGAGCGGGCATGATGCTGGCACCGTAGCGCGGATCCCTGCAGGAACGGCAAGAACCTCGCCGTGCGACCCGCTGGCACGGCAAAGGCCCCGCCGTTCGGCGGGACCTTCTCGCTCCCCGAGATGGACTCGAACCATCAACCTGCCGGTTAACAGCCGGCTGCTCTGCCAATTGAGCTATCGAGGATCGCTGTGGGAGCGACGACAAGCGTAGCATCCCGTCCGGGCGGGGGTCACATCGGCGGGCGCCTCAGCCCTCGAGGTCGTCCTCGCCCGGCATCCAGGTCAGCCCCTCGACGCCCCACTTGTTGCGCTTGATCGCCTTCTGCACGCCCTTCGTGCCGAACGCATCCAGCCGGTCGGCGTAGAGGATGCCGTTCAGGTGGTCGAACTCGTGCTGCAGGATGCGCGCGAGCCACCCGGAGGCCTCGAGCTCGTAGTGCTCGCCGCGCTCGTCCTGGGCCCGCAGCAGCGCCCGCTCGGCGCGCAGCAGCGCGAAGCGCTCGCCGGGGATCGAGAGGCAGCCCTCCTCGTCGTCCTCGTCGGGGAGGCCGACGGGCAGCGGCGAGATCCACAGCTCCGGGTTCGCGGCGACGCCGCGCGTGCGGACGCCGTCGGCGTCGGTCCAGTCGTAGACGAACAGGCGCTTCGCGAGCCCGATCTGCGGGGCGGCGAGGCCGACGCCGGGCGCGGCCTCCATGGTGGCGAACATGTCGGCGACCAGCGCGGCCAGCTCGTCGTCGAAGGCGCGCACGGGGTCGGCGACGCGGTGGAGGACGGGCTCGCCCGTGATGCAGATGGGCAGAACGGTCATGTCGTCCAGGGTATCGACGGCTGCGGCGGTAGGTTCATCGGGTGCTCTTCACCGCCCTCGACGATCTCGCCGCAGAGATCTCGCTGACGCCGATGCAGGCGCTCGGGATCCCGGTCGCGATCGTGGGAGCGGTGTTCCTGTCGGTGGGCACGCAGTTCCAGCACCGCGGCGTCGGGCACTTCGAGGGCGGCGACCAGCGCGGCGCCCACCTCGGCGGCTCGGCGATGCTGCGCCTCGTGCGCAACCCCGCCTGGGTCGTGGGCACGCTGCTGCTCGGCCTGGCGATCGTCATGCAGCTGGGCGCGCTCGCCCTCGCGCCGCTCATCGTGGTGCAGCCGCTGGGCGCCGTCGCGCTCGTGGTCACCGCCATCCTCAACGCACGCCTGGCCGGCATCCGGCTCGACCACCGCACGATCCGGGCGATCGCGCTGTGCCTGACGGGCATCGGCATCTTCGTCACCGTGGCGGCCATCTTCGCCGTCGAGCGGCCCATCCGCGACCAGCAGCTGCTGACGGTGCTCGCCCTGCTCGTCGTCGCGCTCGCCGGGCTCGGCGCCGCCTGGTGGTGGTTCCGGCACCGCGCGAACGCGTTCTTCTACATCCTGGCCGCCGGCGTGCTCTACGGCTTCGTGGTGACGCTCTCGAAGATCGTCATCAACCGCATCATCTCCAGCCAGTTCGACTGGCTCACGATCGTGTGCGCCGTCGCGCTCGTGATCGCGATGCTCGTGGGCAGCTACGCCGTGCAGCTCGCGCACGCCTCCGGACCGCCCGACCTCGTCATCGCCGGACTCACCGTCATCGACCCGCTCGTCGCCGTGCTCATCGGCGTCACGGTGCTCGGCGAGGCCTCGGCGACCCCGCCGTGGGCCGTCATCGTGTTCGCCGCCGCAGGAGCGATCGCCGTCACGGGCGTCCTCCAGCTCGCCAGGCACCACCCACAGATCCGGACGCTGTCGACAGCGCCCGAGGAGGACCAATGACCGACCGGCCCCTGCGCATCCTCATCGCCACCGACACGTTCGCGCCCGACGTCAACGGCGCCGCGAAGTTCACCACCCGGCTCGCCGCGCGCCTCACCGCCCGCGGGCACGAGGTGCACGTCGTCGCGTCGGCGCTCGGCCGCGGCCGCCACGGCACGCGCGTCGAGGAGCACGAGGGCCAGCGCTTCAGCGTGCACCGCCTGCGGTCGCTGCTGTACCCGGGCCACGAGTGGCTGCGCTTCGCGTCGCCGTGGCGGGTCTGGCAGAACGCGGCGTCGCTGCTCGACGCGCTGCGGCCCGACGTCGTGCACTTCCAGTCGCACCTCGTGCTCGGCCGCGCGTTCTCGACCGAGGCCAAGAAGCGCGGCATCCGGGTCATCGGCACGAACCACCTGATGTTCGAGAACCTGATGGACCACTCCAACATCCCGCGCGCCCTGCACGCGCCCGCGGTCGACTTCGCCTGGGGCGACGCGGCGACGGTCTTCGGCCGGTGCGACGTCGTCACGACGCCGACGCGCCGCAGCGCCGACTACCTCGAGCGCAAGACCGGGCTCACCGGCGTGCACGCGATCTCGTGCGGCCTGCCGGGCGACGAGTACACGCCCAACCCCGAGCGCCAGCACGGCCGCATCGTCTTCGTCGGCCGCGTGACGACCGAGAAGCGCCTCGACACGCTCGTGCGGGCCGTCGCGCAGCTGCCCGACGACCTCGACTGGCACCTCGACATCGTCGGCGGCGGCGACCAGATCGACGAGCTCGCCGCGCTCGCCCGCGACCTGCACGTCGCCGACCGCGTCACGCTGACGGGCTTCGTGAGCGACACGGAGCTGCGCGAGCGGCTGCGCGCCGCCGAGGTCTTCGCGATGCCGTCGACGGCCGAGCTGCAGTCGATCGCGACGATGGAGGCGATGGCGACGGGCCTGCCGGTCGTCGCCGCCGACGCGATGGCGCTGCCGCACCTCGTGCGCGACGGCGCGAACGGCTGGCTCTTCCGGCCCGACGACGCGACCGACATGGCCGAGAAGCTCGAGCGCGTGCTGCGCCTGAGCGACGAGGAGTACGGCGCGTTCCAGCGCCACAGCCTCGAGATCGTCGCGCCGCACGACATCGAGACGACGATCACCGCCTTCGAGCGCCTCTACCGCGGCGAGGACATCCGCGACCCCGAGACCCGCGTGGAGCTCGCCGACTAGGATCGGCGGATGGGCCGGGAGGCCTCGGGGCGGTAGCTCAGCTGGTCAGAGCAGGGGACTCATAATCCCTCGGTCACGGGTTCAAGTCCCGTCCGCCCTACCGTGAAGACCCGCGCCGCGCTCAGCGGCGCGAGAGAAGATGCAGCCATGATCGACGAGGAGCTCCGAGCCGCGATGCGCGCGCGCCGCGAGGCGGCCGCTGCATTCCACCGCGATCGCCGGGACGGCGTCCCGGACCCCGCGTCGGTCGAGGAGCGCTTCGCTGAAGCTGTCGGCGCCGACCGAGCACCCGCGCTGTGGGAGCGGATCGCTGAGCTCTGGCGAGAGGCGCGAGCGGTGCCCGACCCGCCCGGCCCGATGCTGACCGTCTACGCGCCCCTGCTGCAGGCCTGGGCCGAGAGCCATCCCGAGGTGGACCCGGGGGAGCTCTCCCACATCGTCCACGCGCTGCTGTTCGAGCACCGGTAGGGCGACGCGGGCGCTGCGCGCCCCTACCGCTTCGTCGCGGAGGCGTCGATGCAGATGACGCCCTGGTTGCCGTCCTGGTCGGCGATCACGGTGAGCGATGGCGCGTCGCTGTCGTCGGCGACGGTGCCGCCCGCGGCGAGGGCTGCCGCGATGCGCTCCTCGGCCGCCTCGGGCGCGACGTAGACCTCCAGGTGGAACCGCTGCCGCGAGCCGGCGTGCTCGAGAGCATCGCCGAACCAGAGGTTCGGCACCCGGCCCGACGCATCCCGGATCTCGTCGCTCGGGGAGCCGTGGCCCTGCGCGTCGGCACGGCCGGTGAGGAGCGCCGCCCAGACCGGCGCGATCGCCGCCGACTGCGCGGTGTCGAGGCCGAGCTCGATGACGCTCACCGCGGCGGGGTCGGCCGTGAGTCGATGCTCGGCCGCGACCTCGGTGATCCGCCGCGCGAGCTCGACGTCCTGCTGCGTCACCCACTCGACGAGGTGCTCGGTGCCCTCGCCGTCGCGGTAGACCGCGTCGTCGCTGCTGAGCTTCAGGTCGACGTGCCCCTGCCCGATCGCGACGCTCGGGTGGTGCCCGACCGCATCGCCGGCCTCGCCCACCGCCGCGACGAAGCGCGCGCCGGTGCTGAAGCCGTCCACCAGGTAGCGGGCGTGGAGCCCCTGCGCGAGCTTGCGCCAGTCGGTCAGGTCAGCGGCGGCGATCTGCTCGCCCGTGAGCATGTCCATGGAGCGCGACACTACCCCCGGCGGCATCCCCAACGCGAACACTGTTCCTAGTCCGCGTCGGGGGGTTGCGCAGGATCGCCCTCGAGCCCCCTGCCGCGCGCCCGCGAGCACGTACGGTCGCCCCATCCCGCGCCTGCGGGGTACAAGCGCGAGAAGAGAGTCCCCATGCGTGTCCCCTCCCTGCTGGCCGCGACCGCGGTCGGCCTGGCACTGGCTCTGACGAGCGTCGCGCCCGCGCACGCCGGCCCGGCCGACCGCCAGATCGCCTGCTCCGGCCTCGGCGGCACCCTGAGCGGCAACGGCGCCAACCAGGTCTGCACCGTCATCAGCACGGTCGTCGTCGCCGACGTCCCGTCCGGCGAGCCGACCGTCGCCTACAGCGCCGACCGCCCCGTCGGCGACGCCGTCACCGTCGACACGTCGCTGCCCGTGCGGCAGCCCGATCCGTCGGTCGCGTTCGACGAGCGCGACGCGGGCGAGGCGACCGTCGTGCGCACCGAGCGCTCCGGCACGCCGGTCGTCACCGAGGAGGAGCGCGACGCGGCCCCCTCGACGAGCGAGGACGTCATCGTGCTCGGCACCCCGAGCTCGACCGACCGCACCGTGCTGGGCGCGTCGACGACGACGCAGGCGCCGGCGACGGTCGACTGCCGCCGGGTGAACGACGCTCGCGCCGCGAGGCCCGTCGAGCGGTGCGAGCGCGCGGTGCTGACGACCGTCACGACCCCGACGACCATCGTCACGACCACCACCACGCCGCGAGAGCTCGTCACGACCTCCACGCAGCCGCGCGAGAGCCTCATCACCACCATCACGCCCTGGACCGAGGTCTTCACGACCACCCAGCCGCGCCAGTCGTGCACGACGACGACCTACGCGACCCTCATCGACACGGAGACGACGCAGCAGACCGAGCGCACGCAGACCACGACCCAGCCGACCACGACGACGACGACCGTCACGACGGCGGTCTACGGGTTCCCGCGCGGCACGGACGTGCCCACGTCCGTCTCCTCGAGCGACGCCGTGACGACGGCCGCCGGCACACCCGAAGTGACGGAGGCCGTGGTGCCCGGCACCCCCGTCGTCACGACCGGCGTACGACCCGGGGCCGACGAGGCCGACGTCGAGTGCGACCCGATCGCGCCGATCGTCACCGCCGTCGACGGCGCCACCCGACAGCAGGTCGAGACGGGGGTCGAGGCGGCGGATGCGATCGTGACCGTGACGAGCGCGACGATCGACCCGCTCGTCGTCGACACCGAGTCGCCCGGCGCACCGGTCGTCACCACGTCGGTCGAGGGCATCGGCGAGACCTGCATGGCGACGCCCGCGGTCGCCGAGCAGCGCCGCAACCGCTGCTGACCCGGCGGCCCTGGGTTCCGCCATGCCACGTCGAGGGGCCTCCGCGCGCGCGGGAGCCCCTCGACGTGGCCAGCGGTCGTCGCCGCTTCAGCAGGTCTGGTACCGCGCCACGCGCTCCGACAGCGTCGGCGTCCCTCCGACGAGCGTCACATCCGGACGCTCGAGTCGCTCGATCTCGTCGATCACGATCGCGTGGACGCACGAGCGTGGGGCGAGGAGCAGCGGAATCGCCTCAGAGCCGGCGACCGCCGAGGCGGCGAGAGCATCGGGGAACAGCTCGCCGGACGCCACGTAGCCGGAGTCGGACGGCGCCGCGAGCTCCTGGCTCAGTCGAACTGCGGTCTCGTAGCGGTTCGCGCCGGCGATGCGGTCGATGGTGCGCCCGTCGTCGAGGCGCGCTGCGGTGAGATCGTCGACGGAAGGCGTGCCGCCGACCACTGTGACGTGCTGCACCCCGAGGGAGCCGAGCGCGCTCAGCGTGCTGGCGGGCGGCTGACGGTCTCCGTGCACGAGCAGCACCGGCGCGTCACGCGACGCGGCCAAGGGGCCGGCCGCCAGCGCATCCGGGAAGTTCCGTCCCGTTGCGACGAGCGCCTGCGTCGCGCCGCGGAACGCGTGCTCGGCGATCCTCGCGCTCGTCTCGTAGCGGTCGGCGCCTTGGATGCGCGTCACCGCGGCGAACTGCGCGAGTTGCTGCTCGACGGCCACTGACACCGTCGGGGTGCCGCCGACGAGCACGATCGACCGCGGCGCAAGGCGGCGCAGCTCTGCCGCGGTGGCGGCCGGCAGAGCGTCGCGCTGCGTCAGCAGCAGAGGCGCCTCGACGTGCGCGGCCGCTGCGGCTGCGCTCGGGGCGTCGGCGAAGACCTGGCCACTGGCGATGTAGACCTCCTCCGCACCGCCTGGGTAGTGCCGGCTCGACAGGCGGGCCGCTGTGTCGTAGCGATCGGACCCGGCGATCCGCGCCGGCACCGCGAGTCGCTCCACCCGGACGACGGCGCACTGCGGGAGGGAGTCCTCGCCCGCGGCGAACCCGAGCGCGGTCGCGCACACTCGGTGCGGCCCGTTCGAAGCGACGATCGACCAGGAGAAGCCGTGCGCGCCGGGCACGCCGTACGGAGCGAGGCTCGGCGAGGGGCCGGATGCCCGTACCGTGTCGCGGTGCACGCCGTTCGCCGACATCGCCACGGCGACCTGCTGGTAGACGTCGCTGCCGTCGAACGCCCAGCCCGAGAGCGTGATCGTGTCGTTCCGCACGGTCGCGGTCAGGCTTGCGGAGGCGTCGAAGCGGGCGTACGCGGCGTCGGTCGTCGTCGCGCCGCTCGCGAACCCTGCGAGGAAGCGCGCGCCGATCTGCCTGCCTGCGGGGTTGTGGTGGGTCCAGTCGCCATCGGTGAGCTGGAAGGACGTCGGCGTCATGCCGGCTGCGATCCGCTGCCGGTCGGTGGGGGTGGGGAAGATGCCGGCATCAGCCAGGGCGCCGTTGAGCAGGTACTCACCGAAGGGCGCCACGTGATCGCCGTAGGTCGCGCGGATGGCGGCATTGATCCTGACCCGGGCAGCGCCGTACTGAGAGCTGGTGCCGCCCCAGGCCGGAGACAGCGTCGCCACCCAGTAGGGCGCGCTGGAAGTGGCACGGTGCGCGGCGACCATCGCCGCGGTGTCGCGCAGCACCTGATCGACTTCGAGCACGTTGTTGACGCCAGGGCTGATGATCGAGACCGCGCCCGGCTGGGGAACCTCGAGCGAGACGATCGCCGTGCCTGTGGGTACCGTCGTCGCGCTGCCAGCGCTTGCGCGGACGAAGCGCCACTCAGCTCCGCCAGTGCCGCGCAGCAGCACGCCCTCCACGCCGGCGATGCTCGACCGCATGGTCAACCGGTCGAAGCGCTCGACGGAGACCGGCAGACCGCCGGGAGCGCCGATCTCGACGGCTCCGCTCGCGGGGATGGTGAGCGCACGTGCTGTCGACAGCCGGTAGGCGCCCATCTTCACTGCGATGGCGTACGAGCGGTGGCTCCCGACGGCGAAGTTGACGACGTCCAGCCCGGCGGGGAGCTCCTGCTGCAGCGGGGCCGGCGGGGCGGTGCCGCACATGTGGAAGATGATGGAATCGCCGTAGCACTGCACCGCGCTCGACGACTGCGCCGTGGCCGGCGGTGCCTGGGCCGCGACGAGGACAGATGCGGCCACGGCGGATGCCGCAACCCAGGTCAGAAGGCGCCGGAGCATGCTGAGTCTCTCTCACTTGGTCTCCTTCACTGTAGGGGAGCCCAGCGAGAGAGGCCAGGAGAGCGCGCCCGCACCACGCGGGCTCGAGGCGGCCGAGCGGCCGCCGAGCCGAACGCCGCCTGTCAGCGGAAGTCGTCCAGGTCGACGAAGCGGTAGCCGCGTGCCTCGACCTCGCGGATGATGGCCGGCAGCGCATCCGCATCGAGCGTGCTGCCGTCGGTCGGGTGCGAGCCGACGTGCATGAGCACGATCTCGCCGGGCTGCAGGTTCGCGAGCACCCGGTTCAGCACCGTCGTCGAGCTCTGGCCGCCGGAGGTGCCCTGCCAGCCGAGCGTGTCGACGGTCCACCGCACCGAGCCGTAGTCGAGGCACGTCATGATCGACTGCGTCCGCGCATCCCTCGCCCCGAAGGGGAACCGGAACCAGGGCCGCGGGTCGACGCCCGCCGTCGCGCGGATGGAGGTGTCGGCCGAGACGATCTGCGACCGCACCGCGGCGCTCGAGAGCGTCGTGAGGTCGGGATGCGTCTGCGTGTGGTTGCCGATCGGGTAATCGCGCCCGATCTCGGCCGCGCGGGCCGGGAACGACTGCGCCCAGGCGCCGGTGAGGAAGAACGTCGCGGGCGTGTCGGTCGAGCGGAGCGTCGACAGGATCGACGCGACCGCGTTCGCGTTGGCCCCCGCGTCGAAGGTGAGCGCGACGACCCGCTGCGACGTCGGCAGCTCGGTCCACTCCGTGCCGCCGAACGACAGCGGCACGCCGGGCTCGGTGCGGGCCGAGTGCGTGCTGAGCACCCCGTCGCCGCAGCGCCCGTAGATCGACGAGCGCGTCGCCGCGCCGGAGCCCGGCACCTCCTTGAGGTACCAGGTCGTGCCGCGCACGACGCCGATGCCGGTGCGGCCGTCGCCGTTCCAGTCGCCCGTCACCGGGATGTCGCCCGCCATGCCGTAGCCGAAGGCGAGGTCGGCGCCGCCGCCGCTCGCGGCGTTCCGCAGGTACCAGCCGCCCGCGCGCACGACGCCGATGCCGTCGCCCGCCGCGCCGTCCCAGTCGCCCGCGACCGGCGTGTCGCCGGGGCGGCCGAACGAGAAGGTGGCCTCTGCGACGCCGCTCGAGAGGCTGCTGCGCAGGTGCCACGTGCCGCCGCGCACGATGCCGATCCCGGTGCGGCCGTCGCCGTCCCAGTCGCCGACGACGGGCTTGTCGCCGTCCCGGCCGAACGAGACGACGATGTCGGCCGAGCCGCCGCTCAGGCTGTTGCGCAGGTACCAGGTGCCCGCGCGGAAGACGCCCGGCGTGCGGGACCCGTTGTCGTCCCAGTCGCCCATCACCTGCACGTCGGAGCTGCGCCCGTAGGTGAACGTGGGGCCGCCGGCGACGTGCCACTCGGAGCCGCGCGCGACGACCTGGCGGTCGGGCTCCGCGGCGACGGCCGGCAGCGCCGGCGACAGCAGGAGGGCGGCGACGGCGGCGACCGCCAGCGGCCGTCGGATGGACTTCCTGACGGCCTGCATCCTGTGCTCCTTCGGCCCGGTGGCTCTCATGATCCGCCTGGCCCCTGGCGCGGTCAAGATGCCGCCGCGGCCGTGCCGCGGCCTAGCATCGAGCCATGCCGCCGACCACGCCGTACCTCGCCGTCGACCTCGAGCGGATGCAGGTCAACATCGCGCGCGTGGCCGACGCCGCGTCGGCGCGCGGCCTCGCGCTCCGGCCCCACGCCAAGACCCACAAGACGATCGAGATCGGCCGGATGCAGGTGGCGGCGGGGGCGCACGGGCTCACGGTGGCCACGATCGGCGAGGCCGAGGTCTTCGCCGCCGCCGGGCTCGACGACCTCTGCATCGCCTACCCGCTGTGGATCGACCCGCCGCGCGCGGCGCGCCTCAGCGCCCTCGCCGCCCGCGGCGCCGCGATCTCGATCGGCGTCGACTCGGTCGCCGCCGTCGAGCGCGTCGCGCGGGCCGGCCTCGCCGGGCGCATCGCCGTGCGGGTCGAGGTCGACGCCGGCCACCACCGCTCCGGCTGCGCGCCGACCGAGGCGGGCGCGGTGGCCGCGGCGGCGGTGCAGGCCGGCATCGAGGTGGAGGGCGTGTTCGCGTTCCCCGGCCACGCGTACGCGCCGGGCGCCCGCGCGGAGGCCGCCCGCCAGGAGGCCGAGGCGCTCACCGTCGCCGTGCACAGCATGCGCGCGGCCGGCGCGACGCCGCTCGTGGTCTCGGGCGGCTCGACGCCGAGCTTCGCCGCCGCGCTCGAGATCGACTCGCCGGTCACCGAGCTGCGGCCGGGCGTGACCGTCTTCGGCGACGCGCAGCAGTGGGAGCTGGGCGCCATGGACGCGGCCGAGATCGCGCTGACCGCGCACGCCACCGTCGTCTCGCATGCCGGCGGCAGGCTCGTGCTCGACGCGGGATCGAAGGTGCTCGGCCCCGATCGCGCCCCCTGGGCCACGGGGCACGGGCGGCTGCTCGACCACCCCGACGCACGCATCGTGCAGCTGAGCGAGCACCACGCGGTCGCGGAGCTGGGGGAGGGGGATGCGCTCCCGCCGCTCGGCGCGACCGTGCGGCTGGTGCCGAACCACGTGTGCATGGCCGTCAACCTCGTCGACGAGCTGCACGTCTTCGACCGCGCGGGCGACGTCGAGCCGTCGGCCACGTGGCGCGTCGCAGCCCGCGGCCGCAACAGCTGAGGCGGCGCGCCCGCGCTCAGGGGCTCAGCGGCGCAGCGCCGCGATGGTTCGGGCGAGGCGCTCGATGCCCTCGCCGGTCGCCGGCCGGCCGTCGCGCTCGAGCGCCAGCAGCGGCACGCTCGTCGCGCCCGCCTGCGCGAGCGCGGCCGCGAGCCGCGCGACCTCGTCGGCCGACGCATCCGCCGGCACCTGCGAGAACTGCACGATCGCCGCCGGCACGGTGAGGCCGGCGGCCGCGCGCGCGGCGCGCACGGTCTCGACCGCCGCGCGCGTCGTCTCGACGGCGCCGGGATCGCCCAGGTCGCCGGCGAGGATCACGCCGTCGCCGAGCTCGCCCGCGAGCGCGAGGGTCTTGGGACCGCCGCCGCCGATGAGCAGCGGCGGCGCCTCGGCCGGCGGCCACCGCAGCTGCACGCGGTCGAGCCGCACGTAGCGGCCCTCGACCGACAGCTCGTCGCCGGCGAGCAGCGCCCGCAGCGCCTCGGCGTGCTCGCGCAGCAGCGCGAGCGGCGACGCGGCGCGCACGCCCGCCTGCCCCATCCACTCGAGCACGCCGTGGCCGATGCCCGGCAGGAAGCGGCCGGGGAACATGCGTGCGAGCGTCGCGACCTCCATCGCGGTCAGCGCGACGGCGCGGAGCGGCACCGGCATGAGCCCGAGCCCGACGCGCAGCCGCTCAGTGGCCGCGAGGACTGCGGCCGCGGGCGACACGCCCGACTCGGCGAAGCAGTCCTCCCACAGCCACACCTCGCCGACGCCGAGGCCCTCGGCAGTGCGGGCGAGCGGCACGATGCGCTCGGGCGGCACGTCGGGCGGGAGGATGAGGCCGAGCGCGGGGAGGGCGTCCATGGTGCGACCCTACGGCCGGCGCCTGACATCGGGCGAGCGCCCGGCGGCTCCGGCGCGGGAGTCCGCGTCGGCACCCGTCGGTAGGGTGGAGGCATGACCGAGACTGCCGTGCAGGCCGCCGCCGACGACGCCCGCAGCGCCTACGCCGCGTTCCGCCAGAAGCGCGATCAGGGCGTGCGGGGCCCGCAGGGCGCGATCGCGCTCGTGACGACCGCGTGGGTCTCCGAGCCCACCTCGATCGAGGGCGTGCCGGGCACCTGGGCGCCGTCGCCGACCGCCGACGGCCTGCAGGTGACGGCGGATGCGACGGCCGGGATCATCGTCGACGGCCAGACCGTCGACGGCGACGCGATCGTCTACAGCCACGACTCCATGACGCCCAGCTCGGTGCGCTTCGACGACCGGCGCACCGCCTTCGTGATCGGCCCCGACTTCCACGGCCGCTTCGCGCTGCGGGTGTGGGACGCCGAGGCCGCCGACGAGCGCGGCTTCACCGGCATCGAGGCCTACGACTTCGACCCCGCGTGGGTGAAGCACGGCACCTTCGAGCCTGTCGAGGGCGGCGTCGAGTTCGAGCACGGCAAGACGCAGGGCGGCTCGCTCCGCCGGGCCGTCTCGCCCGGCACGATCCGCTTCGAGCACGACGGCGCCGAGGTCGAGCTGCTGGCGCTGCCCGACGGCGACAGCCTCCAGATCGTCTTCGCCGACGCCACCACGGGCGACGAGACCTACGAGGTGGGCCGCTTCCTGTTCGTGAAGCCGCGCCACGACGGCTCGGTCGACCTCGACTTCAACCGGGCCATCGTGCCGCCGTGCGCGATGAGCGACCAGTTCAACTGCCCGATGCCCCCGGCGGGCAACCGGCTCCCGTTCCCGATCCGCGCCGGGGAGCGGCGGCCCGCCTTCGGCAAGGGGTGACCGCGCCCGGGGAATGACACGGTTGTCACTCCCGGCAGGCGTATGAGAGGATCGCTGGCATCGTCCGGATCGTTCGACCGATGGGGAAGTCGTATCGAACGAGGGAGAGACGATGACTGCTGCGAACACGCTCAGACGACGTCCCGCGACCACGACGGGGGTCGTCTGGATCCACGCGTCCCAGCGCGCCCTGCGCACCCACCTCGAGTGGGCGGTCGGCAGCGCCGTCGGCGACGCGCTCCGATTCGTCTGGCAGAGCCAGCCCGCGGAGCCCGGCGCCGAGCGCAGCGAGGTACACTGGTCGGGACCGGTCGGCACGGGCGCGGCGATCGCGAGCGCGCTCGCCGGCTGGCGCGACGTGCGCTTCGAGGTCACCGAGGATCCGGTGCCGGGCTCCGACGGCATGCGCTGGATGCACGCGCCGCAGCTCGGCATCACAGCCGCGCGCATCGACGCCGCAGGCTCCGTCGTCGTGCCCGAGGACCGCATCCGCGCCGCCATCGAGGCCGCGGGCCCCGACGCGCGCGCCCTGCTCGCCGAGCTCGACGACGCGATGGGCGGCCCGTGGGACCGCGACCTCGAGGCCTACCGGCACGCCTCCGACGCGTCGCCGGTCGTCTGGCTGCACCGCGTCGGCTGAGCCTCTCGGCTCCCCGGAACGGCTGAGGGCCCCGCTGCGTACAGCGGGGCCCTCGGCGTCGGCGGCCGGCGTCAGATCGAGCGGATCGCGATCACCGCGTTGTGGCCGCCGAACCCGAACGAGTTCGAGATCACGAGCTGCGGCTCGTCGCCGAGCGGCATCGGCTCGGCCGAGATGCGCAGCGGCGCGTCCGGGTCCTGCTCGGTGACGTTGATCGTCGGGGGCGCCTGGCGCTCGACGATCGCGAGCGTCGCGAACATCGCCTCGAGCGCACCCGTGCCGCCGAGCAGGTGGCCGTGGGCGGCCTTCGTGGCCGAGACGGGGATCTCGCGGATGCGCTCGCCGAAGATGCGGTGCATCGCGCGCACCTCGGCGACGTCGCCGACGGGCGTCGACGTCGCGTGCGCGTTGATGTGGGTCACGTCGTCGGCGGTCGCGCCGGCCGCGTCGAGCGCGAGCTGCACGGCACGGCTCGCGCCGAGGCCCTCGGGCTCGGGGGCCGTGATGTGGTGCGAGTCGGCGGTCACGCCGCCGCCGGCGAGCTCGGCGTAGATGCGGGCGCCGCGCGCGAGCGCATGCTCCTCGGTCTCGAGCACGAGCGCCGCCGCGCCCTCGCCCATGACGAACCCGTCGCGGGTGACGTCGTAGGGGCGGGATGCGGTGGCCGGGTCGTCGTTGCGGCGCGAGAGCGCCTGCATGGAGGCGAAGGAGGCGATGGTGATCGGGTGGATCGCCGACTCGCTGCCGCCGGCGATCACGACGTCGGCGAGGCCGGCCTGCAGGTGCTCGTAGGCGTTCGCGATGGCCTCGGTGCTCGAGGCGCACGCGGAGGCGACCGTGCGGGCGTAGGCGCGAGCCTCGAAGTGCATGGAGACGGCCGCGGCGGGGGCGTTCGGCATGAGCATGGGCACCGTCATCGGCATGACGCGCCGCGGGCCCTTCTCGCGCAGCGTGTCCCACGCGTCGAGCAGCGTCCAGACGCCGCCGATGCCGGTCGAGAAGTCGACGCCGAGACGCTCGGAGGGCACGTCGGGGGAGCCGGCGTCGGCGAAGGCCTCCTTGGCCGCGACGAGCGCGAGCTGGCTCGACGGGTCGAGGCGCTTGGCGACGGGGCGCTCGAGCACCGTGTCGGGGCGCACCTTCGCCTCGGCGGCGAACGTGACCGGCAGGTCGTACGTGGCCACCCAGTCGTGCTCGAGGCTGCGCGCGCCGGAGTCGCCGGCGAGCAGCGCCTCCCAGCTCTCGCGGGCGGTGCCGCCGAGCGGCGACGTGGCGCCGATGCCGGTGATGACGATCTTCTTCGTCATGGCTCTCCTCGCAGATGCAGCGTGCGGCCGGTCGCCCGGCCGCACGCGTGGTCTCGGCCCGTGGGGGCTCAGGCCGCCTGGGCGCCCGTGATGTAGTCGACGGCGTCCTGGACGGTCTTGAGGTTCTTGACCTCGTCGTCCGGGATCTTCACGTCGAACTTCTCCTCGGCGTTCACGACGATCGTCATCATCGAGATCGAGTCGATGTCGAGGTCGTCGGTGAACGACTTCTCGAGCTGCACGTTCTCGGTCGCGATGCCGGTCTCGTCGTTCACGAGGTCGGCGAGCCCTGCCAGGACCTCGTCCTTGGTGTAAGCCATCGGGTTGTCTCCTTCTGTCTGGTGGACGGGTTGCAGTCTAGGGGAGGACCACGACCTGGGCGCCGTATACGAGGCCCGCGCCGAAGCCGATCTGCAGCGCCAGCCCGCCCGACAGCTCGGGGTGCTCCTCGAGGATGCGGTGCATCGCGAGGGGGATCGACGCGGCCGACGTGTTGCCGGTCGTGGCGATGTCGCGGGCGATGACGACGGAGTCGGGCAGCTGCAGCTGCTTCGCGAACTCGTCGATGATGCGCATGTTCGCCTGGTGCGGGATGAACGCGGCGAGGTCGGCCGGCTCGACGCCGGCGGCGTCGAGCGTCTCTCGCGCCTTCTTCGCCATCTCCCACACCGCCCAGCGGAAGACCTTCTGGCCGTCCTGGCGCAGCGTGGGCCACGGCTCGCCGTCGCGCATCGAGCCGAGCGAGTTCGTCATCCGGATGGTCTCCCAGTGGGAGCCGTCGGAGCCCCACACCGAGGGGCTGATGCCCGGCTCGTCGGCGGCGCCGATCACGACGGCACCGGCGCCGTCGCCGAGCAGGAAGCTGATCGAGCGGTCGGTCGGGTCGATGATCTCCGAGAGCTTCTCGACGCCCACGACCAGCACGTGCTCGGCCATGCCGCTGCGCACGAGCGCGTCGGCCTGGGCGACGCCGTAGGCGTAGCCGGCGCAGGCGGCGGAGATGTCGAACGCGGGGGCGGGCGTGGCGCCGAGCCGCGCGGTCAGCAGGGCAGCCATCGAGGGCGTCTGCACGGTGTTGCTGATCGTCGAGACGATGACGGCGTCGATCTGCGAGCCCGTCAGGCCCGCGCGTTCGAGCGCCTCGCGCGAGGCGGTCTCGGCGAGGTCGACCGCCTGCACGCCCTCGCCGGCGCGCACGCGCGTGACGATGCCGGTGCGCTGACGGATCCACTCGTCGGAGGAGTCGATCGGGCCGACGAGCTCCTCGTTCGGCACCACGACCTCGCCGCGGGCGGCGCCCACGGAGAGGATGCGCGACCCGGCGCGGGTGGGGAGGCTTGCGAGGGTGGTCATGCTGCGGCTCCGCTCTCGAGCAGCCGGACGGCTGCGGGCAGGTCGTCGGGGGTGGTGATGCCGACCGCGGGCACGCCGCGCAGGCCGCGCTTCGCGAGCCCGACGAGCGCGCCGGCGGGGGCGAGCTCGACGATGCCCGTGACGCCGGCCTCCTGGAAGGCGGCCATGCAGCGGTCCCAGCGCACCGGGCTCGAGACCTGGCCGACGACCAGGTCGAGGAAGTCGGTGCCGGATGCGACGGCGCTGCCGTCCCGGTTCGTCCAGAGGGTGGTGGTCGGGTCGGAGGCCCGAGTGGCGGCGGCGCGCGCGCGGAAGCGCTCGACGGCGGGGGCCATGTAGCTCGTGTGGAACGCGCCCGCGGTCTGCAGCGGGATGACCCGCGCGCGCTCGGGCGGCGCCTCGGCGAGGGCCGCGAGCGCGTCGAGCGCGCCGGCGACGACGATCTGCCCGCCGCCGTTGTAGTTGGCCGGCTGCAGGCCGAGCTCGGCGAGCCGGGCCTCGAGCGCGGCCTCGTCGGCCCCGAGCACCGCGGCCATGCCCGTCGGGGTCTCGGCCGCCGCATCCGCCATCGCCCGCGCGCGCTCGCCGACGAGCGCCATCGCGTCCTCCGCCTCGAGCACCCCCGCGGCCACGGCCGCGGTGATCTCGCCGACGGAGTGCCCGGCGACGCCGCCCGCGAGGCTGGCGCTCTCGCCGAGCGCGTCGAGCGCGAGGATGCCGGCGGCGACGATGAGCGGCTGCGCGACGAGCGTGTCGCGGATGGTGTCGGCGTCGCTGACCGTGCCGTGCTGCACGAGGTCGACGCCGGCCGCCTCGCCGAGCGCGGCGAGCCGCTCGGGCACGCCCGGCAGCTCGAGCCAGGGGGAGAGGAAGCCGGGCTTCTGCGAGCCCTGGCCGGGAGCGACGATGACGATCACGTGCCTCATCCTCCCACCGCGCCCTTGCCGCGGACGGCATGGCGCGTCGGCTGCGGCGCACGCTGGGCGCGCTCCCGCGAGGCGTCGTGGATGGCGCCGAGGATGATCGCCGTGTGCAGCGCGAGCGCCTCCCTGGCGCCCGTCGCGTCCCAGCCGATGATCTCGCTGATGCGCTTCAGGCGGTAGCGCACGGTGTTGGGGTGCACGAAGAGCTCGCGCGCGGTCGCCTCGAGCGAGCGGCCGGTGTCGAGGTAGCACGCGAGGGTCGCGAGCAGGTCGCTCGAGTGGTCGCGCAGCGGCTGGTAGATGCTGCGCACGAGCTCCTGCCGGGCCAGCGGGTCGCCGGCGAGCGCCCGCTCGGGCAGCAGGTCGTCGGCCCGCACCGGGCGGGGCGTGCGCCGCCACGCGTCGGCGACGGCGAAGCCCGCGAGCGCCGCCTTGGCGCTGCGCGCCGCCTCGACGATGCTCGGCACGGCAGGGCCCAGCACCAGGTGGCCGTCGCCGAACGCCTCCGCGAGCTGCTCGGCGACCGCGATGAACTCGATCGGGCCGCTCGGGCCCTCCTCGTCCTCCGCGGCGGCGCGGCCGATGACGACGACGAGCCGGGAGCCCTGCACCCCGACCAGCACGTCGCATCCGGCATGCCTGGCCCGGCGGCGGATGATGTCGACGTCGAGCTGGCGCGGTGCGAGGCCCACGAGCACCGCGCACTCGCCGCGCCCGTGCCAGCCGAGCGCGGCCGAGCGGCTCGGCAGCTCGTCGTCGTGCTCGCCGGTGAGGATCGAGTCGACCACGAGCGCCTCGAGCCGGGCGTCCCACAGGCCGCGCGACTCGGCCGCGCGGGCGTAGACGTCGGCCGCCGCGAACGCGATCTCCCGCGAGTAGCGCAGGATCGGCTCGCGCATCGCCGGGTCGGCGTCGCCGATGCGCTCCTCGAAGACCGAGACCACCGTGCGGATCAGCTGCAGCGTCTGCTGCAGGCTCACGCTGCGCAGCAGCTCCCGGGGCGCCGCCGCGAAGACGTCGGCGGCGATCCACGGCTGCGCCTCGGGATCCTCGTGCCAGGCGATGAAGGACGAGATGCCCGACTGCGCGACGAGCCCCACCGCGCTCCGCCGCGAGGGCGGCATCGTGCGGTACCAGGGCAGCCGGTCGTCGAGCGCCCGCGTCACCTGCGTCGAGAGGTCGCCCGAGATGCGCCGCAGCCACGCGAGCTGCTGCGCCTGGAGCTCCGCCGCGGCGTCCAGCGCCGTGGCCTAGGCGTCCCCGCCGACGGTGCCCGACTCGCCGGCGTTCACGTCGTGGAGGCTGTACTTGTCGATCGCCTGCTGCACCATGCCGAGCGGCACCTTGCCCTGCTTCGCGAGCGCGTCGAGCGCGCGCACCACGACCGAGTGGCTGTCGATCGTGAAGAAGCGGCGGGCGGCGGCGCGGGTGTCGGCGAAGCCGAAGCCGTCGGCGCCGAGCGTCGCGTAGTCGCCGGGCACCCACTCGCGGATCTGGTCCGGGACCGCCCGCATGTAGTCGGTCGTGGCGACGAAGGGGCCCTCGGCCTCCGACAGGCGCTGCGTGACGTACGGCACGCGCGCCTCGCCCTGCGGGTGCAGGAAGTTGTGCCGGTCGGCGTCGAGGCCGTCGCGGCGCAGCTCGCTCCACGAGGTGACCGACCAGATGTCGGCCGAGACGCCCCAGTCGCTGCCGAGCAGCTCCTGCGCGTGGTGCAGCCACGGCAGCGCGACGCCCGAGCCGAGCAGCTGCACCTTGACCGGGTGGTGGTCGCTCGTCGAGACGCGGTGGATGCCGCGGCGGATGCCCTCCACGTCGACGTCGGCCGGCTCGGCGGGCTGCACCATCGGCTCGTTGTAGACGGTGAGGTACACCATGACGTCCTCGGGCGATTCGCCGTACATGCGCTCGAGGCCCATCTGCGTGATGTGCGCGATCTCGTAGCCGTAGGCCGGGTCGTAGGCGAGCACCGACGGGTTCGTCGACGCGATGAGCGGCGAGTGGCCGTCGGCGTGCTGGGTGCCCTCGCCCGCGAGCGTCGTGCGGCCCGCGGTCGCGCCGATGAGGAAGCCGCGCGTCATCTGGTCGGCGGCCGCCCAGATCGAGTCGCCGGTGCGCTGGAAGCCGAACATCGAGTAGAAGACGTAGATCGGCACGAGCGGCTCGCCGTGCGTCGAGTACGACGTGCCGGCCGCGATGAACGCGGCCATCGCGCCCGCCTCGTTGATGCCGACGTGCACGATCTGGCCGTCGGGCGCCTCGCGGTACTTCAGGAGCAGGTCGCGGTCGACCGAGGTGTAGTTCTGGCCCTTGGGGTTGTAGATCTTGGCCGTCGGGAAGAACGCGTCGATGCCGAACGTGCGCGCCTCGTCGGGGATGATCGGCACGATGCGCTCGCCCCAGCCCTTGTCGCGCAGCAGGTCCTTCAGCAGCCGCACGAACGCCATCGTGGTGGCGACCTGCTGCTTGCCGGAGCCCTTCTTCGGCATGTCGTAGGTCTTCGCCTCGGGCAGCGGGATGATCGTGTGCTTCGCGCGGCGCTCGGGCGTGAAGCCGCCGAGCTCGCGCCGGCGCTCGAGCATGTACTGGATCTCGGGCGAGTCCTGGCCGGGGTGGAAGTACGGAGGGTTGTACGGGTCGGCCTCGAGCTGCTTGTCGGAGATGTCGAGCTGCAGGTAGTCGCGGAAGGTCTTCAGGTCGTCGAGGGTGAGCTTCTTCATCTGGTGCGTGGCGTTCCGCGCCTCGAAGTGCTTGCCGAGGCCGTAGCCCTTGATCGTCTTCGCGATGATGACGGTCGGTTGGCCCTTGTGCTCGCTCGCCGCCTTGTAGGCCGCGTAGACCTTGCGGTAGTCGTGGCCGCCGCGCTTGAGGCTCCAGATCTCGTCGTCGGTCATGTCCTTGACCATCTCGGCGGTGCGCGGGTCGCGGCCGAAGAAGTGCTCGCGCACGAACAGGCCGGACTCGGCCTTGTACGTCTGGTAGTCGCCGTCGGGCGTGACGTTCATGAGGTTGCGGAGCGCGCCGTCGTGGTCGCGGGCGAGCAGGTCGTCCCACTCGCGGCCCCAGACGACCTTGATGACGTTCCAGCCGGCGCCGCGGAAGAACGACTCCAGCTCCTGGATGATCTTGCCGTTGCCGCGCACCGGGCCGTCGAGGCGCTGGAGGTTGGCGTTGATGACGAAGTTGAGGTTGTCGAGGCCGTCGTTGGCGGCGAGCTGCAGCGCGCCGCGCGACTCGACCTCGTCCATCTCGCCGTCGCCGAGGAAGGCCCACACCTGCGAGTCGGCGGCGTCCTTGATGCCGCGGTTCGCGAGGTAGCGGTTGGCCTGCGCCTGGTAGATGGCGTCGATCGGCCCGAGGCCCATCGACACGGTCGGGAACTGCCAGAACTCGGGCATCATCCGCGGGTGCGGGTACGAGGGCAGGCCGTGCGGCGCCTTCGACTTCTCCTGGCGGAAGCCGTCCATCTGCGCCTCGGTGAGGCGGCCCTCGAGGAACGCGCGGGCGTACATGCCGGGGGAGGCGTGGCCCTGGTAGAAGATCTGGTCGCCGCCGCCGGGGGCGTCGTAGCCGCGGAAGAAGTGGTTGAGGCCGACCTCGTACAGCGACGCGGAGGACGCGTACGTCGAGATGTGGCCGCCGACGCCGATGCCGGGCGCCTGCGCGCGGTGCACCATGATCGCCGCGTTCCAGCGGATCCAGCGTCGGTAAGTGCGCTCGATCTGCTCGTCGCCGGGGAACTCCGGCTCGCTCTCGGGCGCGATGGTGTTGATGTAGTCGGTGGTCGGCACCATCGGCACGCCCAGGTGCAGCTCCTTGGAGCGCTTGAGCAGGCTCAGCATGATCTCGCGGCCGCGCTGGGGGCCGTTCGCGGCGACCAGCTGCGAGAGCGACTCCTGCCACTCAGCGGTCTCGCTGGGGTCCGTGTCGTCCGTGTGGCCCGAGTAGGGGTCCTGGTCGTTCAGCACCGATGCTCCTGACGTCGTCTCCTGCGGCACCCCTGGGTGCGTGGCGCTCGCCCGTCCACTCTAGCCACCGGGCCGATCCCGCCAGCGCGCCCTCGTCGCCGCGCCCGCGACGCCTCTGCCAGCATGGAGCGCATGGCACTCCAGATCGGCGACGAGGCTCCCGACTTCACGCTCACCGACCACACCGGCGAGGCCGTCACGCTCTCGGAGCTGCGCGGCAGGCCGGTCGTGCTCGTCTTCTACCCGCTCGCCTTCACGGGCCGATGCACGGGCGAGCTCTGCTCGATCCGCGACGAGCTCGCCGACTTCACCGGCGCCGACGCCGAGGTGCTCGCGATCTCCGTCGACACGGCGGCGTCGCTCGCGGTCTTCGCCGAGCAGGAGGGGTTCGACTTCCGCCTGCTGAGCGACTTCTGGCCGCACGGCGCCGTCGCGCAGTCGTACGGCGCGTTCCTGCCCGAGCGCGGCATAGCGACCCGCGCGACCTACGTCGTCGACCGCGACGGCCGCATCGCGGCGCACTTCCGGGTCAGCACCTCCGAGTCGCGCGACATGGATGCGTACCGGGATGCGCTCGCGCAGGTCGCGTGAGACGGTAGAGCACCCCGGAGCCTGTAGCTCAGCTGGCAGAGCGCCACGCTTACACCGTGGATGTCGGCGGTTCGATCCCGTCCAGGCTCACCGAGCGCAGCCCGGCCCGCCCGCCGGGCCGCGTCGGCGCATCCGTCCCGCGTCCCTAGGATGGAGCGCATGACGAGCGTCGCCGATGTCCAGCGCGCGGTCGAGTCGCTCTGGCCCGCCGCGACCGCCGAGGACTGGGACGCCGTGGGCCTCGTCGCGGGCGACCCGGTCGACGAGGTGCGGCGCGTGCTGCTGGCCGTCGATGCCGTCGAGGCCACCGCGGCCGAGGCGATCGCGCGCGGCGCCGACCTGCTGCTCGTGCACCACCCGCTGCTGCTGCGCGGCGCGACGAGCGTCGCCGCGACGACCCCGGCCGGACGCGTCATCACGCGGCTCGTGCGCGAGCGCGTCGCGCTCCTCGCGGCCCACACGAACGCCGACGCCGTCGACCGCGGCACGAGCGGCGAGCTCGCCTCGATGCTCGGGCTGCAGGGCGCGACCCCCATCGTCGTGAACCGCGTCGACGACGCGAAGGGCCTCGGCCGCGTCGGCGACCTGCCCGAGCCCGTCGCGCTCGGCGACCTCGTGCGCACCCTCGCGGGCCTGCTCCCGCCGGTGGCTGGCGGCGTGCGAGCGGCGGGCGACCCGGCCCGCCGGGTGCGCCGCGTCGCGATCTGCGGCGGCGCCGGCGACTCGCTGCTGCGCGAGCGCGCGGTCGCGGACGCCGACGTCTACATCACGAGCGACCTGCGCCACCACCCCGCCTCCGACGCGCGCGAGCGGCACGCGGCCGGCGAGGGGCCCGCCCTCGTCGACGTCTCGCACTGGGCGAGCGAGTCGCTGTGGCTGCGGCCCGCCGCCGAGCAGCTGAGCGCCGCGCTCCCGGGCGTCGAGGTGGTCGTGAGCGAGACCAGGACAGACCCATGGGACTTCGCGGTCCCGCAGGAGGAGCACGCATGGCACTGAAGGCGACGAACGGCGACCAGCGGCTGCTGCTGACGCTGCAGGACGTGGACACCCGGATCATGCGGCTGCTGGCGAAGCGGCGCGCGCTGCCGCAGACCAAGCGCATCGAGGAGCTCGACGCGCAGCTCGCGGTGCTCGACCGGGCGGTGCTCGACCGGCTCGGCGCGCTCGACGACGCCTCGGCCGAGGTCCGCCGCATCGAGAGCGACGTGCAGCTCGTCGAGGCGCGCCTCGCGAAGGACCGCACGCGGCTCGAGACGGTGACCGACTCGAAGACGGCGACCGCGACCGAGCACGAGATCGTCACGCTCGAGCGCCGCCGCAGCACGCTCGAGGACCTCGAGCTCGAGGCCATGCAGGCGCAGGAGGACGCGGAGGCCGCGCTCGCCGCGGCGCGCGCCGAGGCCGGCGCCGCGCGCGCCGAGCGCGAGCGGCTCGCCGCGGAGCGCGACGAGCAGGCCGCGGGCATCGAGGCGGAGCTCGCCGAGGCGCGGGCCGAGCGCGACGAGCGGGCGGCCCCCGTGCCGGCCGACCTGCTGGCGCTGTACGAGCGCCAGCGCGAGCGCTACGGCATCGGCGCGACCCTGCTGCAGCGGCGCACGTCGGTGGCCTCCGGCGTCGAGCTCACGGCCTCCGAGCTGCACCAGATCCGGCAGGCGCCCGACGACGAGGTCATCCTCGACCCCAACTCCTCGGCGATCCTGGTGCGCACCGAGGACAGCGGCATCTAGGGTCGCTGCCGCGGGGATGGTCGCGATGCGTGTCGTGGACGTCGCCGATCGGGCGGCCTTCGACGCCTTCGTGCGGCTGGGCCTCGACACCCACGGCGGGCGGGCGGTGCCGCTGCGCGAGCGCCGCCTGCGCGACTGGTTCCGCGGCACCTCCTCGCATCCGCATCCGGTCTCGCTCCTCCTCGCGCTCGACGGCGAGCGGCCCGTCGGCCGCGCGGTCGTGCATCGCGACGACCGGCTCGACGCGCGCCTCGGCACGCGCGCGCAGGTGTTCGGCGCCATCGCCGCGACCGACGCGCCCGTCCTGCACGCGCTGCTCGACGAGGCCGATCGGCGCGCGCGCGCGAGCGGCGCGTCGGAGCTGTTCGGTCCGGCGCAGCTGCTGCCCGCCCAGTCCGGGGGCGCGGTGACGGGGGCGTTCGAGGAGCGCGGGTTCCTGGATGCGCCGTGGAACCCCGCGTGGGTGCCCGAGGCGCTCGAGGAGCGCGGGATGCGCCGCTGGTACGAGGCCGACACCTGGATCGTCGACGTGGTCGACGAGGAGGGGCCGAGCGACGCCGAGCTCGACGCGGCCGGGATCCGCATCGACGAGGTGACGCGCGTGGGGCTCGCGCAGGGCATGCGCGCCCTGCTGCCGCTGCTGAACGACTCCTTCGCGCAGCTGCCGTACTTCACGCCGCTCAGCAAGGCCGAGCTCGATGAGTGGACGGCCGGCATGTGGCTGCTGCACGAGGAGGGGCTGTTCCTCATCGCCCGCGACGAGGACGAGGTGCCCGTCGCCTTCATGCTCGCGGTGCTCGACGCGAGCCCCCTGCTGCAGCGCTCCGGCGGCCGGCTCGGACCGAGCGAGACCTGGTCGCTCGTCGCGCACCGGCGCGAGCTGCGGCGGGAGGCGGTGCTCGTGGTGCAGGGCGCCCGGCACGACGCGCAGGGTCGAGGCATCGTCACGCTCCTGAGCCGCCGCCTGCACGCCAACCTCGCCGAGATCGGCTGCGCGACGCTGCGCTCGACGCAGATCGGTCGCCTCAACCTCGGCTCCGCGCGCCAGTTCGCGCGCTTCGGCGGCCGGCCGCTCCACTCGACGGCCTACTACCGGGGCCCGGTCAGCGGCTGACGACGGCGCCGCGCGGTACCCTGGGGGCAGCGAATCGGTCGGCCAGGCGGCCGCGTCGCGGCGGTGGCCTAAGGGCCCCTGCCGCGCCGAGGAACGTCCGGGCTCCGCAGAGCAGGGCGGTGGATAACGTCCACCCGGGGCAACCCGCGAGAAAGTGCAACAGAGAGCAGGTCCACCTGCCGGGGTCTCGATCCCGGCAGGCCAGGAGTGAAACGGTGGGGCAAGAGCCCACCAGCGTCGCGTGCGAGCGCGGCGGCTAGGCAAACCTCGCCCGGAGCAAGACCAGACAGCGGATCACGGGGCTGCTCGTCCCATCCGCGGGTAGGTCGCTAGAGGGCTGCAGCGATGCATCCCCGAGAGAGATGGCCGTCCACGACAGAACCCGGCGTATCGGCCGGCCGGTTCGCCCTCGTCCGTCGAGCTTCCCCGAGCGCCGGGATCCCCCTCCGGGAACCCGCGATGCGGGGAAGCCCGACGTCGGTTCGAGCGGGGCGTCAGACGCCGCGCGCGAGCGCCGCGGCGCCGATGATGCCCGCGTTGTTGCGCAGCATCGCCGGCACGATCGGGGTGTCGAGGTGCAGCAGCGGCAGGAACATCTCCGAGGACTTCGAGACGCCGCCGCCGACGACGAACAGGTCGGGCGAGAAGATGAACTCGAGGTGGCTGTAGTAGCGCTGCAGGCGCGCGGCCCACGCCTCCCAGCTGAGGCCCTCGGTCTCGCGCGCCCGGTTCGACGCGCGAGTCTCGGCGTCGTGGCCGTCGAGCTCGAGGTGCCCGAGCTCGGCGTTCGGGATGAGCACGCCGTTGTAGATGAGCGCACCGCCGATGCCGGTGCCGAGCGTCGTCATGATCACGAGGCCCGACGCATCCTTCGCCGCGCCGTAGTGGTCCTCGGCGAACCCGGCGGCGTCGGCGTCGTTGACGAAGTGGATGTCGCGGCCGAGCGCCTGCTCGAACAGCCGTTCCGCCTCGAGCCCGATCCACGCCTTCGAGACGTTCGCGGCGCTCATCGTGCGGCCGTGGCGCACGATCGCGGGGAAGGTCACGCCGATGGGCGTGTCGGCCTCGACCTCGAGACGCCCCACGAGCTCGACCACCGCGTCGCGGATGTCGTCGGGCTCGCCGCCGACCGGCGTCGGCACCTTGACCCGGTCGCTCAGCAGCGTGCCCTCCGCCACGTCGACGAGGGCTGCCTTCACGCCGGTGCCGCCGATGTCGACGCCGACTGCCATGTGCTTGGACTTGGTCACGGCGACGATCCTGCCACGGATCGGATCACGCCGATGGCAGGGTGAGGATCTCGGCGCCCGTCTCGCGCACCACGATCGTGTGCTCGAACTGCGCGGTGATCGAGCGGTCCTTCGTGACGACGGTCCAGCCGTCGTCCCAGCCCTCCCACTCGTGCGTGCCGAGGGTGAGCATCGGCTCGATGGTGAACACCATGCCGGGCACGATCTCGGTGTCGTACCGGTCGGTGTCGTAGTGGGGGATGATGAGGCCCGAGTGGAACGACGTGCCCACGCCGTGGCCCGTGAAGTCGCGCACCACGCCGTAGCCGAAGCGCTTCGCGTACATCTCGATCGCGCGGCCGATCACGTTGACGCGGCGGCCGGGCATCGCGGCGCGGATGCCGCGGCGGAGCGCCTCCTCGGTGCGCTCGACGAGCCGCGCGACCTCGTCGGAGGCCTCGCCGACGACGAAGGTGCGGTTCGAGTCGCCGTGGACGCCGTCCTTGAACGCGGTGATGTCGATGTTCACGATGTCGCCGGCCTCGAGCACCGTGTCGTCGGGGATGCCGTGGCAAATGACCTCGTTGACGCTCGAGCACACCGACTTCGGGTAGCCGCGGTAGCCGAGCGTGGAGGGGTAGGCGCCGTGCCGGGTGACCCAGTCGTGGCCGATCGCGTCGAGCTCGTTGGTCGTGATGCCGGGTCGCACGGCCCGGCCGACGGCGGCGATCGCGTCGGCGGCGATCGTGCCGGCCGCGCGGATGCGGTCGATCGTCGCCTCGTCGTAGACGTCGCCCCCGACGTGCTTCGCGGGCGCCGGCCGCCCGACGTACTCGGGCCGGGCGATGGATGCGTCGACCCGGCGCTCGGGGCCGATGCGGCCGGGGATGAGGTGACCTCCAGCGTCCTTCGGCATAGTGTCCATCCTAGGCAGACGGTTCCATCCCACCCGAGGAGGACGGCATGGCGGAGTACTGGTACAACCTCGAGACGGGCGTCGTCGAGGAGGGCATGGTCTCTCCCGGCTACGACCGGGCCGGGCCCTTCTCCTCCCGCGAGGAGGCCGCGCGGGCGCCCGAGATCATCGCGCAGCGCTCGCGCGAGTGGGCCGCGGAGGACGCCTCCGACGACTCGTGGGGCGGGGGCTCCGAGGGCGGCGCCGAGGCACCGGAGGACGACCCGGCGCAGCGCTGACGCCGTGGCCCTCGCGCACCTGCTCGTCGGGCTGAACGGCGCCGGCAAGAGCACGCTCGCGCGATCGATCGCGAAGCGTGACGGCGCGGTGCGCGACTGGAACCAGTGGAGCCGAGCGCGGCGCGCGCAGTGGCGGGACGCAGTGCTGACGGCCGGCCACATCCCGTGCTGCACCACGTGAGGACCGGCCTCGAGGAGTCGGTGCAGCGTGCGCGAGTGCGAGCTGGGCGACGCAGACGTGGAAGGCATGCGCGTGGTGGCTGAGCGCTCGATCGGGCTGAGCGCCTCCTCGAGCGGCAGGGGCGGCCGACGGCCCGCTCAGCCCGATCGAGCGCGCGGCGTCATCGCGCGGTGACCGCCCGATCGCTGCTCAGGCCGCCGCGAGCACCTTCCGCAGCGTGCGCAGGTTGCGCGTCGTGACGCGGTCCTTCGCAGTGTGCTCGAGCGCCTTCGCGAACGGGCTCGTGAGCGTCGTGCCCTTCGGGTTCGACCAGTAGACGACCCCGGCGCCGGCCGCGATCGCCTCGCCGTCGCCGGCCTCGAGCGCGGCGAGCTCGCGCGCGACGCCCGGCTCGAGCTCGAGCACCACGTAGGGCGTGTGCGCGTCGTCCTCCGCGTGCGGGTAGGCGTCGACGATGCGCTGGAGGTCTGCCGTCGGCAGGCCGAGCACCCGGATGCGCCTGCCGTACCGCGCCTCGAGGCCGCGCTCGGCCGCCTCGGCGGCCGCCGGCGCATCCGTCGCCGTCACGAGCGCGTTGCCGCTCGCGAGCACCGTGCGCACCTCGCCGAGGCCGGCCTCCTCGAGCACGGCGCGGAGGTCGGCCGAGCGCACCGAGACCCCGCCGACGTTCACGCCGCGCAGCAGCAGGGCGACGCGCACGTCGCTACTCGTACTCGTGCTCGGGCGCCGGGTACTCGCCCGACGAGACGTCCTCGCGGAAGGCGTTCGCGGCGTCCTCGAGCGTCTGCGCGAGCTGCGCGTACTGCTTGACGAAGCGGGGGATGCGGCCGGTCGTGAGCCCGGCCCAGTCGGTCCAGACGAGCAGCTGCCCGTCGCAGTGCGGGCCCGCGCCGACCGAGATCGTCGGGATCGTGAGCGCCTCGGTGACGGCTCGCGCCGCCTCGGAGGGCACCATCTCGAGCACGACGGCGAAGGCGCCCGCCTCCTCGACGGCCCGCGCGTCGCGCAGCAGCTGCGCCGCGCCGCGGTCGCCTCGGCCCTGGATGACGTGGCCGCCGAGCCCGTGCTCCGACTGCGGCGTGAAGCCGATGTGCGCCATCACCGGGATGCCGGCCTCGACGATGTGGCGGATCTGCTCGGCCGAGCGCTCGCCGCCCTCGAGCTTCACGGCATGCGCGCCCGTCTCCTTCATGAAGCGGATCGCGGTGTGCACCGCCTCGCGCGGGTTGGTCTCGTACGAGCCGAACGGCAGGTCGGCGATCACGAGCGCCCGCTTCGCGCCGCGCGCGACCGCGCGGGTGAGGGGGATGAGCTCGTCGACGGTCACGGGCAGCGTGGTGTCGTAGCCGAAGACGGTGTTGCCGGCGGAGTCGCCCACGAGCAGGAAGTCGATGCCCGCGCGGTCGAAGATGCCCGCCGTGAGGTGGTCGTAGCTCGTGAGCCCGGTGATCTTCACGCCGTCGCGCTTCGCCTGCTGGAAGTGCCGGATGCGCACGCGCTTGGGCCCTGCCGAGCCGCCGCCGTAGGGGGCTGCCTGCTCCTGTGCGCTGTCGCTCGCTGCCATGCCCCGAGCCTAACCGCACGCCCGGCCGCGACCACTAGCCTGAGGGGAGGTCAACAGGGGGGACGCGGATGGACAAGCAGCGGGACTTCGTGCTTCGCACGATCGAGGAGCGCGGCGTGAAGTTCGTGCGGCTGTGGTTCACGGATGTGCTCGGCACGCTGAAGTCCGTCGCGATCGCGCCCGCCGAGGTCGAGGGCGCCTTCACCGAGGGCCTCGGCATCGACGGCTCGTCGATCGAGGGGCTCTCGCGCTCCTCCGAGGCCGACGTCATCGCGAAGGCCGACCCGTCGACGTTCCAGATCCTGCCCTGGCGCGGCGAGATCGACCCGACCGCGCGCATGTTCTGCGACATCTCGACCCCCGACGGCCAGCCCGCCGCGGCCGACCCGCGGCACGTGCTGAAGCGCACGCTCGCGAAGGCCGCCGATCGCGGCTTCAGCTTCTACACGCACCCCGAGTGCGAGTTCTACCTGCTGAAGTCGGCTGACGTCGCGCACCCCGAGCCCGTCGACCGCGCCGGCTACTTCGACAACGTGCCCGGCGGCACCGCGCACGACTTCCGCCGCGCGAGCGTGCGCATGCTCGAGGACATCGGCATCTCGGTCGAGTTCAGCCACCACGAGGCGGGCCCGGGCCAGAACGAGATCGACCTGCGCTACGCCGACGCGCTCTCGACCGCCGACAACATCATGACCTTCCGCACCGTGGTGAAGGAGGTCGCGATGCAGGAGGGTGTGTACGCGACCTTCATGCCGAAGCCGTTCGAGGGCCAGCCCGGCAGCGGCATGCACACGCACATGTCGCTGTTCGAGGGCGAGCGCAACGCCTTCCACGACCCGGCGGGCGAGTACCGGCTGTCGAAGGTGGGCCGCCAGTTCATGGCGGGCCTGCTGCACCACGCGCCCGAGATCACCGCCGTCACGAACCAGTTCGTCAACTCCTACAAGCGCATGTGGTCGGGCGACGAGGCCCCCAGCTACGTCAGCTGGGGCCACAACAACCGCTCGGCGCTCGTGCGCGTGCCGCTGTCGAAGCCGAACAAGGCGCAGTCGGCCCGCGTCGAGTACCGCGGCCTCGACTCCGCGGCGAACCCGTACCTCGCGTTCTCGGTGCTGCTGGCCGCGGGCCTCAAGGGCATCGAGGAGGGCTACGAGCTGCCCGACGAGGCGATCGAGGACATCTGGCAGCTCTCCGACCGCGAGCGGAAGGCGCTCGGCTACAAGCCGCTGCCCGCGAGCCTCGACCGCGCGATCGGCGCGATGGAGGAGTCGGAGCTCGTCGCCGAGACGCTCGGCGAGCAGGTCTTCTCGTTCTTCGTGCGCAACAAGCGCGAGGACTGGCAGCGGTACCGCGCGCAGGTGACCCGGGTCGAGCTCGAGTCGAACCTGCTCTCCCTGTAGCGCATGCGCGTCCCCTCGCCGCGGACCCGCCTGGCGCAGCTGGGCTTCCGCGAGCCGAGCCGCGCCGAGGCGTGCCTCGACGAGCTGCCGGAGGGGCTCACGGGCCTCGTCGAGGAGTGCTCGCGCGCCGCCGACCCGGACACGGCCCTGCAGATGCTCGTGCGCCTCGTGCGGGCCGGGATCGATCTGTCGGCCGCGACGGGCGACGAGGCGTCGCGCGCGTCGCTCATGCGGGTGCTCGGTGGTTCGCTCGGCATCGCCGAGCACCTCGAGCGGCACGCCGAGGACCTCGACGTCGCCGCTCGCCCGTCGGCGCCCGCGGGCGCCGACGACTACCGCCGGAGCCTGCTCGAGGCGGTCGACGCCGCAGACGGCGTCGCGCGCACGCCGAAGGACGCCGCCGTCGCCGCGATGCGCGGCCGCTACCGCCGCCACCTGACCGAGCTCGTCGCGTGGGACCTGGGGCTGCCCGACCCGGTGGAGCACGTCGAGCGGGTCTCGACGGCGCTCGCCGACCTGGCCTCCGCGGCGCTCGAGGCGGGACTCGCGATCGCCCGCGCCGCCGCGAGGGAGCGCTTCGGCGAGCAGGCCGACGGCGTGCGGCTCGCGGTCATCGGCATGGGCAAGACCGGCGCGCGCGAGCTCAACTACCTGAGCGACGTCGACGTGATCTGGGTGCACGAGGCGGACGGCGTCGACGACCCCGCCGCGACCCAGATCGCCACGCTGCTCGCGCGCGAGACCGCTGCGGCGTGCGCGCAGTTCCAGGCGGCGCCGCCGCTGTGGGAGGTCGACGCGAACCTGCGCCCCGAGGGCAAGGACGGCGCGCTCACCCGCACGCTCGCCTCGCACGTCGCCTACTACGACCGGTGGGCGAAGTCGTGGGAGTTCCAGGCGCTGCTCAAGGCGCGCGCGATCGCCGGCGACCGGCAGCTGGGCGCCGCCTACGAGGAGGCCGTGCGCGCGAAGGTGTGGGAGTCGTCGGGCCGCGAGGGCTTCGTCGAGTCGGTGCAGCGCATGCGCGAGCGCGTCACCGAGCACATCCCCGCCGACGAGGTGCCCCGGCAGCTGAAGCTCGGGCCCGGGGGCCTGCGCGACATCGAGTTCACCGTGCAGCTGCTGCAGCTCGTGCACGGCGCCGACGACGAGAGCCTGCGCCAGCGAGGCACGCTCGAGGCGCTCGACGCGCTGGCCGCGCGCGGCATCATCGGGCGCGCCGACCGCGACGAGTTCGGCGCCCACTACCGGTTCCTGCGCGTGCTCGAGCACCGCATCCAGTTCTGGCGCATGCGCCGCACGCACCTCATGCCCGTCGAGCAGGACGAGCTGCGGCGGCTCGCGCGCACGGCGGGGCTCGCGGATGCGTCGGCCCTCGACGAGCGGTGGCAGGCGGTCCGGCGCGCGGTGCGCACGCTGCACGAGCGGCTGTTCTACCGGCCGCTGCTCGGCGCGGTCGCGTCGCTCGCGCACGACGACGTGCGGCTCACGCCCGAGCACGCCGCGCGCCGGCTGCGCGCCTCCGGCTACGTCGACGCGAAGGGCGCGCTCGGGCACATCGCCGAGCTCACCGGCGGCGTCAGCCGGCGCGCGCAGATCCAGCGGCTGCTGCTGCCGGTGCTGCTCGGCTGGTTCGCCGAGGGCGTCGATCCCGACATGGGCCTGCTGTCGTTCCGGCGGCTGAGCGAGGCGCTGGGGGAGAGCCCCTGGTTCCTGCGCATGCTGCGCGACTCGCCCGTCGCCGCGCGGCGCCTGACGCGGCTCCTCTCCTCATCGAAGCTCATCGGCGCGCTCATGGAGCGCATCCCCGAGGCCGCATCGTGGCTCGACGACGACGACCAGCTGCGGCCGCGCTCCGAGGAGGCGCTGCGCGACGAGGCCGCCGCCGTGCTCGCCCGCCATGCCGGCGACGCCGACGCGCTGCGGCAGGCGCTGCGCACGCTGCGCCGGCGCGAGCACCTGCGCGTCGCGATGGCGAGCGCGCTGCAGCGCATCGACGAGTCGGCGGTCGGCGCGGCCCTCACCGGCATCGCCGCGGCCCTCGTCGACGCGGCCATCGCGCTCCACCGGCCCGAGGGCCTGCGGCTCGCGACGATCACCATGGGGCGCACGGGCGGCCGCGAGATCGGCTTCGGCAGCGACATCGACGTCATGCACGTCGTGCGCGGCGAGGGCGACCCGGTCGCAGCCGCGACCGCCGTCATCCGCCGCGTGCAGGAGACGCTCGCCGACCCGACGCTGCCGTTCGAGATGGATGCGGGGCTGCGGCCGGAGGGCCGTCAGGGCCCGCTCGTGCGCACGCTCGAGAGCTACCGCGCCTACTACGAGCGCTGGTCGGAGCCGTGGGAGGCGCAGGCGCTGCTGCGGGCGCGCCCCTTCGCCGGCGACGCCGTGCTCGCAGGCGAGCTCATGGCCGTCATCGACGAGCGCCGCTACCCGGCCGACTTCCCGGCGTCGTCGGTGCGCGAGGTGCGCCGCATCAAGGCGCGCGTCGAGGCCGAGCGGCTGCCGAGGGGCGCCGACCGGCGCCGGCACCTGAAGCTCGGCGACGGCTCGCTGAGCGACGTGGAGTGGCTCGTGCAGCTGCTGCAGCTGCGGCACGCCGGCCGCGAGGAGAGCCTGCGCACGACGTCGACGCTCGAGGCGCTCGCCGCGGCGGCGCGCGCCGACCTGGTCGGCGAGCGCGACGCCGAGACCCTGCGGGCCGCGTGGAGCCTGGCCACGCGCATCCGGAACGCCCTCGCGCTCGCACGCGCCCGCTCGACCGACCTGCTGCCGGTCGACCGCGACGAGCTCGAGGCGGTCGCGCGCCTGATCGGCATGCCCGCGCACTCCGCGCAGGCGCTCGAGGAGGAGTACCTCGCGACGACGCGGCGCGCGCGCCGGGTCTTCGACCGGCTGTTCTACGAGGACTGATCCACCGCTCGCGCGGCCGGCGTCGAGGAGCGACGCCTATCCTGGCGCGATGCTCTTCATCTTCGGCTTCGGCGGCAAGCAGCGCGACCTCGGCCCGGGCGCGACGCGCACGTGCCCGCGCTGCGGCAACACGACCGTCTGGTCGCGGGTGCAGACCTTCCAGCAGTTCACGCTGTTCTTCATCCCCATCGCCCGCTGGCGCCGCCGCGAGCTCGAGGTGTGCGGCATCTGCGGCGAGGCCGTCGCGCTCTGAGCGCATAGAGGGGCCGGGTCCCCCCAAGGAACCCGGCCCCCGTCAGTGCGCCGCGACGGCGTCAGACCCCGTAGTAGAGCTCGAACTCGAACGGGTGCGGACGCTGCGCCATCGGCAGGATCTCGTGCTCGCGCTTGTACGCGATCCAGGTGTCGATCAGGTCCTTCGTGAACACGTTGCCCTCGAGGAGGAACTCGTGGTCCTGCTCGAGCGCGACGAGCGCCTCCTCGAGCGTGCCGGGCACCTGGGGGATGTCCTTGGCCTCCTCGGGCGGCAGCTCGTAGAGGTCCTTGTCGACCGGCTCGTGCGGCTCGATGCGGTTCTTGATGCCGTCGAGGCCGGCCATCATCTGCGCAGCGAACGCGAGGTACGGGTTCGACGCGGCGTCGGGAGCGCGGAACTCGATGCGCTTCGCCTTCGGGTTCGAGCCGGTGATGGGGATGCGGATGGCCGCCGAGCGGTTGCCGGCCGAGTAGACCAGGTTGACCGGCGCCTCGAAGCCCTTGACGAGGCGGTGGTACGAGTTGATCGACGGGTTCGTGAACGCGAGGACAGCCGGCGCGTGCGCGAGCAGGCCGCCGATGTACCAGCGGGCGACGTCGGAGAGGTTGCCGTAGCCGTTCTCGTCGAAGAAGAGCGGCTTGCCGTCGAGCCACAGCGACTGGTGCGTGTGCATGCCCGAGCCGTTGTCGCCGAAGAGCGGCTTCGGCATGAACGTCGCCGTCTTGCCCCACTCCTCGGCCGTGTTCTTCACGATGTACTTGAAGGCGAGGATCTCGTCGGCCGCCTTCACCATCGTGTTGAAGCGGTAGTTGATCTCGGCCTGGCCGCCGGTGCCGACCTCGTGGTGGCTGCGTTCGACCTGCAGGCCGATCGCCTCGAGCTTCAGCACGATGTCGTCGCGCAGGTCGGCCTGCTTGTCGACCGGCGAGACGGGGAAGTAGCCGCCCTTGTACGGGGTCTTGTTGGCGAGGTTGCCGCCCTCCTCGACGCGACCGGTGTTCCAGGCGCCCTCCTCGGAGTCGACCGAGAAGAACGACTGGTTCTGCGTCACCGAGTAGCGCACGTCGTCGAAGATGTAGAACTCCGCCTCGGGCGCGAAGAACGCGGTGTCGGCGATGCCGGTCGAGGCGAGGTACTGCTCCGCCTTGTGCGCGACCTGGCGCGGGTCGCGGTGGTAGATCTCGCCCGTGCGCGGGTTGTAGATGTCGAAGATCATCACGAGCGTCTTGTGCTCGCGGAAGGGGTCGACGTACGCGGTCGTCACGTCCGGGATGAGCTGCATGTCGGACTCGTGGATGTTCGCGAAGCCGCGGATCGACGAGCCGTCGAACAGCTGGCCGACCGTGAAGAACTCCTCGTCGACCGTCGACGCGGGGATGTTGAAGTGCTGCTGCACGCCCGGCAGGTCGGTGAAGCGGATGTCGAGGAACTTCACCTCCTCGTCCTTGATGTAGGCGAGGACCTCGGAGGAATCCTTGAACATGATGCTCCTGACTTGCGGTTGGGGGTGGGCGAACGCCGTGCCTTCGACGCTACGCAGGAGCCGTTGCCCGCCGGTGACGCCGATGTTTCGGCGGTGTTACGTCAGCGGGGGCGGCCGGGCCGCACCCTGCGCGGGTCGATGCCCTTGGGGATGGGCAGGTTCGCCTGGCCGAGCGACGTGAGCCGGTTCGCGACCGCCATCACCTCGGCGCGCGACAGCGTGCGCTTCAGGCGGCGCATCGTGCGCGTCAGGCGGCGCAGCGGCGTGGTCGAGTCGGGGCCGATCTCGACGACGTGGATCGGCACGTTCGGCACGATCCGCTTGACCTTGCGCTGCTCGTCGGCGAGCAGGCGGGCGACGCGCTCGCGCGGCCCCTCCGCGATGAGCACGACGCCGGGCTTGCCGACGGCGCGGTAGATCGCGTCCTGCGTGCGCGGGTTCACGGCGACGGGCATCTCGCTCGTCGTCCAGTTGCCGCGCAGGCCGTTCTTCAGCACGGCGCCGACGGCGCCGGGGCGGCCCTCGATCTGCGCGAACGCGATCTTCTCGGCCCGCCAGGTGAGCACCATCATCATCAGCATCAGGCCGATGAGCACGCCGGAGATGATCCAGAGCACGAAGAACAGCGGGTCCTGGCGCAGCACGATCGCGAGCACCGTGACGAGTGCGATCGGGCCCAGCAGCGCCAGCAGCATCAGCGGCAGCGCGGCCCGGTCGTTCCTGCGGGTCATCTGGAAGATCGACCACATCGTCTTGAGCCTGCCGGGCTCCTTCTCGCTGTCGCGTGCCATGCCGTCCAGGATACCGGCGCGGGAGCGGCCCGCTCTCCACAGGCGGTCGCGCGCAGGCCCCGGCGCCGCGCGCCCCGGTGGCATGGTCGCCGCCGTGGACGACGAGGGAGCGACGGGGCCGGCGACGATCGCCGGGCTGCAGCTGGTGCGGGCGCTGCGGCACGACGGCGAGCGCGAGGCGTGGGTGGCGGCGGATGCGTCGGGCTCGGCGGTCGAGGTGCATCGCAGCCGGGCGGGTGCCGACGACGCGCTCGCCAGGGAGGCCGAGGCTGTGCTGGCCGCCGCGCATCCGCACCTCGTGCCCATCCTCGACGTCGCGACCGACGGGGGAGCCGTGGTCATCCGCCCCCTGCTGCCGCGCGACCTGGCCGCCTGGCTCCTGCAGCGCGGTGCACCGGCGCCCGGCGAGGCGGTGACGGCGCTCGCGCCGGTCGCGGCCGCGTTGGCCGCGCTGCACGCGGTCGGCGCCGCCGTCGACGGGTTCGGCGCGCAGGACGTGCGGCTCGATCCCGACGGCGCCCCGCTCCTGCTCGCGGCGGGCGCGCGGGTCGAGACGGCGAGGCCGACCGAGGCGTGGCGCGACGCGAGCCCCGCGGTCGCCGCGGACGTCGACGCGTGGCGGCGCCTCGCGGCGACCGTCGTCGAGGCGGCCGGCGCCGCGCTGCCGGCGGCGGTCGAGACCGCCCTCGAGCGGCGCGACCTCGCCGTCGCGGGCGACGCGCTGCTCGCGGCCTGGCCCGGGCTGCCGCTCGCGCTCGATCCGCCGCTGACGCGCGGCGAGGCCGAGCATCGCGCCGGAGCCCGCGGCGCCCAGAGGCACGGAGCCGGGCTGCGCCGCCGCGACCGCGCGGGCGGCGTCGACGCGCTCTGGTCGCGGGCCGCGCTGCTGCTCGACCGCGCGGCGGCGCGGGGCGGCCCGCTGCTCGAGCGCGCACGCGGGGCTGCTGGCTCGGTGCGCCCGAGGTTCTGGGCGGTCGCGGGCGCGAGCGCCGTCGCGGGCGCGATCGCGCTCGGGCTCGCGCTGCCGGCGGGCTCGGCCGGCGCAGACGCGCCGTCCGACGATGCCACTGCCGCGACCGCGCCGACCGAGCCCGCGAGCACCGCGCCGACCGAGCCGTCCCGCGCGCCCGACGCGCCCCATGCCGCCGATGCAGCAGCGGGCGCCGTGACTGCGGATCCGCTCGCGGGAGCGGCCGCCCTGCTCGCCGAGCGGGAGGCGTGCCTCGACGCCGGCGACGCCGCGTGCCTCGTCGGCCTGCACGAGCCCGACAGCCCGCAGCTCGTCGCCGACGAGCCGTGGCGGATGCCCGACGACGGGCGCCTCGAGGTCGTGCAGCAGCTGGGCGACGCGTGGCTGCTGCGGGTGGTCTCCGAGACGGCACCGGCCTCGGTGCTCGCGATGAGCACCGAGGCCGGTTGGGTGCTGCGCGACGCGTGGTCGGCGCAGCCGGGGTCTGGCTAGACCTCGAAGGCGCCCTCCTCGAGCCGGGCCTTGACCTGGCCGAGGTAGCGGGCCGCGTCGGCGCCGTCGATGATGCGGTGGTCGTACGACAGGGCGAGGAACACCATCGAGCGGACCGCGATCGAGTCCTGGCCGTCGACCTGCACGACCACGGGGCGCTTCACGACCGTGCCGACGCCGAGGATGGCGCGCTGCGGCTGGAACACGACCGGGGTGTCGAACAGCGCGCCGCGCGAGCCCGTGTTCGTCAGCGTGAACGTGCCGCCGGCGAGCTCGTCGGGGCTCAGCTTGTTGTCGCGGGTGCGCTGCGCGAGGTCGGCGATCTCGGCCGTCAGCTCGCGGATGCTCTTCGAGCCCGCGTCGCGGATGACCGGGGTCAGCAGGCCCCGCTCGGTGTCGACCGCCATCGAGAGGTTCTCGGTGTCGGGGTAGGTGATCTGCTCGCCGTCGTCCGTGGCGTTGATCAGCGGGTGCGACTTGAGCGCCTCGACCGCCGCCTGCGTGAAGAACGGCAGGAACGTGAGCTTCTGCCCGGTCTCCTCCTGGAAGGCCGCCTTCTTGGCATCGCGGAGCTTCGCGACCTTCGTCACGTCGACCTCGACCACGGTGGTGAGCTGGGCGAGCGTCTGCATCGACTCGACCGCGCGCTTCGCCACGACCTTGCGCAGCCGCGACATCGGTGCCGTGGTGCCGCGCAGCGGCGACACCTCGACCTCGGCGGCGGATGCCGCGGGGGCCTCGGCCGCGGCCGGTGCCTCGGCGGGCTTCGCCTCGGCGGCGGCCAGCACGTCCTCCTTGCGGATGCGCCCGCCCACGCCGGAGCCGGTCAGGCTCGCCAGGTCGACGCCGCGCTCGTTCGCCAGCTTGCGCACGATGGGCGTGACGTACGGCGAGCCGGAGGCGCTTGGTGCCGGTGCTGCCGGTGCCGGTGCCGCGGCGGCCGGAGCCGCGGGTGCGGGGGCTGCCGGGGCCGGCGCTGCCGGCGCCTTGGGCGCGGCGGGCTGCGCGGGCGCTGCCTTCGGCTCCTCGGCCTTCGGCTCAGCCTTGGGCTCCTCGGCCTTCGGCTCCGCCTTGGGCTCCTCGGCCTTCGGTGCCTCGGCCTCGGGAGCCTTGGCGGGCTCGGGCTGCTCGGTGGAGGGCTCAGCGGGCTCGGCCTGCGGGGCCGGTGCTGCGTCCTGCGCCTGCGCGGAGCCGTCGGCGTCGGCCGGCGGCTCGTCGGTCTTCGGCTCGTCGGCCGGCGCGGCAGCCGCTCCGCCCACGCGGGCGATGACGGCGCCGACGTCGACGGTGTCGTCCTCGTCGGCGAGCAGCTCGGTGATGGTGCCGGCGACGGGCGAGGGCACCTCGGTGTCGACCTTGTCGGTCGAGACCTCGACGATGGGCTCGTCGACCGCGACCTCGTCGCCCACGGCCTTGAGCCAGCGGGTGATCGTGCCCTCGGTGACGCTCTCGCCGAGCGCGGGGAGCGTGATGTCGGTGCCGCCGCCGGCTGCGGGCTTCGCCTCGGCCGCGGGCGCCTGCTGCGGGGCCTCCTCGGCCTGCTCCGCCTCCTGCGAGGGCGACTCCTGCGCCTCGGCGGCGGACTCCTCGTCGGCCTCCTGGTCCGCCTCGGGATCGGTGCCCTCGGTGGCGGTCTCGGCGGCGGGCTCCTCGGCCGGTGCCTCCTCGGCGGGGGCCTCCTCGGCCGGAGCCTGCTCGGCCGGTGCGTCGCTCGCGTCGCCGACGCGCGCGATGACCGCGCCGACCTCGACGGTGTCGTCCTCGTCGGCCAGGATCTCGGTGATGGTGCCGGCGACGGGCGAGGGCACCTCGGTGTCGACCTTGTCGGTCGAGACCTCGACGATGGGCTCGTCGACGGCGACCTCGTCGCCCACGGCCTTGAGCCAGCGGGTGATCGTGCCCTCGGTGACGCTCTCGCCGAGGGCGGGAAGCTGGATGTCAGTCATGCGGTGATCTCCTGTGGCTCGATCAGATGGCGTGGAGGGGCGTGCCGGCGAGCTTCAGCATCGTTTCGCCGAGGGACTCGTGCTGCGTCGGGTGCGCGTGGATCAGCTGCGAGACATCCTCCGGGTACGCCTCCCAGTTGACGATCAGCTGCGCCTCGCCGATCAGCTCGCCGACGCGGCGGCCGATCATGTGCACGCCGACGACGGGGCCGTCCTTCACGCGCACCGCCTTCACGCTGCCCGTCGTGCCGACGATCTCGCTCTTGGCGTTGCCGCCCAGCGAGTACTCGTAGCTCTCGACCTTGTCGTCGCCGAACTCCTCCTTGGCCTTCGCCTCGGTGTAGCCGATGGACGCGACCTCGGGGTCGGAGTAGGTGACCTTCGGGATGTTGCGGTCGTCGACGAGCCGCGGCGACAGGCCCGCGATCTCCTCGGCGACGAAGATGCCCTGCTGGTAGCCGCGGTGCGCGAGCTGCAGGCCCGGGACGATGTCGCCGACGGCGTAGACGCCGGGCACGGAGGTCTGCAGGCGCTCGTCGACCGTGACGAAGCCGCGGTCGAGCTGCACGCCGACCTCCTCGTAGCCGAGGCCGGCCGTGACGGGGCCGCGGCCGACGGCGACGAGCAGCAGGTCGGCGTCGATCGTCTCGCCGCTCTCGAGCGAGACGTGCACGCCCGAGTCGTCCTGCGTCACGCCGGAGAAGCGCGCGCCGACCTTGAACTGGATGCCGCGCTTCTTGTAGGCGCGCTCGAACTGCTTCGAGACCGACTCCTCCTCGTTCGGGACGAGGTGGGGGAGCCCCTCGATGATCGTCACCTCGACGCCGAAGGAGCGCCAGACGCTGGCGAACTCGACGCCGATCACGCCGCCGCCGAGGATCGCCGCGCGCTGCGGGATCCAGTCGAGCTGCAGCGCCTGCTCGCTCGTGATGACGTTGCCGGTGATCTCGAGGCCCGGGAGCGTCTTCGGGTAGGAGCCCGTCGCGAGCACGATGCTCGAACCGGTGAGGGTCTGGTCGCCGACCTGCACGGTCGTGGGGGAGGTGAGCTTGCCCTCGCCCTCGAACACCGGGATGCCCTTGGCCTTGATGAGGCCCTGCAGGCCCTTGAACTTCTTGGAGACGATGCCCTCGCGGAACGCGGTCACGCGCTGGATGTCGATGCCCTTGAGCTCCGCGTCGACGCCCGCCTCCTCGGAGTCGCGCACGACGTCGGCGACCTCGGCCGAGTGCAGCATCGCCTTCGTGGGCACGCAGCCCTTGTGCAGGCAGGTGCCGCCGAGCTTGTCCTTCTCGACGATCGCGACGGTCTTGCCGAGCTGCACGGCGCGCAGCGCCACGGCGTAGCCCGCGCTGCCTCCGCCCAGGACGACGATGTCAAAGCTCTGATCGGACACGCACTCGCTCCTTATGATCCTTCGTCGCCGCGCCGGTGGGCGCGGCGGTGCAGGGCAGTTCTTGCCCGTGCCAGCCTAGTCGGAAGCACCTCGGAGTTCGTCGATCACTCGGCCGAGCGCGACATCTTCGACAGCATGCGCAGCAGCCCGCGCACGGTCACGCCCGTCGCGCCCACCGGGGTGAAGCCGAAGGCGGAGCCGGTGTTGGTCGAGGGGCCGGCGATGTCGAGGTGCGCCCACGGGATGCGCGCGCCGTCGCGCTCGCCGATGAACTCGGCGAGGAAGGCTGCCGCCAGCAGCATGCCGCCGGCGCGGTTGCCGACCTTGGCGTTCGCGAGGTCGGCGACCTCCGAGTCGAGCATCGGCAGCATCTCCTCGGGGATGGGCATGGGCCACAGCTGCTCGCCCACCTCGCGGCCCGCGCGCACGACGGCGTCGACGAACGCGTCGTCGTTGCCCATCACGCCGCTGACGCGGTTGCCGAGCGCGATCTGCTGCGCGCCGGTGAGCGTCGCGACGTCGATGATCGCGTCGGGCATCGCCTCGCTCGCGAGCACGAGCCCGTCGGCCATCACGAGGCGCCCCTCGGCGTCGGTGTTCGTGACCTCGACCGTGGTGCCGCCGCGCATGGTGATCACGTCGTCGGGGCGCGTCGACGTCGACGAGACGAGGTTCTCGGCGAGGCACAGGTGCGCGGTGATGCGGATGGGCAGCTGGAGCGCCGCCGCGGCGACGACGACGGCGTGCACCGTCGCGGCGCCGGTCATGTCGTACTTCATGTGCTGCATCGACGCGGCGGGCTTCAGCGAGAGGCCGCCGGAGTCGAAGGTGATGCCCTTGCCGACGAGCACGACGTGGCGGGTGGCGTTCTCGGGCGCGTGCTCGATCGTCACGAGCCGCGGCGGGCGGCTCGAGCCCTGGCCGACGGCGAGGATGCCGCCGAAGCCCTCGCGCCGGAGGCGCTCCTCGTCGCGCACCACGACGCTCAGGCCCGCGGCCTCGCCCTCGGCGACCACGCGGTCGGCGAACTCGACGGGGCTCAGGAGGTTGGGCGGCGTGTTGGCGAGGTCGCGCGTCGTCCACACCGCCTGCGATGCGGCCTGCGCCATGGCGACGACCGTCTCGGTCACCTCGGCCTCGCCGGCGACCACGGCGATCTCGAGCACGCCGGGCCGCTGGTCGCGCTTCAGCCCGGTGTAGCGGTACGCGCCGAGCGCCGCGCCCTCGAGCACCGCGAGCACGTCGTCGGTCGTCGTCACCGGGAGCGCGAGCGCGAGCGACGGCACGTCGCGGAGCGCGCGCACCGCGGCGCCGGCGACCTCGCGCAGCCGTGCCGACGAGAGGTCGTCGCCGAGGCCGACGAAGGCGACGGCACGGCCGTCGACGACGGCTCGGGTCACCTGCTCCCGCTTGCCGGTGATGCCCAGGCCCGAGAGCAGCTCGGGGTCGAAGCCCTGGGCGGCGGGCTCGTCGCCGGCGGTGACGCCGTGCACGGTGAGCTCGGCGGTGGCGTCTTCGGGGCGGGCGATGATCGAGAGCGCGGGGATGGGCATGGGTCACGAGGATACCGGCGACGTCGGGCTCCCCGTCCGCCGCCCATCACTAGGCTGGAGCCGTGTTCGAACCGCACGAGCTGACACTGGCCCTCGAGGACCTCGAGACGGTGCCGCGCGGGCTCGACCTCGTGATCGCGATCCACGGCTTCGTCGACGCCGGCGCCGCGGCCGAGGCCGCCGCCGCCGCGATCCTCGACACCCTCCCGCACCGAGGCATCGTCGAGTTCGACACCGACCTCCTCATCGACCACCGCTCGCGCCGGCCGCGGATGCTCTTCAACGAGGACCACATCGAGGAGTACCTGCCGCACACGCTCACGGTGCTGCTGGTCGAGGACGACGCGGGGGCGCCCTTCCTGCTGCTGACGGGCCCGGAGCCCGACTGGATGTGGGAGCGCTTCACCGACGCCCTGCTCGAGCTGCTCGAGCACCTCGAGGTGGCGTCGACGACGATCATCACCTCGATCGGCATGCCCGTGCCGCACACGCGCCCGCTCGTCTCGACGGTCTCGGGCAACCGCACGGAGCTGATCGAGCAGTACTCGGCCTGGCGCCCAGTCTCGTCGGTGCCCGCGTCGGTCATCCACCGGATCGAGCACCGCCTGCAGGGCTCGGCTCCCGTGGCGACCTTCACGGTGCTCGTGCCGCACTACGTGGGGGAGTCCGGCTCGGCCGGGCCCGCGCTCGCCGCGCTCGAGGGGGTGACGAGCGCGACCTCGCTCGCCTTCCGCACCGAGGAGCTGCGCACCGCCGACCGCGAGTTCCAGCAGCTCGTCGCGCAGCAGATGGAGACGAACGAGGAGCTGCAGCGCGTCGTGCGCACGCTCGAGGCCCGCTACGACGCGTTCATGGCGCAGACGTCGGTGCGGTCACCGCTCACCGACGAGGACGGCTCGCTGCCGAGCGCCGACGAGATCGCCGAGGAGCTCGAGCGCTACCTGCAGGAGCGCCGGCGGCCGGGACCGGATCCGCTGGCATGAACAGCGCCCGCTCCTGGCTGGTCTGGGGAGTCGGCGCGATCGCCTACATGATGGCGATCCTGCACCGCTCGTCGCTCGGCGTGGCCGGCCCCGCCGCCGCGGAGCGCTTCGAGGTGGCCGCGACCCTGCTCGCGACGCTCGGCGCGGTGCAGGTGGGCGTCTACGCCGCGATGCAGGTGCCCGTCGGCGTGCTGCTCGACCGCTTCGGGCCGCGCGTGCTCATCGCCTCCGGCGCCGCGATCATGGTCGGCGGCCAGGCGATGGTGGCCCTCGCCGAGGACCTGCCGCTCGCGATCGCGGGCCGCGTGCTGCTCGGCATCGGCGACGCCGCCACCTTCATCTCGGTCATCCGGCTGCAGTCGGGGTGGTTCCGCGGGCCGATCGTCGCGCAGATGTCGCAGTGGACCGCCACGACCGGGCAGGTCGGGCAGCTCATGTCGGCGATCCCGTTCGTGTGGCTGCTCAACGAGATCGGCTGGCGGCTCTCGTTCGGCACCCTCGCGGTCGCAGGTGCCGTCATCCTCGTGCTCGTCCTGCTCGTGGTGTTCGACGCGCCGCGCGGCGGGGCGCCGGCGACCGGTTCAATCGACGTCCCCGAGGGCTGGTGGCCGCGGCTGCAGGCGGCGTTCCGCCAGCCCGGCACGCGGCTCGGCTTCTGGACGCACTTCTCGCTGCTCGCCTCGACGAACGTCTTCCTGCTGCTGTGGGGCTTCCCGATGCTCGTCGACGGGCTCGGCTACTCGCAGCCGGACGCGGCTCGGCTCATGACGGTCGTGGTGGTCACCGGCATGGTCGTCGGGCCGATCGTGGGCATCGCGACGGCGCGCTTCCCGCTCCGCCGCTCGACGCTCGTGCTGTGCATCGTCGGCATCGTCGCGCTCACATGGGCCGTCGTGCTCGTGTGGCCCGGGCATCCGCCCACCTGGCTCGTCGTCGTGCTCGTCGTCGTGCTCGGCATCGCCGGCCCGGGCTCGACCGTCGGCTTCGACTTCGCGCGCACCTTCAACCCGCTGCGCGTGCTCGGCTCGGCCAACGGCGTCGTCAACATCGGCGGGTTCCTCGCGTCGTTCGCGATCATGCCGGCGGTCGGCATCATCCTCGACGTCGTGCACTCGGTGCGCACGGCAGCGGGGGAGCAGGTCGGGCTCTACGACTGGGACGCGTTCCGCATCGCGCTCTCGTCGCAGTTCGTCGTGCTCGCGCTCGGCTTCGCGATGGTGGTGCGGATGCGCCGCATCACGCGCTCGAGGCTGCGCGAGGAGGGCATCGAGGTCGCGCCCGTGTGGCAGGCGATCGCCCGCCGGATGCGCCGTCGCGGGCACTGAGGCGGCGCTCCCGGCGCTCGGGGAATGCGCATGCCACATGCAGCGCTATACTGTCAAGACCGACCCAGTCGAGACCGGCGCCCGCCGCCGGACTTGACATGGGTCATTCGACTGCCCTCAGTCCGGATCGCGCACGATCCACGACGGGGCCAGGCGCCCGAGACCCACCGGAGGACGCATGCCAGCCAAGGAGACCACCGCGAGCTCGCGCCGCAGCACCGCGAAGGCCGCCGAGCCCGAGCAGGCCACCGGCGCCGAGGCTCCTGCCGCGAAGGCGCCGGCGAAGGCCGCCGCCACCAAGACCGCCGCCGCCAAGGCGCCGGCGAAGACCGCTGCCGCGAAGACGACCGCTGCGAAGGCGCCGGCCGCGAAGACGACCGCTGCGAAGGCGGCCGCTGCGAAGACCACGGCCGCGAAGACCACGGCCGCCAAGACGACCGCCGCGAAGGCGAAGGCGACCCGTGCCAAGGCCGGTGAGGCCGACGGGACCGAGGTCGTCGACGCCGCCGCGGCCAAGCCCGCGCGCGGCGGGCGCCGCAAGGCCGCCGAGCCCGAGGTCGAGGAGACCGAGGAGGTCGCCGAGGAGGCCGAGGCCGAGGAGGAGGAGGAGGAGGTCCACGTCGAGAAGCTGCCGACGGGCGCCCTGCGCCTCTCGGGCGACGACGACGAGCCCGCCGCCACCCAGATCACCGGCGCCACCGCCGATCCGGTCAAGGACTACCTGAAGCAGATCGGCAAGGTCGCGCTGCTGAACGCCGAGCAGGAGGTCGACCTCGCCATGCGCATCGAGGCGGGCCTGTTCGCCGAGGAGAAGCTCTCGCTCGAGCCCGACCTCGACTGGCAGCTCAAGCGCGACCTCACGCGCATCGCCCGCGACGGCCAGCGCGCCAAGAGCCACCTGCTGGGCGCCAACCTGCGCCTCGTGGTCTCGCTCGCGAAGCGCTACACCGGCCGCGGCATGCAGTTCCTGGACCTCATCCAGGAGGGCAACCTGGGCCTCATCCGCGCGGTCGAGAAGTTCGACTACACGAAGGGCTTCAAGTTCTCCACGTACGCGACGTGGTGGATCCGCCAGGCCATCACCCGCGCCATGGCCGACCAGGCGCGCACGATCCGCATCCCGGTGCACATGGTCGAGGTCATCAACAAGCTCGCCCGCGTGCAGCGCCAGATGCTCCAGGACCTCGGCCGCGAGCCGAGCCCCGAGGAGCTGGCCCGCGAGCTCGACATGACCCCCGAGAAGGTCATCGAGGTGCAGAAGTACGGCCGCGAGCCCATCTCGCTGCACACGCCCCTCGGCGAGGACGGCGACAGCGAGTTCGGCGACCTGATCGAGGACACCGAGGCGGTCGTGCCCGCCGACGCGGTGGGCTTCACGATGCTGCAGCGCCAGCTCGAGTCGCTGCTCGACTCGCTCTCGGAGCGCGAGGCGGGCGTGATCCGCATGCGCTTCGGCCTCGGCGACGGCATGCCCAAGACGCTCGACCAGATCGGCGACACCTTCGGCGTGACGCGCGAGCGCATCCGCCAGATCGAGTCGAAGACGATGGCGAAGCTGCGCCACCCCTCGCGCTCGCAGCAGCTGCGCGACTACCTGGAGTAGGCCGCACCGGCATCCAGCGCCCGCAGGCCGCCCCGTTCGCCGGGGCGGCCTGCGTCGTCTCCGGGGCCGCTCATGCTCTAACATGGAGTGTTGCCCCCAAGAAGGAGAAGTCATGACCCACGCCCGTCCCGCGGTCGTCCTCGCGGCCCTCGCCGCTGCATCCGTCGCCCTCGTCGGCTGCTCCTCGGGCTCCGAGCCCGCCGCGAGCGGCGAGCCGAGCTCGACCGGCCTCACCCTCGAGCAGGTGCAGGAGGCGGGCGTGCTCGTCGTCGGCACCGAGGGCACCTACTCGCCGTTCTCGTTCCACGAGGGCGGGGCGGGCGAGCTGACCGGCTACGACGTCGAGGTGATCACCGCGGTGGCGGAGGAGCTGGGCGTCGAGGTGGAGTTCCAGGAGACCCAGTGGGACGCGATCTTCGCGGGCCTCGACTCCGGCCGCTTCGACGTCATCGCCAACCAGGTCTCGATCACGCCCGAGCGCCTCGAGCGCTACGAGTTCAGCACGCCGTACACCTACTCGCCGGGCGTGCTGATCGTGCCCGAGGGCAGCGACATCACCGGCTTCGACGCGCTCGAGGGCCGCACGAGCGCCCAGTCGCTCACGAGCAACTGGGCCGAGGTCGCCACCGACGCGGGCGCCGACGTCGAGGAGGTCGAGGGCTTCGCCCAGGCCGCCGAGCTGCTGCGCCAGGGTCGCGTCGATGCCACGATCAACGACCGCCTGACCTTCCTCGACTACGAGCAGTCGCAGGGCGGCGAGACGGGCCTCGAGGTGGTCGCCGAGACCGAGGAGGTCAGCGAGAGCGCCGTCGCGTTCCGCGCCGGCAGCGAGTCGCTCGTAGCCGCGGTCGACGAGGCGCTCGCCGCGCTCGCCGCCGACGGCACGCTCGCCGAGATCTCGGAGCGCTACTTCGGCGAGGACGTCTCGCAGCCGTGACGGGCGCACCTCGCGGACACCGGCCCCGGCGCTCGCCGGGGCCGCGTCCGTGCGCGCGCCGAGCCTCTAGGCTCGCGTCGTGAACTGGCAGCTCGTGCTCGACTCGCTGGGGCCCATCGCCCTCGGCGCGATCACCGGCACCATCCCGCTCACCCTCGCGTCGTTCTCGCTCGGCCTCCTGATCGCGATCGGGATGGCGCTCATGCGCATCTCGGGCATCGCGTGGCTCTCGGCCGTCGCGCGCGGCTACATCTCGGTCATCCGCGGCACCCCGATGCTCGTGCAGCTGTTCGTGATCTTCTACGGCATGCCGCAGATCGGGATCACGCTCGACCCCTGGCCGAGCGCGATCATCGCCCTCTCGCTCAACGTCGGCGGCTACGCGGCCGAGATCATCCGCGCCGCGATCCTCTCGATCCCGCGCGGGCAGTGGGAGGCCGCGGCGATGGTGGGCATGTCGCGGGGCCAGGCGCTCTGGCGCATCGTGCTCCCGCAGGCGGCGCGCGTGTCGGTGCCGCCGCTGTCGAACACCTTCATCTCGCTCGTGAAGGACACCTCCCTCGCGTCGGTGATCCTCGTCACCGAGCTGTTCCGCGTGGCGCAGCGCATCGCCGCGCCGAGCGGCGAGTTCCTCACGATCTACATCGTCGCCGCCGTCGTCTACTGGGTCATCTGCCTCGTGCTCGCCGGCGGGCAGGACCGCCTCGAGAGGAGGCTCGACCGCTATGCCGTCTGAGCACACCGACGCCGCCGCCGACGGCCTCCTGCTGTCGGCGCGCGGGCTGCACAAGTCGTTCGGCGAGAACCACGTGCTGCGCGGCGTCGACCTCGACATCGCGCCCGGCACCGTCCACGCGCTCATCGGCCCGTCGGGCTCCGGCAAGACGACGGTGCTCCGCTCGCTCAACGGGCTCGAGACGCCGGACGCCGGGAGCCTGCGGATCGGCGACCTCGCGATCGACTTCGCCCGGCCGCCCGGCCGGCGCGAGCGCGCGGCGCTGCACCGCGCATCCGCCATGGTCTTCCAGCAGCACCACCTGTTCCCGCACCTGACGGTGCTCGGCAACGTCACGATCGGGCCCGTGCGCGTGCAGGGCCGCGACCGCGACGAGGCCACGGCGGATGCGCTGGCGCTGCTCGACCGCGTCGGCCTGCGCGAGAAGGCGGACGCCTACCCGTCGTCGCTCTCCGGCGGCCAGCAGCAGCGCGTCGGGATCGTGCGCGCGCTCGCCCTCGCGCCGTCGATGCTGCTGTTCGACGAGCCCACCTCGTCGCTCGACCCGGAGCTCGTGGGCGAGGTGCTCGCGGTCATGACCGAGCTGGCCGCCGACGGCTGGACGATGGCGGTCGTCACGCACGAGCTCGGCTTCGCGCGCGAGGTCGCCGACGAGGTGTCGTTCTTCGACGAGGGCGTCGTCGTCGAGCGCGGTGCGCCCGCGCAGCTCTTCGGCGACCCGCGCCACGAGCGCACGAAGCGCTTCCTGCAGCGGCTGCAGGGCCCCTTCGGCGGGTAGCGAGCAGCCCCCGCACGCGGAAGCGGCCCGCCCCACGAGGGGACGGGCCGCTTCGCGGTCTGCGTCAGCGCTCGGCGAGCTTCGCGCTCTCGTCGTGCCACACGAGCGCGACGGGCTCGAGCGCCTCGCGGTGCTTCGCGGCGTGGTGCGCGCAGAAGAGCAGCGTGCCGCTCGCCATGGTCGCTCGGACGTATGCCTGGGCGCCGCAGCTGTCGCAGCGGTCGAGCGCGCTGAGCGGCGCGTTCGCCTCGTCGGCCTCGAGCGTCGCGGTCTGGGTGTCGTTCACGGTGCCCTCCTTCTTCGTCCTGACCTCCATCGTGGCACGGGAGTCTGTCAGATCCCGGTCATCCGGCCATCGGTTCGCCAGCGGCGCAACGCCCGTCCGCGCCGCGCGCCCTGCCGTTCCGCGGGCCCGCGCGGCCTTAGGCTGGCGGGCGGCGCCCACTCGGCCGGTCGCAGACCGCTGCAGCCCGGGCGCGTCGAGCGAGGATTGGGGGATCGGTTGGCAGCTGCGGCATCCGACTACTCGGCGCGGCACCTGACGGTGCTCGAGGGGCTCGAGGCGGTGCGCAAGCGCCCGGGCATGTACATCGGCTCGACCGACTCGCGCGGCCTGATGCACTGCCTGTGGGAGATCATCGACAACTCGGTCGACGAGGCGCTCGGCGGCCATGGCGACGCGATCACGGTCGTGCTGCACCGCGACGGCTCCGTCGAGGTGCGCGACACCGCCCGCGGCCTGCCGATCGACGTCGAGCCGCGCACGGGCCTCACGGGCGTCGAGGTGATCTTCACGAAGCTGCACGCCGGCGGCAAGTTCGGAGGCGGCGCCTACAAGTCCTCCGGCGGCCTCCACGGCGTCGGCGCATCCGTCGTCAACGCCCTCTCGGAGCGCCTCGACGTCGAGGTCGACCGAGACGGCGCGACGTGGGCCATGTCGTTCCACCGCGGCGAGCCGGGGGAGTTCCTCGACGAGGGTGAGCCCTCGCCGCACGCGACGTTCCTGCCGTTCGTGGATGCGTCGCGGCTGCGCAAGGTCGGCAAGGTCGCGAAGGGCGTCACGGGCACGCGCGTGCGCTACTGGGCCGACCCGCAGGTGTTCACGAAGGGCGCCGACTTCCTCGCCGACGAGCTCTCGCGCCGGGCGCGCCAGACGGCGTTCCTCGTGCCGGGCCTCGCGATCCGGATCATCGACGACCGCGCCGACGAGCGCGTCGTGCACGACTTCAAGTACGACGGCGGCATCAGCGAGTTCGCCGAGTACCTCGCGCCCGACCCCGCGCTCACCGCGACGTGGCGCCTGACCGGCGAGGGCGACTTCCAGGAGACGATCCCGGTGCTCGACGAGGCGACCGGGCACATGGTCACCCGCGAGGTCGACCGCACGTGCGAGGTCGACATCGCGCTGCGCTGGGGCACCGGCTACGACACCGTCGTGCAGACGTTCGTGAACATCATCGCGACGCCCAAGGGCGGCTCGCACCTGGCCGGCTTCGAGCAGTCGCTGCTCAAGCTCATCCGCGACCAGGTCGCCGTGAACGCGCGCAAGCTCAAGGCGGGCACCGACAAGGTGGAGAAGGACGACGCGCTCGCCGGCCTCACCGCCGTCGTGACGGTGCGGCTGCCCGAGCCGCAGTTCGAGGGCCAGACGAAGGAGGTGCTCGGCACGCCCGCCGTGCGCCAGATCGTCGCCCAGGTGGTCGCGCGCGAGCTTGGCGGAATCCTCACCTCGTCGAAGCGCGACGAGAAGGCGCAGGCCGCGCAGGTGCTCGAGAAGGTCGTCAGCGAGATGAAGGCGCGCATCTCGGCGCGCTCGCTCAAGGAGACCGCGCGGCGCAAGAGCGCGCTCGAGTCGTCGTCGCTGCCGGTGAAGCTCGTCGACTGCCGCTCGAACGACGTCGCGCAGACCGAGCTGTTCATCGTCGAGGGCGACAGCGCGCTCGGCACCGCGAAGCCCGCGCGCGACAGCGAGTTCCAGGCGATCCTGCCCATCCGCGGCAAGATCCTCAACGTGCAGAAGGCGTCGGTCGCCGACATGCTCTCCAACGCGGAGTGCGCGGCGATCATCCAGTCGATCGGGGCGGGATCCGGCCGCTCGTTCGACATCTCGGCCGCGCGCTACGGCAAGATCATCATGCTGTCGGACGCCGATGTCGACGGCGCCCACATCCGCACCCTGCTGCTCACGCTCATCCACCGCTACATGCGGCCGCTCATCGACGAGGGGCGCGTCTTCGCGGCCGTGCCGCCGCTGCACCGCGTGCTCGTCAAGCACCGCGGCAAGCCGGACGAGGCCGTCTACACCTACTCGGACGCCGAGCTGCACCGCACGCTCGCGCGGCTCAAGAAGGCCGGCAAGGGGTGGCACGAGCCGCCGCAGCGCTACAAGGGCCTCGGCGAGATGGACGCCGACCAGCTGGCCGAGACGACCATGGACCGCTCGCGCCGCACCCTGCGCCGCGTCACGATCAGCGACGCCGAGCGGGCGAGCGAGGTCTTCGAGCTGCTCATGGGCAACGACGTGGCGCCGCGGCGCGAGCTCATCGTCACGTCGCAGGTCGACCGCGACCGCATCGACGCCTGAGGCGCGCGCGCTCGGAGCGCGGCGCCGACGCCGACTGGGGCGGATGCGCACGACCGGGGCGGGCACGCCGTGCCCGGTCGGGCGCAGTCGCCCCAGTCGCGGGTGGTGAGGCGCTGCTGAGCAGCGGTGAGCCGGCTACGCGCCGAGCCGCGACCCGACCGCGCCGATCGCGCCGTCGACCGAGACGCCGGAGCCCGCGCGCGCCGCGCCGCCCGGCGGCAGCTGCCGCTGGGAGCCGTCGGCGCCGACCGCGAGCGGCGAGGGCCCGGCCCACGCGAGGCTCAGCCCGACCTCGCCCTTCAGCAGCCGGTGCGCCTGCACGCCGCCGGTGCCGCGCCCCTTCGGCGGGAACTCGGCGAGGTCGGAGACCTTCACGCGCGGCTCGTCGAGCCCCGCGAGCGTCTCGGCGGCCTCGGTGACGGTGACGACCTCGGCGCCCTCGGCCACGGCGCCGGCGAACCGCACCGTCGCATCCGCCTTGAGCCCGATGCCCTTCATGCCGCCGGCGCCCGGCCCCTGCGGGTTCACCTGGCCGGCGGGGAAGCGCAGCAGCTGCGCGTCGGTCGTGATGAGCACGATCCAGGCGTCGTCGGGCGCGGGCGCGATGCCCACGACCCGGTCGCCGGGCTTCAGCGCGATGACGCTCTCGCGGTCGCGGTCGCGCAGCTCGGCGGGCCGGATGCGCTTGACGATGCCCTGCGCCGTCGCCACGAGCCACGGCTCCTCGGTCGAGAGGTCGATGAGCGCGACCGCCTCCTCGCCGCGCTCGAAGGCGCCGAGGTCGCGCACCTTGACGCCCGCGGTGAGGCCGACGGATGCGGGCGGCACCGAGGGCAGGTCGGCTGGCGTCAGGCGCAGCACGGCCCCCGACGACGTCACGAGCCCGAAGGCGCCGCGCGTGGTCGAGGCGACCTCCGAGCGGATCGCGTCGTGGCGGCTGCGGCGCGCGGGCGCGGGGATGGGCTCCTCGCCGTCGACCCGCACGAGCCGGCCCGTGACCGACATGACGACGCGCGTCGGCGCATCCGCGATCTCGAGGCTCGCCGCCGCCGCGCGCGCCGCCGCCGAGCGGCCGGTCGCGGCCTGCTGGCCGTTCGCCTCGGTGAGCATCGTGCGGCGGGGCGTGCCGAAGCGGTCGGCGACCTCGTCGAGCTCGGCCGCGACCACCTCGTGCAGCGCCGCCTGCGTGCCGAGGATGCGCTCGAGCTCGGCGATCTGGGCGAGCAGCTCGTCGCGCTCGGCCTCGAGCTCGATGCGGCTGAACTTCGTCAGGCGCCGCAGCCGCAGCTCGAGGATGTGCTCGGCCTGCACCTCGGTGAGGTCGAAGACGTCCTGCAGCCGCCTGCGCGCCTGCTCGCCGTCGTCGGAGGTGCGGATGACCTGGATGACCTCGTCGATGTCGAGCACCGCGATGAGCAGGCCCTCGACGAGGTGCAGGCGGTCGCGCCGGCGCTGCAGCCGGTACTCGCTGCGGCGGCGCACCACGCCGACGCGGTGCTCGAGGTAGACGCGCAGCAGCTCGCGGAGCCCCAGCGTCTGCGGCTTGCCCTCGACGAGCGCGACGTTGTTGATCGAGAAGCCGTCCTCGAGCGGTGTGTAGCGGTAGAGCTGCTGCAGCACGGCATCCGGGTCGAAGCCCGTCTTGATGCCGATCACGAGCCGCATGCCGTGCTTGCGGTCGGTGAGGTCCTGCACGTCGGCGAGGCCCTGCAGCTTCTTCGACTGCACGCCGTCCTTGATCTTCTCGATGATCCGCTCGGGGCCGACGAGGTAGGGCAGCTCGGTGATCACGATCTGCGTCTTGCGGCCCTGCCGCTCGACCGACGCGCGCGCCCGGGTGCGGAACGAGCCGCGGCCGCTCTCGTACGCCTCGCGGATGCCGTCGAGGCCGACGATCACGCCGCCGCCGGGCAGGTCGGGCCCGGGCACGTGGCGCATGAGGTCGGCGACGGATGCGTCGGGGTGCGCGAGCAGGTGCTTGGCCGCCTGCACGACCTCGACGAGGTTGTGCGGCGCCATGTTGGTGGCCATGCCGACCGCGATGCCGCTCGCGCCGTTGACGAGCAGGTTCGGGTAGGAGGCCGGCAGCACGTCGGGCTGCTGGTACGAGTTGTCGTAGTTGGGGACGAAGTCGACGACGTCCTCGTCGAGGCCCTCGGTGAGCGACAGGCCGGCCGCGGCGAGGCGCGCCTCGGTGTAGCGGGGCGCGGCGGGCCCGTCGTCGAGCGAGCCGAAGTTGCCGTGCCCGTCGATGAGCGGCAGCCGCAGGCTGAACGGCTGCGCGAGGCGCACGAGCGCGTCGTAGATCGCGGTGTCGCCGTGGGGGTGCAGCTTGCCCATCACGTCGCCCACGACGCGCGCGCTCTTCACGTGGCCCTTCTCGGGGCGCAAGCCCATCTCGGACATCTGGAAGAGGATGCGCCGCTGCACGGGCTTCAGCCCGTCGCGGGCGTCGGGCAGCGCGCGGGCGTAGATGACGGAGTAGGCGTACTCGAGGAACGAGTCCTGCATCTCGGCAGCGACGTCGATGTCGTCGATGCGCTCCGCGGTCGCGGCGCCGTCGGAGGGCTCGGTGGTGGGCGTGGCAGTCATAGGCTGACGGAATGCTACCGACCAGGGCGCCAGGATCCCGGAGCCTTGCCGACGTTCTCGCGAGCTCGGCGCAGGCGATGCGCGGCGAGCGGAACGCGCTCGGCCTGCCTGCGGTGGCGGGTGCGGTCGTGCTGCTCGTCGACGGCCTCGGGGCCGCGCAGCTCGGCCAGCGGGCCGGCCACGCGCGCACGCTCGCCGGCGCCCCGGGCGGCTCGCTCGACGCGGGCTTCCCGTCGACGACCGCGGTGTCGCTCGCGAGCCTCACGACGGGCGCGCTCGCCGGCGAGCACGGGCTGGTCGGCTACGACGCGTTCGTGCCCGGCCACGGGGTGCGCAACCAGCTGCGCGACTGGGGCGGGCCGATGGATCCGGCGCGGTGGCAGCGCCGCCCGACGCTCTTCGAGTCGACCCGCTCGGTGGTCGTCGCCGAGGCGAAGCACGCCGACAGCGGCTTCACCCGCGCGGTGCTGCGGGGCGCCGAGTACCGCGGGGCGCGCGCGCTCGCCGACCGGTTCGCGCTCGCAGAGCGCGCCGCGCGCGAGCGGAGCCTCGTCTACCTCTACGTGCCCGAGCTCGACCGCGCGGGCCACGAGTCCGGCTGGCAGTCCGACGACTGGATCGACGCGCTCGAGGAGCTCGACGGCCTCGTCGCGGGCCTCGTCGCCACGCTGCCGCGCGACGTGGGCCTCGTCGCCACCGCCGACCACGGCATGGTCGACGTCGACGCATCCGCCCACCGCATCGTGCCGCGCGAGCTGCTCGCGCGGGTGACCGACGTCGCGGGGGAGCCGCGCTGCCTGCAGCTGCAGGTCGACGGCGAGGCGGATGCGGTGGCCGACGACTGGCGCGCGTGGCTCGGCGACGGCGCGTGGGTCGCGACGCGGCAGCAGGTGATCGACGCGGGCTGGCTCGGCGAGGTGCATCCCGAGGTCGCGCCGCGCCTCGGCGACGTGTTCGTCGCCGCGCGCGGGCGGGCGGCGATCTACGTCGACGAGCTCGACCCCGCGCGCGGCATGGTCGGCCAGCACGGCTCGCTCACGCAGGACGAGCTGCGCGTGCCGCTGCGGCGCTTCGGCGCCTTCGCGTGAGGCGCCGGGGCTAGAACCGCACGACCTGCCGGATCGCCCTGCCGTCGGCGAGCGTGTCGAGCGCCTCGTTGAGGTCCTCGAGCGCGATCTCGCTCGTCACGAGCTCCTCGACGGGCAGCCGGCCCTCGCGCCACAGCTGCTCGTAGCGCGGGATGTCGCGGGAGGGCACGGCAGACCCGAGGTACGAGCCGACGACGGTGCGCGCCTCGGCCGTGAACGTCAGCGGCGAGAGCGACGCCCGGGCGTCCGGATGCGGCAGGCCGACGGTCACGGTCGTGCCACCTGGCGCCGTGAGGGCGAACGCCGTCTCGAACGCCTTCGGGTGCCCGGCGGCCTCGATCACGACGGGTGCGCGCAAGCCCTGCGCGACGGCGTCGTCGGGGGAGAGCGCCACGTCGGCGCCGAGCTCGAGCGCGCGCTCGAGCTTCGCGGGCACCGCGTCGACGCCGATGACCCTGCCGAGCCCGAGCGATGCGGCGGCGAGCAGCGCCGCCATGCCCACGCCGCCGAGCCCGACGATGACGATGTCGTCGCCCTCGCGCGGCCTGCCGGCGTTGACGACGGCGCCGCCGCCGGTGAGCATCGCGCAGCCGAGCACCGCGGCGACCTGCGGCGGCACGTCGGCGCCGACGGGGACGACGGAGCGGCGGTCGAGCACGGCGTGGGTGGCGAAGGCGGAGACGCCGAGGTGGTGGTGCACGTCGTGCCCGTCCTCGTGCAGGCGCCGGCCGCCGCTGAGCAGCTCGCCGGCGCCGTTCGACGCCGAGCCCCGCTCGCACGGCAGGCGGCCGTCGGTCGCGCAGGCCGCGCACTCGCCGCAGCGCGGCAGGAACGTGGTGACCACGCGGTCGCCGACCGCGACGTCGTCGACGCCCTCGCCCACCGCCTCCACGATCCCCGCGGCCTCGTGGCCGAGCAGCATGGGGACGGGGCGCGGGCGGGCGCCGTCGACGACCGAGAGGTCGCTGTGGCACAGGCCCGCCGCCTCGATGCGCAGCAGCAGCTCGCCCGGGCCGGGCGGGTCGAGCTCGAGCTCGACGAGCTCGAGCGGCCGTGAGTCGGCGAAGGGGCGCTCGGCGCCGATCGTGCGCAGCACCGCGCCGCGGATGTGCATCAGCGGCCGTCCCAGCCGGCGACCGAGCCGTCGGGGCTCGCCTCGCGCACGACGAGCGTGCAGTCCTTGCCGCCGAGGCCGTCGTCGAGCAGCCGCTGCAGCTGGTCGCGGATGAGCGTCGCGGCCGGCACGTGCACGCCCGCGGCCTCGGCGCCCGCGACGGCCAGCGTGACGTCCTTGTGGCACAGCATCGCCGAGAAGGACGCGTCGAAGTTGTGGTTGGCGGCGGCGCCCGGCACGACGCCCGGCACCGGGTACCAGGTGCGCAGCGCCCACGAGTCGCCGGACGAGACGCGAGCGACGTCGAAGAAGGCCTTCGGGTCGAGGCCGAGCCGCTGCGCGAGCTGCGAGCCCTCCGACATCGCGAGGATCGAGACGCCGAGCATCATGTTGTTGACGAGCTTCGCGGCGATGCCGTGCGTGGCCTCGCCGACGGCGAAGACGTTGCCGGCCATGGGCGTGACGATCGCCTTCGCGTCGGCGACGTCGGCCTCGTCGCCGCCGAGCATGAACGTGAGCGTCGCCGCCTCGGCGCCCTGCGTGCCGCCCGAGACGGGCGCATCGACGAAGCGGAACCCGCGCGAGCCGGCCTCGCCGTGGCACCACTGCGAGGTCTCGATGTCGACGGTCGACGTGTCGAGGATGAGGGTCCCGGGCGCGGCGTGCTCGAAGACGCCGTCGGGGCCCTCGAGCACCTGCCGCACGTGTTCGCCCTTGGGCAGGCTCGTGATGACCACGTCGGCGCCCTCGACGGCCTCGGCGACGCTCGCGACGGGGGTGATGCCGTGCTCCGCGGCGCTCTCGCGCAGCGCGTCGACCACGTCGTACCCGCGCACCTCGTGCCCCGCGGTGACCAGGTGGGAGGACATCCGGCTGCCCATGTTGCCGAGTCCGATCCAGGCGATTGACGTCATCGTCGATTCCTTCCTCAGGTGGTGCCCCAACGCTATCCCGTCGGACGCGGAACGGGCGGCGAGGTCGCCCTCGCCGCCCGTCGCGTCATGCGCTCCGATCAGTGGATCAGACCGTGCCCTTCTCGGCCAGCACGCGGCGGCGGTCCTCGTCGTCGACGTCGTGCAGCGAGATGCCCTTCGTCTCCTTGAGCGCCAGCACCGCGATGAGCGTGATGCCGCAGGCGATCACGAGGTAGATCGCGACCGGGATGTGGCTGCCGAACTGCCCGAGCAGCCAGGTGGCGATGATCGGCGCGAGCGAGCCCGCGACGATCGACGTGACCTGATAGCCGAGCGAGACGCCCGAGTAGCGCATGCGCGTCGGGAAGAGCTCGGCCATGATCGCCGGCTGGCCGGCGTACATGAGGGCGTGGAACAGCAGGCCGATGATGATGCCCAGCAGGATGACGATGTCATTGCCGGTCTCGAACATCGGGAAGGCGATGAAGCCCCACGTCGCGCCCAGGAGCACGCCCGCCATGTACATGGGCTTGCGGCCCACGCGGTCGGTGAAGCGGCCCACGATCGGCACGAAGATGAAGTGCGCGATGTGCGCGATCGCCATCAGGCCGAGGATGCGGGACACGTCGTACTCGAGGTACGTGCGCAGGTACACGATCGAGAACGTGACGACCAGGTAGTAGAGGACGTTCTCCGCGAAGCGCAGGCCCATGGCCGTCAGCACGCCCTTGGGGTAGCGCTTCAGCACCTCGAGCACGCCGTACGACTTCGACTTCGACTCGGCGACCTCGGCCTTGACCTCCTGGAAGATCGGCGCGTCCTCGATGCGGGTGCGGATGTAGTAGCCCACCGCGACGATGACGACCGACAGCCAGAACGCGATGCGCCAGCCCCAGCCGAGGAAGTCCTCGTCCGAGAGCGTCCACTGCAGGACGAGCAGCACGATCGTGGCGAGCAGGTTGCCGGCCGGGACCGCCGCCTGCGGGAACGACGACCAGAAGCCGCGCTCCTTGTTGGGCGAGTGCTCGGCCACCAGCAGGACGCCGCCGCCCCACTCGCCGCCGACCGCGAAGCCCTGGAAGAAGCGCAGGACCACGAGCGCAGCGGGTGCGAAGTAGCCGATCTGGTCGAACGTGGGCAGGCAGCCCATCAGGAACGTCGCGACACCCACCAGGATGATCGCGAACTGCAGCAGCTTCTTGCGGCCGTACTTGTCGCCGAAGTGGCCGAAGACGATGCCGCCGAGCGGACGGGCGACGAAGCCCACCGCGTAGGTCAGGAATGCGCTGATGATGGGGAAGTACGGATCATCGCTCGCGGGGAACATGATCAGGTTGAAGACGATCGTCGACGCCGTGGCGTACAGGAAGAACTCGTACCACTCGACGACCGTGCCCGCCATGGCGGCCGTGACGACCTTGCCCAGGCCCTCGCGGGAATTGTCGCGCTTGGTGTCGTGCGCGGGTGCTGTCATGCCTACCTCCTCGTAGGGTGCACGGGACTGTGCGCGGTGAATCTAACATGACGTCTCGTTCAGGTGAGACGCATGGGGCGCGACACACCGAGAGGCGGGCACCCGGTCGCCCGGATGCCCGCCTCTCGTGGTGCGGCGCTCAGTCGTCGGAGCGCGACCCGAAGACGATCTCGTCCCAGCTCGGCATCGAGGCGCGCGATCCGCGCTTCTTCGAGCCGACCGGGCCGGTGCCCGTCGCGCGCTGCGGACGGGCCTCCTCCTGGGGCTCGGGCCTCGGCGCCTCGGCCTCGAACAGGCCCGGCTCGGTCTCGGCGGTGCGCAGCGCCGCCTCCCGCTCGCTGCGGCGACGGCGGAGGGCGTCGAGCAGCTCGGCGGTGTGGTTCGGCTGCGCGGATGCGGCGGGCCGGTTGATCGCGGCGGCCTGCACGTTCTCGGGCTGGCTGCCGACCTCGCCGGTGCGGCGGCGCAGCCACGGGTTGTCGGCCTTCGTCGGCTCCTTGGCGCGCTCGTCGGCGGCGCCCTCGGTCGCCGTCGACGACGCGACGGCCTCCTCGAGGCCCACGCCCGGCTCCACCGGCGCCGGAGCCTGCCGCACCGCGCCGCGCTGGATCCGGAACGCATCCGAGTCGAAGCGGCCGGTGTCGGCGGCGTCGGCGCGCTGCGAGATGGGGGGAGCGGGCTGGCTCGGCGCGCGCTCGCCCGCGGGTGCGGGAGCGGACGGCGCCGCGGACGGCGCGGGAGCAGGCTCGGGCGACGCCGGCCGCGACTGGCGGTCGATGGCGCGGAGCCTGGGCACGAGCACGCTCGACGCGTCGCCCGTCTGGCTCAGCGAGACCGCCTCCTTGCCGCGGGGCGTGAGGGTGGCCTTCTTGGGCTCGTAGCCCCAGACGGCCTCGTGCTGCATGCCCTCGGTCGTGAAGCGCAGGCGCACGGTCCACGCGCCGCCCTCCGTGTCCTTCCACGAGGCCCACGAGCGGTCGGAGGCGCGCAGGTCGTCGAGGCGCTCCTCGATCGCGGCGCCGAAGGTCGTCTCGCCCGCGAGCGGGTCGATGTCGCCGGATGCGACGGGGATGGAGAGCGCGGAGTCGAGCACGTGCGCGCGCTCGGCGATGACCGGCCCCTCGAAGCGCTCGACGTAGGCGAGCTCCTCGCCCGTGGAGGAGGCGACCTCCTCGGCGGACATGCCGCCGCGGATGAGCGACTGGATGTCGCGCGGGCTCGCCTTGCGCTCGCGGTGGGGCACCGCGGCCTGCGGCCTGCGGTGCTCGGGGAGTGCATCGACGGGCACGCTGAAGCGCTCGCCGGAGTCGGACTCGAGGATGAGCACGCCGTCCTCGACGCCGATGACGCTCAGCTGCTGCATGATTCGTCGATCCTTCCTGGCGGTGTCGGTGGGCGCCAGCATCCCACGCGCCGACGGCCCGCGCCGGGAATGGATCGGGCGCGCCGCACGTTCCGCCTCAGACACCGCTCGACGCCCATGTCGGCACCCGGTTGCGCACCGATATCTGATTTGCCAAGGTGATCGGATTCGTGCAGACTGTGCGCCGACGCCGCCCACCACACCCCCAGCAAGGACTCTCGATGGCCACCGATTACGACGCCCCGCGCAAGACCGACGACGAGAACGAGTCGATCGAGGCGCTCAAGGAGCGCGTGCCTGCGAAGAGCGTCTCCACTGACGAGGACGCCGACAACCCGGGCAGCTTCGACCTCTCGGCGGCCGACCTCGCCGACGTCGAGCTCGACGTCGTCGTGCTCCCGCCGCAGGAGGACGAGTTCACGTGCGTGAGCTGCTTCCTCGTGAAGCACCGCCTGCAGTTCGACCACGAGACGAAGCTCGGGCCGATCTGCCGCGAGTGCTCCTGACCGAGCTCTCCTGACGCGAGCGGTGCCCTCGGGCGCCGCTCGCGTCTCGCGTTCCCGGCTCCTGTCGCCCGCGCGAGAGCGGCTACGCCGACGCGCGCGCCGCGTCGATCGCCGCGGCGAGCCGCCCCGGCCGGCGCGAGCTCATCACCCACGACGGGGTCGGGTCGCTCTCGTCGTCGACGGCGACGCGCACGAGCCCGCGCGTCCACGGCGAGATCACGTGGTGCGACGCCGGGTCCCACTCGGCGCGCATCGCCGCGCGCGCCTCGTCGCCGCGCAGCGCCTCGGGGGCACCGAGGAGCGCGGTCGCGATCCGCGCCCTGCCGGCGTGCAGCATCCCGTCGCGCACCTCGACCACGGGCGCGCCGACCCACAGCGCCGTCACGATGCCGAGGTAGAGCACGGCCGCGACGCCCACCCCGACGCCGAGGTCGACCGGTAGGAAGACGAGCAGCGCGGCGGGCACGATGAGCAGCAGGAGCAGCGGCAGCCACCAGGGCGGCGTGAGCCGCTCGCGGTACGACGACGAGGCGGGATCCATGCCCCCATCCTCTCGCGCGCCGAGCGCTCCGGTTCCCGACGCCCATCCGCCTCGGCTAGCCTCGACTGCGATGCAGCAGGTCGACGTCCTCATCACCGGATCGCCGGTGCCCTCCTACGCGCACCCGGGCGACGCCGGTGCCGATCTCCATGCCGCCGAGGCGGTGACGCTCGAGCCCGGGCAGCGCGCGCTGGTCGGCACGGGCGTCGCGATCGCGCTCCCGGACGGCTACGCGGCGTTCGTGCACCCCCGCAGCGGCCTCGCCGCCAAGCACGGGATCACGATCGTCAACGCGCCGGGCACGGTCGACGCGGGCTATCGCGGCGAGATCAAGGTCAACCTGCTCAACACCGGCGGCGAGCCGCATCGCATCGAGGTGGGCGACCGCATCGCCCAGCTCGTCGTGCAGCGCGTCGAGCGCGTGCGCTTCGTCGAGGTGGAGCGCCTGCCGGGATCGGATCGGGGGGAGCGCGGGCACGGATCGACCGGCCGCGGCGCCGCCCCGGAGGGGATCGCACGATGACCGACACCACTGACGCCCAGGGCGAGCCGCTCGACGACGAGGCGCTCGTCGACAAGAGCGCTCCCGAGGACCGAGCCCAGGCGGGCCCGCTCGACGAGTCCGAGGCGCCCGTGCGCCCCTACGTCGACCTCGGCGGCCTGCGCATCGTGCCGCGCCCCGGCATGCAGATGCGCCTCGAGGTCGAGGAGCGGACGAAGCGCATCGTCGCCGTCACCCTCGAGCACGAGGGCTCCACCGTGCAGCTGCAGCCCTTCGCCGCGCCTCGCAGCGAGGGCATCTGGGCGCCCGTGCGGCAGGTGCTGCGCACGCAGCTCGAGCGCCAGGGCGCGACCGTCGACGAGGCCGAGGGCCTGCTCGGCCCCGAGCTCCGCGCGCGCCTGCAGTCCGGCCCCGACGGGGCGCCGCGCGCGGTGCGCATCATCGGCGTCGACGGGCCGCGCTGGATGCTGCAGGGCCTCATCGGCGGCCAGGCCGCGGTCGACGACGAGCAGGCCGCGAAGGCGATCGAGCTGTTCCGCTCGACGGTGGTGTGCCGCGGCGCCCAGCCGATGCCGCCGCGCGACCTCATCCCGCTGAACGCGCCGAAGCCGGTCTGATGGCGATGCCGCCGGGGGAGCGGGAGCCGTCCTTCTCCGAGCAGGTGGGCGCGGCCATCCGGGGCTCCAAGCTCGGCCACCTCGACCCATCCGCCAGGCCCACGCCCGGCGCGCTGCTCGGCGCGATGGGCGGCGTGCGCGGGCTCGTCGAGTCGCTCCTGCCCGGCATCCTCTTCCTCGCGATCTACGCGACCACCCGCGAGGTGTGGCTCGCGGTCGTCGTGCCGCTCGTCGTCTCGGTCGGCTTCGTGGCGTGGCGCGTGCTGCAGAAGGGGCAGCCCGTGCTCGCGTTCGCGGGCCTCGTCGGCGTCGGCATCTCGGCCGCGGTCGCGCTCATCACCGGGCAGGGCGAGGACAACTTCCTCTGGGGCTTCACCGTCAACACGATCGTGGTGCTCGTGCTGCTCGTCAGCATGCTGCTGCGCCGCCCGCTCGTCGGCGTCATCGCCGGCGCGCTCACCGCGAAGCCCCACGCGTGGCGCACGGAGCGCGCGAAGCGCGCCGTCGCCTGGCGGGCCACCATCCTGTGGCTCGCGGTCATCGCCGCGCGGCTCGCGATCCAGGTGCCGATGTACCTCGCCGCGGACGCAGGCGCCGCGGGCGCCGTCGAGGCGCTCGCCGCGACGAAGCTCGTGATGGGCGTGCCGCTCTACCTCGCCGCGCTGTGGGTGACGTGGCTCATGGTGCGCACCGTGCTCGACGACGACACGCCTGCGCAGGCGGAGGAGCCGTCGGAGCGCTAGGATATCTTGACGTCAAGATATCTCGCCCTGCACCCCTGGAGTACGGCGGTGCGAGGCTTACACTCGAGGCGCGGCCAGCGCATCCCGTGAAGACCCTGAGGAGTCACGATGGCGAATCCGAACAGCTTCGACAGCAAGGACACGCTGTCGGTCGGCGACACCGACTACACGGTGTACCGCATCGACAAGGTCGAGGGGCACGAGCGGCTGCCGTTCAGCCTCAAGGTGCTCCTCGAGAACCTGCTGCGCACCGAGGACGGCGCGAACGTCACGAAGGAGCAGATCCAGTCGCTCGGCTCGTGGGTCGCCGACTCCGAGCCCTCGACCGAGATCCAGTTCTCCCCGGCGCGCGTCGTCATGCAGGACTTCACCGGCGTGCCCTGCATCGTCGACCTCGCCACGATGCGCGAGGCCGTCGCCGAGCTCGGCGGCGACCCCAAGAAGATCAACCCGCTCGCCCCGGCCGAGCTCGTCATCGACCACTCGGTGATCGCCGACCTCTTCGGCACCGCCGACGCGCTCGAGCGCAACGTCGAGATCGAGTACCAGCGCAACGGCGAGCGCTACCAGTTCCTGCGCTGGGGCCAGACGGCGTTCGACGACTTCAAGGTCGTCCCGCCCGGCACCGGCATCGTGCACCAGGTCAACATCGAGAACCTGGCGAAGGTCACCTACTCGCGCGAGTTCGGCGGCGAGCTCACGGCCTACCCCGACACCGTCGTCGGCACCGACTCGCACACCACGATGGTCAACGGCCTCGGCGTGCTCGGCTGGGGCGTCGGCGGCATCGAGGCCGAGGCCGCGATGCTCGGCCAGCCCGTCTCGATGCTCATCCCGCGCGTCGTCGGCTTCAAGCTCACCGGCTCGATCCCCGCCGGCGTGACGGCGACGGATGTCGTGCTCACGATCACCGACATGCTCCGCAAGCACGGCGTGGTCGGCAAGTTCGTCGAGTTCTACGGCACCGGCGTGGCCTCCGTGCCGCTCGCCAACCGCGCGACGATCGGCAACATGAGCCCGGAGTTCGGCTCGACGGCCGCCATCTTCCCGATCGACGACGTCACGCTCGACTACCTGCGCTTCACCGGCCGCAGCGAGGAGCAGGTCGCGCTCGTCGAGGCGTACTCCAAGCAGCAGGGCCTCTGGCACGACCCGGCGGTCGAGCCGACCTACTCGGAGTACATGGAGCTCGACCTGTCGACGGTCGTGCCCTCGATCGCCGGCCCGAAGCGCCCGCAGGACCGCATCGAGCTGACCAACGCGAAGCAGCAGTTCTCGGCCGACCTGCAGAACTACGCGACGGCGCCCGAGCAGGCGGCGGAGCCCGAGAAGGACGTCGTCGACGAGGCCGTGGAGGACACCTTCCCCGCCTCCGACCCCGCGTCGTTCTCGGCCGACACCGACGAGGAGCTCGTCGCCCCGACGCCCGCGGCCCCCACGGGCGTGCCGACGGCATCGCGCATCTCGCAGCCGGTCACGGTCGAGGTCGACGGCGAGACCTTCGAGCTCGACCACGGCCACGTCGCGATCGCGGCGATCACGTCGTGCACCAACACGTCGAACCCGTCGGTGATGCTCGCCGCCGGCCTGCTCGCGCGGAACGCGGTCGAGAAGGGCCTCTCGTCGAAGCCGTGGGTCAAGACGACGATGGCGCCCGGCTCGAAGGTCGTCACCGACTACTACGAGAAGGCCGGCCTCTGGGGCGACCTCGAGTCGCTCGGCTTCTACCTCGTGGGCTACGGCTGCACGACGTGCATCGGCAACTCGGGCCCGCTCAAGGAGGAGATCTCCGCGTCGGTGAACGACAACGACCTCGCCGTGACCGCGGTGCTCTCGGGCAACCGCAACTTCGAGGGCCGCATCAACCCCGACGTGAAGATGAACTACCTCGCGTCGCCGCCGCTCGTGATCGCCTACGCGCTCGCCGGCACGATGGACTTCGACTTCGACACCCAGCCGCTCGGCAAGGGCAAGGACGGCAAGGACGTCTTCCTCGCCGACATCTGGCCCTCGGCCGACGAGGTGCAGGCGACGATCGACTCGTCGATCGACACCGAGATGTTCACGACGCAGTACGCGGCCGTGTTCGACGGCGACGAGCGCTGGCAGAACCTGCCGACGCCGGCCGGCGACGTCTTCGAGTGGGACGAGCAGTCGACGTACGTGCGGAAGCCCCCGTACTTCGAGGGGATGACGATGGAGACGACCCCGGTCGCCGACATCACCGGCGCCCGCGTGCTCGCGAAGCTCGGCGACTCGGTCACGACCGACCACATCTCGCCCGCGGGCAGCATCAAGGCCGACAGCCCGGCCGGCCGCTACCTCACCGAGCACGGCGTGGACCGCAAGGACTTCAACTCCTACGGCTCGCGCCGCGGCAACCACGAGGTGATGATCCGCGGCACGTTCGCGAACATCCGCCTGAAGAACCTGCTGCTCGACGGCGTCGAGGGCGGCTACACGCGCGACTTCACGACCGCCGACGGCGAGCAGGCCTTCATCTACGACGCATCCGCCAACTACCAGGCGCAGGGCACCCCGCTCGTCGTGCTGGGCGGCAAGGAGTACGGCTCGGGCTCGAGCCGCGACTGGGCCGCGAAGGGCACGAGCCTGCTGGGCGTCAAGGCCGTCATCACCGAGTCGTTCGAGCGCATCCACCGCTCGAACCTCATCGGCATGGGCGTCGTGCCGCTGCAGTTCCCGGTCGGCGAGACCTGGGAGTCGCTCGGCCTCGACGGCACGGAGTCGATCTCGATCACGGGCCTCACCGAGCTGAACGAGGGCCGCACCCCGAAGACGGTGCGCGTCGTCGCCGAGCCGACCGAGCACAGCCCCGAGGGCAAGCAGACGGTCGAGTTCGACGCGGTCGTGCGCATCGACACCCCGGGAGAGGCCGACTACTACCGCAACGGCGGCATCCTGCAGTACGTGCTGCGCTCGCTCGTCTGAGCACCATCGATCGACGGCCCCGGGCTCCGCTATGAGCCCGGGGCCGTCGGCGTCCGCGGAGCCGTCGCCGCGTAGACTCGAGCGCATGAGCCTGCTCGATCGGATCCGCGGCCCGAGGGACCTCGACGGGCTCTCCCAGCACGAGCTCGAGGCGCTCGCCGCCGAGATCCGCGCCTTCCTCATCCGCGAGGTCTCGCGCACCGGCGGCCACCTCGGCCCGAACCTCGGCGTGGTCGAGCTGACGATGGCCATGCACCGCGTCTTCCGCTCGCCGCGCGACGCGTTCGTCTTCGACACCGGCCACCAGTCGTACGTGCACAAGCTGCTCACGGGTCGGCAGGACTTCTCGCGCCTGCGCCAGAAGGGCGGCATCGCGGGCTACCCGCAGCGCGCCGAGAGCGAGCACGACATCGTCGAGTCGAGCCACGCATCCTCCTCCCTGTCGTGGGCCGACGGCATCAGCCGCGCCTTCGACATCACCGGCCAGCACGACCGCTCGGTCGTCGCCGTCGTGGGCGACGGGGCCCTCACCGGCGGCATGACGTGGGAGGCGCTCAACAACATCTCCGACGACAACAGCCGCCGGCTCGTCATCGTCGTCAACGACAACGGGCGCTCCTACGCACCGACGATCGGCGGCATGGCCCGCTTCCTCAACGGGGTGCGCACGCAGCGCTCGTACCGCAGCCTGCGCGGCACCTCCGAGCGGCTGTTCTCGCACCTCGGCCGGCCCGGCCGCGCGATGTACCGCGGCGTGCGCGGGGCGACCCACGGCTTCCTCACGCGCTTCGTCAACAACGAGGTGCTCTACTCCAACCTCGACATCAAGTACCTCGGGCCGATCGACGGCCACGACCTCGAGGCGCTCGAGGAGGCGCTCACCCAGGCGCGCGACTTCGCGGCGCCGGTCATCGTGCACGTCATCACCCAGAAGGGCCAGGGCTTCGACCTCGCCGTCAACGACGAGGCCGACCAGTTCCACGCCGTCGGGCAGATCGACCCGGAGACGGGGGAGTCGCTCTCGAGCGCGGGCCGGCCCGCCTGGACCTCGGTGTTCGCCGACGAGCTCGTCTCGCTCGCGCGCCGCGACGACCGCATCGTCGGCATCACCGCCGCGATGCTGCGCCCGACCGGCCTCGACCGGCTCGCGGCGCTCGACGCCTCGCGCGTGCTCGACGTCGGCATCGCCGAGCAGCACGCGGTCACGACCGCCGCGGGCCTCGCGTTCGGCGGGCTGCACCCGGTGGTCGCGATCTACGCGACCTTCATGAACCGCGCCTTCGACCAGGTGCTCATGGACGTCGCGCTGCACCGCGCGGGCGTCACCTTCGTGCTCGACCGCGCCGGCGTCACCGGCCCCGACGGCCCGAGCCACCACGGCATGTGGGACCTCGCGCTGCTGCAGTTCGTGCCCGGCATCCGTCTCGCCGCGCCGCGCGACGCTGCCCGCCTCGAGGAGGAGCTGCGCGAGGCGGTCGCCGTCGACGACGGCCCCACGGTCATCCGCTACCCGAAGGGCTCGGTGCCGAACCAGCTCGACGCGGTGCGCCGCACCGACGACGGCGTCGACGTGCTGGTGGAGGCGCCGCACCGCGACGTGCTCATCATCGCGATCGGCGCGTTCGCGCACCTCGGCGTCGACGTCGCCGAGCGCGTGCGCGCGCAGGGCATCGGCGTCACGGTCGTCGACCCGCGCTGGGTCGTGCCGGTCGCGGCCTCGATCGTCGAGATGGCGCGCGACCACCGCATCGTCATCACGCTCGAGGACGGCGTGCGCGTCGGCGGCATCGGCACGCGCGTGCGGCAGGAGCTGCGCGCCGCCGGCGTCGACACGGCGGTCGACGAGCTCGGCCTGCCCGACGCGTTCATCGACCACGCGGAGCGCGGCGAGATCCTCGAGGAGGCCGGGCTCTCGGCCCAGGCGATCGCCCGGAACATCGTGCAGCAGGTGCTCGGGACGGGGCGCGTGCCGGTCGCGCGACCGCTGCCCGGCGAGCCCGAGCTGCGCATCGACGCCGACGACGCCGTGGACGGCGCGAGGCGCACGACCGACTGACGGCTCTCCACAGGCGGGCGGGCGCGGCGCGCGCCCGAGCGGCCGGATGCGGTTCCCTGCCGCGCATGGACGACACCGCCTCCTCCGCGTCCGATCCCGGGCGCGGGCCCAGCCGACCCATCCGCGCGCGCGACGCCGACGACCTGCTCGAGGTCGCGCGCGGGCTCGTGCAGCACGGCCTCGTGCGCCGGCTCTGGATCCTGCTCCTCACCCCGGGGGGCACGCTGCTGCCGCAGCTGCAGCAGGTCGACGGCATCCCGGTTAGCCCGGACGCCTACGCCGTGCTCGCGCTCCGCGGGCTCCTCGGCCGCATCGCGGAGCCCGAGCGCGAGATCGCCGTCGTGCTCGAGCGGCCCGGCGCCGCTCGGCCGACGCCCGACGACTGGGCGTGGCACGACGCCGTCGCGCGGGCGGCGCGCGGCCAGGCGCTGCCGCTGCGCTCGGTGCTGCTCGCGCACAGCGCCGACGTCGACCTGATGGAGCCCGACCCGCCGCCGCGTACGCTGGCGGCATGACGTGGCTGCGCGCCCCCGGGGCCGAGGACGACAAGCGCTCGATGGGCGTGGTCGGCGTCGTGACGGGCTCCGAGCGCTACCCGGGCGCCGCCGTGCTGGGCGTCGAGGCGGCGTGGCGCACGGGCGCCGGCATGGTGCGGCTCTGGGCGCCCCGGCGCGTGCAGGACCTCGTGCTCGCGCGGCGGCCGGAGACGGTCTGCCACGCGCTCGACGAGGCGCCCGCCGACGTGCGCGCGTGGGTGCTCGGCTCGGGGCAGGACGCGCGCGAGCGCGGCCCGGCGCTGCGATCGCTCCTGCTCGAGGCGCTCGGCTCCGGCGCCCCGTGCGTCGTCGACGCGGGCGCCCTCGACCTCGCCGCGCGGCACGCGGGCCCCGTCGTCGCGACGCCGCACGCCGCAGAGCTGCGGCGGTCGCTCGCGGGGCTCGGCATCGACGAGGACGACGAGCGGATGCGCGCGGCGCGGCTCGCCGACGCGCTCGGCGCCGTCGTGGTCGAGAAGGGCGCCGCGACGCGCGTCGTCGCCCCCGGCGGGCGCTCGGCCACCGTGCAGGCGCCGACGCACCGGCTGGCGACGGCCGGCACCGGCGATGTGCTCGCGGGACTGCTCGGCGCGATGCTCGCCGCGCGCGCCGACGACGCCGCCGATCCCGCGACGCTCGCGCGCATCGCCGCCGCGGGCGTCGAGCTCCACGGCGAGGCTGCCGCGGCCGCGGCAGCCGGAGGCCGCCCGATCACCGCGCTCGACGTCGCCGAGCACCTGCCCGGCGCGGTGGCGGCGCGGCTCAGTCGCTGACGGGCCGCAGGAAGCCCGTCACGACCAGCTCGCGCACGCGCGGCAGCAGGTCGGCGGCGAGGATGCCCGCGTCGACCTCGAGGAGCGCCGCGATCGCATCGACGAGCGTGCCGACGGGCAGCTCGCCGTCGCACGCGCCGACGAGCCCGGCGAGCGCCGTGTCGACCGACACGGTGCGGCCGAGCCCGCCGCCCTGGCGCAGCTCGATGACCGTCGGCCCGCTCGCGCCGGGGCGCTGGTGGCGCACCTCGGTGACGTCGGGGGCGACGTGCAGGTGCTCGGCGGCCAGTGCCGCGTCGTCGAGCCCGGCGAGCCACTCGCCCGCGGCGAACGCCTCGGCGAGGTGCGCGCCGGCGCGCTCGAGCGCGATCGGCTGCGGCAGGCGCTCGAACCGCGCCGTGCACCGCCCCGCCGGCGGCGACTGGAGGGCGAGCCAGCCCATCCCGACCGCGTCGACGCCGCGGTGCTCGAAGTCGTCGAGCCAGGCGCCGAGCAGCCGGTCGTGGTCGGGGTCGCGGGGGAGCGTGCCGCCGTCGCGCAGCCAGAGCGCCGCGTACTGGGCCGGGTCGAGCGTCTCGCGCTCGATCGCCCAGACGTCGAGCGACGCATCCGCCCACTCCTCGACGCGCGCGAGCCCGTCGCGGCCCCCGACGGCCTCCCAGTTGCCGAGCAGCCGCGCTGCGCCGCCGGGCTGCAGGTGCGCGCCGAGCCCCTGCACGACGGCCGCCATGAGCGCGTCGCCCGTGCGCCCGCCGTCGCGGTACTCGTAGGCCGGCACGCCCTCGGCGCGCGGCGCGATGACGAACGGGGGATTGGATGCGACGAGGTCGAAGCGCTCGCCCTCGACCGGCTCGTAGAGCGATCCCAGGCGCGTCTCGATGCCGTCGACGCCGTTGAGCGCCGCGTTGAGGCGGGTGAGGTGCAGCGCGCGCTCGGAGACGTCGGTGGCGACGACCCGGTCGGCGAGGCGCCGAAGGTGCAGCGCGATCACGCCGCAGCCGGTGCCGAGGTCGAGCGCGGTGCCGCAGCGCACGGGCGGCAGCAGTGCCGCGAGCGTGCGCGCCGCGCCGCCGACGCCGAGCACGTGGTCGGGCCGCAGCCGCGAGACGCCCGAGAGCTCGTCGAGGTCGCTCGCGATCCACCACTCGCCGACGCCGAGCGCGTCGCGGAACGGCGTCGGGCGCACGGCGAGCAGCGGCCGTGCCGTCCCGCCCTCGACGGCGACGAGGCCGAGCGCGACCGCGCCGTCCACGCCGAGCTCCGGCAGCGCATCCGCGAGCTCCGCCGTCGGCACGCGGTCGCCGAGCACGAGCGCGCGCAGCAGCGTGGAGCGCGGGCCGGGCGAGCGCAGCGCGGCGCGTCGCGCGGGCGCGGCCATCATCCGGCCGAGCGCCGCCTGCGCGGCGTCGCCGACGAGCGCGGCGACGCCCCCGCCCGTGAGATCCGCTGCTGCGAGATCACGGGCGAGGGCGTCGACGAGGGTGCGTTCCACCGTGCCAGTCTGCCGGAGTCCTGGGGCTCGGGTCGTGAGCCTCAGGCCTTCGGGCCGGCGATCGGCGGCTGGTGGAAGGTGCCGCCGAACACGCGCCCGGAGGCGCCGACGCGGTCGAGGTACGGCGTGATGCCGCCCATCTGGAACGGCCAGCCCGCGCCGAGGATCATGCACAGGTCGATGTCCTCGGCGGCCTCGACGACATGGTCGTCGAGCATGCGCTTGATCTCGTCGGCGAGGCCGTCCTCGATGCGCACGCGCAGCTCGTCGGCCGAGAGCGCGACGGCGCCCGCGGGACGGTGCTTCGCCACGATCCTCCGGGCCCGCTTGTCGATCCCCTTGACCTCGCCCTTGCCGTCCTTCTCGAGCAGGATGCCCTGCTCGGCGAGCTCGTGCAGCGCCTGCGACTCGAAGAAGCGGTCGGGGAAGGCGCCGTGGTGCGTGTCGAGCACGTGCGCGCCGACCTTGAGCCCGACGAGGTCGAGCAGCACGAACGGATCCATCGGGAAGCCGAACGCGCGCTGCGCCTCGACGACGTCCTCGAAGGAGGAGCCCTGCTCGACCGCGTGCATCGCCTCGCCGAGCAGCTTCGCGAGCACCCGGTTGACGACGAACCCGGGGGTGTCGCGCGTGATGACGGCGTTCTTCTTCAGGTCCTTCGCGACGCGCATCGCGGTCGCGAGGGTCGCGTCGTCGGTCGCGGGCGTGCGCACCACCTCGATGAGCGGCATGACCGCCACGGGGTTGAAGAAGTGGAAGCCGACGAGGCGCTCGGGGTGCGCGAGCCGCGCGCCGATCTGCTCGACCGACAGGCTCGAGGTGTTCGTCGCGATGACGGCCGTCTCGGACAGGTGCGGCTCGACCTCGGCGAAGACCTGCTGCTTGACGCCCAGCTCCTCGAACACCGCCTCGATCACCCAGTCGCAGCCGGCGAAGTCGGCCTTGTCGACCGTGCCGGAGATGAGCGCGCTGAGGCGCTGCTGCTCGTCGGTGGTGATGCGGCCCTTGCCCGCGAGCGCGTCGATCTCGCCGCGGATGCGCGCCACGGCCGCGTCGACGCGGCCCTGGTCGAGGTCGGTGATGACGACCGGCACTTGCAGGCGCCGCAGGAACAGCAGCGCGAACTGGCTGGCCATGAGCCCGGCGCCGATGATGCCGACCTTCGTCACCGGCTTCGCGAGCGCCGCGTCGGGCGCGCCGGCCGGGCGCTTCGCCCGCTTCTGCACGAGGTCGAAGGCGTAGATCGAGGCCACGAACTGGTCGCCCGGGATGAGGTCGGCGAGCGCCGCGTCCTCGGCGGCGAAGCCGGCCGCGCGGTCGTTCTTCCTGGCCAGCTCGATCACGTCGAGGGCGCGGTAGGGCGCGAGGGCGACCTTCCCGATCCGCTTCTCGAGCGTCTCGCGCGCGATCTTCAGGGCGATCGGCCACTTCACCGTGCGCTCGAGCGTGCCGGGCACGTGCGGGCGGTCGACCTTCGCGCCGCCCAGCACCCCGTCGGCCCAGCGGAGCGACGACTCCAGGAAGCTCGCGGGTCCGAACATCGCGTCGGCGATGCCGAGCTCGAGCGCGTCCGCGGGCTTCAGCACGCGCTGCTTCAGCGGGTTCTCGATGATCACCTTGAGCGCCCGCTCGATGCCGATCAGGTTCGGAAGGATCGTCGCGCCGCCCCAGCCGGGCACGAGGCCGAGGAACGTCTCGGGCAGCGCCACGGCGGGAGCCGCCGAGCTGATGGTGCGGTAGTCGGCGTTGAGCCCGATCTCGAGCCCGCCGCCGAGGGCGAGGCCGTTGATGAAGACGAACGTCGGCACGGGCGCCTCGTGGAGGAGGCCGAGCACGCGGTGGCCGAGCCTCGGCAGCTCGGCGGCCGTCTCGCGGTCGGGCAGGCTGCCGACGTTCGACAGGTCTGCGCCGGCGGCGAGGAAGTAGGGCTTGCCGGTGACCGCGATCGCGTCGACCTCGCCGGCGGCGCCGCGGGCGCGCTGCGCCTCGAGGGTGTCGCCGAGCTCGAAGAGCGTCGCGGGGCCGAGGGTCGAGGGCCGCGTGTGGTCGCGCCCGTTGTCGAGCGTGATGAGGGCGAGCGTCCTGCCGGAGGCGAGCTGCACGTCGCGCACGTGGCTGTGCGTGACGACCTCGTCGAACTCGGCGGCCGCGAGCCGCGGGAACTCGTCGCGGATGGCCATCAGATGCCCTTCCCGTAGCGCTTGTGGTGGGGGTTCTCCCAGATGACGGTGCCGCCCTGGCCGAGGCCGACGCACATCGCGGTGATGCCGAAGCGCACGTCGGGGCGCTGCTCGAACTGCCGCGCGAGCTGGAGCATGAGGCGCACGCCGGAGGAGGCGAGCGGGTGGCCGATCGCGATCGCGCCGCCCCACGGGTTGACGCGCGGGTCGTCGTCGGCGATGCCGAAGTGGTCGGTGAACGAGAGCACCTGCACGGCGAACGCCTCGTTCAGCTCGAACAGGCCGATGTCCTCGATCGACAGCCCGGCCTTCTTGAGCGCCTTCTCCGTCGAGGGCACCGGGCCGATGCCCATGATGTCGGGGTCGACGCCGGCGAAGCCGAACGAGACCATCCGCATCTTCGTCGTCAGCCCGTGCTCCTTCGCGGCGGCGGCCGAGGCGATGATCGACATCGTCGCGCCGTCGTTCAGGCCGGATGCGTTGCCCGCGGTCACGCGGCCGTGGTCGCGGAACGGCGTCTTCAGCCCCGCGAGTCCCTCCATCGTCGTCTCGGGGCGCGGCGCCTCGTCGGCCGTCGCGAGCCCCCAGCCGGCGGCGGACTGCGTCGCGACCGGGATGAGGTCGTGCTGGATGTGGCCGGCGGCGAGCGCCGCGGCGTACTTCTGCTGCGACCCGAGCGCGAAGCGGTCGGCCCGCTCCTTCGTCAGGTGCGGGAAGCGGTCGTGGATGCGCTCGGCCGTCTTGCCCATGTTGAGCGCGTCCATCGAGACGAGCTTCTCGGCGACGAAGCGGGGGTTCGGGTCGGCGTCGAGGCCCATCGGGTGCCGGCCCATGTGCTCGACGCCGCCGGCGACGGCGATGTCGTAGGCGCCGAAGGCGATGCCGCCGGCGACCGCGGTGACCGCCGTCATCGCGCCCGCGCACATGCGGTCGATCGCGTAGCCGGGCACCGAGACGGGGAGCCCCGCGAGCATGCCGACGGTGCGGCCGAGGGTCAGGCCCTGGTCGCCGGTCTGCGTGGTCGCGGCGACCGCGACCTCGTCGATGCGCTCGAGCGGCAGGCTCGGGTTGCGCTCGAGCAGCCCCGTGAGCGCCTTGACCGCGAGGTCGTCCGCTCGGGTCTGCCAGTACATGCCCTTCTCGCCCGCGCGCCCGAATGGGGTGCGGACGCCGTCCACGAACACGACGTCGTCGTCAGCCACGATGCCTCCTGATTGGGGTGATTGCGGCACCAGTGTAGGAACGCGCCCCCGGGCCCGACGCGGCGGTTGCCGCTTCCTACGACGAGGGCTCGGAGGGCTGGGCGGGCGCTTGGTCTGGCTCTACAAACGCGGCGGCGATCCTCTGTGCGGTCGCGGCAACCTGCCACGGGCGCGCATCGCGGGCCCGGAGCGCCGCGGCGACCGCCGCCTCGGTGGGCTCGATCGGCTCCCACGCGACCCGCCGCAGCGCATCCGGGGTGAGCAAGTTCTCGGCCGGCATCGCGAGCTCCTCGGCCACCGCCTGCACGGCGGCGCGGGCGCGCTGCAGGCGCAGGTCGGCCTCCGGGCGCCGGCTCTTCCAGAACCGGGGCGGCGGTGGCTCGTCCGAGCGCACGCGCAGCACCGGCAGGTCGTCGCTCGCGCGGCCGGCCTCGATCGCCGCCCACCAGCGGTCGAGCTCGCTGCGGCTCGCGCGACCGGTGAAGTCCTTGCGCGCGGCGAGGCGGCCCTTCGCCTCGACGTCGGCCATGGCGGCGGCGAGCAGCGAGCGGTCGGGCACGAGCCGCCCCGGCGCGGTGTCGGTGTCGCGGGCGAGCGCGTCGCGGGCGAGCCACAGCTCGCGGGCGACGGCGAGCTGGCGGCGGTCGCGGATCGCGTGGATGCCCGAGAGCCTGCGCCACGGCTCCTCCGCGGGGGGCTTCGGCCGGCGGGCGAGCGCGTAGGCGAACTCCTGCTCGGCGATCTCCTGCTTGCCCTGGGCCTCGAGCTCCGCCGCCAGCGCGTCGCGCGCATCCGGCAGCACCTCGACGTCGAGCGCCGCGTACTCCAGCCACGAGCGGGGGATGGGCCGGGCCGACCAGTCGCTCGCGCCGTGCTCCTTGCGCAGGCGCAGGCCCACGAGCCGCTCGGTGACGGCGGCGAGGCCGACGCGCTCGAAGCCCGCGATCCGCGCGCCGAGCTCGGTGTCGAACAGGGTGGCGGGCTCGAGGCCGACCTCGCGCAGGCACGGGAGGTCCTGGCTCGCGGCGTGGATGATCCACTCCTCGCCGCCGATCGCGTCCTGGATCGGCGACAGGTCGTCGATCGCGGTCGGGTCGATGAGCACGGTGCCGGTGCCGCGCCGGTGGAGCTGCACGAGGTAGGCCTTCGCGGTGTAGCGGAAGCCGTTCGCGCGCTCGGCGTCGACGGCGACCGGGCCCTCGCCCGCGTGCAGCCGCTCGGCCGCGCGAGCTAGCGCATCCGCGTCCTCGATGACGTCGAGCGGGCCGGACGCCACCGCCTCGGGCAGCTCAGCCACGCGTGCGCCTGTGCGCGTCGAGGCCCGCGGCGCCCGGCTGCACCGGCAGGCCGGCGATCGCGCAGAGGAGGTCGGTCCAGGCGGTGAGGTGCGCGCCGAAGTCGTGGCCGGTCGGCGTCCACGACGCGCGCAGCTCGATCTGGGCGCCGTCGCCCTGCGCGGCGAGCTCGCCGAAGCCGCTCGAGAGGATCTTGGTCGCGGTGCCCGACTCCGAGTGGTACTCGGCGCCGCGCTGCTCGAGCGCCTCGAGCAGGTAGGTCCACGTGACCTCGGCGAGGAACGGGTCGACGCCGATCTCGGGGTCCTGCGAGGCCTGCGTGAAGCTGACGATGCGGAAGTCGCCGCCCCAGGCCTCGGGCTCCTCCGGGTCGTGCATGAGGATGAAGCGGCCGGTGCCGAGGTCGGAGTCGCGGCCGTGGCTCGTCACGCCGACGTCGGCGGCGATGGCGAACGAGAAGGGCGCGATGCGGCCCGGCGCCGGGATCTCGCGCACCGAGAGCTCGGAGCGCAGCTCAGCCCTGCGCAGCTGGTCGATGGCAGCGCGGAAGGCCTCCGGCTCGGGGGCGGGGGCTGCACTGCTCGTGTCCACCCGGCAAGACTACGATCGCACCGTGACGACCCGAGCGAGGCGCGCCGCCGCATCCACCCGCCCCGCGAGGCTCGCGATGGCCGCAGGCGGGGTGGTGGTCGCGGGCGCCGCCCTCGCCGTGACCGGTGCCTCCGCGGCGCTCGCCTCCATGCTCGTCACCCCGCCGCGAGAGCTCGTCGACGACATCCGGGTGCTCGGCCTCGACGAGCGCGGCGTGCGGCTCGGGCGCACCCCCGACACGGGGCTGCCGGGCCTGTACGCGCTGTGGGTGGGGGAGCGGCTCGTGGTGCTCGGACCCGTCGTGGCCGAGGACGCGCACAGCGTCGTTCGGGCGGTCGACGCGGGCGCCCGCGAGGTGCTCGACGGCGTGGACTCCGCGCGGTGGTCGGGCTATGCCGTGCATCGGCCCGAGGAGGTGGCGGATGCGGTGGAGACCGTCGACGTCGCCACCGAGGTGGGCCCCGCGCCCGCGTGGATCATGGGCGACCAGTCGGCCGCCACCTGGTGCATCCAGGTGCACGGCCGCGGCGTCACGCGACGCGAGACGATCCGGGCCGCGCCCGTGTTCCTCGAGCGCGGCATGCCCGTGATGGCGGTCTCCTACCGCAACGACACCGAGGCGCCGCCGAGCGGCGACGGCAAGTTCCGGCTCGGGCTCGACGAGTGGCGCGACGTCGACGACGCGATCGGCTTCGCGGTCGCGCGCGGCGCCCGCCGCATCGTGCTCATGGGCTGGTCGATGGGCGGCCAGATCGCGCTGCAGCTCGCCCGCCGCTCCCGGCACCGCCGCCGCATCGTGGGGCTCGTGCTCGACTCGCCGGTGGTCTCGTGGCGCGCCACGCTGCTGCTGCAGGTCGCGATCGCCAAGATGCCCGCCTGGCTGGTCGACACCGCCGTGGGCCTCCTCGAGTCGCCCGCGGCCGCGCTCAGCGGCAGCCGCAGCCTCGACTTCGACGAGCTCGACAACGTGCTGCACGCCGACGCCCTGTCGCAGCCCATCCTGCTGCTCCATTCGGCCGACGACGGCTTCGTGCCGGCCGACGCCTCCCGGGCGCTCGCCGAGGCGCGGCCCGACATCGTCGACTACCGGGAGTGGCGGACGGCCCGGCACACGAAGCTGTGGAACCTCGACCGGGCGCGCTACGAGCAGCAGATCCGCGGCTGGCTCGACGAGCACCGGATCGCGCCGCTCGACTGAGTCAGCGCTCCCGCACCTGCCGCTGGATGCGTCCGAGCATCCCGGCCATGCCGCGCAGGCGCAGCGGCGAGATCACGCGGTCGAGGCCGAGCAGGCGCGGCATGTCGGCGGGCACCGCGAGCACCTCGTCGCGGCTCGCGCCCTCGAGGCCCTGCGCGAGGATCGAGGCGAAGCCCCGCGTCGTCGGCGCCTCCGCGGGCGCGGTGGCGTGCACGTGCACCGCGTCGTCGACCTCGACGAACAGGTAGACGGGCGACTGGCACTCGGCGACGCGCTCCAGGAGGTCGGGGTGGTCGGCGTAGCGCTGGGGCAGCTCGGGCAGCTCGTCGGCGAACTCGAGCAGCAGCTGCAGCCGGTCGCGCTCCTCGACGGCCTGGAAATCGTCGACGGTGCGCTGCAGGGCGGGCGTGAGCGTCATCGCGCGGGCACCTCGCCGGGCTCGGACCCGACCACGATCGGCACGCCCACGAGCGAGCCCCACTCGGTCCAGGAGCCGTCGTAGTTGCGCACCTTCGGCAGGCCGAGCAGGTGCGTGAGCACGAACCAGGTGTGGCTCGAGCGCTCGCCGATGCGGCAGTAGGCGATCACGTCGTCGGCGTCGCGCAGGCCGGCGCCGTCGAGGTAGACGGCCTCGAGTTCCTCGCGCGAGCGGAACGTGCCGTCCTCGTGCACGGCGCGGCCCCACGGCACGCTCGCGGCGCTCGGGATGTGCCCCGCGCGCAGCGCGCCCTCGTCGGGGTAGGCCGGCGCCGTGGTGCGCTCGCCGGAGTACTCCTCGGGGCTGCGCACGTCGACGAGCGGGCGGCCGAGGTGCGCGAGCACGTCGTCGCGGAAGGCCCGCAGCGTGCGGTCGTCGCGCGCCACGACCGGGTAGTCGACCGCGGGCCGACGCGAGGGCTCCCGCGTGAGCTCGCGGCCCTCCGCGATCCACTTGTCGCGCCCGCCGTCCATGATGCGCGTGCGATCGTGCCCGTAGAGCGCGAAGACCCAGAGCGCGTACGTCGCCCACCAGTTGGCCTTGTCGCCGTAGAAGACGACGGTGGTGTCGCGCCCGATGCCCTTCTCTCCCAGCAGGCGCGCGAACGACTCGGGGGTGAGGTAGTCGCGCATCACCGGGTCGTTGAGCTCGGTGTGCCAGTCGACCTTCACCGCGCCCGGGATGTGGCCGACCTCGTAGAGCAGCACGTCCTCGTCGGACTCGACCACCACCACGTCGGGGTCGTCGAGGTGCGCGGCCACCCACTCGGTGGAGACCAGGCGCTCCGGCGCGGCGTACTCGGCGAAGCGGGGCTCCGACTCGGTCATGGCGACTCCTTCCGCGCCGCGCGCGCACGCGGCTGTCCTGCCTGACTAGGCTCGTCCGGGGGAACGCCATCCTCCCACCGAAACTTCCCCGGACGCCGACGCGTCGACGAAGGAGCGCCCATGCCAGCACCGATCTCGCTCGTCGAGCGCCGCCCCGAGGCCAGCGCGGAGCAGATCGTCGCGGGCCTCACTCCGCCGCCGCAGTTCGACGGCGCGACGTTCGAGTCGTACCGGCCCGACCCCGCGCATCCGTCGCAGGCCGAGGCGCTCGAGCAGATGCAGGAGCTCGTGACGGCGTGGACGTCGCCGAAGCGCTCCCTGTTCCGCAAGGCGCCCGAGGTGCGGCCGGGCATCTACCTCGACGGCGGCTTCGGCGTCGGCAAGACGCACCTGCTCGCCTCGCTGTGGAAGGCGATGCCCGGGCCGAAGGTGTTCGGCACGTTCATCGAGTACACCGCGCTCGTCGGCGCGCTCGGCTACGCCGAGACGGTGCGGGCGCTGCAGGGCTCGCGGATCGTCTGCATCGACGAGTTCGAGCTCGACGACCCGGGCGACACGATGGTGATGACCCGCCTGCTCGGCGAGCTCGTCGCCGGCGGCTCGAAGCTCGCGGCCACGAGCAACACGCCGCCGAACGCGCTCGGGGAGGGCCGGTTCGCGGCCTCCGACTTCCTGCGCGAGATCCAGGCGATCGCCGACCGCTTCCAGATCATGCGGATCGACGGCGACGACTACCGCCACCGCGACATCACCGGGCACGCCCCGGTCACGCCCGACGACCGCATCGAGGCGGAGCTCGCGGGCCTCGACGGCACGGTCGCGGTCGACGACTTCCGCGCGCTCGTCGCGCACCTGTCGAAGGTGCACCCGTCGCGCTACATCGGGCTCGTCGAGGGGCTGCAGGGGCTGGGCCTGCGCGACGTCGAGGTGCTGCACGACCAGAACGACGCGCTGCGGTTCGTCGCGCTCGTCGACCGCCTCTACGACGCGCAGGTCGTGCTGCGGGCGAGCGGCACGAGCCTCGACCGCGTCTTCAGCGAGGAGATGCTCGGCGGCGGCTACCGCAAGAAGTATCTGCGTGCCATCTCGCGCCTCGTGGCGCTGGCGAACGAGACCGCCTAGCCGACCCCGTCGGTGCGCCGCAGGTACTCCTCGGCGTCGCGGGCGCGGATCTCGGCCGTCTCGACGTCGGGGTAGCGGCGGTTCAGGAGCGCCAGGTAGGTCGCGCCGAGGATCGCCGCGATGAGCGAGCCGGCGAGCACGCCGAGCGTGCCCTCGGTGATGAGCTCGGGGGTCGTGCGGTGGGCGAGCTCGTTCATGAGCAGCGCGACCGTGAAGCCGATGCCGCCGAGCAGGCTGATGCCGAGCAGCTCGCGCAGCAGCACGCGGCCGCCCTTCGGCACGCGCAGCGCCCACTGGCCGAGCAGGCCGGCCGCCGTGATGCCGATGAGCTTGCCGAGCGGCAGCGCGACGACGATCGCCCAGAAGACGGGGCTGAGCTCGCCGAGCGGCACCTGCGGGATCATCACCGACGCGGCCGTGAACGCGAACACCGGCAGCACGATGCCGTTCGTGAACGGCTCGAGCTTCTCGCGCGCCGACTCGGCAGGGGCGGGGGAGAGCACGAGGCCGAGCGCGACGCCCGCGATGGTGGCGTGGATGCCGCTCATCGCGACGAGCCACCACGTGACGGCGGCGACCACGAGCAGCAGGATGCGCAGCGGCCAGCTGCCGCGCTTGCCGCGGTAGGCGCGGCCGAGCAGCGAGAAGGCGACGACGCCGACCGCGGCGAGCCCGAGCAGCGGCAGCGAGAGCGACTCGGTGAAGAAGACCGCGATGAAGAGGATGCCGATGAGGTCGTCGATCACCGCGAGGGCGAGCAGCAGCGCGCGCACGCGCGACGGCAGGCGCTTCGCGACGAGCGCGAGCACGCCGAGCGCGAAGGCGATGTCGGTCGCGGTGGGGATCGGCCAGCCGCGCGCGCCGTCGGCGCCGGCCAGGTTCAGGTAGATGAGCGCCGGCACCGCGACGCCGCCCAGCGCGGCGATGGTCGGCACCGCGGCCTTCGAGACGCTGCTGAGGTCGCCCTGCGTGAACTCGTAGCGCAGCTCGATCGCGACGACGAAGAAGAACACGACGAGCAGCCCGTCGGTCACCCAGTGCGCGGCCGAGAGGTCGAGCCCGAAGACCGTGAACGGCAGGTGCATGTGCTTCAGCGCGTCGAGGCCCGGGCCGAGGCCGGTGTTGGCGATGACGAGGCCGAGGATCGCCGCACCGAGGAGGAGCATCGCCGACACCTGCGGGTTCCTGATCCACGTCATGGGATCCATCCTGGCATCCGGCCGCATGCCCGCCGTCGCCCGAAACGCGCCCGAAACACGGTCGCGCATCCGTAACCGAGACGAAACGCGACCGCGCCCGCCGGCGAAACCGCGCGGGGGGATCCTCAGAGCAGTCCCTTCCCGCGGATACCCCCAAGGAGCACCTCATGGATGCAGGCAGCATGGCCTTCGGCGTCGTCGCGACAGCACTCGTGCTGTTCATGACGCCCGGCCTCGCGTTCTTCTACGGCGGCCTCGTGCGCGCCAAGAGCGTCATCAGCATGATGATGATGTCGTTCGGGGCCATCGGCCTCGTCGGCACCCTCTGGATCCTGTACGGATTCAACATGGCGGCCGTCGAGTCGCCGCTGCAGTTCTCGGGCAACCCGTTCAGCGACCTCGGCCTCGCCGCCCTCGCCGCGGGCGAGAGCGCGAACACCGACCTGATCGGCGTCGCCTACGGCTCGACCTTCGCGATCATCACGGTCGCCCTCATCTCCGGCGCCATCGCCGACCGCGCCAAGTTCGGCGCCTGGATGCTCTTCGCCGGCGTCTTCGCCACCCTCGGCTACTTCCCGATCGCCGCGTGGGTGTGGGGCGGCGGCTGGGCCTACTCGCTCGGCGAGATGCTGGGCCTGCCCTCTGTCATCGACTACGCCGGCGGCACGGCGGTGCACATCAACGCCGGCGCGGCGGCCCTCGCGCTCACCTTCGTGCTCGGCAAGCGCATCGGCTTCACGAAGGGCGCCCACAAGCCGCACAACGTGCCGTTCGTGATCCTCGGCGCGAGCATCCTGTGGTTCGGATGGTTCGGCTTCAACGTGGGTGCGGAGTGGCTCAACGGCCTCGGCAACGCGGGACTCATCACGCTCAACACGCTCGGCGCGACCGCCGCGGCGATCTGCGCCTGGCTGCTCGTCGAGAAGCTGAAGGACGGCAAGCCCACCTCCGTCGGCGCCGCCTCGGGCGCCGTCGCGGGCCTCGTCGCCATCACCCCGGCCTGCGCCAACCTCACGCCCGGCTGGGCGCTGCTGCTCGGCGTCATCGCGGGCGCCGTCTGCGCCCTCGCGGTGGAGCTCAAGTGGAAGCTCGGCTTCGACGACTCGCTCGACGTGGTCGGCATCCACCTCGTCGGCGGCCTCATCGGCACGCTCTACCTCGGCTTCTTCGCGACCGAGACGGGCCTGTTCCTCGGCGGCGGTCCCGGCCAGCTGGCCGTGCAGGTCATCGCGGCCGTGGGCGTCATGGTCTACGCCTTCGTCGTCGCCTTCGTGATCGGCTTCGCGATCGAGAAGACGATCGGCTTCCGCGTCAAGAACGAGGACGAGCTGGCCGGCGTCGACCAGATCGTGCACGGCGAGGACGCGTACGGCTACGAGCTGGAGCGCGACCGCGTCTGACGCGCTCGAATCGGAGGAGGGGCCGGCGGGAGCCGGCCCCTCCTCTCGTTCGTGCGTCAGAGGGCGACGGAGCCGCGCACGCGGTGACCGGTCGCGATCGACTCGCCGGAGGTCGTCGACCGCGGGGAGAGCAGGAACGCGACGAGTGCGGCGATCTGCTCCGGCGACGACTCGCCGGGCTTCCCGTGCGCGACGTCGTCGGCGGGCTCGGCGGTGACCGGGCCCGGGTTCACGACGTTGACGGCCACGCCCGTGCCGGCCAGCTCGTCGGCGAGGTGCTTCGCCGCGATGATGAGCGCGGCGTTGCGCACCGAGCCGGTGATGCTGCCCGTGATCAGCGCGTTCTGGCCGCTCACGCCCACGATGCGGCCGAAGCCGGCGTCGCGCATCGGCGCCTTCGCGGCGTTCGCGAGCCGCAGGAACGTCATCGCCTTCGCGTCGACCGCCTCCACGACCTGCGCGGGGTCGGAGCTGCGGGCGGGGTCGAGCGTCTGCGCGGGCGGCGCGGCGGCGACGACGAGGCCGTCGAGGCGGCCGTGCTGCTCGAGCACGCTCGCGACGGCGCCGGCGACGGATGCGTCGTCGGCGGCATCGAGGCGGAGGTCGGCGCCCTCGCCGCGGGCGGCGGTCAGCACGGTCGCGCCCTCGGCGCGCAGCACGTCGGCGACGGCGCCCCCGATGAGGCCGGTGCCTCCGACGACGAGGACGACACGGTCGTTCAGCTGGAGATCCATGGCTCGACGCTAACGGGCTGAGGGCGTTCGTGGGGGACATCCAGGCTCCGGGCGTAGCGTCGCCCGCGAACCGATGCGCGGGCATCGAGCCCGCCGAGAGGAGCGATGATGCACCACGGACAGGAGCACGAGCACGAGCACGGCGCCGGCGGCGCGGAGGTCGGCAGCCACGCGGCCCACGTGGCCGAGCTGGAGGCGTGCGCCGCGGCGTGCCGCGACTGCGCCCGCGCCGACCGGCAGGAGGGCATGGACGACTGCGCGGTGATGTGCGAGGCGTGCGCCGACCTCTGCGAGGTGACGGCGCGCATCCTCTCCCGCGAGGTGCCGCTGCCGCAGGAGGCGCGCGACGCGCTGCTGGCCGCGTGCGCCGCGGTCTGCCGCGCCTGCGCGGCCGAGTGCCGACGGCACGACGCCGAGCACTGCCGGGCGTGCGCCGAGGCGTGCGAGCAGTGCGCCCAGGCGTGCGAGGCGGCCTGAGCCGCGCCCGAGCGGATACGACGAAGGCCCCGGCGGATCGCCGGGGCCTTCGGTCTCGGTGGGCGATACCAGACTCGAACTGATGACCTCTTCCGTGTGAAGGAAGCGCGCTACCAACTGCGCCAATCGCCCGTGCCGCGCGAAGCGGACCGCACAAGTCTGCCACATCCGCGGGCGCGCGCGTGACCATCCCCGGGCGTCCGGCGGCGGATGCGCGACACGTGCGGGGCGATTTGGACATGCGGCTCGAGCGCGGGTATAGTCATGCGAGTGCTCAGCGATGAGCCCCGCGGATGTGGCGCAGTGGTAGCGCATCACCTTGCCAAGGTGAGGGTCGCGAGTTCGAATCTCGTCATCCGCTCGACAGCAATGTCATGAGAGTCAATCTCACACCACCTGGTGGGGTGGCCGAGTGGTGAGGCAGCGGCCTGCAAAGCCGTCTACGCGGGTTCGAATCCCGTCTCCACCTCGAGCACCCACTGAGGGCGATTGGCGCAGCGGTAGCGCGCTTCCCTGACACGGAAGAGGTCACTGGTTCGAACCCAGTATCGCCCACAGAGCAGAAGGCCCCGGTCTACGCCGGGGCCTTCGTCATACCCGCCGGATGAGGGCCTCCTCACGCGCGCCTCACGCGCCTCGGCGGCCGCAGTCGATAGACATGACGGCACCCGGCAGACAGGAGCGGCGATGCCCCGCACACGACGCGACCTCCTCGGCCTCCGCGCGCTCGTCGGCCACCGCCCGTCGCTCACCGTGCTGCTGATGCTGCTGGGCGCCGACGTCATGTTCTTCGCCGGCCACCTGCGCGCGAGCCGCAGCGAGTTCGAGTCGTCGCTGTCGTTCGTCGACATCGAGTACGGCCACCCCGAGGCCTTCCAGTCGCTGCAGTGGCTCTGGGCGATCGGGCTCGTGGTGCTGATGGCCGTCGTCTCGCGCCGGTGGCCTGTGCTCGGGCTCCTGCCACTGCTGGGCTTCTTCCTGCTCACCGACCGCTACTCGCTGCACGAGCGCGGGGGAGCGGCGCTCGTGCAGTCGCTCTCGCTGCAGGGCGCAGCGGGCCTACGCGGGCAGGACCTCGGCGAATTGATGGTGCTGGCCGCAGCCGGGCTCGTGATCCTCCCCGGCCTCGTGCTCGGCATCCGCGCCGCCCGGCGAGCGGAGCGCCGCGACCTCGCGCGCACGCTCGGCATCGCCGGCATCATCCTGTGCTGCGGCGTCGTGCTCGACGCCGTCCACATCCTCGTCATCGCGGAGCCGAAGACCGGTGACGCCTTCGGCCTGATCGAGGACGGTGGCGAGATGCTCGGCGCATCGCTGCTCGTCGCGCACCTGTTCCGGATGTGGCTGCAGCCGGCGGCGGCCGCGGCACCGGTCGCCGCCGAGCCCGCGCTGCCGGAGCCGGTGTCCGTGCAGGGGTGAGGCGGCGATCTACGATGGTCTGGTGACCACCGGATTCGACCTCTTCTCCGACCGTGCCGTCGTCGCCATGCGCGTCGACGGCGAGCTGCAGGACCTCGCGCGCGAGGTGACCGAGACGGCGACGGTCGAGCCGGTGACGATCGACAGCCCCGACGGCCTCGACATCCTCCGCCACTCCGCCGCGCACGTGCTCGCGCAGGCCGTGCAGCGCGTGAACCCCGAGGCGCGGCTCGGCATCGGCCCGCCCGTGCAGGACGGCTTCTACTACGACTTCGACGTCGCCGAGCCCTTCTCGAGCGACGACCTGAAGGCCCTGCAGAAGGAGATGGAGCGCATCGTCAAGGCGGGGCAGCGCTTCGTGCGCCGCACCGTCACCGACGACGAGGCACGCGCCGAGCTCGCCGACGAGCCCTACAAGCTCGAGCTCATCGGGCTGAAGGGCGGCGCGGCGACGGCCGCCGAGGGCGCCTCGGTCGAGGTCGGCGCGGGCGAGCTCACGATCTACGACAACGTCGACCCGAAGTCCGGCGAGGTGGCCTGGAAGGACCTCTGCCGCGGCCCGCACCTGCCGTCGACGCGGCTCATCGGCAACGGCTTCGCGCTCATGCGCGTCGCGGGCGCCTACTGGCGCGGCAAGACCGACCTGCCCCAGCTGCAGCGCATCTACGGCACCGCATGGCCGTCGAAGGACGAGCTGCGCGCCTACCAGCAGCGCCTCGAGGAGGCCGCGAAGCGCGACCACCGCAAGCTCGGGCGCGAGCTCGACCTGTTCTCCTTCCCGGAGGAGGTCGGCTCCGGACTGTCGGTGTGGCACCCGCGCGGCGCGATCGCGCGCGGCGAGATGGAGCAGCACGCGCGGCGCCGGCACATCGAGCAGGGCTACAGCTACGTCTACACGCCGCACATCACGAAGCGCGACCTCTTCGTCACCTCGAACCACCTCGTCACCTACGGCGAGGGCATGTGGCCGCCCATCCACATGGACGAGGAGCGCGACGACGAGGGCAACGTCACGAAGCCGGGCGTCGACTACTACCTGAAGCCGATGAACTGCCCGATGCACATCCTCATCTACAAGGAGCGCTCGCGCAGCTACCGCGACCTGCCGCTGCGACTGGCCGAGAACGGCACCGTCTACCGCAACGAGCTCTCGGGCGCGCTGCACGGCCTGACCCGCGTGCGCGGCTTCACGCAGGACGACGCGCACCTGTTCGTCACCCCCGAGCAGCTCGAGGAGGAGACCGCGAAGGTCCTCGAGTTCGTGCTGTCGCTGCTGAGCGACTTCGGCCTCACCGACTTCCGCCTCGAGCTGTCGATGCGCGACGACGAGAAGGAGAAGTGGATCGGCGACGAGGCCATCTGGGAGACGGCGACGGATGCGCTGCGGCGCGTCGCGCGCTCGACCGGGCTCGAGCTCGTGGAGGAGCCGGGCGAGGCCGCGTTCTACGGCCCCAAGATCGACCTCAAGGTGACCGACGCGATCGGCCGCTCGTGGCAGCTGTCGACCGTGCAGCTCGACTTCAACCTGCCCGAGCGCTTCGAGCTCGAGTACGCGGCCGCCGACGGCTCGAAGCAGCGCCCGATCATGATCCACCGCGCGCTCTTCGGCTCGATCGAGCGGTTCTTCGCGATCCTGCTCGAGCACTACGCGGGCGCGTTCCCGGTGTGGCTCGCCCCCGTGCAGGTCGTGGGCGTGCCGGTCGCCGAGGACTACGCCGACTACCTCGACGAGGTGGCGGCGAAGCTGCGCGCGCGCGGCGTGCGGGTCGAGGTCGACCGCAGCGACGAGCGGATGCAGAAGAAGATCCGCACGCACACGCTCATGAAGGTGCCGTTCCAGCTCATCGCCGGCGGCCAGGACCGCGACGCGGGCAGCGTCTCGTTCCGCTTCCGCGACGGCACGCAGGACAACGGCGTGCCCGTCGACGAGGCGGTGCGCCGCATCGTCGAGGCCATCGAGACGAAGGCGCACGTGTGACCGACGAGCCGCGCGACCTCGACGAGCCGGCGGAGCGGGCGGCCGTCCACCGCGACGCGCTGCCGGCCTTCGACCCGGCGGAGCCGCAGGAGCCGCCGCTCGTCGCGGAGCACTCCTGGGGCGCGCCGACGCAGATGTCGAGCGAGCTCCCCGGCGTCCCCGACCACTTCCAGCGGCTCTGGACGCCCTACCGGATGGTCTACATCCAGCAGGGGCAGATGCCCGAGGAGGACGCCTGCCCCTTCTGCCGCGCACCCGAGCTGCAGGACGACGAGGGCCTCATCGTGCACCGCGGCGAGACCTGCTTCGTGCTGCTGAACCTCTTCCCGTACAACACCGGCCACCTCATGGTCTGCCCGTACCGGCACGTCGGCATGTACGACCAGGCGACGACCGACGAGGTCGCCGAGATGGCCGTCCTCACGCAGACGGCGATGCGCGTGCTGTCGCAGGTGACGCGCTGCCAGGGCTTCAACATCGGCATGAACCAGGGCCGCATCGCCGGCGCCGGCATCGCCGACCACCTCCACCAGCACATCGTGCCCCGATGGTCGCTGGACTCGAACTTCTTCCCGATCATCGCGAAGACGAAGGCGCTGCCCATCCTGCTGGAGGACATGCGCCAGGACATCCAGGCGGCCTGGCCGGCCTGATCGCCCGATCATCCCGGCACCGCACGAAAGGCACCGATCATGACCGAGACCACCACCGGCTCGGCCCGCGTCAAGCGCGGGCTCGCCGAGATGCTGAAGGGCGGCGTCATCATGGACGTCGTCACCCCCGAGCAGGCGCGCATCGCCGAGGACGCCGGCGCCGTCGCCGTCATGGCGCTCGAGCGCGTGCCGGCCGACATCCGCGCGCAGGGCGGCGTCGCCCGCATGTCCGACCCCGACCTGATCGACGCGATCAAGGCCGAGGTCTCGATCCCGGTGATGGCGAAGGCCCGCATCGGCCACTTCGTCGAGGCACAGGTGCTCGAGGCGCTCGAGGTCGACTACATCGACGAGTCCGAGGTGCTGAGCCCGGCCGACTACGTCAACCACATCGACAAGTGGCCGTTCACGGTGCCGTTCGTCTGCGGCGCGACGAACCTGGGCGAGGCGCTCCGCCGCATCACCGAGGGCGCGGCGATGATCCGCTCGAAGGGCGAGGCCGGCACCGGCGACGTCTCCGAGGCGACGAAGCACATCCGCACCATCAACCAGGAGATCCGCCGGCTCACGTCGATGTCGAAGGACGAGCTCTTCGTCGCGGCGAAGGAGCTGCAGGCGCCGTACGAGCTCGTCGCCGAGGTCGCCGAGGCGGGCCGCCTGCCCGTCGTGCTCTTCGTGGCCGGCGGCGTCGCGACGCCCGCCGACGCGGCGATGATGATGCAGCTCGGCGCCGACGGCGTCTTCGTGGGCTCGGGCATCTTCAAGTCCGGCAACCCCGAGGCGCGCGCCGCCGCCATCGTGCGCGCGACCGCCTCGTACGACGACGCGAAGGCGATCGCGGATGCGTCGCGGGGCCTCGGCGAGGCGATGGTCGGCATCAACGTGGCCGACCTGCCCGCGCCGCACCGCCTCGCCGAGCGCGGCTGGTGACCGCGCGCCGGCCCCGCGTCGGCGTCCTCGCGCTCCAGGGCGACGTGCGCGAGCACGTCGCGGTGCTCGAGGCGCTCGGCGCCGAGGTGGCGCTCGTGCGCACCCCGGCGCAGCTGGCGCAGGTCGCGGGGCTGGTGCTGCCGGGCGGCGAGTCGAGCGTGATCGACAAGCTGTCGCGGCTGTTCGAGGTGCGGGAGCCGATCATCGAGCGGATCGCGGGCGGCATGCCGGTGTACGGCACGTGCGCGGGCATGATCCTGCTCGCCGACCGCATCCTCGACGGGCTGCCGACCCAGCTGTCGTTCGGCGGCCTCGACGTCGACGTGCGCCGCAACGCCTTCGGCAGCCAGGTCGACTCCTTCGAGGCGGAGCTCGCGGTGCCCGCGCTCGGCGACGAGCCGGTGCGCGCGACCTTCATCCGCGCGCCCGCCGTCGAGCGCGTCGGCGCCGCCGCGACGGCGCTCGCCTCGGTCGACGGCCGCGTCGTCGCGGTCGAGCAGGGGCCGCTGCTCGCGACCGCCTTCCACCCGGAGGTCGGCGGCGAGCTGCGCTTCCACCGCCGGTTCCTCGACCGCGTGCGCGCCGCCGGTGCGTGAGCGCGTGCCCTGGCAGGCGCTCTGGATCTCGCTCGCCATCATCTGGGGCTCCTCCTTCCTGCTCATGAAGCTGGGGCTCGAGGCGCTGCACCCGATGCAGATCGCGACGCTCCGGATCGGCATCGCGGCGGCGACGCTCCTGCTGCTCGCAGCGGCGATGCGCACGCGGCTGCCGCGCGACGCGGGCACGTGGGGTCTCCTGGCCGTCTGCTCGCTCTTCCTCACCGCGATCCCGTTCACCGCGTTCGTGCTCGCCGAGACCCGCATCTCGTCGAGCCTCGCCGGCCTCGGCAACGCGATCACGCCCGTCGCGACGGTGCTGTTCGCGCTGCTGCTGCTGCCGAGCGACCGGCTCACGCCGCGCAAGCTCGCGGCGGTGCTGCTCGGCCTCGTGGGCGTCGTGCTCATCGCGCAGCCGTGGACGGCCGCGGCCGGCCCCGACCTCATCGGCTTCGCGATCGCGGTCGCGGGCGGCGCGTCGTACGGCGTCGGCTGGACGCTGAACCGGCGCCTCCTCGCCCACCGCGAAGTGCCGGGCATCGCGCATCCGACCGCGCTCATGGTGACGGGGCTCCCGATGGTGCTCGTCGCCCTGCTGATCTGGAGCGGGCTCGAGGGCTGGTCGCCCGTCGCCGCGCATTCGCCGGAGGCCCTGCCGCTCGCGCTGCTCGCGGTCGCGGCGCTCGGCGTCGTCGGCACCGGCATCGCCTACATCCTGCAGTTCGAGGTCGTGCGCGCCGTGGGGCCGACGGTCTCGGCGACCGTGACCTACCTCATCCCCGTCGTCGCGGTCGGCCTCGGCGTGCTCGTGCTGGGGGAGCGCCTCGGCGTGTGGGAGGTCGTGGGGGCCGCGGTCGTGATCGGCGCCGGCATCCTCGTCGGGCAGCGGCCCCGGGTGCGCGCCGTCGCTGCTGGTTGAATCGGGGCGTGCAGCTCTACTCCAGCCGTCCCGTCGCCGCGGCCTGGCAGGTCGTCGCCGACCTCGCCGCGATCACGACGATCGCCGTCAGCGTCTGGATCGCCCTGCAGGTGCGCGACGCGATCGCCTCGCTCGGCGGCTTCGGGCGCCAGATCGAGGACGCCGGCACCGGCTTCTCCACGACGCTCTCCGACGCCGGGGATGCGCTCGCGCAGGTGCCGCTGATCGGCGACGGCGTCGCGCAGCCCTTCCGCGACGCATCCGGGTCGGCCGACGACCTCGCCGCCGCCGGCACCGCGCTCACGAGCACGATCGAGCTGCTCGCCGCGACCGTCGGCACGGCGCTGTGGCTGCTGCCGACCCTGCTCGTGCTGCTCGTGTGGCTGCTGCCGCGGCTGCGCTTCGCCACCCGGGCCCGCGCGAGCGCCGCGCTCGCGCGCACCCGCGAGGGGCGCGACCTGCTGGCGCTGCGCGCCGTCGCGACCCAGCCGACGCGGCGGCTGCTCGCGACCGTCGCCGATCCGGTCGCCGCGATCCGCACGGGCGACGAGCCGGGCCTGCGGGCGCTCGCCGCGCTCGAGCTGCGGAGCGCCGGGGTGCGCGTCGCGGTGGCGGGACCGGGACCCGGGACGGGCCCCGGCGCTGGCGTCGCAGCGGCGACCCGAAAGGGTCGCCGCCCATAGCTCCAGCGCGCGCGTAGGATGGGGCGTCCCCCTTCACGCGACCAGGAGAGCAGCATGTCCGGACACTCCAAGTGGGCCACGACGAAGCACAAGAAGGCCGTCATCGACGCCCGGCGCGCGAAGTCGTTCGCGAAGCTCATCAAGAACATCGAGGTCGCCGCGAAGATCGGCGGCGCGGATCTCTCGGGGAACCCGACGCTCGTCGACGCCGTGCAGAAGGCGAAGAAGACGAGCGTCCCCAACGACAACATCGACCGCGCGATCAAGCGCGGCGCGGGGCTGACCGGCGAGTCGATCGACTACACGACGATCATGTACGAGGGCTACGCCGGCGGCGGCGTGGCGCTCATGATCGAGTGCCTCACCGACAACAGGAACCGCGCCGCCGCCGAGGTGCGCGTCGCGATGACCCGCAACGGCGGCACGATGGCCGACCCTGGCTCGGTCGCCTACAACTTCAGCCGCAAGGGCGTCGTGTCGATCACGAAGGCCGACGGCGTCACCGAGGACGCGATCCTCGAGGCCGTGCTCGACGCCGGCGCCGAGGAGGTCGTCGACCAGGGCGGCGGCTTCGCGGTGCTCTCGGAGGCCGGCGACCTCGTCGCCGTGCGCTCGGCGCTCCAGGACGCGGGCATCGACTACGACTCGGCCGAGGCGGAGTTCGTGCCGAACCTCAAGGTCGAGGTCGACGTCGAGACGGCGCGCAAGGTGCTGCGCCTCATCGACGCGCTCGACGACCTCGACGACGTGCAGAACGTCTACGCGAACCTCGACCTCTCCGACGAGGTGCAGGCGCAGCTCGACGAGGACGAGTAGTCCCGTGCCGGCGTCGGTGCGCGTGCTCGGCGTCGACCCCGGGCTGACGCGGTGCGGCGTCGGCGTCGTCGACGTCGAGCGGCGCACGCCGACCCTCGTGCACGTGGAGGTGCTGCGCTCCGACGCCGACGAGGCGATCGAGCTGCGGCTGCTGCGCATCGCGCGAGGCGTCGAGGCGGCGATCGACGCCCACCGCCCCGATGCGATCGCGCTCGAGCGCGTGTTCGCGCAGGCGAACCTGCGGAGCGTCATGGGCGTCGCGCAGATCTCGGGCATCGTGCTGCGCGCCGCCGCCGAGCGGGAGCTGCCGGTGGCGCTGCTGACGCCGAGCGAGGTCAAGGCGGCCGTCACCGGCTACGGCGCGGCCGACAAGCGGCAGGTGGGGGAGATGGTGCGTCGCCTGCTGCGGCTCGAGGCCGCGCCGAAGCCGGCGGACGCCGCCGACGCGCTCGCGATCGCGATCGCCGAGGGCTGGCGCACGCGCGCGCCTCGCGCGGAGCACTCGACGCCCGCGCAGCGGGCCTGGGCGGCGGCGGAGTCGGCTGCGCGCGCCCGGCGCTGATCAGCCCTTGTGCAGGCCGCGGCGGCCGATCTCGACCGCGCCCAGCGTCGACAGGATGAACATCGCCAGGCCCGCGGTGAAGATGATGCCCTCGATGCCCTCCGCGCCGATCGAATAGCTCATCACGACGAACGAGCCCACGAGCAGCAGCATGAGGATCAGGAACTGGACGTAGCGCATGGGATCTCCGTGTCGAGCGATCGGCGGGCCCCTTCAGGCTACCAGCGCGCACTCGGGCATCCGGCGCGCCAGGCGGCCGGCGTCCGGTGCCAGGCCTAGGCTCAGGGGGTGATCTCCAGGCTCGACGGCACCGTGCTCGCCGCGCGCGGGCAGCGCCTCGTCGTCGGCGTCGGCGGCGTCGGCCTCGCCGTCGCGGTGACCCCCCAGACCTCGCTGACCGCCCGCGCCGGGAGCTCGGTCGCGCTGCACACGCACCTCATCGTCCGCGAGGACGAGCTCTCGCTCTACGGCTTCGAGACCGAGGCCGAGCTCGACGCGTTCGAGCTGCTCATCGGGGTCTCGGGCGTCGGCCCGAAGTCGGCCCTCGGCGTCCTCGCGCACCTCACCCCCGACGCGCTCGCCCGCGCGGTCGACGCGCAGGACGAGCGCGCGTTCAAGGCCGTGAGCGGCATCGGCCCGAAGACGGCGAAGCTCATCATCCTGCAGCTGAGCGGCAAGCTCGCTGCACCGGTGGCGGCGCCCGCGGCGCCGGGGTCGGATGCGCGGGCCGACGTGCTCACGGCCCTCACGGGCCTCGGGTGGCCCGAGCGCACCGCCGCCGACGCCATCGAGCGGGCGGCCGTCGCGGCGCCCGAGGCGGCCGGCACGACCGGCGCGCTGCTGCGCGCCGCCCTCGCCATCCTCGGACCGGGCGCGCGCCCGTGAGCGACCCGCTGACCGACCCGGCCGCGACGCCGGACGAGATCGCCTTCGAGGGGGCGCTGCGCCCCACGAGCCTCGCCGAGTTCGTCGGCCAGCCCAAGGTGCGCGGCCAGCTCGAGGTGCTGCTGCAGGCGGCGCGGATGCAGGAGCGCACGCCCGACCACATCCTGCTGGCCGGGCCGCCCGGGCTCGGAAAGACCACCCTCGCGACGATCATCGGCGCCGAGACCGGGCGGCCCATCCGCTACTCCTCGGGCCCCGCCATCCAGCATGCCGGCGACCTCGCCGCGGTGCTGTCGGCGCTCGTCCCCGGCGAGGTGCTGTTCGTCGACGAGATCCACCGCATGGCGCGCTCCGCCGAGGAGATGCTGTACCTCGCGATGGAGGACTTCCGCATCGACATCATGGTCGGCAAGGGCGCGGGCGCCGCCTCGATCCCGCTCGAGCTCGCGCCGTTCACGCTCGTCGGCGCGACCACGCGCTCCGGCATGCTGCCCGCGCCGCTGCGCGACCGCTTCGGCTTCACGGCCCACCTCGAGTTCTACGACCCGGCCGACCTCGAGCGCGTGCTCGCGCGCTCCTCGCGGCTCATGGACCTCACGATCGAGCCCGCCGCGCTCGCCGAGCTCGCCGGTCGCTCGCGCGGCACGCCCCGCATCGCGAACCGCCTGCTGCGCCGCGTGCGCGACTGGCTGCTCGTGCACGAGGGCTCGAGCGACCTCGAGGGCGTGCGCGCGGCGCTCGAGCTGTACGACGTCGACGAGGCCGGGCTCGACCGCATCGACCGCGCCGTGCTGCACGCCATCGCCCACCGCTTCACCGGCGGCCCGGTGGGGCTGTCGACGCTCGCGGCGGCCGTGGGGGAGGAGGCCGACACCATCGAGTCGGTCGTCGAGCCGTTCCTCGTGCGCGAGGGCCTCATCGGCCGCACGCCCCGCGGCAGGATCGCGACCCCGACGGGCATGCGGCACGCGGGCGCGCAGACGCAGGACGCGACGCTCGACGGGGTATGATGGGCCCTTGGTGCTGCGCGCAGCCGCGCAGGACGAACCACCCCTGAGAGGCCCCTTCCGACGATGCTGTTCCTGCAGACGACGACCACCGCCCAGCAAGGGTTCCCGATCGACCCGCTGACGCTCATCATGCTCGTCGTGCTCGCGGCGATGATCTTCTTCATGTTCCGCAGCAACAAGAAGCGCAAGGCCCAGGCCGAGGAGCTGCAGTCCCAGATGGTCCCCGGCGCCGAGGTGATGACGAACTTCGGCCTCTTCGGCGAGCTCACGGCGATCGACGAGGAGCGCAACGAGGCGCTCATCGAGATCGCGCCCGGCACCATCGTGCGCGTGCACCGCCAGACCCTCGCCCGCGTGGTCGACGACCACGCCGAGGTCGTCGAGGACCGCCGGATCGACGAGGCCGGCGACGCGGACGAGCCGCGCGACCGCGCCTGATCCGTGGCGAAGGCTCGTTCGCGGGGCGCCCGCGCGCTCATCTGGCTGGTGGTGCTGATCGCCGGCCTCGTCGGCGTCAACTTCTCCGCCGTGCAGTGGGGCGGCGGCTCCTGGACCCCGCAGCTCGCGCTCGACCTCGAGGGCGGCACGCAGATCGTGCTCGCGCCCGTCGTCGCCGAGGGCGCGCAGGTCACCCAGGAGCAGCTCGACCAGGCGGTGGCGATCATCCGCCAGCGCGTCGACGCCTCCGGCGTCTCCGAGGCCGAGATCACCACGCAGGGCGGCCGCAACATCGTCGTCGCCATCCCCGGCGAGCCCGACGCGGCCACGATGCAGCGCATCCAGGCGAGCGCCAAGATGGAGTTCCGCCCGGTGCTGCAGTCCGCCGCCGCGAACGTGCCCGGCGAGACGCCCGCGCCGAGCGAGAGCACGCCGCCGGCCGAGCCCGCCGCGACCCCCGAGAACGCGTGGGACCAGGCGTGGATCACCCCTGAGCTGCAGGCCGAGTTCGACGCCTTCCAGTGCGCCGACGTCGACACCACGACCGTCGCGCCCGCCGACGAGCCCTTCATCACGTGCTCGACCGACCAGACGGCGCGCTTCATCCTCGGCCCGGTCACGGTCGAGGGCTCCGACATCGCCGACGCGCAGGTCTCGGCCGCGACGAACTCGCAGGGCCAGGCCACGGGCGGCTGGGCCGTCAGCCTCGAGCTCGACGGCGAGGGCCCGGCCGGCTTCGAGGCGACGACGCGCGCCATCACCGGCCTGCCCGAGCCGCAGAACCAGTTCGCGGTCGTGCTCGACTCGACCGTGCTCATGCCCATCTCGTCGAACGCCATCATCACCGACGGCAACGCGCGGATCACGGGCGGCTTCACGCAGGAGGCGGCGCAGGGCCTCGCCGACCAGCTGCGCTTCGGCGCGCTGCCGATCGGCTTCGAGGTGCAGTCGAACGAGACGATCTCGGCGACGCTCGGTGCCGACCAGCTGCGCGCGGGCCTGCTTGCCGGCCTCATCGGACTCATCCTCGTCGTCGTGTACTCGGTCTTCCAGTACCGCGCGCTCGGCCTCGTGGTCGTCCTGTCGCTCGGCATCGCCGCGATCCTCACCTACCTCACGGTGACCTTCCTCTCGAGCACCGAGGGCTACCGGCTCTCGCTCGCCGGCGTCGCCGGCCTCGTGATCGCCATCGGCATCACTGCCGACTCCTTCATCGTCTACTTCGAGCGCATCCGCGACGAGCTGCGCGAGGGCAAGCACCTCACGAGCGCGCTCGAGACCGGCTGGAAGCGCGCCTTCCGCACCATCCTGGTCTCGGATGCGGTGAGCTTCCTCGCCGCCGTGATCCTGTTCCTGCTGTCGGTGGGCAACGTGCGCGGCTTCGCCTTCACGCTCGGCATCACGACGTTCATCGACATCGTCGTCGTCGCGCTCTTCACGCATCCGCTCCTGCGCCTGCTCTCGCGCACGAGCTTCTTCTCCTCCGGCCACCGCTGGAGCGGGCTCGACCCGCAGGCGCTCGGCGCCGTCTACCGCGGCCGCGCGAAGTTCCGCGAGCCGGTCGCGGCAGGCAGGGGAGCCCGGTCGGCGAAGGAGGCGCAGAAGCGCCAGACGATCGCCGAGCGCAAGTCGGCCATGGCCGCCTCGAACGGCAAGGAGGACTGATGGCCTCGCTCACCAGCGTCGGCAACGAGCTCTACACCGGGGAGCGCTCGCTGCCGGTCGTCGCCAAGCGCAAGCTGTGGCTGTCGATCGCGGTCGGCATCCTCATCGCGCTCGCGCTCGGCACCATCATCCGCGGCGGCTTCGTCTTCGGCATCGAGTTCACGGGCGGCAGCGAGTTCCGCGTCACCGGCATCTCGGAGGCGTCGACCGACGGCGCGGCGGAGGCCGTCGAGGCGATCGCGCCCGAGGCCGAGGCGCGCGCCGTCACGCTCGGCTCCGACACCGTGCGCGTGCAGACCGACGCCGTGTCGGAGGAGCAGGCCGCCGAGATCCGCGCCGCGCTCGCCGACACCTACGGCGTCGACAGCGGCGAGGTCGCGTTCTCGTTCATCGGCCCGTCGTGGGGCGCCGACATCTCGCAGCAGGCGCTGCGGGCGCTCGTCGTCTTCCTCGTGCTCGTGTCGATCGTGCTCGCCGTCTACTTCCGCACCTGGAAGATGTCGGTCGCCGCGCTCGCGTCGCTCGCCTTCGACCTGCTGGTCACCGCCGGCGTCTACGGCATCATCGGCTTCGAGGTCACGCCCGCGGCCGTCATCGGCTTCCTGACGATCCTCGGCTACTCGCTCTACGACACGGTCGTCGTGTTCGACAAGGTGCGCGAGAACACCGCGCCCGGCACGAGCGGTGAGCTGCTCGACAACATCAACCTCGCCGTCAACCAGACGCTCGTGCGCTCGATCAACACCTCGATCGTGGCGACGCTGCCGATCGCGGCGGTGCTCTTCATCGGCGCCCTGCTGCTCGGGGCCGGCACGCTCCGCGACATCTCGCTCGCGCTCTTCATCGGCACGATCGTCGGCACGTGGTCGTCGATCTTCGTCGCGGCCCCCGTCTATGCTCAGCTCAGGCAGCACGACGCGATCGCCGAGGTCACGGAGAAGCCGCGGAACGAGCGCGGGGCGGTCGTCTGAGCCGACGGGGAGGAGCGAGATGAGCGACGCCCAGCAGACCTCGGGCGGCTTCCGCACGCTGCTGCCCTTCCTCTTCTCGCGCTCCCACCGCGCGGGCGCCGTCGACGAGCTGATCCGCACGGTCAAGTCGCAGCACCCGAAGGGCGACACCGGGCTCATCCAGCGCGCGTACATCGTCGCCGAGGAGGCGCACCGCGGCCAGTACCGCAAGTCGGGCGAGCCGTACATCACGCACCCCGTCGCGGTCGCGCAGATCCTCGCCGACCTCGGCATCGGCGCCATCACCGTCGCCGCCGCGCTGCTCCACGACACCGTCGAGGACACCACCTACACGCTCGAGCAGTGCCGCGCCGACTTCGGCGACGAGATCGCGATGCTCGTCGACGGGGTGACGAAGCTCGACAAGCTGAAGTACGGCGAGTCGGCCCAGGCCGAGACCGTGCGCAAGATGGTCGTCGCGATGTCGAAGGACATCCGCGTGCTCGTCATCAAGCTCGCCGACCGGCTCCACAACGCGCGCACGTGGGGCTTCGTCTCGGATGAGTCGGCGCAGCGCAAGGCCCGCGAGACGATCGAGATCTACGCGCCCCTCGCGCACCGCCTCGGCATCCAGACGATGAAGGTCGAGCTCGAGGACCTCTCGTTCGCGGTGCTGCAGCCGAAGGTCTACCTCGAGATCAAGAACCTCGTCGAGGCGCGCGCGCCCGAGCGGGAGCGGTACCTCGAGGAGGTCGTGTCCGGCCTCAGCGAGGACATGAAGTCGCAGAGGATCCGCGGCCGCATCGCGGGGCGCCCCAAGCAGTACTACTCGATCTACAACAAGATGCGGGTGCGCGGCCACGACTTCGCCGACATCTACGACCTCGTCGGCGTGCGCGTGATCGTGCAGTCGGTGCGCGACTGCTACGCGGTGCTCGGCGCGATCCACGCGCGCTGGCAGCCGATGCCGGGGCGCCTCAAGGACTACATCGCGACGCCGAAGTTCAACCTCTACCAGTCGCTGCACACGACCGTCATCGGCCCGCGCGGCCACCACGTCGAGATCCAGATCCGCACCGAGGAGATGCACCGCCGCGCCGAGTACGGCGTCGCGGCGCACTGGAAGTACAAGCAGGGCGGCGGCGCGATGTCGTCGACCGACATGGCGTGGCTCGCGCACATCAACGACTGGCAGGAGGAGACGACCGACCCGGGCGAGTTCCTCGACTCCCTGCGCTTCGAGATCGGCGCGAAGGAGCTCTACGTCTTCACGCCGAAGGGCAAGGTGATCGGCCTGCCCGCCGGCGCGACCCCCGTCGACTTCGCCTACGCGGTGCACACCGAGGTCGGCCACCGCACGATGGGCGCGAAGGTCAACGGCCGCCTCGTGCCGCTCGACACGAAGCTCGCGACCGGCGACATCGTCGAGGTGCTGACGTCGAAGAACCCGGATGCGGGGCCCAGCCAGGACTGGCAGGGCTTCGTCACGTCGCCCCGCGCGCGCAGCAAGATCCGCCAGTGGTTCCAGCGCGAGCGCCGCGACGAGGCCGTCGAGGTCGGCAAGGAGGCGATCGCGAAGGCCATGCGCCGGCACGACCTGCCGCTGCAGAAGCTCATGGGCCGCGATGCGTTCGCGCAGGTGGCGGCGCAGCTGAAGTACGACGACGTGACGGCCCTGTACGCCGCCGTGGGCGAGGGGCACGTCTCGACGCAGTCGGTGCTCGAGAAGGTCGTGTCGGCGATCCGCGTCGACGAGGCCGCGGACGACGACGCGCACGTGACGGTGCTGCCGAGCAAGGCGCCGAGGCCCGCGTCGAGCGCCTCCGGCGTGCTCGTGCGGGGCGCCGACGACATCCTCGTGAAGCTGTCGAAGTGCTGCACGCCCGTGCCGGGCGACGAGATCGTCGGCTTCGTCACGCGCGGCCAGGGCGTGAGCGTGCACCAGCGCAGCTGCCCGAACGTGCAGGGCCTGCTCGCCGAGCCCGAGCGCATGATCGAGGTCGAGTGGGCGGCGACGTCGAAGGGGCTGTTCCTCGTGAACATCCAGGTCGAGGCGCTCGACCGCTCGGGGCTGCTGAGCGACATCACCCGCGTGCTTACCGAGCACCACGTCAACATCCTCTCGGCGAGCGTGCACACCGGCACCGACCGGCTCGCGATCAGCCGCTTCGCGTTCGAGATGGGCGACGTGACGCACCTCGACCACGTGCTGAACGCGGTGCGCCGCATCGACGGCGTCTACGACGTCTACCGCATCACGACGGGCTGACGGACGACGAGGGGGCCGGCGCCATCGGCGCCGGCCCCCTCGTCGTCATGCTGCGTCAGCCTGCGGCTGCGACGACCTCGAGCCACGAGCGCTTCGTCTGCAGCTCGGCCTCGAGCTCTGCCTTGCGGCGCGCATCCGTCGTGTCCGCGATCTCGGCCTCGAGCTTCTCGATGGCCTCCTCGAGCTGGCCGGCGAGGCCCTCGGAGCGCGCCTTGCGCTCGGGGTTCGACGCCTTCCAGTGCTGCTCGTCGAGCTCGCGCACGTGCGTCTCGATCTTGCGCATGCGGTCCTCGACCTCGCGCAGCGCCTCGCGGGGCACGCGGCCGATCTCGTCCCAGCGGCGCTGCACGCCGAGCAGGGCCTCGCGCGCCTTGGCGCGATCGGTGATCTCGAGGATCGGCGTCGCCTCCTGGAGCAGCGCGCGCTTGGCGGCCAGGTTCTCGGCGTACTCCTCGTTGTCGACCGCGGCCTGCTCGGCCTTCGCGGCGAACAGCACGTCGCCGGCCTCCTTGAACTGGGCCCACAGCGCGTCGTCGATCTTGCGGCCGGCGCGGCCGGCTGCCTTCCACTGGTCGAGCAGCGCGCGGTAAGCGGGGATGCCGTCGACGCCCTTCGGCGCGAGCGCCTGGGCCTGCTCGACGAGCGCCTGCTTGCGCGCGCGGACGTCCTTGTGGGATGCGTCGAGGTCGGCGAAGAAGCGGCGGCGGGCGGTCTCGAGGGTCGAGCGCGCGTCGCGGAAGCGCTTCCAGAGCGCGTCGGCCTGGCCCTTCGACAGCCGCGGGCCGTCCTTCTGCAGGCGCTGCCAGTCGGCGAAGAGCACGTCGACCTGCTGCATGGTCTGCTTCCACTGCACGTTCTCGAGGTCGCCGCTCGCGAGCTGCTCGATCGCCTCGACGACGCGCGTGCGCTCGGCGATGGCCTCGTCGACCTCCGCCTTGCTCGCGGCCTGCTGCTTCGCCTCGAGCTCGCCGAGCTCGCCGCGGAGCGCGTCGAGACGGCTGAGCAGGGACGGGATGTCGCCGACCGCGGGCGCCTCGAGCACGGTCGCGTGGAGGTGCGAGGCGGCCTTCGCCACGTCGCGGGCGCTCGCGCCGCCGCGGATGCGCTGCTCGAGCAGGCGGACCTGGCCCTCGAGGTCGGCGAACTTGCGCTCGAAGTAGCCGAGCGCCTCCTCGGCCGTGACGTCGGGGAACTGGCCGACGACGCGCCATCCGTCGCCGTCCTTGACCGCGACCGTGCCGGCGGCGTCGACCCGGCCGAGCTCGCGCTCGATGACCGGCTCGCCCATGACGGGCGCAGCGGGCTCCTCGGCGGGAGCCTGCTCCTCAGCGGGAGCCTGCTCCTCGGCGGCAGGCGCCTCCTGCTCGGTGGCCGCAGCCTCCGCGGGCGCCTCCTGCTCGACGGGCGCCTCCTCCTCGGCAGCGGGAGCCTCCGGCTGGGCGGGAGCCTCCGGCTCGGCGGGCTGCTCCACCTGCTCGGCGGGCGCCTCCTGCTCGGGGGCGTCCTGCGGCGCGGCAGGCTGCTCCGACGCGGCGGGGTCGATGGGCTGGGTGGGCTCGGGCATGACGGAGTCTCTCGTACGAGGGGACGGGCAGGTAGAGCGTAGCGCGGGCTACTGCAGGACGAAGTCCTCGATCGTGACCGGCTCCGCGGGCGCGCCGTCGGGCACGCCGCCCGCCGTGCCCTTCGCGATGACGGCCTCCTGCAGCTCGTCGAGGCCGCCGGTGACTCGGCCGATCACGCTGTAGCCGCCGGCGGAGTCGGAGGGGATGCTCGTGTCGCCGTAGACGATGAAGAACTGGTGGCCGTTCGAGTCGGCGTTGCCCGACTGGCGGGCCATCGCGATGGTGCCCTCGACGTAGAGGTCGTCGGCGGGCGCGTTCTCGACCGGGCCGTACATGTAGGTCGGGTCGCCGCCGCCCTGGCCGTCGACCGAGCCGCACTGCAGCACCGAGAATCCCTCGCTCGTCGTGAGGCGGTGGCACGTCTTGCCGTCGTAGTAGTCGCGCTGCGCGTCGGCGAGCACGGCGGAGACGGCCTGGGGGGCCGCGGCGCCGTCGAGCTCGACGTCGAGCTCGACGCCGTTCACCGTGAGCGAGCCGGTCCACGTGCGTCCCTCGGCGAGCGAGGGGTCGGGCACGGTGGACTCGGCCGCGGGCGCGGTCGCGCTGGGCGTCGGCGCCGCGGTATCGGCCGGGTCCGCGGGAGCGGGGCGGGTGGCGATGAGCGCCGTGCCGCCCGCGAGCACGACGAGCGCGAGGGCGGCCCCGATGAGGGAGTCGCGGCGCTGCCGGCGCTGCCGGCGCTCGTGCACGGCCTGCCGCGCGCGGTAGTCGCGGACGCGCCGCTCCTGCTCCTGCTTCGTGACCACGGGCTCTCCTCTGCCGCTCGCGCACCCGCTCGGTGCGGCGTTCAGGCTACCGGGTCGTGTGGGCGGCGCCGCCTAGGCTGGGGGCATGGCAGGAGGGACGACAGCGCCGCTCGCCGTGCGCATGCGCCCGACGAGCCTCGACGACGTCGTCGGCCAGCGCCACCTGCTCGGCCCCGGCTCGCCGCTGCGCCGGCTCGCCGCGCCGAGCGAGGGCGCGAGCGGCCAGAGCGTCATCCTCTGGGGTCCTCCCGGCACGGGCAAGACGACGCTCGCGCAGTCGATCGCGCACTCCTCCGACCGCCGCTTCGTCGAGCTGAGCGCCGTCACGGCCGGCGTCAAGGACGTCCGCCAGGTGATGGAGGCGGCGCTGAACGACCGCGACCTCTTCCAGCGCTCCACCGTGCTCTTCCTCGACGAGATCCACCGCTTCACCAAGGCCCAGCAGGACGCGCTGCTGCCGGGCGTCGAGCAGGGCTGGGTCACGCTCATCGCCGCGACGACCGAGAACCCGTCGTTCAGCGTCATCAGCCCGCTGCTGTCGCGCTCGCTGCTGCTGACGCTCGAGCCGCTCGGCGACGACGACATCGCCGAGCTCGTCGACCGCGCGATCGCCGACCCGCGCGGCTTCGACGGGCGCATCGCGCTCGACGACGAGGCCCGCGCGCAGCTCATCCGGCTCTCCTCCGGCGACGCCCGGCGCGCGCTCACGGCGCTCGAGGCCGCCGGCGCCCACGCGCTCGAAGCCGCGGGTGAGGGCGTCGCGGATGCGCCGACGACCGTCACGGCCGAGGCCCTGGCGAGCGCCGTCGACCGCGCGCTGCTGCGCTACGACCGGCAGGGCGACGAGCACTACGACGTCATCTCGGCGTTCATCAAGTCGGTGCGCGGCTCCGACCCCGACGCGGCGCTCCACTGGCTCGCCCGCATGATCGAGGCGGGGGAGGACCCGCGCTTCATCGCCCGGCGCATCATCGTGCTCGCCGCCGAGGACATCGGGATGGCCGACCCGCAGGGCCTCGTGGTGGCGACCGCCGCCGCGCAGGCGGTGCAGATGATCGGCATGCCCGAGGGGCGCATCCCGCTCGCCGAGGCGGTCGTCTACCTCGCCACCGCGCCGAAGTCCAACCGCTCCTACCTCGGCATCGACCGCGCCATCGCCGACGTGCGCTCGGGCGACATCGGCCGCGTGCCGACGCACCTGCGCGACGCCCACTACCCGGGCGCCAAGCGGCTCGGCCACGGCAAGGGCTACCGCTACGCGCACGACGCGCCGGCCGGCGTCGCGACCCAGCAGCACCTGCCCGACCCGCTCGTGGGGCGCCGCTACTACGAGCCGGGCGCCCACGGCTACGAGCGCGATGTCGCCGCTCGCCTCGAGCGCATCCGCCGCATCCTCTCCGGCGACGCCTGACCTCTGGTAGCCTGGTCGCTGGTCCTCTGGCAGCCCGGCTGCCGACGCAGGACCCGCACCCCTCCTTAGGTCCCGGCACTCGGCCGGGACAGCCGCTCGCGCGGCAGCGACTCAGCGAAGGAAGTCATGTCCACGAAGTCCCGTACCCGGTCGAAGACGCGCCTCTCGCGCGCCCTCGGCATCGCCCTCACGCCGAAGGCGGCGCGCTACCTCGAGAAGCGCCCCTACGGCCCCGGCCAGCACGGCCGCACCAAGCGCAAGGCCGATAGCGACTACGCCGTCCGCCTCCGCGAGAAGCAGCGCCTGCGCGCCCAGTACGGCATCCGCGAGGCGCAGCTGCGCAACACCTTCAACGAGGCCCGCCGCCAGTCCGGCCTGACGGGTGAAAACCTCGTCGAGCTGCTCGAGATGCGCCTCGACGCGCTCGTGCTCCGCTCGGGCTTCGCCCGCACGATGTCGCAGGCCCGCCAGATGGTCGTGCACCGCCACATCATGGTCGACGGCCAGCGCGTCGACCGCCCCTCGTTCCGCGTGAAGGAGGGCCAGCTCATCCACGTGCACCAGCGCAGCGAGGGCATGGAGCCCTTCCAGGTCGCGGCCGCAGGCGGCCACGCCGGCGTGCTCCCGCCCGTCCCGCCGTACCTCGACGTGCAGCTCGACCGCCTCCAGGCCCGCCTCGTGCGCCGCCCGAAGCGCGCCGAGGTGCCCGTCGTCGCCGACGTCCAGCTCGTCGTCGAGTACTACGCCGCTCGCTGATCCGAGCGCATCGAGGAGGGGTCGCCAGCCGGCGGCCCCTCTTCGTCGTTAGACTGTCCGAGCCCGTGCGCCGATCCGGCGCGGGGCGAAGCGAGACACGAGGGGGACCCGCTGTGAAGAAGCTCCTGTTCCTGGCCGTCGGCGTCGTCATCGGCGTCTTCGCCGCCCGCCGCATCGAGGAGACCGAGAAGGGCAAGGCGTTCCTCGACAACGTCGACTCGCGCGGCCGTGAGTTCACGGACGCCGTCAAGGACGGCTACCAGGCACGCGACCGCGAGCTGCGAGGCGAGTGACGACACCCGATCCGAGCCCGGGCGCTGCGCGCCCGGGCTCGTCAGGCCCCGACGGGGCTGGAAAGACCTGACCCCATGCAGACCGCAGAGATCCACAGCCGCTTCCTGAAGCACTTCGAGGCCAAGGACCACACCATCGTCCCCTCGGCGTCGCTCGTCAGCGACGACCCCGCGATCATGTTCACGATCGCCGGCATGGTGCCGTTCATCCCCTACCTCTCCGGCCGGGTGCCCGCCCCCTGGCCGCGCGTCGCCGACGTGCAGAAGTGCATCCGCACCCTCGACATCGAGGAGGTCGGCCGCACGCCCCGCCACGGCACCTTCTTCCAGATGGCCGGCAACTGGTCGTTCGGCGACTACTTCAAGCGCGAGGCGATCGCCTACGCGTGGGAGCTGCTCACCGGCTCCGAGGCCGACGGCAAGTTCGGCTTCGACCCCAAGGACCTCTGGGTCACCGTCTTCGAGACCGACGACGAGGCCGAGCGCCTCTGGCTCGAGGTCACCGACGTCGACGCGTCGCGCATCCAGCGCCTCGGCCTCGAGGACAACTACTGGATGACCGGGCAGCCCGGCCCCGCCGGCCCCGACTCCGAGATCTTCTTCGACCTCGGCCCCGAGCACGGCCCCGACGGCGGCCCCGCGACCGGCAGCGACCGGTACGTCGAGATCTGGAACCTCGTCTTCATGCAGGACGAGATCGCCGACGTGCGCTCGAAGACCGACTTCACGATCGTGCGCGAGCTGCCGAACAAGAACATCGACACCGGCATGGGGCTCGAGCGCGTCGCGTTCCTCAAGCAGGGCGTGCAGAACATCTACGAGATCGACCAGGTGCGCCCCGTGCTCGACGTCGCGGGCGAGCTCTCCGGCCGCCGCTACGGCGCCGCCACCGAGGACGACGTGCGGATGCGCGTGGTCGCCGACCACGTGCGCTCGTCGCTCATGCTCATGGGCGACGGGGTGACGCCCGGCAACGACGGCCGCGGCTACATCCTGCGCCGCCTCATGCGCCGCTCGGTGCGCTCGATGCGCCTGCTCGGCGTGCACGAGGCGACGTTCCCGGCGCTGTTCGAGGCGAGCTACCGCGCCATGGTGACCGCGTACCCCGAGCTCGAGGCCGCCTACCCCCGCATCGCGCGGCTCGCGGTGAACGAGGAGGAGACGTTCCTCCGCACCCTCGAGTCGGGCTCGACGGTGCTCGACCTCGCGATGTCCGACGTGCGCCGCGACTCCGGCCACGTCGTGCCGGGCAAGACGGCGTTCCTGCTGCACGACACCTACGGGTTCCCGATCGACCTGACGATGGAGATCGCCGAGGAGGCGGGCCTCGAGGTCGACCGCTCGACGTTCGAGACGCTCATGAGCGAGCAGCGCACGCGGGCGAAGGCCGACGCGAAGTCGCGCCGGCGGCAGCTCGCCGACCTGTCGGTCTACTCGGAGCTGCGCGCGAAGGGCGAGACGGCCTTCCTCGGCTACGACGAGCTGCAGGCCGACGGCGAGGTCATCGGCATCATCGCCGACGGCGCCCAGGTGCAGCGCGCGGGCGTCGGCGACGAGGTCGAGGTCGTCCTCACCGCCACGTCGCTCTACGCGGAGTCGGGCGGCCAGGACAGCGACCAGGGCACGCTCGTCGGCTCCGGCTTCGAGGCCGACGTGCTCGACGTGCAGCGCCCGGTGCAGGGCCTCATCAGCCACACGGTGCGGGTGACGTCGGGCGAGCTCGCCGTCGGCGACCTCGCGCACGCGGCCGTCGACCCGCTCTACCGGCGCGCGGCCAACCAGGCGCACTCCGCGACGCACGTCGTGCACGCGGCGCTGCGCCAGCTGCTCGGCCCCGACGCGGCCCAGTCGGGCTCGTACAACAAGGCCGGCTACATGCGCCTCGACTTCTCCTGGTCGAGCGCCCTCTCGAGCGACATGCGCCAGGAGCTCGAGGGCATCGCGAACTCGGCGATCCGCGACGACCTGCCGGTCGAGACGCGCGTCATGCCGATCGACGAGGCGAAGTCGCTCGGCGCCATGGCGCTGTTCGGCGAGAAGTACGGCGACACCGTGCGCATGGTCGACATCGGCGGCCCCTGGTCGCGGGAGCTGTGCGGCGGCACCCACGTGGGCGCCTCCAGCCAGATCGGGCTCATCTCGATCACGAGCGAGTCGAGCGTCGGCTCGACCAACCGGCGCGTCGAGGCCGCCGTGGGCCCGGATGCGTTCCGCCAGCTGGTCGCGGAGCGCACGCTCGTGAGCGAGCTCACCGGCATGCTGAAGACGCCGAAGGAGCAGCTGCCCGGCCGCATCCAGGAGCTCGTGACCTCGCTCAAGGCGGCCGAGAAGCGCATCGCCGAGTTCGAGTCGCAGCAGCTGGCCGGCCGCGTCGGACCGATCGCCGAGGCCGCCGAGGCGGTCGGCGCGCTGCGCTTCGCCTCGGTCGACCTGGGCCGGATCGGCTCCGCCGACGACCTCCGCTCGGTCGCGTCGCAGGTGCGCGAGCGCCTCGGCGCCGACCCCGCGGTCGTCGCGATCGGCGGCGCGGTCGACGGCCGCCCGGCGATCGTGGTCGCCACCAACCAGGCCGCGCGCGATGCGGGCGTCGTCGCGGGCCCGCTCGCCAAGGCGGCCGCGGGCGCGCTCGGCGGCGGCGGCGGCGGCAAGCCCGACATGGCGCAGGGCGGCGGGCAGGATGCGGCCGCGATGCCCGCGGCGATCGCCGCCGTGCGCGAGGGGCTCCGCCGCTGAGCGCGGCGACGGCGATGCGCCGGGGCGTCAGGATCGGCGTCGACGTGGGCCGCGCCCGGGTCGGGGTCGCCAGGTGCGACCTCGACGGGCTGCTCGCGACGCCGGTGGAGACCATCCAGCGCGCCGACGTCGACCCCGTCGCACGCCTCGCCGCGATCGCCGAGGAGCTCGGCGCGATCGAGGCGGTCGTGGGGCTGCCGATCTCGCTCTCCGGCGCCGACACCCCGAGCACCCAGGACGCGCGCGACATGGCCTCCGCGCTCGCGCGCTCGCTGCCCGTGCGGCTCGTGGACGAGCGGCTCTCGACCGTCACCGCCTCGGCGGGCATGCGCGCGGCCGGCAGGTCGTCGCGCCAGCAGCGCCAGAGCATCGACCAGGCCGCGGCCGTGGTCATCCTGCAGCACGCACTCGACAGCGAGCGCACCGCCGGGCGGGCGCCCGGCGAGGTGCTCACCGACGGCGGCGCAGCCGCCCCCATGGAGGACTGAGATGGCTGGACGTCGCGCGCGGGAGCGCAGGGCCCGAGGCCGCCGCAGGCTCATCGGCTGGAGCATCGCGCTCGTGGTGGTCGTCGGCGCGATCATCGCCGCAGTGGTCGTGGTGCCGCGCCTGGTCGACCGCTTCAGCGGCCCCGAGGACTACGCAGGCCCCGGCACCGGCGAGGTGATCGTGCAGGTGCAGTCGGGCCAGAACGGCTACGACGTCGCGGCTGAGCTCGCCGAGCAGGACGTCATCGCGAGCGCGGAGGCGTTCACCGACATCCTCGTCGCCCACCCCTCGATCCAGCTGCACCCGGGCGCGTACCGCGTGCAGCAGCAGATGTCGGCGCAGGGCGCGCTCGACGCGATCCTCGACCCCGCGAACAAGGTCGAGCTGCGCGTCACCGTGCCCGAGGGCTACACGCTGCCGCAGGTCTTCGAGCGGCTGGAGCGCGACCTCGGGATCCCGCAGGCCGAGTTCGTGCAGGCGAGCGGCGACCTCGCGCAGTTCGACCTGCCCGACGACGCGACGACGCTCGAGGGCTGGCTGTTCCCGGCCACGTACACCTTCGACGACGGCGTCACCGCGCCGGCCGTGCTGCAGGCGATGATCGCGCGCCAGACGCAGGCCCTCGACGCCGCCGGCGTCGCCGAGGCCGACCGCCAGCGGGTGCTGACCTTCGCGTCGCTCGTGCAGCGCGAGGCGCGGCTGCCCGACGACTTCGGCCGCGTGGCCCGCGTCTTCCAGAACCGGCTCGACATCAACATGCCGCTGCAGTCCGACGCGACCGTCGCCTACGGCACGGGCAACCTGCACGTCGTGACGACGACCGCCGAGGAGCGGGCCGACACCGAGAACCCGTACAACACGTACGCGCGCCCCGGGCTGCCGGTCGGCCCGATCGGCGCCCCCGGCGACACCGCGCTCCAGGCGGCGCTCGCGCCGACCGAGGGGGACTGGCTCTACTTCGTCACGGTCAACCCGGAGACGGGCGAGACGGTCTTCTCGGAGACCTACGGCGAGCACCTGGCCGCCGTCGAGCAGTTCCAGCAGTTCCTGCGCGACAACCCGGGCTGGGGCGGCTGACGTGGCGGCCGTCGGCGGCGCGGGCGGCACCCGCCGCCTCGCCGTCGTCGGACAGCCGGTCGCGCACTCGCTCTCGCCGGTGCTGCAGGGCGCGGCCGCGCGGGCGCTCGGCCTCGACTGGGCGTACGAGCGGCGCGAGGTCGCGCCCGGCGCGCTCGCGGGCTTCGTCGCCGGGCTGGATGCCGCGTGGCTCGGGCTCTCGGTCACCGCGCCGCTGAAGGGCGAGGCGGCGGCGCTCGCATCGGCGCTCGACGAGCGCGCGACGCTCACGGGAGCCGCGAACACGCTGCTGCTCGGCGCGCGCGTGCGGGGCTGGAACACCGACGTCGGCGGCATCGTCCGGGCGTTCGCGGATGCGGGGCTCGGCTCCGTGCGGACGGGCGGGATCGTGGGCGCGGGCGCTACGGCCCAGTCGGCGCTCGTCGCGCTCGCCGAGCTCGGCGCCGAGCGCGTGGTCGTGGCCCTGCGGAGCCCGCACAAGGCCGAGGCGCTCGTGGCGCTGGGGGAGCGGCTCGGCGTGCTCGTCGCGCCCCAGGGCCTCGAGGAGCCCCTGCCCGCCGTCGACGCCGCCGTCTCGACGCTGCCCGCGGCGGCGCCGGCCGCGCCGGACTTCGACGCGCCGCCTGCAGTGCTGCTCGACGCCGACTACGCCCGCGCCGACGGCTCGCGCTACCGCGGCGCGGTCCCCGCCGGGCAGCTGCTCGACGGCCGCGAGATGCTGCTCCAGCAGGCGGTGCTGCAGGCCCGCATCTTCGCGCTCGGCGAGGTGGAGGCGCCCCTGCCCGAGGAGGCGCGCGTCGTGACGGCCATGCGCGCGGCACTGGAGGCATCCGCGGGTCTGGAAGAATCGTGACCATGCTGCGCTGGCTCACCGCCGGGGAATCCCACGGCCCCGAACTCATCGCCCTCCTCGAGGGGCTCCCCGCCGGGGTGCCGATCACCGCCGAGCAGATCCAGGCCGACCTGCAGCGGCGCAAGCTCGGCGCGGGCCGCGGCGCGCGCATGAAGTTCGAGCAGGACGAGCTGTCGATCTCGGGCGGCATCCGCCACGGTCGCTCGCAGGGCGGCCCCGTGGCGCTCCGCATCGGCAACACCGAGTGGCCGAAGTGGACCGAGGTCATGGGCGCCGCGCCGCTCGAGGGCGAGCTCACGGGCGCGCGCGCCGCGAAGCTGACCCGGCCGCGGCCCGGCCACGCCGACCTCGTGGGCATGCAGAAGCACGGCTTCGACGAGGCGCGCCCCGTGCTCGAGCGGGCGAGCGCCCGCGAGACCGCCGCTCGCGTCGCGCTCGGTGCCGTCGCGCGCGCGTTCCTCGGCGAGCTCGGCGTGCGGCTCGTCAGCCACACGCTCTCGATCGGGCCCGTGCGCGTGCCGGACGACGCGCCGCTGCCGACCGCCGACGACGTCGACCGGCTCGACGGCGACGAGCTGCGCTGCCTGCACCCGGCCACGAGCGCGGCGATGCTCGCCGAGGTCGAGGACGCCCGGCGCTCGGGCGACACGCTCGGCGGCATCGTCGAGGTGCTCGCGTACGGCCTGCCGCCGGGCCTCGGCTCCTACGTGCACTGGGACCGCCGCCTCGACGGACGGCTCGCACAGGCGCTCATGAGCATCCAGGCCATCAAGGGCGTCGAGGTCGGCGACGGCTTCGAGACCACGCGGCGGCGCGGGAGCGTCGCGCACGACGAGCTGCTCGTCGGCGACGGCGGCGTCACGCGCGAGACCGTGCGCGCCGGCGGGATCGAGGGCGGCATGTCCACCGGCGGCGTGCTGCGCGTGCGCGCGGGCATGAAGCCCATCGCCACCGTGCCTCGGGCGCTCCGCACCGTCGACGTCGCGACCGGCGAGGCGGCGCAGGCGCACCACCAGCGCAGCGACGTCTGCGCGGTGCCGGCCGCGGGCGTCGTCGCCGAGGCGATGGTCGCGCTCGTGCTCGCCGACGCGGTCGTCGAGAAGTTCGGCGGCGACTCGGTCGCCGAGACGCGCCGCAACCTCGACGCCTACCTCGCCGCCATCCCCGAGCAGCTGCGCACGACGCCGTGACGGCCGACGGGCCGCGGCCGGGCGACGAGGCCGGCACGACGCCGCCGGTCGCGCTCATCGGGCCGATGGCCGCCGGCAAGTCGTCGCTCGGGCGCAAGCTCGCCACCCGGATCGGGCGCACCTTCGTCGACACCGACCGGCTGGTCGCGCTCGAGCACGGCCCGATCCCGGGGATCTTCGCCGAGCACGGCGAGCCCGCCTTCCGCCGGTGGGAGGCCGACGCCGTGCGGCACGCGCTCACGCCCGGCGCCGTGGTGGCGCTCGGCGGCGGCGCCGTGCTCGACGCGGGCACCCGCGCGCTGCTCGAGCACGCGACGGTCGTGCTCGTCACCGTCGACGAGCGCGCCGCCGAGCGGCGCATCGGCGGCGGCGGCCGGCCGCTGCTCGCCGACGGCATGGCGGCGTGGCGGCGCATCGCCGAGGAGCGCGCGCCGCTCTACCGCGAGCTCGCCGACGTCGAGCTCGACACATCCAGGACACCGATGGCCAAGCTCGTCGACCGGCTCGAGGCCTGGCTCGCCGAGCGCGGGCTGTGAACGCACATGAGGGGGAGCCGATGACCACCATCCGCGTCGAGACCGAGGCGCCGTACGACGTGCACGTCGGGCGGGGCATCCTCGTCGAGCAGGTGCGCGCGTCGCTCGGCGACGCGCAGCGGCTGCTCGTCGTGCACCAGCCGGCCATGAGCCGCATCGCCGACCACCTGAAGTCGGAGCTCGGCATCGAGGTGCTGCTCGCGGAGGTGCCCGACGCCGAGGCCGCCAAGCGCATCGAGGTCGCGCAGTTCCTGTGGCAGATCCTCGGCCAGGCCGAGTTCACCAGGACGGATGCGGTGCTGGGCCTCGGGGGCGGCGCCGTCACCGACCTGGCCGGCTTCGTCGCCGCGACGTGGCTGCGCGGCGTGCGGGTCCTCCAGGCGCCGACGAGCGTGCTCGGCATCGTCGACGCCGCCGTCGGCGGCAAGACCGGCATCAACACCGAGCAGGGCAAGAACCTCGTCGGCGCGTTCCACCACCCGGCGGCCGTCGTCGCCGACCTCGAGCTGGTCGACTCGCTCCCGCGCAACGAGCTGCTCACCGGCTTCGCCGAGATCGTGAAGGCCGGCTTCATCGCCGACCCGCGCATCCTCGAGCTGCTCGAGGGCTCGCTCGCGGCCGCGACCGACCCCGCCGCCCCGGAGTTCCAGGAGGTCGTGGCGCGCTCGATCGCGGTGAAGGCGCGGGTCGTGGCGAACGACTTCCGCGAGCACGGCGAGCGCGAGTTCCTGAACTACGGGCACACGCTCGGGCACGCGATCGAGCACACCGAGCGCTACCGTTGGCGGCACGGGGCGGCGGTCTCCATCGGCATGGTGTTCGCGGCGGAGCTCTCGCGGCTCGCCGGGCGCCTGCCCGAGTCCGTCGTCGACCGGCACCGGGCCATCCTCGAGTCCCTCGCGCTCCCGACCACCTACCCGGTCGGGCGCTGGCAGACGCTGCTCGGCACGATGCGCAAGGACAAGAAGACGCGCGGGTCGATGCTGCGGTTCGTCGTGCTCGACGACGTCGCGAAGCCGCGGATCCTCGAGGGCCCCGACGACAGCCTGCTGTTCATGGCCTACCAGTCGCTCGCCGACTGACGTGCGGCAGACTGGCCGCATGCGCATCCTCGTCCTGAACGGGCCGAACCTCGGCCGGCTCGGCACCCGCGAGCCCGACGTCTACGGCACGGCCACGCTCGCCGACGTCGCGCCGCTCGTCGAGGCCGCCGGCAACCCCGAGCGACCGGTCGAGGCGGAGGTGCGCCAGACGGACGACGAGGCCGAGCTCGTCGGGTGGATCCATGAGGCCGTCGACACCGCGACGCCCGTGATCCTGAATCCCGCCGCGTTCACGCACTACTCCTACGCGCTCCGCGACGCGTGCGCGCAGCTGCAGGGCGTCGCGCCGCTCGTCGAGGTGCACATCTCGAACCCGCACGCGCGCGAGACGTTCCGCCACACGTCGGTCGTGTCGGCCGTCGCGACGGGCGTCATCGCCGGCTTCGGCCTCGACGGCTACCGCCTGGCCGCCCTCGCGATCGCCGCCCGCTAGAATCGTCTGTCGGTCCGCTGAGGGCCCCACTCACCCCCACGGAACGGAACCCCATGGCAACCACGAACGACATCAAGAACGGCGCGGTGCTGAACCTCGACGGCCAGCTCTGGAGCGTCATCGAGTTCCAGCACGTGAAGCCCGGCAAGGGCGGCGCGTTCGTGCGCACCAAGCTGCGCAACGTGCGCAGCCAGAAGGTCGTCGACAAGACCTTCAACGCCGGCACGAAGATGGAGTTCGCGACCGTCGACCGCCGCGACTACCAGTTCCTGTACAACGACGGCCAGGACTTCGTGTTCATGGACAACGACACGTACGAGCAGCTGCCCATCCCGGCCGCGACCGTCGGCGACGCCGCGAAGTACCTGCTCGAGAACGGCACCGCCGCCATCTCGATGCACGAGGGCGAGGCGCTGCAGGTCGAGCTGCCCGCGTCGGTCGTGCTCGAGATCACGTACACGGAGCCCGGCCTGCAGGGCGACCGCTCGAGCGCGGGCACGAAGCCCGCGACGGTCGAGACGGGCGCCGAGATCCAGGTGCCGCTCTTCGTCGAGCAGGGCACCCGCGTCAAGGTCGACACCCGCGACGGCAGCTACCTCGGCCGCGTCACCGACTGACGTGGGCGACGAGACCTACCCCTCCCGCCGCAAGGCCCGCAAGCACGCGGTCGAGGTGCTCTACTCGGCGCAGGCGCGCGACGAGTCGCCGGAGGCCGTGCTGCGCGACACCGCGGCCCGGCTCGGCTGGGCGAAGCACCCGTGGTTCGCGTTCGCGCGCGAGATCGTCGCGGGCGTCGCCGACGAGCAGGCGGGCATCGACGAGCTGATCGCCTCCTCGAGCGAGCACTGGCCGATCGACCGCATGCCGCGCACCGACCTCGCGATCCTGCGCGTCGGCGCATGGGAGCTCGAGCACGAGACGGCGCCCGCGAGCGTCGTCGTCTCGGAGGCGGTGCACCTGGCGAACGAGCTCTCGACAGAGCGCTCGGGCGCGTTCATCAACGGCGTGCTGGGGCGGATCGCGGCGCAGCGCGGCTGAGCGGGGGCGGCCGGGCGCCGTCGTAGGGTGACCTCGGGCGGCCGGCGGACATGTCGGGCCGTCGAGAGCATCCCATGCGCCGCTCACCGTTCCGCGTGCTGACACCGGTCGTCGGCGTCCTGGCGCTCGCGTCCGCGCTGCTGGTCGTGCCCTCCTCGCCTGCCGTCGCCGTCGACCCGGGTGCGCCGGCGCCCGGCAGCATCGAGGAATGCCTGGTGCGCTCGGCCATCGTGCCGGTCGACGCCGAGCCCTCGGAGCAGCCCGCGCAGGTGCGCGAGGCGGCGCTGCGCACGCTGCAGCACGCGCTGCTGTCGCGCCACCCCGATGCGCTCGGCGCAGCCGACCTGCTCCGCGCACCCGACGGCGAGGGCGCGGGCATCGCGCTGCTCGCGGCGACTCCCTTCGCCGGCGAGCTCGTCGCCGAGGAGATCGCCGCCCTGCCGTCGCACCTGCGCTCGGCCGTCACCGACGACGACGTCGACGTCATCGGCGTCGCAGCCCAGCCGCTCCGCGCGCTGTGCGGCGCGCTCGACCGCGCCGTCGGTGCGGACGGGGCGACTGCCGACGCCCTCGTCTCGGCAGCGGTCGACCACCGGAGCGCCGTGCTGCGCCTCGGCGTCGACCGGTCCGGGGCGCTCCGCGCCGCCCCGGCGCGCGCGGGCGCGATCGAGGCGCTTCCGGATGCGTCGGCGGGCGAGGGCGCGGAGCCCGCGGGAGCCGACCTGCTCTCGGCCCTCGGGCTCTGGGGGCTCGGGGTGCCGGTCGAGATGGTCGCGGACGTCGCCGACGAGCCGGTCAGCCGGCTGCACGACTCGGACGGCTACGGCGGCGGCAACGCGATCCGCGTCGGCGGGCTCGCCTGCACGACCGGCTTCGCGGTGCGGACGGCCGACGGCGCCCCCGCGGTGATGAGCGCGGGCCACTGCCCGTCCCCGATCGGCTCGAACGGCGCATCCGTCGTCAGCGGCCACGCGAGCCAGCTGTGCGGGTGGGGGAGCGGTGCAGGCATCGGCCGGGTCTCGCAGAACCTGCTGTCGACCGGCTCCAAGGTCGACTCGATGGTGGTCCGCACGGGATCGGCGAGGCCCACCATGTGGCTCGGGAGCGCGTGCGCCGGGTCCGGCGAGACGGCGGTCCACGGGGCCGGCCAGGTGGGTGCGGGCCAGCAGGTCGGCTTCTCGGGCGCGCGGCAGGGCGAGCAGTACGCGACCCGCACCTCCGAGCCGACCGGCTGCTACGACTTCGGCTACTGGGCGTGCTCGGTGCAGCGCGCGATGTCGTCGCGCTCGACCTACGCCTGCCTGCCCGGCGACTCCGGCGGGCCCGCGTTCCGTCACCGCGCCGGCGGCGGCGTCATCGCGCTCGGTCTCATCACCGCCTCCGGCTACGACCTCGGCATCAACCGGTGCAGCTGGGTCGACATGGGCACGGCGCTGCACCTCAGCGGCGCGGCGATCATGACGCACGCCTCGCTCACCATGGCGCCGCCGGCCCGCATCGCAGGCGCCGACCGCTACCAGACCGCAGCGCTCATCGCGCAGCACGGCTACCCGGACGGCGCCGCGCAGGTCTACATCGCCAGCGGATCGCGCTTCGCCGATGCGCTGAGCGCCGGGGCGGCCGCGGCCCACGTGCGCGCGCCGCTGCTGCTCACCGCGCGAGACCTGCTGCCGTCCTCCGTGCGGCGAGAGCTCGCCAGGCTCGCGCCGAATGCGATCGTGCTGATCGGAGGCGAGCCGTCGGTGTCTGCCGAGGTCGAGGCCGAGCTCGCGGCGATCGCGCCCGTCACGCGGATCGGCGGCGCTGACCGCTACGAGACGAGCGCCCTGCTGGCTGCGCATGCGTTCCCCGAGGGAGCGGACCACGCGTTCGTCGCCACGGGCCGATCCTTCCCGGACGCACTGGCGGCGGGGCCCGCTGCCGCCCGCAGCCACGCGCCCGTGCTGCTCGTCGACGGCCGGACGCCCACCGCGGGAGCGGGCACGCTCGATGCGCTCTCGACCCTGGGCACGACGGAGGTGATCGTCGTGGGCGGCACGCCATCGGTGAGCGACGCCGTCGCCGCGTCGCTGCGGGACGGTCGGACGGTGAGCCGCATCGCCGGCGCCGGCCGCTATCAGACGGCGATCCGCGTGAACGCCGGGTTCGGCGCCCGCCCGCCCGCGATGTACGTCGCGAGCGGCGAGCGGTTCCCGGACGCCCTCGCGGCGGCTGCGGTGGCCGGAGCGCGCGGGGCTCCGCTCTACCTCACGCCGGGCTCGTGCCTCCACGCCGGACTCCCCGCGGAGCACACCAGGCTCGGCCGGCCCGGGGTCGTGCTGCTCGGCGGCACGCCCACGCTCGCCCTCGACGTCTCCCGATACGAGCTCTGCGGCTGACGAAACGGCAAGATTGCAGATCCTGCATCTGCGTGTCAGACTGGAGGCCCCCAGCACCTCGAGAGGATCCTCGTGCCCTTCCGTCCCCTCGCCTCGATCGTCGGCGCGCTCGCGCTCGTCGGCGGCCTCCTCGTCGCACCCACCACGGCCTCGGCCGCCCCCGCGGCCGCACCCGACGCATCCGTCGTCCAGTGCCTCGCGCGCTCGGCGATCGTGCCCGTCGCGGTCGAGCCCGAGACCACGCCGGAGGTCGGTCGCACCGCGGCGCTCCGCAGCCTGCAGCAGGCCCTGCTCGCCGCCGACCCCGACGCGCTCGCCTCGGCGCAGCTGCGCCAGGACGCCGAGGGCGACGTCGTCGGCATCGACGTGCTCGAGGCGGTCGCCGGCAGCGCTGCCGCCCTCGTGCCCGCCGTGATCGCCGGGCTGCCGGCCGAGGCCCAGGCGCTCGTGTCGAGCGCCGACGTGACCGCCGTCGGCACCGTGGACCGCAGCCTCCGCGCCCTGTGCGAGGGCTTCGACCGCGCGCTCGCCGCCGCGACCGGCTCGGGCGACGCCATCGTGTCGGCGGCGATCGACCACGAGCGCGCCGCGCTGCGGCTCGGCGTCGACCGCCTCGACGCATCCGCGATCGCGCCGACCGCCGCGCGCGAGCTCGACGGCCTGCCCACGGCGGCGTCCGGCGACGAGCCGGCACGGGCCGAGACCCTGCTCGAGACCATGGGCCTCGCCGACCTCGGCGTGCCCGTCGACGTGGTCGCCGACGTCGCCGACGAGGCTGCCGCATCGCGCCTCGACGACCGCGACGGCCACGGCGGCGGCATCGGCATCCTCGTGGGCGGCACCGTCGCGTGCTCGAGCGGCTTCGGCGTGCGGCTCGACGACGGCAGCCCCGCGATCATGAGCGCCGGCCACTGCGCCGCGCCCGACGGCGCCAACGGCCAGTCGGTCACGCACGGCTTCGCCGCGTCGCTCTGCGGCGGCTACGCCGGCAACGGCGCCCGCATCGGCACCATCTCGCACAACCAGCTGCAGTGGAGCTACGTCGACTCGATGGTCGTGCGCACGCAGTTCGCGACGCCCACGATGTGGCTCGGCGCCGGCTGCACCGGCTCGCGCGAGGTCGCCGTCGAGGGCATCGGCGTCATCGCCGGCAGCGGCTCGGTCGGCTTCTCGGGCGTGCGCCACGGCGAGCGCTACGCGACCCGCACGAACGAGCCGGTCGGCTGCTACGACTTCGGCTTCCTGGCCTGCGCCGTCTACCGCTCCATGTCGGCGAGCCCCGACTACGTGTGCGAGCCCGGCGACAGCGGCGGCCCCGTCTTCCAGCACCGCGGTGACGGCACCGTGCGCGCGGTCGGCCTCATCACCGCCACCGGCGCACCCATCGGCATCAACCGCTGCAGCTACACCGACGTCGCGACCGCCCTCTGGGCCACCGGCGCGTCGATGATGACCCGCACGCCGAGCACGGTCGCCGACACGAGCCGCATCGCCGGCGACGACCGCTACGCGACCTCCGCCGAGATCGCGCGCGCCGGCTACCCGAACGGCGCGGGCCGCGTCTTCATCGCCGGCGGCGAGGGCTTCGCCGACGCGCTGAGCGCCGGCGCCGCGGCCGCGCGGCTGCGCGCTCCGCTGCTGCTGACGCAGCGCGACGCGCTGCCGACGCCCGTGCGGGCCGAGCTCGTGCGGCTGCGCCCGACCCAGATCGTCGTCGTCGGGTCGACCCCGTCGGTCTCGGCCGCGGTCGAGCGGCAGCTCGCCGACATCGCGCCGGTCACCCGGCTCGGCGGCGCCAACCGCTTCGAGACGAGCGCGATGATCGCGCAGTTCGCCTTCCCGGCGGGCTCCACGTCCAACGCGTTCATCGCCACCGGCCGCAACTTCCCCGACGCGCTCTCGGCGGGACCGGTCGCGGCGCTCCGCGGCGCGCCCGTGCTGCTCGTCGACGGCACGAGCGGATCCGTGCACGCCTCCGGCCTCGCGGTCATGCAGCGGCTCGGCGTCCGGCGCGTGACGGTGATCGGCGGCGAGCCGTCGGTCTCGGAGGCGCTCGTCGACTCGCTGCGCGCCACCCGCACCGTCGAGCGGATCGCCGGCGCCAACCGCTACCAGACGGCCGCCCTCGTGAACGCCGCGTTCGGCGCCACGCCCAGCCGGATGTACCTCGCGAGCGGCGAGCGGTTCCCGGATGCGCTCGCCGCGAGCGCCGTCGCGGGCGCCCAGCGGGTGCCGCTCTACCTCACCGGCGCGTCGTGCGTCGTGCCCGAGGTGCAGGCGGAGCACGTGCGGCTGGGAGCGCCGCCGGTCGTGCTGCTCGGCGGCTTCCCGTCGCTGCGCGGTGCGGTGCTCGAATGGGCGCCCTGCGTGTGAGGGGAGCCCGGCGCGCATCGCCGACCCGGTAGGGTGGAGGCATCAGACAACCTTGAAGCCCGTCCTGTGAGGCGGAGAAGGGAGTCAGCATGACTTCAGCGCGCACCGTGCTCGGGCCCGACGAGATCGCCAGGGCCCTCACGCGCATCGCCCACGAGATCCTCGAGGCGAACCACGGCCCCGACGGCCTCGTGCTGCTGGGCATCCCTACCCGCGGCGCGTACCTCGCGCAGCGCCTCGCCGACCGGCTCGCCGAGATCACCGGCGACGACTTCTCCGGCCGCGTCGGCGCCCTCGACGTCACGATGCACCGCGACGACCTACGCGCGACGCCCACGCGCGCATCCCACCCCACGCGCATCCCCGCCGCCGGCATCGACGACCGCGTCGTCGTGCTCGTCGACGACGTGCTCTACTCCGGGCGCACGATCCGCGCGGCGCTCGACGCGCTCGCCGACCTCGGCCGGCCGCGCGCCGTGCGGCTCGCGGTGCTCGTCGACCGCGGCCACCGCGAGCTGCCCATCCGCGCCGACTCGGTCGGCAAGAACCTGCCGAGCGCGCGCAGCGAGCACGTCTCGATCCTGCTCGACGAGGTCGACGGGCGCGATGCCGTGACCATCGAGGGGGGTGCCGCATGAAGCACCTGCTGACGGCCGCGATGCCGCGCGACGAGGCGGTCGCGCTGCTCGACCTCGCGGAGGACATGCACCAGATCCAGGACCGCGAGGTGAAGAAGCTGCCGGCGCTGCGCGGCCGCACCGTCGTGAACCTGTTCTTCGAGGACTCCACCCGCACGCGCTCGTCGTTCGAGATCGCCGGCAAGTGGCTCTCTGCCGACGTGATCAACGTCTCCGGCAAGGGCTCGAGCGTCTCGAAGGGGGAGTCGCTGCGCGACACCGGCCTCACGATCGCGGCGATGGGCGTCGACGGCGTCGTGGTGCGCTCCGGCTCGTCGGGCGCGCCCACGCAGCTCGCCGACTGGATCGGCCGCCCCGTGGTCAACGCGGGCGACGGCACGCACGAGCACCCGACGCAGGCGCTGCTCGACGCCTTCGCGCTGCGCCGCCGCATCCACGGCGGAGCCGTCCGCGGCCGCGGCCTCGACGGCGTGCGCATCGCGATCGTCGGCGACATCGCCCACTCCCGCGTCGCGCGCTCCAATGCGCTGCTGCTGCCGGCGCTCGGCGCCGAGGTCACGGTCGTCGGCCCGCCCTCGCTGCTGCCCGTCGCCGCCGCCGACGGCACGCGGCTGGGCGTGCGCGCCGAGACGAGCCTCGACCGCGTCATCGCCGAGCGGCCCGACGCGCTCATGCTGCTGCGCGTGCAGCTCGAGCGGCAGGCCGGTCGCGTCGCGCCGAGCGCGGGGGAGTACATCACCGGCTGGTCGCTGACCGACGAGCGCCTCGCGCGCCTCGGCGACGCGCACATCATGCACCCGGGCCCGATGAACCGCGGGCTCGAGCTCTCGAGCCGCGCCGCCGACAGTGACGCCTCCACCATCCTCGAGCAGGTCACCGCCGGCGTCTCCGTGCGCATGGCCGTGCTCTACTCGCTCCTCGCATCCGACCACCCATCTGCCGTCGACGGAGGCACCCGATGACCACGCTGCTCACCGGCGCCCGAGTGCTCGGCGGCGAGGTCCGCGACCTCGCCATCGAGGGCGGCGCGCTCGTCGACCCAGCGACCGTCGACCGCGACGCGGCCGAGACGGTCGACGCATCCGGCCTCGTCGCCCTGCCGGGGCTCGTCGACCTGCACACCCACCTGCGCCAGCCCGGCGGCGAGCAGGCCGAGACCGTCGCCACCGGCGTGCGCGCCGCGGCCGCGGGCGGCTACACGTGCGTGTTCGCGATGGCGAACACGAGCCCGGTCGCCGACACGCCCGCGGTCGTCGAGCAGGTGCACCGCCTCGGGCTCGAGGCGGGCCTCGCCACGGTGCGGCCGATCGGCGCCGTCTCGGTCGGCCTCGCGGGGGAGCGGCTCGCCGACCTCGGCATGCTCGCCGGCAGCGCCGCGCGCGTCACGGTCTTCAGCGACGACGGCCACTGCGTCGCCGACGCCGAGCTCATGCGGCGCGCGCTCGAGCACGCCGCCGCGCTCGACGCGGTGATCGCCCAGCACGCGCAGGACCCCGCGCTCACCCGCGGTGCCGTCATGCACGAGAGCCCGCTCGCCGCCGAGCTCGGGCTCACCGGCTGGCCCTCGGCCGCCGAGGCGTCGATCGTCGCGCGCGACGCGATGCTCGCCGAGGCCGCGGGCGCCCGCCTCCACGTCTGCCACGTCTCCACCGTCGAGACGGTCGAGGTCGTGCGCCAGGCGAAGGCGCGCGGCATCGCCATCACCGCCGAGGTCACGCCGCACCACCTGCTGCTGACCGAGGAGCTCGTGCGCGGCTACGACGGCCGCTTCAAGGTCAACCCGCCGCTGCGCGCCGACCGCGACGTGCAGGCGCTGCGCGAGGCGCTCGCCGACGGCACGATCGACATCGTCGCCACCGACCACGCGCCGCACGCGCCCGAGGCCAAGCAGACGGCGTTCGCGGATGCCGCCTTCGGCATGGTCGGGCTCGAGACGGCGCTCGGGGTGGTGCAGCAGTCGATGGTCGAGACCGGCCTGCTCGACTGGGCCGGCGTCGCCCGCGTCATGTCGACCGCGCCCGCCGCGATCGGGCGGGAGCCCGGCTACGACGCGCCGCTCGCGATCGGCTCGCCCGCGCACGTCGTGCTCGTCGACCCCGGCGCCCGCGCCGTCGTCGAGGCGTCGAGCCTCAAGGGCCGGTCGGCGAACTCGCCGTTCCTCGGCGTCGAGCTGCCCGGCCGCGTGCTGCACGTGTGGCACGGCGGCCGCCGCACGGTCGCCGACGGCGAGGTCGTGACGGGCGGGGCCGCATGACCAAGGAGCTCTTCGCGCTGCTGAGCGCCGCGTTCGTCGCCGTGCTCGCGATCGCCGCCGTGCTCGGCGTGCTCGCCCACCGGCGCCGCCAGCGCGACATCGAGGCGCCGGCCGGCTGGATCGACGTCGCGCCGCAGCTCGTCGTCGACGCGCTCTACGTGGCCACGACCCGCGCCGGCGAGCCGTACCAGCGCATCTTCGCCCACGGCCTCGGCTTCCGCGGCCGCACGCGCCTCGCGATCGACGCGGTCGGCGTGCAGCTGCTCGCCGACCGCACCGAGATGCGCATCCCCGCCGGCCGCATCCGCGCCGTCGAGCGCGCCACCTGGACCATCGACCGCGTCGTCGAGCCCGGCGGCATCATCGTCATCGCCCACGCGCTCGGCGCCGACGTCGACACCTACCTCCGCGTGATCGGCGACGACAGCGCTGCCTTCGCGGCGCTGCACGCGCTCGCCGCCCCGGCCGCGCCGACGACGACGAGCGCGCAGCAGACCCAGTCCACCCAGCAGGCAACCGGGGAAGGAGCCACCCCATGACCGCACCCGCTCCCGCGGCCCTCGTCCTCGAGGACGGCACGATCCACCGCGGCACCGCCTACGGCGCGACCGGCGTCGCGCTCGGCGAGGCCGTCTTCGCGACCGGCATGACCGGCTACCAGGAGACGCTCACCGACCCGTCGTACGCGGGCCAGATCGTCGTGCAGACCGCGCCGCACATCGGCAACACCGGCGTGAACGCCGAGGACGCCGAGTCGCGCCGCATGTGGCCCGCCGGCTACGCCGTGCGCGCCGCGAGCCGCACCGTCTCGAACTGGCGCGCCGAGGGCAGCCTCGACGCGCAGCTCGAGCGCGACGGCATCGTCGGCATCGCCGGCGTCGACACCCGCGCGATCACCCGCCGCCTCCGCGACGCCGGCTCGATGCGCGCGGGCGTCTTCTCGGGCGACGCGCTCGCCGACGACGCCACGATGCTCGCGGCCGTGCGCGAGAGCCCGCAGATGGCCGGCCGCAGCCTCGCCGACGTCGTGACGACGCCGGAGGCCTACCGGCTGCCCGCGACGGGCGAGCCGATCGGCACGCTCGCCGTGCTCGACCTCGGCGTCAAGGCATCCACCCTCCGCTTCCTGCAGGAGCAGGGCTTCGACCTCGTCGTGCTGCCGCAGAGCGCCACGCTCGAGGAGGTGCTCGCCCACGAGCCGATCGCCGCGTTCTACTCGAACGGCCCCGGCGACCCCGCCGCGAGCGACAGCCAGGTCGAGCTGCTGCAGGGGCTGCTGCGGGAGGACCTGCCGTTCTTCGGCATCTGCTTCGGCAACCAGCTGCTCGGGCGCGCCCTCGGCTTCGGCACCTACAAGCTGCCCTTCGGCCACCGCGGCATCAACCAGCCGGTGCTCGACAAGGCCACCGGCCGCGTCGAGATCACGAGCCAGAACCACGGCTTCGCGGTCGACGCGCCGCTCCACGAGGAGCTCGCGAGCCCGGCGGGCTTCGGTCGCGTCGAGGTGAGCCACTGGTCGCTCAACGACGAAGTGGTCGAGGGCCTGCGCGCGCTCGACATCCCCGCCTTCAGCGTGCAGTACCACCCCGAGTCGGCCGCGGGCCCGAACGACGCCCGCCACCTCTTCTCCCGGTTCCGCGAGCTCGTGCTCGAGCACCGCGCCGCGACCGCCACCCACTCCGAGCAGAAGGACGCCTGATGCCCAAGCGCGACGACATCCGCTCCGTCCTCGTCATCGGCTCCGGCCCGATCGTCATCGGGCAGGCCGCCGAGTTCGACTACTCCGGCACGCAGGCCTGCCGCGTGCTGCGCGATGAGGGCGTGCGCGTCATCCTCGTCAACTCCAACCCGGCGACGATCATGACCGACCCCGACTTCGCCGACGCCACCTACATCGAGCCGATCACGCCCGAGGTGATCGAGACGATCATCATCAAGGAGCGCCCCGACGCGATCCTGCCGACGCTCGGCGGCCAGACGGCGCTCAACGCGGCGATCGCCCTCCACGAGCAGGGCATCCTCGCCCGCCACGGCGTCGAGCTCATCGGTGCGAAGGTCGACGCGATCCAGCGCGGCGAGGACCGCATGCTGTTCAAGCAGCTCGTGCTCGACTCCGGCGCCGACGTCGCCTCGAGCGCCATCGCGAAGTCGGTCGACGACGCGCTCGCGTTCGCCGAGGAGTACGGCTACCCGGTCGTCGTCCGCCCCTCGTTCACGATGGGCGGCCTGGGCTCGGGCTTCGCGCACGACGAGGCGGAGCTCCGCCGCTTCGTCGGCGACGGCATCCACTCGTCGACGATCGGCGAGGTGCTGCTCGAGGAGTCGATCCTCGGGTGGAAGGAGTACGAGCTCGAGCTCATGCGCGACACGGCCGACAACACGGTGGTCGTCTGCTCGATCGAGAACGTCGACGCCGTCGGCGTGCACACGGGCGACTCGATCACGGTCGCGCCCGCGCTCACCCTCACCGACCGCGAGTACCAGCGGCTGCGCGACATCGGCATCGACATCATCCGCCGCGTCGGCGTCGACACCGGCGGCTGCAACATCCAGTTCGCCGTCGACCCGGCCACCGGCCGCGTCATCGTCATCGAGATGAACCCGCGCGTCTCGCGCTCCTCGGCGCTCGCGTCGAAGGCGACCGGCTTCCCGATCGCCAAGATCGCCGCGAAGCTCGCGCTCGGCTACCGACTCGACGAGATCCAGAACGACATCACGCGCGTCACGCTTGCCTCGTTCGAGCCCGCGCTCGACTACGTCGTCGTGAAGGTGCCTCGCTTCAACTTCGAGAAGTTCCCGGCGGCGGATGCGACGCTCACGACGACCATGAAGTCGGTCGGCGAGGCGATGGCCATGGGCCGCACCTACGCGCAGGCGCTGCAGAAGGCGCTCCGGTCGCTCGAGAAGAAGGGCTCCTCGTTCCACTGGGAGGGCGAGCCCGGCGACGCCGCGGCGCTGCTCGAGACCGCGAGCATCCCCACCGACGGCCGCATCGTCACGCTGCAGCAGGCGCTGCGCGCCGGCGCGACGGTCGAGCAGGCGCACGAGGCGACGGGCATCGACCCGTGGTTCCTCGACCAGATGGTGCTCATCAACGAGGTCGCCGACGAGGTGCGCGAGGGCGAGCTCGACGAGCGCCGGCTGCGGCTGGCCAAGGAGCACGGCTTCTCGGACGCGCAGATCGCGCAGCTGCGCGGCCTCGAGGAGGCCGAGGTGCGCGAGGCGCGCTGGGCGATGGGCCTGCGCCCCGTCTACAAGACGGTCGACACGTGCGCGGGCGAGTTCCCGGCCGTCACGCCGTACCACTACTCGAGCTACGACCTCGAGACGGAGGTCGTGCCCTCCGACCGCCGCAAGGTGATCATCCTCGGCTCCGGCCCGAACCGCATCGGCCAGGGCATCGAGTTCGACTACTCGTGCGTGCACGCGTCCTTCGCGCTCGCCGACGCGGGCTTCGAGACCATCATGGTCAACTGCAACCCCGAGACGGTCTCGACCGACTACGACACGAGCGACCGGCTCTACTTCGAGCCGCTCACGCTCGAGGACGTGCTCGAGATCGTGCACGCCGAGCGCGGTGCGGGCGAGCTCGTCGGGGTCATCGTGCAGCTCGGCGGGCAGACGCCGCTCGGCCTCGCGCGGGGCCTCGAGGCCGCGGGCGTGCCGATCCTCGGCACCACGCCCGACGCGATCGACGCGGCCGAGGAGCGCGGGCGCTTCCAGCGCATCCTCGACGCGGCCGGCCTCGTCGCGCCGCGGAACGGCACCGCCACGACCGAGGCGCAGGCGGTCGAGATCGCCGAGCGCATCGGCTACCCGGTGCTCGTGCGCCCCTCGTTCGTGCTCGGCGGGCGCGGCATGGAGATCGTCTACGACACCCCGAGCCTGCACGGCTACTTCGACCGCATCGCGGCGCACGGCATCGTCGGCCCCGACGCGCCGCTGCTCGTCGACCACTTCCTCGACGACGCCGTGGAGATCGACGTCGACGCGATCTACGACGGCGAGGAGCTCTACGTCGGCGGCATCCTCGAGCACATCGAGGAGGCGGGCATCCACTCGGGCGACTCGTCGTGCACGCTGCCGCCGGTCGGCCTCGGCCGGGCGCAGCTGCACGAGATCCGCGACGCCACGCTGCGCATCGCCGAGGGCCTCGACGTGCGCGGGCCGATCAACGTGCAGTTCGCCTACGCGACCGGCGTGCTGCACGTCATCGAGGCGAACCCGCGCGCGAGCCGCACGGTGCCGTTCGTGGCGAAGGCGCTCGGCACGCCGATCGCGAAGGCCAACGCGCGCGTGCTCGCCGGCGCGACGATCGCGGAGCTGCGGGCCGAGGGCATGCTGCCCGAGCAGGACGGCACGATCCTGCCGATCGACGCGCCGGTGGCGGTGAAGGAGGCCGTGCTGCCCTTCCGCCGCTTCCGCACCGCCGACGGCCGCATGGTCGACTCGCTGCTCGGCCCCGAGATGCGCTCGACCGGCGAGGTGATGGGCATCGACCGCGACTTCCCGACCGCGTTCGCGAAGAGCCAGGCCGCCGCCTACGGCGGGCTGCCGACCTCCGGCACCGTCTTCGTCTCGCTCTCCGACCGCGACAAGCGGCAGGCGGTGCTGCCGATGCACCGGCTGCAGCAGCTCGGCTTCACGATCATCGCCACGACGGGCACCGCCGAGGTGCTCGCGCGCAACGGCATCCGCGTGCAGACGGTGCGCAAGCACTCGGAGGCGGGCGACGAGCCGTCGATCGTCGACCTGATCGACGCCGGCGAGGTCGACATCATCATCAACACGCCGACCGGCGGCGCCGCGCGCGCCGACGGCTACGAGATCCGCGCCGCGACAGTGGCGGGCGACAAGGCGCTGTTCACGACGGTGTCGCAGCTGGGCGCGGCGGTCGCGGCCATCGAGGCCGCGCGCGAGCCCTTCGAGGTGACGAGCCTGCAGGAGTACCACGCGCGGCGGTCGGCGTGACGTTCGCCGCGCGCCTGCGGGCGGCGGTCGCCCGGCACGGCGCGCTGTGCGTCGGCATCGACCCGCACCCGGCGCTGCTGTCGTCGTGGGGCCTGCCGACGGATGCGTCGGGGGCCGAGCGGATGGGCCGCGCGGTCGTCGAGGCGGCGGCAGGGCGCGCGGGCGTGGTCAAGCCCCAGGTGGCGCTCTTCGAGGCGCACGGGGCCGCAGGGCTCGCGGCGCTCGAGCGCGTGCTCGCCGACGCGCGCGCGGCGGGGCTGCTCACGATCGCCGACGCGAAGCGCGGCGACATCGGCTCGACGAACCTCGGCTACGCCGCGGCCTGGCTCGAGCCCGGCTCGCCGCTCGAGGCCGACGCGCTCACCGTGAGCCCCTACCTCGGCGTCGGCGCCCTGACGGGCGCGTTCGAGGCGGCGGAGCGCGCCGGCAAGGGGCTCATCGTGCTCGCGGCGACCTCCAACCCCGAGGGCGCGGCGCTGCAGCGCGCCCGGCTCGAGGACGGCCGCACGGTCGCGCAGGCGGTCGCCGAGGAGGTCGCCGCCCGCGGCGCGGGCCACGGCCTCGTGATCGGCGCCACCGTCGACCGCGCTGCCTTCGGGCTCGCCGACGCCGCGATCGCCGCGACGCCGGTGCTCGCACCCGGCTTCGGGGCGCAGGGCGCGCGGCTCGCCGACCTCGACGCCCTCTTCCCGCCAGACGCGCTCGTGCTCGCGAGCGCCAGCCGCAGCATCCTCGCCGCAGGCCCCGACGGCATCGCCCGGGCGATCGACGCGGCGCGCGCCGAGCTGCCGCGGTGACGCTGCCCGATCCCGCCGCAGCGGGCAGGGCGGCGGTCGAGGCGCGGCGCGCCCGCGCGGCCGTGAAGCGCGCGCTGCGCGCCGGCCAGCGCGGGCCGCGCGACGTCGCCGAGCGCGCGTGGCAGGAGCCGGAGAGCCCCGAGGGCCGGCTGCGCGTGCCGGAGTACCTCGGGGCGCTCCGCGGCATGGGTCCGAAGCGCGTCGAGCAGCTGCTCGCGACGCTCGGGATCGCCGAGGGCAAGCGGCTCGGCGGGCTCGGCGGTTTGCAGCGCGAGCGCGTTCGCGGTTGGCTTGCCGACGTGGATCCCTCGCGTCGCCCCCGTCTCATCGTGCTCGCCGGTCCGACCGCGGTCGGCAAGGGCACGGTCGCGCAGTACGTGCGCGAGCACTTCCCGCAGATCCGCCACTCGGTGAGCGCCACGACGCGCGCACCGCGCCCCGGCGAGATCGACGGCGTGCACTACTCGTTCGTCTCCGACGCCGAGTTCGACCGGATGGTCGACGAGCGGGAGTTCCTGGAGTGGGCGACGGTGCACAACCAGTCGCGCTACGGCACGCCGCGCTCGAGCGTGCAGGCGGCGCTCGACGCCGGCGACTCGGTGCTGCTCGAGATCGACCTGCAGGGCGCGCGCCAGGTGCGCGAGTCGTTCCCGGACGCGGTGCTGCTGTTCCTCGCGCCGCCGTCGTGGGACGAGCTCGTGCGCCGTCTCGTCGGACGCGGCACCGAGACGGAGTCGGAGCGCGAGCGCCGGCTCGAGACCGCGAAGGTCGAGCTCGCGAGCCAGCCGGAGTTCGACGCGACCATCGTGAACACCGACGTCGCCGAGGCCGCCCGCGAGGTCGTGGAGCGCATCCTCACCGCGGAGGCGGACAGCGGAGCGTGAGGCGATCCCGGGGCCCGGGACGGGCCCCGGCGCTGGCGTCGCGGCGACGGTCCGAAAGGACCGTCGCTCCCAGCTCCGGCGCGCGATAGGATGGTGGATTGCGCCGTGTCGGCGCACGATCTTCGCGGGCGGCGCCCGCACCACCACGAGTCGCAGGAGGCACCCATGCGCACCAAGGGCATCATCAACCCGCCGATCGACGAGCTGCTCGACAAGGTCGACTCGAAGTACCAGCTGGTCATCTTCGCGTCGAAGCGCGCGCGCCAGATCAACGACTACTACACCGACATCCACGAGGGCTCGATGTTCGACAACGTCGGCCCGCTCGTCGACGCGACGATCGAGGACAAGCCGCTCTCGATCGCCCTGCACGAGATCCACCGGGACAAGCTCGTCCTGACCAAGGACGAGGTGGCCTCGGCCTGATGCGCGTCGTCGTCGGCGTCTCCGGCGGGATCGCCGCGTACAAGGCCGCACTCGCCATCCGCGAGCTCGTGCAGGCGGGCCACGACGTGCACGTCGTGCCGACCGCGTCGGCGCTGCGCTTCATCGGGCGGCCGACGCTCGAGGCGCTCAGCCGCAACCCCGTCTCCGACGAGGTCTTCGACGACGTCGCCGCCGTGCGGCACGTCGCGCTCGGCCAGTCGGCCGACCTCATCATGGTGCTGCCGGCGACCGCCAACACGATCGCGAAGCTCGCGACCGGCCTCGCCGACGACCTGCTCGGCACCACGGTGCTCGCCTCCCGCGCGCCGCTCGTGATCGCCCCGGCGATGCACACCGAGATGTGGGAGCACCCGGCGACGCAGGCCAACGTGCGCACGCTCGCCGGGCGCGGCGTGACGGTCGTCGGACCCGTCGCGGGAGAGCTCACCGGCGGCGACCGCGGCCTCGGCCGCATGGCCGAGCCGGCCGACGTCGTCGCCGCGGCCCTCGAGGTCGCCCGAGCCGCGGCAGCCGAGCCGCGCCCGCTCGCGGGCCGCAGCGTCGTCATCTCGGCGGGCGGCACCCGCGAACCCATCGACCCCGTGCGCTTCCTCGGCAACCGCTCGAGCGGCGCGATGGGCGTCGCCCTCGCCGCAGCCGCGCACGCCGCCGGCGCCGACGTGGTGCTCATCGGGGCCAACCTCGACGTCGCGCCGCCTGCGGGCGTCGAGGTCGTGGCCGTCGAGACGACCGCCCAGCTGCGCGACGCGATGCTCGCCCGTGCCGACGCCGACGTGGTCGTGATGGCCGCCGCGGTCGCCGACTACCGCGTCGACGGCGTCGCCGACGAGAAGCGGTCGAAGGAGTCGTGGGGCGACGCGCCCACGATCGTGCTGTCGCTCAACCCCGACATCCTCGCCGAGCTCGCCCGTGCGCCCAGGGACGGGCTCGTCGTCGGCTTCGGCGCCGAGACCGAGCCCGACGACGAGGCGCTGCTGCGCCGCGGCCGCGAGAAGCTCGCCCGGAAGGGCGCCGACCTCCTCGTCGTCAACCGCGTCGGCCACGACGCGGGCTTCGGCGACGTCGAGACGCGCATCCGCGTCCTCGACGCCTCCGGCGTCGTCGCCGACGCCTCCGGCAGCAAGGCGTCGGTGGCCCGCGCCATCATCGAGACGATCGCCGAGCGCCTTCCCGCGCCGAGCGCCGCAGACACCGCACAGGAGCCCCAGTGAGCCTCAGGCTGTTCACGTCGGAGTCGGTGACCGAGGGTCACCCCGACAAGATCTCCGACCAGATCTCCGACGCCGTCCTCGACGCGATGCTCGCGCAGGACACCGAGGCGCGCGTCGCGGTCGAGACGCTCGTCACGACCGGCCTCGTGCACGTCGCCGGCGAGGTGCGCACGACCGGCTACGTCGACATCGCCTCGGTCGCGCGGCGCGTCATCGTCGACATCGGCTACGACTCGAGCGAGGTGTCGTTCGACGGCAACTCGTGCGGCGTCACCGTGTCCATCGGCGAGCAGTCGCCCGAGATCGCGACCGGCGTCGACACCGCAGTCGAGGCGCGCGACGGCTCCGTCGACCCGCTCGACCGCGACGGCGCCGGCGACCAGGGCATCATGTTCGGCTTCGCCACCGACGAGACGCCCTCGTTCATGCCCGCGACCGCGTGGGCCGCGCACCGGCTCGCCGAGCGCCTCGCCGCCGTGCGGCGCTCGGGCGAGATCGACTTCCTGCGGCCCGACGGCAAGACGCAGGTCATGATCGGCTACGACGGCTTCCGGCCGGTCAGCGTCGACACCGTGCTCGTCTCGACGCAGCACGCGCCCGGGGTCACGAACGACGACATCCGCGCCGCCGTGGTCGAGCACATCATCGACCCCGTCGTGGGCGAGCTCGGCCTCGACACGAGCGCGATGCGCGCGATCGTCAACCCCTCGGGCTCGTTCCTGACCGGCGGCCCGAAGGGCGACGCGGGGCTCACGGGCCGCAAGATCATCGTCGACACCTACGGCGGCGCCGCTCGCCACGGCGGCGGCGCGTTCAGCGGCAAGGACCCGTCGAAGGTCGACCGCTCGGCCGCCTACGCGCTGCGCTGGGTGGCGAAGAACGCCGTCGCCGCAGGCCTCGCGAAGCGGCTCGAGGTGCAGGCGGCCTACGCGATCGGCATGGCGCAGCCCGTCGGCCTCTACGTCGAGTCGTTCGGCACCGGCGTGCTCGACGACGCGGCGATCGGCGAGGCCATCCAGCAGGTCTTCGACCTGCGGCCGGGCGCGATCGTGCGCGACCTCGACCTGCGCAAGCCCAAGTACCGCCAGACGGCGGCCTACGGCCACTTCGGCCGCGACCTGCCGGACTTCACCTGGGAGCGGCTCGACCGCGTCGACGACCTGCGCGCCGCCGCAGGGCTCTGACTCCCGTGACGGCGCGGTACGCGCGGGTCGTCGTCGACTCGCGGCTGCCGCAGCTCGACCGGCTGTTCGAATACCGCATCCCGCCCGCGCTCGAGGGCGTCGCGCCCGGCGTCCGAGTGCGCGTGCCGCTGCGCGGCGACCGCACGGCCGCCGGCTACGTCGTCGAGGTGGCGGATGCGCGTGCCTGGGAGGGCGAGGTCGCCGACATCGAGGCGGTGGTGTCGCCCGTCCCCGTGCTGCGGCCCGAGGTCTGGGCGCTCGCGCGCGCCGTGGCCGACCGCGCCGCGGGCGGCGCCGCCGACGTGCTGCGCGTCGCGATCCCCGGCCGCCAGGCCAGGGTCGAGAAGGCGTGGCTCGCACGTGCGGCGGAGGGCGCCGCGGCGGAGGCTGCCGAGCCGGCCGCGACCGAGGGCGCCGAGCTGACCGAGACGGACGCATCGCCCGAGCCGGACGCGCCGCCCGAATCGCCCGCACCGCTCGAGCCGGACGACGCATCCGCCCCGCTGCTGCCGGGCCTCGTCGAGGCGCGCCGCAAGGTGGCGCTCGAGTGCGCCGGGGGCGTCGCCGAGGTGCCGGTCGCCGGCGGCGGCACGGCGTGGGTGGGCCGCTGGGCGGTCGCGCTCGCCGGGCTCGCCCGGCAGGCCGTCGAGCGCGGCGAGCAGGCGATCCTCGTCGTGCCCGACCACCGCGAGCAGCGGCAGCTGCGGCTCGCGCTCGAGGCGGCGGTCGGCGAGGAGCGCGTCGTCGAGCTCGATGCGCGGCAGCGCAACCCCGAGCGCTACGCGGGCTTCCTGCGCTGCGTCGACGGGGGCGGCCTCGCGATCATCGGGCCGCGCTCGGCCGTCTACGCGCCGGCCGCCGACCTCGGCCTGCTCGTCGTCTGGGAGGACGGCGACCCGCTGCTCGCCGAGCCGCTCTCGCCGTGGGTGCACGCGCGCGACGCGGCACTCGTGCGGCAGGGGCAGACGGGCTGCGCGCTCGTGATCGCCGGGCACGCGCGCTCGACCGACGCCGAGCGGCTCGTCGAGGTCGGGTTCCTCGAGCACGAGCGGGTCGGCGCGCACCGCGTGCGCGTGCTGCCGACCGCGCTCGCCGACGACGGCAGGCGGGTGCCCGCGGCGGCCTTCCACGCCGCGAGGGAGGCGCTCGCCTCGCGCCCCGTGCTCGTGCAGGTCGCCCGGCCCGGCCACGCGCCGGGCCTGCGCTGCGGCGACTGCGGCACCCGGGCGCGCTGCGCTGCGTGCGGCGGCCCGCTCGGCCAGCGCACGCGCGGCGGCCAGCCCGGCTGCCGGCTCTGCGGCCGCCTCGCGGCGGCCTGGCGATGCCCGTCCTGCCACGGCATCCGGCTCGTCGAGGTCGGCCGCGGCTCGACGCGCATCGCCGAGGAGCTCGGCCGCGCGATCCCCGGCGTGCCCGTCGTCGTCGCCGACGGCGAGCACGAGCGGCTCACGCTCGACGCCCGGCCGCGCATCGTCGTGGCGACGCGCGGCGCCGAGCCGGTCGCCGACGGCGGCTACGGCGCCGTGCTGCTGCTCGACGGCGACTCGCTGCTCGCCCGCGAGGGCCTCCGGGTCGCCGAGGAGGCGGTGCGCCAGTGGGCGACGGCGCGCGCGCTCGCCGCCGAGGGCGCGACGGTCGTGCTCGCCGGCGTCATCGGCCCGACCGTCGGCGCGCTGACCGGCGACACGACGGTGCCGTTCGCGAAGGCCGAGCTCGCCGAGCGCCGGAGCCTCCGGTTCCCGCCCGCCGTGCGCACCGCATCCGTCGTGGGCCACCCGGACGCCGTCGCCGAGGCGCTCGAGGCGCTGGCCGGCATCGAGCACCTCGACGTGCTCGGGCCCGTGCCGGCCGAGGGCGCGCCGGGCGACCGGCTCGAGCGCGCCATCGTGCGCTTCGCGTACGCCGACGGCGCGCACGTCGCGGGCGTCGCGCGCGGGCGGGTGCTCGCCGCGGCCGCCCGGCCCAGGAAGCCCGGGGCGCCGCCCCGGCTCCGCATCCGGTTGGATGATCCCGAGCCCTTCGACGGCCTCTGACCCCCACGCGAACGGAACCCATGCGCATCGTCTTCGCCGGCAGCCCCGCCGCCGCAGTCCCCAGCCTCGAGGCGCTCGCGCGCGCCCACGAGGTGGCCGCCGTCGTCACGCGCGCCGCCTCGCCGCAGGGCCGCAGGCGCGTGCTGACGCCGACGCCGGTCGCTGCACGTGCCGCCGAGCTCGGGCTGCCGGTGATCGAGGCCGACCTCCTCGACGCCGCGGCGACGACCGCGATCGAGGCGCTCGGTGCCGAGCTCGGCGTGATCGTGGCGTACGGCGGGCTCGTGCGCGAGCCGCTGCTGTCGGCGCCGGCGCACGGCTGGATCAACCTGCACTTCTCGCTGCTGCCCGACTACCGCGGCGCCGCGCCCGTGCAGCGCGCGCTCATCGACGGCCGCAGCGTCACGGGCGTGAGCGTCTTCCGGCTCGTCGAGGCGCTCGACGCGGGACCGGTGGTGCGGATGCGCGAGGCCGGGATCCCGGAGGGCGCGACCGCGGGCGCCCTGCTCGAGCAGCTCGCCGAGCTCGGCGCCCACGAGCTCGTCGAGGCCGTCGACGCGATCGAGGCCGGCACCGCCGTCTTCGAGGAGCAGACGGGGGCGCCGAGCTTCGCGCCGAAGCTCACGCTCGCCGACGGCGCGCTCGACCTCGCCGCCACCGCGCCCGCCGTGCTCGCGCGCTGGCGCGGCGTGACGCCCGAGCCCGGCGCGCACGCGGTCGTCGACGGCGAGCGCGTGAAGCTGCTGGCGCTCGCCCGCTCAGGCGCGGAGCCCATGCCGCCGGGCCGGGCGGTGCTCGCGGGCCGCGCCGCGATCGTCGGCACCGGCAGCGCCCCGCTCGAGCTGCGCGAGGTGCAGCCTGCCGGGCGGCGGCCGATGCCGGGTGCCGACTGGCTGCGCGGCCGCGGCGGCAGCGCCGACTTCGAGGTGGCGTCGTGAGCCAGGAGCGGCAGCACGCGCCCGGCGCCCGCGAGGTGGCGCGCGACGTGGTGCTCGCGGTCGACCAGGACGACGCCTACGCCAACCTGCTGCTGCCCGCCCGCATCCGCGAAACGCGGCTCACGCCCGCCGACGCGGCGTTCGCGACCGAGCTCGCCTACGGCACGCTCCGCTGGCAGGGGCAGCACGACGCGCTCATCGCCGACGCGGCGGGCCGGCCGATCGACCAGATCGACCCGACGACGCTCGCGACGCTCAGGATCGGGTCGCACCAGCTCAGCCGCATGCGCACCCCGGCGCACGCCGCCGTGCACGAGACGGTCGCGCTGCTCGGCCGCCACCGCGGCAGGGCCGGCTTCGCGAACGCGGTGCTGCGCCGGCTCGCGGAGGTGCCCGCCGAGGAGCGCCTCGCGCGGCTGACGGCAGGGCTCGCCGACGACGAGCGGCTCGCGCTCGAGACCGGCCACCCCGCCTGGGTGCTGCGGGCGCTCCGGCGCTCGCTCGACCGCGAGGGCGCCGCCGACGAGCTCGGCGCGCTGCTCGCCGCCGACAACGACCCGCCCGCCGTGCAGCTCGTCGCGCTGCCGGGGCTCGCCGATCCCGCCGACCTCGACCTGCCGGCGACCGCGAGCCCGATCGGCCGCGTCGCGCCTCCGGGCGACCCCGCGCGCCTGCCGCAGATCGCCGGCGGCAGCTGGCGGGTGCAGGACTCCGGCTCACAGCTCGCGGCGCTCGCGCTCAGCCGCGCCCGCCCCGTCGCGGCGGGGGAGCGGTGGCTCGACCTGTGCGCGGGCCCCGGCGGCAAGGCGGCGCTCCTCGCCGCCGAGGCGGCGGCGTCGGGCGCGCGCCTCGAGGCCAACGAGGTCGGGCCGCACCGCGCGAGGCTCGTCCGCGAGGCCGTGCGCGCGATCGAGCCGCGGCCGCAGGTCGTCACGGGCGACGGCCGCCGCTACGGCCGGGGCGAGACCGAGGGCGCCTTCGACCGGATCCTGCTCGACGCGCCGTGCACGGGCCTCGGGGCGCTCCGCCGGCGGCCCGAGGCGCGCTGGCGCAAGCAGCCCTCCGACGTGCCCGGCCTCGCGGCGCTGCAGGGCGAGCTGCTCGAGGCGGCCGCGCGCGCCGTCGCGCCCGGCGGCCTCATCGCCTACGTGACCTGCTCGCCGCACCTCGCCGAGACGCGCGCGGTCGTCGACCGGGCCGCGGCGCTCGGGCTCGTGCCCGTCGACACCCGCGCCGTGGTGCGCGAGCTCTCGCCGGGCATCGAGCTGGGCGAGACGGGCGACGCGGTGCAGCTGTGGCCGCACCGCAACGGCACCGACGCCATGTTCGTGCAGCTGCTGACGACCGCCCCCGACGCGGCCGTGGCCGAGGCGGCACCGGCCGGTCGATAGGCTGGAGCCCATGGTCAGGATCCACCCCAGCATCCTCTCGGCCGACTTCGTCAACCTCGAGCGCGACCTCGAGCGCATCGCGAGCGCCGACGGCGTGCACCTCGACGTCATGGACGCGCACTTCGTGCCCAACCTGACGTTCGGCCTGCCCATGGTGCAGCGCATCGCCGAGGTGACGAGCCTCCCCATCGACGTGCACCTCATGATCGACGACCCCGACACGTGGGCGCTGCAGTACGCGATCGACGGCGTCGACTCGGTCACCTTCCACGCCGAGGCCACGCGCGACGCGGTCGCGCTCGCGCGGGAGCTGCGGGCGCGCGGCGCGCGGGCGGCCATCGCGCTGAAGCCCGGCACCGCCGTCGACGACGTGCTCGAGCACCTGCGCGAGTTCGACATGGTGCTCGTCATGACGGTCGAGCCCGGCTTCGGCGGGCAGTCGTTCATGCCCGAGATGATGCCGAAGCTCCAGGAGCTCCGCGGGCGCGCCGACGAGCTCGGCATCGAGCTCGCGCTGCAGGTCGACGGCGGCATCACCGCCGACACCCTGCCGATCGCCGCGGCCGCCGGCGCCGACGTCTTCGTGGCCGGCTCCGCCGTCTACGGGCACGCCGACCCGGCCGAGCGCACCCACGCCCTCCGCCTGGCCGCGGCCCCGCAGCCCGGTAGCCTGGACCGGTGAAGACCTTCGACGAGCTGTACGCCGAGCTGGAGCAGACGCTCGCCGAGCGCCGCGAGGGCTCCGGCACCGTCGCCGCCGTCGACGCGGGCGTGCACACGATCGGCAAGAAGATCGTCGAGGAGGCGGCCGAGGTCTGGATGGCCGCGGAGCACGAGACCGACGAGGACGCCGCCATCGAGATCTCGCAGCTGCTGTACCACCTGCAGGTGCTCATGCTCGCGAAGGGCATCACGCTCCAGGACGTCTACCGACATCTCTGACGCGTCGCACCCCGTTCGCAGCAGCACACGTCAGTCGTGAAGGAACCCATGCTCAAGATCGCCGTGCCCAACAAGGGCTCGCTGGCCGAGACGGCCGCCTGGATGCTCGCGGAGGCCGGCTACCGCGGCCGCCGCGACGGCAAGGAGCTCATCGTCGTCGACGCGCGCAACGAGGTGGAGTTCTTCTACCTCCGGCCGCGCGACATCGCCACCTACGTCGGCTCGGGCGCGCTCGACGTCGGCATCACCGGCCGCGACCTGCTGCTCGACTCCGGCTCCGACGCCGTCGAGGTGCAGGGCCTCGGCTTCGCGCACTCGACGTTCCGCTTCGCGGGCCCCGCGGGCCGCTTCGGCTCGGCGGCCGACCTCGCCGGCGTGCGCATCGCCTCCTCCTACACCGGGCTCGTCGAGCAGCACCTCGCCGGGCACGGGGTGCGCGCCGAGCTCGTGCGCCTCGACGGCGCCGTCGAGTCAGCCGTGCGGCTCGGGGTGGCGGATGCCGTGGCCGACGTCGTCGAGACGGGCGCGACGCTGCGCGCCCAGGGCCTCGAGGTCTTCGGCGAGCCGATCCTCTCGAGCGAGGCCGTGCTCATCTCGAACGGCGCCGGCGGCGCCGAGAAGCCGGGCATGGCGACCCTCAAGCGGCGCCTCGACGGCGTCATCGTGGCACGCGACTACGTGCTCGTCGACTACGACATCGAGCGCTCGCGCCTCGACGCGGCCATCGGCGTCGCCTCGGGCTTCGAGAGCGCGACCGTGAGCCCGCTGCACGACCCCGAGTGGGCGGCCGTGCGCGTCATGGTCCGCCGCGACGAGACCAACCACATCATGGACGCGCTCGCCGACGTCGGGGCGCGCGCGATCATCGTGACGCGCATCCACGCGGCTCGGATCTGACGCCGTGCTCGCGACCCGCGTCATCCCCTGCCTGGACGTCGCGCACGGCCGGGTGGTCAAAGGCGTGCAGTTCCAGGGCCTCACCGACCAGGGCGACCCGGTCGAGCTCGCGGCGCGCTACGCCGAGCAGGGCGCCGACGAGCTGACCTTCCTCGATGTGAAGGCGACCGTCGAGGACGCCGGCACGATGCTCGAGGTCGTCGAGCGCTGCGCCGAGCAGATCTTCATCCCCCTCACCGTCGGCGGCGGCGTGCGCAGCCGCGACGACGTCGCGCGCCTGCTCGCGCACGGCGCCGACAAGGTGGGCGTCAACTCCGCGGCGATCCGCGACCCGGGGCTCATCGACCGCATCGTTGCCGACTTCGGCTCGCAGGTGCTCGTGCTGTCGCTCGACGTGCGGCGCGCCGCCGACCAGCCCTCGGGCTTCGAGGTGACGACGCACGGCGGCTCTCGCGGCGCGGGGCTCGACGCGCTCGCCTGGGCGCGCGAGGGCGTCGAGCGCGGCGTCGGCGAGCTGCTCGTGAACTCGATCGACGCCGACGGCACGAAGCAGGGCTTCGACCTCGAGCTGCTGCGCGCGGTGCGCGCGGTGGCGACGACCCCGGTGATCGCCTCGGGCGGCGCGGGGGAGCCGGCGCACTTCGCGCCCGCGGTCGGGGCGGGCGCCGACGCGGTGCTCGCCGCGAGCATCTTCCACAGCGGCCAGTGCACGATCGGCGAGGTCAAGGACGCGATGCGCGCGGCGGGGGTGACGGTGCGATGACGGCGACGCCTACGGACGACGGGAAGCGCATCCCGCCGTTGAAGAAGGACGCCGACGGGCTGGTGGCCGCGGTCATCCAGGACGACGCCACCGGCGACGTCCTGATGGTCGGCTACATGGACGACGAGGCGCTGCGCCGCACGGCGACCGAGGGCCGCGTGACCTTCTGGTCGCGCTCGCGCCAGGAGTACTGGCGCAAGGGCGACACCTCCGGCAACATCCAGGTGCCGCGCTCGATCGCGCTCGACTGCGACGGCGACGCCCTGCTCATCCGGGTCGACCAGACGGGGCCCGCGTGCCACACCGGCGCCCGCTCGTGCTTCTTCACGCCGATCGAGCTGGGGGAGCGGCCGTGACCGGCTCCACCGACCGGGCCGGCTTCGAGGCGCTGCTCGAGGGGCACCGGGTCGTGCCGGTCGTGCGCGAGGTCTTCCTCGACGCCGAGACGCCCGTCGGCGTCTACCGCCGGCTCGCCGCCGGTCGACCGGGCACGTTCCTGCTCGAGTCGGCGCAGCAGGGCGTCTGGAACCGCTACTCGTTCGTGGGCGTCGAGTCCTTCGGCACGCTCACGGCCGACGGCGACCGCGTCGAGTGGCGCTCCGACCGCGTCAGCCGCGAGCGCCTGCTCGGCGACGACGCGCCGCGCACCGGCCTCGAGACCGTCGAGCACGTGCTGCGCCGCTGGGCGACGCCGCGCATCGACGGCCTCCCGCGGCTCACGAGCGGCCTCATCGGCCACATCGGCTGGGAGGCGGTGCGCGAGCTCGAGCGCCTGCCGCAGCCGCCCGCGCGCGAGGTCGACGTGCCGGCGATCGCGATGTCGCTCGCCGCCTCGCTCGTGGTGCTCGACCACCGCACGGGCGCCGCGCACCTCGTCGCGAACGTGCTGAACGACGGGCACGAGGGCGCGGATGCGCTGTGGCGCGACGCGCAGGACCGGCTCGACGCGCTCGAGGCCGGCCTGCAGCGCGACGCACCCGGTTCGGTCGCGGCCCTCGACCGCGGCGCCGCCCCCGACGCGCGGGCACGGGTCGCAGCCGACGCGTTCCGCGCCATGGTCGAGACGTCGAAGCGGCACATCGTCGACGGCGACGTCTTCCAGGTGGTGCTCTCGGCGCGCTTCGACCTCGAGACCGACGCCGAGCCGCTCGAGGTGTACCGCGTGCTGCGCATGCTGAACCCATCGCCGTACCTGTACCTGCTCTCGCTCGAGGACGCCGACGGCGGCGCCTACGCCGTCGTCGGGTCGAGCCCCGAGGCGCTCGTGACCGTGCACGACGGCAGCGCCACGATGCATCCGATCGCCGGCAGCCGTCCGCGCGGCGACGACGCGGTCGCCGACCGCGCGCTCGCCGACGAGCTGCTCGCCGACCCGAAGGAGCGCAGCGAGCACGTGATGCTCGTCGACCTCGCCCGCAACGACCTCGCGAAGGTCTGCGCGCCGGGCACCGTCGCGGTGACCGAGCTCATGGCGATCGAGCGCTTCAGCCACATCATGCACATCGTCTCGACCGTCGAGGGCCGGATGCGCGAGGACGCGACCGCGGTCGACGCCTTCCGCGCGACGTTCCCGGCCGGCACGCTGTCGGGCGCGCCAAAGCCGCGGGCGCTCGAGCTGATCGACGAGCTCGAGCCCGCGCAGCGCGGCGTCTACGGCGGCGTGGTCGGCTGGCTCGACCTCGCGGGCGACGCCGACCTCGCGATCGCGATCCGCACGGTCACGATGCGCGACGGCGTCGCGCACGTGCAGTCGGGCGCGGGGCTCGTCGCCGACAGCGACCCCGACGCCGAGCTGCAGGAGGTGCGGGCGAAGGCCGCGGCGCCCCTGCGCGCGGTGGCGGTCGCCTCCACCATGCGGCACCGGCCGTGAGCGAGGCGGCGGGCGCCCGGCGCGGGCCGAGCGGCCGCGTCGTCGCGGTGCTCGCGCTGCTCGTGGCCGGCGCGCTCGGCCTGCTCGGCGCCACGCAGCCGTGGGCGACCGTCGCGCTCGTCGACGGGCGGATGCTCGCGACCGCGGGGCAGGAGATCGCCGGCGGCCTGACGATCCTGTCGCTCGCGACCGTGGCGCTCGCGCTCGTGCTGCCGCTCGCGGGTCGCGTCTGGCGCCTGGTGCTCGGAGCGCTCGCGCTCGCGCTCGGCGTACTGATGGCCGTGCACGCCGCGGGCGCGGTCGCCGGGGTCGGGCCCGCGCTCGAGGCGCTCGTCGCCGAGGCGACGGGCCTCGCCGGCACGGCGCAGCAGGCGGAGGTCGCCGAGCTCGCGACGACCGGCTGGTCGAGCGCCGCCATCGCGGGCGGCGCACTCGCCGCGCTCGCCGGCGTCTGGGTGCTGCTCACCGCGCACCGGTGGCCCGCGCGGGCCCCCCGCACCGCCCGCTACGAGCGCACCGGCTCCGGGCTCGCGTGGGACGCCATGGACGACGGCGAGGACCCGACTCGGTAGACTCGAGGCAGGCGCGCGGCGCGCGCCGAGCAGATCGACCTGAGGAGCACCGTGAGCGCACGCACCGGCATCACCGACGACCACGCAGCCGAGCTGCACATCGCCGACTACGACCCCGCGTTCGTCGACCCCGGCCACGGCAACTCGCGCGCCGCGTGGATCAGCGTCATCGTCATGCTCGTCGCGATCACCCTCGGCACGCTGTTCTTCTTCCTCGACATGCCGATGCTCGTGTGGGCGAGCGCGGGCCTGCTCGTGATCGGCGCGGTGCTGTGGCCGATCCTGACGCGGGCCGGCCACGGGCCGACGGCCCACTGAGCGTGCTCGACGCGCTCACCGCGGGCGCGCTCGAGGACGCGGCGCGACGCCGCGAGAGCCTGCCGCTCGAGCGGCTGCAGGCGATCGCCGAGCGCACGCCCGCGCCCCTCGACGCCGCCCGGATCCTCGGCACGCCGAAGGCCGACTCGCCGGGTCCCCACATCATCGCCGAGGTGAAGCGGGCGAGCCCCTCGAAGGGCCCGCTCGCCGACATCCCCGAGCCCGCATCGCTCGCCGCGCGCTACGCCGCCGGCGGCGCGAGCGCCATCAGCGTGCTCACCGAGGAGCGCCGCTTCCTCGGCTCCCTCGACGACCTCCGCGCCGTGCGCGCCGCGGTCTCGGTGCCGGTGCTGCGCAAGGACTTCATCGCCGACGAGTACCAGCTGCTCGAGGCGCGCGCGTTCGGCGCCGACCTCGTGCTGCTCATCGCCGCGTCGCTCGAGCCCGCGCGGCTGCGGCAGCTGCACCGCGAGGCCGAGGGCCTCGGCCTGTCGGTGCTCGTCGAGGTGCACGACGAGCGCGAGATCGACGCGGCCCTCGGTGCCGAGGCGCGCATCCTCGGCGTCAACACCCGCGACCTCAAGACGTTCGCGATGCACCCCGAGCGCTTCGCGGAGCTGCGCGCGCGCATCCCCGCGGGCACCGTCGCGGTCGCCGAGTCGGGCGTGCGCACCGCTGCCGACGTCGCGCGCTACCGGCAGGACGGCGCCGACGCCGTGCTCGTCGGCGAGGCACTGGTCACCGACGGCGACCCCGAGTCGCGCGTCGCGGAGTTCGGGAGGGCAGCATGAGCGCATCGCAGCAGTCCCCGTCGCTGCGGGAGCAGCACGGGCCGTGGTTCGGCGCCTACGGCGGCGTCTTCATGCCGGAGCCGCTCATGGCGGCGATCGACGAGCTGGCCGAGTGCTACGCCGAGTGCAAGGCCGACCCCGCCTTCCAGGCCGAGTTCGCGCGCCTGTCGCGCGACTACACCGGCCGCCCGTCGCTGCTCACCGACGCGACGCGGCTCAGCGAGCAGGCCGGCGCCCGCATCCTCCTCAAGCGCGAGGACCTCAACCACACCGGCAGCCACAAGATCAACAACGTGCTCGGGCAGGCGCTCGTCGCGCAGCGGCTCGGCAAGACGCGCCTGATCGCCGAGACCGGCGCCGGCCAGCACGGCGTCGCGACCGCGACGGCGGCCGCGCTGTTCGGCATGGAGTGCGTCGTCTACATGGGCGAGGTCGACACGGAGCGCCAGGCGCTCAACGTCGCCCGCATGCGGCTGCTCGGCGCCGAGGTGGTGCCGGTGAAGAGCGGCTCCCGCACGCTGAAGGACGCGATCAACGAGGGCCTGCGCGACTGGGTCGCGAACGTCGACAGCACCCACTACCTCATGGGCACCGTCGCCGGCCCGCACCCGTTCCCCGAGATGGTGCGCGACTTCCACCGCGCCATCGGCGACGAGGCGCGCGAGCAGACGATCGCCCTCACCGGCGGGCTCCCGGATGCGGTGCTCGCGTGCGTGGGCGGCGGCTCGAACGCGATGGGCATCTTCCACGCCTTCCTCGACGACGCCGACGTGCGCCTCATCGGCCTCGAGGCGGCCGGCGACGGCGCCGAGACCGCCCGCCACGCGCTCTCGATCGAGCGCGGCGCGCCGGGGCTGCTGCACGGCATGCGCACGTACCTGCTGCAGGACGACGAGGGCCAGACGCTCGAGTCGCACTCGATCTCGGCCGGCCTCGACTACCCGGGCGTCGGCCCGGAGCACGCGTGGCTGCACGACCTCGGCCGCGCCGAGTACCAGCCGGTGAGCGACACCGAGGCGATGGATGCGTTCCTCGCGCTCACGCGCGCCGAGGGCATCATCCCCGCCATCGAGTCGGCGCACGCCATCGCGGGCGCGCTGCGGCTCGCGAAGGAGCAGCCGGGCTCGACGCTGCTGGTGTCGCTGTCGGGCCGCGGCGACAAGGACGTCGCGACCGCCGGGCGCTGGTTCCACCTGCTCGACGAAGGGGCGCAGCAGCTGTGAGCCGCACCGAGGACGCCATCCGCGCGAGCGGCAGCCGCGCGCTGATCGGCTACCTGCCGGTCGGCTTCCCCGACCTCGCCACGAGCATCGAGGCGGCCGTCGCGATCGCCGAGGCCGGCTGCACGGCGATCGAGCTGGGCGTGCCCTACTCCGACCCCGGCATGGACGGCCCGGTCATCCAGGCCGCGACCCAGTCGACCCTCGAGCGCGGCTTCCGCCTCGAGGAGCTCTTCGAGGCCGTCGCGGCGATCACCGCCCGCACGAGCGCGCCGGTGCTCGTGATGACCTACTGGAACCCGGTGCTGCGCTACGGCGTCGACCGCTTCGCCGAGCGGCTCGCCGCCGCGGGCGGCGCGGGCCTCATCACGCCCGACCTCACGCCCGAGAACGGCCGCGACTGGCTCGAGGCCGCCGAGCGGCACGACCTCGACCGAGTGTTCCTCGCGGCGCCGTCCTCCTCCGACGCGCGCATCGACGCGGCCGTCGCTGGCTCGCGCGGCTTCGTCTACACCGTCTCGACCATGGGCACGACCGGTGCGCGGAACGACGTCGACCTCGCCGCGCGGGCGCTCGCCGACCGCATCGCCGCCCGCGCCGCATCCGCCGGCACCGAGGCGCTGCGGTGCGTCGGCCTGGGCATCTCGACCGCCGAGCAGGTGCGCGACGTGCTCACCTACGCCGACGGCGCGATCGTCGGCTCGGCGCTCGTGCGGGCGCTCGGCGCCGGCGGCGTGCCCGCCGTCCGCGAGCTCGCCGCCTCCCTCGCCGCCGGTACACTCGACGACGGCCCGGCCTTCGCAGGCACTCAGGCCGCCGACGCAGCGCCGGCCGCCGGCGCGCCGGCCCCCAGCACGCCGGCCCCCAGCACAGGGTCGACCCACAGCACAGAGAAGGGCGCTTCCGCGTGACACCTCTCCTCCAGAGCATCCCGAGCCCGCCGCCCGAGTGGCAGCAGGTGCCGATCGGGCAGTGGCTGTACAGCATCGGCCTGACGTTCGTGCCGGCCGGCTGGGGCATCCAGACCTACGCGCTGTGCATCCTCGCGGGCATCGTCGTCGCCGCGGTGCTCACCGGCTGGCGCCTGCGCCAGCGGGGCGTCGAGGCCGGGTACGTCATCGACATCGCCGTCTGGGCCGTGCTGCTCGGCATCGTCGCCGCGCGCGTCTTCCACGTCGTCTCGCACCCCGACGACTACTTCGGCCCCGGCCGCGACCCGCTGAGCGCCCTCTACATCTGGGAGGGCGGCATCGCGATCTTCGGCTCGCTCATCGGCGGCGCCATCGGCATCTGGATCGGCTGCCGCCAGACCGGCCTGCGGTTCACGACGTTCGTCGACGCGCTCGCGCCCGGGCTGCTGCTCGCGCAGGCCTTCGGCCGGCTCGGCAACTGGTTCAACCACGAGCTCTTCGGCCAGCCCACCGCGCTGCCGTGGGGCCTCGAGATCGAGGCGACCAACCCCGCGTTCCCCGTGGGCCTGCCCGAGGGCACGCTCTTCCACCCGACGTTCGCCTACGAGATCGTCTGGAACGTGCTCGGCGCGGCGCTGCTGCTGTGGATCGACCGCAGGCGCGACGTGCAGTGGGGCCGCCTCGTGGCGCTCTACCTCATCTGGTACGGCGTGGGCCGCTCGATGTTCGAGACGATCCGCGTCGACCCGTCCGAGCTCATCCTCGGCATCCGCACCAACGTGTGGATGGCGTTCCTCGCGATCGCGGTCGGACTCGTCGTCTGGATCGTGCAGACGCGACGCCACCCGGGCCTCGAGCCCTCGCCGTGGCAGCCAGGGCGCGAGCCGGGCACGCAGGAGGGCGTAGACTCGGATGTCTACACCGAGCTCCCCGAGTCCCGCACCCAGGACGAGGCCGAGCCCGCCGCAGATCCCGCGGTCGTCACCAGGTAGTCCTGCGCGCTCCTCGCGCGCCGCGGGCCGACGGCGTCCCGCTCCCACCGCAGCAGCAGCTGAAGGAGCACCATGCGAGCACCCAGCGAGCCCCCGTTCGGGGGAGACCGGTTCCAGGGGATGGGCGCGCCCGCGGCGACGGGCATGTACGACCCGCGCCATGAGCGCGACTCGTGCGGCCTCGCCATGGTCGCGACCACCCGCGGCACCGCCGGGCACGACATCGTCGCGCTCGCGCTCGACGCGCTGCGCAACCTCGAGCACCGCGGCGCGGTCGGCTCCGACGCGGGCACCGGCGACGGCGCCGGCATCCTGACGCAGATGCCGGATGCGTTCCTGCGGGCCTCGGTGCCGTTCCCGCTGCCCGAGGCGGGGGCGTACGCCGCCGGGCTCGCCTTCCTGCCGCTCGACGACGCCCACCGCGCGCGCGTGAAGGAGCAGCTGCAGGAGATCGCCGGCCAGGAGCGCCTGCGGGTGCTCGGCTGGCGCGAGGTGCCGACCGTGCCCGACGCGCTCGGCAAGCTCGCGCGCAGCGCGATGCCCGCGATCGAGCAGGTCTTCGTCGCGTCTGCCGGCTCGCCCGTGTCGGGCATCGAGCTCGACCGGCTCGCGTGGCGGCTGCGCAAGCGCGTCGAGCGCGAGGTGGGGGAGTACCTGCCGTCGCTGTCGAGCCGCACCATCACGTACAAGGGCATGGTGACGACGCTCCAGCTGGAGCCGTTCTACCCCGACCTGTCCGACGAGCGCTTCGAGACGAAGCTCGCGATCGTCCACTCCCGCTACTCGACCAACACGTTCCCGTCGTGGCCGCTCGCGCAGCCGCTGCGGATGATCGCGCACAACGGCGAGATCAACACGGTCGAGGGCAACCGCAACTGGATGCGCGCGCGCGAGTCGCAGCTCGCGAGCGAGCTGCTCGGCGACCTGCGGCCGCTGAAGCCGATCGTCACGCCCGGCATGAGCGACTCCGCCTCGTTCGACGAGGTGCTCGAGCTGCTCACGCTCGCCGGCCGCTCGCTCCCGCACGCGATCATGATGATGGTCCCGCAGGCGTGGGAGAACCAGCCCGACATGCCGCAGGAGCTGCGCGACTTCGCCGAGTACCACTCGCTGCTCATGGAGCCGTGGGACGGGCCGGCGGCGATCAGCTTCACCGACGGCAGCCTCGTCGGTGCGACCCTCGACCGCAACGGCCTGCGCCCCGGGCGCTGGCTCGAGACCTCCGACGGGCTGTTCGTGCTCGCCTCGGAGACCGGCGTGCTGCCGATCGAGCCGAGCCGCGTCGTGCGCCGCGGGCGCCTGCAGCCGGGCCGGCTGTTCCTCATCGACACCGAGGCGGGCCGCTTCGTGCCCGACGAGGAGGTCAAGCAGCAGCTCGCCGCGATGGAGCCGTGGGGCGAGTGGCTCGAATCGAGCCGCATCCACCTCGCCGACCTGCCCGACCGCGAGCACGTCGCGCACACCGCCGCATCCGTCACCCGCCGCCAGCGCACCTTCGGCTACACCGAGGAGGAGGTGCGGATCCTCATCGCGCCGATGGCGAAGACCGGCGCCGAGCCGCTCGGCGCGATGGGCTCCGACACCCCGATCGCCGTGCTCGCCGAGCGACCGCGGCTGCTGTTCGACTACTTCAAGCAGGCGTTCGCGCAGGTGACCAACCCGCCGCTCGACTCGCTGCGCGAGTCGATCGTGACGAGCATGTCGATGGGGCTCGGCCCCGTGCGCAACCTGCTCACGGCCACGCCCTCGCACGCGAGCCAGATCATCCTCGACTTCCCCGTGATCGACAACGACCAGCTGGCGAAGATCCGCTCGATCGACCGCACGCCGGGCTCCCGCCGCACGGTCGTCGTGAAGGGGCTCTACCGCGTCGACGACGGGCCCGAGGCGATGGAGCGGCGGCTCGAGGCGATGTGCCGAGAGGTCGACGAGGCGATCGCCGAGGGCGCGCAGTTCATCGTGCTCTCCGACCGCGACTCGACCGACCAGCTCGCGCCCATCCCGACGCTCCTCATGACGAGCGCCGTGCACCACCACCTCATCCGCGCATCCACCCGCATGCGGGCCGGCATCGTCGTCGAGGCCGGCGACGTGCGCGAGGTGCACCACGTGGCGCTGCTCATCGGCTACGGCGCGAGCGCCGTCAACCCGTACCTCGCGATGGAGACCGCCGAGCAGCTCGCCCTCACCGGCCAGCTCGGCGCCGACGTCGACACCGCGGTGCGCAACCTCATCAAGGCGCTCGGCAAGGGCGTCACGAAGATCATGTCGAAGATGGGCATCTCGACCGTCGGCTCCTACGGCGGCGCGCAGGCGTTCGAGGCGATCGGCCTCTCGCAGCAGCTCGTCGACCGCTACTTCACCGGCACCCACTCGCCGCTCGGCGGCGTCGACCTCGACGTCATCGCCGAGGAGAACCGGCTGCGGCACCGCTCCGCCTACCCGGACGAGCGCGCGCCGCTCGCCCACGAGCGCCTCGCGACCGGCGGCGAGTACCAGTGGCGCCGCGACGGCGCGCCGCACCTGTTCAACCCCGAGACGGTCTTCAAGCTGCAGCACTCGACGCGCACGGGCCGCTACGACGTGTTCCGCGAGTACACGCGGATGGTCGACGACCAGGCGACAGAGCTCAAGACGCTGCGCGGCCTCATCGGCCTCCGCACCGACGCGGCCCAGCCCATCCCGATCGACGAGGTCGAGCCGGTCTCCGAGATCGTGAAGCGCTTCTCGACCGGCGCGATGAGCTACGGCTCCATCTCGCAGGAGGCGCACGAGACGCTCGCGATCGCGATGAACCGGCTCGGCGCGAAGTCGAACACCGGCGAGGGCGGCGAGACCGAGGAGCGACTGCTCGACCCCGAGCGGCGGAGCGCCATCAAGCAGGTCGCCTCCGGCCGCTTCGGCGTGACGAGCATGTACCTCACGCACGCCGACGACATCCAGATCAAGATGGCGCAGGGCGCGAAGCCCGGCGAGGGCGGCCAGCTGCCGCCGGGCAAGGTGTACCCGTGGGTCGCCTCGACCCGGCACGCGACGCCGGGCGTGGGCCTCATCTCGCCCCCGCCGCACCACGACATCTACTCGATCGAGGACCTCAAGCAGCTCATCTTCGACCTGAAGCGCTCCAACCCGCGCTCGCGCGTGCACGTCAAGCTCGTGTCGCAGTCGGGCATCGGCGCGGTCGCGGCGGGCGTGGCGAAGGCGAAGGCGGATGTCGTGCTCGTCTCCGGCCACGACGGCGGCACGGGCGCGAGCCCGCTCAACTCGCTGAAGCACGCGGGCACCCCGTGGGAGATCGGCCTCGCCGAGACGCAGCACACGCTCATGGTCAACGGCCTGCGGGAGCGCGTCAGCGTGCAGGTCGACGGCCAGCTGAAGACCGGCCGCGATGTCATCATCGGCGCGCTGCTCGGCGCAGAGGAGTTCGGCTTCGCCACCGCCCCGCTCGTGGTCTCGGGCTGCATCATGATGCGGGTCTGTCACCTCGACACGTGCCCGGTGGGGGTCGCGACGCAGAACCCCGTGCTGCGGCAGCGCTTCACGGGCAAGCCGGAGTTCGTGGTGCAGTTCTTCGAGTTCATCGCGCAGGAGGTGCGAGAGATCCTCGCGTCGCTGGGCCTGCGCACCCTCGACGAGGCGATCGGCCGCGGCGACCTGCTGCAGGTCGACCGGGCGGTGGCGCACTGGAAGGCCGACGGGCTCGACCTCGCGCCCGTGCTCGCGCAGCCCGACGGCGCGCACGGCGCGCCCCGGCGCACGACCGCGCAGGACCACGAGCTCGACGAGCAGCTCGACAGCCGGCTGCTCGCGCAGCTCGAGCGCGCGATCGACGCGGGGGAGCGGCTCGAGCTCGACCTCGAGATCGCCAACACCGACCGCGCGGTCGGCACGATGCTCGGCAACGCCGTCACGCTGCGGGCCGGCGCGCGGGGCCTCGAGCCCGGCACCGTCGACCTGACGCTCCGCGGCTCCGCCGGCCAGTCGCTCGGCGCCTTCGTGCCGCGCGGCATCGCGCTGCGCCTCGTCGGCGACGCGAACGACTACGTCGGCAAGGGCCTCTCCGGCGGCCTCATCACCGTGCGCCCGCCCGAGGACGCGGCGCTCGTCGCCGAGGAGAACGTGATCGCCGGCAACGTCATCGGGTACGGCGCCACGAGCGGCGAGCTCTACCTCCGCGGCATCGTCGGCGAGCGGTTCCTCGTGCGCAACTCCGGTGCCACCGCCGTCTGCGAGGGCGCGGGCGACCACGCGCTCGAGTACATGACCGGCGGCACCGCGGTCATCCTGGGCTCCACCGGCCGCAACGTCGGTGCCGGCATGTCGGGCGGCGTCGCCTACGTGCTCGACCTCGACGAGCGGCTGCTCAACCAGGACTCGTTCCACCAGGGCGAGCTGCGCGTCGAGCAGCCGGGCGAGGAGGACGAGATCGAGCTGCGCGCGATCCTCGCCCGGCACGTCGAGCTGACCGGCTCGACGGTGGCGCAGGCGGTGCTCGACTCCGGCCTCGCCGGCATCTCGAAGATCGTGCCGCGCGACTGGGCGATGGTGCAGTCCATCCGCCTCGACGCGCAGGCGCAGGGGGTCGACCCCGACTCGGACAACATCTGGCGGCGGATCCTGGAGGTGACCGGTGGCTGACCCTCGTGGCTTCCTGAAGGTGACGGAGCGCGAGCTCCCGAAGAAGCGGCCCGTGCCCGTGCGCATCCTCGACTGGCGCGAGATCGGCGAGCCCGGCGACAAGGCGGTGCTGCGGCGCCAGGCGAGCCGCTGCATGGACTGCGGCGTGCCGTTCTGCCACCAGGGCTGCCCGCTCGGCAACCTCATCCCCGAGTGGAACGACCTCACGTGGCGCGGCGAGGGGCGCGCCGCGAGCGACCGGCTCCACGCGACGAACAACTTCCCCGAGCTCACCGGGCGCCTGTGCCCGGCGCCCTGCGAGTCGTCGTGCGTGCTCGGCATCAACCAGCCCGCGGTGACGATCAAGTCGATCGAGCAGACGATCGCCGACGAGGCGTTCGCGAACGGCTGGACCGAGCCGCACCCGCCCGCGCGCCTCACGGGCAAGACGGTCGCCGTGGTCGGCTCCGGCCCCGCGGGCCTCGCGGCGGCGCAGCAGCTCACGCGCGCCGGCCACACGGTCGCCGTGTACGAGCGCGACGACCGCATCGGCGGCCTGCTGCGCTACGGCATCCCCGACTTCAAGCTCGAGAAGCGCACGCTCGAGGCGCGGCTCGCCCAGATGCAGGCCGAGGGCACGCGCTTCCGCGCGGGCGTCGAGATCGGCCGCGACATCACGTGGGAGCAGCTGCGCGACCGCTTCGACGCGATCGTCGTCGCCACGGGCGCCCCCGTCGCCCGCGAGCTGCCCATCCCCGGGCGCGAGCTCGACGGCGTGCACCTCGCGATGGACTACCTGGTGCACCAGAACCGCGCGGTCGCCGGCACCGTCCCCGCCAACCAGATCACCGCGACGGCCAAGCACGTCGTCGTCCTCGGCGGCGGCGACACCGGCGCCGACTGCATCGGCACCGCGCACCGGCAGGGCGCGCTGTCGGTGACGAACCTCGCGATCGGCGTGCAGCCGCCGAGCGAGCGCCCCGAGCACCAGCCGTGGCCCGTGCATCCGACGCTCTTCGAGGAGCAGTCGAGCCACGAGGAGGGCGGCGAGCGCAGCTACCTCGTCTCGACCGTCGAGTTCCTCGCGAACGCCGCGGGCGAGGTGCGCGCCCTCAAGGTCGCAGACACCGAGATCGTCGACGGCACGCGCCGCCCGAAGGCCGGCACCGAGCGCGAGATCCCCGCTGACCTCGTGCTGCTCGCGCTCGGCTTCACGGGGGCGGATGCGTCGATCGGCGAGGCGCTCGAGGTCCCGTTCGAGCGCGGCGTGCCGCAGCGCGGCGCCGACTTCGCGACCGGCACGCCGGGCGTCTTCGTCGCCGGCGACGCCGGCCGCGGCGCCTCGCTCATCGTGTGGGCGATCGCCGAGGGCCGCGCCGCCGCCGCCTCGGTCGACGCCTACCTCGAGGGCGAGACGGCGCTGCCGTCGCCCGTGCGCGCGACCGACCGCCCCTTCGCGGCAGTGTGACCCGCGCCGTGCCGAGCCGCCCGTGTGGCGCGCTCGGCGCGGCGACCTGGGAGTATGGAGACGTCCGCGCCGATCCCACCCAGGCGGCGCGCCGATGAAAGCGAGCTGACGATGAGAAGAGCCAAGATCGTCGCGACGTTCGGCCCGGCACTGGCCGGCTATGAGCAGACGAAGGCCGCGATCGCGGCCGGCGTCAACGTCGCGCGCATGAACCTGAGCCACGGAGACCACACCGTCCACGAGGGGGTGTACGCCGACATCCGCAGGGCGAGCGACGAGCTGGGGATCCCGGTCGGCATCCTCGTCGACCTGCAGGGGCCGAAGATCCGCCTCGGCAAGATCCCCGGCGGCCCGTACGACCTCGCCGAGGGCGACCGGTTCACGATCACCACCGACGAGGTCGAGGGCGACGGCCAGCGCGCCGGCACCACGTTCACGGGCCTTCCGGCCGACGTGCAGCCGGGCGACCCGCTGCTGATCGACGACGGCCGCATCGTGCTGCGCGCGGTCGAGGTCACCGACAACGACGTCGTCACCGAGGTCGTCGTCGGCGGGCCGGTGAGCTCGAACAAGGGCATCAACCTGCCCGGCGTCGCGGTCAACGTGCCGGCGCTGAGCGAGAAGGACGAGGACGACCTGCGCTGGGCGCTGCAGCTGGGCGCCGACATCATCGCCCTCTCCTTCGTGCGCGACGCGAAGGACATCGAGCGCGTGCACGAGATCATGGCGGAGGAGGGCAGGAAGCTGCCCGTCGTCGCGAAGATCGAGAAGCCGCAGGCGGTCGAGAACCTCGCCGACATCATCGACGCGTTCGACGCGATCATGGTCGCCCGCGGCGACCTCGGCGTCGAGCTGCCGCTCGAGCAGGTGCCGCTCGTGCAGAAGCGCGCGGTCGAGCTGGCCCGCCGCTGGGCGAAGCCGGTCATCGTCGCCACCCAGGTGCTCGAGTCGATGATCGAGAGCCCCCGCCCGACGCGCGCCGAGGCGAGCGACTGCGCCAACGCGATCCTCGACGGCGCGGATGCGGTGATGCTGTCGGGCGAGACGAGCGTGGGCAAGCACCCGATCGTCACGATCAAGACGATGGCGCGCATCATCGAGGCGACCGAGGAGGACGGCCTCGGCCGCATCCCCCCGCTCGGCACGAAGCCGCGCACGCAGGGCGGCGCGATCACGCTCGCCGCGCTCGAGGTCGCGGAGTTCGTCGAGGCGAAGGCGATCGTCGTCTTCACCGAGTCGGGCGACTCGGCGCGCCGCATGTCGCGCCTGCGCACCTCGATCCCGATGTTCGGCTTCACGCCCGACCCCGAGATCGAGTCGCGCATGCAGATGATCTGGGGCATGCAGACGCACCTGGTCGACCGCGTGACGCACACCGACGAGATGATCGCGCAGGTCGACGACGTGCTCATCGGCAAGCGCCTCGCGCAGGTCGGCGACAAGGTCGTGGTGATCTCGGGCATGCCGCCCGGCACCTCCGGCTCGACGAACGACCTGCGCATCCACCGGGTCGGCGACGTGCACGCCGACGCCGTGCCGGCGTACCACGGCAAGCGCCGCATCGAGGTCGTGCACCAGTCGGTGCCGCACCCCGCGGAGGCATAGCCGCCTGCACCTCGCGAAGCCCGGCCGGTCCAGTGGACCTGCCGGGCTTCGTGCCGGTGGTGGGACTCGAACCCACACTCCTCGCGGAAGCGCAGTTTGAGTGCGCCGCGTCTGCCTGTTCCGCCACACCGGCGAGAGCCGGGGCATCTGCCCGGTCGGCCGAACACTAGGCTAGTGCTCATGACCGACGACCTCTTCGCCGAGCCCCAGATCGACGCGGCTGCCGCACCGACCGCATCCTCCGCACGCCGGGTGCTCGTCGCCGAGGACGAGTCGCTCATCCGCCTCGACATCGTCGAGACGCTGCAGGCCGCCGGCTTCGAGGTCGTCGGCGAGGCCGGCGACGGCGAGCGCGCCGTCGAGCTCGCCACCGAGCTCGAGCCCGACCTCGTCGTCATGGACGTGAAGATGCCGAAGATGGACGGCATCACCGCCGCCGAGCGCATCGGCGCCGCGAAGATCGCGCCCGTCGTGCTGCTCACCGCCTTCAGCCAGAAGGAGCTCGTCGAGCGCGCAGGCGAGGCCGGGGCGCTCGCCTACGTCGTGAAGCCGTTCACGCAGAACGACCTGCTGCCGGCGATCGAGATCGCGCTCGCGCGCTGGGACCAGATCCGCGCGCTCGAGGCCGAGGTGACCGACCTCTCCGACCGGTTCGAGACCCGCAAGCTCGTCGACCGCGCGAAGGGCCTGCTCAACCAGCGCATGGGCCTGGCCGAGCCGGAGGCGTTCCGCTGGATCCAGAAGGCGTCGATGGACCGCCGCCTGACGATGGCCGAGGTCGCCCAGGCCGTCATCGAGCAGCTCGGCACCCCCAAGAAGTAGCCGCCCGCCGCCGGCGCCCTCCCCGCGGCGCCCGCCCCCGTGTGAGTGGCGCCTCGCGCGATCGAGTGGCGCCCCGCACGACCGATTGGCGCCCCGCGTGATCGAGTGGCGCCGCGCGCGATCGAGTGGCGCCTCGCGCGATCGAGTGGCGCCTCGCGCGATCGAGTGGCGCCTCGCGCGATCGAGTGGCGCCTTGCGCGATCGAGTGGCGCCTTGCGAGATCGAGTGGCGCCTTGCGAGATCGAGTGGCGCCGCCTGCGATCGCGCGGCGCCCCGACGCCACCGCATCCGTTCTCCACAGCCGGACCGTCCGGGGCCGCAACGGATGCTCGACGGCGTCACCATGCGAGCCATGGACACCCCTCACGGCTTCACCGTCCGTACCGGCCTCGAGCGCGGCTACTCCGCGGCGGAGCTCCGGTCGATGGCCTTCACCGCACCCGCGCGCGGCGTCCGCATCACCGCGGCGATCGGCGACGAGGGCCGCGCGCTGCTCGAGGCCGTGCGCGCGCTCGCACAGGACGACCAGTTCTTCTCGCACACCACCGCCGCACGCATCCACGGGATGCCGCTCCCAGGTCGCTTCGAGCAGGAGGCGCGGGTGCACCTCGCCTCGCCCACGGGACGCGCCCGGATGCACCGGCCCGGCGTCGTCGGCCATCGGCTGAAGTCGGCGACGACGGAGGTCGACGGGATGCGCGTGGAGGCTCGAGCCGATGCCTTCGTCCACCTCGCGACGCTCCTGACCGTCGAAGAGCTCGTCGCCGTCGGCGACTGGCTGGTGTCGCGGAAGCGGCGCGAGGCGATGGCGCTCGAGGAGCTCACGGAGGCGCTGCGCAGATATGCCGGCGCGCGCGGCTTGAACCGCGCACGACGCGCGCTCGCGCTCGTGCGCGTCGGCGCGGAGTCGCCGCGGGAGTCGCTGGTGCGGCTGCTGATCCTCCGAGCGCTGCCGGAGCCGGTGCTCCAGCACGAGGTCCTCGATGCTGCAGGCTGCTTCGTGGCGCGCCTCGACCTCAGCTGGCCGCACCTGCGGCTCGGCGTCGAGTACGACGGGGAGCACCACGAGGATCCGGAGCAGCGAGCCCGCGATGCCGTCCGGCTCGCGAGGCTGCGCGCGGAGGGCTGGTGCATCATCACGGTCACCCGCGACGACCTGGCCGACGGCGGAGAGGCGCTGCTGCGCACGATCGTCGCTGCGCACCGGCGGTACTCCTCCTGGGAGGCGGCCTGATCGCGGCGAGCCGGCACTCGATCGCGGGAGGCGCTACTCGATCGCGGGAGCCGCCACTCGATCGCCGGAGCACTCGATGACGGGAGGCGCCTCTCGATCGCGGGAGTCGCCACTCGATCGCGGGAGGCGCCACTCGAGCGCGGGAGGCGCCACTCGAGCGCGGGAGGCGCCACTCAGTCGCGGGAGGCGCCACTCGAGGGGCCGGGCGCGGTCAGCGGTCCTTCACGAAGTTCGTGATGCGGATCGTCGAGGCGCGCCTGCCCTCGTCGTCGCGGCAGACGATCTCGTGCACGGTCATCGACCGGCCGAGGTGCAGCGCGGTGCACTCCGCCGTCACCCAGCCGCTCGTGATCGAGCGGGTGTGCGTCGCGTTGAGGTCGACGCCCACGGCGTACCGGCCGGGGCCGGCGTGGATGTTGGCGCTCACGGAGCCGAGCGTCTCGGCGATCACGCAGTAGGCGCCGCCGTGCACGAAGCCGACCGGCTGGCGGTTGCCCTCGGCCGGCATCCGCGCGACCGAGCGCTCGGCCGACAGCTCGAGGAACTCGATGCCCATGCGCTCCGCGAGCTCGCCGCCCGGCCTGCCCTCGCGCTCCTGCAGCAGTCGCTGCGCGGCCTCGTCGGGCTGGATGGGCTGGGTCACGCGGGTCTCCTGTGCTCGGCGGCCGTGTCGGTGACGCGGGCTAGGCTGACTGCCGTGTCGGACACGAAGCCTACCCTCATGGTCATCGACGGCCACTCGCTCGCGTTCCGGGCGTTCTTCGCCCTCCCGCTCGAGAACTTCGTCAACTCGGAGGGGCAGCACACCAACGCCATCCACGGGTTCCTGTCGATGCTGCTCAAGCTGCTGCAAGACCACAGGCCGACGCACCTCGCGGTCGCGTTCGACATCTCGCGCTTCTCGTTCCGCACCCGCGAGTACGCCGAGTACAAGGGCACGCGCGACGAGACGCCCAAGGAGTTCAAGGGCCAGGTGCCGCTGCTCGAGCAGGCGCTGCACGCGATGGGCGTGCGCACCCTCTCGAAGGAGGACTACGAAGCCGACGACATCCTCGCGACGCTCTCGGTGCAGGGCGCGCAGGCCGGCATGCGCGTCTTCGTGGTCTCGGGCGACCGCGACACGATCCAGCTCGTCGACGACGACGTGACGCTGCTCTACCCGTCGGTGCGCGGCGTCTCCGAGCTGAAGCACTACACGCCCGAGTCGGTGCGCGAGCGCTACGGCATCGAGCCCGCGCAGTACCCCGAGATCGCGGCGCTCGTGGGCGAGACGAGCGACAACCTCATCGGGATCGACAAGGTCGGCGAGAAGACGGCCGTCAAGTGGATTACGCAGTACGGCACGGTCGAGAACCTGCTCGCGCACGCCGACGAGATCAAGGGCGTCGTCGGCAACAACCTCCGCGAGCAGCGCGATCGCGCGGAGCGCAACCGCCGCCTCAACCAGCTGCTCACCGACGTCGAGCTGGGCGTCAGCCTCGACGAGCTCACGCGCGGGCAGGTCGACGAGGCGAAGCTCCGCGACGTCTTCCAGCGCCTGCAGTTCCGCACGCTGCTCGACCGCGTGCTCAAGCAGGAGGGCAGCGGCGAGTCGGCCGCGGCGCTCGAGCCGCAGGTGCAGGCGCCCGCGGTGCAGAAGCTCGTCGACGAGGAGCTCGACCTGTGGCTCGCGCGCGCGGCCGGCACGGTCGCCGTGTCGATCGCCGGCGACGGCGCGGGCGGCATCGCCGGCTTCGGCGTCGCGACCGAGGGCGCGAGCGCGTACGTGCCGTACAAGGCGGGCACGGCCGACTACGACGGATTCGCGGCCTGGCTCGCGTCGGACGCCCCGAAGGCGCTCCACGACGTGAAGGCCTCGATCAAGCTCCTCGAGCGCGCAGGGCTGTCGCTCGGCGGCGCCGCGCACGACACGCGCGTGGCCGCCTGGCTCGCGACGCCGACCGCCCCGCCGAAGACCTTCGAGCTCGACTGGCAGACCGAGGCGCTGCTCGGGGCGACGCTCCCGGCGCCCGACCCGAACCAGCTGGTGCCCGAGATCGAGCCGGAGGAGCTCGGCACCGTCGCGTGGCTCACGGGCGAGGTGGCGCGCGCGCAGCGGCCGCGGCTCGACCCGGGCACGCTCGGCGTGCTCGACGACATCGAGCTGCCGCTCATGCCCGCCCTCGTGCGCATGGAGCAGCAGGGCGTGCAGATGGACCGCGCGGTGCTGCAGCGCATCCTCGACAGCATGCGCGAGCAGGCGGCCGGCCACGCCGAGGCCGCCTATGCCGAGATCGGCCACGAGGTCAACCTCGGCAGCCCGAAGCAGCTGCAGGCCGTGCTCTTCGAGGAGCTCGACATGCCCAAGACGCGCGCGACGAAGACGGGCTACTCGACCGACGCGCAGGCGCTCGCCGACCTGCAGGAGACCAACCCGCACCCGTTCCTGGGGCTCCTCCTGCAGCACCGCGAGACGACGAAGCTCGCGCAGATCATCGAGACGCTGCTGCGGGCGATCCAGGACGACGGGCGCATCCGCACCCGGTACGACCAGACCGGCTCCGCATCCGGCCGCCTGTCCTCGAACGACCCGAACCTGCAGAACATCCCGGTGCGCACCGAGGTGAGCCGCGAGATCCGCTCGGCCTTCGTACACGGGCCGGAGTTCGAGACGATGCTCACCGCCGACTACTCGCAGATCGAGATGCGCATCATGGCGCACCTCTCCGGCGACGAGGGGCTCATCGAGGCGTTCCTGTCCGGCGAGGACCTGCACCGCTTCGTCGGCAGCCGCATCTTCGGCGTCGACCCCAGCGAGGTCACCGCGCTGCAGCGCGTGAAGGTCAAGGCGATGAGCTACGGCCTCGCCTACGGGCTGAGCGCCTTCGGGCTGTCGAAGCAGCTGCGCATCTCGCAGGCCGAGGCGAAGCAGCTGATGCTCGACTACTTCCAGCGCTTCGGCGGCATCCGTGACTACCTGCGCGGCGTGGTCATGCAGGCGAAGGACGACGGCTATACGACGACGATCTTCGGCCGCCGCCGACCGTTCCCCGACCTCACCTCCTCCAACCGCGTGCTGCGCGAGAACGCCGAGCGGCAGGCGCTCAACTCGCCGATCCAGGGCTCCGCCGCCGACATCATCAAGCGGGCCATGATCGCGATCGACCGGCGCATCATCGACGAGGGGCTCGGCTCGCGCATGCTGCTGCAGGTGCACGACGAGCTCGTGTTCGAGGTGGCGACGGGGGAGCGCGAGGCGCTCGAGGCCATCGTGCGGGCCGAGATGGGCGGTGCCGCTGAGCTGTCGGTGCCGCTCGAGGTGCAGGTCGGGGTCGGGCCGAACTGGGACGCGGCCGCGCACTAGCGCGGAGGTCGGCCGCGCGGCCGGAGGGCGGTCGCGGTGCCGATGATGCCGCACAGCAGCAGGCCGGCGACGAGCACCGTCGTCCACACGCCGCGCGGCGTCGTGAGCGCGTGGCTGCCGCCGCCGATGAGGGGCACGGTGGCCGCGACGCCGACGACGAGCAGCAGCGCGGTCACGAGGCACGCGACGCGCACCGCCCGCGGGCCGATGGAGCCGAGCGCGAAGCCGCCGAGCACGAGCGCGGCGGCGACGCCGATCGCCCCGCCGCCCAGGCCCTGCGTGAGCAGGCTCTCGAGCGCCCCGGGCCGGAGCAAGGGCAGCACCGCGAACGCGAGGGGCCCGAGCCCGAGCAGCCACGCGCGCTCCGCACTGCGGGTGTGGAGCGCAGGCGCGAGCCCGATGCACGCGCCGGCGATCGCCCCCGGCAGCAGGATCGCGCCGACTGTCCACCACGTGAAGACGGAGGTCGTGCCGACGAGCTCGACCATGTAGGCCCGGAGCGAGGCTGCCCAGGTGAGCCCGACGAGCGCGCCGACCGCCGTCGCGCCGAGCTGGTGCGCGACGCCGTGCGAGCGCCTGCGCCCGGTCGATGCCGAGGCGTCGACGCCATCGGTCGTCTGCATGGGCGGCTCCCAACGGCTGCGCGGCGCTCCGCAGCGCGTGCTCCTGCGGCTCGCACGATCCTCCGCCGGACTCGCGCTGTCAATCCCGCCGGTCCCACGCCGCCTGAAGAGCCCAGCCGGCGCGCCTAGGCTGGCGCCATGACTCACGACGCACTCCAGTACGGCCTCTTCGTCCCGCAGGGCTGGCGGCTCGACCTCGTCGGCATCGACCCCGCCGACCAGTGGGGGCGGATGCTCGACGTCGCGAAGCGCGCCGATGCCGGCGCGTGGGACTCGATCTGGGTCTACGACCACTTCCACACGACGCCGCAGCCGACCGGCGAGGCCACGCACGAGGCCTGGACGCTCATGGCCGCGCTCGCCGCCACGACGAGCCGCGTGCGGCTCGGCCAGATGTGCACGTGCATGGGCTACCGCAACCCCGCCTACCTCGCGAAGGTCGCCGCGACCGTCGACGTCATCTCCGGCGGCCGGCTCGAGTTCGGCATCGGCGCCGGCTGGTACGAGCACGAGTGGCGCGCGTACGGCTACGGCTTCCCGGGCGTCGGCGACCGCATCTCGGCGCTCCGCGACGGCGTGCAGATCATCCAGCGCCTGTGGGCCGACGGCGAGGCGACGATCGAGTCGCAGACGTACGCGGTCGACGGCGCGATCTGCCGCCCCCAGCCGCTGCAGACCGGCCGCGACGGCCGGCCGCGCATCCCCACGTGGATCGCCGGCGGCGGCGAGCAGCGCACGCTGCGCTACGCGGCGAAGTGGGCCGACGCGACGAACTTCGGCGGCAGCCCCGAGCAGTTCGCCCGCAAGCGCGACGTGCTGCTCGGGCACCTCGAGCGCGAGGGGCGCGACCCCGCCGAGGTGCGCCTGACCTCGAACCTCAACATCGTCGTCCGGGAGACCGAGGCGGAGGCGCGACGCGTCGTCGACGAGGTGAACGCGCGCGCCGACTCGGCGATGCCCGCCGAGCACGCCGGCACCGGCTTCTCGACGAAGGGCGCGGTCGTCGGCACGCCGCAGCAGGTGCTCGACCACGTGGGCGCGCTGCGCGAGGCGGGCCTCGGCACGCTCATCGCCTACATGCCGGAGGTCGCGTTCGAGCAGGACGGCATCGAGCTGTTCGAGCGCGAGGTGATGGGGCGCCTCGTCTGACTAGGCTGTCGCCATGACTGACGAGACCGCCGGCGCTCCGTCGCGCCCGCAGACCGAGATCGACCGCATCGCCGAGGCCTACGTGCACAGGGCGGCGGCGCTGAACCCCGAGATCAACGTGTACGTCGGCCTCGAGGGCGACAAGGCCGGCTACGGCGACTACTCGCCCGAGGGCCGCAGGGCCGACGCCGAGCTCGCTCGCGAGACGCTCGCCGCGCTCCAGGCCGCCGAGCCCGCCGACGACGTCGACTGGGTGACCAAGACCGACCTGTCGCGCGAGCTGCAGCTGGAGCTCGACGTCGAGGCCTCCGGCTGGGGCGACCGCGACCTGAACAACCTCGCGAGCCCGGCCTCGGGCATCCGCGACATCTTCGACCTGATGTCGACCGCGACCGAGGACGACTGGTCGACGATCGCCGAGCGCATGCGCAACGTGCCGGCCGCGATCGACGGCTACATCGCGTCGCTGCGCAACGGCATCGCGACGGGCAACACGCCCGCCGCGCGCCAGATCGACAACGTGCTCGAGCAGTTCACCGACTACGCGCCCGGGAAGGGCTTCTTCCACGAGTTCGCCGGGTCCGCGAAGGCGGGGGAGGCGGAGCTGCCCGAGTCGCTCCGCAGCGACCTCGCGGCCGCGGCTGGCGAGGCGACCGAGGCGCACGCGCGGCTCGCCGAGTTCCTGCGCTCCGAGCTCGCCGCATCCGCCAACCCCGTCGACGCCGTGGGCCGCGAGTTCTACTCGCTCATGTCGCGCCGCTTCCTCGGCGCCGAGGTCGACCTCGACGAGACCTACGCGTGGGGCATCGAGGAGCTCGAGCGCATGCGCACCGAGCAGGAGGCGATCGCGCACGAGATCAAGCCGGGCGCCTCCGTGCAGGAGGCGATCGCGTTCCTCGACCAGGATGCGAGCCGCAAGCTGCACGGCACCGACGCGCTCAAGGCGTGGATGCAGGCGACGAGCGACCGCGCGATCGAGGAGCTCGGGCGCAGCCACTTCGACATCGCCGAGCCCATCACGGCGCTCGAGTGCATGATCGCGCCGACCCAGACCGGCGGCATCTACTACACGGGCCCCTCCGACGACTTCTCGCGCCCCGGCCGCATGTGGTGGTCGGTGCCCGAGGGCGTCACGGAGTTCGACACCTGGCGCGAGCTGACGACCGTCTACCACGAGGGCGTCCCGGGCCACCACCTGCAGATCGCGCAGGCGACCTACAACCGCAAGCAGCTGAACCTCTGGCGGCGCGCGTTCGCCGGCACCTCCGGCCACGCCGAGGGCTGGGCGCTGTACGCCGAGCGGCTGATGGAGTCGCTCGGCTACCTCGACGACCCGGCCGACCGCCTCGGCATGCTCGACGGGCAGCGGATGCGCGCGGCCCGCGTCGTGCTCGACATCGGCGTGCACCTCGGCAAGCCGCGCCTCGACGGCACGGGCGAGTGGGACTTCGACTACGCCTTCGAGTTCATGCGCTCGAACGTGAACATGAACGAGCCGTTCGTGCGGTTCGAGGTGAACCGCTACTTCGGCTGGCCCGGGCAGGCGCCGTCGTACAAGATCGGCCAGCGCATCTTCGAGCAGATCCGCGATGCCGCGAAGGACGCCGAGGGCGACGCGTTCGACCTGAAGCGCTTCCACATGCGCGTGCTGAACATCGGCGGCGTCGGGCTCGACACGCTGCGCGAGGCCGTGCTGCGCGGGGCATGAGCGCACGCGACGCGGCGGCCGGGCTGCGCGAGCCGGTCGACCACTTCGACCAGCTCGCGCAGCTCGAGCGCGCCGCGCTCGGGCCGCACGCGGGTGAGCCGATGCGCGTGTGCGAGGCGGCCCGCGCCGCCTCGCTGCGGCTGCAGGCGGAGGAGCCTGCGGCCCCGGAGCGCGGCATGCTCGCCCGCCTGCTCGGCGGCGGCCGCGCCGAGCGCGAGCACGAGCGGCGCATGGACGCCTGGGACGAGGCGCTCGACGCCCTCGAGGCAGAGACCGAGGCGGCGATGGCGCGCTGGCGCGCGAGCGCCGACCCGGCGCTGCTGGCCGCGGCGACCGCCGACCGCGGGCTGTTCGACGCCGAGCTCGCGGCGGGCACGGCCGCCGAGCCGATCGGCACCATGATGGTGCGGTCGGCGCTCGCGCACGACTGAGCCGGGCTCAGCCCTTGTCGGCGTCGAGGCGCATGCCGCGCCGCCCGAGCTCGAAGCGGAGCGCGTCGACCACGCGGGCGAACTCCCGGTCGTCGGCGAAGGGGCCCGCGTGCAGCGCGACCTCGGGAGCGCCGTGGGGCAGCAGCAGCACCGACCGGTGCGCGTCGAGCCCGGTCCGGCGGCCGATGGCGCGGCCCACCTCCCGGCCGGCGACGTCGCCGAGGGTGAGCGTGGGTCGCAGCCGCACGCCGTGCCAGCGCACCGCGACGCGCTGCAGCGCCTCGTAGGGCACGAGGCCGGCCGGCCCCTCGACGCCTGCGGGACCGACGGCGAGGAGCGTGGCGCCGAGCGGGAAGCGGCGCTCGACGTGGTGCACGACGCCCGCCGACCAGACGGCGAGCGCAGCGATCAGCGCTGCGCAGACCATGCCGACACCGCCGAGCGCGAGCAGCGCGAAGCGGCCGAGGCCCAGCGGATCGACGCCCGTCAGGCCGCCCACGAGCGCGCCGCCGAACCAGAGCGCGGCCCAGGCCGCCGTGACGCCGGCGCCGATCGCGAGCACGCGGTAGACGCGCGCGACCGGGCGGCGCCGCTCGGGGTCGACGACGATGCGGAGCGAGGAGCCGTCTGCGATGAGCACCCGCCGAGGATAGCCATCCCGGCTCCGCGGAGCGGGTTGTCGGGGGTGGCGGCGCCCGTGTAGGATCGCTGGGTCACGCGTGTGACGCATCACCCATCCGAACCGCCGCCGAGCATCCGCATGCCCGTCGGCCCGAGATCCCCCAATAAGGCACCTTGAACTCTATGACCACTGCAACGACCAAGGCTCCCAAGCAGGTCGCTGTGAACGACATCGGCTCGACCGATGACTTCATGGCCGCCGTTGAGAAGACCCTGAAGTTCTTCAACGACGGCGACCTCATCGAGGGCACCGTCGTCAAGATCGACCGCGACGAGGTCCTGCTCGACGTCGGCTACAAGACCGAGGGTGTCATCCCCTCGCGCGAGCTCTCCATCAAGCACGACGTCGACCCGACGGAGGTCGTCGAGGTCGGCGACACCGTCGAGGCGCTCGTCCTCCAGAAGGAGGACAAGGAGGGTCGCCTGATCCTCTCGAAGAAGCGCGCGCAGTACGAGCGCGCCTGGGGCGACGTCGAGCGCATCAAGGACGAGGACGGCGTCGTCACTGGCACCGTCATCGAGGTGGTCAAGGGCGGTCTCATCGTCGACATCGGCCTGCGCGGCTTCCTGCCGGCCTCGCTCATCGAGCTCCGCCGCGTGCGCGACCTCACCCCGTACCTGGGCCAGGAGATCGAGGCCAAGATCCTCGAGCTCGACAAGAACCGCAACAACGTGGTCCTGTCGCGCCGGGCGCTGCTCGAGGAGACGCAGTCCGCATCGCGCGGCCAGTTCCTCCAGTCGCTGCAGAAGGGCCAGGTCCGCAAGGGCGTCGTCTCGTCGATCGTCAACTTCGGCGCCTTCGTCGACCTCGGCGGGGTCGACGGCCTCGTGCACGTCTCCGAGCTCTCGTGGAAGCACATCGAGCACGCGTCGGAGGTCGTCGAGGTGGGCCAGGAGGTCACCGTCGAGATCCTCACCGTCGAGCTCGACCGCGAGCGCGTCTCGCTGTCGCTCAAGGCGACGCAGGAGGACCCGTGGCAGATCTTCGCCCGCACCCACGCCATCGGCCAGGTCGCACCGGGCAAGGTCACGAAGCTCGTCACGTTCGGCGCGTTCGTGCGCGTCGCGGACGGCATCGAGGGCCTCGTGCACATCTCCGAGCTGTCGGCCCGCCACGTCGAGACGGCTGACCAGGTCGTCGCGGTCGGCGACGAGGTCTTCGTGAAGATCATCGACATCGACCTCGAGCGCCGCCGCATCTCGCTCTCGCTGAAGCAGGCGAACGAGGGCGTCGACCCCGAGGGCACCGACTTCGACCCGGCGCTCTACGGCATGCTCGCCGAGTACGACGAGCAGGGCAACTACAAGTTCCCGGAGGGCTTCGACCCCGAGACGAACGAGTGGAAGGAAGGCTTCGAGTCGCAGCGCGAGGCCTGGGAGGCCGAGTACGCCGCAGCGCAGACGCGCTGGGAGGCGCACAAGGCGCAGGTCGCCGCTGCTCGCGACGCCTCCGTGCTCTCGAACGACGTGCCCTCGGGCGCCCAGTCGTTCGGCGGCAGCTCCGAGGAGTCGTCCAGCGCCGGCACGCTCGCCGACGACGAGGCCCTCGCCGCACTCCGCGAGAAGCTCACGGGCTCGAGCGAGTAGTCGATCGCACCACGAGCGGGCCGCATCCTCCGGATGCGGCCCGCTCCGCGTTGCGGGGCATGCCAGGATCGGAGGCATGCCCGCCGACGACGCGATCCCGCACGCCCTCGAGTACGCCGACCGCTGGCTCGCCTACCGCCGCTGGCGGCTGCGCATCCCGGGCGTGCAGGCGGCGGTGCGCATCGGGGGCGAGCTCGTGCTCGACACGGCGCACGGCGTCGCCGACGAGGCGACGGGCGAGGCGCTCACGAGCGCGCACCGCTTCCGCATCGCCTCCCACTCGAAGGCGCTCGCCGCGATCGTCGCGATGCGGCTCGTCGACGAGGGCCGCCTGCGCCTCGACGACGAGGCGCAGCAGCACGCGCCGGCGCTCCGCGGCACCGACGCCGGCAGGCTGCTCGTGCGGGAGCTGCTCTCGCACGGCGGCGGTGCGGTGCGCGACGGCGACGACGTGGGCTTCTGGCACCTCGCGGGCCCGTTCCCCGACCACGACGGCCTGCTCGCGATCGCGAGGTCCGGCGTCGAGCGGATCCCCGCATCCGTCGAGTTCAAGTACTCCAACGTCGGCTTCGGGCTGCTCGGGCTCGTCGTCGAGGGCGCGACCGGCGTGCCCTACGCCGACGCCTTCGCGCGCCTGCTCGCCGAGCCGCTCGGCCTCGCCGCGACCGCGGCCGACCTCAACGACGGCGACTCGCCGCTCGTGACCGGCCACTCGGCGCTGCACTCGGCGACCGAGCGCACGGCGCTCGGCAGCCCCGCGGCACGAGCCCTCGCAGCCGCGACCGGCGCGGTGTCGACGGCGGCGGAGCTGACGGATGCGCTGCGGACGGTCGTCGACGCCGACGGCCGGCTGCTGAGCGCCGCCGCCCGCAGGCGCATGCGGCAGCAGCACTGGTCGACGACCGGTCGCGACGGGGGCGCGGGCGGCTATGGCCTCGGCCTCATGCTGCGCGAGGTCGACGGACGCACCTGGGCGGGCCACGGCGGCGCCTGGACGGGCCAGGCGACGCGCACGCTCGTCGACGCGGAGCGCGACGTGGTGGTGAGCGTGCTGACGAACGCGATCGACGGCCCGGCGGAGGAGCTCGCGGTCGGGCTCGCGCGGCTCGTGCACGCGGCGCTCGAGGGCACCGACGCCCCGATCGAGCGCGCCCGCTCGTTCGAGGGGTCGTTCGCGAGCGTCTGGGGCCGCGTCGACGTCGTCGAGCTCGGCGGGCGCCTGCTCGGCGTCTCGCCGACGGCCGCCGACCCGATGGCGGCGGTCGACGAGCTCGAGCCGCTCGACGACGACCGGGTGCGCATCCGCGCCGCGACGGGCATGGGCTCCGGCCACGAGACCGCGATCGCGGAGCGGGGCGCCGACGGCCGCGTCGCGCGGTGGCAGGGCGCCTGGCGCATGGACGCCGTCGAGGCGGTGCCGGCCTAGCCGTCGGCCATGCGCTCGGTCGCCGGCCGCAGGTCGGCGTTGCGCCGCCTCCGCGCGCTCCGCCACACCGACCAGCCGAAGAGGCCGAGGAGCAGCAGCGCGACCACGACGAGCAGCGGCGCGACGATCGCGAGCAGCGACATGCCGACCGCGCCGACGTCCTCGATCGTCGACACGACAGGGGCGGCCGCACCGGCGGTCGCGATGTTCGCGGCGGGCCGGAGCGCCGTCTTCCCCGCGTGCACCGTGAGCGCGATCACGGCGCCGACGAGGATCGGCACCCACTGGTGGGTCGAGAAGAACTCCGCCGGGTCGGTGACCGCGACGGTGGAGGCGGTCGACGACGAGCCGAAGACGAGCCCGCCGGCCGTGGGCCGCACGATCGTCTGGATGACGTCGTTGACGCTGTCGACCGCGGGGATCTTGTCGGCGACGACCTCGACGACGAGCAGCACGGCGATGATGCCGAGCACCCAGCCGTTCGACAGCCACGCCCATCCCTCGGGCAGCTGCATCGCATCCGGGAAGAAGCGGCCCGCCACCCCGACCGCGAGCAGCGGGATGTAGGCGTTCATGCCGGCCGCAGCCGCCAGCCCGGACCCCGTCAGGAACTCCAGCACGATGCCTCCTCGCCGCGACCCGGTCGGCCGCTCGCGCCGATCGTAGCGGCGGGGCCCGGGCGTGCGCCGAAGCGAGCCGCGGCGCGGTAGCGTCATCCCATGATCGCGGCGGTCATCCCAGCGCGCACCGGCACGGTGCGCCCCGACCGCACGCGCGAGCGCGCGACCGCCGTCAACCAGCTGCTGCTGGCCGCCGCGACGCTCGTCGCGTGCGGGCTGGTGGTCGTGCGCGGCGGCGTCTCCGACGCCGACCTGCTCTTCACGGGCGTGCTGCTCGTCTTCGCGCTCACGGTCGCCGCGCTCGTCGTGCCCTGGAACCGCGTGCACCCGGCGTGGGTCGCGCTCATCCCGATCGGCGATCTGGTCGCCATCTACATGCTGCAGATCGCCGACCCCGCGTCCGAGCTGTGGCTGCTCTGGCTCGTGCCGGCCACCTGGCTCGCGACGGTCGGCGGCTGGCGGGGGCTCGTGATCGGCGCCGGCGGCTCATCGCTGCTGTTCTGGACGGCGCTGCTGTTCTCCGACGACCTGCCGAACCGCGTGCACATCTACCTCGGCCCGATCGCGATCGTGACCGCGGCCGTCATCGCCTTCGTCGGCGCGCGTCGGGCCGCGGCGCAGCGCGCGCTGCTCGACGAGCAGGCGGAGTACCTCGACCACGCGGTCGAGCGCGCCCGGCGGCAGGAGGATGCGGTGAGCGAGCTGCTCGACGCGGTCGACTTCGGCGTCGTGCGCATCGGCGCGGACGGCTCCATCTCGATCGAGAACGATGCGAACGCCCGCCTGACGGCCGTGGGTGAGGGCGGGCAGATGTTCGGGCCCGACGGCGTGACGCCCATCGAGCCCGGCATGACGCCGGCGGCCCGAGCGCGCCGCGGGGAGACGTTCGAGAACGAGCTGTCGTGGATCGGCCCGCCGGGGGAGAACCGTCGCGCGCTGCAGTCGACCGCCCGGCGGCTCCTCGACGTCGACGGGGCCGACGCGGGCGCGATCCTCGTCACGCGCGACGTCACGGCCGAGCAGACCGCGGTGCACATGCGCGACGAGCTCGTCGCCTCCGTCTCGCACGAGCTGCGCACGCCGCTCACGAGCGTGCTCGGGCACCTCGACCTCGCGCTCGACGGCGGCGACGTCGGCCCGCAGGCGCGCCGCAGCCTCGAGATCGCCGAGCGCAACGCCTCGCGCCTCCTCGTGATCATCGGCGACATCCTCGCCGCGACCGCCGACGGGCCGGGACGGTTCGACGTGCGCCCGGTGCGCGAGGACCTCTCGGCCGTCGTGGTGGCGTCGGTCGAGGCGCTCGAGCCGCGCGCCGCGGCGCGCAACATCGTCGTCGACACGTCGGGCATCGAGCCCGTGCACGCCGACATCGACCCCATCCGCATCCGCCAGGTGGTCGACAACCTCGTCGGCAACGCGGTCAACTACCACACGGGCGACGGGCTCATCGAGGTCGGGGTCACCTCCGACGACAAGCACGCGTGGCTCGTGGTGCGCGACGACGGGCCCGGCATCCCGGAGGACGCGCTGCCGCACCTGTTCGAGCGCCGCTACCGCGGCGCCACGGCGCGGGCGCCGGGCAACGGGCTCGGCCTCACGATCAGCAGGGACCTCGTGCGTGCGCACGGCGGGGAGATCACCGTCCAGAGCGAGCCGGGGAGCGGCGCGACCTTCGTGGTGCGCCTGCCTCTGCGCAGGAGCGGAGTGCAGGCATGACCCTCGACCCGGACACCGTCCGCCTCATCACCGCGCTCGTCGTGCACGTCGCGGGCGGCCTGTTCGTGCTCGAGACGATGGTCCGCAAGGACGACCGCGCCGGCCGCGTCTGGGCGCTCGGGTTCATCGGCGGGATGATCGCGACCGAGGCCTTCATCGTCTACACCGTGAGCGAGGGCAGCTGGTGGCCGCTCGCGATCGGCAACGCCGCCTGGGTCGCGTGCCTCGGGCTGCTGTGGCTCGGCTGCCGGGTCTTCAACGGCCGGGCCGCGCGGCGTCCCGCCTACGTGCTGGGCGCGACCGTGGCGCTCGTGTTCCTCGCCGCGCTCATCGACGTGCCGCTCGAGGGCGCCTGGTCGGGCGCCTGGGTGATGTTCGCCGCGAACGCCGCCTTCGGCGCGCTCGGCGCGTTCGAGACCTTCCGGCGGGGCGCGATGCGCCGCACCCGCACCGCGCTCGGCCTCGGCGTCGTGCTCGCGCTCGCGTCGGTGTTCCAGGCGGTGCGGCTCGTGAGCGCCGTCACGCTCGGCACCGAGCACCCGGTGTTCCAGGAGTGGGTGAGCAGCGGCCTGGCAGGGGTGGCCACGATCTGCCTGGCGATCGTCGCCGTGACCGTCGCATCCGTCCTCCGCGCCGAGCAGGTGCGCCTGCGCGGCACCGAGGATTCGACGCTCATGGCGATCGCACCCGACGGCGTGCTGCTCGCGCCGTCGTTCTCACGGGTGCTCGGCGGCCGGCTCATGCGCGCCAACCGGCGCGCGGAGCTGTTCGGCGTGCTCGTGGTGCGCATCGACGCGCTCTCGCGGATCGCCACCGCCTTCGGCGCCGACGAGGCCGACCACGTGCGGCAGGCTGCCCGCGCCGCGGTGCGCCGCCTGTCGCCGACGACGGCGGCGCTCGGCACCGACGATCACGGCATCCTGATGCTCGCCTTCCAGCCCTCGTCGCCCGCCGACGCGCGCCAGCTCGCCGCGCGCATGCACCGCGCCATGCTCGACCAGATGCGCACGGCGGGCGTGCCCGTCGTGCCGCCGATCGGCATGGGCGTGAGCCTCACGAGCATCACCGGCTACGACCGCGAGGCGCTCATCGAGGCGGCGCGCTCGGCGGCGCGGCGCGCCATGGCGAGCGACGACGTGACGGTCGTGGTCGCCGGTGAGGACGACGAGACCGATCAGGCGCTGGGTCAGGCGGTGCGGCGGTAGCCGACGCCGCGCACGGTCTCGATCCAGCGGGGCTCCGAGGGCGACTCGCCGAGCTTGCGGCGCAGGTTGGCGACGTGCACCTCGATGGCGCGCGCGTCGTGCTCGCTGAGGAAGTGGTCGGGCTCGCCGCGCTCGCCGCGCAGCATGCCGGCCAGCTGCAGCTTGCTGACGACGCGGCGGCCGGAGCCGAGCAGCATGCGCAGGATGTCGAACTCGCTGCGCGTCAGCTCGACCTCGGCGCCGTCGAGCTCGACGACGCGCGCGCCCGGCTCGAGCCGCAGGCCGCGGTGCACGAGCGGGGCGACGCCCGGCTCGTCCTCGGCCCAGGGGGCCGACGAGGCGTGCGCGGGGCTCGGCGCCACCTGGTGGGGGCCGGTGTGGTCGGAGACGCCCTGGCCCCAGCCCTGCGGCGGCTGCGGCGCCGACGGCGGGGGAGACGGATGCGTCGAGGCGATCGCGCGGGGCCGGCGCATCATCGCCTCGATCCGGGCCCGCAGCTCGCGGGGCCGGAAGGGCTTCACGATGTAGTCGTCGGCACCGGTCTGCAGGCCGACGAGCGTGTCGATCTCGTCGCCGCGCGCGGTGATCATGACGAGGTAGGCGGTCGTCAGGCTGCGGATCTGGCGCGCGGTCTCGAAGCCGTCGATGCCGGGCATGTTGACGTCGATCGTGACGACGATCGGGTCGTGCTCGCGCACGAGCTCGACGCCCGCGGCGCCGTCGGCGGCGGTGTGGACGGTGAACCCGCCCTGCGTGAGGACCTGCGCGAGCAGCTCGCGGATGTCCTCGCCATCCTCGATGACGACGGCGACGTCCTCGTCCACGGGGCCTCCCAGGTCTCGCATCGCGCTCTTGGGTGCGACAGCGGTCATGCTACCTTCTGCGGTCCTCACGGAGACCACCTCCTCGTCGAGCGGGTCGATCCCGGCTCACACGAGCCGGCGCGCCGGCGGCGCCGCCGGCGACTTCGCGAACAGGACCACGGCGAGCAGGAGCCCGGCCGCGGCGAGCAGGGGGAGGCCGAGCTTCGGCTCCAGCACCGAGGCGGCGACGGCGCCGATGCCGGGGACGCGGAGCGTCGGGGCCCAGGCCTCCGCGCCGACGCGGTGCTCCGAGACGCGCTCGGTGGCGTCCGCCGCCGTGGTGAGGCTCCATGAGCCCGGGGCGAGCGCCTCCACGGCGACGATCCGCTCGGGCAGGAGCGTGCCGCCGCTCGGGACGCTGACGACGTCGCCCTCGGCGAGGTCGGCGGTGGGCACGCGCGTCGTGACGAGCAGGTCGCCGGCCGCGTACGAGGGCTGCATGGCGCCGGTCGCGACCACGACGGGGTGCGCGAGGCCGGCGAGCGCGGCGGCCCAGAGCACGGCGGCGACCGCGGCGGCGGCCGCGAGCAGCGCGAGCGTCGCGATGGCGATGCGTCGGAGGGCGATCACGGCGCCTCCTTCCCTGGGACGCTCGTGACGCTACGGCGGGCGCCTCAGCAGGCGCGGACGCCGCGGCGCAGTGAACGCTTGAGGTTGACTCAGGAAACGCCGTGGGAGACTGCTGCTATGCCCCTCGTCGCGCTCACCGGCGGCATCGCCTCCGGCAAGTCCACCATCGCCGGCCGCCTCGCCGAGCTCGGCGCGGTCGTCGTCGACGCGGATACCGTCGTGCGCGAGCTGCAGCAGCCGGGGGAGCCCGTGCTCGCCGCGATCGCGGAGTCCTTCGGCCCGCAGGTGCTGCGCGCCGACGGATCGCTCGACCGCGCGGCGCTCGGCGCCGTGGTGTTCGCCGACGACGCGGCCCGCCGCCGCCTGAACGCGATCGTGCACCCGGCCGTCTCGGCCGAGTCGGGCCGCCGGTTCCGCGCGGCGCTCGCGGCCGACCCCGCGGCGGTCGTGGTCTACGACGTGCCGCTGCTCGTGGAGGCGCGCCCCGACGACCCCTGGGACCTCGTCGTCGTCGCCCACGCGCCCGAGGACATCCGGGTGCAGCGGCTCGTGGCGCTGCGCGGCATGACGGAGGCGGATGCGCGGGCGCGCGTCGCGTCGCAGGCGAGCGACGAGCGCCGGCTCGCCATCGCCGACGTCGTGATCGACACCGGCGGGGACCTCGATGCGACGGTCGCGCAGACCGATGCGCTGTGGCGACGGCTCTCGCAGGAGCCTGTGGGCGGCCGCTCGTAGGCTGGAGGCATGGAACCGACCCGTGCCGTGCGGCCGTTCGAGGTCATCAGCGAGTACCAGCCGAGCGGCGACCAGCCGAAGGCCATCCGCGAGCTCGCCGACGCGCTCGGGCGCGGCGAGACCGACGTGGTGCTGCTCGGCGCGACGGGCACCGGCAAGAGCGCGACCACCGCGTGGCTCGTCGAGCAGGTGCAGCGGCCCACCCTCGTGCTCGCCCACAACAAGACGCTCGCCGCGCAGCTCGCAAACGAGTTCCGCGAGCTGCTGCCCAACAACGCCGTCGAGTACTTCGTCTCGTACTACGACTACTACCAGCCCGAGGCGTACATCCCGCAGACGGACACCTTCATCGAGAAGGACTCCTCGCTCAACGCCGAGGTCGAGCGGCTGCGGCACTCCGCGACGAACGCGCTGCTGTCGCGGCGCGACGTGATCGTCGTCTCGACCGTCTCCTGCATCTACGGCCTCGGCACGCCCGAGGAGTACCTCGAGGCGATGGTGGCGCTGCAGGTCGGCATGCGCGTCGACCGCCAGGCGCTGCTGCGCCGGTTCGTCGCGATGCAGTACCAGCGCAACGACGTCGCGTTCACGCGCGGCACCTTCCGCGTGCGCGGCGACACGATCGAGATCATCCCGATGTACGAGGAGCACGCGATCCGCATCGAGCTCTTCGGCGACGAGATCGAGGCGCTGTCGACGCTCCACCCGCTCACGGGCGAGGTGCTCGAGACGCACGACGCGGTGTCGATCTTCCCCGGCAGCCACTACGTGGCCGGCAACGAGCGCATGCACCGGGCGATGGAGCGCATCCGCGACGAGCTCGACGGCCGCCTGAAGGAGCTCGAGCGCGAGGGCAAGCTGCTCGAGGCGCAGCGGCTGCGCATGCGCACGACGTTCGACCTCGAGATGATGGAGCAGATCGGCTTCTGCTCGGGCATCGAGAACTACTCGCGCCACATCGACGGCCGCGGGCCGGGGGAGCCGCCGCACTGCCTGCTCGACTACTTCGCCGACGACTTCCTCGTCGTGATCGACGAGTCGCACGTCACCGTGCCGCAGATCGGCGCCATGTACGAGGGCGATGCGAGCCGCAAGCGCTCGCTCGTCGAGCACGGCTTCCGGCTCCCGAGCGCGCTCGACAACCGGCCGCTGAAGTTCGACGAGTTCCTCGAGCGCACGCCGCAGAAGGTCTACCTGTCGGCGACGCCGGGCAAGTACGAGATGGGCCTCGCCGACACGGTCGTCGAGCAGATCATCCGCCCGACGGGCCTCGTCGACCCGAAGCTCGTCGTCAAGCCCACGAAGGGCCAGATCGACGACCTGCTCGAGGAGATCCGCGTGCGCGCCGAGCGCGACGAGCGCGTGCTCGTGACGACGCTGACGAAGAAGATGGCCGAGGAGCTCACCGAGTACTTCACGGAGGCGGGCGTGCGGGTGCGCTACCTGCACTCCGACGTCGACACGCTGCGGCGCGTCGAGCTGCTGACGCAGCTGCGGCAGGGCGTGTTCGACGTGCTCGTCGGCATCAACCTGCTGCGCGAGGGCCTCGACCTGCCGGAGGTGTCGCTCGTCTCGATCCTCGACGCCGACAAGGAGGGGTTCCTGCGCTCGTCGACCTCGCTCATCCAGACCATCGGCCGCGCCGCCCGCAACGTGTCGGGCGAGGTGCACATGTACGCCGACCGCATCACCGACTCGATGCGCCTCGCGATCGACGAGACCGACCGCCGGCGCGCGGTGCAGGTCGCGTACAACACCGAGCACGGCATCGACCCGACGCCGCTGCGGCGCCGCATCGCCGACATCACCGAGGTGCTCTCGCGCGAGCAGGCCGACACCGACGAGCTGCTCGCCGGCACCAAGCGCGGTGCGCCGACGCCGAGGCTCGCGCGCGACCGCTCCGATCTCGACGGGCCGGCGCAGCTGGAGGCGATCATCGCCGACCTCACGGCGCAGATGACCGAGGCGGCGGGCGAGCTGAAGTTCGAGCTCGCGGCACGCATCCGCGACGAGCTGCACGACCTGAAGCGCGACCTGCGGCAGATGCGTCAGGCCAGTTAGGGAAGGGGCCATTGCTGGCCCCTTCCTGGCCTGACGCCGAGGCCCGTCCCGGGCCGAGGGGGGAGCGCCGCGCCGAGGCCCGTCCCGGGCCGAGGGGGCGAGCGCCGCGCCGGGGCCCGTCCCGGGCCGAGGGGCCAGCTAGCCGCTCACCTCACCGCCGCCCCATCCGCGAGTACGCGCCCAGCACGCGCCGCTCCGAGTCGACGAGGTAGCGCTCGAGCTCCTCGGCGGCGCGGGCGGGCCCCTCGTCGGTGAGCGCCTCGAGCACGGTGCGGTTCTTCGCCACGAACGGGCGGTGCAGCGACTCAGGGTCGTCGATCGCGAGGAACGCGAGGCGCAGCTCCGCCGCGAGCTGGTCGTGCGCGCGCGTCAGGCGGGGGCTGTCGGCGAGCGACACGAGCGCCGCGTGGAACGCCATGTTGGCGCTGCCCACGACCGTCCAGTCGGCCCGGCCCAGCGCATCCTCGGCCCGTTCGAGCGCCGCGCGCATGGCGGTCACGCCGGGATGCAGCGACGACGCCTCGCGCAGCACGCCGCCCTCGATGAGCCGGCGCGCGCGGTAGATGTCGATGACGTCGGCGGTCGTGGGGGAGGCGACGGAGACGCCGCGGTGGGGCACGTGCTCGACGAGCCCGTGCTGGGCGAGCACGCGGAACGCCTCGCGGAGCGTGTTGCGGGAGACGTCGAGCCGGTCGGCGAGGGACGCCTCGGAGAGCCGCTCGCCGGGCGCGAACGCGCCCTGGATGATCTGCTCGCGCAGGGTGTCGGCGAGGGTCGTCCCGTGGTCGCTCATAGTCGGATGCTACGGCGCGATGCAACGAGGACGAAACATTCCGGACCCAGATTGTTCAACAATCGTTGCGACAATGTCCTACGGAAGCTACGCTCTGGTCTGCGCTCCCCGCGCAGCAGAGCCCTTCGACGGAGATGGGGATCCGATGACCGACGCACAGCACACGACCGCCGGCGAGGCCGACGCGGGCACGAGGGCCAAGGCCTTCGCGAAGAGCCGGAGGGGCCCGATCCTCGGCGCCATCTTCCTCATGGCGACCTCGGCCATCGGCCCGGGCTTCATCACGCAGACCGCGACCTTCACCGCCCAGCTCGGCGCGGCGTTCGCGTTCGCGATCCTCGCCTCGGTGCTCATCGACTTCGCCGTGCAGATGAACATCTGGCGCATGATCACCGTCTCCGGCAAGCGCGCCGGCGACCTCGCGAACAGCGCCCTGCCCTACTCGGGCCACGTGCTCGGGGTGCTCATCATCATCGGCGGCCTCGCCTTCAACATCGGCAACATCGCGGGCGGCGGCCTCGGCCTCAACGCCCTGCTGGGGCTCGACCCGAAGATCGGCGGCCTGCTCACGGGCCTCCTGGCGATCGGCATCTTCCTCTTCAAGCGCGCGGGCCGCGTCGTCGACATCGTCGTCATGGTGCTCGGCATCGGCATGATCGTCATGACCGTCGCCGTCGCGATCGCGTCGCAGCCGCCGGTGGGCGACGCGCTGCGGCAGACCTTCGTGCCGGACGAGCTGAACTTCGCCACGATCACGACCATCGTCGGCGGCACGGTCGGCGGCTACATCACCTACGCCGGCGCGCACCGCTACCTCGAGTCGGGCCTCATCGGCCCCGACCACGTGCAGGGCGTGCACCGCGCATCGATGCAGGGCATCCTCGTCACCGGCGTGATGCGCTACGTGCTCTTCCTCGCCATCCTCGGCGTGGTCGCGTCGGGCGTCACCCTCGACCTCTCGGGCCAGGCCGCCAACCCGGCCGGCCAGGCGTTCGGCGTCGTGCTCGGCGACGCGGGCCTGCGCATCTTCGGCTTCATCTTCTGGGCTGCCGCGATCACCTCGGTGATCGGCGCTGCGTTCACCTCTGCGACGTTCATGTCGGTCTTCTCGAAGCGCCTCGCCTCGGGCTGGCCGCTGCAGCTCGCGACGGTCGCGTTCATCGTCGTGTCGCTCATCGTCTACCTGCTCATCGGCACGGCGCCCGCGGCGATCCTGGTCTTCGTCGGCGGCTTCAACGGGCTCATCCTGCCGATCGGCCTCGCGATCTTCATGTACATCGGCTGGTTCCGCCAGCGCGACGTGCTCGGCGGCTACCGCTACCCGCGCTGGCTGCTGATCGTCGGCACGCTCGCGACGCTGCTCAGCCTCTACATGGGCATCATGTCCATCGGGCCGATCTTCGCCTTCCTGGGCGTCGGCGTCTGAGCGGGAGGAGCGGCATGACCACGATCGACCTCAACAGCGACCTGGGCGAGAACGTGCCCGACCGGGTCGTCGGCGACGACGAGGCGATGCTGCGCGTCGTCACGAGCGCGAACGTCTCCTGCGGCTTCCACGCAGGCAGCCCCCAGGGCATCCGCGCCACCCTCGCGGCCGCGGTCGCGCAGGGGGTCGCGATCGGCGCGCACCCCGGCTATCGCGACTACGAGGGCTTCGGCCGGCTGCCGATGGACGTCGACTCGGCGACCCTGCAGGCCGAGGTCGAGTACCAGCTGGGTGCGCTGCAGGCGCTCGCGTCGGCGGTCGGCGGGCGTACGGTCTACGTGAAGCCGCACGGCGCGCTCTACAACGCGATCGCGCGCGACGAGCGCCAGGCGCAGGACGTCGTCAACGCCATCCGCGCGATCGATCCCTCGCTCGTGCTGCTCGGCCTCGCGGGCGGCGTGCTGCTCGACGTCGCCGAGCGGGCCGGCATCGCCACCGCGGCCGAGGCGTTCGCCGACCGGGCGTACACGCCGGAGGGGCTGCTCGTGTCGCGCACCGAGCCCGGCGCGGTGCTGCACGACCCGGCGCTCGTCGCGGTCAGGATGGTGCGGCTGGCGCAGGAGGGCGTCGTGCGCGCCGTCGACGGCACCGACGTCGCCGTGCGGGCCGAGTCGATCTGCGTGCACGGCGACAGCGAGGGCGCGATCGCGATGGCCGAGGCCACCCGCTCGGCGCTCGAGGCGGCGGGCGTCACGATCGCCCCGTTCGCCGGGGGCGCGCGATGAGCGCGCGCGCCTCCGAGGCGCAGCTCGCCGAGGCGCGCGCGGCGCGCGCCGCCTTCCGCGGCGGCGCCGTCGCCCCGACGAGCGGCGTCGCGCACGGGCTCGTGCAGGCGAACCTCATCGCCGTACCGGCCGACTGGGCGTTCGAGACCCTGCTGTTCGCGCAGCGCAACCCCAAGCCGTGCCCCGTGCTCGAGGTGCTGGAGGCCGGCCGCACCGAGTCGAGCCTCGCGCCGGGCAGCGACCTGCGCACCGACCTGCCCGCCTACCGCATCTGGCGCGACGGCGAGCTCGCGGAGGAGACCACGGATGCGTCGGCGGCGTGGGAGGAGCACCCGGACCTCGTCTCGTTCCTGATCGGCTGCTCCTTCACCTTCGAGGCGGGACTCGCCGACGCCGGCATCCCGATCCGCCACCAGGAGCTCGGGCGCAACGTGCCGATGTACCGCACCTCGGTCGACTGCGCGCCTGCGGGTCGCCTGCGGGGCGAGCTCGTGGTGTCGATGCGGCCGATCCCCGCCGCGCGCGTCGCCGACGCCGTGGCGATCTCCGGCCGGTTCCCGGCCGTCCACGGCGCGCCCGTGCACGTCGGCGACCCGGCGTCGCTCGGGATCGCCGACCTCGGCGCGCCCGACTTCGGCGATGCGCCCGAGCTGCGCGACGGCGAGCTGCCGGTGTTCTGGGCCTGCGGCGTCACGCCGCAGGCGGCGATCATGACGTCGCGCCCGCCGTTCGCACTGACGCACGCGCCCGGCCACATGCTCATCACCGACGTGCCCGACGCGGCGTACGCGCTGTGAGCGCGGCGCAGGGGGCTCGGCGGTGAGGGTGCTGCCCGCCGCCGACACGGCGCTCCTGCTCGAGGCGGCCGACCTCGACGAGGCCATGCGGCTGCTGCCGGCGCTCGTCGCCGCCCGGCTCCCCGGCGTCACCGAGCTCGTGCCGGCCGCGCGCACGGTGCTCGTGCGCTTCGATCCGACGCTCGTCGACGCCCGGGCGCTCTCGGAGCGGCTGCTCGCGGTGGCTCCGGAGGAGTCGCGCGCGGCGGGCCTCGGCTCCGTCGTGATCCCGGTGCGCTACGACGGCGAGGACCTCGCCGAGGTCGCGCAGGTGCTCGGCGTGAGCGAGGACGAGCTCGTCGCTCGGCACCAGGCGGCCACTTGGACCGTCGCCTTCACCGGCTTCGCGCCGGGCTTCGGCTACCTCGTCGGCGACGACCCGCTCTTCGACGTGCCGCGCCGTCCGTCGCCCCGCACGCGCATCCCCGCCGGCTCCGTGGCCCTCGCGGGCCGCTTCTCGGGCGTCTACCCGAAGGAGAGCCCGGGCGGCTGGCAGCTGATCGGCCGCACCGACGCGCAGATGTGGGACCTCGACCGCGACCCGCCCGCGCTGCTCGCGCCCGGCACGGCGGTGCGCTTCGAGCGCGTCGACCGCGAGCTCGCCGCACCCGCGGCGCCGCGGCGCGACGCCGTGACGGCCGCGCACGCGGTGGAGGTCGTGCGGCCCGGCGTGCAGCTGCTCGTGCAGGACCTCGGCCGGCCCGGCCTCGCGGCCCAGGGCGTCTCGGCCTCCGGCGCCGCCGACCGGGGCGCGCTGCGCGAGGCGAACCGCGCCGTCGGCAACCCGCCCGGCACCGCCGGGCTCGAGCTCGCCGGCGGGGGAGCGGTGCTGCGGTTCCGCGGCCCCGCCGTGGTCGCGCTCGCCGGCGCCCACGCCGAGGCGTCGCTCGAGACGCCGCACGGCCCGCACGCCGTCGAGCCCGAGCGTGCCGTCGCGCTCGACGACGGCGACGAGCTGCGCATCGGCGGCCTGCACGACGGCCTGCGCACCGTGATCGCCATCCGCGGCGGCATCGCCCTCGACCCGGTGCTCGGCAGCCTCGCGACCGACACGCTCGCCGGGCTCGGCCCCGCGCCGCTCGCAGCGGGGGACGCGCTGCCCCTGCACGGCCCGGCCGGCGGCACGGCGGCGGTCGAGCGCACCCGGGCCCCCCGCATCCGCCTGCCCCGCCCGGGCGACGTCGTCGAGCTCGGCATCGTGCTGGGCCCGCGCTCCGACTGGTTCGCCGACGACGCCCTCGCGGCGCTCGTCGAGCAGGAGTGGCTCGTGACGCCGCGCTCCGACCGGGTGGGCGTGCGCCTCGAGGGCGCGACGCCGCTCGAGCGCTCCCGCGAGGGCGAGCTCGAGAGCGAGGGCGCGGTGACCGGCGCCATCCAGGTGCCGCCCGACGGCCAGCCGGTGCTCTTCCTGCCCGACCACCCGCTCACGGGCGGCTACCCGATCATCGGCGCGGTCGTCGACCGCGACCTCGACCTCGCCGGGCAGCTGCCGCCGGGCGCCCGCATCCGGTTCCGCATCGCGGTGCCGCCCCACTGACCAGGAGGACGACGTGGAGAAGATCCTGATCGCCAATCGCGGCGAGATCGCCGTGCGCATCGCGCGCGCCTGCGCCGAGGCCGGCTACCGCTCGGTCTCCGTGTACGCCGACCAGGACGTCGACGCGATGCACGTGCGGCACGCCGACGAGGCCGTCGCGCTCGAGGGCACGACCGCCGCCGAGACGTACCTCAGCATCGACGCGCTGCTCGCGGCCGCCCGCACCGCCGGCGCCGACGCGGTGCACCCCGGCTACGGCTTCCTCTCCGAGAGCGCCGCGTTCGCGCGCGCCGTCGAGGAGGCGGGCCTCACGTGGATCGGGCCGACGCCCGAGAGCATCGACGCGCTCGGCGACAAGGTCACGGCGCGCCGCATCGCGCAGGAGGCGGGCGCGCCGCTCGCGGCCGGCACCGACCGGCCGCTGGCCGACGCCGACGAGGCGGTCGCGTTCGCGCGCGAGCACGGGCTGCCGGTGGTCGTGAAGGCGGCGTTCGGCGGCGGCGGCCGCGGCCTGAAGGTCGCGCGCACCATCGACGAGGTCGCGGATGCGTTCGGCTCGGCCACGCGCGAGGCGATCGCGGCGTTCGGCCGCGGGGAGTGCTTCATCGAGCGCTACCTCGAGCGGCCGCGGCACGTCGAGGCGCAGGTGCTCGGCGACGGCGCGGGCGGCGTGGTCGTGGTCGGCGACCGCGACTGCTCGCTGCAGCGGCGCAGCCAGAAGCTCATCGAGGAGGCGCCCGCGCCCGGTCTCACCGACGCGCAGCGGGCCCGCATCCACGACGCGTCGCGCGCGATCTGCGCCGCCGTCGACTACCGCGGCGCGGGCACGGTCGAGTTCCTCCTGGGAGCCGACGGCACCATCTCGTTCCTCGAGGTGAACACCCGGCTGCAGGTCGAGCATCCGGTCACCGAGGCCGTCACCGGGGTCGACCTCGTGCGCGAGCAGCTGCGCATCGCCGAGGGGCTCGGCCCGTCGATCCGCGAGACGCCCGCGCCGTCGGGCCACGCGATCGAGCTGCGGCTGAACGCCGAGGACCCGGGCCGCGGGTTCCTCCCGAGCCCGGGCCTCGTCGAGGCGCTGCGGGCGCCGGCGGGCCCGGGCGTGCGCTGGGACGCGGGCGTCGAGGCCGGCGACCGCGTCGAGGCGGCGTTCGACTCGCTCGCGGCGAAGCTCATCGTGCACGCGCCCGACCGCGACGCCGCCCTCGTGCGCATGCGCCGGGCGCTCCGCGAGCTCGAGGTCGTCGGCGTCGCCACCGTGGCGCCGTTCGCCGAGGCGGTGCTCGACGAGCCGGCCTTCTCGACCGGGGGCTTCGCGGTCTCGACGCAGTGGATCGAGGCCGACCTCATGCCGCGCCTCGAGCCCCAGCTGCGGCCCGCGCCCGCCCCCGGCGCCCGACTGCGCCGCGTGGCGATCGAGGTCGACGGCCGCCGCGTCGTGCTCGGGCTGCCCGACGGACTGCTCGCGGCGCCCGGCGGCTCGGCGTCGGCGGCGGAGCCCGCCGCGCCGGCCGCGGACGCCTCGGCGGTGACGGCGCCCGTGCCGGGCACGCTCGTGCGATGGCTCGTGGAGGACGGGGCTGCGGTGGAGTCCGGCCAGGCCGTCGCGGTCGTCGACGCGATGAAGATGGAGACGCGCGTCGCCGCGCACCGCACGGGCACGCTGCGGCGCCTCGCCGAGGAGGGCGCGTCGGTGGCCCTCGACGAGCCGATCGCGCGCGTCGAGGCGTGAGCCAGGACGCCGTCGGGGGATGAGCCGAGCGCGAACACGGGCCGCCGTGTGGGTGGCCGCTCGTAGACTCGTCGGGTGACGACCAGGACCACGAACACCTCCGAGCTGCACGTGCGCGGCGCGCGCGAGCACAACCTCAAGGACGTCGATCTGCGCATCCCGCGCGACGCGCTGGTGGTGTTCACGGGGCTCTCCGGCTCCGGCAAGTCGTCGCTCGCGTTCGACACCATCTTCGCCGAGGGGCAGCGCCGCTACGTCGAGTCGCTGTCGGCCTACGCGCGACAGTTCCTCGGCCAGGTCGACCGCCCCGACGTCGACTTCATCGAGGGGCTGAGCCCGGCGGTGTCGATCGACCAGAAGTCGACCAACCGCAACCCGCGCTCGACCGTCGGCACCATCACCGAGGTGTTCGACTACATGCGCCTGCTGTGGGCGCGCATCGGCGTGCCGCACTGCCCCGTCTGCGGCGAGCGCATCCAGCGCCAGACGGTGCAGCAGATCGCCGACGAGCTCATGGAGCTGCCTGAGCGCACGCGCTTCCAGATCCTCGCGCCGGTCGTGCAGCAGAAGAAGGGCGAGTTCGTCGACCTGGTGCGCAACCTCGTCGCCACCGGCTACTCGCGCGCCGTCATCGACGGCGAGCTCGTGCAGCTCGCCGACGCGCCGGCGCTCAAGAAGCAGCAGAAGCACGACATCGCCGTCGTCGTCGACCGGCTGGTGGCCGAGCCCGGCATGCTCACGCGCCTGACCGACTCGCTCGAGACCGCCCTGCGGCTCGCCGACGGGCTCGCGACGATCGACTACGTCGACCTCGAGGAGGACGACGAGGGCCGGCGCCGCACCTTCAGCGAGAAGCTCTCGTGCCCGAACCGGCACCCCGTCGCGCTCACCGAGATCGAGCCGCGCACCTTCTCGTTCAACGCCCCGTTCGGCGCGTGCCCCGAGTGCACCGGCATCGGCACGCGCATGGCCGCCGACGCCGACCTCGTGATCGCCGACGAGGCGCTGTCGCTGCGCGAGGGCGCGATCCTGCCGTGGACGCAGTCGGGCAAGGGGCTCTACACCTACTTCGAGCGGCTGCTCGGCGGCCTCGCGCGCGAGATGGGCTTCTCGCTCGACACCCCCTGGCGCGACCTCGACAGCGACGTGCGCCACGTCATCCTGCACGGCACCGAGGGCAACGTCATGGTCCAGTGGCGCAACCGCTACGGCCGGCAGCTGAAGTACGCGTCGGGCTACGAGGGCGTCATGCCCTACATCCAGCGCAAGCACACCGAGGCCGACAGCGACTGGGCGCGGTCGAAGCACGGCGAGTTCCTGCGCGAGGTGCCGTGCCCCGAGTGCGGCGGCGCGCGCCTGCGCCCCGAGGTGCTGGGCGTGCTCGTGCACGGCAGCTCGATCGCCACCGTCGCCGACATGAGCCTCGACGACGCGCACGCGTACATGCACGGCCTCGAGCTCGACGAGCGCGAGGCGCACATCGCGGCCGCGGTGCTGCGCGAGATCCGCGCGCGGCTCGACTTCCTCATCCGCGTCGGGCTCGGCTACCTGTCGCTCTCGCGCGCGGCCGCGACGCTCTCGGGCGGCGAGGCCCAGCGCATCCGCCTCGCCACGCAGATCGGCGCCGGCCTCACCGGCGTGCTGTACGTGCTCGACGAGCCCTCGATCGGCCTGCACCAGCGCGACAACCGCAAGCTCATCGGCACGCTCGAGACGCTCCGCGACCTCGGCAACACGCTCATCGTCGTCGAGCACGACGAGGACACCATCCGCACCGCCGACTGGGTGGTCGACATCGGCCCGGGCGCGGGCGAGCGCGGCGGCGAGGTGGTGCACTCGGGCACCTACGAGTCGCTGCTCGAGCACCCGACATCGCTCACCGGTGCCTACCTCGCCGGGCGCGAGTCGATCCCGGTGCCCGAGCGCCGCCGGCCGCTCGACCCCGGCCGCAAGCTGCGCATCGAGGGCGCGCGGGCCAACAACCTGCAGGGCATCGACGTCGACATCCCGCTCGGCGTGTTCGTCGCCGTCACAGGCGTCTCCGGCTCCGGCAAGTCGACGCTCGTCAACGACATCCTCTACAAGGTGCTCGCCAACGCGCTCAACGGCGCCCGCCAGGTGCCCGCGAAGCACACGCGCGTCACCGGGCTCGGCCACCTCGACAAGGCGATCCACGTCGACCAGGGGCCGATCGGCCGCACGCCTCGCTCCAACCCCGCGACCTACACGGGCGTGTTCGACAAGATCCGCAACCTGTTCGCCGAGACCTCCGAGGCGAAGGCCCGCGGCTACCTCGCCGGCCGCTTCTCCTTCAACGTCAAGGGCGGCCGCTGCGAGGCGTGCCAGGGCGACGGCACGCTCAAGATCGAGATGAACTTCCTGCCCGACGTCTACGTCGAGTGCGAGGTGTGCCACGGCGCGCGCTACAACCGCGACACGCTCTCGGTGCACTACAAGGGCAAGTCGATCGCCGACGTGCTGGCGATGCCGATCGAGGAGGCCGCCGAGTTCTTCCAGCCGATCTCGTCGATCCACCGCTACCTGAAGACCCTGGTCGACGTCGGCCTCGGCTACGTGCGGCTCGGGCAGTCGGCGACGACGCTCTCCGGCGGCGAGGCGCAGCGCGTGAAGCTCGCGACCGAGCTGCAGCGCCGCACCTCCGGCCGCGCCATCTACGTGCTTGACGAGCCCACCACGGGCCTGCACTTCGACGACGTGCGGAAGCTGCTCGAGGTGCTCGACGGCCTGGTCGAGAAGGGCAACACGGTGCTCACGATCGAGCACTCGCTCGACGTGATCAAGAGCGCCGACTGGATCATCGACCTCGGTCCCGAGGGCGGCTCCGGGGGCGGCACCATCGTGGCGACCGGCACCCCCGAGGAGGTGGCGGAGGTCGAGGCCAGCCACACGGGCGGCTTCCTGAAGGAGATCCTGGGCGCGGGAGTGCGATGAGCCGCGCCCCCGGCTCGCGCACGGTCGCGTACAAGCCGGCGCCCGGCACGATCCCCACCGCGCCCGGCGTGTACCGCTTCCGCGACGAGCACGAGCGCGTGCTCTACGTCGGCAAGGCGAAGAACCTGCGGCAGCGGCTCGCGAACTACTTCCAGCCGCTCGAGACGCTGCACGAGCGCACCCGCCGGATGGTGCTGACGGCCGTGCGCGTCGAGTGGACGATCGTCGCGAGCGAGTTCGAGGCGCTGCAGCTCGAGTTCACCTGGATCAAGGAGTACGAGCCGCCCTTCAACGTGCAGTTCCGCGACGACAAGTCGTACCCGTACCTCGCCGTGACGATGCGCGACGACGTGCCGCGGGCGCTCATCACGCGCAACCGCGGCATCCGCGGGGCGCGCTACTTCGGGCCCTACACGAAGGTCTGGGCGATCCGCGAGACGCTCGACCTGCTGCTGAAGGCCTTCCCGATGCGCTCGTGCAGCCAGTCGGTCTACGACCGGGCCGAGCGCACCGGCCGGCCGTGCCTGCTGGGCGACATCGGCAAGTGCTCGGCGCCGTGCGTCGGGCGCGTCACGCTCGAGGAGCATCGTGCGACGGCCAACGACCTCGTCGCCTTCATGAACGGCGGCGACCAGGAGTTCGTCGACCGGGTGCGGGAGCAGATGCAGCGCGCGAGCGCGCGGCTCGAGTTCGAGCGGGCCGCGCGCCTGCGCGACCAGCTCTCGGCGCTCGAGACGGTGCTGGCGCGCACGAGCGTCGTGCTCTCCGACAAGGTCGACGCCGACGTCTTCGGCCTCGTGCACGACGAGCTGAGCGCGGCCGTGCACCTGTTCGCGGTGCGGGGCGGCCGCATCCGCGGCACGAAGTCGTGGGTGGTCGACACCGAGATCGACCTCACCGAGGGCGAGCTCGCCACCCAGGTGCTGCGCATCGCCTACGAGACGGGCGACCCGCCCGCGCGCGAGGTGCTCTTCCCGAAGCAGCCCGAGAGCGTGCACGAGCTCGAGGCGTGGCTCACCGACCGCCGCGCCGACCAGGGGCTCGGCGGGCGCGTCGCGGTGCGCGTCGCGCAGCGCGGCGAGAAGCGCCGGCTCGCCGACTCCGCGGCGGTCAACGCGGCCCACGCGCTGCAGGTGGCCCGCACGAAGCGCACGAGCGACTACGTCACCCGCTCGCAGGCGCTCGCCGACCTGCAGGAGGCGCTCGGCATGGGCGAGGCGCCGCTGCGCATCGAGTGCTTCGACGTCTCGCACCTCGGCGGCACCGGCGTCGTCGCGTCGATGGTGGTGTTCGAGGACGGGCTGCCGCGCAAGGACCAGTACCGCAAGTTCGCGATCGCGCAGACGACCGACGACACCGACTCGATCCACCAGATCATCACCCGCCGCGCGCGCTACCTCGTCGAGGGCGACCCGGAGGACACCGGGTCGCGGTTCGCCTACACGCCGCAGCTGCTGCTCGTCGACGGCGGCCGTCCGCAGGTGCAGGCGGCGAAGCGCGCGCTCGACGAGGCGGGCGTGCGGGGCGTCGCGCTCGCCGGCATCGCCAAGCGGCTCGAGGAGCTGTGGCTGCCCGACGAGGAGTTCCCGGTGATCCTGCCGCGCTCGAGCGAGGCGCTCTACCTCGTGCAGTGCCTCCGCGACGAGGCGCACCGCGTCGCGATCGGCTACCAGCGGCAGAAGCGCTCGAGCGCGATCGAGTCGCAGCTGAGCGGCATCCCTGGGCTCGGGCCGTCGCGCGTGCGCGCGCTGCTCAAGCACTTCGGCTCGGCGAAGCGCGTGCGCGCGGCGAGCCCCGAGCAGCTGCAGGAGGTCGCGGGCGTCGGGCCGGCGCTCGCGCTGGCCGTGGCGCGAGCGCTCAACGCCGATACGATGGTCGCCGAACCCCAGCGACAGGAATCGGAACCGTGAACGCAAGAGAGATCGTGATCATCACCGGCATGTCCGGCGCGGGTCGCACCACGGTCGCCAATGCGCTCGAGGACCTCGGCTGGTTCGTGGTCGACAACCTGCCGCCCACCATGCTCCGCGCGCTGGTGCGCACCGCCGCCACCAGCGCATCCACCGAGTCCCGCCTCGCGATCGTCGTCGACGTGCGCGGCGGCGCCCTCTTCGACGACGCGAAGCGCTTCGTCGAGATGCTGCGCGCCGAGCACTCCGTGCGGGTGCTCTTCCTCGAGGCGAGCGACGCCGAGCTCGTGCGCCGCTACGAGCAGGTGCGCCGGCCCCACCCGCTGCAGGGCGACGGCACGATCCTCGACGGCATCCGCATGGAGCGCACGCGCCTCGAGGCGCTGCGCGGCATGGCCGACGACCTGCTCGACACCACCGGGCTCAACCCCCACCAGCTGACGCGCCGGGTGGGGGAGCGCTTCGCGCCCGGTGGCGAGCTCGAGGTGACGCTGACGGTGATGAGCTTCGGCTTCAAGTACGGCATCCCCGTCGATGCCGACCTGATCGCCGACATGCGGTTCCTGCCGAACCCGTTCTGGAAGCCCGAGCTGCGGGGCCACGACGGCACCGAGCAGCTCGTGGCCGACTACGTGCTCGAGCAGGAGGGGGCGGCGGAGTTCGCCGATCGCTACCTCGAGGCGCTGCGGCCGGTGCTGGCCGGCTTCGCGCGCGAGAACAAGCTGCACGCCGTGCTGGGCGTCGGCTGCACCGGCGGGAAGCACCGCTCGGTGGCGATGGCCGAGCACCTGGCCTCGCGGCTGTCGGGCACGCCCGGGCTGCGCGTGGCCGTGAAGCATCGAGACCTGGGGCGCGAATGACGAAGGGAGCAGGCGTGGCATTGACCGACGACGTCAAGGAGGAGCTCGCGCGGGTGCGCGTGACGCGACCCCAGACGAAGGCGGCAGAGGTCGCGACCCTCCTGCGCTTCGCCGGCGGCCTGCACGTGATCTCGAACCGCGTCGCGGTCGAGAGCGAGCTCGACTCCGCCGCCGCCGCCGCGAGGCTCGCGCGCAGCATCCTCGAGCTCTACGGCGTGAAGGCCGAGATCGCCCGCATCTCGTCCTCCTCGTCGAGCCGCTCGAGCGGCGCCTACCTCGTGCGGGTCATCGCCGAGGGCGAGACCCTCGCGCGGCAGACGGGGCTGATGGATGCGCGGCGCAAGCCCGTCCGCGGCCTGCCCAACAAGGTCACCACGGGCTCGCTCGAGGACCTCGCGGGCGTCTGGCGCGGCGCCTTCCTCGCCCAGGGCACGCTCTCCGACCCGGGGCGCTCCGCGGCGCTCGAGGTGGCCTGCCCGGGCAACGAGGCGGCGATGGCGCTCGTCGGCGCCGCCGGCCGGCTCGGCGTGCCCGCGAAGTCGCGCGAGGTGCGCGGCACGCACCGCGTCGTCATCCGCGAGGGCGAGCCGATCTCGCGCATGCTCACCACCATGGGCGCCCACGAGACCGTGCAGGCGTGGGCCGAGCTGCGGCAGCGGCGCGAGGTGCGCGCCACCGCCAACCGGCTCGTGAACTTCGACGACGCCAACCTGCGCCGGAGCGCGCAGGCGGCCGTCGCGGCGTGCGCGCGGATCGAGCGCGCGCTCGAGATCCTCGGCCCCGACGTGCCCGAGCACCTCGCCTACGCCGGCAGGCTGCGCGTCGAGCACCGCGACGCGAGCCTCGACGAGCTCGGCCACCTCGCCACCCCGACGATGACGAAGGACGCCGTGGCGGGCCGCATCCGACGCCTGCTCGCGATGGCCGACCGCGCCGCGCAGGACCGCGGCATCCCCGACACCGAGGCCGCCGTGCCGGAGGACATCGACGTGTGACGCCCGGCATCCGCGCTCCTGACTCGTGCAGGGGCCGTGGATAGGATCGAGATCGACCAATCGGCGCGCGACGCGCGCAAGAGAGGAGAGCCCCATGGCCGTCTACACCCTTCCCGATCTGCCCTACGACTACGCGGCACTCGAGCCCCACATCTCCGCGAAGATCATGGAGCTCCACCACGACAAGCACCACAAGGCGTACGTCGACGGCGCGAACACCGCGCTCGAGAAGCTGCAGGCCGCGCGCGACGCGGACGACCTGACGAACGTCAACAAGCTCGAGAAGGACCTCGCGTTCAACCTCGGCGGGCACACGAACCACACCGTGTTCTGGAACAACCTCTCCGGCGACGGCGGCGGCGAGCCCGAGGGCGAGCTGCGGGCCGCGATCGGCGAGTTCTTCGGCGACTTCTCGAAGTTCCAGGCGCACTTCACCGCGAACGCCACGGGCATCCAGGGCTCCGGCTGGTCGGTGCTCGCGTGGGACTCGATCGCCTCGCGCCTCAACGTCTTCCAGCTCTTCGACCAGCAGGGCAACGTGCCGGTCGGCGCGCACCCGATCCTCATGCTCGACATGTGGGAGCACGCCTTCTACCTCGACTACCTCAACGTCAAGGCCGACTACGTCAAGGCGTTCTGGAACATCGTCAACTGGCAGGACGCCCAGGCCCGGTTCGACGCCGCCAAGGCGCAGACCGCGGGACTCATCGTCCGCTGACCCGAAACGTCACCATGTGACCGGGGCCCCGGGCACGTCGCCCGGGGCCTCTTCTCCACCCCGACAGTCAGGAAACCCATCCCATGACTCTGAAGGTCGCCATCAACGGCTTCGGCCGGATCGGCCGCAACTTCGTCCGTGCAGCGCTTGCCCAGGGCGCTGACATCGACGTCGTCGCGGTCAACGATCTGACCGACAACAAGACCCTCGCCCACCTGCTGAAGTACGACTCGGTCTCCGGGCCGATCGACGCGCCGGTGAGCTTCGACGAGAGCCACATCCGCGTCGGCGACGACGACTTCCGCGCCTTCGCCGAGAAGGACCCGTCGAAGCTGCCCTGGGGCGAGCTCGACGTCGACGTCGTCATCGAGTCGACCGGCCGCTTCACGAAGGTCGAGGAGGCCTCCGCGCACCTGACGGCCGGCGCGAAGAAGGTCATCCTCTCCGCTCCCGCGAAGGGCCCCGCGCCCACGTTCGTGATGGGCGTCAACCACGAGCAGTACGACCCCGAGAACGACCACGTCATCTCGAACGCGTCGTGCACGACGAACTGCCTCGCGCCGCTCGCGAAGGTCTTCCACGAGTCCTTCGGCATCGAGCGCGGCCTCATGACGACGGTGCACGCCTACACGGCCGACCAGAATCTGCAGGACGGCCCGCACAGCGACCTGCGCCGCGCCCGCGCCGCAGCGCTCTCGATCATCCCGACCTCGACCGGCGCCGCGAAGGCCATCGGCCTCGTGCTGCCGGAGCTCAACGGCCTGCTCGACGGCTACGCGCTGCGCGTGCCGACGCCGACCGGCTCGATCACCGACCTGACGGTGCAGACCCGCGACGGCCTCACCGTCGACGAGATCAACGCCGCCTACAAGGCCGCCGCCGAGTCGGGCCCGCTCAAGGGCTACCTGCAGTACACCGAGGACGAGATCGTCTCGAGCGACATCGTCGGCAACCCGTTCTCGTCGATCTTCGACTCCGGCCTCACCAAGGTGATGGGCGACCAGGTCAAGATCTCGTCGTGGTACGACAACGAGTGGGGCTACTCCTGCCGCCTCGTCGACCTCGCCGAGCACGTGGGCTCGAAGCTCTGATCCGCATGGCGATCCGCACGCTCGACACCCTCGGCGACCTCGCCGGCAGGACCGTCCTCATCCGGTGCGACTTCAACGTGCCGCTGCAGGACGGCGAGATCACCGACGAGGGGCGCATCGTCGCATCGCTGCCGACCCTCCGCACCCTGCTCGAGCAGGGCGCGAGGGTCGTGGCGATCTCGCACCTCGGCCGCCCGAAGGGCGCGCCGGAGGCGAAGTACTCGCTCGCGCCGGTGGCGCGGCGGCTGGAGGAGCTGCTCGGCTCGCCGGTCGCCTTCGCCGCCGACACGGTGGGCGAGGATGCGCAGCGCGTGCGGATCGCCCTGCAGGACGGGCAGCTCGCGCTGCTCGAGAACCTGCGCTTCGACCCGCGGGAGACCAGCGAGGACGCCGCCGAGCGCGCGGCCCTCGCCGCCGAGCTCGCGACCGGGGCCGACGCGTTCGTCTCCGACGGCTTCGGCGTCGTGCATCGCGAGCAGGCGAGCGTCTTCGAGCTCGCCCAGGCGCTCCCCAGCGCCGCCGGCCTGCTCGTCGAGCGCGAGCTCGACGTGCTCTCGCGCCTGACCGAGTCGCCCGAGCGGCCGTACGCGGTCGTGCTCGGCGGCTCGAAGGTGAGCGACAAGCTCGGCGTCATCGAGCACCTGCTGCCGCGCGTCGACCGCCTGCTCATCGGCGGCGGGATGCTCTTCACGTTCCTCGCCGCGCAGGGCCACGGCGTCGCCGCGAGCCTCCTCGAGGAGGAGCAGCTCGAGCGCGTGCGCGGCTACATCGCGCAGGCCGAGGAGCTGGGGGTCGAGCTGCTGCTGCCGACCGACGTCGTCGTCGCCGAGTCCTTCGCCGCCGACGCGGCGCACGAGACCGTCGCGTCCGACGCGATCGAGCAGTCCCGCTTCGGTGCCTCGGGCATCGGGCTCGACATCGGGCCCGACTCCGCCGCGGCGTTCGCCGACGCCATCCGCGGTGCGCGCACCGTCTTCTGGAACGGCCCGATGGGCGTGTTCGAGATGGAGGCGTTCGCTGCCGGCACGAAGGCCGTCGCCCAGGCGCTCACCGAGGTGGACGGCCTCGCGGTCGTCGGCGGCGGCGACTCCGCCGCCGCGGTGCGCCAGCTCGGCTTCGCCGACGACGACTTCGGGCACATCTCCACCGGCGGCGGCGCGAGCCTCGAGTTCCTCGAGGGCGCCCGGCTGCCGGGCCTGGAAGCACTGGGCTGGTGACGAGAGGAATGGCCATGACCACGAGCCGCACCCCGCTGATCGCGGGCAACTGGAAGATGCACCAGGACCACCTGCAGGCGATCGCGCTCGTGCAGAAGCTCGCCTGGACGCTGCAGGACGCGAAGCACGACCACGCGGCGGTCGAGGTGGCGGTCTTCCCGCCCTTCACCGGCCTGCGCAGCGTGCAGACGCTCATCTCGGCCGAGCGCTTCGAGCTGCGGCACGGCGCCCAGGACGTCTCGGAGCACGACGCGGGCGCCCACACGGGCGAGGTGTCCGCCGCGATGCTCGCGAAGCTCGACTGCGCCTACGCGATCGTCGGCCACTCCGAGCGCCGCCAGGACCACGGCGAGACCGACGCGATCGTCGGCCGCAAGGCCGCCGCGGCGCTCCGCCACGGCGTCACGCCAGTGATCTGCGTCGGCGAGACGGCCGAGGACCTCGAGCAGCACGGCGCGTCGGCGGTGCCCGTGCAGCAGCTGCGCGACGTGCTCGCCGAGCTGCCCGCGGCCGGCGAGATCGTCGTCGCGTACGAGCCCGTCTGGGCGATCGGCTCGGGCCAGGCGGCCACGGCCGACCAGGCGCAGCAGGTGTGCCAGGCGCTGCGCCAGACGCTCGCCGAGGTGCGCGGCGACGAGGCGGCGGCGGCGACCCGCATCCTCTACGGCGGCAGCGTGAAGTCGGGCAACATCGCCGGCTTCATGCGCGAGCCCGACATCGACGGCGCGCTCGTCGGCGGGGCGAGCCTCGACGCGGCGGAGTTCGCGGCCATCAGCCGCTTCCAGCACCACGTCGGCACCTGAGCCGCCGCCGCGGCACCCGGCCGCCGGGAATCCCTGCGGTAGGATGCTCGTTGGACTTCCCGTGGCCTGCGCCACGGCATCGACCTCGGTCGAGGATTCGGAAAGAGGGCTAGTGGAGATTCTCCAGATCATCATGCAGGTGATCCTCGGCATCACGTCTGTGCTGCTGACGCTGTTCATCCTGCTGCACAAGGGCCGCGGAGGCGGCCTGTCCGACATGTTCGGTGGCGGCGTCGGCTCGTCGCTCGGCTCGTCGGGCGTCGCGGAGCGCAACCTCAACACCATCACCGTCGTGGTCAGCCTCGCCTGGCTCGCGTCGATCGTGGTGCTCGGCCTCATCACCAAGATCGCGGGCATCTGATGGCCTCCGGTGGCAGCGCGATCCGCGGCTCGCGCGTCGGTGCGGGCCCCATGGGCGAGCAGGACCGCGGCTTCCACGCCGAGCGCGTGGCGGTCTCGTACTGGGACGCGATGGGCAACGAGACGGTCCGCTACTTCGCGGCCGACCTCCCCGAGGACGAGATCCCCGAGGTGATCGACTCGCCGTCGACGGGCCTGCCCGCCGGCCGCGACAAGGAGCACCCGCCGCAGCTCTCGAAGAACGAGCCGTACAAGACGCACCTCGCCTACGTGAAGGAGCGCCGCACGCCCGAGGAGGCCGTGCAGCTGCTCGACGAGGCGCTGCAGAAGCTGCGCTCCGCGGAGGGCCGCGGCTGACCCGCGACCGACCCGCCTAGCGGCCGTCCTGCTCCAGCAGGGCGGCCGCTTCGTCGTCGAGCAGCCAGAGCGTCTCGACCCGGCCGTGCGCCGCGGCCGCCGGAGCGGCGTCGGGCGAGGCGCCCGAGCGTGCGAGCGCGACCGCCTCGGCCTTGTCGGCGCCGGCGACGACGAGCCAGACGCGATCGGATGCGCCGATCGCGCCGACCGTGAAGCTCAGCCGCTCGGGCGGGGGCTTGGGGGAGTCGCGCACCGCGATCACGCCGGTGCCCGGCTGCGCCACGCCCGGCAGGCCGGGGAAGAGCGACGCCACATGCGCATCCGGGCCCATGCCCAGCAGCGTCAGGTCGACGGTGCCGAGCTCGGCCAGCATCGCCGTCGCGGCCGCGGCGGCCTCGTCGAGGGACGCGGAGCCCGCCGCGGGCAGCTCGTGCACGTTGCCCGCGGGGATCGGCACGCGGTCGAGCAGCGCCTCGCGCGCCTGCCGCGCGTTGCGGTCGGGGGAGTCGGCGGCGACGAACCGCTCGTCGCTCCACGTCACGTGCACGCGCGACCAGTCGACCTCGCAGTCGACGAGCGCCGCGAGCAGCTCGATGCCGACGCTGCCGCCGGTGAGCGCGACGGTCGCGCGCCCCCGGGCCTCGACGAGCTCGGCCAGGAGCGCGACGAGGCGGTCGGCGGTGGCCGCGACGAGCGCGGCGCGGCCCTCGTGCACGACGAGGCTCATGCCGCGTGCTCCAGCGTCGACAGCAGCACCTGGCGGTACATGTCGTCGGGCGCGAGCTTGCGCAGCTCCTCCGCGAGCTGGTCCTCGAGCCCGCGGGTCGAGAGCGCGACGTGGTGCTCGGGCTGCCCGGGCTGGCGCAGCACGCCCACCGAGTCGCGCAGGCGCGTGAGGGACGAGTCGCCGCTGTCGCGCTGCAGCTCGACCGCGTGCAGGCCGCTCGAGCCGGTGGGGGTCTCGCCCGCCTCGACCTTCTCGATCGGCACGCCGAGGCGCAGGTGCAGCCACGCGGCCATGAGGTGCACGCTCGGGTTGTCGAGGTCGCCCGAGACGCGGCCGCCGTGCACCGGCTCGAAGGGCGGCTGGTCGAGCAGCGCCGCGAGGTGCGCGCGCCAGTTCGTCAGCCGCGTCCACGCGAGGTCGGTGTCGCCGGGCGTGTAGCAGCCGGCGAGCGACAGGATCGCCGCGTGCGGGTCCGCCTGCCTGCCGGAGTCGGTGATGCGGCGCTGCGAGATCTGGCCGAGCTGCGCCGCGGAGGGCGTCTCGGGCATGAAGCTCGGCCACCAGGCGACGACGGGCGCGTCGGGCAGCAGCAGGCCCTGCACGATGCCGAGCAGGTGCGAGCCGAGCTCGCCGTAGCACTGCAGCAGCACGACCTCGCTCGCGCCGGCGTCGGCGCCCACGCGCAGCTCGGCGTCGAGGCGCGGCTCCTCGCCGGCATTGACGTGGTCGGGGTTCCGCGAGACGACGATGACGCGCATCGGGTGCTCGCGGGAGGCGGCGTTGGCGGCGCGGATCGCCTCCTCCTCGCCGCCGATCTGCGTGTGGATGACGAGCGTCAGCACCCGCCCGAGCGCGACCACGCCGCCCTCGTCGCGGATCTCGAGCATCCGTCGCTGCACCTCCGCGGTGTTCGTGCGGGAGAGTCGGATGATCACGGTCGCCTCCAGTGCCGTCCGTCGCGCGCGAGGAGCTCGTGCGCGCTGCGCGGGCCCCACGAGCCCGGCTGGTACTGCTCCACGGGGCCGCCCTGCGCCTCCCAGTGCTCCTCGATCGGGTCGAGGATCTTCCAGGAGAGCTCGACCTCCTCGTGGCGGGGGAACAGGGGCGGGTCGCCGAGCAGCACGTCGAGGATGAGCCGCTCGTACGCCTCGGGGCTCTCCTCGGTGAACGCGTGCCCGTAGCCGAAGTCCATCGTCACGTCGCGCACGTGCATGCCGGGACCGGGCACCTTCGAGCCGAAGCGCATCGAGACGCCCTCGTCCGGCTGCACGCGGATGACGAGCGCGTTCTCGCTCATCGTGCGCATGTCGGATGCGTCGAAGAGGTACTGCGAGGCGCGCTTGAAGACGATCGCGATCTCGGTGACGCGGCGGCCGAGCCGCTTGCCGGCGCGCAGGTAGAAGGGCACGCCCGCCCAGCGGCGCGTGTCGACCTCGAGCCGCACGGCCGCATAGGTCTCGGTGCCGGAGTCGGGGCGCATGCCCTCCTCCTCGAGGAAGCCCTTCACGAGCGCCCCGCCGTGCCAGCCGGCGGCGTACTGGCCGCGTGCGGTCGACTCGTCGAGGGGGAGCGGCACGCGCGCGGCGCGCAGCACCTTCTCTTTCTCGACCCGCAGGTCGGCGACGTCGAACGAGACCGGCTCCTCCATGGCGGTGAGCGCGAACAGCTGGAGCAGGTGGTTCTGGATGACGTCGCGCGCGGCGCCGATGCCGTCGTAGTAGCCGGCGCGGCCGCCGACGCCGATGTCCTCGGCCATCGTGATCTGCACGTGGTCGATGTGGTTGGCGTTCCAGATCGGCTCCCACAGCGCGTTGGCGAAGCGCAGCGCGAGGATGTTCTGCACCGTCTCCTTGCCGAGGTAGTGGTCGATGCGGAAGACGCTGTCGGGCGGGAACACCGACTCGACGACGGCGTTCAGCTCGCGCGCGGAGGCGAGGTCGTGCCCGAAGGGCTTCTCGATGACGACGCGGCGCCAGCGGTCGCCGTCGTCCTCGGCGAGGCCGGAGCGCTTCAGCTGCTGCGTGACGAGCGGGAAGGCGTTCGGCGGGATCGAGAGGTAGAAGGCGTGGTTGCCCATGGTGCCGCGCGTGCGGTCGAGCTCGTCGAGCACCTCGGCGAGGCGGTCGAAGGCCGCGTCGTCGTCGAAGTCGCCCTGCACGAAGCGGATGCCCTCGGAGAGCTGGCGCCAGACCGACTCCCGGAACGCGGTGCGCGCGTGCTGCTGCACGGCCTCGCGGACGACGTCGGCGAACTGCTCGTGCGTCCAGTCGCGGCGGCCGAACCCCACGAGCCCGAAGCCGGGCGGCAGCAGGCCGCGGTTGGCGAGGTCGTAGACGGCGGGCAGCAGCTTCTTCCGCGCGAGGTCGCCGGTCACGCCGAAGAACGTCATCGCGTTCGGCCCGGGGATGCGCGTGAGGCGCTGGTCGGACGGGTCGCGCAGCGGGTTGGCGCCGGGACCGATCGGCACCGGCTGCACCGCGCCGCCTGCGCCGCCTGCCGGGCCGACGCCGGTCGGGGCCACGGGCGCGGCCCCGACCTCGGTGTCCGTCATCGACCCGCCAGGGCGAGGAGCCGGTCGAGCCCCTCGTCGAGGTCGCTGAGCGTGAGCGAGAGCACGGGCCGGCCGTGCTCGGCGAGCACGCTCGCGTCGCCGGAGGCCTGCGCCTGCAGCAGCTGGCCGAACGTGAAGGGCCTGCCGGGGATGTCGAGGTCCTCGTGCGGCTGGCCGAGCAGCTGCAGGAAGACGCCGTTCGGCGTGCCGCCCTTGTGGTACTGGCCGGTCGAGTGCAGGAAGCGCGGCCCCCACCCGAAGGTGACCGGGCGCCCCGTGCGCGCCGCCAGGGCAGCGCGGAGCCGCTCGAAGCGCGGCTGGCCGATGCGGTCGAGGTACGCGTGCACCGCGACGTAGCCGCCCTCGCCGAGCTGCGCGAGCAGCGCGTCGACGGATGCCTCGAGGGAGTCGCGCACGACGCCCGCGGTGCCGCGCACCTCGATGCCCGCGTCGACGACGTCGGCGGGGCGCTGCGGCTCGAGCGCGTCGAGCAGGCCGCGGGCGGCGACCTTCGCCGACTCGACGTCGGGCTGGTCGAAGGGGTTGATGCCGAGCAGGCGCCCGGCGACCGCGGTCGCGAACTCCCACACGAGCAGCTGCGCGCCGAGCGTGCCGGCGACCTCGACCTCGCCGTGCTCCACGTGGCTCGCCTCGCGGGCGGAGCCGACGAGGCGCACGACCTGGAGGTCGGGCAGGTCGGCCGAGAGCTCGGGTGCCGACTTCTCGAGCACGACGGGCAGGATGCCCACGCCGTCCTTGCCGGTCGACTCGGCGATGAGCTGCTCGGCCCAGTCGCCGAGGCCCACGATGTGCGTGCCGTCGGCGACGATGCCGAGCTTGTCGCGCAGCGGCCGGGTGCCCGCGATCGCTGCCGCGAGCATCAGGCCGGGGTTGTCGTCGGCGTCCTCGCTGATCTCGGGCAGGGCCGCCACGGCCTCGTCGAGCAGCTCGCGCACGTCGACGCCCGCGAGCCCCGACGGCACGATGCCGAAGGCCGTGAGCGCCGAGTAGCGGCCGCCGACATTCGGGTCGGCGTTGAAGACCCGGTAGCCGGCGCGCCGCGCGTCCTGGTCGAGCGGGGAGCCGGGGTCGGTGACCACGATGATGCGCTCGGTCGGGTCGATCCCGGCGTCGCGGTACGCGGCCTCGAACGCCCGCCGCTGGCTGTCGGTCTCGAGCGTCGAGCCCGACTTCGACGACACGACGAGCGCGGTGCGCTGCAGGCCGTCGCGGAGCGCGCGGCGCACCTGGCCGGGCTCCGTGGAGTCGAGCACGGTGAGGTTGACGCCCGCGGTGCGCGTGATGACCTCCGGCGCGAGCGACGAGCCGCCCATGCCGGCGAGCGCGATGCGGTCGACGCCGTGCTGGCGCAGCTGCTTGCGGAGCGCCTCGATGTCGTCGACGAGCCCGCGCGTCGACGCGGCGGCCTCGACCCATCCGAGCCGGATCGACGCCTCGGGCTCGGCGGCCTCGCCCCAGAGCGTGGCGTCGCCCGAGACGAGGCGGCCGGCCACGCCGTCGACGACGAGCTGCGGCACGATGCGCTCGATGGCCTCGAGCGCGGCGCCGGAGGCGGTGATCGTGAAGGTCATCGCCCCGCTCCCGCCTGGTCGAGGTGGCCCTGCACGGTCTGGACGAGCTCGGCCCACGAGGCGTCGAACTTCTCGAGCCCCTCGGTCTCGAGCAGCTCGACGACCTCGACGTACGAGACGCCGACCCGCTCGAGCTCGTCGAGCAGCGCGCTCGACTCGTCGGCGCGGCCCGTCACGGTGTCGCCCGTGATCGTGCCGTGGTCGGCGAGCGCCTCGAGCGTCTTCTCGGGCATGGTGTTCACCGTCTGCGGGGCGACGAGCTCGGTCACGTAGAGCGTGTCGGGCAGCGACGGGTCCTTGACGCCCGTCGAGGCCCACAGCGGCCGCTGCGTGTTGGCGCCCGCCTCGAGCAGCGTGAGCGCGCGCTCGGTCGCGAACGTCTCCTGCCACGCGCGGTAGGCGAGGCGCGCGTTGGCGAGGCCCGCCTTGCCCTTGAGCGCGGCGGCCTCCTCGGTGCCGATCGCGTCGAGGCGCTTGTCGATCTCGGTGTCGACGCGCGAGACGAAGAACGACGCGACCGAGTGGATCCTCGACAGGTCGTGGCCCGCCTGCTGGGCGCGCTCGAGGCCCGTGAGGTAGGCGTTCATGACGTCGCGGTAGCGGTCGAGCGAGAAGATCAGCGTGACGTTGACGCTGATGCCCGCGCCGATCGTCGCGGCGATCGCCTCGAGGCCCTCGCGGGTCGCCGGGATCTTGATGAGCACGTTCTCGCGCCCGACCCGCTCGTGGAGCTGCTTCGCCTGGGCGATCGTGCCCTCGGTGTCGCGGGCGAGCCCGGGCTCCACCTCGATCGACACGCGGCCGTCGCGGCCGCCCGTCGCCTCGTAGACGGGGGCGAACAGGTCGCACGCGTCGGCCACGTCCTTCGTGGTGAGCACCGTGATGACCTCGTCGACGCCGGCGCCAAGGCCGGCCTGCTCGACGACCGCGGCCTCGTAGCTGTCGCCGGCGGCGATCGCGTTGGCGAAGATCGTCGGGTTGGTCGTGACGCCGACGACGTTGCGCTCCTCGATGAGCGCCGCGAGCGAGCCGCTCGTGAGCCGCTCGCTCGAGAGGTCGTCGAGCCAGATGCTGACGCCAGCGTCGCTGAGCGCCCTGGTGTTCTCGTTCATGGGTGTGCCTCCTCGCCCGCTCAGCGGGCTGCGTCGATGGATGCGCGAGCGGCCTCGACCACGGCCTCCGCCGTGAAGCCGAACTCGCGGAACAGGGTCTGCCAGTCGGCGCTCGCGCCGAAGTGGTCGATCGCGACCGTGCGGCCGGCGTCGCCGACGATGCCGTGCCACGTGAGGGCGGAGCCGGCCTCGACCGACACCCGGGCGCGCACCGCGGACGGCAGCACCGACTCGCGGTACTCGGCCGACTGCTCGGCGAACCACTCGAGCGACGGCGCGGCGACGACCCGGGCGGGCACGCCGTCGGCCTGCAGCTGCTCGCGCGCGGCGAGCGCGAGCTGCACCTCGGAGCCGGTCGCGATGAGCAGCACCTGCGGCTCGCCGCCGGTCGCCTCGGCGAGCACGTACGCGCCCTTCGCGACGTTCGACGCGTGGGCGAGCGTGTCGCCCTCTGCCGCACCGTCACCGCGCTCGAGCACGGGCAGGTTCTGGCGCGTGAGCGCGATGCCGACCGGGCGGTCGCGGCGCTCGAGGATCGTCTTCCACGCCCACGCGGTCTCGTTCGCGTCGGAGGGGCGCACGACCTCGAAGCCGGGGATCGCGCGGAGCGTCGCGAGCTGCTCGATCGGCTGGTGCGTCGGGCCGTCCTCGCCGAGCGCCACCGAGTCGTGCGTCCAGACGTGGATGGGGTGCACGCCCATGAGCGCGGCCAGGCGCAGCGCCGGGCGCTGGTAGTCGCTGAAGATGAGGAAGGTGCCGCCGTAGGGCCGGGTCGGGCCGTGCAGCACGATGCCGTTCAGGATCGACGCCATGGCGTGCTCGCGGATGCCGAAGTGCATCGTGCGGCCGCTCGCGGAGGCGTTGGGCCACGCGTCGGTCGCGTGCTGCGCCGGCGCGAACGAGCCCTTGCCCTCGAGCGTGGTGTTGTTCGACTCGGCGAGGTCGGCCGAGCCGCCCCAGAGCTCGGGGATCACGTCGGCGAGCGCGTTCAGCACCTTGCCGGACGCGGCCCGGGTCGACACCTCGGTGCCGGCCTCGAACACGGGGAGGGCCTCCTCGACGCCGTCGGGCAGCGCGCCCGAGAGCAGCCGGTCGAGCAGCGCCTTGCGCTCGGGGTTCGTGCTCGCCCACGCGTCGAAACGCTCCTGCCACGCGCCGCGCGCCGCGGCGGCGCGCTCCGCGGCGTTGCCGCGCGTGTACTCGATGACCGCGTCGTCGACCTGGAACGACTGCTCGGGGTCGAAGCCGAGCACCTCCTTGACGGCCGCGACCTCCTCGGCGCCGAGCTTGGAGCCGTGGATCTTGCCCGTGCCCTGCTTCTTCGGGGCCGGCCAGCCGATGATCGTCTTCAGGATGATGAGGCTGGGCTTGGCGGTCTCGCCCTGCGCCTCGAGGATCGCCGCATGCAGCGCCTCGACGTCCTCGACGTACTCGGCCGAGGTGGGGTCGTCGCCCTGGCGCCACGAGACCTCGAGCACCTGCCAGCCATAGGCCTCGTAGCGGCCCTTGACGTCCTCGGTGAAGGCGATGTCGACGTCGTCCTCGATCGAGATGGCGTTGGAGTCGTAGATCGCGATCAGGCGGCCGAGCTGGTGGTGGCCCGCGAGCGAGCCGGCCTCGCTCGTGACGCCCTCCTGCAGGTCGCCGTCGCCGGCGATCACAAAGGTGTAGTGGTCGAACGGGCTCTCGCCCTCGGGCGAGCCCGGGTCGAGCAGCTCGCGCTCGAAGCGCTGCGCGTAGGCGAAGCCCACGGCCGAGGCGAGGCCCTGGCCGAGCGGGCCGGTGGTGATCTCGACGCCCTTCGTGTGCCCGTACTCGGGGTGGCCGGGCGTGAGGGAGCCCCACGTGCGCAGCGACTCGATGTCGTGCTTCTCGAGGCCCGAGCCCGTCAGGTAGAGCTGGATGTACTGCGTCAGCGACGAGTGGCCGACGGAGAGGATGAAGCGGTCGCGGCCGAGCCAGCGCTCGTCCGCCGGGTCGCGGTCCATGACCTTCTGGAAGAGCAGGTGCGCGACGGGCGCGAGGCTCATCGCCGTGCCGGGGTGGCCGTTGCCGACCTTCTCGACGGCGTCAGCCGCGAGCACTCGAGCCGTGTCCACGGCCTGCTGGTCGGTGGGGGTCCATGCGAATGCCAATGAGGCTCCTTGTTCGGGCGGCGCGGAGCCGCTGCGGTGCGGACGGATGCGACCCGTCCAGCATAGTGAGCAGGCACATCCGCGCCCGGGTCCACTCCCGCACTGCGACGCCCCGCGTCGGCTAGGATGGTGGTCGGCCCTCGGGGCCGCGCCCCCACTCTCCGGAACGGAAGCAGCCGCATGTCGAACGCCACCTCGCACGGCGTGTCGACGCCCGCCGCGGAGGCGGCGACGGGGGAGCGGGGCCGCTCGCGGCTCGCCCGCAAGGCGTCGGCCTACGTCGCGCTCACGAAGCCGCGCGTGATCGAGCTGCTGCTCGTGACGGCGCTGCCGACGATGTTCCTGGCCGCCGGCGGCGTGCCGCCGATCGGCGCGCTGCTCGCGACCCTGCTCGGCGGCTTCCTCTCGGCCGGCAGCGCGAACGCGTTCAACATGATCATCGACCGCGACATCGACCGCGTCATGCACCGCACGAAGCAGCGGCCGCTCGTCACCGGCGCGCTCTCGGTCGCCGAGGCGCACGTGTTCGCGTGGACCCTCGCGGTCGTCTCGACGCTCGTGCTGGGCTTCTTCGCCAACTGGCTCGCCGCCGGGCTCTCGATCGTTGCGATCGCCTTCTACGTGCTCGTCTACACGATGCTGCTGAAGCGCCGCACCGAGCAGAACATCGTCTGGGGCGGCATCGCCGGGTGCTTCCCCGTCGTGATCGGCTGGGCCGGGGTGACGGGCTCGCTCGACTGGCCCGCCTGGATCCTCTTCGCGCTCGTGTTCCTCTGGACGCCCGCGCACTACTGGCCGCTGTCGATGAAGTACCGCGACGACTACGAGGCGGCCGACGTGCCGATGCTCGCCGTCGTCCGCGGCCGGCCGATGGTCGGCATCCAGGTCATCCTCTACGCGTGGGCGTCGCTCGCGTGCACGCTGCTGCTCATCCCGGTCGCGGGCATGGGGCTGCTCTACGCCACGGTCGCGGTGATCGCCGGCGCCTGGTTCGTCGGCGAGGCGCACGCGCTCTACGGCCGCGCGATCGCGGGCGAGCGCGAGATCCGCGCGATGCGGGTGTTCCACGCCTCGAACACCTACCTGACGCTCATCTTCCTCGCGGTCGGCGTCGACCCGCTGCTGCCGTTCTGAGCCGGCCGGGCCGGGCTACACCCGGTCGAGCATCTGCAGCAGCCGCCCCTCGCGCAGCGCCCACGGGCTCACGTCGAGCTGCTTGACGCCGAAGGCGCGCATCGCCTCGGAGAGCACGATGCCGCCAGCGACGATCTGGAACGTGCGCTCGGGGGTGATGCCGGGCAGCGCCGCGCGCGACCTCGCGTCCATCTTCGCGAGCCGCGGCACCCAGTCGTCGAGCTGGCCGCGCGTGAGCACGGCGCGATCGGCGTCGCCGACGCCCGGCATGAGGTTGCCCGCGAGCCGGGCGAGCGAGCGGATGGTCTTCGACGAGCCGATCACGTGGTCGGGCTTGCCGTAGGGCCGCACCTGCGCGACCGCGTCGTCGAGCACCGCCTTGGCGTAGAGCCGCAGCGCGCGCTGATCGGCGATCGCGGGCGGGTCGGCGTGGAAGAACCCGACGGTGCTCCGGCCCGCGCCGAGCGGCACCGACAGCGCGATCGCGGGCTCCTCGTCGTCGCCGACCGCGACCTCGAGCGAGCCGCCGCCGATGTCGAGCAGCAGGATGCGCCCCGCCGACCAGCCGAACCAGCGGCGCACCGCGAGGAACGTCAGCCTCGCCTCGTCGGCGCCCGAGAGGATGTCGAGCGAGACGTCGGCCTCGCGCTCGATCCGCGCCACGACCTCCTCGCCGTTCGCGGCCTCGCGCAGGGCGCTCGTGGCCATCACGACGAAGTCGTCGAGGTGCTCGCTCCTGGCGATCTCGGCGCACTCGCCGATCGCGGCGACGAGCGCGTCGACGCCCTCGTCGCTGATCGCCCCGTCCTCGTCGAGGTAGCGCATGAGCCGCAGGGTCAGCTTGTGCGAGCGCTGCGGCACCGGGCGCCCGCCGAGGCGCACGTCGACGATCAGCAGGTGCACGGTGTTCGATCCGATGTCGAGCACGCCGAGGCGCGCGCCGTGCCCGACGGCGCCGATCGCGCCGTCGACCGGACGCCCGCTCATGCCGCGGCCGCCGCGACCGGCTCGCGGAGCGCTCGCGCCGGCTGCGGCCGCAGCGACAGCACCACGGCGGCGCCGATGGCGGTCGCGATCACCGACAGCACCATGTGGATGCCGACGAGCAGGATCGGCAGGCCGAGGTTCGACTGCACGACCCCCACCAGGATCTGCACGAGGATGACGCCGAGGAGCGCGACCGCCCAGCGCAGGTGGGCGCGCGGCCCGCGCTTCGCCGCGACCGCGACGACCGCGAGCACGAGCGCGAGGAGCGCGTACCCGGGCCACGCGTGCACGTGCTGCATCACCGCAGGGTCGAGGCCGTTGCGGGCCGCGCCGCCGTCGCCCGCGTGCGGTCCCGAGCCGGTCGTGAGCACGCCGACGAAGACCACGACCGCGAGCGCGAACGTCATCGCGTGCACGAGCGCCGACTGCCAGCGGGGAGCCACCCTCGGTCCGGGCGCTCCGACGACGACGCGCCACACGAGCACCGCCGAGAGCGCCACGAGGATCACCGAGAGGAAGAAGTGCACGCCGACGGTGTCGGGGCGCAGCGCCATCCAGACCACCACCGCGCCGATGAGCGCCTGCGCGACCGTCAGCCCCAGCACGAGCGCGGCGAGCGCGACGATCGCGCGGCCGGCACGGCTGCGCACCGCGAGCACGAGCATCACGACGGCGATCAGCACGACGATGCCGCCCCACACCCGGTTCGTGAACTCGATGATGCCGTGGATGCCCTGCTCGGGCACCGGCGTGAAGGACTCCGGCGTGCAGTTGGGCCACTCGGAGCAGCCGAGGCCGGATCCGGTCAGGCGCACGGCACCGCCGGTGCCGACGATGACGATCTGCGAGACCAGCGTGGCCCATGCAGCGACGACCAGGGCGCGGGAGCGCTCGAGCAAGATGCACCTCTCATGCCGTTCGCGATAGGATCGAGGGGAGCCCATCGGCTCCGAACCCCTGCGCCGCTCCAGCGGCGAGGCATGTGCGAAGGCCCTTCAAGTATGGCCGAGCGCCGCGGTTCGGGTGGTCGCGCGGAATGCCGAGGAGCACCGCCGGGTTGCACACGACGGATGGAAGGGGGAGCGATGTCCGACGTCCTGATCGACCGGCCCGAGCTCGAGAGCCTGGGACAGTACGAATTCGGCTGGCACGACTCCGACGAGGCGGGTGCCATCGCCAAGCGAGGGCTGAGCGAGCAGGTGGTCCGCGAGATCTCCGAGCTCAAGAGCGAGTCCGACTGGATGCTCGAGCGCCGCCTCAAGGGGCTGCAGCTGTTCGAGCGCAAGCCGATGCCGACGTGGGGTGCCGACATCTCCGGCATCGACTTCGACAACATCAAGTACTTCGTGCGCTCCACGGAGCGCCAGGCGCAGTCCTGGGAGGACCTCCCCGAGGACATCCGCAACACCTACGACCGCCTCGGCATCCCGGAGGCGGAGCGCTCGCGCCTCGTCGCCGGCGTCGCGGCGCAGTACGAGTCGGAGGTCGTGTACCACCAGATCCAGGAGGAGCTGGAGGCGCAGGGCGTCATCTTCATGGACACCGACACGGCGCTGCGCGAGCACCCGGAGTTCTTCGAGGAGCACTTCGGCACCGTGATCCCGGCGGGCGACAACAAGTTCGCCGCGCTCAACACGGCGGTGTGGTCGGGCGGCTCGTTCGTCTACGTGCCCAAGGGCGTCCACGTCGAGATCCCGCTGCAGGCCTACTTCCGGATCAACACCGAGAACATGGGCCAGTTCGAGCGCACGCTCATCATCGCCGACGAGGGCTCGTACGTGCACTACATCGAGGGCTGCACGGCCCCGATCTACTCGTCCGACTCGCTGCACTCGGCCGTGGTCGAGATCATCGTGAAGAAGAACGCCCGCGTGCGCTACACGACGATCCAGAACTGGTCGAACAACGTCTACAACCTCGTCACGAAGCGCGCCATCGCCGAGGAGGGCGCGACGATGGAGTGGATCGACGGCAACATCGGCTCCAAGGTGACGATGAAGTACCCGTCGATCTACCTGGTCGGCGAGCGCGCCAAGGGCGAGACGCTGTCAGTGGCCTTCGCGGGCCCCGGCCAGCACCAGGACGCCGGCGCGAAGATGATCCACATGGCGCCGTACACGACGTCGTCGATCGTCTCGAAGTCGATCGCCCGCGGCGGCGGCCGCGCCGGCTACCGCGGGGAGGTGCGGGTCGACGCGAACGCCCACCACTCCGCCAACACGGTGCGCTGCGACGCGCTGCTCGTCGACACCATCTCGCGCTCCGACACCTACCCGGCCATCGACATCCGCGTCGACGACGTGGTGCTCGGGCACGAGGCGACGGTCTCGAAGGTCAGCGAGGAGCAGCTGTTCTACCTCATGTCGCGAGGCATGGCGGAGGACGAGGCGATGGCCATGATCGTCCGCGGCTTCATCGAGCCGATCGCCCGCGAGCTGCCGATGGAGTACGCGCTCGAGCTCAACAAGCTCATCGAGATGAGCATGGAAGGATCCGTCGGCTGATGACCGCGACTGACACGACCCCCGCTGCCCTGCGCACCGAGGCCGAGCCCGCCCGGCCCATCCAGACCCGGTCCGAGCGGCCGACGTCGTTCGACCCGGCCGACTTCGGCGCGCCCACGGGCCGCGAGGTCAACTGGAAGCTCTCCGACGTGCGCCGGCTCGCCCCGCTGTTCGTCGACGAGGAGACCGAGGCCGGCGACGAGCCCGGCATCGCGTACGACGTCGACGGCATCGCCGAGCGCGGCCTGCTCGTCGAGTCGACCGGCCACGACGCGGCGCCGCGGGGAGAGATCTTCCGGCCCGAGGACGTCGTGAGCGCGATCGCCTGGAAGCGCTGCCCGAACGCGCTGCACATCCGCCTGCCCGAGGGGCAGGAGGTCGCCGAGCCGATCGTCGCCCGCCTGCACGGCCTCGGCGCCGACCGGCACGCGAACGCGCACATCGTGATCGAGGCGCAGCCCGGCTCGATCGGCACCGTCGTGCTGCACCACTCGGGCAGCGCCCGGTACGCGCAGAACGTCGAGATCCTCGTGCGCGCCGGTGCCCGGCTGACCGTCATCAGCGTGCAGGACTGGGACGACGACGCGGTGCACGCGTCGGCCCACCAGGCGGTCGTCGCCGACGGCGGCTACCTCAAGCACATGGTGGTCTCGTTCGGCGGCGACGTCGTGCGGGTGAACCCCTCGGTGCGCCTCGCCGGCCACCGCGCGGAGGGCGAGCTCTACGGCCTGTCGTTCGCCGACGCGGGCCAGCACCTCGAGAGCCAGGTCTACCTCTTCCACGAGGGCGTCGAGACCCGCGGCGACGTGCTCTACAAGGGCGCGCTGCAGGGCACGGGCGCCCGCTCCGTCTGGATCGGCGACGTGCTGATCGGCTCCGGCGCGACCGGCACCGACAGCTACGAGAAGAACCAGAACCTCGTGCTCTCCGACGGCACGCGCGCCGACAGCATCCCGAACCTCGAGATCGAGACGGGCGACATCGCCGGAGCCGGCCACGCGTCGGCCACCGGCCGCTTCGACGACGAGCAGCTGTTCTACCTGCAGTCCCGCGGGATCGAGGAGGAGGAGGCGCGACGCCTCGTCGTCATCGGCTTCCTCATGGAGATCGTGCAGAAGATCGGCGTGGCCGAGATCGAGGAGCGCCTCGCCGAGGCGATCGACGAGGAGCTGCGCCGCGGCGCCGGCCTCGCTCCCGCGACGAGGGCTGGGGCATGACCGCGCAGCGCGCGTGCGGCGTCGACGACGTCTCCGTCAGCTCGGCCGTGATGGTGGAGCTCGACGGCATCGCCGTCGCGATCGTCAAGGACTCGGCCGGCGACATCCACGCGATCGGCGACACCTGCACCCACGGCGAGATCTCGCTGTCGGAGGGCTTCGTCGAGGGCGACACGATCGAGTGCTGGGCGCACGGCTCGCAGTTCGAGCTGCGCACGGGCACGCCGAAGAACCTGCCGGCCTTCGAGCCGGTGCCGGTGTTCCCGGTGACGATCGACGGCGACGACGTGCTCGTCGACGTGCAGAACCCTCTGATCAACGACTGACACAGCTGTGACGCGGCGTGACGCCGCGAAGGAAGGAAGCGCGATGAGCGTGCTGGACATCAAGGACCTGCGGGTCTCGATCGAGACCGAGCAGGGCAAGAAGGAGATCCTGCGGGGCGTCGACCTGTCGATCAGCTCCGACGAGATCCACGCGGTGATGGGGCCGAACGGCTCCGGCAAGTCGACCCTGGCGTACACGATCGCCGGTCACCCCCGCTACACCGTCGACGGCGGCTCGATCACGCTCGACGGCGAGGACGTGCTGGCGATGAGCGTCGACGAGCGCGCCCGCGCGGGCCTGTTCCTCGCCATGCAGTACCCGGTGGAGATCCCGGGCGTGACGGTGTCGAACTTCCTCCGCACGGCGAAGACGGCCGTGTCGGGCGAGGCGCCGCGCGTGCGCGAGTGGATCGGCGACGTGCGGAAGGCGATGGAGTCGCTGCGCATGGACTCCTCCTTCGGCGAGCGCAACGTGAACGAGGGCTTCTCGGGCGGCGAGAAGAAGCGCCACGAGATCCTGCAGATGGAGCTCCTGCGCCCCCGCTTCGCCGTGCTCGACGAGACCGACTCCGGCCTCGACGTCGACGCGCTGCGCATCGTGTCGGAGGGCGTCAACCGCATCAAGGCCGAGACCGGCCTCGGCGTGCTCCTCATCACGCACTACACGCGCATCCTGCGCTACATCAAGCCCGACCACGTGCACGTGTTCGTGAACGGCCGCATCGCCGAGCAGGGCGGCCACGAGCTGGCCGACCGGCTCGAGGAGGAGGGCTACGACCGCTACCTGAAGGCCGGCGTCTGATGGCGCTGGTCGAGGTCGACGCCACGAAGTTCGACCAGGTCACGGATGCTCTGAAGGACGTCGTCGACCCGGAGCTCGACGTCAACATCGTCGACCTGGGCCTCGTCTACGACCTCGCGTGGGACGACGAGCAGGACGCGCTCGTGATCTCGATGACGCTCACCTCGGCCGGCTGCCCGCTGACCGACGTGATCGAGACCGAGATCGCCGAGAAGCTCGACGGCGTCGTGGAGCGGTTCCGCATCAACTGGGTGTGGATGCCGCCGTGGGGCCCGGAGCGGATCACCGAGGACGGCCGCGAGATGATGCGGGCGTTGGGGTTCACGATCTGACCGAAGATCAGATGACCGCTGATTGGTCACGTTTCGTCACGGCACGCCGGTGCCCGCGACGAAACGTGACCAATAGGCGTTCCCGGGGGGGGGTCTGCAGGGGCGGATGCGGCGGGGACTCAGCCCGCCCGGCGCACCCGCGGCGCCCAGGCGCGCTCGGTCTCGACGACCGACAGCATCGACCAGACGGTCGGCGCGAGCGGCGGGTAGTCCTCCACGATGCGGCGCAGCACCTGGTCGCTCACGTCGTGGTCGGGGCGCACGGCTCCGGGCGGCAGGATGCGCTCGGAGCGCAGCAGCAGCACCACGATCTCGTCGACGCTCGGCAGCTCGGACATGAACTCCCACGGGTCCTCGCCCGCGCGCAGCCGCTCGTCTACGAGCACCGAGCGCTCGTCGAGCGCCTCGGCGCGCAGCACCTCGAGGCTCGCATGCCTGCGCGGCGAGGGATGGGGCGCTGGCTTCCGGGTCACCGATCCAGCCTAGGCGGAGGCCCCGTGGGCGCGCCCGGTCAGGGCCGGCCCTCGTGCCGCGGCTTGCGCGCGGGCCGGTCGTCGCGGTCGCGCCCGCCGCGGTCGTCGCGGCCGCGGCGCTCGCCGCGCTGCTCCCGCGCGCCCGTGTCGACGCGGATGTCGATGGGCACGCCCGAGATGCGGGTCTTCGCGAGCCGCTCGAGCTGCGAGCGGTCGAGCTCGGGCAGCTCGACGAGCGTGAAGTCCCAGCGGATCTGGATGCGGCCGAAGTCGTCGCGGCCGAGCCCGCCCTCGTTGGCGAGCGCGCCGACGATCTGGCGCGGCTCGACGCCCTTGCGGCTGCCGACGGCGAGGCGGTACGTGGTCGCGTCGGAGGGGCCGCGGCGGGCGCGCCGCTCGCCGGCCTGGCCGTCGCCCATGCGCTCCGGGCGGTCGCCGCGCGCGGGCCGCTCGCCTCGGTCGGCGCGCGACGCCTGGAGCGCGCGGTCGGCCTGCTCGTCGAGCAGCAGCGGCGCGTCGCCCTGCGCGACGACGGCGAGGGCCGCCGCGACGTCCTCCTGCGGCACGTCGTGGTGCTCGACGTAGTGCGCGACGATCTCGCGGAAGCGATCGATGCGATCGGTCTCGGCGAGCGCGGCGGTGATCGCGTCGTCGAAGCGCGTCAGGCGCGTCGCGTTCACCTCGCCGGCGCTCGGCATCGGCATGACCGCGACCGTGCCGCGCGTCGCCTTCTCGATCGCGCTCAGCATCCTCCGCTCACGGGCGGTCACGAAGCTGATCGCGTCGCCGGTGCGCCCCGCACGGCCGGTGCGGCCGATCCGGTGCACGTACGACTCGGTGTCGATCGGCAGGTCGTAGTTGATGACGTGGCTGATGCGCTCGACGTCGAGCCCGCGCGCGGCGACGTCCGTCGCGACGAGCACGTCGAGGTCGCCCGAGCGCAGCTGCTCGATGGTCTTCTCGCGCTGCGGCTGGGCGACGTCGCCCGAGATCGCCGCGGCGGCGTAGCCGCGGGCGCGCAGCCGCTCGGCCACGGTCTCGGTCTCGTTGCGGGTGCGCGTGAAGACGATCGCCGCCTCGAACGGCTCGACCTCGAGCACGCGCGTGAGCGCCTCGAGCTTCTGCTGGTACGAGACCATGAGCGCACGCTGCGTGATGCTCGGCGACGTCGCCGCGCTCCCGCGCACGGTGATCTCGGCGGGCTCGCGCAGGTGCTGCTGCGAGATCGCGCGGATCTGCCGCGGCATCGTCGCCGAGAACAGTGCGACCTGCTTCTCGGCGGGCGTCGCCTGCAGGATCTGGTCGACGTCCTCCGCGAAGCCCATCCGCAGCATCTCGTCGGCCTCGTCGAGCACGACGTGGGTGAGGCCCGACAGGTCGAGCGTGCCCTTCGCGAGGTGGTCCATGATGCGGCCCGGCGTGCCGACGACGACGTGGACGCCACGGCGGAGCGCCGACAGCTGCACGCCGTAGCCCTGCCCGCCGTAGATCGGCAGCACGTGCACGCCGCCGAGGTGCGCGGCGTAGCGCTCGAAGGCCTCGCAGACCTGCACGGCGAGCTCGCGCGTGGGCGTCAGCACGAGCGCCTGGGGGCTGCGCCGCTCGACGTCGATGGCCGCGAGCACCGGCAGCGCGAACGCCGCGGTCTTGCCCGTGCCGGTCGACGCGAGGCCGATGAGGTCGCGGCCCCCGAGCAGCAGCGGGATCGTCTCGGCCTGGATCGCCGAGGGCGTCTCGTAGCCGACGTCGTCGAGCGCTCGGAGGATGTCTGCCGGCAGTCCGAGGCTCGCGAACGTGGTGCGCTCGCCGTCGGTGTCGGGCTCGGGAGTGGGCTGCGCGTCGGTCATGACTGCAACGCTACGCGCTGCGCGCCCCATCCGCCGCCGCCGGCCGGCGTTCCGACGACGGAGGGTCCGCACCGTCGCGGTGCGGACCCTGTCGGTCGGGTGCGGATGCGGTCAGTCGGCCGCGCGGTCGAGGGCGCGGACGCCCGCCCACGCGGCGGGCATCGCCGCCGCGGCGATCGCCCACTTGACGATGCCGCCGACGATGAACGGCGTGAATCCGAAGGCGAGCGCCGTCGGCAGGTCGACGGGCGTGCCGAGCGCGGCGAGCACGGCGGCCATGTAGGGGATGCCGAACACGAACGGGATGAGGCTCGCGAGGCCGAAGAGCGCGATGGCGAGCAGCGGGCGGCGGTCCCAGCGCCGCTCGGCGAGCCAGCCGACGACCGCGGCGGTGGCGACGAAGCCGATGATGTATCCGAAGCTCGGCGTGCCGACGGCGGCGATGCTGCCGGTGAAGCCGGCGAAGACGGGGGCGCCGGCGAGGCCGAGGCCCAGGTAGCCGGCGAGCGCGGCGACGCCGCGGCGGAAGCCGAGCGACGCGGCGACGAGCATGACGCCGAGCGTCTGGCCGGTGATCGGCACGGGCCACATCGGGATCTCGACCTGCGCGAGCGCGGCGACGACGGCGATGCCGGCGACGACGAGCAGCAGGTCCTTGACCAGGGTGCGCTGCCCGACGAGGGCGTCGGCGAGCACGGTGCGGCGCGAGAGGGCGGGGGCTGCAGTCATGGCGACAGCCTAGGACGACGCGGATGCCCGGGCGGCATCCCAGGCGGCCCGCCTAGCATCGCCGCATGAGCGATCTCGCACGCAAGGCCTCCACGCTGCTGTCGATGCACGACGAGCTCGTCGTGCTCCCCACCGTCTAGGACGCGTGGTCGGCCCGCGCCGTCGTCGACGCCGGCTTCGCCGCGCTGTCGATCGGCAGCCATCCCGTCGCCGAGTCGCGCGGGCAGGCGGACGGCGAGGGGATGTCGCTCGCCGAGGCCCTCGAGGCCGTCTCGCGCATCGCCGCCGCCGTCGACGTGCCCGTCAGCGCCGACCTCGAGTCGGGCTACGGGGTGCCGCCCGCCGAGCTGATCGACCGCCTGCTCGAGGCGGGCGCCGTCGGCCTCAACGTGGAGGACACCGTGCACGGCGAGGACCGGATGCGCGAGCCGCAGGAGCACGCCGACTACGTCGCGGGCCTGCGCGCCGCGGCTGACGCCGCCGGTGTCGACGTGGTGATCAACGCGCGCACCGACGCGTTCGCCCGCCCGGAGCTGCACGGCGCCGACCCGCTCGAGCAGGCGATCGAGCGCTGCCTGCTCGCCGAGCAGGCGGGCGCGCGCTCGCTCTACCCCGTGAAGCCGCCGAGCCCGGAGGCCGTCACGAGCATCCTCGAGTGCGTGACCCTGCCCGTGAACGTCACCGCGCATCCGATCGACGGCTCGGTGTTCGGCGACCTCGCGTCGACCCGCGCGGCGGGCATGCGGCGCGTGACGTTCGGGCCCCGGCTGCAGGCGGCGCTCACCGACGAGATCGGCTCGCTCCTGCACCGCTGGCGCTGACGCCGGGCCGCTCGGTGGGTAGCATGGAGGGCTGGGCGTGCCGCCCGCGACCCCCACCCCGACAGGACCGACATGATCGACGTGCGCGAATTCGAGCTCTCCGTGGGCCCGCGCACCCTGATGACCGACGTCTCGTTTCGCATCTCCGCGGGCGACAAGATCGGGCTCGTGGGCCGCAACGGCGCCGGCAAGACCACCATGACGAAGGTGCTCGCCGGCATCAGCGACGACCGCGACGGCCACACCTTCTCCGGCACCGTCGAGCGCTCGGGAGAGATCGGCTACCTGCCGCAGGACCCGCGCTCGGGCGACCCGAAGCAGACGGCCCGCCGCCGCATCCTCGACGCCCGCGGGCTCGGCGAGCTCGTCGAGGGCATGCGCCTGGCGACCGAGCAGATGGGGGAGGGCGGCACCGTCGCCGACGACGCGATGCGCCGCTACAGCCGGCTCGAGGACCGCTTCCTGGCGCTCGGCGGCTACGCGGCCGAGGCCGAGGGCGCCGCGATCGCGTCGAACCTGCAGCTGCCCGACCGCATCCTCGACCAGCCGCTCGAGACGCTCTCGGGCGGCCAGCGCCGCCGCATCGAGCTCGCGCGCATCCTCTTCTCGGGCGCCGACACGATGCTGCTCGACGAGCCCACCAACCACCTCGACGCCGACTCGGTGGTGTGGCTGCGCGAGTTCCTGAAGGGCTACCAGGGCGGGCTGCTCATCATCAGCCACGACGTGCAGCTCGTCGAGGAGACCGTGAACCGCGTCTTCTACCTCGACGCCAACCGCCAGGTGATCGACATCTACAACATGTCGTGGAAGCTGTACCTGCGCCAGCGCGAGGCCGACGCCGAGCGCCGCAAGCGCGAGCGCGCGAACGTCGAGAAGCAGGCGAGCCAGCTCGAGCTGCAGGCGGCGAAGATGGGCGCGAAGGCCACGAAGGCCGTCGCGTCGAAGCAGATGGCGAAGCGGGCCGAGCGGATGCGCTCCGGGCTCGAGGACGTCCGTGCCGTCGACCGCGTGGCCAAGCTGCGCTTCCCGAAGCCGGCGCCGGTCGGGAAGACGCCGATCATGGCGCGCGACCTGTCGAAGTCGTACGGGTCGCTCGAGATCTTCACGGCCGTCGACCTCGCGGTGGACCGCGGCTCGCGCGTCGTGATCCTGGGCCTCAACGGCGCCGGCAAGACGACGCTGCTGCGCATCCTCGCCGGCGTCTCCGAGAGCGACACGGGCGAGATCGAGCGCGGCCACGGCCTGCGCGTCGGCTACTACGCGCAGGAGCACGAGACGCTCGACGTCGAGCGCTCGGTGCTCGCGAACATGCTCTCGGCATCGCCCGACATCACCTCGACCGAGGCTCGGCGCGTGCTCGGCTCCTTCCTCTTCACGGGCGACGACGCCGACAAGCCCGCACGCGTGCTCTCGGGCGGCGAGAAGACGCGCCTGTCGCTCGCGATGCTCGTCGTCTCGAGCGCCAACCTCCTGCTGCTCGACGAGCCGACGAACAACCTCGACCCCGCGAGCCGCGAGGAGATCCTCGGCGCGCTCGGCGCCTACGAGGGCGCGGTCATCCTCGTCAGCCACGACGAGGGCGCCGTCGAGGCGCTCGACCCCGAGCGGGTGCTCATCATGCCCGACGGCACCGAGGACCTCTGGAGCCCGGAGTACCTCGACCTCATCGGGCTGGCGTAGCGGTGGAGGAGCCGACCGGCTGGCTCGCCGTCCTGCGCGACGGCTTCTCGGCGGTCGGCATCCTGGCGTTCGCCATCTCGGGTGCGCTGCTCGCCGTGCAGAAGCGCATGGACGTCGTCGGCATGGCGGGCCTCGCGGTCGTCACCGCGACCGGCGGCGGCATGATCCGCGACCTGCTCATCGGCGCGACGCCGGTCGCGGCGCTCGTGGACTGGTGGATGCTCGCGGTCGCCCTCGCGGGCGCGCTCGTGGTCTTCGTCCTCCACCGGTGGATCGAGCGCCTCGACCGCCCGGTGCTGGTGTTCGACGCGATCGGGCTCGGCATCTTCGCCGTCGAGGGCGCGAGGAAGGCGATCGACTTCGGCGTCGGACCGGTGGGGGCGGCGTTCGTCGGCATGCTCACCGGCATCGGCGGCGGCATCCTGCGCGACGCCCTCGCGAACGAGATCCCGGCCGTGTTCCGCCGCGAGTCGCGGCTCTACCTCCTGCCCGCGCTCGTCGGCTCGAGCGCCGCGGCGGCCGCGGTCGAGCTCGGGGTCGGCAGCTGGCTCGTGCTGGGCCTGCTCGCGCTGCTCGTGTGCGGGCTGCGCATCGCGAGCGAGCTGCTGCACTGGCGGGTGCCGGCGCTGCGCACCGAGGCGATCCCGGTCGTGCGGCGCGACGACCCGGACGCCGGCGCCAGCTAGCGGCGGCTCGCTAGCCGCGGTCGAGGATGTCGTCCTCGACGTCGGCGTCCGTGCGCCGCACGCGCCCGGGCCGCGGCGTCGCCGCGCCGCCGCGCAGCTCCTCGCGCAGGCCCCACGCGACGGCCGCGTAGCCGCCGAGCGCGAAGACGAACCACTGCAGCGTGTACGACAGGTGCGGGCCCTCGTCGAGCACGGGCCGCGCGGCGATCGCGACGTCGCCGGGCGCGGCGCCGTCCTCGCTCACGAGCAGGCCGTACGCGCCGGTGTAGGTCGGCGCGCCGAGCCCCTCGGCGATGGACGGCAGGTTGACCGACGCGATCTGCCCCTCGGGCGCGCCGCGTCCGGCGATGTCGCCCTCGTTGGGGCGCAGCCGCGCCACCACCGTCGTCGGGCCCTCGGGCGTCGCCGGCGCGGTGACGGGCTCCTCGGCGCCCTCCGCCTGGTCGATCCAGCCGCGGTCGACGACGAAGACGGTGCCGTCGGCCGTGCGGAACGGCGCGATGACGTCGAAGCCCACCTGGCCGCCGCGCCAGCGGCCGCGCAGCAGGAGCTGCTCCTCCGTCAGGTACTCGCCCTCGAGCAGCACCGGCGTCCACTGCCGGTCGGGGTCGAACGCGCCCGGCTGGGGGAGCGCATCCGCCACCGGCACGGGCTGCCGGTCGTAGTTCGACTCGAGCCGCTCGATGGCGGCGAGCGCCTCCTCGCGGCGGTTCCACTGCCAGACGCCGAAGGCGCTGCAGGCGATGGCGAAGGCGGTCGCCAGCGCGAGGTAGCCGAGCCAGCGCGGCTGGCGGAGCAGGCGGAGCATCAGGCGACCCGCTCCACGCTCTCGCCGAAGGGCGTCACCGCGACCGGGAAGCCGCGCGACGCGAGCCACGCCTCGAGCTGCGCGCGGTGCTCGTCGCACGCCGCCCAGGTCTTCACGCGGTCGACGGGGTGGATGCGGGGGTTGCGCCAGTGCACGGCGTGCACCGCGTCGGCGGCGCAGCCGGCCGCGGAGCACGGCGTCGCCGTGCCGCCGCCCAGCATCGACAGCAGGCTCACGGGCGCTCGTCCGGGGACGGGCCGGAGGTGCCGGTGCTGCCGGTCGGGGAGCCGCCGGACGGACCCGGCGGCAGCGCGTTCGGCGCGACGCGGCCGACCTCGGGCCCGGTGCTGCCGACCTGGTTGGCGATGACGACGGCGAAGTAGGGGATGAACACGGCGAAGAACGCGGGGATCAGCTTCCACCAGTCGGGCACCACGAAGAAGATGCCGAGGCACGCGACGCGCACGAGCATGAGGATGAGGTACGTGCGGAAGCGCCTCTGACGATCCTCGTCAGGGGAGATCGGGAGGTCGGTGATCGACGCGGATCGAGCTCGCATGGCTCTGGGCAGTCTACGCGCGGCCGCTATGCGCACGCCCTGCGACGTAGGCTGGCTCGCATGACCTCTCGCACCGTGCTCGTCACCGGCGGCAACCGCGGCATCGGCCGCGCCATCGCCCAGTCCTTCCTCGACGCCGGGCACCGCGTCGCGATCACCTCGCGCGACGGCTCCGGTCCCGAGGGGGCGCTGGCGGTCGCTGCCGACGTGACCGACGCCGCCTCGATCGACGCGGCGTTCACGCAGGTCGAGGCCGAGCTCGGCCCCGTCGAGGTCGTGGTCGCGAACGCCGGCATCACCCGCGACACGCTGCTCATGCGGATGAGCGAGCAGGACTTCACCGACGTCGTCGACACCAACCTGGGCGGCGCGTTCCGCGTCGTGCAGCGCGCCTCGAAGGGCATGCTGCGCGCGAAGTGGGGCCGCATCGTGCTGATCTCGAGCGTCGTCGGGCTCTACGGCGGCCCCGGCCAGGTCAACTACGCCGCGTCGAAGGCCGGCCTCGTCGGCATCGCGCGGTCGATCACGCGCGAGCTGGGCGCCCGCGGCATCACGGCGAACGTCGTCGCGCCCGGCTTCATCGAGACCGACATGACCGCCGAGCTCGACGAGCAGACGCAGGCCGAGTACCGGAAGGCGATCCCGGCCGGCCGGTACGGCAGCGCCGCCGAGGTCGCCGGCGTGGTGCGGTGGCTCGCGGGCGACGAGGCCGCCTACATCTCGGGCGCGGTCATCCCCGTCGACGGCGGCCTCGGCATGGGGCACTGACGCCGCGATGGACAGCGGCCGGGCGATGGAGAGCCGGCACCTCTCCGTCGTGATCCGGCGCGACCGGCGCGAGGTCGCCGCGGTCGCGGGCGACCCGGAGCGGCTGCCGCAGTGGGCGGCGGGCCTCGCCTCCGGCGCCCTCCGCCGCGAGGGCGACGCGCTCGTCGTCGACTCGCCGATGGGCGAGGTGCGGGTGCGCTTCGCGCCGCCGAACGACCTCGGCGTGCTCGACCACGACGTGACCCTGCCGGGCGGCGCGGTGGTGCACAACCCGCTCCGCGTGCTCGCGCATCCGCTCGGCGCCGAGGTGGTCTTCACCCTGCGCCGGCTGCCCGGCATGTCGGCGGATGCGTTCGAGGCGGACGCGCGGGCCGTGGCCGCCGACCTCGAGCGGCTGCGGGCGCTGCTCGAGGACTGACGCCGCACGGATCGAGGATCGGTTGCGCATCGAGGACGATGGCTCCTCGATCCGAGACCGGGAGCGGGGGAGTCCTCGCCCCGTGGCGGAGCGTCAGATCCGGCGCTGGTACTGCCCGGTGCGGAGCTGCTCGATCCAGTGCTCGAGGAACGGGCTGCGCATGTCGCGCGCCACGTCGATCTCGGCGTCGACGTCGTAGGGCACGCGGACGAAGCGCACGGACAGCCGGCCGGGCCCGTCGTCGTCGAGGAGCACGTAGGCGGCGGTCGGGTCGCCGTCGAGCGCGTTGCCGGCGCTGCCGGTGTTGAGCAGCCGCCGGCCGCAGCGGACGTCGAGCCACTGGTCGTGCAGGTCGCCGTACACGACGACGTCGGCGTCGCCGACCGGGCCCGTCGCATCCGTCGCCCGGAACATCTCGTCGAAGGTCGCGTCGTCGGCGCCCCAGCGCACCCGGTGGTGCACCGACGTCGACGACGCGTGGAAGAGCCGCACGCGGTGCCCCGCGAGCTGCGCGTCGTGGTGGAACGGCAGGGCGCCGAGCCACGCGACGCCCTCGGGCCCCACCTCGTCGCGGTACCACTCGGGCGCCGACCACGGCGCGGCCGAGGGGTCGGCGACCGCGTCGTCCCAGTTGCCGCGCACGACGACGTCGCACGCCTCGCGCGCCAGCTCCACGACGGCGCGGCCGCGCGGGCCCTTGCCGACGAGGTCGCCGCCGCACCACACCGCATCCGCGCCCCGCTCGCGCGCATCGGCGAGCACCGCCTCGAAGGCGCCGAGGTTGCCGTGCATGTCCGAGACGATCGCGATGCGCTGGCCGGGCACGGTGCGCCTCAAGCGGGGAGCAGCGGGATGAGCAGGCGGAAGTCGGGCTCCTCGACGATCGCCGAGGCCTGCGCGCGCACGGCGGGCTTCGCGCAGAAGGCGACCGAGACGCCGGCGGCGCCCATCATCAGCAGGTCGTTCGCGCCGTCGCCGACGGCCATCGTGCGCTCGCGCGGCACGCCGTAGTTGAGGCGCAGCGACTCGAGCGTGTCGCGCTTGGCGGCGCCGTCGATGACGGGACCGGTCGAGCGGCCGGTCAGGAGCCCGTCGCGCACCTCGAGCCGGTTGGCGCGCGCGTGGTCGATGCCCAGGTCGGCGGCGATCGGGTCGAGCACCTCGTGGAAGCCGCCCGAGACCGCCGCGACGACGCCGCCGCGCTCGTGGACGGCGGCGATGAGCTCGGGCACGCCGTCGGTGACGGTGACCTGGGCGCGCGCCTCGTCGACGACCGACGCGGGCAGGCCGCGGAGGATGCTGAGGCGCTCGGCGAGCGAGGCGGCGAAGTCGAGCTCGCCGAGCATCGCGCGCTCGGTGACCGCGGCGACGTGACGCTCGGCGGCCGGCCCGACGGCGCGCGCGAGCAGCTCGATCACCTCATCGCGGATGAGGGTCGAATCGACATCGGTGACGACGAGCAGCTGCGCCCCGGTCACTGATGGATCTTCTGGCCCTTGGGCACCGTGACGATGCCGGAGGCGGAGACCGAGAAGCCGCGGGCGCGGTCGGCGTCGTGGTCGACGCCCACCTGCACGCCCGGACCGATCTCGACCTCCTTGTCGATGATCGCGCGGCGCACGACGGCGCCGGCGCCCACGCGCACCTGGTCGAACAGGATCGCGTCGGAGACGGTCGCGCCGGCGTCGACGACGCACCAGGGGGAGACGACGCTGCGCACGATCGACGCGCCCTGCACGACGGAGCCCGCGCCGACGATCGCCTCGTTGACGTCGGCGGCGCGACCCCACGCATCCCTGGTGAACTTCGCGGGCGGCGCGTTCACGGTCTGCGTGTAGATGGGCCACTCGCGGTTGTAGAGGTTGAAGATCGGCAGCGCCGAGATGAGGTCCATGTGCGCGTCGAAGAACGACTCGATCGTGCCGACGTCGCGCCAGTAGTACTTGTCGCGCTCGGTCGCGCCCGGGACGGTGTTGTTCTTCAGGTCGTACATGGCGGCCTCGCCGCGCTCGACGAACCAGGGCACGATGTCGCCGCCCATGTCGTGGTTCGAGCCCTCGAGCTCGTTGTCGGCCGTGACGGCCTCGACGAGCGCGTCGGCGTCGAAGACGTAGTTGCCCATGGAGGCGAGCACCTCGCCCGGGGCGACGACGAGGCCGGATGCGTCGGCGGGCTTCTCGTGGAAGGCGCGGATGATGCCGGGCCGGTCGGCGTCCTCCTCGATGACGCCGAACTGGTTGGCGAGCTCGAGGGGCTGGCGGATGCCGGCGACGGTGGCGCGCGCGCCGGAGGCGATGTGCGCGTCGATCATGTCGCGGAAGTCCATGCGGTAGACGTGATCGGCGCCGACCACGACGACGATGTCGGGCTTCTCGTCGGCGACGAGGTTGAGCGACTGGAAGATCGCGTCGGCGGAGCCGGCGAACCAGTGCTTGCCGGTGCGCTGCTGGGCGGGCACCGAGGTGACGTAGGAGTTCAGCATCGACGACATGCGCCACACCTGCGACACGTGGCGGTCGAGCGAGTGCGACTTGTACTGCGTCAGCACGACGATCTGCCGCAGGCTCGAGTTGATGAGGTTCGAGATCGCGAAGTCGATCAGGCGGTACGCGCCGCCGAACGGCACCGCGGGCTTGGCGCGGTCCGCCGTCAGCGGCATCAGCCGCTTCCCTTCGCCGCCGGCGAGCACGATCCCGAAGACCTTCTTGTCCATGTCGTCACCCTATGCGCCCGCCCTGGTCGCCACCAGGGAGCGCGCCGCCGCACGGGGCCGCTCGCGTACTGTGAAGCCATGCGCGTCGACCTGGTCACCAAGGAGTACCCGCCGGCCATCTACGGAGGCGCCGGCGTGCACGTCACCGAGCTCGTGAAGGCGCTGCGGCGCTCGATCGAGGTGCAGGTGCGCTGCTTCGGGCAGCCGCGCGACGAGGCGGACACGACCGCCTACGACGTGCCGGCCGAGCTCGCCGACGCGAACGGGGCGCTGCAGACGCTCGCGGTCGACCTGCAGATCGCGGACGCGGTCGCCGGCTCCGACCTCGTGCACTCGCACACCTGGTACGCGAACGAGGCGGGCAGGCTCGCGCAGGAGCTGCACGGGATCCCGCACGTGGTGAGCGCGCACTCGCTCGAGCCGCTGCGGCCGTGGAAGGCCGAGCAGCTCGGCGGCGGCTACCGCATCTCGAGCGACATCGAGCGCCGCGCCTACGAGGCGGCCGACCGCGTGATCGCGGTGTCGAACGGCATGCGCGCCGACATCCTGCGCTCGTACCCCGCGCTCGACCCGGAGAAGGTCGTCACGATCTACAACGGCATCGACCTCGACGGCTGGTCGCCGAACGTCGACGCCGACCGCGCCCGCGAGCTGGGCCTCGACCCGGATCGGCCCTCGGTCGTCTTCGTCGGGCGCATCACGCGGCAGAAGGGGCTGCCGCACCTGCTGCGCGCCGCCGCGGCGCTGCCGGAGGACGTGCAGCTGATCCTGTGCGCCGGCGCGCCCGACACGCCCGAGATCATGGCCGAGGTGAAGGGCCTGGTGCAGGAGCTCCAGCAGACCCGCGAGGGCATCGTGTGGATCGACGAGGTGCTGCCGCGCGACGACCTGCGGGTGCTGCTCACGCACGCGACGACGTTCGTCTGCCCGAGCGTCTACGAGCCGCTCGGCATCGTGAACCTCGAGGCGATGGCGTGCGGGGCACCCGTCGTCGGCTCGGCGACCGGCGGCATCCCCGAGGTCATCGACGACGGCGTCACCGGCTTCCTCGTGCCGATCGACCAGGTGCAGGACGGCACCGGCACGCCCACGGATCCCGATCGCTACGTCGCCGACCTGGCGGACGCGCTCACCCGCATGGTCGCCGACCCGGAGGCCGCGCGCCGCATGGGCGAGGCGGGCCGCCGGCGCGCCGCCGAGCACTTCGACTGGGGGCGCATCGCCGAGCAGACGCGCGAGGTCTACGCGGCGGTGATCGCCGAGCGCGCTCGGTAGGCTCGCTCCTATGGCCAGCGTCCTCGAGCTCCACGACGTCTCGTTCGTCCGTGGCGGCAACCGCATCCTCGATCAGCTCTCCTGGACGGTCGACGAGGCCGACCGCTGGGTGATCCTGGGGCCGAACGGCGCGGGCAAGTCGACGATCCTGCAGATCGCGGCCGCCACGGCGCATCCGACCTCCGGTACGGCGCACGTGCTGGGGGAGCGGGTCGGCGGCGTCGACGTCTTCGAGCTGCGCACCCGCATCGGGCTCGCAGCCACCGGGCTCGCGCGACAGATCCCCGCGACCGAGCGCGTCGGCGACGTCGTGCTCACGGCCGCCTACGCCGTGACGGGCCGCTGGCGCGAGCGCTACGAGTCGTTCGACCTCGAGCGCGCGGCCGAGGTGATGGACGCGTGGGACCTCACGGGCCTCTCGACCCGCACCTTCGGCACGCTCTCCGACGGAGAGCGCAAGCGCGTGCAGATCGCCCGAGCGGTCATGACCGACCCCGAGCTCATGCTGCTCGACGAGCCGGCGGGCAGCCTCGACCTCGGTGCGCGCGAGTCGCTGCTGCAGTCGCTCGAGGAGTACGCGTCGAGCCCGCTGGCGCCCGCGATCATCATGGTGACGCACCACGTCGAGGAGATCCCGCCGGGCTTCACGCACGGCATGCTGCTGCGCGAGGGCCGCATCGTCACCGCCGGGCCGCTCGAGGACGTGCTGACGGATGCGCACCTCACCGAGACCTTCGGGCTGCCGCTCGAGATCGCCCACGAGGGCGGCCGGTGGGCCGCTCGCGCGACGCGCTGAGGCCCGCCCGCACCCCGACCACCTGATACACTCGTCAGTCGGCCCGCACGTTGGCCGAAGGACTTTCCGCGCTCGAGCGACACCAAGGACGACCATGAAGACCGAGATCCACCCCGACTACCAGCCGATCGTGTTCCGCGACCTCGCCTCGGGCGAGACGTTCCTCACGCGCTCGACGATCACCAGCGACAAGACGATCGAGCTGGACGGCGAGACGTACCCCGTCATCGACGTCGAGATCTCGAGCGCCTCGCACCCGTTCTACACGGGCAAGCAGCGCATCATGGACTCGGCCGGCCGCGTCGAGAAGTTCAAGAACCGCTACAAGGGCTTCGGCGGCTGATCGCAGCAGCGACATCTCTGGCGCGCAGCGCCTGACACGCAGGGCGACGGGCTTCGGCTCGTCGCCCTTCGTCATGCCCGCGGCCGGCTCCTCCCGTCAAGACTCGCGCGGCGGAGCGAGGCCGCGCTCCCAGGCCATGCCTGTCGACTGCCCGCACACGTAGCGCAGCAGCTGCGGATCCGGCTCGACCCGCGCGCTCCACCAGTCGTCCGGCGACGGCGGGGCCGGCTCGCCGGGCGGCGCTGCGGCCCGCAGATCGGCGAACGTCGGTCCGACGGGCACGGGCTCGTCGACGAGCGTCGCGCCGAGCGGTGTCGTCCACTCGATGACGCCGTGGCCGAGCTGGCGCATGCGCCAGCCGGAGGCGTGCTTCAGCACGTGGTCTCCGCGGCACAGCGTGGCCAGGTTGTCGAGGCTCGTGGCGCCGCCCCTGGCCCAGTCGAGGGTGTGGTCGAGGTCGGCGCGCATGCCGGCGGCCGCGCAGAGCGGGAATCGGCAGCCGCCGTCGCGCGCGAGCAGCCACCTCCGCTGCGCGGCGCTCGGGCGGTAGGTGTCGACCGTGCTGGCCACGCCCGTGACCGGATCGGTGAACAGGCGCTCCCAGGCGCTCGCGCCGCCGGCGAGCCACCGGGCGGTGGCGCGGTCGACGAGGATCCGCCCGTCGAGCGCCGCCGGGAACGGCAGCCCCGGCGTGCCCTCGTCGCGCAGCAGCTCGGTGGCCGGGATCGTGATCGCGACGTGGGCGCGCAGCGGCGAGACGCCGTGCGCGTCGTCGGGGACGACGCCCACGAGCAGCACCTCGCACAGCGCGTCTGCTCGGAACTGGTCGGCGGTGCGCGGATCGTCCTTCGGCTTGCCGCGCGCCGCCTGCGTGAGGCGGTCGAGGATGCCCGCGCCGAGCGCGGCCGGGACGTGCGCGACGAGGTCGCACATGCCGTCGCCGCGGTCGTGGAGCTCGACCGCCCTTCGCTCGCGCGCGACGTCGTGCCGCTGCTGGAGGGGCGTCGTCAGCACCCGCTGCACCGCGCGCTTCGCGCGGGCGCGGAGCCTGCCGGGGGTCGTGGCCTCGGCGATGCGCACGAGCTCGGCCTCGACCGCCTCCCGCTCGTGGGGCTCGATCGCGGGGTCGAGCCGCACCGCGCGCGTCTCGGCCTCGATCACCCGCAGGTGGCCGACGGTGATGCGCCCCGCGGCGGCGGACTCGTGCGCCGCCGGCAGCTCGCGCACGAGCTGCCAGGCCTCGGTCATGCGGCGCTCGAGCCCGCGGTGCGACACGCGCAGCTCGACCGCCGCGAGCGAGGCGAGCTCGCGGATCGCGACGCCGGAGTCGCGCCCGTCGTCGAGCGCGCGCTGCAGGTGCTCGGCCATGAGCGCCCGGCGCTCGCCCTCGATGCGTGCCGACTGCTGCTCGAGCGCCCGCATGCGGCCCGCGAACTGGGCGTCGAGGCGCAACTGCTGCTCGCTCGTGCCTTCGACCGCCGTCGGCATGAGCGGCAGCGGCGAGCCGGAGCGCGCGAGCTCGTCGACCTCGGCGTCGGAGAGCGCGAGGAGCCGCTCGCGCCACTCGCGGTCGAACGCCTCGAGCGATGCCTCGAGCTCGAGCGCCGTCGCGCCGTGCGGGTCGATGGCTCCCGCGCGCACGGCGGCGATGTACTCCTCCGCGTCGATGCCGAAGCCCTCCATGCAGCAAGACAACACCCGGCCACTGACATGGTCGGGTGCTCCAGGAGCCGTGCCGGCGGGGCGGCAGGACCGCGGGCTGGGGCGTCAGCCCCGAACGCCGGAGGCGCTCAGGACCGCAGCGGCCAGCCGCGCCCGGCGCTGAAGGAGGGGTCGGTGCGGCGGCGGTACTCCTCGAAGCCCGCGGCCTGCTCGTCGGCCCAGCCGGCCGTCAGCTCGTGCAGCGAGATCGGGTCGATGCGCAGCTCGGGGAACCGCATCGCCATCGCCTGCGCGATGCGGCCGGCGGCGATCGCGTCGGCGCTCGCGTCGTGCGCGTCGAGCAGCTCGACGCCGTACACCTCGCTCGCGACGGTGAGCGTGCGCTTGCCGCGGCGGAACCGGTCGAGCTGCTTGTCGAGCACCATCGGGTCGATCACCGGCATCGCGGCGAGCGGCTCGTGGCCGTGCCGGCGGCACTCCGCGTCGAGCAGCGAGATGTCGTAGGCGGCGTTGAACGCGCACACCGCGAGCCCCTGCGCCCAGTAGCCGGCCAGCACGTCGCGGATCTCGCAGACCGCCACCGCCGCCTGGGCACCCTCGGCGCGGGCGCGCTCGGTGGTGATGCCGTGCACGGCGACCGATCCCTCGGGGATGTCGATGCCGGGGTCGACGATCCAGGAGCGCTCCTCGACGACCGCGCCCGACGCATCCAGCACGCCGACGTACGCGGTGACGATGCGCGCCTCGGTCGGGTCGACGCCGGTCGTCTCGAGGTCGAAGACCACCAGGCGGTCGATCCAGCGGTCGGGTGCGTGGGGGCTCACGGCGAGGATCGGGCGGTGGAGCTGCGGCGAAGCCGCCACCGGCCCAGCCGCGACCGGCTCGGCCGTCGCCCGCTCGACCGGGAGGGGGAGCTGCTGCACGTTCGTTCCGACCATGCGCCCACGGTAGCCGCGGCCGCCCACACCCGCCGGTAGGCTCGGCGGGTGCCGATCGAGTCCCCGTACGCCGCGCTGCTCGACGCGCTGCCGCAGCGCCGGTACGACGCGGTGGTCGACGGCACGCGCACGGCGGTCTTCGAGTACGGCGACCCCGCCGCCCCGCCGCTCGTGCTCGTGCACGGGTTCCGGGGCGACCACCACGGGCTCGAGCCGATCGTCGCCCACCTGCCGGGCATGCGCACGATCGTGCCCGACCTGCCCGGGTTCGGGGAGTCGGATGCGCTGCCGCACGCCACGATCGACGCGTACGCCGCGTGGCTGCGGGCGCTCGTCGCCGTCGTGGCGCCCGGCGCCGCGGTGCTCGGCCACTCCTTCGGCTCCATCGTGGTCGCGCACGCCGCGGCCGGCGGCCTCGAGGCGCCTCGCATCGTGCTCGTCAACCCCATCGCGACGCCGGCGCTCGAGGGCGGCGACCGGCTCGGGTCGCTCCTCGCCCTCGGCTACTACCGCGCCGCGGCGGCGCTCCCCGAGCGCGCGGGGCTCGCGCTGCTCGGCGCGCCGCCGATCGTGCGCGGCATGAGCGCCTTCATGGCGAAGACGCGCGACCGCCGGCTGAAGCGCTGGATCCACGACCAGCACGACCGCTACTTCTCGCGCTACGCCTCGCGCCGCTCGGTGCTCGAGGCCTTCGACGCCTCGATCCGCCACACGGTCGGCGAGGTCGCGCACCGCATCCCGCAGCCGGTGCAGCTGATCGCCGCCGACCGCGACGACATCACCCCCATCGCCGAGCAGCACCGGCTCCGCACCCGCTTCCGGGACGCGCGGCTGTCGGTGCTGCACGGCGTCGGCCACCTCGTGCACTACGAGCAGCCCCGCGAGGCCGCCGCGATCATCCGCCGCTTCCTCGCCGAGGCGCGGTAGCCGCGTGCGCATCCTCTTCGACTGCCGCTACGTGCGCCTCGAGCACCACGACGGCATCTCCCGCTACTCGGCCGAGCTCGTGCGCGAGCTCGCCCGCGACCACGACGTGACGATGCTCGTGAGCGACGAGCGCCAGCTGCGCATGCTGCCGGCGCTGCCGCACCTGCTGGGGCCGTCGCCGGCCGGCGTGCTCGAGCCGCTCACGGCCTGGCGGCTGCGGCGCGTGCCCGCCGACATCGCGTTCTCGCCCATGCAGACGATCGGCTCGGTCGGGCGCGCCTGGCCGCTCGTGACGACCGTGCACGACCTCATCTACTACCGCCACCGCACGCCGCCGCGCGACCAGTCGCCGCTCGTGCGCGGGCTGTGGCGGCTCTACCACCTGTCGTTCGCGCCGCAGCGGATGCTGCTGAACGCCGTCGACGGCGTCGTCACGATCTCCGAGACGACCCGCCGGCTGCTCGAGCGCCACCGCCTCACGCGGCGGCCCGTCGCGGTGGTCGGCAACGCGCCCTCGTCGCTCGGGGCGCCCGTCGCGCACGAGCAGCCGCCCACGCGGCGGCTCGTCTACATGGGCTCGTTCATGCCCTACAAGGACGTCGAGACGCTCGTGCGGGCGGCCGCGCTGCTGCCCGGGCACGAGCTGCACCTGTGCAGCCGCGTCGACCCCGCCACCCGCGCGCGCCTGACCGCGCTCGCGCCCGGCGCATCCCTCGTCTTCCACGACGGCGTCTCGGACGCCGACTACGCCGACCTGCTGCGGAGCGCCACCGCCTTCGTGCACGCGTCCCGCGACGAGGGCTTCGGCATCCCGGTGCTCGAGGCGATGAGCCTCGGCGTGCCCGCGGTGATCGCCGACACCGAGATCTTCCGCGAGATCGGCGGCGACGCCGCGCGCTTCTTCCCGGTCGGGGACGCGGATGCGCTCGCCCGCGCCGTGCGGGCGCTCGAGGGGGAGTGGGCGGCCGTCTCGCGCGCCTCGCTCGCCCAGGCCGCGAAGCACACCTGGCGCGAGTCGGCGGTGCGGCTGGGCGCGTTCCTGGAGCGGATCGCGGCCGAGGCGAGGCGTTAAAAAGGCGCGATGAGCGCGTCGGCGATCGCCGACAGCGTCTCGCTCGTGCCGCCCTCGACGCGCACGGCGGAGCGCGCGTCCCAGCGCGTCTCGCCGCGGTTCACGATCACGATCGGCACGTCGGCGCGCCGCGCGACCTCGAGCAGCCGCGTGCCGGAGTTCACGACGAGCGACGAGCCGGCGACGAGCACCGCGTCGCCCGCGGCGATGATGTCGCGCGCCTCGGCGAACACCTGCGGCGGCACGGTCTCGCCGAAGAAGACGACGTCGGGCTTCAGCATGCCGCCGCACACGGGGCACGACGGCACCTCGAACTCCTGCGACGCGTCGATCTCGACGTCGCCGTCGGGCTGCAGCCGCACCTGCTCGGGCATCGCGATCCACGGGTTCAGCCGCTCGATCTCGTCGGCGATGCGGTGCCGGTCGAAGGTGCGCCCGCAGCGCAGGCACGACACGGTGTGCAGCCGCCCGTGCACGTGCGTGACGTTCGCCGAGCCGGCCCGCTCGTGCAGGTCGTCGACGTTCTGGGTGGCGATGCCGGTGATGAGGCCCGCCTCCTCCATGTGCGCGAGCGCGCGGTGGCCGTCGTTCGGGTGCACCGAGGCGAAGCTGCGCCAGCCGAGGTGGCTGCCGGCCCAGTAGCGCCGGCGGGCGTCCTCGCTGCTCAGGAAGGTGTCGAACACCATCGGCGTGCGGCGCGGAGCGCCCTCGCCCCGGTAGTCGGGGATGCCGGAGTCGGTCGAGATGCCTGCGCCCGTGAGCACCGCGATGCGGCGGCCGCGGAGCAGGTCGATGGCGGTGTCGAGCACGGTCCCCACCGTAGTCGCCGGTAGGCTGGGCCACCGGCGGAGGAGGTCGGCGGCACATGCAGGTCATCGCGATCGACTCCCTCGACGACCCCCGCCTGCACGACTACGTGGGGCTCACCGACGTCGCGCTCCGCCGCCGCACCGAGCCTGAGCGCGGCCTCTACATCGCCGAGTCGCAGACCGTGCTCGCGCGCGCGCTCCGCGCCGGCCACGAGCCGCGCTCGGTGCTCGTCGCGCCGCGCTGGCTGCCGGAGGTCGAGGAGCTCGTCGCCGATCGCGACGTGCCCGTGTTCGTCGGCGAGGAGCCCGTGCTCGAGCGGCTCACCGGGTTCCACCTGCACCGCGGCGCGCTCGCCGCGATGCAGCGGCCCGTGCTGCCGGATGCGTCGGCGCTGCTCGCGAGCGCACGTCGCGTCGTCGTGCTCGACGGGCTCGTCGACCACACGAACGTGGGCGCCGCGTTCCGCTCGGTCGCCGGCATCGGCGCCGACGCGGTGCTCGTCACGGGCACGTGCGCCGACCCGCTCTACCGGCGCAGCGTGCGCGTCTCGATGGGCACGGTGCTCCAGGTGCCCTGGACCCGCATCGACGCGCTCGAGACCGCGATGCCGGTCTTCCGCGAGGCCGGCTTCGAGGTGGTCGCGATGGCGCTCGCCGACGACGCGGTCGACCTCGCCGAGTACGCGCTCGCACCCGCCGACCGGGTCGCGCTCGTCTTCGGCTCCGAGGGGCCCGGCCTGTCGCGGCGCGCGATCGCCGCCGCCGACCGGGTCGTGCGCATCCCGATGCACCACGGCGTCGACTCGCTCAACGTCGCGGCCTCCGCGGCGGTGGCGATGTGGGCGCTGCGATGACGCACCGCGCGGTCACCGCCGCCTCCCAGCGCGCCAGCCGGCCGCATCCGCTCGTCGTGCTCGTGCGCGCGCTCGTCGTCGCGCTGCTGGCGGCGGCCGCGGTCCTCGGCGTCGCGCTCGCCTTCGCGCCCCCGCCCGCCGTCGCCGCGACGTCCGTGCCGATCGAGGCCGCGGAGCCCGGCGCCGCGTCGGTGGCGTGGCCCGAGACCGCGCGCGCCGCCGGCTACGCCGTCGTCGGCGTCGACGGCGCCGCCGAGGCGTGGGGCAGCGACGAGGCGCACCCGATGGCGAGCATCACGAAGCTCGTCACCGTGCTCGTCGTGCTCGACGCGCACCCGATCGAGGGCGACGACCGCGGCGCCGAGATCACGCTCGGCCGGCCCGACCTCGTCGCGCTCGGCGAGGCGCTCGCCGACAACGCGCCCATCGCGCCCGTCTACGACGGCATGGTCGTCACGCAGCGCGACCTCATGGAGTGGGCGCTCGTCGACTCGGCCGGCAACGCCGCGTGGTCGCTCGCGAACTGGGGCTTCGGCTCGATCGACGCGTTCCTCGATGCGTCGGCCGCGTGGGCCGAGCGGCACGGGCTCGAGCAGACGTCCCTCGCCGATCCCATCGGGCTCTCGGCCCGCAGCGTCTCGAGCGCCGCCGACCTCACCCGCATCGGGCTGCTCGCGGTCGCCGACCCGGTCGTGCTCGCCACGCTGCAGCTCGAGGAGGTGGCGATCCCGGGCATCGGCATCGCGCCGAGCACCAACCGCATCCTCGGCGAGGGCTTCGTCGACGGCGGCAAGACCGGCACGCTCAAGGTCTGGGGGCGCAACCTCTTCGTCACGGCCGAGCGCGTCGTCGACGGCGAGCCGCGCCGCATCGTCGCGGTCGTGATGGGCACGATCGCCGCCGACGAGACCGACGAGGCGATGCTCACCCTGCTCGACAGCCTCTGGGACGACTTCCAGCGGCGCACGATCGTGCCCGCCGGCACCGTCGTCGCCGAGTTCCGGGCGCCCTGGGGCGCGACCACGACCGCGTCGACCCTCAGCGACCTCGACGCCGACGTCTTCGGCGCGCAGCAGCCGACCGCGACCGCCGAGGCGGGCGCGGTCGAGCCGGGCGCCCCGCGCTCCGAGGTGGGGCAGGCGTCGCTCACCGACCACGACGGCGAGACGTCGAGCACGCCGGTGCGGGCCGACGGCATGCTCGCCGCACCCGACCTCGCGTGGCGCCTCACGCATCCGGTCGACGTCGTGGGCTGGTACTTCGACTGAGCCGGCCGTCGCCCGGCGACGCGTCGCCTCAGGCCTCGTGCTGCTCGGCCGGCCGCACGGGCCCCGGCACCGGCCGCTTCGGCAGGATCGCGTCGCCCGACGACTGCCCGCGCAGCCGCCGCACGACCCACGGCGCGAGGTGCTCGCGCGCCCAGTGCAGGTCGTCGAGGCGCATGCGCTGCCAGTTGCGCGCCGGCAGCGGCTCGGGCTCCATCGCGGTGAGGTCGTGGTGCACGCCGAGCGCGTCGAGCACGAGCATCGCGATCGCGTGGTGGCCGTAGGGGGAGAAGTGGAGCCGGTCCGGCGCCCACATCTGCGGCTGCTGCAGGTGCCGGGCCGACCACATGTCGGCGACGACCGCGCCGTGCTTCGCGGCGACGCCGAAGAGGTTGGCGTTGTAGATGCCGACCTTGCCGCGGATGGAGCGCAGCACGGGCGTCATCGCGATGTCGGGGCCGTTGAAGAGCACGACCGCGGCGCCGGTCGCGCGCAGGCGCCCCACGACCTCGTCGAGCCGGGCTGCGAGCAGGTCGGGGTCGCCGCCGGGCCGGATGAGGTCGTTGCCGCCGGCCGAGATGGTGACGAGGTCGGGCTCGAGCGCGATGGCGGGCTCGAGCTGCTCGTCGACGATCTGCCCGAGCAGCCGCCCGCGGATCGCGAGGTTGGCGTAGGCGAAGTCGGGGCGGGTGCGCGCGAGCTCCTCGGCGACGCGATCGGCCCAGCCGCGCACGCCGTTGGGCAGGTCGGGCTCCTCGTCGCCGACGCCCTCCGTGAAGCTGTCGCCGAGGGCGACGTAGCGGGTGTACGGATGCTCCATGCCGGCGTGCTGCATGCCTCCCATCCTGCCTGCTCCGGCCGCTCGCCGCAGGCACCGTGGGCGGTGCGTGGGACGATGGGGGAGTGAGCAAGCAGGACGGCTCGAACCGCCTCGTGTCGGGGCCCGAGGTCGACGACACGACCGCGACGATCCTCCACGTCGACCTCGACGCCTTCTTCGCCTCCGCGTCGCTGCTGGCCCGCCCCGACCTCGTCGGCCTGCCGGTGGTGATCGGCCACGACTCGAGCCGCTCGGTCGTCACGGCCGCGACCTACGAGGCCCGCAGGTACGGCGTGCACTCGGCGATGCCGATGGCCCGCGCGCGCCAGCTGTGCCCGCGCGCGATCATCCTCGAGCCCGACTTCCGGCTGTACCAGCGCCTCTCGAGCCAGGTGATGGGCATCCTCGACGACGTCTCTCCCGAGGTCGAGCGGCTCGGCATCGACGAGGCGTTCGTCGGCATCGCGGGCCTGCGGCGGCTCTCCGGCGGTGCGAACCGCATCGGCGCCGCGCTGCGCGAGCGCGTGCGCGCCGAGACCGGCCTCGTCGCCTCCGTCGGCGCCGCGGGCACGAAGCACATCGCCAAGCTCGCCTCCTCGCGCGCCAAGCCCGACGGGCTGCTCGTCGTGCCCGACGACGCCGTGCTCGGCTTCCTGCACCCGCAGCCCGTGTCGGCGCTGTCGGGCGTCGGACCGAAGCAGCAGGAGCGGCTCGCCCGCTACGGCCTGCACACGGTCGGCGACGTCGCGGCGACGCCGCTCGAGCGGCTCATGGCCTGGTTCGGCGAGGCGACCGGCAGGCACCTGCACGACCTCGCCTGGGCGCGCGATCCGCGAGAGGTGCGCGAGCGCCCGCACGAGAAGACGTTCGGGCACAACCACACGTTCTCGCACGACGTGACGGCGCAGGCCGAGCTGCAGGGCGAGATCCTGCGGCTCGCGACGGGCGTCGGCCGGCGGCTGCGCGACGCCGGCGTGCAGGCGCGCACGGTGACGCTCACGGTGCGCTTCCACGACTTCCGCACCATCACGCGCTCCCGCACGCTGCCGGAGCCGACGGATGTGACGCGCGTGCTGGTCGAGACGGCGTGGTCGCTGCTCGACGCGCTCGGCGGGCTGCCGCCCGTGCGGCTCCTCGGCGTGCGCGCCAGCTCGGTGCAGGACGCCGCCGACCACGGCCTCCTGTGGGACGACACGGCCACGTGGGGGAGCGCGGAGCGCGCGATGGACGCCGTGCACGACCGCTTCGGCGCAGCGGCGGTCGCCCCGGCGAGCATGCTGCGGCGCGAGCGCAAGCGCGACGACACCGGGCCCTCCGGCGGCGACTAGCGTCGCAGGGCGGCGTGGCTCAGCGGCGGCCGAGCCATCGTTCGAGCGGGATCGACCCCGACTGGTTGGGCGTGAGCGCCCAGACCACGAGGTACAGGCCCCAGCCGACCACCGGCAGCGCGAACAGCACGAGCATGACGAGCCGGACGATCCAGACGTTGACGCGCAGCTGCGCGGCGATGCCGCCGCAGATGCCGGCGAGGAGGCGGGAGGGGCCGCGGCGGAAGCCGGTCCTGCGGATGGAGTCGAAGACGGATGCCATGGGAGCACCGTAGCCCGGCCGCCTGGGCGGCACCATGGCCCGCATCCGCACGCGCATCCGCTGGCAGGAACGGGCAGAGGCCCGGAGCGATGAGCTCCGGGCCTCTGTCTGTGCGCGAGGGGGGACTTGAACCCCCACGCCCTAATACGGGCACTAGCACCTCAAGCTAGCGCGTCTGCCATTTCCGCCACCCGCGCAAGGTGTCGGACCACTTGGTGGACCGAGAGATGACTCTAGCACGGCCCAGCGGGCAGGGATGACCGACGGCGGCGGCTAGCCTTGGCTGGTGACCGACCAGACGACCCGCACCGTGCAGCTCGCGAGGGACCTCATCCGCTTCGACACCCAGAACTGGGGCGGCGGCCGCTCGTCCGGAGAGGCGGATGCGGCGGCGTACGTCACCGACGTGCTCGCGTCGATGGGCGTGGCGAGCGAGACCTTCGAGGCAGCCCCCGGCCGCGCCACCGTGATCGCCCGCATCGAGGGCAGCGACCCCTCGCTGCCGCTGCTCGTGGTGCACGGGCACCTCGACGTCGTGCCTGCGGACGCCGCCGAGTGGAGCGTCGACCCGTTCGCGGGCGAGATCCGCGACGGACTGCTCTGGGGCCGCGGCGCCGTCGACATGAAGCAGATGGACGCGATGATCCTCGCGGCCGTGGAGCGCATCCTCGCCTCGGGCCGGCGCCCGCGCCGGGGCCTCGTGCTCGCGTTCTTCGCCGACGAGGAGGCCGGAGGCATCTTCGGCTCGCAGTGGATGGTGCGCAACCATCCCGAGGTCTTCGCCGGCGCCACGGAGGCGATCAGCGAGGTGGGCGGCTACTCGGTCGAGATCGCCGGGCAGCGCGCGTACCTGCTGCAGACGGGCGAGAAGGCCCTGCAGTGGATCCTGCTGCGCGCGCGCGGCACCGCCGCGCACGGCTCGCAGCACATGCGCGACAACGCCGTGACGAAGCTCGCCGCCGCGGTGGCCGCGGTCGGCGCCCACGAGTTCCCGGTCGAGCTCACCGACACGACGCGCGAGCTCATCGCCCGCATCGCCGGGCTGCTCGGCACTCCGGCCGACGACCCCGACGCGGTCGCCGAGCGCACCGGCACGATCTCGCGCTTCCTGCGGTCGAGCCTGCGCCACACCGCCAACCCGACGATGCTCGACGCGGGCTACAAGCACAACGTGATCCCCTCGGTCGCCGAGGCGCGCATCGACGTGCGGCCGCTGCCCGGTCGCGAGCGCGAGGCGATCGACGCGATCCAGGCGCTCGTCGGCGACGAGATCGAGATCGAGCTCGTGCACGGCGACGTCGGCATCGAGCACCCCTTCGGCGGCGCGCTCGTCGAGGCGATGACGGCGAGCCTCGGCCGCCACGACCCCGACGCGCCGGTGCTGCCGTACATGCTCTCCGGCGGCACCGACAACAAGGCGCTCTCGGAGCTCGGCATCGCCGGCTACGGCTTCGCGCCGCTGCGGCTCACCCCGGAGCTCGACTTCGCCGCCATGTTCCACGGCGTCGACGAGCGCGTGCCGCTCGACGCCCTCGACTTCGGCACCGACGTGCTCGAAGACCTGCTGCTGACCTACTGAGGACCATGGACTGGCTGATCGCGATCCTGCTCGGCGCCCTCCAGGGGGCGACCGAGTTCCTGCCCATCTCCTCGAGCGCGCACCTGCGCATCGCCGGGCTCTTCCTGCCCGGCGCCGAGGATCCGGGCGCCACCTTCACCGCCATCACGCAGATCGGCACCGAGCTCGCCGTGGTGATCTTCTTCTGGCGCGACATCTCCCGCATCATCGGGAAGTGGTTCGGCTCCTTCTCGGGCCGCGTGCCGAAGGACGACCCGGACGTGAAGATGGGCTGGCTCGTCATCATCGGCACCGTGCCGATCGTGGTCGCCGGCGTGCTGTTCCAGGACCTCATCCGCGACCAGTGGCGCTCGCTCTGGATCACCGCGACGGTGCTCATCGTCTTCGGCGTGATCCTGGGCCTGTGCGACATGCTCGGCAAGCGGGTGAAGACGCTCGAGACCACCACTTACCGCGACGGGCTCCTCATCGGGCTCGCGCAGGTGCTCGCGCTCATCCCCGGCGTCTCGCGCTCGGGCGCGACGACGAGCATGGGCCGCGCCCTCGGCTACGAGCGGCCCGCCGCGGCGAAGTACGCGTTCTTCCTCGCGGTGCCCGCCGTCTTCGGCGCCGGCATCTACGAGACGATGCAGGCGGTCTCGGAGCCGTCGTCGGTCGGGCTCGGCTGGGGACCGACGATCGCCGCGACCGTCGTCGCGTTCGTCGTCGGCATCGCGGTGATCAAGCTGCTCATGGACTGGATCTCGCGCCGCTCGTTCCTGCCGTTCGTCGTCTACCGCATCGCGCTCGGCACCGTGCTGCTCGTCGCGCTCGCCGCGGGCTGGATCGAGGCCGGCTGATGCGCTCCTGGCAGCGCCCCGGCGTCCCCGACCTCGACCGCCTCGGCCACGGCGCGGGCGAGCGGCCGAGCGTGCACGACGTGCGCCGCGATGGCCGGGCCGTCGTGCCCGCCGGCCCCGTCGCATCCATGTACACGTGCGGCATCACGCCGTACGACGCCACGCACCTCGGCCACGCCTTCACCTACCTCGCGTTCGACACGCTCACGCGCGTCTGGCTCGACGCCGGGCTCGACGTGCGCACCGCGATGAACTCGACGGACGTCGACGACCCGCTGCTCGAGCGCGCCGCGCGCGACGGGGTCGACTGGCGCGAGCTCGCCGAGCGCCAGCAGCAGCTGTTCCGCGACGACATGGAGGCGCTGCGCATCCTGCCGCCCGACTCGTGGGTCGCCGTGACCGAGCGCATCCAGCCCATCGCCGACGCGGTGCGGCGGATGCTCGACACCGGCGACGCCTACGCGCTGCCGGCGGTCGGCGAGGACGGCACGCCGCTCGGGGAGGACGTGCTGTTCGACACCACGCGGCAGCGGCAGTTCCCGATGGGCTTCGGCAGCCGCACGGGCGCCGACGAGATGCTCGAGCTCACCCGCGAGTTCGGCGGTGATCCGGATCGGCCGGGCAAGCGCTCGCCGCTCGACCCGCTGCTGTGGCGCGCCGAGCGGCCGGGGGAGCCCGCGTGGGACTCGGTGCTCGGCCGCGGCCGCCCCGGCTGGCACGTGGAGTGCACGGTGATCGCGATGCAGGAGCTCCACACGCCCTTCACCGTCGCCGCCGGCGGGCGCGACCTGCGCTTCCCGCACCAGGAGATGCAGGGGCACCACGCGCTCGCGCTCGGCGCCCGCATGTTCAGCGAGGTGCGGCTGAACGCCGGGCTCGTCGCCTACGAGGGCGAGAAGATGTCGAAGTCGCTCGGCAACCTCGTGCTCGTCTCGCGGCTGCTGCAGCAGGGCGCGCGGCCCGCCGCGGTGCGGCTCGCGCTCCTCGCGCACCACTGGCGCGAGGACTGGGAGTGGACCGACGACCAGCTCGAGGCCGCCGAGCAGCGGCTCGACCGCTGGCTCGAGTGGTCGACGACGCCCGACGACGACCCGTCGCTCGCCGAGAGCGTCGTGCCGTGGCTGCGCGTGACGCTGCACGACGACCTCAGCACCCCCGCGGCGCTCCAGGCGGTCGACGCGTTCATCCAGCGCGCCCCGGCCGACGAGGGCAGCCTCGCGGCGATCGACGCGCTGCTCGGCATCGACCTCAGGTCGGTCGCGCGCCGCTGACGCCTAGACCGGCGGCGCGTCGTCGCCGCGGTCGGGCTCGTCGCCGGAGGCGGGGCCGCGCGGGTCGGGACGCGGCCTGCCGTTCTGGTCGCGCAGGAAGCGCTCGAACTCGTGCGCGATCGCCTCCCCGGAGGCCTCCGGGCTCTCGACCGCGTCGCGCTGCTCCTCGAGCTTGCCGATGTAGGCCCGCATGTCGTCGTCGCGCTCGGTGAGCTCGTCGATGCCGCGCTCCCACTCGCCCGACTGCTCGGGGAGGTCGCCGAGCGGCACCGTGACGTCGACCATCTCGGAGAGCCGGTCGAGCAGCGCGATCACGGCCTTCGGCGCCGGCGCGTTGTGCACGTAGTGGGGCACGGACGCCCACAGCGACGCGGTCTGGATGCCGGCGTCCTGGGCGGCGAGCGAGAGCACCGTCATGATGCCCGTAGGGCCCTCGTACTCGCTCTGCAGCACGCCGAGCCGCTGCTGCAGCTCGCGGCTGTCGCTCGTGATCGACGTCGCGATCGGGCGCGTGTGCGGCACGTCGGCGAGCATCGCGCCGACGAAGACGATCGCGTCGACCTCGCAGCCGCGCGCGATCTCGAGGAACTCTGCGGCGTAGGCGGCCCAGTTGCGGCTCGGCTCCGCGCCGACGACGGCGAAGAGCTCGCCCTCGTTGCCGGTCGAGACGTCGAGCCCGGCGTCGGCGGCGAGCGGCTCGCGGGTCGAGGGGCGCGTCGGCGCGTAGGCGACCGTCGCGGGCCACTGGAGCGCCCGCGCGCCGTCCTCGAGCGTGCGGACGACGGGCCGGTGCATCGCGAAGTCGACGTACTCGTCGGGCTCGATCTCGTCGAACGCCTCGAGCTCGCAGGCCTCGATGAGCCGGCGCACGGCGCCGCTCGCCGCATCGCCGGCGTCGGTCCAGCCCTCGAAGGCGACGACCATGATGCGTCCCTCGATCGGTCCTCGCGCCACGACGGGCACCTCCTCATGTCGAACGCCCACTCTACGTCCCATCCCGGGTCGAGGCGGAGGCGGGCCGGACGGTCCGGTGCCGTCGCGTCGGTAGGCTTGCGCGGTGACCGCCCCCACCTCCCGGCTCGACGCCGTCCTGTTCGACATGGACGGCACCCTCATCGACACGGAGCCCGTCTGGATGGCCTCGGAGGCCCGGCTCGCGGCCGACCACGGCATCGCCTGGACGGCTGCGGATGCGGAGGCCCTCGTGGGCGTCGACCTCTGGGACGGCGCGCGCACGTTCATCGAGCGCGGCGTGCCGATGAGCGCCGACGCGATCGTCGATCGGCTCGTCGGTGAGGTGCTGTCGGGGCTCGGCGACGACCTGCCGATGCGCCCGGGCGCGCTCGAGCTGCTGCGCCAGCTGCGCGAGCACGAGGTGCCCGTCGCGCTCGTCACGATGTCGACCCGCCGCATCGTCGACCGCGTCGACGCCGCGCTCACGGCGCGGCTCGGCGCATCCCCGTTCGACGTGACCGTCGCCGGCGACGAGTGCGAGCGCGGCAAGCCGCACCCCGACCCCTACCTCCTCGGGGCGAGGCTGCTGGGCGTCGAGCCCGACGGCTCCGTCGCCATCGAGGACTCCATCACGGGCGCCGCGAGCGCCCTCGCCGCGGGCATGACCACGATCGGCGTGCCGCACGCGGTCGACGTCTCGCAGGTGCCCGGCATCGTCCACTGGCCGACGCTCGAGGGGCGCAGCCCCGCCGACGTGGCGGCCGCGATCAGGAAGGCCCGCGCATGATGGGCAGGACCGGCCCCTTCCAGTGGGGCGACGTGGTGCAGCTGACCGGCCCGAAGCAGCGCATGCACACCATCGTGCTCACCGAGGGCGCCTCCTTCGGCACCCAGCACGGCGCGCTCCCGCACGCCGACCTCATCGGCGTCGACGACGGCTCGCTCGTGCACGTGGGGGAGGCGCCGCACCTCGCGATCCGCCCGCTGCTCCACGACTACGTCATGTCGATGCCGCGCGGCGCCGCGATCATCTACCCGAAGGACGCCGCGCACATCGTCGGCTTCGCCGACATCCACCCCGACCTCACCGTCGTCGAGGCGGGCGTGGGCTCGGGCGCGCTGTCGCTGTGGCTGCTGCGCGCGCTGCACGGCACCGGCCGCCTCGTCTCGTTCGAGCGGCGCGAGGAGTTCCGCGCCGTCGCCGAGGCGAACGTGACGGGCTTCTTCGGCGAGCGGCCCGCCAACTGGCAGACGGTGCTCGGCGACCTCGCCGAGGAGCTGCCCGAGCACGTCGCCGACGGCGAGGCCGACCGCGTCCTGCTCGACATGCTCGCGCCGTGGGAGTGCGTCGACGCGACCGCGCGGGCGCTGCGCCCCGGCGGACTCGTGCTCTGCTACGTCGCGACCGTCACGCAGCTGAGCCGCACCGTCGAGGCGATCCGCGCCGACGGCCGCTTCACGGCGCCGCGCTCGAGCGAGACCCTCGTGCGCGGCTGGCACGTCGAGGGGCTCGCCGTGCGGCCCGACCACCGCATGGTCGCGCACACCGGCTTCCTCATGACCGCGCGGCGCGTGGCCGACGGCGTCGACCTGCCGTCGTTCCGGCGCCGCGCCGCGAAGGCCGACTTCTCGGACGCCGACATCGAGGCGTGGACCCCTGGCGCGGTCGGCGACCGCACCCCGAGCGACAAGCGGATGCGCCGCGCGGTGCGGGATGCGCGGCGCCAGGCGGATGCCATCACCGGCGGTGCCGCGGACGGCGGCGCGGGCCGGGAGCCCGACGCCCCGCAGGTAGACTGACCGCGTCTCCCCGACCCTGAAAGGCCTCGCCGTGCGCACACGCCCCCTCTCGATCGCCGCGCTGCTCGTCGCAGCCGCGGGCCTCACCGCGTGCCAGGCGCCCGCGGGCAGCGTCGACGGCTGCTCGCCGCTGCTGCAGCCGGGGGATGCGTCCGACCAGGTGAGCGTCGTCATGGCCGAGGGCGCGCCCGAGGTCGACTTCGAGGTGCCGCTCGTGACCGAGGGCAACCAGGCCCGCCTGCAGGGCGGCGAGGGCGACCGGGCCCGCGAGGGCGACATCGTCGACGCCGACTACGTCGTGTACTCGGGCAAGACCGGCGACCTCATCTCGACCTCCTACGACGACGCGAGCCAGGAGATGGCCCCCGCGAACTCGCTGCGCCTCACCGCCGGCGGCGAGTCTGTGCTCGCCGACGCCGTCACGTGCGCCGCCCCCGGCACGCAGGTGACGCTCACGACGACGGTCGCCGACCTCTTCGGACCGGACGCCGCCTCCGCCCAGCTCGACATCACGCCCGCCGACACCGCCGTCGTCGTGCTCGGCGTGCAGGACCTGCACCCCGGCCGCGCCGAGGGCAACGCGCGCCCCGGCCAGCAGGGCATGCCCGCGATCGCGCTCGCCCCGAACGGCCAGCCCGGCGTCACCTTCCCCGGCAGCCCGGCCCCTGAGGGCCTGACCGTGATGCAGAGCATCGCCGGCACCGGCGAGGAGGTCGCCGAGGGCGACACGCTGCTGCTGCACTACACCGGCATCATCTGGGAGACCGAGGAGGTCTTCGACTCCTCGTGGGACAAGGGCACGCCGGCCGAGTTCGTGATCGCCGACGGCAGCCTCATCCCCGGCTTCGTCGACGCGGTCGTGGGCCAGCCCATCGGCAGCCAGGTCGTCGTCTCGATCCCGCAGGAGCTCGGCTACGCCGACCCTGCGACGCGCCCCGCCTCGATCGGGGAGGGCGAGCACCTGCTGTTCGTCATCGACATCCTCGACCGCGTCGAGCCCGCGCAGGGCTGACGCGGGCAGCGGGGGCGGGCCGATGCAGAGGATCGAGGCGGAGGAGCGCCAGTTCTCGCTCCTGCTCGCGCTCGTCGACACGCGCACCGGCTTCACGAAGCAGGAGCTCTTCTCCCGCGTCGCCGGCTACCAGGGCCAGAGCGCCGGCCAGGCGCTCGAGCGGATGTTCGAGCGGGACAAGGACGCCCTGCGCGAGCACGGCATCGTCATCGACGTCGTGCAGCCCCCGGGCGACGACAGCAACCACGAGGCCCGCTACCGGGTGCTCGACGGCGTGCTGGGCGACCCGGCCGAGCTGCAGTTCGACGCCGAGGAGCGCGAGCTGCTCGACCTCGCGCTGCGCATCTGGCACGAGGGCGGCCTCACCGAGGAGGCGCAGCGCGCAGCCCTGAAGCTGCGCGCCGACCCGGAGTTCCGGGGCGGGCTGCCGCTCGAGCGCACCCCCGGCCGCACCGACGAGCCCGAGGCGAGCGCCGCATCCGTCCTGCAGCCGCGCCAGCGGCCCCGCGAGAGCGCCTTCCAGGCTCTCAAGCGCGCTGCCGACCGTGGCCGCGAGGTGGTCTTCGACTACTTGAAGCCCGGCGACCGCTCGCCCCGCACGCGCACGGTGCAGCCGTGGGCGACGGTGCTCTTCCGGGGGCGCTGGATGCTCGTCGGCCACGACCTCGGCGCCGAGGACGCCCGCACGTTCCTCATGCAGCGCATCGTCTCGCCCGTGCACGACCGCGCCGCGAAGCAGCCCTTCGAGGCGCCGGCGGATGCCGCGGCGGCGGCGCTCGAGAAGCTCGAGGAGATCTGGCAGGGCGCCACGGTCGCGGTGCGCGCCGTGCCCGGCAGCGATGCCGACATCCGGCTGCGCCACCGGCCCGGCACCGCCGAGGAGGACGGCCTGCTCGTGATCCACCACGCCGACCGCCACCTCATCGCCGACGAGCTCGCCGGCTTCGGCGCCGACGTCGCGGTCGTCCGGCCCGACGAGCTGCGCGGCCTCGTGCGCGAGCGCCTCGAGCGCATCCGCGACGCCCATGCGCCCGCATCCGCTCCCGCCTCCGGGGCGCAGGCATGAGCGCCGCGCGCGTCGAGCGCGGCATCGGCCTGCTGCTCTCGCTCATCCAGTACGTCTCGGCCTCGGGCTCGGCGACCGTGGCGGAGGCCGCGGCGCACTTCGGCGTCGACGAGGAGCGGATCCGCGAGGCGGTGCAGCGCGTGTTCATGGCGGGCGTGCCCGACGGCGCCGGCGACTTCATCCGCTTCGACATCGACTTCGACGCGTTCGAGGAGCAGGACGTCATCTCGGTGACGATGCGCCCGGCCTTCGAGGACGAGACGGTGCGCCTGTCGCCCCGCGAGGCGAGCGCCCTCATCGCCGGACTCACCCTCGTCGCCGGCTACACCGACGCCTCCCCGGAGCGCGTGGAGGCGCTGCGCGCCAAGCTGCGCCGCGCCGCCTCGCGCGGCGCCGACACGGTCGCGGTCGACGCGCTCGGCGCGCCGCGGCTCGCGCAGCAGGTGCGCGACGCCATCCGCCGCCGGCAGGTGCTCGAGCTCGACTACCGCAAGCCCGACGAGGGCTCGTCCCGACGCCGCGTGGCGCCGACCCGCCTCGAGCTGCGCGAGGGGCAGGTCTACGTCGAGGGCGTCGACCTCGACCGCGAGGCGATGCGCACGTTCCGCCTCGACCGCATCGAGCGGCTCGAGCCGGCCGACGACGCATGGCCGGATGCGCTGCCCGCGCACGAGCGGCACGTCACGGGCACCGCGCAGGTCGTCGCCACGCGCGCGGCCGCCGCCATGCTCGCCGACTACGCCGCCTCCGCCCCGGTCTCGATCGACGGGGAGCGCGTACGGCTCGACATCGAGGTGTGGAGCGAGGCGAGCGTGCTGCGCGCGGTGGCGGCGTGCGGCGGCGACGCCGAGATCGTCGCGCCGCCGAGCCTGCGCGCCGCGATGCACCGGTTCGCCGAGGCGGCGCTCGGCGCCGCCGCCGACGCCGCCGACGGCCGCTAGACTGGAGTCCGACGGAAGGGGACGCCATGCCATTGGGGAACGCGTTCAACGGCTGGCACCTGCTCATCATCCTGATCGTGGTGCTGCTGGTGTGGGGATCCACGAAGCTGCCCGCGCTCGCCGAGAGCCTCGGCAAGTCGGCGAAGATCCTGAAGAAGGAGATGCGCTCCGACGACGAGGCGCGGCCCGGCACCCCCGGTCCCACCGGCACCGGCACGCCCTCCGGCCCCGCGACCGGCACCGACCGCTCCACCTCGGCACCGGGCAGCGACTCGACGAGCGACCAGCGCTAGCCGATGGCCCGGTCCCGGGCCCGCGGCACCCGCAACGCTGAGGGCCGCATGCGCCTCGGCGAGCACCTCGTCGAGCTGCGCCGTCGCCTGCTCATCTCCGCCGCCGCCGTGCTGGCGTGCACCGTCGCCGGCTTCTTCGTGGTCGACTGGCTGCTCGAGGTCCTGCAGCGCCCGCTCACCGAGCTCGCCGAGCAGGGCCGCATCACCGACCTGCTCTACACGACCGTCACCCAGGCGTTCGACCTCAAGCTGCGCATCGCCATCACCACGGGCGTGATCGTCGCGAGTCCCGTCTGGCTGTACCAGCTCATCCGCTTCTTCCTGCCCGGGCTGCGCACCAACGAGCGCAAGTACGTCTTCGGCTTCCTCGCCGCCGCGCTGCCGCTGTTCCTCGCCGGCTGCGCCGCCGGCTGGTTCGTGTTCCCGCACATCGTGCAGCTGCTCGTGCAGATCGCGCCGGTCGGGTCGCTGTCGTACCTCGACGCCACGATCTACTACGACTTCGCCTTCAAGCTGCTGCTCGCGGTCGGCGTCGGCTTCGTGCTGCCGGTGTTCCTCGTGGTGCTCAACTTCGCCGGCGTCGTCACCGGGCGCGGCATCCTGCGCGCCTGGCGCTGGGCGGTCATCGCGATCACGCTCTTCACCGCGATGGCGACGCCCGCAGCCGACGTGATGAGCATGTTCCTCCTCGCGATCCCCATGCTGGCGCTCTACTTCGGCGCCGCGGGCATCGCGATCTGGCACGACCGCAGGCTCGAGAAGCGCGCTGCTGCCAAGGTGGACGCATGAGCATCGCCACCGACGCGTTCGCCCGCGCGATGCCGTTCGGGCTCGACCCGTTCCAGCGCGAGGCGTGCGAGGCGATCGAGGCAGGCTCGAGCGTGCTCGTCGCCGCGCCGACGGGCGCCGGCAAGACGGTGGTCGCCGAGTTCGCGATCCACCTCACCATGGAGGCGCCCACCGGCCGCGTCTTCTACACGACGCCGATGAAGGCGCTCTCGAACCAGAAGCACCGCGAGCTCACCGAGGTCTACGGCAGCGCATCCGTGGGCCTCCTCACCGGCGACACGTCGATCAACGGCGACGCCCGCATCGTCGTGATGACGACCGAGGTGCTGCGCAACATGCTCTACGAGGGCCGCGACCTCTCGGCGCTCGAGTACGTCGTGATGGACGAGGTGCACTACCTCGCCGACCGCTTCCGCGGCGCAGTGTGGGAGGAGGTCATCATCCACCTCCCGCGCCACGTGCGGCTCGTGTCGCTCTCGGCGACGGTCTCGAACGCCGAGGAGTTCGGCGCGTGGCTCGACGCGGTGCGCGGCGACACCCGCGTGATCGTCAGCGAGCACCGGCCGGTGCCGCTCGACGCCCACGTGCACATCCGCGGACGCCTCGTCGACCTCTTCGACTCGAAGGCGGCGGAGGAGTCGCACCGGCCGAGCCGCGAGCTCGTCGAGCTCGCGCGCGGCGGCGACGTCGCCGACTCGGCCGCGCACGGCCACCGCGACCGCGGCGGGCACAACCGCTACCGCTCGCGGCGACCTCCGAAGGGCGGCCGCCGGCCCGCGCCGCCCGGCCGCGGCGGCTTCGGCGGCCGCGTCGACCGCGTCGCGCTCATCGCCATGCTCGACGAGCGCGAGATGCTGCCGGCGATCGACTTCATCTTCTCCCGGGCCGGATGCGACGCGGCCGTCCGGCAGGTCGTCGAGGGCGGGGTGCGGCTCACCACCCCCGAGGACCGCGCCGAGATCCGCGCGATCGTCGACGAGCGCTGCCGCCTGCTCGACGACGCCGACCTCGGCGTGCTCGGCTACTTCGACTGGCTCGACGGGCTCGAGCGCGGCGTCGCCGCGCACCACGCGGGCCTGCTGCCGGTGTTCAAGGAGGTCGTCGAGGAGCTCTTCCGCGCCCGCCTCGTGAAGGTCGTCTTCGCGACCGAGACGCTCGCGCTCGGGATCAACATGCCGGCCCGAACCGTCGTGCTCGAGCAGCTCGAGAAGTTCAACGGCGAGGCGCGCGTGCGCATCACGCCGGGGGAGTACACCCAGCTCACGGGCCGCGCGGGCCGCCGCGGGATCGACACCGAGGGGCATGGCGTCGTCATCTGGAACGGGGCGCTGCAGCCGGTCGAGGTCGCCTCGCTCGCGTCGCGCCGCACCTACCCGCTGCACTCGAGCTTCCGCCCGACGTACAACATGGCCGTGAACCTCGTCGACCGGCTCGGCGTCGTCGGCACCCGCGAGGTGCTCGAGACGTCGTTCGCCCAGTTCCAGGCCGACCGCTCGGTCGTGCAGCTCGCCCGGCGGGTCGTCGACCAGCGCGAGAGCCTCACGGCGTACGAGTCGTCGATGACGTGCCACCTGGGCGACTTCTCCGAGTACGCCGAGCTGCGCCGGGAGGCGAGCGAGCTCGAGCGCGACGACCAGCGGCAGGGCATCAGCCACGGCGACCACGAGCGCAACCAGCGGCGGCTGAAGCGCCTCCGAGCCGCCATGCGCGCGCATCCGTGCCACGCGTGCCCGGAGCGCGAGCAGCACGCCCGCTGGGGCGAGCGCTACTGGCGGCTGCGGCGCGACATCGAGAAGGCGGAGCGGCAGATCGAGCGCCGCACCGGCCAGATCGCGCAGGCGTTCGACCGCATCGCCGAGATCCTCCGCGAGCTCGGCTACCTCGAGCGCACCGAGCACGGCGAGCGGGTCTCGGCCGCCGGCGACATGCTGCGCCGCATCTACGGCGAGCGCGACCTGCTGACGGCCGAGAGCCTGCGCCGCGGCCTCTGGAGCGGGCTCGACGCGCCCGCGCTCGCCGCGATCGCGTGCGCGCTCGTCTACGAGGGCCGGCGCGACGACGGCATGCTGCCCGAGCGGATGCTGCCGAAGGGGCCGTTCCTCGACGCGCTCGACGCGACGCAGCGGCTGTGGGCGCAGCTCGACGACCTCGAGCAGGCGCACCGGATGCCGGGCACCGAGCCGCTGCAGACGGGGCTCACGCTCGCGATGCACCGGTGGGCGCGCGGCTACCCGCTCGAGCACGTGCTGCGCGACACCGAGCTCGCCGCGGGCGACTTCGTGCGGTGGACGAAGCAGACGATCGACGTGCTCGAGCAGCTCGAGCACGTGGCGCCCAAGCGGCTCGCGCGCACCGCCGCCGAGGCCGTCGACCGCATCCGCCGCGGCGTCGTCGAGGCGTCGGGGTCGGCGCTGTGACGGGCGCGCGCCCGTGACCGTCGGCAGCGCCACCGCGCGCCGCACCCGCGCCCACCTGCCGCTCCCGACCGCGTACGCGTGGGCGGCGGCGATCGCCGCGGGCGCCGTCATGCCGTTCGCCTTCCAGCCGTTCGACTGGTGGCCGCTCATCCTGCCGGCCGTCGCGCTCGCCCTCGTCGCGCTCCGCGGCCGCACCCTCGGGGCCGCCTTCGGCATCGGCTTCGTCACCGGCGCGCTCTTCTTCCTGCTCCACATCCAGTGGATCACCGTGTACCTCGGCCCCGTGCCGCTCATCGCCCTCACCGCGTGGATGGCGACCTGGTGGGGCCTCGGCGGGATGGCGCTCGCCCTCGCGTGGCGCTGGGGGGAGCCGCGGATGCGCGGTCCCGTGGGCTCGTTCCTCGGCCTCCCGGCGCTGCTGGGCGCCGTCTGGACGCTCCGCGAGAGCGCGTCGGCCACGGTGCCCTGGGGGGGCTTCGCCTGGGGCAGGCTCGCGCACTCGCAGGCCTCGAGCCCGCTCGCCGACACGACGAGCTGGGTCGGCCTCACGGGCCTCACCTTCCTCGTCGCGACGGCGTCGGCCCTCGTGCTGCAGCTCGTGCTCCACCACCGCACGATCCTCCGCCGCCGGCTCACGATCGGCGCCGCGGCGCTCATCCTGCTCGTGGCGATCCCCGCGTTCCCGGTCGAGCGCAGCGGCAGCCTGCGCGTGGGCGCGGTGCAGGGCGCGAGCGAGGCGGGGCTGCTCGCGCCGTACACGCAGGGCGAGATCCTGCAGCAGCACGTCGACGCGACCGAGGCGCTCCGCGGCGAGGAGCTCGACCTGCTCGTGTGGCCCGAGAACGCGGCGGAGTTCTTCGCCGACGAGTCGCCCCGCACGATGGCGACCCTCGACCGCATCGCGACCGGCTTCGACGCGCCGCTCGTGGTCGGCACGGTCACCCGCGACGGCGACGACACCTACAACGCGCTGCTGCAGGTCGAACCGGGGGAGGGCGCGGTCGCCGAGTACCGCAAGCGCCACCCGGTGCCCTTCGCCGAGTACCTGCCCCAGCGCGAGGTCCTCGCGCCGATCCTCGACGCCCTCGGGTTCCTCGAGCTCATCCCGCGCGACTACAGCGTCGACCCCACGAGCGCGAACGCCTTCGACGTCGCGGGCACGATCGCGGGCGTCGCGATCTGCTTCGACATCGTCGACGACGCGCTCGCCCGCGAGATGGTGCTCGACCACGGCGCCGAGATCATCCTCGCGCCCACGAACAACGCCGACTTCGGCCGCGGCTCCGCCGAGAACGTGCAGCAGCTCGCGATCGCGCAGCTGCGGGCCGTCGAGGCGGGTCGCGCGCTCGTGAACATCTCGACCGTCGGCACGAGCGCCGTGATCGCCCCCGACGGCACGATGCTCGACCGCCTGCCGCAGTACGAGCCGGGTGCGATGCTCGAGGAGCTGCCGCTGTCGACGACCGTCACCCCGGGCATCCGTCTGGGAGCATGGATCGACCTGGCGCTCTCCATCGGCGCCGCACTCGCGCTCGCGGGCCTCGGCGCCGCGCACCTCGTACAACGGAAGGGACGGGCGGATGCCTGACGTGATGATCGTCGTGCCCACGTACAACGAGGTCGAGGGCCTCGAGCGCACGGTGGGGCGGCTGCGCCAGTCGGTGCCGCACGCCGAGCTCGTGATCGTCGACGACGGCAGCCCCGACGGCACGGGCGAGCTCGCCGACCGGCTCGCCAAGCACGACGCGGGCACGCTCGTCATCCACCGCTCCGAGCGGGGGTACCGCTCGGCCGTGATCGAGGGGATGCGCTTCGCGATGTCGCGCGGCGCGACCCGCGTGGTCGTCACCGACGCCGACGGCTCGTACGACGCCGACGGCCTGCCCGAGCTGCTCGCGGTCTCGAACGAGGGCGTCGACCTCGTCATCGGCTCGCGCTTCGTGGAGGGCAGCGACGTGCGCAACATGGGCGTGCGCCGCCGCCTCGCCGCGCAGCTCGGCAACGCCTACGCGCGCGCCATGCTGCAGACCGACGTGCAGGACCTCACGAGCTCGCTGCGCGTCTACCGCACGCGCATCCTGGCTTCGCTCGACCTCGACGCGATCCAGGTCGACGCGTACGCCTTCCAGATCGCGATGGCCGTGCGGGTCGCGCAGGCCGGCGGCACGATCGCCGAGGTGCCGATCGGCTTCATCGAGCGCGCCGTGGGCAGCTCGAAGATGCGCGTGGCCGAGGAGCTCGGCACGCTGGGCGCGGTCACGAAGTGGGGCCTCGCGGGCGTGCGCGCCCTGCCCAAGCCGCCGCGCTGAGCCCGCGCGCCGATCCGCCTACGGCAGCAGCGGCCGCGCCAGGTCGCAGCGATCGGTGACGATCCCGTCGACGCCCATCGCGAGGAGCTCCTGCATCTCGGCCGGGTCGTTGATCGTCCACGCGTGCACCTCGACGCCCGCCGCGCGGAACGCGGCGATGCTGCGCTCGGTGAGGATCTCGATGCCGCGGTGCCGCCGCGGCACCTGCAGCGCCTCGACCGGCTCGAGCACGCGCGCGAGCGCCCGCTGCAGCCCGAGCCGCTGCGCGGCGAGCGCGCGCACCACCATCGGCTGCGAGGCGCTCGTCGCGACCTCCGGCAGCAGGGCGAGCGCCTGGCGCCGACGCCGCTCGGAGAACGAGGTGAGGAGCACGCGCGAGGCGGCCTTGGCCTCGACGACCGCGCGCACCGCCGGCACGACCGCCGCATCCGACTTCAGGTCGATGTTCCAGCGCGCGTCGGGCAGCGCCAGCAGCGCCTCGCGCAGGCCCGGCACGCCCTCGCTCTGGCCGAGGTCGATCTCGGCGAGGTCCTGCCAGAGCGTCTGCTCGATCACGATGTCGCGCCCGGCCACGCGGTCGAGGCTCGGGTCGTGCGCGATGACCGCGACGCCGTCGGCGGTCGCGTGCACGTCGGTCTCGAGGAACGTCGCCCCCGCGTCGAGCGCCGCGATGAAGGCGCGCATGGTGTTCTCGGGCGCCTCGAGCGCCAGCCCGCGGTGGGCGAGCACCCGCGGCGGGGCCGGGGTGAGGTAGGTCACTGCCGGGGCGACCCGCTGCCGTCGGATGCGCCGCGCGGGTCGTCGCCGTCGGCGCGCGGCAGGTCGGCGGCCGCGTCGCGGGCCGCCTCGAGCGCCTCGCCGTAGTCGGCGTCGGGCGTCTCGTCGGCGAGCGACGTCGAGGAGGAGACCGCGTCGGTCTGCCCGGCGCCCTGCGGGTCGATGCCCGACGCCTGCAGCGTCTCGGCGATCGACGGCACCTCGACGTCGCTCACGGAGTCGGCCTGGAAGGTCTCGTCGAGGATCGACGGCTCGGCGGCGTCGGAGTGCTTGCCCTGCTGCTTCTGGAACGGCACCTGGGCGCGGCCCTCGAAGAACCCGCGTCCCACGCCCTGCAGGGCATCCGTGAGCTCGGACGGGATGATCCACAGCTTGTTGGCGTCGCCCTCGGCGAGCTTCGGCAGGGTCTGGAGGTACTGGTAGGCGAGCAGCTTGTCGTCGGCGTCACCCTCGTGGATGGCGGCGAAGACGCGCTCGATGGCCTCCGACTCGCCCTTCGCGAGCAGCACCTGCGCCTCGGCATCGCCCTTGGCGCGCAGCACCTGGGCCTTCGCCTGGCCCTCGGCGCGGAGGATCTCGGACTGGCGGAGGCCCTCGGCCTCGAGGATCTGCGACTGCTTCGAGCCCTCGGCGGTGAGGATCGCGGCGCGGCGGTCGCGCTCGGCGCGCATCTGCTTCTCCATCGAGTCCTGGATGGAGTGGGGCGGGTCGATCGCCTTCAGCTCGACGCGGCCGACGCGCAGGCCCCACTTGCCGGTGGCCTGGTCGAGCACGTTGCGCAGCTGGCCGTTGATCGTGTCGCGGCTGGTGAGCGCCTCCTCGAGGTTCATGCCGCCGACGACGTTGCGGAGCGTCGTGGTGGTGAGCTGCTCGACGGCCGACAGGTAGTCGGCGATCTCGTAGGTCGCCGCGCGCGCGTCGGTGACCTGGAAGTAGACGACGGTGTCGATCGAGACGACCAGGTTGTCCTCGGTGATCACCGGCTGCGGCGGGAACGATCGCACCTGCTCGCGCATGTCGACGTGGTACGCGACCCGGTCGATGAACGGCACGAGGAAGTTGAGGCCTGGCTGCAGCACCCGGTGGAAGCGGCCGAGCCGCTCGACCACGCCGGTGAAGCCCTGCTTGATGATCCGGATCGACCTGAAGAGCGTGACGAGCACGAACAGGACGACGAGGATCACCACGATCGTCAGGAACACTCCGAGGATGAATCCTCCGTCGATCGGCATGGGGTCTCCTTGGTCTATCGCTGGGCGGGGACGACGATCGCCGTCGCCCCGTCGATGGCGGTGACGACGATGCGCTCGCCGACGTCGGGGTCGCGCGGCTGCACGGTGGGGGAGAGGCGGGCGGTCCAGGTGTCGCCGTTCGCGAGCGTCACCTCGCCGGCGCCGCGCTCGAACGAGCGGGTGACCTCGCCGGGCATCCCGAGCAGGGCCTCGATGCCCTGCTTGTTGACCTCGCCGGACTCGTGGAGGCGCTGCAGCAGCTTGGGCCGCACGAGCAGCAGGAGCAGCAGGGCCGACGCGGCGGCGATCAGGATCTGCGCCCACCAGGGGAGGCCGGTGATGCTCGAGACGAGGCCGACGACCGACGACATCCCGATCATGAGGAACGTGAACTCGAGCGTGACCATCTCGATGATGAAGCACACGAGCGCCACCACGAGCCACGCGATCCATGCGTATTGGATGAGGTCCACGTCGCCAGCGTAGTCAGCGGATGCTGTGTCCGGGCCAGGCGCGCGGCTGCCTGCCCGCGCCTCGCGCCCCGGCCCATCTCGCACGGGCGGCCCAGTAGTGTCGTGGGGAACCGAAGGAGCTCCCGTGCCCGATCCCGCCTCCGCATCCCTCGCACCCGGCTCGCTGTCGGGCCGCACCGCACTCGTCACCGGCTCGAGCCGCGGCATCGGCGCCGCGACCGTCGACCTGCTGGCCCGCGCGGGCGCCGACGTGGTCGTCAACTACCGCGCCAAGGCCCCGCGCGCCGAGAAGGTCGTCGCCGCGGCCGAGGCCCAGGGCGTGCAGGGGATCGCCGTGCAGGCCGACCTGACCGACGCCGCCAGCGTCGCGGCGATGTTCGCCGCCGCCGAGGAGCGCTTCGGCGGCCTCGACATCCTCGTGATGAACGCCTCCGGCGGCATGGAGGCCGGCATGGGCGAGGACTACGCGATGCGGCTCAACCGCGACGCGCAGGTCGCGCTGCTCGACGCGGCCGTGCCGGTGCTGCGCGACGGCGCGCGGGTCGTCTTCGTCACGAGCCACCAGGCGCACTTCATCCGCACGACGCCGACGATGCCCGAGTACGAGGCCGTCGCGCTGTCGAAGCGCGCGGGCGAGGACGCCCTCCGCGAGCGCATCCCCGCCCTCGCCGAGCGCGGCATCGAGCTCGTGGTGGTCTCGGGCGACATGATCGAGGGCACCATCACCGCGACCCTGCTCGAGCGCGCCAACCCCGGCGCGATCGCGAGCCGCCGCGAGGACGCCGGCCGGCTCTACAACGTCGAGGAGTTCGCCCGCGAGGTGGCGCTCGCCGCCGTCGAGCCGGTGCCCGCCGACAGCACGCGCCTCGTCGGCGACGTCTCCGGCTTCGCGACCGACGAGGGAGGGCAGGCCTGATGCGCGCCGACGACATCGAGCGCCTCGTCTCGCTCTCCCGCCCGGCCGTCCACCCGAGCGGCGAGTACGCCGTGGTCGCCGCCTCGAGGCCGAGCCTCCGCGCCAACCGCAACGTCGGCCAGCTGTGGCGCGTGTCGCTGCGCGACGGAGCCCGGCGCCGCATCACCGGCGGCGTCGCCGACCGCTCGCCGCGCCTCACGCCCGACGGCGGCACGCTGCTGCTCGTGCGCGACGACGATGCCGGCAAGCCGCAGGTGTGGGCGATGCGCGTCGACGGCGGCGAGCCGGTGCAGGCCACCGCGCAGCCCGGCGGCGTGCTCGAGTACGCCGTCTCGCCCGACGGCACCCGCATCGCCTTCACGGCAGCCGTGCTCGAGCCGGGCCGCTACGGCTCGGTCGAGGGCGTGAGCGCCGCGCAGGAGCCCGCGCGCCTCATCACGCGCAACCGCAACCTGGCCAACGGCACCGGCAGCCTCATCGGCCGCCGGTCGCACCTGTTCGTCGCGCCGCTGCCCGACCTCGACGGCGAGCCCCGCTACGAGCGCGCCGCGCACCCGCACGACGAGCCGGGTCGCATCGACGACGCCCCGCACGCGCCGGAGGCCATCCGCCTCAGCCACGGCGAGTTCGACCACTCGGCGCCGGCCTTCTCGGCCGACGGCGAGCGCGTGCTGTGCATCACGGCGCGCCACGACACCCGCGACGACGACCTGCTGAACGCGGTCGTCGAGTTCGACGCGGGCGTCGCCGAGGGCGAGCCGCACACGATCCTCAGCTCGCGCGCCGGGCTCTCGGTCGCCGAGGTGCAGCCGACGCCCGACGGCGGCTTCGTGCTGCTCGCGCAGCAGATGGGGGAGTCCGGTCGCGACTTCGTCGGCCGCAGCACGCAGCTGTTCGTGCTCGAGCACCCCGGCGCGCACCCGGAGGAGGTCACCGAGGGCGACACCGTCGACCTGGGCGAGCCGGGCAGCCACGCGACCGTCGTCGAGGACGGCGTGCTCGTGCAGCAGCGCCGCCGCGGCCGCGTCCTGCTCGTGCACGTCACCGGCGGCGGCTCGAAGGAGCTCATCGGCGGCGACGTCGAGGTCATCGGCCACGGCGTGGGCGACGGCGTCACCGTCGCGACCGTCGCGACGCCGACATCCGCGGGCGAGGTGGCCGTGCTCGACGACCGCGGCGTGACCGTGCTCACCGACTTCGGCGCGCCCCTCGCGGAGGCCGGCGTCGCCGCGCCCGTCGAGCACGAGTTCCCCACCCGCGACGGCGGCACGGTGCACGGCTGGGTCTGGGTGCCCGAGGGCGAGGGGCCGCACCCCGTGCTGCTGAACATCCACGGCGGGCCGTTCGCGCAGTACGGCGTGGGCGTGTTCGACGAGGCGCAGGTCGCGGTCGACGCCGGCTACGCGGTCGTGCAGTGCAACCCGCGCGGCTCGGCCGGCTACGGGCGCGAGCACGGCATCGCGATCCGCCAGGCCATGGGCACGGTCGACATGGCAGACGCACTCGACTTCCTCGACGCATCCATCGACGCCCACTCCGAGCTCGACCGCGAGCGGCTCGGCATCATGGGCGGCTCCTACGGCGGCTACCTCACGGCTTGGACGATCGCGCACGACCACCGCTTCGCCGCGGCGATCGTCGAGCGCGGCTTCCTCGACCCCGAGTCGTTCGCCGGAACGAGCGACATCGGCTGGTTCTTCGGCGGCGAGTACACCGGCACCGACCCGGATGCGATGCGGGCGCAGAGCCCGATGGCGCGCGTCGGGGACGTGCGGACGCCGACGCTCGTCGTGCACTCCGAGCAGGACTGGCGGTGCCCGCCCGAGCAGGCGCAGCGCTACTGGGCCGCCCTCAAGCGCAACGGCGTCGAGACGGCGCTGCTGCTGTTCCCGGGCGAGAACCACGAGCTGACGCGCTCGGGCCAGCCGCGGCACCGCGTCGAGCGCTTCGAGCACGTGCTGCGCTGGTGGGCGAAGCACCTGCCGACGCAGCGGAACCACGGGCAGTAGGCGGGACGGCCGGCCCCGTCGAGCGGCATCGCTCGCGCGGCGGGGCTAGGCGGCCCGGGCTAGGCCGTGGGCTGCACCCCGTCGGCGACCGCGGCCACGACCCGGTCGCGGCCCTCGTCGTCGAGCAGGCCCAGCTCGTGCGCGATGCGCGCCGCCTCGTCGTAGGAGGAGTGGAAGCGGATGCCGGCGGCCTCGAGCTCGGCGCGCGCCGCGCCCTCGACGGGCACGACCTCGTGGATGAGCACTGCCACGCCGAGGCCCGCGCCGCGGCGCAGCATCTCGGCGCCCACCTGCGGGTCGGCCTGGCCGCTGTCGCCGAGGAACATGAAGCGGCACTCGGGGAACAGCTCGCGCTCCCGGTCGAAGTTCTGCAGCTTGCGCTGCTTGATCGACTTCTTCGTGAAGAGGTTGAGGAAGGAGCCGCCGAGCACCGCGTGCGGCGGCAGCCCCAGGTCGGCGAGCCCGCCGCGCGTGTACTGCTCGATGAGGCCGCGGGGCCCCTCGGGGCGCGCGGTGACGAACGTCAGGTCGCCGGGGCGCGACGGCTCGCCGGAGTGGCCCTCGTCGAGCTCGATGAGCAGCTCGACCACGCCCGGGTAGACGATGCCGCGCGGGTAGCGCGTCTCGTGCAGCATGGCGCGCACCGTGTCGTCGATGTCGCACAGGATGCGGAGGTCGTGGACGGGGGAGTCGGCGGCCTCGGCGGCGATGTGGGCGAGCACCGCCTCGCGGTCGGCTGGCAGCAGCCGCTCGTAGACGACGTGCTCGAGGTCGTGCCGGTCGCCGGAGGCGTTCAGCAGGTACTTCATGTCGCGGAACGGCTCGCCCGTGAGCGACAGCAGCATGCTGCGCACGCCGTGCGACACCGTCGGATCGAGCGGCAGGCCGCGCAGCGCGTGCACGATGCGCGCGCGCATGGCGGGGCTCAGCTCGGCGGAGCGGTCGACGCACAGCAGCTGCACGAGCTCGCGCCGCTCCCGTCGGCGCAGGAGCCCCGTGAGGAGGTTGCCGGCGATGGCGTCGACCGTGCGCTGCAGGTCGATCTGGGCGAGCACGGACTCGAGCGCGCCCTCGGGGGTCGCGCGCAGCTTGGCCAGGGCCTCGGAGGGATTCACGGCTCCGATCCTGGCACCCGCACCCTGAGCGCGGCGTGATCGATGCGCGCGTCGATCCGCTCAGCCCTGCCCGCCGGGTCGCCGTCGAGCTGCACGGGCATCGGGGCGTCGACGGCGCCGAGCGTCACCCGCTCGGCGCGCCGGTGCCGCAGCACGCCCTCCGCGCGCGCGAGCCCCGCGCCCGCGGCTGCGATGCGGCCCCAGTGCGCGAGGTGGCGCGGGCTCACCGTGGCCACATGCAGCAGTCCGTCGTCGAGCCGGGTGCCCGGCAGCACCCGCAGCCCCGCGGGGATGCGCGCGGCGTTGTGCACGAGCACGCTCCACGCGCGGGCCGCCTCGACCGGCCCGCCGTCGAAGCGGCCGCGCACGGCGAAGCTCGGGTGCCCGAAGCGGCGCGCGCCCGCGGCGACGTAGGAGAGCCAGCCGAGCCGGCGCTTCGCGCGCAGCGACGACGCCTCGACGGCGAGCGCGTCGTTCCCGACCCCGACGACGACCAGGAACGGCGCCTCCGGCTCGCGCTCGCCGCCGGCGCGCGTCAGCACCACGCGGCCGAGGTCGATGTGCGCGGTCGGGCCGGAGACCGCGGCGCGCGCCGCGGCGGCGACGTCGTGCAGCGGCAGGTCGAGGTTCCTCGCGAACAGGTTGGCCGTGCCGGCAGGCACGATGCCGAGCGGCATGCCGGTGTGCGCGAGCTCGGCCGCGACCGCACGGACCGTGCCGTCGCCGCCGACCGCCACGACCGCATCCGCCCCGGCTGCGAGCGCCGCGCGGGCCTGCGGGCCGCCCGGCTCGGCCGCGGTGGTCGCAGCGACCCGCGCGTCGAGGCCCGCGCGCGCCGCCTCGCGCAGCACGGCGTCGACGGCCCGCGCGGCACCGCGGGCCGTGGGGTTGCCGATGACGACGAGCTCGGGCACGCGGCAAGGCTAGCGAGCGCTCAGCCCGCGTCGGCCACGACCAGCCTGCCGCCGAGCCACGCCGCCATCGACTCGAGCTCGGCGTCGACGGCGCGCCGCAGGCGCCGGTCGGGCTCCGCGTCCCAGTGGATGCGGGCCACGCGCAGCGCGCCCGCGTCGCGGTCGGTGCGGGCGTCGACCTTGCCCACCAGCCGGTCGCCGTCGAGGATGGGCAGCGCGAAAGCGCCCCAGCGACGCCTCGCCGCCGGCGTGTACTGCTCGAGCGCGTAGTCGAAGGCGAAGAGCTCCGCCATGCGCCGCCGCTCGGCGATGAGGCGGTCGACGGGGGAGAGGATCGCGACGCGCCCGGCGAATCCCTCCGCGGTCGCCGCCTCGTCGAGCCGCCACTCGCGCCGCGTGCCCTCGACGAGCACCGGCACGCCCGCGTCGCCGACGAGCGCCGGACGCGCGATGCCGAGGGAGCGCAGCCGCCGGCGGTCGCGCTCCGCGGCGGCCTCGGCCGCGTCGAGCGACGGACCCGGCGGCAGCACGCGCTCGGCGAGGTCCCACACCCGCTCGAGGCCGGCGCGCTCGGCGACCGCGACGACCCCGGCGCGCAGCAGGTGCTCCAGCATCATGGCGACGTCGCGGCCGGTGTTCCAGCCGCTCGAGGCGTAGGGCGCGTCGGCGGTGTCGTCGATCTCGCGCTGGGGGAGCGGCCCGTCGGCGCGCAGCTGCTCGAGCAGCCGCTGGCGGAAGCCGGCGTTCTGGTCGAGCCACTCGCCGCCGCGTGCGGCGGCCGCGGCCATCTCGGGTCGGTGCAGCGGCAGGTCGGCCGTCGGCACGAGGGCCACCGCGTGCGGCTCGCGCGGCGACGGCTGCAGGATCCACTCGAACGGCGACTGCTCGACCTCGGCCGCCCGGCGCACCGCGCCGGCGTCGATCGCGTGCCCCAGCCGCGACCAGGCGACGTGCTCGGCGGCGGGCATCACGATGTCGGTGACGTTGACCTGCAGCAGCGTCAGGTGCCGCGCCACGTCGACGAGGTCGTCGGAGCCGCCGACGAGCGCGCGGTCGGCGTCGAGCAGCTGCGCCCGCACCGCGATGCGGCGCGCCTCGGCGCGCGGGATCGTGCGCGGCTCGGCCATGCGTCGACGGTAGTGCCGCGGTGCCAGGATGGTGCCATGTCTGATCGCGCTGCGCTCCGTCCCGAGACCGTCACGGTGAGCGCGGGCCGCCCCGCCCACGTGCCCGGCGCCCCCTTCAACGAGCCGGTGACCTTCGCGAGCGCGTTCGTCGCCGGCGGCGAGCTCGAGTACGCGCGCTACGGCAACCCGTCGTGGACGGCGCTCGAGGAGGCGCTCGGCGCGCTCGAGGGCGGCGAGTGCATCTCGTTCGCGAGCGGCATGGCCGCGGTGAGCGCGGTCGCCGCGCTCGTGCCGCACGGCGGCGCGGTCGTCGTGCCGCAGCACGCATACCAGCACACCCTGATGCTGCTCGACACCGGCGCCGCGGAGGGCCGCTTCGAGGTGCGTCGGGTCGACATCGCCGACGCCGCCGCGGTCGAGGCGGCGATGCCCGGCGCGGCGATGGTGTGGATCGAGTCGCCCACGAACCCCGCGCTCGAGGTCGCCGACATCGCGAGGCTCGCGGCCGCGGCGCGGGCTGCCGGCGCGCTGAGCGTCGTCGACAGCACGTTCGCGTCGCCGCTCGTGCAGCGGCCGCTCGAGGACGGCGCCGACGTCGTGGTGCACTCCGCGACGAAGCTCATCGCCGGGCACAGCGACATCGTGCTCGGCGCGGTCGCGACCGGCAGCGCCGACCTCGCCGAGCGCATCCGCCAGCATCGCGGGCTGCACGGCGCGATCCCGGGCCCGATGGAGGCGTTCATGGCGCTCCGGGGGCTGCGCACCCTCTCGGTGCGCCTCGAGCGCGCGCAGGCGAACGCGCGCGAGCTGACGCGCAGGCTCTCGGATGCGCCGGGCGTCGTCGAGGTGCGCGACCCCGGGTTCGGGACGGTGCTCGCGATCGTGCTCGCCGATGCGGCGGCCGCCGACCGCGTCGTCGAGCGCGTGCGCCTGTGGATCCCGGCGACGAGCCTCGGGGGAGTGGAGTCCACCCTCGAGCGTCGGCGCCGGTGGGCGACCGAGGCACCGACCATCCCGGAGGGGCTCATCCGCCTCTCGGTCGGCATCGAGCACATCGACGACCTCGCCGACGACCTGCTGCGGGCGCTGGCGGCATGACGGCGCGCTCGCTCGCCGACGGCGCGGTGCTGCGCCCCGCGCGGCCCGGCGACGAGCCCGGCATCCTCGCGATGATCGAGGCGCTCGCGCGCTACGAGCGCGAGCCCGACGCGGTCGAGAACACCGCGCCGATGCTGACGGCGGCCCTCTTCGGCGACGAGCCGCGCGTCTTCGCGCACGTGGTCGAGCACGAGGGCGCGATCGTCGGCATCGCGATCTGGTTCGTCACCTACTCGACCTGGACGGGCACGCACGGCATCTGGCTCGAGGATCTCTACGTCGACGAGCGGATGCGCGGGCGCGGCCACGGCCGCGCGCTCATGTCGGCGCTGGCGGCCGAGTGCGTCGAGCGCGGCTACCGGCGCTTCGAGTGGACCGTGCTCGACTGGAACGCGCCCTCGATCGCCTTCTACCGCTCGATCGGCGCCGAGCCGATGTCGGAGTGGACGACGCAGCGGCTCTCGGGCGAGCGGCTCGCGGAGCTCGCCGGCCGCTGAGCGGCCGCGGGCGCCGGGGGAGCGCCGCTCAGCCCAGCCGCAGCCGCGAGGGGCGCACGAGCCGGGCGCCTGCGGCGTCCCAGCCGTCGCGGATCGGTGCCGCGTCGTCGATCGAGAACGACGCCTGCGCCGCCGCGAGGTCGGGGTAGCGGCCGAGCGAGGCGCCGGCGCCGTCGACCGCGACGAACTCCTCGAGGCTCTCCTCGACGAAGCCCAGGAACGTCAGGCCGTCGTCGTCGGCGCGGCTCGCGACCCAGAGGCCGTTGCCGGGCGTGGCCCACGTCACGGCGGTCGCATCGATCGTCTCGGAGCGGTTCGGCCTTGCCATCGTGTCGGTCATGACCGCTCCTTCGAGATTCGTTAGTTCGACGATCGAAATGTATCACGCTCGAACGGTATAGTCGGACCTGACAGCGGATTCCCAGGCACGGCCCGGGGGACGCGGCGCACAGGAGCGGAGGCGGAGATGCGGCAGGCGGAGTCGAACGAGGGCTCGGGCTACTGGTACCCGCAGCACGGCGTGCCGACGAGCGTCGACGTGCTGAACCTGCTGCGCCGGTACCGCGCGACGGAGGGCGCGATGCGCGCCCGGACGCGCTCGTCGATGGGCATGGGCGAGACCGACCTGCTGGCGCTGCGCATCCTGCTGCAGACACAGCGCAGCGGCGAGCTCATGCGGCAGCGCGATCTCGCGCACGCCCTCGGGCTCGCGTCGCCGTCGGTGACGGCACTCGTCGACCGCCTGGTGCGCAGCGGCCACGTGCGCCGCGAGCCGCATCCCGACGACCGGCGCGCGACGATCGTCGTGCCGACGACCGATACCGACACCGAGGTGCGCGCGACGCTCGGCGCGATGCACCGTCGCATGATCGACGTCATCGACAGCATGGACGAGACCGAGCGCCTCGCCGTCGCGAGCTTCCTGCAGCGGATGGTCGCGGCCGTCGAGCAGGTCGACGAGCACGAGGAGCCGGCCCCGGCACCCGTGCTCACCGCCTAGCCCCGTCCGGCGCACCTGCGTCAAGCGCCGATAATGCACATTATGTCGGATCGAGTGCCGGCGAGGCCTCCCCGGGATCCCCCAGCCCCGCGGGCTACCGTGACCACCCACCAGGAAGCAGGCCCCCGTGCTCCGCATCGCCGCATCCGTCCACGACGCGACCATCGCGCTCGACGACCCCATGAACCTCTTCATCCTCGGCGCGACCGGCATCGTCACGCTCGCCGCGCTCGCGCTGATCGGCGCGTTCGCGTCGACGCTCCGGGAGCGAGCCGAGCCGGCTCCTGGCCCTACGCTGAGCCGGTGACCGCAGCAACCCGCAGCCCGCGCATCCTCGACGCCGAGTGGCGTCGCAAGTTCCTCGTCGAGGAGCGCTGCATCTCCCGCTCGGAGCGGCGGACCCTCTACGGCAGTGCCATCGCGCTCGCCGTCGTGGGCCTCACGATCTTCACGGTGATGCTCGTGGGCGTGCTGACCGACTCGGGCGCCGCGAGGCTCAACGAGCCCGTGCAGCAGTGGTTCGTCGACGCCCGCGACGACGCAGAGACCGTCACCATGTCGGTGCTCGCGTACGTCTTCGGCCCCGTCGCGATGCCCATCATCGTGCTCGTGGTCTGCATCGGCTGGACGATCCTCGCGAGCCACGCCTGGCGTCCGCTCGTGCTGTGCGGCGGCATGGCGCTCGGCGTGATCAGCGCCCTCTCCATCGCTCCCCTCGTGCAGCACCCGCGCCCCCCGATCGACCTCATGGTGCTCGGCGCCGACCACACCTTCTCGTTCCCCTCCGGGCACGTGCTCGGCGCATCCGACTTCCTGCTCATCACCGCCTACCTCATCGCCTCGCGGCAGCGGCACATCCCCCTGCGCATCGGCCTCTTCGCGCTCGCCGCGGTCGGCATCGTGGCGCAGATCGGCAGCCGGCTGTACCTCGGCTACCACTGGCTCACCGACGTCATCGCGTCGGTCGGCCTGTCGTTCGTGATCCTCGCGATCGTGATCGTCGTCGACACCCTGCGCACGGCCCGCGTCAAGGGCGAGCCGATCACCGGACCGCTCTCGACGGCCCAGCGCGACGGCACCTGACCCATCCCCCAGACCCATCCCTCCGGCCCGCGGCTCCGAACCGCTGTGGACCCACCGACAAGGGAGCACCGCCATGACACCTCGATCCGCATCGATCACCGCCCTCCTGGCAGCCGCCGCGCTGGCGCTCGCCGGCTGCTCCGCCAGCGGTGAGTCCGCTACGCCGCCCTCCGGCGACGCGGCGCCGAGCTCGGCACCCGCGACGGAGCCCTCCTCCCCCGCATCGTCGGGCGACGAGGCGGGGATGGCGCTCATCGGCATGGTCGGCACGGCCGACGACCCCGATGCGTACGAGATCGCGCTCACCGACGCCGACGGCCAGCCCGTCGAGATGCTCGCGGCCGGCGACTACACGCTCACCTTCGCCGACCGCACCGCCGCCCACAACTTCCGCCTGACCGGCCCCGGCGGCGTCGACGTGGCGACGGATGTCGCGGGCACCGACGAGACGTCGGTGCAGGTGACGCTCGTGGCCGGCACCTACACGTTCGTGTGCGACCCGCACCCGGCGACCATGGTCGGCGAGGTCGAGGTCACCGGCTGATGCGCCGCGCGTGACCACCAGGCTGCTGCTGCTGAGCGACACCCACCTGCCGCTGCGCGCGAAGGCGCTGCAGGAGCAGGTGTGGCGGCTCGTCGACGAGGCCGACCTGGTGGTGCACGCCGGCGACTGGGTGGTGCCGGAGCTCCTCGACGAGCTCGAGTCGCGGGCAGCGCGCCTCGTGGGCGTCGCGGGCAACAACGACGGCGCCGAGCTGCACCGCCGGCTCGGCGAGACCGCGCGGTTCGAGGTCGACGGGCTCCGGTTCGCTGTCGAGCACGAGACGGGCGCGGCCGCCGGCCGGGAGCGCCGCTGCGACGCGCGCTTCGGGCCCTCCTCCCCCGCGCCGGCCGACGTGCTCGTCTTCGGGCACTCGCACATCCCCTGGGACTCGACGACGCCCGGAGGGCTGCGCCTGCTGAACCCGGGCTCCCCCACCGACCGGCGCCGCCAGCCGGTCGGCACCGTGATGACGGCGGTCGTCGATGGCGGCGCGCTCGGCGAGGTGGCGCTCCTGCCGACGCCCCGCTGACGCGCCGGCTGCTTCCTGTGGGCCCGCACGCCTGTTCCTGCGAGTCCGCTGGTCATCCGTCCCCCAAGGGCGGGATACGCTCAGGGGGACAAATGGAGGACGCCATGGGCGCTGCCGACCCGCTCCAGCAGGGAAGCCTGCTCGCCGAGCGCTATCGCATCGGCGAGCGCATCGGCGCCGGCGGCATGGCCTCGGTGCATCGGGCCACCGACGAGGTGCTCGGGCGCGAGGTCGCGGTCAAGGCGATCGTGCGCGAGAGCACCGATCCGGCCGACCTGCAGCGCGAGCGGTCGGAGATCGACCTGCTCGCCTCGCTCAACCACCGCGCGCTCGTCACCCTCTTCGACGCGGGCAGCACGACGCTCGACGGCCTGCTGGTGTCGTACCTGGTGATGGAGCTCGTCGACGGGCCCACGCTCGCCGCGCGCCTCGCCCAGGGGCCGCTCCCGCAGGAGCAGGCGTGGCGCATCGCGCACGACCTGGCCGAGGCGCTCGTCATCGTGCACGCGAGCGAGGTGGTGCACCGCGACATCAAGCCCGCGAACATCCTGCTCGCGCCCTCGCTCGTGCCCGGGAGGGACTTCGACGCGAAGCTCGCCGACTTCGGCATCGCCGCCATCGTGGGCGCCGCGCGGCTGACCGCGACCGGCACGGTGCTCGGCACCGCCGCCTACCTCAGCCCCGAGCAGGCCACCGGCGCGCGCGTCGCGCCCTCCTCCGACATCTACTCGCTCGGCCTCGTGCTGCTCGAGGCGCTCACGGGGCGCCGCGAGTACCCCGGGCCGCTGCTCGAGTCGCTGAGCGCGCGGCTCGCGCGCGATCCCGAGATCCCCGGCTCGATCGGCTACGAGTGGAAGTCGCTGCTGACGGCGATGACGGCGCGCGAGCCCGAGGCGCGCCCGACGGCCGCGGCTGTGCTCGAGCGACTGATCGAGATGGCCGCCGCCGTCGCCACGACCGGCGACATCGACGCGACGGCGGCGCTCGGCAGCGTCGCGACCGCCGCGATCATCGCCGCCAACTCCGGCCCCGCGCCCGTCGCTGCGATGGCTGCCGACCGCAGCACCACCGCCGAGACGCTCCGGTCCGCCGCCATCGCTCCCGAGGCGGGCACGGCCGACGCGGCGACGCGCGGCAGGCGCCGCCGCTGGGCGATCGCCGGCGGGCTCGCCGCAGGCACCGCGCTCCTCGTCGCCGTCCCCGCGATGGCGCTGCAGGCGGGCGACCCGACCGCACCCACGGTCGAACCAGCGGTGATCGAGTCCGAGCCTCCCGCCCCTAGCGTCGTCGCACCTGCCCCGACGGAGCCCGCACCGACCGAGACGGCCACTGCCGAGACCGCGGTCGCCGACCCCGCGCCGGCTGAGCCGGCGCCCGCGGCACCGATCGCCCCGGCGACGGTCACGACCGACGGCAGCACGTCGGGCGGCGGCGGCACGTCCGGCGGCGGCCAGGGCGGCGCGAGCACCGGCGCCGAGAACTCCGGCAACGAGAACGCCGGACCCGGCGGCGGCAACGGCAACGGCGGCGGCGGACGCCCGTAGCCTGAGCGGGATCCGTCCCGCACCCCGAGGAGCACCATGGCCTTCGACGTCGCCGCCTTCCGCGCGCACTTCCCATCCCTCGCCTCCGGCATCGCCCACTTCGACGGGCCCGGCGGCACGCAGACGCCCGCGGTCGTCGGCGAGGCGATCGCGCGCACGCTCACCGGGCCGCTCTCCAACCGCGGCGGCCTCGTCGAGAGCGAGCGCAACGCCGACCGCGCCGTGGCCGCCTTCCGCGCGGCGATGGCCGACCTGCTGGGCGCCGACGCCCGCGGCATCGTCTACGGCCGCAGCGCCACCCAGCTCACCTACGACCTCTCGCGCGCGCTCGCGAAGACGTGGCGGCCGGGCGACGAGGTCGTCGTCTCGCAGCTCGACCACGACGCCAACGTGCGCCCGTGGCTGCAGGCGGCGGAGGCGGCCGGCGCGGCCGTGCGCTGGCTGCGCCTCGACCCCGGCAGCGCCGACCTGCGCCTCGACGAGCTCGACGCGGTGATCACCGACCGCACCCGCCTCGTCGCCGTCACCGGCGCATCCAACCTGCTCGGCACGAAGCCCGACGTCGCGCGCATCGCCCGGCGCGCGCACGAGGTGGGCGCGCTCGTGCACGTCGACGCGGTGCACCTCGCCGCGCACGCCGCGATCGACACCGCGGCGCTCGGCGCCGACACACTCGTCTGCTCGCCGTACAAGCTCTTCGGACCGCACTGCGCCGCGCTCGCCGCCGACCCGGCGCTGCTCGAGTCGCTCACGCCCGACAAGCTCCTGCCGTCGACCGACGCGGTGCCGGAGCGCTTCGAGCTCGGCACCCTGCCGTACGAGCTCATGGCGGGCGTGACAGCCGCGATCGACCTGCTGGCGGATGTCGCCGAGGTGCCCGGCTCGCGGCGGGAGCGCCTGCTCGCGGGCCACGCGGGCATCGAGGCGCACGAGCTGCGCATGCGCGAGCGCATCGAGCGCGGCCTCGCCGGGCTCGGCGACCGCGTCGTGATGCACTCGGTCGCGGCGGAGCGCACGCCCACGCTCTTCGTCACGTTCCCCCGCAACGACGCGCGAGCGGTGTCGCGCGCGCTCGCCGACCGCGACGTGCTCGCGCCCGCCGGCACGTTCTACGCGCTCGAGCCGTTCCGGGCGCTCGGCCTCGACGTCGACGAGGGGCTGCGGATGGGCGTCGCGCCCTACACCGACGACGGCGACGTCGACCGCCTGCTCGAGGGCCTCGAGGCGGCGCTGCGCTGACGCCGCTCCCCCGCTCGGGGGCTCGAGGCGGTCAGCGGTGCGCGACGATCGCGGCGGCGACGGCGCGCGGCGCGGAGTGCTGCGCGGCGTGGTGGTGCCCGGGGATGCGCACGAGCGCGGCGTCGGGGGTCGCGTCGCGGAGCGCGCGGCACCACGCCTCGCCCGCGACGGTGTCGTGCGCGCCGCGCACGATGAGCAGCGGGCGGCGCAGCACCGGCAGGCGCCGCTCGATCGGGTAGGCGAGCGTCTGCCGCAGCTGCGCCGCGTACCAGGCGACCCCGCAGCGCAGGTAGTCGGTGCAGGCGATCTCGACGAGGCTCGGCGGCTCGCGCACCGCGTCGGCGAGCAGGGCGACGAGCTGCTCGCGCACCGAGCGATGCGCGGCGTCGACGACCGGCGCGATCGCGACGACGCGCGAGACGAGCTCCGGCCGCTGCACCGCGAGCTCGACCGCCCACTGCGCGCCCATCGAGTGGCCGACGAGCACGACCGGCGGCAGGCCGAGCCGGGCGAGGAGCGCGCCGAGCGCCCCCGCCATCTCGACCACGTCGACCTCGCGCCGCGGCACCGGCAGGCCCGCATGGCCCGGCATGTCGATCGAGAGCACGAGCGCGCCGGGCCGCAGCGTCCGGTGCAGCCGATGCATCGCGCGCTGCGACATGCCGATGCCGTGCACCAGCACGATCGCCTCGCGCGGGCCGGGCCGTTCGCGCAGGTCGCCCGAGACGCGGAACTCGAGGTCGCCGATCCGCTCCCGGCGGGTGCGGCCCGCGCGCGGCGCGCGATCGCGGCGGCGCAGGTCAGGCACGGATGCCGTCGCGCGGGGCGAGGTCGAGCGTCATGCCGAGCGGGTCGCCGTCGGCGGCCGCGAAGCCGAGGCCCTCGTAGACCCCGACGGCCTCGGGGCTCGCGAACAGGCCGACCACGGCATCCGCCGGCGCCTGCGCCCGCGCCCACTCGAGCAGCCGCTCGACGATGCGCGACGCGATGCCCTCGTCGCTCGCCTCGGGCCGCACCATCACGTCCTGCACGTAGAAGTAGCGCACCCCGTCGCCCACGAGCCGCCCGACCCCGACGACCTCGTCGCCGTCGAGCGCGACGACGCCGTGCAGCGAGCCGATGAGCGAGGCGCCGATCGACGCCCAGTCGAAGTGCTCGCCCCAGCCGACCGACGTCGCGACGGCGCGCTGCTCGTCGACGGTGGGCACGCGATCGGCGAAGGTGAGCATCCTGGCACTCTACGGCCGCCGCCCGGCAGCGGGCTGGAGCTCGCGCACGTCGAGCCGGAAGCCGCGCCGGCGCAGCCGCTCGACGAGCACGTCGCCGAGCGCCACCGCGGGCGTCAGCACGCCGCCGTCGGGGCTGCAGCACGCACTGTCGACGGCGAGCGCGAGCGCGGCCTCGCCGAGCATGACCGCGGTGGCGGCATAGCCGGGATCGCCCTCGGCCGCGACGGTCGCCGCGTACCGGCGGCCGCGGGTCGTGGTGGTCGTCGTCTCGACCTCGAACGAGCCCGCCGCCCGCCGCTCGGCCGACGGCCCCTCGCCCGGGGCGGGCAGCGCCCGCGCCACCAGGGAGCGGATGCCCGGGGTCGCGAGCGCGCCCGCGAGCGCGGCGAACGCCGCGGCGAGCGCCGTCGCGCGGAGGCGTCCGGCGCTGCCGCGACCGGTGGGCACGACCTCGCGGTAGCGGAAGCCGGCGTCGTCCTGGATGGCGCGGAGCGCATGCGAGCGGCGCACGAGGCGGGTGTTGTACGCCGCCATGACGAACGGCGCATCCCACTCCCCCGTCTCGGCGTCGCGGAAGGGCACCACGACGTCGAGCTGGCCGGGAGCGAGCGGAGCGCCGCCGCTCAGCGCGGCCGGATCCCGCACGACACGACCGAGCGACGCATCCGCCCGCGTGCGCTCGAGCTGCTCGCGCAGCGACGCGATCGTGCCGCCGCTCACGCCGCCGACGAGGCGCCGCACGCGCAGCGTCGTGTCGCCGAGGCCGCCCGCGCCGTCTGCGGCGGCGCGCTCGCGCAGCAGGTGCACCGCGAGGTCGGACGGCACCGAGTCGAAGCCGCACGAGACGACGAGCCTGGCGCCGGTCGTGCGCGCCCGGTCGTGGCAGCGATCGATGAGCGCGCGCACGTAGAGCACCTCGCCGGTGAGGTCGACGCAATCGGTGCCCGCCGCGGCGCACGCCTCGGCGAGCGGCAGGCCGTGGCGCAGGTAGGGGCCGACGGTGGTCGCGACCACCCGCGTGCGCTCGGCGAGCGCCCGCACACCGGCGGCGTCGCCGCTGTCGACGATCAGCAGCGGCCAGTCGGCGGCCGCGGCGCCGAGCGAGGAGCGCACGGCCTCGAGCCGCTCGCGCGAGCGCCCGGCGAGGGCCATTCGCAGGCCGGCGGGCGCGTGCTCGGCCAGGTGGCCGGCGACGAGCCGGCCCACGAAGCCGCTCGCGCCGAGGAGGACGAGGTCGAGGTCGCGGTCGTCGGGCATGCGCCCATCGTGCACCCCCAGCCTGCGCACAGCCCCCGGTGCGAGCGTGGCGCCATGACTGCACACGACGACCGGCTCGACACCATCGCCGAGATCATGCGCTCGACGCGCATCGCCTCCCTCGCCGACGTTCTCTCCCCAGGGCGATCTCGTCTCGACGCCCATGGGGACGCAGGACTTCGAGCACCCAGGCACCGTCTGGTTCATCAGCGAGCGGTCGACCGACAAGGTCGCGGCGATCGAGGCCGACCCGCGCGTCAACGTGCACTACGCCGGCAAGGGCGGCTGGGTGTCGCTCGCGGGCACCGCCCGCTTCGTCGACGACCGCGCGAAGCTGCGCGAGCTGTGGGACGCCTCCGCCGGCATCTTCATGTCGGGCGGGCCCGACGACCCCGACAACGGCCTGCTCGAGGTGACGGCGACGAGCGCCGAGTACTGGGACTCCCCCGGCGCCGTCGCGACCGCCGTGCAGCTGGTGAAGGGCCTCGTCACCGAGGGCGAGCCCGACCTCGGCGACAGCGGTATCGTCCGCATGTGACGCAGCGCGCGACCGTCTGGCTGACCGACTGGCAGGTCGGGGACACCGGCCTCGCCGCCGCTCCCGGGATCGAGGTCGAGTGGCGACTCTCGGCACCCGACGTCTGGACCGCGAGGCTCTTCGGCGATCCGCGCTCGATCGACTTCGAGCTCGACACCGAGGTGGATGCCGTCCCGGGCCGTGCCGTCATCGTGACCCGCGGTCTCGTCGAGGACGTGGAGTGCGTCCGGGTCACCCGGAGTCCCGACGGAGCTGCCGTCGACGGGTCGGCGACGACCGAGCGCGTGCGCTCGACGCTCGAGATGCTCGAGGGCGACGTCATGGGCTACCTCGTGCGGCTGCGCGTCGACGCCATGACGCCCGACGTCACCTGACCCTGCGCGCGGAGGGTTCGGCGCACCCCCGTACGATGCTCGGCGTGGACGTGGACCCGGCGGATGCGGCGGCGGTCGAGCGCGCGCGGGCGGCGCTCGAGCGCGTGGCCGAGCGCCTCGCGGCGGCCGGCGCGCGCGACGAGGCGCTCGCCGAGCACGTCGAGCCGAAGCCGGTGCTCGGCATCCGCCGCCGGCCGACGATGCGCTCGCTCGGCCGCGCCTGGCGCCTCGGCGCCCTGCTCGTGACGCGCGACGGCGCCGTGTGGCAGACGGGCATCTCGACGCGCGTCGCCGAGCCGGGCCGGCCCCAGTTCCACGCGGCGTCGGTCGAGCAGCGCCGCGCCTACCGCGCGGCCGCGCTGCAGGGCGGCTTCCCGCTCGGCGAGACGGTGAACCACGCGATCGCGCCGATCCCGATCGACGCGCCGCTCATCGGCGGCGACGGCGCGCTCGTCGTGCGCGGCGGCGAGGCGCTCGTGCGCTGGGGCACCGACGCGCCGGTGCCGCTCGAGCGCTACCTCGACGACCTGGCCGACCTGCTGCTGCACCCGCCGGAGGGCGCGGGCGGCTAGGTTCGGAGGATGCGCGCCGACCCTGCAGCCCCCGCGTACCTGCGAGCGCTCGGCGACGGCCGCTACCTCCCCACCGAGCACGCGAGCGGCGCCTGGCAGCCGGGCGAGCTGCACTTCGCGCCGCTCGGCGGGCTGCTGACGCACGCGATCGAGCAGCACCGCACCGCCGCGGGCGCGGCCGACCTGCTCCTCGGACGCATCGCCTTCGACATCCTCGGGTTCCTCGCGCTCGACGAGATCGCGGTGCGGGTCGAGACCCGTCGCCCCGGTCGCACGATCGAGCTCACCGAGGCCACCGCATCCATCGCCGGCCGCGACGTCGCCGTCGCCCGGGCGTGGCACAGCGTCGCCGCCGACACCGCCGCGGTCGCCGGCGGCACCGCCCCTCCCCTGCCGGCGCGCGACGAGGCGCGGCCGACCGCGTTCGACGAGGCGTGGGGCGGCGGATTCGTGCGGTCGCTCGAGGTGCGCGAGTGCGGCCGGGGAGCCCCGGGCCGCAGCCGCATGTGGATCTCCTCGCCGCTCGCGCTCGTCGAGGGCGAGGAGGCGAGCCCGCTCGCCCGCTGGATCGGCCTCGTCGACGTCGCGAACGGCGTCGCCGTGCGCGAGAGCCCGGACGACTGGATGTTCCCCAACCTCGACCTCACCATCCACCTCCTGCGGCAGCCGCGAGCAGGCTGGATCGGCTTCGACACGACGGTCGCGTTCGGCCCGACGGGGCAGGGCATCACGGCCGCAGAGCTGCACGACGAGCACGGGCCCGTCGGGCGCGCGGCGCAGACGCTCACCGTGCGGCCGAGCCGGCAGCGCTGACGGCGGATGCGGCCCGGGACGCGCTCCCGGGCTAGGGTCGTTCCCCGGTGCGAGCCACCACGACCCCGACCGCACGACACCGGAAGCGCCCATGAACCTCGAGCCGCTGCAGACCGCCCTCGATGCCCTGAGCGGCATCATCTGGGGCCCGTTCCTCCTCATCCCGCTGCTGGTCGGCACCGGCCTCTACCTGACGATCCGGCTCGGCGGGCTGCAGTTCCTGAAGCTCGGCGCGGGGCTGCGGCTCGGTCTCCTCCAGCGCAAGGACGACGGCGCCGAGGGCGACATCTCGCAGTTCCAGGCGCTCACCACGGCGCTCGCGGCGACGGTCGGCACCGGCAACATCGTCGGCGTCGCGACCGCGATCGGCATCGGCGGCCCCGGCGCGCTGTTCTGGATGTGGGTGACGGGCCTGGTCGGCATGGCCTCGAAGTACAGCGAGGCCTACCTCGCCGTGCGGTTCCGCACGACCGACGACGCCGGCGAGAAGTCGGGCGGCCCGCAGCACTACCTGCAGAAGGGCATCCCGGGCCCGCTCGGCAAGGTCCTCGCGCTCTCGTTCGCCGTCTTCACCATCGTCGCCTGCTTCGGCATCGGCAACATGACGCAGGGCAACTCGATCGCGACGAACGTCGACAGCAGCTGGGGCGTGCCCACCTGGGTGACCGGCATCATCCTCGCCGTCCTCACCCTCGTCGTGCTGGTCGGCGGCATCAAGTCGATCGGCCGCGTCACCGCCGGCTTCGTGCCCGTCATGATCGTGCTCTACGTGCTCGGCGGCCTGTACATCCTCGGCGCGAACCTCGGCGGGCTGCCGGCGGCGATCGCGCAGATCTTCACGGATGCGTTCACGGGCACGGCCGCGGTCGGCGGGTTCGCGGGGTCGGTGCTCATCATCGCCGTGCAGTACGGCGTCGCGCGGGGCCTGTTCTCGAACGAGTCGGGACTCGGCTCCGCGGCGATCGCGGCCGCCGCGGCCCGCACGACGCACCCCGTGCGCCAGGGCCTCGTGTCGATGACGCAGACCTTCATCGACACGCTGATCGTGGTCTCGATCACCGGCCTCACCATCGTCGTCACGGGCGTCTGGGACGACGTCGACCAGGCGACCGGCGAGCCGATCAGCGCCGCGCTCATGACCGGCGAGGCGTTCAGCACCGGCCTGCCCGGCGAGTGGGGCCACTGGATCGTGACGCTCGGCCTGCTGATGTTCGCCTACTCGACGATCCTCGGCTGGTCGTACTACGGCGAGCGCAACGTCGAGCGGCTGCTCGGGCGGCGCTGGGTCATGCCGTTCCGGGTGCTCTTCTCGGCGGTCGTCTTCATCGGCTGCACGACGCAGCTGTCGCTCGTGTGGTCGTTCTCGGATGTCGCGAACGGCCTGATGGCGCTGCCCAACCTCATCGGCCTGCTCATCCTCTCGGGCCTCGTCGCCCGCGAGACGCGGCACTACCTGCGTCACGACCCGCACCTGCGCGCGTCGAAGGAGGAGGTCGAGGCGTTCATGGCCGACCAGCCCGGCTGGGACGAGTGGAAGGCGGGCGACCGCATCGGCACGTCGCGCATCGATCTGCGGGCTGCCGCGCGCGACTGAGCCCAGCGCAGGGCCGCTGACGGCGGCCGCTCAGGGCAGGGCAGCGCAGCGGGCGACGACCCAGTCGAGCAGCGCGTCGCGCTGCGCGTCGGGGCTCGGGAGCACGAGGTCGACGGGCCGGTCGCCGTGCTCGGCGCGGATGCGGAAGAGCGTGCCCTGCTTGTCCTCGGCGACCGCGTGCAGGTCGCAGCGGCCGGGCACGAGCGGCACCCGCACCGCGATGGGCGCCGCGCCCGCGCGCAGCTCGATGCCGAGCGGCAGCGCCTCGGCGCGCTCGCCGTCGGCCTCGAGCGCGAGGAGCACGGTCGCGGGGATCGCCTCGAGCCGCCCGAGCGGCTCGCCGTCGCCCGGCACCGGCGTCACCTCCACCCGCAACGCCGCCGGCCGCGAGCCGTCCTCCGGGATGTCGGGCTCGCCCCACGCGAGCCCGGCCACCTCGCGCTCGAAGGCGCGCAGGTCGCAGACGGCGTCGTCGAGCGCCTCGAGCTGCCCGTAGGGGTCGGTCGGCTCCGCCTCGAGCTCGCGGCCGTCGGCGAGGCGGAGCGTCGCGCGATGCTCGAGCGGGCCCGCGTCGCACGTGGGCTCCGGCAGCGGCAGGCGCAGGTTGCGGCGCGCACCGGGCGGGATGCGCGCCTCGTCGTCGCGCACCATCGGAGCGCTCCAGCGGCTCGACTCGTAGGCCGCCGAGGCGATCACGAGCTCGCGGTCGCCGCGGTTCGTGACGCGCAGCTCGACGTGCCCGGAGGCGACGTCGCCGCGCAGCTGCACGAGCTCGACGAGCACGTCGGGAGCGGGCCCCTCGTCGGGCGCGGGCGCGCCCGCGCAGCCGAGCGGCGCGACCGCCAGCAGGCACGCGGCGGCCAGCGCTCCGAGGCTCCGACGGCGCGGCACGTCGCCATCCTGGCACCTGCGGAGGCAACGAGCTCCCGGCGGGGAGAACTGCCCATTCCGCCCGGCCGGGCGAGCCAGCTAGCGTCGCTCGCGACAGAGGGCGGATGGCGTCGGTCGTCGGCCTCGCGTCGAGCCGCCGGCGGCTCCTCCTCCCCGTCGGGCCGTCGGCGGCTGCCCTGCCGAGGCGCGCTCGGGAACCGGGCCTACTGCTCGAGCGCCGCCTGGATCGCCGTCTCGAGGTCGGCGAAGTCGCGCAGCTCGAGCTGCTCGCCGTCGACGAAGAACGTCGGCGTCGACTGCACGCCGAGCGAGATGCCGGCGTTGGCGTCGAGCGCGACGCGGTCGAGCGTCGCGGGGTCGGCGACGGCGGCGTCGTAGGCCTCGAGGTCGAGGCCGAGCTCCTCGGCGTAGCCGCGGAAGACCGCCGCGGCGTCCTCGGTGCCGGCCCACTCCTGCTGGCGGTCGAAGAGCAGCTCGTGCATCGCCTCGAACTGCCCCTGCTGGGCGGCCGCCTCGGCCGCCAGCGCCGCTGGGATCGCCGCGTCGTGGCTCGGGAGCGGGAAGTAGCGCACCGCGAAGGTGACCTCGCCCGCGTAGGTCGAGCGCAGCTCCTCGACGATGGGGTGGAACTGGCCGCACGCGGGGCACTCGTAGTCGAGGAACTCGACGACGACGGGTGCGCCCTCCCCCGCGTCGTCGAGGATGTGCGTGGTGTCGTCGACGAGCTCGGCGGGCGGGCCGCTCGCCGCGGCCGACGCCGGCGCGGCGGTGCTCGGCTCCCACGGGCGCACGATCAGCAGCGCGGCTGCGACGATGAGGACGATCGCCCCGACGAGGACGGAGATGCTGACGGCGGCGCTTCGCGACATGCGCTCCAGGCTATCGGGGCGACGGCCATTACCCCGACCCCGCCGGCGCGCTGCAGGATGCAGCCGGCTGCCCGAGGAGTAGCGTGCCGACGGTGGAGCTCGAGTTCAGCACGACCGCGATCGAGTGGCGCGGCCCCGCCCCCTTCGTCTTCGCACCCGTGCCCGCCGACGAGTCGGAGCTGATCGCCGAGAGCGCCCGCGAGCTCACCTACGGGTGGGGCGTCATCCCCGTGGAGGCGACGGTCGGCGGCACGACCTTCACCACCTCGCTGTTCCCGCGCGACCGCGGCTACCTGCTGCCGCTCAAGGTGGTCGTGCAGCGCGCGGAGGGCATCCTGGTCGGCGACCCGGTGCGGGTGCGGATGCGCCTCGGCCGCTGACGACCGCGTCAGCGCCGCCGAGTAGCATCGGCGTCTCACGAGGCGAAGGGGTGCGGGATGCAGCTGGCAGCACGGATCGGGGCGACCGCGGCGGTCGCCGCCCGGCGCGCGGAGCGCGCGCTCCACCGCCTCGCCCGCCCCGCCGCCTTCGCGCTCGCCCCGGTGCTGCTGGGGCAGGCGAAGCGCCTGCAGTCGGGGCTCGTGTGGCTGCCGGAGCCCGCGGGCACGCGCGCGGGCACCGTCGGCGAGGGCGACGGCGCGCCGCTGCGGCTGCTCGTCATCGGCGACTCGACCGCGACCGGCGTCGGCGCCGAGCGGCTCGACGACAGCCTCGCCGTGCAGACCGCCGCGCTCGTCGCCGGCTACCGCGGCCGCCCGGTCGCGTGGCGCATCGAGGGCCTCGAGGGCTCGAATGCCGCGCAGGTGCTCGAGCGGCACCTGCCCGCCGTCGGCGCGCCCGACGACGCCCCGTGGGACGCGATCGTGCTGCTGGTCGGCGCGAACGACGCGCTGCAGCTCGTCAGCCGACGCGCGTTCGCGCGCGCGATCGGCGGGCTCGTCGACGGCCTCGAGCAGCGCCTCGCGCCCGGCGGCGTGCTCGGCCTCGCCGGCGCGCCGCAGATCGACACGTTCGAGTGGCTGCCGCAGCCCATCCGCTCCCTCATCGGCGGCCACGCCCGCAGCCTCGACGACGTGCTGCAGCGGATCGCCGCCGCCGAGCCGCACGTGCTGCACCTGCCGACGCCCGCGATCCTCGAGCCGCACCTGCACGCATCCGACGGCTTCCACCCGTCGGCGGCCGGCTACCGGCACTGGGCGGCGATCATCGCGCCGCGCATCGCGCGCGCGCTGCGCGAGCGGCAGTCCGACGGCGCGCCCCACCCGTCCGCGCGGCACGGCATCGTGCCGCCGTTCCTGCTCGAGCGCCTCGCCGCGGCGGGCAGCCCCGCCGCCTCGGTCGCCGCGCACACCCTCGGCCTCGACCGCGGCATCCGCGCCGAGCGCGCCGCCGCGCCCGCGCATCGCGGGCTGCGCGCCCCCGCCCCCGCGCGCGTGCCTGGCGAGCGCCCCGCGCCCCACCGCATCGTGAGCGACGCGCGCGGCACGACGGCGCTGCCCGGCGACCCGGTGCGCACCGAGGGCGACCCGGCCACCGGCGACCCGGCGGCCGACCAGGCCTTCGACGGGCTCGGCGACTCGTGGCGCGTGCTCTTCGAGGCGCTGGGGCGCGACTCGCTCGACGGGGCGGGGATGCCGCTGCTCGCGACGGTGCACTACGGGCAGCGCTACGACAACGCGTTCTGGGACGGCGAGCGCATGGTCTTCGGCGACGGCGACGGCGAGGTCTTCGCTGGCTTCACCGGCGCGGTCGACGTCATCGGCCACGAGCTCGGCCACGGCGTGATCTCCGCGACCGCCGACCTCGTCTACCGCGACGAGCCCGGGGCGCTCAACGAGTCGATCGCCGACGTGCTCGGCGCGCTCGTGAAGCAGCACTCGCTCGGCCAGCGCGCCGACGAGGCCGACTGGCTCATCGGTGCCGGGGTCTTCACCGAGCGCGTGCGCGGCGTGGCGCTCCGGTCGATGGCCGCCCCCGGCACCGCGTTCGACGACCCGGTGCTCGGCAAGGACCCGCAGCCGGGCCACATGCGCGACCTCGTGGTGACGACCGACGACCTCGGCGGCGTGCACATCAACTCCGGCATCCCCAACCGTGCCTTCCACCTCGCGGCGACCGCCATCGGCGGGCACGCGTGGGAGGCGCCGGGCCGCATCTGGATGGACGCCCTCACGGGCCCGCTCCCCCGCACGGCCGGCTTCCGCGACTTCGCCGAGGCCACGCTCGCCGCGGCGGCCACGCGCTACGGCGACGACGCGCGCGAGACCGGCGCGGTGCGGGCCGCGTGGGAGGCCGTCGGCGTGCTCGAGCCTGCGGTCGGACCGGCGCACGGCGACGGCGCGGCGCCGACGGATGCGGCGCCGACGGATGCGGCCCATGACGCCGTGCGGGTCGCTCGCTCAGGCGGCATGCTCGGCCGCACCCGCGCAGCCGTGCTCGAGCTCGAGGCCATCCCCGGCGCGGATCGCGAGCGGCTCGACACCCTCGTCGCCTCGGGTGCCCTCGAGGCGCTCGACGGCCAGGCGATGCCCGACGCGCCGCTGTGGCGCGTGACGGTCGAGACGCGCTGCGACGTGACGGTCGCCGAGCCGCTGCTGCCGGAGGAGGTGCTCGAGCTGCTGCGGCGCCTGCTCGAGCTCGGCGACCGGCCGCTCGGCGGCGACGAGCCGGTCGCGCACGAGGGCGACGAGCCGGTCGCCCTCGAGGGCGACGAGCCGGCGTGACCTACCGGGCCGCGGCGCGGGTCGCCGCCTCGACGATCTCGAGCATGTAGGGCGCGACGACCTGCTGCGAGACGCGGCAGTCGGCGACGAAGACGCCCTCGGCGCCGCTCGCGAGCCAGGCCTCGAGCTGCGCGAGGTCGGCGAGCGTCTCGATCACCGCGCCCTCGGCGCCGACGGCGCGGCCGAGCGCGGCGAAGTCGACCTGGTCGATGAGCATGGGCTGCTCGGCGACGCCGCGCACGGCGTACTGGTGGATCTCGGCGCCGTAGGCGGCGTCGTTGACGATCACGACCACGCCGCGGCGCACCGTGCGCGCCACGCTGTCGAGGTCGGCGAGCGCCATGAGCGCTCCGCCGTCGCCCGAGACGAGCACGAGGGTGTCGTCGGGCCGGGCCGCCGCGGCGCCCACCGCGCTCGGGAAGCCGAGCCCGATCGTCTGGAAGGCGGTGCCGACCATGAGGAGCCGCTCGGGGTCGGCGATCGTCAGGTGCGTCGGCGCCCACCCGATGAAGTGCCCGCCGTCCGAGACGACCACGCGGTCGTCGGGCAGGATGCGCTCGAGCGCGTGGAAGAGGCTGCGCGGGTCGAGCCGCCCGTCGGGCGCGGCCGGCTCCCCCGCCTCGCGCTCGAAGTGGATGCCCGTGACGTCGCCGAGGCCGGCCGCGGCCCACCCCTCGTCGCCGCGCGCGTCGCCGTCGCCGAGCAGCGCGAGCAGCGCGTCGGCGACGAGGCGCGCGTCGCCGCGCACGAGCTCGTCGACCCGCGGGTTCGTGGCTGCGTCGAGCACATCGACCTGCACGATGCGGGCGGCGGGCGCGAAGGCGTCGCCGAACCGCGTCTGGAACTGGTTGAGGCCCGCGCCGACGACGAGCACCGCATCCGCCTGCTCGATCGCGGCGGCGGCGCGCTCGGAGGCGAAGCCGCCGGAGATGCCGAGGTGCCGGTGGTCGGCGGCGAAGACGCCGCTGCCGAGCGCGCTGGAGGCGGTGCGGGCACCGAGCCGCGCGGCGAGCGCGCGGAGCGGCTCGGCCGCGCCCGCGAGGTGCGCGCCGCGGCCGGCGAGCAGCAGCGGCCGCTCGGCGGCGTCGAGCAGCGCCGCCACGCCCGCGAGCTGCTCGGCGTCGATCGCGATGAACGGCGGCACGGGCGCGCGCTCCGCCGTGGCCACGTCACCGGTCTCCTCCTCCGCCGGCCGGTGGGCGAGGTCGTACGGCAGCGCGAGCACGACGGGGCGGCGCTCCACGAGGGCCGCCTGCGCCGCGCGGCGGGCGGCGGCACGCGCGTCGCCGGTGCCGACGACGATCGTCTCGACGCCGACCGCGGCCGCGATCGCGGCCTGGTCGACGTCCCACGGCCGCGGCCCGGTGGTCGGCTGGTCGCCGACGACGAGCACGAGCGGCACCCGTGCCTGCGCGGCCTCGGCGAGCGACGTGAGCGCGTTCGTGTAGCCGGGCCCGTAGGTGGTGGTCGCGATCGCGAGCCCGCCGCCCGCGCGGAAGCAGGCGTCGGCGGCGGCGACCGTCGCCGCCTCGTGGCGCACGGCGGTGACGCGCATGGCGCCGCGGCGCACGACGGCGTCGAGGAACCAGGCGTTGCCGTTGCCCATGAGGGCGAAGACGTGCGACGCGTGCTGCTCGAGCTCGGCGGCGACGGCGGCGGAGACGGTGGTGGTGTCGGACACGGGCACTCCAGGGCGGGACGGAGGCTCATCCACGGTCGCGGCAGCGGGTGCGGCGCGACGTGGCACGGAACCTCGACGATGGGGTTCGTGTGTGTCGCGCGCGGATGCGCGTGGTCCCATTTCTCGAGACCGGCGCGCGAGGGCGCCTGACGTGATGAGCGTAGCCGACGGGCGTCAGTCGCGGAACGTGCGGCGGGCGGCGGTCGGGAGCCCCAGCTGCGCGTCGTGCGGATGCTCGCGCAGGTGCTCGCGCATGCGCGGGATGGCGAAGTCGACGAGTCCCCGCCCGGGCACGACGATGACGCCCGCATCGAGCAGCCGCGCGCGCTGCCTGCCGGCGTTGCCGCTCGTCGCGCCCATCCGCTCGGCGACGTCGGCCGTGGTCGCCGGCCCGTCGTCCTCGGCCATGGCGAGCAGGTAGTCGCGGTCGCGGCCAGACAGGCCGCGCAGCGCCGGCACGATGACGCTCTCGCCCATCGTCGCGTAGGCGACCTCGACGGCGTGCTCGACCGCATCCGCTGTGATCTCGTCGTCGGCGGGGCGGTGCTCCCACGCGCGGGCGCCGATCGTCTGCACGAGGAACGGGTAGCCCTCGCTCGCGCGCGCCGCGCGCTCGAGCGCCGCCTCGCCGATGGAGCGGCCGTGGGCGCGCACCGGCTCGGCGATCGCCGCTCGCGCCTCGGCGAGCGTGAGGGTGTCGAGCCGCACCTGCTGCGCGCGGCGGAAGAACGTGAGGCCGTCGGCCTCGAGCGCAGCGGCGATGGAGGCGGGCACGCCGGCCGCGACGATCGCGACGCGGCGGTCCTCGCGCAGCAGGTGCTGCACCGCGATCGCGATGCGGCGCAGCTCCTGCATCGACTCGACGGCGACCTCGTCGAGCGAGAGCAGCACGCCGGCTCCGCGCGCCTCGGTGAGCTCGACGAGCCGCGCGAGCATGCTCTCGAGCCGGGGCTCCCGCGGGTACTGCGGCACCACCTGGGTCGTCGCGCCGCCCAGCTGCGGCAGCGTGACGCCGGTGAGCTCGCGGGCGTAGGCCTCGGGATCCTGCGCCTGCAGCAGCGCCGGCAGCCGGTCGCGCTCGAGCGCCTCGACGAGCCCGACGTGCAGCGTGCCGTGCACGACCGTCCAGCCGCGGCCCCGCGCCTCGTCCTCGACCGCGTTGAGCAGCACCGTCTTGCCGACCCCGCGCATGCCCGTGACGAGCGCGGCGCGGAAGGGCGACCACGCGCCGAGGCCGAGCACCTCGCGCCACTCGGCGAGCAGCGCGTCGCGGCCGGCGAGCAGGGGCGGCGAGATGCCGAAGCCGGGCCGGAACGGGTTGTCGTGCACGCGGACACTCTGCCACCGACCGCCCACCCGGCTCGCCGACACGGCGACAGCCCGGCCCCGCCCACCGCGCTCGGCGTGGAACGATGGCGGCATGTCCGCCACGCCGACCGCAGGCCTGCGCGCCGGGCCGCCCGCGGGCGGGCCGGTGGGCGTGCCGCGGCCGCTGCGCCTCGCGTTCTGGTGCTCGGGCATCGCGCTCGCCGCGAACGTCGGCGCCGCGCTGCTGCTGGGGCTCGAGATCGGCGACGCCGGGCTGCTCGAGCTCACGCGCAAGGCGCTCATGTGGGCGCTCGCGACCCCCATCGCCGTGGCGCTCGTGCTCATCGGGGCGCTCCGCCACGCGGTGGGCCGCTGGCACGTCGCCGCGCTCGTGCTGTGCGCGCTCGGCGACGGCCTGGGCGCCGCGACGGCCATCACGATCGTGCTGCTGGGGCTCTTCCTCGCCGGGCACCTCGTCTACCTCGCGGCGCTGTGGCCGACGCGGCGGCGCTCGCTCGCCTGGAGCTGGGCTGCGCCCGGCTACGCGTTCGTGGCGCTGCTCGCCGGCACCGTGATCGCCGCGAACGCCGGACCCTTGGCCGTGCCCGTGCTCGTGTACGCGCTCGTGCTCGCGGGCCTCGCCGCGTTCGCCGCCATCGACACCCCGGGCCTCGTGGGCGGCCTGCTGCTGCTCGCGACCGACCTCATCCAGGGCTTCGGGCTGTTCGTGCTCGAGATGCCGGATGCGCTGCGCGCGTTCGCGGTGCTCATCCCGTACGCGGCGGCGCAGGCCCTGCTCGCGCTCAGCCTGCAGCAGCGCCTCCGGCTCGGCGTCGCCGACGTATAAGCGACGGTTATCCGAGCGCTGAGCAACACAGGCTGGACTGATGCCCACTGTGGGTGGTGGAGTGGACGGCATGCACCCCGCACCCCTCGGCATCCTCGGCGGCATGAGCTGGCACTCCACCGCCCACTACTACCGCGCGATCAACGAGCGGGTCGCCGCGGTGCGCGGCGGCCACGCCTCCGCCCGCATGCTGCTCGCGAGCGTCGACTTCGCCGAGGTGCGCGACTGCCAGCTGCGCGAGGACTGGCCGGGCGCCGCGGCGATCCTCGCCCGCGAGGCGGCGGCCCTCGAGCGCGCGGGCGCCGGCTCGATCGCGATCGCGACGAACCTCATGCACAAGGTGGCGCCCGAGGTCGAGGCCGCCATCGGGGTGCCGCTCGTGCACATCGCCGACGCCGTCGCGCACGCGGCACGCGCGGTCGGCGCTCGCACGCTCGGCATCGTCGGCACGCGCTGGGTCATGTCGGAGCGCTTCTACGCCCACCGCCTCGCCGCGCACGGCATCCGCGCCGTCGTGCCCGACGCATCCGCGCAGGTCGAGCTCGACCGCATGGTCTTCGACGAGCTCACGCGCGGCGTCGTGACGGAGGCGTCGCGCGCGGCCTTCCGCGACGCCTTCGCCGCGCTCGCCGACGCGGGCGCCGAGGCGATCGTGCTCGCCTGCACCGAGATCATGCTGCTCGTCGACGCGAGCGACGCGCGCGTGCCGCTCATCGACTCGTGCGAGCAGCACGCGGCCGCCCTCGCGCGGATCGCGCTCGGCGAGGCGTCAGCCGACGCGCTCGCTCCAGAGCCGCTGCATGGCGTCGAGCACGGTCTGCACCGCGGGAACGCGCTCCGCACCGTGGCGGTGGCGCAGGGAGACGGTCCGGCCTGAGCCGTCGGCGAGCGGCGCCACCACCACGTCGTCGCGCGTGAGCACCCGCAGCGCCATGTCGGGCAGCAGCGTGACGGAGCCGGTGGCGGCGACGAACGACTGCGCCGCGACGAAGTCGTCGGTCTCGAACTGGATGCGCGGGGCGAAGCCGGCGTCAGCGGCGAGGGCCTCGAGGTGCGACCGGCAGCGCTCGCAGCCGCCCACCCAGTCGGCGCTCGCGAGGTCGCCGATGTCGACAGGGCGGCCGTCGGCGAGCGGGTGGTCGCGCGGCAGCACGATGCGCGAGGGGTCGGGGCCGAGCTCGATGCGCGCGAGCTGCACCTCGTCGTGCAGCTCGTCGTACTCGAAGGCGACCGCGACGTCGGCGTCTCCGGCGAGCACCGCCTCGATCGCCTCGGGCGGCTCGACCTCGATGACGCGGGCCGTGAGGCCCGGCACGGCGACCCGCGCCGCCGCGATCGCGCGGGGCACGAAGTCGGCGAGCGCCGACGGGAACGCGGCGATGGTGACCGTGCCGGCGCCCTCGGCGAGCGACGCGAGCTCCGCCTCGGCGGAGCCCAGCAGCCCCGCGATGCCGTCGGCGTGGCGCAGCAGCCGCTGGCCGGCCTCGGTGAGCGTGACGCCGGTCGACGAGCGCAGCAGCAGCGCCTGGCCGACCTCCTCCTCGAGCAGCCGGATGTGCTGGCTCACGGCGGGCTGCGTCCACCCGAGCGCGCGCGCCCCGCCCGAGACGGAGCCCTCGCGCGCGACGGTGCGGAAGATCAGGATGCGTCGCGGGTCCAGCTGCATGGGTCAAGCATGCCGCACGTCTGCTGGCGCGGCCGCTACTCCCCCGGCATGCGCACGGGCGCGTCGATCGCGCCCGTCGGCGTCTCGTCGCGCGTCGCGGTCGCGTGCCGGCGCGCGGCGAGCAGCTCGACGGCGTACATGGCGCCGAGGATCATGCCGCCGCCGACGAGCAGCCGCCAGGTGAGCTGCTCGCCGCCGAACGCGATCGCGAACGCCGTCGCCCACACCGGCTCGGCGGTCATGATGACCGCGGCCCGGGTGGCGCTGATCTGCGCCTGCGCCCACGTCTGCACCCACATGGCGCCGATCGAGGCGAAGACGACCATGTACGCCATCGACAGCCACTGGCCGCCGGTGTCGGGCAGCGTGATGCCGTCGGGCGCGCCGCCGGCGAGGCATACGAGCCCGATGACCCACAGCTGCACGATCGAGATGCCGAGCGCGTGCTCGGTCGTGGCCCAACGCGCGGTGGCGATGATGTGGAGCGCGTAGGCGAGCGCCCCGCCGAGCGTGAGCGCCTCGCCGACGCCGAACGAGATGCCGGTGAGGGTGAGCACGACGAGGCCCGCGGCGGCGACGGCGACCGCGACCCAGGTGCTGCGCTCGATGCGGTGGCGCAGCGCGAGCGCGGCGATGAGCGGCGTGAGCACGACGTACAGGCCGGTGAGGAACCCGGAGACGGATGCGGGGGTCGTCTCGAGGCCGATCGTCTGCAGGATCTGCGCGGCGGTGTAGAGGCCGCCGAGCGCGGCCGAGCGCAGCAGCAGCGGTCGCCCGAGCCGGGCGATCGACCGCCATGCGATGAGCGTCATGACGACGGCGGCGAGCAGGAACCGCACGCCGAGGAAGTCGAGCGACGGCACGTGCTGCACGAGGTCGCGGATGAGGAAGAAGGTCGAGCCCCACACGATCGTCAGGGCCACGAGCAGCGCGGTCGCGAGCCGAGTCGTCCCTGTCGCTGCCACCGGATCAGCCTAGGGCGGTAGCGTGACCGCCATGGACCAGCAGCAGCAGATCGAGATCGTCGACAACGCCGAGGCGCGCCGGTTCGAGGCGCACCTGGACGGCGCCCTCGCGGGCTTCGCCGACTACCGCGACGCCGACGGGGTGCGCTCCTTCGTGCACACCGAGGTCGACCCGTCGTTCGGCGGGCGCGGCGTCGGCTCGCAGCTCGTCGATGCGGCGCTGCGCGCCACCATCGCCGACGGCAAGCGCGTGCGGCCGCTCTGCTCGTTCGTGCGCGCGCGTGCCGCCGCCGACGAGTTCGCGGTGCACGTCACCGGCTGAGCCGGGCTACTCCCCGAAGCGGTTCCGCGCGAGCGCCTCGATCGCGGCGAGCGCGTCGCGGGCGTCGGGGCCCGTCGCCTCGAACACGACGCGCGAGCCGCGATCGAGCCCGAGCGCGAGCACGCGCAGCATGCTCTTCGCGTCGACGCCCTCGACGGTGACGGCGGCGTCGAAGCCGCTCGCCGTGCGCACGAGCTCGGCAGCCGGGCGGGCGTGCAGCCCGTGCTCGTTCTCGAGCACGAGCTCGAGGCGCTGCGCCTCGCCCGCGGGCTCGTCGCCCGCCTGCGGGGGCGCGGCCTCCGCCTGCCGCGCCTCGGCGGCGGCGACGACCGCGTCGAGCCCGTCGCCCGACTCGGCGGCGACCGCGGCGGCGACCGCGCCCTCGACGATCGGCGCGTCGGCGATGCGGATGCGCTCGGGCGCCTCCGCGAGCTCGAGGGCGGTCTCGGCCGTGAGCACGGCAGAGCCCAGGTCGCACAGCACCACGACGCCGTCGCCGGACTCCGCCTCGGCGAGCGCCGCCTGGATGCGGTCGAAGCTCGTGCCGATGCCACCGTCGTCGGTGCCGCCGGCGGCCGCGATCGTCACGCTCGGCGCCATCTGCGCCGCGAGCTCGACCACCCCCTCCGCGATCCGGGCGGAGTGCGAGACGACGACGAGCCCGACGGTCACCGCGTCTCCGCGGCGGCGCGCAGCATGAGCGCGGTCGACTCGGCGCCCGGGTCGCGGTGCCCGATCGCCCGCTCCCCGAGGTACGAGGCGCGCCCCTTGTGGGCGACGAGCGGCTCGGTGGCGACGGCTCCGGCCTGGGCGGCCTCCGCGGCCGCCTCGAGCACGGCGCGCACGTCGTCGCCCGCTGCCGCGGCGGCGTCGACGGCCGGCGTCCACGCATCCACCATCGTCTTGTCCTGCAGCTCGGCCTTGCCCCGCGCGACGATGCCGTCGCGCGCGGCGGTGAGCACCTCGACGAGGCCCGCGGCATCGAGCGCGTCGCGCTCGCCCGCCGCCATCGCGCCCTTGAGGAACGCGGTGCCGTAGAGCGGACCGGCGGCGCCGCCGACCGTCGAGATGAGCGTCGTGGCGACGAGCTTCAGCACGGCGCCGGGCGTCGCGCCGTCGTCGAGCGCGTCGAGCTTGCCGAGGACCGCCTGGAAGCCGCGGTCGAGGTTCTCGCCGTGGTCGGCGTCGCCGATCGCGCGGTCGAGCGCCGTGAGCTCGGCCTTGCGGCTCGAGACCGCGGCGGCGACCGCCTCGATCCAGCGTCGCGTCCAGGCGCCGTCGAGGTGCTGCTCGGCCACCTCAGCGGCCCCAGCGGAGCGCCGCGGTCTGCACCGGCGCGTCGTAGAGGTCGAGCAGCTCGTCGTCGACCTGCAGGAGCGTGATCGACACGCCCTGCATCTCGAGGCTCGTGACGTAGGAGCCGACGAGCGAGCGGGCGAGCTCGATGCCGCGCTCGGAGAGGATCTCGGCCGCGCGACGGAAGACGATGTAGAGCTCCGACAGCGGCGTGCCGCCCATGCCGTTGACGAGCAGCACGACCCGGTCGCCCTTCGAGAAGGGCAGGTCCTCGAGGATCGGCTCCATGAGGCGGTCGACGATGCGGTCGGCGGGCTCGAGCGCGATGCGCTCGCGGCCGGGCTCGCCGTGGATGCCGATGCCGATCTCGACCTCGTCGTCGCCGAGGTCGAAGCTCGGCTCGCCCGCGTGCGGCACGGTGCACGGCGCGAGCGCCATGCCCATCGAGCGCACCCGGCTGTTGACGGTGCGCGCGACCTCGGCGACCTGGTCGAGCGTGTCGCCGCGCTGGGCGGCTGCACCCGCGAGCTTCTCGACGAGGAGCGTGCCCGCGACGCCGCGCCGGCCGGCCGTGTAGAGCGAGTCCTTGACCGCGACGTCGTCGTCGACGACGACCGACTGCACCTCGATGCCCTCGGCGAGCGCGAGCTCGGCGGCGGTCTCGAAGTTCAGCACGTCGCCGGTGTAGTTCTTGACGATGTGGAGCACGCCCGCGCCGGCGTCGACCTGCTTCGTCGCCTCGAGGATGGGGTCGGGCGTCGGCGACGTGAACATGGCGCCCGGCACCGCGGCGTCGAGCATGCCGAAGCCGACGAAGCCCGCGTGCAGGGGCTCGTGGCCCGAGCCGCCGCCCGAGACGAGCCCGACCTTGCCCGCCACCGGCGCATCCGCGCGCACGACGGCGAACGGCGGGTCGACCACCACTCGCACGAGGTCGGCATGAGCGGCGGCGAAGCCTGCGAGGCCCTCGTCGACGGTCTTGGCGGGGTCGTTGATGAGCTTCTTCACGGTGGCTCTCCTTCGGACGACAGCGGGTCTGTGCTCACGCTACGCCTCGACCGCTGGAAACTCGACGGATCATCTGAGACATCCTCCAATCGACTCCACACAGCCAACCCATTGCTGGTTACAGTGGCGATACCACCCGAGCGGGCGGTACGGGCGATGAGGCCCGTGGACGAGAAAGCAGGGTCCTGTGGACGATCCGAACATCGGTCTGATTTTCCTGTCCGAGCTGGTGGGCACCGCGATGCTCGTCCTGCTCGGCTGCGGCGTGGTCGCCAACGTGGTGCTGAAGGGCAACAAGGGCTTCGGCGGCGGCTTCCTGATGATCAACTTCGGCTGGGGCCTCGCGGTGTTCGCCGGTGTCACCGTCTCCATCTACTCGGGCGCGCACATCAACCCGGCCGTGACCTTCGGCCTGCTCGCGAACTCCCTCGCGACGGGCGCGGAGTACAACTGGGCGGCGCTCCCGGCCTACCTCGGCGGCCAGTTCCTCGGCGCCTTCCTCGGCGCCGTGCTCTGCTGGCTGGCCTACAAGCAGCACTTCGACATCGAGGAGGACCCGGGCGCCAAGCTCGGCACCTTCTCGACCGGCCCCGGCATCCGCAACACCGGCTGGAACCTGATCACCGAGATCATCGGCACCTTCGTGCTGGTCTTCGTCGTGATCGGCTTCGGCGCGCAGAACGGCACGGAGGACGGCGTGCCCGCCGGCCTCGCCGCGCTCGGCGCACTCCCTGTGGCGCTCCTCGTCGTCGGCATCGGCGCCTCGCTCGGTGGACCCACCGGGTACGCCATCAACCCCGCCCGCGACCTCGGACCGCGCATCGCGCACGCGGTGCTGCCGATCCGCGGCAAGGGCGACAGCGACTGGGGCTACTCGTGGATCCCGGTCGCCGGCCCGATCATCGGCGGCGTGCTCGCAGGGCTCGCCGCGCCGGCGCTGATCGCGACGATCGCGGCGGCCTGAATCGACGGGGAGGGGGCGGATCGCCCCCTCCCCTCCTCTTTCCCTGCACGCATCCACCACCAAACGAAGGAGTTCCGGTGAACGACTACGTCATCGCCATCGACCAGGGCACGACCTCCACCCGTGCCATCCTCTTCGACCACGCCGGCAGCATCGTCTCCACCGGCCAGCTCGAGCACGAGCAGATCTTCCCCCAGGCCGGCTGGGTCGAGCACGACCCGAAAGAGATCTGGAACAACACCCGCGAGGTGATCGGCCAGGCGCTGTCGAAGGCCAACGTGACCCGCCACAACGTCAAGGCGATCGGCATCACCAACCAGCGCGAGACCGCGGTGGTCTGGAACAAGCAGACCGGCGAGCCGGTCTACAACGCGATCGTCTGGCAGGACACCCGCACGCAGAAGATCGTCGACCGCCTCGCGGCGGGCGACACCGACCGCTACAAGCAGAAGGTCGGCCTGCCGCTCGCGACCTACTTCTCGGGCACGAAGATCGTCTGGATCCTCGAGAACGTCGAGGGCGCGCGCGAGGCGGCCGAGGCGGGCGACCTGCTCTTCGGCACGACCGACTGCTGGGTGCTCTGGAACCTCACCGGCGGCGTCAACGGCGGCGTGCACGCGACCGACGTCACGAACGCGTCGCGCACGCTGTTCATGGACCTCGAGTCGCTCGAGTGGGACGACGCGATCCTCGCCGACTTCGGCGTGCCGCGCTCGATGCTCCCCGAGATCAAGCCGTCGTCGGGCGAGTTCGGCGTCGCGGCCTCGGAGTCGCTGCTGCGCGAGACGCCCATCACGGGCATCCTCGGCGACCAGCAGGCGGCCACCTTCGGCCAGGCCGCGTTCGACAAGGGCGAGGCGAAGAACACCTACGGCACGGGCAACTTCCTCATCTTCAACACCGGCGAGGAGATCGTCCACTCGAAGAACGGCCTCCTCACGACCGTCGGCTACAAGATCGGCGACGAGCCCACCCACTACGCGCTCGAGGGCTCGATCGCGGTGACCGGCTCGCTCATCCAGTGGCTGCGCGACAACCTGGGCCTCATCCCCGACGCCCCGGCGGTCGAGCAGCTGGCGAAGTCGGTCGACGACAACGGCGGGGCGTACTTCGTGCCGGCGTTCTCGGGCCTGTTCGCCCCCTACTGGCGGCCGGATGCGCGAGGCGCGCTCGTGGGCCTCACCCGGTACGTCAACAAGGGCCACATCGCGCGGGCGGCCCTCGAGGCGACCGCCTTCCAGACGGCGGAGGTCGTCGACGCGGTGAACGCCGACTCGGGCGTCGACCTCACCGAGCTCAAGGTCGACGGCGGCATGATCGCCAACGACACGCTCATGCAGTTCCAGGCCGACATCCTGCGGGTGCCGGTCATCCGCCCGGTCGTCGCCGAGACGACCGCGCTCGGCGCCGCCTACGCGGCCGGCCTCGCGGTCGGCTTCTGGGGCTCGCTCGACGAGCTGCGCCAGCAGTGGCAGGAGGACCGCCGCTGGGAGCCGCAGATGGAGCAGGAGGCGCGCGACCGCACCTACCGCAACTGGAAGAAGGCCGTGCAGAAGACCCTCGACTGGGTCGACGACGACGTCGAGTGATCCCTCGAGCCGGAGGGTGATCGGAGGGGGCGGCTGCGGCCGCCCCCTCCTCGCGTCGGAGCGCTCGGTGTCAGAGCGCTCGGTGTCAGAGGGCGCGGTGTCAGAGGGCGCGGTACTGCGGGTCGGTGATCCAGATGATCGCCGCGGCGATGCCGAGGATCACCATCGCCGCCCTGGCCGTCGAGACCGCGAGCACGATCGATGCCCACCAGTCGTCGTCCTCCGAGAGCCGGCCGCGCGCGACCGGCTGCTTCGCCGAGATCGCGACCGCGATGGCCAGCAGGTCGAGGCCGGCGAGCGCGAGGATGAGCGCGGAGCGCAGCCGCGGCCGCTCCCCCGTGCGCGATGCGCGCCCCGAGCCGTGCGGCTCGGCGACGTTCGCGACCGGCAGCAGTGCGCGCATCCACCCGTCGAGCCACCACGCGAGCAGCACGAGGCCCAGCAGCAGCGCGAGCAGCACCGAGCGCACGAGCGCCTCGTCGGCGATCGACACCTGCTCGGCCCACGGGTCGGCGGCGAGGCGCGGGCGCAGCAGCGGCAGCGCCCGCCCGAAGAAGGCGGCGCCGGCGGTCGCGTAGCCGAGCACGACGATGAGGATCGTCAAGGGGTGCCGCATCCGCACGAGCATCCACGCGACGATGAGCGCGCCGCCGGCGAGGAAGTCGATCGCGTCGAACGCGCCGTACGTCGTGGCGCCGAGCAGCGTCGTCGACTGCATGAGCACGATCGGCACCTGCGCGATCGCGTACAGCACGATGCAGAAGACCGCGCCGATGCGGTAGCCGAGCGAGGCCGGGGCGACGACCGCGGCGAGCATCAGCAGCAGCACGCCGATGCCGCGGAGCGTGACCGAGGGCACGATCGCCGGCGGCCGGTGGAGCAGCAGCGTGAGCCCGTAGCACGCGAGCAGCCCGCCGACGGCGAGCGCGGCGAGCAGCAGCGAGCGCGAGCTGCGGTCGGCCCAGCCGAGCCGCCAGGTGTGCCAGACCTCGTCGCCCGACCAGGATGCCTGCCGCTGCACCCGGTGGTGCTCGGTCGCGGTGCCGCTCACCCGCTCAGCCCGCGGCGGCGGCGCGCCACGCCTCGAGCGTGCGGGCGGCCGCGCCCGAGTCGATCGACGCCGTCGCGGTCGCCAGCTCCTCGGCCATGCGCTCCTTGAGCGGGCGGTCCTTCTGGCGCGGGTCGCTCTCGAGCCGCCACGCGACGAGCGCCGCGGCGGCGTTCAGCAGCACGATGTCGCGCACCGGCCCGGGCTCGCCCGCGATGGTGCGGCGCAGCACCTCGGCGTTGTGCTCGGGCGATCCGCCGCGCAGGTCGTCGAGGCTCGCGCGCGGGATGCCGAGCTCGCGCGGGTCGATGTCGTGCTCGACGACGTCGCCGCGCGAGACCTCCCACAGCTCGGAGTGGCCGGTGGTGGTGAGCTCGTCGAGCCCGTCCTCGCCGCGGACGACGAGCGCCGTCGCGCCGCGGGTCGCGAAGACGCCCACGAACTGCTCGATGATGTGCTTGTCGGCGACCCCCACGACCGAGACCTCCGGGCGCGCCGGGTTGACGAGCGGTCCGAGGTAGTTGAAGACCGTCGGCACGCCGAGCTGCGCCCGCACCGGGGCCGCGTGGCGGAAGCCGGGGTGGAAGCGCATCGCCCAGGCGAACGAGATGCCGGCGGCCTCGAGGATGCGCCGCACCTCGGCCGGGTCGTCGCTCGCGGGCACGACGCCGAGCACGTCGAGCACGTCGGATGCGCCGGAGGACGACGAGACCGCGCGGTTGCCGTGCTTCAGCACCGGCACGCCGGCGCCCGCGACCACGATGCTCGCTGTGGTCGAGATGTTGACGGTGTGCTGCCGGTCGCCGCCCGTGCCGACGATGTCGACCACCCGCGACTCGCCCGGGAGCGGCACCGCCGCCTCGAGGATCGCGTCGCGGAACCCGACGAGCTCCTCGGCCACCACGCCCTTGCCGCGCAGCGCGATGAGGAAGCCCGCGATCTGCGCCTCGGAGGCCCGGCCGGCGACGACCTCGGCCATCGCCCACTCGGCCTGCCGGATCGCCAGATCCTCGCCCTCCAGCAGCGTCTCGAGCACGCATGGCCAGGTCAAGAGACGATCCATTGCTCCAGCCTATCTTCGCGCGGCACGCTGGCCGTCCGGGTCCGGACCCCGGGCCGATCTGTCACTAGGATGGATGTCGTGTCCACTACTGCGCTCTCCACGTCGCCGTCGGCGCCGATGATCAGGCGGCCGAACACCGTTGCGGTCGGCACGATCGTCTGGCTCGGCAGCGAGGTCATGTTCTTCGCCGGCCTGTTCGCGATCTACTTCACGCTCCGCTCGATGTCGGGCGACCTGTTCGCCACCGAGGCCGAGCAGCTGAACGTGCTCTTCGCGACGATCAACACGGCGATCCTGCTGGCGTCGAGCTTCACCTGCCAGGCGGGTGCGAACGCGGCGGAGCACCACCAGGCGTTCCGCACCGGCAGCGCGCTGCAGCTGTCCAAGTGGGGCATGGTCGAGTGGTTCTACCTCACCTACGCCATGGGCGCGGTCTTCGTCGTCCTGCAGGTGTTCGAGTACGTCGTGCTCGTCGGCCACGGCATCACGCTGTCGTCGAACTCCTACGGCTCGGCGTTCTACATCACGACCGGCTTCCACGGCCTGCACGTGACGGGCGGGCTCTTCGCCTTCCTGTTCGTGATCGGCCGCGCGTACGCGGTGAAGCGGTTCGGGCACAAGGAGGCGACGAGCGCGCACGTCATCTCCTACTACTGGCACTTCGTCGACGTGGTCTGGATCGGCCTGTACCTCGTCATCTACTGGCTCAAGTAATCGGTTGGTGAGCAACATTGGCAACTCGTAAGAAGACCGGCCGCAGGCACCCCCTGGCGAGCGCGGCGATGCTCCTCATCGGCCTGGTGGCCGCGGGCGGCGCCTCGGCGGCGGTGAGCACCGTGGCCAACGCCGAGCCGGCTGGCACCGCTCCGCGCGCGCAGCAGCTGACCGTCGAGGACGGCCAGGAGCTGTTCCGCGCCAACTGCGCCTCCTGCCACGGCTTGAACGCCGAGGGCACCGAGAACGGCACGAGCCTCATCGGCGTGGGCGCCGCATCCGTCGACTTCCAGGTCATGACCGGCCGCATGCCGATGGCCTACTCCGGCCCGCAGGCCGAGCAGCGCGACCCCATGTTCACGCAGGAGCAGTCCGACGCGATGGGCGCATGGGTCGCCTCGCTCGCGCCGGGGCCCGAGGTCCCGTCGGAGGAGCTCCTCGACGTGTCGCAGGTCGACGAGGAGGGCGTCGCCCGCGGCGCCGAGCTCTTCCGCATCAACTGCGCCATGTGCCACAACGTCGCCGGCGCCGGCGGCGCGCTGACCGAGGGCAAGTGGGCCCCGCACCTGCGCGACATCGACCCGGCGCACGTCTACGAGGCGATGCTCACCGGCCCGCAGAACATGCCGGTCTTCAACGACGCCAACATCAGCCCGGAGCAGAAGCGCGAGATCCTCGCGTACCTCGACTACCTCGACGAGAACCCGTCGGTGGGCGGCTTCGACCTCGGCAGCCTCGGACCGGTGTCGGAGGGCCTGTTCATCTGGATCTTCGGCCTCGGCGGCCTCGTGGCCGTCTCGGTCTGGCTCACCTCGAAGCCGAACTGATCATGACGCAGGACACAGAGAGGACCAGCATGTCGGCTGAGGACCACGCCGGGCATGAGCAGCAGCAGGTCGCCGTCTACGACCGCGGCGCGGCCATCGAGCAGTCGGACGCGTTCGAGAACCCCGGCCTGCCGCCGCACCGCCCGCGCCAGACCGACCTGCACCCCGAAAAGGAGCGCCGCGCCGAGCGCCAGGTCGTCGGCTGGTTCCTGGTGTCGATGCTCGGCACCGTGCTCGCGATCGTCGCGTATGTCGCGGTGCCGATCGTCGAGGGCGACATGACGAGCGTGCGCCTCAGCAACCTCTTCCTCGGCCTCGCCATCGCCCTCGCGCTGCTCGGCATCGGCATCGGCGGCATGCACTGGGCCCGCCAGCTCATGAGCTCGCACGAGGTCGTCGAGGAGCGCCACCCGTCGCGCGGCTCCGAGAAGAGCCGCGCCCGCGCCGTCGAGATCTTCCAGCTCGGCGACCAGGAGTCGGGCTTCACGCGCCGCTCGCTGATCCGCAACACGCTCATCGGCGCCATCGCGCTCGTGCCGCTGCCGGCGATCGTGCTCTTCCGCGACCTCGCCCCCGCGCAGGACGCCGTCGAGGCGATCTCCAACACCATGTGGCGGCAGGGCACGCGCCTCGCGCTCGACCCGACGGGCACGCCCATCCGCGCCGCCGACGTCACGATCGGCTCGGCCTTCCACGTGATCCCCGAGGACCTCAAGGACCTCGACCACGACGGCGGCTACCTCGACCAGAAGGCGCTCGCCTCGGTGCTGCTCGTGCGCGTGCCGCTCGACCGCCTCAACGAGCAGCCCGACCGCGCCGGCTGGTCGTACGACGGCATCGTCGCCTACTCCAAGATCTGCACGCACGTCGGCTGCCCCGTGGCGCTGTACGAGCAGCAGACGCACCACCTGCTGTGCCCCTGCCACCAGTCCACGTTCGACGTGACCGACCACGCCAAGGTGATCTTCGGTCCCGCCAAGCGTCCGCTGCCCCAGCTGCCGATCACGGTCGACGACGAGGGCTACCTGATCGCCCAGAGCGACTTCACCGAGCCCATCGGTCCGTCGTACTTCGAGCGTCTGCACCACATCGACGAGGGCCACATCCCGCTCTCGGCCGCTGAGACGGAGAACCGAGCATGACCTCCACCGCAACGCGCGACACCTTCACCTCGAGGGCGTCGAACTACCTCGACGAGCGCACGAGCATGTCGACGCTCGTCGCGACGCTCGGTCGCAAGGTGTTCCCCGACCACTGGTCGTTCATGCTCGGCGAGGTCATCCTGTACTCCTTCGTCGCGATCCTGCTCTCGGGCACGTTCCTGACGTTCTTCTTCGAGCCGTCGATGACCGAGGTGCACTACGAGGGCTCGTACGTGCCGCTCAAGGGCATCGCGATGTCGGCTGCGTACGCGTCGTCGCTCGACATCTCGTTCGACATCCGCGGCGGCCTGCTCATGCGCCAGGTGCACCACTGGGCGGCGCTGCTGTTCGTGGCCGCCATCGGCCTGCACATGCTCCGCGTGTTCTTCACGGGTGCCTTCCGCAAGCCGCGCGAGATCAACTGGGTGATCGGCTTCGTGCTGTTCATCCTGGCGATGGCCGAGGGCTTCACGGGCTACTCCCTCCCCGACGACCTGCTGTCGGGCAACGGCCTCGCGATCATCAACGGCATGGTCAAGGGCATCCCGATCGTGGGCACCTGGATCTCGTACCTGTTCTTCGGCGGCCTGTTCCCGGGCGTCGACATCGTGCCGAGGCTCTTCGTGCTGCACATCATGCTGCTGCCGGCGCTCGTGATCGCGCTGATCGGCGTGCACCTCGTGCTCATGGTCATCAACAAGCACACGCAGTTCGCCGGTCCCGGCAAGACGAACGACAACGTCGTCGGCGCGCCGATCATGCCGCTGTTCGCCGCGAAGGCCGGATCGTTCTTCTTCATCGTGTTCGGCGTGCTGGTGCTCATCGCCTCCACGTTCACGATCAACCCGATCTGGAACTACGGCCCCTACGACCCGTCGCCGGTCTCCGCCGGCACGCAGCCCGACTGGTACATCGGCTTCGCCGACGGCGCCCTGCGCCTGGCGCCGGGGCTCGAGTCTGAGCTGTGGGGCATGACGCTCTCGTGGAACATCCTCATCCCGATGGCGGTGCTCGGCATCTTCATCGTGCTCGTCATGTTCTACCCCTTCATCGAGCAGTGGATCACCGGCGACAAGCGCGAGCACCACATCGCCGAGCGCCCGCGCAACAACCCGACGCGCACGGCCATCGGCTCCGCGGGCATCGTGTTCTACGCGGTGCTGTGGGCCGCGGCGTCGTCCGACCTCATCGCGACGCACTTCCGCCTCAACGTCTTCCAGGTCACCTGGTGGCTGCAGGCGACGCTGATCCTCGGACCGGTGATCGCGTACTTCCTGACGAAGCGCATCGCGATCGGCCTGCAGAAGAAGGACCGCGAGATCCTGCTGCACGGCTACGAGTCGGGCCGCATCCTGCGGCTCCCCGGCGGCGAGTACGTCGAGGTGCACGAGCCGCTCGACGAGTACGAGTCGTGGAGGCTCAAGTCGTTCGACACGTACGAGCCGGTCATGGTGCGCCCGAACGCGAAGGGCCGCATCACGCCGGGCACGCACCTGCGCGCAGCGATGACCCGCTGGTTCTTCGAGGACCGCATCAGCCCCGTCACGCGCGGCGAGCTCGAGGCCGCGAAGCACGACGGTCACTGATCTGACGCACGACGAGGAAGGGCCCGGGATCGCTCCCGGGCCCTTGCCTCTGCGCGGAATGCCCCGCGCGCTCCCCCGGTTGGCCTGAGCGGAGAGGATCCCCATGCCCATCGAGTTCGGTGTCCACACGTTCGCCGCAGTGCCCGTCGTCGACGGCGCTCCGCTCAGCCACGCGCAGGTGCTGCGCGACGTCGTCGCGGAGGGCGTCGCCGCCGACCGGCAGGGCCTCGCGTTCTTCGGCGTCGGCGAGCACCACCGCGACGACTTCGCGGCGAGCGCGCCCGAGATCCTGCTGGGCGCGCTCGCGACGGCGACCGAGCGCATCCGCCTCGGCACCGCCGTCACGGTGCTCTCGTCGAACGATCCCGTGCGCGTGTTCGAGCAGTTCTCGACGCTCGACGGCATCTCGAGCGGGCGCGCCGAGATGATCGTGGGCCGCGGCTCGTTCGTGGAGTCGTTCCCGCTCTTCGGCTACCGGCTCGAGGACTACGAGGCGCTGTTCGAGGAGCGGCTCGAGCTGCTCGCAGCGCTCGTGCGCGAGGAGCCGGTCACCTGGTCGGGCACGCTGCGCTCGCCGCTGCACGAGCAGCCCGTCTACCCGCGCTCGCACGCGGCGGAGCACGGCGGCCGCATCCCCGTCTGGGTCGGCGTCGGCGGCTCCCCCGAGTCGGTCATCCGCACCGCGCGGCACGGGTTCGACATGATGCTCGCGATCATCGGCGGCAGCCCCGCGCAGTTCGCGCCCTTCGCGGGCCTCTACCGGAAGGCGATGGAGCAGTTCGGGCACGCGCCCGGCCGCATCGGCATGCACTCCCCCGGCCTCGTGGCCGAGACGGACGCGGAGGCCAAGCGCATCCTCATGCCGCAGTGGATGGTCTACCGCAACCGCATCGGCCGGGAGCGCGGATGGGGCGACGCCACCGAGCGCGAGTTCGACGCGTCGATGGCCGAGCACGGCGCGATGTTCGCCGGGAGCCCCGAGACGGTCGCGCAGAAGATCGTCTGGGCGAAGGAGACCCTCGGCGTCGAGCGCTTCGACCTCAAGTACGACTCCGGCACGAGCCACGAGGACAACCTGCGCTCGATCGAGCTGTTCGGCACCGAGGTGGTGCCGCGCGTGCGCGCGCTGCTCGGCGAGGCCTAGGTGTAGTTCCCCGTGACGTTGTGAACGCGTTGGGCGGGGGTGAGGCCTCCGATGCCGGTGTGGGGTCGGTGGTGATTGTAGGCGTGGAGCCAGGCCGCGTAGGTGGCTGCGCGGTCGGCGTCTGACGCGTAGGTGACGGCGTAGGCCCATTCGGCGGCGAGGGTGCGGTTGAAGCGCTCGACCTTCCCGTTGGTCTGGGGCCGGTAGGGGCGCGTGAATCGGTGCTGCGCGCCCTCGAGCGCGTCGCGGAAGGCGTGCGAGCGGTAGCAGGCGCCGTTGTCGGTCATCACCGCGGCGACGTCGATGCCGGCGTCGCCGA
>NZ_VOIR01000012.1 GCF_007923295.1 Agrococcus sediminis | reverse complement strand
GAGAACTCCATGCGCCTGCTCGACCTGATGCACGAGGAGGTGGCCATGCCAGAACTCGCTGCTGCATAATCAGAACAACTGACCGCACGGTGTCGAGAAACTCCACCACTCAGCGGGACGTGACCCCGCCGTTGGCTGTGCGGGGCCATCAGATTGGTGGCGTGCAGCCGAAGCCGCTGCGCTCAAGTGCAGGCATTCTGCGCGCCCTCCTGGTTGTCGCGCCGTGCTCCGGGAGTGCGATGTACCGGCGAGCGGAGGGGACTGCACAGATGATTCCCCGCGCGGTGCCTGGCAATGATTCGCTACCTTTGCGATTGTGACTGCCGCGCTGCCTGATGTGTTGTCGACTCGCGACGTGCGCCCGCATGTCGCGGTGTGGAAGGTGCATGAACTGCTTCGAAACGCGAACCTCCGGATTCCGGACTACCAGCGGCCTTACACGTGGAGCGCTCGCAATGTCGCGGAACTCGTGGACGATATCCAGAGGTTCACGCCCAGCGGCCATTACCGGATCGGCACGGTGATCCTGCATCGACATGCGGATGAGCGCGGTGACGACATCCTTGATGTCGTCGATGGTCAGCAACGGCTGACCACCTTGCACCTCCTCGCTGCCGTTCTCAGAGAGACCGGCGTGGATCCCAGCATGAGGGATGTAGCTCGGTTACGACTATCGCCATTCGGGGCGGAGCGGACGGCTGCCCGGGCAAAGGAGAACCGCGCTTTCCTAGCGCGCCTTGTTCAGGATTGGGACGTCGATGCCCTGCGAGCGTTCTCCGACGCCGTCTTCCTCCAGTGCGAAGTCGTCGTCGTCACCTTGGCAAACCTCGATGAAGCTTTCCAAATGTTCGACTCGCAGAACGCGAGAGGGCGGCCGCTTTATCCAACCGACCTGTTGAAGGCATTCCACCTGAGAGAGATCGGCAGCGGTAGAAGTGACATAGCGATGAAGCGTGAGGTCGTCGAGCTCTGGGAAAGCATCCCAGCGGCGCACGTCAACGCCCTCTTTGCGGAGTACCTCTTCAAGATACGTCGTTGGGCCGCGGGCCGGCCGGTTCCAAGAGAGGGATTCACGGCAGCGGATATCGGGATGTTCAAGGGTATCCGCGAACGTGACGGCACCAACGAGGAGAATCACTGGGCGCGTTCCTTCGTATACGCCAAGAATTACATCGACGATTTCAGATCCGAGAATGCGACTCTGGCCCGTTTCCGCATGATGAAGCCTATTGAGTATCCACACCAGATCGACCAACCGATCCTCAATGGCGAGACCTTCTTTCGCATGGTCTGGCACTACTACCAACAAGGGGTCCGGCTCGGCCTGCATGCTTTCAACTTCGACGAGCTTCCGAAGGAGCTCAGTCCGCTGTGGGGCGCGTGGCGCTCATCGGTGAGCGCGCCGATTGACGAGCAGAGCGAGCCTGGTGGCGACCGGTCCCGCTACGCATACGTCCGCGGGCTCCTGGACGCTCTACTTCTGTATTACCATGACCGCTTCGGCTCGCAGGAGCGCGACCGCTTTGCGGGCCTTGCCGCCCGCTTTGCCGTGCTGCCGCGGGCCAGCAAGTTTGCCGTGAAGCGGGAGACGATCAACAACCACGCGCTCGACGGTGGACCGGAAGTGGCGGGCGTCAACTTGTTCCGGGAGATCCGAGAGGCATTGTCTGCACGTGAAGTACTCGACCGGACGGTGCCCGAGCCGAAACTCTACGGTGCGGACCGATCACGGCGGAACCCGACAGATGCCGAGGTAATTCAGCGACTATGGGGGCTCGAACGGGGACTGCAGCGATGACCGGTCGGCCCCGTTTCGTCACGATTCGCGAGCTCTTCGATGGTAGCCGCCGATTCCGAGTGCCCATCTACCAGCGCGCGTACGCCTGGGGAAGGCTCGAGATCGAGACTCTCGTCCGTGACATCGTAAGCGTTCTTGACCGCCCCAACTACTACATCGGTTCACTCGTGCTGCACGAGGTGCGAGACATAGAGTCCGACCAGCCTCTGTTCGACGTGATTGACGGGCAGCAACGCCTCACAACTCTCTTCGTTGCCTTGACTCACCCTGAGTTAAGACCGGCTCTCACGAAGCTGCCCGCTCCTTTCGAGATCTCGGACCGCCTGCTTTCCTTCGAGCAGCGCAAACGTTCCAACCTTGATTTGGCTGTGCTTGCCCGATCGGACACGCGGTCGGCGGCCATGAAGGCGCTGCAGGACGACGGCATCAAGGCCGGCGCCGAAGCGCTCGGGAACCTGCTCAGCGATGGAACAAGACTTGTGCGGATGCTGGCGGACCAGGGCGCCGCTCCGAGCTACGACGCCGAGTCGGACATGGCGAGCAACGTCCTGGGGTACCTCCTCGACAGGGTGCGGCTCGTGCTGACGGAGCTTCCGCCGGAAACTGACCTGAACCACTACTTCGAGGTCATGAACACGCGTGGCGAGCAGCTGGAGAAGCACGAGATCGTCAAGGCGCACCTCTTGGGACTGATCGGCGAGGACAGCGAGGGTCGAGCACTCTTCTCGACTGTCTGGGACGCGTGCTCGGACTTCACCCGGCACGTCCAAGCGCGATTCGAGCCGAACCCTAGGTCAGCGATCTTCGGCCACCCTGGGACCAGCAGCGGCAGCGGATGGGACAGATTCGAACCGACGGACGTCGAAGATCTCGCTAGCAGGGTTCAGCCTGCTCAGCAGGCTCTCGCTGCAGGCGGCAGATTCCTAGACTCGGTGCTTGAGGAACGAGAGCAACAGGTCGGGGTTAACAGCCGAGGCGTCCAGGACGACGGCGACGCTGGCAGGTACGGCGCGATCATCGATTTCCCGAATTTTCTACTTCACGTCCTTCGGATGCACGTCGATGGCCAAGTGGAGATCCCCTTGGACGACAAGAAACTTGTCGCGCTGTTCGAGCGAGCGATCACGACTGCGGACAGTGCGCTGGCGTTCGCCTTCCGGCTGCTTCGCGCGAAGTTCTTGTTCGACAACTTTGTCATCAAGCCGCTGGATGAACCGGGCCCAGGTGCGGACTCCAACTGGGTGATTCATCGTCTCCGTCGCATTCAACCCGAAACAAGAAGCGCAAAACTCTCAGCGTCCAACGCGTTTGGCGAGGCAACTCAGCAAGTGTTGATGCTCCAGGCGATGTATCAGGTAACGCATCAGCGGCGTGTGTATAAGGAGTTCCTGTACCGGATTCTCGAATATCTTGACAGGTCTTGGGCCAAGAAGAACCACGTCGATGGCGCTGACTTCATCTTGCGTCTCCATAGGATGGCGGAGGACGATCTCGAAGAGCTCGGTGCTCGAGAAGGAAGCACCCTCGATGTCGGCACGGGAGTACCCCATTTCGCCCTCAACCTGCTTGACTACAAACTGTGGTGGAGCAGCGTGATCCTGGACGAAACACCGGAGGGCTTGCCAAGCGTGAATGCCGCAGGGTTCCGCTTTGCCTATCGCACGTCAATTGAGCACTTTCTCCCCGTCAATCTTGCTGAATCGGCCGAGCAACGAGCCTCCGTGAATGATTTCGGCAACCTGTGCCTCATGACGCGCACGGAGAACTCCATCCGTTCTGATCACACTCCCGACTGGAAAGTGGCCAAGTACGGGACGTCTGACCAGAGCCTGAAGTTTCATTACATGGCCGAGCTTCAGAAGCAGGATGGGAAGTGGGGGGCGACGCAGATCAACGAGCAGGGTAGGGCCATGCGCACGGTGCTCTTCAAGCCGCTCCCGCTCTAGGCTCGACGCTGCCGATCTCGACGCTGCCGATGCAGTGAAGGCTGATCGGTCATCGGGCCGGGGCTCGCTCTGGGTCGAAGAGGTCCCGGCTGATCTCAAGTCGGAACTTCCAAGAGTCTCGATGATCTCGGCGGCGGACGAGCCGCAGCGGTCCTTTGCCAACGCTGCGCGGCGAACCAGCAAATTTCTCGCGAGGATTCGGCGTCTGTAGCACCGCCGCGCGGATGTGGCTGCGTCGCGTCAGCACCAACCGAGGAGGAACGCCGACGCCGCATGGGGCAGTGCGCCGTAACCGGCCGCGAGGATCTCGCCTGGGAAGGTGTCCTCCGATGCGACCTCTGCGCTGCGCAGGCGCGGCGATCGGAGCGCACTGAGCGCGAGCGTGGCTGAGCCGGCTCGCAGGCTGCGCGCGACCTCTCAGTTCTGAGGCGCGACAGGGTCGAGCACGTGCACGTCATCACCGTCGCCGACGACCACGCCGCGACTCGCGATCCGCCGAAGCTCCTCGATCAACGGAGCCGACAGTGCGTCGCCGGGCGGCATCAGCGCCGTCACGATCTCGAACTGACCGTGTGTGAACCACGGCGCCGCGGGGACATCCAGCTGCAACGGGTACACGGCGCCCACCCTCGGGTGCTTGCGCACGAGGTGGTTGAGCATTGCGCCGCTGGGGTCGACTCCCGCGTAGCGCTCTGGCCGCGCGAGCCCGAGGTCGAGTACGCGACCTGTGCCGCATCCGATGTCGAGCACCGATGGAGGGTACGTCGATCGGAGGCGTTCGAAGGCCGCGGTCAGTGCACCGGCGAGGGCCTCCGACGTGGGGTTTTCTGCATCCCAGCCGGAGGCGAGCTCGTCATACGGCGAGGTGAAGATGGACTCCGTGCTCGGCGCGTCCTGCACGCCATAGAGGCGGTCTGTCGGGGCCTGGTTGATGAGTCCGGTGTCGCGCACGTCGCGATCCATCGTCCACCACTTGATGCCTCGGGCCTCCAGGTAGATCTCGGTGCGGTCGTAGAACTTGCCCGGTCGGCCGAAGGTGTGGATCACCCGGCCAGCCCGGATGTAGTCCTCGTCGCTCATGCCGGCGGTCCGGCCGCGTGCTACGTAGCTGTGCGGCGCCGTCTTCGCGTACGTCTTCGCGAAGGTCCACTCGAGCTCGGCCGACTTCGTGAGCCACCAGCCGAGATCGGCTGATGTGATCCGTTCCTGCGTGGTCGTCATCTCTGGTTCCGTTTGTTCGATCCGTGGGAACGATGGTGCGGGTCACCGCTGACATGTCAGCGATCGGGGCTGCGATCGACCCATGCAGGACAGGAGGCCGCCATGGAGCGCCAGAGGTTCGAGTCGCTGAGCGAAGCGTTCCGCGAGATGCGAACGCACGAGCACAACCAGCCGTTCATCTGAGGCTTCGTCGAGCACCTGGGTGACTCGACCCTGATTCGGTACAGCGACCACTTCCGCGTCGAGCGCTCCGACGAGGGCACCGCGCTGCGGGTGCACACGGGCTCGACCATCGGGTTCCGCTCGGAGCAAGAGGTGCTCGATCTGGTCGGCGACGTCGATCGGTTCGACAGCGAGCAGCTGCCAGGCTCTGTGGGGGTGCGCCACCCGCATCATGGATCTTGGCGAGGCGAGAGCGTTCGACGTAGCCGCGTCGCGTCGCCCGGAATATGCGAGACCTGCGGCATGCAGCTGTCGCTCTCCGGCGAGTGCGGCTGCTGAGGCGCAGGCGCGCGGCACGCCGCCGCACCAGCAACGATGACGGTTCTGCGGCGACCCCTGTCTCAGCGGTGCGTGCTCATCGCAGCGGAACTCGCTGCAGGTGCTCGAGGCGATCGCCGTGCAGCCACGACCACATGATGTCCGCGGCGTCGGATGCGTTCCACGACTCTGCGGGGTCGAGTTGTCCGGCGGGGACGCTGCGCGCAGCGCGGAGGACACGGTGAGCCCAGTCGTCGTCCGTTCCGTCGTGCACTTCGACGATCCAGGCATCCCCGATCCTGAGCGTCTGAGCGAACGGCGTCACCGATCCCGCTCGCCGCTTCACGATGCCGAATCGGTTGTCGTCGAGCCCACGCACCTTCGCGGCAAGGCCGTTAGCGTCCTCCAGGAGTGCCGCTTCTCCGCCCTGTGCCTTCCAGATGATCGCGTCGCGGAACTCTGGCGAGTCGAGCACAGCGTCGACCGGGTCGAAATCGGGATCTCCAAGCCGAGGATGCGGACGGGCGATGCGAAACTCGGGCAGTGCCACTGGAGTGATCTCGAATCCGTCGCGCGCATCCACACTCTGAGTGTGATGCCGACCGGTGACAACCGATCGCACTGTATCGATGGATCCGCTCCTCGTCGGGCCTAGATGAACTCGAACGGGTCGAACTCGTCGATCGGGATGATGCGCACGCGCGGCAGGCGCGAGTTGAACGCCGCCACGTCGTACTCGAGGTCGAAGAACTCGATGCCGTCGACGTCGCGCAGGTCGCCGGCCATGAACTCGCCGAAGCCGACGATGCCGACGCGGCGCGCGCCGTCCTGCGCGAGGCGCTGCATCTGCAGCGCGAAGTCGCGGTCGTGGCTCACGAGCATGACGTCGTCTGCCCGGGCGGCCAGCGCATCCGCCGTCTTCTGGATGGCGATGTCGACGACCTTGCCCTCGCCGCTGAGCGGCACCGGCCGGTAGCCCATCGCGATGAGTGCTTGCACGAACGACGCCGGCAGCTCGTGCGAGACGGCGAGGAAGAAGAGGCCCTTCACCGGCTGCTGCCACGTGCGCTCGGCGAAGTCGAGCACCTTGTTCCAGCGCGGGCGCTCCTGCGGCTCCGGGCGGCGGTCGAGGATCGAGATGCCGAGCGTCGCGTCGATGTTCTCGCCGTCGACGAGGAGATAGGTGGTGCGCTCGGCCATGGTGCGACCCTATCCCGGCGGCTCCGAGCGCACGTCGAGCGGGTCGCCGTCCGGCCCCTCGAGGGCGACGTAGCGCATGTGCCACCGCAGACCGTCGGCGGTGCGGCCGATGCAGACGTAGACGATCGCCACCGCATCGCCCATCGGGTACGGCACCGGCATGCGCGCCATCGGCGCCCCCACCTCGGTCGTGCCGGGCACGGGCTCCCAGTCGTCGGTGACGGTGCCGTCGAGCGGGCCGCCGACGAACTCGGCCAGCCGCGAGCGCTGCATGGCCACCATGGTGTCGAGATCGAGGTGCATGAGGCTCAGCCTGGCGACGGCCGCTGACATCGACGCACTGACGCTCAGGGCGGACAGCGCCCCCGATGCCGCGCTGATGCCGCCGTACGTCAGCGCGTCGACGCCTCCCACAATGCCGAGACCGGCGCGCCGACGAGGCGATCGGCATAGCGGTAGCCATGCTCCGCCGTGCCGAGCACGATGCCGCCCAGGAAGCGTTCCCCGAGCTTGTCGCGCAGCTTCACAAGACCCTGGAACTGCTGCGCGCTGTAGGAGCTCGACGCCTTCACCTCGATGCCGAGCACCGCGCCATCGGCGAACTCGAGGACGAGGTCGACCTCGTGACCGTTCCGATCGCGGTAGTGGAAAAGCTCGAACTCCTGCTCCGACCACGTCTGCTGCTTGAGCAGCTCTGCCGTCACCCACGCCTCGAGGTAGGCGCCGAACGCCTCGCCATACTCGAGCGAAGCGAGTTGGCGTGCGGTCACCCGAGTGAGCCGCGTCGCGATGGCACCGTCGAGCACCAGCGCCTTGGGCTTTCCGACTTCGCGCTTGGCGAGGTTCGGCGTCCACGGCGGCAGCGTCGCGATCAGTCCCACATCGTGCAGCAGGTCGAGATAGCTCGGCATCGTCGAGCTGGGGATGCCGACCTCGGTCGCGAGCCGGGCGCGCACCAGCTCGGACGACTGCCGCCCGCTCAGTGCCCGGAGCAGGGCCATCACGCGCGCGGGTCGGACTTCTCGTCGCAGCTCCGGCAGGTCGCGCGAGACGAGCGATTGCAGGTAGTCGTCGATCCACGCGTTGCGTGCGCGCTCGGGCAGCAGCTGAGCGTCAGGGAAGGAGCCGTGGGTGACCAGTCCTGCATAGCCAGCGCGCTGGTAGATGCCGGCGACACCGATCAACCGTGAGACCCCATGCTGGCGCACGAGCTGCGCGAAGTCGTCGAAGGTCTGGGCTCGCTCCCCGGCGCTGAAGCCGTGGAGACGCAGACGCGAAGCGCGCCCCGCGAGGCTGTCGGCCGTACCTCTCACCGTCAGCAGACTTGCTGATCCCGTCGTGATGAACCGAGCTGGCCGCCGCTCCTCATCGATCGCTGCCTTCAGGGCCAGCGTCAGGAGCGGGAGCCGCTGCAGCTCGTCGATGACCAGCTGACGATCACCGGCCTGGGCGACGAAGCCCTCTGGGTCGGCCGCCGCTGCGTCACGGGTCGGTTGATGGTCGAGCGTCACGTGCACCGCGCCTTCCGCGGCGATCTGTCGGGCCAGCGTGCTCTTGCCAACCTGGCGCGCGCCCTCGATCACCAGCATCGGTGAGTACTCGAGGCGCTCTCTCGCGCGCGCGGCGATGTGGCGGTCGAGCGTCGGGCGCATGGTGCCACCGTATCTCAATCCGGCAGAACGCTGTAGCGAATCCGTTGTTTCGCTGTCTTGAATCGGCCGCTTTGCTGAGGCTGGCGACCTGGCTCATGATGGGATCGCGAGGCGCGGTCCGCGCGAGAACGCGACGCTCAGTCCTCTCGGCCTACGATCGAGCCGGGCAGCCGCACCGCATCGGAAGGGGTCCGCAGCATGCGCCACGCACAGGTCGGCCGCGTCGCCGCCGCCAGCCTCCTCGTCGCGATGCCAGCCCTCGCGCTCACCGGGTGCTTCATCCCGAGCCCGCCGCCGGTGCCGAGGCCCGAGAGCCTCGAGCCGATCGCGCAGGGCTCGCCGGACGAGGGCGACGTGCGCACCGGATTCATCCCCGGCGACGGCACCGCCGAGCTCACGCTGCTCATCGACCAGCGCGCCGCGGTCGTCGCCACCGCCTCCTCGACCGACGACGAGGACCTCACGCTGCGCATCGTCGGCGACGGCGCCGACGTCGAGAACGACGACGGCTACGACGAGGCCGGCGGCTTCGCGCTCGACACCAGCACCCGCGACCCGCTGCTCGCGACGGTGCTCGAGCCCGGCAGCTACACGATCGAGGTCGCCGAGTACGGCGGCGATGCGACCGGCTTCGAGCTGCAGGTGGTGACGAGCACGGATGCGGTGGGTCCGGGGGAGCAGGTCGCGCTCGCGGTCGAGCCGGGGCGGCCGGGGGTCGCCATTGCGACCATCGCCGAGGGCGACGAGGCCGTCAGCGCGATCGCCGACTTCGACGCGGTGCTGTGGGCGCAGATGAGCGACTCGGACACCACCTACCGGGACGACGACTCCGGGGGCGACCGGAACCCCAGCATCCAGCTGTTCGGGGAGTCGGCGCAGGAGGTCGTGGTGGTGGCGTGGGCGTTCGAGGATGGGGACGCCGGGCCGGTGACGCTCACCGTGGGGTGAGTGTGGTCTCGAGACGCCGCCTGCGGCGGCTCCTCGACCAGCGGGTGGGGGCGGGCGCCGGGGCGGGAGTGGTCTCGATACGCGGCCGGCAGAGCCGGCCGCTACTCGACCAGCGGGGCTGGGGCGGCCGCTACTCGACCGACGGGTGGGGAGCCGGTGGCGCGGCCTCCGTGAGCTGGCGGGCGCGCTCGGCGAGGAAGGGCGGCACGGGGTGCGTCATGACGTAGGGGCGGTCGTGCTCGATCGCGTCGAGCACGAGGGGGCCGACCGTGTCGGGGTCGATCGCGCCGGGCGCCTCGGCACCCGCCCGCATCGGCTGCCCGTCGGTGTAGCTCGACCACGGCACGACGCCGCGCGTCTCGGCGCGATCCGCCTCGGGCCGCAGCCGCTCGCTGCCGGCGAAGCCGGTGCGCACGGGACCGGGATAGAGCAGCGTGACGCCGATGTCTAGCCCGGCCGCCTCGTACTCGGCGCGCACCGCCATCGAGAAGCCGTCGATCGCAGCCTTCGACGCCGTGTACGCCGCGTGGCCGGGCACCGGCCGCAGCGTCGCCGCCGACGACGTGTTCACGATGTGCGACGGCAGCGGCGACGCGGCCATGCGCGGCACGAACGCCCGGTGGCCGTGGAGGGCGCCCCAGAAGTTCACGCCCATGATCCATGCGAAGTCGTCGACCGACGCATCCCAGCTCGCCCGGTACGGCCGCCACGTGACGCCCGCGTTGTTGACGAGCACCGCGATGTCGCCGAGCTCGCGATACGCCGCATCCGCGAGCGCCTCGACCTCGGCGAGCTGCGACACGTCGCAGCGCACGGCCACGGCGCGACGGCCGAGCGCGCGCACCTCGTCGCGCACACGCTCGGCCGCCGCCACGTCGACGTCGGCGACGACGACATCCATCCCCGCGCCGGCGAGCGCCATCGCGATCGAGCGGCCGATGCCGCCGCCACCGCCGGTGACGACCGCACCCCGCCCGCGCAGCTGCTCGCGACGCATCCGCGGCTCAGTTCTCGGGGAAGCCGAGGTTGAGGCCGCCGTGGCTCGGGTCGAGCCAGCGCTGCGTGATGGCCTTCTCGCGCGAGAAGAAGTCGAAGCCGGCGGCCCCGTAGGCCTTCGACGAGCCGAAGAGCGACTGCTTCCACCCGCCGAACGAGTGGTAGGCCACGGGCACCGGGATCGGCACGTTGACGCCGACCATGCCGACCTGGATCTCGCGCTGGAAGCGGCGCGCGGCGCCGCCGTCGTTCGTGAAGATCGCCGTGCCGTTGCCGAACGCGCCCGAGTTGATGAGCTCGACGCCCTCCTCGAACGACTGGATGCGCACGACCGAGAGCACCGGCCCGAAGATCTCCTCCTCGTAGGCCTTCGACGTGGTGGGCACCTTGTCGAGCAGCGTCGGGCCGAGCCAGAAGCCGTCGGCCTCGCCGTCGACCTCGATGCCGCGGCCGTCGATGACGACCTCGGCGCCGTCGGCCTCGGCGATCCCGATGTAGCCGGCGACCTTGTCGCGGTGCGCCTCGGTGATGAGCGGGCCCATGTCGGTGCCGCGGCGGCCGTCGCCGATGCGCAGCGTCGCGACGCGCTCCTGCACCTTCTCGATGAGGGCGTCGGCGACCGAGTCGATCGCCAGCACGACCGAGACGGCCATGCAGCGCTCGCCCGCCGAGCCGAAGCCGGCGTTCACGGCCGCGTCGGCGACGAGGTCGAGGTCGGCGTCGGGCAGCACGAGCATGTGGTTCTTCGCGCCGCCGAGCGCCTGCACGCGCTTGCCGTGCTTGGCCGAGGTCTCGTAGATGTACTGCGCGATCGGCGTCGAGCCGACGAACGAGATCGCCTGCACCTCGGGCGCGGTGAGCAGCCCGTCGACGGCGACCTTGTCGCCGTGCAGCACGTTGAGCACGCCGTCGGGGAGGCCCGCCTCCTTGAGCAGCGCGGCCATCCACATCGCGGCCGAGGGATCCTTCTCGCTCGGCTTCAGCACCACCGTGTTGCCGGCCGCGAGCGCGACCGGGAAGAACCACAGCGGCACCATCGCGGGGAAGTTGAACGGGCTGATGATGCCCACGACGCCGAGCGGCTGCTTGACGGAGAAGACGTCGACGCCGGTCGAGGCGTTCTCGGAGTACGCGCCCTTCAGCAGGTTGGGGAACGCGGTCGCGAGCTCGACGACCTCGAGGCCGCGCGCGATCTCGCCGCCCGCATCCGCCAGCACCTTGCCGTGCTCGCTCGTGATGATCTCGGCCAGCTCGCCGCGGCGCTCGTTGAGCAGCTCGCGGAAGCGGAACATGATCGCCTGGCGCTTCGCGATCGAGAGGTCGCGCCAGGCGGGGAACGCCGCCGACGCCGACGCGATCGCCGCGCGCACGTCGGCGTCGTCGGCGAGCGAGACGTGCTTCGTGACGACGCCGAGCGCCGGGTCGTAGACGGGCGCCGTGCGGTCGCCGGCGCTCTCGTGCGGGCGGCCGTCGATCCAGTGGTGGACGGTCGTCGTCTCGGTGGTCTCTTCGGTGATGCTCATGGATGCTCCTGGTTGCGTTGGGATCGTGGGTGGTTTCGACTCGGTCTGCGCGCTTCGCGCACGGACCGGCTCAACCAGCGGGAGTCACGCGTAGATCGCGCGGTACAGCTGCTCGACCTGCTCGGCGGTCGGCACGCGGGGGTTGTTGTTGGGGGATCCGGAGGCGAGCGCCTGCTGCGCCATCACCGGCACGCGCTCCTCCCAGAGGGCCTGCTCGATGCCGCGGCTCGCGGGCGTCGGCACCTCGAGCTCGTGGGCGAGCGCGCGCAGCTCGGCGACGAGCGCGTCGGCGGCCGCCTGGTCGTCGTCGTCGGCGGATGCGACGCCGAGCGTGCGAGCGCAGGTCGCGTAGCGCTCGACGGCGTGGCCCACCGAGAAGGCGGTGATCTCGGCGAACAGCATCGCGTTGGCCATGCCGTGCGCGATCTGGAAGTGCCCGCCGAGCGGCCGGCTCATGCCGTGCACGAGGGCGACGGACGCGTTCGAGAACGCCATGCCGGCGAGCGTCGCCGCCGTCATCATCTCCTCGCGCGCCTCGCGGTCGTCGCCGTCGCGGTAGGCGCGGCGCAGGTAGCGGCCGATGCGCGAGATCGCGGCGAGCGCGTACACGTCGGAGACCGGGTTGGCCTTGCGGCTCACGTACGCCTCGATGGCGTGGGTGAGCGCGTCGATGCCGGTGTCGGCGGTGAGGCGCGGCGGCATCGAGAGCGTCAGCTCGTAGTCGACGACCGCGGCCTTCGGCAGGTAGCCGGGGCCCGCGCACAGCATCTTCTCGTTGTTGGCGCTGTCGGTGATGATCGTGAACTGCGTCACCTCGGAGCCGGTGCCGGCGGTGGTGGGCACGGCGATCACCGGCAGCGCGGGCCCCATGAACTGGAACGGCGCCTTGAGCTCGCGCATGTGCCCGCCGCGCACGGCGAGCACCGAGAGGGCCTTCGCGGTGTCGATGGGGCTGCCGCCGCCGAGCGCGACGATGCTGTCGGCGCCGTGCTCGCGGATCGCGGCGAGGCCCGACTCGAGCGAGTCGGTGGTGGGGTCGGGGATCGTGCCGTCGTAGACCGCCGCCTCCATGCCCGACGCCGCCAGTGACTCCGCCACCCGGGCCGCGACGCCGGTGGAGACGAGGAAGCGGTCGGTGACGACGATCGGCCGCGCGGCGCCCGAGGAGGCGAGCAGCTCGCCGATGCTGTCGACGCTGCCCGCGCCGAATCGGAGGATCGGGGGAGTGTTGATGTCGATGCTCACCGGGTGCACGCCTTCGTGGTTCTCGGCCCCGCAGGACGGGGATGGATGCTCCCAGCCTGGGATGCGCGGATGCAGGCGTCAACGCCCAAACGCGCAGACTCGACTGCAGAAGTGCAGAATGGATGCATGGACGCCGAGAACCTGCGCTACCTGCTCGAGGTGGCCCGCACGGGCCGGCTGCGCGACGCCGCCGCCCGCCTGCAGGTCGACGAGACGACGGTGTCGCGGCGCATCAGCCGGCTCGAGCAGGAGCTCGGCGTGCGGATGTTCGACCGCACGCCGCAGGGCTGGCGCATCACCGAGCCCGCGCGGCTCGTGCTGCCGCACGCGGAGGCGGTCGAGTCGAGCATGGCGCGGGCGCTCGAGGCGGTCGTCTCGCGCGCCGGGGACCTGAGCGGCACCGCGCGGCTGCTCGCGCCCGACGGCTTCGGCGCCAACGTGCTCGTGCCGGGCCTGCGGCCGCTGCTCGACGCGCATCCGGGCCTCTCGGTCGAGGTGATCACCGCGACGAGCCACGACCTCATCACCGCGCGCGACTTCGACGTCGCCGTCACGCTCGAGCGGCCCTCGCCGCGCGCCGCGGCGGTGCAGCACCTGGCCGACTACGAGCTGCGCTGCTACGCCTCGCGCGCCTACCTCGAGCGCCACGGCACCCCGGTCACGGTCGAAGAGCTGCGGCGCGCCCACGACCTCATCTGGTACGTCGAGGCGCTGCTCGACGTGGCGCCCCTGCGCATCCTCGACGAGCTGCTGCCGCGCGCCCACGCGCGGCTGCAGACCAACAACATCACCGGCCAGCACAGCGCCGCGCGCGCCGGCCTCGGCGTGGCGCTCCTGCCGACCTACATCGGCGGCGCCGACCCGGAGCTCGTGGGCGTGCTCCCGGAGGAGCTGCGCATCCGCCGCACCTACTGGCTCGTCGTGCCGCGCGACCTCACCGAGCTCCTGCGGGTGCGCGTCATCACCGACGGGATCCGGTCGCTCGTCGCAGAGCACCCGCACCTGTCGAGGGCGACGGTGTGACCCGGCTCAGGCCTGATCGGTCCGAGTTCCTGTGGGCACGATCAGTCCTCGACGAGTGCGGCGAGGAACGGCCGATTCACGAAGGCCTTCGTGCGGCCTGATGGCAGTTCCGTCATCAGGCCGCTATCGCTCAGCCGATGGAGCCAGTTCGAAGCGGTCTGGCGCGTGACGCCGCAAGCCTCCACGACGTCACGGATGGTGACGTAGGCGTTGCGGAAGAGGACGTCGACGAATTTCGTGCTCACCCCGTTCGGCAGGACACGATCGATCTCTTCGGCGGCCGTCGTGAAGGCAGCGCGAACGCGAACGGCTCTCTCGAGCGACCAGTGGGAGCCATCGCGAACCGCGAGCAGCATGAATTCGAGCCACGGCTCCCATGCGTCCTCTGCGGTGACGGCGAGCAGGCGCTCGTAGTAGTCGCGCCGCCGGTGGTTGATCATGCCGGACAGATAGAGCACGGGCTGCTCGATCAGGCCGCTCTCGATGAGCAGAAGTTGGTTCAGGATGCGGCCCGTTCGCCCGTTGCCGTCGTGGAACGGGTGGATCGCCTCGAACTGGTAGTGGCTGAGCGCCATCCGAGTGAGCGGGTCGACCGATGCATCGTGCACGTAGGTCGCCCACTCATCGAGCAGTGAGGCGATCCGCTCGTGGCCCTCTGGGGGCGTGTAGACGCGCGTTCCGTCTGGACGACCGATGTAGACGCCACCTCCCCGCCGGAACTGCATCGAATGACCCATGAGCTCATCGGCGACGAGGGTCGCCATCGCGGGGGAGACGGGCCGAGCACGGAGTGCGTCCACGCCTACGATCAGTGCGCTTCGTGCCCGCAGGGCTTCGGTGGTTGCGGGAGTCGGAGTTCCGACTCCCGCGGCCTCGCGCAGGAGCTCGTCGCTGGTGGTGACGATGTTCTCGATGGCCGAAGAGGCCTGCGCCTCCAAGATCGGAACGACGGCCGCGAGCACGCCCGGATTCGGAATGGAGCGAGCTGCCTCATCCGCGCGCCCCAGTGCGCTTGCCGCCTCGAGCAGCAGCGTGCTGGGAGGCTGGACAGGGCGCGGACGTGGCGGCAGGTCGTTGTACGGTTCGTGCGGGGTCCACGATGACATGTCGGCTTCCTCAACACTTCGGTCGAATGTGTTACCCAAACAGCCAAGAAGTTAACACGTTCGCCGGATATGTTCGCGACGTCGACAGGTGCTGGGGACAGCGGCCCGGCCGCTACGCGACGCGGTCGGGCGGCTCCTCGCGGGGTGCGCCGTCCTCCCGTTCGGAGTCGTACCCTCGAACTCAAACGATAGATCTGATCGCTACGACGGGTGTCGATGCGCGGGTCGGCGTGGAGCGAGCGACCGTGTCACCCGCCTCAGCCAGGATGGAGCCATGAGGCGAGGCTTGTGACGGCGCTCGGGGCGGCACTGCGCCTGCGGCGCCTGGTCGACACCGACGCCGCGTTCGCGCTGCTGCGCGCGGAGCACGCGCCGATCATCGTCGCGCTCCTCTCGAGGCACCTCGGCGGACAGACCCGCCGCATGCCGGCGGAGGAGTTCGTCGACCTGCTCGACGCCGACCTCGACGCGCTGCGGTCGCACTTCGCGCTGCCGCAGACCGGCGTCGCGTACGCCGCGGCCTGGCGCTCGGCGGGCTGGCTCGTCCGACGCCCCGCACCGGCGGCGCGAGCAGAGACGGTAGAGCTCTCCTCGGAGGCGCTGCGCGCGATCCGCATCTTCGAGCAGATCGAGCAGCCGCGAGCGACGGCGACCGAGTCGAGGCTGATGACGATCCGCGATCAGGTGCAGCGGCTCGCTGTCGAGACCGACCCGGACGGCACCCGCCGCCGGGAGGCGCTCGAGCGAGAGCGAGCCGTCATCGACGCGCAGATCCAGGCGATCGGCGAGGGCCGCTTCGAACCGCTCGATGCGGCTCGGGCCAAGGAGCGCGTCGCCGAGATCCTCAGGCTGGCCGAGGACGTGCCTTCCGACTTCCAGCGCGTGCGCGCCCGCTTCGATCAGCTGAACCACGAGCTCATGGCGAGCCTGCTCGACTCCGACGAGTCGCAGCGCAGCGTCGTCGAGGAGATCTTCCGCGGCGTCGACCTCATCGAGCAGACCGACGAAGGGCTCACGTTCAGCGCGTTCTCGGCGCTCGTGCTCGACACCGAGCGCAGCGAGGCGTTCGAGGACGACATCGCGAGCCTCCTCGATCGTGACCTCAGCCATGCGATGACCACGGCCGAGCGCCGGTTCCTGCGCACGTTCCTGCACACGCTCAAGCTCGGCAGCCACGAGATCCACGGCGTGCTCGCCGAGTTCGCGCGCGGCCTGCGCCGCTACGTGCAGTCGCAGGACTTCCAGCGCGATCGCGCGCTGCAGCGCTCCATACGCGCCGCGCTCGCCGCGGCGCAACGCGCTGCCGAGCACGTCAAGCCCTTCCACGCCAGCGGGATCGAACTGCCGCTCACCTCCGTCGAACTCTCCAGCCTTGGGGCGCTCGCCTTCCACGACCCTTCCGAGTTCGCCGTCGATGTGCACGTCGTCGCGCACCAGCCGGGCCTGGCCGACCTCGAGCAGCTGCGAGCGCTCGCCCGCGACACCGAGATCGACTTCGCGGAGCTGAGCGGCGTGGTCAACGACCGGCTGCGCGGCACGGCTGCCGTCACCGTCGCCGCGCTGCTCGACGAGTGGTCAGCGACGCAGGGGGTCGCGAGCGTCGTCGGACTCATGACGCTCGCGGCCCGGCACGGCAGAGTCTCGGCTGATGAGACGGAGTCCGTGACCTGGTCGGGGGCCGACGGCGCCCGCCGCAGCGCTCGCGTGCGCACCCACAGCTTCACCGAGAGGATTCCGACATGACCGACGCGCGCACGCCAGGGTCGATCGAGGGCGACCAGCAGGAGACGGATGCGTCGTCAGGCTTCACGACGTTGTGGCCGGGCGACGTCGGGAGCTTGCGCGAGGACTCGAGGCGTGCGCTCCTCGAGCTGGTCCAGGGACCCTACCTCTCAGCCGCCAACCGCGGCCGGCTCTGGCTCGCTCTGCTGGCCGACACCGACGCGATCCGCTCGCGCCTGCACGACCTGTTCCTCGACCTCGTGATCGACCGCGCCGACGAGATCGCGTTCGTGCGCCCGGTCGACGCCGGCGATCGGGCGGTTCCGCTCGCCGTACGCACGCGACCGCTGACCTTCATGGACACGCTGATGCTGCTCGTGCTCCGTCAGCACCTCCTGGCCGCGCGCGGGGAACGACGCGTGTTCATCGATCGGGCCGACGTGTACGAGCAGCTCGCGCCCTACCGCGTGGCGCGCGACCCCGCCGACTTCGAGCGCCGCATGAACGCTTCCTGGACCAAGCTCATGAACAAGCTCGGACTCATCCATCGCGCCGGCGGCGACGAGAGGGTCGAGATCTCGCCGGCACTGCGGCTCATCTTCGACGACGAGCGCGTGGAGGCGCTGCGCCTCGAGTATGAGCGTGCGATCGAGCGCGGGGCTGCGGCGCTCGACGACCGCGAGCCCGTCTCGGCCGGCGACGAGGAGTCGGAGCGATGACGATGCTCGAGATCCCCGGCCTCGAGGCCCCGCAGCAGCGCGCGCAGTGGCGACTCGCCGAGGTGCAGCTGCTCAACTGGGGCACCTTCGACGGGTTGCATCGGGTGCACGTGGCGCGCAAGGGGCATCTGATCACCGGCGGCTCGGGCTCCGGCAAGTCCTCGCTGCTCGACGGCATCGCGGCGGTGCTCACGCCCGACGGCATGCTCCAGTTCAACGCTGCCGCGCAAGGAGCAGGTGCCGCTCGCGGCGACCGCAGCATCGTCAGCTACGTGCGCGGCGCGTGGTCGAAGACGGCCGACGAGGAGCAGGACCGCGTCGTCAGCCGGTTCCTGCGGCCCGGCACGGTCGTGAGCGGCGTGCTGCTGCGCTACGGGGACGGCGCGGATGGGTCGCTCAGCCTGGCGAGGCTCATGTTCCTGAAGGGCACGTCGACCGACAGGAGCGATCTGCGCGACGCCTACCTGCTGGAGCAGGGGGAGCTCGACCTCGAACGGCTGCGCGGCTTCGTGACGAGCCAGGCCAACGGCATCGACACGCGTGGGCTCCAGCGCGCGTTCCCGCGAGCGGTGATCACCACGAGCGGCAAGCACGCGAAGTTCTACGCGCGCCTCGGCAGCCTGCTGGGCATCAGCGGCGACAACGCGCTGCAGCTGCTGCACCGCACGCAGTCGGCGAAGAACCTGGGCGGCCTCGACCACCTGTTCCGCACGTTCATGCTCGACCGGCCGCAGACGTTCACGATCGCCGACAATGCTGTGCAGCAGTTCGGCGAGCTGGACGCGGCGCACCAGCACGTCGTCGAGCTGCGGCTGCAGCGCGACGCGCTCGCCGTCATGCGCGACATCGGTGACCGGTACGACGACGCGTCCGCCCGCGCCGTCGCAGCCGAAGCGCTGCGCGACCTCGTGCGGCCATTCGAGGCGCGGGAGCGGCTGCGGCTCGCTCGCCAGGAGCGCACGATCGCCGACGTCGCTGCCCAGCAGGCTCGCGCGGCGCTCGCCGCGGCGCGCGAGGGCGATGCGGCCGCCGCCGACGATCATCGGCTGGCGCAGCAGGCGCTCGACCGCGCGGGCGGAGCTGACCTGGCGCAGCTCGACGGACGCATCGGGGACGCGCAGCGCGAGGTCGCGCACCGGCGGGCGCAGCTCGAGCGGCTGACGCGGCAGCTCGCCGACGTCGGCATCGAGCAGGCGCCGCGCGACGAGGCGCAGTTCGTCGAGCTGCGCACGATGGCCGACGACGAGCTGCGGCAGCCCGCGGCCAAGCTCGACATGCAGCATCCCGCCGTGCAGCGGCTCGCGCAGTCGACCGACCGGCGCAAGCGCATCGACGCCGAGCTGCAGGCGCTGCGGCGCTCCCGGAGCAACATCGATGCGCGTCGGCTCGACGTGCGATCGCGGCTGGCCGCCCACTTGGGCGTGCCGGAGCAAGCGGTGCCCTTCGCCGGCGAGCTGCTCGACGTGAGGCCCGAGGAGCGCCGTTGGACAGGCGCGATCGAGCGGGTGCTGCGCCCGCTCGCCACCACCCTGCTCGTGCGGGCCGAGCACCTCACGGCCGCGCGGCGCTGGATCGACGGCGCATCGCTCGGGTTGAAGCTCGACTACGAGCTCGTCGAGGCGACGTCTCGCTCGCCGCGCTCGCTCGCGAGCGACGTCTCCCTGGTGCGCAAGCTCACGGTGAGCGCCGGCGGCTTCCACGACTGGCTCTCGCACAGGCTCGCCGAGCAGTTCGACGTCGCGTGCGTCGAGACGGCCGATGAGCTCGACCGCTTCGCTCGCGCGGTGACGATCCGCGGGCAGGTGAAGCGCTCGGCCACCCGCTACGAGAAGGATGACCGGTTCGCCGTCGACGACCCGACGCGGTGGCTGCTCGGATCGAGCGAGGCGCGCCACGAGGCACTGGTGGCGCAGCACCTGGAGGCGGAGGCCGACGTGCGAGCGGCCGCGCGCGAGGTCGAGCTGCTGCAGGCGGAGGTCTCGCTGAGCATCCGTCGGCGGCAGCAGCTGAAGCAGCTGCTGTCGGAATCCTGGGAGCAGTACGACGCCGAGGCGGCCGGTGCGCGCGTCGCCCAGCTGCATCGGCAGCGCGCAGCCCTGACGAGCGCGCGCAGCGACCTGCAGCGGGCGGCCTCGGCCGTCGAGGAGACCCGGGCCGTCTCAGACGCCGCCCGTGCCGCCGCCGACGAGGCAGTCGCCATGGAGCGGACGGCGAGGCTCGAGCTCGAGCGGCTTGACGGTCTGATCGCCGAGGCAGAGCGAGCCGTCGCGGACGACGGGCGCGGCGAGCTCGAGTCGGAGGCGGTCGAGCAACTCGTTGCGCACTTCCGCGACATGCGGCGTCGCATCGCTCTGGCCGAGCTCGCCGACGCCTCCCGCGAGGTCGAGGGTCGGCTGAGCCGGGAGCGCGAGCGGGCGATCGGCGAGCGCGATCTGGCCGCGCAGGACTTCGCCGCGGCGGCGACCGGCTTCCAGGCCAGGTGGGCCGCCGCATCCGCCGACTTCGTCGCCCGCATCGACGACCGCGCCGGGTTCAGGGCGCTGCTCGTGACGATCGAGGCCAACGATCTGCCCTCGCAGGAGCAGAGCTTCCGGCGACTGCTGCGTGACAAGTCGAGCCTCGTCGTCGGGTTCCTGCGCAAGGAGCTGCTGGATGCGCCGAAGGAGGTGCGCGAGCGCATTGCGCCCGTCAACGAGTCGCTCGGGCGGTCGCAGTTCGACCGCGACCGGTTCTTGCGCATCCGAGTGAAGCTGACGCGCGGCGACGTGGTGCAGCGCTTCCTTGCCGAGCTGGCGCAGATCGCCGAGGGCAGCTGGGATGACGAGGACGCGGCCTCCGCCGAGCGGCGCTTCGAGGTGCTCGCGCAGCTGATGGCGCGGCTCGCCTCGAGCGATGCCGCCGACCGCAAGTGGCGCGAGCTGTGCCTCGACACGCGCCTGCATGTGTCCTTCCTCGCAGAGGTGGTCGATAGCGCGGGCCTCGTGCACGCCACCTACGACTCGGGTGCATCGCTCTCCGGCGGACAGCAGCAGAAGCTCGTCGTGTTCTGCCTCGCGGCGGCGCTCCGATACCAGCTCACGGAGGACGGCGCCGACATGCCCCGCTACGGCACCGTCATCCTCGACGAGGCGTTCGACAAGGCTGACAGCGCCTACACGCGCATGGCGATGGATGTCTTCGTCGAGTTCGGCTTCCACATGGTGCTCGCCACGCCGCTCAAGCTCCTCCAGACGCTCGAGCCGTACATCGGCGGGGTGGCCGTCGTGCAGAACCCGACACAGCGGCAGTCGACGGTCGACCAGCTCGGGTTCTCGGAGGTCCGGTGATCGGGGTGGATGAGGCGCGGTTGCGCGTGGCTTCGCGGGTCGCGACGCGTGCGCGTGACTGGGCGTGCGATCCAGAGGCTGCCTCCGTCGCAACGGTGCGGGTCGCGCTCCACGCGCCGACCGAGCGGCAGGCGCTCGAGCTGCCGGGCGCGGTGCTCGGGTGGCGCGACGCCTGGGCGACGGCGGCAGAGGAGCCGGGCGTCGAGGTGGAGTGGGAGGTGCGGGCGTGGAGCCGCGTCGGCGCGCAGACCGTGCCGGTGCGCGTGACGATCTCGGGGGCGGACGCCCTGGCCGCGTTCGCGGGACGAGCGTCGGCGGATGCGTGGGCGCGGATGCGATCGCGAGTGGCGATCGCGATCGCCGCGCTGGGAGGCGGGCAGGCGGTCGCGACGGCAGCACGCACCCACGCGACAGCGCTCGCCGACTACGCCGAGGACGAGTTTGCCTCCGTGCTCGCCGCGGCACGCTGGATCTGCGAGCACCCGGTCGACGGGATGCGTCCGCGCCAGCTGCCCATCCGCGGCGTGGACTCGAAGTGGTTCGCGTCGCACCGGGCGGTCGTGTCGGCCCTCGTGCTCGCCGCGACCGGGCGTGAGAGCCTCGGCGTCGTCGGCGCTGAGCAGCTCTTCCGCGCTCGGCTGCTCGACGACAACATGCTGCCCGGTGCGCCTCGCTCGTTCGGGGCGTCGATCGATGAGCTCGCCCGTTTGGAGGTCGGCGCCCCGACGGTGCTGGTGCTCGAGAACCTCGAGACGCTGCTGTCGCTGCCGCCGTTGGACGGCGTGGTTGCGGTGCACGGTTCCGGGTTCGCGGTCGCCGAGCTCGCGCGGGTGCCCTGGATCGTGGCGACTCAGGTGCTGTACTGGGGCGACCTCGACTCGAATGGCTTCGCGATCCTGCACCGGCTGCGCACGGCGCTGCCGCGGGTCCGCAGCCTCCTGATGGACGAAGCGGTGCTGCTCGCGCATCGCGACCTGTGGGTGCCCGAACCGAAGCCGGCGCGCGGCAGCTACCCGACGCTCGAGGCGCACGAGCAAGCGGCGCTCGACCGCCTGCGCGACGAGGGCGACATGCGGCTGGAGCAGGAGCGCATCCCCTGGCGGGCAGCGCTCGAACGAGTCCGGATGGAGCTCCAGGGCTGAACCCATGTAGAGACGTGCTGCGCCTCAGGCAGACTGCAGCGGGCGGATCTCCTCCAGGCGCGCTCCGATGCGGTCGCGCTCGCTCTCGAGGTCGAAGCGCGACTGCAGGTTCACCCAGAACTGCGCCGACGTGCCGAAGTAGCGTGCGAGCCGCAGCGCCGTGTCGGCAGTGAGGCGGCGCTTGCCATGGACGATCTCGTTGATCCGGCGCGGCGGCACCCCGATCGCGACCGCGACCCGGTGCTGCGTGACGCCCAGCGGCACGAGGAACTCCTCGTGGAGCACCTCGCCGGGGTGCACTGGCTCCAGCTTGCTCATCGCTCCTCCGAACGACTTGATCACGAGAGCATTGCATCACGCGTGGCGTTATGAACGCAACGCGTTATGGGCCGCTTCCCCGTACTTGCCATGATCCGATGATGCGCTCAGGGATGACTCCGGGGGCAGGGTCGTCGGGCCGCTGTGGAAGAGATGCGACGATCGACGCATGCGAGTGGGCGTGCGTCGGGCGGCGGGGGCGCTCTTCGCGCTCGCGCTCGTCGCGCAGCTCGTCGTGCTCTACCTGCCGAGCCCGCCGTCCGACCTGCCGCAGGCGCCCGGGCTCGACAAGGTGCTGCACGCGGCGGTGTTCCTCGCGCCGGCGCTGCTCGGCGTGCTCGCGGGCCTCGCGCCCGCCTGGCTCGGGGCGGCGCTCGCAGCCCACGCCGTCGCATCCGAGCTCATCCAGCACGCGCTGCTCGCCGAGCGCTCGGGCGACCCGTGGGACGCGGTCGCCGACCTCGTCGGCGTCGCGCTCGGCCTCGCGCTCGGCCTGCTGCTGCGCCGCCGCCTCGCCGGCCGCCGGCGGGTGCCGGCGGCCTGAGGAGTCGCCCGCTCAGCCCTCGATGCGCTCCGCCGCGTCGCGCGCGATCGGCGTGAGCCGCTGCAGCTGCGTCACGTGGCGCGGCTCGAGCTCGTCGAGCGACGAGACGCCCAGCAGCGCCATGGTGCGCTCGATCTCGGAGCGCAGGATGGCGATCGTGCGGTCGACGCCCTGGCGCCCGCCGGCCATCAGGCCGTAGAGGTAGGCGCGGCCGATGAGCGTGAACTTGGCGCCGAGCGCCACCGAGGCGACGATGTCGGCGCCGTGCATGATGCCCGTGTCGACCATGACCGTCGCGTCGCGGCCGACCTCGCGCACGACCTGCGGCAGCAGGTGGAACGGCACGGGCGCGCGGTCGAGCTGGCGCCCGCCGTGGTTCGACAGCACGATGCCGTCGACGCCGCCCTCGATGAGCCGCACCGCATCCGGCACGTTCTGCACGCCCTTCACGACGAGCTTCCCCGGCCACATGGAGCGGATGACGTCGAGGTCGTCGTACGAGATGGTCGGGTCGAAGGCGTTGTTGATCAGCTCGCCCACGGTGCCGCCGGTGGTCGACAGCGACGCGAACTCGAGCTTGGGCGTCGTGAGGAAGTCGAACCACCACCACGGGCGGGGGATCGCGTCGACGACGGTCTTGAGCGTCAGCTGCGGCGGGATCGAGAAGCCGTTGCGCTTGTCGCGCAGGCGCGCGCCGGCGATGGGCGTGTCGACCGTGAACATGAGGGTGTCGTAGCCCGCGGCGGCCGCCCGCTCGACGAGCCCGTACGAGACCTCGCGGTCGCGCATGACGTAGAGCTGGAACCAGTTGCGGCCGTGCGGGTTGACCGCCTTGACCTCCTCGATCGTCGTGGTGCCGAGCGTCGAGAGCGTGAAGGGGATGCCCGCGGCGGCCGCGGCACCGGCGCCGGCGGTCTCGCCCTCGGACTGCATGAGGCGCGTGAAGCCGGTGGGCGCGATGCCGAAGGGCATCGAGCTCGGGCCGCCGAGCACGGTCGTCGAGGTGTCGACGCTCGCGGCGGGCCGCAGGATGTCGGGGTGGAACTCGACGTCCTCGAACGCCTGCCGCGCGCGGGTGAGCGAGACCTCGCCGTCGGCGGCGCCGTCGGTGTAGTCGAAGGCGGCGGCCGGGGTGCGCCGCTTGGCGATCGCCCGCAGGTCGTCGATCGTGAGGGCCGCGTCGAGCCGGCGACGACGGGCGTCGAGGTCGGGACGCTTGAACTGCATGAGCTCGGCGAGCTCGCCGAGTCGGGGGAGTTGTCGCTTCATGATGCTCCTCGGTGTGGATGCGGGACGGATGGGCGCGGCTGGCGCGGCGCTCAGCGCACGTCGGGCACGGGATCGCTCGTCGTGGCCTCCTGCGTCGCCTCGACGTGCGCGACGCGCGAGATGAAGAATGAGGCGACGACCGACAGGCCGGCGCAGATGGCTACGTAGACGGCGATCGGCCACCACTCGCCGCCGCTCGCCTCGAGCAGCCACGCCGCGATCAGCGGCGCGGTGCCGCCGAAGATCGCAGCGCCCACCTGGTAGCCGAGCGTCGCGCCGGTGTAGCGCACCTCGGGGCTGAAGCTCTCGGCGATCAGCGTGCCGAGGATCGCGTTCACGCTGCCCCACAGCAGGCCAAACGCGACGATGGTCGCGGCGAAGACCGCCCACGTCTCACCGGTGTTCAGGACCCAGAAGTAGGGCGCGACGAGCACGATCGTCGCCGTCGCCGAGATCCGGTAGAGCACGGCGCGGCCGACGCGGTCGGAGAGATGGCCGAAGAACGGCATCCACACCGTGGCGACGAGCGCCGCGGCCGCGACGGCGAGCAGCACGATGTTCTGGCGCACGTCGAGGATGTTCGTGGCGTAGGCGATCACGTAGGTGCCGAAGATGTAGAAGGGGCCGGTCTCGGCGGCCTTCGCGCCGATCGAGACGAGCACGGCGCCCCAGTGCTTCGTGACGACCTCCTTGATGGGCAGGCGCAGGCGCGCGCCGGTGTCGCGGATCCGCTGGAACTCGGGCGTCTCGTCCAGTCCGTTGCGGATCCACAGGCCGATGAAGACCAGCACGACGCTCGCGACGAACGGGATCCGCCAGCCCCATGCCAGGAACTGGTCCTCGGGCATGAGCGTCAGCAGCGCGACGACGGCCGAGGCGAGGAGCAGGCCGAGGCTGATGCCCATCTGCGGCACGGCACCGTAGAGGCCTCGGCGGTGCTTCGGTGCGTACTCGTAGGCCAGCAGCAGGGCTCCGCCCCACTCGCCGCCGATGCCGATGCCCTGCATGATGCGGAAGAGGACGAGCAGGATCGGGGCCCAGATGCCGATCGCCGAGTAGTCGGGCAGGAGGCCGATCGCGACGGTGCCGCCGCCCATCAGCATCAGCGTGAGGAACAGCGTCTTCTTGCGGCCGATCCGGTCGCCGATGTGCGCGAAGACGACGCCGCCGATGGGCCGGAAGAAGAACGTCAGCGAGAACGACGCGTAGGCCAGCAGCGTCGAGATGAACGGGTCGTCGGTGGGGAAGAAGATGCGGTTGAAGACGAGGGCGGCGACCGTGCCGTACACGAGGAAGTCGAACCACTCGATGACGCTGCCGGAGAGGCTGCCGAACAGGACGCGGTAGTTGAGCCGATGCGGCGGCTGAGCTGCGGGAGCAGAGGTGCTGGCCACGGTTTCTCTCCTTCGAGAAGCGTTCGAGTGTGGTCGGACCATGTGGTCAGACCACAGCGACGATAGAGCAGCGGGCACCCGCCGTCAAGCGCCGAAGGCGCGCGGTCCGCACCGGCGGAGCGCGTCGCTACCCCGTCGCGTCCGTCGCGGTGCGAGCGCCGTCCGGCTCCGTCGAGGTCTCGGCGTAGTAGCCGCGGATGTGGTCGCGAAGCAGCGCTGCAGCGCCCTCCCGGTCGTCGGCGCGCATCCGCTCATAGATGCCGCGATGCTCCCCGCGGAGCCGCGTCGCCGTCGTCGGCCAGTCGGGCAGCGCCTGCGCGCGCGCGAGCGTGTGGTCGGCGATGGAGGTGCGCAGCGCGTCCATGAGCGTGCTGATGAGCGGATTGCCCGCCGCGCGCGACAGCGCGACGTGGAACTCGGCGTCGAGCTGGAGGAACTCGGGCACGCCGAGCCCGGGGTCGTCCATGCGGTCGAGGAGGCGCTCGGCCGTCGGCCAGTCGCCGCTGGCGAGATCGGCGTGCTCGGCGCTCCAGGCCTCGAGCAGCAGCCGCACCTCGAACACGTGGGCGTGCTCGACGTGGCGGGTCGCGAGCTGCAGGTTGAGCGAGAGGGCGAGCGCCTGACCCGGTGACGCGGTGATGATCGTGCCCGAGCGCGGGCCGGAGCCGGTCGAGGTGCGGATGGCGCCGACCGCCTCGAGCACGCGGAGGGCCTCCCGCAGCGATCCGCGCGACACGCCCAGCGTCTCGGCGAGCGCGCGTTCACCGGGCAGGTGATCGCCGATCGACAGCCGGCCGCTCTGCAGCTCGGCCGTCACCCAGCCCATCACGGTCTCGTGCGCCTTCATCGCCCCGAGTATCGCAGTGCCACCAGGCACTCGGCCGCGCCCACGCGGTCATGGCTGCGCCGCGCGACCGATCGAGGAGCGAATCGGAGCCCGCCGCGGATCGAGGAGCGAGCCTCCTCGTTCCGCGACCGATCCTCAATCGGTGACGGGCTCGAGCCGCGCCGGCTCCCGGCTCGTCCACAGCAGCGCGGCCGCCAGGGTGGCGACGCCCGCGATCGCCCCCAGCACGAGCGCGGTCCAGCCGAGCCCGAGCGCCGCGCCGAGCACGCCCGCGAGGGGGTAGGTGACGATGAAGCACGCGTGCGACAGCGAGAACTGCGCGGCGAAGACGGCCGGGCGCTCCTGCGTCGAGGCGTTGCGCCGCAGCAGCCGCGACGACGCGGTGAGGATCGCCGCGTTGCCCGCTCCCAGCACCGCCCAGAGCGCGAGCAGCATCGGCCAGGACGGCACCGTCAGGAGCGCGGCCGTCGTCCCTCCGAGCCCGAGCGTCGCCGACGCGGCGCCCGCGAGCATGACCGTGCGGTCGGGCACGCGTTCGAGCAGCCGCGGCAGCAGCAGCGCGACGACCATGGAGCCCGCGCCGTAGGCGGCGAGCAGGAACGCGACATCCGCCTGCGGCCGCGCGAGCCGGTCCTGCACGAGCACCACGGTGTTCACGATCACCATCGCCGTGGGCGCCGCGACCGCGAGGTTGAGCGCGAGCAGCGCCCGCAGCTCGGCGTGCTGCAGGAAGATGCGCGCGCCCTGCGTCAGGCGCTGGAAGAACGTCAGCCCCTGCTGCGCCTCGATGGCGGGGAACCGCGTCGCGACGACGAGCAGCGCCGAGAGCGCGAAGCCGGCGACGGTGCCCAGGAACAGGTTGGAGTAGCTCGTGACGAGCAGCAGCGCGGCGGCGAGCGCGGGGCTCACGAGCGACTCGAGGTCGTAGGCGAGCCGCGACAGCGAGAGGGCGCGGGTGTACTGGCGCTCGTCGGGCAGGATCTCGGGGATCACCGCCTGGAAGGCGGGAGTGAAGGTGGCGGATGCGCACTGCAGCAGGAAGATGAGCACATAGATCTGCCACACCTCGCCGACGAGCGGCAGCAGGAGCGCGATCGCGGCGCGCACGACGTCGGCGCCGATGAGCAGCGCCTTCCGCGGCACGCGGCTGGTCGCCGCGATGAGCAGCGGCCCGGCGCCCACGTACGCGAGCATCTTGATCGTGAGCGCGATGCCGAGCACGACGCCGGCGTCGCCGCCCGCGAGGTCGAAGGCGAGGAGTCCCAGCGCGACCGTCAGGAGGCCCGTGCCGAGCAGCGCGACGATCTGCGCGCTGAAGAGCTTGGCGTAGGCGGGGTTCCGCAGCACCTCACGCACGGTCGCCGCCCACCTCCTCGGGCACGCCGAGGTGCTCGGGGGCCGTGCCGAGCATGTGCTCGGCCTGGTGCATGGCGACGGCGACGAGCTCGCTCGCGTGGTCGTCGGCGAGCCGGTAGTAGACGCGGGTGCCCTCGTGGCGGGCGACCACCATGCGCGCGAGGCGCAGCTTGGCGAGGTGCTGCGAGACGCCGGGCGTGGGCTTCCGCACCGCGGCGGCGAGGTCGCCGACCGACTGCTCGCCCTCGCGGAGCGCCAGCAGGATCTTCACCCGCGTCGCGTCGGCGAGCATCGAGAAGACCTCGACCGCGAGCTCGACCGGCTCGTCGACTACTTGCATATCTGCGTTCATACGCAAACAATGGCATAGCCAGACCGGCGCGGCAACAGCGCGTCGACTGGGAGCGCAGTTACGACCGGACGCCGCGACGCGGAAGAGGCGCCGCCCCGCATTGGGTGGCGCCTCTTCCGTCGTGCCGGCGACTCAGGCCGCGACGAGGTACTTCTCGGGGTCAGCGTCGAACAGCGGGCCGCATGCCGCGCAGCAGAGGTAGTACGTCTCGCCCTGGTACTCGCGGACGAGGCCCTGCGCCTCGGCGTCGGCCTTATCGACGTGGTTGCCGCGCATCACGGGACACTCGGCGGTCGCGGCCTCGGTGGTGGTGGCGGCGGCGTGGTCGTGGGCTTCGCACATGGTGGGTTCCTTTCGGGGTGTGGGTGAGGTCAGTCGTCGTCGCCGGCGCTAGGCGCGCGCGGCGGCCGACGTCTGGGGGTCCACCGCGCGACTCTTGAAGGAGCGAAGGCGGAGGCTGTTGCCGACGACGAAGACGCTGGAGAACGCCATCGCCGCACCGGCGAGCATCGGGTTGAGCAGGCCGAAGGCCGCGAGCGGGATGGCGGCCACGTTGTAGGCGAAGGCCCAGAACAGGTTGCCCTTGATGGTGCCGAGCGTCCTGCGGGCGAGCCGGATGGCGTCGGCCGCGCTGCGCAGGTCGCCCCTGACCAGCGTGATGTCGGATGCCTGGATGGCGGCGTCCGTGCCGGTGCCCATGGCGAGGCCCAGGTCGGCCTGCGCGAGCGCAGCCGCGTCGTTGACGCCGTCGCCGACCATCGCGACGACCTTGCCCTCGGACTGGAGCCGCGAGATGACGTCGGCCTTGTCGCTCGGCAGCACCTCGGCGATGACCTCGTCGATGCCCACCTCGGCGGCGATCCGCTTCGCGACCGTCTCGTTGTCGCCCGTGAGCAGGATCGGCGTCAGCCCGAGCTCGCGGAACTGCCGGATCGCCTGCGCGCTCGTCGGCTTGACGGTGTCGGCGACGACCAGGAGGCCGCGGATCTCGCCGTCCCAGGCCACGAGCACGGCGGTCTTGCCCTGCTCCTCGGCTGCGGCCTTGCGGCGCTGCAGCTCGTCATCGACGGCCACCGACCAGTCGTCGAGCAGCGACTGGCGGCCGACGAGCACCGCGTGCCCGTCGACGACGCCGGTGACGCCCTTGCCCTCGATGCTGCGGAAGTCCTCGACCGGCGGCAGCAGGAGGTCGAGCTCCTCGGTGGCGCCCTTGGCGATCGCCTGGGCGATCGGGTGCTCGGAGGCGTCCTCGATCGCACCGGCGAGTCGCAGCAGCTGGCCGCGGTCGGTGCCCGGGGCGGCGACCGCGTCGACGAGCGTCATCCTGCCCGACGTGACGGTGCCGGTCTTGTCGAGCACGATCGTGTTGACCTTGCGGGTCGACTCGAGCACCTCGGGGCCCTTGATCAGGATGCCCATCTGCGCACCGCGGCCCGTGCCGACGAGCAGCGCCGTCGGCGTCGCGAGGCCGAGCGCGCAGGGGCAGGCGATGATGAGCACCGCGACCGCGGCAGTGAAGGCGCTCGCGACCGGGAAGCCGGCGCCGAGCCAGGCGCCGAGCGCGACGACCGCGATCCCGATGGCGACCGGCACGAAGATGCCCGAGACCCGGTCGGCGAGGCGCTGCACCTCGGCCTTGCCCGACTGCGCATCCTCGACCAGCTTGGCCATCTGCGCGAGCTGCGTGTCGGAGCCGACCCGCGTGGCCCGGATGACGAGCCGGCCGCTCGCGTTGACGGTCGCGCCCGTGACGGCGTCGCCCGGGCCGGCCTCCACGGGGACCGACTCGCCGGTCAGCATCGACGCGTCGATGGCCGACATGCCGGAGACGATCACGCCGTCGGTCGCGATCTTCTCGCCGGGGCGCACGACGAACTCGTCGCCCACCGCGAGCTCGTCGATCGGGATGCGCACCTCGGCGCCGCCGCGCATCACCGCGACGTCCTTCGCGCCGAGCTCGAGCAGCGCGCGCAGCGCCGCTCCCGCCTGGCGCTTCGAGCGCTTCTCGAAGTAGCGCCCCGCGAGGATGAACATCGTGACGCCGGCGGCGACCTCGAGGTAGATGTTCGCGGCGCCGTCGCTCGGCGCGATCGACAGCTCGAAGGGGTGCGTCATGCCCGGGACGCCGGCGGTGCCGAAGAAGAGCGCGAACAGGGACCAGATGAACGCGGAGCCGGTGCCGACCGACACCAGGGTGTCCATGGTCGCCGCGCCGTGGCGCAGGTTCATCCATGCCGCGCGGTGGAACGGCCAGGCCGCCCAGACGATGACGGGCGACGCGAGGGCGAGGGAGAGCCACTGCCAGTAGGTGAACTGCAGCGCGGGGATCATCGCCATGAGGATGACCGGCACCGAGAGCACGATGGAGCCGATGAGCCGCTGCCGGAGTGCCACGAGCTCGTGGTCGACGGGCTCGTCCTCGTCGCCGGGCTGCGGCTCAGCGGCCTTCGGCTTGGGCAGGGTCGCCGTGTAGCCGGTTTTCTCGACCTCCGCGATGAGCAGCGACGGGTCGAACCCCTCGGGGGCCGAGACCCTGGCCTTCTCGGTGGCGTAGTTCACCGACGCCTCGACGCCCTCGAGCTTGTTCAGCTTCTTCTCGATGCGCATCGCGCACGACGAGCACGTCATGCCGCCGATCTCGATCTCGTAGCTGCTCGCGGGCCGTTCGCTGACGACTTCGGGTGTGGACATGATGTTCGATCCTTGCGTTCGCGTAGGGGAGCGTCAGCGGCTCAGTGGTCGTCTTCGCCGTCGTCGTGCGTGTCGCCCTCGGCGGGCTCCTCGTGGTCGCCCTCGTCGGACGTGCCGCTCTCGGAGGCCTCCCCGTCGGTGCCGAGCACGAACGAGGCGGTCTGCACCTCGCCGTCGACCTGGAAGTCGAAGTAGAGGAGGTAGCGGCCGGGCGTCGGCGCCTCGGTGGCGAACTCGACGGTGGGGCCGGAGAGCTGACCCGCCTCCGGCTCGGCGCCCTCGGGGTGCACGTGCAGGTAGGCGAGGTCGCCGTCGCGCAGCGCCACGAGGTGGCCGAAGGCGCCGAGGTACGGCTCCATGGTGGTCACGGGCTGGCCGTCGCGAGTGACCTCGACGGTGAGCGTCGAGCTGCCGCCTGCGGCCAGGTCGCCGATGAGCTCGACCTCGAAGTCGCCGGCCTGCGAGGTGCGCACCTCGTCCTCCTGGGCGGCGGGCTCGAAGTCGCCGGCGACGCTGAGGGTGCGGGTGAGCGTCACGCCGCTCTCGGCGCCGCCCGGCGTGAAGTCGGCGAAGACGCGGTAGGTGCCCGCCTCCTCCCAGCTCCAGGGGAGCGACCACGTGCCCTCGGCGTCGATCTCGGGGTGCACGTGCCGGAACTCGCTGCCGTCCTGGCGGACGACGATGAGGTGCAGGTCCTTCTCGTGCTCCTCGGTGTACTCGAGCAGCGGCTGGTCGTCGGCACCGAGCACCGAGAAGCGCAGCTCCTCCTCCTCGCCGACCGCGTCGGGCGCCGTGATCGGGCTCAGCCGATAGCCGTCGGCGTCGAGCGAGAGGCCCGGGAGCGCGGCGGAGGCCGCCTCGTCGGGCAGCACCGTCTCCTCGTGGGCGCCATGGCCCTCCTCGACCTCTGCGGCGCGAGCCTCGACGGCGGAGTCGGGCACCACCGCGCCGGCGACCAGGAAGGCTGCGCCGAAGGCGGCGACCAGGCCGAGGCCGTAGATGCTGAGACGGGCGGGAGTGTTCATCGGGTCCTCTTCGTCGGGGCTGCGTGGGGAGCGGAGCGGGATGCGGTGTGTGCCGATGCGGGCGGGCACCGTGGTGCGTCAGGCGACGCGTGCCTCGTAGCCGGCCTCCTCGACGGCGGCGAGCACGGCCGCGTCGTCGACGGGCGCGTCGCCTGCGGTCGAGACCGCGAGGTGGCCGGAGGCGGCGCTGACCTCGATGCCGGAGACGCCGGCGATCTGGCCGACCTCGCTGCGGATCGCGCCCTCGCAGTGGCCGCAGGTCATCCCGGTCACCTGGTACTCGGTCGTCGTCATGGTCGCCTCCTGGATCCGCGGGCCCGATCGGCCCTCCGTGCTGTTACCGTGAAAGGTATACCCCAGGGGGGTATCCGCGCAAGCGGTCGCGAGGAGAGGCGGGACGGATGTCGTCGTTCGAGCAGGCAGTGCTGATCGTGGGTGCCGGGGCGGCCGGGCACGGCTGCGCCCGTGCGCTCCGGACCGAAGGGTTCTCCGGGCCCATCCGACTGATCAACGGCGAGGGCGCCGCGCCGATCAACCGCACCCTCGTCGACAAGGGGGTGCTGCCCGGACTGCTGACGGCCGAGCAGATCGCGCTCCCGCCGCTGCCGGATGTCGAGGTGATCGACGCCCGCGCCGCGCGCCTCGACGGCACGGAGCGGGCCATCGTCCTGGACGACGGCCGGGTCCTGCGCGGCATCGCGGTCGTGCTCGCACCCGGCAGCGCCCCGCGCGCCCTCGACGCGGCGATCGCCGTCGACGGCGCGGTGCGCCTCCACGCCATGCACGCCGCGCGCGACGCGCAGGCGCTCCGCGAGGCCCTACCGGAGCCCGCTGGGGCCAGGCTGGTGATACTGGGCGCAGGCTTCATCGGCGCCGAGGTCGCGAGCCACTTCGCGGAGGCGGGCGCCCGCGTGACGCTCGTGGGGCGCTCGCCGCTGCCCCTGCGCGCCGCGCTCGGTACCGAGATCGCGACGCGCCTCGCGGCGCTGCGCGCCGAGAGCGTCGACGCCCGCTTGGGCACCGAGGTTGTCGCGATCCGGGCAGCGTCGGCCGCGGCGACGCCCGCTGCGCCCTCGGACGCCGCGATCGTCGAGCTTGCCGACGGGAGCGAGCTCACCGCCGACGCCGTGCTCGTCGTCGTCGGCTCGCGGCCCGACACGGCGTGGGCGGGCTTCGACGGCGCCATCGCCGTCGACGACCGGATGCGCGTGGAGGGGGCTGATGGTGTCTACGCCGCGGGCAGCGCCGCCGCCGTGACCGGCGGCCTGCGCGCCGACCACTGGGATGCGGCGGGCGCCCAGGGCGCGCACGCGGCGCGCGCGGTGCTGCACGACCTCGGCCTCGCCGAGGACCCGGGCCCATGGCGCGTGACGACGGGCTTCACGCTGATGGCGCACGGCGCGGTGGTCGCAGGCAGGGGCTCGGCCGCGCTCGGCGCCGCCGAGCGCCCCGTCGAGCTCGAGGGCGGCGGCCTCATCACCGAGCTCACCGACGCTCACGGCGTGCTCACCGGGGTCGTGGGTTGGAACGCCGGGCCCCACGTCGCCCGGGCGGCATCGCGGCTCGGCGTCGCCTGAGCGGCCTGGCCTGAGCCAGGGCGGCGGAGGGACGGTGAGGCGCCGCCTCAGCGCACCGCAGCTCGCGCATCTCGACGCGCCCGAGCGCCGTCGCTTCGCATTTCCGACCCGTCCGTGTACGGTCTACGCATACCCCCCGGTGGTATCCAGCAAGCGGCTCGATGATGAACCGAATGTTCCTCTCTCGTGCCCTCGCATCACCGGTCCGACCTCGAGACGCAGGGATTCCCATGCTGAAACCGGAAGCAGATGTGCGCACGACGGCCCCGGCAGCCGACGGCCCTGCAGCGCTCGAGATCCGTGACCTCAGCGTCTCGTTCCGGACCTCGAGCGGCGACGTGGACGCGGTGCGCGGGGTCGACATCACCGTCCGCTCGGGCACGACGCACGCGATCGTGGGAGAGTCGGGATCCGGCAAGAGCGTCACCATGATGGGAGTGCTGGGCCTCCTCCCGGAGGAAGCGCAGGTCAGTGGATCGATCCGGTACCTCGGGAAGGAGCTGGTGGATGCTGCGCCCGCAGAGCTGCGGGCGGTACGAGGCGCCGAGATCGGTGTGATCTTCCAGGATCCGCTGTCCTCCTTGAACCCGGTGATGACCGTGGGTGCGCAGATCCTCGAGTCGATGACTGCACACCGCGGCACCGCCGCCGGCGCGACCTGGAAGCGAGCTGCCGAGCTGCTGGCGGAAGTCGGCATCCCTGAGGCGGAGCGGCGCGTCAAGGAGTACCCGCACCAGTTCTCCGGCGGCATGCGTCAACGCGTCATGATCGCCATGGCTCTCGCCGCGGAGCCCCGGGTCCTCATCGCCGACGAGGCGACGACTGCACTGGATGTCACGGTGCAGGCGCAGATCCTCAGGCTCGTCCAGCGCATCACGGCCGAGCGATCGATGACCACGATCTGGATCAGCCACGACCTCGGGGTGGTCGCGCAGATCGCCGACGACATCACGGTCATGCAGAGCGGTCGCGTCGTCGAGCGTGGGAGCTGCCACGACATCTTCGCGGCTCCGCGCGAGGCCTACACGATCGCGCTGCTCGAGAGCATGCCTCGCCTGGATGCGCCGCTGCGCGAGCTGCCGCCGCGGGCGACGGCGACCGGCACCGCCGCGGTCGACGTCCGCGACCTGGAGGTCGCCTACCAGGTGAAGCGCGGACTACGAACGGGGAACCGCCTCGTCCGAGCCGTCGACGATGTCTCCCTCGAGATCGCCGCGGGCGAGACCGTCGGGCTTGTCGGAGAGAGCGGGTCGGGGAAGTCGACGTTCGCCCGCGCCCTCCTCGGTCTCGAACCGATGCGCCACGGCACCGTACACCTCGCCGGCCAGGATGTCGCTGGGGCGAGGCGAGCATCGCTGAGCGCACTCCGACGCAACGCGCAGATGGTGTTCCAGGATCCTTCATCCTCGATGAACCCGGGGCTCTCGGTGCAGGAGATCGTCACCGAGCCGCTGCTGATCAACCACCGCATGTCGGCGAGCGGCCGCCGAGCTCGCGCCGCAGAGCTGCTCGAGCTCGTCGAGCTCGACCCGCAGCTGGCGCGACGGCATCCCCACCAGCTGAGCGGCGGGCAGCGGCAGCGGGTCGCGATCGCTCGAGCACTGAGCCTCGAGCCTTCCCTGCTGGTGTGCGATGAGCCGGTCTCGGCGCTGGACGTGACGGTGCAGACGCAGATCCTCGGTCTCCTCCGTCGCCTGCAGGCGGATCTCGGGGTCTCGTTGCTGGTGATCTCGCACGACCTCGCGGTGATCCGCGACATCGCCCACCGCGTCGCGGTCATGTACCTGGGCAAGATCGTCGAAGTGGGGGATCGTGAAGCGATCTTCGGCTCCCCGCAGCACCCCTACACGCGCGCGCTGCTCGGTGCCGTGCCGACGCCTGATCCGACCAAGCGCTTCCCCCCCACCCCGTTGCAGGGCGACCCGCCGAGCCCGCTATCGCCCCCACCGGGCTGCCGCTTCCACTCGCGATGCCCCGCCGCTGTCATCGGCAGGTGCGACACCACGGTGCCGACGCTCACCGCCTGGACGCCGACGCATGACGTGGCGTGCGTCCGGCTCGGTGAGCCGGAGCTCACTCGCCAAACCTGAAACACCAACACACAGCGCCTCCTCGGCGCGCAACATGAAGGAACGGAGTGAAGGCAATGAAGCGCATCTACCGACGACGGAGCTGGTCGACGATCGTCTCCGCAACTGCCATCGCGGCCCTGCTCGGCGGCTGTGCCGCGGGTGGAGCCCCCCAGGAGAGCGGGGGGCCCTCGCCAGACGCCGGGGCGAGCAGTGCGGAGATCGTCCGCATGGCGAACTTCGGCCAGGAGGGCAACATCACCCCCCACACGTACGAGACCGCGACCGGCTACAACCTCCTCGGCCTCGTCTACGACTCCCTGCTGCAGATCGATGAGGCTGGAGTCCCGCAGCCGTGGCTCGCCGAGGAGGTGACCACGTCCGAGGACGGGCTCACCTACACGATGCCGATCCGCGACGACGCGGCCTGGCACGACGGCGAGCCGCTGACGGCCGAGGACGTGGCGTTCAGCTTCACCTATTACCAGGACGGCCCTCCCGGACGCTTCCGGACCGCCGTCTCGAACGTCGAGTCGGTCGCCGTCGACGGCGAGACCGTCTCCGTCCAGCTGCTCGAGCCAGGGGCGTCGTTCGAGCTCCGCACGCTCGCCGAGCTGCCGATCCTGCCGGAGCACATCTGGTCCAGCATCGACGCTCCGGACGAGGCGCCCTTCGACGAGTCGACCAGCGTCGGCTCCGGCCCGTACCGCCTCGTGGAGTCGGACCCGGGCACGAGCTACAGCTTCCAGGCCAACCCTGAATACTTCGCCGGTGCTCCCACCGTCGAGGAGATCAGGGTCATCCAGTTCGCGAACGACGCGGGCGCGGTCGCCGCGCTGCGGTCGGGCGAGATCGACATCATCACCCGGTCGGTGACGCCTGAGCAGGTTCCCGTGCTGAACGGGCAGCAGGGGCTCTCGGTGCTCGAAGGACCCGAGTACGTGACGACGTTGCTGGCGTTCGACACGCAGCGGGCGCCGTTCTCGGATGTCGCCGTGCGTCAGGCGATCAATCTGGCCACAGATCGCGAGCTGCTCGTCTCGGACGTCTACCTCGGTGCCGCGATCCCGGGGAATGCCGGCTGGGTGCACCCCGAGTCCCCGTTCTACGACGAGAGCATCGAGACGACGTTCGACGTGGACGCGGCCAATGCTCTGCTCGACGAGGCCGGGATCACGGACAGCGACGGCGACGGAGTGCGCGAGCTCGACGGCGAAGCACTCGAGGTCGAGCTGCTCGCGGTATCGAGCAACGCGCTGCGGATGCGCATCGCCGAGCTGCTGGCGGCGCAGTACGCCGAGATCGGGATGCGCGTCGAGGTGGCGTCCCTCGACCAGGAGGCCTTCGACCAGCTGGTCTGGCCGGAGTACGACGTCGCAGCGGGACGCAACTACGACATGGCTGTATTCGGCTGGTCGGCACCCACCCAGGCGGACATCGGCCAGATGGGTGCGCTGGTGGACAGCGACCCGACGCTCGGCAACCTGAACATCACCGGCTACCGCAGCGAGGAAGCCGATGCGCTGGCTGCCGAGCTGCGGACGGAGTCGGACCCTGAGGCCCGGCGCGCCGTCGCGGCCGAGCTCCAGGCGCTCATCGCCGAAGAGCTCCCGTTGATCACCCTCCTCTACCCGAACGGGCTCTACGGCCACTCGAGCGACGCCTACGGCGGCTGGACCTCGATCACCGGGCAGGGACCGATCAACAAGCTGTCGTTCATCCCTGCCGACGCCCGACCCTGACGGTCCGGCACTGACGAGAAGGAGGTGGCCACTGTGGGCCCCTGGCGGTTCTTGATCTCCCGAGGCGGGCAGTACGCGATCGTGCTCGCGGTGGCCATCTCCCTCAACTTCGTGCTGCCCCGGCTGATGCCGGGGAGCCCGCTCGCCCTGCTCGCCGGCGTGGAGCCGTCCGAGCTGACCCCGGAGGAGCGGGAGGAGCTGATCAGTGAAGCCGGACTCGATCAGCCGATGATCGTGCAGTACTTCCGGTACTGGGGCAACGTGCTGACCTTCAACTTCGGCACGTCGTTCCGCATGAACGAGGCGATCGGCGATCTCATCCTCGAGCGCCTGCCGTGGACCCTGCTGATCACCATGACGGCGCTGCTGCTGTCATCGCTCATCGGCATCGCCCTCGGTGTGCTGGCCGCGTGGCGACGCGGTCGCGCATCGGACGTGGTCAGCCTGAACACGATGATCGCCCTGGACTCGACGCCGTCCTTCTGGCTGGGCATGCTGTTCGTGGCGCTCTTCTCCGTGACGCTGGGCTGGCTGCCCTCCTACGGCGCCGTCACCCCCGGTGCGCAGCTCGCCCCGTGGGACGCGTTCGTCGACATCGCCGCTCACGCCGCGCTGCCGATCCTCACCCTGACGATCCTCAGCATCCCCGGGATCTTCCTCACGATGCGGTACTCGACGCTCTCGGTCATGGGCGAGGACTTCATCAGGACGGCGCAGGCGAAGGGACTCACCAACACCCAGGTCCTCTCGCGCCACGTGGTGCGGAACGCCATCGTGCCCGTCAGCACCGTGATCGCGCTTCGGCTCGGGTTCGCGTTCGGCGGCTCCGTCGTGATCGAGACGGTCTTCTCCTACCCCGGCCTGGGCCGGCTCGTGTTCGAAGCCGTCTCCTCGCGGGACTACCCGGTGATGCAGGCGACCTTCCTCGTCTTCACCATCGCCGTGCTCGTCGCGAACATCCTGGCCGATCTGCTGTATCCCCGACTTGACCCGAGGACGAGGACATGACGCCCAAGCCCCCATCGCCGTCGCACCCCAAGACCACCGGCATCCCGACGGTCAGCTTCCGAGCGCGCCTCGCGCCCCGCGAGCTGACGCGACCCGCTCCGCGCGACTACACGCGCCTGATCGGCATCGTCGGAGCCGTGATCGTCGGCTCACTCGTGCTCGTCGCGATCTTCGCGCCGCTCATCGCGCCGTACGACCCGACGATCCGCGCCGGAGCGCCGTTCTCCCCGCCGAGCGCCGCGCATCTGCTCGGCACCAACGACGTCGGGCAGGACATCCTCAGCGAGCTGATCTTCGGCACGCGCGTCTCGCTGATGGTCGGCGTCGTGGCCGCGTCCGCGGCCATGCTCGTCGGCACCGCGATCGGTCTCGTGGGCGGGTACTTCCCGCGCGTCGGCTCGATCATCATGCGCGGTGTAGACGTCGTCCTCGTGCTCCCCTTCCTGCCGCTCCTCATCGTGCTCTCCGCGTACCTGGGCCGCAGCGTGCTCAACACCATCCTCGTGATCGCGTTCCTGATCTGGGCACCGACGGCCCGGGTCATCCGCTCTCAGGTGCTCAGCCTGTCGCGCCGTGACTACGTCACGGCGGCCCGCTCGATGAACGCCCGCGACGGCTACATCATCCGAAGGCATGTGCTGCCGCGGACGTTCCTCCTGGCGATCGGCGAGTTCGTCGCCGCGACGAGTGCGGCCATCCTGCTCGAGTCGTCCCTCTCGTTCCTCGGGCTCGGCGACCCGCTGCAGAAGAGCTGGGGGTCTGTCCTGTACTGGGCGCAGGCGCGCGGAGCGTTCCTGACGCCCGCATGGCAGTGGTGGGTGGTCCCGCCCGGGCTGCTCATCATGCTCGCCGCGCTCGGATTCGCGCTGCTGGGCTACGCCCTGGAGCAGAAGATCAACCCCCGACTCCGCCGTGCTTGACGGCGCTGAGATGAAAGGAACGCCATGACGAGAGTGCTCATGATGGCCAGCTACGGACTCGAGATCGTGGAGTGCGGTGGCGCGATCGCCTCCGCCATCGCGGCGGGAGACTCCGTGCATGCCGCGGTGCTGATGTGCCGGGAGGAGAGCCGCCCGCAGATCAGCGACGCCGCCCGAGCGCTCGGCATCACGAGCGAGGTCGACTTCCTGGACGTCGGCTTCGGCGAGGTCGACTTCCTCGGCGATGCGAAGCTGAAGGTCGTGTCGCTCATCCGGCGGGAGAAGCCCGACGTCATCATCATGCAGGACCCGGAGCACGCGCAGCACGACCTCGACCCGGACCGTCGGGTGATCGCCATCCTCTTCGCCGAGGCGCTCGCCGTCGCCGGCCGTGACTGGCGCGTCGAGGAGTGTGGCGGCCACCCGCCGCACCCCATCCCGACCATCTTCTACATGACGCCGGAGCGCCCGAACTGCGTCGTGGAGATCGGCGAGCACCTTCCCAAGAAGCTCGACGCCCTGCGCGTCCTGACATCGCAGAACACCTTCAGCGCGCAGCACTGGCTCGAGCACACGAGCCCCGAGATCCTGAAGTCGATCGTGCCGTCGTGGACCGACGATGAGGTCGAGACGCTCGGCCTCGAAGGGCAGCGAGCATTCTTCACCGCGCTTGCGATCAGCAACGGCATCGCGTCCCACTCCGGCGCGGTGCTCGGCGAGCCGTACCGCAGGGAAGGGACGTTCCTGCTGGACCGCCTCGTCCGGTGATCGGAGCGCCCTGCACCGAGCCTTCGAGCTCGGTGCAGGGCGCTGTTCCTGGGCACGCAGCAAGGCCGTTGTCGGCGACGGGCGTCTCGGTCCGAGTCCCTGCACCTAGCCGGCCGGCTCCAGCTCCGACGCCGCCTCGGCGCCGTCCATCGTCTCGGGCTCCTCGGCGATCGCCTCGACCGCCTCGGTGAGCTCGGGCTCGCGCGCGGGCCGCGGGTCGAGGTGCACGCCCGCGATCATGCAGCGCACCGACCCGCCCGCGAGCTCGATCGTGGGGATGTCGACCGCGACGATCTCGCACGACTCCTCGATCACCGCGATCTGGTCGGGCCGCAGCGACCTGCGCGCCCGCTCCGACATCGCCATGATCGTGCGGCGGCGGCCGTCGGGCCAGCGGCCCGAGAGCTCCACCGCGTTGCCGGCGAACTCGCGCACCTGCTCCTCGGTGAGCTCGACGACCTTCCGGCAGTGCACCTCGAGCCGCTCGCGCACCTCCTGCCGACGCCGCGCATCCGGGATCATGTCGAGCGCGAAGAGCGCCACGTCGGTGCCCACGCACGCGATGACGTTGGTGTGGTAGACCGGCACGCCGTCGGCGTCGACGGCGTCGAAGACCATCGGCTCGTACATGAAGTCGGTGCAGAACCGCTCGAGCACGTTCGTGTCGGCGCGGTGGCTGCGCGCCATGTACGCGACGCGCGAGACGTGGTCGAGCACCATCGCGCCGGTGCCCTCGAGGAAGATGCCGTCGGGCTCGAGCCCCGAGTAGTCGATGATCGTCTGCACCCGGTACGTGCTCTTCAGCATCTCGAGCACGTCGGTGCGGCGCTCATGCCGGCGGTTGGATGCGTACATGGGGTAGACGGCGACGGCACCGCCGGCGTGCGTGGAGAGCCAGTTGTTGGGGAACACGCTGTCGGGACGCGTGTGGTCCTCGTCCTCGAACACGTGCACCGTGATGCCGACCGCGCGGAGTGCCTCGGCGACCGCGTCCATCTCGGCGAGCGCCTTCGCGGCGGTCTCGTCGGGCGTCTCGCCGTCGTCGGGCTCGGCCTGGAAGGCGTTGTCGGCCGCGGTCGCCGGGTTGGGCCGGAACTGCAGCGCGCGGATCAGGATGACGGCTTCGGGGGCGGTGGCGCTCACACCTGCCGAATCTAGCGGCGCGGGCGCGCGCATATCGGGCGTTCGCGCAAGGTGCTGGCGCGGCGAGGGGTTGCGACGGGCGAAAGCGTACGTCTTCGGCCCCGGAGCGCTCGATTCCGGCTGCGGCGCCGCATCACGCCGGCGCGCGACCGATCCCGAGGCCGGGCTTGCGGCGATGCACGGAGAGGTAGCGGAGGCCCTGGGGGCCGGGGATGACGGCGCGCGTTGAGCGCCGCGGCAGCCACACGATCGCACCCGGCAGCAGCTCGACCTCGCCGTCGTCGGTCGCGAGCGTGCCGGAGCCCGCGACGACGTGCCACAGCACGTCCTCGTCCGGACCGGCGTGCGACTCGATGCGCTCGCCCGGCGGCAGCGCGATCACGTTCGCGTCGAGGTGCCGCTCGGCCTCGTCGAGCCGCCAGATCGCGCCGCGGGCGTCGGGGCCGGCCGCGGCGCCGAGGTCGCCCGTGCTCGCGAGGATGCGCGGGGCGCGAACACCCGACCGCTCGTCGCCCGCTCGCGGGCCCGTCGCATCCGTCGTCATCGCCGCCTCCTCGGGCCGGGACACCTGAATCCGAGGGTAGAGCCGCGGGCGCCCGCGCGGCATGCTGGCTCCATGGACCCCGTGCACCTGCCCTCGCTCGCCGACGAGCTGCTCGCCACCGCCCGCGAGGCGAGCAGCGGGCGCGCCGGGCGGTCGATCCGCTCGGGCCGCGACGCGGCGCTGCGCCAGACGGTGATGGGGCTCGCGGCCGGGCGCGGCCTCGACGAGCACGAGGCCAATGGCGAGGCGACGCTGCAGGTGCTCACCGGCACGGTGCGGCTGCGCTGGGCCGGCGGCGAGCTCGAGGCCTCGGCTGGCGATGTGGTCGGCATCCCCGACGAGCGGCACGCGCTCGACGCGGTGACGGATGCGGCGGTGCTGCTGACGGTCGCCGTCCGGTGACGCCGCCCGCGGCACCCGCGCGCGTCCTAGCGGGCTCGCAGGCGTGCGCCCCTACGGTCGCGGCATGAGCCTCCCGCCGCAGGGCGCCCCGCAGTCGTCGCAGCCGCCGCAGCCCACGTGGCAGCCGCCCATGCCGCAGCAGCCGTCGCAGCCCGCGTGGCAGCCGCCCGTGCAGCAGCAGCTCCCCGCGCACCAGCAGGTCGCGTGGCAGCAAGCCGCCGCGCCGCGCCCGCCGCTGACCGACGCGGAGCGTCGCCGGCTGCTGCGCATCGGCGCGTCGAGCGGCGCGCTGCTCGGCGTCGGGACGGCGCTCGGCGGCGTCATCGTGCTCTTCTGGGCGTTCATCGTCGGGGTCTCCGCCCTCATCACGCCCCTCGTCTACCTGTGGTCGGGCGTGAACCCGCTCGCGGACGGCATCGCCGAGATCGTGACGCCGATCACCGTCGGCGTCGTCGCCATCGGCACCGTGCTGTGCCTGCTGGGCCTGCTGCTGAGCTGGCTGCGGCTGCGGCGCTGGGGAGCGGGCCGCGCGCTCGGCATCACGGCGGCCGCGGCCGCGATCGCGACCGTGCCCGTGCACCTCGTCGCCGTGGCCGTCGCGATCGTGACCTCCCTGCTGGAGCCCGAGGGCGACCCGGCGACGAGCTTCGCCATCGCGGCGCTGGCCGCCGGGTTCATCGGCACCGTGGTCGGCGCCATGGCTGGGGCCGGGGCATGGCGGTGGATGGGCTGGGCGCTGCGCCCGCGCGACGCGGCGCGTCGCGCCTGACCCGTCACCGGGCGAGGACGATCCAGGCCCCGCGCACGGGTCGAGGACGCACCGCCCTCATCCGGTGACCGCTCCTCGATCCGTGCACGTAGGCGTCCGCCGCGGGCAGCCCGCCTACGCGCCGCCGCCCAGGTCGAGCGTGCCCGTGTAGAACCCGTACGTCGCATCCGCCTGCCGCCCGGCCGTCTCGCGATCGGTGCCGGCCGCGATCGAGGCCTCGGCCCACGCGTCGGCCGCGCCCCGGTAGAAGGCGTTGCCCTCCTCGGTCGCCGCCCACGCCTCGCCCTCGGCCGGCGTCATCGCCGTGTCAGGCGCGGCCAGGTGCAGCCCGAGGCCCAGCAGGCCGCCGTCCCAGCCGACGCCGGTCGCGCCCGGCCCGAAGGTCTCCCGCATCTCGGCCGGCACGTCCGCCTCGCGGGCCACGTGCTCGAGCACGAGCCGCGTGCGCTCGCCGAGGCTCGCGAGCCGCACGGTCAGCCAGGTCACGCCGCCGCCGAACTCCCACGTCGCGCGGTAGCGGGCCGCGCCGTCGGCCGGCGGCTCGCACTCGAGCACCTCGCCACCCGCGTTGCCCTCGAGCTGGTAGCGGCCGCCGAGCCGCAGCTCGCCCGAGACCGGCAGGAACCACCGCGCGATGCGCTCCGGGCTCGTCACCGCATCCCACACGTCGTCGATCGGCGCGTCGTAGGTCTGCGCGAGGCTCTGCAGCCGCGCGGGCTCGCCATCGATCTGGGTGCCTTGCACCGTCCGGTCGACCGCGCCCAGCTGGGCCAGCACATCCACCATGGTCATCGCTCCTTCGTCGGGGTGGGGGAGGCGGGGCGGTCGCCCTCGCCGTCGTCATGGGCGGATGCATCGGCCCGGCCGGCGTCGGAGGCGACCGGTGCCGCTGCGCCGCCCTCGCGCTCCGCTGCGAGCCGTCGCCGCCTCCGCCCGCGCGCGAGCTCGGTGTCGAGCGCGGCGAGCCTCGGGATCCAGAAGGCGTCGAAGGCGCTCAGCCACTCGCGGGCCGCTCGGGGCCCGGCCGGGTCGACGGCGTAGAGGCGCCGCTGGCCCTCGGGCCGCACGGTCGCGAAGCCCTGCTCCCGCAGCACCCGCAGGTGCTGGCTCACGGCGGGCTGGCTGATCCCGAACTCCGCGCCGATCGCGGCAGCGATCGCGCCCGCGCTCGCCTCGCCGTCGGCGAGCAGCTCGAGGATGCGTCGCCGCACGGGATCGCCGAGGACGTCGAGCGCGTGCATGGGGCAATGGTTGCATCGCGGCTTATATACGTCAACAGTGAGATGTCTCGCACGGGATAGCGTGGGGCCATGAGCGGACAGCTGGTCGACAACGCGCGGTTGCGCCGAGCGGTCGCGGCGTTCGCCGCCGACCCCAAGCTCGAGACCGTCGTGCACGTGCTGCGCGCGGCGCTCGCCGGCGAGCTGCTGCTCGACGCGACGGGCTCCGACATGGAGGTCAAGGACGGCCGCCTGCAGGAGCGCGCCCGCATCCGCATCAGCAGCCGCGTCGGCCCCGACGGCAAGCGGGCGCTGCTCGCCTTCACGAGCAACGCCGAGATCGCCCGCATGCACCCCGAGGGCACCCGCGTGCAGTCGGTCGCGCAGCCGGCCTCCGCGGTGCTCGAGATGGCCAAGCGGCAGGGCGCCGGCTGGCTCTTCATCGACCCGGCCGAGACGACCGCCGCGCTCTCGTCGGCCGACATCGAGGGCGCGCTGCGCCACCCCCGCAACGAGGCCCTGCAGCGCGTCATCGCCGCGGCCGACGCCGGCCTCGCCACGCCCGCCGACGTGCTCGCGGCGCTGCGCGTCGACGCGCCGCTGCTGCTCGCCGGCGCGCTCGAGGCCGGCCAGGTGCACGAGGGCAAGCCCCGGCTGCGGGTGAGCCGACGGCCCGACGGCACCGTGGCGCTGCTCGCCTACACGTCGGCGCCCGAGGTCGCGGCCCGCGAGCCGCGCGACGGCGTCATCCCGACGACCACCACGAAGGTGCTCGAGATGCTCCGCGGCAGCAGCACCCTCTCGTCGCTCGTCATCAACCCGGCAGGGCCGTGGGTCGAGCTCAGCGCGGAGGAGCTCGCGGGCTCCTGAGCCGCACCTGACGGCGCGGCTGAAGCCGCCGATCGGGCCCCGACGCCGTGACGGTGTCGGGGCCTTCAGTCGTGCCCGCGGCACCGCCCGACACGCCGAAGCGGTTCTTTTGAAAGAACTGTTGCGAAGCGGATGCTTTGAAAGTATTCTTTCGGATGTCGGCACCACCCAGGGACCATCGCCGGCACAGACCGAGGAGGCATCCCATGGGACGCACCGACCGCATCCGCACCACGACGCTCCGCGTCATCGGCATGAGCGCCGACGAGCGGCACCGCGCACGGCTCGAGGCGGAGCGCACCGAGCGCCGCTACGACCGCGTGCGCGCGGAGGCGATGATCCAGCGTGGTTGGATCTGAGCATGGCTGAGGAGCGCGACGCGCAGCAGCGCAGCGAGGGCCGGCACGACAAGCCCGACCTGCGCACGAGCGACCCCGCGGTGCTGCGGGCGCTCGCGCACCCGCTGCGCGTCGAGATCCTCGCCGTCATCGACGAGCTGGGCGAGGCGACGGCCACCCAGATCGCCGAGCAGGTGGGGGAGAGCCCCTCGAACTGCTCGTTCCATCTGCGCTCCCTCGCCAAGGCCGGCTTCATCGAGCGCGCCGAGGCGCAGGGCACGTCGAAGCCCTGGCGGCCCGCCCACCGCAGCCGCGACCTGCGCCCCGACCCCTCCGACCCGGCATCGCTGCGCACCTCCGCCACGATCGGCGCGCTCTACGTGCAGCACGAGGCCGCCCGCCTCGTCGACTTCTTCATGACCCGCGCCGAGGAGCCGGAGTGGGTCGAGGGCGTCACCGTCAACCTCTCCACTTTCTGGGCGACGGCCGAGGAGCTCTCGGAGCTCTCGGGCGACATCGCCCGGCTCACCGAGCGCTTCCACGGCCGCGAGGCCGACCCGGCGACCCGCCCCTCGGGCAGCCGCAAGGCCCACTTCTTCGGCGCGGTCAACCCCGACCCGGCGTCCGAGCCGACGCCCTAGCGCGCCGCCCCACCCCTCCCGCTCGTCGAGTAGGCCCGCAGGGCCGTATCGAGACGACCCCGCCCCCACCCCGCTCGTCGAGTAGGCCCGCAGGGCCGTATCGAGACGACCCCGCCCGCACCCCGCTCGTCGAGCAGTCCCGCAGGGCCGTATCGAGACGACCCCACCCTCGCTCGCCGCGCCTCCACCCCGCCGCCCCTCCCCGAGGAGACCCGCCATGACCGGCACCGCCGCCGCCACCGCACCCGTCGCATCCGCCCCCAGGCCGCCGAGCCCCATGCGCCGCCCGGCCTACCGGCGCCTCATGGTCGGCTGGGTCGCCACCAACCTCGGCGACAGCGCCCTCTACCTCGTGCTCGCCATCTGGGTGAAGGAGCTCACCGGCTCCGACGCGGCCGGCGCGCTCGTGTTCCTCTTCATCGGCCTGCCGGCGCTGCTCGCGCCGTTCGCCGGCCAGCTCGCCGACCGCGTGCACCGGAGGCCCCTGCTCATCGCCACCAACCTCGGCACCGCCGCCGTCGTGCTCACGCTCCTGCTCGTGCAGGGCGCGCAGCACGTGTGGCTCATCTACGCCGCCACGTTCGGCTACGGCCTGGCCGCCTACCTCACCGCCGCGGCGCAGTCGGGGCTGCTGCGCGACCTGCTGCCCGACGAGGAGCTCGCGGGCGCGAACGGCATCTTCACCTCGATCGACAACGGCTGCCGCATCGTGAGCCCGGCGCTCGGCGCCGCGCTCTACGTCGCGGCCGGCCCGTGGGCGGTCATCGCGCTCGCGACCGCCGGCTTCCTCGTGATGGCGGTGATGATGTCGACCATCCGCCTGCAGGAGTCCGAGCCGCAGCCGCGCCTCGAGGGCGAGACCTACTGGCACGAGCTCTCGGCGGGCTTCCGCGCGCTCCTCGCCGACCCGCTGCTGCGGCTGCTCACGATCGCGGTCGCCGCGGGCTTCGGCCTCACGGGCCTGCTGAACGCGACGATCTTCCCGCTCGTCGAGCACGGCCTGCAGGAGGGGCCGGCGGCCCTCGGCCCCGCCCAGGCGATCCAGGGCGTCGGCGCGCTCGCCGGCGGCCTCTGCGCCGCGTGGATGCTGCGCCGCATCTGCGAGCGCCGCCTGGTCGGCTGGGGCCTGGCGCTCCTCGGGCTCGGCACGCTCGCCGCGTGGGCGCTCGTGCAGTGGCCGCTCGCGGAGGCGTGGATGCGCTGGGCCGGGCTGGGCGCGGTGCAGGGCCTCATCGGGTTCGGCGTGCCGTGGGTGATCGTCGGCGTCGTCACGCTGCGCATGCGGCTGACGCCGCCGCGCCTGCAGGGCCGCACGTCGGCGGCCCTCAACGTGTCGATCAACGTGCCGCAGATGCTGCTGCTCGCGCTCGGCTCGGCGCTGCTCGTCGTGGTCGACTTCCGCTGGCTGATCCTCGTCGCCGCGGTCGGCGTGCTGCTCGCGGCCGCCGCGGTCTGGGCCGGTCGCCGGCTCGATGCGCGGACAGCCGACTCGGACTGAGGCGGATGCGCCGCTCTCGGGCCGCGCATAGCAAGGCCCGGCAGGGTGGTCGGCATGACGACGCTCAGCGACTTCCAGGCAGAGGCACTCACCGGCGGCGAGGTCGACCTCGGCGCGTTCGAGGGCAAGGTGGTGCTGGTCGTGAACACCGCGAGCCGGTGCGGGCTGACGCCGCAGTTCGAGGGCCTCGAGCAGCTGCACCGCGAGCTGCAGGACGAGGGGCTCGTCGTGCTCGGCTTCCCCTCCGACTCGTTCAAGCAGGAGCACGACTCGGTCGAGCAGATCGCCGAGGTCTGCCAGCGCAACTACGGGGTCTCGTTCCCGATGTTCGCGCCGATCGCGGTCAACGGCCCCGACACGCACCCGGTCTTCCAGTGGCTCAAGGAGGAGAAGAAGGGGAAGCTCGGCGGTGCCATCAAGTGGAACTTCACGAAGTTCCTCATCGGCCGCGACGGCCGCGTGATCGAGCGGTTCGCCCCGACGACGACGCCCGACGAGCTGCGCGACGACATCGAGCGCGCGCTCGCGGAGCGCGGCAGCGCGGCGGCCTGAGCCGGCCCGCACAGCGTCCCTCGCGCCGCGCGGCGCGCGCTCGCCCGGCGCATCCGGCGCTCGCGCCCCGCGCGCCGCAGATATAGGGCCAGTGGCTGTCATCGGCGGCGGATGAGCGCCACTGTCCCTATATTCGCGGAGCTCTGGGGCGCGAGATCAGCAGCGTCGTCTCGACTCGCGCCCTGCGGGCGCGGCTCGACGAGCGGAGGGCGGGCGCGGCTCGACGAGCGGAGCGCGGGCGCGGCTCGACGAGCGGAGGGCGGGCGCGGCTCGACGAGCGGAGCGCGGGCGCGGCTCGACGAGCGGAGGGCGGGCGCGGCTCGACGAGCGGAGCGCGGGCGCGGCTCGACGAGCGGGGGCGGGCGCGGCTCGACGAGCGGGGCTAGCGGGGCTGAGACTCAGCCCAGCCGCTCGATGATCGTCGCGTTCGCCATGCCGGCGCCCTCGCACATCGTCTGCAGGCCGTAGCGGCCGCCGGTCTGCTCGAGCTGCCCCAGCAGCGTCGCGAGCAGCCGCGTGCCCGACGAGCCGAGCGCGTGCCCGAGCGCGATCGCGCCGCCGCGCGGGTTGACCCGCTCGAGCGGCGCGCCCGTCTCCCGCAGCCACGCGAGCGGCACCGACGCGAACGCCTCGTTCACCTCGAACGCGTCGATGTCGCCGATCCTGAGCCCGGCCCTCGCGAGCACCTTCGCCGTCGCCGGGATGGGCCCCGTGAGCATCATGATCGGGTCGTCGCCGACGACCGACGACGCGACGAAGCGCGCCCGCGGGCGGAGCCCCAGCGCATCCGCCATCTCGCGCGACATGATGAGCGCCGCCGACGCCCCGTCGGTGAGCGGCGAAGCGTTGCCGGGCGTGATGCGCCACGCGATCTCGGGGAAGCGCACCGCGTAGCGCGGGTGCTCGAACGAGGGGGCGAGGCCCGCGAGCCCCTCCCGCGTCGTCGCGGCACGCACCGTCTCGTCGACGCGGTGCTGCCGCCCCTCGCCGAGATCGATCGGCACGATCTCGCCGTCGAAGCGCCCGTCGGCGCCGGCCGCCGCCGCGAGCTCGTGCGAGCGGGCGGCGAAGTCGTCGAGCTCGGCACGCGACAGCCCCCACTTCGCCGCGATGAGCTCGGCCGAGATGCCCTGGTGCACGAGCCCGTCGGGGTAGCGCTCGGCGAGGCGCGAGCCGTGGATGTCGCGCTCGATCGCCGCCGTGCCGAGCGGGATCCGGCTCATCGACTCGACGCCGCACCCGATCACGACGTCCTGCGCGCCGGCCATGATCGCCTGCGCCGCGAAGGTCGCCGCCTGCTGGCTCGAGCCGCACTGCCGGTCGACGGATGTGCCGGGCACGTGCTCGGGGAAGCCGGCCGCGAGCAGGGCGCTGCGCGTCACGTTGCCCGACTGCTCGCCGACCTGCTGCACGCAGCCGCCGATCACGTCGTCGATCGTCGCCGGGTCGATGCCGGTGCGCGCCACGAGCTGCTCGAGCACCGAGGCGAGCAGGTCGACGGGGTGCACCCCCGAGAGCGCTCCGCCGGGCTTGCCCCGGCCCGACGCGGTGCGCACCGCGTCGACGATCACTGCCTCACGCATCCGTCGCCCTCCCGCCGGTCGCGCGCAGCTACGGCTTCGCGCGCTTGGCGATGTCGCGGCCGATGATCTCCTTCATGATCTCGGTCGTGCCGCCGTAGATGGTCTGCACCCGCGAGTCGCGGAACGCGCGCGCGATCGGGTACTCCTCCATGAAGCCGTAGCCGCCGTGCAGCTGCAGGCTGCGGGTGATGACCCGCTGCTCGAGCTCGGTCGCCCACCACTTCGCCTTCGACGCGTCGACGGTCGTCAGGTGCCCCTCGTTGAGCGCCAGCACGCAGCGCTCGAGGTAGGCGCGCGCGATGTCGAGCTCGGTCTCGAGCTCGGCGAGCGTGAACCGCACCGTCGGCAGGTCGCCGATCAGGCCGCCGAACGCCGAGCGCTGGAAGACGTAGTCGCGGCCCCACGCGTAGGCGGCCTCGGCCGACGAGAGCGCGCCGGTCGCGATCGAGAGCCGCTCGCGCGGCAGCCGCTGCATGAGGTAGACGAGCCCCATGCCGGGCTCGCCCACGACGTTGGCGTCGGGGATGCGCACGTCGCGGAAGAAGAGCTCGGCGGTGTCCTGCGAGTGGAGGCCCACCTTCTCGAGCTTGCGGCCGCGCTCGAAGCCGGCCATGCCCTCCTCGACGAGGAAGAGCGTGAAGCCGCGGGAGCCCGCCGCCGGGTCGGTGCGCGCGAAGACGAGCACCTTGTCGGCGTGGATGCCGTTCGTGATGAAGGTCTTCGAGCCGTTCAGCACCCAGCAGTCGCCGTCGCGGACGGCGCTCGAGTGGATGCCCTGCAGGTCGCTGCCGGCGCCGGGCTCGGTCATGCCGATCGCGCCGATCGAGGTGCCGGCGGCCATGCCCGGCAGCCAGCGCTCCTGCTGCTCTGGGCTCGCCAGGTCGAGGAGGTAGGGGATGACGATGTCGTCGTGCACGCCGAGCGTGGCGTTGAGCGCCGCCGCGCCGACGCGCGCGAGCTCCTCGCTGATCACCATGCGGAACCGGTAGTCGTCGACCTCCATGCCGCCGAAGCGCTCCGGGATGGCGATGCCGATCAGGCCCGCCTCGCCCATCCGCCGGTAGAGGTCGCGGTCGATGAGGCCGTCGCGCTCCCAGTCGTCGTAGTGCGGGGCGACGTGGCGCGCGGCGAACTCCCGCACGCTCTCGCGGAACGAGGCGTGGTCGTCGTCGTAGTAGTCGGAGCGCATCCGATCCTCCTATCTCGGCGCCATGCGGATGGCGCCGTCGAGCCGGATGGTCTCGCCGTTGAGCATCGGGTTCGCGACGATCTGCGTCACGAGCAGGCCGAACTCGGCGGGGTCGCCGAGCCGGGCCGGGTGCGGCACCTGCTGGCCCAGCGAGATGCGCGCCGGCTCGGGCAGCGCCGCGAGCAGGGGCGTGTCGAACAGGCCCGGGGCGATCGTGTTGACGCGGATCCGCAGCGCCGCGAGCTCGCGCGCGATGGGCAGCGTCATGCCGGCGACGCCCGCCTTCGACGCGGTGTAGGCGGCCTGCCCGATCTGGCCGTCGAAGGCGGCGACGGATGCGGTGCTCACGATCACGCCCCGCTCCTCGCCGATCGGCTCGGTGCGCGCCATCCGCTCGACGGCGAGGCGGATGACGTTGAAGGTGCCGACGAGGTTGATGTCGATCACCCGCTGGAACTGGGCCAGCGGGAACGGCCCCTGCTTGCCGAGCACCTTCGCGGCGTCGCCGACGCCGGCGCAGTTGACCACGACGCGCAGGTCGCCGAGCGCGTCGGCGGCGTCGAGGGCGGCCGAGACCTGCGCCTCGTCGCGCACGTCGGCGGCGACCACGGTCACGCCCTCGATCGCTGCGGCCGCCTCGGCGGCGGGCGTGCCGCCCAGGTCGAGCACCACGACGCGCGCGCCCTGCGCGAGCAGTGCCTTCGTGGTCGCGAGGCCGAGCCCCGATGCTCCGCCGGTGACGAGGGCCACCTGTCCCGTGATGTCCATGCGCACCCTTCGCGGGCGCCGCCGTCGGCGCCATCGCCCCTGACGGTAGCGACCGCATCCGCTCTTCCTCAACCGCGCGGGCAGTCCGTCGCGCCCCGCCGCCTCCTCGTCGCCGTTCGTCAACCGGCCCAGTGCACGGCCGGCCGGACTATCCGGCCGGCGCCACACCTGGCCGGTCGACGAACGATGCGCGGGCAGATGGCGTCGCGGCGCTGGCGCGCCGTGAGCCCGGGATGGTAGATATGTGGACGTCCATCTATCTACGTGGACGCACAACGGATGCGACGAAGGGGTCGTGAGCGCATGTCCGCCATCAGCACCGCCGGCACGATGGCCGCCCAGGCCACCGCAGAGGAGCGCGCCGCGCTCGTCGAGGCGGTGCGCGACTTCGCCGAGGCCCGCCTCGCGCCCTTCGCCAACCAGCGCGACGCCGACAAGGAGTTCCCCGTCGAGACGCTGCGCGAGGCGGGCTCGCTCGGGCTCGGCGCGATCGTCGTCGGCGAGGACGTCGGCGGCTCCGGCCTCACCCGTGCCGACTCCGTCGCCATCTACGAGGAGCTCGCCCGCGGCGACGTGGCCGTCGCCGCCTACCTCTCGATCCACAACATGGTCGCCTGGATGATCGACGAGTTCGGCACCGACGAGCAGCGCCGCCGCTGGCTCCCGCGCCTGTGCTCGATGGACGACCTCGCCAGCTACTGCCTCACCGAGCCCGGCGCCGGCTCCGACGCCGCCGCGGTCGCCAGCGCGGCCGTGCGCGACGGCGACGACTACGTGCTCACCGGCACGAAGCAGTTCATCTCGGGCGCGGGCTCGTCGGCCGTCTACGTCGTCATGGCGCGCACGGGCGGCAGCGACCCCGACCGGCAGGGATCGCGCGGCATGACCGCCTTCATCGTGCCGGGCGACGCATCCGGCCTCTCCTTCGGCCCCGACGAGCACAAGATGGGCTGGAACGCGCAGCCGACCCGCCAGGTGATCCTCGACGGCGTGCGCGTGCCCGCGGCCGACCGGCTCGGCGAGGAGGGCGACGGCTTCGGCATCGCGATGCGCGGGCTGAACGGCGGCCGCCTCGGCATCGCCGCGTGCTCGATCGGCGGCGCGCAGTGGGCGCTCGAGCGCAGCATCGCCTACGTCAAGGACCGCGCGACGTTCGGCCAGCCGCTCGCGTCGCGGCAGCACGTGCAGTTCCAGATCGCCGACATGGAGACCGAGCTGCAGGCCGGGCGCGCCCTCGTCGAGCGGGCCGCGGCGAAGCTCGACGCGAAGGATCCCGACGCGCAGGTCGCATGCGCGATGGCCAAGCGGTTCGCGACCGACGCCGGCTTCCGCGTCGCCGACGAGGCGCTGCAGCTGCACGGCGGCTACGGCTACCTGCACGAGTACGGCATCGAGGGCGTCGTGCGCGACCTGCGCGTGCACCGCATCCTCGAGGGCACCAACGAGATGATGCGCATGATCGTCGGCCGCGCCATGCTGGGGGCGCGATGACCGAGCCGACCCTGAGTGCGACCGCGAGCGCGAGCGCGAGCGCGCCGCCCGCCGAGCACGTGCGCGTCGAGCGCCGCGGCGCGCTCGGCGTGATCGTGCTCGACCGGCAGCGGGCGCTCAACGCGCTCACGCACGCGATGGTGCGGGACGTGGCGGATGCGCTGCGCACGCTGGCAGCGGACGACGAGGTCGAGTGCGTGGCGATCACGGGCGCGGGGGAGCGGGCGCTCTGCGCCGGCGGCGACGTCGTGAGCCTCCGCGACGACGTGCAGTCGAACGGCGGGCGCGGCGCCGCCCGCTTCTGGCGCGACGAGTACGCGATGAACGCCGCGATCGCGCGCTTCCCGAAGCCCGTCGTCGCGATCCAGCACGGCATCGTGCTCGGCGGCGGCGTCGGCATCTCGGGCCACGCGAGCCACCGCGTCGCCACCGGCAGCACCCGCATCGGCTTCCCCGAGGTGACGATCGGCTTCGTGCCCGACGTCGGCGCCACCTGGCTGCTCACGCGCCGCAGCGGCGAGCTCGGCACCCGCGCGGCGCTCACCGGCGACCACTTCGGCGCCGCCGACGCGATCGCGCTCGGGCTCTCGGATGCGCACGTGCCCGACGACCGCCTCCCGGAGCTGCTCGCGCTGCTCGAGACGACGCATCCGGACGACGCCATCGCGCGCCTCGCGACCGCCCCGCCCGCCGGCACGCTCCAGGCGAGCCGGCCGCTCATCGACCACGCCTTCGCCGGCGACGACCCGGCGCTGATCGTCGCGCGGCTGCGCGCCGCCGGCGACGAGGGCGTCGCGATGGCCGGCACCATCGCCGAGCGCTCGCCCTTCGCCGTCGCGGTGACGCTCGCGGCGCTGCGGCGCGCCCGCCGGATGGGCTCGCTCGAGGAGGCGCTCGTGCAGGAGTTCCGCGTCTCGCGGCACGTGTCGCTCGCGCCCGACTTCGCCGAGGGCGTGCGCGCGCAGCTCGTCGACAAGGATCGCCGGCCGCGCTGGCGCCCGGCCTCGCTCGCGGGCGTCACGCCTGCGATGGTGGAGGCCTGCTTCGCCCCCGTGCCCGAGGGCGACCTGGCACTGCCCACCCGATCGCAGCAGGAGGAGCGCGCATGACCGAGCTCGAGACCATCCGCGTCGAGCGGCGCGATCGCGTCGCCTGGATCCACCTCGACCGGCCCGAGGCGCTCAACGCCCTCAACGCGCAGCTCATGCGCGAGCTCGTGGCGGTCGCGACCGAGCTCGACGCCGACGACGGCGTCGGCGCGATCGTCGTGAGCGGCTCCGAGAAGGCGTTCGCCGCCGGCGCCGACATCAAGGAGATGGCCGACCGGTCGGCCGCCGAGATGCGGCAGAGCGGGGCGGATGGGCGCGGGCACTTCGAGGCGTGGCTCGACTTCGCGCACGTGCAGAAGCCGGTCATCGCCGCGGTGTCGGGCTACGCGCTCGGCGGCGGGTGCGAGCTCGCGCTCATGTGCGACATCATCCTGGCCGCCGACACCGCCGTCTTCGGGCTGCCCGAGCTGAGCCTCGGCGTGATCCCCGGCATCGGCGGCACGCAGCGGCTCGTGCGCGCGGTCGGCTACCCGAAGGCGGCCGAGATCATCCTCACCGGGCGCCGCGTGCGCGCCGAGGAGGCGGAGCGCATCGGCCTCGTCTCGCGCGTCGTGCCCGCGGCCGAGCTGCTCGACGAGGCGCAGTCGGTCGCCGCCGGCATCGCGGCGAAGTCGCTGCCGGCCCTGCGCGCCGCGAAGGCGGCGATGGATGCGGCGCTCGAGGTGCCGCTCGAGCAGGGCATCGCCGTCGAGGCCGAGCTCTTCACCGGCCTGTTCGACACGGCCGACCAGAAGGAAGGGATGGCGGCGTTCCGTGAGAAGCGCGAACCGAGCTTCCGGCATCGCTGAGCGCGAGACCCTCAGCTACAGCGGCTCGGGCAGCTCCGGCGGATCCTCGAAGTCGCCTGCGCGCTTGCGCAGCCGCGCGATGATGCGCACCAGGTCGGCCGCGTCGGCCTCGTCGAGGCCGACATCGGCGAACGCCTGCGCGTTGAGCGCCTCCGTGGCCCGCTCGACGAGCTCGCGCCCCGCATCCGTGATCGCCAGCACCGTCGCCCGCCCGTCGGTCGGGTGCTTCTCGCGCCGCACGAGCCCGTCGCGCACGAGCCGGTCGACCGTGCTCGTCACGCTCGTCGGGTGCACCTGCAGGCGCGCGGTCGCCGAGCCCATCGGCATCCGCCCGTCGCGCGTGAACGCGAGCAGCCGCAGCACCTCGAAGCGCGCGAACGACAGCGCGAACGGCCGCAGCGTCGACTCGACGGGCGCGACGAGCAGCTGCTGCGCCCGGTTCACCGAGGTCACGAGCACCATGCCCGGCACCGCATCCGCCCACCCGTGCGCGAGCCACTGGCGGCGCGCCTCGGCGATCGGATCGATCGGCATCGCGGGTCTGGCCAAGGGCTCCTCCTCGTCGAGCATCACCGTAGCCGAGGCGCGAGTCGCCGACACACCGAAGGGATCGCGATGAAGATCGTCGTGCTCATGAAGCCCGTGCCCGACACCTGGGGGCCGCGCGTGCTCAGCCTCGAGACCGGGCTCGCCGACCGCGCGGCGAGCGAGACGGTGCTCGACGAGATCGGCGAGCGCGCCCTCGAGGCGGCGCTGCGGCACGCCGAGTCGGCGTCCGACGTCGAGGTGGTCGTGCTGACGATGGCGCCCGAGGCCGCGCAGTCCACGCTCCGCAAGGGGCTCGCGATGGGCGCAGCCTCCGCGGTGCACGTCGCCGACGAGCGGCTCGCGGGCGCCGACCTCGGCCGCACCGCAGAGGTGCTCGCCGCGGCCCTGCGCCGAGGCGGCTTCGACCTCGTCATCGCCGGCGACGCATCCACCGACGGCGTCGGCGGCGTGCTCGTGCCGTGGCTCGCCGAGCTGCTCGACGTGCCCGCCATCACGCGGCTCGAGTCGCTCGAGATCACGGCGGATGCGGTGCGCGGCACCCGGGCGACCGACGGCGGGTCGATGGTCGCGCAGGCCGCGCTCCCGGCGATCGTGTCGATCACCGAGGCGCTGCCCGACCCGCGCTTCCCGGCGCTGCGCGGCATCATGAACGCCAAGAAGAAGCCGGTCGAGCAGCTCACCCTCGACGACCTCGAGGTCGAGGCCGACGAGACGGCGTCGCCGCGCTCGATCATGACCGCCGTCGCCGAGCGGCCGCCGCGCGCCGCCGGCGAGATCATCACCGACGAGGGCGACGCCGGCGAGCGCATCGCCGCGTTCCTGGCCGACCGGAGGCTCGCATGACGCACCCCATCCTCACCGTGCTGCCCGCCGCGCCCGGCGGCGGCCTCCCCGCCGGCGCCGCCGAGGTGCTCGGCGCGGCCTCCGAGATCGGCACGCCCGTCGCGGTCGTCGTCGGACCGGCGGATGCGCTGGCCGGCCTCGCCGAGCAGGCCGCCTCGCTCGGGGCGACGACCGTGCACACGGCGACCGCGGACGGCGACCAGCTGGGCGTGCCCGCGGCCGACGCGGCGGCGGCGGCGGTCGCGCTCGTGCAGCCCGACGCCGTGCTCGTGCCCGCGACCATCGAGGGGCGCGACGTCGCCGGTCGCCTCGCCGCGCGCCTTCGCGCGCCGCTCGCGGCCGACATCGTCGGCGTCTCGCGCGACGACGAGGGCGTCGTCGTGCGGCACTCGGTCTACGGCGGCGCCTACGACGTCGACTCGGCGGCCACCTTCGGCCCGCTCGTCGCGACCGTGCGCCTCGGCGCGATCGACGCGCGCGCCGAGGCGGCGACGCCCGACGTGCACGAGTTCGCCGTGGAGGCGTCGGGCCGCCGCGCGGCGGTCGTCGAGGGCTTCGAGCCGGCGCCGCAGACCTCGTCGCGCCCGGATCTGCGCAGCGCCAAGAAGGTCGTCTCGGGCGGCCGCGGGCTCGGCTCGAAGGAGCAGTTCGCGCTCGTCGAGCAGCTCGCCGACGCGCTCGGCGCGGCCGTGGGTGCCTCGCGCGCCGCGGTCGACGCGGGCTACGCCGAGCAGTCGCTGCAGGTGGGGCAGACCGGCACGTCGGTCTCGCCCGAGCTCTACCTCGCGGTGGGCATCTCCGGCGCGATCCAGCACCGCGCGGGCATGCAGACGGCCAAGACGATCATCGCGATCGACAAGGATGCGTCTGCCCCGATCTTCGAGGTCGCCGACCTCGGCGTCGTGGGCGACCTCTTCACGATCGTGCCGCAGCTGATCAGCGCCCTCGAGGCGCGGAAGGGCTGAGCGTGCCGGAGCCGATCGTCGTGCGCCGCGGGCTGCCGCGCGCGCCCGGCGGCGAGCCCTGGCCGCCCGGCGGAGCGGTGGCGCCGGTCGCGCCGGAGCCGGCCGCGCCGCCGGTGGCCGAGCCGCCGGTGGCCGTCGCCGAGCCGATCTCCGGTACCGATGCGCGGGTCGCGGATGCCGACACCCGCGAATCCGTACCGGAGGCGCCTGTCGCCGTGCCCGTCGCCGGGCAGCAGCCCGCCACCGGGATGCGCCGTGGGCTCCCGAGGGTGCCGGGCGGGGAGCCGTGGCCGGATGCCGTCGCCCCCCGCTCGTCGAGTAGGCCGCGGAGCGGCCGTATCGAGACGACCCCCGCACCCGGCGCCCCGGATGATCTCGAGCCGCGGCCTGCGGCCGCTCCTCGATCAGCGGAGGAGGAGTCGCGGCCCGCGGCGGCGGTCGCCGCCGGGACCGCAGCTCCCGCGCTCGACGGCGCCGCGTCGATCCGCCGCGGCCTCCCGCGCGTCGCCGGAGGCGAGCCCTGGCCGGCTGCGGCGGCCCGGGCGGCGAGCCCGGCGCCCGGTGCGACGGGTGATCTCGAGACGCGGCCTGCGGCCGCTCCTCGATCAGCGGAGGAAGCGGCGCCACCGGCGGCGGCCCCCACCCGCTCGTCGAGCCCGGCGCGGAGCGCCGGAGTCGAGACGACTCCCGCCAAGGGTGCGACGGGTGATCTCGAGACGCGGCCTGCGGCCGCTCCTCGATCAGCGGAGGAGCCCACCCGCTCGTCGAGCCCGGCGCGCAGCGCCGGAGTCGAGACGACCCCCGCGCAGGGTGTGCCGAGTGATCTCGAGACGCGGCCTGCGGCCGCTCCTCGATCAGCGGGGGAGCCCACCCGCTCGTCGAGCCCGGCGCGGAGCGCCGGAGTCGAGACGACTCCCGCGCAGGGTGTGCCGGGTGATCTCGAGACGCGGCCTGCGGCCGCTCCTCGATCAGCGGAGGAGCCCACCCGCTCGTCGAGCCCGGCGCGCAGCGCCGGAGTCGAGACGACCCCCGCGAAGGATGCCGCACCCGGCCTCCGCCCCGCCACGCGCCGCCAGTGGATCGCCGCCGGCGTGCTCGTCGCGCTCGCCGTCGTCGGCGCGGCCACGATCCTCGTCGCCATCGCGCGCTGGTTCGTCGGCCTCGAGCCGATCGCCGCGTTCGTCGAGCAGTACCACGGCACCGCGCCGCTGCCCGAGGGCGCCCCTGTCGGCATCCCGCCCTGGCTCAGCTGGTCGCACTTCGCGAACGCGCTGCTCATCGTGCTCATCATCCGCTCGGGCCTCCAGGTGCGCGCCGAGCGCAAGCCCGAGGCCTACTGGACCTCGAAGCGCACCGGCACCAAGGCATCCCTCACCGTGTGGCTCCACACGAGCCTCGACGTGCTCTGGGTGCTGAACGGCGTCGTGTTCGTCGTGCTGCTCATCGCCACGGGGCAGTGGATGCGCATCGTGCCGACCACGTGGGAGGTCGTGCCGCACGCGATCTCGGCCGGGCTGCAGTACGCGACGCTCGACTGGCCCGTCGAGGACGGCTGGGTCGCCTACAACGCGCTGCAGCAGCTCGCCTACTTCGCCACCGTCTTCGTCGCGGCGCCGCTCGCGATCATCACGGGCGTGCGCATGAGCGGCTGGTGGCCGAAGGGGAACGAGCGGCTCGACCGCGCCTACCCGATCGCGTGGGCGCGGGCCGTGCACTTCCCGGTGATGCTCTACTTCGTGGTCTTCATCGTCACGCACGTGCTGCTCGTGCTGACCACCGGGGCGCTGCGCAACCTCAACCACATGTACGCCGCGCGCGACGCCGACGACTGGATCGGGTTCCTCTGGTTCGCGGGCTCCCTGCTCGTGATCGCGGCCGCCTGGATCGCCGCCCGGCCGGCGCTGCTCGTGCCGATCGCGCAGCGCTTCGGCACGGTCTCGTCGAGGTGAGCGCCACGCCGCGCCCGGGCGGTCACGGGGCCTGTTCGCGGCCTCCCGCCGGGCGTACGGTGGCGCCATGACGGTGCCCAACCCTGCCCCGCAGCCCGGCGCACCCGGACCGCAGATGATGCCCCACCCGCAGCCCTTTGCGGCTGCGCCCCAGCCGCACGGCCACCTGTCCTCCGCGACGGCCGCGCCCCAGCCCCCGCGCCCGCCGCTCACCCGGCAGGCTGCCCGCCGCGCCCGCCTCGCGGGCGGCGTCGGCGGCGGCATCAGCTGGCTCGGCCTGCACATCGCGACCACGTCCGCGGGCCTCCTCGCCCTGCCGTTCCTCGTCGCGGGGCTCCTGAGCGCGCTCGCGGCGCTCTGGAACGGCGGCCTCGACGGCATGCCGCCGATCCTCCCGGGCGCGGTCGAGTGGCTCGCCTCGTACTCCGTCGTCTTCATCGTGGGCGTCGTCGTCGGCCTGGTGCTGCTGGTCGTCGGCTTCCTCGTCAGCATCCGCATGCTGCGCGGGCCCGGCGTCGAGCACCCGGTCGGCATCACCTTCGCCGGCTGGGGCATCGCGATCGTCGGCACGAACGTGATCACCGGCCTCATGTCGGGCATCACGATGCCGTTCGGCGGCCTGCCCATGGGGATGGGCGCTCCGTGGGGCGGCCAGGGCACCGACGGCTCCGACGGCGACGGCTTCGGCGGCATGGGCTTCGACGGCACCGCCCTCGACGGCGGCCAGCTGCTCGGCTGGGGCATCGCGGTCGTGCTCATCGGCATCCTGGTGGGCGTCGTCGTGCACACCGCGATCGGCGTCTTCACGTGGTGGTGGATGGCGCACGCCATGCGCCCGAAGGCGGCGCCCACGGCGTAGCCGCAGGGCACGGCGGGCGGATGCGACGGCGCACGGCAGAATGGACGGGTGACTGACGAGCTCGAGACGGACCACCGCCGCCCGATCTGGGCCCTCGTCGGCATCGGCCTCTTCGCCGGCTTCCTCTCGGGCATGTTCGGCATCGGCGGCGGCATCGTCATCGTGCCGCTGCTCGCGCTCGCCGCGGGCTTCCCGCGCCGCCTCGCAGCCGGCACGTCGCTCGCCGCGATCGTGCCCGCCGCGCTCGTCGGGGTCGGCAGCTACGCCGTCGCCGGGAACGTCGACTGGCTCGTCGCCCTCATCCTCGTGATCGGCTCGGTCGTCGGCGCCCAGGTCGGCGCGCACCTGCTGCACAAGCTGCCGGTCGTCGCGATCCGCTGGGCGTTCATCGTCTTCCTCATCGCGGTCGCCGTCAGCCTGTTCTTCGCGGTGCCGTCGCGCGACGCGGAGCTGCAGCTCGACGTGCTGCCGATCATCGGGCTCGTCGTGCTCGGCTTCGTCACCGGCGTGCTCTCGGGCATCCTCGGCGTCGGCGGCGGCATCGTCGTCGTGCCGATGCTCATCCTGCTCTTCGGGCAGAGCGACCTCGTCGCGAAGGGCACGTCGCTCGCGATGATGATCCCGACCGCCATCTCGGGCACGATCGGCAACCTGCGCCGCAAGAACGTCGACCTGATCGCCGCGGTGATCGTGGGGCTCTCGGCGAGCGTCACGACCGCGCTCGGCGCGGCTGCCGCCGCTGCGCTCGACCCGCGCACCGCATCCGTCATCTTCGCCGTGTTCCTGGCGCTGCTCATCGTGCGCCTCGTGGTGGAGGCGTGGAAGCAGGGCCACAAGGAGTAGCCGGCGGCTACCAGCCGCGCGTGCCCGGTGCGCCCTTGAAGGGGCCGGTGACGCGCGAGGTGATCCAGCCTCCGTAGAAGCCGCCCTCCTGCGGCACGACCTGCTCGCCGTCGACCTCGACGCGGTCCATGCGGCCGGGGTAGATCGCCACGTGGTCGCGCAGCGCCTCGAAGCCGGGCCGCGGCACCGGGTAGGTCCACGCCGCCCCCTGCTCGGAGCGGTCGCCGCCCGAGACGGTCAGGTAGCTCGCGCGGCCCTTCCACTCGCACACGCTCGCGCCGGGCGCCTGCGACAGCGCGCCCTCGACGAACGCGTCGCGCGGCAGGTAGTAGGTGGGCGGATGGCTCGTCTCGAGCACCCGCAGCGATGCGCGCGTCTCGGCGATCACCTCGCCGCCGAGCACGACGCGCACGAGCTCGTCGCTCGGCTCGACCCGCGGCGGCCGCGGGTAGTCCCACACCGACTCGACCTGGCGCATCCGATCCCCCCTCGCACCGCCTGCGGCGGCATGGTCACTTCACGACGTCGACGGACTCCGTCGCCGGCGGCAGCGTCAGCGTGCCGGTGCGGCTCATGCGGTCGTCGCGGCGGGCCTTGATCCACCAGACGGCGCCGAGGGCGAACGCCACCAGGCACGTGACCGACGCGACCATGATGCCGGCGCGGGGACCCCACGCATCCGCCACCCAGCCGACGATCGGCGCCCCGATGGGCGTGCCGCCCATGAAGACGGCGCCGTACAGCGCCATGACGCGACCGCGCATCTCGGGCGCGCTCGTGAGCTGCACCATCGCGTTCGCGTTGGTCATGAACAGCTGCGCCGTGAAGCCGGCGACGACGAGCGCGACCCCGAAGACGATGATGTGCGGGGCGACGGCGGCGAAGGCGCACGCGAGCACGAAGAGGCCGATGCCGCCGATGATGAACGTCCAGCGGGGCCTGGCGGAGCGGGCCGCGAGCAAGGCGCCCGTCACCGAGCCGATCGCCATCGCGCTCGAGAGCACGCCGAAGGTGTCGGCCTCGGCCTGGTACTCGACGCTCGTCATGGTCGAGATGTAGATGGGGAAGTTCAGGCCGAACGTGCCGAGGATGAACGCCATCGCGAAGACGATGAGCAGGTCGCCGCGCTTCCGCACGTAGCGGAAGCCCTGCACGATGTCGCCGAAGCCCTTCGCGCCGCGCGGGCTCGGCTGCAGCTCGGAGGTGCGGATGCGCATGAGCGCGACGAGCATGGCGATGAACGTGAGCGCGTTGATGAGGAAGACGGGGCCGGGCGCGACGAGCGCGATCAGCACGCCCGCGACGGCCGGGCCCACGAGCCGGGCGCCGTGGAACGAGGCGGAGTTCAGCGCGACGGCGTTGCCGATGTCGTCCTGCCCGACGAGCTCGGAGACGAAGGCCTGGCGGGCCGGCATGTCGAACGCCTGCACGATGCCGAACGCGAGCGCGAACAGCTGCACGTGCCACAGCTCGACGACGCCCGCCGTGACGACGACGCCCAGGATGAGCGCGAGGAGGCCCATCGCCGACTGGGTGACGAGCAGCACCTTGCGGCGGTCGTACTTGTCGGCGATGAGGCCTGAGACGGGCACGAGCAGCAGCTGCGGGCCGAACTGCAGCGCCATGTTGATGCCGACCGCGGTCGCGTCGTTGGCGGTGAGCACCGTCAGCACCGTCCACGACAGCGCGGTCGACTGCATCCACGCGCCGACGTTCGAGATGAGCGCGCCGGTGAACCACGTGCGGTAGTTGAACAGCCGCAAGGACCGGAACATCATGCTTCGGCCAGCCGCTCGATGAGGGGCACGGCCTTCTCGAGGATCTCGCGCTCGGCGGGGTCGAGCCGCTCGATGGCGGCGGCGAGCGCGCGGTTGCGGCGCTCGCGGGTCTCGGCGATCATCGCGTCGCCCTTGCCGCTGATGCGGAACACGACCATGCGCCCGTCGCTCGGGTGGTCGCTGCGCTCGACGTAGCCGAGCGCCTCGAGGTGCTGCAGCGTCTTCACCATGCTCGGCGGCTTCACGCACTCGGCCGCGGCGATGCGGGCGAGGGTGGGCTCCTCGAGCTGCTGCATGGCGCCGAGCGCCGAGAGGTGGTGGAGCGAGAGCGACTCGTCGCCCCGCTCGCGCCGCATGCGGCGCCCCATGCGCACGAGCGCGACGCGGAGGGAGTCGGCGAGCGCGTTGGAGGGCATTTCGTTAGTCTACCTCACGACCTCGGGGGTCGTCCACCGCGGCGGCGGCCCCTCGGCGCCGACTGGGGCAGCTGCGCCCGACCGGGGCCGGCGCGCCCGCCCCCGTCGGGCGCAGGCGCCCGAGTCACCGCGCGGAGCGGCCGCTCGCCGCGCGGGCGACGGCGCGTCAGTCGTTCGAGGCGGCGGATGCGGCCGAGACGGCCGAGACGGAGTCGGCCGGAGGCGCGGGCACGGGCTGCGGGGCAGGCTCGGGGGCGGGGGCCGGCGCGGGGGCCGGGGCCGGGGCCGGAGCCGGGGCGGGCGCGGGGGCCGGTGCGGGCGCCGGCGCCGGAGCCGAGGACGCCGAGGGCGTCGCCGTCACGGACGGGGTCGCGGTGGGCGATGGCGCCACGATCGGGCTCGCCGCGGCCTTCTCGAGCATCTCGGCGACGGCATCGCCGGCGCCCTGGCTCACCGCGTCGCCGCGGATCTCGGCGCCCGCGATCGGGGTGCCCGTCGCATCCTGCACCGACATCGCGTTGGCCACGCCCATCGCGCCGATGCCGAGGGCGCCGAGGCTGAGCACGCCGGCGCTGCCGACGAGGATCCACTGGGAGCGCTGCATGCCTCAAGCATCCCCGCCGCGGGTGAGGTGCCGCCGAGGCGCGCATGAGAGCTCTCTCATGATCACCCCAGGGCAGCGGCATCGGCATCGGGCTCGAGGAGCCGCACGCCGAGGTCGAGCTGCGCGCGGGCGGTGTCGAGGTCGCCGCGCTCGGCGGGCCCGAGCGCGTGGGCGAGCACGTGCACGGCGGTGCGGTGCGCCACGCGCGCGGCGCCGGCGCGGCCGTCGGCGAGCCAGCGCGCCGCGGCCGCGTCGAGCAGCCGGCGGAAGCCCGCCGCGCGCCCGGCGTCGGCGCGGGCGAGCGCGATCGACGCCACCAGGTGCCCGAGGAACGCCGCCTCGTCGTCGGCCGGGTCCCCGAGTCCCGCCGTGTCGATGTCGATGAGCCCCGAGACGGCGCTCGCGTCGGCCCCGTCGACGAAGAGCTGCCCCACGTGCAGGTCGCCGTGCACGGTGCGCCGGGCGTCGTCGGGCACGGCGAGGGCGGATGCGTCGGGCTCGGCCAGGCGCGCCTCGAGCGCCGCGACGAGCACGAGCGCGTCGCCCGCCTCTGCGCCGCGCCCGTCGGCGCAGCGCGCGAGCGCGGCCCGCAGCCGGGTCAGGTACCAGTCCTGCCGCAGGGCGAGCGAGTGCCGCGCGTCGGGCCCCACGTCGACCGCGCCCATCCGCTCGCGCAGGGCATCGATCGAGTCGAGCAGCCGCTCCGGGTCGAGCTCGTGCAGCCGCGATGTGAGCGGCACGCCCGCCGCGGTCTCGGTGAGCACGATGCCGAGCTCCGACCATCCGGTGATGTGCGGCACGGGCACGCCGCCCGCGCGCAGCGCCTCCTGCAGCCGCACGATCGAGGCCGACGACTCGGGGCGCACGATCTTGAGGTACGTCTCCCGGTCGCCCGCGCGCATCCGGAACATCGCCCGCTTGCCGGGTCGGTAGACCAGCAGCTCGGGCCGCCGGTCGATCGAGACGCCGAGCCGGCCCATGAGGGTCGCCGCCGCCTCGGGGAACGACGCGGGGGCGAGCGCGGGCAGGCGCGGGTCGGCCGGGTGCAGCCAGATGCGGGCCTCGGGATGCTCGGGGTCGCCGAGCACGAGGCCGGTCTCGGCCTCGACGCGGCGGCCGGAGGTGTCGACGTACCAGTAGCGGGTGGCGGGGGAGCCCGCGGCGCCGTCGCCGGCGCCCACCTCGTCGCGCAGCTCCTCGAAGCCCGTGAGCGACCCCGCGCCGAAGGGCTCGCGACTCAGCACGCGGAGGCGTCCCTGCAGCTCGTCGCCGAGCGCGTCGCGCAGCAGCTGCTCCTCGGCGCTCGCGCGCGCCGTCGACCGATCGCTCTCCACGCTCCGATCTCACCAGATCCGCGAGCCCGTCGGGGCCCGCGTGAGGCTTCTCTCACGCAGGCGCCCATGCCGAGGCCCGCGCGGTTGAATGGGGGCATGCCCGCCGGAGCCCGACCGAGCCTGCGCACCTGGACGGTGCGCTCGCGCATCGTCGGGCTGCTCACGCTGCTGTCGCTCGTGACGGTCTTCGTCGCCGGCGGCGTCGCGTACGTCGTCGAGCGCAGCCGCGTGCTCGAGCAGATCGACCGCAACCTCGAGGCGGCGCTCGACGCGGGCGGCTTCACGGTCGCGCAGCAGGAGTGGGAGTCGGCCGACCAGGCGCTGCAGGCGATCGTGCAGCGCCTGGCGCCCGACGACAACACGGGCACGCTCGGCATCGTCGACGGCAGCGCCGCGTGGAAGCCGGGCGTGCAGACCGACGTGCAGCTCGAGGCGCTGCCGGGCTTCGTCGAGCGCATCGTCGCCGAGACGGCCGGCGGCGAGATCGTGATGGGCACCTACGCGCAGGACGGCCGCACCGTGCGCTACCTCTCGGCGCCCGTCATCATCGGCGAGCCGGCCGCGGGCGAGCCGCCGAGCGCGGTGTTCGTCACGGGCTACGACGTCGCCGCCGAGCTGGCCGAGCTCGACGAGGCCGCCCGGGTGTTCTCGCTCACGGCCCTGCTCGCGACCGCGGCGACCTTCGTCATCGGCCTGCTCGTCTCCGGCCGGCTGCTGCGGCCCATCCGCCGCATGCGCGAGGTCGCCGAGCGCTCCTCCGAGGCGAGCCTGACGGAGCGCATCCCCGTCGGCGACAGCCGCGACGACGTCTCGCAGCTCGCGGTCACCGTGAACGGCATGCTCGATCGGCTGGGCGGCGCGCTCGACAGCCAGCGCGACCTGCTGCGCGACGTGGGCCACGAGCTGAAGACCCCCATCACGATCGTGCGCGGCCACCTCGAGCTCGTCGACGAGCACGACCCGGCCGAGGTCGCCGAGACGCGCGCGCTCGTCATCGACGAGCTCGACCGCATGGCGCGGCTCGTCGACGACCTGCGCGCGGCCGCGCGGCTGCGCGACGCCGACGCCTTCGCGATCCGCGAGACCGACCTGGCCGCGCTCACCGAGCAGATCGCGATGAAGGCCCGCGGCGTCGAGGGCGCGGCGCTCGAGGAGCGCGTCGAGTCCGCGCCCGTGCTCGCCCGGCTCGACCCGGGCCGCATCACGCAGGCGATGCTGCAGCTCGTGGCCAACGCCGCCCGGCATGCGCAGGGCCCGATCGCGATCGGCTCGCGGCAGCGCGGCCGCGACGTCGAGCTCTTCGTGCGCGACCGCGGGCCGGGCGTGCCCGACGAGCTGAAGGCCGTCATCTTCGAGCGGTTCCGCCGCGGGGTCGCCGAGGGCCGCGGCGACGACGGCTCCGGCCTCGGGCTCGCGATCGTCGCGCTCATCGCCGAGCGGCACGGCGGCAGGGCGTGGGTGGCGGATGCGGGCGCCGGCTCCGAGTTCGTCCTCACGCTGCCGGGCGCGGTCGTCGCGCCGCCGGCGCAGGGCGCCGCCGCGGCGCCCGTCGCGCCCCCGCCCGTCGCGCCCCCGCCCGTCGCGCCGCACCCGGCTCGCCCAGGTGCCGCAGCGCATCCGACCCCCGTGGCGCCGACCGGGGCCGCCCGCCCGGGTGCCCCGTCGCATCCGCCCGCCGACCCCGCCGCGAGCCGCGCGATTCCCGAGGAGCAGCCATGGCATCGATCCTGATCGCCGAGGACGAGGCGCGCATCGCCGCGTTCGTCGAGAAGGGGCTCACCGCCGCCGGCTACTCGACGCGCGTCGCCCCGACGGGCCCGGAGGCGCTCGACCTCGCCCTCACCGACGAGTTCGACCTGCTCGTGCTCGACATCGGGCTGCCCGGCATGGACGGCTTCGAGGTGCTCTCGCAGCTGCGCGGCTCGGGCTCGACGATGCCGGTCATCATCCTCACCGCGCGCGCCGGCGGCGCCGACACCGTCGCGGGGCTCGAGGGCGGCGCCGACGACTACATGCCCAAGCCCTTCCGCTTCGACGAGCTGCTCGCGCGCGTGCGGCTGCGGATGGCCTCCAACGGCTCGGCCGCCCACGCCGCGGCCGCGCTCGCGCACCAGGGGCTCGAGCTCGACATCCGCACGCGCCGGGCCAGGGTCGACGGGCGCGAGGTCGACCTGTCGGGGCGCGAGTTCGCGCTCGCGGAGGAGCTCGTGCGCAACGCCGGCCAGGTGCTCTCGCGCGAGCAGCTGCTCAGCCGCGTCTGGGGCTACGACTTCGACCCGGGCTCCAACGTCGTCGACGTGTACGTGCGCTACCTGCGCAACAAGCTCGGCGCCGACCGCATCGAGACGGTGCGCGGCATGGGCTACCGGCTGGTCTAGCCGCTCGGCGTCGCCCCGCTCAGCGCGCGGCGACCCGCGCGAGCTCGAGCGCCCGGTCGAGCAGCAGCTCGGCGGCGCCCGGGGCGCGCTCGGCGGCACGGATGCCGTGGCCGAGCAGGTGCAGCACCGTGAGCGCCGTCGTGTGCGGGTCGCGCAGCCAGCGGTCGGCGGCCGCGTCGGCGATGGCCCGCAGCTGCGCGGCGTCGCCGTCGCGCCCGGCCGCCTGGTTGCGGGCGGCGCTCGCGGTCGCGTGGCCGATGAAGGCGGCGCTGTCGTCGGCCGGGTCGCCGAGGCCCGCGGTGTCGACGTCGATCACCGACGACACCTCGCCGCCGTCGAAGAAGAGCTGGCCGATGTGCAGGTCGCCGTGGACGACCCGCGGCGGACCCTCGCGCCGCACGTGCTCGAGCAGCGCGGGCAGCAGCCGCTGCGCGTCGGAGGCGCGCCCCGGCAGCCCGCCGGCCATGCGGTCGACGTGCCAGTCGACGCGCGAGCCGACCGACGCGCGCGCGATGCGCCGCGTCTCGACCGTCAGCAGCCGCTCGCGCAGCGCGTCGACCGCGTCGAGCAGCTCGCCCGCCGGCATCCGCGCCGCGGCGACGGGCCCCGGCGTGCCGGTCGCGTCGCGCACGACGACGACCCCAGCGGGGCTCCAGTGCGCCACCTCGGGCGCCGGCACGCCCGCGGCGCGGCACGCCTCGTGGATCGCCGCGAGATCCTCGGCCTCGCCCGGCCGCACGACCTTCACGAACAGGTGCACGCCGTGCTGCGTGAGTCGCACGACCGCGCGCCGGCCCGGCCGGTAGGCGAGCACCTTCGCCTCGACGGGGCCGCTGCTGTCGGCGGCGGCAGAGATGCGGGCGATGCGCTCGGGGTCGACCGCGGTGCGCAGCGCGGGCAGGCGCGGGTCGAGCGGATGCTTCCAGATGCGGGCGACGACGACGCCGTCGCGCGAGCGGATCACGAAGCCCGTCTCGACGGGCACGGCCTGCTTCGAGCTGTCGACGAACCACTCGCCCGCGTGCTCGCCGCTGTCGACCGTGAAGCGCGCGATGCTGCCCTCGCCGAACGGCTCGACGGCGATGAGGCGACCGGCGACGCCGATCGCCTTCTCCAGCAGCCGCTGCTCCAGCACGGCTCCATCGTTCCAGTTCCGGGCTGGGACGCGCCCGTCCGCATCCACAGGACGGCGCGGATCCGCACCGCCGCGTCAGCCTGCCGGGCGCCCGGCGTCAGTCGTGCGCGTCGCCCGGGTCGCTCGCCCGACCGTCGAGCAGCCGCGCCCGCAGCGGGCCGAACACCCGGTCGAGCACCTCGAGCGCCTCGCGGTCGAGGTCGCCGAGGAACAGCTCCTCGACGTGCCGAGCGTGCACGGGCCGCGCCTTGCGCAGCCTGGTGCGCCCCGCATCCGTGAGCACCGCATCCGTGCCGCGCCGGTCGGCGGGGCAGGGCTCGCGCGAGACGAGGCCCGCCTTCTCGAGCGCCGCGACGCGGTAGGTGAGCCGACCCGGGGCGAACGCGAGCGCGCGTGCCAGGTCGCCCATGCGCATCCGCCCTTGCTCGGCCTCCGAGAGCACGAGCAGCACGTTGAAGTCGCCGAGGTCCATGTCGGCCGACTCCTTCAGGCGCCGCTCGAGCTCGTTCTCGAGCAGGCGCGAGCCCTCGAAGTACCCGCGCCACGCCCGCGGCGCGAGGCCGCTCGTCACGCGTGCCCCAGCATCTGCTCGAACGAGACGAACGCCTCGCCCGACTCGTCGAACGGGTCGGCCTCGCGGCGCCGCGGCAGCGCCACCATGAGGTCGGCGAGCTCGCGGCCCTCGCGGGCGATGCGCCGGTCCAGGCCGGAGTCGGAGCCCCAGTCCTCCGAGGCGGCGAAGACGCCCGTCGGCACGACCTGCGCCTTGAGGTAGGCGAACATCGGCCGCATCGCGGTGTCCATCACCATCGAGTGGCGCGCCGAGCCGCCGGTCGCGCCGAGCGCCGTCGGGATCGACGCGAGCTGGCCCTCCTCGATCACGTCGAAGAACGACTTGAACAGCCCCGAGTACGACATGTTGAAGGTCGGCGTGACGGCGATGATCGCCTCCGCGTCGACCACCTCGGCGATCGCCGCGGCGAGCGCCTCGGACGGGTTGTGGGTGAGCATGTGGCTCGCGATGTCCTGCGCGAGCGGCCGCAGCACCACGTCGACCGCCTCCGAGTGCTGGCCGTGGTCGGCGAGCGCCTTGAGCGTCGCGTCGCGCAGGCGGTCGGCGAGCAGCTTCGTGCTCGACGGCTCCCCGAGACCCGCCGAGACGACGGCGATGCGCGGCTTCGTCATGCGACCTCACGCCCCTCGCTGCCGCGGCCGCCCGGCTCGCCGGCCTGCCGCGCGATCGCGGCGCCGGTGTCGAGGTCGCCGCGCACGCCCTGCTCGCGCCAGGCGCTGCCCTGCTCGCCGAGCTGCGTGCCCGCCTCGCGGGCCGCGGCGACGCGCGCGGCGTGGGTCGGCGCATCCGGCACGCCCGCCTGGCGCACGCTGTCGAACTCGCGGCGCAGCACGGGCACGACCTCGGTGCCGAGGATCTCGATCTGCTCGAGCACCTCCTCGAGCGGCAGGCCGGCGTGGTCGACGAGGAACATCTGGCGCTGGTAGTCGCCGGCGTAGTCGCGGAACGCGAGCGTCTTCTCGATGACCTGCTCGGGCGTGCCGACGGTGAGCGGCGTCGCCTCGGTGAACTCCTCGAGGCTGGGCCCGTGGCCGTACACCGGCGCGACGTCGAAGAACGGCCGGAACCGCTCCTTCGCCTCGCGCTCGGTCGGCTTCATGAACACCTGGCCGCCGAGGCCGACGATCGCCTGCTCGGGCTCGCCGTGGCCGTAGTGCGCGAAGCGCGAGCGGTACAGGCGCACCATGCGCTCGGTGTGCTCCTTGTTCCAGAAGATGTTGTTGTGGAAGAAGCCGTCGCCGTAGTACGCGGCCTGCTCGGCGATCTGCGGCGAGCGGATCGAGCCGTGCCACACGAACGGCGCGACGCCGTCGAGCGGGGCGGGCGTCGAGGTGTAGCCCGTGAGCGGCGTGCGGTGCTTGCCCTGCCAGTTGACGACCGGCTCGTGCCAGAGCTTGCGCAGCAGCGCGTAGTTCTCGATCGCGAGCTCGATGCCGTCGCGGATGTCCTTGCCGAACCACGGGTAGACGGGGCCGGTGTTCCCGCGGCCGAGCGTCAGGTCGACGCGGCCCTCGCTCAGGTGCTGCAGCATCGCGAATTCCTCGGCGATCTTCACCGGGTCGTTCGTCGTGATGAGCGTCGTCGCGGTCGAGAGGATGAGCCGCTCGGTCTTCGCGGCGATGTATCCGAGCGTCGTGGTGGGGGAGGAGGAGAAGAACGGCGGGTTGTGGTGCTCGCCCGCGGCGAAGACGTCGAGGCCGACCTCCTCGGCCTTCTGGGCCATCGCGACCCACCCCTGGATGCGCTCGTGCTCGGTGGGCGTGCGACCGGTGGTCGGGTCCTCGGTGATGTCGCTGACCGAGAAGATGCCGAACTGCATGCTGCTCATGGGGTGTCCTTCCGTCACGGGCAATTCTTTCAAAACTGAACGACTTGTGCAACGGTGCCGTACCCCAGGCTATTCCCTGCGCCTCGACGCGCCCCGAGCGCCGTCCGTCAACCGGCTCCGTGCGTGTCCGGCCGGACTATCCGGCCGCAGCCGCGCGGAGCCGGTTGGCCGACGGCGCGCCCCGAGCGTCGTCCCGAACTAGGGTCGAGGGATGCGAGCGGATGCGGTGGGCCAGCACGTGGCGGACGTCGCGGTCGTGGGCCTCGGCGCGATCGGCTCGAGCGCGGCCTGGCGCCTGGCGGCGCGCGGCCTCGACGTGGTCGGCATCGAGCAGCACGAGCCCGGCCACCCCTGGGGCGGCTCGCACGGCCGCACGCGACTCTTCCGCGTCGCGTGCCTCGAGCACCCGGGGCTCGTGCCCATCGCCCGCCGCGCGCGCGAGCTCTGGCGCGAGCTGGAGGCCGCGAGCGGCGAGCAGCTGCTGCTCGAGACCGGCGGCATCATGATCGGCCAGCCGGGCTCGCGCATCATCGAGGGCACGCTCGCCGCCGCCGCGGCGCACGGCCTGCCGGTCGAGCGGCTCGACGCCGACGAGCTCGCCCGCCGGCTCCCGGGCCACGCCCGACTCGATCCGGGCGACGTGGGCCTGTGGGACCCGGAGGCCGGGGTGCTGCGGCCCGAGGCGGCGATCGTCGCCGCCGTCGACGCGGCGCGCGCGGCGGGCGCCACCATCCGCACGGGCGAGCGCGTGCTCGCGATCGAGCCCGACGCATCCGGCGTCACCGTGCACCTCGCGGGCGGCGACGTGCGCGCGCGCCGGGCGGTGGTCGCGGCCGGGCCCTGGCTGCCGCAGCTCGTGCCGGGCCTCGCGATCACGCCCCACCGCGTCGTCATGAGCTGGTTCCGGGCGCGCGAGGGCGGCGACGCGTCGATCGAGCGCATCCCGCTCTTCATCCGCTCGGTGCCGGGGCACGACGCGTGGATCTGGGGCCACGGCGCGCTCGCCGGCGACCTCGCGAAGGTCGGCCCCGAGTTCGACGGGCCCTTCGAGGCCGACGACCCCGACGCGATCGACCGCGAGATCCACGCGGGCGAGACCGAGGGCATCCGCGACCTCGTCGCCGCGACCTTCCCCGATCTCGAGCCGGAGCCTGCCGAGCTGACGACCTGCATCATGGCCCACACGCCCGACGGGCAGTTCGTCGTCGGGCCGACGGATGCGTCGGACCGGGTGGTCGTCGCCGGCGGCTGCTCGGGGCACTCGTTCAAGCACGCATCGGCGCTCGGCGAGCTCGCCGCCCAGCTCGCCGTCGACGAGCCGCCGTTCACGGAGATCGGGTTCCTGGATCCTCGTCGGTGACGCCCTCAGCGGCGTCGGCGGGGGAGCGCTGCGCGCGGCTCAGCAGCACGAACGGCACCGCCACGGCCGAGAGCGCGCCGCTCAGCAGCAGCGAGAAGCCGTAGCCGCCGAGGTCGGCGCTGCGGCCGAGGAGCGGCTGGAACGCCGAGCTGCCCGCCGAGCCGAGCAGCGAGTCGAACGAGAGCACGGTGGCCCGCTGCTTCGACGGGATCATGTCGTTGAGGTAGGCGCGGTGCACCGGGTCGTCGATCGCCGTCATCACGCCCCAGACGGCGACGAGCGCCACCGCGACCCAGAAGTCCTGCACGAGGCCGAGCGCGAGCAGCACCGCCGTGCTCGTGGCGGCGGCGAGCAGGATCGTGCTCGTGCGCCGCGCGAACAGGCGCCGCACGAGCGGTGCGATCGCGCCGCCGAGCATCGCCGCGCCCGAGAGCAGCGCGGCGGCGAGGCCCGCGATCGAGTAGGCCTCGGGATCGCCCCAGAGCTCGAGCAGGTGCGGCTGCAGGGCGTAGAAGACGTAGAAGCCGACGCCGGCCGTGAAGGGGCTCGCGAGCAGCAGCCACCGCACCGGTGCGCGCGCGAGCCCGTGGCGCCACGAGGCGACCAGCACGGCGCGCGTCGCCCGCACCGAGCCGGCGCCGCGCTCGGGCGCGAAGCCGAGGTCGTGCATGAGCAGCGCCGCGACGGCGAGCATGACCACGAGCACCCCGGCGCGCACCAGGAACGGCACGCCGAGGTCGGTCAGCTGCGCGATGACGCCGCCGAGCACCGAGCCCGCCAGCATCGCGGCGCCGCTCACGACGAGCGAGCGGCCGAACACCGCCTCGAGGCTGCCGCGATAGCCGGTCGCCTCGAGCGCGTCGACGAGCCACGCGTCGACCGCGCCCGTGAAGAAGGTGAAGCCGAGGCCCAGCAGCACCGAGACCGCCGCCCACGCCCAGAAGGGCGCCTGCCAGAGCCACATGAGCCAGTAGAGCGTCGTCGTCGCGGCGAGCGTCGCCGTGCCGAGCAGGTAGGAGGCGCGGCGGCCGAGCGTGTCGGCGACGACGCCGGTGGGGATCTCGAAGACGAGCACGCCGACCGTGTAGAACGCGTTGGCCGCGAACGCCTCGAGGTTCGTCAGGCCCGCGTCGAGCAGGAACAGCGTGTTGATGCCCCAGATGAACGACGCGGCGAGCGTGTTGCCGAGCACGAGCACGTAGTAGGTGCCCTGCACGCGGCGCGGGCTGGGCAGCGCGCCGGATGCGGTCATGGCGCAAGCGTGGCACGGGCGGCGGTGCCTCGGTGGATCGGGTCCGCCGCCCGGGACGGTTGCCGCTACCGTTTGCCGGGCGCCGGCTCGGCGGGCGCGGCGGCGGGCGGCGCGTGGTCGTCGCGCGCAGCCGCGCGCGGTCCGCGCAGCCGCTCGAGCGCATCCATCAGGTGGTAGATCACGAGCGTCGCGACCGTGCCGAGCACGATGCCCTCGAAGACGAGCTCGCCGGCGGTGAGCGTGTAGTTGGCGATCGCGACGATGAGGCCGACGCCCGCGGCGAACTGGTTGCGCGGGATCGAGAAGTCGACGCGATTCTCGATCCAGATGCGCACGCCGATGATGCCGATGAGGCCGTAGAGCGCGGTCGTCACGCCGCCGAGCACGCCGGCGGGCACGGCGAAAATCACGGCGCCGACCTTGGGCGAGAGGCCCAGCAGGATCGCCGCGATCGCCGCGACCCAGTAGGCGGCGGTCGAGAAGACGCGGGTGGCGCTCATCACGCCGATGTTCTCGCCGTAGGTCGTGGTCGCCGAGCCGCCGAAGAGGCCCGCGAGCACGGTCGCGCCGCCGTCGGCCATGAGCGCACGGCCGGCGAGCGGGTCGAGGTCGCGGTCGAGCAGCTGCCCGACGCCCTTCACGTGGCCGAGGTTCTCGGCGATGAGCGGCAGGACGACAGGCACGAACAGCAGCAAGGCCGGCAGCAGCGCGGGGTCGAGGGTCGGCATCTGGAACTCGGGGAGCCCGATCCACGCCGCCTCCTCGACGCCCGACCAGTCGATGCCGCCCGTGGCCGCGGCGACGGCGTAGCCGACCACCACGCCGACGAGGATCGCGAGCCGGCCGATCAGGCCGCGGAAGAGCACCGCGGTGACGATGATGGCGCCGAGCGTGACGACCGACAGCAGCGGGTCGGCGAGGAAGCTGTCGCGCGCGGCGGGCGCGAGGTTGAAGCCGATGAGCGCGACGATCGTGCCCGAGACGACCGGCGGCATGAGCGCGGCGATCCAGCGGGTGCCGGCCAGGTGCACGATGAGGCCGACGAGCGCGAGCAGCGCGCCGACCAGCACGATGCCGGCGAGCGCGAAGCCCTGCCCGCCGATCGCGGTCGCGGCGCCGATCGGCGCGAGGAACGCGAACGACGAGCCGAGGTAGCTCGGCAGGCGGTTGCCCGTCACGAGCAGGAACAGGATCGTGCCGATGCCCGAGAAGAGGAGCGTCGTCGAGGGCGGGAAGCCGGTGATGATCGGCACGAGGAACGTGGCGCCGAACATCGCGACGACGTGCTGCATGCCGAGGCCGATCGTGCGGCCCCAGCCGAGGCGCTCCTCGGGCAGGACGATGTCGGATGCGTCGAGTCGGCTCTCGTCGCGGCGGCGCCAGGTGGGCATGCGGCTCCTCGGTTCGGGTGTGCGGGTGCGGGATGGGGCTGCGGGCCGCCTCCCGGATCGTACGGCAGTGCCGCGCGCGGGCGGGCGACGGTACGGTCGACGCGTGGTCGAGCACATCAGCGTGCGGGGCGCGCGCGAGAACAACCTGCAGGGCGTCGACGTCGACATCCCGAAGCGGCAGCTGACGGTCTTCACCGGCGTCTCGGGGTCGGGCAAGTCGAGCCTCGTGTTCGGCACGATCGCGGCCGAGTCGCGCCGCCTCATCGACGAGACGTACGACGCGTTCGTGCAGGGCTTCATGCCGCCGGCGCCGCAGCCCGACGCCGACAGCCTCGAGGGCCTGACGGCGGCGATCCTCGTCGGGCAGGAGCAGATGGGCGCCAACTCGCGCTCCACCGTGGGCACGGCGACGGATGCGTACACGATGCTCCGCATCCTGTGGTCGCGGGTGGGCGAGCCCCGGCTCGAGTCGTCGGTGCTCTTCTCGTTCAACGACCCGCGCGGCATGTGCCCGGCGTGCGAGGGGCTCGGACGGGTGTCGACGATCGACGTCGACGTGATCGTCGACCGCTCGAAGAGCCTCAACGAGGGCGCGATCGACTTCCCGAACTACGCCGTCGGCGGCTGGTACTGGAAGCTCTACGCCGAGTCGGGCCTGCTCGACCCCGACAAGCGCATCGCCGACTACTCCGACGACGAGCTGCGGCTGTTCCTGCACGGCGAGGAGCGCAAGGTCGACTTCGCGGGCTTCGCCATGACCTACGAGGGCCTCATCCCCAAGCTCACGAAGAGCGTGTTCGTCAAGGACGTCGACTCGATGAAGCCGACGCTGCGCGGCATCGTCGAGCGCGCCGCCACCTTCGAGGCGTGCCCCGAGTGCGACGGCACGAGGCTCAACGCGGCGGCGCGCGAGGTGCGGGTGCAGGGCGTCACGATCGCCGAGGCGACCGCGATGCAGCTCACCGACCTCGCGCCGTTCGTCGCCGCGATCCCGCCCGAGGCGGGCGGTGCCGCGACCGCGCCGCTGCGGGCGAAGCTCGTCGACCTGCTCGAGACCTTCGATGCGATCGGGCTCGGCTACCTCTCGCTCGACCGCCCCGCCGGCAGCCTCTCGGGCGGCGAGGCGCAGCGCACCAAGATGGTGCGCCACATGGGCTCGGCGCTCACCGACGTCACCTACGTCTTCGACGAGCCGACCGCCGGCCTGCACCCGCACGACGTCGAGCGCATGAACGGGCTGCTGCAGCGCCTGCGCGACAAGGGCAACACCGTGCTCGTCGTCGAGCACAAGCCCGAGGTGATGGCGATCGCCGACCGGGTCGTCGACCTCGGCCCCGGCGCCGGCATCCACGGCGGCACCGTGGTGTTCGAGGGCACCTTCGCCGAGCTGCGCGCCTCCGGCACGCGCACCGGCGAGCACCTCGAGCACCGGCAGCAGCTGAACGCCGAGGTGCGCACGCCCTCCGGCCGGCTCGAGATCCGCGGCGCGCGCGAGCACAACCTGCGCGGCGTCGACGTGGATGCGCCGACCGGCGTCCTCGTGGCCGTCACGGGCGTCGCGGGGTCGGGCAAGTCGTCGCTCATCCACGGCTCGCTGCCGCGCGACGGCGTCGCGTTCGTCGACCAGGCGGCGATCAAGGGCTCGCGGCGATCGAACCCGGCCACCTACACGGGCATCCTCGAGCCCATCCGGAAGGCCTTCGCATCCGCCAACGGCGTGAAGCCGGCGCTGTTCAGCGCCAACTCCGCGGGTGCGTGCCCCGAGTGCAAGGGCCTCGGGGTCATCTCCTCCGACCTCGCCTTCATGGCGGGCGTCGTCACGGAGTGCGAGCTGTGCGGCGGCCGCCGCTTCACGGCCGAGGTGCTCGAGTACGAGCTGCGCGGCGCGTCGATCGGCGACGTGCTCGACATGTCGGTCGAGGAGGCGCGGCGGTTCTTCACCGAGCGGCAGGTGCAGCCGATGCTCGGCCGCCTCGTCGACGTGGGGCTCGGCTACATCCGCCTCGGCCAGACGCTCACGACGCTCTCGGGCGGCGAGCGGCAGCGGCTGAAGCTCGCGATCGAGATGGGCACGACCGCGGCGGTCATCGTGCTCGACGAGCCGACGACCGGCCTGCACATGGCCGACGTCGACAACCTCATCGGCCTGCTCGACCGCATCGTCGACGCCGGTCGCACGGTGATCGTGATCGAGCACAACCTCGACGTCGTCTCGCGCGCCGACTGGCTCATCGACCTGGGCCCGGGCGCGGGCGCGGAGGGCGGCGCGGTCGTCTTCGAGGGCACGCCGGCGGCGCTCGCGGCCGACCCGGGCGACTCGCTCACGGGCCGCCACCTCGCGAGGCGGCTCGCGCCGGCGTGAGCCCGCACCCGGACCCTCACCCGCGCCCCGCAGCCGCGGCGGTCACCTCCCGCACGACCGCCGCCACCGCATCCGGCCGGTCGTCGGCGATGTAGTGCCCGGCCCCCGCCGCCGTCGAGACCCGCAGGTCGTCGGCCGTGCCGCGCCAAGGGCCCAGGGAGGCCTCGTCGAGGATCGGATCCTTGCCGGCGAGCACGATGCGCGTCGGCACGGCGAGGTGCCGGCCGTCCCACGGCCCGCGCGCGATGGCGGCCATGCCGGGCAGCACGAGCTGCCGGTAGATGGCCGAGAGCGCGTGCGCCGACGCGGGCTGCCGCCAGAAGGCGAGGTACCGGTTGCGGTCGGCGTCGTCGAAGGTGCGCTCGGGCCAGTCGAGCATGAAGGACACGGCGCGCTGCCGGCCGCCGCGCACGGCGAGCGGGCCGACGCCGGGCGCCGCGAGCACGGGCTGGAACCACAGCCGCCACACCTGCCGCAGCATGCCGGCGGTGGGGCGGCTCCACGGGTGGGGCGAGCCGAGCGCGACGAGCGCGCGCAGCCGCTCGGGGTGGTCGAACGCGATGCGCCAGCCCATGAAGCCGCTGTAGTCGTGCGTGACGAGCGTCGGCCGCTCGAGCTCGAGGGCGTCGAGCATCGCGAGCACGTCGCGCGTCTGCGTGTCGAGGTCGTAGCCGCCGGCCGGGGCGGATGTCCACCCGCAGCCGCGCAGGTCGGGCGCGATGACGCGGTGGTCGGCCACGAGCAGCGGGATGACCCCCCGCCACTCGTACCAGTGCTGCGGCGAGCCGTGCAGCAGGAGCACGGGCGGGGCATCGGCCGGTCCCGCCTCGGCCACGTGCACGTCGAGGTCGCCGGCGCGGATCCGGCGGTGCGTGACGCCTGCCACCTCGGGCATGGGCGCCGCTGTCTGGGCTTCCATGGCCGAACGCTACTACGATCGTAGTGAGCACGCCACTACCTCTGTAGTAACCTGCCCAGCCATGAGCACCACGCGCGATCGGGTCGTCGCGGCGGCCATCGAGCTGCTCGGGACCGAGGGGGCGCGAGGCCTCACGCACCGGCGCGTCGACGAGCGCGCCGGCCTGCCGGAGGGATCGACCTCCAACCACTTCCGCACTCGGGCGGCGCTCGTGGAGGGCGCCTCGGACGGGCTGGTCGCGGCCGAGATGCTAGGGCTGCGCGCGATGCGCGTCGAGAGCGCCGACGACCTCGTCGAGCAGTCGGCGCAGCTCATCGAGCTCGTCACGGGCCCCCTGCGCGTCGCGACCGCGGCCCGCCACGTGCTCTTCCTCGAGGCGGCCCACGACGTGCGGCTGCGGGAGCGCATCAGCGCGTCGCGCGCCGGGTACGTCGCCGTCGTCGAGGGCGCGCTGCGCGATCTCGGCGCGCCTGAGCCCGAGCGCGCGGCCGAGGCGCTGATGGCCGCGAGCGAGGGCATCATCCTCCACCGCATCGCCCGCGGCGACGCATCCGACCCCCGGCCCGCCCTCGCGATCGTCGTGCGGGGCGCGCTCGGCTGACGGCGGGCGGTGCAGGGGCGGCGCCGGGATCGCCGTCGTAGACTCCGCACCATGCCGCAGTTCACCGCGATCCGGGAGGAGTCGACGTTCGTCGACCTCCAGGGCGTGACGATCCATCGCTACCGCTGGCGGCCGGGCAGGCCGAAGGCGGTCGTGCTCATCGCGCACGGCCTCGGCGAGCACGCGCTGCGCTACGAGCACGTCGCGCAGCGGCTCGCGCGGGCCGGCTACGCGGTGTGGGCCATCGACCAGCGCGGTCACGGCGCCACCGGCGTCACGCAGCACGGCGGCGACCTCGAGCGGCTCGGGCGGCTCGGACCGGGCGGGATGCGCGCGGTCGTCGGCGACCTCGTGCACGTGCTCAAGCAGATCCGGGCCGAGCACCCGGGCCTGCCCGTCGCCGTGCTCGGCCACTCGTGGGGCTCGCTGTCGACGCAGATCCTGCTCAACGGCTACAGCGACCTCGTCGACGCCGCGATCCTGAGCGGCACCGCCTACCGCATGCCCGGCTCGATGAACCCGGGCGACCTCAACGCCCGCCACGCCCACCTGGGCGACACCGGCTACGAGTGGATCTCGCGCGACCCGGCTGTCGTCGCGGCGTTCGCCGAGGATCCGCTGACGTTCCCGGCGAAGGTGCTGCCGCTCTTCGGCGTCGCCGACGGCCTGCGCCTCTACGGCGTCCCCAAGCGGATCGACCCGCCCATCCCGATGCTCATCGCGGGCGGCTCCGACGACTCGATGGCCGGGCCCAAGTCGCTGCGGCGGCTCGGCGACGCCTACCGCTCGCGCGGCGGCCTCACCGACGTCACCGTCACGGTCTACCCGGGCGCGCGGCACGAGATCCTCAACGAGATCAACCGCGCGAAGGTGCTCGACGACATCGTCGCCTGGCTCGACGCGCGCCTGCTGCCTGCCTGACGGGCGCCGGCTGGCCGGGTGCCGCACTCCCGCGCGTGCGCCCGCCGCTTCACCGACCCCTCCCACCGCCACCGACCCGGTGCACCGGGTCGTAGGGGGTGCAACGGGTCGGCGGGGGCGCCGGGCCACGACCGCACGGCGTGCGCCCGACCGACCGCCGCCTAGGCTGGAGCGCATGCACGGCGAGTACAAGGTCCCCGGCGGCAAGCTCGTGGTCGTCGACCTCGAGGAGCAGGACGGCCGCATCGCCGGCTTCCGCCTCGCGGGCGACTTCTTCCTCGAGCCCGACGACGCGCTCGGCGCGATCGACGCCGCGGTGAACGGCCTGCCCGTCACCGCGACCGCCGTCGAGATCGGCGAGGCGATCAAGGCCGGCCTGCCCGAGGGCGCCGTGCTGCTCGGCTTCACCCCCGAGTCGGTGGGGGTCGCGATCCGCCGGGCGCTGCAGCACGCGAGCTCGTTCAGCGACTACGAGTGGACGATCATCGACGACGAGCCGCGGCTGCCGATCGTGCACGTCGCGCTCGACGAGGTGCTCACCGAGGAGGTCGGGGCCGGCCGCCGCGGGCCGACGCTGCGCTTCTGGAACCTCGCCGGCCCGGCCGTCTACCTCGGCTCGTTCCAGTCCTTCAAGAACGAGGTCGACCCCGAGAACGCCGAGCGCCACGGCATCCCCGTGCTCCGCCGCATCACGGGCGGCGGCGCCATGTTCTCCGAGCCCGACAACGCGATCACCTACTCGCTCTACGTGCCCGGCGACCTCGTGCAGGGCATGAGCTTCCAGGACTCCTACGCCTTCCTGGATGCGTGGGTCATCGAGGCGCTGAAGGGGCTCGGCATCGACGCGTTCTACGCGCCGCTCAACGACATCACGTCGGCGAAGGGCAAGATCGGCGGCGCCGCGCAGAAGCGCCTCGCCGGCGGCGCCGTGCTGCACCACGCGACGATGTCGTACGACATCGACGCCGACAAAATGACCGAGGTGCTGCGCATCGGCCGAGAGAAGCTCTCCGACAAGGGCACGACGAGCGCCAAGAAGCGCGTCGATCCGCTGAAGTCGCAGACGGGCATGGGCAAGGCCGAGGTGCAGGCGGCGCTGAAGGCCACGTTCCGCCGCCTCCACGGCGGCACCGAGGGCGCGCTCACCGACGCCGAGCTCGCCGAGGCCGACGAGCGTATCCGCGCCAAGTTCGGCACGGCGCAGTGGCTGCACCGCGTGCCCTGAGCCGGCATGCCCTGAGCCGACGCGGTCTCCGCGGCGCGGCCCGCTCACGGCATCAGGACACCTTCCGCCCGTAGGATCCTCCTCCTATGGACTTCTCGCTCGAATTCACGCCCGACCTCATCGCGGTCTTCCTCACCCTGTTCGTGCTCGAGATCGTCCTCGGCGTCGACAACGTGATCTTCATCTCGATCCTCGCCTCGAAGCTCCCGAAGGAGCAGCAGGCGCGGGCGCGCAACCTGGGCCTCACGCTCGCGATGGTCATGCGCGTCGGGCTCGTGCTGCTCGCCGGCTGGATCATCACGCTCAACGACGACCTCTTCACGCTCTTCGGCATGGGCTTCTCCGGCCGCGAGCTGATCCTCATCGCCGGCGGCGCGTTCCTGCTCTACAAGGCGGTGCACGAGATCCACCTGAAGCTCGAGGGCGAGGAGGAGCACGCCTCCTCCGCGGTGAAGGCCACCTTCGGCGCGGTGCTCGCGCAGATCCTGCTCATGGACCTCGTCTTCTCGCTCGACTCGGTCATCACCGCCGTTGGCATGACGAGCAACATGCTCGTCATCATCACCGCGGTGCTGCTGTCGTTCGGCATCCTGCTGTTCTCGGCGAAGTTCATCTTCGAGTTCGTGAACCGCCACCCGACGGTGAAGATGCTCGCGCTGTCGTTCCTGCTGCTCATCGGCGTCTTCCTCATCGCTGACGGCTTCGGCATCCACATCGACAAGGCCCTCATCTACGGCCCGATGGCGTTCGCGGTGCTCGTCGAGGGGCTCAACCTCTGGGCGGCGTCGCGCCGCGCGAAGCGCAAGGGCAAGCAGGTCGAGCCCGTGCACCTGCACGACACCCTGCACGAGCAGGCCGACGGGGCTGCGGCTCCCGAGGCGCCCGCCGCCGAGTCGCGCTGACGCCCTTGTCGGCGGCGGGGCCGCCGGGGTTGGATGGGTCGCATGACCGAGCCCGCATCGCACGACGTCCACGTGGTGGTCGGCGACGACTCCGACCGCTCCCGCTACGAGGCCCATATCGGCGACCGGCTCGCCGGCGTGCTCTCGTACGCCGATGACGCCGACGGCAACCGCGTGCTCCAGCACACGGTCGTCGGCGACGCGTTCGGCGGCCACGGCGTGGGCAGCGCGCTCGCGCGCTTCGCGATGCAGGACGCGACGGATGCGGGCCGCAGGATCGTGCCGCAGTGCACGTTCGTGCAGGGCTGGCTGGGCAAGCACCCCGAGCACCAGTCGCTCGTGGCGCACCCCTACGTGCCCTCCCCGCCCACGGCGTAGCCTCCCTCCGCTGGTCGAGCCGCGCGGCGGAGCCGCGCGAGTCGAGACCACCCCGCCTCCCAGCGCCGTGCCGTACCATGGACCCGAGCCGGTCACCCGGCCGCGCGGATGTAGTTCAATGGCAGAACTTCAGCTTCCCAAGCTGATAGCGCGGGTTCGATTCCCGTCATCCGCTCCTCAGGACCCCGCCGCAGGCGGGGTCCTTCGTCGCTCCTGCCGGGAATCGAACGGTCGAGCGGCCTGCGGCCGCGCTGGTCGGATCACCCGGAGCCCCACCGGGCCTCCGCGCCCGTCATCCGCTCCACGAGACCCCGCCTGAGGCGGGGTCTTCGCCGTTCAGGCGCTCATGCGACGCCCCATCTACCCTCGACCTGTGATCCAGACGGGCAGCCTCGAGACCCCGACGCCCGACGGAGCCCGCCGATGACCGCCACCGCGAAGCCCCGCCGCAGCCCGGGCCGCGCGTTCTTCGTCTTCGCCGCGATCCTCGTCGTCATCGCGGCGCTCCTCGTCGTCGCCGAGCTCGTCGCGCGGCAGATGGTGCCCGGCGTCATCCGCTCCACCGTCGTCGAGCAGCTGCAGCTGCCCGCCGATCACCCGGTCGATGTCGAGATCGACGGGATCCTGCTCCCGCAGCTCGTCGCCGGCTCGCTCGCCGAGGTGCGGCTCGCCTCGCAGGACGTCACGGTGGGCTCGTTCAGCGGCGACGTCGCCGCCGAGCTGCAGGACGTGCCGATCCGCGCCGACCGCGCCGCGGCCGGCGGCACCGCCGACGTGCGGATGACGACCGAGCAGCTGCGCGCCCTGCTGGCGACGATCGACGGCTTCCCGGCCGAGACGATCGAGCTCGACGAGCCGAACGTGACGGCGTCGACCGAGGTCGACGTGCTCGGCGCGGCCATCCCGCTCGGCATCGTGCTCGAGCCGGGCGCCGCCGAGGGCGACCTGGTGCTCTCGCCCGTCTCGGGCAGCATCGCCGACGCCACCGTCACCGCCGACCAGCTGCGCCAGCAGTTCGGCGGCCTGCTCGAGCCGCTGCTGCAGGACCGCAGCGTCTGCATCGCCTCCTCGGTGCCCGCCGCCCTCACCCTGCAGTCGGTCGAGGTCGTCGGCGACGAGGTCGTGGCCGGCTTCGCCATCGACGGCGGCATCATCGACGATCCCGAGCTGCAGGCGAACGGCACCTGCTGACCGCGAAGGCCCGTCAGAGCGCGAAGCCCGCGGGCGCCTCCGCGAGCGAGACGCTGTTGCCGTCCGGGTCGGCGATGGTCACGTGGTGCACGCCGTTGGCGTAGCGCTCCGCGTGCTCGGGCCGCACGCCGGCGGCGGCGAGCCGCTCGAGCATGGCGTCGAGCCCGCGCACCGCGATCGTGACCGTGCACGCGCCCGCCCGAGCCGGCCGCTCATCGACGACGAGCCACGCATCCGCCCCGATCCGCCACAGCGCCTCCTCGCCCGCCATCGCGTCGGCGGGGCGCCCGAGGAGCGTCTCGTACCAGCGCATGCCCGCCGCCCGGTCGCGCACGCACGCGATCGCCAGCAGCTCGTCGAACCCCTCGCCCACGCTGTCCATGCCGGAACGCTAGCCCCGCGCGACATGCGGGCGAAACCTCCCGTCTGCCACGGTTGAGGCATGGAGCAGTCGCCGATCACCGTCGCCATCGAGCGCACCGTCGACCCGAGCATGGAGCGCTACGCGCAGGCGTGGGTGCAGCACGGCGTCGCGCTCGCGACGCTCTTCCCGGGCTTCCTCGGCGCCGGCTGGGTGCGCGAGGAGCCCGGCAGCGTGCGCTGGCACATGATCTACCGCTTCGCCGACCGGGCGACGCTCGAGGCGTGGGAGCGCAGCGTCGAGCGCGCGCAGTGGATCTCGGCGGGCGCGAGCTTCGCCCGCGAGTCGCGCGTCGAGCGCCGCACCGGCATCGAGGGGTGGTTCGACGCGCCGGAGGGCGTGGTGCTGCAGGACGACGCCCGCGTCGAGATCCGGCAGTCGACGCCCGCACCGCCCGTGTGGAAGCAGATGATCGTCGTTTGGCTCGCGTTCTTCCCCATGAACGTGCTCGTCACGTTCCTGCTCGGGCTCATCCCCGGCTTCGCCGAGCTCGCGCTGCCGCTGCGGCTGCTGATCTCGACCGTGATCCTGACGCCGATCATGGTCGGGCTCATCCTGCCGTTCATCACGCGGCTCGCGGCGCCCTGGCTCCACCCGCGGTCGCGGCCCGGCAGCTAGCGGATCACTCCGGCGCGGGCACGTCCGGCACGGTCAGCGGCGCGAGCACGCCGAGCTCGAGCCAGAGGAGCGGCGCGATGACCGCGAGCGCGGCGGTCAGCAGCAGCGTCAGCACCACGACGACGTACTGCACGCGCCGGCGCCCGTGCGAGATGCGCCGGAACCCCCACGCGATCGGGATGCCGACGAGCGAGACCATGAGCGCGATCGTCGGCGCGACCCAGTGCGGGATGCACGCGAGCACCGCGAGCCCGGCGATGCCGGCCGCGATCGGCCACATGCGCGGCTCGCGCTCGCCGGCCGCGCCCTGCTCGGGCGGCGCGTCCCACGGCGGCGCCGGCACGGGCACGGCGGAGGTGGCGGATGCGTCGTCCGGCCGGCGGGTCGGCCGGGCTCCGCGGGTCCACGGTGCCGCCGCCGAGGTGCCGGGCTGCTCGGGCGCGTCGCCGCCGCCGGTGCCGCGCGCGGCCGGATGCCCCGGCGGCGCCCACCGCCGGGCGTCCTCGTCGTGCTCGCCCACGCATCCATCGTCGCAGGCCCGCCCGAGCGCGGTCTGCCCGCCGGGCGGCTGCGCCGTCACGGCAGCGGCGGCACCTGCCCCACGCCCGGCTGCCCGAGCCCGACCGGCCCGGTGAGCGGCGGCGGCTCGCGCCGGCCGCGCGCCGCGGTCATCGCGACGCCGACGGCGGCGACGATCACGAGCGCGAGCGCGAGCAGGTCGAGGCCGCCGAGCAGCTCGCCGATCACGAGGAAGCCGAAGAGCGCGGCCGACGCCGGCTCGAGCGCCATCAGGATGCCGAAGACCCGCGTCGGCACGCGGCGCAGCGCCAGCAGCTCGAGGCCGTAGGCGATGGCGCTCGAGAGCATGGCGACCGCGAACGCCGGCAGCAGCGCCGACGGGTCGGCGCCGACCGCACCGATCGCCCCGAGCAGCCCGAAGGGCAGCACCGCGACCGTCGCGATCACGAGCGCTCCCGCGAGGCCGCCGACGCCCGGCACCTGCCGACCGACCGACGCCGACGCGAGGATGTAGCCCGCCCAGCAGGCGCCCGCGCCGAGCGCGAGCAGCACCCCGACCGGGTCGAGGTCGCCCGCGATCGACTGCGCGCCGATGACGCCCACCCCGATCGCGGCGAGCCCGACCCACGCGACGTCGACGAGCCGGCGCGACTGCACGAGGGCGAGCACGAGCGGCCCGAGCAGCTCGACGGCGACGGCGAGCGCGATCGGGATGCGCGGCAGCGACAGGTAGAAGAGCAGGTTCATGCCGGCGAGCGCGACGCCGAGCAGGGCTACCGAGCGCCACGCGGCGCGGTTCCAGGAGCGGATGCGCGGGCGCGCGATGACGAGGATCACGAGCGCCGCGAGGGCGAGCCGCAGCGGCGTCAGCGCGGCCGGGTCGATGCGGTCGAACAGCGTCTTCGCGATCGAGGCGCCGAGCTGCACGGAGGCGATCGAGCAGAGCACGAGCAGCACGCCCGCCACGATCCCGCCGGTGCGGAGGCGGGGGAGGTGCGGCATCCCTCCAGCGTAGGCGTCGGCGGCGATGTCATCCGCACGGATGACTCTGCGCGCGGCACTGGTCACGCGGCACCCGCGGGGGCCAGGATCGAGCCATGCAGCACCCCCTGAGCGGGCGACGATGACGTCCGGCGACCGGGCCGCCGAGCCCGGCGCGCCCGAGCCGATCCCCGCATCCGCCCCGCCCGTCTTCGCCGACCCGCTCGACGGCGCGGCCGGGCGCCCGCCGCTCGACGCCGACGGCATCGTCGTCGACGAGGTGGCGCGCAGCTTCGGCAGCGTGCAGGCCGTGCGGCAGATGACCTTCCACGCCAGGCCCGGCCGCGTGACCGCGCTCATCGGGCCGAACGGCGCCGGCAAGACCACCCTGCTGCTCATGCTCGCGTCGCTGCTCGCGCCCGACGCCGGGCAGATCCGCATCGCGGGCGCCGACCCCATGCGCGACCCCCGCGCGGTGCGGCGCGCGATGGGGTGGATGCCGGATGTGCTCGGCACGTGGCGCACGCTGTCGCCGCGGCAGATCCTCACGACCGTCGGCCGGCTGCACGGCATGCCGACGGCGGCGGCGCGGGCACGGGCCGACGAGCTCATCGTGCAGGCGCGGCTCGAGGAGCTCGCGCGGCGCCCCAGCCGCGTGCTCTCGCGCGGCCAGCAGCAGCGGCTCGGCCTCGCCCGCGCGCTCGTGCACCGCCCGCGCGTGCTGCTGCTCGACGAGCCGGCCGCAGGCCTCGACCCCACCTCCCGCCTCGAGCTGCGCGAGCTGCTGCGCGGCTTCGCCGCCGCCGGCGGCACGGTGCTCATCTCGAGCCACGACCTCTCCGAGCTCGACGAGATCGCCGAGGACGCCGTCTTCGTCGACCGCGGCGAGGTCGTCGGCGGCGAGCGGCTCGTGCTCGCCCGGCAGGCCGCCCGCGAGTGGCGCATCCGCGCGCTCGACCCGCAGGCGCTCAGCTACCAGCTCGCCCACATCGGCGTCGCCTTCGACCGCGTGCGCATCGACGGCGACGTCGCGCACGTCGCGCTCGACCGCGAGGAGGACGCCGCCGACGTGCTCGCCCGGCTCGTCCGCGCCGGCGTCCCCATCACGCACTTCGCGCCCGCCGTCGGCGACATCGAGCGCACCTACCTCTCGCTCGCCGGAGGCCGACGATGAGCCGCACCGACACCGCGCCCATGGCCGACGAGGCGTCCCGCCCGGCCCCGCCCGACGCATCCGGAGCCCTCGGCTGGTTGCGGCTGCTCGGCGTCGTCGTCGGGCTCGAGCTCGCGCAGCGCGTGCGCAGCGTCGCCTGGTACGTGCTGCTCGGCGTGGTCGCGATCGTCGTCGGCGGCGTGATCACCGTGCTGTTCCTGTCGCTGCAGGGCTACCAGCGCGACCTCGGCGGCGCCATCTTCGCGATGACGATCTTCCTCGTGATGCTCGTCACGTCGCTCGTCACGCCGGCGCTCTCGGGCAACGCGATCAACGGCGACCGCGACGGCGGCACGCTCGCGTCGACGCAGGTGACGCAGGTGACGGCCTCGCAGCTCGTGCTCGGCAAGGTGCTGGGCTCGTGGATCGCCTCGCTCGGCTTCCTCGCCGTGTGCACGCCGTTCATGCTCGCGTCGGCGATGCTCGGAGGGCTCCGCTGGGAGGCGGTGCTCGTCGCGATCCCCATCGTGGTGCTCGAGATCGGCGTCATCTCGGCGATCGGCGTCGGGCTCTCGGGCCTCATCCGCCGGCCGGTGCTCTCGACGGTCGTCAGCTACCTCTTCGTGGCGCTCTTCAGCGTCGGCACCCTCATCGGCTTCGGCGTCGCGACGATCGCCTTTCAGACCGAGGAGGAGCGGCAGGAGATCAGCTGGGACTACGACGAGCAGACCGGCAACGCCACGTGCGTCGAGACCGACCGCACCTACACGACCGTCGTCGCCCGGCCCGACCGGGTGTGGTGGATGCTCGCGGCGAACCCCTACGTGATCCTCGCCGACGCCATCCCGCCGCACTTCGGCGGCGACAGCTACCCCGACGACGTCTTCGGCCAGATCGGGCTCGGCGTGCGCGGGCTGCAGGAGCCGCCGCACGTCGAGTCGTGCGCCGACTACGACCCCATGGGCGGCTATCAGGGCGACTCGCCGCGCGAGATCTACGAGCGCACCGTGCCCAGCTGGTTCGTCGGGCTCGGCATCCACGTGGCGCTCGCGGCCGCGGCCGTGTGGGGCGCGATCGCCGCGGTGCGCGCCCCGGCGCGCCGGCTCGCCCCCGGCAGCCGCATCGCCTGACCCGCCCCGCCCATCCGCCCGACCGCCCGCACCTCGCCTCGCCCCCTCGAGCACAACGCAAGCCCGGATCGTCCGGATGGCGGGCTGCCCGGCCCCGCGCCGCATCCGCCCGCGGAACGCCCACGCCGGGCTTGCGTTGTGCGCGAGCGGCCCGGGCAGGATGGGGGCATGACGCTTCCGACCAGGGCCGCCGCGATCCAGGCGCAGCTGCGCGAGCTCGGCATCGACCGCGACGTGATCCGCTTCGACGAGGGCACGCACACCGCGAAGGCCGCCGCCGCGGCGCTCGGCATCGAGGTGGGCGCGATCGCCAACTCGCTCATCTTCTGGATGGCGGATGCGCCGCTGCTCGTGATGACGTCGGGCCGGCACCGGGTCGACACGGCGATGCTCGCCGAGCAGCTCGGCGAGGGGCCGATCGAGCGCGCCACCCCCGAGCAGGTGCGCGCGGCGACCGGGCAGGTGATCGGCGGCGTCGCGCCGCTCGGGCACCCCGCGCCCATCCGCACGATCGTCGACGTCGCGCTCCGCGACTACCCGGAGCTCTCGGCCGCGGCGGGCACCGCCGACACCGTCTTCATGCTCACGTACGACGAGCTGCTGCGCATCACCGGCGGCGAGGAGCGCGTCGTCGGCGACTGATGGCCGGCCCCGCCGCCGCCCCGGCTCGCACCTTCCCCGAAGCATGGCCGCCATACACTCGGGCACGTGACTGACACTGCACCCACCCCCGCCCCCGCGCTCGAGGTCTGGCCCGGGGAGGCATACCCGCTGGGTGCCACGTTCGACGGCACCGGCACGAACTTCGCGCTCTTCACCGAGTCGGCCGAGAAGGTCGAGCTGTGCCTGTTCGACGACGACGACGTCGAGACCCGGGTAGAGCTGACCGAGGTCGACGCGTACGTCTGGCACGGCTACCTGCCGAGCGTGCAGCCCGGCCAGCGCTACGGCTACCGCGTGCACGGCGCCTACGACCCGCAGCAGGGCCTGCGCCACAACCCCGCGAAGCTGCTGCTCGACCCCTACGCGAAGGCCACGAGCGGCACCATCGAGTGGGGCCAGCCGCTCCACAGCTACACCTTCGGCGACCCGCTGAGCCGCAACGACGACGACTCCGCGCCCAACATGGTCAAGGGCGTCGTCATCAACCCGTTCTTCGACTGGACGGGCGACCGCTACCCGCGCACGCCGTACAACGAGTCGGTCATCTACGAGGCGCACGTCAAGGGCCTCACGCAGACGCACCCCGACGTGCCCGAGGCGCTGCGCGGCACCTACGCCGGCCTCGCGCACCCGTCGATCATCGCCCACCTGCAGAAGATCGGGATCACGGCCATCGAGCTGATGCCGGTGCACCAGTTCGTGCACGACGCGACGCTCGTCGAGAAGGGCCTGCGCAACTACTGGGGCTACAACACGCTCAGCTTCTTCGCGCCGCACGCGGAGTACGCCAGCGCCGGCGAACGCGGCCAGCAGGTGCAGGAGTTCAAGGCGATGGTGAAGGCCATGCACGCCGCCGGCATCGAGGTGATCCTCGACGTGGTCTACAACCACACCGCCGAGGGCAACCACATGGGCCCCACGCTCAGCTGGCGCGGCATCGACAACCGGGCCTACTACCGCCTGGTCGAGGGCGACGAGCAGCACTACATGGACTACACGGGCACCGGCAACAGCCTCAACGTCGCCCACCCCCACTCGCTGCAGATGATCATGGACAGCCTGCGGTACTGGGTCACCGAGATGCACGTCGACGGCTTCCGCTTCGACCTCGCCGCGACCCTCGCCCGCGAGTTCTACGACGTCGACAAGCTCTCCACCTTCTTCGAGCTCGTGCAGCAGGATCCGGTGATCAGCCAGGTCAAGCTCATCGCCGAGCCGTGGGACATCGGCCCGGGCGGCTACCAGGTGGGCAACTTCCCGCCGCAGTGGACGGAGTGGAACGGCAAGTACCGCGACCAGGTGCGCGACTTCTGGCGCGGCGAGCCCACGGCGCTCGGCGAGTTCGCGAGCCGGCTCGCCGGCTCCGCCGACCTGTACGAGCACTCCGGCCGCCGGCCCGTCGCGTCCATCAACTTCGTCACGGCCCACGACGGCTTCACGCTGCGCGACCTCGTCAGCTACAACGAGAAGCACAACGACGCCAACGGCGAGGACGGCAACGACGGCGAGAGCCACAACCGCTCCTACAACTACGGCGCCGAGGGCCCCACCGACGACCCCGAGATCCTCGCGATCCGGGCGCGCCAGCAGCGCAACTTCCTCGCGACGCTGCTGCTCAGCCAGGGCGTGCCGATGATCCTGCACGGCGACGAGCTCGGCCGCACCCAGCAGGGCAACAACAACACCTACGCGCAGGACTCCGAGCTCAGCTGGATCGACTGGTCGTCGATCGACCAGCCGCTCATCGAGTTCACAGCCGCGGTCGCGAAGCTGCGCCACGACCACCCCACCTTCCGCCGCAAGCGCTTCTTCACCGGTTCGACCGTGCGCACCGGCGATGGCGAGCGCCTGAACGACATCGTCTGGCTGCGCGTCGACGGCACGCCGATGGAGCCGTCCGACTGGGAGGCCGCCGCGAGCGAGAAGGCCGTCGGCATGTACCTCAACGGGCACGGCATCGCCGGTCGCGGCATGCGCGGCGAGCGCATCACCGACAACCACTTCCTCATCTACTGCAACGCGTCCGAGGACGAGCTCGACGTGGCGATCCCGCCGGCCGAGTACGCCGAGGCGTGGGATGTCCTCATCGACACGGGCGCGCAGGAGGCCGTCGAGGGGCCCGTGCGCGCCGGCGAGGTCGGCAAGCTCGCGCCGCGCTCGGTCGCGGTGCTCCGCGAGCACATCCCGCCCGTCGACCAGGACTTCTCGGTCGCGGCGTCGATCGCCGCGGCCAGCTCGTCGGCGCCGGGACCGGTGACGACGCCCGACTCGCGGACGACCGACGCGAGGCCGCTCCACGCATCCACGCCCCAGGCCGGCCCGGGCGAGCCGATCGAGCCCGGACGCGAGGGCACCGTGCCCGACGAGCTGCCCGCCGACGGCGCATCCGACGACCATCCCGACCGCTGACCCGAGGAGACCCGTGCGCACGCCGCAGAGCACCTACCGACTGCAGATCAGCGACGAGTTCACGCTCTTCGACGCGGCCGAGCGGCTCGACGCGCTCGCCGACCTCGGCGTCGACTGGGTCTACCTGTCGCCCATCCTCGAGGCCGAGCACGGCTCGAACCACGGCTACGACGTCGTCTCGCACGCCCGCGTCGACCCGGCGCGCGGCGGCGAGGCGGGGCTGGATGCGCTGGCCGAGAAGGCGCGCGGCCTCGGCATGGGGGTGCTCGTCGACATCGTGCCCAACCACATGGGCGTGGCCGTGCCGGAGCACAACGCCTGGTGGTGGCAGCTGCTGCGCGAGGGGCGCGAGAGCGCGATCGCGCCGGCGTTCGACGTCGACTGGGAGGCGGGCGGCGGCAAGCTGCTGCTGCCGATCGTCGGCGACGACGACTGGTCGGACGACGGCACCGTCGCCCACCTCGAGCTCGAGCGGGACGACGACGGCGAGGCGCAGGCGCTGCGCTACTGGGACACGCGGCTGCCGGTCGCGCCCGGCACGGGCGAGGGCTCGGCGCAGGAGGTGCTCGAGCGGCAGCACTATCGCCTCGGGCACTGGAAGACCGGCGACGACCAGCTCAACTACCGCCGCTTCTTCGCGGTGACGACGCTCGCCGCGGTGCGGGTCGAGCTGCCCGAGGTGTTCGACGCGACGCACGCCGAGATCGGCCGGTGGTTCGACGAGCGCCTCGTGCAGGGCCTGCGCGTCGACCACCCCGACGGCCTGCGCGACCCCGCCGGCTACCTCGAGGACCTCGACCGCCTCACGGGCGGCGCGTTCGTGCTCGTCGAGAAGATCCTCGAGCCCGGCGAGCAGCTGCCGCGCTGGGCGACGGCGGGCACGACCGGCTACGACACGCTCGGCGAGATCGACCGGGTGCTCACCGATCCGGCGGCGGCCGAGCCGCTCGACGCGCTCGACGCGCGCCTGCGCGGCGGCGAGCCGGTCGACTGGGCCGAGCTCACGCACCGCACGAAGCGGCGCATCGCCGACGGCATCCTGCGCGCCGAGGTGCTGCGCCTCGAGCGCGAGGTGCGGGCGGCGGATGCGTGGGGCGACCGGGGCGCGCCCGACGACACCGACGACGCGATCGCCGAGCTGCTCGCCTGCTTCCCCGTGTACCGCTCGTACCTGCCCGACGGGCTCGAGCACCTCGGCGCCGCGGCCGAGCGCGCGAAGCAGCACCGGCCGGAGCTGGCCGAGACCATCGACGCGCTGCTGCCGGTGCTCGGCAACCCGCGGCACGAGGCGGCGCTGCGCTTCCAGCAGACGAGCGGCATGGTGATGGCGAAGGGCGTCGAGGACACCGCGTTCTACCGGTACTCGCGCCTGACGAGCCTCAACGAGGTGGGCGGCGACCCGGATGTCTTCGACATCACGGTGCACGACTTCCACACGTCGATGGCGAAGCGGCAGGCGGAGTGGCCGCACGCGATGAACGCGCTGTCGACGCACGACACGAAGCGCGGCGAGGACGTGCGCGCCCGCATCACGACGATCGCCGAGGTGCCCGAGCAGTGGGAGGCGCTGCTCGACAAGCTGCTCGTCTTCGCGCCCCACAAGGGCCGGGCGTTCGCGAACCTGCTGCTGCAGGCGGTCGTCGGCGCGTGGCCGGCGAGCGAGGAGCGGCTCGTCGCCTACATGGAGAAGGCCGCGCGCGAGGCCGACGCGATCACGCACTGGACCGATCCCGACACCCGCTTCGAGGGGCACCTCGCCGAGCTCGTGCGCAACGTGATGGCCGAGCCCGCGAGCCGCGACGTCGAGGCGTTCCTCGCCGCGACGGAGGAGGGCTTCCGCTCGAACGTGCTGTCGGCGAAGCTGCTCAACCTCATGATCCCGGGCTTCCCCGACGTCTACCAGGGCTCGGAGGCGCTCGAGCAGTCGCTCGTCGACCCCGACAACCGCCGGCCCGTCGACTGGGAGCGGATGGATGCGCTGCGGTCGTCCGCGCGCGAGCCCGTCACGGGCGCGTGGGACCTCGAGGTCGCCAAGGTGCGGCTCGTGCGCGAGGCCCTGCGCCTGCGCCGCGAGCACCCCGAGCGCTTCGAGCACTACGAGCCGGTGCTCGCCTCGGGCGATGCCGAGCAGCACGTGCTGGCGTTCGACCGCGGCGGAGCGATCGCGGTCGCGACGCGCCTGCCGATCGGGCTCGCGGCCCGCGGCGGCTGGGGCGAGACGACGCTGCACCTGCCGCCGCGCGGCGACGACGCGGTGCGCTGGCGCGACGTGCTCACCGGCCGCGTCGTCGAGGGCGGCGAGGCGCGGATGGCCGACGTGCTCGGCACGCTGCCGGTCGCGCTGCTCACCCTCGCCGACTGACCCGCGTGCCGTCATGACCGACATCGGCACCGCATCCGCACCCCGCGCACCCCGCGCCGGGCGGCCCTGGACGGCGCTCGTCGCGCTCGTCCTCCTCTGGGGCGCCTTCCTGTCGGTCGCCCGCTTCGCCGTCGTGCTGACGCTCTGGTACGTCGCGACGCTCGGGCTGCCGACGGAGGATCCGGGCGGCGAGGCGGCGACGGCCATCGCGCTCGGCGTCGGCGTGGTGCTCGTGCTCGTCGCGCTCATCGCGGTGAGCCTCCGGCGCCGCTGGGCCCGCTGGCCGGTCGTCGTGCTCGGCGCCGTCGGCGGCGTGGCAGGGCTCGGGATCCTGGTCGCCACGGCCTCGCCCGCGCTCGAGACGGTGCTCATGTCGCTCGCGCCGCTCGTCGGCACCGTGCTGCTGGCGCTCCCGGCGTCGACGCCGTGGTTCCGGCCCCGCTCGCCCGCGCGCCCCGTCGCGGCCGCGCCCCGCGCCTGAGCGCCGGGGACCCCCCGCACTCAGCCGCCGCTCCGCTTCGCTTGCGAGGATCGACGCATGAGCGAGCTGCACGAGTACCGGGTCTGGGCGCCGAACGCGCAGCGCATGCGCGTCGTCGCGGGCCGCGAGAGCGTCGAGATGACGAGCGCCGAGGGCGGCTGGTGGCACGCGCTCGCGCCGGCGGGCGACTACGGCTTCCAGATCGACGACGACGACGCGGTGCGGCCCGATCCGCGCGGCCGCCGGCAGCCCCACGGCGTCCACGAGCGCTCCCGCACGTGGGACGCATCCGCCCATGACTGGGCCGACGCCGACTGGACGGGCAGGCCCATCGCCGGCGGCGTGCTGTACGAGCTGCACATCGGCACGTTCACGCAGGAGGGCACGCTCGACGCGGCGGCCGAGCGGCTCGACCACCTGCTCGAGATCGGCGTCACGCACGTCGAGCTGCTGCCCGTCAACGGCTTCAACGGCACCCACAACTGGGGCTACGACGGCGTCGCCTGGTACGCGGTGCACGAGGGCTACGGCGGCCCCGCCGCCTACCAGCGGTTCGTCGACGCCGCCCACGGCGCCGGCCTCGCCGTCGTGCAGGACGTCGTGCACAACCACCTCGGCCCCTCCGGCAACTACCTGCCGCTGTTCGGCCCGTACCTCTCGAGCGAGGGCCGCTCCACATGGGGCGAGCACGTGAACGTCGCCGAGCCGGCCGTGCGGCGCTTCATCCTCGACAACGTGCGCTTCTGGTTCGAGGACATGCACGTCGACGCGCTGCGCCTCGACGCCGTGCACGCGCTGCGCGACGAGGGGCCGCTGCACATCCTCGAGGAGATGGCGGTCGAGACCGCCGCGCTCGCGGCGCACCTCGGGCGGCCGCTCGAGCTCATCGCCGAGAGCGACCTCAACGACCCCACCCTCATCACCCCGCGCGAGGGCGGCGGCTACGGGCTCGACGCCCAGTGGTCCGATGACTTCCACCACGGCGTGCACGTCGCGCTGACGGGCGAGACGGAGGGCTACTACGCCGACTTCGCGCCGCTCACGGCGCTCGGCAAGGTGCTCGAGCGCGGCTTCTTCCACGACGGCACGTACTCGTCGTTCCGCGAGCGCGACCACGGGCGCCCGATCGACACCGACCGCTCGCTGTCGTGGCGGCTGGTCGTGAGCGCCCAGAACCACGACCAGATCGGCAACCGCGCCCGCGGCGACCGCATCACCGAGGTGCTCACCGAGTCGCAGCTGCTGTGCGCGGCGCTGCTGCTCTACGCCGGCCCCTACACGCCGATGCTCTTCATGGGGGAGGAGTGGGCGGCGTCGAGCCCGTTCCAGTTCTTCACCTCGCACCCGGAGGAGGAGCTCGGGCGCCTCACCGCCGAGGGCCGGCTCGCCGAGTTCGAGCGGATGGGCTGGGACCCGGCGGTCGTGCCCGACCCGCAGGACCCGGCCACCTTCGAGCGCTCGAAGCTCGACTGGGCCGAGGCGCGGCGCGAGCGGCACGCGCGGGTGCTCGACGGCTACCGGCAGCTCGCCGGGCTGCGCCGCGAGCTCGAGGCGCTCACCGACCCGCACTACGCGCGGAACGCCGTCGAGGTCGACGAGGCCGCGGGCGTGCTGCGGCTCGTGCGCCGGGCGGGCAGGACGGATGCGGTCGAGATCGTCGTGAACGTCGGCTCCGAGCCGCAGACGGTGCCGGTGACGAAGCGGCGGCTGCGCTTCCAGACGCACCCCGACGTCGCGGTCGCCGAGCAGCTCACGCTGCCGCCCGGCAGCGGTGCCCTCCTCGACTGACCCCGCGCCCCCTCCTCCCTCCGCCGGTCGAGCCGGTCGCGCAGCGACCGAGTCGAGACCACCCCGCCGCGCCCGCCCCGCCCTTCCGCCGGTCGAGCCGGTCGCGCAGCGACCGAGTCGAGACCACCGCGCGGCGCCCGCCCCTCCGCCGGTCGAGCCGGTCGCGCAGCGACCAAGTCGAGACCACCCCGCCCCCACCCCGACTACCGTTGACCCCGTGACGCCCACCGTCGAGACCCTCGACCTCCCCGTGACCGGCTACCTCCAGACCCGCCGCGGCGAGATCGCCGAGGTGGCGATGTCGGCCGAGCCCGACGGCCCGCTGCGCCTCTACCTGCGCGTGCCGGAGGGCGCGGGCGAGCTGTCGCCCGGCCTCTACAGCACGTCGGTCGCAGCGCTGCTCGACGACGACCCCGACGAGGGCTGGCTGCTCACCGTGGTCCTCGAGCCGGAGGAGCCCGGCGCCGAGGTGCGCCGCGACCCGGTGTTCGACGCCCGCTACCCGTGGGAGGAGACCGACCTCGCCATCGCGCAGCACCGCGAGGATCTCGAGCTCGACGGACCGGTGCCCGAGCGCGAGTGCGAGGTCGACCCGTTCGGCCTCTGGGCCGTCGACGAGCAGGGGCGTGCGTTCGTCGTCGAGGGCGGCGTCGACGACGAGAGCGGGCTGCTGTGGCTGCACCCGGTCTCGCCCTACGGCCGTGCGCTGCACCCGGGCATCTACGACGCCGTCGCGGCCGACGACGCGCAGGCGCCCGCGCTCGACGACGACGACGCCCTCGTGCCGGCGTCGGTGGTGCAGGCGCTGCAGGTGTACCTCTACGACGGGTTCCCGGATGCGCCGCACGGGGTCTGGCGCATCGGGTCGCGCGCCGCGCTCGAGGCCGAGGCCGAGGCATCCCTGCCCGAGTACGACCCGACCGACTGGCTGCGCTGGCTCGTGCCGGTCGACGGCGGCGACCCGGTGCCCGTGCTGCTCGCCGACGCCGCCGACGGCTCGATCGCCTTGGAGGTGCTCGGTGCGCGAGCGCCGTCGTGGGCCGCCGGGCGGGCGGTGACGGCCGCCGCGCCGCGCCCCGACCAGGCGCCGGGGGATCGCCGCGAGCTGTCGCTCCTGTCGAAGCCGGTCGCCGAGCTGCGCTCCTCGAACGCGAAGATCCGCAAGCGCGCGCCCTCGCGCGTCGGCCGCTTCGTGCTCGAGGCAGAAGGGTGGATGCCCGAGGGCTGGAGCGCGCTCGGCTGACGCCGCCGTCGGGCAGGCGGGGACTCAGGCGTCGACCGTCTCCGAGACCGCGAACCGGCGGCGGTACGCCGATGGCGCGACGCCCAGCTGCCGCGTGAAGTGGTGCCGCAGGAGCGCGGCCGTGCCGAACCCGGCCTGCTGCGCCACCGCATCCAGCCCCAGGTCGGTCGCCTCGAGCAGCGCCTGCGCGCGCTGCACGCGCTGCGAGACGAGCCACGCGGCGGGCGTCGTGCCGAGCTCCTCGCGGAACCGGCGCGCGAAGGTGCGCTCGGAGAGCCGAGCGCGGCGGGCGAGCGAGGCGATCGTGTGCTCCTCGTCGAGCCGCGCCGCCACCCAGTCGATGAGCGGCGCGAGCGTGTCGGCGCGCTGCTCGGCGACCGGGCCGACCGCGTACTGCGACTGCCCGCCGTCGCGCAGCGGCGGCACCACCATCGAGCGCGCGATGATGGCCGCGACCTGGGCGCCCTGCAGCTCGCGGATGAGGTGGAGCGAGGCGTCGATGGCCGCCGCGGTGCCGGCGCTCGAGGTCACGGGGCCGTCGTCGGCCCAGAGCGCGTCGCGCTCGACGACGATGTCGGGGAACTGCTCGGCCAGCTGCTCGACGTGCCGCCAGTGCGTCGCGACCCGTCGGCCCGAGAGGATGCCGGCGCGCGCGGCGACGAAGGCACCGGTGCAGAGCGTCAGCACGCGGGCGCCTCGGGCCACCGCCCGCTGCAGCACGTGGGCGATGCTCACCGAGCATGCCGCGTCGATGCAGCAGTCGGCGTAGGGCGCGACGATGACGACGTCGGCCTCGTCGGCGAACGCCAGCCCCTCCTGCACCATGATCGGCAGGCCCAGCCCGCCCTCGACGCGGATCGGGCCCGGCGTGGGCGTCACGACCCGGAAGTCGTTGCGGGGCACGCCGCGGTCGGTGCGGTCGGCGCCGAAGACCTCGGCCGCGACCGCCAGCTCGAACGCGCTCACCTCGTCGTCGACGATGCAGGCCACCTGCAGCACGGCTTCCTCGCTCTCCCTCGGGACCGATCCGCCTTGGCAGGATCTTGTCGAGTGTTGACCATCCTGCCACTGGTGGCAGGATCTTGGCGAGCGCAGACTTCCTGCCATGGAAGCACTCTGGATCATCCTCCTCATCGCCCTCGCGATCGGCGCCGTCGCCGGCACGATCGACGCCCTGCTGCGGCAGCGCGCCCCCCGCACCCCCGTCGACCCCGAGCGGCTCGCCCGGCTCCGCGAGCGCGTCGAGGACGCCGATGCCCGCCGCATCGCCGCCGAGGTCGAGGAGCGCATCGCCCACCGGCTCGACGCCCCCGGCAACGGCCTCGCCCCGCAGATGGGCGACGCCCGCGTCTGGGCCGGCGCGTACTGAGCCCCGCCGCCGACGCCCGATCCGCCTCTGGCGCGGGCGGCGGCGCAGGCGCATCATCGGTGCCATGGAAGCCACCTGGACGAGCGCGGCGACTGCCGATCCCACCTGGATCGTGCTGCTCGCCGCCCTCGGCGTCGTCGGCGCAGCCGCCACCGTCGTGCTGCTCGTGCTGCAGCGGGAGCCGCGCACGCGCGCCGACCGCGAGCGCATCGCCCGACGCCGCGAGCCCCGCGGCGCGCACTGACGCCGCCCGGGGCCTCGCCCCGGTAGCGTGCGAGGCATGCGCCTCGCGAACGCCCGCCTGCTCGACGGCACCCTCATCGACCTCGACATCCTCGACGGGGGCATCGAGCGGGTGAGCCCCGCCGGCACGACGCCCTCGACCGGCGCGCGGCACGACCTCGAGGGCGCGACGGTGCTGCCGGGCCTGTGGGACGAGCACACCCACATGGGCCAGTGGGCCCGCCACCGCACGCGCGCGAGCGTGCTCGACGCGGCGAGCGCCGAGGAGGCCGCCGCGCTCGCGGGACACCACGCCCGCGCGCACCGGGGCGGCGAGCCCGTCGTGCTCGTCGGCATGCGCGACGGCCTCTGGCCCGCGCCGCCCACCCGCGCGCTGCTCGACGCGCAGACGGGCGACGTGCCCACGCTCGTGGTCTCGAGCGACGTGCACTGCTCCTGGCCCAACACCGCGATGCTCAGCCGCCTCGGCATCGACCTCGACGCGCCGCTGCTGCGCGAGGAGGCGGCGTTCGACGCGCTGAGCGCGGTCGAGGGGATGCTCGACGCCGACGCGCTCGACCGTCACGTCGTCGACGCTCTGGCCGCCGCCGCCGAGCGGGGCGTCGTGGGCGTGGTCGACCTCGAGTTCGACGACGCCGTCGGCGCCTGGATGCGTCCCGGCCGCTCCACGCCCCTCCGGGTGGAGGCGGGCGTGTACGCGAAGGACCTCGAGCTCGCCGCCGAGCGCGGCCTGCGCACGGGCGATGCGATCGCCCATAGGGCACGCATGGGGCGGCTCAAGGTGATCTCCGACGGCTCGCTCGGCACCCGCACGGCCTGGACCGCGCACCCCTACGGCTCCTTCGAGACGGGGGAGGAGGGCACCGGGGTGCGCAACGTCGACGACGCCGCGCTCGACCGCCTGCTCGCGCGCGCCGGCGAGCTCGGCATCGACGCCACGATCCACGCCATCGGCGACGCCGCCGTGACGGCCGCGATCGACGCGTTCGAGCGCGCCGGCACCGGCGGCCGCATCGAGCACGCGCAGCTCGTCTCGGGCGTCGACATCCCGCGGCTCGCGCGCCTCGGCATCACCGCCTCCATCCAGCCCGAGCACGCGCTCGACGACCGCGAGCTGACGGCGGCGCTGTGGGCCGACCGCAGCCGCGACGCGTTCCGGATCCGCAGCCTCGTCGACGCGGGCGTGGATGTCGTGCTCGGCTCCGACGCGCCCGTCACGCCGCTCGACCCGTGGCTCGCGATCGCCACCGCCGTCACGCGCACCCGCGGCGACGAGCACCCCTGGCAGCCCGAGGAGGCGATCTCCCTCGAGCAGGCCGTGCGCGCCTCGAGCCGGTCGCGGCTGGCCGCCGAGGAGCCCGCCGACATCGTCGTGCTCGGCGCCGCACCGCCCCTGCCGTCGGCCCACGACGACCCGGCCGCCGTCGCCGCGGCGCTGCGCACCATGCCGGTGGCGCTCACGATGGTCGCCGGCGAGGTCGTGCACGGCGCCCTCTGACGGCGGGCTCACGCGCCCGTCCGTCGCCGGGCAGCTGCTCGCGTCCCTGATCCGCCGCGACAGGGTTCGCACAGCGGATGCCCCGGGCCGTTGTGGATGCGGCACAACCGGTCGCGCCGGCCCGCGCCCGTCGTTGCACGGGCGTCCAACCACTGACCGCCCCCCTGGTCGACGCGCCTACCGTGGGGGCGCATCCGTCCTGAAGGGGGAACCATGGCCGACCGCACGTCCGCACCCGCCCGCGCCGACCGTCACCGCGCGAGCGCCGAGACCCGCCCGCGACTGCAGGGCCAGGTCGACGTGGAGTGGCTCGGCCGCGACCTGCTGGGCACGTGGGCCGAGCGCCGCCTCGCCGCCCGCGCGAAGGTCGCAGACCCCCGCTACCAGCGCATCGACGACCTCACGGTCGCCGAGCATCGCGAGCGCGTGCTCGGCCAGATGCGGCAGCTCGTCGACGACGGCGCCGTGCTCGCGGCCTTCCCGTCGCACCTCGGCGGCCAGGACGACCACGGCGGCAACATCGCCGGCTTCGAGGAGCTCGTGCTCGCCGACCCGAGCCTGCAGATCAAGTCGGGCGTGCAGTACGGCCTGTTCGGCGCCGCCGTGCTGCACCTCGGCACGCAGCACCACCACGACACGTTCCTGCCGCCGATCATGCGCCTGGATGTGCCGGGCGCGTTCGCGATGACCGAGACGGGCCACGGGTCCGACGTCGCGTCGATCGCCACGACCGCCACGTACGACGAGGCGACCGAGGAGTTCGTCATCCACACGCCCTTCCGCGGCGCGTGGAAGGACTACCTCGGCAACGCCGCGCTGCACGGCAAGCACGCGGTCGTCTTCGCGAAGCTCATCACGAAGGGCGTCGACCACGGCGTGCACGCGTTCTACACGCCGCTGCGCGACGACGAGGGGAGCTTCCTGCCCGGCATCGGCGGCGAGGACGACGGCTACAAGGGCGGGCTCAACGGCATCGACAACGGCCGCCTCCACTTCACGCACGTGCGCGTGCCGCGCACCAACCTGCTGAACCGCTACGGCGACGTCGCCCCCGACGGCACCTACTCGAGCCCGATCGCGAGCCCGGGCCGGCGCTTCTTCACGATGATCGGCACGCTCGTGCAGGGCCGCGTGTCGCTCGACGGCGCCGCGGTCGTCGCGCAGGAGGCCGCGCTCGCGATCGCCATCCGCTACGGCGCCGAGCGCCGCCAGTTCAATGCGTCGAGCGAGACGCAGGAGGAGGTGCTGCTCGACTACCGCCGCCACCAGCGGCGCCTGTTCACGCGCCTCGCCAAGGCCTACGCGCAGCGCTACGCGCACGAGATCCTGCTGGCGAAGTTCGACGGCGTCTTCTCGGGCCGCAGCGACACCCCCGAGGAGCGCGAGGACCTCGAGACGCTCGCCGCCGGGCTCAAGGCGCTCTCCACCTGGCAGGCGCTCGACACGCTGCAGGAGGCGCGCGAGGCGTGCGGCGGCGCCGGCTTCCTCGGCGAGAACCGCCTCGTGCAGCTGCGCGCCGACCTCGACGTGTACGTCACGTTCGAGGGCGACAACACCGTGCTGCTGCAGCTGGTGGGCAAGCGCCTGCTCGGCGACTTCTCCAAGCAGTTCAAGGGCGCGTCGAAGGCCGAGATCGCCCGCTTCGCCGCCGACCAGCTCTTCGACCGCGCGACCGCGCTCGTGGGCCTGCGCACCCTGTCGCAGGACGTGCGCGACCTGCGCAACGTGAAGAAGTCGTCGATCGCCCTGCGCGACCGCGACGTGCAGCGCGACCTGCTCGAGGACCGCGTCGAGACGATGGTCGCCGACATCGCCGGTCGCCTGCGCCACGCGCCGAAGGACCAGGCGCAGGCCGCGGCCGCGTTCAACGACGAGCAGCACGAGCTCATCGAGGCCGCCCGCGCCTGGGTCGAGCTGCAGCAGTACGACGCGCTCGCTGCCGCGGTCGAGCGGATGCCCGAGGCGACCCGCAAGGTGATGACGCACGTGCGCGACCTCTTCGCGCTCACGATCATCGAGGAGCACGCGGCGTGGCACCTCGAGCACGGCCGCCTCTCGGGCGCCCGCTCGAAGGCCGTCACCTCCACGATCGAGCGACTGCTGCAGAAGCTGCGCCCGCACGCGCTCGACCTCGTCGCGGCCTTCGGGCTCGGCGACGAGCACCTGCGCGCGCGGATCGCCAGCGGCGCCGAAGGCGCCCGCCAGGCCGAGGCGATGGCCCACTACGCGGCGCTCCGCGCGGCGGGCGAGCTGCCGGTGCCCGAGAAGCGCGCGAAGGCGACCGACCCCGACGCGCAGCCGATCGTCGAGGCGGGCGCCGCGCCGCTGCCGCCGTCGGCGTTCGACTCGGCCGCCTCGGCGCCGTCGGTCGACTCGGTCGAGACGGTGCCGACGGATGCGTCGGCCGACGCCGAGGAGGCGCACGTCGCGACCCGCTGACCGAGCGGGAGGAGAGGGGGATGCCGGCGCCGGCATCCCCCTCTCGCCATCCGCCCCTCATGGCCGACTCATAGGGGTACATACCGCGAGCGGAATTGCGTACGCCATACGCTGAAGGAATGATCACCGCCGGAGCACTCCGCTCGACCATTCCCGCCAGCGAGCGGCAGACCGACGCGCCGCGGGCTGACTTCCGCGTCGTGGCCCGCGCCGTGCGCGACGCCGGCCTGCTCGAGCGCACCGTCGGCTTCTACGGCTGGCTGATGGCCGGTCTCGGCGTCGCCCTCGTCGGCCTGCTCGTCGGCTCGGTGCTGCTCGGCGACTCGTGGTGGCAGCTCGCCATCGCGGCCGCCCTCGGCGTCGTGCTCACCCAGATCTCGTTCATCGCGCACGAGGCCTCGCACCGCCAGGTGTTCAAGTCCGGCCCCGCGAACGACCGGCTCGGCCGCATCCTCGCCGCGGGCGTCGTCGGCATCAGCCACCAGTGGTGGCAGACGAAGCACTCGCGCCACCACGCGAACCCCAACCAGATCGGCCGCGACCCCGACATCGAGATCGACACGATCTCGTTCCTCCCGAGCGACGCCAAGCGAGCCCGCGGCGCCCAGCGCTGGATCACCCGCCGGCAGGGCTGGCTCTTCTTCCCGCTGCTGACGTTCGAGGGCATCAACCTGCACGTGCGGTCGATCGCCACGCTCTTCGAGCGCCGCGAGGTCAACGGCCGCTGGCTCGAGCTCGGGCTCATCACGCTGCGCTTCACGCTGCTGATCACCTTCCTGCTGTGGGTCATGCCGCCGCTCATGGCGCTCGCGTTCCTCGGCGTGCAGCTGGCCGTCTTCGGCGTCGGCATGGGCGCATCCTTCGCCCCGAACCACAAGGGCATGCCGACCGTCAGCCGCGACGCCCGCCTCGACTTCTTCACGAAGCAGGTGCGCACCTCCCGCAACATCGGCGGCTGGGGCATGACGATGCTGCTCGGCGGCCTGAACTACCAGGTCGAGCACCACCTGTTCCCCAACATGGCGCGCCCGCACCTGCGTGCCGCGAGCGAGATCGTGCGCGCGCATTGCGCCGAGCACGGCATCCCCTACACCGAGACCAACCTCGTCGAGGCCTACGGCTCGGTCGTGCGGCACCTGAACCGCGTCGGCCTCGCGGCCCGCGACCCGTTCGACTGCCCGATGCTGGCGACGAGGCGATGACCGGAGGCTCCTCCCGCCGGCAGCCCGTGCGGCACGCGATCGCGCAGCTGCACTGGCGGCTCAGCCCCTGGCGGCTCGTGCGCGAGCAGCCGGCGCACGTGGGCCCGCGCCTCCTGATCGGCGCCCCGCACACCTCCAACCGCGACTTCGTGCTCATGCTCGCGATCACGTGGGATGCGCGGCTCCCGGTGCGCTGGCTCGGCAAGCGAGAGCTGTTCCAGGGCCCGTTCGGCGGCGTCATGCACTGGCTCGGCGGCATCCCCGTCGACCGCGACGACCCCGCGGGCCTCGTCGAGCGCGTGGTCGAGCTCGTGCGCCACGACCCTCGCGCCGCCATCGTCGTCACGCCCGACGGCACGCGCAGCTCGACGCACTGGCGCAGCGGCTTCTACCGCATCGCGTACGACGCGGGGATCCCCGTCACGCTCGGCTTCGTCGACTCGATCACCGGCACCACGGGCCTCGGCCCGACCATCCGTCTCACGGGGGATGTCCCGACCGACATGGACCGCATCCGCGCGTTCTACGCCGGCAAGGCGGGCATCAACCCCGAGCGCACGACCGAGCCGCGCCTCGCCGACGAGGCCGGGCTCGCCGCCCGGCTCGCGCAGGAGCGCCTCGAGCCCTGACCGGCGGGGGTGGTGCGCCGCGGCCCGGGATGCCACGATGACGGCATGGACGAGAACCCGGTGCACGAGATCAGCGAGGCGGAGTGCCACAAGCTGCTGGCCGCGTTCGAGTTCGGGCGCATCGCGTTCCGCGTCGGCGAGGCCCTCGAGGTGTTCCCGATCAACTACCACGCGGCCGGCGGCGCGATCACGTTCCGCACCGCGCCGGGCACGAAGCTCGCGGGCGTGCTGCTCGCCGACGACGTGGTCGTCGAGATCGACCACATCGGGGCGAAGGAGGCGTGGAGCGTCATCGGCCACGGCAAGGCGCGCCGGCTCGAGTCGAGCAGCGAGGTCGAGGCGGCCGAGCGGCTGCCCATCCATCCGCTCGTGCCGACGGTGAAGCGCGAGTTCGTGCGCATCGACCTCGCGCGCGTCAGCGGGCGCCGCTTCCACCGCTTCGCCGAGCCCGACGCGGCGAGCGAGCCGCTCGTCGACTCGACCGACTGAGCTCAGCCGACGGCGCCGCTCGCACCGCCGCCGTAGCCCGACATCGCGATGCGCGAGCCCGGCCGTCGCATCTCCATGCGGTACGCGGCCCACAGCACGAAGACCGCCTCGGCGTGCGTCAGGCCGGCCTCGAGCGCGAGCTCGGGCCGGTAGCGCCACGGGCCCGCCGGCGCGACGGAGCCGATCCTCGTGCCGCGCTGCTCGAGGTCGAGGCAGAGCGCGCCGAGCAGCCAGTTGGTGGTGCGCACGAGCTCGGTGGCGCCGCTCGGACCCTCCATGCGCCATCGCGACGCGAGCAGGCCGCCGCGCTCCAGCGCGATCGCGACCTCGCCGTCCCGCGCGGCCGCGAGGCCGCTCGGCCCGTGCTGGAACGCCCAGTCCTCGCCGAGCACCTCGACCTCCGCGGACTCGCTCCAGAAGCGCGCGCCCGTGCGCGCGACCTCCTCGCCGTCGACCTCGACCGCTCCCGCATCCCACCGGTACCGCATGCGACCACCGTACGGTGGTCGGTGGGTGCCGGGCCGCACGCGGGAATCGCCGCGCGCCCGCGGGCGTTGTCGGATCCGAGAGCCACAGCAGGGGGAGCAGCCGCATGCCGCATGAGGTCGAGACGACCACCGCCACGATCGACCGACCCCGCGAGACCCGCACGGTCGCGATCCTGGGTGCGGGCAAGATCGGCACGGTGCTCGCGCGGCTCTCGCTCGCCGCGGGCCACCGCACGCTCATCGCGGGCTCCGGCAGCCCGGAGCGCATCCGGCTCATCGCCGAGTACCTGGCGCCGGGGGCGGAGGCGATGCGGTCCGCGGATGCGGCTGCCGCGGCCGACGTCGTCATCCTCGCCCTGCCGCTTGGCCAGCACCACCGCCTGCCCGTCGAGGCGCTCGAGGGGCGGCTCGTCATCGACGCGATGAACTACTGGTGGGAGACGGACGGCATCCGCGACGAGTTCACCGATCCCGAGCGGCCGACGAGCGTGATCGTGCAGGAGTCGATGCCGCGGGCTCGGGTCGTGAAGGCGTTCAACCACATGGGCTACCACGACCTCGCCGACTGGCCGCGGCCGGCGGGCCACCCGCAGCGCCGGGCGATCGCGGTCGCCGGCGACGACGCCGACGCGGTCACCGAGGCCGCCGCGCTCGTCGACGGCTTCGGCTTCGACCCGGTCGTGCTCGAGTCGCTCGCGGCGGGGCTGCGGCTCCAGCCCGGCTTCCCCGCCTTCGGTGCGAACGAGGATGCCGCGACGCTCCGCGGGCTGCTGGCCGACTAGAGCCAGAGCGCGAGCAGGAACGCCGCGTAGCAGGCGAGGCTCGCCCAGGCGAGCGCGGAGCGCAGCCGCGGCGCGGCGTCGAGGGCGACCAGCGCGCCGACGACCGCGAGCAGCGCCCAGGTCGCCGCGTGGCCCCAGCGCAGCGCCAGCTGCTGCACGCCCGTCGCAGCAGCCGCCTGCTCGGGGACGACGAGCGTCCACAGCACCGCCATGGCCGCGGCGACGACCGCGCCGGTGAGCCCGAGCGCGGCGATGCCGCGCGGCCCAGGCGCGGGCGGGGGAGGGGCGGGCCGTCCCGGATGCGTCGCCGGACGCATCCGTCGGCGGCATCGGCGTCGTCACGGTCGAGAGCCTAGGTCGCGTCGCGGGCTCGCGCCAGACGGGCCGGCGCCGCGGGCGGCGGGCGGATGCGGCGTGTCGCACGATCAGGATTGCCGCACCAACGACGAAGCCCCCGCTTGGCGGGGGCTTCTGCTGTGGCTCCGACGGGCGTCGATCCCGTGACCTCACGATTTTCAGTCGTGCGCTCTACCAACTGAGCTACAGAGCCTGGCTCTCTCGAACCCGGCGGACCGGAGCCCGCCCTTGCACAAGGCCCTCTCGTGAGAGAGGGCCAGGGCAATGGCGACCCTGACGGGACTTGAACCCGCGACCTCCGCCGTGACAGGGCGGCGCGCTAACCAGACTGCGCTACAGGGCCATACCGGTAGTCCCATCGTACAGAGTGAATCCGCAGTGAGTGACCCCAACGGGATTCGAACCCGTGCTGCCGCCGTGAAAGGGCGGTGTCCTAGGCCGCTAAACGATGGGGCCATGCGCCGGAGCACATGACTACCGAGGGATGACGTTACAGCACGCGGAGGCCGCCGTGCAAACCGGGGCCGACCCGCGCGGCGAGCCCCTGGTGTGACCCGGGCGGCGGTTCCGGCGACACACCCGCCTCAGTGTCGGCTGAACGGAACCTTCAGGTGGAACATGAAAGTTGATAGCGTGGCTCCCGATGTGTGTCGTGACACGGGCGCAGCCCGGGTGCACGATGTTGACTGATGCAGCCGCGCGCTGCTCGAACGGAGCGACATGGCCCACCCCAGCCGGCCGGCCCCAGGCCTCGCGGATCGGTCGCGCCTGCGCGCCCTCCGCCACGGCCTCGCCACGGCTGCGGCAGTCGCCAGCCTCGTGCTCGTCATGGTCGTGCCCGGAGCCCCGAGCGCCAACGCCGAGGACCAGTGGGGCTACCCGACGTGGGCCGAGGTCGAGGCCGCACGCGGCAACGTGACCGCGAAGAACGCCCAGATCGAGCAGATCCGCGGCCTCATCGCGCAGCTCGAGACCGAGGCCGTGAACGCGCAGGCCTTCTCCGACCAGAAGGCCGCCGAGGCGATCGAGGCGCAGCGCGTCTACGACGAGGCCGTCGCGGTCGCCCAGCGCCTGCAGGAGCAGGCCGACGAGGCGTCGGCCCGCGCCAGCGAGTCCGAGCTCGCCGCCGGCCAGCTCGCCGCGCAGCTCGCCCGCAGCGGCGGCACCGGCGACATGAGCGCCGAGCTCTTCGCCAACCCCGGTTCTGCCGACAGCTGGCTCTACCGCCTCGACCTCATGGATCGCGCCGCCGGCACCGCCGACTCGCTCTACCAGCAGGCGCAGCAGGACTCCAACACCGCGCAGGCCCTCCAGGACCAGGCGGCCGTCGCGCGCGACGCGCTCGGCCAGCTCAAGGAGGAGGCCGACGCCGCCTACCTCGCCGCGCAGGAGGCCGCCATGGCCGCGCAGGCCGCTGTCGAGGAGGAGCAGAACAACCGCGTCGTGCTCGAGGCGCAGCTGTCGGTGCTCGTCGAGAACCGCGCCGCCACCGAGGCCGACTACCAGGCCGGCCAGCGCTGGCAGGCGTACCTCGCCGAGCAGGAGCGGCTGCGCATCGAGCGCGAGCGCCGCGAGGCCGAGGAGGCGCGGCAGCGCTGGCTCGCCGAGCAGCAGCGCCAGCGCGAGGCCGCGGCGCAGGCCGCCGCGGAAGCCGCGGCTCGGGCTGCGGCTGGCGGCGGCTCGGGAGGAGGCGGCTCGTCGAGCGGTGGCGGCAGCTCCGTCCCGGTGGCGCCCCCCGCCAGCAGCGGCTGGCAGACTCCCCTGTACGGACGCTTCACGTCGGGCTACGGGATGCGCAACGACCCGGTCGGCCAGCTCGGCCGCAAGCTGCATGCCGGAGTGGACATCGCAGGCGGCTGTGGTTCGCCCATTTACGCCGCGGCCAGCGGCGTCGTGACGCTCCGCTCCCGCGACATCTATGGCGCGAACATGCTCTACATCGACCATGGCGGCGGCGTGCAGACCGAGTACTACCACATGATCAGACCCGCCAGCGTCGTTCCCGGTCAGCGCGTGAGCGCCGGACAGGTGATCGCCTACGAGGGCAGCACCGGCTGGGTGACCGGCTGCCACCTGCACTTCCAGATCCGCGTCGGCGGCACGCTCGTCAACCCCGAGTCGTTCCTCAACGCCCGCGGCGTCTACCTGCGCTGACCGACCCGGCACGACGAAGGGGGCGCACCTCGCGGTGCGCCCCCTTCGTCTCGTTGCGCGCGTCAGTCGTCGATGTCGCGTCCGCCCTCGGGCTTCTCCACCGACTCGCCGGTCTGGTCGCCGTGCTCGGCGTCGAACGCGGCGATGCCGGCCTGGACGGTCGCCTCCGCGGCCTCCGCGCCCTCCCAGTCGCCGAGCTTGGCCCACTTGCCGGGCTCGAGGTCCTTGTAGTGCAGGAAGAAGTGCTCGATCTCGTTGCGGATCTGCTGGGGCACGTCGTCGATGTCCTGGATGTGGGCCCAGCGCGGGTCCTTCTCCAGCACGCAGATCACCTTCGTGTCGATGCCGCCGTCGTCCTCCATGTTGAGCTGGCCGACCGGGCGCGCACGCACGAAGACGCCCGGCGGCACCGGGTACTCGAGCAGCACGAGCGCGTCGACCGGGTCGCCGTCGAGGCCGAGCGTGCCCTCGAAGAAGCCGTAGTCGGTGGGGTAGACGAAGGTCGTGAACAGCACCCGGTCGAGGTAGACGCGGCCCGTCTCGTGGTCGACCTCGTACTTGTTGCGGCTCCCCTTGGGGATCTCGATGACGACGTCGTAGGCGGCCAACGGCGGCTCCTTCTCGTGGGGGTGGGGAATCGGCATAAGGTTACTTCATGCCCGAAAGCGACCGTCGACCGCGGCTGACGCCCGCCGTCGCCGACGTCCGGCGGGCGGTGCGCGAGGCCATCGACGACCTGCCCGAGGGAGCGCTCGTGCTGGTCGCGCTCTCCGGCGGCCCCGACTCGCTCGCCCTCGCCGCCGCGACCGCCTTCGAGGCGCAGCGCTCCGGCCGCCGCGCCGGCGCCGTGGTCGTCGACCACGGGCTGCAGCCGGGCAGCGCCGAGATCGCCGAGCGCGCCGCCGACCAGGCGCGCGAGCTCGGCCTCGACCCCGTGCGCGTGCTGCCCGTGCAGGTCGCGCACGACGGGAGCCCCGAGGCGGCCGCCCGCCAGGCCCGCTACGCGGCCCTCCTCCAGGCGCGCAAGGAGGCCGGCGCATCCGCCGTGCTCCTCGGCCACACGCTCGACGACCAGGCCGAGACCGTGCTCATCGGGCTCGCGCGCGGCTCAGGCCCCGAGAGCCTCTGGGGCATGCACCCGCGCATCGGCTTCCTGCGCCGCCCGCTGCTGCAGGTGCGGCGCGCGACCACGCACCAGGCGTGCCGCGACCAGGGGCTCGAGCCGTGGAGCGACCCGCACAACGACGACGACCGCTTCCTGCGCGTGCGCGTGCGGCACCGCGTGCTGCCGATGCTCGACGAGGTGCTCGGCGGCGGCGTCGCGCTCGCCCTCACCCGCACCGCCGACACGCTCCGAGAGGACGCGGAGGCGCTCGCGCACTTCGCGCAGGAGCAGATCCTCGACCTCGTCGAGCACGCCGAGGGCGGCCTGTCGCTCGACGCAGGTGCGCTCGCGGCCAACCCGCCGGCGCTGCGCCAGCGCATCATCCGGCTCGCGGTGCAGAGCGAGTTCCACGTCGCGCTCTCGCGGCAGCAGACGCTCGAGGTCTCGCGGCTCGTCACCGACTGGCACGGCCAGGGGCCCATCCACCTGCCCGGCATCCGCGTGAGCCGCGAGGGCCGCAGGCTCGTCTTCGTCGCGGCCTGACCCCGTGCAGCGCCGCCGTCTCGCGCCCGCGATGATCGCGGCCGCGCTGCTGCTCGTCGGCTGCTCGAGCGCAGCCGAGGCGCCCACCGCGCCCGCCTCGACCTCGGCGTCGACGTCGTCGACGCCCGCGCCGACGCCGACGGCCGAGCCATCGCCCACGCCGACCGCCGATGCGACCGCGGACTGGCAGCGCATCGAGACCGAGGACGGGCTCTTCCGCTGGCGGATCCCCGCCGGCTGGAGCATCGTCGACGAGAGCGGCGAGAGTGAGCTCGACGGTCGATGGATGAACCGCATGGACATCTCCGACGCCGACGGCGAGGTGCTGGCGTTCTTCAGCAGCCACTACACCGGCGGCGACCGCGGCGGCGTGTGCGACGACTGGGACGGCGACGGCACAGGGTACGTGCCCGCCGTCGTGCACCTCGACGAGGCGGTGCAGACCGCCGAGGGACCGCTGACCAGCTTCGTCGGGCCGGTCGAGGAGGGTCGGCTCGTCGCCTTCTCGAGCCAGCAGACCGCCGACACCGCGTGGTTCTTCGCCGGGCACTCGCTCAGCGATGTGCGGGAGGACAGCGTGCCGTGCCTGACCTACTCGGACGTGCCGACGCCCGAGGGCTACCCGTCCACCGGCTTCGGCACCACCGGTGACCCGGACCGCTGGCGGATGGCCTCGCTGGAGGAGGGCGTCGCGTACGCCGCGACCGAGGAGTACGACCAGCTCATCGAGATGTTCCGCTCGCTCGAGCTGCTCGAGGGGCCGCAGTGAGCCGGGGCGTCATCCGGCGCTGAGCGACGCGCGTCCCTCCGCGTCGCCGGTAGGTTGGTCGCACCGCCGATGCCGACCGCTCAGGAGCGCACATGGACTTCACGCACGTCGAGGCAGACCTCTCGAAGACGCTCGTCACCGAGGAGGAGCTGCACGCGAAGCTCGAGGAGCTCGCGCGCCAGATCGAGGCCGACTACGAGGGCAAGGACCTGCTGCTCGTCGGCGTCCTCCGCGGCGCGGTGATGGTGATGGCCGACCTCTCGCGAGCGCTGCGCCGCCACATCGAGATGGACTGGATGGCCGTCTCCTCCTACGGCTCCGGCACCGTCTCCTCGGGCGTCGTGCGCATCCTCAAGGACCTCGACAGCGACCTCACCGGGCGCAACGTGCTCATCGTCGAGGACATCATCGACTCCGGCCTCACGCTCTCGTGGCTGCGCGGCAACCTCGAGTCCCGCGGCGCCGCCTCGGTCGAGATCTGCACGATGCTGCGCAAGCCCGACGCACTCAAGGTCGAGGTCGACGTGAAGTACTGCGGGTTCGACATCCCCAACGAGTTCGTCATCGGCTACGGCCTCGACTACGCCGAGCAGTACCGCAACCTGCGCGGCATCGGCGTGCTCGCGCCGCACGTCTACGAGTGATGCCGCGATCGTGACCTGATCGTGACCCGCCGGGCGTGACCGGCGGGCAGGATCGGACATGTCGGTGAGCACGGGCCGCCCGGCCCGCCCGAAGGAGTCACGATGTCCCGCACCGCCGTCCGCGCGCTCCGCGCATCCGCCGCCGTCCTCGCCGCGCTCGCGCTCGCCGCATGCGCGCAGCCTGCCGCGCCCGCGGCTCCCTCGAGCCCCGCGGCCGAGCCCGCGCCGACAACCGCGCCCACCGCATCCGCCACGCCCGAGCCGAGCGCCTCGGCCGAGCTGTGGCGAGCGTTCGAGTCGCAGGACGGCGCGGTGCGGTTCGCGGTGCCCGAGGGGTGGTCGGTCGACGACCGCAGCGCGATGGGCGAGGCCTCCGAGATGTACGACCGCGGCCCGGGCTGGCTCAACGAGCTCGTCGTGCTCGATGGCGACGGTGCCCAGATGCTCTGGTACCGGGAGGCGTACGGCACCGACTTCGCGGACTGCCGGCCGATCTACGAGACCCCGATCAAGGCTCCCGTCGACCCGTACAGCCCCGAGGCGCGGGCGGTCATCGAGCAGTCCGGAGGCTCGGCCGGCCCGAGCTTCGTGCTCGGGGAGCTCGCCGAGGCGAGCACCTGGAGCAACGACGCCGCGCCCGGCGCATGGTCCACGACGATGGGCATGACGACCACGATCGACCCGAGCCACGAGACGTGCCTCGACCAGACCGGCGTGCTCTGGCTCGGCAACCGCATCGCCGAGGTGTCGGTGACCGCCGATGGAGCCGGGGCTGCGGGAGAGCCGGACACCACCATCGACTTCGGCTCCGAGCAGCTTGCGCGCGACTGGTTCGCCGGTGAGGAGGCCGCGTTGCTCGTCGACGTCCTCTCCTCGTTCGAGTTCACTGGCGCCCCGGTGCTCGAGGAGGCGCCCTGAGCACGGCACTCGGTCGGCTCCCAGGCACGGGCGCGCGATCGTTTGGGAGGATGCTGGGATGAGGTCCTCCGCACGCGCGCTCGCGCCGCTCGCCGTCGCCGTCGTCGCTGCAGCGCTGGTCGGCTGCTCGACCGCGCCGACGCCGACGCCGCAGCCGTCGATCCCGCCCGGCATCACCGCGCCGCCGCCCACCGCGCCCGCCGAGCCTCCGGCCCCGGAGGTGGAGTCGTCGCTGCCGCCCGAGATCGCCGGCGTCGACACGAGCGCGTGGCAGCAGGTGCCCGTCGCCGGCGTCGCCACCTTCCGCATCCCGCCCGAGTGGTCGACCGAGGAGATCTCGGGCGGCCTCGCGGTGCTGCGCGCCGACGGCGAGCGGCAGCTCGCGCTCACGATCGGCGCGACGGGCGAGACGCTCGCGTCGCTGCCCACCGGCTGCGTCGACGCCGCGGGCACCGCGGTGGGCTGGCGCACCCTCGGCCTCGACCGGCAGGACGTCACGATCACCGGCGCCACCGGCGTGGCCTTCGGCGCGGCGGCGCTCCAGCTCGGCGAGCAGTGGATCGTGAGCATGGGGCTTCGCCCGGCCGCCGAGGCGCAGTCGCCGCGCTGCCCGATCATCAACGCCTTCGACTCCGAGCAGGGGCTCGTCTCCTTCGGCTCGGAGACGATCGTCACCGGCTCCGGCGAGGGCGCCCCGTGGGCGGTCGGCTCGCTCGCCGATGCGCAGGCCTACGTGGGCTCCGAGGAGTTCGCGACCATCCGCGCGATCCTCATGTCGCTCGAGCTGCTGCCGTAGCCCGCGCCCTCAGCGAACAGGCCGGTCCCGTGCGGATGCGCGGGGCTAGCCTGGTGCAATCCGACCAAGAAGGACGTCATGGACTTCAAGAAGTTCCTGCGCGGTCCGATCCCCTGGATCGTGCTCGCGCTCGTCATCGTCGCTGTCGCGTTCAGCTTCTTCATGACGCCGCAGTTCCGGCCCGTGCAGACCGACGTCGGCATGCAGATGATCGAGGACGGCCGCGTCGAGCAGGCGCGCATCGTCGACGGCGAGCAGCGCGTCGACCTCATCCTCACCGAGCCGGACGCCGAGTTCGGCAAGCAGGTGCAGTTCTACTACGTCGAGCCGCGCGGCGAGGAGCTGGTCGACGCGATCACCGCCGCCGACCCCGCCGAGGGGTTCATCGACGAGGTGCCGCAGAGCAACTGGCTGCTCTCGCTCATGGGCATCCTGCTGCCCGTGCTGCTGCTGGCGGCGCTGTTCTACTTCTTCATGACGCGCCTCTCCGGCGGCAACCGCGGGGTGATGCAGTTCGGCAAGTCGAAGGCCCAGCTGATCACCAAGGACATGCCGCAGGTGAAGTTCTCCGACGTCGCCGGCGCCGACGAGGCGGTCGAGGAGCTCGGCGAGATCAAGGAGTTCCTGCAGGACCCCTCGAAGTTCCAGGCGGTCGGCGCGCGCATCCCGAAGGGCGTGCTGCTCTACGGCCCTCCCGGCACGGGCAAGACGCTGCTCGCCCGCGCGGTCGCGGGTGAGGCCGGCGTGCCGTTCTACTCGATCTCTGGCTCCGACTTCGTCGAGATGTTCGTCGGCGTCGGCGCGAGCCGCGTGCGCGACCTGTTCGAGCAGGCGAAGCAGAACGCGCCGGCGATCATCTTCGTCGACGAGATCGACGCGGTCGGCCGCCACCGCGGCGCCGGCCTCGGCGGCGGGCACGACGAGCGCGAGCAGACGCTCAACCAGCTGCTCGTCGAGATGGACGGCTTCGACGTGAAGACCAACGTCATCCTCATCGCCGCCACCAACCGCCCCGACATCCTCGACCCGGCGCTGCTGCGCCCGGGCCGCTTCGACCGCCAGATCGGCGTCGACGCCCCCGACATGAAGGGCCGGCAGACCATCCTCACCGTGCACGCCAAGGGCAAGCCCATGGCCGAGGGCGTCGACCTCGAGGTGCTCGCGCGCAAGACGCCGGGCTTCACCGGCGCCGATCTCGCGAACGTGCTCAACGAGGCGGCGCTGCTCACCGCGCGCACCAACGCCACGCAGATCACCGACGAGGCGCTCGACGAGGCGGTCGACCGTGTGATGGCGGGCCCGCAGCGGCGCACGCGCGTGATGAACGACAAGGAGCGGCTGATCACGGCCTACCACGAGGGCGGCCATGCGCTCGCGGCGGCGGCGATGCGCCACTCCGACCCGGTCACGAAGGTGACGATCCTGCCGCGCGGCCGCGCGCTCGGCTACACGATGGTGCTGCCGGTGAACGACAAGTACTCGGTCACGCGCAACGAGCTGCTCGACCAGCTCACCTACGCGATGGGCGGCCGCGTCGCCGAGGAGATCGTCTTCCACGACCCGACCACGGGCGCCGGCAACGACATCGAGAAGGCCACCGGCATCGCCCGCAAGATGGTCACCGAGTACGGCATGACGGCGGCGATCGGCGCGGTCAAGCTCGGCGCCGCGCAGGGCGAGGCGTTCTTCGGCCGCGACATGGGCGGCGGGCGCGACTACTCCGACACCCTCTCGGAGGCCGTCGACCGCGAGGTGCGCGCGCTCATCGAGCAGGCGCACACCGAGGCCTGGCAGGTGCTCAACACCAACCGCGACGTGCTCGACCGGCTCGCGGGCGAGCTGCTCGAGAAGGAGACGCTCGACCACGTGCGCCTCGCCGCGATCTTCGCCGAGGTCGAGAAGCTGCCCGAGCGGCCCCAGTGGCTCTCGCACCCCGACCGCCCGGTGAGCGACCGTCCGCCGATCGAGCTGCCGGTCTCGCAGCACGTCGACGAGGTCGTCGAGCCCGACGTCGAGACCGAGCCCGCCAGCTGATGGCCGTCGACCGGGAGAGGATCGCGGCGGCAGTCCGCGAGCTCCTCGCGGCGATCGGCGACGACCCGGCGCGGCCCGGCCTGGCCGAGACGCCGCGGCGGGTGGCGGAGGCCTACGCCGAGTACTTCTCGGGCGTCGGCGAGGATCCGACGGCGCACCTCGACTCCGCCGACCTCGCGGGCGAGTCGGGCGAGCTCGTGCTGCTGCGCGACATCGAGTTCCGCTCGATGTGCGAGCACCACCTGCTGCCGTTCACGGGCGTCGCCCATGTGGCCTACCTGCCGAGCGACCGCATCGTGGGCCTCGGGCGCATCCCCCGCGTCGTCGAGACGATCGCCTCGCGCCCGCAGATCCAGGAGCGCCTCACCGACGAGATCGCCGACGCGCTCGTCGCGGGGCTCGACCCGCGCGGCGTGCTCGTGGTGGTCGAGGCGGGCCACGGATGCGTCGCGGCCAGGGGCGCGCGGCAGGCCAAGTCGTCGACGGTCACGGTGGCGAGCCGCGGAGCGCTCGCGGAGCCCATCGAGCGCGCCGAGATCATGGCGCTCATCGGGGAGCGCCGATGAGCGAGGTGTGGGGCGTCCTCAACGTCACGCCCGACTCGTTCAGCGACGGCGGCCGCTACGTCGACGCGGGCGCCGCGATCGCGCACGCGCGGCGGATGCGCGCGCAGGGCGCCGACGTGATCGACATCGGCGGCGAGTCCACCCGGCCCGGCGCGACGCCGCTCGATCCCGCCGAGGAGCTCGCGCGCATCCTGCCGGTCGTCGAGGAGCTCGTGCGGGAGGGCATCCGCGTCTCGGTCGACACCATCCACGCCTCGACCGCGCGCGCCGTGATGGCCGCCGGCGCCGAGATCGTCAACGACGTCACCGCGGGGCTCCACGACCCCGAGATGCTGGCCGCGGTCGCCGAGGGCGGCGCCCGCATCGTGCTCATGCACTCGCGCGGCATCGACGTGACGCAGGACACGCACTACGGCGACGTCGTCGCCGAGGTCGTCGCCCACCTCGAGGAGCGCGTCGCCGCGGCGGAGGCCGCCGGCATCGCGCGCGAGCGCATCATCCTCGATCCCGGCTTCGGCTTCTCCAAGCAGCCGGACGACAACTGGCGGCTGCTCGCGGGCCTCCACCGCGTGATCGAGCTGGGGCTGCCGCTGCTGGTCGGCACGAGCCGCAAGCGCTTCCTCGGCGCGCTCGTGCCCGAGGGCGCGCCGCCCGAGGAGCGCGACGCCGCGACCGCCGCGACCTCGATGCTCGCGGCGCAGCGCGGCGCCGCCGCCGTGCGCGTGCACGACGTCGCCTCCACCGTGTCGGCGCTGCGCGCGCTCGACGCGGTGCGCCGCGCCGACGGGCCGGACTGGGACGTCGTGCTCGACGACGTCGAGCGGCTGCACGGCACCATCCGCCTGCAGGGCATCCGCGCGCGCGGCCACCACGGCGTGCTGCCCGAGGAGCGCGCGGCGGGGCAGGAGTTCGTCGTCGACGTCGAGCTCGGCCTCGACATCCGCGACGCGGTCGCGAGCGACGACGTCACGCGCACCGTGCACTACGGCGAGCTGGCCGAGCGCATCGTCGCCGAGGTCGAGCGCGACCCGGTCGACCTCATCGAGACGCTCGCCGACCGCATCGCCCACGCGTGCTTCGACGACCGCCGCGTCGCGCACGCGGTCGTGACCGTGCACAAGCCGAGCGCGCCGATCGCCGTGCCGTTCGCCGACGTGTCGGTCACGGTGCAGCGAGCGCGGCTGCGCCACGGGACGGGCATCCGATGAGGCTCGCGCTCGAGCGTCGCGCGGTGCTCTCGCTCGGCGCCAACCTCGGCGACCGCCTCGCGACCATCGACGCGGCCGTGCGCGCCCTCGATGCGATCGACGGCATCCGCGTGCTCGAGCGCTCGAGCGCGTGGGAGTCGCCGTCGTGGCACCCCGACGGCGAGGGGCTCTCGCCGGACTACGTGAACGTCGTGCTCATCGTCGGCACGACCCTCGAGCCGCTCGACCTGCTCGACGCCGTCAACGCGGTCGAGGATGCGCTCGGCCGGGTCCGCGCGGAGCGGTGGGGGAGCCGCACGATCGACATCGACATCGTGACGATCGGCGGCGTCGAGCGCGCCGAGGACCGCCTGGTGCTGCCGCACCCTCGCGCCCACGAGCGGCAGTTCGTGCTGCAGCCGTGGCTCGAGCTCGAGCCCGAGGCGTCGCTCCCGGGCCACGGCCCGATCGCCGAGCTCGCGGAGTACGCCGACGGCGACGTGTGGCGGCTCGCGTGACCCGCACGACCGCCCCGGTGCTGATCGTCGCGACCCTGCTCGCGGCGATCGCCGCGTGGGCGCTCGAGACCATGCTCGTGATGTCGGGGCGGCCGGCGATCGTGCCGCCGATCACGCTCGGGCCCGCGCTCGGGGTGCTCGGCGCGGTGCTGCTGCTCGTCGCGTGGCCGGTGCGGCAGGCCGCGCACGGCAAGCGCCGCATCGGCTACCGGCACGCGACGAGCGTGCTCGGCTTCGCGAAGGCGTCGTCGCTCGTCGGCGCGCTGCTCGGCGGCGCGGCGCTCGGCGCGCTCGCGTTCTTCGCCACCCGCGTCGTCGTCGCCGACGACGCCGTGCTCGCGCTCGCGGTCGTCGCGGTCGGCGGGCTGCTGCAGCTCATCGCGGGCCTCGTCGCCGAGCACTGGTGCGTGCTGCCGCCCGACGACGAGGACGAGGCGGGCGCGGCGGTGCGCGGCGCCGCCTGAGGCGCGCCTAGCGCTCGGGCGCCGGCTCGAAGGTCGTCATCGACTCCTCGTCGAACGCCGCGCGGATCTCCTCCACGCCGTCCCAGTTGACGTAGACGACCGACTGCGAGCCCTCCATGCCGACCCCGAGGGTGGGCATCGTGAAGGTGCGCACGTCGCTCGAGTCGAGCGATGCCAGCTGCGGCCCGAGGTCGATGACCGTCGGCAGCGAGAACGTGTCGCTCGTGGCCATGTAGGGCGAGACCTGCGCGAGGATGTCGGCCATCCGGTCGGGGTTCGTGAGGTTCTCGCGCGTCATCAGCTGCTCCATGAGCCCGCGCAGGAACGCGCGCTGGTTGTAGGTGCGCTGGTAGTCGCTGTCGGGGAAGGGCGAGCGGGCGCGCACGTACATCAGCGCCTCCTCGCCCTGGATCGTGATCTCGCCCTGCGGGTAGTCGTAGCCCTGGTAGCCGAAGGCGATGTCGTTCTGCAGGGTCACCCCGCCGAGCGCCTCGGTGAGCCCCTCGAAGCCGTCGAAGTCGATGATGGCGATGTGGTCGATGCGCTGGTCGATCACGCCCTCGACGGTCTGCACCATGAGCGGCACGCCGCCGAGCGAGAGGGCGGCGTTGATCTTGCTCATGCCGTGGCCCGGGATCTCGACCCACGAGTCGCGCATGATCGACATCAGCTGCATCGTCTCGCGGTCCGGCGGGATGTGCGCGACGAGGATCGTGTCGGCGCGGTCGCCGAGCCCCGTGAGCAGCGAGCCGTCGGCGGCGCGCGAGTCGCTGCCGAGGAGCAGGACGTTGATGGGCGCGGCCCCGTCGGTCGCGGCCTCGGTGGGGCGCAGCGACTCCTCGGGGAACGCCGTCTCGATGGTCTCGACCTGCTGCAGCGACGGGTTGACGCGCAGGAAGTACCAGCCGATCGCCGCGAGCAGCGCGAGCACGATGACGCCGACGATCCCGACGGCGACCCATCTGCCGGTGTGCCGCGTGCGCTCTTCCGTCTCTGCCTTCACCGCGGCAGTATCCCAGACCCGCCCCTCAGCCGCCTCGCACTAGCCTGGAGGCGGGTCCGCGGGGGCCTCCGGCTGCCCGCCGGACGACGGGGGAGGGAACCGTGGCCGAGCGCCTGGACGTCACCGGAGAGTGGCAGCGCGTGAGCATGCGCTACGCGGTCGTCGAGTCGATCGGCTCGGTCATCGGCTGGCTGATCGTCGCCCTCGGCGCCACCGTGCCCATCTGGCTCGCCAACGACCAGCGCATGCCGTGGTGGGGCTGGCTGCCGCTCGCCGCCGCCGGCGCGCTCGCGCTCATCGGCGTGGTCTGGGCGTTCCTGCGCACCCGCACCATCGGCTACCTCCAACGGCCCGACGACCTGCTCGTGCGCCGCGGCATGCTGTTCCGCCGCTTCGTCGCGGTGCCCTACGGCCGCATGCAGATCGTCGACATCACGCAGGGGCCGATCGAGCGGATGTTCGGGCTCAAGACCCTGAAGTTCGTCACGGCGGCCGCGTCGAGCGCGATCACGATCCCCGGCATGCCCGGCTCGACGGCGGAGGAGCTGCGCGACCGGCTGGTCGCCGTGTCGGAGTCGCGGCGGGCCGGCCTGTGACGACCGCCCCTCCGCCGCAGGCGCCCCCGCCTGCCGCGCCCGTCCCGAGCGCCGCGCAGCAGGCGCGCGCGCGGGCGATCGGGCTCGTCGACGGCGAGTGGCACCGCCTGCACCCCGCGACGCCGCTGCTGCGCGGCGGGCTCGCGCTCATCATCTTCCTCGGCATCGTCGTCTCCTCGTTCCGCGACCGCATCATCGGCATGTTCGTGCCCGACGAGTGGGACGCCGACTTCGACCAGGACCCCTTCGGCGACTTCGTGCTCGACCAGCTGCTGTGGGTCTCGCTCGGCGTCGTGGGCCTCGTGCTGCTCGGCATCGTGCTCTTCTGGCTCGCCTGGCGCGTGCACCGCTTCCGCATCACGGGCGACGCGGTCGAGGTCGAGCAGGGCATCCTCTTCCGCCGGCACCGCCGCGCGCCACTCGCGCGCATCCAGGCCATCAACATCCAGAGGCCCTGGTTCGCGCGGCTGCTCGGCGCCTGCAAGCTCGAGATCCAGCAGGCCGGCAACGACTCCAACGTCGACCTCGACTACCTGAGCTCGTCGGTGGCGAATGCGCTGCGGTTCGAGATCATGGACCGCGCGTCGGGCAGGTCGGCCGCCGACGCCCAGCGCCTCGCCGCGCAGCGGCAGGCGGGCGCACCCGGCGGCGTCGTCGACGAGCTGCTGCGACCGGACGCCGAGATCGCCCACCTCGCGCCCGACTCGCTCGTGCGCATCCCCGTCGTGCGCATCGTCATCTCGTCGCTGCTCGACGGCTGGATCGTGTGGGCGATCGCCTACGTCGTCGCCACCGGCGTCGCGATCATCGGCTTCCAGCAGTTCTGGGCGATCTTCGCGCTGCTGCCGGGCGCCATCGCCTTCTTCGCGGCGGGCGTGAAGTCGCTCGGGTCGAAGCTGCGCTACTCGATCGCGGCGACGCCCGACGGCATCCGCCTGGCCTACGGGCTCGCGTCGACGACGACCGAGATCATCCCGCCCGGCCGCATCTTCGCGCTGCAGGTGAAGCAGCCGCTGCTGTGGCGGCCGTTCGGCTGGTGGCAGGTGACGTTCACGCGCGCCGGCAAGATCAAGCCCGACGGGTCGGGCACAGGGCAGAGCAGCCAGATGGCGAGCTACCTGCTGCCGGTGGGCGACCTGCGCGACGTGCGCACGGTCGTCGGGCTCGTGCTCCCCGAGCTCGCCCACTCGCTGCTCATCGACCAGGGGCTCTTCGGCCAGGCACCCGACGCGTTCGTCGTCAGTCCGCCGCGCGCTCGGGTGTTCCGCTGGTTCTCGGTGCGCCGCAACGGCTTCCACGTGCACCCGGCCGCCTTCCTGCTGCGGCACGGCCGCATCTGGCGCTCGCTGCAGCTCGTGCCGCAGGCGCGCGTGCAGTCGGTGGCGCTGCAGCAGGGTCCGCTCTACGGCCTCGCGCGCCTCGGCAAGGTGCAGCTCCACGTGCCCGACACCGTGCTCTCGCCGGGCATCGGCGCGATCGACCAGCGCGACGCGGCGCTGCTCTTCGACCACGCGATGCGCACGATCAAGGTCGCGATCGACCGCGATGGGTCGGAGTCGTGGGCGTCGTCGCTGTCGCGCCACGCGGTGCTCGCCACCGCGCCGGCCGTGCAGGACGGCCTCATGCGGCCGCCGACGGTCACGCAGGCCGCCCCGCCGCCTTCCGCCCCACCCCCCGCCGCCCCGCCCTCCTCCGCCGGCCGAGCCGATCCGGTCGCCGCGCGTCCGGCTCGAGTCGAGACCACCCCGCCCCCGATCCCACCGCACCAGCACCCCGACGCCCGCTGGCAGCGGCCCCGGGACGAGCGATGAGGCCCGGCCGCCTCGGCGTCGGCATCATCGGCGCCGGCCGTGTCGGCCCCGTGCTCGGCGCGGCGCTCGCGGGCGCCGGCCACGCGATCGTCGGCATCGACGCCACGGGCGAGGAGGCGGCCGACCGCGCCGAGGCGGTGCTGCCGGGCGTCGCCATCCTCGACGCGCCCACGATCGTCGAGCGCAGCGAGCTCGTGCTCATCGCCGTGCCGAGCGACGAGCTGCCGGGCCTCGTGGCCGGCCTCGCCGCGACCGGCGCGTGGCAGCCCGGCCAGATCGTCGTGCACACCGCGCCCGAGCACGGCATCGAGGTGCTGCGCCCGGCCGCGGCGCGCGGCGCGATCCCGATCGCGCTGCACCCGGCGATGACCTTCTCGGGCACCTCGCTCGACCTCGCGCGGCTGCTCGAGGCGACCATCGCCGTGACGGCGCCGCGCCCCGTGCTGCCGATCGGCCAGGCGCTCGCGGTCGAGATGGGCGGCGAGCCGATCGTCGTCGAGGAGGCCGATCGCCCGGCGTACGCGGAGGCGCTCGAGGCCGCGCGCGGCTTCGCCGAGGGGATCGTCGCGCAGGCGCTGCGCCAGCTGCACGAGATCGGCATCGAGCGGCCCTCCCGCGTGCTCGGCGGCGTCGTCCGCTCGGCGGTCGAGACCGCGCTCGCGCGCTACCCCGACCCGCCGGTCGAGCCCTGAGCCGCTGCTCGAGCCCGGCCCTGAGCGCCCGCGCGCCTAGGCTGGCCAGGTGCCCGAGCCCATCCAGACCCTGACCACCATCGACGCGGTGCGCGCGCTCGTGCGCGATGCCCGCGCCGACGGGCGGCGCATCGCGCTCGTGCCGACCATGGGCGCGCTGCACGAGGGCCACGCCGAGCTCGTGCGCACCGGCCTCGAGCGCGCCGACCTCGTGATCGCCTCCGTGTTCGTCAACCCGATGCAGTTCGGGCCGCACGAGGATCTCGACCGCTACCCGCGCACGCCCGACGCCGACACCGCGGCGCTCGCCGAGCTCGGGGTCGCCGCGGTCTTCATGCCGACGGTCGACGAGATGTACCCGGACGGCGGCCGAAGCGAGACGCTCGTCACGGCCGGCCACCTCGGCATGGTGCTCGAGGGCCGCAGCCGGCCCGGCCACTACGACGGCGTGCTGACCGTCGTCACGAAGCTGCTGTCGATCGTCGGCCCCGACGTGGCGCTCTTCGGCGAGAAGGATGCGCAGCAGCTGTTCCTCGTGCGGCGCATGGTGCGCGACCTGAACCTGCCCGTCGAGGTGGTCGGCGTGCCCACGGTGCGCGAGCCCGACGGCCTCGCGCTCTCGAGCCGCAACCGCATGCTGCGGCCGGGGGAGCGGGCGGATGCGCTGGCGCTGTCGCGCGCGCTGGCCGCGGCGGGCTCGGCCGCGGACCGCGGCGTCGAGGCGATGCTCGCCGCCGCGCAGTCGGTGTTCCAGTCCGACACGGGCGTGCAGCTCGACTACCTCGCGATCGTCGACCCGGCAACGTTCCGCCTCGCGCCGGCCGAGCACCACGGGCCCGTGCAGGTGCTCGTCGCGGCGCGCGTCGGCGCGGTGCGGCTCATCGACAACGCCGTCTTCACGATCGCCTGACCGACGGGCACGGTCCGCCCGCCGGTAGGATCGGACGTCGTGACCGAGACGACCGAGACGCCTGACGACAGCACTGCCGAGCACGAGCGCGCCGACTGGGTCTCCCGCCTGGCCGACGAGGTGATCGCCGAGGCGGAGCGCCGCGGCTCGCGCCCGGTCGCGGCATCCGGCATCTCGCCCTCCGGGCCCATCCACCTCGGCAACTTCCGCGAGGTCATGAGCCCGCACCTCGTCGTCGACGAGCTGCAGCGGCGCGGCGTCGACACCGAGCACATCATCTCCTGGGACGACTACGACCGCTTCCGCAAGGTGCCGGCCGGCATCGAGGGCGTCGACGAGACGTGGGCCGAGCACATCGGCAAGCCGCTCACGAGCGTGCCCGCCCCGCCCGGCAGCGAGCACGACTCGTGGGCCGCGCACTTCCGCAGCGCCGCCGAGGCGTCGTTCGCCGAGGCCGGCGTGCGCTACCGCGGCATCAGCCAGACCGAGCAGTACCGGGCCGGCGCCTACACCGAGCAGATCCTGCACGCGATGCGCCACCGCCGCGAGATCGACGCGATCCTCGCGCAGTTCCGCACCCTGCCGGCGGCGAAGGACGAGGACGAGGCGCTGCAGGCGGCGCTCGACGCCGGATCCGGCGCCGCGACCGAGGACGACGGCTCGAGCGGCGGCGAGTACTACCCCTACAAGCCCTACTGCACGCGCTGCGGCAAGGACCTCACGTCGATCGAGGCGTACGACGACGACTCGACCGAGATGACGTACTCGTGCACCTGCGGGCACCGCGAGACGGTGCTGCTGCGCGAGTTCCGCTCGGGCAAGCTCGTCTGGAAGGTCGACTGGCCCATGCGCTGGGCGTACGAGCGGGTCGTCTTCGAGCCCTCCGGCGTCGACCACCAGTCGCCCGGCTCGTCCTTCCAGGTGGGGCTCGAGCTCGCGCCGGTGTTCGGCTGGCAGCGGCCGCTCGGCCCGATGTACGCCTTCGTCGGCTTCGGCGGCGTCGCCAAGATGTCGTCATCGCGCGGCGGCGCCCCCGTGCCCGCCGACGCGCTCGCCGTGATGGAGGCGCCGGTGCTGCGCTGGCTCTACGCGCGTCGCCGCATGAACCAGTCGTTCGACGTCGCCTTCGGCTCCGAGCTGCAGCGCACCTACGACGAGTGGGACGCGCTCGCGCGGAAGGCCGCCGCCGGCACCGCGCAGCCGGCCGAGCTCGCCGCGCTCGAGCGGGCGGTCTCGACGGCGCACGAGCGCCTGCCCGAGACGCCGCGCCGCGTGCCCTACCGCACCCTCGCATCCGTCGTCGACATCACCTTCGGCGACGAGGCGCAGATCCTGCGGATCCTCGGCGGCCTCGACGCCGACGACCCGATCGTCGACCTCGACCCGCTGCGGCCGCGGCTCGACAAGGTGGAGGCGTGGGTCGCCACGCACATGCCCGCCGACGAGCACACGGCGGTGCGCGACGCCCCCGACCGCGAGGCGCTGCTCGCGCTCACCGAGACCGAGCGCGACGCGATCGCGCTGCTGCTCGACGGCGGGCAGGGCCTGCCGCCGCTCGAGGAGGCGTGGACGCTCGACGGGCTCACCCACCAGGTTTACGGCGTCGCGAAGGTGCAGCGCGGGCTCGAGCCCGACGCCATCGTCAAGGGCGACAAGGAGCTCTCGGCCGCGCAGCGCGCCTTCTTCGCCCTGCTCTACCGGCTGCTGGTCGGCCGCGAGACGGGTCCGCGCATCCCCACGCTGCTGCTCGCGATCGGTCGCGAGCGGGTGCGCGCGCTGCTCACCCCGTGAGGGGCGGATGCGCGCGGTAGGGTGGGGGCATGCCTGAGAGCTGGTGGGGGAACGCGATCTTCTCGCTCATCCCGACGATCATGCTCGGGCTCATCTTCTGGATGGTGCTGCGGATGATCATCCGCGGCGATCGCACGGCCCGTCGCGAGTACGACCGCATCGAGGCCGAGGAGCGCGCCAAGGCCGGCCTGCCGCCGAAGGGCGAGCGGCCCCTGGCGGCGGCCGATGCCGCGGCCGAGGGCGACGCGCAGCCCCAGGTCGCGTCGACGCCGCCGGCCGACGCCCCGCCGCGCGCCTAGCTCAGCGCGCCCCGACGGGCTCGGGCGCCGCGACGGGCGCCTGCGGCTCGAGCAGGTCGGCCGCCGGTGTGCCGGTCGTCCACCGCTGCTCCTTCGCCAGGAAGAAGTGCACCGCGAGGTAGGCGACCGCCAGCGCCAGCGCGGTGACGCCGAACGACAGCCAGTCCTCGCCCGCGACCGGCTGCGCCGACAAGGCCGACGTGCCGGTGAGCGCGAGCGGCACCATGATGAAGACGTTGTTGGCCGTGTGCAGCACCGACGCGGCCTCGAGTCCGCCCGTGCGGAACGTGAGCATCGAGCACGTGAAGCCCACGAGCGCGAGCTGCAGCGTGGCCGACAACGACGGATGCAGATGAGCGGCCCCGAAGGCGAGCCCGGTGAGCACGCCCATCGTGATCGACGCGAGCCACTGGTTCCGGATCCAGCCGCCCAGCATCTGGGTCAGGAAGCCCCGGATCGCGAACTCCTCACCGGTCGCCTGCAGCGGTGTCGTGAGCAGCACGATCGCGACGAGCGCCCAGTTCGGGTCCCACTGCCACTCGACCGACGGGTCCAGCCAGAGCGAGATGCCGATGTAGATCGCGAAGACCGGCAGGAGCACGATCGCCGAGCGGCCCACCGCGCGCCAGCGCCAGCGGCCGACGACGCTCGAGGCGAAGCCGGCGGCGCCCTTGCCGAACGCCGCCATCGCGACGATCGTGCCGGGGATCATCGCCGCCCAGGAGAGGTTCACGCCCAGCATGCCGAGCGGTGAGCCGATCAGCTGCGTGAGCCCGTCCAGGAACTCCTCCTCGGTCGGCGCGCTCGTGGGGTCGAGCTGCGAGAACAGGTCGACGACGCCGGGCATCAGCAGGGCGAGCGCGACGATCTGGCCCGCGGCGAAGAAGCCGATGGCGATCGCCCACGCGAGGAACCAGCGGCCCACCCGCTTCGACAGCGGCCGGAAGGCGCCGACGAACGCCTGCCCGCGCATCGGGAGCGCCGCCGGCAGCAGCGCGGGTCGCGTGGGCGCGGGCGGCTGCCGCGGCTGGCCGTAGGGGACGGGTGCCGCGCCGTACGGCGCCTGCCGGTACGGCGGCTGGCCGTACTGGGGCTGCCCGTACGGTGGCTGCCCGTACTTGGGCTGCCCGAACTGGCCGGGCGGTGGGCTCCAGGGCTGCGCGGGCTGATCGGTCACAGTGCTCCTCGTCGTCGTCTCTCAGAGGCTACCGATGTCACCCCTGCGTTCCGTGAGCGCCGACCGTGAAGAGGTCACCGGGTTGGCACTCGAGCGCATCGCACAGCGCGATGAGGGTGGAGAAGCGGATGGCCCGGGCACGGTCGTTCTTCAGCACCGAGAGGTTGACGAGGCTGACGCCCACCGCCTCGGCGAGGGCGGTGAGCGTCATGCCGCGGGACTCGAGCAGCTCGTCGAGCCGGCAGTGCAGCCGCGAGAGGTCCTCCTCGGCCGGCACTAGACGAGACCGTCGGCGTCCCGCTCGGCGCGGTCGGCGACGCGGAACACCGTCATCAGCGTCGCGACGACGAGGCCGAAGAAGATGGCCGCGGGGTTGAACGCCGCGACCGCGCCGTATCCGGCCGGGGTGCCCATCGCCTGCCACGTGCCCATGCTCACCCAGCCCTCGAGCGCATCCGCCACGATCGGCCCGGCGGCTGCGCCGATGAGCACGAGCGCGAGCGGCAGCTGCGCAGCCTGGAGGAATGCGCGTCCGCGCAGCAATCGGCCGGCGAGCATGGCGATGCCGACGAGCACGAGCGCGACGCCGGCCGATCGCGCGACGAGCGCGGCAACCATGGCGAGGGTGAGGTGCGTCGGCTGGCCGGTGAGGAAGACGACCGTGTCGAGCGACTGGGTGCTCACGACGGCGATGCCCTCCGTCGGCCCGGCCAGCGGCTCCGGCAGCTCGGGCTGCACGAGCAGCGGCGCCGCCCCCATGCCTTGGAGGAGCGGGAGCGTGGCGTTCAGCGCGGTCGTCACGGCTGTGAGCGCCGCACCGACCCACGCCGCGATCTGCACGAGCCGCAGCACGGCGCGATCGGTGCGGGAGAGGACTCTGGCGGTCTGTGCGGTCATCGCGAACTCCTTCGTTCAGCGAATCGAATGTCGATAAGTTATCGATGATCGATATGCGCGTCAAGCGCGCTGCGCGCTCGAGCGCTGCGGGCCATCCGCCCCGTGCCGCCGACAGCGAACACGGCCGTGTCCGCGAACCCGCGCGGCTACGCTCGAATCTCAAGGAAGGGAGGCAGCGATGTTCGAGAGGTTCACCGACCGCGCTCGCCGGGTCGTGGTGCTCGCCCAGGAAGAGGCGAAGCTGCTCAACCACAACTACATCGGCACGGAGCACATCCTGCTCGGCCTCATCCACGAGGGCGACGGGGTCGCCGCGAAGGCGCTGGAGCAGCTCGGCATCTCGCTCGACGCCGTCCGCGCGCAGGTGCAGGACATGATCGGCACCGGCAGCCAGCAGACCACCGGGCACATCCCGTTCACGCCGCGCGCCAAGAAGGTGCTCGAGCTGAGCCTGCGCGAGGCGCTGCAGCTCGGCCACAACTACATCGGCACCGAGCACGTGCTGCTCGGCCTCATCCGCGAGGGCGAGGGCGTCGCCGCGCAGGTGCTCGTCAAGCTGGGCGCCGACCTCAACCGGGTGCGCCAGACCGTCAACCAGCTGCTCGCGGGGTACCAGGGCAAGGAGTCGACGACGGTCGGGGGCGACCAGACGCAGCAGACCGACGCCAAGGGATCGCAGATCCTCGACCAGTTCGGCCGCAACCTCACGCAGGCCGCGCGCGACGGCAAGCTCGACCCCGTCATCGGCCGCGAGAAGGAGATCGAGCGGGTCATGCAGATCCTCTCGCGCCGCTCGAAGAACAACCCGGTGCTGATCGGCGAGCCCGGCGTGGGCAAGACCGCCGTCGTCGAGGGCCTCGCGCAGGCGATCGTCAAGGGCGAGGTGCCCGAGACGCTCAAGGACAAGCAGGTCTACACGCTCGACCTCGGCTCGCTCATCGCGGGCAGCCGCTACCGCGGCGACTTCGAGGAGCGCCTCAAGAAGGTGACGAAGGAGATCCGCACCCGCGGCGACATCATCACCTTCATCGACGAGATCCACACGCTCGTCGGCGCCGGCGCGGCCGAAGGCGCGATCGACGCGGCCAACATCCTGAAGCCGCTGCTCGCCCGCGGCGAGCTGCAGACGATCGGCGCGACGACGCTCGACGAGTACCGCAAGCACTTCGAGAAGGACGCCGCGCTCGAGCGCCGCTTCCAGCCGATCCAGGTCAACGAGCCGTCGGTCGCCCACACGATCAACATCCTCAAGGGCCTGCGCGACCGCTACGAGTCGCACCACAAGGTGACGATCACCGACGGCGCGCTCGTCGCCGCGGCCAACCTCGCCGACCGCTACGTGCAGGACCGCTTCCTGCCCGACAAGGCGATCGACCTGATCGACGAGGGCGGCGCCCGGCTGCGCCTGTCGATCCTCTCGGCCCCGCCCGAGCTGCGCGAGTTCGACGACCGCATCTCCGACGTGCGCACGCGCAAGGAGGCCGCGATCGAGGGCCAGGACTTCGAGGCCGCGGCGCGCCTTCGCGACGAGGAGAAGGAGCTGCTCGGCGAGCGGCTCCGCACCGAGAAGCAGTGGCGCTCCGGCAACGGCGGCCCCACGGGCGTGCTCGACGAGGGCGTGATCGCCGAGGTGCTCGCGAACGCGACCGGCATCCCGGTGTTCAAGCTCACCGAGGAGGAGTCGGCGCGGCTCATCTTCATGGAGAAGGCGCTGCACCAGCGCGTCATCGGCCAGGACGAGGCGATCAGCGTGCTCGCCAAGACCATCCGCCGGCAGCGCGCGGGCCTCAAGGACCCCCGCCGCCCCTCCGGCTCGTTCATCTTCGCCGGGCCCACGGGCGTCGGCAAGACCGAGCTGGCGAAGGCGCTCGCCGAGTTCCTCTTCGACGACCAGGACGCGCTGATCTCGCTCGACATGTCCGAGTTCAGCGAGAAGCACACCGTCTCGCGGCTCTTCGGCGCCCCTCCCGGGTTCGTCGGCTTCGAGGAGGGCGGCCAGCTCACCGAGAAGGTGCGGCGCAAGCCGTTCTCGGTCGTGCTCTTCGACGAGATCGAGAAGGCGCACGTCGACATCTTCAACTCCCTGCTGCAGATCCTCGAGGAGGGTCGTCTCACCGACGGCCAGGGCCGGGTGGTCGACTTCAAGAACACCGTGATCATCATGACCACCAACCTCGGCACCAAGGACATCTCGGGCGGGCCCGTCGGGTTCGTGCTCGAGGGCTCGAGCGAGAACGACTACGAGCGGATGCGCGCGAAGGTCCGCGAGGAGCTCAAGAAGAACTTCAAGCCCGAGTTCCTCAACCGCGTCGACGAGACGATCGTCTTCCCGCAGCTCAGCCCCGACGAGCTGCTGCAGATCGTCGATCTGTTCATCAAGCGGCTGCAGGAGCGCCTGCTCGACCGCGACATGACGATCGAGCTGACCGAGGCAGCCAAGCGCCGCCTCATCCACATCGGCCACGACCCGGCGCTCGGCGCCCGGCCGCTGCGTCGAGCGGTGCAGCACGAGATCGAGGATGCGCTGAGCGAGCGGATCCTGCACGGCGAGCTGGGCTCGGGCGAGCACGTCACGGTCGACTTCGTCGACGACGAGTTCGTCTTCACGCACACGTCGCCGGAGCCGCACGAGCCGGAGCTGGCGCCCGCCGACGCCTGACGGCGGCGCGGCGAGCCAGGCCGCACGAAGAGGGAGGGGACCCGGCGGGTCCCCTCCCTCTTCGTCGTGCTCGGACCGTTACCGGATGTTCACCAGGGGGAGGCGATTGGCCCTCGCGGTTCGCGAGAGAACTTCATAGGCTCGCGAGTGGCGTGCCTCGCGCGCCTCACATCCCCTGCAACGGAGAACCACAGTGAACAACCACTTCAAGCGCAACCTGGCGGCCGGCGCCGCCTGCGCGGTCGGACTCGGGCTGCTCGTCGCCCCGTCCGCGGCGCTCGCGACGGACGGCGGGGGCGACACCCCGGCCGACGCGCACGGCACCGTCGTCAACCTCATCCACTTCAACGACTTCCACGGCCGCATCGACAGCAACACGGTGAGCTTCGCCGGCACCGTCGAGCAGCTGCGGGCCGAGCAGGGCGACGCGAACTCGCTCGTCATCTCGGGCGGCGACAGCATCGGCGCGTCGCTGTACGCCTCGGCCGTGCAGCAGGACGCCCCCACGATCGACGTGCTGAACGCGCTCGAGCTCGAGGCATCCGCCGCGGGCAACCACGAGTTCGACCGCGGCATCGACGACCTGCAGGGCCGCGTCGACGAGCGGGCCGACTTCCCGATCCTGGCCGCCAACGCGACGCGCGACGGTGCGCCGATCGGCGATTCCTACGCCACCTTCTCCGTCGGCGAGGGCGACGACGCCGTCACCGTGGCCGTCATCGGCGCCGTCACCGAGGAGACCCCCTCGCTCGTCGACCCGTCCGGCATCGCCGGGGTCGAGTTCGGCGACCCCGTCGCCGCGGTCAACGCGGTCGCCGCCCAGCTCTCCGACGGCGACGCCACCAACGGCGAGGCCGACCTCATCGTCGCCGAGTACCACGAGGGCGCGCAGGCGACCCTCGCCCCGAACGCTCCGCAGGAGGAGCAGGCCGCGGCGCTCACCGCCGCGATGGCCGACAGCGACGCGTTCCGCGCGATCGTCGAGGACACCGCCCCCGAGGTCGACGCGATCTTCAACGGCCACACGCACCAGTCCTACTCGTGGCTCGCGCCCGCTCCGGACGGCAGCGAGCAGGACGTGCGCCCGATCATCCAGACGTCGTCCTACGGAGCGCAGCTCGGCCAGCTCGTCGCGACTGTCGACCCGGCCACGAGCGTCGCCAGCTTCGACCTGGCCCGCATCGTGCCGCGCACGCAGACGCCGCAGGACGAGCTGATCGCGACCTACCCGCGCGTCGCGGCCGTGGCCGAGATCACCGAGGCAGCGCTCGAGCAGGCGGCCGTCATCGGCCAGGAGCCGCTCGGCGAGATCACCGGCGACATCACCACCGCCTTCACGGCCGACGAGCGCGACGACCGCGGCAGCGCATCCACCATGGGCACGCTCGTGGCCAACATGCTGCGCGACCAGCTCGCGCCCGAGAACCGCGGCGGCGCCGAGATCGGCATCACCAACCCGGGCGGCCTGCGCGCCGAGCTCCTCTACGAGGCCGGCGAGGGCGAGACCGAGGACGGCATCGTGACGGTCGGCGAGGCCGCCGCCGTGCTGCCCTTCGCGAACAACCTGTGGACCACGACCCTCACCGGCGAGCAGCTGCGCGTCGTGCTCGAGCAGCAGTGGCAGCGGAACGCCGCGGGCGAGGTGCCCTCGCGCGCCTACCTGCAGCTGGGGCTCAGCGACAACGTCGAGTACACCTACGACTCGACGCTCGCCGAGGGCTCGCGCATCACCGGCATCTGGGTCGACGGCGCCGAGGTGGCCGCCGACGACACGTACCGCGTCGCGGTGCCCAGCTTCCTGCTCTCCGGCGGCGACAACTTCCGCGGCCTGATCGCCGGCACGGACGACCGCGACTCGGGTCTGGTCGACTCCGAGGCCTTCGCGGCGTACATCGAGGCGCAGTCGCCGATCTCGCCCGACTTCTCGCGCCGCCAGCTCGAGGTCGTCGGCCTGCCCACCGCGCCCGTCGCGATCGGCGCTCCCGTGTCGCTCACGGTGAACGAGATCGACCTGACGTCGCTCGGCACGCCGGTCAGCACCGAGCTCGAGCTGCACTACGGCGACGAGCTGCTGGGCACGTTCCCCGTGGTCGACGACTCGGCGACCGTCGAGTTCGAGGCGCCGCTGCCCGTCGCGGGCGACCGCTTCGAGCTGCGCACGGCCTCGGGCACCGCGGTGCCGTTCTCGATGCCGATCGCGCTCACGACCGAGCGCCTCGACGGCGTCAACCGGTACGAGACGGCCGTGCAGGTGTCGCAGGACGCCTACCCCGGCGGCGCTCCGGTCGTCTACGTCGCGAGCGGCCAGCTCTTCCCCGACGCGCTGACGGCCGGCCCGGCCGCCGCGCACGAGGGCGGACCGGTGCTGCTGACGCGCCTCACCGAGGCCCCTGAGGTCGTGCTCGACGAGATCGAGCGCCTCGGCGCCGCTCGCGTCGTGATCGTCGGCGGCGAGCCGTCGATCAGCGCGGAGACGGAGGCGCAGATCGCCGCGATCGCGTCGGTGGAGCAGGTCGACCGCCTCGGCGGCTCCGACCGGTACCACACGAGCCGCCTGGTCGCCGAGTACGCCTTCGAGGGTGCTGAGGGCGCGTACGTCGCCGCCGGCACGCGGTTCCCGGACGGCCTGTCGGCCGGTGCCGCCGCCGGTCACCTCGACTGGCCGCTGCTGCTCGTGAGCACGAGCACCGAGGTGCCCGAGGCCACGACCGCGCTGCTCGACGAGCTCGGCGCCGATCGCATCCGCATCGCGGGCTCGGCCGAGGCCGTCCCGTCGTCGATCGCGGGCGACTTCGTCGACGCGGGCTTCACGGTCAACCGCCTCGGCGGCTCCGACCGCTACGCCACGAGCGCCATCATCACGGCCTCGGCGTTCGACGCCCCGGTCGAGCGGGCCTACCTGGCATCCGGCCTGGTCTTCCCCGACGCCCTCGCGGGCGGCGCGGCGGCCGGCGCGCAGGACGCCCCGCTGCTGATCACGCGCACCGACTGCGTGCCGCAGCGCATCCTCGACGAGCTGGAGCGGCTGCAGATGCCGACGCTCACGCTCGTCGGCGGCGAGCCGTCGCTGAGCGCAGAGGTGGCGGCGCTGACGTCGTGCTCGTAGTCGCATGATCGGCGCGAGGGGCGGGGCTTCGGTCCCGCCCCTCACGCCGCGCTGGCCGTCCCGCGCCGCCCGCGGTCAAGCGCTTCGCGCTGGCGTCACCTGCGGGACGACGCGCACCAGCACGACCATCACGACGAGCTCCACGAGGGTCTGCGTCACGACCGCGAGCGGCGCGATCGCCATTGCCGGCGGGAGTGCGAGCGCCAAGGGCAGCACGACGAGCGAGTTCCTGGTCGCGAGCGAGAAGATGACTGCCCGCTCGCCGGCCGCGTCGAGCCTGGCGATGCGGCTCACGAGCACGCCGAGTGCCGCCGCGACGCCCGCGAACGCCACGAAGAGGGGCACGACACGCATGAGCACCTGGAGCTGCGACCCGACCGCGGCGACCTGCGAGCCGACGACCACGGCGAGTGCGAGCATCATGAGCGGTGGCGTCGCATCCGCCATCGCGGTCGTGATCGCGCCCGCGGCGGGATGCTTCCGTGCGAGCGACTGGACGGTCGCGGCCGCCGCGAGCGGGATGGCGATGAGCAGCACGAACGCCTCGACGAACGGCGCCGGCTCGATCACGCCGAGCAGCTCGGCTCCTGCGAAGAGCGCGATGTAGACCGGCAGGAGGATCACCTGCACGAGCATGAGGAATGGCGTTGCCGCCAGCAGGCGCGGACCCGCACCGCCCGCGAGGCCAGCGAAGACGACCACGTAGTCGACACAGGGCGCGAGCAGCACGAGCAGCACGCCGAGGAGGAGGCCCCGGTCGTCGGCGACCAGCAGCGACAGGCCCCACGCCAGCAGCGGCAGCAGCGCGAAGTTCGCCGTGAGCACGGTCGCGAGGAATCGCACGTCGCGCAGCGCTCGACCGAGCTGGGTCATCGGCACGCAGAGGAACGTCGCGAACAGCAGGAGCATCAGCGCGGGCTCGATCGCCCGCTCGAGAGCCGGGGCAGCGCGGGGTGCGAGGAGTCCCAGCCCGCCCCCAGCCGCGATCGCGGCGATGTAGAGCGGCACCTGGTGCCGGTCCAGGGCCCGGAGGAAGCGCAGCGTCATCCGCGGCGGGGAACGAGCCGCACGCGGGCCGCGACCGGTCTCGACCTGCCCGTCATCTCATCGCTCATGCCTCCACGCTATTGCCCCGAGCCGGCCCGGGCTGCGGATGCGTCGGCACGGGTGGCGACGAGAGCGCGGCGGAGATAGCATCGCTGCATGACGATGATACTCGAGCGCGGCGACGCCGATGTCGGGATGACGACGGCGTTCGCGCACCTGTTCCAAGCGCTCGCGGAGCCCTCGCGACTGCGCGTGCTCCAGCACCTGTCGACCGGCGAGCACCGGGTGCGCGATCTGGTGGGCCATCTGGGGCTCGCGCAGTCGACGGTGAGCAAGCACATGGCCTTCCTCACCGACTGCGGGCTCGTCAACGCCCGGGCCGACGGGCGGGCGACCTGGTACGCGCTGGCGCATCCGGAGGATCTCGAGCGCCTGGCCGCGGCGGCGGAGCGACTGCTCGAGGCGGCCGGCGCGCAGCAGCGGCCCTGCTCGCATATCAGCTCGCACGCAGCAGTGGTCGCGGGCGCCACCGGGGAGGAGGGTCCCGATGGCCGCCGGGCATAGCCATGGATCGACCGACGGTGCCCCCGCGGCGACCGGCGACTTCCGTGTCCGTCTGGGCATCGCGTTCGCGCTGACAGCGACGATCGTCGTCGCCCAACTGATCGGCTCGGTCGTGACGGGCAGCCTCGCCCTCCTGACCGACACGGCGCATGCCGTCACCGACGCCGCGGGGCTCCTGGTGGCGCTGATCGCCGCGTCGCTCATGCGGCGTCCGGCCACATCACGGCGCACCTGGGGCTTCCGTCGCATCGAGGTGATCGCCGCGCTCGGCCAGGCCACGCTGCTGCTGGCCGTAGGGGTGTATGCCGCCGTCGAGGGCATCCGTCGGCTGTTCGAGCCCCCGGAGATCCCGGCGTCCGAGCTGGTGGTGTTCGGCGTGATCGGACTCGTCGTCAACATCATCGCGATCCTGGTGCTGTCGTCCGGCCGCGGCGCGAACTTCAACATGCGCGCGGCGTTCCTCGAGGTGCTGAACGATGCGCTCGGCTCGCTCGGCGTCATCGCCGCTGCGATCGTCATCTGGACGACAGGATTCCAGCAGGCGGACGCGATCGCGGGCCTGTTCATCGCCGCGCTCATCGCGCCCCGAGCGCTCATCCTGATGAAGGAGACCGCGGGCGTCCTCATGGAGTTCACTCCAAAGGACCTCGACCTCGACGACGTGCGCCGACACATCCTCGAGCTCGACCACGTCGAGGAGCTGCACGATCTGCATGCGTCCACCGTCGCGACGGGCCTCCCGACGATCAGCGCTCACGTGGTGGTCGACGACAGCTGCTTCGCCGATGGGCACGCGGTCGAGGTGCTCGAGGACATCCAGCGATGCGTCGCCGAGCACTTCCCCGTCTCGGTGCACCACTCCACGTTCCAGCTGGAGACATCGCGGATCAGCGAGCAGGAGTCGGCCGCCGTGCGTCATCCCTGAGGCCGTGCCGGGCGCCGCGGGCGGAAGAGCGTCTCGGCATACCGCAAGCAGATTATTCGGCCAGCCGAAATCAGGTCTACGATGGCGCAATGACGTTCGCCGCGACGACGAGGAAGAGGCCTGCGCCCGGAGCGCTGCTGCTGCTCGGGCCGGCGCTGGTCGCCGGCGTGGCCTACCTCGATCCCGGCAACGTCGCCTCCAACGTCACGGCGGGCGCACGCCATGGCTACCTGCTGATCTGGGTCGTGGTGAGCGCCAACCTCGTCGCCTGGCTAATCCAGTACCTGTCGGCGAAGCTCGGCGTGGTGACAGGCAAGAGCCTCCCGGAGCTGTGCGGCGAGCGCATCGGATCGCGCGCCGGTCGGATCGCCTACTGGATCCAGGCCGAGGGCGTCGCGATGGCGACCGACCTCGCCGAGGTGATCGGCGGCGCCGTGGCGCTCTGGCTGCTGTTCGACGTGCCGCTGCTCGTCGGCGGGCTCATCACCGGCGGTGTCTCGCTGGTGCTGCTGGCGGTGCAGTCGCAGCGGGGTCCGCGCGCGTTCGAGCACGTAGTGATCGGCCTGCTCGCCGTGATCGTGCTCGGCTTCACCTGGGGAGTCGTCGTCGCTCCGCCCGACCCCCTCGGCATCGCGGCCGGGCTCGTGCCTCGGTTCGAGGGCTCCGGCTCCGTGCTCCTCGCGGTCAGCGTCCTCGGCGCGACGATCATGCCGCACGCCATCTACGCGCACTCGAGCCTGTCGCGCGACCGCTTCCGCGATCGGCGCGCGCTGAGCACGCCGCGGCTGCTACGGGCGACGCGCATCGATGTCTCGGTCGCGATGGTGATCGCCGGCAGCGTGAACGTCGCGATGATGCTGCTTGCGGCCGCGAACCTCGCAGGCGTCGAGGGGACGGACACGCTGGAGGGCGCGCACGCCGCGCTGGGTGCATCGCTCGGGCCGGTCGTGGCGACCATGTTCGCGATCGGGCTCCTGGCGTCCGGGCTCGCCTCGACCTCGGTGGGCGCGTACGCGGGCGCGGAGATCATGCAGGGCCTGCTCCGCGTCCGCGTCCCGCTGCTCGCCCGCAGGCTGGTCACGCTCGTCCCAGCGCTCGTCGTGCTGTGGCTCGGCGTCGATCCGACGCTCGCCCTGGTGCTGAGCCAGGTGGTGCTCTCCTTCGGCATCCCTTTCGCGCTCATCCCGCTTGTGCGCCTGACCGCCGACCGCCGGCTCATGGGGCCGCACGTGAACCGCATCTGGACGACGATCGCCGGCGGGGTCGCGGCCGCAGCGCTCGCAGCGCTCAACGCCGTGCTGCTGTGGCTCGTGCTCACGGGCGCGTGAGCCGACTTGCTGCGCCTGGAGGCCACGGTAGCCGCTGCGTCGCCGGCGTCGAACGAGTCACGCCGGCGCCACGGGGGCCTTCGGCCGCTACCCGACCTCGAGGCGCGTCTCTCGGGTCTGCAGCCACCTGAGCGGGTCGAACGACACGTAGTCGCTGTTCTTCATCTCGAGGTGCAGGTGCGGGCCGGTCGAGCGGCCCGTGCTGCCCACCCCGCCGAGGACGGTCGAGATGTCGACGACTTGGCCGACCTCCACGCGGATCGACCCCGCCTGCATGTGCGGGTACCACGACTGGACGAACTGGCCGTCGATGTTGTGGTCGACGAAGACGGCGTACCCGCCGCCCCCGGGGTTGTCGCCCTGCCACACCGCCGACACCACGCCGTTGGCGACTGGACGGATCTCCTGTCCAGGGGCCAATGGGATGTCGGTGCCGCCGTGGAAGCCGCCGGACCTGTACCCGAAGCCGCTCGAGATCGGCAGCTGCGTGACCTGGGGGAACGGCGTCTGCACGTAGTCGGTCTCCATCATGGACCAGGTGGCGGGGAATGCGGGGCGGCCGCCGTAGTAGGAGCCGCCGGGCTCTGAGTCGGCGACAGCCTGGAGGGCCGCACGCTCACCCTCGGACATCAGCGCGCTCTCGAGGGGGTCCCTGACCACGATGTCGTCACGGGCGAAGACCGTGCTGGCATCTGCGGCGACCGGATCCAGCGACTGCGTCTCGGGCTCGAGCTGCGCCACCTGGGGATCGAGCTCCCCGGGAGGCTGCACCGCTTGCGCAGGCATGGAGGTGACCACGACGAGCGAGCCGATGAACACGAGCGCAGCGCCGGCGGTGGCCTTCCGTGCGAAGCTGCGAGCTCGGCCGCGCACCGCAGCGGGGCGCCGAGTCGGGGCCTGGCGCTCGCCGACCGGTCGTGGGGATCGAGCGGGCCGGGCGATCGGCACGTGAGCGCCGCCCACACCGAGGGCGGGAGCGTCCACCGCGACGACCGGGGGCGCGTACGTCGGGCCGGTCACGCGGACCTCGAGCGACTCCGCCGAGCGCGTCGCGGCTTCCCGGAGCGCGCGGCGGCTCGAGTAGATCGGGGGAGACCCCGCGATGACGGTCGTGCGCGCCGCCGCCCGAGCCTCTGCAGCGGTCCTCGCGATGGCGGCAGCCGCGCGCTCCCGCTCACGGGCGGCCCTGCGGGTCTGCGCCTGAGGCGCATCAGGGGTCGAGCGGGATGCTCGGTCAACGTCCAGCGTCACGCGGCAAGCTGTCCTCGGGTCGAGTCGTGGAGCAGGGCTGCGGCATCCGCAGGCCCTGAGCGGAAGGGTTCCGAGCGGAACCGGGGCGCGGGCGTGCGGAGTGCTGTCCTCTGCACCGCTCGCTGACGCACACGCAACCTCGAAGGTAACGGAACGATAACGACAGCGCAAGGGGTCGCAGCGTCGGACGACGGTGCCGCCCGTCGCGCCACGACGGTCGTCGTGGCGTCACGCCTCCGGGTCCCCGTCGCCGCGCAGGTCGCGCTGCCGCAGCTGGGCGAGGTAGGCGTTGTACGCCTCTGTCTCCTGATCGGCGCGGCGCTGCTGGGCTCCTGCTCGCGACCGGTCGCGGCGCTGCCAGCGCGCGAGCGTCACGACCAGCATCGTCACGAGCGGCAGCTCTCCGAACGTCCATGCCAGCACGCCGGCGACGCCCTGATCGTGCACGGGGTCGACGCGCCACTCCGCAGGCGCAGACGTCGCGAAGTGGCGGACGAACGGCGCAGACGAGAACAGCATCACCAGGCCGAACGCGGCATGGACCTGCATCTCGAGGAAGATGTCGAGCAGTCGGCCCGGGTAGGAGGGTCGCCGGGGCAGCGGATCCGAGGACACCAGAGGTACCGTGATCAGGAGCCCCACGAGCAGGAATGCCGCCTCCATCAGGATGTGTCCGGCATCGACCTGCAGCAGCGCATCCGCCGCGCCGCCGACGTACAGCCCGAAGAAGCACAGCAGCATCAAGGGGATGACGAGCGCCGGGTGCAGCGCGAAGCGGGCTGCCCGCGAGCGCAGCCCGGACACGGCGACCCTGAGCACGGCGCGGCCGGCGCCGTGGCGGGGCGTCGCCCGCAGCAGCAGCGTGCCGGGCGAGCCGAGAGCGAGCAGCGGCGCGATCACCATCATGAGCGCGAGCTGCTGGAACATGAGCACCGAGAACATCAACTGCCCGTAGGCGTCGATCCGTGTCCCGGTGACCGCAGCGAGCATGCCGCAGCCCAGCAGGAACCACGCAGTGCGCAGCGGAGGCCAGTGTCGCCGCTGGCGTCGCAGCCGCGTGACGCCCGCTGCGTATGCGATGGCCATGATCGCCGCGAGCACCGGGAGCACCGGCGCACCGGTGGAGCCGGGGAGCAGGAACTGCTCGAGGCTCGGGGGCGGCAACCACGCTGCGTCGGAGCCGCTCACGGCGTGGGGAGGATGACGACCCGGCGCGGCCGGACCTGTCGCGGTCGGCGCTGAGCGCGACGTGCGTGGTTCGCGCGGGCCCGCGGCTCTGGCATGGTGCTGCTCCTGGGTCGCGTCGGTCGCCGGTCGGTGTCCGGCTGGGCTGGGCTGGTGCCGCCGACGGACCGATGATAGCCGGTGGGGCCGTTGAGCCCGCTCGGTCCGTCGATGCCGACCGGCCTGCGCGTCATCAAGCGTCACTCTGCGATGTATAGTCAGTATATGCTGACCACTGTCGACCGGCTCGATGCGATGGGCCGGCTCGGGCGCGCCATGGGCGACCCGACGCGCGCGCGAATCCTCCTCCGACTGATCGAGGGGCCCGGCTACCCGGCCGCGCTGGCACGTGATCTCGGGCTCTCGCGCACCAATGTCTCGAACCACCTGGCTTGCCTGCGAGGCTGCGGCATCGTCGTCTCCGAGACGGAGGGTCGGCAGGCGCGCTACGAGATCGCTGACCCGCACCTGACCCAGGCGATCGAGGCGATGCTCGCCGTGACGCTGCGGGTCGACGAGGGCGTCCCGTGCCTGGGAGCCGGATGCCCGGTCGAGGGCTGCTGCGGGGCAGCAGCGTGACCGCCGGCACATCCCTGGAGCGCCGCGCGCCTCCGCCGACGCGTGCGGTGGATCGTCGGAGTCGCCATCGCGTACAACGTCGTCGAAGCGGCGGTCGCGATCTGGGCGGGATCTGTCGCGTCCTCCGCGGCGCTCATCGGCTTCGGCCTCGATTCCGTGGTCGAGGTCGGCTCGGCGGTGGCCGTGGCATGGCAGTTCTCACGCAGCGATCCGGAGCGATGGGAAGCCGCGACGGTGAGGATCGTCGCGATCGCGTTCTTCGCCCTCGCTGCCTACGTCTCAGTCGATGCTGTGGCGGCACTGGTCACGCTGGAGGCGGCGGATCCCAGCCCTGTCGGCGTCGTGATCGCCGCGCTGAGCGTCGTCGTCATGCCGGCGCTCGCGATCGCGGAGCTGCGCACCGGCGAGGAGCTCGGCTCGCGGAGCGTGCAGGCGGACGCGAAGCAGCTGCTGATCTGCACCTACTTGTCGGCCGCCGTGCTGCTCGGACTGCTGGCGAGCTGGCTGCTCGGCTGGTGGTGGGCCGATCCCGTCGCCGCGCTGCTGGTCGCCGCACTGGCCGTGCGGGAGGGGTTGGAAGCGTGGGGCGGCGAGCTCTGCTGCGGTCCAGCGGATCGCGGAGGCGATGGCGAGGACTGCGCGGACGCGTGCGACGGGGTATGCGTCGCGCCCTGCCCGTAGACTGGTGCGATGCGCACTCGTCCAGTCATCGCGGCATCAATCATCGCCGCCGCCGCGGCCATCCTCATCGGGGTGATGCTGCTCGTCGTGCGGCCATGGGAGAGCGGGGCGCCTCGAGACACGAGCGCCGGGCCGGCGTCGCCTGCCGCCTCCGCTGCCGCTGCGCCGCCCGTCCTGGATCCGTCGACGCACCTGCTCGACGATGCCGGCGCCGGCGCGCCGGTGGTGGTGGAGTTCCTCGACTTCGAGTGCGAGGCATGCGGTGCCGTCTACCCCACCATGGAAGCGCTCCGCGAGGAGTACGGCGGCGAGGTGACCTTCGGCGTCCGGTACTTCCCGCTGCCGGGGCACTTCAACTCGCGGAACGCGGCGATCGCGGTGGAGGCCGCCGCGCAGCAGGGCGAGTTCGAGGCGATGTACCAGCGCATGTTCGAGACCCAGCCCGAATGGGGTGAGGCCCGCGAGTCCGAGGCCGCCCGATTCCGCGGGTACGCCGAGCAGCTGGGGCTGGACATGGCTGCGTACGACGAGGCGGTCGCGGACCCCGCGACGGAGGCTCGCGTCGAGCAGGACTTCCAGGCCGGGATCGCGCTCGGCGTCGACCGCACGCCGACGATCTTCGTCGACGGGGAGCGACTCGAGCTGACCCAGGCGAGCGACATCGAGACGGCCATCCAGGCGGCGATCCGCGACTAGGGCGAAGTGAGCGTGCGCGCGGCCATGGCGGGCGCCGGCACGCTTCGACTCGGTCGGGTGGCGCCGGATGCACCGCGCGCTGAGCGTGCATGCCGGAGCCGATTAGGCTCGATGACCGTGACCTCCGACGCATCCGCCCCCGCCCCCGCCGCGCTGACCGTCCGCCGCGCGCGCACGGGCGACGTGCGCGCGATGCGCGACCTCATCGAGCCCTACGTGCGCCGGCGCATCCTGCTCGGCAAGGAGCTCGTCACCCTCTACGAGGCCGTCCAGGAGTTCGTGGTCGCCGAGCGCGACGGGCAGATCGTCGGATGCGGTGCCCTGCACGTGCTGTGGGAGGACCTGGGGGAGGTGCGCACGATCGCCGTCGCCGAGGGCGCCCTCGGCAAGGGCGTCGGGCACGCGATGCTCGTCGACCTCGAGCAGCGGGCGCGCGACCTCGGACTCTCGCGGCTCTTCTGCCTCACCTTCGAGACCGAGTTCTTCGGCCGCCACGGCTACGAGGAGGTGGCGGAGCAGGTCGTGAGCCAGGACGTCTTCGCCGAGCTGCTGCGCTCCCTCGACGGCGGCGTCGCCGAGTTCCTCGACCTCGCGCACGTGAAGCCCAACACGCTCGGCAACACGCGCATGCTCAAGCGGCTCTGAGCCGCCGCTCGCCTACGCTGGATCGGTGAGCAAGGCATCCACCGCGAAGCGACGCGCCGCCGTCCGCCGACGACGGACGCTGCTCGGCCTGCTCGCCCTCGTCGCCGTCGCCGCGCTCGTGCTGCTCGTGTGGCGGCCGTGGGAGGCGGGGAGCGACGCGCCGCCGCCCGCACCCTCCGGCACCGCGGCGCCCAGCCCGCAGCCGAGCGCGACGCCGACGCCGACGCCCACGCCCACGCCGACGCAGCCGTTCACCCCGGTCGGCGGCACACCCGAGACCGGCGAGCCCACCGAGCCGTGCGCGCCGGAGCAGGTGCGGTTGACGCCGGCGACCGATCGCTCCTCCTACGCGGCGGGCGAGCGGGTGCAGCTGTCGTTCACGATCGAGAACACGGGCGAGGCCGCGTGCTCGCTCAACGCGGGCACGGCAGTGCAGGAGTACGAGATCCGCACGGGCGACCAGGTCGTCTACCGCTGGTCGGACTGCGCGGCCGACGTGCAGGACAACGTCGTGCAGCTCGAGCCCGGCGCCCCGCAGTCGACGGTGCCGGTCGAGTGGGATCGCACCGCATCCTCGGTCGACTCGTGCACTGCCGAGCGCCCGCAGGTCGCCGCAGGCGGCGCCGCGTACAGCCTCAGCGTGCGCGTCGGCGAGTACGCCTCGACGGCCGCGACGCAGTTCATCCTCGAGTAGCCGCCGCGCCGCTGGGTCGCGCTATCGTCTCGCCAGGGAGCCGCGGAGCGGCCGGATCGGAGGACGCGGTGGCACAGGCGCAGCAGGCCGAGCTCGAGGTCGACGTCGTCATCGTGGGCGCCGGGCCCGCGGGGCTCTCCGCCGCGACCGCGCTCGTGGCCGCGGGCCGCTCGGTCGCGGTGCTCGAGGCGCGCGACCGCGTCGGCGGGCGCACCTGGACCGACGTCGTCGACGGCGCGATGCTCGAGATCGGCGGCCAGTGGGTCTCGCCGCACCAGACGGTGCTGCTCGAGACCATCGAGGCGCTCGGCCTCGAGACCTTCCCCCGCCACCGCGACGGCGAGTCGGTGTACGTCGACGGCGGCCGCGCCGTGCGCTTCACCGGCGACTTCCCGATCGCGCCGGAGACCGCGACCGAGGTCGACCGCCTGGTCGCCGTCATCGAGGCGCTCGTCGCCGAGGTCGACCCCGAGGCGCCGTGGGCGCACCCGCGGGCCCGCGAGCTCGACACCGTCTCGTTCGAGGCGTGGCTCGCCGGCCAGACCGACGACACCGCGGCCGCGCACCTCGTCGCGCTCTTCATCGGGCCCGCGATGCTGACGAAGCCGTCGCACGCCTTCTCCACCCTGCAGGCGCTGCTCATGGCCGCGAGCGCCGACGGCTTCGCCAACCTGCTCGACGAGGACGAGATCCTCGACCGCCGCGTCGTCGGCGGGATGCAGCGGGTGAGCGAGCGCATGGCCGAGGAGCTCGGCGACGCCGTGCGCCTCGGTGCCTCGGTGCGCCGGATCGAGCGCGGCGACGACGCGGTGACGGTCGTCGCCCACGGCGTCGTGGCGCGCGGGCGGCGGGTGATCGTGGCAGTGCCGCCCAACCTCATCACCCGCATCGACGTGCAGCCGCCGCTCCCGCGCCGGCAGCACCAGCTGCACCAGCACCTCTCGCTCGGCATCGTCATCAAGGTGCACGCCGTCTACGACCGGCCCTTCTGGCGCGACGCGGGGCTCTCGGGCACCGGCTTCGGCCCGCACGAGCTCGTGCACGAGCTCTACGACAACACCAACCACGAGGATGCGCGCGGCACGCTCGTGGGCTTCGTCTCGGATGAGCACGCCGACGAGGCGTTCCGCTGGAGCGACGAGGAGCGGCGCGAGCGCGTCCTGGCCTCCATCGCGCGCTACCTCGGGCCCGAGGCGCTCGAGCCGGTCGTCTACTACGAGAGCGACTGGGGCAGCGAGGAGTGGACTCGCGGGGCCTACGCCGCGAGCTACGACCTCGGCGGTCTGCACCGCTACGGCGCCGACCAGCGCCAGCCGGTGGGGCCCATCCACTGGGCGTGCAGCGACTACGCCGGTCGCGGCTACCAGCACGTCGACGGCGCCATCCGCTCGGGCCGGCAGGCCGCCGCCGACGTGCTCGAGCGGCTGCAGCCGTAGCGGCGCAGCGGTCGTCGCTCAGCCCCGCGGCACCGCCGCGAGCGCGGGGGCCGGCGCGGGGTCGGCGCGGCCGACGCGCATGGCGTCGGCGACGGCCGCGCGCACGAGCCCGACCGAGTCGTCGACGACGCGGGAGTAGCCCAGGCGCCGCGCCTCGGCGGCGCGGCGCTGCACCGCCGAGGCGGCGCGGATCTCGCCCGCGAGCGAGATCTCGCCGATCGCCGCGAGCTGCCGGGGGAGCGCCACGTTGCGGTGGGCGCTCGCGATCGCGAGCGCGATCGCGAGGTCGGCACCGGGCTCGGTGATGCGGATGCCGCCGACCGTCGAGACGTAGACGTCGAAGCCGCCGAGGTGGAGGCCCGCGTGCCGGTCGAGCACCGCGAGCACCATAGCGACGCGCGAGGCGTCGACGCCGTTCACGACGCGGCGCGGCTGCGGCGTCGAGGCCTGCACGACGAGCGCCTGCACCTCGACCGGGATCGCGCGCCGGCCCTCGAGCGCCACCGTCACGCACGTGCCGGCGAGCGGCGTCGCGGAGCGGGAGAGGAAGAGGCCGGAGGGGTCGGGCACCTCGAGGATGCCGTCGCCGGTCATCTCGAAGCAGCCCACCTCGTCGGTGGGGCCGAAGCGGTTCTTCGAGGTGCGCACGAAGCGCAGCGCCGTCTGCCGGTCGCCGTCGAAGTGCGCGACCACGTCGACGAGGTGCTCGAGCAGCCGCGGCCCGGCCACGGAGCCGTCCTTGGTGACGTGCCCGACCAGCAGCAGCGGGACATCCGCCGCCTTCGCCGCCCGCGTGAGCGCGGCGGCGACGTCGCGCACCTGGCTCGGGCCGCCCGCGAGGCCCTCGTTGTCGGCGCTCGCGACCGTCTGCACCGAGTCGACGATCACGAGCTCGGGAGCCGTCGCCTGGATCTGGCCGAGGATCGTGGCGAGGTCGGTCTCGGCGGCGAGGTAGAGCTCGGGCTCGAGCGCGCCGGTGCGCTCGGCGCGCAGGCGCACCTGGGCGAGCGACTCCTCGCCCGAGACGTAGAGCACGCGCCGGCCCGCGGCGGCCGCCGTCGCGGCGACCGCGAGCAGCAGGGTCGACTTGCCGACGCCCGGCTCGCCCGAGCAGAGCACGACCGCGCCGGGCACGATGCCGCCGCCCAGCACGCGGTCGAACTCGCCGATCCCGGTCGGCCAGCGCGGCGCATCGCCCGCCTGCAGCTCGGTGATCGGGCGTGCGGCGCGCGACGCGGGCACGGCCGCGGGCGCGATGCGCGTGACGGTCGCGCCGACCTCCTCGACGGTGCCCCACTGCTGGCACTCGCCGCAGCGGCCGACCCACTTGAGGCTCGTCCATCCGCACTCGGCGCAGCGGTATCCGGGTGCTCTGGCCATGCGTGCGAGGGTATCGGGAGCCGCCCACGCGGGTCGCGGGCCGAGCCGCCGCAAAAGTTTGCGGACAACGTTACCAAAAGCGGAGCATTCCTGAGGCTTCCGCCGCTACGGTGACGCCATGCTGACCATCGGCTCCGTCGTGATCCGATGCGCCGACGTCGATCGTCAGCTGCGCTTCTGGACGGAGGCGCTGGACTACGAGCCGAGGCTGCCGATGGATGACGACTTCGCACCCCTGAGGCCCCGGTCGGGCCCGGGGCCGAACGTCTCGCTCGACGCGGCGCCCTCCGAGCGCACCCTGCCCCCGCGCATCCACCTCGACCTCTACGCCGACGACCAGGCCGCCGAGGTCGCGCGGCTCGAGCGCCTCGGGGCGCAGCGCGTGCACTGGCCGAAGCGGCCCGCCGACGCCGACTACGTGATCATGCAGGATCCCGAGGGCAATCGCTTCTGCGTCATCGACACCCGGCAGGGGGCGGCAGCATGACCGCGAACGTGCGCGACGCGAGCATCGACGACGCCGCCGGCATCGCAAAGGTGCGGGTGCAGACGTGGCGGGCCGCCTATCGCGGCCTCGTGCCGCAGAGCGTGCTCGACCGCATGGACGTGCAGCGCGAGGCGGAGCGGCGCGTCGAGCTCTGGGAGGAGCACCACGCGGATGCGCGCCGGCACGAGCTCGTCGCGGTGGCCGACGGCGAGGTGGTCGGCTGGGCGATGTGCGGCCCCGCCTACGACCGGGTCGAGGGCGTCACCGGCGAGCTCTACGCGATCTACGCGATGCAGGACCGCTGGTCGCGCGGCGTCGGGCACGCGCTGCTCGCCGAGTCGGAGCGCAGGCTCGCCGCCGACGGCCACGAGCGCGCCTACCTGTGGGTGCTCGCCGGCAACGAGCGCGCCGCGACCTTCTACGAGCAGCACGGCTGGCACGAGGACGGCGGCGAGAAGGTCGAGCAGGGGATGCACGAGCGCCGCCGGGTGCGCACGCTCGGCGTCAGGTTGGGGTCTGCGCCGGGCGTCGTGTAAGGTCTCCCCTTGGTGACGTGTCCGAGCGGCCGAAGGTGCGACTCTCGAAAAGTCGTGTGGAGCAACCCTCCACCGTGGGTTCAAATCCCACCGTCACCGCACTCGAGAAGCCCCGCCTCCCCGTGAGGCGGGGCTTCGTCGTGCCAGGCGGGATCGCCCGTCGACGCGAGGGCGGGCCGGACGTACGATGCGGACGACGGCGAGGCGTCGCCCGGCGGTGCCGGCTCCGGCGCCGCCGAGGAGCGAGGGCATCGTGGCGGAGCAGCGGCGGGGCGTGCAGGTGGTCGAGAAGACCGGCCCGTGGGGGTTCTTCTTCCTGCTCGCGTACATCGGCGCGGCGATCTACTTCGTCGGGCAGTCGGGCGGCGGCTTCTGGGCCGTGATCCTGGGCCTGCTTCAGGCGATGGTCTGGCCGGTCTACCTGATCTTCCACGCGCTGGAGGCGGTCGGCGCCTGAGCCGTCAGCGCCGCCCGCCGGGGCCCGGGCGGCCCGACCTGCCGTGCCCGCCGCGTCGGCGGGGGCGGCCCGGCGTCGGGGTGGGCTTCGGCTTCGACGGGCGCGGCTTGGCGCCGGTCGCCGCGTTGCCCGGCTCCACGCTGTGCCTGCCGCCCTCGCGCTCGGCGCCGCGCGACGAGCCGGCGCGGCGTCCGCGCGCGATGCCGATGAGCTCCTGGTGCAGCGGCGAGTCGTTCGCGCGCAGCCAGGCGAGCGCGACCGTGGTCGGCGGTGCGTCGGTCACGACCCGGTGCCGCGTGTCGGGGCCGCCGAGCGCCCGCGCGACCGACATCGGCACGATCGCGAGCCCGGCGCCCGACGCGACGACCTCGAGCAGCTGCGCGGAGGTCATGCCCTCGTCGGCGAGCAGCGGCTCGCCCTCGAGGTCGGCGAGCGTCACCGTCTCGAACGCGACGATCGGGTGCCCCTTCGCCGAGACCACCACCGGCAGCTCGTCGTAGAGCGGCACCGCGTGCAGGTCGTCGCCCGCGAGCGGCAGGCGCGCGAGCACGGCGTCGACGCGCCCCTCCCGCAGCGCCGCCGGCGCATCCGCCTCTCCGAGCTCGACGAGCTCGATCGGCACGTCGGGCACGCGCTCGGCCCACACCCGCATCCACTTGGCGGGCGTGACGCCCGGGACGCCGCCGAGCCTGAACCGCTGCATGGGTCCAGTCTGCCGTGCGCTCGATCGGCCTGAGCGCGCGCACGCCGCCGCATGCGCCGCGAGCCTTCGCTCGGGCCGATCGAGCGCGCGCCCGCTAGACGCGGCCGAGGAAGGCCACGACGTCGGCGAGCTCCTCGGCGACGATCGTGTGCGCCCGGTGGTAGGTGCGGCGCTCGACGGCGAAGTGCGCGTCGAGCCACGGCGTCGAGCGCTCGATCTTGTCGCGGTGGATGACGTCGTCGAGGTCGCCGATCGTCGTCAGGAGCGGGATGCGCGGCTCGCGCGCCGCGAGCACCGCGTCGCCCGGCAGCTCGCCCGCATGCACGAACGACGCGAGGTGCGCGATCGACGAGAAGCGCTCCGGCGCGAGCCTCACGAGCTGCACCGCCATCGCCCCGCCCTGCGAGAAGCCCAGCAGGTGCACGCGGTCGTGCTGCCGCTCGAGCCCGTCGAGCCATCCGAGCACGGATGCGGCGGAGCGGTCGATGAGCTCGTGGTCGTCGCTGTCGACGGGCGAGAACTCGAACCAGGCGAAGCCGCCCCCGTAGGGCAGCGGCGCCCGGAGCGACGCGATCGTCAGCTCGGGCGGCAGGTGCGGCGCGAGGCCGAACAGGTCGCCCTCGTGCGAGCCGATGCCGTGCATCACGACCAGCAGCTCATCCCCGGTGCCCTCGCGCCAGCGCACCGCCTCGGCGTCGATCTCGTGCATGCGAGCCCCTCTCGTCACGAGGCGCAGGACGGCCCCGCGGCCTCACCGACACCGTAGCCTCGAAGCATGGAGCAGGGCACGTGACGAGCACCTCGGCGACCACCCGGGTGCTGCCGGGCATGGGGGGCCGAGGCGCCCGCGGTGGGCCCCGTCGCCCGGCGCGCCGCGGGCGCATCGGGCGCGTCGTCTCGCTCGACGCCGCGCGCGGACTGCTCGTGCTCGCGACCGTCGCGTGGCTCGCAGCGCCCAGCCGCCCGTTCCCCGCCTCCGAGCCGTGGGGCGCGGTCGGCCTCGACGCGATCGCGCTGCCCGCCTTCGCGCTCATCGCCGGCTGCGCGCACGCGCTCGCGCAGCACCGCGGCTGGACGAGCGCCGGCCGCGCGACCCGGCGCACGCTCATCCTGCTCCTCCTCGGCCTCGTCGTCGCCGCGGGCGCCGCGCTCATCCGGGGGGCCGCGACCGGCATCCCGCTCGATCCGGAGGGCGGCTCCCTCGGCGGCCTCGAGCGGATCGCCGTGGCCGGCCCGCTCGTGCAGCTCGCGGTCGCGCTCGCGGCGCTCGGGCTGCTCGGCACCCTCGCGCGCAGCTGGGCGGGCTGGGCATGGGCGACCGTGATCAGCACGGCCGTCGGCGCCGGCGCGCTGTGGCTCACGACCGGCCTCTGCGGCGAGCTGAGCGACCGGTGCAGCCCCGCCACGCTCCTCGTCGGCGGGATCGCGGATGCCGCCGGCACGACCGCCGATCCGCTCGTCGTGCAGGCGGTGACGACGGTCGTCGCCGGCCTCGGCCTCGCGGTGCCCGCTGCCGCCGGCGCCGCGCTCGCGCACGCGCTGCTGCGCGCCCGCAGCGTCCCCGGCCACCAGCGCGGCCGGGTCGTCGGCTACGGCCTGCTCGCCGCGACCCTCTTCGGGGTGCTCGGCATCCTCGCCTACTTCACGCCGACCGTGTGGGGGCAGCAGCCGCTCGAGCCGGCGACGGCGCTCTGGACGCCGCCCCTCACCCTCGCGGTCGCGAGCCTCGCCTCCGTGCTCGCGTGCGCGATGCATCCGACCGTCGACACCGACCTGCGCGGCGGCACGTCGGCGCTCGGCGCCTTCGCCGAGCCCTTCGCGGCCGTCGGGCGCATCAGCATGCTCGCCGTCGCGACGACCTTCGCGGCGCGCACGCTGCTGAGCGCGCTGCCCGACCCCGACCCGGTCGGCTGGTTCGCCGCGCTCGGCGACATCCCCTCGGTCGTCCTCGCGCTCGTCGTCGCCGCCGCCTGGCTCGGGCTCGCGCTCTGGGCCGACCGCTCCGGCCGCCGCCTGCGGCCCTGACCGCGGCGCATCCGCCCTCCGGCAGGCACAATGGGGCCATGGCTGTGCGCACCCCCGACCCCAATCCCGGCTGGCTGAGCGACGAGGAGCTGCAGCAGGCCCGCGAGCGCCTGCCGATCCTCTACGTCGAGGCCATCCCGGTGCGCCTCGACGGCATGGGGCAGGTGACCGAGGTCGGGCTGCTGCTGCGCATGAACGAGCAGAGCGAGATGACGCGCACGGTCGTCTCCGGCCGCGTCATGCGCGGCGAGCGCGTGCGCGACGCCCTCTACCGCCACCTCGAGAAGGACCTCGGCCCGATGGCCTTCCCGCAGCTGCCGGCGAGCCCCGTGCCGTTCCACATCGCCGAGTACTTCCCGCTCGTCGGCGACGGGCTGTTCTCCGACGACCGCCAGCACGCCGTCTCGCTCTGCTACATCGTGCCCGTGAGCGGCACGTGCGACCCGCGGCAGGACGCGCTCGAGCTCACGTGGCTCAGCCCCGAGGCCGCGGCGTCCGAGCTCATCGCGAGCGAGATGGAGGGCGGCCGCGGCTCGCTCGTGCGCGCGGCGCTCGCCCACTGCGGCGCGCTGCGCTGACGCGGCGACGACGGATGCGTCCAGTCGCGATCCGTAGGCTTGCAGGATGAGCGCTGACTACCAGGTGACCCTCGAGTGGGGCGCCGCCGGCGTGCGCGCGGCGTCCGCCGACGTGATCGTCATCGCCGACGCCGACCGCGGCGAGGAGACGCGCGAGCTGCTCGCGCTCGCCCCGCGCACGTCGCTCGTGCTCGACGCGACGCTCGCCAACGCATCCGACATCGCCCGCGCCGCGCTCGACGAGCAGGTGCGCCTCGGCGACCGCGCCTCGATCGCGATCGTGGCGGCGGGGGAGCGGTGGGCCGACGGCAGCCTGCGGCCGAACGCCGCCGACCTGCTCGTCGCCGGCCGCGTCGTCGACGCGCTCGCCGAGCTCGGCATCGACTTCCACAGCCCCGCGTGCGCCGCGGCCTGCGCCGCGGCGGTCGCGCTGCGCGGCGCCACCAACACCCTCGTCGCCGCCGACGCGGCGGCCCACCAGAAGGCAGGAGCACGATGAGCTGGCAGGCAGACCCCGCACGCTACGACCGCATGCAGTACCGACGCGCCGGCACCTCCGGCCTCAAGCTGCCGCTGCTGACGCTCGGCATGTGGCACAACTTCGGCGACGACGTGCCGCTCGAGCGGCAGCGCGAGCTGCTGACGACGGCCTTCGACCGCGGCATCACCCACTTCGACCTCGCCAACAACTACGGCCCGCCCTTCGGCGCCTCGGAGCTCAACTTCGGCCGGGTCATGGCGAGCGACCTCGCGGCGCACCGCGACGAGATCCTCGTCACGACGAAGGCCGGCTGGGACATGTGGCCGGGACCGTACGGCATCGGCGGCAGCCGCAAGTACCTCATCTCGAGCCTCGACCAGTCGCTCGCGCGCATGGGCCTCGACTACGTCGACATCTTCTACCACCACCGGCCCGACCCCGAGACGCCGCTCGAGGAGACGATGGCGGCGCTCGACCACATCGTGCGCACCGGTCGTGCCCTGTACGTCGGCGTCTCGAGCTACAGCGCCGACGAGACCCGCCGCGCGCACGAGATCCTCGCGTCGCTCGGCACGCCGCTGACGATCCACCAGCCGTCGTACTCGATGCTCAACCGCTGGATCGAGCGCGACGGCCTCCTCGACGCGGCCGGCGAGCTCGGCATCGGCGTGATCGGCTTCACCGCGCTCGCGCAGGGGCTGCTGACCGGCAAGTACCTCGACGGGGTGCCCGCCGACTCGCGCGCCGGCCGCGGCGCGGCCCGCAAGCCGCTCGACACCGACGTCTCACCCGAGGCGATCGAGCGCATCCGCGGCCTCGGGCGCATCGCCGAGCAGCGCGGGCAGACGCTCGCGCAGCTGGCGCTGTCGTGGGCGCTGCGCGACGAGCGCGTCACGTCGCTCACCATCGGCGCCTCGCGCGTCGAGCAGCTCGAGCAGAACCTCGGCGCGCTCGACAGCCTCTCGTTCGGCGACGACGAGCTCGCGGCGATCGACGAGCTCGCGCGCGACGAGCCGGGCGTCGACCTGTGGGCGGAGGCGCGCGACTCGCGCGGCTGATCCTCCCGGCACGCGCGGCGCCCGAGATCGACGGGTGCCGCGCGTGGGCGGTCGGGGCTAGCGTCGTCGCATGACCTCGAGCGAGGTGCGCACGGCGGGCGAGCGCACGTTCCTGCACGTGCTCGTCAACACGGCGATGGCCAACGTCACGACGAGCTTCCTGTGGTTCGCGCTCACCTTCTGGGTCTATCTCGAGACGCGCTCCGTGCTCGCCACCGGCATCATCGGCGGCGCCTACATGCTGTTCGTCGCGGTCGGCAGCATGCTCTTCGGCTCGATCGTCGACCACCACCGCAAGCTGCGGGTGATGCTGCTCTCCGGCGCCGTCACCCTGCTCGCCTTCGCGCTCGCCGGCGCGATGTACCTGCTGCTGCCCGAGCCGGCGCTGCTCGACCTCGCGGCGCCGTGGTTCTGGCTGTTCACCGCGGTCATCCTCGGCGGCGCGGTCGTCGAGCACATGCGCAACATCGCCCTGTCGACCATGGTCACGATGCTCGTGCCCGACGCGCGGCACGCGAACGCGAACGGCATGGTCGGCACGGTGCAGGGCATCGCGTTCATCATCACGAGCGTCTTCTCCGGGCTCGCGATCGGGCAGCTCGGCATGGGCTGGACCATCGCGATCGCCGTCGCCCTCACCGCCGCGAGCCTCGCCCACCTGCTGACGCTGCGCGTGCCGGAGGACGTCGTCGCGCTCGACGCCGACGACACGGTGCGCGGCATCGACCTGCGCGGCTCGGTGCGCGCGGTGCTCGCGATCGGCGGCCTGTTCGCGCTCATCGTGTTCTCGACCTTCAACAACCTCATCGGCGGCGTCTACATGGCGCTCATGGACCCGTACGGGCTCGAGCTGTTCAGCGTCGAGGTCTGGGGCATCGTCGTGGGCGTCTCTGCCACCGGCTTCATCATCGGCGGCATGGTGATCGCGAGGCTCGGGCTCGGCAGGCGCCCGATCCGCACGCTGCTGATCGTCGTCATGATCATGGGCGCCCTCGGGGCGCTCTTCACCATCCGCGACTCGTGGTGGCTGTACGCCCTCGGCATCTGGGCGTACATGTGCCTCATCCCGGCGGCCGAGGCCGCCGAGCAGACCATCATCCAGCGCGTCGTGCCGCTCTCGCGGCAGGGCCGGGTCTTCGGCTTCGCGATGGCGTTCGAGGCGGCGGCCGCGCCGGTCACCGCGTTCCTCATCGCCCCGATCGCCGAGTTCTGGATCATCCCATGGGCGCGCTCCGACAGCGGCGCCGCCGCGCTCGAGCCGGTGCTCGGCAGGGGCGAGGCGCGGGGCATCGCGCTCGTGTTCCTCATCGCGGGAGCGATCATGGTCGTCGCGTCGGCGCTGGCCTTCCTCACCCGCTCGTACCGCGTCATCAGCGCCTCCTACGAGGCGGCCGCGCCGCCCGAGGCGGTCGAGGGCGCGGATGCGCCGGGCGGGCCGGCCGGGGCGGTCGCGCCCGGCGCGGTGCGGGCGGGGGATGCGTCAGGGCCGCCCGCAGGTCGGGCGTCCGGCGCGGTGAGCGACGGCGGCAGCGCGGCGGAGCCCAGGTAGGCCGACCGCACCGGGGCGGGGGAGTCGACCGCGGTGGCATCGCGCACCGGCACCGGCGATGCCTCGTCGACGAAGCGCCGCAGCCGATCCCAGCCGAGCACGGCGGCCGGCGGCGGCCCGGTGCGCACCCGCTCCCGCACCGCGTCGAGCGGCAGCGGCGCATCGCTCGCGAGCAGCACCGCGTTGCTGTGGCGGGCGCCGGCGAGCGTCGAGCCGGTGGTGACGAGCGCGACGTGGGCGAAGACGGCCCGCAGCGTCGCGAGCTGACCGCGGAGGAACCGCAGCGGCGGGCCGTCGGCCGAGTTCACGACGAGCGCGCCGCCGGGCTCGAGCGCCGCCCGGGCCGCCGCGAAGCACTCGAGCGTCGTGAAGGGCGCCGGCACCCGCCCCGCGCCGAAGACGTCGATGGTCACGAGCGCGACCGGCGCGGCGACGCGCTCGAGCACGGCGCGCCCGTCGCCGACGACGACGTCGATGCCCGCCGGCAGCGGCGCCGCCTCGGCGACGAGCGCGACGATCGCGGATTCGAGCTCGACCACCGTCTGCCGCAGGTGCGGCAGCGCCTCCTGCAGCGCCCGCGGCAGCGCTGCCGCGCCGCCGCCGAGGTGGAGCGCCGTGCCGCCGCCGGAGGCGGCCAGCGACTCGACTGCGGCCGCGAGCATCCACCGGTGCGAGGCGTGCCGGGGCGGCGCGCCGGCGGGGCCGAGGTGCGACTGCTCGATGCCGTCGATCACCAGCACGAGCCCGTGCGCGTCGGCGACCAGTCGGGCCTCGAGCCCATTCGAGAGCGTGCGGGCCGTCACCGCCGGCGCCCGCGGCTCACGCGGCCTGCTCGCGGCGGCGCCAGCGCACCTCGACCACCCGGCGCGCCGAGCGCGTGCACGGCGTGCACGCGTAGCGGCCCCTGGGGGCCCGGAAGCGCACGTGCTCGTGGCCGCCGGGGCACGAGCCCACCCAGCCGGCGCGCTCCGCGGCGATCTCGCCCTGGTGCGTGCGCCCGCCGACGTAGCCGAGCTCGCGCGCGGTGCGCTCCCAGCGCGGGCCGTGCCCCGCACCCGGCCCGACCATCGCGTGGGCGACCTCGTGCAGGAGCGTCTGGTGCACCTCGTCGTCGTCCCAGCGCGCGGCGAGGTGCCGCGAGACCGTGATGCGCCGGTGCGTGTAGTCCGTGAGGCCCGCGCGCTTCGCGGCACGGTCGAAGGCGAAGCTCCAGCTGTCGTCGAGGTGCAGCCGGATGAGGGCCTCCGCCCAGATCCGCACCCGATCGAGATCAGCCATCCGCTCCTCCTCCAGCCCCGCGCCCGGCTGCGAGCATGCCAGCCGCCGCCCACGCTGCGCCGACCGGCCGCGAACGCCTGTGGAAGGTGCGCGTCAGCGCCCGCCCCAGATGGGGTGGGAGGCGCGCGGCACGTCCTGGTCGGCCCGCAGGGCCTCGGTCTGCGCGCGGTCGGTCGCGACGAGCAGCGCGACCTCGGCCGCCTCGAGCTGCTCGGCCGGCAGCTGCGCCTCGCGGCACAGCTCGACCGCGACGGTGAAGTCGACGAGCGACTCGTGCCACTGCTCGAGCGCGAAGTGCACGGTGCCGCGCTGCTGCAGCGCGTGCGCCCAGAGCTCGACCCAGTCGTTCGAGCGCGACTCGGCGATGATCGCCGTGCACTCGCGCAGCGCCGTGCGCAGGTCGCCGCGCGTCTGCACGACGGAGGCGCGCAGCAGCCGCGCCTCGGCGACCCGGTCGCGCGAGCCCGACGCTCGCGCGAGGGTCACCGCCTCGCTCGCCGCCGCGAGCGCCTCGTCGAGCCGGCCGATGCTCTCGAGCAGCCAGGCGCGCTCCGACACCGCGGCGAGCGAGCGCTCGCGGCCGAGCTGGCGCAGCCTGCGGGCCGCGGCCCCGACGTCGACGGCGTTCCGCAGCGCGGTCTGGTCGTAGCCGATCGACTCGCTCATGCGGTCATCGTCCCGCACCGGGGCGGCTTTCCCCGGGAGCCCGCCCCGCGAGCCGCGGGGCGCCCAGCACAACGCAAGCCCGCCGTCGACGATCAGCGGCCGCTGGAGCCACCGCCCGCCGAGGCGCGCTGAGCCGGCGCGCCGGGCTTGCGTTGTGCGCCGGGGCCGCGCGGCCTGCGCCCGGGAAGGGACGGATGCGGCGGGTCGCGTCAGCCGAAGACGCCGCGGCCGGGCGCGGGGCTCGGCGTCGCGTCGGCGTCCCGCGCCGGCAGCGCGCCCCCGAGGAAGCGGCGCAGCTCGGCGCCCGAGACGACCTTGCCCGGCAGCGGGTCGCGCCGCAGCGCGCGGCCGATCGCGTCGAGGTCGGGCAGCGCCGCGCCCGCGACCGCCACGACGTTGCCGAACCTGCGGCCCTTGAGCATGCCGGGATCGGCGAGCGCGGCGACCTCGCCGTGCACCTCGTGCAGCGCAGCGAGCTGGCGCTTGGCGAACGCGAGCGTGCGGTCGTCGGCGATGTTCACGACCACGACGCCGTCGGGCGCGAGCAGGTCGCGCACGAGCGCGTGGAACTCGACGGTGGTCACGTGGGCCGGCGTCTGCGAGCCCGAGAAGACATCCACCACCACGAGGTCGGCGCTCCCGCGCAGCCCCGCGGGCAGGCGGCCGAGCTGCTCGCGGGCATCGCCGTAGCGCACCCGCACGCTCGCGCCGCGGGGGAGCGGCGCGACCTCGCGCACGAGCTCGACGAGCAGCGGCTCGAGCTCGATCACCTGCTGGCGGGAGCCCGGGCGGGTCGCGTCGACGTAGCGGGGGAGCGTCAGCGCGCCGGCGCCGAGGTGCACCGCGGTGACCGGGCCGGGCGGCAGCGCGTCGATGACGTGCCCGATCTGCTGCACGTACTCGTAGACGAGCAGCTCCGGCCGCTCGGGGTCGACGTGCGACTGCGGCGTGCCGTCGACGACGAGCTGCCAGCCGCCCGCGCCGGCGAAGCGCATCTCGGCGTGCAGGCCGCTCGAGAGCCGGCGACTGGGGGTCTCCACAGGCACCATTGTCCGCCCTCGCGGCGATCCGGGTCGCGCGCTAGCATCGTCGGACGCAGGGGCGAGGGCCGACACGCCGACCCGGCTGGACATCCGGGCATCCGCGGCGTATCGTAGCCATTTGCGCTCACAGACATCCCCTCTGCCTTCATATTGCGGTCGGCCTGCGCCCGAACAGGGCGCTTCAGGGTGTTGACGAGTCTCTCACCGACGACACGATCCCGGGAAGACCCGCAACCCTTCCCGGCCCGGAGGTATCTGCCTTGGCTGAACTGAGCCCCAAGACCGGTCGGAACGCAAGCCGACTGAGCTTCGCGCGAATCTCGGACACCCTGACCGTCCCCGACCTGCTGGCACTGCAGACCGAGAGCTTCGAATGGCTCATCGGCGACGCTGCCTGGAAGGCCCGCCTCGACCTGGCGAACGCCGAGGGTCGCGACGACGTCCCCGCGCACTCGGGCCTCGAGGAGATCTTCGAGGAGATCTCGCCCATCGAGGACCTGAGCGAGAAGATGCAGCTCTCCTTCTCGGAGCCGGTGCTCGACGTGCCCAAGTACACGATCGACGAGTGCAAGGAGCGCGGCAAGACGTACGCCGCGCCGCTGTACGTCTCGGCCGAGTTCATGAACCACGAGACGGGCGAGATCAAGTCGCAGACCGTCTTCATGGGCGACTTCCCGCTCATGACCGAGAAGGGCACGTTCATCGTGAACGGCACGGAGCGCGTCGTCGTCTCGCAGCTCGTGCGCAGCCCCGGCGTCTACTTCGAGCGCACCCCGGAGAAGAACTCCGACAAGGACATCTACTCGGCGCGCGTCATCCCCAGCCGCGGCGCCTGGCTCGAGTTCGAGATCGACAAGCGCGATGCCGTCGGCGTGCGCATCGACCGCAAGCGTAAGCAGTCGGTCACCGTCTTCCTGAAGGCGCTCGGCATGACCGCCGAGGACATCGCGCAGGAGTTCGCCGGCTACGAGTCGATCCTCGCGACGCTCGAGAAGGACGCGCCCATGTCGAAGGAGGACGCCCTCCGCGACATCTACCGCAAGCTGCGTCCGGGCGAGCAGGTCGCCGCCGAGGCCGCCCGTGCGCTGCTCGACAACTTCTACTTCAACCCGAAGCGCTACGACCTCGCGAAGGTGGGTCGCTACAAGATCAACCGCAAGCTCGGCATCGACGCGCCCATGAGCGACTCGGTGCTCTCGGTCGAGGACATCGTCGCGACGATCAAGTACCTCGTCGCGCTGCACGCCGAGGAGACCACGCTGCCGGGCGTCCGCAAGGGCGAGGCCGTCGACATCCGCCTCGACGTCGACGACATCGACCACTTCGGCAACCGTCGCATCCGCGCCGTCGGCGAGCTCATCCAGAACCAGGTCCGCACGGGCCTGGCCCGCATGGAGCGCGTCGTCCGCGAGCGCATGTCCACGCAGGACATCGAGGCGATCACCCCGCAGACCCTGATCAACGTGCGTCCCGTGAGCGCCGCGATCAAGGAGTTCTTCGGCACCTCGCAGCTGTCGCAGTTCATGGATCAGAACAACCCGCTCGCGGGCCTGACCCACAAGCGCCGCCTCTCGGCCCTCGGCCCCGGCGGCCTGAGCCGCGAGCGCGCCGGCGTCGAGGTGCGCGACGTGCACCCCTCGCACTACGGCCGCATGTGCCCGATCGAGACGCCGGAAGGCCCGAACATCGGCCTCATCGGCTCGCTCGCGACCTTCGCGCGCATCAACTCGTTCGGCTTCATCGAGACGCCGTACCGCCGCGTCGAGAACGGCATCGTCGGCGAGCAGATCGACTACCTGACCGCGTCGGAGGAGGACGAGTTCGTCGTCGCCCACGCGAACAACCGCCTCAACTCGAAGCAGCAGTTCGTCGAGGACCGCGTCGTCGCCCGTCGCAAGGGCGAGGAGGTCGAGCTCGTCGTCCCGACCGAGGTCGACTACATGGACGTCTCGCCGCGCCAGATGGTGTCGGTCGCGACGAGCCTCATCCCGTTCCTCGAGCACGACGACGCGAACCGCGCCCTCATGGGTGCGAACATGCAGCGCCAGGCCGTGCCGCTCGTGCGCTCCGAGGCGCCGTTCGTCGGCACCGGCATGGAGGGCTTCGCCGCGATCGACTCCGGCGACGTCATCACCGCCGACAAGGCGGGCGTCGTCGCCGAGGTCTCGGCCGACATGGTCTCGATCCAGCTCGACGAGGGCGGCACGCAGCAGTACTTCCTGCGCAAGTTCGACCGCTCCAACCAGGGCACGTCGTACAACCACCGCGTCATCGTCTCGGCGGGCGACCGCATCGAGGCCGGCGAGGTCATCGCCGACGGCCCCGCGACCGACCAGGGCGAGCTCGCCCTCGGCCGCAACCTGCTCGTGGCGTTCATGCCGTGGGAGGGCCACAACTACGAGGACGCGATCATCCTCAGCCAGAACCTCGTGAAGGACGACGTGCTCTCGTCGATCCACATCGAGGAGTACGAGGTGGATGCGCGCGACACGAAGCTCGGCAAGGAGGAGATCACCCGCGACCTCCCCAACGTCGGCCCCGACCTGCTCGCCGACCTCGACGAGCGCGGCATCATCCGCATCGGCGCCGAGGTCGTGCCGGGCGACATCCTGGTCGGCAAGGTGACGCCGAAGGGCGAGACCGAGCTGTCGGCCGAGGAGCGCCTGCTCCGCGCGATCTTCAACGAGAAGAGCCGCGAGGTGCGCGACACGTCGCTCAAGGTGCCCCACGGCGAGCAGGGCACGGTCATCGCCGTCAAGCAGTTCCGCGCTGAGGACGGCGACGACGAGCTGGGCTCGGGCGTGCACGAGAAGGTCGTGGTCTACATCGCGCAGAAGCGCAAGATCACCGAGGGCGACAAGCTCGCCGGCCGTCACGGCAACAAGGGCGTCATCGCGAAGATCCTGCCCGAGGAGGACATGCCGTTCCTCGCCGACGGCACGCCGGTCGACATCGTGCTGAACCCGCTCGGCATCCCGAAGCGCATGAACTTCGGCCAGGTGCTCGAGACGCACCTCGGCTGGATCGCGAAGACGGGCTGGAAGGTCGACGGCACGCCGGAGTGGGCAGAGGGTCTCGACCCCCGCACGCTCGAGGCGCCCGCCGACACGAAGGTGGCCACGCCGGTGTTCGACGGCGCGACCGAGGAGACCATCATCGGCCTGCTCGACGCGACGCTCCCGACGCGCGACGGCCTCCGCCTCATCGACGGCTCGGGCAAGGCCAACCTGCTCGACGGCCGCTCGGGCGAGCCGTTCCCGTACCCGATCTCGGTCGGCTACATGTACATCCTCAAGCTGCACCACCTGGTCGACGACAAGATCCACGCGCGCTCGACCGGGCCGTACTCGATGATCACGCAGCAGCCCCTGGGCGGCAAGGCGCAGTTCGGCGGCCAGCGGTTCGGCGAGATGGAGGTCTGGGCGCTCGAGGCGTACGGCGCGGCCTACACGCTGCAGGAGCTCCTCACCATCAAGTCGGACGACATCGTCGGCCGCGTGAAGGTGTACGAGGCGATCGTCAAGGGCGAGAACATCCAGGAGCCCGGCATCCCCGAGTCCTTCAAGGTGCTCATGAAGGAGATGCAGTCGCTCTGCCTGAACGTCGAGGTGCTGAACGCAGCCGGCGACGTCGTCACGCTGCGCGATGACGAGGACGAGGCCCTCCGCACGGCCGAGGAGCTCGGCATCAACATCTCCCGGCCGGAGATGTCGTCGATCGACGACATCTGATCCAGCAGCCGCAGACAGAACTTCGAAACAAGAGGGAAATGCATTGATCGACGCAACCACGTTCGATGAGCTGCGGATCGGCCTGGCAACGGCCGACGACATCCGGGGCTGGTCCTATGGCGAAGTGAAGAAGCCGGAGACCATCAACTACCGCACGCTGAAGCCGGAGAAGGACGGCCTGTTCGGCGAGCAGATCTTCGGCCCGAGCCGCGACTGGGAGTGCGCGTGCGGCAAGTACAAGCGCGTGCGCTTCAAGGGCATCGTCTGCGAGCGCTGCGGTGTCGAGGTCACGAAGTCGTCGGTGCGCCGCGAGCGCATGGGCCACATCGAGCTCGCCGCCCCCGTCACGCACATCTGGTACTTCAAGGGCGTGCCCAGCCGTCTCGGCTACCTGCTCGACATGGCGCCGAAGGACCTCGAGAAGGTCATCTACTTCGCCGCGTACATGATCATCCGGGTCGACACGGAGGCTCGTCACGAGCGCCTGCCGCAGCTCGAGCAGGAGCTGCGCCTCAAGGTCGCCGAGATCGAGAAGCGCCGTGACGCCGACATCGCCGAGCGCCTCTCGCAGCTGGAGGCCGACGTCGCCCAGCTCGAGGAGGAGGGCGCCAAGGCCGACCAGAAGCGCAAGGTCAAGGACGCCGGCGAGCGCGAGATGGCGCAGCTGCGCAAGATCGCCGACGACCAGATCGCCCACATGGAGCGGGTCTTCGACGACTTCCGCACACTGAAGGTCGGCGACCTGAAGGCGGAGGACGCGGCGTACCACGACCTCACCGACCTGTACGGCGAGTTCTTCGAGGGCCACATGGGCGCCGAGGCGATCAAGCTGCGCCTGCTCGCCTTCGACCTGGCCGCCGAGGCCGAGGACCTGCACACGCAGATCGCCGAGGGCAAGGGCCAGCGCAAGATCCGCGCGATCAAGCGCCTCAAGGTCGTCAACTCGTTCCTGCAGACGGGCAACAGCCCGGCCGCGATGGTGCTCGACGTCGTCCCGGTGATCCCGCCGGAGCTGCGCCCGATGGTGCAGCTCGACGGTGGCCGCTTCGCGACGAGCGACCTGAACGACCTCTACCGCCGCGTCATCAACCGCAACAACCGACTCCGCCGCCTGCTCGACCTCGGTGCCCCCGAGATCATCGTGAACAACGAGAAGCGCATGCTGCAGGAGGCGGTCGACGCCCTGTTCGACAACGGCCGCCGCGGCCGTCCCGTCACGGGCACCGGCAACCGCGCGCTGAAGTCGCTCTCCGACATGCTGAAGGGCAAGCAGGGCCGGTTCCGCCAGAACCTGCTCGGCAAGCGCGTCGACTACTCGGGCCGCTCGGTCATCGTGGTCGGCCCGCAGCTGCAGCTGCACCAGTGCGGCCTGCCCAAGCAGATGGCGCTCGAGCTCTTCAAGCCGTTCGTCATCAAGCGCCTGATCGACCTGGGTCACTCCCAGAACATCAAGCACGCCAAGCGCATGGTCGAGCGGTCGAAGCCGCAGGTGTGGGACGTGCTCGAGGAGATCATCCGCGAGCGCCCCGTGCTGCTGAACCGCGCGCCCACGCTGCACCGCCTCGGCATCCAGGCCTTCGAGCCGCTGCTCGTCGAGGGCAAGGCCATCCAGCTGCACCCGCTCGTCTGCTCGGCGTTCAACGCCGACTTCGACGGCGACCAGATGGCCGTGCACCTGCCGCTGTCGGTCGAGGCCCAGGCCGAGGCCCGCGTGCTGATGCTCGCGTCGAACAACATCCTGAAGCCGTCCGACGGCCGCCCGGTGACGCTCCCGACCCACGAGATCGTCTCCGGCCTGCACCACCTCACCACGGTGAAGGCGGATGCGGTGGGCACGGGCCGCGCGTTCTCCTCGGTCGCCGAGGCGATCATGGCCATGGACCAGGGCTCCCTGGACCTCGGTGCCGTGGTGCGCATCCGCCTGTCGGGCCTGGTCTTCCGCGACCAGGACCGCCCGGAGGGCTTCGTCGACGGCGAGCCGTTCCTGCACGAGACGACGCTCGGCCGCGCGCTCTTCAACGAGCTGCTGCCGGACGACTTCCCGTTCGTCTCCGAGGTCGCGGCGAAGCCGGTCATCTCGCTCATCGTGAACGCGCTCGCCGAGCGCTACCCGAAGACCGTGGTGGCGGCGACGCTCGACAAGATCAAGGACGCGGGCTTCTACTGGGCCACGCGCTCGGGCATCTCGGTCGCGCTCTCGGACGTCATCACCCCCGCGCGCAAGGGCGAGATCGTCGCCGCCGCGGAAGAGGTGGCGCGCAAGGTGCAGGACAAGTTCGAGAAGGGCCTCATCACCGACGCCGAGCGTCGCGGTGACCTGACCGAGCTCTGGACGAAGGCCACCAACGAGGTGCAGAAGGCGACGCAGGACGCGTTCGACGAGGGCAACTCGATCTACCGCATGGTGACCGCCGGCGCGAACGGCAACTGGATCCAGGTGCGCAACATCACCGGCATGCGAGGCCTGGTGACGAACCCGAAGGGCGAGGTCATCCCGCGTCCGATCATCTCCTCGTACCGCGAGGGGCTGACGGTGGCGGAGTACTTCATCGCCACGCACGGCGCGCGCAAGGGCTCGGCCGACACCGCGCTCCGCACCGCCGACTCGGGCTACCTGACGCGTCGACTCGTCGACGTCTCGCAGGACGTCATCATCCGCGAGGACGACTGCGGCACGGAGCGCGGCCTCGACACCCCGATCGCCGAGCTGGTCGACGGCCAGCTGGTGCTGCACGAGAACGTGGAGTCCGCGGTCTACGCCCGCAACGTCGCCACGGACGTCGTCGCGGCCGACGGCACGGTGCTCGCCACCGCGGGCTCCGACATCGGCGACCTCGAGATCCGCGCGTTCATCGCCGCGGGCGTCGAGCAGGTCAAGGTGCGCTCGGTGCTCACGTGCGAGTCGGCGGTCGGCGTCTGCGCCCACTGCTACGGCCGCTCGCTGGCCACCGGCAAGCTCGTCGACATCGGCGAGGCGGTCGGCATCATCGCCGCCCAGTCGATCGGCGAGCCCGGCACGCAGCTCACCATGCGCACGTTCCACACGGGCGGCTCGGTCGGCGCGAGCGACATCACGCAGGGTCTGCCCCGCGTGACGGAGCTCTTCGAGGCCCGCACCCCGAAGAACTCCTCGCCGATCGCCGAGGCGGCCGGCCGGGTGCGCATCGAGGAGGACGAGAAGTCGAAGCGCGTCGTGCTCACGCCCGACAACGGCGACGAGGAGCTCGTCTACCAGGTGCTGCGCCGCGCAACGCTGGAGGTCGGCGACGGCGACCACGTCGAGCAGGGCCAGCAGCTGCAGGTGGGCTCGGTCGACCCGAAGGAGGTGCTGCGCGTGCGCGGCGTCCGCGAGGTGCAGAAGCACCTGGTCTCGGGCGTCCAGGACGTGTACCGCTCGCAGGGCGTGCCGATCCACGACAAGCACATCGAGGTCATCGTGCGGCAGATGCTGCGCAAGGTGACGGTCGTCGACCACGGCGAGACCGACCTGCTCCCGGGTGAGCTCGTCGACCGCTCGCGGTACAACGAGCTGAACCGCGCGGCGCTCACCGAGGGCAAGAAGACGGCCTCGGCCCGCCAGGAGGTCATGGGCATCACGAAGGCGTCGCTCGCGACGGAGTCGTGGCTGTCGGCCGCCTCCTTCCAGGAGACGACCAAGGTGCTGACCGAGGCGGCTCTGGCCGGCAAGCGCGACCCGCTGCTCGGCCTCAAGGAGAACGTCATCATCGGCAAGCTCATCCCCGCGGGCACCGGCCTGGCGCGCTATCGCGACGTCTCGGTCGAGGCCACGGAGGAGGCGAAGGCGGAGCGCTACCCGAACCGCCTGTTCGCCGACGCCGGCGGCGTGGACGAGTCCGACCTGTCCTACCTCGACTTCGACGCCTTCACGGGCGGCGAGCTCGGCGAGGAGCCCGGGCAGTACGTCTAGCCCGCAGTCGACGATGGGGCCGCACCCGCGAGGGTGCGGCCCCTTCGTCGTGCCCGGGGCAAAACGGATGCGCGCGGTGCGGCGCGGGGGACGCCCGGCGCGCCGTGCCTACAATCGGCCGACGGCGCGGCACCGAGCCGCCTCAGGAGGTTTCACCATGAGCGACGAGCAGCCCACCTCGTGGCGCGATCGGTTCTTCGGCAGCGCATCGGCCAAGGAGCCCACCACCGGCGACACCGGCGCTGAGGCCGTCGAGCCCTCGACGAGCGAGCGCCAGGTGCACCACCACTCGGCCGACGACGCGCCCGACGACGCGGAGGTCGCGGCCACCTCGGTCTCCGAGCACGACGAGCACCAGCCGCTCGTGGAGCACGAGCCGGGCACCGACACCGCGCCGCTCGACACCGCGGTCGCCGACGACCGGGGCGACAGCCCCATCGAGCCGACCGTGATCGCGCCCTCCACGCTGCGCGGCCCGTCGCACTCGGCCGCCGCGCCCGACGACATGGCCCGCACCGACGCCCACGAGGCGCACGGCGACGCGGCGGCCAGCTCGCTCGAGCAGCAGCCCGAGCTCGCCCCGCACGAGCCCGAGGGCCCCCGCGACGCGGCGGCCGACGGCGACGACGCCTCGCGCGACGCGGGCGACGGCCCGCCTCCGCTCGTCGAGCCGCGCCGCCCCTCCTTCGGCCTGCGCCGCCACACCGCCGGCACGGACGCCGGCGCGGCCGGTGACGTCGGCGGCGACGGCACGCCCGACGGCGACCCCGCGCCCGACGCCGATCGCGGCCACGCCGGCGCGCTCGCCGCGGGCGGCGTCGCCGCCGCCGGAGCCGCAGGTGCCGCCGCCGCCTCCCGCGACGGCCGCTCCGACCGCGACTTCGTCGAGCCGGAGCCGACGCAGGCGATGGACGCCCAGCACCACGACGACCAGGCCACCCGTGCGATCGACACGCACGACGCCGACGGCGACACCCGCGTGCTCGAGCAGCAGCCGGGCGCCGACGAGCGCACGCAACGCTTCGGCATCGTGCGCGACGAGGTGCCCGCATCGGCGATCGCGGTCGACGAGGAGACGGCGCGCGCGGCCTCGGGCGGCACGCCCATCGTGCTCGTCGAGGAGCCCGTGCCGCCGCGCCGGAAGGGCGCCCGCGGGGTCGGCTTCGCGGTCGCGCTCCTCGCCACGGCGATCTTCGCGCTCGTGTTCGCCGCCGCGTTCTTCGCGGTCGGCTACCTCTTCGACCGCGGCTTCGACGCCGCCGAGACGCTCGAGACCGTGTGGCTGCGGCCCTCGTTCCTCCTGCCGGTCATCGTCTTCTTCCTCGCCTACTGGCTGGTCACGCTCGTCGTCAACCGCGCAGGCTGGTGGGCGCACGTGCTCGGCGCCTTCCTCGTCGCGCTCCTCGTCTACGCCGCGCACATCGGCGGCGCCTACATGGAGGCGGAGGGCGGCTGGGAGAGCTACACGGCGCTCCCGGGCATCGACGCGGAGGAGCTGGGCCAGCTGATCCTGGCGCCCCTGTCGGTGCTCGCGTTCGTCATCGCGCGCGAGGTGCCGGTGTGGGTCGGCGGGATCGTCTCCCGCCGCGGCCGCCGCGCCCGCGAGTGGAACCGCCAGGCGATGGACGACTTCAACGCCGAGAACGCCGAGCGCCTCGCGGCCTACGAGCGCGCCAGGAGTTGAGCCCGGAGCTCACCTGCGTGGTGAGCGCGGAGGGCTCAAGGTCGAGGAGCGCGCGACCGCAGGTCGCACGCGTCGCGAGACACCGGCCGCGACACACCGCCCAGACTCGAGGCTCGCTCATCTGACACAATGGCCGCGGTCACGCTCTGCAAGCGTGCCCTCAGGTTTCGGTCAGCGTTTCTCATGAGGTGGGGGAGCCGGTCTTGCTCCGGTGGGTGAAGCACCACCGCAGGTCTGCGGCAGCGGGCGGTCTCGTCACCGCCGTCTCCGTCGCGCTCGGGATCCTCGCGTTCACCTACGACGGCTTCACGACCACCGACGTCGACCTCAACGACGGCGGTGTCTGGGTGACGCGCACGAGCACGCAGGAGCTCGGCCGCATCAACATCCAGGCCGAGGAGCTCGACGCCGGCCTGACGTCGCCGACGGCGACGTTCGACGTGCTGCAGGACGGCGACCGGGTCCTGCTCCACAACCAGGAGGCATCCGCCGCCCTCGTCGTCGACCCGCTGCAGGTCGCCACGGGCACGAGCGTGCAGCTGCCGCCGCAGGGCGAGATCGCGATGGGCGGCGGCATCGTCGCGATCCTCGACCCCGCCGACGGCTTCCTCTGGGCGATGCCCTTCGACGAGCTGGGCGGGTTCTCGGCCGAGAGCACCGACCCGATCGCCGAGCTCGGCGAGGGGGCGGCGGTCGCCGTGGGGCTCGACGGCACCGTGCACGCCGTCTCGCCCAGCGGCGCGCAGCAGGTGGTGGTGCCGCTCGAGGACGGCGTGCTCGACGAGCCGCGCTTCCGCGAGCGGGGCGAGCTGCGCGAGATGGCCGACCCCGTGGTCACCGCCGTCGGCGCCGAGCCGGTCGTGCTCGACGCGAGCACGGGCGCGCTGCTGCTGCCCGGCCGCGCCGTCGAGGTGCCCGAGGGCGCCGCGGTGCAGCTCGTCGGCGACGCGTCCGACCGCGTGGTCCTGTCGACGCCGACCCAGCTCATCCGCCAGCCGCTCGGCGGCGGCGAGCCCGAGGTCGAGGAGCACCCGGACGGCGGCGACGCTGTGCGCCCCGTGCAGCTCGACGGCTGCGTCTACGGCGTCTGGCCCGCCGCGGCCGACTTCGTGCGCGACTGCCAGGACGACGCGCGCGACCACCGCGTGCAGGTCGAGGGGATGGACGGCTCGCCCACCGCCTTCCGCGTCAACCGCGACGCGGTCGTGCTCAACCAGTTCGTGCAGGGCGCCTCGTGGATCCTCGCCGACACGCTCATCATGGTCGACAACTGGGACGATCTCGTGCCGCCCGAGTCGGAGGAGCAGTCCGAGGAGGAGGAGGACGAGTCGACCGAGGACCTCCTGACGAACCAGCCTCCGCCCGTCAACGAGGAGAACACCGCGCCCGTCGCCAACGACGACCGGTTCGGCGCGCGGCCGGGCCGCTCGACGATCCTGCCGGTGCTGTGGAACGACGTCGACGCCGACGGCGACGTGCTCACGGCGGCGGTCGCAGGTCCCCTCCCCGAGGGCGTGAGCGTCGCCCCGGTCGCCAACGACTCGCGGCTGCAGCTCGAGCTGCCGGCCGACTATGCGGGCGGCGGCTTCAGCTTCTCGTACGAGATCGACGACGGCCGCGGCGAGACCGACGAGGCGACCGTGGCCGTGCAGGTGCGCGCCCAGAGCGAGAACGGCGCGCCCGAGCAGCTGCGCGCGCAGGCGTTCGCCGTCGAGCAGGGCGGCGAGTACGAGTACCAGGCGCTCAGCGACTGGCTCGACCCCGACGGCGATGACCTCTACCTGCAGGGCGCCACCTCCGCCTCGGGCGACACGATCCAGACCGACCCGTCGGGCCGCCTCATCTACACGGCCACCGGCGACGTCGGCATCCAGGAGGTCGAGATCACGGTCTCCGACGGCCGCACCGAGACGACGGCCGAGGTCACCGTCGACGTGCGCGAGCGCGGCGACGCGAACCCGCTCGCGAACGCCGACTTCATCACGACCATCGAGGGCCGCGAGGCCACGGTGCGCCCGATGCTGAACGACTTCTCGCCCTCGGGGCGGCCGCTGCGCCTCGCGTCGGTCGAGCCCGCCGAGGGGCTCGAGATGACCTGGGATGCGTCGACCGGCACGGTGCGGATCACCGGCGGCGCGGTCGGCACCCACTACTTCACCTACATGATCGCCGACGGCCCGCTGTCGAGCATCGGGCGCGTACGCGTCGACATCCGGACGCCCGACGACGAGGCGCGACCGGTCGCGGTGCGCGACATCGCGCTCGTGCCGCAGCAGGGCAGCGCCGTCGTCGACCTGCTCGCGAACGACGTCGACCCGGCCGGCGGCGTGCTGGTCGTGCAGCAGTTCACGATCGAGAACGCGGCGCCGGTCACGGTCGAGCTGCGCGATCGCCGCATCGTCAGCATCGTCGACAACCGCGGCCTCGAGAGCCCCTTCCAGTTCACCTACACCGTCTCGAACGGCCGCTACTCCGAGACCGGCACGGTCGAGGTGATCCCGGTCGCGCCGCCCGAGCAGCCGCGCGCGCCGAAGGCCGTCGACGACGCGGCGACCGTGCGCGCAGGCGACTACGCGACGGTCGACGTGCTCGGCAACGACTTCTCGCCCGACGGCACGCCGTTCGAGATCAACCCGCAGGTGATCGACACGAGCTTCGCCTCGGAGGAGGAGGGCGTCGCCTTCATCTCAGAGGGCAAGCTGCGCGTGCACGCGCTCGAGGGCGGGCCGACGCGCGCGACCGTCACCTACGAGATCCTCGACGAGCTCGGCAACCGCGACTCGGCGACGGTCGCGGTGACGATCGTGCCGCGCGAGGCCGAGCAGAACGCGCCGCCCGCGCCCGAGACGGTCACCTCCCGCGTGCTCGCCGGCGCGACCGTGCGCATCCCCATCCCGCTCGACGGCATCGACCCCGACGGCGACGGCGTCGAGCTCGTCGGCTACGACACCGGCCCCGACGGCGGGCGCGTGCTGCCCGAGGTCGGACCCGACTACTTCGACTTCGAGGCGTTCCCCGGCAGCGCCGGCACCGTCGAGTTCACCTACCGCGTGCGCGACCGCTGGGGCGCCGAGGGCACGGCGACCGCGATCATCGGCATCGCGCAGGCCGCCGACGTCAACCAGACGCCGTTCGCGCAGACCGACCTCATCACGGTGCGGCCCGATCGCGCGATCGCCGTCCCGGTGCTCGAGAACGACTCCGACCCCGACCAGGACGCGCTGACGCTGCAGGTCGACGGGCTCGAGCTGCCCTCCGAGCTGTCCGAGGCCGAGGTCAACACCGAGCGCAGCACCGTCGACCTGCGGTCGCCCTCGGCACCCGGCGACTACCAGTTCACCTACGCGGTGGTGGATGCGCGGGGCGCGAGCACGACCGGCACGGTGCTCCTGACGGTCGCCGAGGACGCGCCGCTGCAGCCGCCGGCCGCGCGCGACGACCCGCTGCCGCGCGACCAGGTCGAGCTCGACCAGGCGTTCGACGTGCCCGTGCTCGAGAACGACCTCGATCCCGACGGCGACCCGAGCGACCTCGAGCTGTCGATCGTCACGGGCGAGGGCCGCGTGGTCGGCGACATGGTGCAGGTCGTGCCCTCGGAGGAGTTCCAGGTCGTCACCTACCGCGTCACCGACATCGACGGGCTCGCGGCGGAGGCGTTCGTCGCCGTGCCGCCGGTGCGCGACCGGGCGCCGTACCTCGCATCGACCCAGGCGCTGCAGATCGGATCGGGGCTCGAGCTCATCATCGAGCTGCGCGACGAGGTGACCGTGCCGAGCGGCGGGGCTCCGCGCATCACCTCCGGCGACACGGTCACGGCCGTCAACGCCGAGGGCTCGCTCATCGTCGACAACGACACGCTGCGCTTCCAGTCGCCGCAGGGCTACGTGGGCCCCGCATCCATCACCTTCGAGGTGACCGACGGCGACGGGCCCGACGACCCCGACGGCAACACGGCGATGCTGACGATCCCGATCGACGTGACCCCGTCGAGCGCGATCCCGCCGAGCTTCGCGGGCGCGGTCGTGCGCCCCGAGGCGGGCGAGCGCGCCGCGACGTTCGACCTGCTCGACGCCACCACCGACCCCGATGTGGGCGACATGGAGGCGATGCGCTTCGAGCTGCGCGGCGGCTCGATGCCCGGCGTGCAGCACTCGCTCGAGGGCTCGGTCTTCACCGCGTCCGCCGACCGCACGACCGCGCCGGGCACCACCGGCTCGTTCCAGATCGTGGCGATCGACCCGCTCGGCAACGAGGCGCCCGGCACCGTGGTCGTCGAGGTCGTCGCGACGACGAGGCCGATGGCGATCGCGCGGCCGGACACCGGCGAAGCGACCGCGGGCCAGCCCGTCACCGTCGACGTGCTGCAGGACGACTTCAACCCCTACCGCGACGAGGGCGTGCCGCTCGAGATCCTCTCTGCCGAGCTGGTCGCCGGTCAGGGAGAGCCCTCGACCGACGGCAGGACGGTCACCGTCACGCCCGCGGCCGACTTCTCGGGCGTGCTGACCGTGCGCTACACGGTCCAGGATGCGACCGAGCGCGTCGAGCGGCAGGTGACCGGCACCCTCACGCTCAACGTCAAGGCGCGCCCGGACGCGCCCCCGAGGCCGAACGTCGACGCGGTCGGCGACCGGCAGGTGACGCTCACCTGGGCCGCACCGCCGTCGAACGGCGCGCCCATCACCGGCTACGTCGTGCAGTCGACCGACGGCGCGATCAGCTTCCCGTGCTCGTCCACCACGTGCACCGTCACCGGGCTGCGGAACAACATCACCTACACGTTCCAGGTGGTCGCCCAGAACGAGGTCGGCGACTCCGACCCCTCCCCGGCGTCGAACGAGGCCCGACCCGACCGGCGTCCCGAGCAGCCCGCACCTCCCGTCGTCGAGCGCGGCGACACGCAGGTGGGCCTGACCTGGACGCCGCCGGCGTCCTTGGGCTCGCCGATCCAGCACTACGTCGTCGAGATCTCGCCCCCGGCGCCCGGCGGAGTCGTGCAGCAGCAGGCGGCCGGCACGAGCTTCACCTGGACGGGGCTCGCGAACGGCACGGCATACAGCTTCCGCATCCAGGCGGTGAACCTCGCGCCCGAGCCGAGCGACTTCTCGGCGTACTCGCAGCCCGTCACGCCCGCGGGCCCGCCCACCCAGGTGCAGCAGGTGTCGGCGAGCCCCGACCGGTCGATCCCGGGCGAGGTGCAGATCCAGGTGACGTGGCAGGCGCCGAACCCCAACGGCGCGACGATCGAGACGTACACGGTCACGCCGTCGAACGGCGCGGCTCCCGTGCAGGTCACGGGCACCTCGGCGAACTTCCGGTTCCCGGCGGCCGACGAGAGCATCTCGTTCACGGTCACGGCCACGAACGATGCCGGCACGAGCCAGCCATCGGCGGCATCCGCCCCCGTGCGCACCTACACGGCGCCCGACGCGCCGAGCAGCGTGAGCGCGACCGACGGCAACGGCGACTCGGTCGTCGGCTGGACGCCCGGCAACCCGAACGGCCTGCGCTCGAACGAGATCCGCTTCGAGGTGCGCGGCGGCGGCGCGGGCGCCCAGTCGTTCGGCCCCGGCGGCACCTACACCGGCGTGGACAACAACGGCGGACCGTACACGTTCGAGGTGCGCGCCTACGCGATCGTCGACGGCGTCGAGTACTCGAGCGGCTGGACGGCCGCCGGCAACGTCGCGCGGCCCTACGGCGCGATCGGCAGCCCGTCGGCGAGCGGCAGCGGGCAGGTCGAGCAGGTGACCTTCCAGTGGAGCGCTCCCGCGCGGAACGGCCGGAACATCACCACGCGCATCCGCATCGACAACGGCAGCTGGCAGTCGGTGCGCAACAGCGACTCCATCACCGTCGGCGCCCGGGGCGGGCAGACCGTGCGGATCACCGTCGAGTCCTCGACCGGCGCCGACCCGACCGGGCACGGCGCGCAGACGACCACCGCGACCGCGCAGGCGACCGCCGAGGTGCGCCTCAATCCCCGGGTGACGCTGTCGAAGGGCGACATCGCCCACGCGGGTGGATCCAACCCGTGCGCGGGAGCGAATGGTGAGCCGTGTCGCTACTACCAGCTCAACTGGCAGGATCTCCGGCCCGGCAACTACCAGTTCAGCTGTCACAACACTGCATCCAACGGCGGTGCCCAGTTCCAGAGCGGCACCGTCAGCGTCGGATCGCTGAGCGGCTCGACGCAGAACCGCGCGAACGGCGACAAGATGTGCTACTCCGGCTTCGCCGGTGACGCCTGGATGCAGATCAGCGGCGGCCCCGACAACGTCAACCTCAGCACGCCCCGAGTGCGGTGGCCGTGATCGTCAGGAGAGAAGCATGAGCGCACCGATGACCCGAGAGCAGGCGGCGTGGTTCGCCGAGACGTTCACCCGACTCGTCGACACCGTCGGCGGCGTCGTGCTCGGCAAGGACGACGTCATCCGGCTCGCGTTCACCGCGATGCTCGCCGAGGGCCACCTGCTGCTCGAGGACGCGCCCGGCACGGGCAAGACGCAGCTGGCGAAGTCGATGGCGGCGACCGTGCAGGGCACGAACCACCGCATCCAGTTCACGCCCGACCTGCTGCCCTCCGACGTCACCGGCGTCACCGTCTACGACCAGAAGACCGGCGAGTTCGAGTTCCACAAGGGCCCGATCTTCGCCTCGATCGTGCTCGCCGACGAGATCAACCGCGCGAGCCCGAAGACCCAGTCGGCGCTGCTCGAGGTGATGGAGGAGGGCCGCGTGACCGTCGACGGCACCCCCTACTCGGTCGGCCGCCCGTTCATGGTCATCGCGACGCAGAACCCGATCGAGCAGGCCGGCACCTACCGCCTGCCCGAGGCGCAGCTCGACCGCTTCCTCATGAAGACGTCGATCGGCTACCCCGGCCGCGAGCAGACGGTCCGCATCCTCGCCGGCGCCTCGAACCGCAACGCATCCGCCGGCGTGCAGCCCGTGATCACCACCGGTGCGATCGCCGAGATGATCGACCTCGCCTCGACGGTGCACGTCGACCACGCCGTGCTCGACTACGTCGCGCAGCTCTCGGAGCACACCCGCGAGTCGAAGGACACGCGCCTGGGCGTCTCGGTGCGCGGCGCGATGGCGCTCATGCGCGCGGTCAAGGTGTGGGCCGCGTCGAAGGGCCGCGCGTTCGTGCTGCCCGACGACGTCAAGGAGCTCGCGCAGTCGGTGTGGGCGCACCGCATCGTCATCGACCCCGAGGCCGAGTTCTCGGGCGTCACCGGCGACCGCATCATCGACCGGGCCATCGCCGACGTCGCCGCGCCGCAGGACCGGCAGCACGCTGCATGACGACGGCGCCCGAGCGGGCGACGTCGACCGCGCCCCCACCTGACACCGACATCGCCGGCGTCGCCGACACCGGCGCATCCGGCACCACCCGGCTGCGCCGCGCAGCGCTGCGCGACCGCACGCCGCTGCAGCGCGCGCTCGACGCGGTCGTGGGCGACGAGTCGGTCGTCTCGGCGTGGTGGCGGCAGGCGGTGCGGTGGCTGCGCGTGCGGGTGTGCCCCGTGCTCGAGCCGATCACCGGCTTCGGCTGGGCGGTGCTCGTCGGCACGGCCGTCGCGCTCGTCGCGGGCATCGGGCTCGGCTGGAAGGAGCTCATCGTCATCGGCATCGCCGGGGCGCTGCTGCTCGTCGGCGGCATCGGCTTCATCGTCGGGCGCAACCGGTACCGCATCGAGCTCGACCTCGCCTACACGCGCGTCGTCGTCGGCGAGCGGGCGCTCGGCCGGATCGAGATCCACGCCGCCTCGACGAAGCCGCTGCTGCCCGCGACGATCGAGGTGCCCGTCGGGAAGGCGCTCGCCTCGTTCCACCTGCCGCGCATGCAGCCGGGCGACGTGCACGAGGACGTCTTCGCGATCCCGACGAGCCGCCGCACGATCCTGCAGGTCGGCCCCGTGCGCTCGGTGCGCGGCGACCCCGTGGGGCTGCTGCGACGGCAGGTGAAGTGGACCGATCCGGTCGAGCTCTTCGTCCACCCGAAGACGGTGCAGCTCGACGAGACCGCGCCCGGCCTCATCCGCGACCTCGAGGGCATCACCACCCGCGACCTCACGAGCAGCGACATCGCGTTCCACGCGCTGCGCGACTACGTCGCGGGCGACGACCGCCGCTACATCCACTGGAAGTCCTCCGCCCGCACCGGCCAGCTCATGGTGCGCCAGTTCGAGCAGACCCGGCGGAGCGTGCTCGCGCTCGGGCTCTCGACGAGCCCCGACGACTACGCCGACCCGCAGGAGTTCGAGACCGCCATCTCGATCCTCGGCTCGCTCGGCCTGCAGGCGGTGCGCGACGAGATGGATGTCGTGGTGCAGACCTCGCGCCGCACGCTGCCGGCGACGACCGGCAAGCGGCTGCTCGACGCGCTCTCGGGCGTCGAGTGGTCGCCGCGCCACGACCGCTTCCTCGACCTCGCCGCGACGATCGCGCGGCAGCACGCCGGGGCATCCGTCGTCATGCTGCACGCCGGCGCGAACGTCGACCCCATGCTCGTGCGCCGCGCGCGCACGCTGCTGCCGACGCAGGCGCGCGTCATCGTCTTCACCGTCGTGCGGGGCGCGAGCCCCAAGCTCCGGCCCATCGGCGACGTCGCGCTCGCGACCATCGGCTCGGTCAGCGACCTGCCGCGCGTGATGCGGGGGGTGGCGCTCCAGTGAGCCGCGACCAGCTCCTGCCGCGCACGCCGGTGCAGGCAGCGATCGACTGCGGCGCCGTGCTGCTCGTCATGGTCGCGGCGACGCTCTCGTTCGGGCCGGTCTTCGGCGGCCACGCGTACCTCGTCGCCGGCATCGGCGGCGCGCTGGCCGGCATCGCCGTGGGCGTCGCGACGAGCCTGCGGCCGCTGCGCAGCTGGCTCATGACCGCCGCGGGCGTCGTGCTGGCGCTCATCGTGCTGGGGCCCGCGCTCGCGGTGCCGCGCAGCACCCTGTTCGGCGTGCTCCCGACGCTCGAGGCGTGGCGCGAGCTGCTGCTCGGCGTCGTCTACTCGTGGAAGGGCCTGCTGACCGCCGAGCCGCCCGCCGAGGGCTTCCCGAGCCTCCTCGTGGTGCCGTTCCTCACGATGCTCGTGTGCGCGACGCTCGCGACGGTGCTCGCCCTGCGGCTGCGCCGGGGCGCGCCCCTCGCGATGCTCCCGGGGCTCCTCGCGCTCGTCGTCGGCATCGCCTTCGGCACCAAGATCGCCTTCTGGCCGATCGCGCTCGGCGTGGTCGTGGCGGGCGTCGTCGTCGCCTGGTGGGCCTGGCGCCGGGCGTCGTGGCGCACCGGGCTCAACGACGAGGTCGAGGTCACGAACGACACGCGCCACCGGGTGCGCGCGCGCCGGCAGCGGTCGCGCGGCGCGATCGCGATGATCGCCGCCGCCATGGCGGTCGCTGCGCTCGTGAGCATCCCGATCCAGCCGCAGAGCCGCGCCGTGCTGCGCGACGTCGTCGAGCCGCCCATCGAGCTCGCCGAGCACCCGAGCCCGCTCGCCGGCTTCCGCGACTGGCACAAGAACTTCGACGAGGAGGCGCTCCTCACCGTCCGCGGCATGCCCGAGGACGGGCGGCTGCGCATCGCCACGTTCGACTACTACGACGGCACCGTCTTCGCCGTCGCCGGCGCGCAGCAGACCAGCGGCTCCGGCTCGTTCGCGCGCATCGGCGACGAGGTGCTCGTGCAGCAGTCGGGCGACCCGGTCGAGGTGCGGGTCGACCTGCAGGCGTACTCGGGCATCTGGGTGCCGGGCGTCGGCTACACGCAGTCGCTGCGCTTCGACGGACCGCGCGCCGGCGAGCTGCAGGGCTCGCTGCACTACAACGGCCAGACCGGCACCGCGATCGCGCTCGACGGGCTCGCCGCCGGCGACGCCTACACGCTCGAGGCGATCGTGCCCGAGCAGCCCGACATCGACGAGCTCGAGGGCGTCGCGATCACGAGCGTCGAGGTGCCGGAGCCCGCGGTCGTGCCCGACCTGCTGCAGGCGTGGGTCAACGAGCGCGGCGCGACCGGCCAGAACCAGTTCGAGAACATCCTCGAGATGCAGCGGCTGATGACGAGCGGCGCCTTCAGCCACGGCCTCGAGGGCGACTTCCCCTCGCTCGCCGGCCACGGCGCATCCCGCATCCAGTCGATGTTCGACCAGGAGGTGCTGCTCGGCGACGACGAGCAGTACGCGACCGCGTTCGCGCTCGCGCTCTCGCGCATCAACGTGCCCTCGCGCGTCGTGATGGGCCTCTACCCGGACGACGGCTTCACGGGCGGCGACGAGCCGGTCGAGCTCACCGGCGGCGACATGCACGCGTGGGTCGAGATCCCGTTCGAGGGCTACGGCTGGGTGCGGTTCGACCCCACGCCGCCCGAGGACAACGACAGCATCCAGCCGGAGCCCGAGCCGCAGCCGCAGCCCAAGCCGCAGGTGCTGCAGCCGCCGCAGCCGCCGGAGGAGCCGGCCGAGCTCTCGCCCGACACGGTCGCCGACGAGGGCCAGGAGGACGACGAGGAGGTCGAGGACGCCTCGTGGGGGATCTGGCTCTGGATCGCGGGCGGCGTGCTGCTGCTGCTCCTGCTGCTCCTGCTGCCCTTCTTCGTCGTCGGCGCGCTGAAGGCCGCGCGGAGGAAGCGGCGCTTCCGCGCCGAGCGCGAGAGCGACCGCCTCTCGGGCGGCTGGCACGAGGTCGTCGACCACGCGGTCGACCTGGGCCTGCCCATCCCCGCCGGCGTCACCCGCCGCGAGGTCGCCGGGGTCGTGGAGGATCGCTACCCTCGGTCGAGGGCGACGGCCATCGGCGACTTCGTCGACGAGGGCGTCTTCGGACCGGGCGAGCCGGCCCGGGATGACGTGGATGCGTTCTGGGCGGACGTGGAGCGCAGCGTCAAGGGCATGCGCTCGGAGGCGACGCCGCGGCGACGCCTGCTGAGCACGCTCTCGCTGCGGTCGTTCGCGAGGCGCAGGCAGGAGCGGAGGCGACGATGATCTGGGAGATCGACGAGGGCAGGACGGTCGTCGAGGGGCTCGACGAGTCGGGCCGGCCCGACCCCGAGTACGCCGCCGCGCTCGGGCTGCGCCCCGCCCCCTTCGGGCGCCGCGCGCTCGCCTCGGCCATCGACCTCGCCGTCTTCGCGCTCGTGCACCTGCCGTTCTGGATCGTCGCGCTGCCGACGGTGCTGAAGGTCGTCACGGGCTCGCTGCAGCCCTACGGGCTCGTGTCGCACCCGGACTTCGTGTGGATGGTGGTCGCGACCGTCGTCTCGGCCGTCCTCGCCACCGCGTTCTCGATCGTCCAGATCGTGCTGCACGGCCGCAGGGGCGTGACCCTCGGCAAGGCCTTCGTCGGCATCCGCAGCGTCAACGTGGCGACGCTGCAGCGGCCCGGGGTCGGCAGGGCGCTGCTGCGCGCGCTCGTGCTGTGGGCGAGCAGCGCGCTGCCCGTGCTCGGCACCGCGCTCTTCCTCGCCTCGCCGCTGCTCGACAGCGAGAAGCGAGGCAGGGGCTGGCTCGACAAGGTCGGCCGCACCTGGTTCGTGGATGTCCGCGACGGGCTGGATCCGTACCACGACAAGAAGATGCGCATCGCGCGGAAGACGATCGCCGCCGAGCCGGAGGCGGCCAAGTCGCAGCTGCCGTCGCTCGCGACCCCCGCCGACCGGCTCGCGCAGGCCTACCGGCCCGGCGCCCGCACGAGCTCCGGCGTCGTGGGCGCCGCGCGCCCCCAGCAGCCCGGCGGCGACGCCGTCGGCATCGGCGCGCAGCCGACGGAGCCCGCGCCCAGCCACACCGTGCCGGGCATGCCGGCGGGCGGGGCCCGCCTCGGCGGGTACCGGCCGGGCGAGCTGAGCGGCGCCGCGCGCCCCATCGCACCCTCCTCGCCCTCGCCCGGCGCCGGCGAGGGCCTCGGCGGCATCGTCGACAGCGTGCCCGGCGGCCGCCCGGCCCCGGCCGCGAGCCGTCCGGTCGCCCCGCCGACGCACCCCGCCCCCGCGCCGTCGGGCCCGATCGACGAGCACACGATCATCGAGCCGGATCTCGACGGCGGCTTCGACGACGGCTCGGACGAGGGCATCGACGACCGCACCGTGCGCCGCGTGGAGGTCGTCGAGGCAGACGACGACCTCGGCGCCACGCGCGCGCGGGCGTCGACCCGCGCGGCTGTCGCGACGCTCGCGTTCGACAGCGGCGACCGGTTCGCCATCACGGGCGCCGCGCTCATCGGGCGCAACCCCGCGCCGGCCGCCGGCGAGGTCGTCGAGCACCTGCTGCCGATCGCCGACGACACGCGCTCGATCTCGAAGACCCACCTGCTCATCACCGCGGCGCCGCTCGCGGCGGTCGACCGCGCGTCGACGAACGGCTCGAGCGTCGTGCGCGGCGGTGTCGAGCACCCGCTCGCGCCGGGTGCGCCGTTCGCGCTCGTGCCCGGCGACGTCGTGCGGTTCGGCGACCGCACCGTGACGGTGGAGGGGTTCGCGTGAGCGCCGTCGGCGAGTTCCGCTTCAGCCACCCGTCGATCGCGCTGCGCTGGGCGGGCGCCACCCACCCCGGCGCGCGCCGCACGGTCAACGAGGACTCCGTCTTCGCCTCCTTCCCGGTCTTCCTCGTCGCCGACGGCATGGGCGGCCACGCCTCCGGCGACGTCGCGAGCGCGCTCGCGGTCGAGGCGTTCCGCAGCCTCAAGGGCCGCACGCTCGCCGACGTCGCGTGCGTCGAGGAGGCGGTGGAGCGCGCCTTCGACGACGTGCGCACGCGCGCGCTCGGCGAGCCGATCGGCGGCACGACGCTCACGGGCTCGGTGCTCGTCGACGTCGACGGCGTCGCCCACTGGCTCGTGCTCAACATCGGCGACTCGCGCACCTACCTCTTCGAGCAGGGCGCGCTGCAGCAGGTGACGGTCGACCACTCCGTCGTGCAGGAGCTCGTCGAGGCAGGCGCCCTCCGCCGCGCCGAGGCCCGCAGCCACCCGCACCGCAACGTCATCACGCGCGCCCTCGGGCCCGGCGAGCGCCAGGCCGCAGACGTGTGGCTGCGCCCCGCCGAGCGCGGGCAGCGCCTGCTCGTCTGCTCGGACGGGCTCACCGGCGAGGTCGAGGACGACGAGATCGCCGAGATCCTCGGCGACGTCGCCTCGCCCGCCGCCGCCGCGGCGCTGCTGCTGCGCCGCGCCCTCGACGCCGGCGCGCCCGACAACGTCTCGGTGGTGGTCGTCGACGTCGACGCCGTCGCCCTCGCCGACGGCGACCTGCACGACACGCACGCGCAGTCGGTCGACGACACGATCCCGAGGGAGGCGCTGCGATGAGCGCACGCATCGAGTACGCGCCCGGCGAGGCCTGGTGCGTCGCGGCCGGCCGCGTGGTGCTGGTCTGCGAGCGCGACCTGCCGCCCGTACGGGCGCGGGCGCTGCACGACGCCGCGGCCGCGGTCGAGTCGGTGGACGACCTCCGCGCGGTGCTCGACGTCGAGCCCGCCGCGCTCCTGGGCCTCGTCGACCTGCCGGGCGAGCGCACGCTGCTGCGCCGCCTCGGCGTGCCGGCGACGACCGCCGAGGCCGCGCTGCCCGACCGGTTCGGCGCCGAGTGGGCGGCGGATGCGCTGCGGCCCGACGAGGCGGTGGCCGCGGGCGGCCTCGCGGCGCTCGACGCCGCGACGCTCCCGTTCGACGGCGGCGTCGTCCGCGTCGCCGCCGTGCGCGTCGCGCCGGTCGTCGAGCCCGAGCCCGCGCTGCCGGCGGCGGACGCCGCGCCGGAGCCCGCGCCCGCGCCGGCGGCGGGTGCGTTCGGGCAGACGGCGCCCATGCCCGCGCCGGCTCCCGCGCCGACGCCGGCCCCCGCCCCCGCGCCGGCCCCCGCCCCCGCGCTGACGCCGCCCGCGCCGGACGAGGATCGCGCAGCGGCCGACGTCCCCGCCGACACGGGCAACCCGATCGGCGGCCTCATCGACTCCGTGCCGGGCTTCATCCGGCCCGCGGTCGACGTGCGGGCGATCCCCGAGCCCTCACCGCCCGCACGCGCGGCCGAGCCCTCGACACCCGCCGCCGCATCCGCGCCCGAGCCGGTGCTCCCGCCCGCGGCCGCCGGCGACCACGACGGCATGACGATCACCGCCGAGCAGGCGCGCCGGCTGCAGGCCGAGCGGGCCGAGGGCGGCGCTCGCGAGCCGGCGCCCGCCACCGGACCGCTCGTGCTCTCGACCCTGTGCCCGCGCGGCCACGTGAACGCGCCCGGCACGGCGCACTGCGCCCAGTGCGGCGCGCGCGTCGACGAGAGCTCCGCCGCGCAGCGCCGCCGGCCCGAGGTCGCGGTCGCCGTGCTGCCCTCCGGCGAGCGCGTGCCGCTCGGCCGCGGCGTGGTCGTCGGCCGCCGCCCGCGCTCCCGCCGGGTCGAGGACGGCCGCGTGCCGCGCCTCGTGACCGTCGACAGCCCGGGCGAGGACGTCTCGCGCAGCCACCTCGAGCTGCGCATCGAGGACTGGAACATCGTCGCCGTCGACCTCAGCTCGACGAACGGCACGCTGCTGCTGCGCGAGGGCTCGGCGCCGCAGCGGCTGCGGCCCGAGGCGTCGACGATCCTGCAGCTCGGCGACCGCCTCGACCTCGGCGACGGCGTCGTGCTCACGATCGAGCCGGTCGGCGACGCGGCCCCCGACGGGACGACCCGATGAGCCCGAAGCGCGCGCCCTCGGCCCCGCCCGAGCTGCCCGGCTACGACTACGTCTCGCTGCTGGGCTCCGGCGGCTTCGCCGACGTCTTCCTCTACCAGCAGCTGCTGCCCTCCCGCCGCGTGGCCGTGAAGGTGCTGCTGCCCGACGCCGTCGACCGCGAGCTCATCGAGAACTTCCGCCACGAGGCGAACGTCATGGCGCAGCTGTCGACCCACCCGTCGATCGTGACGATCTACGGCGCCGCCGTCGCGCCCGACGGCCGCCCCTACCTCGCGATGGAGTACTGCCCGAAGCCCAACCTCGGCGTGCGCTACCGGCGCGACAAGTTCGCGGTGCCCGAGGTGCTCTCGCTCGGCGTGCAGATCGCCGGCGCCGTCGAGACCGCGCACCGGGCGGGCATCCTGCACCGCGACATCAAGCCCGCGAACATCCTCGTGACTGCGTACAACCGCCCCGCGCTCACCGACTTCGGCATCGCGACGAGCGCCGGCGGCGCCGACGACACGAGCGGCATGTCGATCCCGTGGTCGCCGCCCGAGGCCTTCCAGGATCCGCCTCGGTCGAGCCCCGCATCCGACGTCTTCTCGCTCGCCGCCACGCTCTCGACGCTGCTCGCGGGCCGCACGCCGTTCGAGCTGCCCGGCGGCAGCAACACGAGCGTCGACCTCATCGACCGCATCCAGCGGGGCGAGATCTCGCCGCTCGCCCGCCACGACGTGCCCCCGCGCCTCGAGGCGGTCCTCGCGTCGGCGATGGACCCCGACCCCTCGCGCCGCTACGCGTCGGCGGTCGCCTTCGGTCGCGCGCTGCAGCAGGTCGAGGCCGAGATGGCGCTGCCGGTGACGCCGCTCGACGTGCTCGACGACTCGCTCGACGCCGACGAGGTCGACGAGGAGGACGGCGGCGCGACGCGCATCCGCGGGGTCGTCTCGATCGACCCGCACGCGGGCGAGCCGGCGCCGAGCGCGCTCGGCGCCCCCGACGCCACGATCCGCCGCCCGCGCCCCGGGCAGGCGGCGGCGGATGCGCCCGCACCGGTCGTGCAGGACGCCCCGGCCCCGGCGGCGCCAGGCCCGCGCCGCACGGCGGCGATCGTCGGCGCCGCGCTCGTCGTGCTCGTCGGCGGCGGCATCGTGTGGATGGCGCTCGCGGCCGGCGACGAGCCGCCGCCGTCGGGGAACCCCTCGGCGACGGTCGCCGCGCCGGCGCCCGCGCAGCGGCCGCCGCAGCCGATCAACGTCGTCGGCGAGGCCGCCGGTGAGACCGTCGTGTTCCGCTGGGTCAACGCCCAGCCGCAGGACGGCGACACGTTCCAGTACCGCACCGAGCCGAGCGACGCCGACCCGGTGACCGCGATCGTCAACACCCCGGAGGTGGCCGTGCAGCGCGATCCTGATGGCGAGACGTGCGTGCTCGTGCGGCTCGTGCGGGCCGACGGGCGCGCCTCGAACGACGCGACGGGGTGCGTCGATGGCTGAGGCGCCCGTGCTGCAGATCGAGTTCGCCGGCGAGTGGTGCACGCTCGACCCGGCGAAGCCGTTCGTGATCGGCCGCGAGGGCGACCTCACGGTCGACGACAACCAGTACCTGCACCGCGCGTTCCTCGAGCTGCGCCACCACGACGGCCTGTGGTGGCTCTCGAACGTCGGCTCGCGCCTGTCGGCGACCGTCTCGAGCGCCGGCGGTGCCGTGCAGTCGTGGCTCTCGCCCGGCGCGCGACTGCCGATCGTGTTCTCCGAGTGCTCGATCGTCTTCACCGCGGGCCCCACGACGTACGAGCTGGGGCTGCACTGCGACGACGCCTCGTTCGCGATGTCGACCGAGCACCGCCGCCGCTCGTCGGGCGAGACCACGGTCATGCCGGTGGGCCTGACGCAGCTGCAGAAGCTGCTCATCGTGGCACTCGCCGAGCCGATGCTGCGCCGCGACGGGGTGGGCGTGAGCGAGCTGCCCTCGAGCGGCGCCGCCGCCGAGCGGCTCGGGTGGACGATGAGCCGCTTCAACCGCAAGCTCGACAACGTCTGCGACAAGCTCGATCGGATGGGCGTGCAGGGCCTGCGCGGCGGTGTCGGGAAGCTCGCGAGCAACCGTCGCGCCCGCCTCGTCGAGTACGCCGTCTCGTCGCAGCTCGTCACCCGCGCCGACCTCGACCTGCTCGACGACCCGGCGCTGCGCGACGCCGACGACCAGGACTGACCGTGAGGATCCCTGCATGAAGGTCAAGCTGACCCTCCACCGCCCGGCGACCGAGGCGACCGACGTCGTCATCACCGCCGACTCGACGGCGACGGTGGAGGACGTGGCGCGGCAGATCGCGCTCGCCGACCCGGCGCGCTCGATCCCGTGCTCCGATGCCGACACGCTCACCCTCGCCGTCGCCCCGCCCACCGAGCAGGCGCTCGTGCAGCTCCAGCCCGATGCGCTCATCGCCGAGGCGCCGATCGGCAGCGGATTCCACACGCAGGTCGTGAACCTCGGCGACGCCGGGGCGCAGCGGGGCGGCCGCGCAGGCACCGCGCTCGAGGCGGTCGCGGTGCTGCGCGTCGTCCGCGGCCCGCTCGCGGGGCAGGAGTTCCAGCTCGCCCGCGGGCACGCGACGATCGGCCGCGACGCCGCGAACGACATCGTGCTCGCCGACCCGCTCGTGTCGAAGCGGCACGCCCGCATCGAGGTGGGCGCGCACATCGAGGTCGTCGACCTCAACTCGGCGAACGGCGTGCTCGTCGACGGCGGCCTCGTCTCCCGCCTGCGGGTCGTGCCGGGGGCGGTCTTCACCATCGGGGACTCCGACCTGGCCGTCTCGCTCGTGGGCGCCTTCGACGCATCCGGCCCCGACCCCGTGCTCGAGCGCGGCGGCGCGCTCATGTTCAACCGCAGCCCGCGCGTCGAGGCGCGCTACCCGGGCACCGCCTACAAGGGTCCGCGGCTGCCGAAGGAGATGGTGCAGCGGCTCTTCCCGTGGCCGATGCTCGTGACGCCCATCCTGCTCGCCGGCGCGCTGTTCGCGATGACCAACAACCCCCGGTCGATCATCATCGCGCTCATGACGCCGCTCATGCTGCTCGGCAACTTCATCAACATGCGCACCCAGAACGGGCAGAAGCGCAAGCTCGAGACGCAGCTGTTCGAGACCCGCTACGAGGAGCTCGAGGAGACGCTCTACCGCGAGAAGCCCGTCGAGGAGCGGCTGCGCGGCCTCGAGGTGCCGCCGGTCGCCGAGGTCTTCGAGCACGCGATGCGGCTCGGCCCCATGCTCTGGACCCGGCGCCCCGAGCACTGGAACTTCCTCTCGGTGCGGCTCGGCACCTGCCGCGCCGAGTCGCGCAACTCCATCAAGGACGAGGAGTCGCAGGACGGCCTGCCCGAGTACATCGAGCGCGTCGAGCGCCTGCGCGAGCGCTACCGCTACGTCGACGACGTGCCGATCGTCGAGTCGTTCTCGGCGGTCGGCTCGATCGGCGTGGCGGGCCCCAAGTCGCTCGCGGCGGATGCGCTGCGGGGCCTGGCGGTGCAGCTGTACGGCCTGCACGCCCCCAACGAGGTCGTGACCGTGGCCATCTGCGACGCGGAATGGACGGGCGAGCTCGAGTGGATGAAGTGGCTGCCGCACACCACGAGCGAGACGAGCCCCTTCAACCAGATGCCGCTCGCCGACTCCGCCACGGCCGGCGCCGCGCTGCTCAACGCGCTCGAGGAGCTCGTGCTCGGCCGCTCGAAGCAGGCCGCGCCCGACCGCAAGACGCCGTTCGACGAGGAGTGGGACCCGATGCGGTACGGCTCCGACGTCGAGCGCGCCGCGAAGGACACCGTCACGAGCATCCAGACCTCGGTCGTGCTCGTCGTCACGAACGACGCGCCGGTCGACCGCCCGCGCCTCACGCAGATCCTCGAGCGCGGCTCGGCGGTGGGCGTCTACGGCGTCTTCGTCGCGCCGACGGTGGAGTCGCTGCCGGCCGTCTGCCGCTCGTTCGTCGACGTCTCCGCGGGCCTCGGCGCCGCGCGCGTCGGCACGGTGCGCTCGGGCGTCGACTACGAGGGCGTCACCGTCGAGGGCGTCTCGAACGACTACATGCAGATGCTCGCGAAGCGCCTCGCGCCCGTCGTCGACGCGAGCATCGTGATCGACGACTCCTCCGACATCCCCGACTCCGTCATGCTGCTGAACCTCGTCGGGCCCGAGCTCGCCGAGGACCCGAGCGCGGTCGTCGACCGGTGGCGGCAGGGCAGCACGATCCTCGACCGCTCGGGCGCGCAGAAGCCGCGGCTGAAGAAGGCAGGCACCCTGCGAGCCATCATGGGCCAGGGCGCGACGGACGCGATGACGCTCGACCTGCGCACGCAGGGCCCCCACGCGCTCGTCGGCGGCACCACGGGCGCCGGCAAGTCGGAGTTCCTGCAGGCCTGGGTGCTCGGCATGGCGGCGGCGCACAGCCCCGACCGCGTCACGTTCCTGTTCGTCGACTACAAGGGCGGCTCCGCGTTCGCCGACTGCGTCGAGCTGCCGCACTGCGTCGGGCTCGTCACCGACCTCAGCCCCCACCTCGTGCGTCGCGCGCTCACGAGCCTGCGCGCAGAGCTGCACCACCGCGAGCACCTGTTCAACCGCAAGAAGGCGAAGGACCTGCTCGAGCTCGAGAAGCGGCAGGACCCGGAGACGCCGCCGGCGCTCGTGCTCGTCATCGACGAGTTCGCGGCGCTCGCGGGCGAGGTGCCCGAGTTCGTCGACGGCGTCGTCGACATCGCGCAGCGCGGCCGCTCGCTCGGCATCCACCTCATCATGGCCACGCAGCGGCCCGCCGGCGTCATCAAGGACAACCTGCGCGCGAACACCAACCTGCGGGTGGCGCTGCGCATGGCCGACGAGTCCGACTCCAAGGACGTCGTCGACGACCCCGTGGCCGCGTCGTTCCCGCCGTCCATCCCCGGCCGCGGCATCGCGAAGACGGGGCCGGGCCGGCTCGTCCCGTTCCAGTCCGCCTACGCGGGCGGGTGGACGCGTCCCGACGAGGCGAAGCCCGCCGACGTGAAGGTCGCCGAGCTGCGGTTCGGCTCGGTGCAGCGCTGGGAGCCGGAGGCCGCGCCCGAGTCGGACTCGCACGACGAGGACCTCGGCCCCAACGACCAGAAGCGCATGGTGCGCACCCTCATCGAGGCGACGCGGCTCGCCGGCATCCCGGCGCCCCGCCGCCCGTGGCTCGACGACCTGGAGACGACGGTCGACCTGCGCGACCTGCCGCAGGACGGCGACGGCCGCATCGTGCTCGGGAAGGCCGACATCCCCGAGCGCCAGCGGCAGGACGCCGTGCACTTCCACCCCGACCGCGACGGCTCGCTGCTCGTGTACGGCACCTCCGGCTCGGGCAAGTCGACGCTGCTGAAGACGATCGGCATCGCCGCCGGGATCCGGCCGGAGCTGAGCCGCGCCGAGGTGTACGGCCTCGACTTCGCCTCCGGTGCGCTGAAGTCGCTCGAGGTGCTGCCGCACGTCGGCTCGATCATCGCCGGCGACGACGCGGAGCGCGTGCAGCGGCTGCTGCGCTCGCTCGGCCGCGAGCTCGACCGTCGCGGGAAGGCCTTCGCCGCCGCGAGCGCCGCGAGCCTGACCGAGTACCGCGAGCTCGTCGACCCGTCGACGAGCCGCATCTTCCTGCTGCTCGACAACTTCCCGCAGTTCAAGGCCGACTGGGAGATCACGAGCGCCAGGTCGCCGTTCTACCAGGTCTTCATGCGCATCCTCGGCGAGGGCAGGCCGCTCGGCATCCACGCGGTCGTCACCGCCGACCGCTCAGGCGCGGTGCCGACGGCGGTCAGCTCGAACATCTCGCGCCGCGTCGTGCTGCGCCTCTCGGACGAGTCGGGCTACATGCTCGTCGGCGCCCCGAAGGACGTGCTCGACGACCGGTCGGCGCCGGGGCGCGCGATCGTCGACGGCCTCGAGATGCAGGTCGCGACGCTCGGCGGCACGCCGAACGTGGCCGAGCAGACGAAGCTCATGGGGCAGCTGGCGCAGGCGCTGCGCGAGCAGGGCGCGCCCGACGTCGAGGAGATCGGGGCGCTGCCCACGCGGCTCTCGCTCGAGCAGCTGCCGGACCGCGTCGACGACCTGCCGGTGCTCGGCGTCGCCGAGGACACGCTCGCGCCGCGCGACTTCGACCCGGTCGGCACGTTCATCGTCGCGGGGCCGCCCGGATCGGGCAAGACGAACGCGATGCGCGCGCTGGTCGTGGCGATGGAGCGGTTCGACCCCGACGTGCGGCTGTTCCACTTCGCGGGGCGCCGGTCGGCGCTCGAGGGGTTCCGGCCGTGGGTGCGCAGCGTCACGAAGCCGGATGCCGCGAAGGAGCTCGCGACCGAGCTCGCCGAGATCGTCGGCGACGAGTCGATCCCGGGCCGCATCATGATCGTGGTCGAGAACGTGCCGCAGTTCGCCGACTCGGACGCCGAGCGGGCGCTCAAGGCGCTCTTCCAGGCCGTCAACCGCAGCGACCACCTGCTGATCGGCGACGCCGACATCACGCAGGTGACGGGCGGGTACGGCTTCATCGGCGACTTCAAGGCCGGCCGGAAGGGCATCGTGCTGAAGCCCGACGCCTACGACGGCGACTCGGTCTTCAAGGTGCCCTTCCCGAAGGTCAAGCGCGGCGACTTCCCCGAGGGCCGCGGCATCTTCGTGCAGCAGGGCCGCGCGGTCACGGTGCAGCTGCCGCTCGTGCCGGAGGGCGCCGCGCTCGCCCCGCAGGCGCAGCCCGAGCCCGCGGGCATGGGGAGTCCTCCCCATTGATGGGGGAGGGGCCCCTCCGTAGCGTGGGGTCTCGGATGGTCCGGCTGGGCCATGGATCGGCAACGATGAAGGGATCGGACCCATGAGCGATTTCGGCGCCTCCTATGCGGAGATGGAGTCGGTGGCGGGCAAGCTCGACACCGGCAAGGAGGACATCTCGGGTGTCCTGAAGGACCTGAAGAGCCAGGTCGACACCCTGCTGGGTGAGGACTTCAAGACGCAGCACGCGTCGGGCAAGTTCGGCGAGGGCTACGAGGAGCTGACGACCGGCCTCGAGCAGGCGATCGAGGGCATCTCCGACATGGGCGAGGCCCTGCGCGGCATGATGCAGGCGATCCAGTCGCTCGACGAGCAGATGGCCGGCAGCTGACCGCAGCGGCATCGAGGGGCCCGGCAGCGATGCCGGGCCCCTTCCGCGTGGTCCGGGCAGGGCGATCCGGGTGGGCACCTCTCCCCATCGCGCTCCCAGCGCGCGAATCGTAGAGTCTTCCTCAGGTGGCCCGGTCGGGCCGGCGGAACACGATCCGAAGAGGAGACGGCCATGAGCGATTTCGGTGCTTCCTATGCCGAGATGGAGTCGGTGGCGGGCAAGCTCGACACCGGCAAGGAGGACATCTCGGGTGTCCTGAAGGACCTGAAGAGCCAGGTCGACACCCTGCTGGGCGAGGACTTCAAGACGCAGCACGCGTCGGGCAAGTTCGGCGAGGGCTACGAGGAGCTGACGACCGGCCTCGAGCAGGCGATCGAGGGCATCTCCGACATGGGCGAGGCCCTGCGCGGCATGATGCAGGCGATCCAGTCGCTCGACGAGCAGATGGCCGGCAGCTGAGCCGATGCTCGCTGAGGGGGCCGGCGACGTCGGCCCCCTCCACGCGGAGCGGAGCGGCGCGCACCGGGTGGGGAGTCCTCCCCATCGCCGGGCGCGGCGGCCCCGCATAGGTTGGGAATGACGGAGGGCGCGACTGCCGCGCCGAGCAAGGGGAGATCATGCACGACGTGCTCATCACGTTCGATGAGCTGCTCGCTCTGCGCATGCAGCTCGACGAGATCATCACCGAGCTCGAGAGCGCCGGCGACCGGTCGAGCGAGCTCGAGGCCGCGATCGGGCGCCCGTTCGGGCGCGGCGACCTCCGCGACCGGGCCGGCGACTTCGAGAGCCGCTGGAACGACAAGCGGGTCGACCTCGCCCGCGACATGACCAAGGTGCGCGACCACGTCCAGGGCGTGCTCGAGGGCTTCGCCGAGTTCGACCAGGAGGCCGCGCTGAAGCTCGAGTCCTCCGACGCCGCGGCCTGATCCGACGGAGGAGACCGAGATGGTGTACGCAGGACCGCAGTCGCCCAAGGGCCGCTGGATCGAGTACGTCGAGGGCGACGCCGGCAGCATCGTCGAGCGCGGCGAGCGCATCGAGCAGCTCGGCCAGTCGATGATCGCGAGCGCCGACACGCTCGAGCAGGTGAAGGACGGCGCCGACGGCCAGCGGGGCCTCGCGGTCGAGAAGCTGCGCGAGGTGGTGGGCGACACCTACGGCCTGCTGCGCGAGGCCGGCGAGCTCTACGAGCCCACCGGGCCCGTGCTCATCGCCTACGGGGAGGCGCTCGCCGACGTGCAGCCCAAGATCACCGTGCACGTCGACGAGTGCGCCGCGCTCTGGGCGACGTTCCAGTCGCTGCCCGGCTCCGTAGAGCCGCGCGGCACGGGCGGCTGGTTCGAGCCGGAGGCCGACAGCCCCGAGGCGCAGCAGCAGGCCGAGGAGGACGCCGCGAAGCTCGCCGCCTACGAGGCGTGGGAGGCGGAGGCCGGTCGCTGGGACGCCGACTACGACACGTGGGAGGACGCGTTCGACACCGCCGCGAAGGACATCGGCGAGGTGCTCGAGGGCAAGGTGAAGGACGGCTTCTGGGACAACGTCGACGGGTTCGTCGCCGGGCTCCAGAAGGCGCTGGCCTGGGCCGGCCTCGTGGTGGGCGTGCTCGCGATCATCGTCGGCGGGCCGATCCTGGCCCTCATCGGCGCCGTGATCGGCGTGATCGCGCTCGCGCTCACGATCTACCAGAAGATGCGCGGCGACGCCGGCTGGATGCAGCTCGGGCTCGCGATCGTCGGCGTCCTGCCGTTCGGCAAGCTCGGCAAGATCGCCGGCGGCAAGTTCAGCTTCGCCGACGACATGTTCGGCGGCGCCTTCGGCAAGACGGCATGGAGCGCCGCCGGCTCGCAGGCGCGCGAGCTCGGCTTCGCCTACCTGTTCCACGGCCGCGGCGCGAGCGGCGTGCTCGGGGGCCTGCGCCAGTTCGTCACCGGCAACAACCCCAACGGCATCGGCGACGTGATGGCGCGGCTGCTGACCGGGCGCGACATCGCCGCCTACGAGAAGATGAGCGACGGTGCGACCGGCATCCTCCCCGCGCTCGCCACCGCATCCGACCTCATGCACGGCCTGATGGGCGTGCCGCTCAAGTACGACGGCTGGATCTCGATGTTCAGCGGGCATGAGACGATCAAGAAGCGGTTCCCGGCCTTCGACATCCTCTGGTGAGCGAGGGCTCGGCGACGGGCGGCGACGGAGGGTGCGAGCGGTGACGGACATGTGGCGGATCTCTGCGAGCACGGCCGCTCCCGGCTGGCTCGGCATGCCCGAGCCGGGCGGCGACGACGCCGGCTGGGTGGCCGAGCGCTCCGAGGGGCTGCGGCGCGCGTTCGGCGAGCGGTGGACGCCCGAGCTCGACCGCGCGGTGCCCGTGCTGCTCGAGGCCGGCCTGTCGCGGCGCGACCCCGACGACCTGCTCGCGTGGCAGGTGTGGCCGGGCGCGCTGCCCGTGTTCGCCGTCGTGCGCGCCCGCGTCGTCGACAGCGCCGCGATCCCCGACTGGCACGAGTCCGGCACCGCCGTGCAGCCCTTCGGGAGCGCGGCGCTCGGCGACGGCGTGCAGGTGAGCGCGACCGCCTCCATCGACGACGTGCAGCCGGGCGCCGCCGCGGGCTTCGTGCTCTACGCGTTCGACGACGGCGCGGCGACCGTCGTCGTGTCGGTCGAGCCGACGCTCGCCGAGGTGCTGGCGCTGTGCATGCCGGGGCTGCGCGACCTCGTCGACGGCATCGAGGTGCACCGGCCCGACGGCTCGGCGTTCCGCGGCTCGCCGCACCCGGCGTTCGTCGCCGACGAGGCCGGCTGGCCGCTCGAGGAGGGTGCCGCGTGAGCCTGCGCCACGAGAGCGCCCTCGCCTGGGCCGACGACCTCTCCGCCGCCGCCGAGCCGCGCCTCGGGATCCTCGAGGCGTACGCGCTGCAGCGGCATCCGGAGGCCCTCGCCCACATGGGTGACGACGGCGCCGGGCTCGCCCGCGTCGCCGCCGCGAAGGGCAGCGGGATGGCGGGCCTGTGGCTCATGCTGCCCGCGCTGCTCGCGCTCATCGCCCCGCTCATCGGCCTCGCCGCCATCCTCGGCGACCCGCTCGGCCTCCACCGCATGGACGCGAGCACCTCGGTGCCGATCGCCGGCGCCTGCTTCGCGATCGCCGCCGTCGTGCAGGCGGTGGCCGCCGGCTGGTGGCTGCGCGGCCGCCGCGAGCGCCACGGCACGCTGCTGCTGCTCGGCTTCGGCACCGCGGTCCTCGCAGGCCTCACCGCGTGGGCGATGAGCAGCGCCGGGGCGCTGCAGGCCGTCGCCGACGCGGGCCCGTGGCGCGTGCCCGTGCTCATCGCCGGCGTCCTCGGGCTCGCGCTCGGCGTGCTCGTGCTCGTCGCCGGCTCGCGGGTCGACGCGGGCGCGGCGGAGCGCGAGGCGGCCGAGCGCGCGCACGACGGCGATCGCCTCCGCGCCGCCCTCGCGACGATCCCCGCGAGCGAGCTCGACCGCATCCGCGCCGACCGCGACGGCGCCATCGCGCTGCTCGTCGAGCGCGGGCGCATCCCGGCCGAGACAGGGGAGCGGGCGCAGCGCGCCGAGCTCGGCACGCTGCACCGCATCGACACCGAGGCGAGGGGACGCCGATGAGCCAGGACACCGACCTTCGGGCCGCGCTCGGCGCGCCGCCCGAGCCCGACTTCGAGCTCGAGCTGCCGCCGGGCTGGACGCGCCACCGGCCGGACCGCGCCGAGCAGGAGGCGATGACGGCGAGCGTGCGCGCGCGGGCCATGCAGGCCCACCGGCCCGACCTGCTCGCGCAGGCGCAGTCGATGCTGCGCGAGTCGTTCGAGAGCATGCGGCGCGGCGACGTGCGCGCGTTCTTCACCCCCACCGAGCCGGGCGACGACACGCTCTGGATGCCCGCATCCATCCTCGCCTCGGTGCGCCGGGCCCAGCCCGACGTGTCGCTCGACGACGTCGTGCGCCACGCGATCCGCGAGTACGGCGCGACCGCGCTCGACGACGACCGCCGCATCGTGCGCTTCGAGCGCGACCGGCTCGAGTCGATGGGCGACGAGTCGATGCGGGTGCTCACCGTGGTCTACCTCACGCCCATGCCGGGCACGCACCGCCGCGCGGCGCTGCAGCTGACGGCGACGCTCGCCCGCCCGCTCGACGTCGAGGCAGACGACCCGCTCGTCGACGGCATGCGGGTGCTGTTCGACGCGTGCGCGTCGACGCTGCGCTGGGTGCGCCCCCGCCCGTAGGCGCGCCATGGGGAGTCCTCCCCATTCCCGCCCGGCGCCGCGCTCCCTAGCGTCGCAGGCGAGGGGGCTCCATGACCGACATCCGCATCTCCTACGCGGAGCTCGACGGCGCGGTCTCGCACCTCGAGCACGTGGCCCGGCAGCTGGGCGCCTCCGATCGCACGAGCGGGGCCGTCGCCGAGGCGGTCGGCCACGAGCTGCTCGCCGCGCGGGTGCTCGACTTCGCCGACACGTGGGACGACACGCGCGAGCGCTTCCAGGAGGCCGCGGAGCGCCTCGCGGCGACGGTCGACGGGATCGCCGACGCCTTCCGGCACGCCGACCGGCGGCTGGCGGCCGACGGATGAGCCTCGGGCAGCTCGAGGGGCGGTGGCCGGTCGTCGAGGGCCACGGCGACGCCTACCGCCGCACCGCCGCCGCGATCGAGCAGGCGATCGCGCACCTCGACGCGATCCGCGACGAGGAGGCCACCCGGGCGCAGGCGTTCGACCGCGTGCGGGAGGCGGCGGGCGAGGTCGCCGAGCAGCTCGGGCGCGCGACCTCGCGCTACGCCGTCGCGGGCGAGGCGCTCGTCGACTACGCCGAGCAGCTGCGCGTCGCGCAGGACGAGGCCGACGAGGCGGATGCGCGGTGGCGGGCGGCCGACGCCGCCGCGACGGCGGCCGCGGCCGAGCGCGACCGGCTGGCCGTCCAGGCCGCCGGTGCCGACGCAGCCGCCGCCCTCGTCGCCGAGCAGCAGCGCGTCGTCGCGCAGCACGCCGCGGCGCGGGAGGCCGCCGCCGACGCGTGGGCCCTGGCGCGGGAGCGCAAGGAGCGGGCGGCGGCGGATGCGGCGGCCCGCATCCGCGCGGAGGTCGCGGGCTCGTCGCTGCGCGACTCGCTGTGGGACGACGTGCGCGGCGCCGTCGGCGACCTGCTCGAGGCGGTGGCCGACGCGCTCGTCGAGGCGATCCGGTGGCTCGGCGCGATCGTCCTCGCCGCCGTCGCGGCCGTCGTCGCGGCCGCGCTCGCGATCGCCGTGATGGCGACGGGGCTCGTCGGCCTGCTCATCGGCGGGCTCGCGCTGCTCGTCCTCGGCTCGTGGGTCGCAGGCGGCGGGTTCGAGGCCTTCGTGCGCACGCTCGTCGCCACCGGCTCGCTCGAGGCGGCGCTCGTCGGCGGCACGATCGGCTGGCTGCACGGCACGCTGCCGTGGCTCGCCGACTGGCTCGTCGCCGGCGACGCGGGCGCGCCGCAGCTCGTGTGGAGCGGCGCGCAGCCGGCGCGCACGGGGGAGCCGGGCGGCTTCGGCGACCACCTGGCCCGCCTGCAGGCCGACAACCGCGGCGTCGACGCGCACGCCGGCGGACCGACGGGCACCGACCCGGCCGCCTCGACGATGGTCACCGTGACCGCGGTGACCGACGGGGCGGCGACGGTGTGGCGCGTGCACATCCCCAGCACGCAGATGTGGAAGCCGGGCTCGTCCTCCATCAACGACGTGCACGCCGGCGTGGCGGCGACCCTCGGCCACGGGCCCACGCAGCTCGAGCGTGCGGTGGTCGAGGCGATGCGCCAGGCGGGCGTGCCGCAGGGGGCGAGCGTGCTGCTGTCGGGGTGGAGCCTCGGCGGGCTCACGGCCGCGCGCCTCGCGGCCGACCCCGCCTTCACCGCCGCGTACGACGTCGACGCGGTCGTCGTGGCGGGAGCGGGCATCGACGCGACGGCCATCGGCGGCCACATCCCCGTGCTCGCGTTCGAGCACGGGCGCGGCGACGGCACGGTCGACCCGGTGCCGCTCGCCGAGGACCCGAGGCTGCCGAGCCTCGCCGCCGACGCGCACCGCACCACGGTGCGGGTGCCGCCGCCCGGGTTCGCCGGGCCCGTGCCGCACGACGGGCGGTCGTACCAGGCCACGATGCAGGAGCAGGGCGACCTCGCGGGCTCGCGCCCGGCGACCTGGATGGCGCTCCACGACCTCGAGCGCTACTTCGTCGGGCTCGAGCAGCCCCACTCGTCGATCTTCGTGCGCGGCCGCTGATGGGGCGGGCATGAGCCTCGTGCTCGCGCTGCCGGCCCGGTGGTTCGCGATGCCGCTCGGACAGCCCGACGCGCCGGCCCGCATCCGTTCCCTCGCCGAGGAGCTGCACGGCGGCGCCGACGACCGCGCGGGCGCCCGCATCGCGCTGCGGCGCAGGCTCGAGGCGGCGCTCGAGCGCGCCGAGGCGGGCGGCGCCGAGCAGCTGCACCTCGGGATCGCGCTCGAGGCCGACGTGCCCATGCCGGCCGCCGCATCCGTCCACCCCGGCATCGCCGTGCCGACCGCGGCGAGCACCGGGCCCGACGACGTGCTGGCCGCCCTCGTGCCGCTCGTGCTGCGCGCCGCGCACGAGGGCGAGGGCGGCACCGCGCGCCCGGGCGCCGACGACCGCGTGCTGCGCTCCGCCGGCTCGCGCATCCTGCGCCGCCCGACGGTGCGCGAGGCGGGCGGCGGGGCGGAGCTCCCCGCGCTCTCGGTCGACTGCTGGATCACCGTGCCGGGCGAGCGCCGCGCGGCGCTGCTGCACCTCGACGTGCCGCTCGTCGCCCCGCCGCAGCTGCTGCTCGCGCTCTGCGACGCGATCGCCCTCGCGGTGCGCTTCGAGCGGCCGATCGCGCTCGCCGACGAGCTGCGCCGCGCGGCCCGCCCGCGCGCTTGACCGTGCATGCGGCGTGGCCCTATCCTTGATCGGGTGTGCGCACATGCGCGCCTTGCGCCATGCGCGAGGAGCGCACGGGCCGCACGTGGGCAGCGGGTCCGAACCCGCCAGCCCCCACGGCATATCCACCACCTGAAGAGGGCACGCGAGAGCGTGCGCGGGGGATCACCGATGGAGCCGGCCCAGCCGGCGAACCACATCGAAACGCTGTCACCGTGCAGCAGGAAGAAGCAACGTGCCCACTATCCAGCAGCTGGTCCGCAAGGGTCGGTCGCCGAAGGTCTCGAAGACCAAGGCGCCGGCGCTGAAGGCGAACCCCCAGCAGCGCGGCGTCTGCACCCGCGTCTACACGACCACCCCCAAGAAGCCCAACTCGGCGCTCCGCAAGGTCGCCCGCGTGAAGCTCTCGAACGGCACCGAGGTCACCGCCTACATCCCCGGTGAGGGCCACAACCTCCAGGAGCACTCGATGGTGCTCGTCCGCGGCGGTCGTGTGAAGGACCTCCCCGGCGTGCGCTACAAGATCGTGCGCGGCGCGCTCGACACCCAGGCAGTGAAGAACCGCAAGCAGGCTCGCAGCCGCTACGGCGCGAAGATGGAGAAGAAGTAATGCCTCGCAAGGGTCCCGCCCCCAAGCGCCCGGTCGTTGCCGATCCCGTCTACGGCGCACCGATCGTCTCGCAGCTCGTCAACAAGATCCTCCTCGACGGCAAGAAGGGCCTCGCCGAGCGCATCGTCTACGGCGCGCTCGCCGGCGTCGGCACCAAGTCGGGCCAGGACGCGGTCGCAGTGCTCAAGAAGGCGCTCGACAACATCCGCCCGACCCTCGAGGTCAAGTCGCGCCGCGTCGGCGGCTCGACCTACCAGGTCCCCGTCGAGGTCAAGCCGCACCGCGCGAACACGCTCGCGCTGCGCTGGCTCGTCTCGTACGCCAAGGCTCGTCGCGAGAAGACGATGACCGAGCGCCTGCAGAACGAGATCCTCGACGCGTCCAACGGCCTCGGCGCCGCGGTGAAGCGTCGCGAGGACACGCACAAGATGGCCGAGTCGAACAAGGCCTTCGCGCACTACCGCTGGTGATCGCCTCCGGGGATCCCGGCCCACGGCCGGGGTCCCCGCAGCGCGGCATCCCCCAACTCCCGCTCCATCCACTCATCGGAGGAACCCTGTGGCACAGGACGTGCTCACCGACCTGAACAAGGTCCGCAACATCGGCATCATGGCCCACATCGATGCCGGCAAGACCACGACGACCGAGCGCATCCTGTTCTACACGGGCGTCAACCACAAGATCGGCGAGACCCACGACGGCGCCTCGACCACCGACTGGATGGAGCAGGAGCAGGAGCGCGGCATCACCATCACGTCGGCCGCCGTGACCTGCTTCTGGGACAAGAACCAGATCAACATCATCGACACCCCCGGCCACGTCGACTTCACGGTCGAGGTCGAGCGCTCGCTCCGCGTGCTCGACGGCGCGGTCGCCGTCTTCGACGGCAAGGAGGGCGTCGAGCCCCAGTCCGAGACCGTCTGGCGCCAGGCCGACAAGTACGACGTCCCGCGCATCTGCTTCGTCAACAAGATGGACAAGATGGGCGCCGACTTCTACTTCACGGTCGACACCATCATCAACCGCCTCGGCGCCCGCCCGCTGGTCATCCAGCTGCCGATCGGCTCGGAGAGCGCCTTCGAGGGCATCGTCGACCTGGTCGAGATGAAGGCGAAGACCTGGCGCGGCGACGCCAAGGGCGACGTGAAGATGGGCGCCGAGTACGCCATCGAGGAGATCCCCGCCGATCTCGTCGAGAAGGCGCAGGAGTACCGCCAGGCGCTGCTCGAGACGGTCGCCGAGACCGACGACGCGCTCATGGAGAAGTACTTCGAGGGCGAGGAGCTCACGGTCGCCGAGATCAAGGCGGCCATCCGCAAGATGACGGTCGCCTCGGAGATCTACCCCGTGCTCTGCGGCTCGGCGTTCAAGAACCGCGGCGTGCAGCCGATGCTCGACGCGGTCGTGGACTACCTGCCGACGCCGCTCGACGTGCCGGCCATCCCCGGCCACGACGTGCGCGACGAAGAGGTCATCATCGAGCGCCACGCCGACCGCGACGAGCCGTTCGCGGCCCTCGCGTTCAAGGTCGCCGTGCACCCGTTCTTCGGCCGCCTCACCTACGTGCGCGTCTACTCGGGCCACGTCGACTCCGGCGCCGCGGTGGCGAACTCCACCAAGGGCAAGAAGGAGCGCATCGGCAAGATCTTCCAGATGCACGCCAACAAGGAGATCCCGGTCGACTCGATGACCGCGGGCCACATCTACGCGGTGATCGGCCTCAAGGACACCACGACCGGCGACACCCTGTGCGACCCGGCAAACCAGGTCGTCCTCGAGTCGATGACGTTCCCCGAGCCCGTCATCGAGGTCGCGATCGAGCCGAAGACGAAGGCCGACCAGGAGAAGCTCTCCCTCGCCATCCAGAAGCTGGCCGAGGAGGACCCGACCTTCCGCACCGAGAACAACCCCGAGACCGGTCAGACGGTCATCAAGGGCATGGGCGAGCTGCACCTCGACATCCTCGTCGACCGCATGAAGCGCGAGTTCAAGGTCGAGGCCAACGTCGGCAAGCCCCAGGTCGCGTACCGCGAGACCATCAAGGGCACCGTCGACAAGTACGACTACACCCACAAGAAGCAGACGGGTGGCTCCGGCCAGTTCGCCAAGGTGCAGATCAAGCTCGAGCCGATGGACCTGGCCGGCGAGGAGACCTACGAGTTCGTGAACGCCGTCACCGGCGGTCGCGTGCCCCGTGAGTACATCCCCTCGGTCGACGCGGGCATGCAGGACGCGATGCAGGTCGGCGTGCTCGCCGGCTTCCCGACGGTCGGCGTCAAGGCGACGCTGCTCGACGGCGCGGCGCACGACGTCGACTCCTCGGAGATGGCGTTCAAGATCGCCGGCTCGATGGCCTACAAGGAGGCAGCGCGCAAGGCTCAGCCGGTGCTCCTCGAGCCGCTCATGGCGGTCGAGGTGCGCACGCCGGAGGAGTACATGGGCGACGTCATCGGCGACCTGAACTCGCGCCGCGGGCAGATCCAGTCGATGGAGGACGCCCAGGGCGTGAAGGTCGTCAAGGCCCTCGTGCCGCTGTCGGAGATGTTCGGCTACGTCGGCGACCTCCGGTCGAAGACCTCGGGCCGCGCCGTCTACTCGATGGAGTTCTCGACCTACGCCGAGGTCCCCAAGGCCGTCGCGGACGAGATCGTCCAGAAGAGCAAGGGCGAGTGACCCGCCGGGGCGGCGCGAGCCGCCCCGGCCCACCGTCGGCCCGCTCGGTTTCGCGTGGACCGGCGAGCCAAGTACCATATTCCAACACCACCCGAACGCCTGCCGCGGACGCGGCGGTGCACTCATGAGAACAGTCCTAGGAGGACACAGTGGCTAAGGCCAAGTTCGAGCGGACCAAGCCGCACGTCAACATCGGAACGATCGGTCACGTCGACCACGGCAAGACGACGCTGTCGGCGGCCATCTCGAAGGTCCTTGCAGACAAGTACCCGTCGGCGACCAACGTGCAGCGCGACTTCGCCTCGATCGACTCCGCTCCCGAGGAGCGCCAGCGCGGCATCACGATCAACATCTCGCACATCGAGTACGAGACGCCGAAGCGCCACTACGCGCACGTCGACGCGCCGGGTCACGCTGACTACATCAAGAACATGATCACGGGTGCTGCCCAGATGGACGGCGCGATCCTCGTGGTCGCCGCCACCGACGGCCCGATGGCGCAGACGCGCGAGCACGTGCTGCTCGCCAAGCAGGTGGGCGTGCCGTACCTGATGGTCGCGCTCAACAAGTCCGACATGGTCGACGACGAGGAGATCCTCGAGCTCGTCGAGCTGGAGGTCCGCGAGCTCCTCTCGAGCCAGGACTTCGACGGCGACAACGCCCCCGTCGTGCGCGTCTCGGCGCTCAAGGCGCTCGAGGGCGAGGAGAAGTGGGTCGACGCGATCCTCGAGCTCATGCAGGCCGCCGACGACAACATCCCGGACCCGGTCCGCGACCGCGACAAGCCGTTCCTCATGCCGATCGAGGACGTCTTCACCATCACCGGCCGTGGCACGGTCGTCACGGGTCGCGCCGAGCGCGGCACGCTCGCGATCAACTCCGAGGTCGAGATCGTCGGCATCCGCCCGACGCAGAAGACCACGGTCACGGGCATCGAGATGTTCCACAAGCAGCTCGACGAGGCGTGGGCCGGCGAGAACTGCGGTCTGCTGCTCCGCGGCACCAAGCGCGAGGACGTCGAGCGCGGCCAGGTCGTCGTGAAGCCGGGCTCGGTCACGCCGCACACCAACTTCGAGGGCACGGCGTACATCCTGTCCAAGGACGAGGGCGGCCGCCACAACCCGTTCTTCACGAACTACCGCCCGCAGTTCTACTTCCGCACCACCGACGTCACCGGCGTCATCTCGCTGCCCGAGGGCACCGAGATGGTCATGCCCGGCGACACCACCGACATGACGGTCGAGCTGATCCAGCCGATCGCCATGGAGGAGGGTCTCGGCTTCGCCATCCGCGAGGGTGGCCGCACGGTCGGCGCCGGCACGGTCACGAAGATCGTCAAGTAGTCCACTCGGACCACAGCGAAGGGCCCCGCTCCGGCGGGGCCCTTCCGCGTATCCGGCGGCGCGCGGCGACGCGTACGATGCGAGCATGCAGCCGGCCGACCACGACGCCCTGACCGCGGCCCTCGTCGAGTGGGCCGAGCGGGCCGACGGCGTGCTCGGGCTCGTGCTCCTCGGGAGCACCGCCGGCACGGCGCACCGGGCCGACGACTGGAGCGACCACGACTTCTTCGTGATCGCCGAGGCGGATGCCGCCCCGCGCCTGCGCGCGAGCACCGCCTGGCTGCCGGTGCCCCCGGCGCGGATCGTGCTGCACGAGCGCGACACCGAGCACGGCGCCTGGGTCGTGACCGACGACGGCCATCTGCTGGAGTACGCGGTGTTCACGCCGGAGGAGCTGGCCGAGAGCCGCTCCGACGCGCACCGCGTCGCCGTCGACCGCCTCGGCGACCTGCCGGAGCGCATCCGCCCGACCCTCGTGCCGCCGTCCCGCGATCCGGGCACCGTGGCGACGGCGCTGCTGCGGGCGCTGCTCGTCGGCGGCGGCCGCGCCGCCCGCGGCGAGCGGCTCGTGGCGCGCCGGCACCTGCTCGAGGCGGCTGGCGGCGTGCTGGTGCTGGCGCGCCTGCTCGAGCCCGCGGTGTCGCCGGTGGCCGACGCGCAGGACCCGTGGCGGCGGGCCGAGCGGACGCATCCCGCGCTCGCGGCCGAGCTCGACGCGATCCTCGCCCGCTCCGACGCGCGGGCCGCCGGCGACCTCGCCGCGCTCGCAGAGCGCGTCGCGGGGGCGTCGCCGTGGTGGCCCGCCGCGCTGTCGGCCGCGGTGCGCCGCCGGCTCACTGCCGCGCGCGGGCCCGAGCGGTCCGCACGCGCGTAGCCTGGACGCATGGCAGAGCCGAAGACGCAGCCGACCGACGCCTCCGTCGAGGCGTTCCTCGACGCCGCGCAGCCCGCCCGTCGCGTCGAGGAGGGGCACCGGCTCGACCGCATCATGCGCGAGGAGACCGGCGCCGAGCCCGTGCTCTGGGGGCCGTCGATGGTGGGCTACGGCAGCTACCGCTACGTCTCGCCGTCGCCCACCTCGCGGACGGAGGGCGAGTGGCCGAAGGTCGCGTTCTCGCCGCGGAAGGGCGCGCTGTCGCTCTACGGGCTCAAGGACCTGCCCGAGGGTGCGGCGCTGCTGCCCGAGCTCGGCGCGTACACCGAGGGCGCGGGCTGCGTCTACGTCAAGCGCCTCGAGCTCGTCGACGAGGGCGTGCTGCGCCGGCTCATCCGCATCGCGTGGAGCCGCGAGGACGACCGGCGGGCCGATGGCTGAGGCGGCCGGGGTCACCGGCGCCGTGCTGCTGCTCGTCGGCGCCGCCTTCAGCGTCGTCGTGTGGCCGGCATTCCTGCGCCGCGTCGCGCGCGACGAGCGGGCGAGGGATGCGCAGGGCCGGCCGACGCGGTTCCTCACCGTGCACGTGACGCTCGTCGCGATCGCGATCGTGATCGCGATCGCCCAGGCGGTCGCCGGCATCTGGTGGCTGCTCGCGCGCTGACGCCCCCGCGTCGATGCCGCTCCCAGGCTCCGGTGCTCTACTGGCTGCGCCGGCGCACCGGCGTCGGCCAGGAACGAGAGGTGCGAGCATGGCAGACAGCGACATCCGCGACGGCGGCGACCAGCCGCTCGACGACGAGCAGCCCCTCCCCACCGGCGGCGAGCCGCCGGCGCCGGCGCCGAACGCCGACCGCGACGGGCAGGCCGACTTCGCGGCCGAGGCGACCGGAGAGCGCTACGAGCGCGTCGTGCAGGAGGGCCTCGACCGCATCGACGAGCATCGCGAGCGCATCGCGGAGCTCGAGGCCGAGCAGCCGGGCGGCAGCCCCGAGGAGCCGGGCGAGCCGCTGCAGCCCGGGCCCGGCGCACCCGAGGCCCCCGGGGCGCCCGGCACCCCCGACGTGCCGGGAGCGCCCGCCGGTCCGGGCGGCCCCGACGCCCCCGTGCCCGGAGCGCCCGGAGCGCCCGAGGCGCCGCAGGGGCCCGGAACGCTCGACCCGACCGCGCCCGTGGGCGACCCGGCCGGCGACGCGACCGCGCTCGACGACACCGACCGCGCGCAGCCCTGAGCCGCGCGCCCAGCAGAGGAGGGCCAGATGGTGCAGCACGAGGAGGACGAGGAGCCGCGCCGCGACGAGGACGCCCCGGAGCTCGCGGTCGACGCCGATGCGCCGGCCGACGTCCCCGGCGACATGTCGGGCAGGTCGTTCGACGAGCTCGCGGATCGCGCACGGGCGGCGATCGAGCGGGAGCACCTCGCCGACCACGCCGACCTCGACCCGGACGACGCATCCCTGACCGCGCAGGCGCAGGCGTCGCCGCCGCGGCCGGACGCCGACGACCGGCCCGTCTGAGGCGGCGGTCGCGGGTCGACGGCACGGCGGCTCTGTGACGCCCCGCGACGCCGCGTGACGCCGTGCGACGCGGCGGGCTTCCGCGCCCGCCGCGTCGCTCCCTAGCGTGTGGATCCCCGAACCGAGGAGATCCGCATGAGCATCACCACCGCATCCGCCGCCCCCGTCACCGACGCCGACCGCGAGGCGCGCCTCGACGAAGCCGAGCGCGCATGGGGCGAGCGGCTCGCCGCCGACGTCGCGAACGCCCGGCTCGTCTTCCGCGCCGACGGCGAGGCCCAGGGCGCGGTCGCGACGCGCATCCGCGCCGGCCGGCACGAGTGGCTCATCGACGAGCCGGCCGGCCTCGCGGGCGACGACGCCGGCGCGAGCCCCGTGGAGGCGGCGCTCGGCGCGCTGCTCGCGTGCCAGACCGTCGTCTACCGCCTGTACGCCAAGCGGCTCGGGCTCGCGATCGACCGGCTCGAGCTGCGCGCCGAGGGCGACCTCGACGTGCGCGGCCTGTTCGGCGCCGACGACGTGCGCCCCGGGTTCGCCGGCGTGCGGGTCGTCGTCGACATCGACGGCCCCCACGAGCGCGCCCGCTTCGAGGAGCTGCGCCGGCTCGTCGACGCGCACTGCCCCGTGCACGACCTCTTCTCGAACCCGACGCCGGTCGAGACCCGCCTGGCCTGACGTCTCAGCCGCCGCCGAGCCTGCGCGTCAGCTCGGCGGCGGCCGCGGCGCTCGCGCCGCCGAGCGCCGCCCACGCGGCCTCGTCGGCGTCGACCAGCCGGAACGTGAGGCCCACCGACGCCGCGGGGTAGCCGGCGGCGTCGCGGGCGGCGGCCGCGACGGAGCCGTAGGCCGCGTCGACCTCGCCGTCCTCGGTCGCCCAGCCGCGCCGCCGCACCCCCGCGAGCAGCGCGGTGAGGGCGGACCGCGTCGCCGGCCGCTCGCCGGCCAGGTCGCGGTCGTGCGGCAGCAGCGCCCGCACCTGGTCGTCGCCGAGCGCCGCGAGCATCGCGCGGCCGGTCGCCGTGCGCACCGCGGGCAGCCGCACGCCCACGCGCGAGACCGTCACGGGGGATCGGCGCCCCTCGCCGCGCCCGGCGTAGGCGACGTCGCTGCCGGCGAGCACCGCGAGGTGGCTCGTCGCGGGGATCGGCGATCGCGCGACGAGCCGGTCGAGGATCGGCTGCGCGAGCCGCTCGAGCCGGGTCGCGGCCGCGACGCGCGAGCCGATCTGCTGCACCCGCGCGCTCGGGCCCCAGGCGCCGAGCTCCGGGTAGTGCACGAGGAAGCCCTCGTCGCGCATGACCTGGAGCAGCTGGTACGCGCTCGAGCGAGGCAGGCCCAGCTCGCGCGCGATGGTCGCGGCCCGCACGGGCCCTGCCTGCTCGGCGAGCAGCGACAGCACGCGCAGAGCGCTCCTGGCCGCCGGCATCCGCGGCATCCCCATCGGCACCCTCCGCTCGTCGCGGCCCCGCCCCGGCCGCTGATCGCCCCAGTGTAGGCGGCGTCCGATATCTCAGACACGAAGCTGCGCCAGGCGGATGCGCGCGCCCGGCCGGGGCGCTGGAATGGCGGCATGGCAGTGGTCATCGGAGACGCCCCCCTCACGCGGCACCAGGTGGTGCAGGTCGCCCGATTCGACGCGCGGGTCGAGCTGAGCCCCGCGGCGCTCGAGCGCATCGACGCGGCCCGCGTCGTCATCGACGCGCTCGCGGCCGACGATCGGCCGCACTACGGCATCTCGACCGGCTTCGGCGCGCTCGCGAACACCGCCATCGCGCCCGGCGACCGCACGCGCCTGCAGCAGTCGCTCATCCGCTCGCACGCCGCCTCGAGCGGCGAGGCGGTCGAGCGCGAGGTCGTGCGCGGCCTCATGCTGCTGCGCCTCCAGACGCTCGCGACCGGGCGCACCGGCGTGCGCCGCGCCACCGCCGAGCTCTACGCCGCGATGCTCAACGCCGGCATCACGCCCGTGGTCGGTGAGTACGGGTCGCTCGGCTGCTCGGGCGACCTCGCGCCGCTGTCGCACGTGGCGCTCGCGGCGATGGGCGAGGGCGTCGTCGAGGTGAGCGGGCCGGGGCGGCTCGACGGCGAGGTCATGGATGCGTCGGCCGCGCTCGAGCGCGCCGGCCTCGCACCCGTCGTGCTCGCCGAGAAGGAGGGCCTCGCGCTCGTCAACGGCACCGACGGCATGCTCGCGATGCTCTGCCTCGCGCTCGCCGACCTCGACAAGCTGCTCGCGACCGCCGACCTCGCCGCCGCGATGAGCGTCGAGGGGCTGCTCGGCACCGATGCGCCGTTCGCCGCCGACCTCATGGCGCTGCGCCCGCACCCGGGCCAGGCGGCGAGCGCCGCGACGATCGCGGCGCTGCTCGAGGGCAGCCCGATCGTCGCGAGCCACAAGGGGCCCGAGGACACGCGCGTGCAGGACGCCTACTCGCTGCGCTGCGCCCCGCAGGTGCACGGCACCGCTCGCGACACGGCGGCGCACGCGGCCCGCGTGGCTGAGGTCGAGCTCGCGAGCGCGATCGACAACCCCGTGGTGCTGGCCGACGGCCGGGTGGTGTCGAACGGCAACTTCCACGGCGCGCCGGTCGCGGCCGTGCTCGACTTCCTCGCCATCTCGATCGCCGACGTCGCGTCGATGAGCGAGCGCCGCTCCGACCGCTTCCTCGACCCCGCGCGCTCGTGGGGCCTCCCGCCGTTCCTCGCCGATGACCCGGGCGTCGACTCGGGCCTGATGATCGCGCAGTACACGCAGGCGGGGATCGTCTCCGAGCTGAAGCGCCTCGCGGTGCCGGCCTCGGTCGACTCGATCCCGTCGAGCGCGATGCAGGAGGACCACGTCTCGATGGGCTGGGGCGCCGCGCGCAAGCTGCGCCGCGCCGTCGACGGCCTCGGCCGGGTGCTCGCGATCGAGGTGATGACGGCCGCGCGCGGCATCGAGCTGCGCGCCGAGCCCGCGGGGGAGCGCACCGGTCGCGTGATCGCAGGGCTGCGGCGCCTCGTGCCGGGCATCGGGCCCGACCGGTTCCTCGCCCGCGACATCGAGGCATCCGTCGCCTTCGTGGTCGGCGGGGGCGCGCTCATCGAGGCGGGGCTGGCCGAGGGCGGCGAGGCGTGGACGGCGGATGCCGACGAGGCGTTCCAGGTGGGGATCGAGCGAGAGGGAGGCGCATGATGCGCGGAGCACGACCGGTGCGCGCGGCGCGCGGCAGCGAGCTGACGGCGAAGGGCTGGCAGCAGGAGGCGGCGCTGCGCATGCTCATGAACAACCTCGATCCGGAGGTCGCCGAGCACCCCGACGAGCTCGTCGTCTACGGCGGCACGGGCAGGGCGGCCCGCGACTGGGCGAGCTACGACGCCATCGTGCGCGAGCTCGAGGCCCTCGAGGACGACGAGACCCTGCTCGTGCAGTCGGGCCGGCCGGTCGGCGTGATGCGCACCCACGCGTGGGCACCGCGCGTGCTCATCGCCAACTCCAACCTCGTCGGCGACTGGGCGACGTGGCCCGAGTTCCGCCGGCTCGAGGCCGCGGGGCTCACGATGTACGGCCAGATGACCGCAGGCAGCTGGATCTACATCGGCACGCAGGGCATCCTGCAGGGCACCTACGAGACGTTCGGCGCGGTCGCGGCGAAGCTCGGCCGCGAGAGCCTCGCCGGCACGATCACCCTCACCGCGGGCCTCGGCGGCATGGGCGGCGCGCAGCCGCTCGCCGTCACCATGAACGACGGCGTCGCGATCTGCGTCGAGGTCGACCCGAGCCGCATCCGCCGCCGCATCGAGCACCGCTACCTCGACGTGGAGGCGACGGATGTGGCAGATGCGCTCGCGCGCGCCGTCGAGGCGAGGGACGCCGGGCGCGCGCTCTCGATCGGCCTCTGCGCGAACGCCGCCGACGTGGTGCCCGAGCTGCTCCGGATGGGCGCGCCGATCGACGTCGTCACCGACCAGACGAGCGCGCACGACCCGCTGGCCTACCTGCCGAGCGGCGTCGCGTTCGACGACTGGGAGGCGGAGCGCACGCGCGACCCGGAGGGCTTCACCGAGCGCGCACGCGCCTCGATGGCGCGGCACGTCGAGGCGATGGTCGGCTTCCAGGCCGCCGGCGCCGAGGTCTTCGACTACGGCAACTCGATCCGCGCCGAGGCGAGGCTCGGCGGCTTCGAGGACGCCTTCGCGTTCCCCGGCTTCGTGCCCGCCTACATCCGCCCGCTCTTCTGCGAGGGCAAGGGACCGTTCCGCTGGGCGGCGCTCTCGGGCGACCCGGAGGACATCCGGCGCACCGACGAGGCGATCCTCGAGCTGTTCCCCGAGAACCGCCGCCTCGAGCGCTGGATCCGCATGGCGCAGGAGCGCGTGCACTTCCAGGGCCTGCCGGCGCGCATCTGCTGGCTCGGTGCGGGGGAGCGGCACCTCGCGGGCCTGCGCTTCAACGAGATGGTCGCGAGCGGCGAGCTCTCGGCGCCGATCGTGATCGGCCGCGACCACCTCGACGCGGGCTCGGTCGCGAGCCCGTACCGCGAGACCGAGGCGATGCGCGACGGCTCCGACGCGATCGCCGACTGGCCGCTGCTCAACGCGCTCGTCGCCACGGCCTCGGGCGCGAGCTGGGTGTCGATCCACCACGGCGGCGGCGTCGGCATCGGCCGCTCGATCCACGCCGGGCAGGTGACCGTCGCCGACGGGACGGCGCTCGCGGCCGAGAAGCTCGAGCGGGTGCTCACGAACGACCCGGCCATGGGCGTCATCCGGCACGTCGACGCCGGCTACGACGAGGCGATCGGCTTCGCCGAGGCGCACGGCGTGCCGATCCCGATGCGGCGCGGCTGATGTCGACCCTCGTCACGGGCATCGGCGAGCTCACCACGAACGACGACGAGCTCGGACGGATGCGCGACGCGGCCGTCGTGCTCGAGGGCGGGCTCGTGGCGTGGGTCGGTCAGGCCGCCGCTGCGCCCGCCGCCGACGCGCGCGTCGACGTCGCCGGCCGCGCCGTGCTGCCGGGGTGGGTCGACAGCCACACCCACCTCGTCTTCGCCGGCGACCGCACCGCCGAGTTCGAGGCGCGCATGGCGGGGGAGCCGTACGCGGCGGGCGGCATCGGCGTCACCGTCGCGGCGACCCGGGCCGCGAGCGACGACGAGCTGGCCGCGAACCTCGACCGGCTCGCCGACGAGGCGCTCCGCGGCGGCACGACGGCGCTCGAGGTGAAGACGGGCTACGGGCTCACGGTCGCCGACGAGCTGCGCTCGGCGCGCATCGCCGCCGCCCGCGCCGACGCCGTCACCTTCCTCGGCGCGCACCTCGTGCCGGAGGGCTCGGATGCGCAGGGCTACGTCGACCTCGTCGCGGGCGAGATGCTCGAGGCCGTCGCGCCGCACGTCGACGCGGTCGACGTCTTCTGCGAGCGCGGCGCCTTCGACGAGCAGCAGTCGCGGCGGGTGCTGGAGGCCGCTCGGGCGCGCGGGCTCGCCCTGCGTGTGCACGGCAACCAGCTCGGGCCCGGCCCCGGCACGCGGCTCGCAGTGGAGCTCGGCGCGCTGAGCGTCGACCACGTCGCCTTCCTCGACGACGACGAGGTGGCGATGCTCGCCGACAGCTGGCACGGCGGCCGCGGCACGGTGGCCACGGTGCTGCCCGCGTGCGACCTGTCGACCCGCATGCCGCTCGCACCCGCCCGCCGGCTGCTCGACGCGGGCGCCGTCGTGGCGATCGCGAGCAACTGCAACCCGGGCACGAGCTACACGACGTCGATGGCGTACTGCGTCGCGACCGCGGTGCTGCAGATGGGCCTGACGGTCGAGGAGGCCGTGCGCGCGGCGACCCTCGGCGGTGCGGCGGCCATCGACCGCGACGCGCCCCGCACGGGCCGCGACGGCCGGCCGCTCGCGCCCCTCGGACGCATCCGCCCCGGTGCGCGCGCCGACCTGCAGGTGCTCGACGCGCCCTCGGTCACCCACCTCGCCTACCGGCCCGGCGTGCCGCTCGTGCACGCCGTCTGGCGCGCGGGCGACCTCGTCGTGGCGCCCGACCGGCTGTCGTAGCGACGCACAGGCGCCGCCACTACGCTCGCCGCATGACGGTGACGCTGAGGGGCCTGTCCACTGCCGTGCCGCCCACGCGGCTCGTCCAGACCGAGGTGGCGGAGGTGTTCGGCGCGCAGCCCGGCCTGTCGCGGCTCGCCCAGCGCATCGTCTCGACCTCGTTCGGCGTCTCGGGCATCGACCACCGCTACACGGTCGTCGACGAGCTGACGCTCTCGGGCGACGGGCCCGAGGAGCCCGCGTTCTTCGACCGCAGCACCGGCCTCCTGCTCGACCCCGGCACGCGGCTGCGCAACGACCGCTACGCCGAGCACGCGAGCCGCCTCTACGTCGAGGCGGGCGGCGCGGCGCTCGCGGCGGTGCCCGACCTCGAGGCCGCCGACGTCACGCACGTCATCACGGTCTCGTGCACCGGCTTCTACGCGCCGGGGCCGGACTTCGTGCTCGCGCGCGACCTGGGCCTCCCCGCGGGCGTGCAGCGCTACCACCTGGGCTTCATGGGCTGCTACGCGGCGGTGCCGGCGCTGCGGCTCGCGGCGCAGCTGTGCGAGGCCGACGCGTCGGCGGTCGTGCTCGTCGTGAGCGTCGAGCTCTGCACGCTGCACCTGCGCACCTCCAACGATCCCGACACGATCGTCGCGACGTCGCTCTTCGGCGACGGCGCGGGCGCGGGCGTCGTGACCGCGCGGCCGACGGCCGAGGGCGAGCGCGCGCTGCGGCTCGACGCGTTCGCGACCCGCACGACGCCGCAGGGCGAGGGCGACATGGCGTGGCGGATCGGCGACCACGGCTTCGAGATGGTGCTCTCGAACGCGGTGCCGTCGCTCATCGGCGAGCACATCGTGGGCGCGATCGAGCCGCTCCTCTCGCAGGAGGCGGCGCTGGGTGCCGCGCTCGGCGAGGGCCGCGCGGGCGACGCGGTCAGGCACTGGGCCATCCACCCGGGCGGGCGCAGCATCCTCGACAAGGTCGAGTCGACGCTGCGGCTCTCCGAGGCGCAGCTCGTGCCGGCGCGCGAGACGCTGCGCGACTTCGGCAACATGTCGAGCGCCACCGTGCTGTTCGTGCTCGACCGGATCCTGCGCTCGGACGCCGCCGACGGCGAGCGCGTCGCAGCGATGGCGTTCGGCCCCGGCCTCACGGTCGAGTCGGCGCTGCTCACCGTCCAGGGATGAGCGTGCCGCGCTGGGCGCTGCGCGATCGCGACCCGGATGCGCGCGAAGCGATGGACGACCCGGGCTGCGACCCCGAGGTGCTCGCGCGCACCTACGCGAGGTTCGACCTCGTCAACGCCGCGGTGTCGGGCCGCGGGGCGCTCTACCGCCGCTGGATCCGCCCGCGGCTGCGCGCGGGGCGGCAGGTGCGGCTCCTCGACGTCGGCACGGGCGGCGCCGACCTGCCGCGCCGGCTGCTGCGCTGGGCGGCGCGCGACGGCGGCGGGCTGCGCGTGGTGGCGATCGATCCGGATGCGCGCGCGATGGCCTACGCGCGCGGGCTCGGCCCCGTGCCGGGCCTCGAGCTGCGCCAGGCGACGACCGGCGACCTGGTCGCCGCGGGCGAGCGCTTCGACGTCGTCGTGTCGAACCACGTGCTGCACCACCTGTCGCCCGCCGAGCTCGGCGCGGTGCTCGCCGACTCGGAGCGGCTGACGGCGCCGGGCGGCGTCGCCGTCCACGGCGACATCGCCCGCTCGCCGCTCGCGTACGCGGCCTTCGCCGCCGCCACCTGGCCGCTGCAGCCCACGCTCCTGCGCGGCACGCTCATCCGCCCCGACGGCCTCGCCTCGATCCGCCGCAGCAGCACGCCCGCCGAGCTCGCGGCCGCGGTGCCGCCGGGGTGGAGCGTGCGGCGCGGCCTGCCGTCGCGGCTCGAGCTCGTGCGGGAGGCGCCGTGAGCGCGCGCCACGACGTCGCGGTCGTCGGGGCGGGCGCCGTGGGCCTGCACCTCGCGTGCCTCCTCGCGCAGCGGGGGCTCGACGTCGTCGTGCTCGAGCGGCGCACCGCGCCGTCGGCGGCGTCGCGCGCGTTCGGCATCCACCCGCCGGGGCTCGCGGCCCTCGACGCGGCGGGCGTCGGCGACGCCGTGCGCGCGGAGTCGACTGCCATCACCGCGGGCGCGGCGCTGCGCGGCGGGCGCGAGCTCGCGCGGCTGCGCTTCGACGAGGCGCCGATCCGCGCGCTGCCGCAGCACCGCACCGAGGCGCTGCTGCGCGAGCGGCTCGCGGCGCTCGCGCCCGGCGCGCTGCGCACCGGCGCGCGCGTCGTGGCGCTGACCCAGCGGGCGGACGCCGTCGGGCTCGGGATCGAGGGGAGCGCCCCGGTCGAGGCGCGCTGGGCGGTGGGCGCCGACGGCGTGCGCAGCGCGGTGCGCGCGATGCTCGGCGTGCGCTGGCGGCTCCGCCACGGCTGGGGCGCGTACGCGATGGTCGACGTCGACGAGCCGGAGGGCGCGGGTGCTCGCCCGGATGCGCAGCACGGCGAGGCGCACCTGCACCTCGAGCCCGGCGGCATCGTCGAGTCGTTCCCGCTCCCGGGCGGCCGGCGGCGCTGGGTGGTGCGGCTGCGGGAGCCGGAGCCCGGCATCGGCCTCGCTCGGTTCCAGCGCCTCCTCGACGAGCGGCTCGTCGACCCGCCGCGGCTGCCCGCGGGCGCGGAGCCGAGCGCGTTCGTCGCGCGCCAGCACCTCGCGGAGCGCGCGGCGGTCGGGCGGGTGGCGCTCGTCGGCGACGCGGCGCACGAGGTGAGCCCGATCGGCGGCCAGGGCATGAGTCTCGGCTGGCTCGACGCGCTGGCCCTCGACGCGGCCCTCTCGCGTGCGCTCGCCGACGAGCGTCGCGGCGCCGAGGCCCTCGCGGCCTACGCCCTCGCGCGCGGCGAGGCGGCCAAGCGCGCGATGCGGCGCGCCGCCTGGAACATGGGGATGGGCTCGCCCGCCGGCGGCACGGAGCTCGCGGCGCGCATGCTGCTCGTGCGGGCGCTCGCGCTGCCGCCGGGGCGGGCGGCCGTGGCCCGCGCGTTCACGATGCGGGGGCTCTGAGCGCCAGGCCGGCGAGCGCCTCGAGGATCCCGAGCGCCACGAGCCGCACGGTGCGCCCGTCGGAGGCGTCGGCGGATGCGTCGACCTCGGTGAAGTCGATCGAGGTCACCTCGGGCGCGGCCGCGAGGGCGCGCACGAGCTGCCGCAGCTGCCAGGCGCTGAGCCCTCCGGGGGTGGAGGCCGGGCAGCCGGGCGCGACGGCTCGGTCGCAGACGTCGACGTCGACGTCGACGTGCACCGGTCCGCCGGCGGCCGCGGCGATCGCGACGGCGCGGGCGGCGATCTCGTGCATCGGGGCCGCCTCGCACGCGTCGCGGGCGATCACCGTGATGCCCGCCGCCTCGGCCCGCTCGGCGTAGGCCGCGGAGTTGGCGAAGTCCTGGATCCCGATCTGCACGACGCGGCGCCCGTCGAGGCCCGCCTCGAGCAGCCGGCGCACCGGCGAGCCGTTGCTGCGGCCGTCGCGCAGGTCGTGGTGCGCGTCGATCGTGATGAGGCCGGCGGAGCCGACGGATGCGCCCCAGGCGCCGAGGGCGGCGGGCACGGTCGCGGCATTGTCGCCGCCGATCGCGAGCACGAGCCGCGCGCGGGCCGCGGCCCCCGCGACGAGCGCCGCAGCGCCTGCCTCGTCGCCGTCGGGGTCGGCCGCGTCGCCGGCGTCGGCGATCCGCAGCCCCGCGAGCGGCGCCGCCGCGGCGTGCGGCGAGTAGCGGCGCAGCGCCTCGCGCACCGCGGGCGGCGTCGAGTGCGCGGCGGTGGGGCTCAGCGACGTCGCGTGGGTCCCGAGCCCGACGAGCACCGCGTCGACGGCCCCCTCGGCCTCGGCGAGCTGCGGCCATCCGCCCGCGCGGGGCCAGCTGGGATCGTGGGGGAGCGCCATGCCGCGAGCGTAGCGATCGGGCCGGAGCACTGGCGCGATCGCCGCGGGTGTGGTTCGGTGGTGGGCACGCCGCGATCCGCGCGACGGGACAGGAGGCATGCATGGGCATCGATGACTTCGTGAACAAGGCGAAGGACGCGCTCGACAACGAGCAGGGCGAGCAGCACAGCGACCAGGGCATCCAGGCCGCCGGCGACGGCTTCGACCGGCTCTCGGGCGGGCGCTTCGCCGAGCACACCGACGGCGTGCAGGAGCACGCCGACGGCTTCCTCGGCCACTCCGACGCAGACGCTGCCGGGGCGCAGCCGCAGGACGACGAGCCGCGCCAGTAGCGCGGGAGCACCGAGGGGCGGGGAGCGATCCCCGCCCCTCCGCCGTGCGTGGGAGGATGGCGGCGCGGCCGGCCGCAGCCGCGGAACGACGCGGCAGCAGGCGCGACACGCCCGGGTTGCACGGACATCCTGATCCGTGCGAGAATCGACAGGTTGCAAACGCGGCGTCTCACGCCGCTCACTGCCCTGGCAGTGCACAGGACGATCACGATCCTGGGCCGCGGGCAGCCGACAAGAACTTCGCCGAAGCCGAGCGCGGCATGACCGTGCTCAGCGGCGGTGCGCGCCCTCCGGGGCATTGACAGAAGAACAGCGGTGCACTGACAGGTGTGTTGCGAGCAGTCCGAGCGGCTGCGTCGACAGGAAAGAGAGTCAGCCATGGCGGGACAGAAGATCCGCATCCGACTGAAGTCGTACGACCACGAGGTCATCGACTCGTCGGCGCGCAAGATCGTCGACACCGTGACCCGAGCGGGCGCGACGGTGGTGGGCCCTGTGCCGCTGCCGACGGAGAAGAACGTGGTCGTGGTGATCCGTTCTCCCCACAAGTACAAGGACAGCCGCGAGCACTTCGAGAAGCGCACGCACAAGCGACTCATCGACATCATCGATCCGACGCCCAAGGCCGTCGACTCGCTCATGCGCCTCGACCTGCCCGCTGACGTCAACATCGAGATCAAGCTCTAAGGAACGCCATGTCGAAGATCACGACGACTCGCGGCCTGCTCGGCAAGAAGCTCGGGATGACCCAGGTGTGGGATGAGCAGAACAAGCTCGTCCCCGTCACGGTGCTCGAGATCACGCCGAACGTGGTCACGCAGATCCGCACGCACGAGAAGGACGGCTACGCGGCCATCCAGATCGCTGCCGGCCAGGTCGACCCGCGCAAGGTCAACAAGCCCGCCGCCGGCCACTTCGACGCCGCCGGCGTCACCCCCCGCCGCCACCTCGCAGAGGTGCGCACCGACAACGCCGGCGAGTACGAGCTCGGCCAGGAGCTGGCCGTCGACCTGTTCGCCGCAGGCCAGAAGGTCGACGTCGTCGGCACCTCCAAGGGCAAGGGCTTCGCCGGTGTCATGAAGCGCCACAACTTCGCCGGCGTCTCCGCCTCGCACGGTGCCCACCGCAACCACCGCAAGCCGGGCTCCATCGGTGCCTCGTCCACGCCCAGCCGCGTCTTCCGCGGCATGCGCATGGCCGGCCGCATGGGTGGCGAGCGCGTGTCGGTGCTGAACCTCACGGTCCACTCGATCGACGTCGAGCAGGGCCTCATGCTCGTCAAGGGCGCCGTCCCCGGTGCCCGCGGCCGACTCGTCTTCGTCCGCAACGCTGTGAAGGGAGCCTGAGCATGACCGCACAGGTCGCCATCGTCGACGCGAAGGGCAAGCAGGCAGGCTCGGTCGAGCTGCCCGCCAGCATCTTCGACGTCCAGACGAACGTTCCGCTGATCCACCAGGTCGTGGTCGCGCAGCTCGCTGCCGCACGCCAGGGCACGCACTCGACCAAGGGTCGCGGCGAGGTCTCCGGCGCCGGCCGCAAGCCGTTCAAGCAGAAGGGCACCGGCCGCGCGCGCCAGGGCTCGATCCGCGCGCCCCAGATGACCGGCGGTGGCATCGTCCACGGCCCGACGCCGCGCGACTACTCGCAGCGCACCCCCAAGAAGATGATCGCCGCGGCCCTGCTGGGCTCGCTGTCCGACCGCGCTCGCGGCGGCCGCCTGCACGTCGTCGAGACCTTCGGCTCCGCCGAGGCCCCGAAGACGCGCGCAGCCGTCGAGATGCTCGCCGCGCTCGGCGTCGTCAAGAACGTGCTCATCGTGCTCGACCGCTCCGAGGAGACCGCGTTCCTCTCGGTGCGCAACCTCACCGAGGTGCACGTCCTGTCGTGGGACCAGCTCAACGCGTACGACGTGCTCGTGAGCGACGACATCGTCTTCTCGAAGACCGCCTACGAGGCGTTCGTCGCCGCGAAGACGAAGGGCGAGGCCGTCGTGGCCGCCGCTCCCGTCGAGCAGCCGGCGACGGCCGACGAGGCCGCCCCTGCCGCTGAGGCAGAGGTCGCCGAGGGCGACTTCGGCGCCGACTCGGCCGCACCGCTGGCCGACGGCTCCGCCCCCGAGGGCTTCCCGATCAAGGGCAACGCGAACTCGATGAAGTTCCACCGCCCCGAGGGTCGCTGGTTCGAGCAGACCGAGGCCGAGGTGTGGTTCCGCACTGCCGAGGCCGCTGAGGCCGCTGGCTTCGTCGAGGCCGGCAAGGGCTCGAAGGCCGCTGCGGCAGACAAGGACGAGAACTGATGAGCGGTTACAACAAGGACCCTCGCGACATCATCATCCGCCCGATCGTGTCCGAGAAGAGCTACGCGCTCATCGACATGGGCAGCTACACCTTCGAGGTCGACCCGCGCGCCTCGAAGACCGAGATCAAGCTCGCGATCGAGAAGATCTTCGGCGTCAAGGTGGAGCGCGTCAACACCCTCAACCGCGTCGGCAAGACGCGCCGCACCCGCTTCGGCATCGGCAAGCGCAAGGACACCAAGCGCGCGATCGTGAAGCTGAAGTCCGGCTCGATCGACATCTTCACGGCTGTCGGCTGAGGACGGAAGGAACAAGCACATGGCAATCCGCAAGTACAAGCCGACGACCCCCGGTCGTCGCGGCTCCTCCGTCGCAGACTTCGCTGAGATCACCCGGTCGACGCCCGAGAAGTCGCTGCTGCGCCCGCTCCCCAAGACGGGTGGCCGCAACAACGCCGGTCGCATCACGACCCGCCACATCGGCGGCGGCCACAAGCGCCAGTACCGCGTCATCGACTTCCGTCGCAACGACAAGGACGGCGTCAACGCCCGCGTCGCGCACATCGAGTACGACCCCAACCGCACGGCGCGCATCGCGCTGCTGCACTTCGAGGACGGCACGAAGCGCTACATCCTGGCCCCCAACAAGCTCGGCCAGGGCGACATCGTCGAGTCGGGCGCAGGCGCCGACATCAAGCCGGGCAACAACCTGCCGCTGCGCAACATCCCGACGGGAACGGTCGTCCACGCGATCGAGCTCCGTCCGGGCGGCGGCGCCAAGCTGGCCCGCTCGGCCGGCGCATCGGTCCGCCTCGTCGCCAAGGACGGCCCCTACGCGCAGCTCCGCCTGCCGTCGGGCGAGATCCGCAACGTCGACGCCCGCTGCCGCGCCACGATCGGCGAGGTCGGCAACGCCGAGCAGTCGAACATCAACTGGGGCAAGGCCGGCCGCAAGCGCTGGCTCGGCGTCCGTCCGACCGTCCGCGGTGTCGCGATGAACCCGGTCGACCACCCGCACGGTGGTGGCGAGGGCAAGACGAGCGGTGGCCGCCACCCCGTCAGCCCGTGGGGTCAGGCCGAGGGCCGCACCCGCCGGCCGAACAAGCCGAGCGACAAGCTCATCGTCCGCCGCCGCCCGACCGGCAAGAAGAAGCGCTAGTAGGAGAGTCCGATGCCCCGCAGCCTCAAGAAGGGTCCGTTCGTCGACGACCACCTCCTCACCAAGGTGGTTCGCCAGAACGAGGCCGGCAGCAAGAACGTCATCAAGACGTGGTCGCGCCGCTCGATGATCGTCCCGGCCATGCTCGGCCACACGATCGCCGTGCACGACGGCCGCAAGCACATCCCGGTCTTCGTCACCGAGACGATGGTCGGCCACAAGCTGGGCGAGTTCGCGCCCACCCGCACCTTCCGCGGTCACGTGAAGGACGACAAGAAGGGTCGTCGCCGCTAAGCGCGGCGACGGAAGGAGAAGGCAATGGTTGAGTCGATCGCTCGCGTTCGTCACATCCGCGTGACCCCTCAGAAGGCCCGCCGCGTCGTCGACATGATCCGCGGCAAGCAGGCCGAGGAGGCCCTCGCGATCCTGAAGTTCGCCCCGCAGGGCGCCTCGGAGCCGGTCTACAAGCTCGTCGCCTCGGCGATGGCGAACGCCCGGGTCAAGGCCGACGCGACGAACGAGTTCCTCGACGACGCCGACCTGTACGTGTCGCGCGCATTCGTCGACGAGGGCACCACGCTCAAGCGGTTCCAGCCGCGTGCACAGGGTCGCGCGTTCCGCATCAACAAGCGGACGAGCCACATCACCGTCGTGCTCGCGACGCCGACCACGGAGGACGAGAAGTAATGGGACAGAAGGTCAACCCGTACGGCTTCCGCCTCGGCATCACCACCGACCACGTGTCGCGCTGGTTCGCCGAGTCGACCAAGCCGGGGCAGCGCTACGCCGACTACGTGGCCGAGGACGTGCGCATCCGCAGGATGCTCGCGACGAGCCTCGACCGCGCCGGCGTCGCCCGCATCGAGATCGAGCGCACCCGCGACCGCGTCCGCGTCGACATCCACACCGCCCGTCCGGGCATCGTGATCGGTCGCCGCGGCGCCGAGGCCGAGCGCATCCGCGCCGACCTCGAGAAGCTCACCGGCAAGCAGATCCAGCTGAACATCCTCGAGGTCAAGAACCCCGAGGCCTCGGCTCAGCTCGTCGCGCAGGGCATCGCCGAGCAGCTCAGCGCCCGCGTGGCATTCCGCCGCGCGATGCGCAAGGGCCTGCAGTCGGCGCAGCGCGCCGGTGCCAAGGGCGTCAAGATCAAGGTCTCGGGCCGCCTCGGCGGTGCCGAGATGAGCCGCAGCGAGTCGTACCGCGAGGGACGTGTGCCCCTGCACACGCTCCGGTCGAACATCGACTACGGCTTCTACGAGGCCCGCACCACCTTCGGCCGCATCGGCGTGAAGGTCTGGATCTACAACGGTGAGCTCACCAACCGCGAGCTGGCTCGCGAGCAGGCGAACCAGAAGCCGCAGCGCGAGCGTCGGGGTCCCCGCCGCGACGCGCCGGCAGCAGCAGGAGTCGAGGCGTAATCATGCTCATTCCCCGTCGAGTCAAGCACCGCAAGCAGCACCACCCGAAGCGCCGCGGTCAGGCCACCGGTGGCACGAAGGTCAGCTTCGGCGAGTTCGGCATCCAGGCGCTCACGCCTGCGTATGTCACGAACCGCCAGATCGAGGCCGCTCGTATCGCCATGACGCGCCACATCAAGCGCGGCGGCAAGGTGTGGATCAACATCTACCCCGACCGTCCGCTCACGAAGAAGCCCGCCGAGACCCGCATGGGCTCCGGCAAGGGCTCGCCCGAGTGGTGGGTCGCGAACGTCAAGCCGGGCCGCGTCCTGTTCGAGGTCGCCGGCGTCAACGAGGAGCTCGCACGCGAGGCGATGATGCGAGCCATTCACAAGCTGCCGCTCAAGGCACGCATCATCAAGCGCGAGGAGGCTGACGCATAATGGCGATCGGTTCCAAGGAGCTCCTGCCCGCCGAGCTCGCCAGCATGGACGACGAGCGTCTCGTCGTCGAGCTGAAGCGGGCCAAGGAGGAGCTGTTCAACCTGCGGTTCCAGTCGGCCACCGGCCAGCTGGACTCGCACGGCCGCCTGCGCGCCGTCAAGCGCGACATCGCGCGGCTGTACACCGTGATCCGCGAGCGCGAGCTCGGCATCAGCGCCTCCCCGGCGCCGGTCGAGAAGGCTGCGGACAAGAAGAAGTCGAAGAAGGCCGACGAGGCCGCGAAGGCCACTGAGGCCGAGAAGGCTGAGGACAACTGATGGCTACTGAGCAGCCCAAGGACGAGACCGTCCAGCGCGGCTACCGCAAGTCGCGCATCGGCTACGTCGTCTCCGACAAGATGGAGAAGACCGTCGTCGTCGAGGTCGAGGACCGCGTCAAGCACCCCCTCTACGGCAAGGTCCTGCGCAAGTCCTCGAAGGTCAAGGCGCACGACGAGCAGAACGCCGCCGGCATCGGCGACCGCGTCCTGATCGCAGAGACCCGCCCGACGAGCGCCACCAAGCGCTGGCGCCTCGTCGAGATCCTCGAGAAGGCCAAGTAGGCCTCGGCCTCGAAGGAGATCCAGACATGATCCAGCAGGAATCCCGCGTCAAGGTCGCCGACAACACCGGCGCCAAGCAGCTCCTGACCATCCGCGTCCTCGGCGGCTCCGGCCGTCGGTACGCGGGCCTCGGCGACACCATCGTCGCCACGGTCAAGGACGCCATCCCCGGCGGTGCCGTCAAGAAGGGCGATGTGGTCAAGGCCGTCATCGTCCGCACCGTGAAGTCCACCCGCCGTCCCGACGGCTCGTACATCAAGTTCGACGAGAACGCAGCGGTCATCCTGAAGAACGACGGAGACCCCCGCGGCACGCGCATCTTCGGCCCCGTCGGTCGCGAGCTCCGCGACAAGCGCTTCATGAAGATCGTCTCGCTCGCACCGGAGGTGATCTGACCCATGGCCAGCATCAAGAAGGGCGACCTCGTGCAGGTCATCGCCGGCGCGCGCGAGTCGCGCGGCGGCGACCGGGGGAAGACCGGTCGCGTGATCGAGGTCCTGCCCGAGCAGAACCGCGTGATCGTCGAGGGCGTCAACCTCGTCACCAAGCACATCAAGGTCGGCCAGACCAACCGCGGCACCCGCACGGGCGGCATCGAGACCCACGAGGCCCCGATCCACGTGTCGAACGTCGCGCTGATCGACCCCGAGACCAAGAAGCCCACCCGCGTCCGCCGCGAGGTCAAGACCGTCGAGAAGAACGGCGTCACGACCACGACGAAGGTCCGCGTCGCGAGCAAGTCGGGCAAGGAGATCAAGAGCAATGACTGACACCGCTGTGCGCCTGCCCCGGCTCAAGCAGCAGTACCGCGAGACGATCGTGCCGCAGCTCCGCGAGGACTTCGGCTACGGCAACGTCATGCAGGTGCCGGGCCTGACCAAGATCGTCGTCAACACCGGCGTCGGCGAGGCCGCGCGCGACTCGAAGGTGATCGAGGGCGCGATCCGCGACCTCACGCAGATCACCGGACAGAAGCCGATGGTGACCGCCGCACGCAAGTCGATCGCGCAGTTCAAGCTGCGCGACGGCATGCCGATCGGTGCGCACGTGACGCTCCGCGGCGACCGCATGTGGGAGTTCCTCGACCGTCTGCTGACGCTCGCGCTGCCCCGCATCCGCGACTTCCGCGGCCTGAGCCCGAAGCAGTTCGACGGCAACGGCAACTACACGTTCGGCCTCCAGGAGCAGTCCGTGTTCCACGAGATCGACCAGGACAAGATCGACCGCGTCCGCGGGTTCGACATCACCGTCGTCACGACGGCGAAGTCGGACGACGAGGGTCGCGCGCTGCTCAAGGCGCTCGGCTTCCCCTTCCAGTCCTGACCCCATCGGCGCCGCCGGCGCCGAGCAGCTTCAAGGTCGCTGTCCGCGGAACGGGCAGCGAAACCAGAACGGAGAACCACCCATGACGATGACCGATCCGGTCGCCGACATGCTGACGCGTCTGCGCAACGCCAACACGGCCATGCACGACGAGGTCACGCTGCCGTCGTCGACCCTGAAGGCGAGCATCGCCGAGATCCTCGAGCGCGAGGGCTTCATCTCGGCCTGGAAGGTCGAGGACGCACGCGTCGGCAAGACGCTGACCCTCAGCCTGAAGTACGGCCCGAACCGCGAGCGCGCGATCGTCGGCCTCAAGCGCGTGTCGAAGCCCGGCCTCCGGGTGTACGCACGCTCGGCCGAGATCCCTCAGGTCCACGGCGGCCTCGGCGTCGCCATCCTGTCCACGAGCTCGGGCCTCCTCACGGACCGTGAGGCCGAGCAGAAGGGCGTCGGCGGGGAAGTCCTCGCCTACGTGTGGTGAGCTGACATGTCACGAATCGGACGTCTTCCCATCGACATCCCCTCGGGTGTCGACATCACGGTGCACGGCGACGTCGTCACCGTCAAGGGCCCCAAGGGCGAGCTCCAGGTCCCGATCGCCAAGCCGATCCAGGTCGAGGTGGCCGACGGCCAGATCCAGGTCACGCGCCCGGACGACGAGCGCGAGTCGCGCTCGCTGCACGGCCTGACCCGCACGCTGATCGCCAACGACATCCTCGGCGTCACGGAGGGCTACTCCAAGTCGCTCGAGGTCGTCGGCACCGGCTACCGCGTGGCGGCGAAGGGCACGGGCATCGAGTTCGCGCTCGGCTACTCGCACCCGATCAGCGTCGAGCCGCCCGCCGGCATCACGTTCACGGTCGAGGGCAACAACAAGGTCACCGTCAGCGGCATCTCGAAGCAGGCCGTCGGCGAGGTGGCCGCGAACCTCCGCAAGCTGCGCAAGCCGGAGCCCTACAAGGGCAAGGGCGTCCGCTACGCGGGCGAGCAGATCCGCCGCAAGGCTGGAAAGGCTGGTAAGTGATGGGCATCGGTACCCGAGGCAAGAGCAAGTCGGCTGCCCGCGGTCGTCGCCACGCACGCCTCCGCAAGAAGATCGTCGGCACCGCGTCGGTGCCGCGCCTGGTCGTCACCCGCTCGGCACGCCACGTGTTCGTGCAGGTCGTCGACGACTCGAAGGGCGTCACCGTGGCGTCCGCATCCACGATGGAGGCTGACCTCCGCGGCTTCGACGGCGACAAGACCGCCAAGGCGAAGCGCGTCGGCGAGCTCGTCGCGGAGCGCGCCAAGGCGGCCGGCATCGAGTCGGTCGTGTTCGACCGCGGCGGCAACCGCTACGCCGGTCGCGTCGCCGCGATCGCCGACGGCGCACGAGAGGCAGGGCTGGGACTGTGAGCGAAGAGAACAAGGACACGCAGGTGACGGACACCACGCAGCAGGCTGCGCCCGCTGAGGCCGGCCAGGGCGGCGACCACCGCGACGAGCCTCGCGAGCAGCGCCGCGGCAGCCGCGACCGCGGCACGCGCGGCGAGCGCGGGCGTCGTGACGACCGCGGCACGGAGAACCAGTTCCTCGAGCGCGTCGTGACGATCAACCGCGTCTCGAAGGTCGTCAAGGGCGGCCGCCGCTTCAGCTTCACGGCGCTCGTCGTCGTGGGCGACGGCGACGGCATGGTCGGCGTCGGCTACGGCAAGGCCCGCGAGGTCCCCACGGCCATCTCGAAGGGCGTCGAGGAGGCGAAGAAGAACTTCTTCCGCGTCCCCCGCATCGCCAAGACGATCCCGCACCCGGTGCAGGGCGAGGCCGCTGCCGGCGTCGTGCTGCTCCGTCCCGCTGCCGCCGGTACCGGTGTCATCGCGGGCGGCCCCGTGCGCGCCGTCCTCGAGTGCGCCGGCATCCACGACGTCCTGAGCAAGTCGCTCGGCTCGTCGAACTCCATCAACATCGTCCACGCGACGGTGGCGGCGCTGCGCCAGCTCGAGGAGCCCCGCGCAGTGGCCGCCCGTCGTGGCCTCGATGTCGACCGCGTCGTGCCGGAGCGCCTGCTCCGCGCCGAGGCGGAGCACACCAAGCACGAGGCTGAGATCGCGAAGGCGGCATCCAAGTGAGCAAGCTGAAGATCACGCAGATCAAGTCCGTGATCAGCGAGAAGCAGTACCAGCGCGAGACGCTGCGCTCGCTGGGCCTCAAGCGCATCGGCCAGTCGGTCGAGCGCGAGGACAACGAGCAGAACCGCGGTTACGTCAACACGGTCCGGCACCTCGTCAAGGTCGAGGAGATCCAGAATGACTGAGAAGAACGAGTCGGCCGAGCTGCCGTCGCTCAAGGTGCACCACCTCCGGCCCGCGCCGGGCGCGAAGACCGCCCGCACGCGCGTCGGTCGCGGTGAGGCGTCGAAGGGCAAGACGGCCGGTCGAGGCACGAAGGGCACGAAGGCCCGCTACTCGGTGCGTCCCGGCTTCGAGGGCGGCCAGCTGAACAGCGTCATGCGCGCTCCGAAGCTGCGCGGCTTCAAGAACCCGTTCCGCACGGAGTACCAGGTCGTCAACGTCGGCCAGCTGCAGGCGCTGTTCCCGAACGGGGGCGACGTCACCGTCGCCGACCTGGTCGCCAAGGGCGCCGTCCGCAAGAACGAGCTCGTCAAGGTGCTCGCCGGCGGCGAGCTGACGGTCGCGCTGACCGTCGCCGTCGACAAGGTCTCGGCAGCTGCTGAGCAGAAGATCGTGGCCGCAGGCGGCTCGGTCAAGTAAGTAGGCTGAGGGGCGGTCCGTGCGCGGGCCGCCCCACTTGCCATTCTCGGAAGGCTGCACGTGTTCAGTGCCATCGCACGCATCTTCAGGACGCGCGACCTGCGTCGGAAGATCCTCTTCACGCTCGCCATCGTGGCGGTGTTCCGGCTCGGGTCGTTCATCCCCGCGCCGTTCGTCGACTACGGCAACGTGCAGGAGTGCATCGCAGCGAACCAGACGGCCACCGGGCTCTACCAGCTGGTGAACCTGTTCTCCGGCGGCGCCCTGCTGCAGCTGAGCATCTTCGCGCTGGGCATCATGCCCTACATCACCGCGGCGATCATCGTGCAGCTGCTCCGCGTGGTGATCCCGCACTTCGAGGCGCTCTACAAGGAGGGCCAGTCGGGGCAGGCGAAGCTCACGCAGTACACGCGCTACCTCACGATCGCGCTCGGCGTGCTGCAGTCGACGACCCTCATCACCGTCGCGCGCTCCGGCGCGCTGTTCTCGGCCACCGGCGGCCCCGCGCTGCCGCAGTGCCAGAACCTGCTGACGAACGACTCGTGGTGGGCCATCTCGCTCATGATCCTCACCATGACGGCCGGCACCGGCCTCATCATGTGGCTCGGCGAGCTCATCACCGAGCGCGGCGTCGGCAACGGCATGTCGCTCCTCATCTTCACGTCGATCGCCGCGACCTTCCCCGGCGCCCTCGGCATCATCCTCGAGACCCAGGGCTTCAACACCTTCGTCATGGTGCTGCTCGTCGGCGTGCTCATCATGGGCCTCGTGGTCTTCGTCGAGCAGTCGCAGCGGCGCATCCCCGTCCAGTACGCGAAGCGCATGGTCGGCAGGCGGATGTACGGCGGCCAGTCCACCTACATCCCGATCAAGGTGAACATGGCCGGCGTCGTGCCCGTCATCTTCGCGTCGTCGCTGCTGTACCTGCCCGCGCTCGTCGCGCAGTTCAACATGCCCGCCGACGGCTCCGCGCCGGCCGACTGGGTGCTGTGGGTGCAGGCCAACTTCACGACCGGCGACCACCCGCTCTACATGCTGGTGTTCTTCCTGCTGATCGTGGGCTTCACCTACTTCTACGTCGCCATCACCTTCAACCCGGAGGACGTGGCCGACAACATGAAGAAGTACGGTGGCTTCATCCCGGGCATCCGCGCGGGACGGCCGACCGCCGAGTACCTCGACTACGTGCTCACCCGCATCACGTTCCCCGGATCGATCTACCTGGGCCTGATCGCGCTCATCCCGCTGATCGCGCTGGCCACGGTCGGCGCCAACCAGAACTTCCCGTTCGGCGGCGCCTCGATCCTCATCATCGTCGGCGTCGGCCTCGAGACGGTCCGCCAGATCGACGCGCAGCTGCAGCAGCGCCACTACGAAGGGCTCATCCGCTAGATGCCGAACCTCCTCATCGTCGGTCCGCCCGGTGCGGGCAAGGGCACGCAGGCTGCCAGGATCGCGACCGCGCTCGGCGTGCCCGCGGTGTCGACCGGAGACATCTTCCGGCAGAACATCAAGGAGCAGACCGAGCTCGGCCAGCGCGTGACGGCGATCCTCGACGCGGGGGACTACGTGCCCGACGAGCTCACGAACGAGCTCGTCGACGACCGGCTCGCGCAGGACGACGCCGCCGAGGGCTACCTGCTCGACGGCTACCCGCGCACGGCGGGGCAGGTCGAGTTCCTCGACGGCGTGAACCTGCGCCGCGGCGAGCAGCTCGACGCGGTGATCCGGCTCGTCGCCGACACCGAGGAGGTCGTCCGCCGCCTGCTCGCGCGCGCCGAGCAGCAGGGCCGCAGCGACGACACCGAGGCGGTCATCCGCCGCCGGCTCGAGGTCTACGAGCGCGAGACCGCGCCGCTGATCGCGATCTTCGGCGATCGCGACCTCGTGGTGGAGGTCGACGGCATCGGCGCCGTCGACGAGGTGACCGACCGCATCCTCGCCGGCCTCGCCGAGCGCGGCATCCGCGCCTGATGCGCGGGCGCGGGCCCTACAAGTCGCGGCGCGAGCTCGCCGGCATGCGCGAGCCGGGCCGCATCACCGCGCTCGCCCTCGAGGCGGTGGAGGCGGCGATCGCCCCGGGCGTCACGACGCTCGAGCTCGACGCGATCGCCGAGCGCGTGATCCGCGAGCACGGCGCGGTGCCGAACTTCCAGCTCGAGCCCGGGTACGAGCACACGCTCTGCGTCAACGTCAACGACGTCGTCGTGCACGGCATCCCCGACGACGAGCCGCTGCAGCCCGGCGACCTCATCACCGTCGACTGCGGCGCGACGATCGGCGGCTTCCACGGCGACGCCGCCATCTCGGTCGTCGTGCCCGGCGGCGACCCCGAGACCGCGGCCGCGCGGCAGCGGCTGAGCGACGTCACGCGCGGCGCGCTCTGGGCTGGCGTCGCCGCGCTCGCCGGCGCCAAGCAGCTCGGCGAGGTCGGCATCGCGATCGAGGAGCACATCGAGGCGCACAGCGACTACGGCATCAGCGAGGACTACATCGGCCACGGCATCGGCGCGAGCATGCACGAGGACCCGCCGGTGTTCAACTACCGCACCCGCGTCATGGGGCCGGCCGTGAAGCCGGGCCTGTGCGTGGCGATCGAGCCCATCATCCACGCCGGCAGCATCGAGACCACGGTCGACGACGACGGCTGGAGCGTGCGCAGCGCCGACGGCGCCGACGCGTGCCAGTGGGAGCACTCCGTCGCGGTGCACTCGGGCGGCATCTGGGTGCTCACGGCGCTCGACGGCGGCGCCGCGGGCCTCGCCCCGTTCGGCATCGAGCCGACCCCCATCCCCGACCGCTGAGGCCCCCGCCAGCTCCCGGGAGCCGGTGGTAGCGTGACTGCACCCGGGCCGGTCGCGGCCCCGTCGCGGAGGAGCAGCATGGCCGAGCGCACCGTCACCGTCGAGTCGTCGCACGGGCTGCACGCCCGGCCCGCCTCCCTCTTCGCGCAGGCCGCAGGGCGCGCATCCGCGCCCGTCACGGTCACGAAGGGCGACAAGCAGGTCAACGCCGCGAGCATCCTCTCGGTGATCTCGCTCGGCGTGAGCAAGGGCGACACCGTCACGATCACGACCGACGACGAGGCCGCGCTCGACGAGCTCGAGCAGCTGCTCGCCACCGACCACGACGCCTGATCCCCTTCACAGCACGGAGTCGATGATGACCACCACCGCACCCGCCGGACAGCGGGGCGGGGCGCGCGTCGCCGTCCAGAGGTTCGGCACCTTCCTCTCCGGCATGATCATGCCGAACATCCCGGCGCTCATCGCCTGGGGCATCCTGACCGCGCTGTTCATCCCGGTCGGGCCCCTCCCGAACGAGAGCCTCGCGAGCATCGTCGGCCCGACGATCCACTACCTGCTGCCCATCCTCATCGCCGGCACCGGCGGCCGGATGGTCTACGGCACGCGCGGCGCGGTGGTCGGCGCCTTCGCGGTCATGGGCGCGATCGCCGGCTCCGACTGGCTCATCGCCCAGTTCAACGCCGCGCAGCCCGAGGGCAGCGGCGAGCTCGGCCAGGTGCACATGTTCATCGGCGCGATGATCCTCGGCCCGCTCTCGGCCTGGGTCATGCAGCAGCTCGACAAGCTGTGGGACGGCAAGGTCAAGGCCGGCTTCGAGATGCTCGTCAACATGTTCTCGGCCGGCATCGTCGCGTTCGTGATGGGCCTCGTCGGCTTCTACGTCGTCGCGCCGGTCGTGAACTGGATCATGTCGGTCGTCGGCGGCGCCGTCGGCTGGCTCGTCGAGACGGGCCTGCTGCCGATCGCCTCGCTGCTCATCGAGCCGGCGAAGGTCTTCTTCCTCAACAACGCCATCAACCACGGCGTGCTCACGCCGCTCGGCACCACCGAGGTGGCCGCCGACGGCAGCTCGATCCTCTTCCTCCTCGAGGCCAACCCCGGTCCGGGCCTCGGCCTGCTGCTGGCGTTCTCGGTCTTCGGTGTCGGCGCCGCGCGCGCCACGGCGCCCGGTGCCGCCATCATCCAGTTCCTGGGCGGCATCCACGAGGTCTACTTCCCCTACGCGCTCATGAAGCCGATCCTCATCGCCGCGCTCGTGCTCGGCGGCGCCTCGGGCGTCGCGACGAACATGCTGCTCGGCACCGGCCTCGCCGGTCCCGCGGCGCCCGGCAGCATCTTCGCCGTCGGCGCGCAGGCGCTGCTCGTCGGCGGCGGCAACCTCGTCGGCGTGCTGCTGTCGGTCGTGATCGCGGCCGCGGTGACCTTCGCCGTCGCCGCCGTCATCCTGCGAGCGAGCCGCAAGCGCGACCTCGAGCGCGAGGCCGCCGGCGACGACGCGCTCGGCGCCGCGGTCGCGCAGACGCAGGCCAACAAGGGCCGTCCGTCCGAGGCGCTGTCGGGCCTCACGGCCGCGGGCGCAGCGGGCGCCGCGACCGCCACCGCGACCGACCGCACCGCACCCTCGGACGCGCACGAGCCCATCCACCGCATCGTCTTCGCCTGCGACGCGGGCATGGGGTCGAGCGCGATGGGCGCGAGCGTGCTGCGCAGCAAGTTCAAGAAGGCGGGCCTCGAGGACGTCGACGTGAAGAACGTCGCGATCGCCAACCTCGACGGCGGCGAGGACCTCATCATCACGCACCAGGACCTCACCGCCCGCGCGCGGCAGCGCAACCCGCACGCGACGCACGTGTCGGTCGAGAACTTCATGAACAGCCCGAAGTACGACGACGTCGTCAGGCTCGTCGCCGAAGCCAACGCCACCGACTGAGGAGTCCCATGCCCGTCCTGTCCGTCGACCAGATCACCACCAGCCCTCGCGCCACCACGAAGGACGAGGCGATCCAGGAGGCGGCCGACATGCTCGTCGCCGCCGGGGCCGTGACGCCCGACTACGCCGAGGCGATGCGCGAGCGCGAGCGGAGCGTCTCGACCTACATGGGCAACCTGCTCGCCATCCCGCACGGCACGAACGAGTCGAAGGACGCGATCCTCGACTCCGCGCTGTCGGTGGCGCGCTACGAGACGCCGCTCGACTGGGACGGCAACCCGGTGCGGTTCGTGGTCGGCATCGCCGGCAAGGACGGCGGGCACCTCGAGATCCTGTCGAAGATCGCGGTGGTGTTCGCCGACGAGGACGAGGTGGCCAAGCTCGAGGCGGCGCCCGACGCGGCGGCGATCCTCGAACTGCTCGGCGACGTCAACGAGTGATGCGCGCCGTCCACTTCGGGGCCGGCAACATCGGCCGCGGCTTCGTCGGGCTGATCCTGCACCGCGCCGGCTACGAGGTGGCGTTCGTCGACGTCAACGCCGAGCTGATCGCGATGCTCCAGGCGGCGGATGCGTACCAGGTGCGCGAGGTCGGGCCCGAGGCGCGCGTGCACACGGTCACGGGCTTCACGGGCATCGACTCGAAGGCCGACCCCGACGCGGCCGCGCGGGCGGTCGCCGAGGCCGACGTCGTCACGTGCGCCGTGGGGCCGAGCGCGATGCGCTTCATCGCGCCGGTGATCCGCGCGGGGCTCGCGCTCCGCTCCGGCGACCCGGTGACGGTGATGGCGTGCGAGAACGCGATCGGCGCCTCCGACACGCTCCGCGAGCACGTGCTCGAGGACGCGCCCGAGCTCGCCGGCCGCGCGGTGTTCGCGAACACGGCCGTCGACCGCATCATCCCGCCGCAGGACCCGCACGGGCTCGACGTGGTCGTCGAGGACTTCTTCGAGTGGTCGATCGACCGGCGGCCGTTCGCGGGCAGCGAGCCGAGCATCCCCGACGCCCACTTCGTCGACGACCTCGCGCCCTTCATCGAGCGCAAGCTCTTCACCGTCAACACCGGGCACGCGACCACCGCCTACGCGGGATGGATGCGCGGCATCCCGACCATCGCCGAGGCGCTCGAGCACCCCGAGATCCGGCACGCGGTCGAGGCGGCGCTCGCCGACACGTCGCGGCTGCTGGTCGCGAGGTTCGGCTTCGACGCCGCGCAGCACGGCGCCTACGTCGAGCGCGCGCTCGCGCGGTTCGAGAACCCGGCGCTGCCCGACACGTGCGAGCGCATCGGGCGGCAGCCGCTGCGCAAGCTCTCGCGCCACGAGCGGTTCGTGGAGCCCGCGGCGCAGCTGCTCGAGCGGGGCGAGCCGGCCGACGCGCTCGTCGCGGCGATCGGCACGGCGCTGCGCTTCGACGCGCCGGGCGACGAGGAGGCGGTCGAGCTGCAGCGGCTGCTCGCCGAGCTCGAGCCGGCGGCCCTCGTCGCGCAGGTGATGGGCATCGAGGCGGATCACCCGCTCGCGCCGCAGCTCGTGGCCGCGGTCGCCGAGGCGCAGGCGCGCTGAGGGGGCGCCGGCCAGCAGGCTCGCACCGCTCGGTCGCGCTGCCCGGTCGCCCTGGCCGGGCGCTCCCGGCCGCCGCTAGCGTGAGGCCATGAGCCTCGTCGCGCTGCTGCGCAGCTACCCGCTCGTGGCGGCGACGCTCCTCGTCGCCGCCGCGGGGGGCCTGCTCGCGCTCACGCCCGCGGCGTGGCTCGTGCCGTGGGTCGTCGGCGGCTGGGCGGCCGCGATGGCGGCGCGCTCTGCCGTCGGGATGGTGCGCGACCTGCTCGCCGGGCACGCCGGCATCGACCTGCTCGCGATCGTGGCCGTCACCGCGACCGTGCTCGTGGGGGAGCACTGGGCCGCGCTCATCGTCGTGCTCATGCTCACGGGCGGCGAGGCGCTCGAGGACTACGCCGCCCACCGGGCGCGCGCCGACCTGTCGCGGCTGCTCGAGCGCGCCCCGTCGCGGGCGCACATCGAGCGCGAGGGGCGGCTCGACACCGTCGACGTCGGCGAGGTCGCGATCGGCGACGTGCTGGTCGTGAAGCCGAACGAGATCGTGCCGGTCGACGCCGTGCTGCTCGACGTGCCGGCCGAGCTCGACCTGTCGTCGCTCACGGGGGAGTCGCTGCCGGTCGAGGTGGCGGTCGGCGGCGCGGTGCCCTCCGGCGCCGTGAACGGCGCGGCCGCCGTGCGGATGCGTGCCGAGCGCGCCGCCGTCGACAGCCAGTACCAGGCCATCGTGCGGCTCGTCGAGCAGGCGAGCGAGCAGAAGGCGCGCACGGTGCGGCTCGCCGACCGCTACGCGGTGCCCTTCACCGTCGGCGCGCTCGCGATCGCCGGCGCCGCCTGGTGGCTCTCGGGCGACGCCACGCGCTTCGCGGAGGTGCTCGTCGTCGCCACCCCGTGCCCGCTGCTCATCGCGGCACCGGTGGCGTTCATGGCCGGCATGAGCCGCGCCGCCCGCGCGGGCGTGGTGGTGAAGGGCGGCGACGTGCTCGAGCGGCTCGCGCGCGCCCAGACGTTCGTCTTCGACAAGACCGGCACGCTGACCGGCGGCGAGCCGCAGCTCGAGGAGGTGCGCGCGGCGGACCCGTCGCGCACGCTGTCGCTCGCGGCGGCCGCGGAGCGCTACTCGACGCACGCGCTCTCGGGGGCCGTGCTGCGCGCGGCCGAGGCCCGAGCGCTCGCGGTGCCCGACGCATCCGACGCCCGGGAGACGGCGACGAACGGCGTCGAGGCGACGGTCGCGGGGCAGCACGTCGTCGTGGGCAAGCGCGCCTACGTCGAGCGGTTCGCCGGGGCGGTGCCCGAGCAGCGGCTCGAGCCAGGGCAGGTCGCCGTGTACGTGGCGATCGGCGGCGAGGACGGCGGGGCGCTCGTGCTGCGCGACCGGCTGCGGCCGGAGGCGGCCGCGACCGTGGCGGCGCTGCGCGCGGGCGGCGCGGAGATGCTCATGCTCACCGGCGACGCGCGCGCGACCGCCGAGCACGTCGGGCGCGAGGTCGGCATCGACCGCGTGCAGGCCGACTGCCTGCCGGCAGACAAGGTCGAGGCGGTGCGCGGCGCGACCCGGCGTCCCGTGGTGATGGTCGGCGACGGCATCAACGACGCGCCCGTGCTGGCGGTCGCCGACGTGGGCATCGCGATGGGCGCGCGGGGCGCGACGGCGGCGAGCGACTCGGCGGACGCGGTCGTGCTCGTCGAGGACGTCGGCGCGGTCGAGCGCGTGGCCCGGATCGCGCGCGACACGGTGCGCATCGCGCTCCAGAGCATCTGGCTCGGCATCGCGATCTCGGTCGGCCTGATGGCGGTCGCGGCCCTCGGGCACCTGCCGGCGATCGCGGGCGCGTGGCTGCAGGAGCTCGTCGACCTCATCGCGATCCTCGGGGCGCTGCGCGCGCTCGGACCGCGCCGCGAGCGGCACCCGGGGCCGGCGGTCGAGCGCCCGGGCGCTCCGGCGGCGAGGTCTGTGAGGATGGAGCCGTGACGATCGGGACGGGGCCGCGATGCTGACGACGGGGCCGGGATGCTGACGCGCGGCGCGCGGCGCCAGGGGCGCTCGAGCGCCAACCCCAGGCAGCGGCTGCTGCACGGCTGGGACTGGGCGGATGCGGCCATCGAGCTCGACGAGATCGCGCCCGGCAGCCGGGTCCTCGCGTCGGCGGGCGCGGGCGAGCTCGTCGCGGCGCTCGCGGGCGCCGGGCACCGGGTGACCGCGATCGGCGCCAACCGCGAGCAGACCGACTACGCGCGGCGCAGGGTCGCGGGCGGCGCGTTCGAGCCCGGGTCGGCGGAGCGGCTCATGGACGTGGGGCGCGGCATGGTGCGCGCCGCGAGCCCCGCGTGGAGCCGCCGCCGCGTGCGCGCGTTCCTGCAGGAGACCGACCCGATGCGCGCCGAGGCGCACTGGAAGGAGCGGCTCGACAACCGCACGCTCGCCTCGATCCTGAAGACGATGCTCGGCCCGGCCGGAGCGCTGTCGGCCCTCGTGCTGCGCGACTTCGCCACGCCCATCCCGCCCCACTTCGACGAGGCGATCCGCGGCCGCATCGCCCGCGCGCTGCGCAAGCACGCGCCCGCCGGCAACCCGTTCGCGTGGCGGCTGCTGCTGGGGGAGGAGCTGCCCGGGCACCGCGCGCCGGCCGTCGACCCGGCGTCGGTCGCGTGGACCGCCGAGCCGGTGCTCGACCACCTCGAGCGGATCGCCCCGGGCACGTACGACGCCATCTCGCTCTCGAACGTCATCGACGGCGCCAACGAGCGGTGGGTGCGCGACCTCCGGAAGGCGGCGCTGCGCGCGGTCGTGCCGGGCGGCCCCGTCATCGCGCGCACCTTCGCGACCACGATGGACGACGAGGCGGCGAAGCGCGCGCGGCGCGACCGCTCGATGCTGTGGGGCGCCATCGTCGTGCAACGCGCTGGAGCGTGAGGCGCGGCGACACGCCCGGCTTGCGCGAGCGGGCACTTCCCGCGTAGAGTCGACCGTTGGTGTCATGCGCGCTCTGCGCGTGCCACTCGCACGACCGGCAACCAGTATTGAAGAGGCTATGGCCAAGAAAGACGGCGTCATCGAGATCGAAGGCTCGGTGAACGAGGCGCTCCCCAACGCGATGTTCCGCGTGGAGCTCTCGAACGGGCACATCGTGCTCGCACACATCTCCGGCAAGATGCGGCAGAACTACATCCGCATCCTGCAGGGCGATCGGGTGATCGTGGAGCTCAGCCCCTACGACCTCACCCGCGGGCGCATCGTCTACCGCTACAAGTAACCGGCTGCCGGGCAAGGAACGGCTCGCGCGACCGCGCGAGCACGAGGCCAGCGAGGAAGCGAACACATGAAGGTCAACCCCAGCGTCAAGAAGATCTGCGACAAGTGCAAGGTGATCCGCCGGCACGGTCGCGTGATGGTCATCTGCGACAACCCGCGCCACAAGCAGCGCCAGGGCTGAGCCCCCGGCTCGCTCGCTGAGCGGCACGCACAACTGAACACGATCCTGCAGCGGTCAGAGCTCTCTTCGAGAGGGACACCTTGGGGGGAGGCCCAGGCACCTCCGCTGCACCACACCTCCCATACTCCTTAGGAGACACACGATGGCACGCATCGCAGGTGTCGACATCCCGCGCGAGAAGCGCGTGGAGATCGCACTGACGTACATCTTCGGCGTCGGCCGCACCCGGTCGGTCGCAACGCTCGAGGCCCTCGGCATCGACCGCAGCATCCGCGTCAAGGACCTGACCGACGATCAGCTGGTCGCCCTGCGCGACCACATCGAGGGCACGTTCAAGGTGGAGGGCGACCTGCGCCGCGAGGTGGCAGCAGACATCCGCCGCAAGGTCGAGATCGGCTCGTACGAGGGCATCCGCCACCGTCGCGGCCTCCCCGTGCGCGGTCAGCGCACCAAGACGAACGCGCGCACCCGCAAGGGCAAGAAGCAGACGGTCGCCGGCAAGAAGAAGGCCGGCCGCTAGGCCGCTCGGAGGGTAGAGGAACATGGCAGCTCCCAAGTCCGCGGTTCGCAAGCCGCGCAAGAAGGACAAGAAGAACATCGCGGTGGGCCAGGCCCACATCAAGTCGACGTTCAACAACACGATCGTCTCGATCACCGACATCACCGGCGCCGTCGTCACGCAGGCCTCCGGTGGCGCTGTCGGCATGAAGGGCTCGCGCAAGTCGACGCCCTACGCCGCGCAGCTCGCCGCCGAGTCGGCCGCGCGCCAGGCGCAGGACCACGGCATGAAGAAGGTCGACGTCTTCGTCAAGGGCGCGGGCTCCGGCCGCGAGACGGCCATCCGCTCGCTCCAGGCCGCTGGCCTCGAGATCGGCGCGATCCACGACGTGACGCCGCAGGCGCACAACGGCGTTCGCCCGCCGAAGCCGCGCCGCAACTAGTCGCTCCTGCCGGGCAGGCGAATCACGCCTGCCCGGCATTCCGCCGTCACTGAACACGCGAGTCATATAGCGGACTCGCGACCGAAAGGAACCGACACGTGCTGATCGCCCAGCGCCCCACTGTCACCGAGGAGTCCATCGCCGAGCACCGCTCGCGATTCACGATCGAGCCGCTCGAGCCCGGCTTCGGCTACACCCTCGGCAACTCCCTCCGCCGCACCCTGCTGTCGTCCATCCCGGGCGCCGCCGTCACGAGCATCCGCCTCGACGGCGTGCTGCACGAGTTCTCGACGATCGCCGGTGTCAAGGAGGACGTCACCGAGATGATCCTCAACATCAAGCAGCTCGTGGTCTCGTCGGAGCACGACGAGCCCGTGGTCGCCTACCTCTCGCGCCAGGGCGCGGGCACGGTGACGGCCGCCGACATCACGGCTCCCGCCGGTGTCGAGATCCACAACCCCGAGCTCGTGCTCGCGACGCTGAACGACTCGGCGAAGCTGCAGCTCGAGCTGACGATCGAGCGCGGCCGCGGCTACGTCTCGGCGGCGCAGAACCGCGACGAGTTCGCCGAGGCCGGGGTCATCCCGATCGACTCGATCTACTCGCCCGTGCTCAAGGTCACCTACCGCGTCGAGGCGACGCGTGCCGGTGAGCGCACCGACTTCGACTCGCTCGTCGTCGACGTGGAGTCGAAGCCGGCCATCACGCCGCGCGACGCGATCGCATCGGCCGGCCGCACGCTCGTCGAGCTCTTCGGCCTGACGCGCGACCTGAACGCCGAGGCTGAGGGCATCGAGATCGGCCAGGCGCCGGCGGAGGCCATCGGCTCCGGCGAGCTCGCCACGCCGATCGAGGAGCTCGACCTGTCGGTCCGCTCGTACAACTGCCTCAAGCGCGAGGGCATCAACACGGTGTCCGAGCTCGTGGCGCTGAGCGAGACGCAGCTGATGAACATCCGCAACTTCGGCCAGAAGTCGGTCGATGAGGTCAAGGACAAGCTCGTCGAGCTCGGCCTGTCGCTCAAGGACGCCGTGCCCGGCTTCGACGGCGCGCACTTCTACAGCGGTTACGACGAGGACGCTCGCTGAACGCGGGCCGACTGAAGAACTAGAGGGATACGAACCATGCCCAAGCCCACCAAGGGTCCCCGCCTCGGAGGCGGCCCGGCGCACGAGCGCCTGCTGCTCGCGAACCTCGCGGCCGCGCTGTTCACGCACAAGTCGATCAAGACGACCGAGACGAAGGCCAAGCGCCTGCGTCCGATCGCCGAGCGACTCATCACGTTCGCGAAGCGCGGCGACCTGCACGCGCGCCGTCGCGTGCTCGCCGTGATCGGCGACAAGGGCGTCGTGCACGAGCTCTTCACCGAGATCGCTCCGCTCGTCGCCGAGCGCGAGGGCGGCTACACCCGCATCACGAAGCTCGGCTTCCGCAAGGGCGACAACGCCCCCATGGCGCAGATCGAGCTCGTGCTCGAGCCGGTCTCGAAGAAGCCGTCGAAGTCGAAGGCTGCCGCCGCCGCGTCGTCGGCCGCCGCCGACCAGGAGGCCGCCGAGGCGAAGGCCGAGGAGGCGAAGGCCGCTGACGCCGAGGTCGAGGCGACCGAGGCCGAGACGACCGACTTCGGCCCGGACTCCGCGCTCGCGCTCGAGGACGGCTCCGGGCCGGAGGGCTTCGAGATCAAGGGCAACGCGAACTCGATGAAGTTCCACCGTCCCGACGGCCAGTGGTACGAGCAGACCGTGGCCGAGGTGTGGTTCCGCACCGCTGAGGCAGCTGAGGCCGCCGGCTTCACCGAGGCCGGCAAGTAGCACCTCGCACACGAGAGGGGGTTCCGCATCGCGGGGCCCCCGCTCGTCGTTCAGCGGCCCGCGTCGGCGCGGGCGAGCTCGGCCGCCGCGAGCACGAGCCCCAGGTGCGAGAACGCCTGCGGGAAGTTGCCCCAGTGGTGGCCTGACGCCGGGTCGACCTCCTCGGCGAGCAGGCCCACGTCGTTGCGCAGCGCCACGAGGCGGTCCATGAGCGCGGTGGCGTCGTCGAGGCGCCCGCACTGGGCGTAGGCGATCACGAGCCAGAAGCCGCACAGCACGAACGGGTGCTCGTCGCCGGCGAGGCCGTCGAGGCCCGTCGTGCGGTAGCGCAGCGGCAGCCCGTCGACGAGCAGCTCCTGCTCGATGCGCGCGACGGTGCCGAGGAACCGGGGGTCGTCGGCGTCGACGATCCCGATCGTCGGCAGCTGCAGCAGCGAGGCGTCGACGTCGCTCGTGCCGTAGTGCTGGCGGAACGAGCCGGTCGTCTCGTCGAAGCCCTCCGTGAGCACCTCCTCCCGCAGCGCATCCCGCAGCGCGATCCAGCGCGTCGGGTCGCCGTCGCATCCTCCCTCCTGCACGGCCCGAACGCCGCAGTCGAACGCGGCCCACATCATGGCGCGCGAGTGCGTGAAGCGCTGGGGCTGGCCGCGCATCTCCCACAGGCCGTGGTCGGGTCGCTCCCAGTGCGTCGCGAGCTCGTCGAGCAGCGCCCGCTGCAGGTGCCACGAGTCGTGGGTGTCGTCGAGCCCGATCGCGCGGAGCCGCTGGAGCGTGAGCATGACCTGCCCGAGCACGTCGTGCTGGCGCTGGTCTGCAGCGCCGTTGCCGATGCGCACGGGCGCCGCGCCGCCGTAGCCCGGCAGGTGCGGCAGCTCGCGCTCGAGCAGGTCGCGGCCGCCGTCGCGCCGGTACATGATGCGCATGTCCTCCGGGTCGCCGGCGATCGCCCGCAGCAGCCAGTCGCGCCAGAGCCCCACCCTGCCGGTGAGCCGCACCGCGAGCATCGCGTCGACGGTGAGGGATGCGTCGCGCAGCCAGGTGAAGCGGTAGTCCCAGTTGCGCTCGCCGCCGGGGTCCTCCGGCAGCGAGGTGGTGGGCGCGGCGAGGATGCCGCCGGTCGTCTGGTCGGTCAGCGCCCGGAGCACGAGCACGCTCGTCTGCACGGCCTCGAGGTAGGGGCCCTCGTAGTCGAGCTCGGCGAGCCACTCGGCCGACTCGGCGACCGTCGTCTCGAGCACCTCGGGCTCGCCGACCGGCGCCGCGATCGGCTGCCAGGAGTGCTGCCAGCACAGGTCGAGCACGAACCGCTCGCCCTCGCGCACGGTGAAGGTCGCGCGGTGCGCGTGCTCGTGCGCCCGCGGCAGCGGGGCGCCGCGCAGCACGAGCCGGTCGGGACCGGCGATGGCGACGAGCACCTCCTCGCCGCGGTCGTGCTCGCGCCGGAACCAGGGCGGCACGGCGCCGTAGCCGAAGCGCACGACGAGCTCCTGCTCGAGCTCGACCTCGCCCGCGACCCCCTCGATCACGCGCACGACGTCGGCCCGGTCGTCGCCGGTGGGCATCGCATCCGTCACGCGCACCGTGCCCGTCGCGGTCTCGTGCGTCGTCTCGAGCACGAGGCTGCCCGGCAGGTAGCGGCGGGTGGAGGTCGCCTCGCTCGCAGGGCCGATGCGCCAGTGCCCGTGCTCGCGATCGCCGAGGATCGCGGCGAAGCACGCGTGGGAGTCGAAGTGGGGCAGGCAGAGCCAGTCGATCGCGCCGTCGCGGCCCACGAGCGCCGCCGTGCTCCGGTCGCCGATCATGGCGTAGTCCTCGATGGGCTGGGGCATGCGGCGAGGCTACCGAGCGCGCCTCCGCGTCCCGTCCACGCGGCTCCTGCATAGGCTTGCCGCATGCCGCGCATCCGCCTCGACCTCGCGTACGACGGCGGCGGCTTCGCGGGCTGGGCGGCGCAGCCGGGGCTGCGCACCTGCCAGGGCGAGCTCGAGCGGGCGCTCGCGACCGTGGCGCGCGAGCCGGTGCGGGTGACGGTGGCAGGGCGCACGGATGCGGGGGTGCACGCGAGCGGGCAGGTCGCGCACGCCGACGTGCCCGCCGCGCTCGCGCCCGCGACGGCCCAGGAGGGCGAGCGGCTCGCGCTGCGGCTCTCGCGGCTCGCGTCGCGCGAGGGCGACCTCGTGGTGCGGCGCGTCTCGCTCGCGCCCGCCGGCTTCGACGCGCGCTTCTCTGCGGTCTCCCGCTCGTACCGCTACCGGATCGTGACGGGGCCGGCCGACCCGCTCGAGCGGCGCACGGCCGCGCACGTGCCGCAGCCGCTCGACGCCGACGCGATGGCGCGCTGCGCCGAGGCGCTCGTGGGGCTGCGCGACTTCGCCGCCTTCTGCCGCCCGCGCGAGGGCGCGACCACGATCCGCGAGCTGCGCGAGTTCACGTGGCGCCGCGACGGGCAGCTGCTGATCGCGTCGCTCACGGCCGACGCGTTCTGCCACTCGATGGTGCGGGCGCTCGTCGCCGCGTGCGTGCGGGTGGGCGAGGGCCGGCTCGGGCTCGCGCGGGCCGAGGCGCTGCTGCAGGAGCGCCGCCGCTCGGCGCTCACGGGCCTCATGCCCGCGCGCGGCCTCACGCTCGTCGCGGTCGGCTACCCGCCCGACGCCGAGCTCGCGGCGCAGGCCGATCGCGCGCGGGCGCGGCGGAGCGAGGCGGACCTCGACGACTGAGCATCCTGCTCGAGCCGGCCTCAGGCGGCGAGGGCCTCGCGCAGCTCGTCGACGGAGTCGACGATCCGGTCGCCGCCGGCCTCGGCGAGCTCGGCGTGGCCGCCGTAGCCGTAGGCGACGCCGATCGAGCGGATGCCGAGCTCGCGCGCCGACGCGATGTCGTTGACGCGGTCGCCGACCATCACGACGGCGTCCGCGGGCAGCCCGATCGAGTCGATCGCGCGCGCGATCACCTCGGCCTTCGAGTGGCCGGCCTCCCCGTCGATGCGCCCGTGCACGCCGCGGAAGCGGTGGCGCAGGGCGTAGTGCTCGATCACCGCCTCGGCGTCGCGCTGGATCTTGTGGGTCGCGACCGCGAGCTGCCGCCCGGCGCCGTGCAGGTCGGCGATGAGCGCATCCACGCCCGGGTAGAGGGTCGAGTCGACGAGGCCGCCGTCGGCCATCCGAGCCCGGAAGACCGACAGCGCAGCGTCGATCTCGGCGGGCGAGCGGCCCGACTCCGCGAGCACGGTGACGAGCGGCGGGCCGAGCCAGCGCACGAGCTCGGTCTCGCTCGGCACCTCCCAGCCGACGGCCTCGTGCATGTGCCGCAGGCTCGCGAGGAGGCCCTGCTTGGAGTCGGTGAGGGTGCCGTCGAGGTCGAAGATGATGCCGCGGGGAGTCATGTCCCTCCATCATCCCAGAGATCAGATCTCGCCGTCCGGATCCCGCCCGGCGCCTAGGATGGAGGGCGGCCGAGGCAGAGCTCGGCAGGAGCCGGAGCGCAGTCATGGCCGAGCAGCCGCACGCATTCGATCAGGCCTTCCGCGGCTACGACCGCGAGCAGGTCGACGCCGCCCTCGCGCAGCTGCGCGAGGCCCTCGCCGAGGTCGAGCGGGGCCGCGACCAGGCGGCGCTCGACAGCGAGGCGCGGCTGCAGCACCTCACCGAGGACCTCGACGCGGCCGTCGCGCGCGCCGACCAGGCCGAGTCGCGCATGCTGCGCCTCGCCCAGCAGGTGCAGACCCTCGACGACGACGCGGCCTCCGACGAGGACGAGGGCGCCGACGCCGCCGACGGGCGGCAGACCCGCGTGCGCTTCGCCGAGATCCTGCGCGTCGCCGAGGACCAGGCGTCGACGCTCGTCACCAACGCCTCGACCTCCGCGCAGCGCGTGCTCGACGATGCGAACGCCGAGCGGGACCGCATCCGCCGCGACGCGCAGGAGGAGGCGCAGCGCGTGCTGCAGGAGGCGCAGCACGAGGCCGAGCTCGCACGCCGCCGCAGCGAGACCGAGCAGACCGCGCACCGCGCGCGGATCGAGGCCGAGCTCGGCTCGCTCGGCGAGAAGGTCGCGCAGGCCGATCGCGAGGCGCAGGTGCTGCTCGGCGAGGCCGAGCGGGCCGCCGCCGCGCTGCGCGCCCAGGTCACGCGCGAGACCGACGACCTCAAGCTCGACGCCGACCGCATCGTGCGGGAGGCGAAGGCGCGCAGGGTCGAGCTCGACGCGGCGCTCACCCGGCGGCAGGACGACGCGCAGCAGGAGTTCCTGCGCCTGCACAACCAGGCCGTCTCGCACGCCGAGCGCATCACCGCCGACGCGAACGACAAGGTCGCCTCCGCGCTCGCGCACGCGAAGCACGTCGCCGAGCAGTCGGAGGCCTACGAGCAGCTGTCGAAGGCGCAGGCGGCGCAGATCGAGGCGAGCGCGAAGGCGCGCGCCTCGGCGATGCTCGACGAGGCGCGCCGACGTGCGCAGTCGATCGTCGAGACCGTCGCGACGCACACGAAGGACGTGCTGCGCGAGGCCGAGGACCGCGCGCGGGGCCTGCGCTACCAGCAGTCGCAGCTGTCGGGCTTCATGGCCGAGGTGCAGTCGCTCATGCACGTCGCCGACGCCGCCGACCCGCGCACCTGGAGCTCGGCGGGCGCCGAGCGCGACGAGCGCCCCGCCGCCGACGCGCGCGATGCGGACGAGGCGGATGCGCCGTCGGCGGCGCTCCCGACGGTCGCCGCGGAGGACCGGGCCGTCGTGCCCGACGCCTTCACCGCATCCGCCCCCGACGGCGACCCGCTCGACGACCTGACGCTCGACGTCGATGCGCCCGCGGGCGACCATGAGGCGGACGAGCCGGTCGAGGGGGAGGCGCTCGAGGAGCCCGCCACGCGCGAGGAGGTCGTCGACGTCGTGTGGCACGAGGAGCGGGACGAGTACGACCCGTCGATCGACCGGTGAGCGGCGGCGCGCCGACGGCTTGACCGCGCGGCCCCGCGCCGCGTATGCTCGATCCTTGGTGCGTGCAGCCTGCGCGTGCCCGAATGAGCCCTCCACCGGATGGTTCGCGCGCATCGCGCCGGCGAACGCCTCGGAGTGGGATTCACGACCATCCATTCGATCAGTGAGGCACCAATGACTCGCACCTACTCGCCCAAGGCGAGTGACGTCCAGCACGACTGGGTCGTCATCGACGCCACCGACGTGGTCCTCGGCCGGCTGGCCAGCCACGCCGCCGCCATGCTCCGCGGCAAGCACAAGCCGACGTTCGCCCCCCACATGGACATGGGCGACTACGTCATCGTCGTGAACGCCGAGAAGGTGGCGCTCACCGGGCAGAAGCTCGCCAAGAAGGTCGCCTACCGCCACTCCGGCTACCCGGGCGGCCTCAAGGCCACCGGTTACGAGGAGATGCTCGCGCGCTTCCCCGTCCGCACCGTCGAGAAGGCCATCCGCGGCATGCTGCCGAAGAACTCGCTCGGCCGCGCCCAGATCAAGAAGCTCAAGGTCTACGCAGGCCCCGAGCACCCGCACGCGGCGCAGCAGCCGACCCCCTACACGTTCGACCAGGTCGCCCAGTAGGGCGCGAGGAGACACCAGACATGGCGAAGATCGCAGACTCCATCGAGGCTCCCGAGAGCTTCTCGACCGAGACGCCGGCAGCTGAGGCTCCCAAGGCGCCCCGCGTCGTCAACATCGGCGGCCAGGCCGTCGGCCGTCGCAAGCAGGCCATCGCCCGCGTGCGCCTCATCCCCGGCTCCGGCTCGTTCACCGTGAACGGCCGCACGCTCGAGGACTACTTCCCGAACAAGCTGCACCAGCAGCTCATCAACGACCCGTTCACGCTGCTCGAGCTCGCCGGCAGCTACGACGTGATCGCCCGCATCTCCGGCGGCGGCCCCTCGGGCCAGGCCGGTGCGCTGCGCCTGGGCATCGCTCGTGCGCTCAACGAGATCGACGTCGAGAACAACCGACCGGAGCTCAAGAAGGCCGGCTTCCTCTCGCGCGACGCTCGCGTCATCGAGCGCAAGAAGGCCGGTCTCAAGAAGGCCCGCAAGGCGCCGCAGTACTCGAAGCGCTGATCCATGTCGCGCCTCTTCGGCACAGACGGGGTTCGAGGTCTCGCAGGCCTCGACATCACGGCGGAGTCGGCGCTGGCGCTCGCACAGGGCGCCGCACTCGTGCTCGGGCGAACAGCCCGGCAGGAGGGGCGGCGCCCTGTCGCCGTCGTGGCGCGGGATCCTCGCATCTCGGGCGAGTTCATCGTCGCCGCGGTGTCGGCGGGGCTCGCGTCGAGCGGCGTCGACGTGCTCGACGCTGGCGTCATCCCGACGCCTGCGGCCGCCTACCTGATCGGCGACATCGACGCCGACTTCGGCGTGATGGTCTCGGCGTCGCACAACCCCGCGCCCGACAACGGCATCAAGTTCTTCGCCAAGGGCGGGCGCAAGCTGCCCGACGCGGTCGAGGACGAGATCGAGGCTGCGCTGGGCGCTCCGCCGCTGCGCCCCATCGGCGCCGAGGTGGGCACGGTCCGCCGCTTCTCCGACGCCGAGGACCGCTACCTCGTGCACCTGCTCGGCACGCTCGAGGTGAGCCTGCAGGGCCTGCACGTCGCGCTCGACTGCGCCCACGGCGCGGCCGCCGGCGTCAGCCCGCGCGCCTTCGCCGACGCGGGCGCGAAGGTGACCGTCATGGGCAACGACCCTGACGGCACCAACATCAACCGAGAGGTCGGCTCGACCCACCTCGAGCAGCTGCGCGACCTCGTGCTCTCGTCGGGCGCCGACCTCGGCATCGCCCACGACGGCGACGCCGACCGCTGCCTCGCGATCGACGCGAACGGCGACGTCGTCGACGGCGACCAGATCATGGCGCTGCTCGCGCTCTCCGGCAAGCGCCGGGGCCTGCTCACCGACGACACCCTGGTCGCGACCGTGATGTCGAACCTGGGCCTCAAGGTCGCGATGGACGAGCACGGCATCCAGCTCGTGCAGACGGCCGTCGGCGACCGCTACGTGCTCGAGGCGCTCGGCGAGTACGGCCTCGCGCTCGGCGGCGAGCAGTCGGGCCACATCATCTTCTCCCGCTACGCCACCACCGGCGACGGCGTGCTGACCGGCCTGCAGATCGCGGCCGAGATGGTGCGCACGGGCAAGACGCTCGCCGAGCTCGCCTCGGTGATGGAGGTCTACCCGCAGGTGCTCGTCAACGTGCCGGGCGTCGACCGGCTGGGCCTGCGCGGCAACCGGCCGATCGCCGAGGCCGTCGCGCGCGCCGAGCACGAGCTCGGCAGCAACGGCCGCGTGCTGCTGCGCCCGTCGGGCACCGAGAAGATGGTGCGCGTCATGGTCGAGGCGCACGAGCGCCACATCGCCCAGACGATCGCCGACGAGCTCGCCGACCTCGTGCGCCAGGAGCTGTCGGTCACGTCCTGACGTCGGCCGCGTGACGGCTGCGGAAGGCCGCGACGTTGGTGCGCGACTGGCACGTCGTCGAGCAGAAGCGCCGCGACCGGTTGCGCGACAGGTCGAGGTGCATGCGGTCGCAGCGGCTGTCCGCGCAGCGCCGGCAGCGCTCGAGGTCGTCGGCGCGCACGAGGTCGGCGATCGCCATCGCGGCGTCGACCGCGATCCGGTCGGCGATCGGCGAGCCCGCCGGTAGGCCGTGCAGGTGCCAGTCGGAGCCGTCGTGCCGCACGAGGTGCGGCCGGGCGCCGGTCTCGTCGAACACGCGGTTGACGAGGCCCGCGACCGCGTCGCGCTCGCCGTCCCACATCCGCTCGACGGCCGGCAGGTGCGCCCACGTCGCCTCGGCGTCCGCGCGCGTCGCGGAGCTCGCGCCGGGGAAGCCCCACTCCGCGCAGATCGCGCGCAGGCTCGCCGCCGAGTCGAGCTCGCCCGCGCGCCTGCGGTTGCAGACGTCGGCGATGAACTCCAGGGAGCGGATCAGCTCTCGGGGGTAGGGGAGCGACACGGTCACCTCGGCTACGATCACGACTGTCAGGGCCAACGGCCGTGACGTGTGCCCGCCGTGGTGAGCACGATGCTAGCCCTTCGCACCCCTGTGAGCCGCCCATGCAGCCCCGTCGCCCCATCGGGCTCGCGTTCGCCCTCGCGAGCTCGGCCTCCTTCGGCCTCTCCGGCATCTTCGCCTCCGCGCTGCTCGCGGGCGGCTGGAGCCCGGGCGCCGTCACGACCGCGCGCATCGCGGGCGGCGCGCTCGTGCTGCTCGTGCCGACGCTGTGGCTGCTGCGCGGCCGGTGGGGCGCGGTGCTGCGGTCGTGGCGGGAGGTGCTCGTGCTCGGGCTCCTCGCGGTCGCGCTGTGCCAGCTCGCGTTCTTCAGCGCCGTCGCCTACATCGAGCCCTCGCTCGCGCTGCTCATCGAGTTCCTGGGGCCGGTGCTGCTCGTGTTCTTCACCTGGGCGGTGAGCCGCCGCGCGCCGGCGATGCTCACGCTCGCCGGGGCGGGCGTCGCGCTCGTCGGCCTCGCGCTCGTCTCGGGCGTCGGCGGCGAGGCGCTGCACCCGCTCGGGGTGCTGCTCGCGCTCGGCGCCGCGGTCGGCAACGCCGGCTACTGGATCGCCGCGTCGAAGGCCGACTCCGAGCTGCCGCCGATCGCGCTCGCCGGCCTCGGGCTCATCGTCGGCGCCGTCGTGCTCGTCGCGGCCTCGGCGAGCGGCCTGCTGCCGTTCGTCGCCACGGCTCGGCCCGTCGTGCTCGCGGGCGCCACCCTGCCGGCGTGGACGGTGCTGCTCCTGCTCGTGCTCGTCGCGACCGCCGCCGCCTACGTGCTCGGCATCCTCGGCGCGCGGCGGCTCGGCGCGACGCTCGCGAGCTTCGTCGGCTACTCCGAGCCGATGTTCGGGATCCTCTGGACCGCCGTGCTGCTGTGGCTGCTGCCGAGCGGCATGCAGTGGCTGGGCGCCGCGGCGATCATCGCGGGCGTCGTGCTCGTGAAGCTCGGCCAGGTCGACCGCCCGCGCGTCTCCGACTCCCCGGCGATCGTCGAGGGCATCCCGAGCCCCTAGCCCGCCCGTGAGTGGCGCCTCCCGACATCGAGTGGCGCCCGCGGCGATCGAGTGGCGCCACTCGATGCTGGGAGGCGCCACTCGATGCTGGGACGCGCCACTCGATCGCGGGAGGCGCCACTCGATCGCGGGAGGCGCCGCGCTGCGGCGGGGTCAGACCTTGCGGAGGAGCACCGAGCGGATGGTGTGGTCGTCGTCCTTGCGCAGCACCAGGTCGGCGCGCGGCCGGGTCGGCAGGATGTGCTCGACGAGGTTCGGGCCGTTGATGGAGTCCCAGACGTCGGTCGAGTAGGCCCTCGCCCGCGCATCCGACATGTCCGCGAAGCGGTGGAAGTACGACTGCGGATCCTGGAACGCGCTCGCCTTGAGCGCGAAGAAGCGGTCGACGTACCACTGGCGGATCGCGCTCGTGCGCGCGTCGACGTAGATCGAGAAGTCGAACAGGTCCGACACCGCCAGGTGCGACCCCGACGGCGGCGGCTGCAGCACGTTGAGCCCCTCGACGATGAGCACGTCGGGCCGCCGCACCACGATCTCCTCGCCCGGCACGATGTCGTACGACAGGTGCGAGTAGACGGGCGCGCGCACCTCGGCCTCGCCCGACTTCACGCGCGAGACGAAGCCGAGCAGCGCCCGCCGGTCGTACGACTCGGGGAAGCCCTTGCGCTGCATGAGCCCGCGCTCCTCGAGCACGCGGTTCGGGTGCAGGAAGCCGTCCGTGGTGATGAGGTCGACCTTCGGCGACCCCTCCCAGCGGCTCAGCAGCTCCTTGAGCAGGCGGGCGGTCGTCGACTTGCCGACCGCGACGCTGCCGGCCACGCCGATGACGAAGGGGGTGGGATGCGCCGTGGCGCCGAGGAACTCGGTGGTCTCGCGGTGCAGGCGGGCGGCCGACTCCTGGTAGAGGCTCACGAGGCGCGACAGCGGCAGGTACACCTCGGCCACCTCGCGCAGCTCGAGCCGGTCGCCGGTGCCGCGGAGCCGCCGCACCTCGGCCTCGGTGAGCGGGTTGGGCATGCGGGGCGCGAGGCGCGCCCAATCGCGGCGCTCGATCTCGACGAACGGCGACTGGATCGGCTGGGACATCGCACGGAGCCTACCGCCGGTAGGATCGGAGGCATGTGCGGCATCGTGGGCTATACCGGTGAGCGCAGCACGGTCGACGTGCTGCTCGAGGGTCTCAGCAGGCTCGAGTACCGGGGCTACGACAGCGCCGGCGTCTCGGTGATCGACGGCGACCGCGTCGCGCTGCGCAAGAAGGGCGGCAAGCTCAAGGTCCTCCGCGACAGCCTCTCGGACGCACCGCTGCCCGAGTCGTCGACCGGCATCGGCCACACGCGCTGGGCCACGCACGGCGGGCCGACCGACGAGAACGCGCACCCGCACCTCGGCGACGAGGGCCGGCTGTCGCTCATCCACAACGGCATCATCGAGAACTTCGCCGAGCTGCGCGCCGAGCTCGAGGCGGCTGGCGAGGTCTTCGCGAGCGAGACCGACACCGAGGCCGCGGCGAAGCTGCTCGGCCGCGCCTACCGCGAGACGGGCGACCTCACGCTCGCGATGCGCAAGGTCGTGCACCGGCTCGAGGGCCAGTTCACGCTGCTCGCGATGCACGCCGAGCAGCCGGGCGTCGTCGTCGGCGCCTCGCACAACTCGCCGCTGCTCGTCGGCTACGGCAAGGGCGAGCACTTCCTCGGCAGCGACGTGAGCGCGTTCGTGAAGTTCACGCCCGACGCGGCCGCGCTCGACAACGACCAGATCGTCACGATCACCGCCGACAGCGCATCCGTCACCGACTTCGACGGCGCCCCGAGCGAGCCGAAGCGCTTCGAGGTCAACTGGGACGCCTCGGCCGCCGACAAGGGCGGCTGGCCGTCGTTCATGGCGAAGGAGGTCTCGGAGGGGCCGGAGGCCGTCGAGAACACCATGCGCGGCCGCCTGACCGACCACGGCGTCGACCTGGGCGAGCTGGGCGTGCTGACCGACGAGGTGCTGCAGGGCATCCACCGCATCGTCATCGTGGCGTGCGGCACGGCGAGCTACTCGGGCCTCGTGGGCAAGTACGCGATCGAGACGTGGGCGCGCGTGCCCGTCGAGGTCGACCTCGCGCACGAGTTCCGCTACCGCGACCCGGTGCTCGACGAGCACACGCTCGTCATCTCGATCTCGCAGTCGGGCGAGACGATGGACACGAAGATGGCCGTGCAGCACGCGGTCGCGCAGGGCGCCCGCACGCTCTCGATCTGCAACACGCAGGGCGCGACGATCCCGCGCGAGTCGGAGGCGGTGCTCTACACGCACGCCGGCCCCGAGGTCGCCGTCGCGTCGACGAAGGCGTTCCTCGCGCAGGTGATCGGCCAGCTGCTCTTCGGCCTGCACCTCGCGCGCGTGCGCGGCACGATGACGGAGGAGCAGATCGCCGAGGTCGTCGGAGAGCTGCGCGAGCTGCCCGACGAGCTGCGCCAGGTGCTCGCCGAGCAGGAGTCGGTGCACGAGCTCGCGCACTGGATGAGCGACACCCGCTCGGTGCTGTTCCTCGGCCGCCACGTGGGCTACCCGGTGGCGCTCGAGGGCGCGCTGAAGCTCAAGGAGATCAGCTACATCCACGCCGAGGGCTTCGCCGGCGGCGAGCTGAAGCACGGCCCGATCGCGCTCATCGAGCCCGGCCAGGTCGTCTTCGTGGTGGTGCCGAGCCCGCGCAACGAGCCGCTGCTGCACTCGAAGATCGTCTCGAACATCCAGGAGATCCGCGCGCGCGGCGCCCGCGTCATCGCGGTCGCCGAGGCGGGCGACGCCGCGGTGCTGCCGTACGCCGACGTGGTGCTGCGCGTGCCGCTGACGCTGCCGATGCTCGAGCCCGTGCTGCAGGTCGTGCCGCTGCACATCTTCGCGCTCGAGCTCGCCACCGCGAAGGGCCTCGACGTCGACCAGCCGCGCAACCTCGCGAAGTCGGTCACGGTCGAGTGATCCGGCTCGTCGGTGGATGACCGGGGTCGGCTCGTGATCGTGGGGCTCGGCGTCGACGTCGTCGACCTGGCGCGCTTCGAGCGCGCCGTCACGCGCACGCCGCGGCTCAAGGAGCGGCTCTTCGCGCCCGACGAGCTGCTCGTCGACGGCCGCGAGCGGTCGCTGCCGTCGCTCGCGGCGCGCTTCGCCGCGAAGGAGGCCGCGTTCAAGGCGCTCGGCGCGAACTCGGGGATGCGCTGGGTCGACCTGGTGGTGGTCCAGGGCCCCGGCGGCGAGCCGAGCCTCGACCTGCGCGGCACCGCTGCCGAGCGCGCGGCCGCGATCGGTGCGACGCGCGTGCACGTCTCGATGAGCCACGACGCGGGCGTCGCCACGGCGACGGTCATCGCGGAGTCCTGATGCGCATCGAGGTCGACACGGCGGCGATCGCCGCGAACGTGCGCGCGCTCGCCGCGCGGGCGGCGACGCCCGTGTGCGGCGTCGTGAAGGCCGACGGCTACGGCCACGGGGCCGTCGCATCCGCCCGCGCGATGCTCGACGGCGGCGCCGCCATGCTCGGCGTCGTCGATCTCGCGGAAGCGCTGCGGCTGCGCGCCGCCGGCATCGACGCGCCGATCCTCGCGTGGCTGCACGGGCCGGGCGTCGACTTCTCGCTCGCCGCGCGCCATGGCGTCGAGGTCGCGGTGAGCTCGATCGCGCAGCTCGAGGCGGCCGCCGCCGCGGGCGCCGTCATCCACCTGAAGCTCGACACCGGCCTCGGCCGCAACGGCATCGCGCGCGGCGACCGCGCGGCGGCGATCGCGCGCGCGATCGCGCTCGCCGCCGGGGGCGCACGCATCCGCGGCGCGATGTCGCACCTCGCCGGCACGAGCCGCGACGCCGACCTCGCGCAGGTGCGCGACTTCGCGTCGGCGCTCGCCGAGGCCGAGCCGCTCGGCCTCGAGCTGCGGCACCTCGCGAGCTCGGCGGCCGCGATCGCGCTGCCGGAGGCCCGCTTCGACCTCGTGCGCATCGGCATGGCTGCGTACGGCGTCGACCCGAGCGGGCCGGGCGCGGGCGACGGGTCGGAGGCCGCGGCCCTGGGCCTCAGGCCCGCGATGCGCGCGAGCGCCGCCTTCGTCGACGGCGTCGCCGAGGTCGGGCTCGACGACGGGCTGCTGCCGGCGGTCGGCGCCCCGGTGCTGCTCGGCGGCGAGCTCGCGCACGTCGCCGCGGTCGGCGCGTGCAGCATCAGGGTCGAGCCGCCGCGCACGGGCGACGGCGTGCTGTGGGGCGACCCGGCGGCGGGCGAGCCGAGCGCCGACGCGTGGGCGCGCGCGGCGCGCACGATCACGTACGAGGTCGTGACCCGGATGGGCGCGGCCGGCCGGGGCGCGGGCGTCGTCGCCGCGGGCCCCGAGACGGCGCCCCGGCGCGTGCTCGAGCTCGGGCTCGACGGCGAGCCCCGCCGCCTCGTGGGCGAGCTCGTGGGCGTCAAGCGCGTGGAGCCCGGCCTCGGCGTCTCCTACGGCGGCGAGTACGTCACGACGAGCGCGACGACGCTCGCGCTCGTCGGCCTCGGCTACGCCGACGGCGTCACCCGCAGCGCCACCGGCCGCCCAGCGGTCGTCGGCGGCGACGGCGCGCACCCGATCCGCGGGCGGGTGGCGATGGATCAGGTCGTGCTCGACGTCGGCGACCGCCCTGCCCGCGTCGGCGACCCGGTCGTGCTCGAGCACGCATCCGCCCCCGAGCTCACCGGCATGATCGGCCCGCGCGTGGCGGTCGAGGTCGCCGGATCGGTCGCCGACGCCGACGCGATGGAGCTGCTCGGCGAGCGCATCGGCGCGGCGCTGCGCGCCGGCGACGCCGTGCTGCTCATCGGCCCGCTCGGCGCGGGCAAGACCACCCTCACCCGCGGCATCGGCCGGGCGCTCGGCGCGCGCGGCACCGTGCAGAGCCCCACGTTCGTCATCGCCCGCACGCACCGCACCGCCGCGGGGCCCGACCTGCAGCACGTCGACGCCTACCGGCTGGGCGACGAGGCCGAGCTCGACGACCTCGACCTCGACCTCGACGGCGCCATCACGGTCGCCGAGTGGGGCGCGCCGCTCGAGCACGCGCTCGAGAGCTGGCTGCGCGTCGAGATCGACCGCGGCGAGGCCGACGGCGACGACGAGTCGCCCCGCTCGGTGCGCCTGCGCGGCCACGGCCCCGGCTGGGACGCCGCGCGCGTGCGCTCGCTCACCGCCCCGGTCCCGACGGAGGAGGCACCGTGATCCTGGCCATCGACACCTCGCTCGGCACCTCGGTCGCGGTCGTCGACGGCGACGACGTCGTCTTCCGCGAGCACCAGGGCGACGCGCGGCGCCACGCCGAGCACCTCGGGCCCATGCTCGAGCGCGCGCTCGCCGGCCGCCGGGACCGCATCGAGCTCGTCGTCGCCGGCATGGGGCCGGGCGCCTTCACGGGCCTGCGCGTCGGCATCGCGGCTGCGCGCGCGGCGGCGATGGGCCTCGGCGTGCGGTGCGTCGGCATCGCGAGCCACGGGGGCATCACCGAGGGCACGGCGCAGGTGACGACGGATGTGCGGCGCCGGGAGCGCGCGTGGAGCTCGGTCGTCGACGGCCTGGTCGTCGACGGCCCGCACCTCGCGCCCGCCGACGCGGTGCCGCCGCCGGCCGCCGCGCACGCCGGCGCGCCCCGCCTCGACGCCGACGCGGTCGACGCCGCGCTGCTCGCCCGCGCCGCGGTGCGCGGGGCGGCCGAGGTGCAGCAGGCGCTGTACCTGCGCGACGCGGACGCGACGCCGTCGGCCGGCCCGAAGCGGGTGAGCCAGTGAGCGTCGTGATCCGCACCGCCGGCGCCGGCGACCTCGACGCGATCATGGCGATCGAGCAGGCGTCGTTCGGCGCGAGCGCGTGGGAGCGTGCCACGATGCAGCAGGAGATCGCGAGCGACTGGGGCCGCTACGTCATCGCCGTCGACGAGGGCGACGACGGCCGCATGGTCGGCTACGCGGGCCTGCGCGCCGTGGGCGTCGAGGGCGACGTGCAGACGATCGCCGTCGCCGCCGACGCGCGCGGGCGCGGCATCGGGCGCGCACTGCTCGCCGAGCTGCTCGCCGAGGCGGGCCGGCGCGGCGTGCGCGAGCTGTTCCTCGAGGTGCGGGCCGACAACCCGGTCGCGCGCGGCCTCTACGAGTCGGTCGGGTTCCGCGAGATCGGCGTGCGGCCGCGCTACTACCAGCCGGAGGACGTGGATGCGGTGGTCATGAAGCGGGAGTCGGCGTGATGGTGCAGGGGCAGCGGCCGCCGGTGGTGCTCGGCATCGAGACGAGCTGCGACGAGACGGGTGTCGGCATCGTGCGCGGCACCGAGCTGCTCGCGAACCGGATCGCCTCGTCGATGGAGCTGCACGCGCGCTTCGGGGGCGTCGTGCCCGAGATCGCCGCGCGCGCCCACCTCGAGGAGCTGCAGCCGACGATCCTCGCCGCGCTCGCCGACGCATCCCTCACCCTCGACGACCTCGACGCGGTCGCCGTCACCGCCGGGCCCGGCCTCGCCGGCGCCCTCATGGTGGGCATCGGCGCCGCGAAGGGCCTCGCCGCCGCGCGCGACCTGCCGCTCTACGGCGTCAACCACCTCGTCGGCCACGTCGCCGCCGACGTGCTGTCGGGCGAGCCGCTCGAGCTGCCGACCGTCGCGCTGCTCGTCTCGGGCGGCCACACGTCGCTGCTGCTCGTGCGCGACCTCGCGGGCGACGTCGAGCTGCTGGGCGAGACGATCGACGACGCGGCGGGCGAGGCCTTCGACAAGACCGCGCGGCTGCTCGGGCTCTCCTACCCCGGCGGGCCCTCCATCGACCGCGCCGCCGTCGACGGCGACCCGGCGGCGATCCGCTTCCCGCGCGGGCTCACGGCGCCGAAGGACCGCGACCGCCATCGCTTCGACTTCTCGTTCTCGGGGCTGAAGACGGCGGTCGCGCGCCACGTCGAGCGGGCCGAGGCTGCGGGGGAGCCGCTGCCCGTGGCGGATGTCGCGGCGAGCTTCCGCGAGGCGGTGGTCGACGTGCTGGTGGCGAAGGCGCTCGACGCGTGCGCGGCGCACGGCATCCCGCGCCTGCTGCTCGGCGGCGGCGTGGTCGCCAACCGGCGCCTGCGCGCGGTCGCGGCCGAGCGCTGCGAGCAGGCGGGCGTCGCGCTGCGGATCCCGCCGCTCGACCTGTGCACCGACAACGGGGCGATGATCGCGGCCGTCGGGGCGATGCTCGTCGCGCGCGGCGACGCACCGAGCCCCGCGGGCTTCGCCGCCGAGTCGACGCTCGACGCGAGCACCGTGCAGGTCACGGCGTGAGCGGCGCGACCGGGCGGACGCACAGGTCGGCCTGGCAGGATCGCCCTGCGCCGCGCGCCGATCGGCTCGCGCGGCCGCGAGCCGACGAGGAGCGGGCATGAGCATGGCGTGGCAGCAGCCGGGATGGGGCCCGGCGCCCGCGCCGACGGCGCCCGCGCCCTTCCGCTCGCCCACGCATCCGGGCCCGAGGACCGACGCGCTCGCGATCTGGGCGATCGCCTCGGCGGCCGCCGGCACGACGATCCTCGTCGGCCTCGGCTCGATCGCCGCGATCGTGCTCGGGCTCGTCGCGCTGTCGCGCATCCGGCGCTCGGGCGACGACGGCAGGCTGCTCGCTGCCTGGGCCGTGATCCTGGGCGCCGTGACGCTCGTCGCGCTGATCGCCGCGACGGTCGCGGGCATCGCGATGATCGTCACCGTGGTCGGGGGCATGCAGGGGATGCCCGGGGTCTGAGCGCCGACGCGCCGAGCTGCCGTTCGGCCCGCTTCCAGGCTTCGCGCCTCGGCGGCAGGGTACGGTGAACCACGCGCAGTCGCGCATCGCAAGGAGGATCCCGTGAGCGACCAGTACCCGCCCGCCGACGACCGCTTCCGTCGCCCCGACCAGGAGGGCGCCGCACAGCCCGGCGATGCCGACAGCGCCCAGCCCGCGGCCGACTTCGGGCAGCAGCCCGAGCAGGCCCCGTCGTTCGGCCAGCCGCGCGACGCAGCCCAGGGCCAGGGCGACCACGCCCAGCCGCCCGCCTACGGCCAGCAGCCGGGCTACGGCCAGCAGGCTCCGCAGGACGGCCAGGCCGGCTACGGCCAGCAGCCCGCCTACGGCGGCAGCGCCCCCTCCTACGGCGCGAGCGCGCCGTCCTACGGCCAGCAGCCCGGCTACGGCCAGCAGCCCGGCGGCGACCAGGCCTACGGCCAGCAGCCCGCGTACGGCCAGCAGCAGCCGGCTTACGGGCAGTCGACCCCCGAGCAGGGCTACGGCCAGCAGGCCGCCTACGGGCAGTCGGCGCCGGCCGAGCAGGGTTACGGGCAGCAGCCCGGCTACGGCCAGCAGGCCGCCTACGGCCAGCAGGCGCCGGGCTACGGCCAGCAGCCGGCGTACGGCGCGAGCGCTCCCGCCGACGCCGCCTACGGCCAGCAGCCCTCCTACTCGCAGTCCTACGGCGACCCCGCCGCCACCGGCTACGCCCAGCAGCAGCCGTTCGGCGCAGCGCCGGCGGGCGAGAAGAAGCTCAAGGGCATCACGATCGCCGCGCTCGTGCTCACGGGCCTCGGCTTCCTCGGCATGTGGTTCGCCGGCTCCGGCTGGCTGTTCGCGCTCATCGGCGCGATCCTCGGCTTCGTCGCGATGAAGAAGAACCCCGAGGCGAAGCCGTGGCCGATGATCGCCGCGATCGCCGGCTCGATCATCTTCATCATCTGCCTCGTGATCGGCATCATCATGGCCGTGAACTGGATCCCGTACCTCATGGAGATCAGCTCGATGTGAGCCCGGAGCGCTCACCCTCGCGGTGAGCGCGGAGGGCTCAGGTCGAGGAGCGCGCCGCATGCTGCGCGCGTCACGAGACCTCGTCGTCCAGCGAAGCCCCCGGCCCCAGCGGCCGGGGGCTTCGTCGTGCTCAGGCTTCGTCGGTCTCAGGCCCGGTCGGCGAGCACCGCGCGATGCCGCCCGGCGATCCGCGTGAGGATGAGCGTGGCGCGCGCGTCGCCGCGCAGCTTGAGCCGCCTCCGCAGCGCCGCGGGGTCGATGTCGGCGCCGCGCTTCTTGATCTCGAGCTCGCCGATGCCGAGCTCGCGCAGGCGCTGCGCGATCCGGCGCTCGTCGAGGGGGAGCGTCTCGCGCACCCGGAACGCCTGCGCGAGCGGCGTCCCGACGTGGCGCGCGGCCGTCAGGTAGGCGATGCCGTCGCTCACCGCGCGGGCATCGAGCCGCTCGGCGAGCGCGCCGATGAGCTCGGCGCGGATGACGGCGCCGGCCGGCTCGTACAGCCACGCGTCGAGCTCGCCGGGCTCGGGGTGGCTCGGGTCGCCGGCGAGCTCCTCGGCGACGCCGTCGCCGAGCACGAGCGCGCTGCGCGCGACGCCGGGCCGGGCGAGCCGCCCGGTCCACACCACCGCCTCGACGGTGTCGAGCCCGTCGGTGACCCACTGGTGCTCCGCGTCCGGCGGCAGCAGGTCGCGGTCGATGCCCGGCGCGAGCTTCACGCCCGCCGGCTGCGCGGCGGCGCGCGCGAAGACGGCGTCGAGCGGCGGCGACCAGTCGGCGGGGTCGCTGAGGCGCCGCGCGCCGTCGCGGCGGGCGGGGTCGAACCACAGCGCCTCCGCGTCGACGGGGGTGTCGAGCGCGTCGCCGTGCACGACGGATGCGTGCCACGCGGCGAGGTTGTAGGTCGCGATCGCGGCGGTCACCTCGTCGCGCTCGACGGCCGTGACCTCGAGCCCGAGCGTCGCGAACGCGAGCGCGTCGGCGCCGATGCCGCACCCGAGGTCGGCCACCGAGACGATGCCGGCCCGGCGCATCCGCCCCGCGTGGTGCGCGGCGACGCGCAGCCGCGTGGCCTGCTCGAGCCCGGCCTCGGTGAAGAGCATGCCGCTCGCGAACTCGCCGAACTTCGCCCGGGCGCGGCGGCGCAGGCGGGCCTGGGTGAGCACGGCGGCGACGAGCCGGGGATCGTGCCCCTCGGCGCGGAGCCGCGTCACCTCGCGCACGACGTCGCCGTCGAGGCCCGCCTCGGCGCGCTCGAGCAGCGCGAGGCCGTCCTTCGACAGCAGCAGTCGCAGCTCCTCGGCATCCATCGCACTCATCCAAGCACCCGCGGCGCGGCTGGCACTCATGTTGACCGAGTGCCAGCCGACCGCCTAGGCTTGCTCAGGTGCCCGGCACTGCCGGGCGCACCCCAGGATCTGACAGAAAGAGGCAACCGTGTCGGTTTCCATCAAGCCGCTCGAGGACCGCATCGTCATCAAGCAGGTCGAGGCAGAGACGACCACCGCCAGCGGTCTCGTCATCCCTGACACCGCCAAGGAGAAGCCCCAGGAGGGCGAGGTCGTGGCCGTGGGTCCGGGTCGTGTCGACGACAACGGCAACCGCGTCCCGATCGACGTCGCCGTGGGCGACAAGGTGCTGTACTCCAAGTACGGCGGCACCGAGGTCAAGTTCGGCGCCGACGAGTACCTGGTGCTCTCGGCTCGCGACGTGCTCGCGATCGTCGAGCGCTGACGCTCCGCTGAGATCGACGGCGGCGCCCCCTCGCGGGGCGCCGCCGTCGCAGTTCCACCACGGACCACGGGCCTCGGGAGGGTCGGATGGGTGAGCACCCGGGCGGGCGCACGCGCGCCGGCATCTGGTACGCGGTCTTCGCGTACGCCTTCTGGGGCGTCGTCCCCGTCTACCTGCAGCTGACGAAGGGCATCGACGGCTTCGAGCTCATCGGCTGGCGGGTGATCGCCTCGGTGGTCGTCGGGTTCGCGCTCGTCGCGGCCACCCGCGGCTGGAGCAGGCTCGCCGGCGTGCTGCGCAGCCGCCGCGACACCGTCTCGCTCGTGCTCGCCGGCTGCGCCGTGCTCGTCAACTGGACGGCCTTCTTCATCGGCGTGCTGAGCGACCGCGTGCTCGAGACGAGCCTCGGCTACTTCCTCAACCCGCTCGTGAGCGTCGTGCTCGCCGTCGCCTTCCTGGGCGAGCGGCTGCGGCCCGTGCAGTGGGTCGCGGTCGGGCTCGGCGCGCTCGGCGTGCTCGTGATGGTCGTCGGCTACGGCGAGGTGCCCTGGATCGGCCTGACGGTGGCCCTCTCGTTCGGCGTCTACGGGCTCATCAAGAAGCGGGTGGGCGGCTCGGTCGACGCGCTCTCGGGCTTCACGATCGAGACGGTCGCGGCGCTGCCGGCCGCGCTCGTGATGATGGGCATCGCGATCTCGCTGCAGGGCGTGACGGTCGGCGCGAACGGCGCCGCCGGCATCGGGGGCACCGTCGGGCTCGGCGTCATCACGGCGGTGCCGCTGCTCGCCTTCGCCGCCGCAGCCCGCCGCATCTCGCTCACGGCGCTCGCGTTCACGCAGTACCTCGCGCCGATCATCTCGTTCCTCTTCGGCGCCTTCGTGATGCTCGAGCCGATGCCGCTCGAGCGCTGGATCGGCTTCGCGCTCGTCTGGGCGTCGCTCGCGCTCGTGTCGCTCGACCTGCTGGGCCGCCACGCGCGCCGCCCGCGGCCCGAGCCCGCCGCGGCCTGACGCGCGGCGCGGACCCAGGCGCGCGGCGAGCGGCTACGCCGGTTCCGGCCGCTTCTGCCGGAACATCCTGGCCGGGCGGTCCTCGCCGTCCCACACCTGCACGATGCCCCACGCGACGGCCGCGATCGGCACCGAGAGCACGGCGCCGACGATGCCGCCGAGCACCGTGCCGACGGTCAGGGCGATGAGGATGACGAGCTCGTGGATCTGCAGCGAGCGCCCCATCACGACCGGCTGGAGGAAGTTGCCCTCGAGCTGGTTCACGAGCACGACGGCCGCGAGGACCACGAGCGCCACGACGGGGCCGTTCGCGACGAGCGCCACGAGGGTCGCGAGCGCGCCGGCCACGGTCGCGCCCACGAGCGGGATGAACGCGAGCAGGAACACGAGCACCGAGAGCGGGAGGGCGAGCGGCACCTGCGCGAAGGCGAGCACGACGCCGATGCCGACCGCGTCGACGAGCGCGACCGTCGCCGTGCCGCGCACATAGCCGCCGAGGGTGTCGACGGTGCGGCGGCCGATGCGCTTGCCGCGGGCGTAGCGCTCGCCCTCGAGCGGCCGCAGCAGGAACTCCCAGATGCGCGGGCCGTCCTTGAGGAAGAAGAACAGCACCACCAGCATGAGCACGAGGCCGGTGAGGAAGTTGGCCGCGGCGGCGGCGCCGGCGACGGCGCCCGAGCCGAACTGCGAGCTCGTGAGGAAGTCGACGACCGCGTCGCGGCCCTGCTGGATCTGCTCGTCGGTGGGCGCGAAGGGGAGGGTCGAGACCCAGTCGATCACCTGGTCGATGCCCTCGGACGTCTGCGCCACGAGCTCGTCGAGCTGCGAGCGCACGGCGTTCACGACGAGCCACACCACGCCGCCGAGCGCGAGCGCGATCGCGAGCATCGCCCCCGCGGTCGCGAGCCCGCTCGGCACGCCCTTGCGGCGCATCCAGCGCATCACGGGCGCGAACGCCGAGGCGAGGATGAGCGCGATCGTCACCGGGATGATGACGAGCGTCAGCTGCGTCATCGCGAACACGACGCCGGCGACCGCGACGACGACGATGATGCCCTGCAGCGCCCGCGTCGCGAACCGGCCGAAGGTGTCGCCCCACAGCCGTGCCCGATCGCTCCGGTCCGCCAGCTCGACCTCGGTGGCGGTCCTCTGCCTGAACAGTCCCATGTCGCGCTCCTCGCCGTCGCGGCAACGCTACCCGCGCGTGCCTGCGCGCTGGTCGCGAGGCGGGGACTGCCGTGCGCATCCGCAATTGCTCAGCACCGCCCGAGCATCGCCCGAGCGGGGGTCGGATGCGCCAAGACCGTTACCAGGACGTAACGCGGATCGGCCGAAAACGGTCCGCCGCTCGCCTACTGTTGTGCCAATGCACGCTCAAGCGCGCACCTCCAGAGGAATTAGGAGCACAATGCAGTCCTTCCTTCGCACCACCGGGCACCCCCGTCGTGCCGCGGCGCTCGGCGCCGCGACCGCCGGCGTCCTGCTGCTCGCAGCCTGCGCCGGCGGCGGCACCACGCCGGCGCCGTCCGGATCCGCAGGGCCCGACGAGGGCGGCGAGGTCGACACCTCGTTCGTCGTCGGCACGATCCTGCCCCAGACCGGCAACCTCGCGTTCCTCGGCCCGCCCGAGTTCGCGGGCGTCGACCTGGCGGCGGCCGACCTCGAGGCCGCTGGCTTCGAGTTCGAGGTCGACGTGCAGCACCGCGACTCCGGCGACACCACGACCGACATCGCCACCGCCTCGGCGGGCGAGCTCGTCTCGGCCGGTGCCGACGTCGTCATCGGCGCGGCGTCGTCGGGCGTGTCCTTCACGTTCATCGACCAGCTGATCGACGCGCAGGTCGTGCAGATCTCGCCGGCCAACACGTCGCCCGACTTCTCCGACTACGAGGACGACGGGTTCTACTGGCGCACCGCGCCCTCAGACGTGCTGCAGGGCCGCGTGCTCGGCAACCTCATGACGGGCGACGGCGCCGCGAGCGTCGGGTTCATCACCATCAACGACCCGTACGGCACGGGCCTGCAGGAGAACGCGGCGATGGCGGTCGAGGCCGCCGGCGGCACGGTCACCGGCAACGTGCTCTACAACCCGGGCGACACGAACTTCACGTCGCAGGTGTCGGAGCTCATGCAGGGCGACCCCGACGCGATCGCGATCATCGCGTTCGCCGAGACGGCGCAGATCGTGCCCGAGCTCGCGACGCAGGGCTTCCCGTCCTCCGGCATGTACTTCGTCGACGGCAACCTGTCGAACGACTACAACTTCCCGGAGGGCACGCTCGAGGGCGCCAAGGGCACGCTGCCCGGCAACCCCGCCGACGAGGGCTTCAAGGACCGCCTGCTGGAGCAGGACCCCGAGCTGGGCGACTTCTCCTACGGCCCCGAGTCGTACGACGCCGTGATCCTGGCAGCCCTCGCGGCCGCGCAGGGCGGCAGCGCCGACCCGATCACGATCCGCGACAACATGCAGGCGGTCTCCACCGAGGGCACGAAGTGCACCGACGTGGCCGAGTGCCTGGAGCTGATCGAGGCCGGCGAGGACATCGACTACGACGGCCCCTCGGGTCCGATCGAGTTCGACGAGAACGGCGACCCGACGGAGGCCTTCATCGGCATCTACCAGTACGGCGCCGACAACAAGTACACCTTCCTGAACGCCGAGGAGGGCTCGCTCAACGAGTGACCCGCCCCTGCGACGAGAGGGCCCCGCTCCGGCGGGGCCCTCTTCGCGTCCCCCCGCCGGTCGAGCCGTGCAGCGCCCGCAGGGCGCCGCACGAGTCGAGACCACCACTCCACGAGGAAGGGCCCCGCTCTCGCGAGCGGGGCCCTTCCTCGTGCCGTCCCGGCGCCTCAGACGCCCGGGTCGACCGTCGGCTGCGACGTCGTGCGCGCCTTCTCCTCGACGTCGGTCGCGAGCGTGCCGAGGTAGAGCTGGATCACCTTCGGGTCGTTCAGCATCTCGCGTCCGGTGCCGGTGTACGCGTCCTTGCCCTGGTCGAGCACGTACGCGCGGTGCGCGATCTGCAGGCAGCGTCGCGCGTTCTGCTCGACCATGACGATCGTCACGCCGTGGCTGTTGATCTCGGCGACGCGCAGGAAGGTCTCGTCCTGGCGCACGGGGCTGAGGCCCGCGCTCGGCTCGTCGAGCAGCAGCACCGCCGGGTCCATCATGAGCGCGCGGCCCATCGCGACCATCTGCCGCTCGCCGCCCGAGAGGCTGCCGGCGCGCTGCTTGCGACGCTTCACGAGCTCGGGGAAGAGGCCGCCGACGAACTCGAAGCGCTCCTTGAACATGCGCGGCTGCTGGAACAGGCCCATCTCGAGGTTCTCCTCGATGGTGAGCGACGGGAACACGTTGTTGTTCTGCGGCACCATGCCGACGCCCTTGCCGACCAGCCGGTCGGCCTTGAGGCCGGTGATGTCGTCGCCGTTCAGCAGCACGCTGCCCTCGCGGATGTTCACCTGGCCGAACACCGCCTTCAGCAGCGTCGACTTGCCGGCGCCGTTCGGGCCGATGATGCCGATCAGATCGCCCTGGTTGGCGACGATCGAGCAGCCGTTGAGGATGTTGACGCCCGGCAGGTAGCCGGCCACCAGCTCCTTGGTCTCGAGCACGGGGGTCGCGGTCATCGCCTGCCCTCCTCCTGGTCGGCGTCCGTCGTGGACGCGGTCGACGCATCCGTCGTCGGCGCGGATGCGTCGTCGGCGTCGACGTCCGCGTCGGCGTCGTGGTGGATCTGCGCCACCTGCTGGTTCGTGAGCGTGCCGAGGTCGGTGTCGTGGTGGGCGCCCAGGTAGGCGTCGACCACGGCCTGGTTCTGCATGATCGTCTCGGGCGGGCCCTCGGCGACGACCCGGCCCTCGGCCATCACGATCACCCAGTCCGAGATGTGGCGCACCATGTGCATGTCGTGCTCGACGAAGAGCACCGTCATGCCGTCGTCCTTGAGGCCCTTCACGTGGTCGAGCAGCGACTGGGTGAGCGCGGGGTTCACGCCGGCCATCGGCTCGTCGAGCATGACGAGCGTCGGCTCGCTCATGAGCGCGCGCGCCATCTCGAGCAGCTTGCGCTGGCCGCCCGAGAGCGACGCCGCGTAGTCCTCGCGCTTCGCGTCGAGCTTGAAGCGGGCGAGCAGCGCGTCGGCCCGCTCGGTGTTGGCCTGCTCCTGCGCCTTCCACAGCGGCTTCACGAGCGCCGCGAACATCCCCTCGCCGCGCTGGTCGCGCGCACCGAGCAGCATGTTCTGCAGCACCGTCAGGCGGCCGAGCGACTTCGTCAGCTGGAAGGTGCGCACCATGCCGCGCCGTGCCACCTTGTGGCTCGGCACGTGGGCGAGCGACTGCCCCTCGAACGACCAGGTGCCCTTGTTGGGGCGGTCGAAGCCGGTGAGCAGGTTGAAGAAGGTCGTCTTGCCGGCGCCGTTCGGGCCGATGAGCGCGGTGATCATGCCGCGCGGGATCTCGACGTGCTCGACGTCGACGGCCGTGAGGCCGCCGAACTGCCGCACGACGCCGTCGGCGACGACGATCGCGTCGACCTTCTTGCAGCCGGGGGCCACCTCGCCCTCGACGAGCGGATGCGTGCGGGGAGGTGTGGTCGTGTCAGACATGGAACGACAGCTCCTTCTTGTTGCCGAGGATGCCCTGTGGTCGGAAGACCACCAGCAGCATCAGTGCGACGCCGATGAGCACGAAGCGGATCTGGCCGGCCTGCGAGCCGGACATGTCGCCGAAGAGGCCCATGCCGTGGAGCACGTTGATGACGCCGCCGGTGAACGACAGCAGCACCCAGAAGAGGATCGAGCCGAGCAGCGGCCCGAACACCGTGGCCGCGCCGCCGAGCAGCAGCGCCGTCCAGATGTAGAAGGTCATCGTGGTCGCGAAGTTGTCGGGCTGCACCGCGCGGGGCAGCACGAACATCACGCCGGCGATCGCGCCGATCGTGCCGCCGAGCACGAGCGCCTGCATCTTGTAGCTGTAGACGTTCTTGCCGAGCGAGCGCACCGCATCCTCGTCCTCGCGGATGCCCTTGATGACGCGGCCCCACGGGCTGCGCATGAGCAGCCACACGAGCACGAGCGCGACGATCACGAGCGACCACGCGATGATGCGCACCCAGGTGTCGTAGGCGGTCGCCGTCCATGGGCCGAAGCCGTAGGTCGTGCCGGTCAGGGGGTTCATGGCGTCGAAGTCGCCCTTGTAGTCCTGACCGCGCAGGCCCTGCGAGCCGCCCGTGACGGCGGTGAGGTCCTGCGTGCGCACGGTGAAGCGGATGATCTCGGCGGCCGCGATCGTGACGATCGCGAGGTAGTCGCCGCGCAGCCGCAGCGTCGGGATGCCGAGGATGAGCGCGAACACCACCGCCGCCACGATCGCGACGATCACCGCGGTGAGGAACGACAGCCACGCGGGCCAGCCGAGCGTCGCGGTCGGGTCGGCCATCATCGTGAAGATCGCGAACGCGTACGCGCCGATCGCCATGAAGCCGGCCTGGCCGAAGTTCAGCAGGCCCGAGTAGCCGAAGTGGATGTTCAGGCCGATGGTCGCGAGCGCGAAGGCGGCCGTGGTGGGGGAGAGGATCTCGCCCGCAGCGGTGTTGAGGATGCTGAGGAAGTCCATGTCAGCCGATCCTTTCCCGTCGACCCAGGATGCCCTGCGGTCGGAAGAGCAGCACGAGGATGAGCACCAGCAGCGCGATCGCGTAGCGCAGGTCGGGTGCGATGAACAGCGTCGAGATCTCGGTGACGAGGCCGATGATCACCGCGCCGACGAGCGCGCCGAAGGCGCTGCCGAGGCCGCCGAGGGTGACGCCGGCGAAGAGCAGCAGAAGGATCGTGAAGCCCACGTCCCACTTGATGTTCGCGCCGATGAAGTAGGTGTAAAGGATGCCCGCGCCGCCGGTGAGGAGGCCCGCGAGCACCCAGACGATGCGGATGACCCGGTCGACGTCGATGCCGGATGCGGCGGCGAGGCTCGCGTTGTCGCTCACCGCGCGCGTGGCCTTGCCGATGCGCGTGCGGGTGAGGAAGAGGCCGACGGCGATGAGCACGACGATCGCGATGACGGTGCTGACGACGTTCGACGTCGTCATGAGCACGGGGCCGATCTGCAGGACCGGGCCGCGGTCGACCGAGAGGCCGTACGTGCCGCCGCCGATGAGGAACTGGTAGAAGTACCGCAGCGCGATGGAGAGGCCGATCGTCACGATCAGCACCTGCACGAGCCCCACGCGGCGGCGCCGCAGCGGCTTGAAGATGCCCCAGTCGTGCAGCCAGCCGAAGGCCGCGGAGGCGGCGAGCGTGAAGACGATCGCGATCCAGGCCGGCCAGTTCACGAGCGTCGTCGTGACGTAGAAGACGATCCCGCCGAAGGTCAGCAGCTCGCCGTGCGCGAAGTTGTTGACGCCGGTGGTCCCGAAGATGAGCGTGATGCCGATCGCGGCGAGGGCCAGCAGCAGGCCGAAGTTGAGGCCCGAGATGATGCGCGAGAGCAGCTGCGAGCCGAAGTCGTTCGAGGAGGTGCCCGTGGAGGTCTCGCCGCCCGGCGAACCCTCGCCGCCGGTCGCGGGCTCTCCGCCCGTGCCGCCCTCGCCGCCCGTGCCCGTGTTGCCGCCGGTGCCGGTGTTGCCGCCGGTGCCGCCGGAGCCGCCCGAGGACTCGCCGAACGGGAACAGCACGCCCACCGAGCTCGAGCCGCCGATCTCGAACTCGCGGCTCTCGAACGACGGATCGCGGAGCGTCAGCCCCTCGGGCAGCGTCGACGTGTCGATCGAGACGGTGTAGGTGCCGCGCTCGGGCACGCCGACCGACCACCGGCCGTCCGCGCCCGTCTCGGCCGTCTCATCCACCCCGTTGCCGGTGACGGTGATCGCGACGCCCTCGACCGGCTCCTGGCCGTCCCGGATGATGCCGTTGAAGCTGAACGGGCTGGGCTGCTCGGTCGCGGGGAGGGGAGCGGCGGCGACCGCGGTCGCGCCTCCTGCCACCATCCCCATGACGGCCAGGGCAACGGCGATCGCTCGCCGCAGCCCGCTCCGTCGCGGTCTGCTGGACGTCTTCACATGTCCTCCATGCTGTGGGGCGGGCGGGGCCGCAGGAATGCGGTTCGCAGGATGCCCGTTACATCGGTGGTGACACAGTAGCGGCCGCCTGGACCGCCGATCGTCCAATTGCAGAGCCCTGCGCCGTTCTTCACCGGGATGCCGCTGGACCGTAACCGAATCGATACGATGGAGGCGATGGAGATGCGCAACCCGTTCGGGCCGATCGGCCTCACCTACGACGACGTCATGCTGCTGCCGGGCCGCACGGATGTGATCCCGAGCGAGGCCGACACCGGCACGCGGCTCTCCCGCCGCATCCGCCTCGCCATCCCGCTCGTGTCGAGCGCGATGGACACCGTGACCGAGGACCGCATGGCCATCGCCATGGCCCGCCAGGGCGGCATCGGCATCGTGCACCGCAACCTCTCGATCGCCGACCAGGCCGGGATGGTCGACCGCGTGAAGCGGTCGGAGTCGGGCATGATCACCGATCCCGTCACGACGCACGCCGACGCGACGATCGAGGAGGTCGACCGCATCTGCGGCGAGTTCAAGGTCTCGGGCCTGCCGGTCGTCGACGAGACGGGCGTGCTCGTCGGCATCGTCACGAACCGCGACATGCGCTTCGTGCCCCGCGACGAGTTCGCGACGACGCTCGTGCGCGACGTGATGACCCCGTCGCCGCTCAAGACCGCGAAGGTCGGCATCTCCCGCGAGGACGCCTTCGAGATCTTCCACCAGACGAAGCTCGAGAAGCTGCCGCTCATCGACGAGGACGGGCGCCTCGGCGGCCTCATCACGGTGAAGGACTTCGACAAGGTCGAGCAGTACCCGAACGCGACGAAGGACGCCCACGGGCGGCTCCGCGTCGGCGCCGCGATCGGCTTCTTCGGCGACGCGTTCGAGCGGGCCGAGGCGCTCGCGGAGGCCGGCGTCGACGTGATCGTCGTCGACACCGCCAACGGCGAGAGCCAGGGCGTGCTCGACATGGTCGCGCGGCTGAAGGGCGACCCGCGCTTCGCCGAGATCGACATCATCGGCGGCAACGTCGCGACCTACGAGGGCGCCGCGGCGCTCATCGAGGCGGGCGTCGATGCCGTGAAGGTCGGCGTCGGACCGGGCTCGATCTGCACCACCCGCGTCGTCTCGGGGGTCGGGGTGCCGCAGGTGTCGGCCATCTACGACGCCGCGCGCGCCGCGCACGACGCGGGCACGGGCATCCCGATCATCGCCGACGGCGGCCTGCAGTACTCGGGCGACATCGCGAAGGCGCTCGTCGCCGGCGGCTCGTCGGTCATGCTCGGCTCGCTGCTCGCCGGCACCAACGAGAGCCCGGGCGACCTGGTGCTCGTGAACGGCAAGCAGTTCAAGACGTACCGCGGCATGGGCTCGCTCGGCGCGATGCAGACGCGCGGCAAGAAGACGTCGTACTCGCGCGACCGCTACTTCCAGGCCGACGTGCCGAGCGACGAGCAGCTGATCGCCGAGGGCATCGAGGGCCAGGTGCCCTACCGCGGCCCGCTCGGCTCGGTCGCGTACCAGCTCGTCGGCGGCCTGCGGCAGTCGATGTTCTACACGGGCGCGCGCACGATCGAGGAGCTGCAGCAGAAGGGCCGCTTCGTGCAGATCACCGCCGCGGGCCTCAAGGAGTCGCACCCCCACGACATCCAGATGGTGGTCGAGGCGCCGAACTACCGCCGCTAGCCGCGCGCGTCGCGCTGCCGCCTCGGCGAGTGGGGCGCTCGCGCCCGAGCGGGGCCGGCGCGCCCGCCCCAGCGGCGCGCAGCCGCCCCAGTCGGCGGCGCCGGCGCGGCGCGGGGGCTCACCAGCCGGGCAGCAGGGCGCTGCGCACGGGCAGGTGCGCCTGCGCGAGCATCGCGCGCAGCAGCTCCGGGCGCTGCGCCGCGTCCCACATCCAGTGGAGCGTGTCGATGTGCTCGCGCAGCGCGTCGTCGCGGCGCTTCTCGGCGATCACCGCGTCGACCGGCTGCACGCCGTCCGCCTCCGCGATCACGCCGTACTTCCACGCGCCGTCGAACTCGCCGCCCAGCGGCCGCATCCCGGGCCGCTCCCAGAGGAAGTCGGGGTAGCGGGCGCCGAGCCGCGTCGCGACCTCGACCTGCAGCTGCGGTGCCGGCGCGCCGATGCGGTGGATCGCCACGCGGCTCCAGGACTCACCCACCGACTGCGAGCGCGGGTCGGCGAACGCGACCACCCAGGACGCGCGTCGCCGGCCCCGCGCGCCCTGGCGGCCGAGCGCATCCGTCACCTCGTCCTTCGTGACCGCCTCGAGCCGGAGCGCCTCGTCGAGCGCGCTCACCGCGTCCACCTGGCGTCCGACCCGCGCGAGGTGCGCGAGCGCGTATGCGGTGGTGCAGCGCGCGATGCCGTCCTCGACGATGACGTCGTCGTCGGCGATGGCGACGCGTGCGCTGACCACGCCGTGGCGGCGACCCGAGGCACTGGGGTCGCCGATCGTGAACACCTCGCGCGGCCGCCCGTGCGGCAGCCCGGCGAGGGCGAGCGCCGACTCGCGGGCGAAGACCGCGCCGGGACGCGTGAGGGCGACGGCGCGCACCGCGACCGCGTGCCGGCCGTGCTCGGGGAGCGCCGCGTACGCCGCCCGGTCGACGTAGGCGCCGCGCCGGATGCGCCGCAGGTCGGGAGCGCGCCGGAGGCGCATCGGCTCCCCGGCGTCGGCGGCGAGGATGTCGAGGTCCATGCGCGCACCGTGCCGCATCCGTCCGCGCGCGTCGCCGGCTGAGCGCCGCGCTGTGCACAACCGCTGTCGCGGCCCGCGGCGACCGTCGCTGCCCGCGAGCTCGCCGCGCTCGCCGAGTGGGGTGGCTGCCCCAGTCGCTGATGCACCGGTGCGGCGAGGAGCGTGAGGGGCGCGGATGAGCGCGGCTGCGTCGGGCAGGAGGGGGTTGTGCGGCGCGAAAACGCGATATATCGTGTGTCGCAGCAGACGCGATATATCGCGAGTGAGCGGGAGGAGCTCAGCATGGAGCAGCAGTGGGAGAGCGGCGACACGAGGCCGCGCAGCGCATCGGGCGCGGGCGCCTCGGGCGCCGATGCGATCACCGAGCGGTGGACGATCGCCGAGGGACAGAGCCGCGTGATCGACCTCGACGCGGTGCAGTCGCTGCGCGTCGGCGTGGTCGGCGGCAGCGTCGACATCGTCGGGCACGACGAGCCGACCGCGCGCGTCGAGGTGCACAAGGTCGAGGGGCGCGACCTCACCGTCACGCTCGAGCAGGGGCGGCTCTCGATCGCGCACCCGCGCGTGAGCTGGGACGACGTGTGGGAGTCGGTCAAGGCCCTCGTGGGCGTGCGCGCCCGGGTCGAGCTGAGCATCCTCGTGCCCCGGCAGGTGGCGCTGTCGCTCGGCCAGGTGAGCGCATCCGCCCTCGTCTCGGGCCTCAGCGGCCAGGCGACCCTCAGCACCGTGTCGGGCCCGCTGCAGGTCGAGTCGCACCGCGGCGACCTCGACCTCAACACCGTCTCCGGCGACGTCGAGGTCTCGGGCGGCGCGGGCTCCCTCTCGGTGCACGCGGTCTCAGCCGACGTCACCGCGAGCGGCGCCCTCACCGACATCGGCGTCGACACCGTCAGCGGCGAGGTGCTGCTCGACGTGCACGGCTCGCCCCGCAGCATCTCGGCCAACACCGTCTCGGCCGACGTGACGCTGCGGCTCGACGCCGGCCAGGGCGTGCGCGCCACCACGCGCACCGTCTCGGGCCGCGGCACCGTCGTCGGCCGCTCGCTGCCGAAGCGCGGCGGCAGCGAGACGATCGATGGCGCGAGCGCCTTCGGCTTCTCGGCCAACACCGTCTCGGGCGACATCACGGTCGTTCGGAGGGACGCATGACGCCCGTCTTCGGCCACGGGGCGCTCCGCCTCTACCTGCTGAGCCTGCTCGCCGAGGCGCCGCGCCACGGCTACGAGCTCATGCAGGCGCTCGAGCAGCGCTTCGGCGGCACGTACTCGCCGAGCGCGGGCACCATCTACCCGCGGCTCGCGAAGCTCGAGGAGGAGGGGCTGCTGACGAAGACCGCCGACGGCCGCAAGACCACCTACGAGATCACCGACGCGGGCCGCGCCGAGCTCGCCGCCCGGCAGGGCGAGCTGCGCGACCTCGAGGGCGAGATCACCGACTCGGTGCGGCGGATGGCCTCCGACGTGCGGGCGGGCGTCAAGAGCGCCATGCAGGCGCTGCGGGCCGACCTCGCCGCGGCCGAGCGCGATGCGCGCAGCGCGCCGAGCGCGCCCTCGTGGTCGAGCGCGCCGCGGCCTCCCGAGCCCGCCCGGCCCGACGCATCCGCGCCCCCCGAGCGGCCGGTGCAGAACCCGTGGAGCGCACCGCGGCCGGAGCCGGAGGAGCGGGCGGATGCGCCGTCGGCGCCCGGGCGGGCGGCCGCGCGCATCGCGATCCACGACGTCGACCTCGCGCTCAACGACTTCCGGCAGCAGGTGCGCGACGCGGTGCGCGCCGACCGCGGCGAGCGCATGTCGGCCGCGGCCGCGACCCGGGTGCGCGACGAGCTGGAGGCGGCGCTGCTGCGCATCAAGAGCGTGCTCTGACCATCGGGCGGCGCTGGGGGCGCTCCCGGGCGGCTCTGGGTCGGCTCCGGGGCGGCCCGGGATAGGCTGGGGAGCGTGACGGAGATCGAGATCGGCCGCAGCAAGCGCGCCCGGATGGGCTACGGCTTCGACGACATCAGCATCGTGCCGTCGCGGCGCACGCGCGACAGCGACCTCGTGTCGCTGCAGTGGCAGATCGACGCCTTCAAGTTCGACATCCCGGTGCTCGGCGCCCCCACCGACTCGGTGATGAGCCCGGCCACCGCGATCGCGCTCGGCAGGGCCGGCGGGCTCGGCGTGCTCAACCTCGAGGGCGTCTGGACCCGCTACGACGACCCCGAGCCGCTGCTCGCCGAGATCGCCGGGCTCCCCGCCGACCTCGCGACGAACCGCATGCGCGAGATCTACGCCGAGCCGATCAAGCCCGAGCTCATCCGCGACCGCCTCGCGCAGATCCGCGACGCCGGCGTGGTCGTCTCCGGCAGCCTGAGCCCGCAGGCGGTGCAGGAGCACTACGAGACCGTGCTCGCCGCGGGCGTCGAGCTCATGGTGATCCGAGGCGCGACGGTGAGCGCCGAGCACGTCTCGGCCGAGTCGGGTGCGCCCCTCAACCTCAAGCGCTTCATCTACGAGCTCGACGTGCCGGTCGTGGTCGGCGGCGTCGTGACCTACACGGCGGCGCTGCACCTCATGCGCACCGGCGCCGCGGGCGTGCTCGTCGGCTTCGGCGGCGGCGCCGCGTCGACGAGCGAGAAGGTGCTCGGCGTCGCCGCGCCCATGGCGACCGCGGTGAGCGACGTCGCCGCCGCGCGCCGCGACTACCTCGACGAGTCGGGCGGCCGCTACGTGCACGTCATCGCCGACGGCTCGCTCGGCACGTCGGGCCAGATCGTGAAGTCGCTCGCGTGCGGCGCCGACGCCGTCATGCTCGGCACCGCGCTCGCGCGGGCGACGGATGCGCCGGGCCGGGGCTGGCACTGGGGCCCTGAGGCGCACAACCAGAAGCTGCCTCGCGGCAACCGCGTGCAGGTCGACCAGGTCGGCCAGCTCGACGTCGTGCTGAACGGCCCGTCGCCGTCGGCCGACGGCACCGCCAACATCATGGGCGCCCTGCGCAAGGCCATGTCGACGACCGGCTACAAGGACCTCAAGGAGTTCCAGCGGATCGACGTGGTCGTGGAGGCCAACCCGCCACGCTAGATCCGCCCGGCACTCGGGCGAGCAACCAAGGAGGAGCCATGTCGGAGACCACCAACAGCGTGAGCCGGTCGAGGAAGCTCGGCCCGGAGGAGCGCGCCGCCGCGATCGCCACCATGCGCGACCGCGAGGTCGACGTGCTCGTGATCGGCGGCGGCATCGTCGGCACGGGCGCCGCGCTCGACGCGGTCACCCGCGGCCTGCGCGTGGGCCTGATCGAGGCGCGCGACTTCGCGTCGGGCACGTCGAGCCGCTCGTCGAAGCTCATCCACGGCGGCATCCGCTACCTCGAGCAGCTGAACTTCGGCCTCGTGCGCGAGGCGCTCATCGAGCGGGGCCTGCTGCTGCAGCGCATCGCGCCGCACCTCGCGAAGCCGGTGCGGTTCCTGTACCCGCTCGAGAAGCCGCTCATCGAGCGCGCCTACATCGGCGCCGGCATGGCGCTGTACGACATCTTCAGCTACACGGGCTTCATGAAGCCGGGCGTGCCCATCCACCGGCACCTCACGAAGAAGCAGGTGCTCAAGCAGATCCCGTCGCTCGACCCCGACGCCTTCGTCGGCGGGCTCACGTACTACGACGCCCAGGTCGACGACGCCCGCTACGTCGCCGAGCTCGCGCGCACCGCATCCTTCTACGGCGCCCACGTCGCGAGCCGCGTGCGGGCGGAGGGGTTCCTGAAGGTCGGCGAGCGGGTCGTCGGCGTGCAGGCGCACGACTACGAGACCGGCGAGCAGTTCGAGATCCGCGCGAAGCAGGTCGTGAACGCGACCGGCGTCTGGACGGGCGAGACGCAGGCGATGGTCGGCGAGCGCGGCGAGTTCAAGGTGCGCGCCTCGAAGGGCGTGCACCTCGTGGTGCCGCGCGACCGCTTCCACTCCGAGATGGGGCTGCTGCTGCGCACCGAGAAGAGCGTGCTCTTCGTCATCCCGTGGGGCCGCCACTGGATCCTCGGCACGACCGACACCGACTGGAACCTCGACAAGGCGCACCCGGCGGCGGCCGCGGCCGACATCGACTACATCCTCGACAACGTCAACACGGTGCTGGCGACGAAGCTCACCCGCGCCGACGTCGAGGGCGTCTACGCGGGGCTGCGGCCGCTGCTCGCGGCGGGCGACGGCTCGTCGACCGCCAACCTGTCGCGCGAGCACCACGTCTCGCACACGGTGCCGGGCCTCGTGCTCGTCGCCGGCGGCAAGTGGACCACCTACCGCGTGATGGCGAAGGATGCGATCGACGAGGCCGTGAGCGCCATCGACGGCAAGGTGCCCGAGTCGTGCACCGAGCAGATCCCGCTGCTCGGCGCGACCGGCTACCGCGCCGCCTGGAACAAGCGCGCGAAGATCGCGCGCGCGTTCGGCCTGCACAAGGCGCGCGTCGAGCACCTGCTCAACCGCTACGGCGTGCTCACCGACGAGCTGCTCGACATGATCAAGCAGGAGCCGCAGCTCGCCGAGCCGCTGCCGGGGGCCGACGACTACATCGGCGCCGAGGTGCGCTACGCCTGCACCCACGAGGGCGCGCTGCACCTCGACGACGTGCTCGCCCGCCGCACCCGCATCTCGATCGAGTCGTGGGACCGCGGCGTCGCGGCGGCGCCCGTCGCCGCGCGCATCATGGCGGAGGTGCTGGGCTGGGACGAGGCGCGCATCGAGAAGGAGATCAACACCTACAACAAGCGCGTGGCGGCCGAGCTCGCGAGCCAGCAGCTGCCGGACGACGAGTCGGCCGACCGCGCGCGCACCGAGGCGCCCGAGATCATCCCGCTGAGCGCCCTGCCGACGGCCGACACCGTGGGCACGCGGAAGGAGCCGGCGGCCTGATCCGCCGGTAGGATGGGGGTGCCCATGAGCGCCCCCATCCCCACCTTCCTGCAGGTCGCCGCGCGGCCGCGCTGGATCGCCGCGCTGCTGGGCTGCCTCGCGGTCGCGGCCGTCTTCGCGCTGCTCGGCCAGTGGCAGATCGAGCGGGCCGTCGAGCAGGGCCAGGCCGACGAGCGCGACACCGAGACCGCGGTGCCGCTCACGAGCGTGGCCGAGCCGAACGCATCCCTCACCACCGAGGCGGGCGGCCGCATGGTGTCGTTCTCGGGCGCGTGGGCGCCGGGCGACTTCGACACCCTCGCCGGGCGCACGCAGCACGACGCGCAGGGCACCTGGGTGATCGGCCGCGTGCTCGCCGAGCAGCCCTCGGGGGAGCCCGTCTCGCTGCCGGTCGCGGTCGCGTGGTTCGCCGAGCCGGCGGCGGCCGAGGCGCACGCCGCCGCGCTCGCGGCGGGAGCGGCGGATGCGCCGGCCGAGCTGGTCGGGCGGCTGATGCCGACCGAGGCGCCCACGATGGGCGACATCCAGGGCGACACCCGCGAGGCGATGAGCGTCGCGGCGCTCATCAACGAGTGGGAGGGCTGGGACGGCCGCGTCTACGGCACGTACGCGATCCTCGACGAGCCGTCGGCAGCCGCATCCGGCGCCCTCGACGCGGGCGGCGAGCCGATCGTGTCGATGCGGCCCGTCGTCGACACCCAGCTGAACGCGCTCAACATCTTCTACGCGGTCGAGTGGATCGCCTTCATGCTCTTCGCCTTCTACCTCTGGTACCGGCTCGTCAAGGACGCCCTCGAGCGCGAGGTCGAGGCGATCGAGGACGCGGAGGCAGCCGCCGCCGCCGCCGGCGGCGCACCCGCGCGCGGATAGGCTGGACACCGTGCCGCGCCCCATCGACCAGCTCCCGCAGATCCGCTCCGCGGTCACCCTCTACCGCGTGATGTCGTGGGTGACGGGCGTCTTCCTGCTGCTGCTCGTGGCCGAGATGGTGCTGAAGTACGCGCCGAGCCACGTCGAGGTCTTCTCGGGCGGCTCCGGCGGCCCGCTGTCGCTGCAGCCGGTCGTGCCCGGCGACGGGTGCCAGTGGTACTCGCTGTTCGTGCCCGGCGGCATGGGCTGCGAGATCGTCTCGCTCGGCGACGGCTTCAACATCTCGCTCGCGATCCTCATCGTGCACGGCTGGATCTACGTCGTCTACCTGCTCGCGTCGTTCCGCCTCTGGAGCCTGCTGCGCTGGCCGTTCGCGCGCCTGCTCGCGATGGCCGCCGGCGGCGTCGTGCCGTTCCTCTCGTTCTTCGTCGAGCGCCGCATGGACCGCATCGCGCTCGCCGACGTCGCTCGCCTGGAGGCCGAGAGGGCCGCCCGGGACAGCGCATCCGCCACCGCCTCCGCCCACCGGGAGTCCTGATGTCCGACACCGCCCAGCGCCCCGTGCTCGTCGTCGACTTCGGCGCGCAGTACGCGCAGCTCATCGCGCGCCGCGTGCGCGAGGCCGACGTCTACAGCGAGATCGTGCCCTCGACGATCACCGCCGAGGAGGTGCGCGCCAAGGATCCGGCGGCGATCGTGCTCTCGGGCGGCCCGTCGAGCGTCTACGAGCCGGGCGCGCCCCGCCTCGACGAGGGCATCCTCGAGCTCGGGGTGCCGACGTTCGGCATCTGCTACGGCTTCCAGGTGATGGCGGCGCAGCTCGGCGGCACGGTCGCCCGCACCGGCAACCGCGAGTACGGCTCGACGGCGGTCACCGTCGACGCGCCCGGCACGCTGCTGCACGGCCAGCCCGAGGCGCAGACGGTGTGGATGAGCCACGGCGACTCGGTCTCCGAGGCGCCGGAGGGCTTCACGGTGCTCGCGACGACCGCCGACACCCCGGTCGCGGCGTTCGAGCACCGCGAGCGGAGGATGGCCGGCGTGCAGTGGCACCCGGAGGTCAAGCACTCCGAGCACGGGCAGCGCGTGCTGTCGTCGTTCCTGCACGAGATCGCCGGGCTCCCGGGCGACTGGGACTCGGGGAACATCATCGAGGAGCAGGTCGCGCGCATCCGCGAGCAGGTCGGCTCCGACAAGGTCCTGTGCGCCCTCTCGGGCGGCGTCGACTCGGCCGTGGCCGCCGCGCTCGTGCACGAGGCGATCGGCGACCAGCTCGTCTGCGTCTTCGTCGACCACGGCCTGCTGCGGCAGGACGAGCGCCGCCAGGTCGAGGAGGACTACGTCGCCTCCACGGGCGTCAGGCTCGTGACGGTGGATGCGCGGGAGCGGTTCATGCAGGCCCTCAAGGGCGTCACCGACCCGGAGGAGAAGCGCAAGATCATCGGGCGCGAGTTCATCCGCGTCTTCGAGCAGGCCGAGCGCGACCTCGCCGCGGAGGCGGCCGCCGACGGCGAGCCGATCCGCTGGCTCGTGCAGGGCACGCTCTACCCCGACGTCGTCGAGTCGGGCGGCGGCACCGGCGCGGCCAACATCAAGAGCCACCACAACGTCGGCGGCCTGCCCGACGACCTGCAGTTCCAGCTCATCGAGCCGCTGCGCGCGCTGTTCAAGGACGAGGTGCGCGCGATCGGCCGCGAGCTGGGCCTTCCCGAGGCGATCGTCGGCCGGCAGCCGTTCCCCGGCCCCGGCCTCGGCATCCGCATCATCGGCGAGGTCACCGAGGAGCGCCTCGACACGCTGCGACGGGCGGATGCGATCGCGCGCGCCGAGCTGTCGGCCGCCGGCCTCGACGGCGAGATCTGGCAGTGCCCCGTGGTGCTGCTCGCCGACGTGCGCTCGGTGGGCGTGCAGGGCGACGGCCGCACCTACGGCCACCCCGTCGTGCTGCGCCCCGTCTCGAGCGAGGACGCGATGACCGCCGACTGGACCCGGCTGCCCTACGACGTGCTCGCGCGCATCTCGAACCGCATCACGAACGAGGTGCCCGAGGTCAACCGGGTCGTGCTCGACGTCACGTCGAAGCCGCCGGGCACCATCGAGTGGGAGTAGCGCCGACAGGAGCATGATGGGCGCATGACCCGGGACACGGCGCGCACGCGCGCGGCTCGCGCCACGGCGCTCTGGACGCTCGTGATCGGCTTCGTCGCCAGCGTGCTCGTCGGGCTGTCGCCGGCCAGCTACCTGCAGGCGCGACTGCGCTTCGGCTGCGCGTTCGTCGGCGAGGACTGGGTCTGCGACGACCAGGCGGCGCTCCTGTGGCCGGCGATCGGGATCGTCGCGCTCGGCGCGCTCGCGCTCGGCTGGGCGGCGCTCATCGTGCGCGCCACCTGGGATGCGCCGCGCGAGCGCGCGGGCCAGCTGGCGGCGATCGGCATCATCGCGGTCGCGCCCACGATCGTGCTCTTCGCGCTGCTGCTCGTCGACGCGCTCGTGCACGACGCGGGCGGCGTCAGCTACGAGGCGTCGCGCGTCGCCATGTGGGCCGAGCGCGCCATGGTCCCCGCCCTCAGCACCGCCCTCGCGGGCGCGCTCGCGTTCGTGGGCCTGCGCGTGCGGGCGATCGGCGCGTTCCCGCGCCTCGCGACGCTGGAGCTCGCCGGCGCCATGCTGCTGCTGCTCGGCGCGGCGGCGATGTCGTCGCTCGGCACCCTGCCGTCGGGCATCGTCGCGGCGTCGGCCATCGCCGCGGGGTGGACCGTGGCGGCGGCCACCGGACCCGACCGCCGGGCCCGCCGGAGCGCATCCGCCACCGATGTCGATCCGAGCCGTTCCCGTTCGACGCAGTGAGTGAGAGGGTCGGACGACGGCCCCCGGATCACAGGAGGAACCATGCAGTACATGCTCATCATGCGCGCGGACGACGACGCCGTCGCCACGTATCGCGAGATCCCCTTCGAGCAGGTCATCGAGGCGATGGGGAAGTACAACGAGTCGATGATGGAGGCGGGCGTGCTCATCGCCGGCGAGGGCCTGTCGGATGCCTCGGAGGGCTTCGTCGTCGACTTCTCGGCCGACCCGCCGCTCGTCACCGACGGCCCGTACGGGGAGACGAAGGAGCTGTTCAACGGCTTCTGGATCCTCGAGGTGTCGTCGAAGGAGGAGGCCGCGGAGTGGGCGAGCCGCTGCCCGCTCGGCCCCGGCGCCAAGCTCGAGGTGCGACGCGTGACCGGCCCCGAGGACTTCCCGGCCGACAACGAGTGGGTGCAGAAGGAGGAGGGCTGGCGCGAGGAGCAGGCGGCTCGCAAGGCCGCGGACGCGCCCGGCGGCGTCGCGGGCTGAGCGGCGGGCGAGGAGCGGCTCATGCAGTTCATGCTCATCATGCGCGACGAGGACGCCGCGGCCGTCGAGCGCCGCGACGCGCCCTTCGAGGCGATGCTCGAGCGGATGGGCCGGTACAACCGGGCCATGGCCGACGCGGGCGTGCTCGTCAGCGCGCAGGGCCTCGCGAGCCCCGGCACCGGCATCGTCGTCGACTTCTCGGCCGACCCGCCGCTCGTCACCGACGGCCCCTACGGCGAGACGAAGGAGCTCTGCAACGGCTTCTGGGTGATCGACGTGCCCTCGCGCGACGCGGCGGTCGAGTGGGCGAGCCGGGCACCGCTCGGGCCCGGCACGAAGCTCGAGCTGCGGCGGGTGCACGGCGAGGAGGACCTGCGCCGGTGACGGAGCCGGTGATGGAGCCGGCGACCGGCGACGACCGGGCGCGGCGGGCCGACGACTCGGCCCGCCGCGCTGTCGTCGCCGTCTGGCGCATCGAGTCGGCGCGCATCGTCGCGACGCTCACGCGCTTCACGGGCGACTTCGCGCTCGCGGAGGACCTCGCGCAGGAGGCGCTCGCGGATGCGCTCGTGCAGTGGCCGGCGCAGGGTGCGCCGCGGAACGGCGCGGCCTGGCTCACCGCCGTCGCGAAGCGCAAGGCGATCGACCACTGGCGCCGGCGCGAGCGCTACGACGAGCGCCTCGCCGCGATCGCGCACGACCTCGAGCGCGCCGAGCACGAGGCGGCGGATGCGGTGCCCTGGGATCCGGACGCGATCGACGACGACGTGCTGCGGCTCGTGCTCACCGCGTGCCATCCGGTGCTGAGCCCGCAGGCGCGCGTCGCCCTCACCCTGCGCGTCGTCGCGGGCCTCGAGACCGCCGAGATCGCGCGCGCCTTCCTCGTGCCCGTGGCGACGATCCAGCAGCGGATCGTGCGCGCGAAGCAGGCGCTCGCCGAGGCGTGCGTGCCGTTCGAGACGCCGGCCCGCGCCGAGCGGGCGCAGCGGCTGGGGGCGGTGCTCGGCGTCGTCTACCTCATCTTCACCGAGGGGCACGCCGCGACCGCCGGCGACGAGTGGATGCGGCCAGACCTCGCCCGCGAGGCGGTGCGGCTCGCGCGCGTCCTCGCCGCGCTGCAGCCGGAGGAGCCCGAGGTGCACGCGCTGCTGGCGCTGCTCGAGCTCACCGCCGCCCGCTTCCCGGCACGCGTGGGCGCCGACGGCGAGCCGGTGCTGCTCGCCGACCAGGACCGGCGCCGGTGGGATCGCGCGGCGATCCGCCGCGGGCGGGCGGCGCTGCGCCGGGCGGAGGGGTTCGGCCGCGGCCTCGGCCCGTACGGGCTGCAGGCGGCCATCGCCGAGTGCCACGCCGTCGCATCCGACGTCGCCTCGACCGACTGGGCGCGCATCGTCGCCGCCTACGACGGGCTGCTGCAGCTGTCGCCGTCGCCGATCGTGGCCCTCAACCGGGCCGTCGCCGTGTCGATGACGGAGGGGCCGGCGGCGGCGCTCGCGATCGTCGACGCGCTCGCGGGGGAGCGGGCGCTCAGGACCGGGCACCTGCTGCCGTCGGTGCGCGGCGAGCTGCTCGCGCGCCTCGGGCGCGACGCGGAGGCACGGGAGGCGTTCGCGCTCGCGGCGGAGCGGGCGCAGAACGCCCGCGAGCGCGCCGTGCTGCTCGCGCGGGCGGCCGCAGGGCGCTGAGCGGGGCACGTCGCCGAGGGGCGCTCGCGCCAGCCCGCCCGCGGCGGCCGGGGCGGCGGCGACTACCCTGGGAGCGTGACGATCGGAACCCAGCCCGCCCTGACCGAGGAGCGCATCCAGCAGCTCCGCGGCGACTTCCCGATCCTCGCCGAGCAGCCCGTGGGTGTGCCGCTCGTCTACCTCGACTCCGGCGCGACGAGCCAGCAGCCGCGGCAGGTGCTCGAGGCCGAGTGGGCCTTCCGCACCCGGCACAACGCGGCGGTGCACCGCGGCGCGCACACCCTCGCGTCGCTCGCGACCGACGACTACGAGTCGGCCCGCGACCGCGTCGCGCGCTTCGTCGGCGCCCGCCCGACCGAGATCTCCTGGGCGATGAACGCCACCGACGCGCTCAACACGGTCGCGCTGTCGCTCGCCGAGGCGAACCGCGCCGCCGACGTCGACCCTGCCCTGGCGCTCCGCGAGGGCGACGAGATCCTCGTGACCGAGGCCGAGCACCACGCCAACCTGCTGCCCTGGCAGCGGCTCGCCGACGAGACCGGCGCGCGGCTGCGCTGGGTGGAGGTCGACGACGACGGGGTGTGGACGGCGGATGCGGCGCTCGCGCTCATCACGGAGCGCACGCGGGTCGTCGCGGTCGCGCACGTCTCGAACGTCACGGGCCTCATCGCGCCGCTCGAGCCGATCGTCGCCGCCGCGCACGCCGTCGGCGCGCTCGTCGTGCTCGACGCGTGCCAGTCGGTGCCGCACCGCCGGGTCGACCTCGGCGCGCTCGGCGTCGACGCCGCCGCGTTCAGCGGCCACAAGATGCTCGGCCCCGGCGGCATCGGCGTGCTCTACCTCGCCGAGCGCCTCGGCGCCGCGCTGCCGCCTGCGCGCGTGGGCGGCTCGATGATCACGACCGTGACGATGACCGAGCGCGAGTTCCTGCCCGCGCCGCAGCGCTTCGAGGCCGGCACGCAGCCGGTGTCGGCGATCGTGGGCCTCGCCGCAGCGGTCGACTACCTCGAGGGCGTCGGCATGGCGGCGATCGAGGCGCACGAGGTCGCGCTCGGCGAACGGCTCGCGGCCGGTGCCGTCGCGATCGAGGGCGTGCGGCTCGTGGGGCCGCCGCCCGGCGTCGAGCGCGCGGGGCTCGCGAGCGTCGTCGTCGACGGCGTGCACGCGCACGACGTCGGCCAGGTGCTCGACGCCGCGGGCATCGCGGCGCGCGTCGGCCACCACTGCGCCCAGCCTCTGCACCGCCGCCTCGGCGTCGCCGCGACGACCCGCGCATCCACCTACCTCCACACCACGGAGGCCGAGGTCGACCGGTTCCTCGACGTGCTCTCGACCGTGCGCGGCTACTTCGGGGCGGGGCGAGCATGAGCGATCCGCTGGCGGGGCTCTACCAGGAGCTCATCCTCGAGCACGCGAAGCGCCGCGAGGGGGAGGGCGCGCTCGAGCCGTTCGACGGCGAGCGCTTCCTGCGCAACCCCACGTGCGGCGACGAGATCCGGCTGCGCGTGCGGCTCGACGGCGACGCGATCGACGCGCTCGGCTGGGAGGGGCAGGGCTGCTCGATCTCGCAGGCGTCGGCGTCGGTGCTCGCCGAGCTCGCGCCCGGCCTCACGATCGCCGACGTGCGCTCGCGCATCGAGGCGCTGCGCGAGCTGCTGCGCTCGCGCGGCGCGGTCGAGCCCGACGAGGCGGTGCTCGGCGACGCGGTCGCGTTCGCCGGGGTCGCGAGGTTCCCGATGCGGGTGAAGTGCGCGATGCTCGCGTGGGTCGCGCTCGAGGAGGCGCTCACCGAGCTCGGGCGCTGACGCCGAAGCCTCCTGCGCGCGAGCGGCATGCATGCTGTGGTTCGCTGTCTGATAGCACCATAGGAGGTCTGCCATGTCCCGCACCATGACGATCGGCGAGCGCGTGGGGCGCGTCGCCGGCACCTGGTTCCCGCTCATCGTCCTCGCCGCCGGCGCGATCGCGATCCTCGTCCCGCAGGCCTTCCTGCCGATCGGGCCGTGGATCAACACGCTGCTCGGCATCATCATGCTCGGCATGGGCCTCACGCTGCAGCCGGTCGACTTCGCCGTCATCGCCAAGAAGCCCAAGGCCTTCGCCGTCGGCGTCGTGGCGCAGTACGTCGTCATGCCGCTCGCCGCGATCGCGCTCGCGCTCGCCTTCCAGCTGCCGCCCGAGCTGCTCGTCGGCGTCGTCCTCGTCGGCTCGGCGCCCGGCGGCACCGCCTCCAACGTGATGGTCTACCTCGCCAAGGGCGACACCGCGCTCTCGGTGGCGATGACGACCGCCTCCACGCTGCTCGCGCCGGTGCTCACGCCGCTGCTCGTGCTGTGGCTCGCCGGCTCCTACCTGCCGGTCGACGCGTGGGGCCTGTTCCAGTCGATCATCATGATCGTGCTGCTGCCGGTGATCGCCGGCCTCGTGCTCCGGATGCTGCTGCCGAAGGTCGTGCGGGCCATCCTGCCGTGGCTGCCGCTCGTGTCGGTCGTCGGCATCACCCTCGTCGTGCTCGCGGTCGTCGCCGGCTCCGCCGCGACGATCCTCTCGGTCGGCCTGCTCGTCGCGCTCGTCGTCATCCTCCACAACGGCATCGGCTACGGCCTCGGCTTCCTCGCCGCGAAGGCCGTGGACCTCGACGAGAGCGCCCGCCGCGCCGTCGCGATCGAGGTCGGCATGCAGAACTCGGGCCTCGCCGCGGGACTCGCCCGAACCCACTTCACGCCCGAGTCGGCGCTGCCGGCGGCCATCTTCTCCGTCTGGCACAACGTGTCGGGCTCGCTGCTGGCCTCGTACTGGTCGCGGCGCCCGCCGAAGGGCGCGGCCTCGACGACGCCCGCGCTCGACGACCAGCCGGTCGCCAGCTGAGGCATCCGCTCCGCGTCCCGCACGCTCCCGCCCCGCCCCGTCGCCCCGCTGTGGGCGGCGGGGCGTAGCGTTGCCCCATCGACTCCGAGGAGGCCGCGATGGCGCTGCGCTGGTATTCGAACGTGATCGAGACGACCGATGTCGTGCGGCTGGCCAGTTGGTGGGCCGACGCGCTCGACTGGGACGTCATCTACGAGACCGACGACGAGTCGGTGGTGATCCCGAAGTGGGCGCAGGAACTCGGCGAGCGGCTGACGTTCCACCAGTTCCCGCCCGGGCTCGTCTTCGTGCGCGTCGACCACGAGAAGGCGACGAAGAACCGCATCCACATGGATCTCGCGCCGCACACGAGCGACGACCGCGACGCCGAGATCGCCCGGCTCGAGGGGCTCGGCGCACGTCGCATCGATGTCGGCCAGGGGCCAGACGTGTCGTGGACGGTGCTCGCCGACATCGATGGGAACGAGTTCTGCGTGCTGTCGTCGCGGGAGCAGTGAGGGCATGAGGAAGGGCCCCCGGGGTGTGCCGGGGGCCCTTCCTGCGGAGCGGGAGATCTCGATACGCGTGCGACTTCGTCGCGCGCTCCTCGATCTAGCGTCCTCCGCGCTGAACTTCGCTGCGCGAAGTTGAGCGCTCCGGACGCTAGTTGTTGCCGCGGAGGATCGCGATGATGCGCAGGATCTCGACGTAGAGCCAGATGATCGTCATCGTCAGGCCGAACGCCGCCGACCAGCCGTACTTCTTGTGCACGCCGCGCTTCACGCCCAGCTCGATGCCCTCGAAGTCCATGACGAGCGAGTAGGCGCCCAGCAGCACCGCGAGGCCGCCGAGCAGCACGCCCCACGGGATGCCGAAGATCGGGCTCGGCGCCGAGCGCATGCCGAAGGCGAGGTCGCCCGTGGCGCCGAAGAGCATCATGCCGAAGTTGACCAGCGAGAACAGGCCGTAGCCGATCAGCACGATGAAGAAGATCTTGTTCATCCGCGGCGACGTGCGCACGATGCGGAACGCGTAGAGCGCGAGCGTCGCGGCGATCACGCAGGCGGTCGCGAGCAGCGCCTGGAAGATGATGCCGTCGAGGCCCATGCCGAACTCGAGCAGGCCCGAGAAGCCGCCGAGGAAGAGGCCCTGGGCGCCGGCGTAGGCGAGCACGAGCGCCGGGCTCGGCTCCTTCTTGAAGATGTTGACGAGCGCCAGCACGAAGCCGACGAGCGCGCCGCCGTACGTGAGCACGTAGAAGGGCAGCGAGGTGCCCGTCATCAGCAGCATGCCGAGCGTCACGATGAAGCCGAGCGCGGTGACGCCGAGCGTGACCACGGTCTTCGTGATGACGCCCTCGTAGGTCAGCCGCTCGGTCTCGAGCGGCGACGCCGCCGGCCGGTTGAACTGCTGGTCGAGCTGGTCGGGCGAGGGCTGGCCGTAAGGGGCCTGGCCGTACTGCATCGGCTGCCCGTAGGGCTGCTGGCCGTACTGCTGCTGACCGAAGGGCTGCTGGCCGTACTGCTGCTGGCCGTAGGGCGCCTGCTGGCCACCGGGAGCAGCCTGCGCGGCGCGCTGGGTGTTCTCGGTGAACGCGGGCGAGTTGCGGAACGCCGGGTTGCCTGCCAAGGGAAGGTCTCCTGTTCGAGAAGGTCGAGCTGCCGCCGCATGGGCGGACGCGTTCAGCGTAGCGACGGATGCCCAGATCTCCCTGTGGATCCGGGCATGTTCGCGCCAGGCGCAGGCCGTTCACCCGCACCGCGCCGATCGTTCACCCGCGCGCCCTAGCCTGGCGCCGTGCAGCCCACTCGACTCATCGCCCACCGGGGCGCGTCCGGCTGGGCGCCCGAGCACACCGAGACGGCCGTGCGGCTGGCCGCGCGGCTCGGCGCCGACGCGGTCGAGCCCGACCTCGTCGCCACCCGCGACGGCGTGCTCGTCGTGCGGCACGACAGCGAGCTCGGCTCCACCACCGACATCGCCGACCGGCCGGAGCTCGCCGACCGGCGCCGCACGCAGACGATCGACGGCGAGGAGGTCGCCGGCTGGTTCGTCGAGGACTGCACCTGGGCCGAGGTCGCCACGCTCCGCGCCCGGGAGCGCCTGCCGCGGCTGCGCCCGCTCGGCGCGCTGCGCGAGGGCCGCGAGGGCGTGCTCCGCTTCAGCGACCTGCTCGCGATCGCCGACGAGACGGGGCTCGACGTGGTGGCCGAGCTCAAGCACGCGAGCCACCACGCCGCGCTCGGGCTCCCGCTCGACGCGCTGCTGGCGGATGCGGTGGCCGGCACCCACTGGGCGGGCGACGGGCGGCTCACGGTCGAGTCGTTCGAGGAGGCCGTCCTGCACGAGGTGCGCGACCGCGGCGTCGAGGCGCGCCTCGTCTACCTGATGGGGGAGGGCGGCACCGCCGCCGACCTCGTCGGCCGCGACGGCGCATCCGCCCCCACGTACGCCGAGCAGCGCGGCGACGCGTCGCTCGCCGAGCTCGCCCGGCGCGTCGACGCGATCAGCGTCGACAAGGCGGTGCTCTTCGACCGGTCGGACGGCGCGCTGCGCGCGAGCGACCTCGTCGAGCGCGCCCGCGCCGTCGGCCTCGGCACCATCGCCTGGACGCTGCGGCCCGAGAACGCCTTCCTCGAGCCCGAGCACCGGCTCGGCGAGCACCCGGCCGCGTGGGGCGACTGGACGACCGAGTGGCGCATGCTCGCATCGCTCGGCCTCGAGGCGGTCTTCGCCGACCACCCCGACCTCTGGCGCCGCCTCGAGGCGTAGCCGGCGCATCCGACGACGCCGGCCCGGCCCGGCGCGTCACCGGCCCCTCGTAGACTGGTCTGCTGATGAGCGATCTCTGGGGACTGGGCGACGAAGGCTTCGACTCGGTCCAGCGACCCTCGCCGATCGGGCCGCGCGGCGACGCCGTGCCCGAGCACCTGCTCGAGGGGCTGAACCCGCCGCAGCGCGAGGCCGTGCTGCACCGCGGGCCCGCCCTCCTCATCGTCGCCGGCGCCGGCTCCGGCAAGACGCGCGTGCTCACCCACCGCATCGCCGGCCTGCTCGCGACCCGTGAGGCGTGGCCGAGCCAGATCCTCGCGATCACCTTCACGAACAAGGCCGCCGCCGAGATGCGCGAGCGCGTGCACAGCCTCATCGGCGAGGAGGCGAGCGGCATGTGGATCCGCACGTTCCACTCCGCGTGCGTGCGCATCCTGCGCCGCGAGGCCGAGGAGTTCGGCTTCAAGCAGTCGTTCACGATCTACGACTCGGGCGACGTGCGGGCGCTGATCAAGCGGCTCATCAAGGAGCGCGGCGCCGACATCCAGGGCCTCACGCCCGGCGGCGTCTCGGCGCGCATCTCGAAGGCCAAGAACGAGCTGCACGACGTCGACTCGTGGGCGCGCACGGCCAACCTCGAGAACCCGCTCGACCAGGCGTTCCTCGAGCTCTGGCGCGACTACGACCGCGAGCTGCGGCGGGCCAACGCCTTCGACTTCGACGACCTCATCTCGCAGACGGTCTTCCTCTTCCGCGCGTTCCCGCACGTCGCCGCCCAGTACCGCAAGCGCTTCCGGCACATCCTCGTCGACGAGTACCAAGACACCAACGCGGCGCAGTACGCGCTCATCCGCGAGCTGACGCAGCCCGTCACGCGCGCCGACCTGCCCGACCTGCGCAGCGACCTGCCGGGCGCCTCGCTCACCGTCGTGGGCGACTCCGACCAGTCGATCTACGCCTTCCGCGGCGCCGACATCCGCAACATCACCGACTTCGAGCGCGACTTCGCCGGCGCCCGCGCGATCCTGCTCGAGCAGAACTACCGCTCGACGCAGAACATCCTCTCGGCCGCCAACGCCGTCATCGGCAACAACTTCGACCGGCGCGAGAAGCGGCTCTGGACCGATTCGGGCGACGGGGCCAAGATCGTCGGCTTCACCGGCTACTCGGGCCACGACGAGGCGCAGTTCGTCGCCGACGAGATCGTCGAGCTCACCTCCGGCGGCATGGCCTACAGCGACATCGCCGTCTTCTACCGCACCAACGCCCAGACGCGCGCGCTCGAGGAGGTGCTCATCCGCACCGCCATCCCCTACAAGGTGATCGGCGGCACGAAGTTCTACGAGCGCGCCGAGATCAAGGACGCGATGGCGTACCTGATCACCGTCGCGAACCCCGCCGATCCGCTGAGCCTGCGGCGCATCATGAACGTGCCGAAGCGCGGCATCGGCCCCGCGACCGAGGCGGCGCTGCAGGCGTTCGCCGACGAGCACGGCATCACGCTGCGGGATGCGCTGCGGCGCGTCGACGAGATCGCCCTCGGCCCGAAGGTGGCCGCGGCCATCAAGGATCTGGCGGCGCTGCTCGACCACTGGAGCGAGCGGCCCGAGGCCGACCCGGGAGAGGTGCTGCGGGATCTGCTCAGCCGCTCCGGCTACACCGACCAGCTGCGCCGCTCGCCCGACCCGCAGGACGCCGCGCGGCTCGAGAACGTCGAGGAGCTCGTCGCGGTGACGCGCGAGTACCGCCGCCAGAACCCGGGCGGCAACCTCATCGACTTCCTCACCGAGACGGCGCTCGTCGCCGCCGCCGACGAGCTCGACGACTCGGGCGGCCAGGTCTCGCTCATGACGCTGCACACGGCGAAGGGGCTCGAGTTCGACGCGGTGTTCATCACCGGCGTCGAGGAGGATCTGCTGCCGCACCGCATCTCGGCGAACGAGCCCGGCGGGCCCGCCGAGGAGCGGCGGCTGTTCTACGTCGGCATCACGCGCGCGCGGCAGCGGCTGCACCTGTCGCTCGCGATGACGCGCGCGCAGTTCGGCGAGGTCAACCCCGCGGTGCCGAGTCGGTTCCTCGAGGAGATCCCGGCCGAGCTGGTCGACTGGCGCACGCTGCCGACGACGATGCGGCCGGCGCCCGCGCAGCGCGCCGTGGGGCGCTGGAGCGACGGGCCGCGCGAGTCGTTCGTGACGGGCTTCCGCGACCCGAAGCCGCTCCCGAAGGGCAAGGGCACCTTCGCCAACACCATCACCGAGGTGCGCGACAACTCGGCCCTCGAGCTCTCGCCCGGGGACCGCATCCGCCACAAGGACTTCGGTGAAGGGCGCGTGCAGGCGGTCTCGGGCGCGGGCGCGAAGCGCATCGCCGAGGTGCAGTTCGACCAGGTGGGGCGCAAGCGGCTGCTGATCAAGATCGCGCCGATCGAGCTGCTCTGAGCCATTGGTCTCGACTCGGGCGGCCGCCTCCGGCGGCAGCCCGGCTCGACCGGCGGGAGGGCGGCGGCTACAGCGCCTGCGTCACCAGCAGCACCATCGCCACGAGGGTGAGCGCCGCGGCGCCAACGATGAGCGGGCGGAACCGGCGCGCCATCGTGCGCGGCGGCCGGTCGTCGTCGAAGCGCTCGAAGTAGGGGTCGAGCTCGGGCGGGACGCGGTCGTGCTCGTGGCGCTGCTCCTGCATGCGCCCCAGCCTCCCACGAGACGATCAGCGACGCACAGGCAGGGCCGGACTATGGTGCGGAGCATGCGTCGACTGGTCGGAGCGAGCGGCATCGCAGCGCTCGCGCTCGCCCTCGCGGGCTGCGGCCTCACCGTGCCCTCCGACCCCGACGGCACCCTCGAGACCGTCTCGGGCGGCGTGCTCGCGGTGGGCGTCACGCCCAACCCGCCGTTCACCGAGACCGACGACGCCGACGACGAGGAGCCGTCGGGCACCGAGGTGACGCTCGTCGAGTCGTTCGCGGCGTCGATCGACGCCGAGCTCTCGTGGACGGTCGGCAGCGAGGAGGACCTCGTGCGCCAGCTCGAGGAGGGCGACCTCGACCTCGTCATCGGCGGCATCACCGAGCAGACGCCCTGGGCGGCGCACGCCGCGCCGACCCGCGCCTACGCGCAGGCGCTGCAGCCCGACGGCTCGACCACCGGCGTCGTCATGCTCACGCCGATGGGCGAGAACGCCTTCCTCGCCGCCCTCGAGCAGCACCTCGACGAGGCGGCGCCATGAAGCGCATCGGCCGCACCGAGCTGCCCCCGGCCCAGGAGCAGGCGCTCCGCAAGGCGCGCCTCGTCGAGTGGCTGAGCCTCGGCTACGCCGCGATCGCGATCACGCTCGTCGGCCTCGTGATGGGCGGCTCGCAGGCGATGCGCACGGCGTGGATCGAGGACATGCTCTCGACCGTCCCGCAGCTCGCGTTCCTCATCGCCCTCGCGGTCATCCGCCGCCCGCCGAGCCAGAAGCATCCGTACGGGTACCACCGGGCGATGGGCATCGGCCACCTCGTCGCCGGCGTCGCGCTCTTCGCCGTCGGCGCGACCCTCGCGTTCGACGCGATCAGCGGGCTCGCCTCGCTCGAGCACCCGTCGATCGGCACGGTGCGGCTCTTCGGCACCACGATCTGGCTCGGCTGGCTCATGGTCGGCACGATGCTGCTCATCTCGGCGCCGCCCGTGATCCTCGGCATCGTCAAGATGCGGCTCGCGAAGCAGCTGCACAGCAAGCTGCTGCACGCCGACGCCGACATGATGCGCGCCGACTGGACGACGCACGCCGGCTCGATCGTGGGCGTGCTGGGCGTCGGCCTCGGCATCTGGTGGCTCGACGGCGCGGCCGCCCTGTTCATCTCGGCCGGCATCATCTGGGACGGCGTGAAGAACACCCGCGCCTCGGTGCTCGACCTCATGGACATGCGCGCGACGACCGTCGACCAGTCGGAGCCCGACCCGCTCATCGTCCGCATCGAGGACACGCTGCGGCGGCTGCCGTGGGTGCGGGATGCGGCCAGTCGCGTGCGCGACGAGGGGCACGTGTTCCACGTGGAGGCGTACGTCGTGCCGCTGCGGCGCAAGGTCAAGGTGGAGGACGTCGACCGCGCGGTCGCGCAGGTCACCGCGCTCGACTGGCGCGTGCAGGACGTCACGATCGCGGTCATGGGCCGGCTGCCGTCGCCGGAGGCCGAGCGGCGCGACGACGACCGCTCCGACGACGGAGCCGCCGCGCCGGAGTGATCCGGGCGGCGGCTCCGATGCGGGTCGCTACGCGTCGCGGTCGCGATCCGGGTCGCGACCCGGGCCGGGCTCGGCGTCCGGGTCGGCGCCGCCGCGCTGCAGCGGCACCGCGCGGGTCGACAGCCGGCCGCGGTCGAGCTCGGGGTGCGGCTCGTGCGACTCGATCTCCTCGTCGACCGCGGCGATCGTGGTCGTGTCGATCGACGGCAGCGCGGCCTCGAAGCGCGCGCGGCGGCGCTTGAGCCACAGCGCGAGCGCGATGATGAGCGCGAGCAGCGCGTAGGCGACGATCGAGAACGGGCTGTGCACGAGGTAGGCGGGGTCGCCCTGGCCGATCTGCATGGCCTTGCGCAGCTGCTCCTCGGCCATCGGGCCGAGGATCGCGCCCACCACGAGCGGCGCGATCGGGAAGCCGAGCCGCCGCATGAAGAAGCCGAGCACGCCGAGCACGAGCAGCACCGCGATGTCGAAGACGGTGAAGTTCGCCGCGTAGGCGCCGAGCCCGGCGAAGACGAGGATGCCCGCGTAGAGGTAGGGGCGGGGGATCTGCAGGAGCTTCACCCACATGCCCACGAGCGGCAGGTTGAGCACGAGCAGCATCGCGTTGCCGATGAAGAGGCTCGCGATGAGCGCCCACACGAGCGCCGGCTGCGTGTCGAACAGGCGCGGGCCCGGCTGGATCCCGTACGTCTGGAAGGCGCTCAGGATGATCGCCGCGGTCGCCGTCGTCGGGATGCCGAGCGTCAGCAGCGGCACCAGCACGCCCGCGGCCGCCGCGTTGTTGGCCGACTCCGGACCCGCGACGCCCTCGATCGCGCCCTTGCCGAACTGCTTCCGGTACTCGCCCTTCGCGAGGCTCCGCTCGGTCGCGTAGGAGAGGAAGGTCGCGACGTCGGCGCCGCCGGCGGGGATCGAGCCGATCGGGAAGCCGATGCCGGCGCCCCGCAGCCACGGCTTCCACGACCTCGCCCAGTCGGAGCGGCGCATCCACGTGCGCCATCCGCGCGTGATGGGGATGATCGGGATCTCGCCGTTGCGCAGGCGGGAGCCCACGTACAGGGCCTCGCCGAGCGCGAAGAGGCCGACCGCGACGAGCACGACGTCGATGCCGTCGCCGAGCTGCGGGATGCCGAGCGTGAAGCGCGCCTGCCCGGTGAGCGAGTCGACGCCGATGAGGCCGATGAAGAGGCCGATCGACAGCGACACCATGCCGCGCCAGGCGCTGTCGCCGAGCAGCGCGCCGACCGTGAGGAACGCGATCACCATGAGCGCGAAGTAGTCGGATGGGCCGAGGCTGACCGCGAGGCGGGCGACGGTGGGCGCGAGGAGCGTCAGCAGCACCGTGGCGATCGTGCCCGCGACGAACGAGCCGATCGCGGCGGTGGCGAGCGCCGCCGCGCCGCGGCCGGCGCGCGCCATCTTGTTGCCCTCGAGCGCGGTGACGATCGACGCGGACTCGCCGGGGGTGTTGAGCAGGATCGACGTGGTCGAGCCGCCGTACATGCCGCCGTAGTAGATGCCGGCGAAGACGATGAACGCCGCGGTCGGCTCGAGCGCGTACGTGATGGGCAGGAGCAGCGCGACCGTCATCGCCGGGCCGATGCCGGGCAGCACGCCCACGGCGGTGCCGAGCAGCACGCCGAGCAGCGCGTACAGCAGGTAGACGGGCTGGAGCGCGGTCGCGAAGCCCTCGAGCAGCAGGGTCCAGGTGTCCATCAGAGGCCGATCCAGGAGGTCAGGGTGCCGGTGGCGGGCAGCGAGAGGCCGAGCAGCGTGCCGAACACGAGCTGCGTGACGACGCCGAGGGCGAGACCGATCGCGGCGGCGAGCCACCAGCGCTTCGCGCCGAGGGCGAGCGAGGCGCCGGTGAAGAGGATGGCGACGCCGAGGGGCCAGCCGAGGTGGGGGATGGTGAGCATGAGCGACAGGAAGCTCAGCACGACGATGCCGGTCGAGCCCCACGAGGTGCCGTGCTCGAGGTCGATGTCCTCGCCCTCCTCGGCGTGCCCGAAGCGGCCGCGGAGCTGGCCGACGAGCACCACGAGCGACGAGAGCAGCAGCAGGCCGCCGACGGCGTACGGCACGACGCGCGCGCCGAGCGTGTTGGTCGATCCCGGGGGCTCGCGGATGGTGGTGGTCGAGATGAGCACGGCGATCGCCAGCACCACGAGCAGCCCGACGAAGACCATCGCCTCGATGCGGGCCGAGCGCGCCGCGGCCGACGCACCCGTGGGTGCGCCGGCCGGGGCGGTGCTCATTCGATCAGGCCGATCGTGCGCAGCGTCTCCTGGGTGAGCGTGATGTCGTCGGCGAGGAACGCGTCGAACTCGTCGCCCGGCATGAACGCATCCGTCCAGCCGTTGGTCTCGAGCGTCTCGGTCCACGCGTCCTGCTCGTGCAGCTGCGTGACGAGGTCGACGAGCGCCGTGCGCTCCTCGTCGGTGATGCCGCCCGGGGCGATCACGCCGCGCCAGTTCGTGAGCGTCACGTCGATGCCCTCGTCCTGGATCGTCGGCACGTCGGGCAGCGCCTGCGCGGGCTCCTCGCTCGAGACGGCCAGGGCGCGCAGGTCGCCCGAGAGCACGGACTCCGAGAACTCGCCGACGCCCGAGATGCCGGCCTGCACGGTGCCGCCGAGCAGCATCGTGAGCGCCTCGCCGCCGCCGGAGTTGGCGACGTAGTTGAGCGTGGTCGGGACCTCGGCCGCGTCGACGCCGGCCTCGGTGAGGAGCAGGCCCGCGAGGATGTGGTCGATGCCGCCGGCGGAGCCGCCGGTGACCGCGAGGCCCTGGCCCTCGGCGACGATCGCGTCGACCAGGTCCTGCAGGCTCTCGTAGGGAGAGTCGGCCGGCACGACGATGACGAGCGGCTCCTCGGTGAGCTTCGCGATCGGCGTCATGTCCTCGATGCGCACCTCGGAGGCGTTCGTCTCCACGGCGCCGACCATGACGGAGCCGGTGATCATGAGCGTGTTCGGGTCGGTCTCGGTCGCGAGGCTCGCGAGGCCGACGGTGCCGCCAGCGCCGCCGATGTTCTCGACCGGCGCCGAGCTGACGAGGTCGGTGTCGGTCAGCACCTGGCCGATGGCGCGGGCGGTCTGGTCCCAGCCGCCGCCCGGGTCGGCGGGGGCGATGACGCTGACCTCGGTGACGGCGGCCGGCGCCTCGCCCTCGGCGCCGCCGGTCGAGGCGGGGGCGCCGCCGGACGAGCAGGCGGCGAGCGCGAGCGCTGCAGCCCCCGCGAGGCCGATGCGGACGATGGTGCTGGTGCGCGTGCTGGGCGCGGTGCGTGGGTGCATGGATCGCACGTCTCCTCCTTGAGCGCCCGGCGCCGTGCCGGGTCGCGATCTGGGGGCGACGCTAGCGGCGACGGATGCCCGGTGCGCGGTTGTGGTCGATGTGCACGTTTCGGTCGTTTCGGTCGCCCTCCGCGGGAGCCAGCGCGCGCCTATCCTGAGGGCATGGGGCGGGCGATGACGCTGCGGACGCAGCTGGTGCTGCTGCAGAGCGCCATCATGCTCGTCGTCATCGTCGGCTCCGGCGTCGCCGCCGCCTGGGTGCAGGAGCGCGCGATCCGCGACGCCTACCTCGACCGCATGGTGGGCGTCGCCTCGTCGGTGGCGCAGCTGCCGTCGGTGGTCGACGCGTTCGACGATCCCGACCCCGCCGAGGTCATCCAGCCGATCGCCGAGACGGTGCGCGTCGCATCCGCCGTCACGTACGTCGTCGTCACCGACGTCGCGGGCGTGCGCTACTCGCATCCGAACCCCGACCGCATCGGCGAGGTCGTCTCGACCGACCCGACCGCCGCGCAGTCCGGCGAGCGGTTCGTCGGCACGCAGACCGGCACGCTCGGCACCTCGTGGCGCGTGAAGGTGCCCGTGCACGACGCCGACGGTCAGGTGATCGGCCAGGTCTCGGTGGGCATCCTCGAGGCCGAGCTGCACGCCGACTGGCTCGGCAGCATCTGGGTGCTCGCGCTGTGCCTCGCCGCGGCCGCCGTCGTCGGCGTGCTGCTCGCGAGCTGGGCCGCGTCGCTCGTGCGCCGGCGCATCCACGGCGTCGAGCCCGACGAGATCAAGTCGATGCTCGAGACCCGCAACGCGACCCTGCACGGCATCGGCGAGGGCCTCGTGGTGCTCGACGAGCGGGCGACGATCGCGCTCTGCAACGACGCGGCGCTGCGGCTGCTGGGGCGGGAGGGCGACGAGCTCGCGGGCGTGCCGGTCGCCGAGGTGCTCGACGCGCGGCTCGAGCCGCTGCTGGCCGACGCGGGCGAGCAGCAGCTCGTGCTCGCGGGCGAGCGGGTGCTCGTCGCGCGCGCCGACCCCGTGGTCGTCGACGGCCGCACGGTCGGCACCGTGCTCATCCTGCGCGACCGCACCGAGCTCGACGCGGCGCTGCGCGACCTCGCGGGCGCGCAGGGCATGACCGAGACGCTGCGGGCGCAGCAGCACGAGTTCGCCAACACGCTGCACACGCTCGGCGGCCTGCTCGAGCTCGGCGAGGCCGACGCGGCGATGCAGGTCATCGCTCGCGCGGGCGCCGGCGGGGCGCTGTCGTCGCTCGCGCCCGCCGAGGGCGTGCTCGACCTCGAGGTCGCGGCGCTGCTGCTCGCCAAGCGGGCGCAGGCGCGCGAGCACGGCGTCGAGCTGGCGGTCGCGCCCGGGTCGACGCTGCGCCCCGCCGCGTCGACGGCGGGCTCGAGCGACTGGGTGACGGTGCTCGGCAACCTCATCGACAACGCGGTGGATGCGTCGGGCGGCGGGCGCGTGCAGGTCGCGATCGCCGACGACGACACCGACGCCGGCCGGGTCGTCACGATGGCGGTCGACGACGACGGCCCCGGCGTGCCCGAGGAGCGGCGGCAGCGCATCTTCGACCTCGCCGTCTCGACGAAGACGCACGCCGCCGGCCTCACCCGCGGCTACGGGCTGACGCTCGTGCGCCGCGTCGCCGAGCGGCTCGGCGGCGACGTGCGGGTCGAGACGTCGCCGCTCGGCGGCGCGCGCTTCGTCGCGACGCTGCCGGTCGACCGCAGCGAGGTGCCCGCGTGAGGCCGCTGCGCGCACTGATCGTCGAGGACGACAAGGCGGTCGCGATCGTCACCCGCGGCTTCGTCGAGCGCCACGGCGGGTTCGTCGTCGCGGGGGAGGCCGCCACCGGGCGCGACGCGCTCGAGGCGATCGAGGCCGTGCGCCCCGACCTCGTGCTGCTCGACGTGCACCTGCCCGACGCATCCGGCATCGAGGTGCTGCGCGTCGCCCGCGCGCGCGGCTTCGCGGGCGAGGTGGTCGCGGTCACCGCTGCGCGCGACCTCGAGACCGTGCGCGCGGCGCGCGCGTTCGGCGTGCGCCACTACCTCGTGAAGCCGTTCGGGCTCGAGGCGATGCGGGAGCGGCTCGAGGCGATCCGCGCCGAGATCGAGCGGGCGGAGGCGCACGGGCCGCGCGCGCTCGACCAGCGCGCGGTCGACGCGATGCTGCAGCCGTCCGAGCGCTCGGCGAAGCCGGCGCCGGCGGGGTCGCAGCTCACCCTCGACCGCGTCGCGGCGCTGCTCGAGTCGATCGGCGCCGACGTGAGCGCGGCGGAGGTGGGGGAGCGGCTCGGGATGTCGCGGGTGAGCGCCCGCCGCTACCTCGAGCGGCTCGTCGTCGACGGCGCGGCCGAGGTCGCGCCCCGCTACGGCGGCACCGGGCGCCCCGAGCTGCGGTACACCGCGCGCCGCTGAGCGCGGGCGGCCTGCCGCGCTAGTGCACGGGCGTGCCGACGAGCGTGCCGATCAGCCACGTCGCGGCGAGCGCGACGATGCCGCCGAGCAGCACCCGCAGCATGCCGATGCGCTTGCCGGAGCCGCCGATCCGTGCCGAGACGACGCCCGTGACGAGCAGCGCCAGCACCGTCGCGACGACGATCGGCCAGGGCATCCACGCCGCGGGCGCGACGAGCGCCGCGACGAGCGGCACGAGCGAGCCGAGCGTGAACGCGACCGCCGACGACGCCGCTGCAGACCAGGGGTTGTTGAGGTCGTCGGGGTCGAGCTTGTACTCGACGTCGAGGTGCGCGCGCAGCGGATCGGCCTCGGTGAGCTCGACCGCCACCTGGTGCGCGGTCGCCGGGGCGAGGCCGCGCGCCTCGTACATGTGGGCGAGCTGGTCGATCTGCCCCTCGGGGTTGCTCTCGAGCTCGGCGAGCTCGCGGCGGATCGCCGCGCGCTCGCTGTCGCGCTGCGACGAGACCGAGACGTACTCGCCGACCGCCATCGAGAAGGCGCCCGCGACGAGCGCGGCGACGCCCGCCGTGAGGATGCCGCCGATGCCCGTGCCGGCGCCGGCGACGCCGACCATGAGCGCCGACGTCGACACGATGCCGTCGTTCGCGCCCAGCACGCCGGCGCGCAGCCAGTTGAGCTTCGACGCCATCGACTCGACCGGCGGGGGCAGGTCGGGACGGCGCTGCATCGCGGGATCCATGGTTCCTCCTGGGTCCATCGTCGGCGGTCGCCGGGACCCCCGCAAGCAAGGCGAGGCTCGTGCGATTCCGGCAAGAAACCCGAATCTTCGGGCTTCGGCGGGCCGAAAGCGGCGGGGGCGGCATTCGCCGGAGGGCTAGGCTTGCCCAGGCGAATCCCCCACCCACACACGGATTGGATGACGCGTGGATCTCTACGAGTACCAGGCAAGGGACCTGTTCGAGCAGCACGGCGTGCCCGTGCTGCGAGGCATCACCGCCGACACCCCCGAGCAGGCCGAGGCAGCAGCCACGGAGCTCGGCGGCGGTGTCGTCGTGGTGAAGGCGCAGGTCAAGACCGGCGGCCGCGGCAAGGCCGGCGGCGTGAAGCTCGCGAAGAGCGCCGCCGAGGCGAAGGCGGCGGCGGAGGCCATCCTCGGCCTCGACATCAAGGGGCACACGGTGCACCGCGTGATGGTCGCCGAGGGTGCATCGATCGAGGAGGAGTACTACTTCTCCGTGCTGCTCGACCGCGCCAACCGCTCGTACCTCGCCATGTGCTCGTACGAGGGCGGCATGGAGATCGAGCAGCTCGCCGAGGAGCGCCCCGAGGCGCTCGCGAAGGTCGAGGTCGACCCCGCCGTCGGCATCGACGCCGCCAAGGCCGAGGAGATCGTGCGCGCCGCGAGCTTCCCCGAGGAGCTCGTCGCCAAGGTCGCCCCCGTGCTCGTGCAGCTCTACGGCGTCTTCGCCGCCGAGGACGCCACGCTCGTCGAGGTCAACCCGCTCGTGCTCACCGCGGGCGGCGACGTCATCGCGCTCGACGGCAAGGTCACGCTCGACGAGAACGCCGCGTTCCGGCACCCCGCGCACGCCGACCTCGAGGACAAGGCCGAGGCCAACCCGCTCGAGGCGAAGGCCAAGGCCGCCGACCTCAACTACGTCAAGCTCGACGGCCAGGTCGGCATCATCGGCAACGGCGCGGGCCTCGTCATGTCGACGCTCGACGTCGTCGCGTACGCCGGCGAGCAGTTCGGCGGCGTGAAGCCCGCGAACTTCCTCGACATCGGCGGCGGCGCATCCGCCCAGGTCATGGCGGCGGGCCTCGACGTCATCCTGCACGACCAGGACGTCAAGAGCGTCTTCGTCAACGTCTTCGGGGGCATCACGGCGTGCGACGAGGTCGCCAACGGCATCGTGAAGGCGCTCGAGATCCTCGGCGACGAGGCCTCGAAGCCGCTCGTCGTCCGACTGGACGGCAACAACGTCGAGGAGGGCCGACGCATCCTCGCCGAGGCGAACCACCCGCTGGTGACCGTCGTCGGCACCATGGACGAGGCAGCGGCCAAGGCCGCCGAGCTGGCTGCGGCATAGGAGAGCAGAAGATGTCGATCTACCTCAACAAGGACAGCAAGGTCATCGTCCAGGGCATCACCGGCGGCGAGGGCTCCAAGCACACCGCCCGCATGCTCGCGGCCGGCACCCAGGTCGTCGGCGGCGTCAACGCGCGCAAGGCCGGCACGACCGTCACGCACACCGCGAAGGACGGCTCCGAGGTCTCGCTGCCGGTCTTCGGCTCGGTGGCCGAGGCGATGGCCGAGACCGGCGCCGACGTCTCGATCGTCTTCGTGCCGCCGGCCTTCGCCAAGGACGCCGTCATCGAGGCCATCGACGCGGGCATCGGCCTGCTCGTGGTCATCACCGAGGGCATCCCCGTGCAGGACTCCGCCGAGTTCTGGGCGCACGCGAAGGCGAAGGGCACGACCCGCATCATCGGCCCGAACTGCCCCGGCATCATCACGCCGGAGGAGTCGCTCGTCGGCATCACGCCGGCGAACATCACCGGCAAGGGCCCGATCGGCCTGGTGTCGAAGTCGGGCACGCTGACGTACCAGATGATGTTCGAGCTGCGCGACCTCGGCTTCTCGACCGCCATCGGCATCGGCGGCGACCCGGTCATCGGCACGACGCACATCGACGCGCTCGAGGCCTTCGAGGCCGACCCCGAGACGAAGGCGATCGTGATGATCGGCGAGATCGGCGGCGACGCCGAGGAGCGCGCGGCCGACTACATCAAGGCGCACGTGACGAAGCCGGTCGTCGGCTACGTCGCCGGCTTCACCGCGCCCGAGGGCAAGACGATGGGCCACGCCGGCGCGATCGTCTCGGGCTCGTCGGGCACCGCCGAGGCGAAGAAGGTGGCCCTCGAGGCCGCCGGCGTGAAGGTCGGCAAGACGCCGTCCGAGACCGCCCGCCTCATGCGCGAGGTCATCGAGTCGCTCTGACGTGAGCGCTCGCGGAGGGCCCCGGCTGCGGCCGGGGCCCTCCGTCATGCCGGCGTGCGGATGCGGGGGGCTAGGGTGGGCGCACCTGACGCGAGCACGGAGGACGACATGAGCCATCACGACGACCACCAGCACGACCACCAGCACGACGCGGGCGACGACGGCACGAGGAAGCCCGGCGGCCTCGGCGACGAGGGCACCATCCCGAACGACCCGGACGGCCTCGGCGCGACGACGACCGATGAGGAGTCGACGTTCGAGCCCGAGGAGGACGAGCAGGCCGACCCCGACCTGCCGTCGCGGTAGCGCCGGCGGCATCGGACGCTCGCGCGAGCGCCCGGTGCGGGTGCAGAGTGGGCGCATGACCATCCTCTGCGCGACGTGCGGCGTCGAGACCGGCGAGCCGCTCCCCGAGACCTGCGCCATCTGCGCCGACGAGCGGCAGTGGGTGCCGCTGCACGGGCAGATCTGGACGAGCACCGGCGAGCACGCCGAGCGCGGGATGCGCATCGACCTCGTCGAGGACGAGCCGGGCCTGTGGGCGCTCACCTCCGACCCGGCCGTCGGCATCGGGCAGCGGTCGCTGCTCGTGCAGACGCCCGAGGGCAACCTGCTGTGGGATCCGCTCGGCACGATCACGGATGCGGCGGTCGAGCAGGTGCAGGAGCTCGGCGGCCTCGCGGTCGTCGCGGCCTCGCACCCGCACATGTTCGGCGTGCAGTGCGCGTGGGCCGACGCGCTCGACGCGCGCGTGCTCGTGAACGCGCGCGACGCATCCTGGGTGCAGCGCGAGCATCCGCGCGTCGAGCAGTGGGACGACGAGCTCGAGGTGCTCCCCGGCGTGCGGCTCATCCGCATGGGCGGGCACTTCCCCGGCGCGGCGGTCGTGCTGTGGGAGCAGGGCAGCGACGGGCACGGCTCGCTGCTGGCGGGCGACACGATGCAGCCGAAGCCCGACCGCGCGAGCGTCGGCTTCATGCGGTCGTACCCGAACAACATCCCGCTGTCGGCGGGCGTCGTGCGGCGGCTGGCCGACCAGGCGGCGACGCTGCGCTTCCGGCGCATCTACGGCAACATCGGCGGGCAGGTGATCGACGACGGCCCCGCCGCGATCGCCCGCAGCGCCGAGCGGCACATCGCCTGGGTGACGGGCGAGCACGACGACCTCACCTAGGGCGCCGCGCTGCACCCGCCGCGTCGAGTGGGGCGGATGCGCCCGTCTGGGGCCGGCGCGCCCACCCCGCTCGGGCGCATCCGCCCCGCTCGACGACGAAGGGCCCGGCCGGAGCCGGGCCCTTCGCGCGCTGCGTCAGCGCAGCGGCGCGAGGATCGCGTTCAGCGACGCGCTCGGGCGCATCGCCGCGTCGGCGAGCTCGGCGTCGACGCGGTAGTAGCCGCCCAGCTCGACCGGGCTGCCCTGCACGTCGAGCAGCTCCTGCTCGATCGTCGCCGTCTGCGCGACGAGCTGCTCGGCGACCGGCCCGAACGTGGCCGCGAGGTCGGCGTCGTCGGTCTGCGCCGCGAGCTCCTCGGCCCAGTAGTGCGCGAGCCAGAAGTGGCTGCCGCGGTTGTCGATCTCGCCGACCTTCCGCGACGGCGACCTGTTCTCGTTCAGGAAGGTGCCCGTCGCCGCGTCGAGGGTCTCGGCGAGCACGCCCGCGCGGGCGTTGCCGGTCGTCTCGGACAGGTGACGGAACGACTCCGCGAGCGCCATGAACTCGCCGAGCGAGTCCCAGCGCAGGTGGTTCTCCTCGACGAGCTGCTGCACGTGCTTCGGCGCCGAGCCGCCGGCGCCGGTCTCGAACAGGCCGCCGCCGTTGAGCAGCGGCACGACCGACAGCATCTTCGCGCTCGTGCCGAGCTCGAGGATGGGGAACAGGTCGGTGTTGTAGTCGCGCAGCACGTTGCCGGTGACCGAGATGGTGTCCTCGCCGCGCCGGATGCGCTCGATCGAGAGCTTCGTCGCCTCGACCGGGCTGAGGATCGTGATCTGGAGGCCGTCGGTGTCGTGCTTCGCGAGCTCCTCCTCGACCTTCTTGATCAGCTCCGCGTCGTGCGCGCGCGCCTTGTCGAGCCAGAAGACCGCGGGGGTCGACGAGGCGCGGGCGCGCGTCACCGCGAGCTTCACCCAGTCGCGCACCGGCACATCCTTCGTCTGGCAGGCGCGCCAGATGTCGCCGACCTCGACGTCGTGCGCCATGAGCACCTCGCCGGAGGAGCTCACGACCTCGACCCGACCGTCCCGCTCGATGCGGAACGTCTTGTCGTGCGAGCCGTACTCCTCGGCCTTCTGCGCCATGAGGCCCACGTTCGGCACCGAGCCCATGGTGGTGGGGTCGAAGGCGCCGTTGGCCTGGCAGTCCTCGATGACGACCTGGTAGATGCCCGCGTAGGAGGAGTCGGGGATCACGGCGAGCGTGTCGGCCTCCTCGCCGTCCGGGCCCCACATGTGGCCGGACTGCCGGATCATCGCCGGCATCGACGCATCCACGATCACGTCGGAGGGCACGTGCAGGTTGGTGATGCCCCGGTCGGAGTTCACCATCGCGAGGCGGGGGCCGTCGGCGAGGCCCTGCTCGATCGCCTGGCGGACGCCCGCGGCGGTCGACTCGTCGAGCTCCGACAGGCCGGAGAGGATCGAGGCGAGGCCGTTCTCGGCAGAGAGGCCTGCGGCCTCGAGCTGGGCGCCGTAGCGCTCGAAGACGGCGGGCAGGAACGCGCGCACGACGTGGCCGAAGATGATCGGGTCGGAGACCTTCATCATCGTCGCCTTCAGGTGCGCCGAGAACAGCACGTGCTCGTCGCGGGCGCGCTGCACCTGCTCGGCGAGGAACGCGTCGAGCGCCTTCGCGCTCATGAACGTCGCGTCGACGATCTCGCCCTCGAGCACCGCGAGGCCGTCCTTCAGCACCGTCGTCTCGCCGTCGGCGACGAGGCGGATCTGGAGGGTGTCGGCGGCCGGCATCGTGACCGACTGCTCGTTGGCGCGGAAGTCGTCGGCGCCCATCGTGGCGACGGCGGTCTTCGAGTCGTCGGCCCACGCGCCCATCGAGTGGGGGTGCTTGCGGGCGTACTCCTTCACCGAGCGGGGCGCGCGGCGGTCGGAGTTGCCCTCGCGCAGCACGGGGTTGACGGCGGAGCCCTTGACGGAGTCGTAGCGGGCGCGGATGTCGCGCTCGTCGTCGGTCGTGACCTCGTCCGGGTAGTCGGGGAGGGCGATGCCCTGCGACTGCAGCTCGGCGATCGCGGCCTTCAGCTGCGGCACCGATGCCGAGATGTTGGGCAGCTTGATGATGTTGGCCTCGGGCGTCTTGGCGAGCTCGCCGAGCTCTGCCAGCGCATCCGCCTCCTGCTGGTCGGCCGGCAGGCGGTCGGCGAACGACGCGACGATGCGCCCGGCGAGCGAGATGTCGCGGCGCTCGACCTCGACGTCGGCCGCGGCGGCGAATGCCTCGACGATCGGGAGGAACGAGTGCGTCGCGAGCATCGGCGCCTCGTCGGTGTACGTGTAGATGATCTTGGCCATGCGGCTCGAACCCCTCGCGGTCTCGGAATGGCGGCGGCCGCGAGTGCGTGCGCGGGCCGCGCCGTGCGGCTCCAACCTACCGCGACCTCGCTCGGGCGGCGCGCGGCGGGGCAGCCCCGACGAGGGCGGATGCGTCGATACAGTTGCCAGCCGTGAGAACAGGGCCTGCAGTGCGCCGCCTGTGGGCCGGGATCGGCCAGGCGGTGGAGTCGGCCGCCATCGTGGCGGTCGGCATCGTGCTGTGCGCGCTCGTGCTGCTCGCCGTCTGGGGCATCGACCAGGGCTTCGCCGGCGACCCGTCCGCGCAGTGGCGCGTCGCGGTGGACGCGTGGCTGCTCGGCCACGGCGTCGCGATCGGCGTGACGCTCGGCACCGACGCGATCGTCGCGGTGGGCATCGAGGAGGCCGGGAGGCCCTTCGTGCTCAGCCTCGGCGCGTGGGGGATCGGGCTCGTCACCTTCTGGCTCCACTGGCGCAGCGGCCGCCGGCTCGCCGAGCTGCCGCTGATCGAGACCGGCATCGCCGTGGCGGCGGGCGCCCTCGCCACCGGCCTCGTGGGCCTCGGCGCCGCCGCGACGGCGACGCACGGCATCGCGGCGCCCAACCTCGGGCAGGCGTTCGCCCACCCGGCGCTCGTCGCGCTCGCGGGCATGCTCGCCGCGGTCCTCGCGGTGCACGGCCACGACTGGCTCGCCGCCGCCGCGCGCGGGCTCACGATCGAGGAGGGGTGGATGCGCGCCATCCGCACCGCCATCCGGTCGGGCCTCGGCGGGGCGGCAGGGGTGCTCGGCGTCGGCGCGCTCGTGCTCGGGGCGGGCCTCGTGCTGCGCTTCACCGACGGCATCCTGCTGATGGAGGCGCTGCAGGTCTCGCACGTGGGGGTCGTCGTGCTGTTCCTCGTGCAGCTGGCGCTCCTGCCCGTCGCGGTCGTGTGGGCCGCGTCATGGGCGATCGGGCCGGGCTTCATGATCGGCACCGGCTCGAGCATCTCGCCGCTCGGCACCGACCTGGGGCCGGTGCCGTCGCTCCCGCTCCTCGCCGCGATCGACCCCGAGGCGGCGCCCTGGATGCTCGCGGTGGTCGCGCTGCCCGTGCTCGCGGGCGTGCTCGTCGGGGTGCTCGCGCGCCAGACGATGCTCGCCGGCACGGTCGAGCGCCCGGTGCACTGGTGGGAGCTCGCGATCGCGGGCGTCGGCGGCGGCGTGCTCGCGGGGGCGCTGCTCGGCGTCGCCGCCATGCTCGCCACGGGCTCGGCGGGGCCCGGCCGCCTCGCCGAGACGGGATCCGACGCGGTGCTCGTCGCGGCGTGGGGCGCGCTCGAGGTGGGCGCCGGGCTGCTGGTCGGCATGACCGCGGGCGGTCGCGGCGCCGGGGCGCTCGCAGGCATCGCGCTGCCGCTCGCCGGCGAGCGCGAAGGGTCGCGGGTGCGCGACCTCCTCGGCTTCGGCGCGGCGGATGCGTCCGACGCTCGGGACGAGGCGGCGGATGCGGCTCACGGGCGCGAGGGCGAGGTCGAGGCGGCGGATGCGGCGGCGGATGCGTCGGCGGACGACGCGCCGGTCGTCGCGCCGAGCGCCGACGAGCAGGAGACCGCGGTGATCGCGCCGCTCGCGGATGCGCAGGAGACGGCGGCGATCGCGCCGCTCGCCGACGCCCGTGCCGAGCGCGCGGCCGGGACCGAGCCGACCCATCCGGAGCCCGCGCCCGAGCAGGATCGTCCTGCGACGTAGGATGGAGCGCGTGCTGCGCCTCGTCGTCCTCGTCTCCGGCAGCGGCACCAACTTCGCGGATCTGCTCGAGCGCACGCGCGCGGGGCGGGTGCCCGCCGAGATCATCGCCGTCGGCGCCGACCGCGAGTGCGGCGGCCTCGAGATCGCCCGCGCCGCAGGCATCCCCACCTTCGTCGAGCCGTTCCAGCCGCCGCGCGAGGCGTGGTCGATGCGGATCGCCGACCGGATGGCGGCGTTCGAGCCCGACGTGATCGTGCTCTCGGGCTTCATGCGGCTGCTGTCGGCCGCCGCGGTCGCCCGCTTCGAGCCGGCGATCCTCAACACGCACCCCGCGTTCCTGCCCGAGTTCCCGGGCGCCCACGGCGTGCGCGACGCGCTCGCGGCCGGCGCGACCGAGACCGGCGCATCCGTCATCATCGTCGACAGCGGCGTCGACACCGGTCCGATCCTCGCCCAGCAGCGCGTGCCCGTGCTGCTGGGCGACACGCAGGACTCGCTGCACGAGCGCATCAAGCTCGTCGAGCGCGACCTGCTCGCACAGGTGATCGGCGACATCGCCGACGGCACGTGCGACCTCGCCGAGCACGGCAGCGAGCGCGGCCGCAAGCGACCGACGCACCCCGACCCGAGACCAGAGGAAGCACAGTGAGCGGACCCCAGCACGACCCGAGCCTCTACCGCGAGCGCGACGCGGTGCCCTTCCGCCGGGCGCTGCTGTCGGTGAGCGACAAGACCGGCATCGTCGAGCTCGGCTGCGCCCTGGCCGACGCGGGCGTCGAGCTCGTCTCGACCGGCTCGACCGCGCGCATGCTCGCGGATGCGGGCCTCGCGGTCACCGAGGTGGCCGAGGTCACCGGGTTCCAGGAGGCGCTCGACGGACGCGTGAAGACGCTGCACCCCGCGATCCACGCTGGCCTGCTCGCCGACCTGCGGCTCGAGCACCACGAGGCGCAGCTGGCCGAGCTCGGCATCGCGCCGTTCGAGCTCGTCGTCGTGAACCTCTACCCGTTCGTCGAGACCGTGCGCTCGGGCGCCGCCGACGCCGACGTCGTCGAGCAGATCGACATCGGCGGACCGGCGATGGTGCGAGCCTCGGCCAAGAACCACGCCAACGTCGCGATCGTCACCGACCCGCGCATCTACCCGCTCATCGCGAAGGCAGCCGCCACCGGGCTGTCGCTCATGCAGCGCCGCGCGCTCGCCCGCGACGCCTTCGCCCACACCGCCGCCTACGACCGCGCCGTCGCGCGCTGGTTCGCCGGCGAGCCGGTCGACGAGGCGGCCGCCGCGCAGCCGGCCGCTGCCGCGGCGGGCGATGCGGCCGCGGCGCCGGTGGAGGAGGCGGCGCCGGCTGCCGCCTCGCCCGCGGCGACCCGCGCGCCGGAGCCGGCCGAGGCATCCGCCCCCGACACCTCGAGCGCGACGGGACTGCTGCAGGCCGTCGGCCGGGCGACGCTCGTCGCCGGCCTGCGCTACGGCGAGAACAGCCACCAGCAGGCGGGCATCTTCGCGCTGCCGGGCGGCCGCGGCATCACGCAGGCCGAGCTGCTGCACGGCAAGCCGATGTCGTTCAACAACTACGTCGACGCCGACGCCGCGCTGCGCGCCGCCTTCGACTTCACCGAGCCGGCGGCCGCGATCATCAAGCACGCGAACCCCTGCGGCATCGCCATCGCCGCGCCGCGCGCCGACGACCCGATCGCGTCGGCGCACGAGCGCGCCCACGCGTGCGACCCGGTCTCGGCCTTCGGCGGCGTGATCGCCGCGAACCGGCCGGTCACGCGCGCGATGGCGGAGACGGTCAAGGACATCTTCACCGAGGTCGTCGTCGCGCCCGACTTCGAGCCCGAGGCGCTCGAGCTGCTGACGCAGAAGAAGAACATCCGCCTGCTGCGCCTGCCCGAGGGCTACGCGCGCGAGGGCTCCGAGCTGCGGCAGGTCTCGGGCGGCGTGCTCGTGCAGCAGCCCGACACCTTCGAGGGCTTCTCGTCGCACACGTGGCGCCGCGTCTCGGGCCCCCACGTGCCGGATGCGGTGCTCACCGACCTGGAGTTCGCGTGGCGCGCGGTGCGGTCGGTGAAGTCGAACGCGATCCTGCTCGCCTCGGGCGGCGCCTCCGTCGGCGTCGGCATGGGCCAGGTCAACCGGGTCGACTCGTGCCGCCTCGCGGTGACGCGCGCGGGGGAGCGGGCCGCGGGCTCGGTCGCCGCGTCGGACGCCTTCTTCCCGTTCGCCGACGGCCTGCAGATCCTGCTCGACGCCGGCGTGACCGCGGTCGTGCAGCCGGGCGGGTCGGTGCGCGACGAGGAGGTCATCGCGGCCGCGAACGCCGCGGGCATCACGATGTACTTCACGGGGGAGCGCCACTTCGCGCATTGACCGGGCGGCTGTGTAGGGTCGCCGGGTGAGCGCGGGGACCATCGACGACGTGCGGCGGGCGCGCCGCCTGCTGTGCTTCGGCGCGACCGGGTCGGGCAAGTCGACCATGGCGACGCGGCTCGGCGAGCGGCTCGGGCTCCCCGTCACCCTCGTCGACGACCTGTGCTGGGATCCGGGCTGGCGGGAGCCGTCGCAGGAGGAGCGCGACCGGCGCGTGCTGCCGCTGCTCGAGCGCGAGGCGTACGTCTTCGACTCCGTCTACGGCCCGCACAACGCGGTCGCGCTCGAGCGCGTCGACGCGATCGTCGCGCTCGACTACCCCCGGCACGTCTCGCTCGCGCGGCTCATCCGCCGCACGGCCCGCCGCATCCGCACGGGCGAGCTCGTCTGCAACGGCAACGTCGAGACCCTGCGCCTCGCCCTCGCGCGCGACTCGATCATCGTGTGGCACTTCCGCTCGTGGCGCTCGAAGCGCGAGCGGATGCGCCGATGGCACGCGGATGCGTCGGCCCCGCCGGTGCTGCTGCTGCGCCGGCCCGCGGAGGCCGACGCGCTGCTCGCGCAGCTGGGCTGACCCAGCTTCGCCGACCCGTTCCACCCCGGGCGACCCGGTGCACCGGGTCGTGTCGGGTCGATCGGGTCGGGAACCGCGGTGAGGACTGCTCGAGGAAGTGATCGGGAAACGCCGATGGGGGCTGGACGCGGCGCTGTGAGCCTGCTTAGAATCGAAGGCTGTCCGCGCCACCAGGGAGCGGCTGACCTGGAGGATGCCATGAGCACGACGACGACCGCCCCGATCGCTGCCGGCCGTGCCCTCCGCGTCCGCCTCGTCCTCGCCGGACGCCGGTAGCGAGCAGGGCCTCCCGCCCGCCGCGAGCACCGCTCGCCCCGTCGTGTCGGCGGCACCGCCGACGATCGACGCAGCACCACCATCGCGACCCACCCGTCGCACCGCACCATCGCCGATGCACGACGTCGGCGACCTCGAAGGATCCCCTCCCATGTCCTCGACGCCTCCCGATCCCACTCCCACGAAGGTCGCCGGGCACCTGCCCGCGCTCGCGCGCCTGCTGCCGTTCCTGCGCCCGGTGCTGCCGCGGCTGCTCTGGGGCACCGCCGCCGCGCTCGTCTCGGCGCTGCTGAGCCTCGCCACCCCGATCGCGATGCGCGCGCTCGTCGACGGCCCGCTCGCCGAGCGCGACTCCGCCGCCGTGTGGCCCGTCGCGATCGCGATCCTGGCACTCGCGCTCGGGGAGGCGTTCTTCGTCTACATGCGCCGGTTCCTCGTGACGCTGCCGTCGACGCAGGTCGAGGCGTCGATGCGCCGCACCCTCTACGCGAAGCTGCAGGCGCTGCCGGTCGCCTTCCACGACCGCTGGCAGTCGGGCCAGCTGCTCAGCCGCGCCGTGCAGGACCTCGGCATGATCCGCCGCTTCAGCGCCTTCGGCGCGCCGCTGCTGGTCGTGAACGCGATCACGCTCGTGGTGGGCATCGTCATCCTGTTCTTCTGGAGCCCGCTGCTCGCATCCGTCTTCGTCGTGCTCTCGGCGCCGGTCGTGTTCGTGGCGCTGCGCTTCGAGCGCCGCTACTTCGTCGTCTCGCGCGCCGCGCAGGACCAGGCGGGCGACCTCGCCACGACCGTCGAGCAGTCGATCCACGGCATCCGCGTGCTGAAGGCCTTCGGTCGCGGCCGCCACGCGCTCGAGGGCTTCACCGACCAGGCGTCGACGCTGCGCGAGACCGAGATCGACAAGGCCCGCATGGACGGGTACCTGTGGATGTGGCTGACGATCGTGCCGTACATCTCGTACGCCGTCTGCCTCTTCCTGGGCGTCTGGCTGGCCGCGAGCGACCAGATCTCCGTCGGCACGCTCTTCGCCTTCTTCGCCGTCGCGATGGTGCTGAACTGGCCGATCGAGTCGATCGGGTTCCTCTTCGCGTTCCTCATCGACGCGTCGAACGCCTCGCGCCGCTTCCACGAGATCCTCGACGCCGAGAACACGATCGTCGACCCCGAGCTGCCGACGACGATCCCGGCGCCGAAGGGGCGGCTCGTGTTCGATGACGTGCACTTCCGCTACCAGGACGCGCAGCCGCACGAGCGCGACCTCGTCGACGGCGCGAGCCTCGTGCTCGAGCCGGGCGAGACGATGGCGCTCATCGGCGTCACCGGCTCCGGCAAGACGACGCTCACCGCGCTGCCCGCGCGCCTGTACGACGTCACGGGCGGCCGCGTGCTGCTCGACGGCGTCGACGTGCGCGACCTGTCGCTCCAGGAGCTGCGCACGCACGTCGCGATGGCCTTCGAGGACGCCACGCTCTTCTCGGCCTCCGTGCGCGAGAACGTGCTCATGGGCGCCCCGGATGCGTCGGAGGATGCCCTCGACCGCGCGCTCGCGATCGCGCAGGCCGACTTCGCGCGCGACCTGCCGGACGGCCTCGACACGCAGATCGGCGAGGAGGGCCTCTCGCTCTCCGGCGGCCAGCGGCAGCGCCTCGCGCTCGCCCGCGCGGTCGCCGCCGACCCCGCGGTGCTCGTGCTCGACGACCCGCTCTCGGCGCTCGACGTCGAGACGGAGGCGCAGGTCGAGGCGGCGCTGCGGCACGTGCTCGAGCGCACGACGGCGCTGATCGTCGCGCACCGCCCGAGCACGGTGCAGCTCGCCGACCGGGTGGCGCTCATGCGCGACGGCCGGATCGACGACGTCGGCACCCACTCCGAGCTGCTCGCGCGCAGCGAGCACTACCGCTACGTGATCTCGAGCCTCGAGGAGGCCGAGCGCGACAGGACCAGCATCGAGGCCGTCACCGGCTCGATGCAGCGCGTCGACCTCGACGACCTCGACGGTCTCGACGCACAGACCGAGGAGGTGTCCCGATGACCGTCCAGGGCGTCGCGGGCGAGGACCGCACCGACTACACGAAGGCCGAGTCGAAGGCCATCCGAGCGCGCTCGCGGAAGCTGCTCGGCGCGCTGCTGCGGCCGCACATCGGCCGCGTCGTCGTGACGATGATCCTGGTGGTGATCGCGGTCGCCGCGAACATCGCCGGGCCCATGCTCATCGCGTACGGCATCGACCACGGCCTGCCGGCGATCGTCGAGCGCGCCGACTGGATGCCGCTGTGGGCGGCGACGCTCGCCTACATCGTCGCGGCGATCCTCGGCGGCGTGCTCATGTACGTCTACACGGTGAGCATCGCGCGCATCAGCCAGACGGTGCTGTTCGAGCTGCGCCGCCGGCTCTTCGACCACGCGCAGCGCCTGAGCCTCGAGTTCCACGAGTCCTACACGTCGGGCCGCATCATCGCGCGCCAGACGAGCGACCTGGAGTCGATCCGCGACCTGCTCGACCAGGGCCTCAACGAGCTCGTGCGCGGCGTGCTGTTCATGTCGTTCACGGGCATCGCGATGGCGATCCTCGACCCGCTGTCGGGCCTCATCATCGGCATCGCGCTCATCCCGGCGATCATCCTCACGCGCTGGTTCCAGGTGCGCTCGACGGTGCTGTTCCGCGAGACGCGCACGACGAGCGCGCGCATGATCGTGCACTTCGTCGAGACGATGACCGGCATCCGCGCCGTGAAGGCGTTCCGCAAGGAGCCCGCCAACCAGCGCGACTTCGACGAGCGAGTCGACGACTACCGCGACGCGAACTTCCGCACCATCAACATCTTCGGCATCTACGAGCCGGGCATCATGGCGATCGGCGCGATCACGGTCGCGACGCTCGTGCTCGTCGGCGGCCTGCGGGTCGTGGATGGGTCGCTGCAGATCGGCGCGCTGCTCGCGATCGCGCTCTACGCCCGCAACTTCTTCCAGCCCATCCAGGGCATCGGCATGTTCTTCAACGGCTACCAGTCGGCCTCGGCCGCGCTCGAGAAGATCTCGGGCGTGCTCGAGGAGGAGCCGACGGTCAAGGAGCCGGTCGCCGCGCAGGCGCTGCCCGCCTCGCGCGGCCAGATCGACTTCGACCGCGTCGAGTTCTCGTACGGCAGCGGCAAGGTCGTGCTGCCCGACTTCGACCTGCACATCCCGTCCGGCCAGACGATCGCGCTCGTCGGCACCACCGGCGCCGGCAAGTCGACGCTCGCGAAGCTCGTCTCGCGGTTCTACGACCCGACGGCGGGCAGCGTCAAGCTCGACGGCGTCGACCTGCGCCAGCTGTCGAACGACGACCTGCGGCGCGCGGTCGTGATGGTCACGCAGGAGGCGTACCTGTTCTCGGGCACCGTCGCCGACAACATCGCGCTCGGCAAGCCCGGCGCGAGCGACGACGAGATCGAGGCGGCCGCCCGCGCGGTGGGCGCGCACGAGTTCATCGAGGCGCTGCCCGACGGCTACGACACCGACGTCAACAAGCGCGGCGGGCGCGTGAGCGCGGGGCAGCGGCAGCTGCTGTCGTTCGCGCGCGCGTTCCTCGCCGACCCGCGGGTGCTCATCCTCGACGAGGCGACCGCCTCGCTCGACATCCCCTCGGAGCGGCTCGTGCAGGAGGGCCTCACGACCCTGCTCGCCGACCGCACGGCGATCATCATCGCGCACCGCCTGTCGACGGTCGCGATCGCCGACCGGGTGCTCGTCATGGAGCACGGCCGCATCATCGAGGACGGCTCGCCCGACGAGCTGATCGAGGCGGGCGGCAAGTTCGCGTCGCTGCACCGAGCGTGGCGGGAGTCGCTCGTCTAGCCCCCCAGCTGGTCGAGCCGCCGGCCGGAGGCCGGCGAGTCGAGACCACCCCGCCCCCGTCGCCGGTCGAGCCGCCGGCCGGAGGCCGGCGAGTCGAGACCACCCCGTTGCTGCACGATGTGGGGTGGTCTCGAGACGCCCGCGGCCTGCGGCCGCGGACTCCTCGACCAGCGGAGGGGCGGACGCGGGGTGGTCTCGAGACGCCCGCGGCCTGCGGCCGCGGGCTCCTCGACCAGCGGAGGGGCGGCCGCGGGCTCCTCGACCAGCGGAGGGGGCGGCCGCGGGCTCCTCGACCAGCGGAGAGGGCGGCCGCCGGCTCCTCGACCAGCGGCGGCCCGAGGGTTACGGCCGGCTGAAGCGGTCGAGCGCGACCGCCTGCCACGGGCCCAGCTCGAGGGCTGCGACACCGTCGACGACCTCGACGACGGATGCGCAGTCGGGCACCACGACGTCGCAGTAGCGGCCGTCGGGCAGCTCGACCGGCACCTCGACGGTCGTCGGCCCGTCGTCGAGCTGCACGGCGAACGCCCCGGTCTCGCCGCGCAGCTGCGCCAGCACGCTGCCCATGGGCTCGGTCGCTGTCACCGGCGCATCCACGACCCGCGTGCGCCACGCGACGAGCTCCAGCGTGCCGGGCCAGCGGTGCTGGCACACCCACGCGCCGTCGGCCCACTCGGTGTCGGCGGTCTCGTCGCCCGTGCACGACGCATCCGTCACCGAGCCGTCGGCCTCGAGCGCGGGCCCCGCGTCGCGGTCGCTGAAGGCGTAGCCCGAGTAGAGCGTCGGCGGCCCGTAGTCGCTCGCGAGCATCACCGCGGTCGCCGCGGCGAACGCGCCGCCGTCGCGGTAGGCGAGCGTCGAGCCGTTGCGCTCGGTGTCGTGGTTCGCGACGAAGGTGCGCGCCTGCTCGTCGAGCAGCCCGTACGCCTCGGGGGAGAGGTCGGCGAGCGCCCGCGCGGCGCCCGAGCGCACGAACGCGCCGACCCGGTCGGCCCATCCGAACTCCCACACGGTCGAGGAGGCCGTGTACTGCTCGGGCTGCACCGGCTCGCCCGTGCCGCGGATCACCTCGCTGATGACGGGCGTGCCCTCGGGGAGCGCCGCCACGATCGCGGCGACGTCGTCGGGGTCGATGTGCTTCGCCGCGTCGATGCGGAAGCCCGCCACGCCGAGCGCGAGCAGGTCGTCGAGGTAGGCGCCGATGGTCGCGCGCACCCGCTCGGACTCGGTCGCGAGGTCGGCGAGGTTCTCGAGCTCGCAGTGCTGGATCACGAACGGCTCGCGGTACGCGTCGATGTCGTCGTCGGGCGTGCGGTCGCAGTCGTGGAAGTCGTCGGGCGCGTAGAGCCCGGGATACGCGTAGTGGGTGAAGTCGGTGCCCGCCCAGCCCGTGCCCGACTCGACGCCCGCCATGTGGTTGACCACCGCATCCGCGTAGACGTCGACGCCCGCTTCGGCGCAGGCGGCGGTCATCGCGGCGAACTCCTCGCGCGTGCCGAGCCGCGACTCGACGGCGTACGAGACCGGCTGGTACGACCACCACCACTCGGAGCCGTCGGCGCCCGCGAGGCCGGCGGTCGCGCCGTCGACGTGCTCCTGCGGCGGCGACGTCAGCACCCAGGCGACGCCCGCCTCGCCGAGCGCGGGGCACTCGGCGGCGATCGCGTCCCACGTCCACTGGAACATCGCGAGCCCCGTGTCGCGGCGCTCGGGGGCGGCGGATGCGCAGCCGGCGACGGCGAGGACGGCGGCGGTGGCGACGGCTGCCGTCAGGCGGCGCGCGGTGCGACTCGCTGGCACGGCAGGCTCGGGCTCGGCGCTCGGCGCGTCAGAGGCTCTTGCGGCCGATGGCCTCGCCGTACTCGTTCTCGCCGATCACCTCGAAGCCGACGGCCTCGAAGAACTTGCCGGGGCCGAGGTCGCCCTCCTCCCAGACGGCGTAGACGCTGTCGAAGCCGAGCCGGCGCGCCTCCTCGCACACCTGGTCGACGGTGAAGCTGCCGACGCCCTTGCGCTGCGCGTCGCCCGCGACGTACATGCGCAGGATGCTCGAGCGGTACTCCTCGCGGTCGACCTCGGGGTCGAAGTTCGCCATCACGAACGCGACCGGGTCGTCGCCGTCGAAGATCACGCGCTGCCAGGCGCTCTGCGTGTTGACGAACTCCTCGAGCCGCGCGTTGCCGGCGAGGAAGGCCTCCTGGCCCCGCTTGAGCGTCATGCCGTTGGCGGCGACGATGTTGGCCGCGTTCAGCTCTTCGAGGCGCAGGTTCTCCATGCGCACACCGTACCAGCGCGCCCACGGATGCCCAGGGGCCTGGGGATGAACGTTCGGCGTCAGCCGATGGGCGTGATGCGGATGTGCCGAGCGAGCTCGCGCGGGTCGGCGATCGTGCCCGCCTGGGCCGCCAGCACGGCCGCGGCCGACCACGCGGTGGCCCGCGCTAGCTGCTCCTCGAGGGTCGCGCCCTCGGGGATCGCCTGCGCGAGCGCGGCGACGGCGGCGTCGCCCGCGCCGGTCGGGTTGCCGTCGAGCACCTGGTGGATGCGCGCGTGCCAGGCCCGTCCGTCGGGCAGCACCGCGAGCATCCCCTCGACGTCGAGCGACGCGAAGACGGTGCCGGTGCCGAGGGCGGCGAGCCTGCGGGCGGCATCGAGCGGGTCGGCGCCGCCCATGGCGTCGAAGAGCTCGTGCCGGTTGGGCTTGACGGCCGTGGCGCCCGCGGCGACCGCGTGGCGCAGCTGCTCGCCGCCGACGTCGACGATCACGGGCGTGCCGGCAGCGACGGCGATCTCGACGATGCTGGCGCACAGGTGCGCGGGCGTCTCGGGCGGCAGCGAGCCCGAGGAGGCGATCGCGCGGGCGCCGGGCGCCTCCTCGCGCAGGATGTCGAGCAGCTGCTCCCAGCCGCGCGCGTCGACCGCTTCGCCCGTCTCGTTGAGGTTGGTGGTGCCGGCGGGCGTGACGATCGCGGTGGTGCGGCGGGTGGGCGCGTCGACCTCGACGAGCCGGTGGCGGATGCCCGAGCGGTCGAGGTCGTGCACGAAGATCGCCTGCACCGGGCCGCCGATCGGGGCGATGACCATGGCGTCCTCGTGCTGCTGGTGCAGCACGCGCGCGACGTTGACGCCCTTGCCGCCGGCGCGGGCGAGGCCCGTGGGCACGCGGTGGCTGACGCCCGGTCGCAGCTCGTCGATCGTGTACGTGATGTCGATCGCGGGGTTGGTGGTGACGCAGAGGATCGGGCCGCGAGTGGCCGAGTCAGCGGTCGGTGCGACGCTTCGGGCATCGGCGTCGGTCGCCATCTGGCCTCCTCGTCGCGGTCGTCCCCGCTCGGGCGGGGTGGCTCGATCATCCCACGCGGGCCGGTCGTCGACACGCCGCCGCCGGTTGACCCGTTCGAACGTGTGTTCGAGAATGGAGGGATGGGGATGGCATCGACGAGGCTCGAGCGCCGCACGGGGGAGGACCGCACGGCGACGGTCGAGGCGCTGCGCGAGCGGCTGCGCGGCATGCAGCAGGCGGGCTCCCTGCAGGTCGAGCCCGCCCCGGTCGAGCCGGCCGCGGTGGGGCTCGCGGAGGTCGTGCGCGCGCTCCGGCCCGGCGCCGCGCACAGCATCGAGTCGCGCAGCCTCGCCCTCGCCTGCCTGGGCGCGGCGATGCCGGCCGGCGCGTGGGGCGCGATCGTGGGGATGCCCGACCTGGGCGTCGAGGCCGCCCGCGACCTGGGTGTGCCGATCGAGCGCATCGCGCTCGTGCCGCATCCGGGCCGCGCCTGGCTCGACGTGGTCGCGAGCCTCGCCGAGGCGATGCCGGTCGTGCTCGCCGCCTCGCCCGGCCGCGTGACCCACACCGACGCGGCGCGCATCGCGGCGCGGCTGCGCCAGGCGTCCTCGACGCTGCTGGTCGCCGGCCCGTGGCCGAACGCCGCGACCGTCGTGCGGTCGTTGCGCGCCGAGTGGGAGGGGCTCGCCGACGGCGACGGCCGGATCGCCGGGGGCAGCCTGCTCGTCGAGGCGTCGTCGGGCGGAGCGCCGCGGCTCGCGCGCATCCCCATCGGCGGCGGGCCAGCGGGGCCCGAGCTCGCGCCGGAGCTCGCGCCCGAGCCCGGCCTCGCCCTGGGATCGGCGCTCGCGGAGCATCAGCCCGCAGCCTGAGACTCTGCTGGGATTCGTTGCCCGTCGCCCGGCGGCGGCGTACCGTGGCGCGGACAGAGCCCAGAAGGTCACGACTTCGGAGGCAGCCATGACGGCCAGCGGCGCAGGGATCCCATCCCGCGCGCTGCGCCTCGGCCTCGCAGCGGGAGCGGCATCGCTCGGCGCGGTCGCCCTCTCGCTCCTCCTCGGCGCTCCCGGTGCTGCTGCCGCCGACGCCGACGCCGACGATGCGCGCGGCGCGATCAGCGGGCTGCTCGAGGACGTCGGCAGCGCGGCAGGCGAGGCGGTCGAGATCGTGTCCGACCCCATGGACGAGGTCGCCGCCGAGCTCGAGGCCGCGCTGCCGCCGGTGGCCGAGGTCGTCGAGACGGCGGTCGAGCCGGTCGTGCCGGTGGTGGCGCCGATCGCCGAGCAGCTCGTGGAGCCGGTCGCGCCCGTGGCGGAGACGGTCGTGGACGTCGTGGTCACGCCTGCGCTGGAGGCCGTGGTGGCGCCGCTCGTCGAGGACGTCGTGGAGCCGGTGGTCGACCCGGTGGTCGATGCCGTGGTCGACCCGGTGCTCGACCCCGTGCGCGAGAGCGTCGCGTCGGTCGGGGAGAGCATCGAGCCGGTGATCGAGCCGGTCGTCGAGGGCGCGGTCGAGCCGCGAGACCCCGAGGTGCTGCCCGAGCTCCCGCCCGCAGCCGAGGAGCCTCCCGCGGCCGTCGCGCCGGGCGGCGATCCCGCCGTGCGCGCCGACGGCGACGTGCGCGCGGACGCCGACGACGCATCCGCAGCCCTGCCGGGTGCGGCGCAGCGCGTCAGCCCGGTGACCCTGAGCACGCAGCACGAGGCGGGCGCCGCCGACCCGCTGCTGCCGCAGCCCGCCCCGATCGCGGTGGCGCCCGCAGGCGCGAGCGCGCCGGCCGCGGGCGCGTCGCCGTCGCCGGCGGCCATCCTGCATGCCGATGTCCAGCCCGCGCCGACGGGCGGACGCCTCACGGCGGTCGAGCACGACCGCCTTCCCGTCTCCCTCGCGGAGGAGCGCACCGCACGCCCTGATTGAGCGATCCGACGCCGTGCCCTGAGCACGGCACGCAGCCGTCCCGGAGCGGGACGGCCAGTACGGATCACTTCAATCAGAAGGGCAGAGCGATGAACAAGCTCATCTCACGGGCGCTGTGGACGACAGCGCTCGCAGGCGGCCTCTGGGCCGCAGGCACCGGCGTGGCCGGTGCAGTGACGACCGACGGCTCGGACGGCGTCGGGTCGGGAAGCCAGGCAGTGGTGGCGGTCGAGGCGCCGGTCACGATCGGCGGCACCGCCGTCGGCGTGCTCGGCGACGCAGAGTCGACGGATGCGCCGACCGGCTCGACCGCGGACACCGCGCAGCCGTCGGCGGCGGTCGACACCTCCGGCGCCGACGGCGTGCTCTCGGGCACGCAGGCGGTGCTGGCCGTCGACGCGCCGGTCACGGTCGCGGGGAACGCGGTCGGGGTGCTCGGCGACGCGTCGAGCCAGGGCTCGACGGTGGAGCCCGCGCCGACCGGCACGCAGGAGCCGGCGTCGACGAGCGGCGACGACAGCGTGCTCGGCGGCACGCAGGGCGTCGTGGATGCCTCGGCGCCCGTGACCGTCGGCGGCAACGCCGTCGCGGTCGCGGGCGACGCGTCGAGCTCCGGCTCGACGGCGGGCTCCGGCGCTGCCGACAGTGGCAGCGACGGCGCGGTGACGTCGGGCTCCGACGGTCTCGGGTCGGGCTCGCAGGTCGTCGGCGACGTGGCTGCGCCGGTGACCGCAGGTGGCAACGCCGTGGCGGTGCTCGGCGATGCGTCGAGCTCCGGCTCGACCGCCGGCTCGGGCTCTGGCGCGGCTGCGCAGAGCGGCGGCGACGACGCGGTGACGTCGGGCGAGGACGGCCTGGTGTCGGGCTCGCAGGTCGTCGCGGATGTCGCTGCGCCGGTGACCGCGGGCGGCAACGCGGTGGCGGTGCTGGGCGATGCGTCGAGCTCCGGCTCGACCGCCGGCTCGGGCTCTGGCGCGGCTGCGCAGAGCGGCGGCGACGGCGCGGTGACGTCGGGCGAGGACGGTCTCGTGTCGGGCTCGCAGGTCGTCGCGGATGTCGCTGCGCCGGTGACCGCCGGCGGCAACGCCGTGGCGGTGCTCGGCGACGCGTCGAGCTCCGGCTCGACCGCCGGCTCTGACTCGGGCTCGGCTGAGCAGAGCGGCGACGGCGCGGTGACGTCGGGCTCCGACGGTCTCGCGTCGGGCTCGCAGGTCGTCGCGGATGTCGCTGCGCCGGTGACCGCCGGCGGCAACGCCGTGGCGGTGCTCGGCGACGCGTCGAGCTCCGGCTCGACCGCGACGGCGCCGGCCGCGACGTCGGGTTCGTCGGATGGCGCGGTGACGTCGGGCGAGGACGGCCTGGTGTCGGGCTCGCAGGTGGTGCTCGTCCCGAGCGCGCCGGTGACGGTCGGCGGCAACGCCGTGGCGCTCGCGGGCGATGCGTCGAGCAGCGGCTCGACGACCGGTGCGGTCGATCCCGATGCGCCGGTCGCCCCGGTCGAGCCGGGCCAGCCGGGTGAGCCCGGCGTCCCGGTCGTCCCCGGTGAGCCGGTCATCCCGGTCATCCCGGTCGAGCCGGTCGAGCCGGTCGAGCCGGTCGAGCCGGTCGAGCCGATCGAGCCCGGCACGGGTGAGGACGGCACCGAGCCCGAGGTCGGAGACGCCTCGGGCGACGTCGGTGCCTCCTTCGGCGGCGGTGACGTCGGTGCCGCCTTCGAGGGCGACGTCGGGGCGGCCGCGGGTGCGGTCGTCGACCGAGCCTCGTTCGAGGTCTCGGCCGACGCCTCGGAGGACGAGCTGCCGCGCACCGGCACCGAGCGCGCCGACGTGCTCGCTCCGGCGCTCGCGCTGCTCGCGCTCGGCGCGCTGGTGCTCGTCGGCGCCCGCCGCGTGCGCTCCATGCGGTGAGCCCGGGCCCGGGTGCGGGGCGCGCAGCGGCGCGTCCCGCACCTCGGCGTGCCCGGCCCGACCGCCCCGCTCGACACGCCGCATCCGCTTGACGGCATTCGAACGTCTGTTCGATCATGGGGTGTGGCAGCCGAGACGACCAGCAGCAGCGCCCCGCCCCGCGCGCGGGTGGGCGGCGGCCGCGTGGGCGTGCTGCGGGTGCCCGACTGGCCGGTCGTCGTCGCGCGCCAGACGGGCGCGCTGCCCGCCGGCGGCGAGCAGGGCGCGCCCGGCGCGATCGTGCACGCGCTGCGCCTCGTCGCGTGCGACGAGCAGGCCCGCGCCGACGGCGTGCGGGTCGGCATGCGGGTGCGCGACGCGCAGGCCGCGTCGCCCATGCTCGCGCTCGCCCCCGCCGACCCGGTGGGCGAGGCGCTCGCGTTCGAGCGGGTGGTGCGCGCGGTGCTCGCCGTCGTGCCGGCGGCCCAGCCGATCGGCGACGGCGCCCTGGCGTTCCGGATGCGGGGGGCCAGCCGGTTCTACGGTTCGGAGTCGCGGGCGCTCGAGGCGGTGCGCGGCGCACTCGACCCGCTCGGGCTCTCGGCGAGCTTCGGCGTCGCCGACGACCGCTTCACGGCAGAGCTCGCCGCCCAGCTGGGCCGCGAGACGATCGTGCCGGCGGGGCGCAGCCGCGATTTCCTCGGCCCGCTGCCGGTGGGCGTGCTCGGCGACGACGAGCTGCCCGGCATGCTGCACCGGCTCGGCGTGCACACGCTCGGCGGCTTCGCGCAGCTGCCCGACGACAGCGTGCGCGACCGGTTCGGCGAGGCGGGGCTCGTCGCTCTCACCCGCGCCCGCGGCGGCGACGACCGCCGCGTCGACGACAGCGGGCTCGGCGAGGAGCGGGCGCTGCGGCTCGTGTTCGAGCCGGGCATCGAGGGCGTGCAGGAGCTCGCGCTCGCCGTGCGGGAGCCGGTCGAGCGCTTCGTGCGGCAGCTGGCCGAGCAGCGGCTCGTGTGCAGCGAGATCCGCATCGTGCTGCGCGGCGAGGAGGGCCGCGTCAGCGAGCGGCTGTGGCGGCAGCCCGGCTTCCTGCGCGCGGGCGACATCGTCGACCGCATGCGCTGGCAGCTGACCGAGGGCGACCTCGGCTCGGCGCTCGTCGAGGTGCAGGCGCTGCCCGAGCGGCTCGACGCCGACGCCGAGCACATGCCGGGGCTGTGGGGCGGCGGCGACATCGACGACCGCACGAAGCACGCGCTCGAGCGGCTGCAGGGCATGCTCGGCCGCGAGGCGGTGCTCACCGCGACCCCCGGCGGCGGCCGGCTGCTCGCCGAGCGCGGCGTGCTCACGCCCTGGGGCGACGCGGCGCCCGCGCAGGCGGCCGGCCCGTGGCCCGGCGCGCTGCCGCCGCCCCGGCCGGCGGTCGTGTTCCGGCCGCCGCTGCCGGTGCGGCTGCTCGATGCGGCGGGCGCGCCGGTCGAGGCGGCGGCGCTCGACGTGCGCGAGGGGGCGCCCGCGGCGTTCTCCCCGCCCGCCGCGCCCCGCCGCCGCGTCGTCGCCTGGGCCGGGCCGTGGCCCATCCGCCGCCGCGACCTCGGCGACGTCGTGCACCGCGTGCAGATCCTCGACGGCGAGGGGGAGGCGTGGGTGCTGCTGCAGGCCGACGGCGCCTGGCTCGCGGAGGGCCGCTATGCGTGACGTCGCGCTGCCGGCCGGCCGCGCTCGTCCGTCAACCGGTCCTGTGCGCGCTCGACCGGACTATCCGGTCGGGCGCACACGGAGCCGGTCGACGAACGGCGCCTGGGGCCGGGCGGGTGGCCTCGACTCGACCGCTGCGCGGGCGGCTCGACCGGCGGATGAGCGGGGGAGGTGACCGATGGCCGGCTGGAACAACCCCGCGATGCCCTGGCGCGAGCTCGAGGGCATCCTCTCCGACCGCGACGTCGGCGCCGGCAAGGTCGCCCACCCGGCCGAGCTCGACGACGCGCGCCGCGAGCGCATCCGCGTGCCCGCGCCCGGCGCCGCGACCCCGTACGCCGAGCTGCACGCGCACTCGCACTACTCGTTCCTCGACGGCGCCTCGAGCCCTGCCGAGCTCGTGAACGAGGCGCGCAGGCTCGGCCTCGAGGCGCTCGCGCTCGTCGACCACGACGGCCTCTACGGTGCCGTGCGCTTCGCCGAGGCCGCCGCCGAGGCGGGCCTGCCGACCGTCTTCGGCACCGAGTTCACGCTCGGCCTCGAGGCGCCGCAGCAGGGCGTGCCCGACCCCGACGGCTCGCACCTCGTGGCGCTCGCGACCGGTCCGGCCGGGTACACGGCGCTCGCCACCGCCCTCACCGACGGCTACCTCGCCACCGACCTGCACGGCCCGGGCGAGAAGGGCAGGCCCATCTTCGAGCTCGAGCGGCTCGCCGAGACCGCACGGGGCGAGTGGCTCATCCTCTCGGGCTGCCGCAAGGGCGGCGTGCGGCAGGCGCTCGAGCGGCACGGCGCCGGTGCCGACGGGGCGGATGCCGCGGGCCGCGAGCTCGACCGGCTCACGTCGCTGTTCGGCCCGGACCGGGTCGCGGTCGAGCTGAGCGACATCGGCGACCCCCGCGACTTCGAGCGCAACCGGGTGCTCGCGCAGCTCGCCGAGCAGCGCCGCCTGCCCGTGGTCGCGACCACCAACGCGCACATCGCGAGCCCCGCCCGGCAGCGGCTCGGCGATGCCGTCGCCGCGGTGCGCGCCCGCCGCTCGATCGACGAGCTCGACGCGTGGCTGCCCGCGGGCGGCGTGCCGTCGCTGCGCGCCGGCAGCGTGATGGCGCGCCGCTTCCGGGCGTTCCCCGGCGCGGTCGGCACCGCGGCCGCGCTCGGCCGGGCCCTCGCCTTCGACCTGCGCGCCGCATCCCCCCGCCTGCCCGTCATCGACGCGCCCGGCGACCACACCCCGATGAGCTGGCTGCGCGAGCTCGTCGCCGAGCGGCTGCCGCGCGTCTACGACACCGTCGACGGGCGCCCGAGCGCCGAGGTCGCCGCCCGGCTCGAGCACGAGCTGGGCCTCATCGAGCAGAAGGGCTTCGCCGGCTACTTCCTCATCGTCTTCGAGATCGCCGAGTTCGCGCACGCGCAGGGCATCCTCTGCCAGGGCCGCGGCAGCGCCGTCGCGAGCGCCGTCTGCTTCATCCTCGGCATCACCGCCGTCGACCCGATCCGCTACCGGCTGCCGTTCGAGCGCTTCATCTCGATGATGCGCGAGGAGGAGCCCGACATCGACATCGACTTCGACGCCGGCCGCCGCGAGGAGGTCATCCAGCACGTCTACGAGCGCTACGGCCGCCGCAACGCCGCGCAGGTCGCCAACGTCATCACGTACCGGCCGAAGTCGGCGGTGCGCGACGCGGCGAAGGCGCTCGGCTACGCCGTCGGCCAGCAGAACGCCTGGTCGAAGTCGGTCGAGTCGTACTCGAAGGTCGACGTCGACACCATCCCCGAGCCCGTCGTGTCGCTCGCGGGCGAGTTCCTGCACGCCCCGCGGCACCTCGGCATCCACTCCGGCGGCATGGTGCTCACCGAGGAGCCGGTCGGCTCGGTCTGCCCGATCGAGCCGGCGCGCATGCCGAACCGCACCGTGCTGCAGTGGGACAAGGACGACTGCGAGTGGATGGGCCTGGTGAAGTTCGACCTGCTGGGCCTGGGCATGCTCGGCGCCCTCTCGCACACGCTGGCGCTCGCGGCCGAGCACACGGGGGAGTCATGGTCGCTCGCGAGCATGCCCGCCGAGGAGGCGGGCGTCTACGACATGCTCTGCGAGGGGGATGCGGTGGGCGTGTTCCAGGTCGAGTCGCGCGCGCAGATGGCCACCCTCCCTCGCCTGAAGCCGCGCTGCTTCTACGACCTGGTGGTCGAGATCGCGCTCATCCGCCCCGGCCCCATCCAGGGCGACGCGGTGCACCCGTACCTGCGCCGGCGGGTGGGGGCCGAGCCGATCACGTACGCGCACCCGCTGCTGGTGCCGGTGCTCGAGCGCACGCTCGGGGTGCCGCTGTTCCAGGAGCAGCTCATGCAGATGTCGGTCGCGGTGGGCGGCTTCGACGCCGGCGAGGCCGACCAGCTGCGGCGCGCGATCGGCTCGAAGCGGTCGCGCGAGCGGATCGAGGCGCTGAAGGCGAAGCTGTTCGAGGGCATGGCCGCGAACGGCATCTCGCAGGAGGTGGGCGAGACGATCTACCGCAAGATCGAGGCGTTCGCGGGCTTCGGCTTCGCCGAGTCGCACTCGCTCGCGTTCGCGAAGCTCGTCTACGCGTCGTCGTGGCTGAAGCTGCACTACCCGGCAGCGTTCCTCGCGGGGCTGCTGCGCAGCCAGCCGATGGGCTTCTGGTCGTCGGCGTCGCTCGTCGCCGACGCCGCGCGGCACGGCGTCGAGACGCTGCGGCCGGATGCGGTGCGCTCGGGCGTCGACGCGGGCCTCGAGCCGCACGGCGAGCGCCGCCCGGGCGACGACGCGTGCCTCGCGCGCGAGCAGCCGCCGGTGCCGCCCGCGGCGACCGAGTCGAGGCGGATGCGCGAGCGGCACCGGCGCGACGCGGGCCTGGCCGTGCGCATGGGCCTGTCGAGCGTCGCGGGCGTCGGCCGCGCCGCCGCCGAGCGCATCGTGGCGGCGCGCGAGGAGCGTCCGCTCGAGGGCATCCACGACCTCGCCCGGCGCGCGTCGCTCGACCGCGGCGAGCTCGAGGCGCTCGCGACCGCCGGTGCCCTCGAGGGGCTGGGGGTCGGACGCCGCGAGGGGCTGTGGCTCGCGGGCCCGGCGTCGACGGAGCGCGAGGATCAGCTCGAGGGCACGCAGGTGACGCTCGAGGTGCCGCTGCTGCCGCTGCTGTCGGCCGAGGAGCAGGTGGCGCTCGACGTCTGGTCGACGGGCGTCGCCACCGACGACCACCCGGTGCGGCACGCGCGGGCGATGCTCGAGGCGCGCGGGGTGCTGCCGATCGCGTCGCTCGCCGAGGCGGAGCCGGGCAGGCGGGTGCAGGCGGCCGGCATCGTCACGCACCGCCAGCGGCCGCGCACGGCGCAGGGCGTCACCTTCATGAACCTGGAGGACGAGACGGGCATGCTCAACGTGATCGTCTCGAAGGGCCTGTGGGCGCACTCGCGGCAGGTGGCGCGACACTCGCCCGCGCTCGTCGTGCGCGGCATGCTGCAGCGCACACCGGAGGGCGTCATCGCGGTGCTGGCCGATCGGCTCGACCGCTTCGATGTGCCGAGCCCGCGGTCGCGCGACTTCGCGTAGGAGCGCCGGTCGAGGGGAGTCGGGCTGCGGAGTGCGGGCTGCGAACTGCCGGGCACGGCGAAGGGGCCCGGCCGCAGCCGAGCCCCTCCGCGTCAGGACGTCAGTCCGTCGCCCCGTCGGTCACACCGCGCGCGGCGCGCCCGGGCCCTTGCCCTTGCCGAAGCCCTGGCCCGGGTGGTCGTCGCCGTGCACCGGGTGCGCGTCGCCGAACACCGGGTGGCCGCCCGTGCCGGGCTCCTCGGGCTCGTCCTCGGGGAACGCGAGGCCGATCACGACGGCGTCGTGGTCGCTCGCCCGGTAGGGGTCGGGCGCGAAGAGCGCATCCTGCGCCGCCTGCTTGAACTGCATCGAGTAGTCGATGAGGCTCGTCTCGTCGGCGTTCGCGTGCCACGCGTCGGCGCCCACCACGTACGGCAGCATCTCGGCGTCGGCGAGGCCGTAGTCGAGGTAGCCGAGCTGGCCGTCGAACACGTAGGTGTACTCCTCCTCGCCCTGGAACTGCGCGAGCAGGTCGGTCCAGCCGGCCGCCGCGAGCGCCGCGATCGGGTCCTCGTGGTCGTACGAGTTCAAGTCGCCGATGATGAGCGAGCCGTCGGACTCGACGCCCGTCGGGCCGGTCGCGAGCCAGTCGGCGAGCGCCTCGGCCGCGGCCGTGCGCACGTCGTTGCAGTTGCCCTGCTCCGGCTCACCGGTGTCGCCCTCGCACGCGGAGCCCTTCGACTTCAGGTGGTTGACCGCGACGGTGAGGATGCGGTCGGTCGCGAGGTCGCGGAACGACTGCGCGAGCGCGGGCCGGTTCTTCGTCGTGTCGAACCGGGGGTCGACGCTCGAGTCGAGCACGGCGTGGGCGCCCTCGGGGCTGACGAGCGCCGGCTGGTAGATGATCGCCGTCGTGATCTCGTCGGTGCCGAGCGTGCCGGTGTCGATGCCCGCCCAGCGCGCCGAGCCGTCGGCGTTCGGGCCGGCCGCCTCGTTGAGCGCCGCGACGAGCGCGTCGAGCGCGGCCCCGTCGTTGTTCTCGATCTCGAGCAGGCCGACGACCGCCGAGTCGAGCTCGGTGATGGCGGCGACGATCTTCGCCTCCTGACGCGCGAGCTCCTCAGCGGTCTGCGCGCCGCGGCTGCCGAGCGTCGTGAAGTAGTTCAGCACGTTGAACGACGCGACCTCGAGCGTGGCGCCCGCGATCTCGGGCGACGCCTCGCGGCTGTTCACCTCGGCGTAGGTGCCCGCCGCGGTCGGCTGGATCGCCCAGGTGTCGAAGCGCCAGTCGAGCACGCCCGTGATGCCGGTGATCGTGTCGCCGCCGCGGAAGTCGTTCTCGAGCGTGAACTCGGCGAGGTTGCCGGGGTGGATGGCCGGGTCGGGGTTCTGCGTCGAGCGGCCGTCGTCGATCGTGATGCGGTTCGCCGCGTTGGTCGCGGCGATCGCGGCCGCCTCGGCGGAGCCGGGGTCGGCGACCGCGGTCGGCTGCATCTGGCGCTCGGTCCCGACGACGACCTGGCCGTAGCGGCCGTAGCTGTAGTACTCGAGGATCGACAGCGTCTGGGGCAGCGTGACGAGCATGCTCTCGGTCGGCTCGTGGTCGGCCACCGGCAGCGTCAGCTCGACGGGCGCGGGCAGCGCGCCGTCGCCGCAGTCGAGCACCGAGGCGTTCGAGACCTGCGTCATGCCGTAGTGCTCGGCGGCGGTGCCCGTCACCTGCACGAGGTCGCCCGCGGCGACGTCGGGGGAGGAGGGGGCGTAGACGAAGATGCCGTCGCTCGTGGCCGCGTCGCCGTCGCCGGCGTCCTGCAGCGTGAAGCCGTTGAAGCCGCCGCTCTGCCAGTCGCCCGTGACCGTGCCGCGCACGGTCACCGTCGTGCCCTCGACGGGGGTCGAGTCGCCGGCGCCCTGCACGGCGCCGATCGCGGTCGCGTCGGCCTCGCAGGTCAGCTCGACCGGCGGCTCCTCGGCCTCGAAGACCTCGTTCGCCGCGCCCGGGGTGTTGTAGGCCTCGCCGGCCGAGATGGTGCCCGTGTAGCCCGCGAGCCCCGCGCCGTCGTAGTCGTTGCGCACCCAGTCGGACGGCGCATCCGTGTCGACGCCGTCGGGCACCCGGCTCGCGCCGCCGACCGTGAACGAGCCGCCGTCGAAGGACGGCGCGAGCGCCGTGCCCCAGCCGAGGTCGCCCGAGCCGCCGTCGAGCAGCGCGATCGCGTCGACGACCGTGAAGGCGACGCCCGCGTCGATCGTGCCGTCGAGGTCGGCGTCGACGCTCGAGCCCACCGCGGCGGTGCCGTCGACGAGCAGCAGCGAGACCGAGCCGTTCTGGATGCCGTTCACCGGGTACTGCAGCGTGCCGCGGCCGTCGGCGTCGAGCGCCGGCGCCGGGTTGGACTGCAGCACCAGGCCCTGCTGCGTGCCCGTGTCGCCCTTGACGACGAGCAGCGAGTGGCCGCTGACGTCGGTGCCGGGGTCGGCCAGGATCTCGATGTACTCGATGTCTGTGCCGGTGATGTTGGCAGAGAACTCGTTGATCACCGGGTGGCCGGCGGCGTGTGCCGGGGCGGTGACGATGCCCGTGAGGGCGAGCGCGGCGACCGTTCCGGTGCCGAGCAGGGTGCGTGCGCGCAAGGATCTCTCCGTCGAGGTGCAGGGACGCTCCTGAACCTAGCCGGAGGGTGTGACGCGGGACCAGACCCGCCGATGAACATCCGATGACGGATGCGCGCGGCTAGCGGAAGATGATGGTGCGCTGCCCGTCGAGCAGCACGCGGTCCTCGGCGAACCACTGCACGGCGCGCGACAGGGTGCGCGACTCGACGTCCTGCCCGATCGCGACGAGCTGCGCGGGCGACTGGGCGTGGTCGACGCGCTCGACGTTCTGCTCGATGATCGGGCCCTCGTCGAGGTCGCTCGTGACGAAGTGCGCCGTCGCGCCGATGAGCTTCACGCCGCGCGCGTGCGCCTGCCGGTAGGGGCTCGCGCCCTTGAAGCCGGGCAGGAACGAGTGGTGGATGTTGATCAGGCGCCCCTCGAGCGCCGCGCACAGCTCGGGGGAGAGGATCTGCATGTAGCGGGCGAGCACGACCAGCTCGATGCCCTCGCGCTCGACCACCTCGAGGATGCGGCGCTCGAACGCGGCCTTCGACTCGGCGTCGACGACCGGCGCGTGCTCGAACGGCACCCCGTAGAACGCGGCGAGCGAGCCGAGGTCGGGGTGGTTCGCGAGCACGAGCGGGATCTCGACCGAGAGCTGGCCGGCGCGCTGCCGGAAGAGCATGTCGTTGAGGCAGTGCGCGGCCTTCGACGCGAGCACGAGCGTCTTCAGCGGCCGGCCGACGTCGTCGAGCTGCCACTGCATGCCGTAGCGCTCGACGACCGGCGCGAGCCGCGCCTCGAAGTCGGCCCGCTCGGCCTCGGCCTCGACCTGCAGCCGCATGAAGAAGCGGTCGGTGTCGGCCGAGGAGAACTGCTGCGACTCGGTGATGTTGCCGCCGCAGTCGACGATGGCGCCGGTGATCGCGTGCACGATGCCGGGCCGGTCGTCGCAGACGAACGACAGGATCCAGTGGTTCGCGCTCACCCGGTCGAGTCTACGAGGCGCGCGGCGCTCACTCGGGCCGCGAGCGCGTCGGACTCCGGATGCGCCGCGAAGGCGAGCGCGTGGGCTCGCCACGCGTCGACGGCCGGGGCGGGGTAGCCGGGCTGCCACCCCCGTGCGGAGCGCAGCGGCAGCGCGACGATCGCCTCGAGGGTCAGCATCCGCCCAGCGTAGGCTTGCCGGTCGTGAGCGAGCAGAGCACGGCCCGGGGCGAGACGACCGGTCGCTTCCCGCTCGCGGCGCTGCTCGTGCTCGCGCTCGCGATCTTCGTGAACATCTCCATCGAGATGCTGCCGATGGGCCTCGTGCTGCCGATGAGCCGCGACCTCGGCGTCTCGGAGAGCGCGATCGGCCTGCTCGTGTCGGTCTTCGCCTTCACCGTCGTGCTCTCGTCGACCCCGCTCATCCGCCTCACGCGGCGGCTGCCACGGCACCGGCTCGTCATCGGCGTGCTGCTCGTCTTCGCCGCGGCCACCGCCGCCGGCGCCGTCGTGCCCTCGTACGAGTGGGTCGTCGCCACGCGCATCGTCGGCGGCCTCGCGCACGGCGTCTTCTGGACGGTGGTGGGCGCCTACGCCGCCTACCTCGTGCCGAAGGAGCAGATCGGGCGGGCGGTCGCGATCACGAGCGCCGGCGGCTCGCTCGCGTTCGTGCTGGGCCTGCCGCTGTCGACGCTGCTCGGCCAGGCGGTCGGGTGGCGCGCGTCGTTCGCGGTGCTGGGCGTCGCGTGCCTCGTCGCGGCCTTCGCGGTGTGGCGGGTGCTGCCGGCCGTCGACCACCTCGCCGACGTCGCGACGACCGAGACGGGCTCGATCGCCGTGCCCGTGGCCGACCCCGACAAGTCGGTGCGCGGCATCGTCGTCGCGGTCGTCTCGACCACCCTCGCGATGACCGGCCAGTACGCCTTCTACACGTTCATCGCGCCGTTCCTCGTGCAGCACGCGGGCCTGCCGGAGGCGTGGCTCAGCCCCGCGCTGCTCGCCTACGGCCTCATGGGCGCGCTCGCGATCGTGGCGCTCACCCTGTGGCTCGGGCGCCGCGCGCTCGCGGGCGCCGTGCTGTGCATGGTGCTGATGCTCGCCACGATGCTCGTGCTCGTGCTCTCGACCGCGCTGCCGCTGACGATCGCCGCCGTGCTCGTCTGGGGGCTCGCGATGGGGGCGCTGCCGCCGCTGCTACAGACGCGCGTGCTGCACGCCTCGACCGAGCGGCTGCTGCAGCCGGCGATGGCCTGGTACACGACCGGCTTCAACACCGGCATCGGCGGCGGCGCGCTGCTCGGCGCGATCGTCTACGACGCGGCCGGCCCCGGCGCGCTGCCGTGGGTGCTCTTCGCGGCCGTCGCGATCAGCCTCGTGCTCATCGGCTTCACGACGCACCGGCGGTCGCTCGCGGCCTGACCGCGCTCACGCGAGGCCGGCGGGCACCGCCTCCTGCAGCGCTGCCCGCACGGCCGCGATGGCCGGATTGCCGTCGGAGGCCGCGCGGGCGGCCGTGAACACCTCGCGGCGGGGCGCGCCCGGCAGCTCGACGATGCGGAAGCGCACGGGCGTGCCCGCCCACGTCAGGTCGTTCATGATGGCCACCGCGTGGCCGGTCTCGATGAGCCGCATCTGCGCCTGCAGGTCGGCGGTCGCGAAGCGCACGTCGGGCTCGAAGCCCGCCACCCGGCACTGCTGCTCGCCGAAGTGGCGCGAGGCGGCCCCCACCGGCTCCATCACCCACGGCATCCCGGCGGCGTCGGCCAGCGAGCGGATGCCGCTGCCCGGCGGCACGGCGAGCCGCAGCGCGTCGGTCATGAGCAGCCGCCGGTCGAGCCCCGCGTGCTGCGGTGCCGCGTGCCCGGGGTACTGCTCGGCGACGACGAGGTCGAAGTCGCCGACGAACGTGTCGTAGAGCGCCGTCTCGGGCTCGCGCTGCACCATCTCGACGCGCACCTCGGGCGCCGTGCCGGCGAGGATCCGCAGCATCTGCGGCACGAGCCCGAGCGCCGCCGACTGGAACACCGCCACGCGCACCGTGCCGACCGGGCGGCCGAGCGAGGCGGCGACGGCGCGCTCGGCGGCCTCGAGGGCGGTGAGGATGCCCTCGGCGTGCTGGGCGAGGAGCTCGCCCTGCGGGGTGAGGGCGAGCCGCCGCCCCTGCTTGCGCGTGAGCGGCACGCCCACCTCGCGCTCGAGCGCGGAGAGCTGCTGCGAGACGGCGCTCGGCGCGTAGGCGAGCGCGGTCGCGACGGCGGCGATCGTGCCGCGCAGGCGCAGCTCGCGCAGCAGGCGCAGGCGACGGATGTCGAGCATCGGCCCTCCCTCGGAAGCATCGTCGATCGCGACGGGTATCCGTCGTGAACCGTCACTGTACGCGATGGGTCGGCGGGTGCAGACTTGCCGCGGCGCGCGCTCGCGTGCCCGCAGCACGAGTTGAAGAGAGGTCAGCCGCATGGGCGCAGGCGCCACCCCCGCCGAGACCGACCACGCGAGCGAGCTCGAGAGCCTCCGCGCGCTCGCGCCCGCCATCGTCGCGCAGGTGCGCACGTGGCTGGAGGAGGCCGAGCGCATCCCCGCCGACGCGAGCGCCGAGCAGCTCGCCGGCGTGCTGCGCGACCCGAAGGGCCTCGACTTCGCCGTGCGCTTCGTCGACGGCGTCGTGCGCCCCGAGGACGTGCACGTCGCAGCCCGCACGCTCCGCGAGATCGCCGGCGCCGCACCCGCCTTCCTGCCCTGGCCGATGCGCCAGGCGCTCAAGCTCGGCGGCGGGGTCGCGCCGCTCGCGCCCCAGGTCGTCGTACCGATCGCTCGCCGGGTGCTGCGCGAGATGGTCGGCCACCTCATCATCGACGCGACCGACGCCCGGCTCGGCGCCGCGATCGCGCGCATCCGCGCCACGGGCGCCCGCCTCAACGTCAACCTCCTCGGCGAGGCCGTGCTCGGCGACCGCGAGGCCGCCCGCCGGCTCGAGGGCACGCTCGCGCTCATCGAGCGCCCCGACGTCGACTACGTCTCGATCAAGGTCTCGGCCACCACCGCGCCGCACCAGCCGTGGGCCTTCGACGCCGCCGTCGAGGAGGTCGTCGAGCGCCTGCTGCCGCTCTACCGCCGCGCGCACGCGACCGGCACCTTCATCAACCTCGACATGGAGGAGTACAAGGACCTCGAGATGACCATGGCGGTCTTCACGCGGATCCTCGCCACCGAGGGCCTCGAGTCGTACGAGGGCGGCATCGTGCTGCAGGCCTACCTCCCCGACGCCATGCCCGCGATGGAGCGCCTGCAGACCTGGGCGGCCGAGCGCATCGCCGCCGGCGGCGCACCCGTCAAGGTGCGCCTCGTGAAGGGCGCGAACCTACCCATGGAGCGCGTCGAGTCGTCGCTGCACGACTGGCCGCTCGCCACGTGGCACACGAAGCAGGACAGCGACACCCACTACAAGCGCGTGCTCGCCTGGGCGCTCACGCCCGAGCGCGTCCGCGCCGTGCGGCTCGGCGTCGCCGGCCACAACCTCTTCGACGTCGCCTTCGCGTGGCTGCTGGCGAAGCAGCGCGGCATCGAGGCGGGCGCGGGCGCAGGCTCCGGCCTCGAGTTCGAGATGCTGCTCGGCATGGCGCAGGGCCAGGCCGAGGTCGTGCGCCGCGACGTCGGCGGGCTGCTCCTCTACACGCCCGTCGTGCACCCGGCCGAGTTCGACGTGGCGATCGCCTACCTGATCCGCCGCCTCGAGGAGGGCGCGAGCCGCGAGAACTTCATGTCGGCCGTGTTCGAGCTCGCGCGCGACGAGCACCTCTTCGAGCGCGAGCGCGACCGCTTCCTCGCATCGCTCGACGCGCTCGCGGCCCCGGCGCCCGCGACGCACCGCGTGCAGGACCGCACGCAGCCGGTCGCCGAGGGGCTCGCCGACGGCTTCCGCAACGCGCCCGACTCCGACCCGTCGCTGCCCGCCAACCAGGCGTGGGCGGCCGGCATCCGCGAGCGCGCCCAGCACTCGCGGCTCGGCGTCGACCTCGTCGCCGAGAGCACCCTGCACGACGCCGCGCAGCTCGAGCAGACGATCGAGACGGCCGTCGCCGCCAACGCCGCGTGGCGGGTGCTCTCGGGCGACGAGCGCGCCGAGATCCTGCACCGCGCCGGCCGCGAGCTCGAGGCGCGCCGCGCCGACCTCATGGAGGTCGCGGCGGCCGAGGCGGGCAAGACGCTCGACCAGTCCGACCCCGAGGTCTCCGAGGCGATCGACTTCGCCCACTACTACGCCGAGCGCGCCCGCGGCCTCGACCGGGTCGACGGGGCCGTCGCCGTGCCGTCGCGCCTCATCGCGGTCACCCCGCCGTGGAACTTCCCGATCGCGATCCCCGCGGGCTCGACGCTCGCCGCCCTCGCCTCCGGCGCATCCGTCATCATCAAGCCCGCCCGCGTCGCCGCGCGCAGCGGCGCCGTGATGGTCGAGGCGCTCTGGGCGGCCGGGGTGCCGCGCGACGTGCTGCAGCTCGTGCAGCTGGGGGAGCGCAGCCTCGGCGACCGGCTGATCGGCGACCCGCGCGTCGACCGCGTCATCCTCACCGGCGGCTTCGAGACCGCCCAGGCCTTCCGGCGCATCCGCCCCGACCTGCAGCTGCTCGCCGAGACGAGCGGCAAGAACGCCATCATCGTCACGCCCTCGGCCGACTACGACCTCGCCGCGAAGGACATCGTCGCGAGCGCCTTCGGCCACGCGGGCCAGAAGTGCTCGGCCGCGTCGCTCGCGATCCTGGTCGGCCAGGCGGGCCGCTCGCGCCGCCTGCACAACCAGATCGTCGACGGCGTGCGCTCGCTCACCGTCGGCCAGCCGTGGGATGCGACGACCCAGATGGGCCCGATCATCGCGCCCGCCGAGGGCAAGCTGCTCGAGGGCCTCACGACGCTCGGGGAGGGCGAGCAGTGGGTGATCGAGCCCGAGCGGCTCGACGAGGAGGGGCGCCTGTGGAGCCCCGGCGTGCGCGCGGGCGTGCGCCCGGGGAGCGAGTACCACCGCACCGAGTACTTCGGCCCGATCCTCGGCATCATGCGCGTCGAGACGCTCGAGGAGGCGATCGCGCTCGTGAACGAGGTCGACTACGGCCTCACCTCCGGCCTGCACTCGCTCGACCCGGCCGAGATCGGCACGTGGCTCGAGCGCGTCGAGGCGGGCAACCTCTACGTCAACCGCGGCATCACGGGCGCCATCGTGCAGCGGCAGCCCTTCGGCGGCTGGAAGCGCTCGGTGGTCGGCCCCACGACCAAGGCGGGCGGCCCCAGCTACCTCATGCCGCTCGTCGACTGGCGCCCCTCGCAGGCGCGCGAGCTCGCGCCCCTCGAGCACGAGGGCGTGCGCGTCGTCGTCGAGGCGGCCGAGTCGCTCGCGCGGTCGGCAGATGCGTCGGTGACGGCCGACGAGGCCGCCGCCGTCCGGCGGGCGGCCGGCTCCGACCAGCACGTGTGGTCGCGCGAGCTGGGCGTCGCGCTCGACGTGCAGCGCCTCTCGGCCGAGCGCGACATCCTGCGCCACCTGCCGATGCCCGGCGTCACCATCCGCCTCGCCGAGGGCGGTCGCGTCGCGCAGCTCGCGCGCACGGTCGCCGCGGCGCTGCGCGCCGGCGCCGAGGTGCGCGTCTCGACCGCGGTCGAGCCGGCGCCCGCGATGCGGGCGGCGCTCGCGGCCGCGGGCATCCCCGTGGCGGTCGAGGACGACGCGGCCTTCCGCGTCTCGGCGCAGCGCCTCGCGCAGGGCCGCATCCGCTACCTGGCCGCCGAGGACGCGGTCGCCGAGGGCGTGCGCGCGCTCGCGGAGGCGGTCGACGGCCGCCCCGACCTCGCGATCGTCGCCCACCCGGTGACCGAGTCGGGCCGGCTCGAGCTGCTGCCGTTCCTGCGGGAGCAGGCGGTCGCCATCACGGCGCACCGCTTCGGCACGCCCAACCACCTCACCGACGCGCTCATCTAGCGCGTCCGCCCGCCGATTGGTCACTCGTTGCTGCCTGGAGCCCGCTCCGGCAGCAACGAGTGACCAATCGGGATGGAGCGGGTTCGGGCGCGGAGGAGCAGGCGGCGGCCGCGCGGGCCGGGATGCGGCGGGTCAGGCGGCCGCGGCGTGCGCCTCGCGCAGCCAGGCGTCGACCGCGTCGTCGACCTCGCTCGCGTCGCGCACCTCGAGGTGGTGCATCCACACGCGCGGCGACGGATGCGCGACCTGCTTCCAGCGCGGCGACGGGTCGGGGCGCGGGAGCGCGATCGACAGCACGACGGGCACGTCGGAGCGCACGACCATCCCGGGCCGCCAGACGATCGCGAACGTGCGGCGGTGCCGGTAGGCGATCTGCGTCCTCGACGCCCGCTCCTCGACCTCGCCGAGCGCCTCGACGCGGGCGGCGATCGCGCGATGCAGCGCCGCACCGCGCGGGTCGTCGGCGAAGAGCGCTGCCGCCGGTGCCCGCATGCCGCGCCCGGCTACAGCACGAGGTGCTGGCGGCCGTCGAGCAGCTCGCGGGCGGCGTCGAGGTGCCCCGCGTGGGTCGCGGTGTCGACGAGCACGTGCAGCAGCACCGCGCCGAGGTCGCCGAACGCCGCCTCCGGCCAGTCGGGGTCGGGCATGCGCGGTGCCGCGTCGAGGGGGAGCGCGGCGAGGATCCGGTCGGAGCGCGCGATCGCGTCGCGGTACTCCTGCACCACCGCATCCGTCGACTCGTCGGGCTCGACGCGCCAGTCGGCGGGCCGGCCCTCGTCGAGCGCCGCGTCCCCGACGGGCCAGTAGTCGAGCGGCTCGCCGGCCATGACCGTGTGGAACCAGTAGCGCTCGCAGCCGAGCGTCACGTGCCGCACGAGCCCGATCGGCGACCAGCCCGACGGCAGCGCGGGGGTGCGCAGCTGCGCGTCGTCGAGCCCCTCGATGGCGGCGAGGATGTGCCGGCGCTGGGCGTCGAGCGCCTCGAGCAGCTGGGCGCGGACGCGGTCGTGGCTCACGCGGCGATCCAACCACGCGCCCCTGCGGCTCAGCCCGCCGACCAGCCGCCGTCGTTCGGGATGATCGCGCCCGAGACGTTGCTCGCCGCGTCCGAGACGAGGAAGGCCGCGAGGTTGGCCTGCTCGATCGGCTGCGCCACGCGCATCGCCGACTGGTGCACGGGCGTGAGCGCCGCGAGGCCCTCCTGGTCGATGTGCTGCTGGATGTCGGGCGTCATCACGTTCGTCTCGACGCCGCCGGGGCAGATCGCGTTCGCGCGGATGCCCTGCTTGGCGTAGACGTACGCGGTGTTGCGGGTGAGGCCGATGAGGCCGTGCTTCGAGGCGGTGTAGGCGGCGCCGGCGGCCGCGCCGCGGATGCCCGCCTCGCTCGCGATGTTCACGATCGAGCCCGAGCTCTGCGGCAGCATCACGCGCAGGGCCGCGCGCGTGAGGTAGAACGGCGCCGAGAGGTTGACCCGCATGACGCGCTCCCACAGCGCGTCGTCGACCCCGGCGGCGCCGGCGAAGTGGTCCATGATCCCCGCGTTGTTGACGAGCGCGTCGAGCCGGCCGTAGCGCTCGACGGCGGCCGCGACGACCGCGTCGGCGACGGCCGGGTCGCCGATGTCGCCGACCATGGCGGATGCGGTCCCGCCGTCGCCCGCGACGGTCGCGACGGTCTCGTCGGCGGTCGCGGCGATGTCGCTCACGACGACGCTCGCGCCGAGGGTCGCGAACAGCTGGCAGATGCTGCGGCCGATGCCGCTGCCCCCGCCCGTGACGACGGCCACCTTGCCGGTCAGGTCGATGACGCTCATGGACGCTCCTCACACCGGTCGGGGCGGCTCCGCGGCTCGGGGCCGCTCCCGAGGGATCCTCCGCTCAGCGTGCCCCCGCGTCGGTCCCGCGCAAGTACCATGAGAGCGGCCGTGACTGGCGCAGAGGTGGAGCACCACCGGGGAGCGGCCGACCGTGAGCCGCGCGCCTGGGCGTCCCATCCAGCGACGCGCGCCAGCGCACCAGCGAAGGAGCATCCGTGACCGACCGCCTGCCCAGCACGTTCAACTCGCCTCTCACCGAGGTCGACCCCGAGATCGCCGCGGTGCTCCAGCAGGAGCTCGACCGCCAGCGCGACTACCTGGAGATGATCGCCAGCGAGAACTTCGTGCCGGTCGCGGTGCTCGAGGCCGCGGGCTCGGTGCTCACGAACAAGTACGCCGAGGGCTATCCGGGCCGCCGCTACTACGGCGGCTGCGAGTTCGTCGACGTCGCCGAGTCGCTCGCCATCGAGCGCGCGAAGTCGCTCTTCGGCGCCGCGTTCGCGAACGTGCAGCCCCACTCGGGCGCGACCGCCAACGCGGCGGTGCTGCACGCGATCGCCCGCCCGGGCGACACGATCCTCGGCCTCTCGCTCGACCACGGCGGCCACCTGACGCACGGCATGAAGATCAACTTCTCCGGCCGCCTCTACGACATCGTCGCGTACGGCGTCGACGAGCAGACGAGCCGCGTCGACATGGCCGAGGTGCGCCGCCTCGCCGTCGAGCACCAGCCGAAGGTGATCATCGCCGGCTGGTCGGCGTACCCGCGCCAGCTCGACTTCGCCGAGTTCCGCGCGATCGCCGACGAGGTCGGCGCGCTGCTCTGGGTCGACATGGCGCACTTCGCGGGCCTCGTCGCCGCCGGCCTGCACCCGAACCCCGTGCCGCACGCGCACGTCGTGTCGTCGACCGTGCACAAGACGATCGGCGGCCCGCGCTCGGGCTTCATCCTCACGAACGACGCCGACATCGCCAAGAAGCTGAACTCGGCGGTCTTCCCCGGCCAGCAGGGCGGCCCGCTCATGCACGTGATCGCCGCGAAGGCGACCGCGTTCAAGCTCGCCGCGTCGGAGGAGTTCAAGGAGCGCCAGGAGCGCACGCTCCGCGGCGCGCACATCCTCGCCGAGCGGCTCCAGCAGCAGGACGTCGAGGACGCGGGCATCTCGGTGCGCGCCGGCGGCACCGACGTGCACCTCGTGCTCGTCGACCTGCGCGACGCCGCCATCGACGGCAAGCAGGCCGAGGACCTCCTGCACGAGATCCGCATCACCGTGAACCGCAACGCGGTCCCCAACGACCCGCGCCCGCCGATGGTCACGAGCGGCCTCCGCATCGGCACCCCCGCGCTCGCGACCCGCGGCTTCGGCGACGACGAGTTCACCGAGGTCGCCGACGTCATCGCGCTCGCGCTGCTGCCGGGCGCCGACCTCGAGTCGCTCCGCGCGCGCGTCGCGACGCTCGCCGAGGCGTTCCCGCTCTACCCCGGCGTCGGACCCTCCGGGCAGCCCGAGGTGGTGCACGAGCTCGGATCGAGCGTCGACCGATGACCGCGCAGATCCTCGACGGCAACCGCACCGCATCCGCCATCAAGGCGGAGCTGCGCGAGAGGGTCGACGCGCTGAAGGCGAAGGGCGTCACGCCCGGCCTCGGCACCCTGCTCGTCGGCGACGACCCGGCGAGCCAGTCGTACGTGAAGGGCAAGCATCGCGACTGCGCCGAGGTGGGCATCGAGTCGATCCGCGTCGACCTGCCCGCGAGCGCCTCGAGCGCCGACGTGCGGGCCGCGATCCGCGACCTCAACGCGGCGCGCGAGGTGACCGGCTACATCATCCAGCTGCCGCTGCCGCCGGGCCACGACGAGCACGCGATGCTCACGCTCATGGATCCGGCGAAGGATGCCGACGGGCTGCACCCGATCAACCTCGGCAAGCTCGTGCTCGGCGTCGACGGCCCGATCGACTCGCCGCTGCCGTGCACCCCGGCGGGCATCGTGCAGATGCTGCGCCGGCACGACATCGAGATCGCGGGCGCGACCGTCGCGATCGTCGGCCGCGGGCTGACGGTGGGGCGGCCGCTCGGGCTGCTGCTGACCCGCAAGGGGATCGACGCGACCGTCACGCTCTGCCACTCCCGCACGCCCGACCTGGCCGCGCAGGTGCGCGAGGCCGACATCGTCGTCGCGGCGGTCGGTGTGCCCGGCCTCATCAAGGCCGACTGGGTGAAGCCGGGCGCCGCGGTGCTCGACGTCGGCATCACGCGCGGGCTGTCGGCCGAGACCGGCAAGGTCAAGCTGCTCGGCGACGTCGATCCCGGCGTCAAGGAGGTCGCGGCGTGGGTGTCGCCGGTGCCCGGGGGCGTCGGCCCGATGACGCGCGTCATGCTGCTCGACAACGTCGTGCAGATGGCCGAGCAGGCGGTGCGCTCCCGCTAGTCGGAGCCGCGGTAGGCGTCGCGCAGCGCCGGGTAGTAGTCATCCCAGTCGGGCATCGGCTGCCCGGCGAGCGCGGCGACCAGCCGGTCGAGGTACCACTCCCAGCCGGCCGCGATGTCGGGCACCGAGGCGGCGGGCACATCGTGGTGGGTGAAGCGGATGGTCGTGCCCGAGCCCGTCTCGTGCCCGCCGTCGACGAGCTCGACCTCGAGGCTCCACGAGCCGTGCTCGTCGGTCGTCAGCACCGCGAGGTGCTCGGGGGCGTCGCAGTCGAGGATCTCGACCGCCTGGGTGGCGTCGCCCTCCTCGGCGGTCATCGCGAGCACCACCTCGCCGGAGTCGGGGTCGCCCACGTAGGCGCCGAACCAGGTGCTGAGCTCGCGCGACTCCGCGAGGTACGGCCAGACCGCGATCGCGTCGTTGCCGACCCTGCGCTCGAGCACCAGCTCGGCGGCGTCGCCGTGCCGCACGACCGTGCCGGTCGGTGTGACGGGCATGTGGCTCCCTCCGGTGCGGCCGAGCCTACGCATCCGCAGACCCAGCCCGCTAGGGCGCCGGCGGGTCAGTGCGCGTGGATGGCGTCGACGTAGAGCTGGATGCGCTTGGCGTACGTCTCGGCGTTGCGGGCGATGCCGCGCCGCTCGTCCTCGGTCGTCTCGCGGCGCACCTTGCCCGGCACGCCCGCCACGAGCGAGTGGTCGGGGATGACGGTGCCCTCGGTGACGAGCGCGCCGGCCGCGATGATCGACCCGGTGCCGATGACGGCGCCGTTCATCACGGTCGCGTGCATGCCGATGAGCACGTCGTCCTCGACGGTGCAGCCGTGCACGACCGCGTTGTGGCCGATCGACACGCGCTCACCGATCCTGAGCGGCGAGCCGTGGTCGACGTGCAGCGAGCAGCTGTCCTGCACGTTCGAGTCGTCGCCGATCGTGATCGGCTCCTCCTCGGCGCGGAGGCTCGCACCGGGCCAGACGCCGACGCGCTCGCCCAGCGAGACGGCGCCGGCGATCACGGCGCCCGGCATCACGAGCGCCGACTTCGGCAGGTGGGGCGCGTGCCCCGGCAGCGGGATGATCGTGGCGCGCTCGTGGACGGTCATGGCGTCAGCCTACGCCGGGGCGCGAGGGGCCATGATGGCCGCATGCGCACCTCGCCCGACCGCATCGACGCCCTCCAGCCGAACCAGGTCTTCGTCTTCGGCTCCAATGCCGCAGGCGCCCACCACGGCGGCGCGGCGCGCCTCGCGCACGAGCGCTTCGGCGCCGTGTGGGGCGAGGGGCACGGGCACCACGGGCAGTCGTACGCGGTCGACACGATGAGCGGGCTCGCCACCATCCGCGACGGGGTCACGACCCTGCTGCGCTACGCCGCCGAGCATCCGGAGCTCGACTTCCTCGTCACCGAGCTCGGCTGCGGCATCGCCGGGCACCGCCCGGAGGAGATCGCGCCGCTCTTCGCCGGCGCGGGCGAGAACGTGCTGCTGCCGAGGCGCTTCCGGGCGCTGCTCGACTGAGGCATGCCGAGAAGCGATTCGTGCGCTTCTCGGAGAAGTGGGGTACACAGAGAGGAGCGGCCCGCCCGGGACGCCCGATCCGAGGGAGGCACGGTGTCGACGACGACCGCGAAGCCGCGCATGACCAAGCTGCAGCGGCGGGAGGCGATCGCCGGCTACCTGTTCATCTCGCCGTGGATCGTGGGCTTCCTCGTGTTCACGCTCGGCGCGATGGTCTACAGCCTGGTCATCTCGTTCAGCCACTACCAGCTCGCGACCGACACGGCCCGGCCGGCCGGCTTCTCGAACTACCAGGCGCTCGTCGAGGACCCGAAGGTCATGACGGCGCTCGCGAACACGCTGTACTACGCGGTGCTCGCCGTGCCGCTCGAGGTGCTGCTCGCGCTCGGGCTCGCGCTGCTGCTCAACAGCCAGCGGCGCGGCGCGGGGCTCTTCCGCACCATCTTCTACCTGCCGAAGATGACGCCGGTGGTGGCCACGGCATCCGTCTTCCTCCTGCTGCTGAACGGCAGCCAGGGCGCCATCAACCGCGGGCTCGCGGCGATCGGCATCGACGGGCCGCAGTGGCTGCTCGACCCGGCGTGGATCAAGCCCTCGATCGTGCTCATGACGCTGTGGGGCGTCGCGGGCACGATGGTCATCTTCCTCGCCGCGCTGCAGAACGTGCCGACCGACCTCTACGAGGCGGCCTCGCTCGACGGCGCGGGCGCCTTCCGGCGGTTCTGGAACGTGACGCTGCCGATGATCTCGCCGGCGATCTTCTTCAACGTGCTCGTGCTCACGATCGCGGCGTTCCAGATCTTCGACCAGGCGTTCCTGCTCTTCCACCGCGACACGGTGCAGGGCTCCTCCGACGCATCGCTCTTCTATGCCATCTACCTCTTCCAGCAGGCGTTCCGGCAGTTCAACTTCGGCTTCGCGGCGGCCATGGCGTGGCTGCTGTTCCTCATCATCCTCGTCATCTCGCTCATCCAGATGCGGGTCGGCAACCGGTTCGTCTACTACGAGAGCGAGGAGGCGCGATGAGCTCGCCCGTCCAGCCAGGCCAGATCCAGGAGGCGCACGTCGTCGCGCCCGAGCCGGCCGAGCCGGTCGAGCGGGCCGACGCGTCGCCCCGCCGGCGCCGTCGCCGGCCCGGTCCCGCGCTCTCGCCGCTCGGCCGCGTGGGGGAGGCGGTGCGATGGGTCCTGCTGCTCGGCTGCAGCGCGCTGTTCCTCTACCCGTTCGCGTGGCTGCTGGCCGCGAGCTTCAAGCCGCGCGGGGAGGTCTTCGACAACCGCCTCATCCCGCAGACGTGGCAGCCCGAGAACTACGTGCAGGTCTTCGACGAGCTGCCGCTCGTGGCGTGGCTCGGCAACAGCCTGCTCATCGCCGTGCTCGCCGCCGCGCTCGTGACGGTGTCGAGCTCGCTCGTCGCCTTCGGCTTCGCCTACTTCCGCTTCCCCGGCCGCAAGGTGCTCTTCGGCGTCGTGCTCGCCACGATGATGCTGCCGGGCGCGGTGACCCTCGTGCCGCAGTTCCTCATCTGGAACCAGCTCGGCTTCGTCGGCACCCACGTGCCGCTGTGGGGCGCCAACCTCTTCGGCTCCGCGTTCTACATCTTCCTGCAGCGCCAGTTCTTCCTCAGCCTGCCGAAGGAGCTGTTCGAGGCGGCGCGCATCGACGGGCTGAGCGCGTGGGGGCAGTTCTGGCGGATCGCCTTCCCGCTCTCGGTGCCCTCGTTCGTGATCGTGTTCCTCTTCGAGTTCCAGGCCAGCTGGAACAACCTGCAGGGCGCGCTCATCTACCTGAACGCCGGATCCCCGGAGGCCTACACGGTGCCGCTCGGCATCGCGAGCGCGATGACGAAGTACAGCCCCACCTCGGGCGGCCACGGCGACTACCAGTACGTGATGGTCGCGGCGCTCATCGTGACGCTGCCGATGCTCATCCTGTTCGCCTTCGGGCAGCGCTCGTTCATCGAGGGCCTCGCGACCTCCGGCCGCAAGGGCTGAGCGGCCCGGGCGCAGACAGCACGACGGGGCGGAGTCGCCTCCGCCCCGTCGCTCCGTCCAGCGCCGCGTCAGCCGCCCGCGACCTGGTCGTACGCGCGCTGCGCGGCCTCCTGGGCCGCGGTCAGCGCCTCCTGCGCCGAGCGCTCGCCAAGGAGCGCCGACTGCATGGCGTTCTCGAGCTCGCCCTGGATCTGCTGACCGGCGGGCGAGCCGCCGAGCGACGCGCCCTCCGCCGCGACCGCGTAGTACGCCTCGATCGCCTCCTCGAAGCCGGGGAAGCCCTCCGCCGAGGCGAACTCGTCGCGGATCTGCATGTCGCTCTCGGGCGAGCCGGTGAAGAGGCCGGTGTTGATGCCGAGCCGCTCGGGCTCCGCCTCGGTCGTCTCGGCACGCGCCTCCGCGGCCGCCTGCCACGCCTCGGGGTCCGTCAGCGCGAGCGCCCACGCGCACGCGGCCGACGGGTTCTCGGCGCTCGCGGGGATGACGAACGACGAGCCGCCGGTCGCCGTGAACGGCTGGCCCTCCTGGTTCCTGATCGGCACCGCGCCGATCTCGATCTGCTCGGCGTACGGCGTGAGCACGTTGACGTACCACTGGTCGAATACGGCGGCGCCGACGCCGTCGGTCACGTACGGGTTGCCGTCGCCGAAGATGTCGAACGACTCGACGAGGCCGGTGACCTCGGCGAAGCCGCCCTGCGCGTCGTAGAGCTCGATGAGGAACTCCGCGGCCGCGACGTTCTCCTCGCGGTCGAGCGTGGGAGCGCCCGACTCGTCGACGATGCCGCCGCCGAACGACAGCATCCACATCGCCGCCTTCGAGACGCCCTGCGGGTCGAAGCCGACGCGGCTGATCGAGCCGCCCTCGGAGACCGTCATCGCCTCGGCGGCCGCGATGAGCGCCTCGGGGTCGCTCGGGTCGAGGTCGTCGGCCGAGACGCCGGCCTCCTCCATGACGCGGGTGTTCGTGAGGATGAGCGGCGGCTGGTAGAACTGCGGCACCGCCCACACCTGGTCCTGCCACGTGACGTCCTGCACGACCTGCGGGTACCAGCGCTGCTGCGCGTCGACCTCGTGCGCCGCGAAGCACTCGTCGAGCGGCATGATGAGGCCCTGCGCCGCGTACGTCGCCACGAACTGCCGGTCGATCTGCACCACGTCCGGCATGTTGCCGGAGGCGGCGAGGGTCGTGAACTTCTGCGCGTCGAACGCGGTCTGGTCGAGCTCGATCTCGACGCCCTCCAGCTGCGAGGCCGCGTGGTCGAGGCGCGCCTGCCCGACGTCGTCGGTGTTCTCGAAGCCCCATCCCGTCATCGCGCCCGTGGGGTCCGCGGTGAAGTCCGCGTCGGCCGCCGCCCCGCCGCCGCCGCACCCGGTCAGCAGCAGTGCTGCTGCGATGGCGCCTGCCGCGCCCGCCCGTGCTCGCATGTCGTTCTCCTTCTGCCAGGGATGGCCGAGCGCGGCCCGCGTCGGCCCTGGCTGGATCGTAACCCGATCCTGTCCCCCAGAGGGAAGCGGTTCTCCCAGGAACCGCTCCGCCGCTCCCGCACGCGAGCGCCGCGTACCGTAGGAGCGGGCAGCGGCCCGGCCCCCGTAGCCCAACCGGCAGAGGCGGCGGACTTAAACTCCGCGCAGTCCGGGTTCGAATCCCGGCGGGGGCACCGGACAGGACTACGCACCTCTGCGCATTCCCACGCGGCCCCGGCGCGCCGATGATCGAGGGAACCGGGGCGCCCCAGCTCCCGGCACTGTCGAGGAGGACACATGAACCGCGCCGCATTCGCGCGCCGCGCCACGGCCGCCGTCGCGCTCACCGCCGCCATGAGCATGGTCGGGGCCGCCGCGGCCTCAGCGCACCACTGCTACCGCGACCAGTGGGCGGCCGCCGCCTACCAGCACCACATCCAGGGCGGCACGGCGTGGGTGTCGCTCAGCGACCTCGGCGCCATGTTCATCATCCCGCCCGAGCTGCAGGCCGACTGCGGCTGGGTCGCCGACGAGGTCGTCGCCGACTGGATGGCCGACGAGGGGCTGACGCAGGAGCCGCTCATCCACTCCAAGGCGACCGTCGGCAGCGGCGCCGCATACCAGGGCAAGGGCAACATGCCCTTCAGCTACCTGAGCGAGGCGCAGTTCGAGGTGCTCGGCATGGCGCTCATGGAGGGCGTGGAGGCCTGCGCCGCCGAGCTGCCCTAGACCCGGCGCGCGCCGCCGGCAGCGACGGGCTCCTCCCCGGCGACGGGGGAGGGGAGGAGCCCCGTCCGCTGCCCGACGAGCACCGCGCCGAGCCGGTCGCAGGCGCCGAGCTTGCGGTAGAGGTTCTCCTGATGCTTGTGCACCGTGCGCGGCGAGACGCCGAGGTGCGTGCCGATGGCCGCCGCGGTGCGGCCCGCGTGCATGAGGTGGAGCACCGTCTGCTCGCGCGGGGTGAGGAGCGGGGCGTCGGCGGCCGGCACGGCGGGCGCGACGGCGCGCATGCGGGCCAGCAGCTCGATGTGGCTGTCGAGGCCGCGCAGCAGCCGCGCGTGCTCCTCGAGCGGGCGCAGCTGCAGCCGCCGGATCGGGCTGGGTGCGATGAGCGTCCAGCCGTCGTACTCGCGGCCGGGCGCGGTCGTCACCTCCACCTGGTGCGCCGAGATCTGCAGCGTCTCGAACACGCGCCGCGTCGCCTCGCCGAGCAGCCATCCCGCGCGCACCGCGTCCTCGAGGCGCGTGGGGCGGGTGTCGCCGGTGTGCGCCCGATAGCGGTAGAGCGGGTGCGCGCGGATCTCGGCCGCGCACGGCAGCTGCTCGGCCGCAGGCCGGAAGCCGTGGCCGTGGATGCGCAGCACCGCATCGGGCCTGCCCGCCCGCACGCTCACGCGCGTGGCCATCTCGGTGTCGGTGTCGGCGAGCATCGCCTCCGCGAGCAGCGCCCGAGCCATCGCGACGTCCTGCTCGTTGAGGACGTCGGCGACCACGTCCACGATGCGACCGTGCATGGCGCGAAGCCTAGATCCGCGCCGCGCGGCGGGGAAGAGGCCGGTTCCGGCGCCGGTGCCGGCGGCCGGGACGAGCGGGATCGGGACGCCATCTCCTAGGCTCGCCCCATGCGCCCGCCCACAGGACAGCAGTTCACCATCACCCGCGACGTCGACGGGCGCCGCCTGCGCGCCACGATCACCGAGGTGGCGGCGACGCTCCGCGAGCTGACCGTCGACGACGTCGACCTCGTCGAGCCGTTCGCCGAGGAGAAGCGCCCGGCGAAGGGGCAGGGGATCGTGCTCGCGCCGTGGGGCGGCCGGGTCGCCGGCGGCGACTGGCAGCTCGACGGCGAGACGCAGCGGCTGCCCATCACCGAGCGCGACAAGGGCAACGCGAGCCATGGGCTGCTGCGCTTCTCGCCCTACCGGCTGCTCGAGCACGACGAGTCGAAGGTGCTGCTGCAGGCGACGATCCACCCGCAGACGGGCTGGCCGTTCCTCATCGACACCTTCGTCACGTACGAGCTCACCGACGACGGGCTGCGCGTCACGCACGAGGCCATCAACGCGGGCGCCGAGCGCGCCCCGTGGGCGTGCGGCGCGCATCCGTACCTCGCCGTCGGCGGCACGCCCGCCGACGAGCTCACGCTCACCGTGCCGGCGGCGCGCGTCTTCAACGCGGTCGACCTCATCCCCACGGAGGAGACGCTCGTGGACGCGATGGATGCGTCGGCGCCCGACCTGCGCGGCGGCCGACGCCTGACGGAGCTCGACATCGACCACAACTATGCGGGCCTCGAGTTCGTGGGCGGCGTGGCCACGTCGTCGCTCGTCGATCGCGAGGGCAGGGGCGCCGAGCTCTGGCAGGACGCGTCGTTCCCGTACGCGGTCGTGTTCACGCCGAGCGACTTCCCGGCGATCGACGGGGTGCGCCACGCGGTCGCGGTCGAGCCGATGAGCGCCCCGGCGAACGCGCTGAACTCCGGCCAGGGCCTCGTGTGGCTCGAGCCGGGGGAGCACTGGCGCGGGCAGTGGGGCATCGCGCCGGTCGGGTTCTAGCACCGCGCCGCTCCGCCCGCCGGGGCGGCGGCGTCAGTGCACGATCAGTACGGGGCACTTGGCATGCGCGGCGCACGCGGTGCTCACCGAGCCGAGCACGAGGCCCACGAAGCCGCCATGGCCCCGGCTGCCGAGCACGAGCATCCGGCTGCCCGCGCTCCGCTCGATGAGCGTCTTCGCGGCGCCGCCCGAGACGACCGCTCGGGTGAGCGAGCGGGGCGGATCCCCGTCGAACGCCTCCGCGACCGTCGCGTCGAGCGCCCGCGCCGCGTCCTGGGCGGGATCCCAGTCGGCGAGCATCGGCGAATCGGCGACGGGCGGGTAGCTCCAGGTCGTGACGACCTCGATCGACGCGCCGAGGGCGGTCGCGAGCGTGGCTGCGTAGCGCAGGGCGGCGACCGACTGCGGCGAGCCGTCGACGCCGACGACCATGCGGTCTGCTGCTGCGCGCTCGTCCATGGCGCCATCGTCCTCCCGCCGCGGCGCGCTGTACAGGGGGCGGATGCGCGAGGCCGGGGAGGGCGCGCGGGCGCAGGATCGCCCCTTGTCGGCGAGCGCCGTCCGGGGCACGCTGGCGGTGTGCATCGCGCACGCCGAGAGGAGGACGCATGCTGCCGCCGACCGAGGATGCGGTGCGCCGCATCGCCGACGACCGCGGCCCCTGGCGGGTCACCGCGTACGCGCCGGCCCACGAGTGGGTGCGCGGCAACCGCGTGACCACGGCCGCGAGGAGCCGGATCCGAGATGCGATCGTCGCGCTCGAGCAGGCGGGCGCGCCGCCCGAGGCCGTCGAGGCCGTGCGGGCGCGCCTCGAGCAGGAGGCGAGCCCGCCCTCCGACGCGGAGGGGCCGTGGGACGGCCGCATCCGCTCGGTCGGGATCTTCGCCTCGCCCGACGGCTGCGAGGTGCTGGCCATGACGACCGAGGCGCCCGAGCGGCTCGGCGTCGGCGACCGGTACCTCGTGGGCCCGCTGCTCGAGGCAGCGCTGGCCGAGCGCCCGCCGGTGCTCGTGCTCGCCGCATCCGAGCGCGCCGTGCGGCTCGTCGACGTCACCGCGCACCCCGCGCGCGAGGTCGAGGTGCCGGGCATGCCGCGCGAGCTCACCGATGTCGAGGACCTCGACCTCACCGGCGACCGCGGCACGCTCGCGCACCTGCGGGTCTCGGAGGATCCGAAGCAGCGCCTGCGCAGCTTCTCGCGCGAGCTGCACCGCGCGATCGAGCCGGTGCTGCGGGAATCGGATGCGCTGCTCGCGGTCGCGGCGGCAGAGCCGCTGCTGAGCGCGCTGCGCGAGACCGCGCCGGAGGCGCTGCCCGTCGCGGCGGCGGTCGCCGGCAACCGCGACGCCGACAGCGTCGACCGGCTGGCCGAGCTCGCCGCGCCGGCGGTCGACGAGCTGCGGGCGCGGGCGCTCGAGGCGCAGCTGACGAGGCTGCGCGAGACGCCGCCCGACCTGGTGCTGCGGGATCCGGGCGAGGTCGAGGCCGCGGCGCGCGAGGGCGCCGTCGACACGCTGCTCGTCGACCCGCGCTGGCGCGAGGCGGCGACGGGCGAGGGCGGGGCGTCGCTCGACCGCGGCGACGAGCTCATCCGGCTGGCGCTCGCGACCGGCGCGAGGGTCGTGCCGGTGCACGCCGCCGGCCAGGTCGAGCCCGTCGCGGCCGTGCTCCGCTACGCGGTGGCGCGCCAGGGCGGCTGACCGAGGAGGCGCGGTGTTCGCGGATCGGGAGGAGGCCGGCCGGCTCCTCGGCGAGCACCTGCGCGAGCGGGGCGACGCCGTCTCGATCGTGCTCGGCCTGCCGCGCGGCGGCGTGCCGGTCGCGGCCGAGGTCGCCGCGGTGCTCGGGGTGCCGCTCGACGTGCTGCTGGTGCGGAAGCTCGGCCTGCCGTCGTTCCCGGAGGTCGCGATGGGGGCGATCGGCGAGCGCGGCGTGCGGGTCGTCGACGCGAGCACCATCGCGCGCGCCGGCGTGACCGCGGACGAGGTGGCGGCCGTCGAGCGCCGCGAGCGCGCGGTGCTCGACGAGCGGGCGCGGCTGCTGCGGCGCGGCCCGCCGCCGGATCTCGAGGGCGACGCGGTCGTGATCGTCGACGACGGCATCGCGACCGGTGCCACGGCCACCGCGGCGTGCCTCGTCGCGCGGTCGCTCGGCGCCAGGAGCGTGCTCGTCGCGGCACCCGTCGGCGCTCCCGACGCGGCACGGCGCATCGAGGGCGCCGACGCCGTGGTCTGCCTCGAGCAGCCCTTCGCGTTCCGCGCCGTCGGCGACCACTACCGCTCCTTCGCGCAGACGACCGAGGCCGAGGTGCTCGCGGCGCTCGAGCGGTCGCGGCCGCGCTGACGGGCCGCGATCGACGGGCGCCGCAATGGCTTTCCGCATCGGAAACTCCCGTGTAGTCTTTCCGACATGGAAAGCAATCACGCGGAGGCGTCGCGCACGGCGGCGGAGGCACTGGACTCGCTGACGATGGACCGGGAGCGGCTCGCGGGGCGCCTGCGCGTGCCGTGGGCCCTGATGGCGGCGATCGGCGCGCTCGCCGCATGGTGGGTCGCGTCGGCGGCGACGGCCCGCCCCGGCGCGGCGTACGAGCCGCCCGCGACCGGCTGGATCGCGCTGCTCGGCGTGCTCGTGGTCGCCCACCTCGTCCAGCGGGAGACGGGCGCGCGGCTCGGCGTCATGGGCGCCCGGGCGGCGTGGGCGACGGCCGGGATCCTCGTGACCTGCCTCGCGCTCTTCAGCGTCTCGCTGGGCCTGGTGTCGCTCGAGCTGGCCTGGGCCGTGGCGCTCACGAGCGCGGTGGCGTTCGCCGTCACGACCTGGCTCGCGGGCGTCGCCTATCGGGCGGCAGTGGAGCACGTGCGCCGTGCGTGACGCCCGCTTCGACGAGACCATCCACGCGCCGCTGCGCCTGCGCATCTGCGGGCTCCTGCGCCGCGTCGACCGGCTCGACTTCGCGCTGCTCCGCGACACGCTGGGCGTCTCGGACGCGACGCTGTCGAAGCACGTGCGGACCCTGTCCGACGCCGGCTACGTCACCTCGCGGAAGACCGCATCGGCCGGGCGCAGCGACGCGCGGCGCGTGATGTGGCTCGCGCTCACCGCCGCGGGCCGGACGGCCTTCGATGCCCACGTGCGCGCGCTGCAGGAGATCGCCGGCCCGTCCTCATGACCGCGGCGCCGACGGTGGGCCCGGTGGGGCTCGAACCCACGACCAGCGGATTAAAAGTCCGACGCTCTACCGACTGAGCTACAGGCCCCTCCCTCCAGCGTACCGAGCGGCACGGGGGTCGGCCGCGCGGATGATTCCGGTCGCTCCCCCTGGTGAGCATGGCGCGCATCCGTCAGAGTTGGCCCGACCCGCCCCACCAGGAAGGCCGCATGACCGCCGAGACCCCCGCGCGCCCGTCGTCGCCCGACGACGCGACGGCTGCGGCGATCGCCGGCGAGCCCGTGCGGCAGCGGCTGCTCACCACCACCGATCCCGAGGTCGGGCTGACCGCGGCCGAGGTGGTGGAGCGGGTCGCCGACGGGCGCACGAACCGGCTCGCGCACGCCTCCAGCCGCACGCTCATGTCGATCCTGCGCGCCAACCTGCTCACCCTGTTCAACCTCGTGATCGCCGTCTGCACGGCGGTGCTGCTGCTGCTCGGCCGCTGGCAGGACGCGCTCTTCTCGTTCGCCGCGATCTCGAACGTCGTCATCGGCGTCGTGCAGGAGCACAGCGCCAAGCGCAAGCTCGACTCGCTCGCGCTGCTGCACGTGCAGCGCAGCACGGTGGTGCGCGACGGCGAGCGGCTCGACGTCGCCATGGAGCAGCTCGTGCAGGACGACATCCTGCTGCTGCGCCTCGGCGACCAGGTGCCCGCCGACGGCGTGATCGTCGCGACCGAGGGCATCGACGTCGACGAGTCGCTGCTGACCGGCGAGTCGGAGCCGCAGCTCAAGCACGTCGGCGACGGCGTGCTCTCGGGCTCGGCCGTCTCGGCGGGGTCGGCCGCCGTGCAGCTCACGAGCGTCGGCGGCGACTCCTTCGCGGCTCGCCTCACCGCTGAGGCGCGCCGCTTCTCGCTCGTGCACTCCGAGCTGCGCGCGGCGCTCGACCGGGTGGTGCGCTGGATCTCGATCGCGCTCGTGCCGCTCATCGCGATCGTGCTCAACGGCCAGATGCAGGCCCGCGGCGGCTGGGCCGCGGCGATCGAGAGCGGCGCCTGGCAGGACGCGGTCGTGCTCGCGACCGCCGCGATCTCGGCCTCGGTGCCGCAAGGGCTCATCCTCATGACGTCGATCGCCTTCGCCGTCGCCGCGGTGAAGCTCGCACGCCGGCAGGTGCTCGTGCAGGAGCTCGCCGCGGTCGAGGGGCTCGCGCGCGTCGACGTCATCTGCCTCGACAAGACCGGCACCCTCACCGAGGGCGACGTCGAGATGCTCTCGGTCGCGCCGGTCGGCGACGACGGGAGCCCGGGGGATGCGCTGACCCCGGACGACCTCGGGCACGCGTCGGGCGGGTGGCTCGACGCGCTCGCCTGGTTCGGGCACGACGAGAGCGCCAACGCCACCGCCAAGGCGATCGCCCCCGCGCTCGCGAGGCCCGCCGAGCGCGCGAGCGCCGTCATCGGCTTCTCCTCCGCGCGCCGCAGGAGCGCTGTCGCGTTCGCCGCCGGGCGGATGCGCGGCACGTGGATCCTGGGCGCCCCCGAGTCGGTCGTCGGCGACGAGGGCGCGCACCCGGCGGTCGCCGCCCGAGCGCTCGAGATCGCCGCCGGCGGACGCCGCGCCCTCGTGCTCGCGCACGCACCGCATCCGATCTCCCCCGAGGAGGCGGAGCGGCAGGAGCTGCCCGCGGCGCGGCCCGTCGCGGTGCTCGCGTTCGGCGAGCACGTGCGGCACGACGCGGCCCTGACCCTCGACTACTTCCGCGCGCAGGGGGTGGAGGTGCGCATCCTCTCGGGCGACCACCCCCGCACCGTCGGCGCGGTCGCGCGGCAGGTGGGGGTCGAGCTGCCCGGCGACGCCTTCGACGCGCGGCAGCTGCCGGCGGAGCCCGCGGCGCTCGCGGCGGTGCTCGCCGAGCACCGGGTGCTCGGGCGCGTCACGCCCGGGCAGAAGCGCGGCATCGTCGAGGCGCTGCAGGCGATGGGCCGCACGGTCGCCATGACCGGCGACGGCGTCAACGACGCGCTCGCGCTCAAGACCGCCGACCTCGGCATCGCGATGGGCTCCGGCGCGTCCGCGACGAAGGCCGTCGCGCGGCTCGTGCTGCTCGACGGGCGCTTCTCGCACCTGCCGCGCGTGGTCGCCGAGGGGCGGCAGGTGATCGCCAACATCGAGCGCGTCTCGCGCATCTTCCTGACGAAGACGACGTACGCCTTCACGATGGCGCTGCTGTTCGGGGCGCTGCTGCTGCAGTACCCGTTCCTGCCGCGGCAGCTGTCGGCCACCGACGGGCTCACCATCGGCATCCCCGCCTTCTTCCTCGCGCTCATGCCCGCCGCGACCCGCTACGTGCCCGGCTTCCTGTTCCGCAGCCTGCGCTTCACCGTGCCGTCGGGGGTGACGGTGGCGCTCGCGATCCTCGCGACGACCCTCCTCGGCCGCGCCGCCGGCGCCGACGAGCGCCAGGTGCAGACCGCGGCGGTCATCACGCTCACCGTCTGCGGCCTGTGGGTGCTCGGCATCGCCTGCCGGCCCTTCACCCCCACCCGGGCGGCGATCGTCGCGCTCATGGCGGCCTCGCTCGTGATCGCGGTGCTGCTGCCGCCCATCCGCGACTTCTTCGAGTTCCGGCCGCCGGAGCCCGACCTGCTGCTCGGCTCGATCGGCCTCGGGCTCGTCGCGAGCGTGCTCATCGAGCTCTGGCACCGGCTCGCGCCGAAGCTGCCGCCGGCGATCGTCGCGGATGCGCCGCGGGCGGCGGGCGACACGGCCTGACGGTGCGGCGAGCGTCCAGCCTCGCCGCCTATCGTGCTCGCAGGACCGCCACTCGAGGAGCCGCCATGACCCCGTCCCTCCGCCGCCCCGCGCTCGCGCTGCTCGTCGGCGCCGCCGCCGCCATGCTCACCGTCGGGTGCGTGCCGCAGCCGCCGGCCGCGCCGCCGCAGCCCACCGAGACCCAGGCGCAGCCGGTGCCGAGCGAGGCGCCCGCGGCGACCGAGACCGCGGCGCCGAGCGACACGGCCGCGCCGGCCGAGGGCCCCTACGAGATCACCGCCGAGGGCCAGGACGGGTCGGTGTGGAGCTTCGAGGTGACCGACATCGCGGTCGTCGAGACCGATGCCGCGGGCGATGCTGCGGAGCCGGGCAAGCAGCTGGTCGAGGTGCTCGTGTCGGGCGAGATGCTCGAGGGCGCCGAGCCCGACTTCTTCCACGCCTTCCACATCTACATCGTCGACGACGCCACCGGCTCGCAGTACGGCCTGAGCTCCGCATCAAACTACTACGCCGAGGGCGACCTGTTCACCACCGGCACCGAGCCGTCGTTCGTCGACGGCGTCGGCATCTTCCACATCCCCGACACCGTCGAGCTGAACCACGTGCGCGTCACGACCGACCAGGGCGGCGTCTGGGACTTCACCGGCTGACGCCGCCGGGCGCATCCGGGATGATGGGGCGGATGGCTGACGACTTCACCCGCCCCACGTTCTTCTCGAACGACTGGTTCGACCGCGTCGAGGGCGACGTCGACCCCGCGGTGCGGCTGCAGCTGGCGAGCGAGACGGCGCAGGCGCTCCTCGCGCGCGTGCGCAGCGGCGCCGACCCGGGCGTCGTCGAGCGCATCCTGCGCGTCGCGCGCGAGGACGGCATCGACACGGTCGCCGAGCTCTGGTCGCAGGCGAGGCCGCACTCGCTGCCGGGGGCGCTGTGGCGCGTCAACCTGTTGCACGCCCTCGTCACGCAGTGCGCGCCCGAGGCGGCCGCGCTCTACCAGGAGGGGGCGGATGCGCTCCACACGGCCGCGCCGGTCGTCGCGGGGGTGCCGGCACCGGCGAGCCCCGCGGAGCTCCGGGCGCTCACCGAGACGATCCTCCGCGGCGTCTTCGCCGGGGACTTCGCGCTCGCGCTCGAGCGCGCCGCCGCGTTCGCGACGGTGACGGCCGCCGGGGCCGTGGAGGCCGCCCACCGTGACGAGGCGACGCATCCGGAGCGCGCGGGGGAGCGCACCCGCATGGCGGCGTCGCTCGCCGACATCGCGGGCGACCTGCAGGTCTGCGCGCGCATGTGGCGCTCGGAGAGCCTCGTCTGAGCCGCGGGCGCGGCGCGCCTGTGCACAGCCTCAGCGTCGCCGATGAGGATCCGTCATAGGCTGACGGCCGGGTCGGCGCACGGGCGCCGGCGTCCGACCAAGGAGCACGACATGGCACGCCGCACCCTCGCCGCAGCGATCATCCTCACCGCGGGCGCGCTCGCCCTCACCGGCTGCATCCCGCTGCCCCCGGCGGTCCCCGCGGCGCCCACGGCGCCCGTCGAGCCGGGCGACCCCATGCAGCCGACCGAGTCGACCGAGCCCGGCGCGACCGCCGAGCCCGGCACGGGAGGCCAGGTCGCTGGCGAGGAGTTCACCGTCGACGACGGGTTCGGCGACGTGTGGACCTTCTCGGTCGTCGCGGTCGAGGCCGACCCGCCGATGGAGTTCGCCGAGCCCGAGCCCGGCACCGCCTTCATCGGCATCGTCATCGACGGCGAGCACCTCGAGGGCAGCCTCGACTTCACCGGCTGCTTCGACATCCTCGTCGTCGGCAGCGACGGCGAGCAGTACGACTGGGCCGACACGATCGGCACCGCCACCGCGGAGGACGACATCTTCTACGCCGACACGCAGTCCTTCACCGGCGCGCGCGCGGCCGTGCAGCTGCCCGAGGGCGTCACGCCCGCCCAGCTGATCTTCCGCTCCGTCTACGGCGAGCCTGAGGTGCCCGACACGGTCATCGACGTGCAGTGACCGACCGCTGAGCGGCAGGGGCGCCCCGGTTCCGGGCGCCCCTGCCGCGTTCGCGGGGAGCGCATCCGCCCGCGTGTCACACCGAGGCTCGCTACCCTGGAGAGGCCGGGCCGCGTCACCCCGGGCTCCAATATTCGCCGCTGCGAGCGGCCTTTCCGCCGAGAGGCGTTTCGCGGTCCGGCACTTCCATGCCCGGAAGCCTGCGGCGCGTTCACCCGCTGTTCACCTTCGCGGAGCCTCGCCGCCACCCGGCCTGCCTACCGTGGTCCCCGGCGCGCGATCGTGCGCCCAGTCACGGGGAGCCTCAGCCCCCGCACCGACACTTTCCGAAAGGGAACACTGTGAAGTTCACGAAGCTCGGCCGCGCTGCGGTCGTCGCCGCAGCGGGCGCGCTCCTGCTCTCGGCCTGCGCCGCCAACGAGCCCGCAGCCGGGCCGGCCACCGACGGCTCCGAGGCTCCCGAGTCGACGCTGTCGGGCGACCTGGCCGGCGCCGGCTCGTCGGCGATGGGCGCGGCGCAGGAGGCGTGGATCGCCGGCTTCCAGGGGCAGAGCCCCGACGTCAACATCACGTACGACCCCTCGGGCTCCGGCGCCGGCCGCGAGCAGTTCATCGCCGGCGGCGTCGGCTACGGCGGCTCCGACGCGATCCTCGGCGACGACGAGCTCGCGGGCGAGTTCGCCGCGTGCGCGCCCGACACGCTGCCCGTCGACCTGCCCGTCTACATCTCCCCGATCGCGGTCATCTTCAACGTCGAGGGCGTCGAGTCGCTCAACATGGACGCAGCGACGATCGCCGGCATCTTCTCCGACCAGATCACCAACTGGAACGACCCGGCCATCGCCGAGCTGAACCCCGACGTGACGCTGCCCGACGCGCGCATCACCGCCGTGCACCGCTCGGACGACTCGGGCACCACCGAGAACTTCACGGAGTACCTCGCCGCGACGGCTCCCGACGTCTGGACCGAGGGCGTCTTCGAGACGTGGGCCTACGGCGGCGAGGGCGCCCAGGGCACCTCGGGCGTCGTCGACGCCGTCACCAACGGCTCGAACACGATCGGCTACGCCGACGCGTCGCGCGCCGGCGGGCTCGGCACGGTCGCGCTGCAGGTCGGCGAGGAGTTCGTGCCGTTCTCGGCTGAGGCCGCCGCTGCAGCTGTCGACGCGTCGCCGCGCATCGAGGGCCGCCACGAGGGCGACATCGCCGTCGAGCTCGACCGCACCACGACCGAGGCCGGCGTCTACCCGCTCGTCCTCATCTCCTACATGATCGCCTGCACCGACTACGAGGACGACGCCACCGCCGAGCTCGTGAAGTCGTACCTCGCCTACGTCGTGTCGGCCGAGGGCCAGGAGGCCGCCGCCGCCAACGCGGGCAGCTCGCCCATCTCGGACTCGCTGCGCGAGGAGATCATGGCGGTCGTCGACACCATCCAGTAGGGCCGTCGAGACCCCGCAGCCCTCGGGCTGCTCCGTCCGGCCGGGGCATGGAATACCATCGCCCCGGCCGGACTCCGATTTCCGGTCCACCCCCGACTGCTGGAGCCCCATGACCACCGCAGCACCGCCCGCGACGAGGACGGCCGCGCCCAACCGGCCCGCCGACGTCATCTTCAAGGCGGTCTCCACGACCGCCGGCGTGCTGATCCTCGTCGCCCTCGCGGGCGTCGCGATCTTCCTCGTCGCGCAGGCCGTCCCCGCGATCATCGGGCCGCTCCCCGAGGACGACAGCTTCCTCGCGTGGGTGTGGCCGCTCACCTTCGGCACGCTCTGGTCGGCGTTCCTGGCGATGCTCATGGCGGTGCCCGTCGCGATCGCCATCGCGCTGTTCATCACGCACTTCGCGCCGCGCCGGCTCGCGATGGGCCTCGGCTACCTCGTCGACCTGCTCGCCGCCATCCCCTCGGTCATCTACGGGCTGTGGGGCATCGCCGTGCTCGCGCCGTTCCTCCAGCCGTCGTACGTGTGGCTCGCGCAGAACCTCGGCTGGCTGCCGCTGTTCACCCCGCCCGCCTCGGGCACCGGCCGCACCGTGCTCACCGCATCCATCGTCCTGGCCGTGATGGTGCTCCCCATCATCACCGCCCTCTGCCGCGAGATCTTCCTGCAGACGCCGCGCCTCAACGAGGAGGCGGCGCTCGCGCTCGGCGCGACGCGCTGGGAGATGATCACGATGGCGGTGCTGCCGCACGGGCGCTCCGGGATCATCGCCTCCTCGATCCTCGGCCTCGGCCGGGCGCTCGGCGAGACGATGGCGGTCGCCATGGTGCTCGCCTCCTCCGGCGCCGTCACGTTCGTGCTCGTCGGCTCGCAGAACCCCTCGACGATCGCCGCGAACATCGCGCTGCGGTTCCCCGAGGCGCATGGCCTGACCGTCAACATGCTCATCGGCTCCGGCCTCGTGCTCTTCGCGATCACGCTGATCGTCAACGCCGTCTCGCGCATCATCATCGCGAAGACGACCGTGGACGGAGGGAGGTAGGCCATGACCACCACCACGACCGCTCCCCGCCGCGAGACGTCGAACCCGCTCACCGCGGGCCAGCTGCCCGCGTGGGGCCCGTGGGCGCTGCTCGGCGTCGCGGTGCTCATCGGCGCCGCCGTCTCCGGCCTCGTCGCGGGCGCCTCCGGCACCGACTTCAGCATCGTCTCGACCGTCGTCATCGGCTACGTCATCTACCTCGTCGCGATCACCGTCGTCAGCCAGCTGATCGAGGGCGGCCGGAAGGCCACAGACCGGCTCGTCACCGGCGTCGTCGTGGGCGCGTTCGCGCTCGCGCTCGTGCCGCTCGTGTCGCTCATCGTCACCGTGGTCATCAACGGCGCGGCCCGCTTCGACATGACGTTCTTCACCTGGACGATGCGCAACATCGTCGGCGAGGGCGGCGGCGTGCTGCACGCGATCATCGGCACCCTGCTCGTGACGCTCTGGGCGGCGATCATCTCGGTCCCCGTCGGCATCTTCACCGCGATCTACCTCGTCGAGTACGGCAAGGGCGCGCTGTCGAAGGCGATCACGTTCTTCGTCGACGTCATGACCGGCATCCCCTCGATCGTCGCCGGCCTCTTCGCGTACGCGCTCTTCGCGCTGTTCGCGGGCGAGGGCGTACGCTCGGGCTTCGGCGGCGCGGTGGCGCTCAGCCTGCTCATGATCCCGACCGTCGTGCGCTCGACCGAGGAGATGCTGAAGCTCGTGCCGAACGACCTGCGCGAGGCGTCGCTCGCGCTCGGCGTGCCCAAGTGGCTCACGATCGCCAAGGTCGTGCTGCCCACCGCGCTCGCGGGCATCGTCACGGGCGTGACGCTCGCCATCGCCCGAGTCATCGGCGAGACCGCGCCGCTGCTCATCATCGCCGGCTTCACCACGAACATGAACTACAACGTGTTCGACGGCCGCATGATGACGCTGCCGGTGTTCGCCTACAACCAGTACGTGAGCCCGGGCGTGCAGGAGCAGGCCTACTTCGACCGCGCCTGGACGGCCGCGCTCGTGCTCATCCTCATCGTCATGGTGCTGAACGTCGCGGCGCGCCTCATCGCCCACTTCTTCGCACCGAAGGCCGGAAGGTAATCCCGACATGTCCAAGCGCATCGAAGTCAACGACCTCGACGTCTACTACGGCAGCTTCAAGGCGGTGGAAGGCGTCTCGGTCGAGATCGAGCCGCGCAGCGTGACCGCGTTCATCGGCCCCTCGGGCTGCGGCAAGTCGACCGTGCTCCGCACGCTCAACCGCATGCACGAGGTCATCGCGGGGGCGTGGGTCGACGGCGAGGTGCTGCTCGACGGCGCCAACCTCTACGGCCCGGGCGTCGACCCGGTCAACGTGCGCCGCCAGATCGGCATGGTCTTCCAGCGCCCGAACCCGTTCCCGACGATGTCGATCCGCGAGAACGTGCTCGCCGGCGTGCTGCTCAACAACCGCCGCATGTCGAGGAGCGACCAGGACGACCTGGTGGAGCGCTCGCTGCGAGGCGCCAACCTCTGGAACGAGGTGAAGGACCGCCTCAACATCCCGGGCTCGGGCCTCTCCGGCGGCCAGCAGCAGCGCCTGTGCATCGCGCGCGCGATCGCCGTCAGCCCCGACGTGCTGCTGATGGACGAGCCGTGCTCGGCGCTCGACCCGATCTCGACGCTCGCGATCGAGGACCTCATCGAGGAGCTCAAGCAGGAGTACACGATCGTGATCGTGACCCACAACATGCAGCAGGCGAGCCGCGTCTCCGACAAGACCGCCTTCTTCAACATCGCGGGGACCGGCAAGCCGGGCAAGCTCATCGAGTTCGGCGAGACCACGAAGATGTTCTCGAACCCGTCCGTGCAGGCCACGGAGGACTACGTCTCCGGCCGCTTCGGCTGATCCCGTTTCCGTTGATCGAGTAGGCCGCGAAGCGGCCGTAGACCGCGCCCCCTCCGTTGGATAGTTCTATGTCTCGGGATGCGCAAGATCGGTTCTGAGGTTGCGGAAGATCTCTCGGACGATCGCTCGCTTCAGCGATCGCATGATGTCGCGCTTGGAGAGGCCCTCGCCAAGCCGTCGATCACGGTAGGCGCGGGTGCGGGGGTCGTGCGCGAGTCGGGTGAGTGCGATCGTGTGGATGGCGCGGTTCGCTTGCCGGTTGCCGCCGCGGTGGAGGCGATGCCGGTGGGTCTTGCCGCTGGAGACCGGGATCGGCGCGGTGCCGGTCAGGCGCGCCAGCGCCGACTCGGAGCGGATGCGGGCGAAGTTCTCGCCGACGGCGACCAGCAGGATCGCGGCGGTGATCGGGCCGACGCCGGTCGCTGCCAGCAGCGTCGGCGCGACCGCCTGCACGAGCGCGGCGATGTCGGACTCGGCCGCATCGATCTCTTCGGTGAGCTGCCGAGCGCGGGTCGCGAGGCGCCGCAGCGCCAGCTTGGCGGCCTGTTCCGGCTCGTCGAGCCTGGCGGTGTCGGGCCGCAGTCGCGCGGCCGCCGTCACCAGCGCGCCGGTCGTGGTCGGCAGCGTTTCCCGCAGGGATGCGGGCGCAGTGGTGCGGACCGCCTGCAGCTCGTTCAGCGCCTGCGTGCGGGACTTGACCGCGCTCTCGCGAGCGGAGTGCAGCAGCCGCAGCGACTCGACCGGCCCGGTGGTGTCCTTCGGGATCGCGCTCGCGGAGCCTGCGAGGACCTTCCCGGCCGCGGCGATCGCGTCGGTGCGGTCGTCCTTGCCGCGACGGGCCCGGGTCGCGCGGTCAGCGGTGTTCACCTCCAGCACGGTAACGCCCGCGGCCCGAAGGTGCCGGGCCAGTCCTGCCCCGTACGAGCCGGTCAGCTCGACCCCCATCCGGTCGATCAGGCCGTAGCCGGCGACCCAGTCCAGCAGCGCCTGGTAGCCGGCGCTCGAGACGGGGAACGCCGCGTCGGCCAGCAGCTCGCCGGTGAGCGTCACGACCGCGGCGTGGTGCGTGTCGAGATGCGTGTCCACGCCGGCGACAACGGCCCGCGCGAGCGGGGGTGCGGTGAGTACCATCAGAATCTGTCTCCCTCCGAATCACGTTTCGGCGCGGATGACCGATCCGGGCGGGGCCGACACCACATTGACGAGCGAGATCTCGCAAGGTTCTATCAAGTCAGGCCCCGTCCGGCACCACGCCAGGACGCGACGGCCACGACAGCCACCGACAGATCCAGCGCAAGGCATCCGAGGAGCCTGTCGAGTAGCAAGTCAGGCGCCCGCGAGGCCGCCGCGCCCATTCTCAATGTCGAGTAGGCCGCGCAGCGGCCGTATCGAGACCCGCGCGGGTTCGTCTCGATACGGCGCCTGCGGCGCCTACTCGACGAGCGGGGTGGGACGGCGCCTGCGGCGCCTACTCGACGCGCGGAGGAGGCGCCCCCTCCACCCGCCCTCCCGCCCGCCGACGCTCGCGGTATCCCTCCCAGTCGCGCTTCTTCGCGCTCGCGGAGATCGCTGCGAAGTCGCCCCGGATCAGCGCCTCGCGCTTGGCCCTGCTCCAGCCCTGCAGCTGCTTCTCGAGCGCGAAGCACGCTGCGATGGAGTCGTCGAAGTGCGCGAACGCCAGCTCGACCGGCCGTCGCCGCTTCGTGTACGCAGCGCCCTCGCCGCGCTGATGCTGGTCGAGGCGACGCTCGACGTCCCAGGTGCTGCCGACGTAGGTGGAGCCGTCGCTGCAGCGGAGGATGTAGACCCAGGGCATGGGGGTCATCGTGCGGCTCTGGCGGTGGCGCGGGGGCGTGGATGCGTCGGGGCTGTGGAGAAAGTGCGGTTCCGGTTCGTCTCGATACGGCGCCTGCGGCGCCTACTCGACGAGCGGTGGGGAGGGGGAGTGGGGCGCCTGCTCGACGAGCGGGGTGGGGCGGGCGCGTGCGGCGCCTGCTCGACGAGCGGGGTAGCGGTGGCGGGAGGGGTCAGCGCTCGGGGGAGCAGTGCGTCTCGAGCGCCACGAGCGCGGGCTCGTCGCCGGCGCTCACGTGCAGCACGGTGAACTCGGCCGTGTGCAGCATCGACGCGCGGTGCGTGCGCTCCGACTCCAGCGCATCCGTCGCGTGCACGACCGCGGTCACGATCTCGGGGATGATCGGCGCGTGCGAGCAGAGCACCGTGCCGCGCCGCTTGCGCACCGCCGTGCCGATGCGCCGCGCGAGCGCATCGCGCGGGTCGACGGGCGACTCCTGGCTGATGTCGGCCGTCGCCTTGGGCTCGAGCCCCGTGAGCGCAGCGAGCGGCTCGACGGTCTGCCGGCAGCGCACGGCGTCGGAGGTGACGATGCGCTCCGGGCCGAAGGCGGCGATGCCGGGCGCGATCGACCGCGACTGCCGCTCGCCCCGCTCCGTGAGCGTGCGCGACGCATCCGCCCCCTCCCAGGAGAACGGGCTCGCCGCCTTCGCGTGCCGCAGCGCGACGATCGGGAACGTGCGCTCGTGGCCGCGCTCGAGGCGCTCCTCGAACCGCTCGATGATCGCGACGTCGTGCTGGTAGCTGCAGCGCGCCTTCGCGTCGGCGATCGGCAGCCACTCGAGCTCGAGGATCTCGTCGTTCGGCGCGAACGCCGACGCCGCGACGGCCTCCTCGTCGACGGAAGCCTGCCAGTAGTAGACGACCTTGTCGCGGCCGTCGGGCAGCCGGTACTCGCTGTGGCCGAGCGGCGCACCGAGCACGATCGCGAGGCCGGTCTCCTCCTCCATCTCGCGCGCCGCGCACTGGGGCAGCGTCTCGCCCGGGTCGAGCTTGCCCTTCGGCAGCGAGTGGTCGCGGTGCTGCGTGCGCTCGACGAGCAGCACGAGCACCTCGCCGTCGACGCGCCGCCAGAGTACGGCGCCGGCGGCGAGCACCGGCGTCGCAGGCAGGTCGGTCACCGGTTCGTCCGCTTCCGCCGCTGGATCTGGATCATGCGGTCGCGGTGCAGGTCGTCGAGCGGGGCGCCGTCCTCGGTGTAGAACCGGCGCGTCCACGTGCCGTCCGACTCGGCGATCCAGGCGGCGGTCTGGGGCGACATCGCCTTGTCGAAGTGCTGCGAGATGTCGCGCATGTGCTCGCTCGAGGTGAGCTGGATGAGCGTCTCGACGCGGCGGTCGAGGTTGCGGTGCATCATGTCGGCCGAGCCGATGAAGACCTCCTCGCTGCCGTCGTTCCAGAACGCGAACACGCGCGAGTGCTCGAGGTAGCGGCCGACGATCGAGCGGACGACGATGTTCTCGCTCAGCCCCGGCACGCCCGGCTTGATCGAGCAGATGCCGCGCACCCAGATCTGCACCTCGACGCCCGCACGGCTCGCGCGGTAGAGCGCGTCGATGATCTGCTCGTCGACGATGGAGTTGAGCTTGAGGCGGATGCGCGCGGTGCGGCCGGCGGTGGCGGCGGCGGTCTCGCGCTCGATGCGCTGCAGCAGCCCCTTGCGCAGGTGCCGGGGTGCGACGAGCAGCCGCTGGAACGACTTCTCCTTCGCGTAGCCCGAGAGCTCGTTGAACAGCCGCGTGATGTCGCGGCCGACCTGGTCGTTGTCGGTGAAGAGCCCGAAGTCCTCGTAGATGCGGCTCGTCTTCGGGTTGTAGTTGCCGGTGCCGATGTGGCAGTAGTGCCGCAGCCGGCCGTTCTCGCGCCGCACGATCATCATGAGCTTGCAGTGCGTCTTGAGCCCGACGATGCCGTAGACGACGTGCACGCCGGCGCGCTCGAGCTGGCGCGCCCAGCGGATGTTGGCCTGCTCGTCGAAGCGCGCCTTCACCTCGACGAGCGCGAGCACCTGCTTGCCGGCGGCGGCCGCGCGGATGAGCGCCGCGACGACGGGGGAGTCGCCGGAGGTGCGGTAGAGCGTCTGCTTGATGGCGAGCACGTCGGGGTCGTCGGCGGCCTGCTCGAGCAGCGCCTGCACGCTCGTCGCGAACGACTCGTAGGGGTGGTGCACGAGCACGTCCTTGCGCGTGATCGCCTGGAAGAGGTCGGGCTGGTCGTCCTGCTCGCCGGGGAGGAACGAGGGCGCGGTGACGGGCACGCGCTTCGTGTAGTGCAGGTCGGGCCGGTCGATGCCGGCGAGCTGGAACAGGCCGCTGAGGTCGAGCAGCCCGGGCAGCCGGTACACCTCGCGGTCGGTGATGCCCAGCTCGTCGACGAGCAGGTCGAGCGTGTCGTCGTCCATGTCCTCGGCGACCTCGAGGCGGATGGGCGGGCCGAACTTGCGGCGCGAGAGCTCGTGCTCGAGCGCCTTGATGAGGTTCTCGGTGTCGTCCTCGTCGATCGTGACGTCCTCGTTGCGGGTGACGCGGAAGACGTGGTGCTCGACGATCTCCATGCCCGAGAAGACCTCGTCGAGGTTGTTGGCGATGAGCTCCTCGAGCGGCAGGAAGCGCTGCGAGCCGTCGCCGCCGCGCGAGAGCTCGACGAAGCGGGGCAGCACCGCGGGCACCTTGAGGCGAGCGAACTGCTCCTCCTCCTCGTCGGGCACGCGCACGCGCACGGCGAGGTTGAGCGAGAGCCCCGAGATGTAGGGGAACGGATGCGCGGGGTCGACCGCGAGGGGCATGAGGACGGGGAAGATCTCGGCCTCGAAGCGCGCCGACATGGCCTCGCGCTCGGCGTCGCTCAGCTGCCCCCACGTGACGATGCTGATGCCGGCCGCCTCGAGCTCCGGCGCGAACGACTGCTGCGCGGCGCGCGCGTGCCGCTGCTGCAGCTCGTGCGCGCGGTGCACGATCTGGTCGAGCAGCTCGTGCGGGGCGATGCCGACGTTGGTCGGCACGGCGAGGCCGGTGGTGATGCGGCGCTTGAGGCCCGCCACCCGCACCATGAAGAACTCGTCGAGGTTGGAGGCGAAGATCGCCAGGAAGTTGGCGCGCTCGAGCAGCGGCACGCGCGGGTCCTCGCCCAGCTCGAGCACGCGCTCGTTGAAGGCGAGCCACGACAGCTCGCGGTCGAGGAAGCGGTCGGCGGGCAGCCCGTCGTCGGTGGGCGTGCCCTGCATCTCGGCCGACCAGCTCGACTCGTCGTCGTAGTCGTCGAAGTCGGCCTCGTTGGCGTCGTGGAAGCTCTGCTCCTCCTCGAGCGAGCGCGTGCGGCGCTCGAGGGGCGGCTCGTCGGTCGCGGGGGCCGAGCCGGGGGCGGTGACGTCAGTCATGCCGCCATTGTGTCAACGACGGGTGGACGGCGCGCGGTGCCAGCGCACGTCGATGGCCCACTGGTCGAAGCCGGCACGCCGGTAGAGCGCGAGGGCCGCGGCGTTCTCGCCCTCGACGTAGAGGTGGGCCGTGCCCGCGCCGAGCGCGCGCATGCGCACGAACGCGGCCTTGAGCATCCGCCCCCCGAGCCCCGCGCCCTGGCGCGCGGGCGAGACGCCGAGCACGTACAGCTCGGCGACGTCGCCGTCGGGCTTGACCCACGCGAACGCGTCGAGCCCGCGCTCGCCGGGCGCGACGAGGAGGTTCGCGTCGTCGTGCCACGGCTCGGCCATGCGCGCGGCGAGGTCGTCGGCCGACATGCGGCCCTGCTCGGGGTGGTCGGCGAAGGCGGCGGCGTTGAGCGCGAGGAGGGCGGATGCGTCGCCGGGCTCGAAGCGACGCACCCCGTCGGGCAGGCGGTCGGCCCCGGCCGGCACGGGCGCGCGCAGCTGCAGGAGCGTGCGCACCTGCGTCATCCCGAGCCGCTCGGCGATGGCGCGCGCGCCGGGCAGGTCGCCGTGCGCCCATGCATCGAACCCGTCGAGCTCGGCGGCGACCCGCTCGGCGAGCGCGCGGCCGAGGCCCCGGCGGCGCAGCTCGGGCGCGACGGCGAGCTCGACCTCGCGCTCGGCGTCGCTCACGACCGCGAGCGCGCCGGCCTCGCCGACGACGCGGCGCTCGCCGCGCTCGAGCTCGACGAGCGCCTGGTCGTTGAACGGGCGGCTGCCGTCGTGCGCCGCGCACGCGTCGGCGAGGGCCCGCACCTCGACGATCACTCGTCCACCAGCTCGAACCGGTAGCCGACGCCGCGCACCGTGCCGATGACGCTCTCGAGGTCGCCGAGCTTCGCGCGCAGCCGCCGCACGTGCACGTCGACGGTGCGGGTGCCGCCGAAGTAGTCGTAGCCCCACACCTCGCTCAGCAGCTGCTCGCGGGTGAACACGCGCGCCGGGTGCGAGGCGAGGAACCGCAGCAGCTCGAACTCCTTGTAGGTGAGGTCGATGGGCTTGCCGTCGACCTTCGCCTGGTAGCTGGCCTCGTCGATCGAGAGCCCGCTCGTGACGATCGGGCCGGCCTTGTGGCGGCGCGAGGAGGCGAGGCGGATGCGCGCCTCGAGCTCGGCGGGACCGGCGGAGTCGAGCACGATGTCGTCGACCCCCCAGTCGGCGGTGACGGCCGTGAAGCCGCCCTCCGACAGCACGAGCAGCACGGGCGTCGAGTCGCCGTCGAGGAGGCGGCAGATCGCCTTGGCGGCGGCCAGCTCGACCGCGCCGTCGACGATCGTGAGGTCGGCGTCGGGGGCGTGCGCGACGGCGGCCGCGGTGCCAGGGAGCGTGGTGACGCGATGCTCGAGGAGCTCGATGCTCGGCAGCACGCCCTGGTCGCGGCGGGTGAAGATCACGACGTGCGCCATCCAGCCTCCTGCCAGCACGATCCTACCCAGCGCCGCGTGCGGCCTGCGCCGTCGCCCGACCTGCGACACAATGAGCGGCATGACGTGGCGATGGGCGAGCGTGTGGCCGGTGTGGCTGCTCGCTGCCGTGGGCGCCGTGCTCGTGGCACTGCTGCAGCCCGACGACGGCATCGTCTGGCTGCCGATCGTGCTGGGCGTGTGCACGCTCACCGCGTTCGCGATCCAGCTCGGCGGACCGACGGTGCCGGGCCTCGTCGACCGGCTCGCGGCGGCCGTCTTCGGCTCGGTCGTGGTGCTGGCGCTCGCGAGCGCGATCCTGGTGCCGCTCACGGCGCTGTAGGCCGGGCGGCCGCCGGGGGAGGGCTAGGATCGACGCATGGCAGGAATCCCCGTCGTCGCCCTCGAGATCTTCTTCCTCGGTCTGCTCGGCCTTGCGATGGTCGCGATCCTCGGCGTCTCGTTCGTCGTGATCCGCAACCTCTTCAAGGGCCAGCGCTAGCCGGTGCTCGAGCTCGATCCCACGCTCCCGGCGGAGCTCGGCCCGCTGCAGTGGCTGATCGGCAGCTGGAAGGGCACGGGCGTGCTCTCCTTCCCGGTCGGCGACCGCACCGTCGAGCGCGAGTTCGGGCAGCGCGTCTCGTTCGCCCATCACGGCCACCCCTACCTCGCGTACGAGGCGTACGCCTGGATCCTCGACGACCAGCTGACGCCGCTCGCGGCCGAGACGGGCTTCTGGCGGCTCGCCCGGCCCGCGGCCGAGGCCGACGCCGGTCCCGGCATGCTGCCGCCCGAGGGCGCCCCGGCCTACGACTCCGCCGAGGCGGTCGAGGCCCTGCGCCGCCCCGACGGCGCCTTCGACCTGCAGGCCCTCATCGCCCATCCGGCCGGCGTCGCCGAGCTCTACCTCGGCACGATCGACGGCCCGCGCATCGACCTCGCGACCGACGCGGTGCTGCGCGGCGCCGGCGCGAAGGAGCACACCGCCTCCACCCGCATGCTCGGCCTCGTCGACCAGCACCTGCTGTGGGCGTGGGATCTCGCGGCGCTCGGCCAGGGGCTCGAGAGCCACGCCTCGGCGAGGCTCGCCCGGGTCACGCCGAGCGAGGCGAACGAGGGCCGATGAGCGCCGCCGCGCTCGCCGCCGCGATCCCGGGCGCCGTGCTCGACGAGGCCACCGGCCTGCCGCTGCACGTCGGCAACCCGATGGCCGAGCAGCGCCGGCTGCGGCAGGGCGCGCTCGTGCTGCTGCCGCGCGACGTGCTGCGCATGAGCGGCCCCGACACGCTCCCGTGGCTCGACTCGATCACGAGCCAGGCGCTCACGGCGCTCGCGCCGGGCGACTCGGCCGAGACGCTCGTGCTCTCGCCCGAGGGGCGCATCGAGCACGCGCTGCGGCTGCGGTGGACGGGCGACGAGCTCTGGATCCTCGTCGACGCCGGCACCGGCGACGCGCTCCAGGCGTGGCTGACGCGGATGCGCTTCTTCAAGCAGGTCGAGATCGACCGGCCGGGCGTCGTGGTCGTCGGCACCGCGGGCGAGCCGGCCGCCGACCTCGCCTGGATCGACGGCTGGCCCGAGGTCGCTCCCGGCGGCGTGCGCTACGGCGAGCCGACGGGGGAGCCGTGGCGCTGGTCGGAGGCGATCCTCGCGCCCGACGAGGCCGCCGCGCTCGACCCGGCGCGCTTCGTCGGCACGCTCGCCGCCGACGCGCTGCGCATCGCCGCCGGCCGCCCGGCGCTCGCCGAGGTCGACGAGCGGTCGATCCCGCACGAGCTCGACTGGCTCACGACCGCGGTGCACCTGCAGAAGGGCTGCTACCGCGGGCAGGAGACGGTCGCGAAGGTGCACAACCTCGGCGCCCCGCCGCGCCGCGTGGTGCTGCTGCACCTCGACGGCTCCGAGAACGCGCCGGTGGCGGCGGGGGATGCGGTGGTGCGGCCGGGCGAGGACGCCGCAGAGGTCGGCACGGTCACCTCGGCCGCGATGCACGACGAGCTCGGGCCGATCGCCCTCGCGGTGGTCAAGCGCGGCGCGCCCGCCGACGAGGACCTCGCGGTGCGCACGGCCGACGGCGTGCTCGTCGCCGCCGCCCAGCAGGTGCTCGTGCCGCCGACGGCCGGCCACGCGCACCGGCCGCCGCGGCTGCCGCGGCTCGGCGCGGTGCGCCGGCCCGCGCCGCCGGCGTAGCGCGCCGCTCACGCTCGCGGCGCGACGGCCTCCCACGCGACCGTCAGCTCGCCGAGCCGCCACCTCGCCGCCGTGCCGAGCACCGGCCAGCCGGTGTCGCGCATCCGCCGCACCGTCGCCTGCCAGCGCTGCACCGCGCCGAAGTCGGCGAGCGGCGCGTGCGACGCCCACGCGCGGTCGAGCTCGGCGAGCAGCGCGTGCACGCGCTCGCCCGGCACGTTGCGGTGGATGAGCGCCTTCGGCAGCCGCTCCGCGACCACCGACGGCGCCTCCATCGCGTCGGAGCCGAGCTCGTCGACCTTGAGCGCGATCGTGAGCGAGCGGGGGCCGGCGGCGTCGAGCGCCACCCAGGAGCAGACGCGGCCGACCTCGTTCGAGGTGCCCTCGACGAGCAGACCGCCCGGCGCGAGCCGCTCGAGCATCGTCGCCCAGTGGCCAACGACCTCGGCCTCGTCGTACTGGCGCAGCACGTTCATCGCGCGGATCACGTGCGGCGGCCGCGGCGCGGGCACCTCGAAGCCGCCGAGCGCGAACGACACCCGCGCATCCGCCGCGATCGCGCGGCCGTACCGCGTCGGGCCCGCCTCGCGGGCCGCGGCGAGCTCGGCGGTCGCGCGGGCGACGCGCTCCGGGTCGATCTCGAGCCCCAGCACCTCGAGGGTCGGGTTGCCGCGCGCGAGCCGCTCGTGCAGCTCGAGGCTCGTGGTGGCGCTCGCGCCGTAGCCGAGGTCGACCACGAGACAGCCGGGCACGCGCGCGGCCGGCTGCGCGGCGATCCAGCGGTCGACGCGGCGCAGCCGGTTCACCCCGGTCGTGCCGCGCGTGATGCGCCCAGTCGGCTTCGCCACGCCTCCATTGTCGCGGCGGGCCGGCGCGCGTCACTCCAGCCGGTCGAGGATGCCCTGCATCTGGGCGATCTCCTCCCGCTGCGCCTCGACGATGCTGTCGCACAGCGCGACGACCTCGGGGTCGCTGAGGTCGGCCTCCTGGCAGACGAGGATCGCCCGCGAGTGGTGGGGGATCATCGACTCCAGGAACGCGCGGTCGCCGACGAACGCCTCGCTGCGGCCGAGCGCGAACGCCCCGACGAGCAGCGCAGCGAAGCCGATGAGCAGCGCGATGCTGGCCTTCGTGCTGCGGAACATCGACCACATGCCGACGAGCATCAGGATGCCCATCGCGGCCACCATGATGAGCGCCATGGAGAAGTTGCTGAGGTTGAGGATGAAGTGGCCGGGCTCGCGCACCATCGACATCGACAGCACCCACATGAGCCCGAGGCTCAGCAGGAGCATGATGCCGAACCTCACGTACATGCGGGCGGGGCTGCCGTGGTCGGATGCGCCGTGGCGGGACTGGTCGTGGTGGTGGGACATGCGGTCCTCCTCGAGGGATCGGCGGTGGACGGTTCGCGGTGCGCGGGAGCGCGCAGGAGTGGGCGGCGCTGGGCTGCGGCGCGGGAGGGGCGGGGACGACCCGGAGGCCGTCCCCGCCTGCGTCACAGCTCGGTGAGCAGCTGCCGCATCTCGGCGATCTCGGCGGTCTGGTCGTCGAGCATGCGCTGGGCGAGCTCGCCCACGGCGTCGGCGCGGCCCATGCTCAGCTGCGCCTCGGCCATCATGATCGCGCCCTCGTGGTGCACGATCATCTGCTCGAGGAACAGGCGCGACGCCTCGGCGCCGTCGGCGGCCTCGAGCGCCTCCATGTCGTCCTCGGACATCATCATGCCGCCGCCGGTGCCCATGCCGTGGCCGCCGTGGCCGCCGGAGGCGTCCACCTCGTAGCCCCACTCCTCGAGCAGGGCGGTCATCTCGTCGATCTCGGGCTGCTGCGCGGCCCGGATCCGCTCCGCCAGGTCGGCGACGCGCTCGTCGACGCCGTCCTTCGCGAGCACGATCTCGCTCATGTCGATGGCCTGCTGGTGGTGGGGGATCATGTTCTCGAGGAACGTGACGTCGTGCTGGTTGCCCTCCGACGCATCCGCCCCGCTCGTGGCGGCGGGCGCGGTCTCGGCGGCGGTGGGGGTCGAGGCGGGCTCGGCGTCGGGGCTGCTGCTGCAGCCCGTGAGCACGAGCGCGGTCGTGAGCGCGCTGAGCAGCAGCGCGCGCTCGGCGAGGACGCCGCGGGGGAGCCGCAGGAGCGTCGCCGCGACGGAGGGCCGCACGACGAGGACGAGCGCGAGCAGCGCGAGCACGCAGCCCGCGGCCATCGCGGCGAGGCCCTCGCAGCCGTCGTCGCTGCAGTCGAGCGCAGCGAGCAGCCCGGCCGGCTCGGCCGGCGCTGCGACCGGCATCGCGTGCCCGGCGTGGTCGCCGTGCGCGGCGGCCGCAGCGGGTGCGGCGTGCCCGTCGTGGGCGGCGGCCTGCGCGATGCCCGCCTCGTGGGCGGCATGCCTACCCCGGCCGCGCAGCCGGGCCCCAGGCGCCGCCGCCGACGGGGGCCGCTGCGCCCGACGGGCGCGGGCGCGCCGGCCCCGCTCGGGCGCAGCCGCCCCAGCGGCCGCACCCGGCTCCGGCACGCGCTCGCGGGCTAGGCTGGCGGCATGACCGAGCGCACCCTCATCCTGCTCCGCCACGGCCAGTCGACGTGGAACGAGAGCAACCAGTTCACCGGTTGGGTCGACGTGCCGCTGACGCCGAAGGGCGAGGCGGAGGCGAAGCGCGGCGGCGAGCTGCTGCGCGAGCACGGCGTGCTGCCCGACGTGCTCTACACGTCGCTGCTCACCCGCGCGATCAAGACCGCCAACATCGCGCTCGACGCGGCCGAGCGCGACTGGATCCCCGTGCACCGCTCGTGGCGGCTCAACGAGCGCCACTACGGCGACCTGCAGGGCAAGGACAAGGCCGAGACGCTCGAGCAGTACGGCGAGGAGCAGTTCATGCTCTGGCGCCGCTCGTTCGACACCCCGCCGCCGCCCATCGCCGACGACAACCAGTACTCGCAGGCCGACGACCCGCGCTACGCCGACATCGACGGCGAGGTGCCGAAGACGGAGTGCCTGAAGGACGTCATCGAGCGCTTCCTGCCCTACTGGGAGTCGACGATCACGAAGGACCTCGACGCGGGCCGCACCGTGCTCGTCACCGCGCACGGCAACTCGCTGCGCGCGCTCGTGAAGCACCTCGACGGCATCTCCGACGACGACATCGCGGCCCTCAACATCCCCACCGGCATCCCGCTCGTCTACCGCCTCGGCGATGACAACATGCCGCTCGGGCCGGGGGAGTACCTCGACCCGGAGGCCGCGGCCGCCGGTGCCGCCGCCGTGGCGAGCCAGGGCAAGCACTGACCGCGCGCTGACGCGCGCACGCGAAGAGGGCCCCGCGATCGCGGGGCCCTCTCGTCGTGCGGGGCGGCTCAGCCGAGGTCGGCGGGCTGCACCGGCTCCGGCGACAGCGCCGCGTGCGCATCCTCGTCGCCCACCCAGTCGCCGGTCGCGAGGTACTTGACCTTCTTGGCGATGCCGACCGCGTGGTCGGCGAAGCGCTCGTGGTAGCGGCTCGCGAGCGTCGCGTCGACGGTCGTGTGCGCTGCGCCCTGCCACTCGGTGCCGAGCACGTGCGAGAACACGTCGCGGTGCAGCTGGTCGACGTGCTCGTCCGAGGCCTCGATGCGCTCGGCGATCGAGAGGTCCTGGGTCGCGAGCAGGTCGCGCAGCAGCTTGGCGATCTCGATGTCGCTCGCGCCCATCTCGACGAAGGTCGGCTGCAGCGACTCGGGCACCACCTGCATCGGGAAGCGGTAGCGCGCGAGCATCGCGATGTGCCGGGCGAGGTCGCCCATGCGCTCGAGCGACGCCGAGATGCGCAGCGCCGAGACGACGATGCGCAGGTCGCGGGCGACCGGCGACTGGCGGGCGATGATGTCGATCGCGAGCTCGTCGAGGGCGGACGCCTTGTCGTCGATGAGCGGGTCGGCGGCGATCACCTGCTCGGCGAGCTGCACGTTCGAGTCGCCGAACGCCCGCACCGCCGCCTCGATCGAGACGATGACGTGGTTGGCGATGTCGACGAGGCGGTCCTGCACCTCGGCGAGCTCCTGCTGGAAGACGTCGCGCATTGCTCCTGCTCCTTGCTGTGCCACCCACTGCGTCGCAGCACGGGCATGGTCGGACACCGAGTGTTTCGTCGCCAGGTTACCGGGGGGTGTCCGCAGTCTGAACCCCAGGGGGGTACGACGCGCGCCACTACGCTGGCGGGGTGGACGCCTCCTGGTACGTGCTCCTCGCGCTCCTGCTGGGCTTCGCGATCGGAGCGGCGTCGGTGCACCTGCTCGGCGTGGCCGCGCAGCGCGGGCGCCGGGTGATGGCGATCGCGAGCGAGCCGGTGCCCGACGGCATCGCCGCGATGGTGCACGTGCTCGAGTCGGCCGGCATCGTCATGGACGGCTCGAGCCAGGTCATCCTCTCCTCCCCGGGCGCCGTCGCGCTCGACCTCGTCGACGGGCGCGCGCTGCGCTCGCCCGAGATCCTCGCCGCGGTGCGGCGCGTGTGGCGCACCGGCGAGGCCGAGGTGCTCGACCTCGTGCACCGCCGCGGCCGCATCGGCACGGGCACCGAGATGCACCTGCGGGTGCGCATCGCGCCGCTCGGCAACCGCTTCATGCTCGTGCTCGCCGCCGACCGCACCGAGGAGCTGCGGCTCGCGGGCGTGCGGCGCGACTTCGTCGCCAACATCAGCCACGAGCTGAAGACCCCGATCGGCGCCGTCGCGGTGCTCGCCGAGGCGATCGAGGCGGCCGCCGAGGATCCCGCCCGCGTGCGCGCCTTCGCCGGCCGCATGCAGCTCGAAGCCGATCGGCTCGCGCGCATGTCGAAGGAGCTCATCGACCTGTCGCGCATCGAGGCCGCCGACCCGCTCGCGCACGCGGAGCGCGTCTCGATCAGCCGCATCGTCGATGTCGCGATCGACCGCAACAAGGTGCAGGCGGCGGCGAAGCGGATGCGCATCATCCCGCGGGTGCTGGACGAGGCGGAGGTGCTGGGCTCGGAGGAGCTCGTCACGATGGCCGTGCAGAACCTCGTCGCGAACGCCGTGCAGTACTCGCCGGAGGCGACGCACGTCGGCGTCGGCGTGCGCGTCGCCGACGGCATCGTCGAGATCGCGGTGACCGACAAGGGCGTCGGCATCGCGCCGGAGGAGCAGGAACGGGTCTTCGAGCGGTTCTACCGCGTCGATCCCGCGCGCAGCCGGGTGACCGGCGGCACCGGCCTCGGCCTCAGTATCGTGAAGCACGTCGCCGCCAGCCACGGCGGCGAGATCACGCTCTGGTCGCGCCCCGGTCAGGGCTCGACCTTCACCCTGCGGCTGCCGGTCGCCGGCGCCCCCGCGAAGGAGACTGCATGACGCGCATCCTGATCGTCGAGGACGAGCACGCGCTCGCCGAGCCCCTGTCGTACCTGCTCGAGCTCGAGGGCTACGAGACGGCGCACGCCGACGACGGCGACCGCGCGGTGCAGATGTACGAGCAGGAGGGCGCCGACCTCATCCTCCTCGACCTGATGCTCCCCGGGCGCAGCGGCATCGAGGTGTGCCGGCACATCCGCCGCACCTCGCAGGTGCCGATCATCATGGTCACCGCGAAGGACAGCGAGGTCGACACGATCGTGGGGCTCGAGCTGGGGGCCGACGACTACGTGACGAAGCCGTACTCGTCCCGCGAGCTCGTCGCGCGCATCCGTGCCGTGCTCCGCCGCCGCGCGGCCGAGGAGGAGGACGACGACTCGGTGGTCGAGGTCGGCCCGGTGCGCCTCGACGCCGACAGCCACACCGTCACCGTCGGCGGCGCCGAGGTGGCGATGCCGCTGCGCGAGTTCGAGCTGCTCGAGTACCTGATGCGCAACGCCGGACGCGTGCTGACGCGCGGTCAGCTCATCGACCGGGTGTGGGGCAGCGACTACTTCGGCGACACGAAGACGCTCGACGTGCACATCAAGCGGCTGCGGGCGAAGATCGAGGACGACCCCTCGAACCCGACCCGGGTGGTCACGCTGCGGGGGCTCGGCTACCGCTTCGAGCGGTAGCCGGAGTCACTCGCCGTCGACGGGCGCGAGGTCGGCGTAGTCGGGGAACTCGGTCGAGAAGACCTGCACGCCCACGCCCGCAGGCTCCGCGCCGTCGGCCTGGAACGAGACGTTGCGCTGCGCGCCGAACTCGATGTCGCTGCCCGCCTCGAAGACGAGCTGCTGCTCGGGGAAGCCGTAGGTGGTGACGCCGCTCGGGATGCGCACCTGCTGCGCCTCGTCGTCGACGCGCACCTCGACGAAGGTGGCCTCGCCGTCGTTGGTGAAGGTGACGGCGAGGTTGAGCGCGTCGCCCTCGGGCTCGCCGATGAGCATGGCGTTGTGGAACTCGACCGTGCCGGTCTGGCCCGAGATGCCGTCGGATGCGTCGTACTGGATCGTCGTCGCCTGCGGCGTGAGGATGTTGCAGCCGGTCGCGGCGAGCGCGACGACGACGGCTGCGGCTGCGGCGGCGAGGGAGCGGTGACGCACGGGGACCCTTTCGACGAGGCCGGCAGCGCTGCTTCGGATGCGCCGCCGGTCGGGCTTCACTCTAGTACGCCGCCCGCCGCGGCGGGCGTCGGGGCGACCGGTCGATGCGGCCGAGGAGCCAGCGCGGAGCGCGATCCAACCACCCTCGGGCACGCGCTCGCGAGCGACACGCTGTGATAAAATCAAGGTTCTGGCGATGACGAGGAGCATTCGATGAACTTTGAGGTCGGAGAGACGGTCGTCTACCCCCACCACGGCGCCGCGACGATCACCGAGGTCAAGGTCCGCAAGATCAAGGGCGTCGAGACGACCTACCTCAAGCTCAACGTCGCACAGGGCGGGCTGACGATCGAGGTCCCCGCGCAGAACGTCGACATGGTGGGCGTGCGCGACGTGATCGGCGAGGAGGGCCTCGGCCGCGTGTTCGAGGTGCTGCGCGCAGACTTCACCGAGGAGCCGACCAACTGGGCCCGCCGCTACAAGGCGAACGTCGAGAAGCTCGCCTCGGGCGACGTGATCAAGGTGAGCGAGGTCGTGCGCGACCTGTCGCGCCGCGACCAGGACCGCGGCCTGTCGGCGGGCGAGAAGCGCATGCTCGCGAAGGCGCGCCAGATCCTCGTGTCCGAGCTGGCGCTCGCCGAGCACACCGATGAGGACGCGGCCGCGTCGCGCCTCGACGAGGCCCTCGCCCCCGCGAGCTGAGCCGCACCGCAGACCGAGGCGCCCTGTCCCCAAGGCAGGGCGCCTCTTCTGCTGTGCCCTCCGGCGGTCGAGGAGGCGGCGCGCAGTGCCGCCGTCTCGAGACCGAGCCGCCCCGCGCGCCCTAGGCTGACCGGGTGACCGACACCGCCCTCATCGTCGTCGCCGCCGGCAGCGGCACGCGCCTCGGCCGCGGCGTGCCGAAGGCCTTCGCCGAGGTCGCGGGCGCGACCATCCTCGAGCACGCGCTGCGCGGCCTCGCGGGCGTCGACGCGCGGCTCGTCGTCGTGGCGCCGGACGGGCTCGAGGCGGATGCGTCGGCGATCGCCGAGCGCGCGGGGGTCGTCGCGTCGGTGGTGGCGGGCGGCGCGACGCGCGCCGACTCGGTGGCCGCGGGCCTCGCCGCCGTCGGCGACGCGCGCCGCGTGCTCGTGCACGACGCGGCCCGGGCGCTGACCCCGCGCGAGGTCGTGCAGCGGGTGATCGACGCGCTCGCGGCGGGCGCCGCGGCGGTGGTGCCGGTGCTGCCGGTGATCGACACGATCCGCGAAGCGCACGACGGCGAGCTCGGCGGGATCGTCGACCGCTCGCGGCTGCGCGCGATGCAGACCCCGCAGGGCTTCGACGCCGCGGTGCTGCGTCGCGCCTACGCCGAGGCGCCCGACCGGGCCGCCTCGACCGACGACGCGCAGCTCGTGCAGGCGCTCGGCGTCGACGTCGTGGCGGTCGCGGGCGCCGAGCTCGCCTTCAAGATCACGACGCCCGCCGACGCCGAGCGCGCGGCATCGCTGCTGGCGCCGCAGCCCGCTCCTGCTCCCGAGGTCCGCGTCGGCATCGGCGCCGACGTGCACGCCTTCGGCGGCGACGGCCCGCTGCGGCTCGCCGGGCTCGAGTGGGAGGGGCAGGGCCTCGCCGGCCACTCCGACGGCGACGTCGTCTGCCACGCGATCGTCGACGCGCTGCTGGGCGCCGCGGGCCTCGGCGACATCGGCGCGCTCGTCGGCGTCGACGACCCCCGCTACGCGGGCGCGCGCGGCGAGGTCTTCGTCGGCGCCGCGGTCGCGCTGCTCGCCGAGCACGGCTGGCGGCCGTCGAACGTGGCGGTGCAGGTGCTCGGCGTGCGCCCGCGCATCGGCAGCCGGCGCGACGAGGCGCAGCGGGTGCTCTCGGCGATGGTGGGCGCGCCGGTCAGCGTCAGCGGCACCACCACCGACGGGCTCGGCGCCCTCGGGCGCGGCGAGGGCGTCCAGGCCATCGCGACCGCGCTCATCCACAGGTCCTGATACGCCGCCGCCGCGCGTCCGACCCCCTCGACCCGCGCCGACCCGGTGCACCGGGTCGTTCCCGGTGGAACGGGTCGCCGTAGCCCGGCGCAGTAGCCTTGGGCCCGTGACCGTGCGCATCTACGACTCCCGCCAGCAGGCCGTCGTCGACCTGCAGCCGCTGCAGCCGGGCCGGGTGTCGATGTACGTCTGCGGCCCGACGGTGCAGTCGTCGCCGCACATCGGGCACGTGCGCAGCGCCGTCGCCTACGACGTGTGGCGCCGCTGGCTCGAGCACCGCGGGCTGCGCGTCGCGTTCGTGCGCAACGTCACCGACATCGACGACAAGGTGCTCGTGAACGCCGTCGACGAGCCGTGGTGGGCGCTCGCGTACCGCGTCGAGCTCGAGTTCTCGGCGGCCTACCGGGCCGTCGGCGTGCTCGCGCCGACCTACGAGCCGCGCGCCACCGCATCCGTGCCCGAGATGCACGCGCTCATCGCGCTGCTCATCGAGCGCGGCCACGCCTACCCGGCGCTCGACGGCTCGGCCGACGTCTACTTCGACGTGCGCTCGTGGGAGGCCTACGGCGCGCTCACCCGCCAGTCGGTCGAGAAGATGGAGCCGGCCGCCGACGCCGATCCGCGCGGCAAGCGCGACCCGCGCGACTTCGCGCTCTGGAAGGCGCAGAAGGACGACGAGCCGGAGTCGGCCTCGTGGGCGTCGCCGTGGGGCCGCGGCCGGCCGGGCTGGCACATCGAGTGCTCGGCGATGGCGCGCCGCTACCTGGGCGACGCGTTCGACATCCACGGCGGGGGCCTCGACCTGCGGTTCCCGCACCACGAGAACGAGCTCGCCCAGTCGACCGCGGCGGGGCTCGGCTTCGCGAGCGTGTGGAGCCACAACGGGCTCGTCAACGTCGACGGCGAGAAGATGTCGAAGTCGCTCGGCAACTCGATCTTCGCCGCCGACCTGCTGCGCGCCGTGCGCCCGATCGTCGCCCGCTACTTCCTCGTCGCGCCGCACTACCGCTCGACGATCGACCTGCGCACCGCCGACGGCAGCCTCGAGGGCGGCTCGCTCGCCGAGGCCGAGACGGCGTTCGGCCGCATCGAGGCGATGCTCGACCGGGCCGCGCGCATCGGCGCGCTGCCCGACGAGGCGGTGCCGGATGCGTTCGGCGCGGCCATGGACGACGACCTCTCGACTCCGCAGGCGGTTGCGGTGCTGCACGACACCGCGCGCGCCGCGAACATCGCCCTCGACGCGGGCGACGACCGGGCGGCCCTCGAGCGGGCGGGCCAGGTGCTCGCGATGCTGCGGGTGCTGGGGCTCGACCCGGGCGACGAGGTGTGGCATTCTGGGCAGTCGGCCGAGGCGGGCGCGCTCGCGAGCCTCGTCGAGACGCTCCTGGCGGAGCGCCGCTCGGCCCGCGAGGCGCGCGACTTCGCCGCCTCCGACCGCATCCGCGACGCGCTCGCGGCCGCCGGCATCCTCGTCGAGGACGGCAAGCACACGACCACCTGGAGCATCGCATGAGCAAGCCGCAGCGCACGCCGCGCAAGAAGGGCCCCCTCAAGGGCACCGGCGGCCACGGCCGCAAGGCCCTCGAGGGCAAGGGCCCCACGCCGAAGGCCGAGGACCGCTCCTGGCACGTCGCCGGCAAGCGCAAGGCGGCGCGCGAGCGCTACGAGGCCGCCTCGTCGAAGGGCCGCCCGTCGCAGCCGCCGCGGCACCGCAAGCCCACGTCGGCCAAGGACGACTCCGAGCTCGTGACCGGCCGCAACGCGGTGCTCGAGGCGCTCCGCACGAAGATCCCGGCGACGTCGCTCATCCTGGCCGCGCGCCTCGAGATGGACGACCGCGTGAAGGAGATCCTCTCGATCGCGACGAAGCGCGGCGTGCCCATCCTCGAGGTCATGCGCCCCGAGCTCGACCGCATCTCGGGCCACGACACCGTGCACCAGGGCGTCGCGCTCAAGGTGCCGCCGTACCAGTACGCGCACCCGATCGACCTGCTCGAGCAGGTCGTCGACCGCGGCCAGACGCCGCTCTTCGTCGCGCTCGACGGCGTCACCGACCCGCGCAACCTCGGCGCGATCATCCGTTCGGCCGCCGCGTTCGGCGCGCAGGGCGTCATCGTGCCGCAGCGACGCTCGGTGGGCGTCACCGCGAGCGCCTGGAAGACGAGCGCCGGCGCCGCCGCGCGCGTGCCGGTCGCGATGGCGTCGAACCTCACCGCCTCGCTCAAGGAGCTGAAGTCGCAGGGCTGCTTCGTCATCGGCCTCGACGGCGACGGCGATGTGGCGCTCCACGAGCTCGAGCTCGCGAACGGGCCCCTCGTGATCGTCGTGGGCAGCGAGGGCAAGGGGCTGTCGCGCCTCGTCGCCGAGACGTGCGACGCGATCGTCTCGATCCCCATCGAGTCGATGACCGAGTCGCTGAACGCCGGCATCGCCGCATCCGTCACGCTCTACGAGGTCGCGAAGCGCCGCTCCGAGCGCTGAGCCGCCGCGCTCGGCGCAGCGCCCGGCGGTTCAGACCTTGTCGCGCCAATCGACGCCGTCGTCGTCGTCCTGCAGGTCCTGCTGGGTCACGATGGGCATCGTCATGGTCGTCGGCACGTTGAGCAGCGCGGCCTCGTCGCGCAGGTACGCGAGCTGCGTCTCGATGTAGCTCGCGGCCGCCTCGACGAGCGGCACCTCGCACTGCCGCTGCTCCGACAGGTACCAGCGGTGCTCGAGCACGTGGTGGAACACCTCGGGGCCCTCGAGCTTGCCGCGCAGCTCGAGCGGCACCGACTCCACGATCGGCGCGAAGACCTGCTCGAACCACTCGTTGGCGAGCGCCTCGTCGCCGACGTTCGGGCGCTGGTCGTGCTGCACCGCGACGTACTCGTCGAGGTCGTTGAGCAGCCGCCGCGCCTGGTTCTCCTGCGCGTCGATGCCGGTGAGCGACTGCAGCCGCCGGTGGTGGTGGCCGGGGTCGACGACCTTGGGCTGGATGCGCACGGTCGTGCCGCCGTCGCCCGTGCTGATCGAGAGCTCCTCGATGTCGAAGCCCAGCAGGTTCAGGCGCTCGATGCGGTCGCGGATGCGCCAGCGCTCGGAGGCGGGGATCACCTGCTCGGTGGTGAGCTCGTGCCACAGCGAGCGGTACTGCTCGACGATGGAGCCGGCGACCGCGACGGGGTCGATCGAGGGGTCGAGGCGCTCGCCGGCGGCGAGGTCGAGCAGCTCGCCCGCGATGTTGACGCGCGCGACCTCGAGGTCGTCCTCGCGGCGGCCGTCCGAGAGGCCGTCGCGCTCGAGGGTGCCGGTCTCGGCGTCGACGAGGTAGGCGGCGAAGGCGCCCGCGTCGCGGCGGAACAGTGTGTTCGACAGCGACACGTCGCCCCAGTAGAAGCCCACGAGGTGCAGCCGCACGAGCAGGCCCGCGAGGGCGTCGACGAGGCGCTGCGCGGTCGACGGCTGCATCGAGGAGGAGTAGAGCGCGCGGTAGGGGAGCGAGAAGCGCAGGTGCCGGGTCACGAGCGCGGCGTTCAACGGCTCGCCGTCGGCGTCCGAGCGCCCCGCGATCACCGCGAGCGGCTCGACGCACGGCACGTCGAGGCGCTGCAGGGTGCGGAGCATCGAGTACTCCCGCGACGCCATCTCCTCGGTCGTCTCCTTGATGGCGACGACCCGGCCGTTGAGCCGCGCGAAGCGCACGAGGTGGCGCGAGATGCCCTTGGGCAGCTGCACGACGTCGTCCTCGCCCCACTCGTCGAGCGGCAGGTCCCAGGGCAGGTCGAGCAGCGTCGCGTCCATCACCGAGGAGGTGATCCGCATGTCGGAGCGCATGCGGCCATCGTAGGCCCGCCCGCGCATCCGCCCCGGGGCGATCCCGGCGCCTGCGGACGCGGCGACGGGCCCCGGCGCGATGCCGGGGCCCGTCGCTCGGTGCGCGCTCAGAGGCGCGTGCCCGACTCCTTGTCGAACACGTGCAGGTGCTCGGGGTCGGGCGTGATGTAGACCGTGTCGCCGGCGGTCGCGTGGTTGCGGCCGTCGACGCGCGCGACGATGTCGACGCGCTTGCCCTCGACGTCGGCGTGGCCGTACAGGTAGCCGTCGGCGCCGAGCTCCTCGACGAGGTCGACCTCGACCGGCAGGCCGTCTCCCTGCTCGGAGACCGACACGTCCTCGGGGCGGACGCCCACGATGACGCCCTCCTTCGCCTTCGCGAGCCGCTCGCGCTCGATGGTGGTGAGGTGCTGGCCGAAGTGCACGCCCTGGTCGCTCATCTGCAGCGACATGAGGTTCATGGCCGGGCTGCCGATGAAGCCGGCGACGAAGACGTTCGCCGGGTTCGCGTAGAGGTCGCGCGGCGTGCCGACCTGCTGCAGGATGCCGTCCTTCAGCACCGCGATGCGGTCGCCCATCGTGAGCGCCTCGGTCTGGTCGTGCGTGACGTAGACGGTCGTGACGCCGAGGCGGCGCTGCAGCGACGCGATCTGCGTGCGCGTCTGCACGCGCAGCTTGGCGTCGAGGTTCGACAGCGGCTCGTCCATGAGGAACACCTGCGGCTGGCGCACGATCGCTCGGCCCATGGCGACGCGCTGGCGCTGGCCGCCCGAGAGCGCCTTCGGCTTGCGGCCGAGGTAGGGCTCGAGGTCGAGCAGCTTCGCCGCCTCCTCGACGCGCTTCGCGCGCTCCTCCTTGGCGACGCCCGCGATCTTGAGCGCGAAGCCCATGTTCTCGGCCACCGTCATGTGCGGGTACAGCGCGTAGTTCTGGAAGACCATCGCGATGTCGCGGTCCTTCGGCGGCATGTCGGTGACGTCGCGGTCGCCGATCATGATCCGGCCGTCGTTGACCTCCTCGAGGCCCGCGAGCATGCGGAGGGTGGTGGACTTGCCGCAGCCGGAGGGGCCGACCAGGACGAGGAACTCGCCGTCGGCGATCTCCAGGTCGATCGAGTCGACCGCGGGCTTGGTGCTCCCCGGATAGAGCCGGGTTGCGTTGTCGAACGTCACAGACGCCATCGTCGTGCTTCCTTTCCACCGGCAGGGACGTGCCGGACGATCCGTAGTGGTGAGGACGGGCGGCATCGCCCGCAGGGACATCCTGGCACGTCGGCGGCCCGGTACCCTAGAGGGACGGTGCGATCCCTCCGCGCCGACCGCCGACACATCCCGGCCGACCCCAGGACAGGACGCATGACCGAGAAGCTGACGAAGAACGAGCGTCGCGCACAGGCGCGGGAGCAGGCCCGCAAGATGCAGGAGGAGCGCCAGCGGCGCGAACGCCTGAAGAAGGGCCTCACGGTGGGCGGCATCATCGTCGCCGCGGTTGCGATCGTCGCGATCGTGGCCGTCGTGATCGTCAACAGCATCCGGCCGGCCGGCCCCGGCCCCGAGAACATGGCGTCGAACGGCATCGTCATCGGCCAGGACTTCGTCGCCGAGCGCACCGCAGCGACGCCCGCCGACGCCGAGCCGACGCCGACCGAGCCGCGCGACGACGTCGTGCAGATCGAGATCTACCAGGACTACATGTGCCCCGTGTGCGGCACCTTCGACGAGGCCAACCGCGCCACGCTCGAGCAGCTCATGCAGACCGGCGCCGCCACCGTCGAGATCCACCCGATCACGATCCTCGACCGCGCCTCGCTCGGCACGAAGTTCTCGACCCGCGCCGCATCGGCCGCCGGCTGCGTCGCAGAGTTCGCGCCCGACCAGTTCTGGGCCTTCAACTCGGCCATGTACGACAACCAGCCGGCCGAGTCGACCGCGGGCCTCACCAACGAGGAGATCATCGGCCTCGCGCAGGGCGCGGGCATCGACACCGAGGGCGGCCTCGCCGACTGCATCAACGAGGGCCGCTTCATGAGCTGGGCCGAGGACGCCACCGTGCGCGCCGGCACGCAGCCGCTCCCGGGCACCGACGGCGTGGTCGCCGACCGCACGCCGACGGTCATCGTCAACGGTCAGAAGTACCCGGGCTCGCCCGCCGACGCCGCCGGCTTCCAGGCGTTCGTCACCGCGGCCGCCGGCCAGCAGGGCGGCGAGCCGACCGAGACGCCCGCCCCGAGCGAGGGCTGATGCGCCTGCGCACCCTGCTGGCAGGGGGCGCGGTCGCCGCGCTCGCACTGCTCGCAGGGTGCGCTGCGACGCCCCCGCCGCCGATCACCACGATCGGCGAGCTGGGCGCCGCCTACCTCGAGGCCGGCGGCGAGTGCGCCGAGCTCGTGGAGCAGTACCGCGCCGCCGAGGACGACCCGGTGGTCGCCGCGTGCGGCGCCGACACCGAGCTGATCCTCGCCGCCGACGCCGACGCCGCGCAGGCGATCGCCACGCAGCGCCAGCTGCAGGAGCAGACGGTGCTCGTGTCGGGCCGCTGGGTGATCCGCGACCCGGCGCTCGAGGCGCTGCAGCAGGAGCTCGGCGGCGAGATCGTCACGCTCGGCGCGGCCGACGGGCCCGCGAACATGGCCGACGCCATCGCCTTCGAGGCGGGCGGCGCGATCGAGGCCGACCCCGTGCCCGCCGACGGCGTCCCCGAGGCGCTGCCCGAGGCATCCGGGGTGCACGACATCCTCGTCGTGCTCGACGCGTCGTGCGAGTACTGCGCGCGGCTGCTGACCGCGAGCGGCGAGCAGCTGACGGCGATGGCGGATGCGGGGCAGGCCCGGGTGTCGTACCTGCCGGTGTCGCTCGGCGACCAGATCGAGAACGGCTACGCGTCGACGCTCGGGGCGAACGCGCTCGCGTGCGTCGCGGACGGCGCGCCCGAGGCGTACCGGCCGTTCCAGACGGCGCTCGTCGCCCACCTGCAGGAGCGGCCGTTCGAGGCGAGCGAGGTGACGGCGCTCGCCGCCGAGCACGGCGCCGACGTGGGCGCGTGCATCGACGGCGCCGACTTCGCGTGGTGGGTGCGGCAGGCGACGGTGCGCGCGATCGAGCAGCCGCTGCAGGGCGTCGAGCCGCTGCGCGGGGTGCCGACGGTGATCGTCGACGGCGTCACCTTCGCCGGCGACGTGAGCGACCCCGCGGCGCTCGCCGCCTTCGTGGCGGAGCAGCAGCCCTCCTAGGCGCGCCGCGGCCATGCGTGCCGCCTGCCGGCCGAGTGGCGCCTCCCGCGCCTGAGTGGCGCCTCTGGCGATCGAGTGGCGCGCTCGGCGATCGAGTGGCGCCACTGGATCGCGCAAGGCGCCACTCGATCGCGCAAGGCGCCACTCGATCGCGCAAGGCGCCACTCGGCAGGAGAGGGAAGAGGGAGGGAGCCCCCTGTCAGGATCGAACTGACGACCTACGCTTTACAAGAGCGCCGGGACGCCGTTACCGAACTCGACCGAACCGGACCAGTATGGTCCGCTTTGCCTCGGTATTACGACGAAGTTGCATGACCTCCGAGTGGTCTACGTGGTGCGGTTCGGAGCACCACAGAACCCCGTGGAGCGGCGCGGCCGGAGGGGATCACACGGGGTTCTGCGTTGCGAGGACGCCGGGCCGCGCATCTTCCCCTACGACGGCCCGACGCCTCTCGCATCAACCCGGGATGTTCCGCGGGTCCTTGGCGGGCGCGATCGTGTTCTTGTCACGAATCTTGCCGTCGGTGCCGTGGATCGAGATCTCGCCTCCGCCCGCGTTGGCAGCGAAGCTCCGCGCCGCGTCGTACGCCTCGGCCTGGGTAGACTTCACCGCCGAAGCACGCGAGTTGCCGTGGCCCTGCGCAGCCCAGCCGTCCGGATGCTGGACGATCGAATAGTCCTTGCTCATGTTCACCTCCTCAATGTCGGACGGTGCCGACTGATGAGGCGGAGGCCTCGATCGATCACCGTGTTGCGTCCAGGGTGATCCATGGCATGCACAAACCAGTCCTCCGACACGCGGTGTTGAAAGCAGAGTTCATCTTGGGGTCGGGTGTAGTGACCCTTACTTGATGCGGCGGCTGATTCCTGTCCCGTGAGCCTGCGGGGGCAGCGGCTCGCGGCGGATCGAAGCTCGGCGCTCGGCGCGAGCCTGCTCTGCGGCTGTGGTGGGGCGGAGTTTCGCTTGTTCACCCCGTTCGAGGAAGTGGCGGTCGTCGTCCGGGTTGGGATTCTTCTTCATGCCCTCTATTCTCCCTCGGCATTCATGCTTCGAGGCATACGGCATGAAATGCCGATGTGCATAGTGCTATTGCACATTGGGGTCTCCCTCGGTCGGGAAGTTATTTGCCACGGGCGGCAGTAACGAGGGAGGATTCTCCTGTACGCATTTCCGCCCACAGGAGAATTCATGCCCCATCCCGTGCAAACCGTCCGACTGGACATCGGCATTCCCGCCACCCTCGATAACGCTGCTCAGCACGTTGCCTGGGCACTCGACATCGACCGCAAGCAGGTCGTCCGCCTGGCGCTCGCGCTCGGGCTCAAGCAGCTCGGCGCTGTGTTCGAGGCCGACCCCGACATCTACGTCGTCAGGCGCGGGCGACCGCGCCTCCAGCCCGACACGGACTCACCCATCACCTACTGAGAGGAACCACTCATGGAGATTCAGCTTCCCGAGTACCCGGCGTCCGCCGGACCAGCCGCAGCCAAGCGGGTCAACACCCTGCGCGAGCGTTCCGCCGCCGCACGTGCCACCCTCCAGCGCGAACTCGACAGGACGGTCGAGGCCTTCGACCGAGCCTTCGAGGTCACAGACCGACAGCGCACCGTGCGCGACCGCATCGCCGACGCTGCCCGCGCGAACACCCAGCGGGTGCCCCGATGAGCACGAACGCAGCGAGCCCGACGCCCCACGACCTGCGCCTGCTCGCGCGGGAGCAGCAGTACGGCAACTCCAACCTCGAAGTCGAGACCGTGAAGCAGATCGACGCGCTCGTGTTCGAGAAGGTCCGCACCTACGAGGCCGCCATCGTCGAGGCGGCGGAGGACTTCGTCGCCAACGCAGCGGACGACATGACAGCCGCCAAGGAGATCGGCTTCGCGCTGGCCGAGGAGGTGCGCCAGGCGCTCGACAGCGGCGCGGACCCGACCGCCGTTGCGAAGCGCTTCGAGGCGCTGCGGCGTGACGCGGAGACCGCCCTCGGCGCGCTGGAGCGGGCGGAGCGCGAGAGCGCCTGGCACGCGGAGAAGCTTCAGGACCCGTATGCCGGCTATTCGATGCTCATGCAGCGTTACCCGATCCTCCGACCGGCACTCGCGGTCTGAGCGCGAGAAGGGGCCGGATAGCTCGACCGTCCGGCCCCAGAGGTTCCCAACCCACGAGAGATGAGACACGTCATGATTCCCGCAGAACAATTCTACTCGCCGCAATTGCGGCCCGCTACGCCGGTGCCTTCTGTCGTCGAATTCTGGACCGCCAACCCCGGCCGTCCAATTCTGCCAATCGAGTTGTCTGACAGAAAACTGATCACGCGATTGTCGAATTATGAGAAGGCCACCGCGCATCTCCACTGGATCGACTTCGACAGCGAACCACCCGCAAACTCTGTCGGGGAAGCTCTCGTGCGGCTGCGCGGGTGGCACGCCGAGCGCGGCGTGCGGTTCTACTCCATGAACCGGCTAGCGCGGCACCTCCAGCAGGCGCAGGCCCGACCCGCGCACCCGGCTGGTTGGCGGCTCGCCCGATACGGCTGGGCACTGTTGGCCGCGCTCGACGCCGCCGACCTTGTCCGCATCAAACTCGCGTCCGACGACACCCGCGAGCGCGTCCGGCTCGCGGCACGACTTGCCGAGTTCGAAGGGCGTGCCGGTTGACAGTCCTCGCCTGACCTGCCCTACGATCAACCATCAGTTAGACCCGCTGTTCGAACCTGGCTTGTAGCGCAAGCAGAGACCAGGCGACGCATAGCGGCTACGTGAAGGCCTCGGAGAAACCAGACGGCGAGCAGCGCTCGCTGGGACCACGAGGCCCGTGTAGCCGGTCAGCGGACCCACCATCGACAACACGTCGAGGGGGTCCGCGGCGGCACACCCTCCCGAACCTCCTCGACTCACGAGGAGGTTCCGCCATGTCCGCCAAGGACACCCCGCTACGTCAACCCGTCTACACGCCCGCCGAGGCACCCCGACACCCGCTCGCGATGCGCTACGCGATCACCGAGCGCCAGGTGCGCCGCGCGATCCAGACCAACCGCATCCGCTACGCCCGCCCCGGCGGGCTCCGTGTACTGATCGCCGCCGAAGACCTCGAGGCTTGGATCACCGGCGACGGCTCGCCCCTGGACGGCGACCGTGCCTGACCACGTCATTCCTCGCAAGGGCCGACGCTCTCGGGCGCACGCGGTAGACGATCGCAGCTACTCCGCCGAGCAAGTAGTCGAAGCGCTCGGCAGCCGGTTCGTCGGCGAACCGTCCGGCGACGAGCAGATGCTTTGGTGCCCGGTCTGTGAAGACCCCGCCACCAGCAAGTCGGCCTCTGCCAGCGTCAATCTCGCGGACATGCGGTGGTGGTGTTACACGCGCGCCGAGGAGAACGATCATCGCCTCTCGCTGGGCAGCGTCGTGCGGCAGTTCACGAGCTTCGACGCCGCGCCGACAGGTCAGCTGAGCGCGCCGAGCGCGCGACCGATTCCGGCGCTCGTGCCTCTGCCGAACCAGAACAAGCCCTACGAGTGGCACGACCAGATGATGGCGAAGTACCCCGAGCGCGTGGAGTACCTGAAGACGCAGCGCGGCCTGACCGTCGAGACCATCGAACGCTTCAAGCTCGGCTGGGACGGCAAGCGCTACATGATCCCCGTGCGCCAGGGGCTCGGCCCCTGGCACAACGTCCGCCGCTACAAGCCGGGCGGCGACCCGAAGATGCTCAACGTGAAGGACCACGGCACAGCGGCGCTGGCCTTCACGGAGACGCTGTCCGGCAACACGCTGCCTGTGCTGGTTGCAGAGGGCGAGATGGACGCGATGCTCGCGTGGCAGAAGGCCGAGGGGCTCTACGCCGTCGTCACGGGTACGGGCGGTGCGGGCAAGGTGCCGGACGATCTGTCGAAGCTCGCTGGACGCGAGGTGTTCGTCTACTACGACAACGACAACGCCGGACACGAGGGTGCCGAGACGTTCGCTCGGCGCGCGCTCGCCGCTGGAGTCACAGCAGCGCACGTACTCGACGTCTGCGAGCTCGGCGTCGAGCGGGGCCACGTCGGCGGCGACCTGACGGTTGCGTTCATGAGCGGCGCGACCGGCTCGGGCGTGCTCGCTCAGATGGAGAAGGCTCGCGAGCGCGCCGCCGACGCCGCCGACCCAATCCGCGCCGCCGTGCAGGTGTACTTCGACAACCACGCCGACGACGCGCGGCAGTCGTTGATCGACGATGCGCTAGACGACGATCAGGTGATGGCGCTACCGCCTGCCGGCTACGTCATCGACGGCTGGGTGCCGGAGGGGTTCTTCACAAACCTGTACGGCGCGCCGGGCGCGAAGAAGACCTTCGTGATGCTCGACATGCTGCGTCACATCGCGACGGGCCAGCCCTGGCATGGCCACGAGGTGCGCCAGGGCGCGGCGGTGCTGTTCGAAGGCGAGGGCCTAGCTCAGCTCGGAGCCCGCATCGACGCCTGGAACGTCGTCCACGACCCACCACGCAAGCCCCCCATCAAGTACGTCTCCACGCCTGTCAACCTGACCGCCCCTGAGGGCGTCGCCAGGGTGGTGCGAACGGTGATGGACGTGCACGAGCGGCTCGGCCAGCCCGTCGTAGCTGTGGCCTTCGATCCGCTCGTGGAGTACATGTCCGGGGACGAGAACGCCGAGGGCACCGAGCTTGCCACGCGCGGCTTGCGAGCGCTGGCGCGTGTGTTGGAGGACCTCACCGGATCGCCTGTCGCCGTTCTCGTCGGCGCGCACACGAATGCGGCTGGCGAGCGGGCACGCGGCACGGACCATCCCCGCATGCGTTCCGGCGCGCACATCCGCGTCGAGAGTCTCGCGAGCGACCGAGTCGGGCTCGTGCAGGAGAAGCAGAAGAACGGCCCTCTGCTCGCCGTGCAGCTCGACGCTGAGGTCGTGGCGCTCCCCGACGGCGAGGCTTCGCTGGTGATGCGCCTGCATCGGCAGATGTCCGCTGCGGAGTACGCCGCCGAGAAGGTAACCGGCGAGCGCCAGCACCGAGAGCAGTCGCGGAAGCTCATGCTCTCCGAGAAACAGGCGGAGGCCCGCGCCGCGATCGTCCCTGCCCTGCTCGGGGCGGTTTCCGCCGAGCCGGGCATCGCGCTCAACAAGCTGAAGGCGAGAGCGCGCGGCAACGGCAAGAGCAGCGAGTACGTCGAGGACGTCATCACCGAGCTGGTCGAGTCCGGTCAGATACTGCGCGAGATCGAGATCGGCGGCAGGGGCTCGCATCGGCACTTCCCAGGCTCCGGAGCGACCGATGCGTGACCGAACCGAGGGGACCAAACCGCGAACCGGGACCGAACCCGGTTCGGTCACCTGCGGGAGGGCGGGCGCGTACCCGGCACCGAACCGAACCGGGACCCCTTTAGGGGCCGGTTCAGGTTCGGTCCGGTACGCCGTCCCGCCTGGGCCAGTCCGACAGATGAATGAAGAAGTGGAGAGATGAGATGACGGACCTGATGAAGACCGAGACCCGATGCAGTGCACGGCGGAAGTCCGGAGGTGCGTGTCGCAACTACGCGATCAGAGGTGCGACCGTGTGCCGGATGCATGGCGGGGCAGCGCCGCAGGTGAAGGCCGCCGCGCAGGTGCGCATCCTGATGGCCGCCGACCGTGCAGCGGCGCAGCTGGTGGTGCTGATGTACGACAAGACCGCGCCGCACGCCGTCCGGCTCGCCGCCGCCCGCGACCTGCTCGACCGCGCCGGGCTGTCTGCTCGCACCGCTGTGGATGTGGACGTTGCGGTGCACGGGCCGAGCTTGCTGGAGCGCAACCTCGCCGACGTGATCATCGACTACGGCGAGGACGTGGTGGACGCCGAGGTGGTCGAGCCCGAGCCGCCCGCACCCGAGCGCCGACCCCTGCGCCCCAAGCGCTCGAAGCGCTCCTACCGATCCTCAGACCATGACTCGCCGTGAGGATCACACGGCCGTTTGCCGCGGCCACGCCGTTGGACGAAGCTTCCTCGTCGAGCGGAAACGTCCCCCAACGCCTTCCGCCTGCCAACCGACACAAGGAGCACGACATGCAAGTGCGACCGATCGCAACCACCGACCCACACACCGGGCTGAGGCCGGGTGACACCGGCACCGTACTGAATGTCGATGACCTCGGCGGCGTGCAAACCCGCTGGGACAACGGGTCGACGCTCGGGCTCGTGCCGGGCGTGGACGAGTGGGAGCTGCTCTGCGAGCGCTGCGGCGACCCGCTCGTGCCTGGCTGCTGCGTCACAGTCGGTGACCCTGCATGGGAGGCGGAGCGATGAGCCACATGCTCGCCTATGTCCGGGTCAGCACCGAAGAGCAGGAGCGCTCCGGCCTCGGCGTGGAGGCTCAGCGCGTCGCGCTCGCGGCCGAGTGCGAGCGACGCGGCTGGACCTTCGAGTACGTGGACGACCTCGGCCGCTCGGGCAAGCACGTCAACCCCGGCCTGCGCGAAGCCCTGCACATGCTCGCGACCGGCCAGGCCGACGGGCTCATCGTCGCGAAGCTTGACCGGCTCGCACGCTCGGTGCGGCACGCCTCGGCGATCATCGACGACGCCCTCCGGCAGCGGTGGTCGCTGGTCGTGCTCGACAACGCGCTCGACCTCACGACACCCGGCGGACGGGCCATGGCCCAGATGCTCGCGACGTTCGCCGAGCTGGAGCGGGAGATGATCGCCACTCGGACCCGAGAGGCCCTCGCGGCCCGCAAGGCACGCGGGCTGCACAACGGACGGCGCTCGGCGATACCTGCTCAGGTGCTGCGCCGGATCGTCACCGACCGCGAGGCAGGCACAACCTACGGCGCGATCGCCGACGCCCTCACCACCGAGCGCGTCCTCTCGCCCACCGGACTGCCGCTCTGGCACGAGAGCACCGTTCGCCGCGCCTACCTCGCCGCCGCGTCTGCCCCGTAGGCCACGCCGCTGGCCATGCGGCGGACGAACGCCCCAGCCGAGCACTCCCGCCCATCCCGATCACTTCTAACCACGCAAATGGCCAAACGGCCAGACAGGAGCACCCGATGAACATCACCACCCGCCTCGCTGCCGACTTACTGCCCGGCAACAGCTTTATCTACCGCGCCAGCCCGCAGGCCGAGCCCGCCGTCGTGGAGGTCGTCCGAACCGAAACGCTGCACCGCACCGGCCGCGTGCGCGTGTGGGCCTACCGACAGCGCGCGAGCCGCTCGCTCATGACGCCGTTCATCGCCGGAACCTACGGCCCCGGCGCAACTGTGGAGGTGCCCGATGGCGCACGTCCGTGAAGTCACCCGCAAGGCCGGTCGCGCCTACGAGGTGCGCTGGAAGGACCGCGGCAAGGAGCGTCAGCGGACCTTCAGCGTCAAGCGTGACGCCGAGCGCTTCGCACTGAAGGTCGAGACCGAGGTCGCTGCCGGCACGTCCACGGCCGCGCACGCCAAGGGCCGCACCGTCGCCCAGGTCGCCGAGGACATGATGTGCGGTGCCGAGCTGGTGCTGAAGGCGCGCTCGCTGCAAGAAGCTCGGCGCATCAACCGCGCCCGACTGCTGCCGCGCTTCGGCGCACGGCGCGTCACGGCGGTGACGACGGCGGACGTGCAGCTGTGGGTGTCGGAGATGGCCGCCGAGGGACTGGCTCCTGCGACCGTCGCGAAGGCCTACGTCGCGCTGCGCAAGGTGTTCAAGCACGCCCTGCTGAACCGGGAGGTCGCCTACAACCCGTGCGACGGCGTCCGGCTACCGAAGTCGCACGACGAGGACACCTCGGCGAGCTTCTTGACCAAGGCCCAGGTCGACAAACTCGCAGCGGCGCTCGGGGCCGACGACCAGGCACCGTTCGACCTGCTGGTGCGGTTCGCCGCGTTCACGGGCCTGCGCGCCGGGGAGATCGTCGGGCTGCGAGTGGGTGACGTGGACCTGGCGCGGCAGCGCGTCTCGGTGCGGCAGACGCTCCAGCGGATCGCGGGGGAGTGGGTCGCAGGCACGCCGAAGTCGCGCCGCTCGTCTCGGGACGTGCCGCTGCTGTCCACGGCGCTCGTCGCCGACTTGCGCCGCTACCTGATGCTGCACCCGCGCTCGGGCGACCCGACTGCGCTGCTATGGCCTGCCCGGACTAACGCCGGACAGCGGCTCGACTACTCGCGTCCACTCGACTTGCAAGCCTTCCGCCGCAACGCCTTCGCCCGCGCGGTCGCCGCCGCCGAGCTTCCGCCGATGCGCTTCCACGACCTGCGGCACACGGCCGCCAGTTTGTGGCTGGCAGCGGGGATCGAGCCCTACCGGGTGTCCCGCTGGCTCGGCCACGGCTCGCTCGTCACGACAGACACCGTGTACGCCCACCTGTATCCCGGCGACGACGCTCTGCACCGTGCCCGCTTCGACGCGTTGGACGCCGCGACCGCGTAGCCACATCTCGCCAACGCGCCGGGCTCTTCCCACACAGGAGGGCTCGGCGCGTTCGTTCGTTGGCCTACGAGCCAGGGAGCCACGGCGTCGGGCGGATGCCGCTTAGTCCTGCTCTGCGGCGGGCTCCACGCGAGTCGGGCGAGGGAGTGTGCGGGGCCGAGTCGGTCGCTGGCTCCATTCGCTGCTCCACACCACGCCACCTTCCGTGGGCCGCTGCGGTCGGCCCGGCGCTCTCGGCCTGGGCGGCGTCGACGTGTCGCCCACCGTTACGGGGTAATCGGCTGCGAAGGGACCGTAGGAGGTGGGGCGTCTGCGATCGAAGCCGCGCCCCTGGCGGAGGCGGACGGAAAACCAGTGCACCGGCATGTTGCCCTTGTAGGTGGTCGACGGGTCGATTCCGACAAGCTCGCCGGTCACTGCGCCGAGGCCGGGCTGCGGCCGGTAGTGCGGGAACGAGATGACATGCCCGATGTCTTCGGGCTTGAGATCCTGCATTGTCGTGATGCGCGGCTTCATGCGTCGACTGTCTCGCAAGCCACCCACAGTTGCAGCCGCATCACACCGCTGACAGCATGACCACGTGCGATTTGACGAGTGGATCACCCTGGTGGACGACGGCTATTCAACGTCAGCCGAGTTTGAGGTCGTGCAGGACCACATTCTCGATGGCATCGACGCCATCCGGTGGCCACACGGTTCGGACGATTTCGCGATCAATCCCACCCGGAAGGGCAACGGCGTCAAGCCGATCAAGGATGCGTTCATCACTCGACTCCTTCAGTATGGCTGGGAGGACGAGTTCGACTACTTCGATGCTCACTACACCTTTCCGAGGGGCGACTCACTGCCGTTCGTGGTCGAATGGGAGACGGGCAACATCTCGTCGTCGCATCGCGCCATCAATCGCATGGCTAAGGGCATGCTGGAGGGTCGCATTGCGGGCGGGTTGCTCGTCCTGCCGACCGCTGCGCTCTACCCCTACCTGACCGACCGCATCGGCAACCTGCGGGAGCTGCGTCCGTATCTCGAGCTTTGGAGCCGCTGGCAGGGGCAACCGGGCTTCGGCTACCTCGGCATCGCGAGCGTCGAGCATGATCGACTGGACCACACTGTGCCCACCATCGCGAAGGGCACTGACGGTCGCGCCTTGCTCTAAGAAGCTTTGACGCCCTTCGCAGCGTCGCCGAGCCCTGGCATTACGTCCAGGGCCGCCTCTCCCGCAAGGCGACGACGAATCGGCTCGACGTCGCCGATCTCGCTGCCAGACCAGTGGCGGTGCATCCGCTCCGCAACCGCGAAGGTTGTGCCGGAGCCACCGAATGGGTCGAATACCACGTCGCCAGGTTCGCTGCTGATGGTCAGCACGCGCTCCAGCAACTTCTCCGACAGCGCGTTTGCGCCTCGAACCTTTGTGGAGCGGTGGCGTACGGGCGGGATGTCGGTCCACACATCAGACAGATTGATGCCATCAGGGTGCAGCTTGTTGCGGTGCCCGCCGTAGTCCTTCACGTCGCCGCCGCAGTGACGGCACACCTGAATCGGGAGACGCGGGCGCTCAAAGAACTTCGGCTTACCCTTGGTGTAGTAGAGCAAGCTGTAGTGCGAGGGGTAGAGCTTCTTCTGGATCGGCAGCGACAACTTGATGTCGAGCGCAATCCAATGCCGGAACATCAGTCCGGTCGCGTTCATGAAGCCGCCTAGTGGAATGTTCCACTTCGGGATGTTGTAGAGGTAGAACGCGCCGCCGGGCTTCAGCACACGGGCACACTCGTTGATCCACTTCTCGCACCAGGCCAGGTAGTGGTCTTCATCGAGCAGGTCGTCGATGCCGTGTCCGTAGTCCTTGCCAAGGTTGAAGGGCGGGTCGGCGAATACTAGATCGACCGACTCGTCGGCCATGCTGGCGAGCACATCCAGGCAGTCGCCTTGGTACAGCGTGCCGAGCTCGGTCGTAAACGCGATCTGCATCGTCATCCCTCCAGGTCGACCGAACTCTACGTCTCGCCACCAACGCGCCTTCCGCCGGTGGGCGGGGTTCTGGCGGGGATTCCGGTAGCGGCATGCGCCCCGAGTCGGCCGACTTCCCAGTGCTTGCCTGGAGCCCCCTGTCAGGATCGAACTGACGACCTACGCTTTACAAGAGCGTTGCTCTACCACTGAGCTAAGGAGGCGGGCCGGGCGGATTCGCCCGCGGCGCCCCGCCATTCTAGGCTTGACCGGTGAGTCGACTGCGCCCGTCCAGCACCCAGCGCGACGCGGCGCCCGGCCTCGGCGGGCTGCTGTGGGTGCTCGCCTCGGTCACCGCAGGCACCGGCCTCGCGATCCAGAGCCGCATCAACGGCGAGCTCGGCGCCCGGCTCGAGCACGGCATGCTCGCCGCGCTCATCTCGTTCGGCGTGGGGCTCGCGGTGCTCGCGGCGCTGCTCGCCGTCTCGCCCGGCATCCGCGCCGGCCTGCGGCGGCTCGTGGGCGTGCTCCGCGACGGCACGCTGCCGTGGTGGTTCGCCTCCACGGGCCTGTTCGGCGCGTTCCTCGTGGCGACGCAGGGCCTCGTCGTCGGCACGACCGGCGTCGCGCTCTACACGGTGGGGGTCGTCGCGGGCCAGACCGTCAGCGGTCTGCTCATCGACCGCCTGGGCATCGGGGGACTGGCGCGCAAGCACATCACGCCGCAGCGCGTGCTCGGCGCGCTCCTCGCCCTCGTCGCGGTGGCGGTGGCGCTCGTCGGCGCAGGCCGGCTCGAGGGCGCCTGGCTCGTCGTGCTGCCGTTCATCGCGGGCCTGCTGCAGTCGGTGCAGCAGGCGTTCGGCGGCATCGTGCAGCGCCGCTCGGGCTCAGCGATGGCGCAGACCGTCTCGAACTTCCTGGTCGGCACCATCGCGCTCGGCGCGATCGTGCTCGTGCAGACCGCGGCGGGCGTCACCGCGCAGCCGCTGCCGACCGAGCCGTGGCTCTACGCCGGCGGGCTGCTCGGCATCATGTTCATCGCGCTCATGTCGGTCGCGGTGCACCACCTGGGCGTGCTCACGATGGGCCTCGGCGTCATCTGCGGGCAGGTCGTCACGTCGCTCCTGCTCGATGCGCTGCTGCCCGCCGGTCACCCGGTGACGGTGTGGTCGCTCATCGGCGCCGCGCTCACGATCGTCGCGGTCGCCGTCTCTGCGATGCGGCGCAGGAGGCCCCGGGTCAGTCCTCGGGCGTGAAGGTCATCGCGAGCGAGTTCATGCAGAACCGGTCGCCCGTGGGGGTCTGCGGCGCGTCCTTGAACACGTGGCCGAGGTGGCTCCCGCACTTCGCGCAGCGCACCTCGGTGCGCACCATGCCGAGCGAGGTGTCCTCGATGAGCTCGACCGCGTCGTCGCGCGCGTCGAAGAAGCTCGGCCAGCCGCAGCCGGAGTCGAACTTCGTCTCGTCGTCGAAGAGCTCGTTGCCGCACGCGCCGCACGCGTAGACGCCCTGCCGCTGCTCGTCGAGCAGCGCGCCCGTCCAGGGGCGCTCGGTGCCGGCCTCGCGCAGCACCCGGTAGGCGTCGGGGGAGAGGGCCTCGCGCCACTCGGCGTCGGAGCGATCGATCGAAGGGGTCATGCCTCGATGCTACGCCCGCCCGGTTCGCGTTTCGCGGTGAGCGGACGCCCGCGCCGGTCGTAGGATCGAGGGCATGCCGACCGACCCTCGCCCGCGCAGGGAGGGCTCCGCCGACGAGGCGGCCGCCCTCGCGTTCGCGGCCGCGGACTCGCAGACCGAGCCCGCGTCGCCGGGCGCGGCGGCGGTGACGGATGCGTCGGCGCACGACCTGCAGGCGGCGCGCGAGGCGCGCATCCGCCGCCTCCTCGACTTCGAGGCGGGCTGGACGAGCCACGGCGGTGCGAAGGCGCGCGCGATCCGTGCCGAGTTCGGCTGGACGACGACCCGCTACTACCAGGTGCTCGACGGCGTGCTCGAGACGACCGAGGCGCTGCGCCACGATCCGATGCTCGTGCGGCGGCTGCTCAGCCTGCGAGAGGGCCGGTGAGCCGGCCGCACCGCGTCGGCGCCCACCGGTCGGCGTCGACGCGCAGCTGGCCGCGCTGGGCGATCCTGCTGGGCGCGCTCGCGGTCGCCGTCGTGCTGACGGCGGTCGGCCTCTTCGTGCTCGACCGCCTCCGGCCGCAGGCGCCCGTGCCGACCGAGACCGCACCCGCGGTGGTGACCGACCCGAGCCAGATCGACCCCGCGCTCGACGCATCCATCACCGTGCTCGACGAGGACCGCGACGACCACGCGTTCGCGGCGGGCGTCGGCCAGGCGCTCGCGGACGCCGGCTGGCCGGTCGTGGCGACCGGCGGCAGCACGGGCGGCGACGACCGCACGGTCGTGTGGTTCGACGCGCCCGAGCTCGAGCCGGTCGCGCGCGGCATCGCCCAGCAGCTGGGGGTCGGCGAGGCGCTGCAGTCGGACGGCCGCATCTCGGGCACGCCCATCACGGTGGTGCTCGGCACGGATGCGGTGGGCACCGCGCCGAGCACGGAACCGGACGTCGACAGCGAGGTCTCGCACGCGCCCGAGCCCTGAGCCTCGCGCGGCTTGCACTCGCATGGGTCGAGTGCCAGACTTGGCTACTGGCACTCCCTTCGTCGGAGTGCCAGTTGAACGTCCACAGCGTCCAGGAGGGACGAACTGCAATGGCAAAGATGATCGCATTCAACGAGGAGGCCCGTCGCGGGCTGGAGCGTGGACTCAACACGCTCGCCGACGCGGTGAAGGTGACCCTCGGCCCGCGCGGCCGCAACGTCGTGCTCGAGAAGAAGTGGGGCGCCCCCACCATCACGAACGACGGCGTCTCGATCGCCAAGGAGATCGAGCTCGAGGAGCCGTTCGAGAAGATCGGCGCCGAGCTCGTCAAGGAGGTCGCGAAGAAGACCGACGACGTCGCCGGCGACGGCACGACGACGGCGACCGTGCTCGCTCAGGCGCTCGTCCGCGAGGGCCTGCGCAACGTGGCTGCGGGCGCCGACCCGATCAGCCTCAAGCGCGGCATCGAGAAGGCCACCGCCGCGGTGAGCGAGCAGCTGCTCGCCAACGCCAAGGAGGTCGAGACCAAGGCGGAGATCGCCGCGACGGCATCGATCTCGGCCGCTGACCCGGAGATCGGCGAGCTCATCGCCGAGGCCATCGACAAGGTCGGCAAGGAGGGCGTCGTCACCGTCGAGGAGTCGAACACCTTCGGCACCGAGCTCGAGCTCACCGAGGGCATGCGCTTCGACAAGGGCTTCCTGTCGCAGTACTTCGTCACGGACCCCGAGCGCCAGGAGACGGTCTTCGAGGACCCGTACATCCTGATCGTCAACTCGAAGATCTCGAACATCAAGGACCTGCTCCCGATCGTCGACAAGGTGATCCAGGCGGGCAAGCAGCTCGTCATCATCGCCGAGGACGTCGAGGGCGAGGCCCTGGCCACGCTCGTCGTGAACAAGATCCGCGGCATCTTCAAGTCGGTCGCCGTCAAGGCCCCCGGCTTCGGCGACCGCCGCAAGGCGATGCTCGCCGACATGGCGATCCTCACGGGCGGCCAGGTGATCTCCGAGGAGGTCGGCCTCAAGCTCGAGAACGCCACGCTCGACCTGCTGGGCCGTGCGCGCAAGGTCGTCATCACGAAGGACGAGACGACCATCGTCGAGGGCGCCGGCGAGGCCGACGCGATCGCCGGTCGCGTGCGCCAGATCCGCTCGGAGATCGAGAACACCGACAGCGACTACGACCGCGAGAAGCTGCAGGAGCGGCTCGCGAAGCTCGCCGGCGGCGTGGCCGTCATCAAGGCGGGTGCCGCGACCGAGGTCGAGCTGAAGGAGCGCAAGCACCGCATCGAGGACGCCGTGCGCAACGCGAAGGCAGCCGTCGAGGAGGGCATCGTCGCCGGTGGTGGCGTCGCCCTCATCCAGGCCGCGAAGACGGCGTTCGAGGGCCTCGAGCTCACGGGCGACGAGGCGACGGGCGCGAACATCGTGCGCGTGGCCGTCGACGCTCCGCTGAAGCAGATCGCGCTGAACGCCGGCCTCGAGCCGGGCGTCGTCGCCGAGAAGGTGCGCGGCCTCCCGGTCGGCCACGGCCTGAACGCCGCCACGGGCGAGTACGTCGACATGCTCGCCGCGGGCATCGCCGACCCGGTGAAGGTGACGCGCTCCGCGCTCGCCAACGCCGCGTCGATCGCCGGCCTCTTCCTCACCACCGAGGCCGTCGTCGCCGACAAGCCCGAGAAGGCGCAGGCCATGCCCGCCGACCCGACGGGCGGCATGGACTTTTGAGTCCGCAGGCGTCAGGTCCGCGACGCGGACCTGACGCCGGAGGACTCAAGGTCGAGTAGCGGCCGCCGACGGCGGCCGCGTATCGAGACCCCGTCCACAGAGCGAAGGGCCCCAGCAGCAATGCTGGGGCCCTTCGCCGTGTCTGGGTCTCGATACGCCGCCTGCGGCGGCTACTCGACCAGCGGGTGAGATGAGCGCCTGCTCGACCAACGGGTGACGCCCCCGCGGCGGTGGTCTCGACTCGCGGCTGCGGCCGCGGCTCGACCAGTGGGTGAGGTGAGCGGCGGCTGCTCGACCGACGGAGGGAGCGAGGGTCAGCCGGCGAACATGCGCGCGTTCCCCTGCTCCACCTCCGCGTACTGCCTGCCGGCGTGCGCGAGCGCCTCGTTGATGCTCGCGAGCGACTCCTCCACCCGCAGCTGGGTGGCGCGCCAGTCCTGCAGCACGCCCTGGAACGCGACGGACGCCTGGCCCGTCCACGAGTCCTGCAGCGCCTGCAGCTGCCCGTGCATGGCGGCGGCCTCCGACTGCAGCCGCGAGGCGGTGCCGCGCACCGCCAGGTGCGCGCCGTGGATGGCGTCGGCGTCGACGACGAACCTGCTCATGATGCCCTCTCTCCTGCGCGGCGCATCCGCGCTCGAGGGCACACCGTACGGAGGTCGGCGCCTCAGGCGAGGCCGCGCAGCGGCACCTGTGGATCGCGGCCGCCCTCGGTGGTCGTGCTCGCATCGGGCCGCAGCCGCTCGCTGAGCGCCATCACGGCGCGGTCGTCGGCGAGCGGGATGGCGATGCGGAACGTCGCGCCGCCGCCCGGGGTGTCGACCACGTCGACGCGGCCGTGGTGGGCGCGCACGATGCCGCGCACGATCGCGAGGCCCAGCCCGCTGCCGCCGCTCTCCCGGGTGCGGGACGGGTCGGCGCGGTAGAAGCGCTGGAAGATGCGGTGGCGGAGGTCCTCCGGCACGCCGGGCCCGTGGTCGATGACGAGCACGATCGCCTCGCGGCGGCGCGTCGCGACGCCGACGCCGAGCTCGAGCGGAGAGCCCTCGGGGGTGTAGCGGAGCGCGTTGCCGATCAGGTTGGAGATCACCTGCCGCAGCGAGTGCTCGTCGCCGAGCACGATCGCGGGCGGGGTGAGGGGCGGCGGCGTGAAGAGCGCCGTCGACTCGTCGTCGGCGCCCGCGACCGGCCCGAGCGCGTCAGCGTCGACCGGCAGCACCTGCACGTGCCGGTCGGGCGCGCCGACGCGGGTGTCGCTCGCGGCGTCGTTGACGAGCGGCACGAGGTCGAGCGGCTGCAGGTCGAGGGGCCTGCGCTCGTCGAGGCGGGCGAGCTGGAGGAGGTCCTCGACGAGGCGCGCCATCCGCTTCGCCTCGCCCTCGATGCGCTCCATGGCGCTGCCGACATCCTCGGGCTTCGTGATCGCGCCCATGCGGTACAGCTCGGCATACCCTCGCACCGACACGAGCGGCGTGCGCAGCTCGTGGCTCGCGTCGCCGACGAACTGCCGCATCTGCGCGACCGACTCGTCGCGCTGCTCGATCGCGGCCTCGATGCGGTCGAGCATGGCGTTGAGCGACTGCTGCAGCGAGCCCACCTCGGTGTGCGGATGCTCGCCGGTCAGGCGCGTGTCGTAGTCGCCGTCGGCGAAGCGCTGCGCCTCCGATGCGACGCGACGCAGGCCGCTCAGCGTCGAGACGGCGAGGATGCGCGTGAGCGCGGCGCCCAGCACGACCGCGAGCACCGAGAACCCGGCGAAGACGAGCGTGAACGTGGCGGTCGACGTCTCGATCGAGGTCATGTCGGCGGCGACGATCGAGACGAGCAGCTCGCCCGAGCCCTCGACGGTCGTCGGTGCCACGAGCATCCGCCACCGGGTCTGCCCGTCGATGGAGGGGACGGTGAAGGCCTCGTCCTGGCTGACGACCGTGCCGATGCTGACGCCGCTCACGTCGGGGTTGGCCGGTCCCGGCAGCTTGTTGTCGCACAGGACCGTGCCGAACGCGTCGGCGACGCCCAGGAAGTAGGTGTTCGGCATGCGCTGCGCCAGGTCGCACTGCTCGGGCGAGTCGGAGCGCGTCACCGGCTCGCTCGTGAACGCGCGCATCGCCTGCTCGATCTCGATGTCGCGCTCGACGAGCTGCGCGTCGCGGATGATCGCGAGCGTGCCGACGCCCGCGAGCGCGAGGCCGAGCGCCATCACGAGCACCGTCAGCGCGCTGATGCGCCCGGCCAGCGACATGCGGCCGAGCAGGCTCCTGACGCGCTCGACCACCTACGCCTTGGGGGACTTCAGCATGTAGCCGAAGCCGCGCTTCGTGACGATCATCGGGTCGCTGCTGCCGTCGTCGATCTTGCGGCGGAGGTACGAGATGTACGACTCCACGATGCCGACATCGCCGTTGAAGTCGTACTCCCACACGTGGTCGAGGATCTGCGCCTTCGACAGCACGCGGTTCGCGTTGAGCATGAGGTAGCGCAGCAGCTTGAACTCGGTGGGGGAGAGCTCGATCTCGGCGCCGCGCACGGTCACCTCGTGCGTGTCCTGGTTCATCGCCAGGTCGCCGACGTGGATCGTGGCGTCGTCGGCCTCGGCCATGGTGCGGCGGAGGATCGCCTTGATGCGGGCGATGATCTCGTCGAGCGAGAAGGGCTTCGTGACGTAGTCGTCGCCGCCGACGGTGAGGCCGGTGATCTTGTCCTCCGTGTCGTCCTTCGCGGTGAGGAAGAGGATGGGCGAGGTGAAGCCGGATGCGCGGAGGCGCTTGGTGACGCCGAAGCCGCTGATGTCGGGGAGCATCACGTCGAGCAGGATGAGGTCGGGCTCGTCCTCGAGCACCGCCGAGATGGCGGCGGCCCCCGCGCCGACGGCGCGCACGTCGAAGCCCGAGAACCTCAGGCTCGTGGTCAGCAGGTCGCGGATGTGGGGCTCGTCGTCGACGACGAGGATCTTGGCGCTGGGTTCGGTCATGGGCAAAGTCTCTGGTCGTTCACTGAGTGCTTCCTGAGAACCAGCGGGACGTCGGTGCACGCGATCAGACGATCGCGTGGTCGGCGACGCCGAGGTCGTGCTCGTCGAGGATCGTGTAGGCGTAGCCCTGCTCCGCGAGGAAGCGCTGCCGGCCGAGCGCGAACTCCTGGTCGACCGTGTCGCGCGCGACGACGGTGTAGAAGCTCGCGGTGCGGCCGCCCTTCGGTCGCAGCAGCCGGCCGAGGCGCTGCGCCTCCTCCTGCCGCGAGCCGAACGAGCCCGAGACCTGCACCGCGAGCGACGCGTCCGGCAGGTCGACCGAGAAGTTGGCGACCTTCGACACCACGAGCACCCGCTCGCTGCCGTCGCGGAACGCCTGGAACAGCTGCTCGCGCTCGGAGACCGGTGTCTCGCCGGTGATGAGCGGCGCGCCGAGCGCCGCCGCGAGCTCGTCGAGCTGGTCGAGGTACTGGCCGATCACGAGCGTCGGCTCGTCGGGGTGCTGGTCGAGGATGCGCCGCACGGTCTGGATCTTGCGGGGGCTGGAGGCGGCGATCCGGTAGCGGTCGCGGTCGGTGGACGCGGCGTACTCGAGCCGCGCGTCCTCGTCGAGGTCGATGCGCACCTCGAAGCACGCGGCGGGCGCGATGAAGCCCTGCTGCTCGATCTCCTTCCAGGGCGCGTCGAACCGCTTCGGGCCGATGAGGCTGAAGACGTCGGACTCGCGGCCGTCCTCGCGCACGAGCGTCGCGGTGAGGCCGAGGCGGCGACGCGCCTGCAGGTCGGCGGTGAGCTTGAAGACCGGCGCCGGCAGCAGGTGCACCTCGTCGTAGACGATGAGGCCCCAGTCGAGCGCGTCGAGCACCCCGAGGTGGGCGTACTCGCCGCCGCGCTTGACGGTGAGGATCTGGTAGGTCGCGATCGTGACCGGCTTGATCTCCTTGCTCTGCCCGGAGTACTCGCCGATCTCGTCCTCGCTGAGGCTCGTGCGGGCGAGCAGCTCGCTGCGCCACTGCCTGGCCGAGACGGTGTTCGTGACAAGGATGAGCGTGGTGGTGTCGGTCGCGGCCATGGCCGCGGCGCCGACGATCGTCTTGCCCGCGCCGCACGGGAGCACGACGACGCCCGAGCCGGCCTCGGAGAAGTGCGTCACCGCATCCGACTGGTACGGCCGCATGCTCCAGCCGTCCTCGACGAGGTCGATCTCGAGCGGGGTGCCGGGCGTGTAGCCGGCGAGGTCCTCGGCGGGCCAGCCGAGCTTCACGAGCTCCTGCTTCAGCTCGCCGCGCGCCCAGTCGACGACGCGGATGCCGTCGCCCGCGGGGCCGCCGAGCAGCGGCGCGATCTTGCGCGAGCGCCGCACCTCCTCGAGCACCGGGCGGTCCTGGCTGCGCAGCACGAGCCCCTCGTCGTCGCGCTCGATGACGAGGCGGCCGTAGCGGCCGATCGTCTCGCGGATGTCCTGCGCGACGCCGGCGGGCACGGGGAACTTCGCGTGCCGGTCGAGCGTGCCGATGATCTCGTCGGCGGTGTGGCCGGCGGCGCGCGCGTTCCACAGGCCGAGGCGCGTGACGCGGTAGGTGTGGATGTGCTCGGGCGCGCGCTCGAGCTCGGCGAACACCTGCAGCGCCTGCCTCGCGGCGGCGGCGTCGGGGTGTGCGACTTCGAGCAGCACAGTCCTGTCGGACTGGACGATGAGCGGGCCGGGCTGATCCATAGCGTTCCAGCCTACTGCCGCGCGGTGGAGCTGAGGGCGACGACGCCCTCGCGTCGTCGCCGCGACGCCAGCGCTGACGTCCGTCGCGGACGTCAGGAGGCGTCAGCGCAGCGCGCCCAGCCCCGCGACCTTCGTGATCGCGCTGAGCGGCAGGGTGCGCTCGACGTCGCGGTTCGCGTCCCGCGCCCGCAGGCGCCCGTTCGCGACGGCGAGCGGCACGAGCTCGATGTCGACCGGATCGGTGGCGGTGATGAGCGTCAGCCGCACCGGCACGCGCTCGCGCACGGCGGTCTGCAGCTGCCGCTCGAGCCAGGCGCGCTCGTGCTCGCCCACCTCGAAGCCGGCGTCGCGCAGCCGCGCCACGAGCCGGTGCTGCTCGCGCTCGCGCCGCGGCGCGCGCTCGGGCACGCGCACGACGAGCTCGCCGTGCTCGTCCTCGAGCACCGCGGGGTAGCGCTCGTCGAGCAGCGCGTCGAGCGCCTCCTCGGCGCTCGGGCGGAAGGTCACGCGGTGGGGCCCGGTCTGCGCGGGCCCGATCGCGGCGAGCGCCCGGTCGACGGCGATGGTGCGGATGAGCTGCGCGTCGTCGCTGCGCGCCTGCGAGCGGGCGCCGCCCTCGGCGACGGGGTCGACGGCGCGCACGCGCAGGCTGCCGAAGCGGGCGGCGGTGTCGCGCACGAGGTAGGCGACCGGCTGCGGGAGCCCCGTGAGCGAGGCGTCGGCGAGGAAGGCGAGCAGCCCCTCGGCGGTCTCGCCGCCGGCGAGGCCCGCGGTGATGCTCTGCGCCGTGATGCGCCACTGCGAGGCGATGCCGGCGCGCTCGATGCGGGCGATGCGGCGCAGGCGCGACTCGACCTCGGGCGTGAGCGGCCCGGGCGCGACGGCCGACAGGTCGGGCTGGAGGTAGACGGATGCGGTGGCCGGCGGCACGTGGGCGGCGAGCGCGGCGCGGGCGGCCGGCTCGCCGTCGGCGGTGCGCCCGCTCTGGAGGTCGGTGGCGAGCGTCGTGAGCGCGCCGCGAGCGACGAGGCCGAGCCGCTGCGCCTGCCGGTGCTGCCGCTCGCGCACCGCGCGCTCGGCGTCGCCGGCGAGCGGGAAGCCCGTGCGCGGGTCGCCGGCGACCGCCTCGACGTCGGGGGTGGCGGCGAGCCAGGCCTGCGCGAGCACGAGCCAGCGGTCGGGCACGGGGGCGGCGAGCCAGGCGTCGGCGTCGACGGTGGCGCGCAGCCGACCGTCGGAGCGGTCGACGAGGCCGGCGAGGAGCGCGGGCTCGAGCCGCTCCTCGAGCTGCGCCGGGTCGGCGTCCACCGCCTCGGCGAGGTCGCGCGCGACGGCCGCGGGCAGCTGCGAGCGGCTGCGGAGCACGACCGGGTGGTCGGCGATGCGGTGCACGAGCTCGGCGACCTTGATCGCCTCGTCGATCGCGAGCTGCGGCGCGGTCGGGCTCTCGATGGGCTCGGTCGCGCGCGGGGCCGCCTCGTCGAGGCCGGCGGCCTCGCGAGCCGCCCGCGCGGCGGCCTGCACGGGCGCCAGCGCGACGCCGTCGACGGCGAGCAGCAGCGCCTCGAGCCTCGGCGTCGAGCCGCCCTCGGCGAGCGCGGCCAGCTCGGCCGCCGACCGCCACCGGAGCGCCTGCGCGATCGACGCATCCGACAGCAGGTGCTCGGCGAGGTCGAACGTGGAGGAGAGCTGCAGCGGCGCCTGCCGCTCGACCACGAGCGCGTCGAGCGCGTCGTCGGGCATCGCCTGGATGCGGGCGGCGAGCGCGACGACGTCCATCAGCGCCTGCGGGCCTTGCCGGCGGCGCTCACGATCACGAGGGCGACGAGGCAGACGATCATGAGCGGCAGCGCCACGAGCGGCAGCCAGAACGCCCACTGCCACAGCGTGGCGGCGAAGAGCTCGACCGAGTCGCGGAGGCCGACGTGGAGCATGGTGGCGGCGAAGCCGAGCAGGGCGATGGCGGCGAACGCGACGACGCCGATCGCGAGCACGCGCTCCGTGAGGCCGCGCGCGGAGCGCTCCTCGGTCGCGGTGCCGCGCTCCCGCTTCCTGGGGCGCTGCGTCGGGTTGCTGCTCGCCTTCGGCATCCGACCAGAATAACGCGGTCATCCGCCCATCCGGCGCCGACTACGCTGGGGCGCAAGCGGCAGGGCGCCGCAGTGCAGACGCTGGGGAGGGTGCCATGCCGACGGGCAGGGTGAAGTTCTTCGACGAGGCCAAGGGCTTCGGCTTCATCGCCGGGGACGACGGCGTCGAGGTGTTCCTGCACGCGTCCGCGGTGCCCGAGGGCGTCGTCATCAAGCCCGGCGCGAAGGTCGAGTACGGCATCGCCGAGGGCCGTCGCGGCCCGCAGGCGCTCTCGCTGCGCACGGTCGGCGGCGCCGCGGTGAAGGCCGCCCGCCGCGACACGGAGGACATGGCGATCATCGTCGAGGACCTCGTGCGCCTGCTCGACACCATCGGCAACGACCTCCGTCGCGGCCGCTACCCGAGCGCCGCGCACGGCTCGACCGTCGCGCAGATGCTCCGGAGGGTCGCCGATGACCTCGATGCCTGAGGCCGAGTCGCCCGCTCACGCCGTCCCGACCGCCGAAGCCGACGCGGCCGCGGAAGCCGAGTCGCCGGCTGCGGCCGCCCCGCAGGCGGAGACGCCCGCGCCCGTGCCTGCCACGCCGACGCTCCAGGAGCTCGAGCTCGCGATCGCCGCGCTCGACGAGGTCGCGCCGAAGGGCGCCGTGGGCGAGGTGCAGGACGCCTTCGCCGAGGGCGACCACGTGCTCGCGATCCGCCACGCCTCGACGCTCGGCGGCTACCCCGACTGGTCGTGGACGGTGCTGCTCTCGCGCGGCCTCGAGGGCGGCCCCACCGTGCTCGAGGTGGCGCTGCTGCCCGGCGAGGGCTCCCTGCTCGCGCCCGCCTGGGTGCCGTGGGCCGACCGGCTCGCCGACTACCTGGCGGCCAAGGAGGCATCGGGCGCCGAGGGCGCGGACGACGACGACGACGACTTCGTCGACGACGAGGAGCTGGAGTCGGATCTCGAGGCCGACCTCGAGGACGACTTCGACGACGACTTCGCGATCGACGACGAGCACGACCTCGGCGACGACGACGAGGCGGACGACGCCGACGACGAGGCCGCCGGCGCCGACCGCTGACTAGCGCTCGAGCAGGAAGTCGAGGCAGCGGGTCAGCTGCAGCACGTCGGCCGGTTCGATCGCGGCGAAGGTCGCGACGCGCAGCTGGTTGCGGCCGAGCTTGCGGTAGGGCTCCGTGTCGACCACGCCGTTGGCGCGCAGCGCCTTCGCGAGCGCGGCAGCATCGACCGACTCGTCGAAGTCGATCGTGACGACGACGTCGGAGCGGTGCGCCGGGTCGGCGACGAACGGCGTCGCCTCGGCGCGCGCCTCGGCCCAGGCGTACAGCGTCGACGCCGACTCGGCCGTGCGAGCCGCCATCGCGTCGAGGCCGCCGGAGGCGAGCATCCAGCGGATCTGCTCGTCGAGCAGCAGCAGCGTCGCGAGCGCAGGCGTGTTGAGGGTCTGGTCGAGGCGGGAGTTGGTCACCGCCTGCTGCAGCGACAGGAACTCCGGGATGTAGCGGCCGGAGCCGCCGATCCGCTCGATGCGCTCGATCGCCGCCGGGGAGGCGAGGGCGAGCCACAGGCCGCCGTCGGCGGCGAAGTTCTTCTGCGGCGCGAAGTAGTAGAGGTCGCTCTCGGCGACGTCGACGGCCAGGCCGCCCGCCGCGCTCGTGGCGTCGACGACCGTGAGCGCATCCGCCTGGCCCCGCACGACCGGGTGGAAGACGCCCGTGGAGGTCTCGTTGTGCGGGTAGGCGACGACGTCGACGCCCTCGACGTGCTCGAGCGCCGGGCGCGAGCCCGGCTCGGAGCTCGCGACGCTCGGCGCCTCGAGCCACGGCGCGGCGGCGGCCTTCGCGAACTTCGCGCCGAACTCGCCGAAGGTGAGGTGGTGCGAGCGGCGCTCGATGAGGCTGAACGCCGCGGCGTCCCAGAAGGCGGTCGAGCCGCCGTTGCCGAGCAGCACCTCGTAGCCGTCGGGCAGCGAGAAGAGCTCGGCGAGCCCCTCGCGCACCGAGCGCACGAGCCCCTTCACCGGCGCCTGCCGGTGGCTCGTGCCGAGCAGGTCGAGGCTCGACTGCAGGCGCGCGACCTGCTCGGGCCGCACCTTCGACGGGCCGCAGCCGAATCGTCCGTCGGCGGGCAGGAGGTCGGCGGGGATCACGATGTCGCTCACGCTGACGATCCTACGAGCGCGGCGACAATAGGGTGGAGCCGGATGGCAGGCGGACGGGGCGAAGGAAGCGGGAGCTGCGGGTGACGGATCTCGTCGACACGACAGAGATGTACCTCCGCACGATCCTCGATCTCGAGGAGGAGGGCATCACGCCCCTGCGCGCCCGCATCTCGGAGCGGCTCCACCACTCGGGCCCCACGGTGTCGCAGACCATCGCGCGCATGGAGCGCGACGGGCTCGTCGTCGTCGCCCCCGACCGCCACCTCGAGCTCACCGAGGAGGGCCGCGCGCTCGCGATCCGCGTGCTGCGCAAGCACCGCCTCGCCGAGCGGCTGCTCGCAGACGTCATCGGGCTCGACTGGAGCCTCGTGCACGACGAGGCGTGCCGCTGGGAGCACGTCATGAGCGAGCAGGTCGAGCGCCGGCTGCTCGCGCTGCTCGGCAACCCGCGCGAGTCGCCGTACGGCACGCCCATCCCGGGCCTGGCCGAGCTCGGGCTCGAGCCCGCCGAGGCGTTCCTCGCAGGCGTCGTGCCGGCGACGGATGCGCGGGGCGAGCACGTGGTGCGCAGGCTCGGGGAGCCGGTGCAGCACGACATCGAGGGGCTCGCCGAGCTGCAGGCCGCCGGCGTGAAGCCCGGCGCGCGCGTCGCCGTGACCGACGTCGGCACGCGCATCCGCCTCTCCGTGGTCGGCGGCGCCGCGATCGACCTGCCCGTCGAGCTCGCGCAGCACGTCTACCTCGAGGCGTGACGTCCAGGCTTCGTCCAGGCCCCTCAGAGGCTCGCCGACGGGGGTGGACGGATTGTGACGGATTGGTAACGGTCGGCTAGTCTCGCCGCGTCAGCCCTGCACCGTGGTGCGGGGATCTGCACGCATCTGGGGGAACACCGAAGCATGGATCAGCAGCACTCGACGGCCATCGCCGTCCCGATGGCCGGACGACCTGCTCCGAGGGAGCGCGCGCTCGCGCCGCTCCGCCGCGGCGTGAAGAGCGTCGGCGTGGTCAGCATCGCGGCCGCCCTCGTCGGGGCGCTGTCGCTGCCCGCGGCGGCCTTCGGGCCGCAGGGCGAGCAGTTCTCCGCCGACGAGCTCGCGAGCATCGTCGCCGAGAACTCGCAGACCGTCACCGTCGCCGCCGACGCGCGCGTCGACCTCGTCGCTCGCGAGGGCATCGCCGGCACGACCGCCGAGCAGCTCGCCGAGCTGCAGGAGGCCGCCGCCGCCGCCGAGGAGGCGCGCCAGGCCGAGCTGGCCGAGGCGCGGGAGCAGGCAGCGGAGGTCGCCTCCGCTGCGGCGACGGGCGGCGAGGCCGTCAGCACGCCTGCGGCGGCGAGCATCCCAGCCAACGGCTCGATCGCCGCGATCGCGCAGTCGCAGCTCGGCGTGCCCTACGTCTGGGGTGGCTCGAGCCCGGCTACGGGCTTCGACTGCTCCGGCTTCACGGTGTGGGTGTACGGGCAGGCAGGGCACTATCTGCCGCACTCGTCCAACGCCCAGGCCGGCTACGGCACTCCGGTGCCGGCGTCGCAGGTCGCTCCCGGTGACCTCCTGGTGTGGAACGGGCACGTCGCCGTGTTCGTCGGAGGTGGGCAGATCGTGCATGCCGCGACGAGCGGCAAGCCGGTGAAGTACTCGAACTATGCGGCCATGGTCGCGGCGTTCGGCACGCCCGAGGTCCGCCGGTTCGGCTGACCTGCACGTCGGGTGACAAAACGATAACGATTTGGTAACGTGGGTCGAAGTGCCGCCTGTCGGCGCTTCGTTCCACCGAGATTTTTGGAGTATCAGCCTGTGACGACCTCAACCGAGATGACCGGCTTCGAGTCTACCGACAAGAAGCGCTTCACCCGCGCGTCGGTGGTGCGCAACGCCCGTCGTGTGGGCGTGATCGCTGTCGCTGCGGCACTCGCCACGCCCCTCGCCCTCCCCGCCTTCGCGTCGAGCTCCAACGCCGACGCCTCCGATTCGTACTCGTCCATCGTCGCGCAGGACGCGCAGTCGGTCTCGGGCGTCGTGACGGCAGGGGGCCCCGGCCTCGAGGCTCGTCTCGACGTGCAGGCCACGACGGCGGAGGAGCTCGAGCAGATCCGAGCGGAGCTCGAGGCTGCGGCGCAGGCCGAGCTGGAGCGTCAGCAGGCTGAGCAGGAGCAGCAGGCCCAGCAGCAGGATGCCGAGCAGGCGACCGCTGGGGGCACGGCGGGAGGAGCCTCCTCCTCGCCCGCTTCCAGCGCGCCGTCCGCCGCGGTGTCGGCCGGGGCGTCCGGCAGCGTCATCGCCAACACCGCGCTCGCACAGGTCGGCGTCTCGCAGGACTGCGTGCAGCTCGTGCGCAAGGCCATCGGCGCTGCGGGGCTCCCGTACTCGGGCATGGGCTCGCTGTTCAACCTCGGCCCGACCATCCCGATGTCCCAGGCTTCGCCCGGCGACGTCATCTACTACGCCGACGGCGGCGTGGGACGCGCGCACATCGCCATCTACATCGGTGGTGGCCAGGCCGTGCACGGCGGCTGGTCGGGCTACAACACGGTCGTCGCAGGCGTCAACATCGGCGGTACGGCACCGGTGTTCATCGACATCACCTGATCCTTGCAGCACGAAGCGCCCGCCCCCTTGGGGGCGGGCGCTTCGTCGTGCAGCGCCGTGAGGACGAGCCTCGCGATCCTCCGGGTGCAGCCCATGCAGCAGAAGGAGGCTCCTGCACGCGAGTCCCGAGCGCGGTTAGCATAGGCTCGGACGGGAGGTCGCCCATGTCCCTGCGGCGCTCGGTGGTGCAGGATCGGCTCGGTCGCCGGATGCGACGCGTTGTGATCGACGCTGATCGGCGGCGGGCCGCATGACCACCGCGCCGAGCACCGTGGTCCTCGAGGTCGGCGGCGTGCACTGGGCGTCCTCGAAGTCCGTCGTTGAATCCGCGCTGCTGCGCCGCCCGGGGGTCGTCGCAGTGGACGCCAACCCGGTCGCGCAGACCGCCAACGTCACCTACGACCCCGGCGTCACCACCGTCGGGCAGCTCCGCGACTGGGTGATCGAGTGCGGCTATCACTGCTCCGGTCAGTCCGTGCCGGACCACATCTGCGATCCAGCCGCGGGCCTGCACGACACGCACGGGGGGCCTTCCGCCCCGGTCGACGACGGCAGCCGAGAGCACCAGGCCGCAGCTTCCGCGCAGGATGTCATGGGACATGGAGGCCACAACGCCGACATGTCCATGGCGGCGATGACGCGCGACATGCGCAACCGCTTCGTGGTCGCCGCGCTGCTCTCGATCCCCATCACGCTCTGGTCGCCGATCGGTCGGGAGGTGCTGGGGTTCGCGATTCCGGCCCCGTTCGGGCTTCGCGACGACGTCTTCGCGCTGATCCTCTCGCTGCCGGTGATCTTCTACGCCGCCTGGATCTTCTTCGACGGTGCTTGGCGAGCGCTGCGCGAGCGGACCCTCGACATGATGGTCCTGGTAGCCGTCGGCGTGGGTGCGGGCTGGCTGTACAGCCTGGTGGTCACGCTCACGGGCGGCGGCGAGGTCTTCTACGAGGCGGCATCCGTGCTCGCGACCTTCGTGCTCCTCGGCCACTGGGTGGAGATGCGCGCCCGAGGCGGGGCGAACGACGCGATCCGCCGGCTGCTGGAGCTCGCGCCGCCACGGGCGGTCGTCATCCGAGACGGCGTCGAGGTGGAGGTCTCCACGTCCGAGGTCATGCCCGGTGATCTCATGCTGGTGCGGCCCGGGGCGAAGATCCCGACCGACGGCGACGTCGAGGAGGGCGTCTCCGAGGTCGACGAGTCGATGGTGACGGGCGAGTCCATGCCCGTGGCCAAGGAGCCCGGATCCGAGGTGATCGGAGCGACGGTGAACACCGTGGGCACGCTGCGGGTGCGTGCGACCAGGATCGGCGCCGATACAGCGCTGGCGCAGATCGTGCAGCTCGTGCAGCGGGCACAGAACTCCAAGGCGCCCGGGCAGCGACTCGCGGACCGTGCCGCGTTCTGGCTCGTGCTCGTCGCGCTCGTCGGCGGCTCCGCCACCTTCTTGGCCTGGTGGCTGGCCGGCGCCGACGTGCCGATGGCAATCCTGTTCGCGATCACCGTCGTCGTGATCACGTGCCCCGATGCGCTCGGACTCGCGACGCCGACCGCCATCATGGTCGGCACGGGGCTCGGCGCGAAGCGCGGGGTCCTGTTCAAGAACGCGACCGGCATCGAGACCGCCGCACGCATCGATGCGGTCGTCCTCGACAAGACGGGCACCCTCACGAAGGGCGAGCCGGAAGTCACCGACTACGTCCCTGTCGGAGGTGACGCTCTCGAGCTGCTGGCGCTGGTGGCGGCCGCGGAGCGGGAGTCGGAGCACCCCCTCGCCCGTGCGATCGTGGACTACGCGGATCGACGCGGGGCGCCTCGCCGCAGCGCGAGCGCCTTCCGCAACATCACCGGCCAAGGAGCGGTCGCGACGGTGGAGGGCCGGACGGTCGTGCTCGGGAGCACGCGGCTCCTCACGGCGGAGGGAGTCGACTTCGCGGCCGTCGCGGCCCAGCACCGGGCGTTCGCCGAGGGCGGCCGGACTGCCATCATGTTCGCCGTGGACGGTCGGGCCGCCGGCGTGATCGCGCTCGCGGACGCGCCGCGCGAGACGGCCAAGGCAGCCATCGATGCCCTGCACGACGCCGGGATCGACGTGGTGATGCTGACCGGAGACAACCAGCCGACGGCCGAGCGGATCGCATCCCTGCTGGGCATCGACACGGTGATCGCAGAGGTGCTGCCCGAGGACAAGAGCGCGCGGATCGCCGAGCTCCAAGCCGCCGGCAAGAAGGTGGCGATGGTGGGGGACGGCGTCAACGATGCCCCCGCGCTCGCGCAGGCCGACCTCGGGATCGCGATCGGTGCCGGGACCGACGTCGCGATCGAGACAGCGGACGTCGTGCTCATGCGCTCCGATCCGCTCGACGTCGCTGTCGCGCTGCGGATCGGCAAGGGCACGCTGCGCAAGATGCGCCAGAACCTCGGCTGGGCGATCGGATACAACGCCATCGCGCTGCCGATCGCCGCAGGCGTGTTCTATCCGGCCTTCGGCCTCATGCTGAGCCCGGAGATCGCGGCCATCAGCATGTCGGGCTCCAGCGTCATCGTCGCCGTCAACGCGCTGCTGCTCAAGAGGCTCAGCCTGCCCGCGCAGGCGGCCCCCGCCGCTGAGCAAGCGGCGGCGGCCCCAGCGCCGCGGCGATGACGACGACCTGATCGGCGGCAGGTGGCGAGAGCGGTTGGACGCAGCATCGGAGTCACGGGACCGGAGGACGAGCAGAGGAGCGCCTCGCCGCCGCGGCGCGAGCGGCGCGCACCGCATGGACGCCGTCTTCGACGCCGTGCTGTTCGACATGGACGGCGTCGTCACGGATACCGCCGACGTCCACGCGGCGGCGTGGAAGCGCCTCTTCGACGAGGTGCTGCAAGACCCGCGAGTGCGGGTCGGAGATCCGGGGCGCCGCTTCGATGCAGTGGCCGACTATCTGCGGTACGTCGATGGCCGCAGCCGCGAGGACGGCGTCGCCGCCTATCTGGGCGCGCGCGGCATCGCCCTGCCTGCTGGGAGCGTCGGCGACGCGTCCGATGCGTGGACGGTCGCAGGTCTCGCGGCACGGAAGGACGCGCTCTACATCGGCGAGCTCCGGAGCCGGGGGCTGCAGACGTACCCCGGCACGCTGGCGCTGCTGCAGCGCCTGCGAGACGCGGGCGTGCCCACCGGCCTGGTCACGGCCAGCCGCAATGCGCATGCGCTGCTGGAGGCCGCTGACCTGTCGGGCGCCTTCGACACCGTCGTCGACGGTGTGGCCGCGCTGACCGCCCGCCTGCCCGGGAAGCCGCACCCTGCGATGTTCTTGGAGGCCGCGACGCGATTGGGCGTCTCTCCGGGGCGGGCCGCGCTGGTCGAGGATTCCGTCGCCGGCGTGGAGGCGGGGCGACGGGGCGGCTTCGGGCTCGTCATCGGCATCGCGAGGTCGGGGCAGCGGGAGGAACTCGAAGCTGCCGGGGCCGATGTCGTGCTGCTCGATGTGGCGCAGCTCGACCTGGGCGCACGTGCTGGCGATCCCTGGTTGCTCGCCTATGAAGGCTTCGATCCGGCGCACGAAGGGCATCGAGAGGCGCTCACGGCGCTCGGCAACGGCCGTTTCGCGACGAGGGGAGTCCTCCCCGAGCACCGCGACGACGGCGTCCACTACCCGGGCACCTACCTCGCGGGCGTCTACAACCGCACGCTGAGCACCGTTCACGGGCGAGAGATGGCGGAGGAGCACCTCGTCAACGCCCCGAACTGGCTGCGGGTCGACGTGCGGTTCGGTGGGGGACGCTGGCTCTCGAGCGGCCGGCTCGTCTCCTCGGACCTGCGGGAGCTCGACTTGCGTCGTGCTGTCGCGGTGCGGCGGGCGACGCTCGTCGGGCCCGAGGGCGGGACCGCCGAGCTCGTGCAGCGCTGCTTCGTCTCCATGGACGATCCGCACGTGGCCGCATTGGAGACCACCCTCACGGCACGCGGCTGGAGCGGATCGCTCGAGCTCCGAGCCGGCATCGATGCGGATGTGCGCAACGCCAACGTGCGGGCATCCGTCGGCACCGACGTGACACACCTGTCTCCCGTGGCGTTCCGTGAGTTCGACGATGTGGTGCTTTGCGAGGTGCAGACCAGCCAGAGCCGGGTGGGGATCGCCGCCGCCGTGCGATGGCGCATGGACGGAGCCGATGGCGTGGAGGCGCTGCATGTGCCCTCAGGAGTCCGACGGCGCGTCAAGGAGTTCCGGCTGCAGCTGGCCGACGGCCGCGCCGTGACGTTCACCACGCTCGTCGCGATCTTCACCTCCCGCGATCGTGCGATCAGCGAGCCGGGCGAGGCCGCCCTCGGGCGCGTCCGCGAGCTCGGTGACGTCGCCGTGCTCCGCGAGCGCCACAGCGAGGCATGGCGGCGGCTGTGGGAGCTGTTCGAGGTGTCGGTCGATGCAGACCGCCAGAGCCAGCTCATCCTCAACCTCCAGGTCTTCCACATCCTGCAGACGCTCTCACCGCACACCGTCGAGCTGGACGCTGGAGTACCGGCGCGGGGGCTCCACGGGGAGGGGTATCGGGGACACGTGTTCTGGGATGAGGTGTTCGTCATGCCCGTCGTCGCCTTGCGGCTGCCCGACCTGAGCCGGGCGCTGCTGGACTATCGCTGGCGACGGCTCGGGGCCGCGCGCGCGGCGGCATCCCGAGCCGGGCTGGAAGGTGCGCTGTTCCCCTGGCAGAGCGGCAGCGACGGGCGCGAGGAGACTCCGACCGCGCTCTTCAACCCCCGGTCGGAGCGGTGGATGCCGGACAACTCCCGCAGGCAGCACCACGTCGGTCTCGCGATCGGGTACAACGCGTGGCTGCACTTCCAGGCGACCGGTGACCGGGAGTGGCTCGCGGATCGCGGCGCCGAGCTGATCATCGAGGTCGTGCGCCTGTTCGCCTCGCTCGCGCAGCACGATCCGCGCACCGATCGGTTCCACATCGACGGAGTGATGGGGCCCGACGAGTTCCACGACGGCCCTCCTGGCCGGCCGGGGGCGGGCCTTCGCGACAACGCGTACACCAACGTCCTCGTGTCCTGGCTCGCCGCTCGGGCCGCGCAGTCGTTCACGGTGCTGCACGGTCACCTCGGCGACTCCGTCCGAGCCCGCCTCGCCGTCACCGACGCCGAGGTCGAGCGATGGCGGCATCTGAGCAGGCGGCTCTCCCTCCGCTTCCACAGCGATGGCGTGCTCGCCCAGTTCGACGGCTATGAGCAGCTCGAGGAGCTGGACTGGGAGGGCTACCGCCGGCGCTACGGCAACATCGGCCGGCTCGACCTCATCCTCGAATCCGAGGACGACAGCACGAACCGCTACAAGCTCTCCAAGCAGCCCGATGTCGTCATGCTGGTTCATCTCCTCGGCTGCGAGACGGTCTGCCGCCAGCTGGCGTCGCTCGGCTACGCGTTCTGCCAAGGCGACCTGCTGCGGACCATGGACTACTACGTCGCACGGACGTCGCACGGCTCGACCCTCAGCCGCGTGGTGCATGCCTCGGTGCTCGCGGCCATCGACCCGGCAAGATCGTGGAGCGCGTTCCGGGAGGCGCTCGTCGCCGACCTGGACGACGCGCAGGGCGGCACGACCAGGGAGGGCGTGCACCTGGGCGCGATGGCCGGCACCGTCGACATCCCCGTCCGCGCGTTCGCAGGGCTGACGCTCGAGGACGATCTCCTCGCGCTCGACCCGAGGCTGCCCCCGCGCCTGTCGCGTCTCGAGTTCAGGATCCGCTTCCGGGGCCATCTGCTGGATGTCGCAGTCGGGCCCGATCGATACCGGGCAGGCTCGCGAGTTCTCGTACGGCGTCGGGCGCGACAGCTCAGACGCGGTGCAGCCGCAACCCGCGTGAGCGTCGGTCGCCGAACCTAGCCGGCGGGACGGATCACGTCGGCGCCGTTCGCATCGATGCGCACCAGGCCGCGGTCGTCGACGAGCAGCAGCGAGCCTCCCTCACCGACGGCGAGTGCCTGCAGCGCGCCGCTGAAGCGCTCGCCGCCCGTCCAGCGGCCGTCCTGCGCGCGCCAGAGCTGGCCGTCGATGCCCGCGCCGACGAGCGTGCCGTCGGCGCCGGCGGCGATCTGGAACAGCAGCGGCGCGTCGGGCACCGGAGCGAACGTCGCAGCACCGTCCACGCTGACCTGCAGGCCGTCCTCGGTCGCCGCGTAGAGCTCGTCGCCCGCGCCGACGGCGAGGTCAGCGGCTGCCAGCACTGCCCCGGCGGTCCAGGTGGTGCCGGCATCGCTGCTCGCCTGCACGCTGGGCGACGATGAGCCGATCCCGAAGAGGCTGCCGTCGGGGCCGCCGGTGAGCACGTGGAAGTCCTCGACCCCCGTCCGCGCGACGGGCTCCCACGTCGCCGCTCCGTCGACGCTGCGCACGATCCCCAGATTGGGAGCGCCGAGCTCGGGAGACGTCGCGGCTCCCGGATGCCCTGAGGCGAAGAGGGTGCCGCCGGCGACGGTGAAGCCCATGGCGTCGAAGTCCTCGCCTCCGAGCGGCCCCTCCGCCTCGCCGGCGGAGTCGACGCGGTAGACGCCTGCGTGGCTGGCGACGAGGATGTCGGGGTCGCCCGGGAGCACGCCGATGCCGTGGACGTGTGCGAACGGATCGTCGTGCAGCGGAGCTGCGGCTGCGTCCGGAGCGGGCTCCTGGGCGCACCCGGCGAGCATGAGCGCGAGCACAGGAATGGCGAGGAGCGCTCGCGAGCGGGGGGTCTTCATCGTCGGTGCCTCCAGGGGTGTCGAACCAGGGATCGGGTTGGTGCCGGCATGGGGAGGCCCGGGCCCGGGCGCGCAGCCGCAGGCCTCCCCGTGCCGGTCAAGGTCAGAGCTGCTCGAGCAGCTCCTGCATCGTCTCGATCTCCGAGGTCTGGTCCTCGATCACCTGCTCGGCCAGGGCGACCGCCTCCGCGTTCTGCCCCGTCTCCACCTCCACCTCGGCCATCTCCACTGCTCCTTCGTGGTGCACGACCATCTGCTCGAGGAACAGGCGGCTCGCCTCTGCACCCTCGGCATCCTCGAGCTGGCGCATGTCGTCATCGGTCATCATGCCGTCGCCGTGATCCATGCCGCCCATCGAGCTGTCCTCGTACTCGATGCCCCATGCCTCGAGCCAGCCCCGCATCGTCTCGATCTCGGGACCCTGTGCGTCCTTGATCTGCTGCGCTAGGTCCAGCACGCGCGGGTCGACGCCGTTCTTGTCCAGCACGACATCGGCCATCTCGACCGCCTGCTCGTGGTGAGGGATCATCATGGTGACGAACATCTCGTCTGCCGAGTTGAAGTCGGCGGATGCTTCTGCAGAGGTGCTGGCACCCGGGCTCTCGGAGGTGCCTGCGGCCGTTCCCCCCTGGGTCGAGCATCCAGCCAGGATCACAGCGGATGCGATGAGGCCGGAAGCGATGGTCATGGTGCGGAAGTGCTTCTTCATAGTCATTCTGTCCTTCGATCATTCGGATTGCAGATGGGTCTCGCGTCCCACAGGACGCGGCGGCGTACCGGACGCATCCGGCGCGGTGCTGGACGTATCAGGTCCGACTGATCGAGAGGAAGATCAATGAGGGAGGCCGTGGACGGGGAATCGCGCGCGGGTCATGCTCGAGCATCGCGCCGCCGCGCGTCAACGGGATGGTGAGGGCTCCGGTCCATCGGCGAGGGGTCACGACGAGCAGCCCCGCGAGGAGGGCGAGCACGCAGGACATCAGCACCGACGAGTGATCAGGCGACGGAGCGGCGCACTCGCACGGTTGCGCCTGCGCGTGCTCCGGGAGTGTCGGCGCTCCCGATGCCGCCAGCGGCAACGCATCGGAGACGGCCGGGCGGTGGCCGTCGGGGCCGCTGACCGTGTGCATCCCGAGCAGGCCGATGGTCAGGGCGGCGACGAGGAGGACCGCCACCGGGAGCCAGCGCAGGAGCAACCGTCTCGCGACGATGCCGCTAGCGCCCATGTCCGCCCCCTCTCCTCTTCGAGGATAGTCGGCGGGTCGGGGTGATCCCTGCGCACCAGTCCTGCGGCACCGTGGTGCCGCGATAGGCTCGGTGAGCCTGGCCTCTGTAGCTCAATGGAAGAGCATCTCCGTCCTAAGGAGCTGGTTGGGGGTTCGAGTCCCTCCAGGGGCACGCTGTGATGAGTCGCGACATAGGTCTCACCTGAGTCGCGACATGTGTCACGAAGAGAGAGCCCCTGGCCATCGGCCGGGGGCTCTTCTCGTGTTGCGCCAGTAGCTGCGTGCCGGGTCGATGGTGTTGGTGGCGAGGATCTCGCCTGTGTCGAGGTCGATGACGGTGGCGGTGGTGTCGTCGATGAGGGCGAGGATGCGTCGGCCTCGGTGGGCTGCGCCGATGGCGAGGTGGTGCATGCGGCCAGCTCGGCGGAGGCTTGTAGCTGGTGCGGAAGCGTTCGATCTTGCCTTGCGTCTGCGGGTGGCCGGGTTTGCCGTTCTTCTGCCGGACGCCCAGCAGCGGCAGCACGTACTCGAGGGCGTTGCGGCCGCCGCCGAGGCGGGCGGTGAAGACGCGACCGCCTGTCCTCGAGACACGGTGAGCGATGTCAGCCACACCGCCAGCGCCGGGTCCGCGCCTGCATCGGTGTACGGTGCTCGTCGATGACGCTAGTCCCGGCGCCGGCCGGGTGAAAGGGGCGACATGAGCAACTGGTACGTCATCACCGGCGGGCCGAGCTCGGGGAAGACCACGACGGTGAACCTGCTGCATGAGCGGGGCTACGCCACGACCGTCGAGCACGCCCGTCACTACATCGACCTCCAGCGGATCGAGGGCAGGAGCGTCGAGGAAGTGCGCGGGCGGTAGCGCGAGTTCCAGTGCGGTGTCTTCGCCATGCAGCTCGAGCAGGAGGCGAGCCTCGACCCCGATGAGACCGTCTTCCTCGACCGCGCCCTCCCTGACTCGCTGGCCTACCATCGATTCCTCGATCTGGAGCCCCACGCCCAACTGCTCGACGCGCTCCCACGGGTGTCGTATCGGAAGGTCTTCATCCTCGACCTGCTGCCGCTCGCCCCTGACTACGCTCGCATCGAGGATGCCGCAGCCCAGTCCCGGATCCATGCCCTGCTCACGGAGGTGTACCGCGAACTCCCGAGCCCGGTGGTGACCGTGCCCGTGCTCAGCCCGGCGGATCGCGTCGCGTTCATCCTCGATCGGCTCTAGCTGCGCATGCCCTCGCTCCGCACGCCGGTAGCATCGAGCGCGACGGGCCACGCATGCGCGGCCCCGTGCATCCGCCGCTCCGGCGAGCCCGGGACCGGGCCGCCCGAGCGGATCATCCAGGCAGTCCCACGACGAGAGCGAGCGCATGAGCATCACCGCTGCGGCCGAGCCGAGGCCCGCGAAGGCCACCGACGGGGCCGCGTGGGACGCGCAGGTGCTCGAGGGGCAGCCACGCGCCCACTACATGCAGTCGGATGCGTGGGCCCGCACCCGTGAGGAGAGCCCGTGGCGGGCGCTCCGCGACGTCGTGACCGTGCCGGTCGCCGGCGGCGAGCGGCCTCTCCCGATCCAGCTCTTCGAGCGCAGCGTGCCGCTTGCCGGCCGCATCCTCTTCCTGCCGCGCGTGGCCGGCATCGACGCCGCGGCCGTCGACGCGATCACCGCCCGGGCCAAGGCCTACCCCAAGCGCTGGTTCGGCCTGAAGATGGAGACGTTCCAGGCGGAGGACCCCGAGCTCATCGCCGCGTTCGAGCGCAACGGCTGGGTGCGAGCCGCCTCGAGCCAGTACCAGCACGCGGTCGCCGTCGACCTCACCGGCACGCTCGACGAGGTCGCCGCGCGCTTCAAGAAGCGCGCCCGCAACTCGTACCGCGCCGCCGAGAACAAGTTCGGCGTGACGGTCGAGAAGGTGGCGATGACGCCCGAGCACGAGGCCGAGATGCACCGGCTCATCGGCGAGACGAAGGAGCGCTCGGGCGGCTACTTCCGTCACCCCGAATACTTCCAGCGCATCTGGGACGTCTACAAGACCGTCGGCCAGGGCCACTTCTACGTCGCGCACTACCAGGGCGAGGTGCAGTCGATGGCGTTCGTCATGCGCTTCGGCGACACAGCCTGGTACAAGGACGCCGGCAGCATCCGCGAGAACGCGAAGATCTTCGCGCCCTACCTCATGCAGTGGAAGATCATGCAGGACCTGCACGCGCAGGGCGTCACGCTCTACGAGCTCGCGAACATCCCCGACCCGGCCGAGTGGGAGACGAGCGACATCCGCGGCCTCTACACCTTCAAGACCGCATGGGCGGCGGAGCCGGTCACGTACATGCCCACCTTCGAGCTGCCGCTCACCGGCCGCTACGCGCTGTGGCAGAAGGCGGGCCGCTGGCTGCGCGCCGTCTACACCCGCCGCACGGGCGACGCCTGGTTCTGAGCGGCGCGGCTCGTCCCGACGCCTGCGCTCGACTGCCCTGGCGCGTCCACGAGGACTCGCCAGGGCAGTCGAGTCCGGCTCAGCCGAGCGACGCGAGAAGGTCGGCGCAGGCCTGCTCGCACTTCCGGCAGGCCTCGGCGCACACCCGGCAGTGCTCGTGCATGTCGGCGTGGCGCTCGCACTCGTCCGCGCACGCCTTGCACGCGGCCTGACAGGCCTCCAGCACCGCGCGCGTGACCGCGGCGTCGGCACCGGTGCGACGCGAGAGGATGCGGCCGGTCGCCTCGCACACATCCGCGCAGTCGAGGTTGGTGCGGATGCACGTGGTCAGCTCGGCGACCATGTCCTCCGCCAGGCACGCGTCAGCGCACGCCGTGCAGGTCTGGGCGCACTCGAAGCATGCCTCGATGCATGCGGCGAGCTTGTCCCGATCGACGCCTCCGAGGTCCTTGGGATAGGTGTCGAGCATCGACATGACGTGATGGGTCATCGTTCTCTCTCCTTCTTCCAGTTCGGCTGCGACGGTCGCAGCCTGTCCGTCCGGTCCCGCGGCGCAGCTCGCGCCGCCGGCCCGTCCGACGTCAGTAGCGCTCGAGGATCTCCTCCATCTGCGCGATCTCCTCCTGCTGGGCCTCGACGATGTCGTCGCACAGCTGCACGATCTCCGGGTCGGTGATGTCCGACTCCTGGCACACGAGGATCGCCCGCGAGTGGTGCGGGATCATCGACTCGAGGAAGCCCTTGTCTCCGACGAACGCCTCGCTCCTGCCCATGAGGAGGGCGACGACGAACAGGGCAGCGAACCCGACGACCATGGCGATGTTCGCCTTCCTGCTGGGGAACATCGACCACATGCCGATCGTCATGACGATCCCCATCGCGGCGACCATGATGAGCGCCATGTAGAAGTTGCTGATGTTGAAGGTGAAGTGCCCGAGCTCGCGGATCATCGACATCGAGAGCACCCACATGAGCCCGAGACTGACGAGCAGGATCGCGCCGAACTTGAGGTACATCCGTGCTGGGCCATGCCCGGACTGCTCGTGTGCGTCGGTCTGTTCCGAGCGGGTCATGGCTGCTCCTCCCTGGTCGGGGTGTCGGATCGGGCAGCACCCAGCTGCCCGTCGCTGACGCAGGCCATGGAACCGGGTCCACCTTGGAGTGTCCTCCACGCGCCGTGGCACCAGGCGGTGTGGCACCCGCGCGGCTCCCGGCCGCGTGGCTATCGTGACGGTGTGCGTGAAGACGAGACCGAGATCCGGGGCGACGGGCCCGTCGACGAGGCGACGCACGAGACGGCGGGCGCCCGCGGCGCCGCCGTCGACCGCGCTGCGCTGAACGAGGCGGAGGCCGTGGCCGACGCCGCCGAGGACGCGATCCTCGACGCCCACGACGCCCCCGAGCCCGGCCCCGACCGCAGCCTCGCGCCCGAGCCGGCCGCCGCCGAGCCGGCGCCGCGCGTGCGCCGGCGCGAGGGGGAGTGGCAGGCGTGGGCGGATGCGCTCCGGCGCGTGGGCGGGCGGAGCCCGCTGACCGACTTCATCGACACGACCGCGACCCGCATCGAGCTCTCGACGACGCATCCGGGCGGCCTCGCCCAGTTCATCACCGGCCGGCCGACGGCGCTCTCGAGCCTCATCCGAGACGACCTCGCGCTCCGCGCCGCCCGCTCGGCGGCCGCGGCGATCGCGTCGAAGGGCATCGAGCTCGCGGCCGCCCGCTCGATCGACGCCGTGCACCTCGGCATCGGCATGGCGCGGTTCCCGCACGCCGACGCCGGCGGCGGCCGCGGCGAGGTGTACGGCCCGGTGCTGCTGCGCCCGCTCGTCGTGCGCCGCCGCGGGCGCGACTTCGAGCTGCAGCTGCTCGGCCGCCCCTTCGTCAACCCGCGCATCGCGAGCATCCTGCGCGGCCACCACGGCGTGCGGCTCGACGAGCGGCAGCTGATCGAGCTCGGCTCCGGCGAGGGCACCTTCACGCCCAACGCCGTGCTCGACGCGCTGCGCCAGGCGGCGGCGCACGTGCCCGGCTTCACCGTCGAGGCGCGACTGCTCGCCTCGACCTTCGCCGACGTCGGCGAGCCGATGGCCGCCGACCTGCAGCAGCAGCCGCACGACGTGCTCGACGCGGTGCGCGGCGACGAGCAGGCAGCGTGGCGCGTGCGCGAGGGCCGCGCGGGCGTCGACGAGACCCCGCAGGACAGCCGCGACCCCGAGGTCGACCGGCTCGTGCTCGACGCCGACGCCGAGCAGGACGCAGTGATCGCCGAGGCGGCCGCCGGCAACTCGCTCGTCGTCGAGGCGCTGCCCGGCACGGGCCTCACGCAGACGATCGTCAACGTGATCGCGGCGCTCGTGGGCGACGACCGCCGCGTGCTCGTCGTCAGCCCCCGCCGAGCGACGCTGCGCGACATCGGCGATCGGCTCGCGAGCACGAAGCTCGAGTCGCTCGCCGTCTCGGAGGCGACGCTGCGGCGCGACCTCATCGGCGCGATCCGCCGCATCGAGCAGTCCGAGCGCCCCGACACCGGCGAGATCGACGAGGCGATGCTGCGCCTGCGGAAGGTGCTGCTCGACTACCGTGCCGCGCTGCAGCGGGTCGACCCGAAGCTGCAGGTGTCGGTGCTCGACGCGCTCAAGGAGCTGTCGCGGCTCGCGATGCTGCCGACGCCGCCGTCGACGCGCGCGCGGCTGAGCGAGCAGGCGACGGTCGCGCTCGCGACCGACCGGCCGCGCGTGGCGGCGACGATGCGGAAGGCCGCGGCCCTCGGGCAGTTCCGCTACGGGCCGAGCGACACGCCCTGGTACGGGGCCTCCTTCGATTCCTCGGGCGACGCATCCGCCGCCCTCGCCGACTCGCAGGCGCTCGCCGGGTCGGCGACGACCGGGCCGGGCACCTCCGGCGGCGACCTCGAGGCGCTGCTCACCGAGGCGCGCCGCGTGATCGGCGACACGAAGCTGCGGCCCGCGGCGACCCTCGCCGAGCTCGGCATCCAGGTCGCGCTGCTCACCGACGTGCGGGCCACGCTCGACGTCATGACGCCGTCGCTCTACGACCGCCCGCTCGGCGAGCTCATCACCGCGACGGGCCCGCGCCGCGAGGCGATCCAGTCGCTCGGCGCGATGCAGCGCCGGCGGCTCAAGAAGCTCGCCGAGGAGTACATCCGCCCCGGCAGCCACGTGCCCGACCTGCACGACGTGCTCGTCGCCGCGCAGCAGCAGCGGCGGCTGTGGGCGAAGTTCGCGCCCGACGGCTCGATCCCGTCGGTGCCGGCGGGCCTCGCCGCGCTCGACGCGCGCCTGCGCGACGTCGTCGTGCGGCTCGACCGCCTCGACGCGGCCCTCAAGCCCGAGGTGCGCAGCGTCGACCTGCCGATCGAGGAGCTCGAGGCGCGCATCGCCGAGCTCGCGGCTCCGAGCGACGCGCTGCAGAACATCCAGGAGCGGGCCGAGCTGATGAGCTCGGTCGAGCGGCTCGGCCTCGACGCGCTGCTGACCGACTTCGCCGACCGGCACGTCGCCGACGACCAGGTCGAGCACGAGCTCGACCTCGCATGGTGGCAGTCGGCGCTGCAGTCGATGCTGGGCCGGGAGCGGGCGCTGCTGCGCGGCAACACCGACGTGCTGCGACGCCTCGAGCAGGACTTCGCGCTCGTCGACGAGGCGCACGTCGACGCGTCGAGCGCACGCCTCGCGCACCAGGTCGCGCAGGGATGGCGCCTCGCGGTCGACGACCACCCGGACGAGGCGGATGCGCTGCGTCGCCTCATCAAGGCCGGTCCCGTCGACGCCGACGAGCTGCAGCGCCTCGCGCCGCACCTGACGCGCTCGGTGGCGCCCGTGTGGCTCGCCTCGCCGTACGACCTGCACCGGGTGCCGAAGCGCCTCCCCTTCGACGCCGTGATCATCGCCGACGCCGGCGCCATCACGATCGCCGAGGCCGCCGGCGCCATCAGCCGCGCGCGGCAGGTGATCGCGCTCGGCGACTCGGCGACGCAGACGCCCGCGCCGTTCGACGTGGGCATCTCGACCCTCGGCATCCGCCCGAGCGAGGAGCTCGCGACGCCCGACGAGCTGCACGCCGAGTCGGCGCTGTCGCGGCTCGGGCAGGTGCTGCCGACGCTGCACCTGACGCGCTCGTACCGCACGGGCGGCGCCGACCTCGTCGCGGCCGTGAACGAGCGCTTCTACGAGGGCCGCATCGAGGCGCTGCCGTGGGCCGGCGCCTACCTCGGGCACGCCTCGCTCACCGCCTCGATCGTGCACGGCGCCCACGGGCTGCCCGAGCAGGGCGCGGCGACGGTCGAGAGCCCCGACGCCGAGGTCGACCGGGTCGTGCAGCTCGTCACGCAGCACGCGCGCTCGCGGCCGCAGGAATCGCTCATGGTGGTGACCGCCAACGAGAAGCACGAGGTGCGCATCCAGCAGGCGGTGATGGCGGCGCTCGCGTCGTCGAACCAGCTCACCGACTTCGTGGTCGCCGACCGCGAGGAGCCGTTCGTCATCGTCGACGTCACGCACGCGAGCGCGCTCAGCCGCGACCGGGTGATCTTCTCGGTCGGCTACGGCCGCACGAAGCACGGCCGCAACGTCGACTTCGGCACGCTGGGGCAGCCGGGCGGCGAGCGCCTGCTCGCCGTCGCGATGACCCGCGCCCGCAAGGCGCTGCAGATCGTCACGTCGTTCGACGCGGCCGAGCTCGACCCCGAGCGGCTCGCGCACGGCGCGGCGATGCTGCGCGAGATCCTGCTCGACATCGCGGCCGAGGATCGCGCCCCGACGTTCTTCGGCGGCGACCCGCTCATGGTGGACCTCGCGACGCGCCTGCGCCGCCGGGGCCTCCGCGCCGACGTCTCCTACGACGACCAGCTGCCGCTCGTGGTGGCGAACGGCGGCATCTGCGCCGCGATCGAGGCCGACCACGACGACGGCGACCGCACGCTCCGCGAGGCGCTGCGGCTGCGGCCCGAGGTGCTGCGCCGCTTCGGCTGGCACACGATGCGCGTGCACGCCTTCGAGCTCTTCACCGACCCCGAGGGCGTCGCCGACCGCATCGCCGAGCTCGTCGGGGCGGATGCGTCGTCGTGACGCACGAGGGCGGCCCGGCCGACGGCGGGGAGGCAGCGGATGCGGCGGCGCCGCAGCCCGCGCCGCTCGTCATCCGCCGGCGGGGCAAGCGCGTCTCGACCGAGCCGTCGCCCGGGTACACGGGCGAGCCGCCGGTCGAGCGGCAGGAGCGCGGGAGCGAGAACGACGAGCAGCTGCGTCGTGACGTCCCGCCCCACTGGGGCTGACGCATCCACCTGCACCCGCAGATGCAGGTGCAGGCGGATGCCAGGGCGGCCCGATGGGAGCCGTTGGCCCTACATCCGCTACGGGCCCGAGCTTCGCGGTAGCTGCGTCAGCCGCGCGGGGAGCCGGGCGCCGCGCCCGGCGCCTGCTGCGCGCGCAGCAGCTCGCGGATGTCCTGCAGCACGTCGACGTCGGTCTCGGCCGGCTCCTCGGGCGAGACGCCGCGGCGGCGGTCCTGGCGCTCCTTGAGCTTCGCCATCGGCAGCACGAGCACGAAGTAGACGACGGCGGCGATGACGAGGAAGTTGATGATGGCCGCGATGAGCAGGCCGATCTTGAAGATGCCGACCGTTGCTCCGGCGAGGTCGTCGGCGTTGAAGGCCTGCGCCAGCAGTGGATTGATGATCGCCTCGGTGAACGCGGCGACGATGGCCGTGAACGCCGTGCCGATGACGACGGCGACGGCGAGCTCGACGACGTTGCCTTGCATCAGGAACTTCTTGAAGCCCTCCATGGGGTCCTCCTCTGTGTGGGTGCGGGGAACCCGGCGCGGTCAGGTGGCCGTGCCGGCGCCGCCCGACGACGGGGTCGTCGATGCGGACGTCTTCGCCATACCGGGCTGGGGGGATCCGGAAGCGGGTGCGCTCTTCGCGCGCGAGTCGGTGCGGTAGAAGCCGGAGCCGTTGAAGGTGACCCCGATGGTGCCGAACTGCTTCCGCAGCGCGCCGCCGCAGACCTCGCAGACGGTCAGCGACGGCTCGTCGAAGCTCTGGCGCGCATCGAAGGCGTGGCCGCAGGCGGTGCAGGCGTAGGCGTAGACGGGCACGGTGCGCTCCTCAGGACGTGTGGTGGATGCCGGACTGCGTGACGACGCCGTCGACCGGCTGGTCGTAGGCCGCGTGCGGCACGGAGTCGAAGAGCTCCTCGTCGTGCACGACGGCATAGACCGGAGGACATTCTGCCATCGCGGCGATGGTCTTGTCGAAGAATCCGCGGCCGCCGCCGAGGCGCGAGCCGTCGCGGCCGACCGCCGTCGCGGGCACGAGCATGAGGTCGACCTCGTCGAGCGCGGTCGGCGGGAGCGCATCGGCGGTGGGCTCGGGCATGCCGAGCGTCGCCTCGACGGTCTCGGTGCCGTCGTGCTCGGCCCAGTCGAGCAGGCCGTCGGGGCGGATGACCGGCAGCAGCACGCGGATGCCCTGGGCGTCGGCCCAGCGGAGGAAGGCGCGCGTGTCGGGCTCCTCCGGGAGCGAGAGGTAGGCCGAGATCGTGCGGGCGCCGAGCGCGCGCGTGAGCGCCTGCAGGTTGGCAGCGAGGCCGTCGGCGCGCTCGGCGGCGAAGGCCGCGCCGCGCTCGGCTCGCTCGGTGCGCAGGCGTCGGCGCAGGGCGCTCTTGGCCTCCTCGACGTCGTGCTCCGGGTCGCTCACGCCCCGGAATCTAGCGCGTGCCGGTGAACGGGCTTCGCCTGGGTCCTGCCGCTCTCCTGAGCCGACGTTGCGGAACACTGTTTGATAAAGGTGTGACGCAAACCGTACTGTGAGGGCAGGAGCGACGGAGGGTGCGATGCGAGCGCTGGTCACGGGCATCACGGGGCAGGACGGCGGACACCTGGCCGAGCTGCTCCTCGCGCAGGGCTACGAGGTGTTCGGCCTCATCCGCGGGCAGCACAACCCGAAGCGCCACGCCGTCCGGGAGGAGTTCCCGGCCGTCACGCTGCTCGAGGGCGACCTCACCGACCCGACCTCGCTCATCCGCGCCGTCGAGATGGCGGCGCCCGACGAGCTCTACAACCTCGCCGCGATCAGCCACGTCGGCTACTCCTTCAAGAACCCGGCGCTCACCGCCGAGGTCACCGGCAAGGGCGTGCTCAACCTGCTCGAGGCGGTGCGGGTCACCGGCCGCGGCGGGCTGACGCGCTTCTACCAGGCGTCGACCTCCGAGATGTTCGGCGGCCTCGACTACAACCGCCCCGGCCGGGGCTACGCCGAGGACTCGCTGTTCCACCCGCGCAGCCCCTACGGCGTCGCGAAGCTCTACGGCCACTGGACGGCGAAGAACTACCGCGAGAGCTACGGCATGTTCGTCTCCTGCGGCATCCTCTTCAACCACGAGGGGGAGCGCCGCGGCGTCGAGTTCGTCACCCGCAAGATCACCGACGGGGTCGCGCGCATCGAGGCGGGCCTGCAGGACGCGATCGAGCTGGGCGACCTGTGGCCCAAGCGCGACTGGGGCTACGCCGGCGACTACGTGCGCGGCATGTGGCAGATGCTGCAGCACCCGACGCCCGAGGACTTCGTGCTCGCCACCGGCGTGACGCACTCGATCGAGGACTTCCTCGCGCGGGCGTTCGCCGAGATCGGCGTCGACGACTGGCGCCCCTACGTGCGGCAGAACCCCGAGTACATGCGGCCCGCGGAGGTCGACATCCTGCTCGGCGACCCCTCGAAGGCGGAGGCGCTGCTCGGCTGGCGCCGCGACGTCGACTTCCAGGGGCTCGTGCGGCGCATGGTCGCGCACGACCGCGAGCTCGTCAGCGGGCGCGTGCCTGCATGAGCCTCAGGATCGCGATCACCGGCGCCGACGGCTTCGTCGGCCGGCACGTCGCACGGCTCGCCGCCGAGCGCGGCCACCGCGTGGTGGGGGTGCTGCGCTCCGAGCGGCGCGAGCCGCCGCCCGACCTCGACGAGGCGGTCGTCGCCGACCTCGCGCACGCGGCTTCCGCGCTCCCGCCCGTCGACGTCGTGCTGCACCTCGCGGGCCTCGCCGCCGTGGGGCCGTCGTTCGCGCAGCCGCAGCGCTACCTCGAGCAGAACTCCGCGATGGTGACGCACCTCGCGGAGTCGCTGCTGCAGGCCGACGAGCGGCCGCGGCTCATCGGCGCGAGCAGCGGCGCCGTCTACGCGCCGGGGGAGGGCCCGCTCGACGAGCGGGCGCCGACCGCGTGCGCGTCGCCCTACGTCGTCAGCAAGCTGCTCGTCGAGCTGCAGCTCGACTACTACCGGGGCCGCGGACTCGAGACGATCGCCGTGCGGCCCTTCAACCACCTGGGGCCGGGCCAGGGCGAAGGGTTCCTGCTGCCCGACCTCGCCGCGGGGCTCCGGCGCCTGCGGCCGGGGGAGGCGCTGCCCGTCGGCGACCTCACCACCCGGCGGGACTACACCGACGTGCGCGACGTCGCCGCCGCCTACCTCGCCCTGTGCGAGGCGCCCGTGCTCGAGCATCCGCTCTACAACGTCGCCTCGGGCATCGCACGATCGGGCGAGGAGGTGCTGGCCGCGCTCTGCGCGGCGCTCGGCGTGCCGATGCCGCCGCGGGTGCGGATCGCGGGCGAGCGTCGCCCGGTCGACGCCCAGGAGGTGGTCGGCGACGCGGGGCGCCTGCGCGACGAGCTCGGCTGGCGGCCGCGGATCGGCCTCGCCGAGACGGTGCGCGACTTCGCGGCCCAGGGGATGCGCGCGGCGACGCTCTAGGCTCGACAGCGTGTTCGACAGCGCGCCCCGACTCTCGCACGGCGCCGTCACCGTGCGAGGCATCCGCATGCGCGACGCGAAGACCCTCGAGGGCGAGCTGCTCGCCAACCGGCCCTGGCTCGAGCGCTGGGAGGCGACGCTGCCGGGCACGCGCCCGAGCGGCCGCTTCGACACCCGCTCGTCGATCCGGTCGCTGCTCGAGAGCGACCGCGACGGCAGCGGCCTCGCCTTCGCGATCGAGGTCGACGGCGAGTTCGCCGGCCAGCTGAACGTCGCCAACATCTCCGGCGGCGCCCTCGCCTCCTCGACGCTCGGCTACTGGATCGCGCGACGCTTCGCGGGCCGCGGCGCCACGACCACGGCGGTCGCGCTCGTCACCGATCACCTCATGCTCGGCATGGGCCTCCACCGCGTCGAGATCTGCATCCGGCCCGAGAACGTCGCGAGCCTGCGCGTGGTCGAGAAGCTCGGCTTCCGCTACGAGGGCTGCCGCCGCCGCTACATCCACATCGACGGCGACTGGCGCGACCACCTGTGCTTCGCGCTCGTGCGCGAGGAGCTCGCCGAGCCGCTCCTGCAGCGCTTCGAGGCCGGTCGGGTGCCGCCGTTCGACCGCTCGGTCTACCCCGTGCCGGTCGGCGGCGACCCGCGCGCGGGAAGTTCGCCGCGCGCCTGATCGAACCGCCGCGCGCCCTCCCATGATCGGGTGCGCCGCGCCACTACCGTGCAGGGCATGCCAGAGTTCGCAGGTCTCGGGACGACCCTCATCCTCATCGTCGCCGTCGTGCTCTGGGTCGTCTACCTCGTGCCCGTGTGGACGCGGAAGCGCGAGTACCTGGCGACCGAGCGCAACGCCATCCGGCTGCAGCAGACGCTCCGCATCATGGCCGAGTCGGCCGAGTCGCCGGAGGAGGTGCGGCTCGAGGCCGACGCGCGCACCATCGCCGTGCAGCAGCGCGCGGTCGCGAAGGAGGCCCGCCTCAAGCAGGCGATGGAGCACGCGAAGGCCGTCGCCCGCGCCCGCGAGCTCGACGAGCAGATCAAGGCGGTGGAGCGCGAGGTGCGCGCCGCCGTGAAGTCGTCGGTGTCGCGCGCGCAGCGGCTGCGCCGCACGCGCCTGGCGTGCTTCGCGCTCGTGCTCGTCGCGGTCGCCGCGATGGTCGTGGGCGCCGCGGTGCCGGGCATGCAGGTGCTGCTCGCGGTCGGCGGCGCGGTCGCCGTGCTCGGTGCTGCCGGGCTCGTCGCGGTGAACGCGTCGTCGGCGCGGATGCGCCGGGTCGCCGAGGCCACGGCGCCGCACGTGCGCACGCTCGTCGAGGCACGGCAGGTCGCGGCCGAGGCGGTCGCGTCCGAGGCGCGCATGGCCGAGCAGGTCGTGGCGCGCCAGGCGTCGCGCACGGGCGAGGCGCCGCGCGTCGCGGCCGCCGCGCCGGCGGCTGCGCTCCGCACCGACGAGGTGCTCGCCTCGCGCGCCTGGTCGCCGCAGCCGCTGCCCGAGCCGCGGACGCGGGTGCAGTACCAGGCGCCGTCGCCGAGCGACGACCTGCTGCGCCGGGCGCGCCAGCAACTGGCCGAGGACCGCAAGGCCATCTCCGGCCCGCTCGCGCGCGTCACGCGGCTCGAGCCGAGCTTCGAGGAGATCGTCACGGGCGAGCTCGCCCAGGTGCCGACCGAGACCGAGCGACGCATGGCGCCGACCGCGCCCGCGGTGCCGATCCGCGAGGTGCAGCTCGACGCCGCGATCGGCGCGGCCGAGTCGCTCGACGTCGTGCGGTCGGATGCGCCGCTCGAGACGCAGGAGGACGAGCACGCGATCCGTCGCGAGGCTCCGGCGCGCCGCCCGGCGCCCGCAGGCGGCTCCCGATTCGCCGCCATGGGGCTCGTCGACGACGACCTCGACGGGCTCGACGTGCACGCCGCGTTCGCGCGTCGCGTCGTCTGAGCCCGAGCGGCCGCCCCGATTTCGCCGCTGGGGCGGGTGTCGGGTACTCTGAACCGGTCCGGGCCCGTGGCGCAGTTGGTAGCGCGTCTCGTTCGCAATGAGAAGGTCGGGGGTTCGATTCCCCCCGGGTCCACCACACCGAGAGCCCCGCCGCGAGGCGGGGCTCTCGTCGTCTCCGGCGCATCCGTCAGACCCAGCGCCGCTCCTCCGCCATGCGCGGCCTGCCGCGGGGCCGCGGCACGAGCGTCGTGGCGATGACGAGCCCCGCCAGCACGAACAGGGCGGCGGTGAGCGACCCGGTGCCGGGCGGCTCGTCCCACGACTGCGGCACCTGGTTGAGCAGCACGTACTCGACCATGGGGTTCGCCGCGAGCGCGGCGAGCGCCAGCACGACGACCACCGCGGCGGTCACGGCGCCCCATCCGCGCGAGATCGCACGGATCGCGGCGAGGCCGGCGGCGGCGAGCGCGACCGGCCACAGCAGCAGCCCGATCCACGCGGTGTTCGGGCCGCTCGCGACCTGCGCGCACGCCGGTGAGGTGACGGGATCGAGCGGCATCACCGCGGCGGCGCAGGGCCGCCACACCGTAGCGATCACCGCACCCAGCGCCAGCCCGACGACGACCGCCACGATGCCGAGTGCGAGCTGCAGGGCTCGAGGCACAGCGTAACCATAACAGTGTTCTACTAATCCCCTCAATCGGCGCGCCGCGGGCGTATCGTGCGAAGGTGGCGCACCTGCTCGTGACTGCGATGCCGTTCGCCGGACACGTCCGGCCGATGACGGCAGTCGCCGCTGCGCTGCTCGCGCGGGGGCACCGGGTGACCGCCTACACCGGCGACCGCCACGTCGAGGCGTTCGACCGGCTCGGCTGCGAGACGCTCGTCTGGCGCGACGCGCTCGACTTCGACGAGCATCGCCTCGCCGAGGCGTTCCCCGGCGTCGCGCCCCCGGGGCCTCTCGGCACCCTCGCCAACCTCGGCGAGCTCTTCATCGGCACCGCGCCCGGCCAGGTGGGCGACATCCGCGCCGCGCACGAGCGCACGCCCTTCGACGCGCTGGTCGGCGACGTGATGGCCGTCGGCACCGGCCTCGCGGCCGAGGTGCTCGGGCTGCCGTGGGCGAGCGTGTCGCTCATGCCGCTCACCATGCGCAGCCGCGACCTGCCGCCGCCGGGCCTCGCGATGCAGCCCGCGCGCACGTGGCTCGGCCGCGCGCGCGACCGCATGCTGCGCGCCGTCGTGCGCAACGCATCCGGCCCCCTCGACCGCTCGCTGCGCGCCGCCCGCGCCGAGCTCGGGCTCGGGCCGGGGCGCCCGTTCGACGAGGCGCTCTACTCGCCGAAGCTGGTGCTCGCGACGGGCTCGCCGTCGCTCGAGTACGACCCCGGTGACCTGCCGGCCTCGGTGCGCTTCGTGGGCTGGCTCGAGCCGAGGACGGGGCCGCTCGCGCCGCCGCCGCTGTGGGCCGAGACGCTCGCCGACGAGCCGCGCCAGGTCGTGTTCGTCACGCAGGGCACCGTCGACACCGACCCGAGCGCCCTGCTGCTGCCCACGATCGAGGCGCTCGCGCACGTGCCGGTGCGCGTCATCGGCACGACCGCCGGGCATTCCATCGAGCGCGAGGTGCCGGCGAACGCGCGGCTGGTCGACTTCGTGCCCTACTCGGCGGTCGTGCCGCACACCGACGTCGGGGTGACGAACGGGGGCTGGGGCGGCGTGCTCGAGATGCTCGCGTGCGGCGTGCCGCTCGTGGTCGCGGGCGGCTCGGCCGACAAGCCCGAGGTCGCCGCGCGGGTCGCGTGGTCGGGCGCGGGCATCGACCTGCGCACCGGGCGTCCGCGGCCGCCGCGCGTGCTCGCGGCGGTGCGCAAGGTGCTGCGGGAGCCGCGCTACCGCACGCGAGCCCGTCAGATCGCCGACGAGCTCTCGGCGCTCGGCGGGGCGTCGCGCGCTGCTGAGCTCGTCGAGTGCCTGCTCGTGCCGACGCCCCCATGCGACTGAGCACCGGGCGACGGAGCACCGGCGCGCTGCGGGCCGCCGCTCAGGCGCGCGCGAGAGGATCGTCGCCACGATCGGGACGGGGTGGGCATGGACGACGACGCGCGACCGGAGCAGGGACCGGCGGGGGAGGTGCGCCGCGACCGCTACGTGGGCGGGCGCGACCTCACGCACTGGACGACGCGCATCGGTCGCGCGGTGGCGCGGCTCGTCGAGCAGCTCGGGCGCAGGCTCGGCCCGCACGCGGCGCTGCTGCTGACGCTCGCGATCGGCCTCGCGCTCGCGGCCGGGCTCGCCGCGGGCGGTGCCGAGGTGTACGAGGCGGTCACCGACGAGGACGGTCTCGCCAACCTCGACATGCCCATCACGGCGTGGTTCGCCGACTGGCGGCCCGGGTGGTTCGGGCCGGCGGTGACGGCCTACACGGATGTCGCGGGCGTCATCGGCATGCCGGTGCTGGCGATCGCGGTGATGCTCCTCCTCGCGATCCGCCGCCGCTCGTGGACGCCCGTCATCCTCATGCTGTCGGCGGGCCTCGGCTCGCTGCTGATGACGATCGTCGCGAAGGGCTTCATCGGCCGCTCGCGGCCGCAGCTCGAGCTCGCGGTGCCGCCGTACGAGCACTCCGCCTCGTTCCCGAGCGGGCACACGCTCAACGCGACCGTGATCGCCGGCATCGTCGCGTACCTCATCGTGCTGCGGCTCGAGCGCCGCTGGCAGCGGGTGCTCACGATCGCGGTCGCCGCGGTCTTCGCGATCACGATCGGGCTGAGCCGCGTGGTGCTCGGCCACCACTGGCTCACCGACGTGGTCGCGGCGTGGGCGCTCGGGGCGGCGTGGCTCGTGCTCGTGATCACGGCGCACCGCCTCTACCTGACCGTCAGGCGCGCCTCCGTCGAGCCCGACGGCGAGGCCGTGCCCGCGCCGTAGGGCGGGCCCGGCCTCGCGCGGCGGCGCCGCTCAGGCCTGCTGCTGCGGCACCACCGTCAGCACCCGGCGCACGAAGTCGTCGTACGCCTGCATGTAGGTGCTGAGGAAATCCTTCGTCGACGCGACGGTGACCTCGTCGTCGTCGTCGACGAGGCCGTCGGGGTACTGCACGTACGCCTCGATCTCGTTCATCATCGGGGCGTTGCAGAACGACAGGATCGTCTTCAGGTGCTGCTGGCCGACGGCCGTGCCGATGCCGCCGGGCGAGGCGCCGATGACGCCGACGGGCTTGCGCGTGAGGGCGTTCTCGCCGTACGGGCGCGACGCCCAGTCGATGGCGTTCTTGAGGGCGCCGGGGATCGAGCGGTTGTACTCGGGCGTGACGATGAGGATGCCGTCGGCGGCGAGGATGGCCTCCTTGAAGGCGGTCGCCTCGGGCGGGTACGCGTCGTCGCGATCGCGGTCGTAGAGGGCGAGCTGGTCGATCTCGATGAAGGAGCACTCGAGGTCGGCGGGCGCGAGCTTCATGAGCGCGCGGGCGAGGCGGCGGTTGATCGACGAGGCGGCGATGCTGCCGCAGATGACGCCGATCGTGTACGGGGGCTCGTGGCTGTAGGTCTCAGGCATGGCTCCACCCTGCACCCGTTCCCTGGATGCGTCGAGGGGGAGGGGCGGATGCGCGGGGCGCTACCGGGCGGCGAGCGCCCCGGTCTCCGAGATGGCGCGGTAGACCTCGGCCGCGACCCGCTGCTCCTTGGGGAGCGACAGCGCCGCGGTGAGGAGGCGCCGGGAGCTGAGCACCGGTGCGGGGATCGTCGCGAGGTCGTACTCGCTGTAGCCGCTGCCGCCCCACTTGGTCATGCGGTGCTCCCAGTGGAAGAAGTCGTAGAAGTCGTAGCCTCGCAGGGCGTCGTCGGAGAAGCCCGTGAAGTCCATCCAGCGGGCCAGCTCGTCGTGCAGCTCGGGGTCGTGCTGGAAGGGCGATGCGGCGTACTTGGCGGCGAGCAGCTGCGGGGTGAGCTCGCGGACCGAGGTGTCCTTCCACATGCCGGTGACGATGGCGCCGCCGACCCCGAAGATCGTGGCAGCCCGCGCGGGCGCGTGCAGGTAGAGCGCGCCGGCGAGGTTGGCGTAGCGCTGCCAGGTGGGGAAGGTGGCGCGGTAGAGGCGCGACATCTCGGAGGTGGGCTTCAGGATGGGCACGTCGAGCCCGATGTGGGGCAGCCCGGCGGCGGCGGAGAGCCGCCCGGCGGTGAGGAAGTCGGCGTAGGTGCTCTTCGAGGCGACGTGGAACGGGTGGTAGGTGAGCGTCAGCGCACCGGCCCGCTGCAGGTCGACGAGCCCGGCCTCGAGCACGGCCCGCGAGTCACGGCCCGCGGTGAGCGAGAGCACGGTGACGGGAGCGACCGAGATCCAGTTGCGCACCTGCTGCCGCAGGTCGTCCCGGAACCGCGCCGACGCATCCGCCGTGCTCAGCTCGACGCGGTCGGCGAGCGGGAAGAAGCGCTCGTTCGAGACGGTCGAGCCCTCGACGGTGAGCCGCCCGTTGGCGTAGAGCTGCCCGACCTCGTCGTGCGGCGTGATGAGGCCCGGCAGCCAGCGGCCGGCGGGGGAGCGGTAGTGAGGGTGCTCGAGCACCCAGCGCATGCGGCTGCTGTCGAGCCCGCCGGCGAGCTCGGCCAGGATCGCGCTGTGCGAGGCGAGCGCGACGCCCGCCGCGGAGCGGTGCCAGTAGAGCGAGCGGGTGGCGAGCGGGTCGCCCCAGGCGTCGAGCCGCTCGCCGCGGGCGACGAGCACGACATAGCGGCCCGAGAGCCAGGCGATCGTCTCGTCGAGCGCGCGCGTCTGCGCGGCGGAGTCGGGATGCGCGGTGACCGCGCGCAGGATGCGCTCGGCCACTCGGTCGCGGGTCTTCGGGCCGCCGTCGTCGAACGCCTGCCCGAGCACGAGCACCTCGGCACGCTCGCCGCGCGCTACCTGCCGGTCGAGCACCGGGTCGACGCGCACGTGCCAGGGGCCGACCGCATCGTGCGCCCACGTCTCGACGGGCGTGTGGGCGGTCGGGCCGCGGGTGACGAGGAAGCCCTTGGCGAAGACGTTCTTGTAGCCCCAGACCTTGTAGGCGGGGCGCAGCTGCTGCTCGCGGCGGCGGAACGCCTGCATCGCCTGGCGCTGTCGGCGCTCGTGGCGGTCGCCGAGCAGCGCTTCCAGCATCGTCGGGCTCCCGTGGTCGGCGTCGTGCGCCGGTCGCGACCGGGTCGCTGCGGCTCGATCGAGCGTATCCGACGGCTGCCTGCGCGGCTCGGCTCGGCGGGCGGTGCGGCCTGCGGCGCTCGCGAGGCGCGCCGGCGGCGAGTGCCTACGCGGTGGGCTGCAGCTGCGGTGCGGCGCCGGTGATGCGGCGACTGAAGCCGCGGATGCGCCGGGGGCGCCTGATCCTCGGTACGACGACCCAGCCTCCGGATGCCCACTGCACCTCGAGCGTGCCGCGATGGACCTCGTGATGATGGTGGGAGCAGAGGAGGATGCCGTTGTCGAGGTCGGTCGGGCCGCCCGCTTCCCACGGCACGATGTGGTGCGCCTCCGTCCAGCCGACGGGGAAGGTGCAGCCCGGGGCGCGGCAGCCGCCGTCGCGGATGGCGAGCGCGCGCCGCTGGGCACGGGAGAAGAGGCGGTCGGTGCGGCCGAGGTGGAGCGGGAGGCCGTCGGCGCCGGTCACGGCACTCTGGATGCGGCCGTCGCACAGCATCGCGGCGGCGAGGTGCACGGGGATGCAGTCGCCCGTGCGCTCGACCGTCGCTGTGCAGCCCGGGGTGCCCGTCGCAGCGGCCTCGAGGCTCTGCTTGGCGACGTGCACGACGACGACCGGCGCCTCACCGCCGACCCGCGGCACGTCGCGCTGCTCGACGGACCGCCCGACCATGGCGATGAGCGCGTCGACCATCTGCTGCGGCCGCGAGCGATCATCGACCTCGAGCGCTGCTGCGGCGCGCTCGTCGTCGCTCTGGAAGCGCGGCTTCGTGCGTGGTCCGGTGAACGCGTCGAAGGCGGCGGCGAGCACGGCGCCCTGGTCGGGCGTGCAGACGAGCCGGCCCTGCACCATGCCATCGGGACGGGTGCCGAAGGTGAAGCCCCGCTCGGCCAGCTGCCGCTCGTAGCGGGGCTCAGCGCCATCCGGATCCATCGCGTCGCGCCACATGCGTGCGAGGCGCGCGAGCAGCTCGGGCGGCATCGGCGCGTCGGTGGCGGTGTCGTCGCGGTGGGTGCCCCGGTCGCCGATGGCGGATGCGACGAGCGCTTCCTCGGCAGCCGCGACGTCGTCGGCGTGCGCGCGATCGGGTGCATCGCCGAGCGCATCGAGCACCGCCCCGACCGCCTCGAGCGAGATGGCGCCGGTCTCGAGCGCGCCGCCCAGGATCGGGAACCTCGCGGGCACGGTGGCCCCGGTGATGCCGATCGACGCCCGCGTGGCGCTCGCGGCCCGCAGCAGCTGCCGAGCCGTGCGCCGGGACGCGCCGAGCTCGGCGGTGAGCATCTCGAGCGGATCCTTGTAGCCGCAGCACAGCGGGAAGCGCTCGTCCTTCGGCAGGCCGTCGTGGCGCTTCGCGAGGTCGTCGGCGACGCGCACCTTGAGCGCGTCGCCTCCGCGACCGATGTCGCCGACCCGGGCGACCACGTCGCGCCGCTGCGCGTCGTCTAGGTGCGGCAGCAGGGCGTCGAGGGTGCCCGCGGCGGCCGCGATGGCGTCGAGCGCGATGTCGAGGGAGCGCAGCGCATCGGAGGTGTGGCCGGTCGGCTGCTGTGCCATGGTCGCCCCCTCCAACGTTGGAATGCGGCTAGTCTATCGAACGTATCTACGACACGCGCGAACTTTCCACAGTCTCGCTTAGACTTGCGCAGGCGTGCCGTTCAGGCATCTGGTCGCTATAGAGTCGCGCCATGCCCACCAGACTCGCAACCACCCTCGTGCGGCTCGCCGAGAGCGGCCATCTGCTCGGTCGGCTGGCAGGCGAGCGCACTGCGCACCGCATGTCGCCGGTGACCGTGCGCGCGCTCGTCGTGCTGCAGCTCGAGGGCCCGATGGGTGTCACCGCGCTCGCACGCCGCTGCCACGTCGCGCAGCCGACGATGACGGCGCTCGTGCGGCAGGCCGAGGAGGCGGGCTGGATGCGCCGGCGCGGCTCAGCACGGACGACCCGGCTGGAGCCGACGGCCGCGGGCATCGCCGCCCGGGACGCGCAGCGCGAGGCCGACGGCGTGCTGCTCGAGCCGCGCTTCACCCACCTCGGGCGGCGCGAGCGCGCGGCGCTGGAGCGGGCGGCGCTGATCCTGGCATCGACGCTCGAGCGCGACCGGCCCTGACGCGCGCGGTCGCGGCGACTCGTGGGCGTCTCAGCCCGCGCTGGCTCGGCGCTGCGCCTCTGCGAGCGCCCCGCGACGCTGCACAGCCCGAACGACGACGCCGAGCAGCGCCCCCAGCAGCGCACCGATGCTGTTGGCGACGATGTCGCGCACGGAGGCCACGCGCCCAGGCAGGAAGTGCTGCACCACCTCGACGCCGAGGCTGAGCGCGACGCACAGCGCGACCGCGATCCACCAGCGCCGGGCGCCGAGCACGAAGACGAGCAGGAGCGCGAGCGGCACGAACATCGCGACGTTGGCGAGCACCTCGAGCCGCGTCCAGCTCAGCCAGTCGGCGAGGTCGCGCGCCTGCAGCCACTCGATGCCGCGCACGACGCGCGGCTTCGCCCGCAGCAGGAAGTGCGTCGGCCACAGCGTCACGACGAGCACCACGGGGATGCCGAGCAGCAGTCCGACGATGCCGAGCCGCCGCAGCGGCGCACGTCGCGCGCGGGGCACGACGACGACGCGAGGCTCGGAGGGCATGCGTCGAGTCTGTCGCGGGAGGCTTTGCGCGACCTGATGAAGGGCGCGCAACGGCACCGATCCTCAGCACCGACCACACTGCATCCGCACCCGTGTGCGAAGCCTCGATCAGCCCTCGCCGAGCACCGCCCGCCGCGACGGCGCCGGGTCTACCGTTCGGATCATGACGGGACCTCGACACGCGATGATCCGGTCGACGGCGCCCACGTTCCGCATCCTCACCGTCTGCACCGGCAACATCTGCCGCTCGCCGCAGGCCGAGCTGCTGCTGCGGCAGCGCCTGCCGAGCGCCTTCCCCGGGTGGGACCCGGCAGTGATCGAGGTGACGAGCGCCGGCATGATGGCGATCGACGGCCATCGTATGGAGCCGCTCGCGGTGGCGGAGGCGGGCCGTCTCGGCCTGCACGGGGCCGACGGCCACCGCGCCCGGCGGCTGCAGCCCGCGCTCGTCGAGCGCGCCGACCTGGTGCTCGCCCTCGCGCGCGAGCATCGCAGCGCCGCCGTCGCCGCGGCGCCGACCGCGCATCGACGGGCGTTCACGCTCGTCGAGTTCGCGTGCCTGGCGGAGCGAGTCGCCGCCGGCCATCGCGGCGCGCAGGTGCGGCCGCTCGGCGAGGACGGCATCCCCGCCTTCCTGTCGCGCGTCGTCGCAGCGTGCGCCGACCGCTCGATGATCGACCACGCGCAGCGGGCCGACCTCGACATCGAGGATCCGTATCGGCGATCGGCGGCCGTCTACCGGCGGTCGGCGGATGCGGTGGCACGGCAGGTCGACCGACTGGTCGTCGCGCTGGCCTCGCTCGCGCGCGCGAACGCGGCCTGAAGCGGGATCGAGCTACTCTTCACCTTCGCGGTAGCCGTGCGGGTTCGCCCGTTGCCACCGCCATGCGTCCCGCACGGCATCGTCGAGCGACCGCTGGGCCTTCCAGCCGAGGCGCTGGTGCGCGAGCGAGGGATCAGCCGTCGAGACCGCTGCGTCGCCAGGACGTCGCTCGACGACCTCGTACGGCACCGCGCGGTCCGCGACCGCCTCAAAGGCTCGCAGCACGTCGAACACCGATGCGCCGCGACCGGTGCCGAGGTTCACCGTGAAGAGACCGGGCTCGAGTGCTTCAAGCGCCGCGACGTGCCCTAGCGCGAGGTCGACGACGTGGATGTAGTCGCGCACGCCTGTGCCGTCGGCGGTCGGGTAGTCGTCGCCGAAGACGCGCACCCGCTCGCGCTCGCCGACCGCCACCTGGGCGACGAACGGCATCAGGTTGTTCGGGACGCCCTTGGGGTCCTCTCCGATGCGGCCGGAGGGGTGCGCGCCGACCGGGTTGAAGTAGCGGAGCACCGCTGCGTGAAGCCGGGCGTCGGCTCTCGCCGCGTCGGCGATGATGGCCTCGATCATCGCCTTCGTGCGCCCGTACGGGTTCGGCAGGTCGATGCCGACCGGGTCATGCTCGACCAACCCCTCGCCCGGCCGCTCGTAGACCGTCGCGGAGGACGAGAACACGAACCGGTGCACTCCCGCGTCGGCCATCGCTACCAGCGTCGCGAGAGCGCTGCCGAGGTTGACGCTGTAGTACCGAAGCGGGTCATCCACCGATTCGCCGACCGACTTCCGGCCTGCGAAATGCACGACCGCATCGATCTGGTAGCCGCGCAGCACCTCCAACACCAGCGAACGATCGGCCGCGTCGCCACGGACCAGCGGTATCTCTCGGCCTGCGATCTCGCCGGCGCGACTGATCGCTTCGGAGCTGGAGTTCGAGAAGTCATCGAGCACGACGACGTCATGCCCGCTCTCGAGCAGCGCGATGGCTGTGTGGGAGCCGATGTAGCCGGCTCCGCCAGTCAGAAGGACGCGCATGCACTCTCCAGATCACGTTCAGGGGTCGCTTCAGCCTAATGAGGCCGCTCGTGCAGCCGCCTAGGATGGCGGGCAGAGCACGACGCGACCGTGGATGGAGACCGTGAAGACGCTGCAGACCCTGAGGACCGGCCTGTGGCATCTGCGCAAGGGAGGCGTGCAGCAGTTGCGCTCGTGGCGCCTGCGACGCGGGGCCGCGGCGCGGAACGGCGACGTCGTGCCCGTCGCCCGGAGGAGCCTCACCGACGACATGCCGGTCTGGCCCGTCGCCGACCGGCCGACGCGGCGCCCGGGCGTGCGGGTCGGCGTGATCATGGACACCTTCTCGGCGAGCGCGTGGGGGTACGAGTTCGAGGTCGTCGAGCTCACGCCCGACGGCTGGCGGCGGCAGCTCGGAGAGGCGCCGATCGACCTGCTGCTCGTCGAGTCAGCCTGGGCCGGCTCCGGCGGCGCCTGGCGCTACCAGCTGACGGGCTCGAAGGCCCCGAGCGAGCCCTTGCGCGCGCTCGTCGCGCACTGCCGCGAGCAGGGCATCCCGACCGCCTTCTGGAACAAGGAGGATCCGCCGCACTTCGAGGACTTCCTCGACACGGCGCGCATCTTCGACCAGGTGTTCACCACCGATGCGGCGCTGATCGACCGCTACCGCGCGGCGCTCGGCCACGACCGGGTCGAGGAGCTCGCGTTCGCGGCGCAGCCGGCGCTGCACCACCCGATGCGGCAGCGCGGCCTGCACCAGGTGCGCGACATCGGCTTCGGCGGCAGCTACTGGTCGCACAAGTTCCCCGAGCGCCAGGCGCAGATGGATCTGCTGCTGGGCGCGGCCGCCGACGTCGCCGAGCGGCGTGGGATCGGCTTCGACATCTACTCCCGCTTCGAGAACGACCCGAAGTACCGCTTCCCGGAGGCCTTCCTGCCGTACGTGCGCGGTTCCCTCGACTACGAGCGGATGCTGACCGCGTACCGCGCGCACAAGGTCATGCTCAACGTGAACTCGGTCGTCGACAGCCCGACTATGCTCGCGCGCCGCGTCTTCGAGATCCTCGCGAGCGGCACGCCCGTCGTGTCGACGCGCAGCGCCGCGGTGGAGCACTGGTTCCCCAACGGCGAGGTGACGATCGTCGACGATCGGGAGGAGGCGGAGCTCATGCTGCGCGCCCTCGTGCGCAGCCCCGAGCTGCGCGACCGGCAGGTGCATCTGGCGCAGCGCCACATCTGGCGGCACCACACCTTCTCGCATCGTGCGACACAGGTGCTCGGCGCGCTCGGGGTCGACGACCCTGCCGCGTGGCGGCGGCCCAGCGTCAGCGTGATCGCCCCGACCATCCGCCCGCACCTCGTGTCCGGCATCATCCGTACCGCGGCGAAGCAGGTGGGCGTCGACGTGCAGCTGCTGCTGCTGCTGCATGGCTTCGACCAGGACGAGGCCGAGCTGCAGGCGCTCGCACGCGAGGCGGGGCTCGCCGAACTGGTCGTGCTGCGCGCAGGTATGGATCGCTCGCTCGGCGCCAACCTCAACGCGCTCGTCGCGGCGAGCGACGGCGACGTGATCGCGAAGCTCGACGACGACGACCTCTACGGCGAGCACTACCTCGCCGACGCGTGCTTCGCGCTCGACTACTCGGGGGCGGAGCTGGTCGGCAAGGAGGCGCGCTATCTGCACCTCGAGGCGGTGGGCGCCACCGTGCTGCAGAACCCGCATCGCGAGCACCGGTGGGTGGATCTCGTCGGCGGCCCGACGATGGTCGGCCCGCGCTCGACGTGGCTCGCGACGCCGTTCGAGGATCGCACGCTGGGGGAGGACACCACCTTCCAGCGCGGCATCCTCGCGGCTGGAGGCGGCATCTACAGCGCCGACCGCTTCGGCTTCATCCAGATGCGCGGCGCCCGGGACGGGCACACCTGGAGCACCGAGGACGAGCGGATCCTGGCGAACAGCCAGGTGCTGAGCTTCGGCCTGGCCGCGGAGCACGTGCTGGTCTGACGCGCTCCGGGAAGGAGGGCGCTCAGGCGCCGGCGTCCTCGAGGCCTGCCACGCCGTGCACCTCGCGCAGCTGCCGCAGCACCTCGCGGTAGACCGCCGGCGTGTAGTGGAACGGGGCGAGGCCCCACTTGTGCTCGGGGTCGGCGAGCACGACCTCCTCAGGCAGCTCGACCATGCGGAAGCCGAGTGACCGCAGATGGTCGTAGTAGGGGCGGTAGCGCTTGTTCGCCTCGGCGGCGCGCACGCCCATGCTCCAGGGGGAGGGCTTGCCCTCTGTCGTGAGCACCGCCCACGGCACCTCCAGCACGACGGTGCGCACGAAGAGGTCGAGCGCGCGCAGGCGCTGCACGAAGTCGTGGACGTGCCACGACCAGATGGCGAAGTGCTCATCGGTACCGAACTCGATGTGCTCGGCCTCGGCGAAGCGCTCCTCGAGCTCGGGGATGCGGATGGTGTCGATGCTGCGGGTCGCGACGGTGCCGTCGGCGAAGCGGTAGACGCCGTGGCGCTCGTCGGCGAGATCCCACAGCAGCACGTCGACGTCGGCGGCGAGCGTCTCGAGCCGCGAGAAGAGCCCGCCGGAGAAGTCGGCGCGGATCATGCGCTCCTGGAACTTCGACGACACCGTCATGTGCTCCGGGAGGTGCGTCGAGGCGTCGTTGCCCGCCGAGATGAGCGACTGGCGGGCGATGTAGCCGCGCAGGTCGACAGTGTCGGACGCCGCGAACTCGACGGTGTCGCGGGCGACGCAGCTGCCGTACACAAGGATCCGGGCGCTCGCCCGGTCATGCTCAGCCACAGCACTCCAGAAGGTCGTTGAGGAGGTTGGCCACGTACCAAGCCTAGCCAGGGCGACCCTGCTGCGCGTGGAGCGCGCTGAGGGGTGGGTACATTGGAATCGGCTAAGGGGCGCCAGTCGGCCGGGTGCTCCGTCGAGCAGAAGGAATCGCATGGAATCGTCCAGCACAGTGTGTGTCATCGGACTCGGTTATATCGGTTTGCCTAGCGCTGCAATCTTGGCCGCGAATGGCAGCAGAGTCATCGGCGTTGACGTCGACGCGCACCGCGTTGCCGAGATCAACGCCGGCAGGGTTCCATTTGTCGAACCCGACCTTGAGTCTGTGGTTGCTGGCGTCGTGGCGCAGGGTAGGCTGTCGGCGCAACTGGACGTGCCCGCCGCTGACGTCTTCATCGTCGCGGTGCCGACTCCGTTCGGGCACGATCGAGACGTCGACCCGAGCTTCGTTCGGGCTGCCGCTGCCGCTATTGCGCCTGTGCTCCGCGGTGATGAGCTGATCATCCTGGAGTCGACATCGCCCCCAGGGTTGACGGAAGAAATGGCTGCATTCGTACTCGAGCAGCGACCAGATCTGTCAGGCGATGGTGGCATGCCGAACAGCCTGTATTTCGCACACTGTCCTGAACGCGTCTTGCCTGGCCGGATTATGACAGAGATCGTCGATAACGACCGCATCATCGGTGGCGTTACGCCGCTAGCCGGTGAGCGCGCCCGCGCTCTGTATGCCACCTTCTGCAAGGGTTCGCTGCTCGTGACCGATGCCCGCACGTCCGAGATGGCAAAGCTTGCTGAGAACTCGTTCAGAGATGTCAATATCGCCTTCGCGAACGAGTTGTCCGTCATCTGCGATCGACTCGGGATCGACGTTTGGGAGCTCATCGAGCTGGCGAATCGGCACCCGAGGGTGAACATCCTGCAGCCGGGACCCGGAGTCGGGGGGCATTGCATCGCGGTGGACCCATGGTTCATCGTCTCCGCGGCGCCAGATGAAGCGCGCCTTATTCGCCTTGCCCGTGAGGTCAATGACCAGAAGCCCGACTTCGTGGTGGAGAAAGTGGTCGCAGAGGCGTCTGCGTTCCGAGCACCGAGGATCGTCGCGCTTGGCATCGCTTTCAAAGCCGACATCGAAGACCTGCGTGAGTCGCCGTCCCGCGCGATCGTCGGGCGCTTGGCCGAGAAGCTTCCTGAAGCGCGCCTGCTGGTGGTGGAACCTCACATCGAGCGGCTGCCCAGCGAGCTCGAGTCGCTGGCTAACGTAGAGCTTGCGGAGTTGAACGAGGCAATAGCGCTCGCCGATGTGGTTCTGATCTTGGTCGACCATCAGCTCTTCAAGCAACTGGATCCGAAAGCCCTGACCGGCAAGGTCGTCGTCGACACGAAGGGCTTGCTGCGATGAGCGTGCGGGAGGACGGATGACAGGTTTGGCTCGAGCAAGACGCGCCGCGATCCTTGCGGCAATCGTGGCGACCGTTGCGCTCGGCACCGTTCTAGCGTGGACTGCGGATCGTGGCTCGGGCGTCACGGTGGCCATCCTGTTGCCTGCGATCGTGATGCTGGCCTTCTACCAGCGCCGAAGCGCAATCAAGTCGCAGCGATGGCTGAAGCGCATCGCGCTAGCGCAGAGGCAGGCGCCTCGTGCAAGCGCTGATAGACGGGGTGGGCAGGCGATGCCGCAGCGCGACGGCAGTTCGAACGACGTGGGCCTGGACGTGCTCGACGTCCTGCTGCAGAGCTCGCGCATCTTCGAGCAGGACTACTACGAGGCGCAGCGGAGACACGCTTTTGCAGACGCAAGGGCCGCGCGCCTTGACTTTCTGGGCTCCGGCATGGGCCGCCTGGAGTCGCCCAATCGCTTGCTCGATCCGGCGCGCTTACCGGGCACCCTGCAGCAGCGCTACAGAGAGGGCGATCTTGTCGCATTACTTGAGTTCCTTCGCCAGTCGCCTGCATCGCTACCCGGACTGAGCGACTCCTTCTCGCCTTCCATGGTGGAGGCATCCGCTGAGCACCTCCGCACGCATCCGGGAGGCGCGCTCGGCTGGTTCGTCGAGAACGCGCGACACGATGACCTGTTGCCGTCTCGCAAGGTGCACGCGCGCTGGTCGCAGTTCACGGCGGCGACCGAGTCGGCTGTCGCCGCCGAACACGCAAGGTGGCGGCTCGACGAAGCTCGCTGGACCGCGGTCTGGGACGAGGCCGCGGAAAAGAGTTGGAAGCGCACCTTGAATGCTTCACGCCGTTCAGCTGCGGAGCCCTCGGAGTTGGTCAGTGTAATCATGCCGGTCTGGAATCGGCGACGAGCCGTGCGCAAGGCAATCGCGTCAGTGCAGGCACAACGGTGGAGTGCGTGGGAGCTGATTGTCGTCGATGACGGCTCCGAGGATGGCAGCTTCGAAGCTGTCCAGGCCATCGCGGAACTCGACAGGCGGATCAAGGTTGTGCGAAGTGAGCACGCTGGAGTTTCGGCGGCGAGGAATCGTGGGCTAGATCTAGCTGGAGGCTCGTGGGTCGCCTTCCTCGATTCGGACAACATCTGGCGTGAGGACTTCCTCTCCTGCGGAATCGCTGCCCTGCAGCGATCGAGCGGGCTCATCGGACACGCGGTGCTGAAGAGCCAGCGCGCGGACGCAGCTCGATACCTCGCCTTCGAAGGTGGCCGTGACGAGCTTCTCACCAAGAACCACATCGATCTGAACTCGTTGATAGTTCATCGCAGTCTGCTCGAGCGCGTTGGGCGTTTCGACGAGAGCCTGCGCCGCTGGGTCGATCACGATTTCGCTTTGCGTTTGAGTGAGCACGCGGTTCCTGAACTCCTGCCTTTTGTGGGTTGCGAGTATTCCGACAGTGACGACGTGAACCGCATCTCTGAGCGCGAGAGCGGAGACTGGGAACGCGTAGTCCTCGATAAGGCGTGGTCGCGGTGGGAAGAGGCGCAGAGCTGCGTGGAGGGGCGCGTGTCCGGTCGAGTATCGATCGTGATTCCGATGAAGGATCAGCCCGACATGACGGTTCGGGCAGTCCGTGCCGCTCTAGAGACAACCAGGGTGCTTGATGTAGAAGTAGTCGTCGTCGACAACGGATCGAGCTTTGCGAGCCGGGTACAGCTGGCGAGCGCATTGTGCGGAGAAGCGCGTGTTCGGGTGGCGTACATCAACCGCAACCTCGATTTCTCCATTGGCTCGAATGTCGGCCTATCGCGTTCGACCGGACAGTTCGTCGTCTTCCTCAACAACGACACCATCGTTCGCCCTGGTTGGCTCACGCCGCTCGTGGACGCGTTGCAATCACGGGACGTAGCTGGGGTACAGCCGCTCCTTGTGTACCCCGACAACTCGATCCAGACGGGAGGCACAGTCTGGGTGGAGGACAATGTCCTGCCCGTCCACTTCATGACCGGCCATCCTCCAGAAGACGCTGCCGGCCTGGAACTCGACGAGTTCCCGGCGCTGACTGCCGCGGCGCTGGCGGTTCGCGCGCATGAGGCACTGGCGCTTCATGGGTTCGACCCCAGGTACCGCAACGGTATGGAAGATGTCGACTTCTGTCTTCGTCTCCGAGAGCTGCACGGCGGCGTGTTCAGGGTCTTGCCGCGGGCTCAGGTCGTGCACGACGAGGGCAGGACTCCGGGCCGCTCGCGGCACAAGGACGAGAACCGTCGCCTGTTCATGGACCGCTGGTCGGGGCGGCTGCCCCGTCCCAGCCACGAGATTTTTCGGAACCACGGCTTGGTGCTTGCCGAGATCGAGCACGACAACATGGCCATCCCGAGCCCCTTGCCGCGGTTTCATTTCGATCGGGGGGAACTCCCGGCTCGCTGGGGCATCCGTCATGCCGCCCCGGGGGGCGCCGCCGGCGACGCGTGGGGCGACACAATCTTTGTCGCCGCTCTCGCCGACGCTCTTCGCGCCGAGGGAAAGAACGTTGTCACCTACCGAGACGGTGCCAACGAGCGACTCGATGACATGCACGATGATGTTTCGGTCGTGCTGCGTGGGAAGAAGCGGTTGCCACCCGTTCCGGGAGCGTGCAACATCCTCTGGGTGATCAGCCATCCCGACGAGGTGAGCGACGAAGAACTGGCGGAGTTCGACATCGTCTACGCAGCGTCTGCCTCTTGGGCTGCGCGCCGGTCAAAGGACTCTGGTGTGGAGATCCGAACGTTGCTGCAGTGCACCGATGCAACGCGATTTTTCCCGGCGGATCGCGAACTAGAGGCGAGCAGGCCGGCGGTATTCGTTGGAAGCGTGCACCCTGGGCGACGACGTAGGGTGGTGGCGGACGCGGTAGCGGCTGGTGTGGCACTGACCGTGATAGGGCAAGGCTGGGATTCGTCGCTGCCGCCCGGAGTCCTCGAGCGCGACTTTGTCGACTCCGCGCGCCTTGCCGAAGTCTACCGATCTGCGTCACGAGTCCTCGCGGACCACTGGCGGACGATGGCGGACGAAGGTTTCATCCAGAATCGCATCTTTGACGCACTGGCTTGTGCCGCTCCAGTCATTAGCGACCCGGTGCAAGGACTGGACGAAACCTTCGGCGGTGCTGTTGCGATCTACAATTCGCAGGAAGACCTTGCGAAATTCTGCGCCGCTTCTTTCAGCCACCCCGCAGGCGACTGGGCGGCACGACGGGCGCTAGCGCAGAGTATTCGAAGTCAACATTCATTCGACGCGAGAGCGACCACCTTGGTCAGCCACGTCGATGAGATGCGGCACGAGGGGATTCGAACCACTTGATGTAGTGGCGAATCCTAGCGAAATCTCAGAGGCACAGATGCAATGTGAGACTTCACCGAGACCTGCCAGCCAGTGCGCGACGGCGATCCTCCCGGCGCTCTCGCTGCGGAGTGTTTCGACGCGCCAAGCGCTCTCCGACATGGGACGGGCCAAGCGCGGCGCGCGGGTCGCGCTTGCGCTCCAACGTGCGACCGTCTTGCACGATCGCTAGGCTGACAGCGACGCTGGAGCACTGAGATGCCAGTCGCGATCTGACCGGCGAAAGGCCCTACGATGACGGAGCACGACGACTCCCCGGCTCCAAACTCGCGCCGCTGGTGGAGCCTCCCAAGCCCACCCAACCTGACCCTTGATGACTCGATTCAGTACGTGACAGAGGCGCAGCTGACCGCAGAGGATCACGGCACGCTTGAGCTCACTAGCGGCCGCCGAATCACGTGGCATGTGGGGGCCCCATACGACGCTGAAGGGAAGCTCGTCAGCAGCGCTCGGCGGGCAGGCGGCTATCGCGGGGACTTCTTGCACTCCCTGGATCAGGAGTACGTCGAACTGCCCCCCGGTGCCGACCGTATCGAAGGGTCGTTCTATTACGGCGGGCTCTGGATGCAGCATTTCGGTCACTTTCTGATCGAGACGCTCCCGACTCTGTGGGCGCACGACGGGGTTCAGCCGGTCCTCTTCCACCGCCTGGGTGACGTTGACTCTTTCAAGCGTGAACTATTAGACCTCTGTGGCGTGACGAGCGAACCAATTTTTGTCGACCGTGCGCTCCGCGTGGAGCATCTGGTTGTGCCCAGCCGGCCCGTGTCGCTTAACCGCTTCGCGTCCCCAGCGGCTGTTCGGCTTTGGAGGCGTGTGGCACGCGCTGCCGCGGGGGACGCGTCTGGCTCCAGACGCGTGTGGCTGTCTCGGACTCAGGCGGAAGCAGGGGGAGCAGCCGTCAACCGGACACTAGGATTCGGCGAGCTTGACGACGAGTTCGCGTCCCTCGGTTTTGAGGTGATCTTCCCCGAGACCTTGTCCATTCGGGAGCAGATTGAGATCGCTCGCAGCAGTTCGATCCTCGCTGGGTTCGAGGGCTCTGCGCTGCATCTCTCTGCCTTCGCCCATCCCGGCACAAAGGTGCTGGTTCTCGGTACGGAGCGCCGCCCGGGTGGAAACCGTGCTCAGCCTGCCATCGACAGAGCTGTCGGGAATCGGGTTGCGCTGGTGCCCTTCGGGCCCATTTCTCAAATGGTGCGAGATATCCGGGAACTCGTCTTGCTGTGAGGTCTGGGCACGCGGTTAGTTCAAACGGGCGTGACTTGCTGAACGTTGGAGGCGCCCGCTCGCGGCGTGAGGCGCCGTACCCCACGGAGCAGCAGCGCGGCGCCGTCGCTTCCTGCGCGAGCGGCGTACGGGCCGAGCGGCGATAGAGCGCCTGGTGGGGTTTGACCCACGCCACCAGGCCTGGCAACCCGGTCCGGGCGCCGGGGAAGTACGGCTAGACGCGGGCCTCCTGGCGAAGTAGACCGCTTCCAACCCTGAGCGTTGTTGCGAGAGCCGTTTCAGGCGCCAACGCGATCGCGTCGGCCCTCACAACGAGACGTCGTCTGTTGAGTCGGATGTCGCCTCACTCCGCGACGCAACGTTCACCATCCCGCTCGTCGGAGAGCGCGGTGCTGCCGCACGTCCTCGAGGAGCCGGACAGCGCGAGCGTCGAAGGAGTGGAACTCGCGCACCTCGGCGGACAGGGCCTCAAGTGTCTCGCTCGGGTAGACGGCATTCGGATCTGCGTCGAGCAACTCCAGCAACTGCGCAGGGGAACGGAAGACCGCGAGCCGATCACCAAACACCTGGTCCAGCCCGGCCACATCGTCTGTGATCAGTCGACCTCCCGCCGCCAGGACGTCAAAAATGCGGTTCGAAATGAAACCGTCGTCGCGCATGTCCGACCAGTGATCGTTGAGCGTCCAGCGCGCCGAACGGTAGACGGGAGCGAGGTCCTGGTTCGGCAAGCTCTGTCCTACGATGCACTCGTCGGGAACCATTCCCTCCCAGAGCGTGCCCCAGATCTTCACGGGGTAGCCAGCGTTGGCGGCGTGCCACGCGGCGGGGCGGAACTGCCGACGCGAGTTGCCAACCATGACGATCGAGTCGGCCAATTCGGAACGCTCGCCCGCGGCAGGGTGGAATCGGGTCGGGTCTGTGCTCTGCAGGAGCGCCTGAATCGGTAGCCCCCACTGCTCCGATTGGCGCTTGGCCCAGCTGACACTTGCCGCGTAAGCGAGATCGTACTTTTCAACCTCCTTCGCAGTCACCATGTCCGGGTGGCTGAGAATCCAAAGGATGCTCGTCGCGTTACTCGGCACCGGGACGTCTCGCAGGCCCCTGAGGTTGATGACGACGTCGTCGAAGCCACTCGTGCCCCGGTCGGCGTTGGGCTGGTAATCGACGCTGGCGATTTGGCCAGCGCGGCGGAAGGCGTCGGCGAGCGACTGCGCGTAGTGGTAGTCGCCCCAGTTGACAGCTCTTTCGTCCGATGGTGCCGCCGTACGGATCGCGAACCGCAGAGGAGCTTCGCGGTGAGCGACCCTCGACACCTGTGGCGTGAGCACGGCGTTCGACCACTTGCGATGGTCAGTGGGGAATGAGAGTGCGGTGAAGCCGTTGAACGCTGCATCCACTCCGACTGCGTCCATCGCTTTACGCGAGCCCTCGGGAGGCGATGGCCAGAGCTGGCGCAGCGTGCGAACGTCGTCGGGTGCCTTATCCGAGCGCGCCGTCCAAATCACGCCCCCTTGCTGCACGAGCACGTCTGAGGCGACAACGACATCTCGCTTGGTGTGGCGTGCGAGCTTCTGTGACAACTCGACGTCTGCCATCAGCGAATCCAGCAGGGCGGTCGCGCCCTCCACGTCGAACAGGTCCCGCGTACGTGCAGCGAGTGGAAACGGCGCCGCGGGAACTGGCAGATCGTCGATGCCGTGCAGGATGTCGGCCGGCATGCCTCGGAGGAACGCGATGGGGTCGCTCCCGTACTCCGGGTAAATCACGCCTGCGTTGTCGATCAGTCGGGTAGGCCCGAGCACCACAGGGTGAGTGGCGCTAGCCCGGTCCAGTCGCGAGCACAGCGCCTCGACGTCACCTGCCAGTACACGCTGTCTAGCTTCCAAGATGACGCATGTGGCGCCACGAGCCATGCGGATAGCTGCGTTGAGGTATCGCGGGCGATCCGCGCGGAAGCCGGTTGTGAGAACACGGACATCCAACGTGGCATGCGTCAGGGATCCCAGGGCCGCGCGAAGCGCCCACCCGCCGGAGTGCGGCACGAGGATCACTTCCAACTCGAACCGACCGCGATGCTCGTGCAGCCAGTCTATCTGCGCCTTCGCGTCGAGCAGCGAGCGAACGTCGTCCACGATGACTGTGACCAAGTCTTCGTCCAGCGAGCGGTGCTCTCTCGCCGCTCGGAAGGCAGACCATGCGTGCCGGTCGCTGACGTGATGGTTCCAGGCTTTAGTCTCGAACTCGCTGATGCGGTTCGGATCGGTGTCGTCCTCCGAGTAGCGCAAGCCAACGTACGGCACCTGATGCAAGGTCGTGTGCTCGGCAATCTTGAGCACTAGGTCGTAGTCTACCGCTCGGCGAAGCGACTCATCGAAGCCGCCCGTTTCTAGGATGAGCGACCGGCGAGCGACGATGGCGGTCTGGTCGACAGAGTTCGCGATCGCCAGTGAGCCGACGGTTGGCTGGATCGCGCGGTACACGACCTTGTCGCCGTACGTGACTTCGCAGGCGGCCACGGCCGCGTCCACGTTGTCGATCTGCAGCACGGCAAGCATCGTGCGCAGGAACCGCCGATCCCACCGCTTGTCAGAGTCGAGAAACGCGATGAACTCACCGGCCGAGGCCGCTAGCGCAGCGTTTCGAGCCGCGCTCACGCCGCGGTGGGGCAGCCGTAGAAGCCGTACTCGAGCGTCTCGTGCCGCGATCGAATCAACCACGAGGCACGTGTCGTCAGTCGAGCCGTCGTCAGCGATCAACAGTTCCCACTCGGCGTAGGTCTGCTCGATGACGCTCTCGATCGCAGTTCGAATGGACGCTCCGCGGTTCCACGTCGGAAGGACGATTGAGACGAGCGGTCGCGAGCGTGACCGAGTGAACTCTCGAACCTTGGCCTGAAGGGCGGCGTCGTACGCGGGAGGCTCACTGGAGCCGCGTAGCGGATCGAAGTTCAGGTGCACGCGCCGCAGCTCGCTGAAGCTCTGGATGACTTCTTCGCGAACGTCCGCGACAGTCCTGTCAGTCCTCAGCGCGCCGGGGGACGAGGGCAGGGAGAAGGCCGGGTCGGATGTACGAAGGAACCACTCCAAGGGGGTCTCTCCATCCGGCAGAGCCTCCAGATCGAGCTCGGATGGATCGAAGAGGGGGTGCGTTACGGTCTCACGAGCCGCCTTCGGGTCTGACAAATAGGCCACCAGAGGATCAACGTCGCTCTTGGACCAATTGGAATCGACCAAAGACGGCAGAAACAGCGGGTGCGGCAGAAAACCCGATCGTCGCCCTCGACGCAGGTAGTGACGGATGGCAGCTTCCGCTTCGTCAAAGTGGAAACTGACCTGCATCGAGTACAGTTCAACGTCAAAGATGCCCGATTGCGCGATTCGAGTGACCGGATCCTGCGGCTCTGCCGCCGACTTCAGAGAAGTCGCTGAAGAGACTGATCTTGCTGCGGGTGCTGGCGGTGCGACGGCGGTCCGGGAAGCGGTCGGACTCACCGGCTCGATCGCTGAGGACGATGTCTTGGTGACGGTGGCATTCGGCGTCCTCTTCGCGAGCACCTGCTGATTCCGCGTGACGAGACGCTCGAGCTTCCGTCCAACTGCGAAGAGGCGGTCACTGATGACTGCCCGGCTGCTGATCTGGAGCGCCAGGCTTGCAAGCAGTAGTGTCGCAGTCGCCACCCAGAGCAGGCCGTCCCATTCGAGCAGCGCGGCAGCCACATAGATGGCAAGGACCACTATGGCAACGCCAGCGAGTGCAACTGACCTGATGTTCATGACTAGTTCTCCTCCGCCGGGTTCGCGAACTCTGCATCGAAGCCATACCCCAGGCCTGACTGCCTGAGGGACTCTCGCGTCGTCGGCCTGTTCTGCTCGCCCGGGCGAGTCGGGTAGCGGGAGCGCGTCTCGCTCAGGAAGTTCGGGATGGAACCGAAGTGCTCGGGCTTCTGCTCCACACTCATCGCCAGCAGGTGGTCGGCGCCGAGCGAATAGGGGTCAAAGCGAAGGGCATCGAACTTCAGCAAAGGCAGCCGATCGTCAAGCAGCACTCGATCCGCGTAGGCGAGTCCTGGGTTCCAGGGCCTGCTTTCCAGATCAATCTGGCGCATCTCCGCGATGGTCCGGTCCGGATACTTTCGATCTAGCCGGTGCTCGGCGTGCCATTGGAAGCGTGCCGCCGCCAGCTGCTCTTCTTGCGCGGTCGGCTGGAAGTATGAGCCCAACCGGAAGCCTGCGTCCGTGATTGCTCGCGAGAATCCGAACTCGTATCGCTGAATGACATCCATGCGGTCACTCACCGGGACCATGTCCTTCCAAAAGCTACGGAAGGCCTTGGAGCGTGCCACAAATCCATTCGCGAGCATGAAGAAGCTCTGAACGTGATCGCCATGGTTGTGAGAGAGTGTCATTCCCATGAGATCATGAGTGTGGGCCTGCGGGCTTCCGGTGATCTCTGCCAACGGGATCGTTGGGCCCACGAAGCTGTCGTTGGCGATGAGGATTTGGTCGTAGTCGGCGTAGTCTCCGACGATGTCGAGGCCCCATTTGTAGCTGAAGAAGTCGTACCCGAAGTTCCTGCGCTCGACGAACTCGACCTGTTCGGGGAGCCTTTCCATCGAACTGGCATCGATGCCAGAGGTCGATACCACCACCACTCGATCGGCGTGAGCAGCGTAGTTCTCCAGCGTCTGACGGACGTGCGCACGAAGCACGCGGAACGCGTCGAAGTGGGCGGCAACCACCAGCAAGCTCATAAGTAAGTCCAGACCTCGGCCGCAAGGACCGATCGCTTCCGATCATCATGGGGCTGGGCGGTGGACCGTCAGAGCGAGGTCACTTCGACACTGTCCGAGCCGCAGCGCCCAGGAGGAGTCTATAGAGGCTGTGGTTGGGGCCTGTGCAGTCGGGACACGAGGTAGGCGTCCAGCCGTCGCCATGTATCGCGAAGATCATCTTCGAGTGAATGCCGTCGCGGCCGCCGGAGAACCTCGAGCTCTTGGTTCCTCACGCCGAGGGCAGGGCCGCCACGAACTCCTCGAGCATCGCGAGCTGGTCGCGGGGCTCGAAGCCGGTGGCCTCGAGCTTGGCGAGGCTGAGCGCGCTGTGGCGCGGCCTGGGCGCGATGCCCGTCTTCGAGGCGAAGTAGGCGTCGGTGGTCACCGGGCGCACCGCGCCCTCGTCGGCGCCGACGAGCGCGAACAGGCGCCGGGCGATCGCCGCCCAGCTGGCGGGTTCGCCGCCGTTGGAGGCGTTGTAGACGCCGGAGGCAGGGCGGGTCGCGAGCAGGTGGTCGATCGCGCGGGCGAGCTCGTCGGCGAAGGTGAGCCGGCCGACCTGGTCGTCGACGACCTCGGGGGCGACGCCGCGGCGGGCGAGGGAGGCCATGGTGGCGACGAAGTTCCTGCCCTCGCCGACGACCCAGGAGGTGCGGACGATGTAGTGGCGGGGGGCGGCGGCGACGGCGAGGTCGCCGGCGGCCTTCGTCTGCGCGTACACGCCGAGCGGGCCGAGCGGGTCGTCCTCGCGGCGCTCGCCCTCGCGGTCGGCGTAGACGTAGTCGCTCGACACGTGCACGAGCGTGAGCCCGTGCTCGGCGGCGATCGCGGCGAGCCGGGCGGGGGCGACGGCGTTGACCGCCCACGCGTCGCGGCGTCCCTCGTCGGTCTCGGCCGCATCCACCGCCGTGTAGCTGGCGGCGTTCACGATCGTGTCGTAGCCCGACCAGCGGATGCCCTCGAGCGCCGCCGGGTCGGCGAGGTCGATGCGGTCGCGGCCGGCGAACTCGACGTCGGCGCGGTCGGCCCAGCGGTGCCGCAGC
>NZ_VOIR01000010.1 GCF_007923295.1 Agrococcus sediminis | reverse complement strand
TCCCTCGTCACCCCATAGACGCCGGGCCGAGAGGCTGGCGGATCAAGAGGGACCAACACCTCCTCGTCTTCGGGTTCGTGCGCACGTTGTGCGCTGGCTCGTGGGGCGAGTATCGTGACTACTCCACTTCGATGATGAGTGTGCGGATGGCGTGCGGGCAGCTGAGGCTGCTGGCGTGCCGGCTTGAACAGGCGTTCCGGATCGTGTAACCTAGCGAGGTTGCCATGAGCCGGATCTGAAGGTCTGGTGTGAGCTTCGCTCCGCACGGTGTGTCGATTTGACACTCGTCGAGAAGTGGTTACGATTGAGAAGTTGCCTCGGCGCAGACCCGGAAGGGAATGCACGAGAGCGTCTGATCCTTGAGAACTCAACAGCGTGCACAATGTCAAATGCCAAATATTAACTCGTCGTGCCTGAGGGCACAACGAATTCCTTTGGATGAGACAGATTGTCAGTAGACAGTCTATTTTGTCAGTTTCAAACTCGCTGCCGACCGGTTTTCCCCGGCCGGCATGCAACATTTCTTT
>NZ_VOIR01000009.1 GCF_007923295.1 Agrococcus sediminis | reverse complement strand
GGTCTCACCTGAGTCGCGACATGTGTCACGAAGAGAGAGCCCCTGGCCATCGGCCGGGGGCTCTTCTCGTGTTGCGCCAGTAGCTGCGTGCCGGGTCGATGGTGTTGGTGGCGAGGATCTCGCCTGTCTCGAGGTCGATGACGGTGGCGGTGGTGTCGTCGATGAGGGCGAGGATGCGTCGGCCTCGGTGGGCTGCGCCGATGGCGAGGTGGTGCATGCGGCCGGCTCGGCGGAGGCTGACGCGGCCTTGGTGGTCGACGCGGTCGTAGCGGATGCGGAAGTGGCCGGGCGAGTGCGCGGCGGCGGCGGGGAGCGCCTTCGGTGTGGCGCGGTAGGTGTGGCCGGGGGTGGCGCGGTCGTTCGCGCGATGCGGGCGGTGCTCGTTGTAGCTGGTGCGGAAGCGGTCGAGCTGCTGCTGCAGGGTCGTGAGGTCGTGCGCCGGTGGTTGCTGGCGGAGCCAGCGCTTGAGGGTCTGGTGGAAGCGTTCGATCTTGCCTTGCGTCTGCGGGTGGCCGGGTTTGCCGTTCTTCTGCCGGACGCCCAGCAGCGGCAGCACGTACTCGAGGGCGTTGCGGCCGCCGCCGAGGCGGGCGGTGAAGACGCG
>NZ_VOIR01000008.1 GCF_007923295.1 Agrococcus sediminis | reverse complement strand
GAGAACTCCATGCGCCTGCTCGACCTGATGCACGAGGAGGTGGCCATGCCAGAACTCGCTGCTGCATAATCAGAACAACTGACCGCACGGTGTCGAGAAACTCCACCACTCAGCGGGACGTGACCCCTGGGTAGCACGTTCGGCAACTCCTCCCCGAAGACAAAGACCCTAGTCAACCGCATGAATCGTGGGGTCTACGAGGTCTCGCGGCGTCCCCAGATTGGCGCTTCAAGCGACGATCGGGGGCCAGTCGTGAGGACTGTCGAGACGGCTCAAACTTTTCTGACCGCTGCTGAGGTGGACTCTCTCGTCGGCGACTACCTGGGCGGGATGGGCGTCAAGCAGCTCGACAGGCAGCGACGGCGGGCACCGCGGGCAGCGGCGCCGCAGCGTCGAGCGCGGCGCAGTCCGAGCCTGCGCAGTCCGAGCGCCACCAGACCACCTCCGCGGGACGCATCGCGTGTCCATCATTTCGTCACCCTACTCCCGCCCGCGCGCCGACGGTCCTGCGAGCACCCGATGCTGGGATCCCAGTGCGGTCTGCAGCGCGTCGCGAGGCTCTCGACCTGCTCGACGCTGACTGGCCAGAGCCGTTCGCTGGGGACACCCTCGACCGACAGCTCTCCACACCGAGACTCGCGATCAAGAGCTGCGCGCCTTTGTCAAGAGCTGCGCGCCTTTGTGTAAAGTGCGGAGTAGCGCATGTGAGCGGGAGACTCGATCGAGCGGAGCATTGACAGACTGAACGGGCGGTCACGCCCGAAGACGGGGGCCAGTTCGGCCCAGGTCGCTCAGCTGTCGATCTCCTGAGGGGGATGGACGGGCATGAGCGAGAGAACACGTACCGCAGTCATCGAGGTGGCGGGCGTGCACTGGGGGGTCACGTCCCGCTGAGTGGTGGAGTTTCTCGACACCGTGCGGTCAGTTGTTCTGATTATGCAGCAGCGAGTTCTGGCATGGCCACCTCCTCGTGCATCAGGTCGAGCAGGCGCATGGAGTTCTC
>NZ_VOIR01000007.1 GCF_007923295.1 Agrococcus sediminis | reverse complement strand
TCCGAACCCGGAAGCTAAGGCTCTCAGCGCCGATGGTACTGCAGGGGGGACCCTGTGGGAGAGTAGGACACCGCCGGACTTCTTTTGGAAAGGGGCCCCAGATTCATCTGGGGCCCCTTTTTCTATGCCCGCACGCCGCTGAGCGATCGTTGCGGTGCCGCCGATGCGCTGCGTCTCGAGCGCGGTGATATGGTGCCCACCCCACGGCCTCTCGCACTGCGGCGATGAGCACCTCGAGCGTGCGTATCGCGCAGCGCTGATCGGCGCGAGCTGCACTGAGCCATCGGTTGGACCTTGGTGTTCTGCCAGGGGCAGTCGGGCTTGATGTGCAGTTGCCGGCCGCCGAGTTCTGCGACGGCTGCGCGTTAGGCGGGGGCGCGCCGGTAGGCGAGCGCGTTGTCGGTGATGACCTATTCGATGCGAGTGATGCCGTAGTCGGCGAGGTAGTCCGCCGCTCGCCGGCGGAAGACGCAGCCCTCGACGACGATCGCCGGCTCACCTACCCCGCAGATGACGCGGCCGCGGACCTCCACGAGTCACGCGGTTCGGTGACGCACGCTACCGACACGTTTCACGATTAGGTCTCTGCTGAACGGAGACGGAAGCGGGATGACTTGGGGCACGAGAGCCTCCGGGACCTCACTGTGGATCCCACCGCTCCAGCGCGGTCGAGGTCACGTGTGCCCGAGCGATTGATCGGCGCCACCGGACTGACGGCTCGGTGCGCGGGAGCGAGCCGTGCCTCCGCGAGCGTGGCCGCAGCCTCAGCCGGTCGCGTGGCGCGCTCCGTCGTGCGCGTGCGGGTTGTGCGTTCACCTCGGTCATGTGCCGCATGACGACCATCGCGGAACCGCCTCGGTCGATCTCGGGCGCCGGGGCGCTCGAGGCTGCAGCCGGCTGGCCCCGTGCCGCGCAGCCGCACACGGCGCGCGATCGCGCCGAGCAGCGAGGCCCTCGATGGTCACGACCTCCGTCTCGGCGACGAGCGTCGGATCGGTCGAGCCCGCGGTACTCGACAAACTCTCTGATCCGGGAACCTCATGCGTGCAGGGCAATGACGCCGGCGGCAGCGTTCCAGCGTGGGCACGCGGCGGCGAGCATGTGCCCGCTGTTCGGCCCGTCCCCGGCGGGGAGCGGAGAGCTCTCGCATCGCTGCTGGGATCGCGCGACACGCCCGGGCCGTGGCAGGTTGCACGCAGGGGCCGTGGCCCGTGTAATGTTGTCCCTCGTCACCCCATAGACGCCGGGCCGAGAGGCTGGCGGATCAAGAGGGACCAACACCTCCTCGTCTTCGGGTTCGTGCGCACGTTGTGCGCTGGCTCGTGGGGCGAGTATCGTGACTACTCCAC
>NZ_VOIR01000006.1 GCF_007923295.1 Agrococcus sediminis | reverse complement strand
GGTCACGTCCCCTGGGGTGGTGTAGTTCTCAGCTCGAGTGTCACGTCGTGAACGTGGTGAGCCATCGTGCGATGGTCAGTGAGAACCGACTAAAGCTACTCACAGGAAGACACAACGCACGATGGCTCTTGACCAGTCTGCCCTCCTCGAGCTCCTCGGGGAACTTCAGCACACCGATGTCTCGGATCGGATCCGGTCGGCGACCGAGAAGCTCTATCAGGAGCTGATCGACGCGGAAGCGACCGCGTTCATCGGCGCCGCCCCGTTCGAACGTTCCTTGGAGCGGGTGGCGCAGCGCAACGGCACCCGTCCGCGCACGCTCACCACCACCGCAGGCCAACTGGATCTGCGGATCCCGAAGCTGCGCAGCGGCTCGTTCTTCCCCTCGCTGCTGGAGCGGCGCCGCCGCGTCGACCAGGCACTGTTCGCGGTGGTGATGGAGGCGTACGTGCACGGCGTCTCCACCCGCAAGGTCGACGACCTGGTCAAGGCGCTGGGCGCCGACACCGGCGTCTCGAAGTCCGAGGTCTCCCGCATCTGCGCCGGCCTGGATGAGGACGTGGCCGCGTTCCGGGAGCGCCCGCTGGGCGAGACCGCGTTCCCGTACGTGTTCGTCGACGCCACCTACTGCAAGGCGCGCGTGGGCCGCCGCGTCGTCTCCCAGGCCGTCGTGGTCGCGGTCGGCGTCGCCGCCGACGGCCGGCGGCAGGTGCTCGGCTTCGATGTCGGCGACACCGAGTCCGAGCCGTTCTGGACCGCGTTCTTCCGCTCCCTCAAGGCCCGCGGTCTCGGCGGGGTGAAGCTGGTCGTCTCCGACGCTCACGCCGGCTTGGTCGCGGCGATCCGGGTCGCGTTCCAGGGCGTGTCCTGGCAGCGCTGCCGCGTCCACTTCATGCGCAACGTGCTCGCGAAGGTTCCCAAGACAGCTGGCCCGATGGTCGCGGCGATTATCCGCACCGTGTTCGTCCCGCGCGGCAAGCGCGCGCTGGTCGAGGGCCAGTTCGACGAAGTCGTGGCGATGCTCGAGCGCTCCCACCCGGCGGCGGCAGAGATGCTCGACGAGGCGCGAGACGAGCTGCTCGCATTCGCCGCGTTCCCCTCCCAGCACTGGCAGCAGATCTGGTCCACGAACCCGCTCGAGCGCCTCAACAAGGAGATCAAGCGCCGCACCAACGTGGTCGGCACCTTCCCCAACCCCGCCGCGCTCCTACGGCTGGCCGGGCACGTGCTGATCGAGCAGCACGACGAATGGGACAGCGCCGACCGCCGCTACTTCAGCGAGAACTCCATGCGCCTGCTCGACCTGATGCACGAGGAGGTGGCCATGCCAGAACTCGCTGCTGCATAATCAGAACAACTGACCGCACGGTGTCGAGAAACTCCACCACTCAGCGGGACGTGACCCC
>NZ_VOIR01000005.1 GCF_007923295.1 Agrococcus sediminis | reverse complement strand
CCGATGGGGTCGGTGGGCCAGACGTAGTCGTTGTCGACGCCGCCCTCGACCGGGTCGACCTGCAGGAACCGGCCCAACGCCGGCACGTACAACCTGGCCCCCATCTCGATCACCGTGACGGTGCCCGCGGTGTCGGCGATCCGCTGCGCCCCCTGGTGCCAGCCCGTCCGGCCCGCGGTCGTCCCCGCGTCGTCGGCGGCGACCGTGCCGAGCGCGAACGTGCCGGCCTCCAGCGGCTGCCCGTACGGGTCGTACAGCCGCACCGGCGACCCCGCGCTCCCATCACCGGTGGTGACCATGTGGCCGAGCATCGACGGGTACTGCCACTGCCGCTCCGTCCCAGCCCCCGTGCCGGTGAGCGTCACCGTCGCCCCGCCCGGCAGCTCCACCTGCCGCACCAGCACCGACCCCTCCAGCTGCGCGAACGGCTCGTCCCCGTCACCGGCATACAGGTACCGCACCGTCACCGCCGGCTCCGCCCCGGCCGGATCGGTCGTGCGCGCCGCGATCCGCCCCAGCGCATCCCGCACGACCGCCACCGTCGTGCCATCGGCGTACGTGGTGCCGAGGTGCGCATCCGCCGCACCGTGGCGGCTGCGCGGACGCGCGCGCCTCAAAGCCCGTCCGAGGCAGTCTTCTCGTCCTGCAGCGACCGCGCGATGCTGCCACCCCAGACATCGGAGGCCCAAATCTCGCCGCTGGCCAGAAGGCAAGCAGCTATAGACCGGCAGTCCTCGTCGACCATCGGGCGAGTCTCGGGACCTCCATCGCGCAGCAGTTGCTCAGCTCCTGCGCACCAGTATCGGACCGCAGTCGACCGTGGGTCTGTGCCGACGAGCGATCGACGGACGCGTCGAAGCTTCCGCGAAGGCTGCTCAGAATCGCGCATCGCGCGAAGCGCCGAGCGCGCGCGGTCGCTCAGGGGCCATGGCAAGAACTGCGCGCGGAAGAACGGGATGAGCGCAAGAAATCTGGAGACTACATAGCGTGGATCCCCACTCACAGTCGCGTGCTGATCGACGGCGAGCACTCGACCCGCAGCCCGCTCACCCACATCGTCGCGGTAGTCGCCGAAGAACGCTCGATCCAGCCTGGCTGCGTCCGGGCCGGTGACGACTGCCAGCGCGTCCTTCCGCAGGATCTCCAGATCGTAAGCGTCGAGGTAACCACTGCCGTAAGGAGTCTGGTAGTCCGACGGGGCCCAGTAGAGAACGTCCGCATCCGGTTGCGCCGGATCGTCAAGGTACCGCGCGATGGCGGCTTGGTCCGGAGACATGGGAACAGCCGCGATCACCCACTCGCAAGCATCACCAGCGGACATGCAAACCTCGACTCGAGCCCGACCGGCCGATCACCGCGTAACCGGCACTCGGGTACTGGCGGAACGTGTACCCAGACCTCGGAGCGTAGATGACGTGGCGCGAGGAATGGCGGGCTGTGCCTGCCGGACCGCGTCTGACGAGCGCACGCCCGGCAACATTAGCCGCTCGTTGGGATCCAAGAATCGTGGGCTGAGAAGTTCCTCTGACGAGCCCGCCTACCCGGCCGCCGCGCGCATGTCGCGTCGCCTGCAGGGCGATATGGGTGGACTGTCGAGCTGTCGCAATCCGTGACGCGATAGACATACCTCGCGTCAGCTGCACCGTGGCGTGAACGAGTCGAGCAGCAACGGTGATCGCTCTAACCGCAACGCCTACCGCGGTTCCGATCCCAGGGACAAACATCAGCCCCAGCGACACAACGTCTGCAACCGCAAACGCGACGTCCCAGTCGAACTGACCGTCGGTGTCGCTCTTCCCGATCGGGTCGGTGGGCCAGACGTAGTCGTTGTCGACGCCGCCCTCGACCGGGTCGACCTGCAGGAACCGGCCCAACGCCGGCACGTACAACCTGGCCCCCATCTCGATCACCGTGACGGTGCCCGCGGTGTCGGCGATCCGCTGCGCCCCCTGGTGCCAGCCCGTCCGGCCCGCGGTCGTCCCCGCGTCGTCGGCGGCGACCGTGCCGAGCGCGAACGTGCCGGCCTCCAGCGGCTGCCCGTACGGGTCGTACAGCCGCACCGGCGACCCCGCGCTCCCATCACCGGTGGTGACCGTGTGGCCGAGCATCGACGGGTACTGCCACTGCCGCTCCGTCCCAGCCCCCGTGCCGGTGAGCGTCACCGTCGCCCCGCCCGGCAGCTCCACCTGCCGCACCAGCACCGACCCCTCCAGCTGCGCGAACGGCTCGTCCCCGTCACCGGCATACAGGTACCGCACCGTCACCGCCGGCTCCGCCCCGGCCGGATCGGTCGTGCGCGCCGCGATCCGCCCCAGCGCATCCCGCACGACCGCCACCGTCGTGCCATCGGCGTACGTGGTGCCGGAGTGCGCATCCGCCGCGTCATAGCGGAGCGTCATGTCCGCCAGCCGCACCGTGTTGCCGCGCGCGTCGTAGCCGAGCTCCGCCGCCGCCACCCCATCCGCCACCGCATGCGCGCCCGCGACCGCGCCCGTCACGGTCGAGGACAGCAGCCGGTCCGCCCAGTCGTAGCAGTACGTCGTGGTCGTCGTCCGCGCCGCCTGGCCCGGCGCCGTCCACACATCCGACACCGACGTGCGATTGCCCGACGCGCCCGCCGCCACGTTCGGGCCGCACCCGCCGGTCGCCGCGAACCCGTAGGTGAGCGCATGACCCGGGATCACCGCCTTCACCAGCCGGCCCGCCCCGTCGTACGAATACGACGACGTGAACGACGACGCGCCCTGCACGATGCGATGCTGCAGCACCCGACCCGACTGCGACCGCACCACCGACTCGCTCACACCCCCACCACCAGACAGCGACCACGCC
>NZ_VOIR01000004.1 GCF_007923295.1 Agrococcus sediminis | reverse complement strand
CGGAGAGTTTGATCCTGGCTCAGGACGAACGCTGGCGGCGTGCTTAACACATGCAAGTCGAACGATGAAGGAGGAGCTTGCTCCTCTGGATTAGTGGCGAACGGGTGAGTAATACGTGAGCAATGTGCCCTTGACTCTGGGATAAGCGCTGGAAACGGCGTCTAATACCGGATACGACCCTCGGAGGCATCTCCTGATGGTGGAAAGAACTTCGGTCAAGGATCAGCTCACGGCCTATCAGCTAGTTGGTGAGGTAACGGCTCACCAAGGCGACGACGGGTAGCCGGCCTGAGAGGGTGACCGGCCACACTGGGACTGAGACACGGCCCAGACTCCTACGGGAGGCAGCAGTGGGGAATATTGCACAATGGGCGCAAGCCTGATGCAGCAACGCCGCGTGAGGGACGAAGGCCTTCGGGTTGTAAACCTCTTTTAGCAGGGAAGAAGCGAAAGTGACGGTACCTGCAGAAAAAGCACCGGCTAACTACGTGCCAGCAGCCGCGGTAATACGTAGGGTGCAAGCGTTGTCCGGAATTATTGGGCGTAAAGAGCTCGTAGGCGGTTTGTCGCGTCTGCTGTGAAAACCCGAGGCTCAACCTCGGGCTTGCAGTGGGTACGGGCAGACTAGAGTGCGGTAGGGGAGATTGGAATTCCTGGTGTAGCGGTGGAATGCGCAGATATCAGGAGGAACACCGATGGCGAAGGCAGATCTCTGGGCCGTAACTGACGCTGAGGAGCGAAAGCATGGGGAGCAAACAGGCTTAGATACCCTGGTAGTCCATGCCGTAAACGTTGGGAACTAGATGTGGGGACCATTCCACGGTCTCCGTGTCGTAGCTAACGCATTAAGTTCCCCGCCTGGGGAGTACGGCCGCAAGGCTAAAACTCAAAGGAATTGACGGGGGCCCGCACAAGCGGCGGAGCATGCGGATTAATTCGATGCAACGCGAAGAACCTTACCAAGGCTTGACATATACCGGAAACGGCCAGAGATGGTCGCCCCGCAAGGTCGGTATACAGGTGGTGCATGGTTGTCGTCAGCTCGTGTCGTGAGATGTTGGGTTAAGTCCCGCAACGAGCGCAACCCTCGTCCTATGTTGCCAGCACGTAATGGTGGGAACTCATGGGATACTGCCGGGGTCAACTCGGAGGAAGGTGGGGATGAGGTCAAATCATCATGCCCCTTATGTCTTGGGCTTCACGCATGCTACAATGGCCGGTACAATGGGCTGCGATACCGCAAGGTGGAGCGAATCCCAAAAAGCCGGTCTCAGTTCGGATTGAGGTCTGCAACTCGACCTCATGAAGTCGGAGTCGCTAGTAATCGCAGATCAGCAACGCTGCGGTGAATACGTTCCCGGGCCTTGTACACACCGCCCGTCAAGTCATGAAAGTCGGTAACACCCGAAGCCAGTGGCCTAACCTTTTGGAGGGAGCTGTCGAAGGTGGGATCGGTGATTAGGACTAAGTCGTAACAAGGTAGCCGTACCGGAAGGTGCGGCTGGATCACCTCCTTTCTAAGGAGCATCTCGCCGGCGCAGCCGGCGCAGAGCCACTACGGTCGCACACGTCGACCGGTGGTCAGCTCAAGGGTGGAACATTGACATTGGTGCTCGAGGGATCGGGTCCAGCTCAGTACGACTGCTTGCAGTCAGGAACGGCGGGACGCGGGAGATCGAGCACATGCACGCTGTTGGGTCCTGAGGGACCAGACGGCGCCTTTTGGCGTCTTCGGAACCTCGGACCGGCCGGTCGCAGCGCAGGGCGCTGGGGCTGACGGTACCGACCGTAAGTTGAGAACTACACAGTGGACGCGAGCATCTTAGATTCGAGCTTCGGCTCGAGTCTTGATGATCTTTATAGATCATTGGTCGCCATCGCCTCGGCGGTGGTGTCCTAACCAAAATACTCATGTATGTGGTCAAGTTTCTAAGAGCAAACGGTGGATGCCTTGGCATCTGGAGCCGATGAAGGACGTAGTAATCTGCGATAAGCCTCGGGGAGCTGATAAACGAGCTTTGATCCGAGGATCTCCGAATGGGGAAACCCCGCTGGGCGGCGTGCCGACCCAGTGACTCCCGCCTGAATATATAGGGCGGGTAGAGGGAACGTGGGGAAGTGAAACATCTCAGTACCCACAGGAAGAGAAAACAACAGTGATTCCGTAAGTAGTGGCGAGCGAACGCGGAAGAGGCTAAACCGATCGTGTGTGATAGCCGGCAGGCGTTGCACGATCGGGGTTGTGGGACATCTCAGCTGCTCTGCCGAGCAGCAAGCGTTACAGACCGCGGTAGGCGAAGAGCTTGGAAAGGCTCATCGAAGAGGGTGACAATCCCGTAGCCGAAACCGCGCAATGGCGCGAGGTCCATCCCAAGTAGCACGGGGCCCGAGAAATCCCGTGTGAATCAGCCAGGACCACCTGGTAAGCCTAAATACTCCCAGATGACCGATAGCGGACAAGTACCGTGAGGGAAAGGTGAAAAGTACCCCGGGAGGGGAGTGAAATAGTACCTGAAACCGTTTGCTTACAAACCGTTGGAGCAGCCCTAGCAGCTGTGACAGCGTGCCTTTTGAAGAATGAGCCTGCGAGTTAGCGATATGTGGCGAGGTTAACCCGTGTGGGGTAGCCGTAGCGAAAGCGAGTCTGAATAGGGCGATTCAGTCGCATGTCCTAGACCCGAAGCGAAGTGATCTATCCATGGCCAGGTTGAAGCGAGGGTAAGACCTCGTGGAGGACCGAACCCACTTAGGTTGAAAACTGAGGGGATGAGCTGTGGATAGGGGTGAAAGGCCAATCAAACTTCGTGATAGCTGGTTCTCTCCGAAATGCATTTAGGTGCAGCGTTGCGTGTTTCTTGCCGGAGGTAGAGCTACTGGATGGCCGATGGGCCCCAAAAGGTTACTGACGTCAGCCAAACTCCGAATGCCGGTAAGTGAGAGCGCAGCAGTGAGACGGTGGGGGATAAGCTTCATCGTCGAGAGGGAAACAACCCAGACCACCGACTAAGGTCCCTAAGCGTGTGCTAAGTGGAAAAGGATGTGGAGTTGCTTAGACAACCAGGAGGTTGGCTTAGAAGCAGCCACCCTTGAAAGAGTGCGTAATAGCTCACTGGTCAAGTGATTCTGCGCCGACAATTTAGCGGGGCTCAAGCACACCACCGAAGTCGTGGAATTCGCGCAACAGCTCGGCAGCCCTCGTGGCTGTCCAGGCGTGCGGATTGGTAGGAGAGCGTCGTGTGGCGAGTGAAGCGGCGGAGGAATCCAGCCGTGGACGCCACACGAGTGAGAATGCAGGCATGAGTAGCGAAAGACTGGCGAGAAACCAGTCCTCCGAAAGACCAAGGGTTCCAGGGTCAAGCTAATCTTCCCTGGGTAAGCCGGGACCTAAGGCGAGGCCGACAGGCGTAGTCGATGGACATCAGGTTGATAATCCTGAGCTGGCGAAGAACCGCCCAAGTCAATCCAGTAATGCTAAGAGTCCGAATCCTCGGACCGATCCCTTCGGGGTGACGTCCTTGGGCTAGCACTCGACCCTATGCTGGTGCGGCTAGCGTATTAACAGGTGTGACGCAGGAAGGTAGCAGAACCGGGCCGATGGTTGAGTCCGGGTAAGCCGTAGGGCGTGGGATAGGCAAATCCGTCCCACATACAGCCTGAGAGCTTTGCCGAACCCTAGAGGGAAGTCTGTGATCCTATGCTGCCAAGAAAAGCATCGACGCGAGGTTCAAGTCACCCGTACCCCAAACCGACTCAGGTGGTCAGGTAGAGAATACCAAGGAGATCGAGAGAATCGTGGTTAAGGAACTCGGCAAAATGCCCCCGTAACTTCGGGAGAAGGGGGGCCTGAGGCGTGACGGCACTAGCTGCCCGAGCGTTTGAAGGCCGCAGAGACCAGTGGGAAGCGACTGTTTACTAAAAACACAGGTCCGTGCTAAGACGCAAGTCGATGTATACGGACTGACGCCTGCCCGGTGCTGGAAGGTTAAGAGGAAGGGTTAGCGCAAGCGAAGCTCAGAATTTAAGCCCCAGTAAACGGCGGTGGTAACTATAACCATCCTAAGGTAGCGAAATTCCTTGTCGGGTAAGTTCCGACCTGCACGAATGGCGTAACGACTTCCCAGCTGTCTCAACCGCGAACTCGGCGAAATTGCACTACGAGTAAAGATGCTCGTTACGCGCAGCAGGACGGAAAGACCCCGTGACCTTTACTACAGCTTGGTATTGGTGTTCGGTGTGGCTTGTGTAGGATAGGTGGGAGACTGTGAAGCCCGGACGCTAGTTCGGGTGGAGTCATTGTTGAAATACCACTCTGGTCACTCTGGATATCTAACTTCGAACCGTAATCCGGTTCAGGGACAGTGCCTGGTGGGTAGTTTAACTGGGGCGGTTGCCTCCCAAAAAGTAACGGAGGCGCCCAAAGGTTCCCTCAACCTGGTTGGCAATCAGGTGTCGAGTGTAAGTGCACAAGGGAGCTTGACTGTGACAGTGACAACTGGAGCAGGGACGAAAGTCGGGACTAGTGATCCGGCAGTGGCTTGTGGAAGCGCTGTCGCTCAACGGATAAAAGGTACCTCGGGGATAACAGGCTGATCTTGCCCAAGAGTCCATATCGACGGCATGGTTTGGCACCTCGATGTCGGCTCGTCGCATCCTGGGGCTGGAGTAGGTCCCAAGGGTTGGGCTGTTCGCCCATTAAAGCGGCACGCGAGCTGGGTTTAGAACGTCGTGAGACAGTTCGGTCCCTATCCGCTGCGCGCGTTGGAAGTTTGAGAGGATCTGACCCTAGTACGAGAGGACCGGGTTGGACGAACCTCTGGTGTGTCAGTTGTTCCGCCAGGAGCACCGCTGATTAGCTACGTTCGGGATGGATAACCGCTGAAAGCATCTAAGCGGGAAGCCGGCCTCAAGATGAGACTTCCGTGCCTTCGGGCGAGAGGCTCCCAGCCAGACTACTGGGTTGATAGGCCGGATGTGGAAGTGGGGACTAAAGACCCATGAAGCTGACCGGTACTAATAAGCCGATGACTTGATAACACATATTATGAGCTTGCTGCTCGCGTCCACTTTGTGGTTCTCGATGTACGGTCGAGAACTGCAGCCCTCCGCTTCGAGCGGAGTGCTGTGCAGACTGAAACATCAACAGTGTTTCGGCGGCCATAGCGAGAGGGAAACGCCCGGTCACATTCCGAACCCGGAAGCTAAGGCTCTCAGCGCCGATGGTACTGCAGGGGGGACCCTGTGGGAGAGTAGGACACCGCCGGACTTCTTTTGGAAAGGGGCCCCAGATTCATCTGGGGCCCCTTTTTCTATG
>NZ_VOIR01000003.1 GCF_007923295.1 Agrococcus sediminis | reverse complement strand
TGCGCGGTGCCGCGGCCAGCCGCGTCCCGCCCGATCGAGGACAGCGACCCGCCGCCCAGGTAGGCGACGGATGCGAGCTGCGCGAACTGGTCATATGTGGGGGTCGCGTAGACCGTGCCGCGGACGGAGACCGACGTGACCTTCCCGTCCCGGTCATACGAGAATGCCGTCGCCTCCGCCTGCCCGCCCGCAGGCGTCGTCGTGGTCGACAGCAGCCTGCCGGTCCTGGCCTGATAGGCGGGCACGGTGACTGTGCCGAACACATCGGTGTACTGCGTCACCCGGCCGAGCAGATCCGTGCGAGTGGTGATCGTCGAGCCGTTGGCACTGCCGGCCACGGCCCGGCCGTTCACAGCCACGACCATGCCCGAGGCGGTCGCCGTGTAGGTCGTGGTCGCCGAGTGGTTCGGCGTGCCGGCCGCCGCCCTCGCAGTCTGCAAGGTCACGCGACCCCGCGCGTCGACCGTCGTGCAGGACCAGTTCCAGTCGCCGTCGACCTTCGTACCAGCCACGCGGCCCCAAGCGTCATAGGCGAAGTGGGTCGCGACCCTGGTGCCGTCAGCCGCGGCGGGCCCGGTGGTCGTTCGAGCCAGCCCGAACTGACCGGTGCCGGCCGGGATGCCGCAGACGGCAGGGGCGGTCTCGAGCGCACCGTAGTAGCTGGTGGTAGTGCCCGCGGTCGCGGGAGCCCCTCCGGTGTTGGCGGCCGGCAGTCGGCGCTCGGTGCGACGCAGATATCCGTCGCCCCCGGGGTCCTCGAAGGAGAGCCGGGTCGTGAGCCCGGCGAGCGTCGCCTCGGTCGCCTGCCCGAGCCACGGGTGGGCGTACGCGAACGTCGCGGTCGTGGTCGGCGCGGCCACTCCGGAGAGCCCCGATGGCACCTGGTCGTCGACGGTCGTGCGAGCGACCAGGCCGTAGTCGGGCGCGAGCGCGGTCGCGGGCACGACGACCGCTTGCGTCTGTCCTGGCGTCTTCCACTTGAGGTGCAGCTGCGCCCCGTAGCCGCCGTCGAAGTGCTCGATGCGGATGCGGCTGACCTGGCCCGCAGACGCGGTCACGTCGGCGGGCGCGACGCGCTCGGTCGCGCCGCTGACCCAGCTGTCGAGCACGAGCCGGTCATCGATCCAGATCCGCACGCCGTCGTCGCTCAGCGCGCTGAAGCGGTAGGCGCCAGTGGTCGGGAAGGTGACCAGGCCGGTCAGGCGGGTCGACCAGTTGTCAGCGGCGACGCCCTCGGGGCTGCCGCTGCCCCAGTTGACGTCGACCGTGCCGGACGAGTTCACGCCTTGCGCGAAGGCGCGGGGCGCGCCCGTCAGGTTCCGATTCGAGTAGAACGCCGCCTGCAGCCCCCGCTGCCCGTCGTGCGCCGTCTGCGTGTGGGCGGGAAGGATGCCGCAACCCGCGGTCGCGACAGGATCCGCCACCGGTGGTCCCGTCGGTGCGAAGCAGGCCGCCGGGGCCGGGCCGTACGCGTCGGTGGCCCGTTCGGTCACGGGATCGTAGATCGTGGTCGAGACGCGCCCTGCAGCGTCGGTCGTGCGCAGCACCTGGTCGCGCTCCGCATGCCACACCTGGCTGGAGGAGACGCCCATGTTCGAGGTTGTCGAGACCGCGCGCCACGCGGAGTCGTAGGTGACGGTGGAGTCCACCCCCGCGAGACCCGCGACCGTCACCTGCGTGGTGCCCGAGCCGTAGGCGTAGTCGCGCTGCGGCCGTGCGCCCGCGGTCGCGCCGTCGGGTGCAGGGAGCGTGACGCGGGAGACACGGTCGCCGGTGTAGCTGATCTGGGTACGGGCGGCCGCGGTGTCGGCGAGCCCCGCGGCGATCGCGTCGCTCGCGACCGAGTCGCGGATCTCCGCGAGCCGGCCCTCAGCGTCATAGCCGAAGCTCGTCAGCTCGGATCCGGGGTCGAGAATGGCAGAGAGCTGGCCGGCTTCGTTGTAGAGGATCCGGGTCTCACTGCGCGCGATGCCGTCGCTCGCGTCCGGGTACGTCAACGCGCACAGCATGGACACCGGCGCCTCCCGGTAGGCGCTGTCGGCGCCGACGGGCACGTCGCACATCGGCTCGTTCGTGCCCGTCAGTCCGCCGGTGGCCGTTCGCGTCTGGGTCTGGTAGTGCAGCTGCACCTCGCGGCGCGGGGCCGTGCCGCCGGTCGAGACCGGGTCGTAGATCGCGGTCACGAGACCGAGCGCGTTGCGCTCGGCCTGCGGAGCAGCGGGCCGACGCGCGTCAGCGGGACTCACGGCGGACGTCACGCGCCCGTTCGCGTCGAACTGGTAGACGGTGCCGTCCTCGTCGGTGAGCACGACGTTGCCCGCCGCATCGAGGCTGACGTGCGACCACTCGCCCGACGGAGGGCTGAAGCCTCCCGCAGAGGTGCGGGCGTGAGTGTGCGCGGCACCGCTGGAGTCCGTCAGCACGACCGCCGTCTCGGTGATCTCCGCCTTCGACCAGGCGCTGGCGGAGCCCGCGATCGCCGTCGACGACTGCCACCCCGCCGGCAGCACCTGCAGGTCTCGCGTGAGCCAGTCCGAGGGCACCTGGTGCGCGTTGGTGTCGTTCGGGCCCTCGCGGTACCAGAGCTCCATGTTCGCGTCGTAGGCGCGCTCGAAGTACTCGACGCGGATGCTCGCCGGCGTCCCGCCTGCCAGACCGGCCGGCAGGTCGATCCAGTCGACGGTCGGCGAGGACAGTGACCAGTGATCGAGGACGCGGTCGCCGTTGAGGAAGACTCGCGCGCCGTCGTCGCGCAGCACGCCGATCTGCGGTGCCGCTCCCGTCGTCGTCGGAGCCGGGATCTGGATGAAGCCGTTCCAGCGGGCGAGGAAGTAATCGTTGGGGACGCCGTCCGCGGGTGAGCCGGTGCCCCAGTCGAACGACAGCGAGGGGTCGGTCCGCACCAGGAGCGGCTGCTTCCCGTCGAAGGTGAAATCGGCGGGAGCGCTCGGCGCGGACCCATCCGGTCGACGCGCGTCGAAATACTCCCCGCGCAGGCCGAGGTTCGCGGTCCCGGCTTCGGCGGAGTTGTAGGAGAACGAATAGCCCATGGGCCCGCCGACGGTCTCCACGGTCGGCGACGCGAATGACAGCGCCGCGTTGCCGTTGGCGAGATTCACCGTCACCGGGCCCGCGCTGTCGAAAGGCGAAGGCCCAGTGGTGCCCAGACGAAGGTTCACCTGCATCCTGCGGTTCCAGTCGGGCCAGTGATTCGTCGAGACGCCATCCCGCGTCAGCACCGTCCACGAGTACTGCTTGCCGTCCTCCAGCGCACCTTCCGGCACAGCGAACGCGACGGGCGATCCGGCTGGCGCCTCCAGCCAGCCCGAGGTGACGATGGCGCCGACATTTGCGCCGTTGTAGGGGCGCGCGTCGGAGCCGGAGGAGACCCGGAACTGGTACTGCATCCGATTGCCGACGCTGTCGGTATCGGCCACCGCCGTCACGCTGAGCTGCGGCGTCAGCGTCGTGATCGTCTGGGGTGTCCCTTGCAGGGTGCCGTGCGAGCCGGTCGCGCCGTCGACGCCGGGCACCTGCTGCGTCGTGAACGACCAGGTCGAAGACACCGAGCGCTGCTGCCCGTAGAGCGTGTTGTGGGGGTCTGTGACGATCGCGCGCCACCAGTACTTCTGCCCCGGCTTCAGCAGCGTCGCCGGCACCGATGCGGTCACCGCTCCGCTGGTCGTGCGGGAGATCGCCGGCGTCCTGTGGAGGAGCGTCGACTCCGACAGGCTGGAGCTGCTGTAGACCTCGAACTGCACCTGATTGGTCAGCGTCGACGTGGTCGTGAGCGAGGCGCGCAGCGTCGGCGTCGTCAGAGCACCGGTGGAGCCGTTCGTCGGGGTCCCCGTGCCGGTTGCGAGCGCGACCGTCGGCTTCGCGTGGTATCGAATGCTGATCGCGGCGTCGATGCGCTTGTACGTGTAGCCGGAGACCTCGTTGCCGCGGATCGAGCGTGTCAAGTGCTCTGTGTAAGCGACGCGGGTCAGGGTGGTCAGAGGTGGGGTTTGATGCGGTCGGGGTAGACGAGTGAGAGCTGCTCGAGCGCTTGTTTCCAGTTGGTGGTGACTTGGCCCTCGACGAGGCGGCCGGAGGCTTTGCGCTGCTCGGCGCGGAGGCCTCGCTCCTTCTCGCGGTCGCGGGCGCGCTTGTCCTCGATGTCGCAGATCGCTAGCCAGAGCAGCTTCACCGCGGCTTGATCGTTCGGGAAGTGCCCGCGGTTCTTCGTCACCTTCCGCAGCTGGAAGTTGAGCGACTCGATCGCGTTGGTCGTGTAGATCACTCGCCGAAGCGCCGGCGGGAAGGCGAGGAAGGGCGTGAACCGTTCCCACGCGTCGCGGAACGACTTGACCGCTGACGGGTAGCGGCGGCCCAGCTCCGACGCCTCGAACGCCTCCAGCGCCGTGAGCGCGGCGTCTGCGGTCGCGGCCTGGTAGATCGGTTTGAGCGCGGCAGCGACGGCCTTCCGGTCGCCGTAGGAGACGAACCGCATCGCGGCGCGGATCAGGTGCACGACGCAGGTCTGCACGGTCGCTTCGGGCCAGGTCGCCTCGACCGCTTCCGGGAAGCCGGTGAGTCCGTCGCAGCAGACGATCAGCACGTCGCGGACGCCGCGGTTGGCGAGCTCGGCGCAGACGGCCGCCCAGAACTTCGCTCCCTCGCTCGCCTGCACCCAGATGCCGAGCACGTGCTTGATGCCGTCCATGTCGACGCCGACGGCGATATGGGCGGCCTTGTTGCGCACGTGCCCGCCATCGCGGATCTTGACCACGATCGCGTCGAGATAGATCACCGGGTAGAGCGCCTCCAGCGGCCGCGACTGCCACGCCAGCACCTCCTCACCGACCTGGTCGACGATCTTCGAGATCGTCTCGTGGCTGAGCTCGGTGCCGATGGTCGATTCGAGGTGGTGCTGGATGTCGCGCAGCGTCATGCCGCCGGCGTAGAGCGAGATGATCATCCCGTCGAGCCCGTCCAAGCGACGCTGCCCCTTGGGCACCAGCATCGGCGTGAACGTGCCGTTGCGGTCGCGTGGGACGGCGAGATCGACGTCACCGATCTCGGTCGCGACGGTCTTGGGCGTCGTGCCGTTGCGCGAGTTCTCGTGCAGCGACGCTTCGGGATCGCCGCGCTCGTAGCCGACATGCTCGGTCAGCTCCGCGTCCAAGCCGCGCTCGAGCGCCGCCTTCAGCATTCCGCCGAGCAGTCCCTGCTCGCCCGTGAGCGGCTCGCCAGCATCGATCTTCGCGAAGATCTCATCCAGCGCACCGGACGACTTCAGGCGGTCCGCGAGCTCCTTCTGCTTCCGGCGCCGCTCCTCACGGTCCGGATTCGGCCTGGTCATGGTCACAGTCTGTTCTCCTTCGAACGGCGACCTCACCGCTTACACAGACCATCTGACACCCCCCGCGGATCGCCCATGACACACCGGTGTCCCCGGCAGCGAACTGCCGCGCCAGCACTGTGGGCACGACGTCACCACTCGTGACGGCAGAGCCTGAACCCAGCGAGAAGGTATCAGCGCTGGCTCCCGCCAGACAGCCGTAGGAGGCGCAGGTGGCATGACTCACTCGGCCCGACTGCACCGTCGTCTGCCCGCCGAGATACGCGACGGACAGCCAGGCATCCTCGATGACATTGCCGGGGACCGCGCCGTAGTCCATCCGGGTGAGTGCGCGCCAGTACGTTCCTCCACCGGGCTCGTTCGGGTTTCCGACCAGCAGCTCGCCCGAGCGTGTCGCACCATCGGTCTTGTACGACTGCCAGAAGTTCGGCCCCGCGTTCAGCTGCGGATCGATCGACACAGGGAACACGCGCTCGGGCGACGCGAGCCACTCCTGGTCCACCTCCACCGAGTACGCCCAGGTGTCGCCAGAGACGCGACGAAGGGAAGGCACGAGCTCCGTCTCCCCGCGCCAGCGATCCGCTGAGCCCGCCGCGTCCCAGGCGATAGGCGTCGCGCTGCTCATCACGACGTCGTCCCCGTCGCTGAGCTCGAGCGCGCCGAACTCATCGATCCGAGGCACGAGCCCGCCGGTGTCCATGCGCCACGTCCAGCTCGTCCGCCCATCCTCCGGAAGGGCATCCAAGATGAGCGTCTCCTTCACCGACCCCGAGAGCACCTCGTACTCGAGGTCGGCGCCTTCAAGCACGTCGCGGTAGGTGATCGTGTCTTGCTCGTCCCACCACCAGAACGGCGCCGCGACGCTTCCGGGATCCGCGCCTTCGAGCGCGAACGCCACCTGGTGATCATCGACCGACACCGTCACCGCGCGGGCGTCGCTCGCGTCGGGTCCGAACTGCGGTGCGAGCGGGTGCGCCTCCACCTCCCAGCCGGTACCTGAACGCTCCAGCCCGGTCGAGATCTCAACCCACTGGCCGTCGGTCAGTTGCACGTTCTGCGGCTGCTCGGAGAACTGCCGGACAAAGGTCCCATCGCCGGCGTCGTAGGTCGTGGAGTGGAGCGCTCGCTCCACCACCTCGAGCGAGCCCACATCGAGGGTCGCCTCATCCATCGGCGCCGCTACCGCGAGCGGTGCGGCGGCCTCGACGCGAGGCGTCGGCAGCGCCCCATCGCCCTCCGGCGCCTCAGGGCTCAGAGTCGCCACAGCCGGGGCCTGCAGCGCAGGGATCGTCAGCATCGGATCCACCGCGTCCTGCGCCGCGGCAGACTCGACCGGCTGCAGCAACGTGGCTACGAGCACTCCCGCTGCCACAGCTGCGATCGCCCATGCACGACCAAGCCCTACGAGCATCCCTGTCCCAATCGCTTCCGCGGCGGAGGGCTTCCCTCGGCAGGGCCTATGCACGCGCTGAGTGAAACGTTACTGCTTGCGCAATGCGCAATTATTACAGGAGTGTAACGAAATCGCTTGCGCGGAGTCGGGGCCGCGCGGCAGCACCCGCGGCTGAGAGCCCTCGATCGCTCCGCTGCATCGCCAGTGCATCACGGGGCAGAAGCAGGGGCGATAGCGTCTGGCTGTGGATGTGGGCGGTGATAGCGCATGAGTCACGCCGTTCATGTTCGAGCCGGGATCCCG
>NZ_VOIR01000002.1 GCF_007923295.1 Agrococcus sediminis | reverse complement strand
TGTGCTCTTCCGATCTCGCGCCGGCCGCACCCGCCGCGCCGCCCGCCGCGGCCGCCGCGCCTGCCGTGCCCGAGCCCGCCGACGCATCCGACGACGACGAGGGCGCGTGGGTCGAGACCGACGACCGGTACGCCGACCCCTTCGACGAGGCGAACCGCGATGGGCTCGAGGTCGTCGAGGCCGAGGGCGGCGACGACGACGACGCGTGGTCGCTCACCGGCCGCGACTGACGCGTTAGCCTGCCTCCATGGGGATACTGAGCCCGTGGCGCGGTCGCGTCTGGCGCCGCGGCGACGAGCCTGCGAGCGTCGCGAGCGTGCCGAACATCATCTCGGTCGTGCGCATCCTGCTCACCCCGGTGTTCATCGCGGTCGCGCTCACCAACCCCGAGCCCGGCCTCGCGCGCACGATGGTCGCGCTGCTGTTCGCGGTGCTCATCGCCACCGACTTCGTCGACGGGCAGATCGCGCGCGGGCGCGGGCTCGTGACCGACTTCGGCAAGCTCATCGACCCGATCGCCGACAAGGCGATCACCGGCAGCGCCTTCGTGGTGCTGTCGATCCTCGGCGAGCTGCCGTGGTGGATCACCGCGGTCGTGCTGCTGCGCGAGTGGGGCATCACCGCCTACCGGCTCGTGGTCGCGAGCGACGTCGTGATCGCCGCCGACTGGGCGGGCAAGGCCAAGACCATGGCGCAGGCGATCGCGCTGCCGCTCGCGCTCCTGCCGCTGCAGGCGTGGCTCGGCGACTGGGCGGTCTGGGTGTGCGTCGTCACGATGACGGTCGCGGTCGCGCTCACCATCTACTCCGGGGTGGAGTTCGTCGTGCACGCGGTGAGGAGCCGATGATGGATGCAGAGGCGGTCGCAGCGAGGATCGTCGCGAGGGCGGCGGTGAGGGGCGTGACCGTCGCGGTCGCCGAGTCGCTCACGGGCGGTCTCGTCGCCGAGACGCTCGTGCGCACGCCGGGCGCGTCGTCGGTGCTTCGCCTCGGCGTCGTGGCGTATGCGACCGAGATGAAGCATCAGGTGCTGCGGGTGCCGGCGCGACTGCTGCAGGAGCGCGGGCCGGTCGATCCCGAGGTGGCGATCTGGATGGCGCGCGGCGTGCGGCAGCTGGCGGCGATCGATCGCCGCGCCTGCACGATCGGCGTGGCGACCACGGGGGTCGCGGGCCCCGCGGCCCAGGACGACCACGCGCCGGGGGAGTTCCACATCGGCATCGAGCTCGACACCGTGGGCGGGCTCGTCGCCGAGTCGTCGTCGCACGTCGTGCGCGGCGATCGCGAGGAGGTGCGGCGCGCCGCGCTCGAGGCGGCCCTCGCGCACCTCGACGCGGCGCTCGAGCGCACCGACCTCCGGATGCACAGCGAATCCACACAGTGAGCAGTGCCCGCCGCGGAATGCCCGGTGTGACACTGGCGTTGTCCAGGTCGTGAGGGCTTCAGCAGGCGGCAGGATCGCTGCCACTAGGCTGATGCATCCGACCACGGTGAAGGGGGAGACCATGGTGCTGGTACGACAGGAGATCGGCGACGTGCTGCGCGACGTGCGCCTGCGACAGGGCAGGACGCTCCGCCAGGTCGCCTCGCGCGCCTCGGTCGCCCTCGGCTACCTCAGCGAGGTCGAGCGCGGCCAGAAGGAGGCCTCCAGCGAGATCCTCGCGTCGGTCGCCGACGCGCTCGAGGTGCCGCTGTCGAGCATCCTGCACCAGGTGGGCGACCGCCTGGCGGTGCTCGAGGGCCTCGGCTACAGCGAGCTCGAGCCGCTCGGCTCTACCGTGCCCGACACGCTGCCCGACGAGCTCGTGGCGGAGTTCGACTCGGCCGTGCGCTGAGGGCCCGCGGATGCGGACGAGCGAGCTGCAGATCGCGATCGAGGAGGAGTTCGGCGCGCTGGGCGCCGTGCTGATGACCGACACGACGCTCGGGAGCCTCGGCGGCCGCACCGGCGCCGAGGCACTGGCCGCCGGCGTCCCCGCGCGGGACGTCTGGCGCGCGCTGTGCGACGCGAAGGACGTCCCGGCGAGCCGCCGGCACGGGCGGGGGATGCGCGAGCCCCAGCGCTGAGGGCGGCGCGCGACACGCCGACGCGGCGTTCGAAGACTCGTTCGATCCGGGCGTAGGCTCGAGGTGCTCGTCGGGGCCGTCATCCACAGGTGACGACCCGAGCCGCACGCATGTCAGCGGCCGGACGTAGCGTGAGCGCACCACCAACGGAAAGGCCGGCAATGCCCACACCCGCAGACCGCGACAAGTCGCTCGAGGCGGCGCTCGCGCAGATCGACCGTCAGTTCGGCAAGGGGTCGGTGATGCGCCTCGGCAGCGAGGAGCGCGCACCGGTCGACACCATCCCCACCGGCTCGATCGCCCTCGACGTCGCACTCGGCATCGGCGGGCTCCCGCGCGGCCGCATCATCGAGATCTACGGCCCGGAGTCCTCGGGCAAGACCACGCTGACGCTGCACGCGATCGCCAACGCCCAGCGCAACGGCGGCATCGCCGCCTTCATCGACGCCGAGCACGCGCTCGACCCCGAGTACGCCAAGAAGCTCGGCGTCGACATCGACGCGCTCCTCGTCTCCCAGCCCGACACGGGCGAGCAGGCGCTCGAGATCGCCGACATGCTGATCCGCTCGGGCTCGATCGACCTGATCGTCATCGACTCCGTCGCGGCGCTGGTGCCGCGCGCCGAGATCGAGGGCGAGATGGGCGACAGCCACGTCGGCCTGCAGGCCCGCCTCATGTCGCAGGCGCTCCGCAAGCTGACCGGCGGCCTCAACCAGACGCAGACGACGATGATCTTCATCAACCAGCTGCGCGAGAAGATCGGCGTGTTCTTCGGCAGCCCCGAGACCACCGCGGGCGGCAAGGCGCTGAAGTTCTACGCGTCCGTGCGGCTCGACATCCGCCGCATCGAGACGCTGAAGGACGGCTCCGACGCGGTCGGCAACCGCACGCGCGTCAAGGTCGTCAAGAACAAGATGGCGCCGCCGTTCAAGCAGGCCGAGTTCGACATCCTCTACGGCGTCGGCATCTCCCGCGAGGGCAGCCTCATCGACTTCGGCGTCGAGCACGGCATCGTCCGCAAGTCGGGCGCCTGGTTCACGTACGACGGCGACCAGCTGGGGCAGGGCAAGGAGAAGGCCCGGCAGTTCCTCATCGACAACCCCGACATCGCGGCCGACATCGAGCGCCAGATCCTGACCAAGCTCGGCATCGGCGCGGGCAGGGCCGCCGCGGCCGACGCCAAGGGCAGCGTCGAGTCGCTCGACGCCCGCCGCCAGGAGCGCCAGGGCGCGTGAGCGATCGCGACCGGCTCGCCGCCATCACCGAGCTCTCCGCCTGGGTCGCCCAGCGCGACGAGCCCGAGGAGGCGGCGGGGTCGGGCGACGCGGCACCGGTGGAGCGCGTCGACGAGGAGTCGGCGCGCTCCATCGCGCTGCGGGCGCTCGGGCGCAGGGCCGCCAGCCGGCAGGAGCTCGATCGCACCCTCGAGCGCCGCGACGTCGAGCCCGAGGTGCGCGCGAGCGTGCTCGATCGGCTCGCCGCCGAGGGACTCGTCGACGACGCGCAGCTGGCTCGCGACCTCGCCGACCGCCTGCGCGAGCGCAAGCAGCTGGGCGAGCGCGGCGTCTCGGCCGAGCTCCGCAGGCGCGGCCTCGACCCCGCGGTGCTCGACGACCCCGATCGCGCCGACGAGCTGCAGCGGGCGATCGACGCCGCCGGCGAGCGACGGCGGCGCATGGGCTCGCTCGACGACGAGACCGCCGAGCGCCGCCTCGCCGGGTGGCTGCAGCGGCGGGGCTTCGGAGGCTCCGCCGTGCGCGTCGCGATCGAGCGCACGCGGCCGAAGGGCCCGCGCTTCCGGTGACCGCAGTGCGTCCGGGAGACCTCCAGGACGCATCCAGTCTCGGTTCCTGGGAGAGGGCTAGATTCGAGCCATGAAGAGCACCAGGATCCTCGCCGTCCCGGCCATCGCGGCCGCCTCCCTCCTCGCCCTCACGGGCTGCTTCCAGCTGCCCCCGATGGGCGGCGGCACCACGACCGAGACGCAGGCTCCCGCGCCCTCCGGCGACGGCGGTGACACGGGCTCGGCCTCGGTCGACCTCGCCGACACCGCCTGGTCGGGCGAGGACGCCGCGGGCAACACGATGGATCTCGTGCTCGAGGGCGACGGCACGGTGCTGCTCAACGACTGGAACGGGCAGAACTGGGACGAGGCCGGCGACACGTGGGAGGTCGCGGGCGACCAGATCACGATCTTCATCGGCGGCATCGAGGACATCCAGAGCCTCACGTACACCGGCACCGCGCAGCTCGAGACGATGGAGCTCACCGGCGTCGACGGCAACGGCGACAGCGGCTACGACGTCACCCTGACCCAGGGCTGATCGCCGCGCCGGCGGGAGTCGGCCGCGGCAGCGCGAGCGGGGCGGGCCACGCGGTCCGCCCCGCTCGCGCGCTCGGTACGCTGAGGGCATGTCCGCGATCGCCCCGCAGCGCACCTACGAGGTGAAGACGTTCGGCTGCCAGATGAACGTGCACGACTCCGAGCGGCTGCGCGGCTCGCTCGAGGAGGCCGGCTACGCCGCAGCCGTCGACGGCGCCCCCGACGTCATCGTGATCAACACGTGCGCGGTGCGCGAGAACGCCGACCAGAAGCTCTACGGCCACCTGGGCCACCTGGCCAAGACGAAGCGCGAGCGGCCCGGGTTCCAGATCGCCGTCGGCGGCTGCCTCGCCCAGAAGGACCGCGCGACGATCGTCGAGCGCGCCCCCTGGGTCGACGTCGTCTTCGGCACCCACAACATCGGGTCGCTGCCGACGCTGCTCGAGCGCAGCCGCCACAACGGCGACGCCGAGGTCGAGATCCTCGAGGCCCTCGAGGTCTTCCCGTCGACGCTGCCGACGAAGCGCGAGTCGACGTACGCCGGCTGGGTCTCGATCTCGGTCGGCTGCAACAACACCTGCACGTTCTGCATCGTGCCGTCGCTGCGCGGCAAGGAGCGCGACCGACGGCCCGGCGAGATCCTCGCCGAGGTGCAGGCGCTCGTCGACGACGGCGCGATCGAGGTGACGCTGCTGGGCCAGAACGTCAACTCCTACGGCGTCGAGTTCGGCGACCGGCTGGCCTTCGGCAAGCTCCTGCGCGCTGCCGGCGCGATCGACGGGCTCGAGCGCATCCGCTTCACGAGCCCGCACCCCGCGGCGTTCACCGACGACGTCATCGACGCGATGGCCGAGACCGACGCGGTCATGCCCCAGCTGCACATGCCGCTGCAGTCGGGGTCCGACCGCGTGCTGCGCGCGATGCGCCGCTCCTACCGCTCCTCGAAGTTCCTCGGCATCCTCGACCGGGTGCGCGAGCGCATCCCCCACGCGGCGATCACGACCGACATCATCGTGGGCTTCCCGGGCGAGACCGAGGAGGACTTCGCCGAGACGATGCGGGTGGTCGAGGCGTCGCGCTTCGCCTCCGCGTTCACCTTCCAGTACTCCATCCGCCCCGGCACCCCGGCCGCCACCATGCCCGACCAGGTGCCGAAGGCGGTCGTGCAGGAGCGCTTCGAGCGCCTCGTCGAGCTGCAGGACCGCATCGCGCACGAGGAGAACCGCGCGCAGGTCGGCCGCACGGCCGAGGTGCTCGTCTCGGTCGGCGAGGGCAAGAAGGATGCGCAGACCCACCGGCTGAGCGGGCGCGCCGAGGACAACCGTCTCGTGCACTTCGCTCCGGCGCCGGACGGCGAGCAGCCGCGGCCCGGCGACGTCGTCACCGTCGAGATCACCGAGGCGGCGCCGTTCCACCTCATCGCCGATGGCGGACCGCTCGCGCTCCGCCGCACGCGCGCCGGCGACGCCTGGGACCGCGCGCAGGCCGACTCGTGCGGCGTGCCCGCGCCCACCGGCGCATCCGCCGCCGCGGGCGCCGCCGGCCCGGTCCTGCTCGGCCTGCCCACGCTGCGCGTTGGCACGTGACCCTCATCGCCGTCGTCGGCGCCACCGGCACCGGCAAGACGGCGCTGTCGCTCGACATCGCGGACGCGGTGGTCGCGCTCGGCGCGCGCTGCGAGCTCGTGAACTGCGACGCGATGCAGCTGTACCGCGGCATGGACATCGGCACGGCGAAGGCGAGCGCCCACGAGCGGCGGGGGCACCCGCACCACCTGATCGACGTGCTCGAGCCGTGGGAGGACGCCGCCGTCGCGGCCTACCGCGAGGCGGCCCTGGCGGCGATCGCCGGCATCGAGGCCCGGGGGGCGGTGCCGGTGCTCGTGGGCGGGAGCGGCCTCTACGCCTCGAGCGCCCTGTACGAGTTCGCCTTCCCGGCGACCGATGCAACGCTCCGCGCCGAGCTCGAGGCCGAGCTCGCCGAGCGGGGCCCGACCGCCATGCACGAGCGGCTCGCCGCCGTCGACCGGGCGGCCGCCGACGCCATCGGACCGCACAACGGCAGGCGCCTCGTGCGCGCGCTCGAGGCGGTGACGCTCACCGGCGAGCCGTTCCGCGTGGGACTGCCGCCCGAGGAGTCGCTGCTGCGGCCGACGATCATCCAGCATGTGCGCGTCGAGCGCGATCGGCTCGTCGCGCGGCTCGACGAGCGGGTGGAGCGGATGTGGGGGCTCGGCATCGTCGAGGAGGCGCGGGCGCTGCGCGCGGCCGGCATCGAGCGCGGCACGACCGCGCAGCAGGCCATCGGCTACCGCCAGGCGCTCGACCAGCTCGACGGCGCGATCGACGAGGCCGAGGCCATCGCGCGCACCCAGGCGCTCACCCGTCGGTACGCGCGGCGGCAGGTCTCGTGGTTCCAGCGCTACCCGGCGGCGCCGCCCGCCGACCCGGCGACGCTCGCCGCGCGCGCGGTCGCTAGCCTGGAGGCATGACGCAGCGCGCGAGCGGCCCGTTCTCCAAGGGCCACGGCACCGGCAACGACTTCGTGCTCGTGGCCGATCCCGAGGGCGCGCATCCCCTCAGCGCGGCACGCGTGCGCGAGCTGGCCGACCGCCGCTTCGGCGTCGGCGGCGACGGCGTGATCCGCGCGGTGCCCGCGGGCTCGACCGGCGACGCGGTGCTCGACGCGCTGCCGGCCGGCACGTGGGCGATGGACTACTGGAACGCCGACGGCAGCCTGAGCGAGATGTGCGGCAACGGCGTGCGCGTCTTCGTGCGCTTCCTGCTCGAGTCCGGGCTCGCCGAGCTGCCGGAGGGCGGCGCGCTCGACGTGGCGACGCGGGCGGGCCTCAAGCGCGTCGTGCGGCGCGGCGGCCTGCTCTCGGCCGACCTCGGGCCGTTCGAGCTCGGCGGCACCCGACTCGTCGCATCCGCCGGCCTCGACGTTCCCCGCCCGGGCCAGGACGTCTCGACCGGCAACCCGCACGTCGTCGTCGCCCTCGCGAGCGAGGAGGAGCTCGCGGGCCTCGACCTGCACCGCGCGCCGGCGCTCGAGCCGGCGGCGGACGACGGCGCGAACGTCGAGTTCGTCGTGCCGGGCACGATCGCCGACGGCGTGGGCTCGATCCGCATGCGGGTGCACGAGCGCGGGGTCGGCGAGACGCTCTCGTGCGGTACCGGCGCCGTCGCGGCCGCCATGGCGACGCGGCACTGGTCGGGGGATGCTGCCGACCGGTGGATCGTCGACGTGCCGGGCGGCAGGCTCGAGGTCGAGCTCGACGACCGCGGCCACGTGTGGCTCACCGGTCCGGCGGAGATCGTCTTCCGAGGAGAGACGCTCAGTCCGGTGCCGTGATCGCGATGATGCGATACGTCTTCCGCGAGTCCGCGCGCTCCACCTCGTACCCGGCGAAGCGCTCGGCCAGCCAGCGCAGCAGCGAGTCGGCGCCGAGGTGCTTCTGCACCACGAGCCACGCGGTCGCCCCCGGCGCGAGCCGCGGGATCCAGGTCTCGAGCAGCGCGTGGAGCTGCGGCTTCCCGATGCGGATGGGCGGGTTCGACCAGATGGCGTCGAAGCGCACGTCGGCGGGCACGCGCTCGGGGAGCGCGGGGGTGATGTTCGATATGCTGAGCAGCTCGGCATTCCGCTCCACGAGCGAGAGCGCTCGGGCGTTGACGTCGACCGCCCACACGCGGGCGGCGGGGGAGCGGAGCGCGAGCGTCGCCGCGATCGGCCCCCAGCCGCAGCCGAGATCCAGCAGCTCACCGGTCTCGGGCGGCGCGGGCACGGCATCCAGCAGCACCGCCGTGCCGACGTCGAGGCGGTCGCCGGAGAAGACACCGGTCGCCGTGACCATCTCCCGCTCGCGACCGTCGAGCGGGACCCGGATGGTCCGGACCGCCTCGGGCGCGACGGGATCGGGTGAGAAGTAGTGGTCCGGCACGGACACGACAGTAGCGAAGGACGAAGCATGGCAGCACCGAACGAGGCAGACCCCACCCAGCCCGGCCCCGCCGAGGCCGAGGGTCACGGGCGCGCGACGGAGCGCATCCTGGCCTGGGCGGCCCCCGGCGAGCGCGAGCTGCTCGCCGCGCGCGCGCAGGCGCTCCAGGAGGGCGACGACGCGGTCGACCCCGACGGCGACCAGCTCGACCGCGACGAGCGCGCGGCCCTCCGCCGCGTCGACGGCCTCCGCACCGAGCTCGAGGACGTCACCGAGGTCGAGTACCGGCAGCTGCGCCTCGAGAACGTCGTGCTCGTCGGCGTCTACTCGGGCTCGGCGGAGGACGCCGAGAACTCCCTCCGGGAGCTCGCGGCGCTCGCCGAGACCGCAGGCGCGCTCGTGCTCGACGGCATGCTGCAGCGCCGCCCCAACCCCGATCCCGCCACGTACGTGGGCCGCGGCAAGGCCGAGGAGCTCGCCGCGATCGTGAAGGAGCTGGGCGCCGACACCGTCATCGCCGACAGCGAGCTCTCGCCCAGCCAGCGGCGCGCGCTCGAGGACCGCGTCAAGGTGAAGGTCATCGACCGCACCGCCGTCATCCTCGACATCTTCAGCCAGCACGCCAAGAGCCGAGAGGGCAAGGCGCAGGTCGAGCTCGCGCAGCTCGAGTACCTGCTGCCGCGCCTGCGCGGCTGGGGCGAGTCCATGTCGCGCCAGGCCGGTGGCCAGGTCGGCGGCCAGGGCGCCGGCATGGGCTCCCGCGGTCCCGGTGAGACCAAGATCGAGCTCGACCGCCGTCGCATCCACTCGCGCATGGCGCGGCTGCGCAAGCAGATCAAGGGCTTCGCACCGGCGCGGCAGGCGAAGCGCGCGAACCGCGACCGGTTCGAGGTGCCGGGCGTGGCGATCGCCGGCTACACGAACGCCGGCAAGTCGAGCCTGCTCAACCGCATCACCGGTGCCGGCGTGCTGGTCGAGAACGCGCTGTTCGCGACCCTCGACGCGACCGTGCGCCGCGCGCGCACGCCGGACGGCCGGGAGTTCACGATCGCCGACACCGTGGGCTTCGTGCGCAACCTGCCGCACCAGCTCGTGGAGGCCTTCCGCTCGACGCTCGAGGAGGTCGCGGAGTCGGAGGTCATCGTGCACGTCGTCGATGCGAGCCACCCGGATCCGGCCTCGCAGATCGCGACGGTGCGCGATGTGCTGGGCGAGACGGGCGCGCGCTCGATCCCCGAGATCGTCGTCTTCAACAAGGCCGACCTCGTGACCGCCGACGAGCGGCTCGTGCTGCGCGGCCTGCAGCCCGACGCGGTCTTCGCGTCGGCCCGCACCGGCGAGGGCGTCGACGAGCTGCTCGCGCGGATCGCCGAGCTGCTGCCGCGCCCGCAGGTCGCGGTGTCGCTGCTCGTGCCCTACGACCGCGGCGATGTCGTGGCCGACCTCCACGAGCGCTTCGAGGTGCTGCGCGAGACGCACGACGAGGCGGGCACGCGCATCGATGCGATGGTGACGGAGGCCGCGGCGGGCCAGCTGGCCGAGTTCCGGGCCTGACCTGGCGGCCCGGGCGCCGCCCGGGCCGTCAGACCGACCGGAGCACGGCCACCACGCGGCCGAGCACGTCGGCCTCGTCGCCGAGGATCGGCTCGAACGCGGAGTTGCGCGGCAGCAGCCAGGTGTGGCCGTCGCGCTGGCGGAACACCTTGACCGTCGCCTCGCTGTCGAGCATCGCGGCGACGATGTCGCCGTTCTCGGCCGTCTGCTGCTGGCGCACGACCACCCAGTCGCCGTCGCAGATCGCGGCGTCGATCATGGAGTCGCCGACGACCTTCAGCATGAAGAGGTCGCCGGTGCCCACGAGCTGCCGGGGGAGCGGGAAGACGTCCTCGACCTGCTGCTCGGCCGTGATGGGCACGCCTGCGGCGATGCGGCCGACGAGGGGCACGAACGCGGCCTGGTCGATGCTGCCCGCGGTCTCGTCGACCTCGTCGTCGATGAGCACCTCGATCGTGCGCGGGCGGGACGGGTCGCGGCGGATGCAGCCCGCGAGCTCGAGCTGGCCGAGCTGGTGGGTGACGCTCGAGAGCGACGAGAGCCCCACGGCGTCGCCGATCTCGCGGTAGCTCGGCGGGTAGCCGCGCTGGCGCACCGCCCGCTGGATGACCTGCAGGATCGCCTGCTGCTTCTCGGTCAGCTGCCTCGTCATGCCCGCTCCGCTCCCTCAGGTGCATCGCGTGTCAGTGGCCCGCGATTGACTCCTCGTGGTTCGAAAGCGTATCCGACAGGACGCCCGGATCAAACGGATGTTCGAGTGTGTCGTGGAGAAACTCCGCGACAGCGCTTGACGCATCCGGAGGATCGAAGATAGGTTCGAAACAGAGATTCGCGGCCGGTGCTCCCGGCCGAGCACCGGCCGCGGACTCCACCGAGAGGAACTGCGATGACTGCGATCACCACCACCACGCCGGGTGCCCGCGTGCGCCTGACCGCCCGCGGCCGCCGTGCCCTGGCACTGCTCGTCGCCGCGCCCGTGCTCGCCGCAGGCGCGCTCGCCGGCGCCGGCGTGCTCGGCGACGCCCTCGCCGGTGCCGTCGCCTCGTCGACGGCCGAGACGGCGCAGTTCGAGCACATCACCGTCATGCCGGGCCAGTCGCTGTGGCAGATCGCCGAGGCCGTTGCGCCTGAGGCCGACCCGCGCGACGTGGTCGCCGAGATCGAGCTGCTGAACGGCATCGCCGGAGCCATCCAGCCGGGCGAGCGGCTCGCGATCCCCGTGCACTACTCCGGCTGAGCCACGAGCGGCATCCGCGCCGGTCCTAGGCTGGTTCGGTGACGAGCCTCGACGACCTGCCCATCCGCGACGACCTGCGCGGCCTGACGCCCTACGGCGCGCCGCAGCTCGACGTGCCGGTGCGGCTCAACGTGAACGAGAACGCGTACCGCGTGCCGGAGGCCGTGGCGCTCGACATCGTGCAGCAGCTCGCCCGCGCCCTGCCCGACGCCAACCGCTACCCCGATCGCGAGTTCGACGCGCTGCGCGCGGCCTTCGCCGGCTACCTCGGCCACGGCCTCCAGTCCGCGCAGATCTGGGCCGGCAACGGCTCCAACGAGGTGCTGCAGCACGTGCTCCAGGCATTCGGCGGCCCGGGGCGCTCCCTGCTGTCGTTCACGCCCACCTACTCGATGTACCCGCTGCTCGCGCAGGGCGTCGGCATGCGCTGGGTGCCCGTGCCCCGTGCCGACGACTTCACGCTCACGCCGCAGGCCGTGCGGGAGGCGATCGCCGAGCACGATCCCGACGTGGTGTTCCTCTGCTCGCCCAACAACCCCACCGGCACCGCCATCGACCTCGAGACGATCGAGGCAGCCGCCGAGGCCGCGCGCGGCATCGTGCTGGTCGACGAGGCCTACGCCGAGTTCGCCCACGACCGCAGCCGCACGGCGCTGACGCTCCTGGAGCGGCACCCCCGGCTGCTCGTCTCGCGCACGATGAGCAAGGCCTTCGCCTTCGCGGGCATCCGCGTGGGCTACCTCGCCGCCGATCCGGCGGTGATCGACGCGCTGCGGCTCGTGCGGCTGCCCTACCACCTGTCGGCGCTGACGCAGGCGGCTGCCGTGGCGGCGCTGCGCCACAGCGACGCGATGCTCTCGCGCGTCGACGAGCTGCGCACGCAGCGCGACCGCATCGTCGACGAGCTCACGGCGCTCGGCTACCGTCCCTACCCGTCCGACGCGAACTTCGTGCTCGTGGGCGGCATCGACGACCCCCGGGCGACGTTCGAGGCGCTGCTCGAGCGCGGCATCCTCGTGCGCGACGTCGGGCTGCCGCACACCCTCCGCATCACCGCCGGCACCGCCGCCGAGACGACCGCGCTGCTGTCGGCGATGGCAGCGCTGCGCGCGGAATAGGATCGAGGCCATGGCCCGCACCGCATCCATCGAGCGCACGACGAGCGAGTCGAGCATCCGCCTCTCGCTCGACCTCGACGGCACCGGCGCCTCGTCGATCTCGACGACGGTGCCGTTCTACGACCACATGCTGACGGCCTTCGCGAAGCACTCGCTCATCGACCTGCAGGTCGAGGCGAGCGGCGACACCGACATCGACGCGCACCACACGGTCGAGGACACCGCCATCTCGCTCGGCCTCGCGCTCGCCGAGGCCCTGGGCGACAAGGCCGGGGTGCGCCGCTACGGCGACGCGACCGTGCCGCTCGACGAGGCGCTCGCGCGCGCCGTCGTCGACCTCTCCGGCCGACCGTTCCTCGTGCACTCCGGCGAGCCCGCGGGCTTCGAGCTGCACCGCATCGGCGGGCACTTCACCGGCTCGCTCGTGCGTCACGTGCTCGAGGCGATCACCCTGAACGCGCGCATCACGGCGCACGTCGAGGTGCTCGCGGGCCGCGACCCGCACCACATCGCCGAGGCCGAGTTCAAGGCGCTCGCCCGCGCGATGCGCGTGGCGGTCGAGCCCGACCCGCGCGTCACCGGCGTGCCCTCGACGAAGGGCGCGCTGTGACGCGCTCCCCGCTCGCCCGGCCGCGCGTCGCGCTGCTCGACTACGGCCTCGGCAACGTGCACTCGGCGGCGAAGGCCCTCGAGGCGGCCGGCGCCGACGTCACGCTCACGGCCGACCGCACCGCGGTCATGGAGGCCGACGGCCTCGTCGTCCCCGGCGTCGGCTCGATGGCCGCCTGCATGGCCGGCATCCAGGCGATCCGCGGCGGCGAGCTCATCGGCCGGCGCCTCGCCGGCTCGCGCCCCGTGCTCGGCATCTGCGTCGGCATGCAGGTGCTCTTCTCGAGCGGCGAGGAGGGCGGCGGCACGACCGCGGGCCTCGACGAGTGGCCCGGCACCGTGCGGAGGCTCCGCGCCGACATCCTGCCCCACATGGGCTGGGCGCAGGTCGAGGCGCCCGAGGACTCCGTGCTCTTCGAGGGCGTGCACGACGAGCGCTTCTACTTCGTGCACACCTACGCCGCCACCGAGTGGCACATCGACCCGCACCCGCGCATCCGCCCCCCGCGGGTGACGTGGGCCGAGCACGGCGAGCGGTTCATCGCCGCCGTCGAGAACGGCCCCCTCTCCGCCACGCAGTTCCACCCCGAGAAGTCGGGCGAGGCGGGCATCCGCCTGCTCGGCAACTGGGTGCGCGGCCTCTGAGCTGGCCGCCGCCGAGCGGCGGCAGTAGCATCGCCGTGGCCCCGACACCGGAAGGCATCCCCATCCCCATGACCGACTTCAATCAGTCGCCCAAGCTGCAGCTGCTGCCTGCGATCGACGTGGCGGGCGGCAAGGCCGTGCGGCTCACGCAGGGCAAGGCCGGCACCGAGACCTCCTTCGGCAGCCCCGTCGACGCCGCCGAGGACTGGGTGCGGCAGGGTGCCGAGTGGATCCACCTCGTCGACCTCGACGCCGCCTTCGGGCGCGGCGACAACCGCGCCGTCATCAAGAAGGTGATCAAGGCCAGCAAGGGCCGAGTGCAGGTCGAGCTCTCCGGCGGCATCCGCGACGAGGCCTCGCTCGAGTCGGCGCTCGCCACCGGCGTGAAGCGCATCAACCTCGGCACCGCGGCACTCGAGAACCCCGAGTGGACGGCATCCGTCATCGCCGAGTACGGCGACCAGATCGCGGTGGGCCTCGACGTGCGCGGCACGACGCTCGCCGCCCGCGGCTGGACGCAGGACGGCGGCGACCTGTGGGATGTGCTGGCGCGCCTCGAGGCCGCGGGCTGCAGCCGCTACGTGGTCACCGACGTGACGAAGGACGGCACCCTCCAGGGCCCGAACCTCACGCTGCTGCGCCAGGTCGCCGAGCGCACGCAGAAGCCGATCGTCGCCTCCGGCGGCGTCGCGAGCCTCGACGACATCGCCGCGCTCCGCGAGCTCGTGCCCTACGGCGTCGAGGGCGCCATCGTGGGCAAGGCGCTCTACGCCGGCGCGTTCACGCTCGCCGCCGCGCTCGACGTCGCCGGCCAGTAGGCCGGTGGCCGACGGGCAGCCGCGCCGCGCGGCCGACTCGGCGGGCCGGCCGTGGGAGGGTCGATCCTTCGACCACCACGACACGGCCTACGCGCACGACGACGGCTCCGCGCCCGCGGGCTTCGTCGACGCGGTGCGCGCGCTCGCCGACGGCAGCGGCGGCCGCTCGGCCGTCGTGGACGCGCTGCGCGGCGCGCGGCTGCTCGTGCCGCTGCTCGCGGCGGCGGGGGAGACCGGCGTCGACGACCGGGGCCGCACCGTCGACAAGACCCAGGAGCTCTCGATCGTGACGGTCCTCGGGCCCGACGGACGGCCCATCCTGCCCATGTTCTCCTCGGTCGACGGCATGCGCGGCTGGAACGCCGCCGCCCGCCCCGTGCCGACCGGCATCGGCCGCGCCGCCGCGGCAGCGCTCGACGGGCCCGGCCGCATCGTCGTCGACCCGGGGGCCGCGACCGAGCTCGTGCTCACCCGCACGATGCTCGAGGCGCTGCTGACGGATGCGCCCTGGACGTGGGGCGTCGAGGACCCGGCCGTGCAGGGGGCCGTCGTCGACGCGATGCTCGCGCAGCCCGCGGTGCAGGCCGTCGTGCTCGCGACGGGGGACCCGCGCAGCACGCTCGCGGGCGCCGATCTCGAGGTGCACGCGCTCGTCGACGCGGCGCCCGACGCCGCCGAGCAGGTGCAGTGCGCTGCGGCGGCGCTCGCCGACGCCGAGCTCGTGCGCGAGCGCATCGACAGCGTGGCCGTGCGCGTCCACCGCTGGGACGGGGGCGCGGCGCGGCTGCCGCTGCGTGCGCCGGCGGTGCTCGCCGTCACGCGCGCCGAGCGCGAGGCCGCCCGCTAGGCAGCCCTCCGACTAGGAGACGGGCCCGGTGAACTTCTCGCCCGGGCCCTTGCCGGGGGCGTCGGGCATCGGGCTCGCCTCGCGGAACGCGAGCTGCACCGACCGCAGGCCGTCGCGCAGGGGTGCGGCGTGAATGCCGCCCACCTCGGGCGCGGCCGCGGTGACGAGGCCGGCGAGCGCGTTGATGAGCTTGCGCGCCTCGTCGAGGTCGAGCTGCTGCTCGGGGTCGTCGGCGAGGCCGACCTTCACCGCGGCGGCGCTCAGCAGGTGGATCGCGACGGTGTTGATCAGCTCGACCGCCGGGACGTCGGCGATGTCGCGCGCCTCGGTCAGCGCGTCGTCGTGGTGGTCGTGCTGGATCGGGTCAGTCATCGCGCTCTTCTCCTGGAGGCCGGTGTCTGGTAGAGTTCTGCAGGTTTCGGGCTTCCGCCCGGAGGTGAAAGAGGAGCAATCCCACCCGCAGCCGTTCCAGGCTATCGGGTCAGCAGCACCGGGCAGCGCGTCGTGAGGCGGGCACCGCGGTGCTGAGCCACGCAGGTCGATCCCGCGCTCTGGCTCCTCGTTCGCCGTGCACCAGCACACAGCACAGCAACGTGAAGGAGCCCGCGATCAGCGATCCCCGCACCAACGAGCGCATCCGCGTCCCCGAAGTCCGACTGGTCGGCCCTGCCGGCGAGCAGGTCGGCGTCGTCCGGGTCGAGGATGCCCTTCGTCTTGCCCGTGAGGCAGACCTCGACCTCGTCGAGGTCGCGCCGAACTCGCGCCCGCCCGTCGTCAAGATCATGGACTACGGCAAGTTCAAGTACGAGCAGGCGCAGAAGGCCAAGGAGGCCCGTCGCAACCAGGCGAACACCGTCCTCAAGGAGGTCCGGTTCCGCCTGAAGATCGACGATCACGACTACGAGACGAAGCGCAAGCGTGCACAGGGGTTCCTGGAGGCGGGCGACAAGGTCAAGGCCATGATCCTCTTCCGCGGCCGCGAGCAGTCGCGCCCCGAGATGGGCGTCAAGCTGCTGCAGCGCTTCGCGGAGGACATCCAGGAGTACGGCGCGGTCGAGTCGTCGCCGACCATCGACGGTCGCAACATGGTGATGATCGTCGGCCCCATGCGCTCGAAGTCGGACGCCAAGGCCGAGCTGAACGCGACGCGCACCGCGCAGCGCAAGGCCGACCAGGAGAAGCGCCGTGCCGAGGCCGAGCGGCAGGCGGCACGCCAGGCCGAGGTCGAGGCGTCGCGCCCCGCTCGCCCGACGCTGCCCGCGGGCAGCGCGACGAACGGCGACACCGAGCTCACCCGCTCGCCGCGCCCGGCCACGTCGCGCCCGTCGACCACGTCGCGCCCGGCCGGCTCGTCGCGGCCGTCCTCCGACAGCCGCGGCTCCGACGCGCGCCCGCCCCGCTCGTCCGAGCGCAGCTCGGAGCCGCGCTCCGACTCGCGCTCGTCCGAGCCGCGCAGCGACTCGCGTCCCCGCCAGGCGCCGCGCACCGTCCAGCCGACGCCCGCCCAGGCGCCCCGGCCGGCGTCCGCGCCCAAGCCCGCTGCCGCATCCGCCGCAGCCGCCCCCGCTGCGCCCGCAGCCGCCAAGCCCGCCGCGACGCCCGCGACGCCGAAGCCCGCGGGCAAGCCCGCAGCGCCGGGGTCCGCGAAGCCCGCTGCGCCCAAGGCCAAGCACGCAGGCTCGCCCGCGAGCAAGCCAGCATCCGAGTAGGAGACAAGAATGCCCAAGCAGAAGACGCACTCCGGTGCGAAGAAGCGCTTCAAGATCACCGGCACCGGCAAGATCCGCAAGCAGCAGGCCGGCATGCGCCACAACCTCGAGGTGAAGTCGTCGGTCCAGACGCGCCGCCTCAACAAGGACAAGGTCGTCGCGCCCGCCGACGCCAAGATCATCAAGAAGCTGCTCGCCCGCTGACGCGCGCGACGACGAAGAGATAGAGGGAACACACTCATGGCACGTGTCAAGAGGGCGGTCAACGCCCACAAGAAGCGTCGCGTCATCCTCGAGCAGGCAGCCGGCTACCGCGGGCAGCGCTCGCGCCTGTACCGCAAGGCCAAGGAGCAGCTGCTCCACTCGCACGTCTACGCCTTCCGCGACCGCAAGGCGAAGAAGGGCGAGTTCCGCCGCCTGTGGATCCAGCGCATCAACGCCGCTGCCCGTCAGAACGGCCTCACCTACAACCGCCTGATCCAGGGCCTCGGCCTCGCGGGCATCGAGGTCGACCGCCGCATGCTGGCCGAGCTCGCCGTGCACGAGCCCGCCACCTTCACGGCGCTGGTCGAGGCCGCCAAGGCGGCCCTGCCGACCGACACGTCGGCTCCGCAGAACGCGGCCTGACATGCTCGACAGCCCCCGCGCGCCCCGCGTGCGAGAGGCTGCGAGACTCCAGCAGCGAGCAGCCCGGTCATCGACCGGGCTGTTCCTGTTGGAGGGCCCCGCGGCGCTCGACGAGGCGGTGCGCTGGCAGCCCGCGCAGCTCGTCGACGTCTTCGTCACCGACGCGGCGCGGGAGCGCCATGCCGACCTCATCGACCGCGCCGCGCAGCACGCGCCGGTGACCGCCGCCTCCGAGCGCGCGCTCGCAGCCATCGCCGACACCGTGCATCCGCAGGGCATCGTCGCGGTCGCGAAGCAGGCCCCCGTCCGGCTCGAGGACGCCATCGCGCGCGCCGCTGCCGCCGAGCACCCGCTCGTCGCGATCCTCCACGAGGTGCGCGACCCCGGCAACCTCGGCACGATCCTCCGCGCGGCCGACGCGGCCGGCGCATCCGCCGTCATCGTCACCGCCAACTCCGTCGACCCCTACGCGCCCAAGGTCGTGCGCTCGACGACGGGCTCGCTCTTCCACGTCGACATCGCCGTCGGCGCCGCCACGATCGACGCGGTCGAGGCCGCCGCCGCGGCCGGCCTCAGCGTGCTCGCTGCCGACGTCTCGGGCGACGACCTCACGGTGCTGCGCGCCGAAGGCGCGCTCGCGCGACCCACCGCGTGGCTGTTCGGCAACGAGGCGCGCGGTCTCGACGCCGCGACCCTCGCGCTCGCCGACCGCGCGGCCAGGCTGCCCGTCTACGGGCGCGCCGAGTCGCTCAACCTGGCCACCGCGGCATCCGTCTGCCTCTACCAGAGCGCCTTCGCGCAGCGCGACGTGTAACCGTTTCGTTTCGATCCGAACGAGCGGCCACAGCGGGGCCATAGGTCGTGCTTTGATGAGCGCATGCAGCCCCTCGTCGAGCTCGATCACGTCAACAAGCACTACGGCGACCTGCACGTGCTGAACGACATCGACGTCGCCATCCCCAAGGGCCAGGTCGTGGTCGTCATCGGCCCCTCCGGCTCCGGCAAGTCGACCTTCTGCCGCGCGATCAACCGCCTCGAGACCATCGACGACGGCGAGATCCGCATCGACGGCGTGCCGCTGCCCGCCGAGGGCAAGGAGCTCGCGCAGCTGCGCGCCGACGTCGGCATGGTGTTCCAGTCGTTCAACCTCTTCGCCCACAAGTCGATCCTCGAGAACGTGACGCTCGGCCCCATCAAGGTGCGCGGCAAGAAGCGCAAGGAGGCCGAGGAGCAGGCGATGGAGCTGCTCGACCGCGTGGGGATCGGCAACCAGGCGCACAAGATGCCGGCGCAGCTCTCGGGCGGCCAGCAGCAGCGCGTCGCGATCGCCCGCTCGCTCGCCATGGAGCCGAAGCTCATGCTCTTCGACGAGCCCACGAGCGCGCTCGACCCCGAGATGATCAACGAGGTGCTCGACGTGATGGTCGAGCTCGCGCACGGCGGCATGACGATGATCACGGTCACGCACGAGATGGGCTTCGCCCGCAAGGCGGCCGACCGCGTGCTGTTCATGGCCGACGGCAAGGTGCTGGAGGACTCGACGCCGGAGTCGTTCTTCTCGAACCCGCAGACCGAGCGCGCCAAGGACTTCCTCTCGAAGATCCTCACGCACTGATCTGACCCGCATCACACCAGCAATCGAAGGAGAAGCACCATGCGCAGCAAGCTGACGCTCGGCGCGGCCGCATTCGCGGTCCTCGCGCTCACCGCGTGCGGCGGCCCGGCCGGCACCACGTCGTCCGAGGCCCCTGAGGAGTCCACCGACTCGGGCTCGTCGACCGAGCACCCCTACGGGCTCGAGGTCGCCGAGGCGCCGGAGTTCGAGGAGGGCACGACCATGGCCGAGCTCTCCGAGGCCGGCGCCATCACGATCGGCACGAAGTTCGACCAGCCGCTCTTCGGCCTCGTCGGCCCCGACGGCGCGCCCGAGGGCTTCGACGTCGCCGTCGGCTCGCTGATCGCCGCCGAGCTCGGCATCCCCTTCGAGTCCATCGAGTGGACCGAGACGGTGTCCGCCAACCGCGAGACGTTCATCGAGAACGGCACGGTCGACCTCGTCGCAGCCACGTACACGATCAACGACGCCCGCAAGGAGGTCATCGACTTCGCCGGGCCGTACTACGAGGCCGGCCAGGCGCTGATGGTCCAGGCCGGCAATCCGGAGGGCCTGACCGGGCCGGACGACGTCGCCGGTCTCGCCGTGTGCTCGGTCGAGGGCTCGACGCCTGCGGCACGCATCGTCGACGAGTACGGCGCCGAGCTGCAGGCCACCGACGCCTACTCCAACTGCCTCGACCCGCTGCGCAACGGCCAGGTCGTCGCGGTGACGACCGACAACGTGATCCTCGCCGGATTCGTCGACCAGAACGCAGGGGAGTTCGAGCTCGTCAACGACGGTGAGACCTTCACCGAGGAGCCCTACGGCATCGGCCTCACCAAGGGCGACGACGCCTTCCGCGACTGGATCAACGACGTCCTCGACGAGGCCGTGGCCGACGGCACGATGGCGGAGCTGTGGGAGCAGACGGCCGGCACCGTGCTGCCGACGCCCGAGTTCCCGGCGACCGACCGCTACTGACCGATCACCCGAGCCGGGTGCGGGAGGGTCACCTCCCGCACCCGGCCGCCGGATGAGGGATTGATGCAAGCACTTCTCGAGAACTGGCCGCTCTGGCTCCAGGGCATGGGCGCGACCCTGCTGCTCACCGCAGTGGTCACGGTCATCGGCCTGCCCATCGGCATCCTGCTGGCCGGCATGCGCGTCTCGCCGGTCGCGGCGCTGCGCGTGGTCGCCGCCGTCTGGACCGAGGTGGCGCGCAACACGCCGCTCACGCTCGTGTTCTTCTTCACCGCCTTCGTGCTGCCCAAGCTCGGCATCGTCCTCGACTTCACCCTCGGCGCGATCATCGCGCTCACCTACTACACGAGCGCCTTCTTCGCCGAGGCGGTGCGCTCGGGCATCAACTCCGTGCCGATCGGCCAGGCGGAGGCCTCGCGGTCGATCGGCCTCGGCTTCGGCTCGACCATGCAGCTCGTCATCCTCCCGCAGGCGTTCCGCAGCGTGCTGCCGCCCGTCATCAACGTGGTGATCGCCCTGGTGAAGAACACCTCGGTCGCGATGGGCTTCTTCGTCTTCGTCCTCGTGTCGGTCGCCCAGCGGCTCTCGAACGTCTACGGCGACCAGAGCCTGCAGATCTTCGTGGGCATCGCCCTGAGCTACCTGATCCTGACGGTGCCGCTCGGCCAGCTGGTCGACCACCTCGAGCGCAAGTGGAGCGTGCAGCGATGAGCGGCTCGGTCCTCTTCGACGCCCCCGGGCCCAACGCCATCCGCAGGTCGCGGCTGCTCTCGATCGTCTTCGCCGTCGTCGCCGTGGTGGCGCTCGGCATCGCGGTGTACCAGCTGTGGCTCGGCGGCGCGTTCTACCAGGACCGCTGGGACATCTTCCAGGACCCCGCGCTGTGGTTCGGCGCGCGGGGGCTCATGGTGGGCCTCGGCACCACGCTCTCGATCGCGGGCATCGCAGCGGTCGGCGCCATGATCCTCGGCGTCGTCTTCGCGATCCTGCGGAACGCCTACTCGCCCTGGGTGCGCGTGCCGACGACCGTCGTGCTCGAGTTCTTCCGCGGCATGCCGGTGCTGCTGATGATGCTCTTCATCCTCATCGTCTTCTCGACCGGCGCGTACTGGGCGGTCGTCTGGGCGCTCGTCGTCTACAACGGGGCCATCATCGGCGAGGCGCTCCGAGCCGGCATGAAGTCGCTCCCGAAGGGTCAGCGCGAGAGCGGGCTCGCGATCGGGCTCACGCCGCTGCGCACCACGCTCGAGATCGAGCTGCCGCAAGCGCTGCGCATCATGATGCCGATCATCCTGGCCCAGCTCATCGTGCTGCTGAAGGACACCTCGCTCGGCTACATCGTCGGCTCGCCGGAGATCATCCGCATCGGCCGACAGCTCGTCGACTTCTACGACCGCCAGGGCGGCCCGTACGCGCTGTCGATGTTCTTCGTGATGCTGGCGATCTTCCTCGGCATCAACCTGACGCTGTCGGCGATCGTCCGCCAGCTGACCAAGCGGATGTCGCGGCCCCGTCGCGGCGGTCGGAACCTGGACGGCACCCCCACCGCGGCGATCCCGCTGAGCACCCGAGCGCTGCGCGAGATCAAGGACCCTCAGGCCGAGACGACCCGGCTTCCGGGCTCGGGCCTCGGCGGACAGGGCTGAGGGGCCCGCCCCGCTCGGTAGGATCGTCGGGTGCCAACCCCTGACGAGAACGCCGACCTCGGCGCGCGCGTCGACGCCGCGGTGGCCGCGGCGCTCGCCGCGATCGAGGCCGCGCAGACGACCGCCGACCTGCAGGCCGCGAAGGCCGCCCACAACGGGCAGGGCTCCGAGCTCGCCGGGCTCAACGCGAGCCTGCGCGACATCGCGCCAGAGCAGCGCAAGGCCGCCGGCCAGACGATCGGCGCCGGTCGCGGCCGCGTCGCCGAGGCGATCGCCGCGCGCCAGCAGGAGCTCGCGGCGGCCGAGGAGGCCGCCCAGCTCGAGGCCGAGCGCGTCGACGTCACCGCGCTGCCGCGCATCCGCACCGCCGGCGGCCGCCACCCGCTGACGATGCTCATGGACGAGATGAGCGACGTCTTCGTCGGCATGGGCTGGGAGGTCGCGGAGGGCCCCGAGCTCGAGCACGAGTGGTACAACTTCGACGCGCTCAACGTCGACCCCGACCACCCCGCGCGCAGCGAGTCCGACACCTTCTACGTCGCGCCCGCAGACCGCCACATGGTGCTGCGCACCCAGACGAGCCCCGTGCAGGCGCGCTCGCTGCTCACGCGTGAGCTGCCCGTCTACATCGTCGCGCCCGGCCGCGTCTACCGCACCGACGACATCGACGCCACGCACCTGCCGGTCTTCACGCAGATGGAGGGCCTCGCCGTCGACAAGGGCATCACGATGGCCAACCTGCGCGGCACGCTCGAGCACCTCGCGCGCATCATGTTCGGCGACGAGGCGAGGATCCGCCTCCGCCCCAACTACTTCCCCTTCACCGAGCCGAGCGCCGAGATGGACGTCTGGCACCCCGGCATGCGCGGCGGCCCGCGCTGGGTCGAGTGGGGCGGCTGCGGCATGGTCAACCCCAACGTGCTGCGCGCGGCGGGCGTCGACCCGGAGGTCTACTCGGGCTTCGCGTTCGGCATGGGCGTCGAGCGCACCCTCCAGTTCCGGTACCAGCTCGACGACATGCGAGACATGATCGAGGGCGATGTGCGCTTCACCGAGCAGTTCGGGATGGTGATCTGATGAGGATCCCGCTGTCATGGCTGCGCGAGCACGTCGACGTGCCCGCCGACGACGCCGCCGACTGGCTGCACGCGACGCTCGTGCGCGTCGGCTTCGAGGAGGAGACGGTGCACGGCGGCGAACTGCGCGGCCCGATCGTCGTCGGCCGCGTCCTCTCGTTCGTCGAGGAGCCGCAGAAGAACGGCAAGACGATCCGCTACGCGCAGGTCGACGTCGGCGAGGCCAACGGCGGCGTGCGCGGCATCGTCTGCGGCGCGCTCAACTTCGTCGAGGGCGACCGCGTCGTCGTGACGCTGCCCGGCGCGGCGCTCCCGGGCGGCTTCGAGATCGCCGCGCGCAAGACCTACGGCCACGTCTCCGACGGCATGATCGCCTCCGAGCGCGAGCTCGGCCTCGGCGACGACCACGACGGCATCATGCGCCTCGACCCGCTCGGCATCCCGGGCGAGGTCGGTGCGGATGCGCTGGCGCTCCTGGGCCTGGACGACCAGGCGGTCGAGATCAACGTGACGCCCGACCGCGGGTACGCGCTCTCCATCCGCGGCATCGCCCGCGAGGTGGCGTCCGCCACGGGACAGGCGTTCGTCGACCCCGCAGACACCGCGCGCGCCGCGGTCGACGCGGGCCCCGCATCCGGCTTCCCGCTCGAGCTGCGCGACGACGCGCCCATCCGCGGCCGCGCCGGCTGCACCCGCTTCGTGGTGCGCGTGGTGCGCGGCATCGACCCGACCCGCGCGACGCCGTCGTGGATGGCCTCGCGGCTGCGGCTCGCGGGCATCCGCTCCATCTCGCTGCCGGTCGACATCACCAACTACGTGATGCTCGAGCTCGGGCAGCCGATCCACGGCTACGACCTCGCGAAGCTCCGCGGCGGCATCGTGGTGCGCCGCGCGCAGCCCGGGGAGCGGCTCACGACGCTCGACGACGTCGACCGCGCGCTCAGCCCCGAGGACCTCCTCATCACCGACGATCGCGGCGCGATCGGCCTCGCGGGCGTCATGGGCGGCGCCGAGACCGAGATCGACGCGACGACGACCGATGTCCTCATCGAGTCGGCAACCTTCGACGGCGTCACGATCGGGCGCTCGGCACGCCGGCACAAGCTGTTCTCCGAGGCGTCGAAGCGCTACGAGCGCGGCGTCGACCCGGCGGTGGCCGACGCGGCAGCCGCCCGCGTGGCCCAGCTGCTCGTCGACCTGGCGGGCGGCACGATCGACGCCCTCGGCGCCGACCAGGGCGAGGTGCCCGCGATGCGGCCGATCACGATCGGCGTCGGCTTCTGGAACGCGCTGCTCGGCACCGACTACCGCGTCGAGGAGGCGCGCGGCGCGCTCGAGCGCATCGGCGCTGTCGTCGTCGAGCAGGGCGCGGATGCGTGGACGGTCACGCCGCCCACGTGGCGCCGCGACCTCGTCGACCGCGAGGGCCTCGTCGAGGAGATCGCGCGCATCGTCGGCTTCGACCGCATCCCCTCCGTCCTGCCGGTCGCGCCGCCCGGGCGCGGCTACACGCGGGCGCAGCGCCTGCGGCGACGCGTCGCCGACGCGCTCGCCTCGGCCGGCCTGACCGAGGTGCTCGTGGCGCCCTTCGCCACCGAGCGCCAGGCGCGCATGACGGGTGCCGAGCCCGTGCGGCTCGAGAACCCGCTCGACGGCGAGCGCCCGTGGCTGCGCACCGCGCTGCTGCCGGGCATGCTCGACACCGCGCACCGCAACCTCGGCCGCGGGCTCACCGACCTCGCGCTGTTCGAGCTCGGCCGCGTGTTCGTCGCGGTCGACGGCCAGGGCACCGACGAGCTGCCGGCCGCCGACGCGCGCCCCGCCGACGACGTGCTCGCCGCGCTCGACGCGCTGCCTGCGCAGCCCGACCACGCGGCGGTGCTGCTGGTGGGCGAGCGGGTGCGCAAGCAGCCAGGCACCGCCGCGGCGCGCTACGGCCTCGCCGACGCGATCGAGGCTGCGGAGCGCGTCGCGCGCACGCTCGGGCTCGAGCTCGACGTGCGCCAGGGGCAGCGGGAGTGGCTGCACCCGGGGCGCACCGCCGAGCTGCTCGTCGGCGACGAGGTCGTCGGCGTGGCCGGCGAGCTGCTGCCGCAGGTGGCGGCCGACGCCGACCTCCCGCGGGTGGTGGCGGTCGCCGAGCTCGACCTCACCGCGATGATCGCCCGCGCCCGCGTCGGGCTCGACACCGCGCGCATCGCGCCGGTGCCGGCGGCCACGCAGGACCTCTCGCTCGTGGTGCCCATCGGGGTGCCGGCGGGCGAGGTGCAGCGGGCGGTGCGCGACGGTGCAGGCACGCTCCTCGAGCACATCGCGCTCGTCGACGACTACCGCGGGCAGGGCCTCGGCGAGGGCGAGAAGTCGCTCACGTTCGCCCTCCGCTTCCGGGCGCCCGACCGCACGCTGACCGCGGCCGAGGCATCCGAGGCGAAGCTCGCGGGGCTGCGGGTCGCGACCGACCGGCACGGGGCGAGGCTGCGCGAGTAGCATCGCGGCCATGGTCGAGATCCTGGTCACCGGAGAGGCCGTCGAGCGAGCCGCCGCCGAGCGCGCGACCGTCACGCTGCAGTCGCGGTGGCAGGCGGATGCGCCGGAGGCGGCGATGACGCTCGTCGCGAAGGCGCACAGCCGGGTGAGCGCCGAGGCGCGCGCCTTCGCGGAGTCGGGGGCCGTCGACACCTGGCACGCCGACCGCGTGTGGGTCTCGCACCACCGCGAGTGGGTGGGGGAGGGCCAGCCGCAGCGGCTGGTCTTCACGGCTTCGGCCTCCGTCACCGCGACGTTCGTCGACGTCGAGGCGCTCGGCACCTGGATCGGCGAGCTGGGCGCCGAGCAGGTGCACGAGGTGGGCGGCATCGCCTGGTCGCTCGCCGAGGGCACCGAGCGCGAGCTCGCGAGCCGCGCCCGCTCGCGCGCGATCGCCGACGCGGTGGCGCGCGCGGCCGACTACGCCGAGGCCGCGGGCCTCGGCGCGCCGGTCGTGCGCAGCATCCGGGAGCCCGGGGTCGAGCCGCCCCGCCCGCTGCTCGCCAAGCGGCAGCGCGGCGTCGAGTCGATGGTGCTCGGCGCGGCCGACGCGGGCGGCGCGGTCGAGCTCGCGGCGGGCGACATCGAGGTGCAGGCGCTCGTCGAGGTGGGCTTCTCGGCGGAAGCCGCATCGCGCGGCGACTAGCCTGGAGGCATGAGCCTCTCCGTCGCCGTCGCAGGGGCGAGCGGGTACGCAGGGGGAGAGCTGCTGCGGCTGCTCGCCCACCACCCCGAGCTGGAGGTGCGCACCGTCACCGCGCACGCCAACGCCGGGCAGCCCCTCGTCTCCGTGCACCCCAACCTCCGGTCCTTCGCCTCGCTGACCTTCCAGGAGACGACCGCCGAGGTGCTCGCCGGCCACGACGTCGTCTTCCTCGCGCTGCCGCACGGGCACTCGGGCGGCATCGCCGCGCAGCTGCCCGAGTCGACGCTCGTGGTCGACGCCGGTGCCGACCACCGGCTCGAGCGCGCCGACGACTGGCAGGCGTTCTACGGCACCGAGCACGCGGGCACCTGGCCCTACGGGATGCCCGAGCTGATCCTCGCCGACGGCGGCCGCCAGCGCCGGGAGCTGCGGGCAGCGCGCCGCATCGCGGCGCCCGGCTGCAACGCGACCGCGGTCACGCTCGCAGCCGCCCCCGGCATCGCCGCGGGCCTCATCGACGCGACCGCGCTCACCTCCGTGCTGGCCGTCGGCTCCTCGGGCGCCGGCCGTGCTGCGAAGACGCAGCTGCTCGCGGCCGAGCTCACCGGCAGCGCCGCGCCGTACGGCGTCGGCGGCAGCCACCGGCACCTGCCCGAGATCGCGCAGAACCTGCGCGCGGTCGGCGCGGCCGAGGTGCGCCACTCCTTCACGCCGGTGCTCGTGCCCATGACCCGCGGCATCCTCGCGACCGTCACTGCGCCGCTCATCGGCGAGGCGACGCCCGAGCAGGTGCGCAGCGCCTGGCTCACCGCCTACGGCGACGAGCGGTTCATCCACGTGCTGCCGACGGGCGAGTACCCGCGCACGGCCGACGTGCTCGGCTCCAACTCGGTGCACATCGGCGTCGGCCTCGACGAGGCGGCGGGCCGCGTCGTCATGATCGCCGCGATCGACAACCTCGGCAAGGGCACGGCGGGCGCGGCCGTGCAGTCGGCGAACATCGCGCTCGGCTTCGACGAGCAGCTCGGCCTCCCCGTCGACGGGGTCGCCCCGTGAGCGTGACGGCGGCGGACGGCTTCCGCGCGGCCGGCGTCGCCGCAGGCGTCAAGGCCTCCGGCGGGCTCGACGTCGCGATGGTCGTGAACGACGGCCCGCTCTCGGCCGCGGCGGGCGTCTTCACGTCCAACCGCGCGAAGGCCAACCCGGTGCTGTGGAGCGAGCAGGCGCTCGCGGGCGGCAGCGCCCGCGCGGTCGTGCTCAACTCCGGCGGCGCCAACTGCTTCACCGGCGCGTTCGGCTTCCAGACGACCCACCAGACCGCCGAGCGCGCCGCCGAGCGCCTCGGGATCGGCGCGATCGACGTGCAGGTGTGCTCGACCGGCCTCATCGGCGTCGGCGACGAGTCGTTCCGCGCGGCCGTGCTGCGCGGCGTCGACCTGGCGGCGGATGCGCTGGCCGGCGCGGGCGGGGACGCCGCGGCCGGGCTGACCTCCGCCCAGGCCATCATGACCACCGACTCGGTGCCGAAGCAGGCGGTCGCGCGCGGCGACGGCTTCACCGTCGGCGGCATGGCGAAGGGCGCGGGCATGCTCGCGCCGGGCCTCGCCACGATGCTCGTCGTGCTGACGACCGACGCCGCGTGCACCGCCGACGTGCTCGACCGGGCGCTGCGCGCCGCGACCCGCGTCACCTTCGACCGGCTCGACTCCGACGGCTGCATGTCGACGAACGACACCGTGCTGCTGCTCGCGAGCGGCGCCTCGGGCGTCGAACCCGACGAGGCCGCCCTGGCGGCGGCGGTCGCCGCGGTCTGCGACGACCTCGCCCGGCAGCTGCAGGGGGACGCCGAGGGCGCGAGCCACGACATCGCGATCGAGGTGCGGCATGCCGCGACCGAGGACGAGGCGGTCGTGGTCGCGCGCTCGGTCGCGCGCTCCAACCTCTTCAAGGCGGCGATCTTCGGCAACGACCCGAACTGGGGCCGCGTGCTCGCGGCGATCGGCACGACGGATGCGTCCTTCGACCCGTACGCGGTCGACGTCCACTTCAACGGGGTGCGCGTCTGCCACGCCGGCGAGCCCGACCGCCCGCGCGACGAGGTCGACCTGACGCCGCGGGCGACCGCGATCGTGATCGACCTGTTCGCGGGCGAGGCGACCGCGACCATCCGCACCAACGACCTCACCCACGAGTACGTGCACGAGAACTCCGCATATGCCAGCTAGGGACGCGGCGCTGCTGGCGCAGAAGGCCGAGACGCTCATCGAGTCGCTGCCGTGGCTCGAGCGCTACCGCGGCGCGACGATGGTCGTGAAGTACGGCGGCAACGCGATGGTCTCGGCCGAGCTGCAGCGCGCCTTCGCCGAGGACATGGTGTACCTGCGCCACGTCGGCATCCGGCCGGTCGTCGTGCACGGCGGCGGGCCGCAGATCAGCGAGGCGCTGCGCATCCACGGCATCGAGAGCGAGTTCCGCGGGGGCTACCGCGTCACGAGCCCCGCGGCGATGGACGTGGTGCGGATGGTGCTCACCGGGCAGGTGGCGCGCACGCTCGTGTCGCTCATCAACGCGCACGGCCCGCTCGCCGCGAGCATGTCCGGCGAGGACGCGGGGCTCTTCACGGGCCGCCGTCGCGGGACGGTCGTCGACGGCGAGGAGGTCGACCTCGGCCAGGTCGGCGACGTCGTCGCGGTCGACCCGGCGCCCGTCCAGCGGCTCGTCGAGGCGGGCCTCATCCCGGTGGTGTCGTCGATCGCGCCCGACGGCGACCGCCCGGGGGAGTCGCTCAACGTGAACGCCGACGCCGCCGCGGCGGCGCTCGCAGCTGCCCTCGGCGCGCAGAAGCTCGTCATCCTCACCGACGTCGAGGGCCTCTACCGCGACTGGCCCGACCGCGGCTCCCTCATCAGCGAGCTCACCGACCACGAGCTCGAGGCGCTGCTGCCGTCGCTCGAGTCGGGCATGATCCCCAAGATGCAGGCGTGCCTCGACGCGGTGCGGGGCGGCGTGCCGAAGGCCGCCATCATCGACGGCCGCGCGCCCCACTCCATCCTCACCGAGATCTTCACGAGCGCCGGCTCGGGCACCGAGGTCGTGCCCGCCGACGCGCCGACCCAGGGCAAGGAGCCTGCATGACCCGCCACTTCCTCCGCGACGACGACCTGAGCCCGGCCGAGCAGCGCGAGGTGCTCGAGCGCGCGACGCGCATGAAGGCCGACCGCTTCGCGGAGCGGCCGCTCGAGGGCCCTCGTTCGGTGGCGGTGATCTTCGACAAGTCGTCGACCCGCACCCGCGTCTCGTTCCACGTCGGCATCTCCGACCTCGGCGGGTCGCCGCTCATCATCTCGACCGCGTCGAGCCAGCTCGGCGGCAAGGAGACCGCGGCCGACACCGCGCGCGTGCTCGAGCGCCAGGTGGCCGCGATCGTGTGGCGCACCTACGCGCAGGCCGGGCTCGAGGAGATGGCCGAGGGCACGACGGTGCCCGTCGTCAACGCGCTCTCCGACGACTTCCACCCCTGCCAGCTGCTCGCCGACCTGCTCACGATCCGCGAGCACAAGGGCGAGCTCGCCGGGCTCACCGTCGCGTTCGTCGGCGACGGGCGCTCGAACATGGCGCAGTCGTACCTGCTGGCGTGCGCGACCGCCGGCATGCACGTGCGCGTCGGCGCACCGGCCGAGTACGCGCCGGATGCGCGGGTCGTCGCCGACGCCCAGCGCATCGCGAGCGGCACCGGCGGCAGCGCGTCGCTCACGACCACCGCGTCCGAGGCCGTCGCGGGCGCCGACGTCGTCGTCACCGACACCTGGGTGTCGATGGGCAAGGAGGACGAGAAGGCCGAGCGGGTCGCGACCTTCGGCGGATTCAAGGTCGACGCGGCGCTCATGGCGCAGGCGAAGCCCGACGCGGTCTTCATGCACTGCCTGCCCGCCGACCGCGGCTTCGAGGTGACCGCCGACGTCATCGACGGACCGCAGTCGATCATCTGGGACGAGGCGGAGAACCGCCTGCACGCGCAGAAGGCGCTGCTGGCCTGGCTGCTCGAGCGGAGCGCGGCATGAGCGACCAGCACGGCACGAACGAGGGCTCCCTCTGGGGCGGCAGGTTCGCCGCGGGGCCGAGCCCCGAGATGGCACGGCTGTCGAAGTCGACGCAGTTCGACTGGCGGCTCGCGCAGCTCGACATCCGCGGCTCCAAGGCCCACGCGACCGCGCTGCACGCGGCCGGCCTGCTCTCGGACGACGAGCTGGCCGGCATGCGCGCCGCCCTCGACGAGCTCGCCGAGCGCGTGCGCACGGGGGCGTTCGTCGCCGCCGAGTCCGACGAGGACGTGCACGGCGCGCTCGAGCGCGGCCTCATCGAGGTGGCGGGCGCAGAGCTCGGCGGGCGGCTGCGCGCCGGCCGCTCCCGCAACGACCAGATCGCGACGCTCGTGCGGGTGTGGATGCTCGAGGAGAGCGTCGAGGTCGAGCGCGGCATCCGCGCGGTGATCGAGGCCCTGCGCCTGCAGGCCGACGCGCATCCGCACGCCCCGATGCCCGGGCGCACGCACCTGCAGCACGCGCAGCCGGTGCTGCTCGCGCACCACCTGCTCGCGCACGCGTGGCCGCTCGTGCGCGACCTCGAGCGGCTCGCCGACTGGCGCGAGCGGGCGAGCGAGTCGCCCTACGGCTCGGGCGCGCTCGCCGGATCGACCCTCGGGCTCGACCCCGCGCTCGTGGCGCACGAGCTGGGGCTCGCGGCCCCGAGCCCGAACTCCATCGACGCGACCGCGGCGCGCGACGTCGTCGCCGAGCTCACCTTCGTGCTCACGATGACGGCGATCGACCTCTCGCGGCTCGCCGAGGAGGTCATCTTCTGGACCACGCGCGACGTCGGCTTCGCGCGCCTCCACGACGGCTTCTCGACGGGGTCGTCGATCATGCCGCAGAAGAAGAACCCCGACATCGCCGAGCTCGCCCGGGGCAAGGCCGGCCGGCTCATCGGCGACCACGCGGGCCTGCTCGCGACGCTCAAGGCGCTGCCGCTGGCCTACAACCGCGACCTGCAGGAGGACAAGGAGCCGGTCTTCGACGCGGTCGACCAGCTGCAGGTGCTGCTGCCGGCCTTCGCCGGCATGGTCGCGACGCTCGCCTTCGACGAGGAGCGGATGCGCGCGGGCGCGGCGGCGGGATACGCGCTCGCGACCGACGTGGCCGAGTGGCTCGTGCGGCGCCGCGTGCCGTTCCGGGTGGCGCACGAGATCGCGGGCAGCCTCGTGCGGCTGTGCGAGGAGCGCGGGATCGAGCTCGACGAGGCGACCGACGACGACTACCGCTCGGTGTCCGAGCACCTGCTGCCCGAGGTGCGCGAGGTGCTCACCGTCGACGGGGCGATCGCCGCGCGCGACGGCGTCGGCGGCACGGCGCGGTCGGCCGTCGACGCGCAGCTCGCCACGCTCGACGCGCGCCTCGCGCGCCTCGCCGAGCGCTGACGTTCGATAGGTTCGACGGGTGACCGAACTCGCTCCCATCCAGCTCGACCCGGCGTTCCCGAATGTCTGGGACGAGCTGCAGTACCGCGGCAGCGTGCACGTGTCGACCGACCCGGAGGCGCTGCGGTTCCTCCTGGGCGGCGCGCCGATCACCTTCTACTGCGGCTTCGACCCGACCGCGCCGAGCCTGCACCTCGGCAACCTGGCGCAGCTCATCATCATGCGCCGCCTGCAGCTGGCCGGCCACCGGCCGCTCGCGCTGGTCGGAGGCTCGACGGGCCTCATCGGCGACCCGAAGCCGACCGCCGAGCGACAGCTCAACGACCGCGAGACGGTCGCCGAGTGGGTCACCTACCTCGGCGAGCAGATGCTGCGGTTCCTCTCCGCCGAGGGCGACAACCCGGTCGAGCTCGTGAACAACCTCGACTGGACGGCGCCGATGTCGACCGTCGACTTCCTGCGCGAGATCGGCAAGCACTTCCGCGTCGGCACCATGCTGCGCAAGGACGCCGTCGCATCGCGGATGGAGTCCGAGGAGGGCATCTCCTACGCCGAGTTCAGCTACCAGGTGCTGCAGGGGCTCGACTTCCGCGAGCTCTTCCTCCGCTACGGCTGCATCATGCAGCTCGGCGGCAGCGATCAGTGGGGCAACCTCACCGCCGGCACCGAGCTGATCCGCAAGGCGGAGGGCGTGCACGCCCACGCGCTGGGCTCTCCGCTCGTCACCGACGCCGATGGGAAGAAGTTCGGCAAGAGCGAGGGCAACGCGGTCTGGCTCGACCCGCAGCTGACCACCCCGTACGCGATGTACCAGTTCTGGCTCAACCAGGACGACGCGATCGTGGTGCAGCTGCTCAAGACGTTCACGTTCCTGCCCTCGTCCCGCATCGAGGAGCTCGCGCAGGCGACGGCGGATGCGCCGTTCCGGCGCGAGGCGCAGAAGGAGCTCGCGCTCCAGGCGACGTCGTTCATCCATGGGGAGCCCGCGACGCAGCAGGCCATCGCCGCATCCCACGCGCTGTTCGGCGCCGGCGACCTCCAGGCGCTGGGGGAGGACACGCTCGCCGCAGCTGTCGCCTCGCTCGACAAGCAGGCGACCGCGACACCGGACGCCCCGGTGCTGCAGCTGCTGCAGGAGACCGGGCTGGTCGACTCGCTCTCGGATGCCCGGCGCGCGATCGCCCAGGGCGGCGTCTCCGTGAACAACCAGCGCATCGACGACCCGGCCGCCACGCTCGAGGGCCGGCTCCTGCACGGCCGGTACGCCGTGCTGCGGCGCGGCAAGAAGACGCTCGCGGGCGTCGATGCAGGGCTCGACGCGGCGCGAGCCTGACCACCCGGGCGCGCGCCCCGTTCCCCGGATCTCCGGGCGAGGAGCGAGACACGCCCGGGATGCGCGGGGTTTGGGATGCGGGCCCGGATGCCGTGTAACGTGATCCCTCGTCACCCCATAGACGCCGGGCCGAGAGGCTGGCGGATCAAGAGGGACCAACACCTCCTCGTCTTCGGGTTCGTGCGCACGTTGTGCGCTGGCTCGTGGGGCGAGTATCGTGACTACTCCAC
>NZ_VOIR01000001.1 GCF_007923295.1 Agrococcus sediminis | reverse complement strand
TGCCGTACTCGGCCGCGGCCGCCGTCACCGACAGCTGCTTCGACACGATCATCAGGACAGCGACACGAGCGCGAGACATGCCAGCGACTGTGACCGATGTCCCGACTCATGAGAGACCTATCAAGTGCGACCTATGTCGTGAACCCAGACACCCCCAGATCCACCAATGTGATGACGCGGGACATCGTTGATAGATGTTCCGCGTCATCGTTGTTATTGGGGAAGCCCCGGCCATCGGCCGGGGCTTCTCTGTTGGTTGCGCCAGTAGGGCCGGTCCGGGTCGACGGTGTGGGTGGCGAGGACTTCGCCGGTGTGGCTGTCGGTGACGGTGACGGTGGTGTCGTCGGTGAGGATCAGGACGGGTGTTCCGGCGTGGTCGATGCCGATGCCGAGGTGGTGCATGCGGCCGGCGCGGCGGAGGCTGAGCTTGCCGAAGCGGTCGACGCGGTCGTGTCGGATGCGCCAGTCGCGCTGGTCGCGGTTGTCGGCCGGGGTGGCTTATCTATCAGACGCTCGCCTCGGCAGGGCCCTCGATTCGCCGCTGGCTATCCTCGTCTACGCTACGGACGCGCCGCTTCAGACGTTCGATGTCAGAGCGTTCGGCTATAAACGACTCCGGTTGCTAACGATTCGCCTCGACCTCTTCAACTATCAGCGAACGGGCGGAGCGGAGGAGCGAGCTATCGAACTCCTACGCGTCATACGCGAGAGCTCACCGCAGCCACGTTAGTCAGTGGTTGGGCACTCAAATGGCTTCGCGGAACGCGATATGAAGCTTCCGCCAGCGGGCACCTCGGCCAGCTCGGAGCGGCCCTGGAGCGAGGGAACGGGGCTGAACTGCGCGTGGTCGAGGCATCCGGAGTGTCGGCCGCGCGCGTTCAGAGAAAGTTGGCGCGTCGCCTACTGCTGCTCGGGTCGTCGGACGATACCCTTCGCGATCGGCTTGAGGGGGCGCCAGTCCACGCCGGTGCCTTGCCAATAGCGGTCATAGTCTGCTTCAAGCCCTGACTTCAACTCTTCCAATTGAGCGTATTGCGCCTGCTCCGCCTTGGTAAGGCCGGTGCTTTTCATCTGCTCTTTGGACGCATCGAGCATTTCTTGGATGCGGCGTACGGTGATGCCAGCGGCGCTGGTGAAGCCCCGTCGAAGCATGGCGTCGTCGTGGTCGCTCAGAGCCTGTCTGGTCGCCTGCTGGACGGTGTCCCGCAAAAACTCGCCTGCCTGCCGTATGCGATCGTTCATGTCCACTACTCCTGTTTTGGGGACCTGTCTGTTGCCAGAGTAGGCCGCTCCGCTTCTGCGGGCGACAGACGCACAGGACCTCGGAGATGCCGTGGAATGGAACTGCGGAATCGACGACGTCCCATGTCCGGAGCCCGCAGCGCAGCTTCCGTGTCGGGACCCCCAGCCAAGAGCGGGGGGAGCACACTATCACCCGAGGCTCGATGGATTTTCGCGATGATCGGGCTTCCGGATGTGCGGCGGTATCTCGCGGATCTCGTCGCAGCCTCGGCATCTGCTATCCCACATGAGTGCCCGGCGATGCTCGCAGCGGTCATCGAGGTCATCGAGGATGCTGGTCAAGTGGACGCTAGCTGACGGCCGGAACTTCCATCGTTCCCTTTCCACAGAGCTAGTGCGGACACGCTCGACGTCTCGAAGGCGGACCAGAGGTGCAGCGTCGTTGCGGTCACGCGACTCGACAAGCATCTTGGCTTCACAGCTCGTGACCATCAACAAGCTCATTGCTGCGTCTGGTGAGGCAGGAGAGCACAATCCTGGCAGCGGCGCAAAATTCGTGCAGCTGAACGCGGTCGTCGTAGCCGATCCTGTCTGGCCCAGCGGGCTCAACATCGCGATCGTCCGCAGTGAGGCCGGATGACCCGTCGGCGCGAAGGAGGATCAGGGACAGGTCTCCGAGGTTCCGGCCGACGGGATCTGGCAGTCGGCTTCGGCGAGGACCTCATGGAACAGCCGAATGAGGTGAGTCGTTGCCGACGGCCGTCGGTACTCAGGTCTTGCGACGACGCGGTCCGTCAGGAATCGCGTGGTCAGCCATCATGGCTGTTGCTTCTGCTGGCGGCAGCGGTCGACTGGCGGCATGCGCGCGCATTCGGACGCCTCCGAGGTTCGTACTTGGCTCATGGCTCGGCTCGGCGGGTGTATTCGGAAGGTGTCAGTCATCGGCGCCGGCGAAGGAGGCTTTTGCAAAGTCCGTGACGTCGTCGAGTAGGGCGACCATGATCCCGAGCAGCGACACCATGCCGACGACGGTCGTCACTGCCTGGAGCGCCCTCGTCTCATCCGAGGCCTCTGTGCCAGCAGCGACCACGAACGCCAAGGCTACAACTGCCACGACAGCTGCCAGATGAGATAGCAAGATCCACACCGCCTTGAGCTGGCTCCATGTTCGAGGCTGGACGAAGACCTTGAACCACTCGCCGCCCCTTCGTGGCGGACGCGCAGGCGAAGGACTGAGGGTGCGGCGCCGAGACCTGGTCAGCGCCGTCGCGAGCAATAGGACAGCGAGCAATTGCGAGAATGCCGTCGCGGCGGCCGGGGTGAGTTCCACGGTCGCATCGTATGAGCGGCGTCCAAACTCGCTGCCATTGACGAACGTCGACTTCCGGCGTCCTTCCGCTGGCGCGATCGTGATCGGCCATGTCACGAAGCCCGGTATCAGTGCGCGTCATGAATCCGACCGACTCAGGGCGTCGTCCGCGCCTCGGTGTGTGGGTGGCCGACCGTAGGGTTCGGGTATGTCATGGGCGCGAACATCTGTGGGCAACACAGATGAGTTGGAGCAGGCTCGGCTGATCGAGCGGCGTTTGCAACAGGGTCGTCTGATCAGGGCAAGGTTTGAGATCGTCAGCAATCGCGGTGTCGGTTCTGGATCGGAGCTTGCTGCCGACGACGAGGCCACGAAGTGGATGCACCTGAGTCATGTCGTGACCACGGCCCTGATGATGGCGACGGACAACATGCGTGCAATCGATGGCCTTCTGCGCCCCGCGAAGACCCTCGAGGTCCCGATGTACGCGCACTACCCCATCGTCCGCTCCATCCTCGAGGCGAGTTCCCTGGCTAAGTGGATCCTCGTGCCAGCGGCTCGTGGTGACCGTATTGAGCGTCTCCTGCGTGCTCGTTTCGACGATATCGCGCAGGACGCTAGTCTCGCGAAGGTCGAACTCGACGCACTGCAGAACATGGATGAGCCGCCAGGCAACGACGTGCTTGGCCGACAGCGCCGTCTGGATACGAAACGTCACGATCGAGACGTCGCGAAGGCGCGCGAGATTGCTGCTGCCCACGACATCCCTTGGGCCAGAGTGAAGCAAGGTCTCCCACCGTGGGTCCACCTCATCCGGTCAGTCTGTGTAGTGCCCGCTGGTGCCCACGGGATGCGCGTACCCGGAGACTACGCGGCCATGCTGTGGAAGGTAGCAAGCGGGCTATCGCACCCGTCGCACAGCCGGTCAGCTCGTAACTCTGATCTTGAGCGGCTCAGCGAGTCGGCTGATGGCGTCTCTCGAGTGCGCCTCACGGCCTCCCTGCGGTGGACACACGAAGCGATTCTGGTTGCCTACAACACAACTCAGGAGGCCGTCTCTCTCTTGGAGAGCCGTGGGGCGCCGCAATTGCCGGCTTCCTTTCATCGGCGCTGACCGATGACGATGAGGTAGATGCCGCGAGCGCGGCTTCCATCGTCGAAGTCAGGAACGCGGGGTCGACGCGGTCGTGTCGGATGCGCCAGTCGCGCTGGTCGCGGTTGTCGGCCGGAGTGGCTTTGATGGTGGCGTCGTGAGCGGTCGGCGGGGTGCGGCGGCCGCTCGCTTCGGCTCTGATTTTGCTGCCCCCGCCCTACTGTTGAGGCATGGCATTCAGCGCGCTCATCGTCCAGGCGATGATTTCGGCACCAGGCGACATCCCCGAGGTGCATCGAGGAGCCATCCATAGCGCAATGCGACGATGGAACATCGACCACGGCAAGATGCACTCCATCATCTTTCTCCCGGCGGATTGGACCGAGGGCTCAACGCCAGGCGTAGCCGGTGAGTACGCCCAGGAGCTCATCAACGAGCAGCTCGTCGACGTCTCCGACCTCGCGATCGTTGTCTACACAGACAAGCTCGGCACTCCTACGCCTGTTAGCGGGTCGGGAACGGTTGAGGAGACGGACCGATTCATCGACGCGGGGAAAGAAGTACTGACCTACCGAAACCTCGTCCCCCGAACGCCGCTGCGAGGCGAGAGCGCGAACGCAGAGAAGTTGAGGCTTGAGGAGTACCTCTCTGACGTGCAGAGGCGCGCACTGGTCGGAAGCTACACCTCGCCGGAGGAGTTTGAACTGAAGTTGCAGAGCGATCTCACCAAGATCGCGACGAAGTTCAAGGCGTCCCTCGAGCTGAGCACACAGTTCACTCGCCTCCCCAGTCCGGCGGAGGCGGCTCTGGAGGCCATCGAAAGTGCTGCAGTTTCCCCTACTCATACGCAACCCGAGCCCTCAGACTTGACGGAGTACGGCATTTGGCCACGTGTCGAGACGAGCGAACGCGCCGAGAGTGACTCCCGCGGCCGCCTAAGAACTCGCCGCAGCTACCACCTCGTCCTCGAGAGCAACATCCCGTACAGCGTCGAGCAGATCACGTTCCATCTCGAGGACGGCGAGGGCAATGAGATTGATATGCCACGCGTCATCAACGAAGGACCGATCGAACGCATGGCCCCCCTGGGTAAGTACTCAGCACCGATGTTCGTCGCAATGAGTACTCCAAGCCGCGTGATCTGCGTCGTCAGGTGGCAGGACAAGTCCACAGCAAGAGAGACGCGCACAACCCTTGCAGTTTGAATGGAAACGGATCACGGAGTGGTGCTTGGACTGACGCAATCTTCATGCGGCTGTGCACCCACGCCCTTGACCTACGCCCGCTCGGGTGGGTGACTGAAGCACTTGGCGACAGCGTTCCCGCCTCGAGCGTCCTTCTGTGTGGCATATAAGCGTCCGTCTCTGGGGCATAGATGCGGCAGGCCCTTAGCTGTACTGCCGAGGCCATCGGCCGGGGCGCTGGAGCAAAGGGGTCGGGATACACCGCCGACAAGTGCGCCCAGTTGGTGGGGAAGCTCCGCGACATCGTAGAGGTGCAGAAGTTGGACGATCCGGTCTACCGGGGCGGCCCCTCGGACGACGAGCGCTACGTGATCCTCAACGTGCGCTGACTGCGCCGTCCACTCGGAGCGCGCGTCCGCGCACGCCCGGTTCACCTAACGCACCCCTGAGGGACGGCCGCACGACAGTTACGGTTCAACCCGGCTGGAGAGTGTCAGCGGGTGCCCACCGCCAACCCGCATCGTCAGCGCCAGCGGCGCCGCGATGCGCTCGTGTTCCTGGCGTTCGCGGGGCCCAACCTGCTGCTCATCGCCGCGTTCGTCTACTACCCGCTGCTGAGCAACGCCTACTTCTCGACGCTAAACTGGCGCATGGGCGCGACGAGCGCCACGAGCGCCGGCATCGACAACTACATCCGCCTGTTCACCTCGCCGCAAGGCGCCGAGATGTGGCGCGTGACCATCACGTTCACGGTCGTCACGGTGGTCGCGTCGATGGTGCTCGGGCTGCTCGTCGCGCTCGCGCTGGGCCGCCGCATCCCCGGCGTCACCGCTGGCCGCACCGCGATCTTCTCGCCCTACGTGCTCTCGGGCGTCGGCGTCGGCATGGTGTGGAACTTCATCTTCGACCCGCAGCTCGGGGTGCTCGGGCACGTGCTGCGCGCCTTCGGTGCCCGCTCGCCCGAGTGGTACCTCGACGCCGACCTCGCGCTCGTCATGGTGATCGTCGTCTACGTCTGGAAGCACCTCGGCTTCTGCGCCGTCGTGTTCCTCGCCGGGCTGCAGTCGATCCCGAGCGACCTCATCGAGGCGGCCCGCATCGACCGGGCCGGCGCGCTCACCCGCTTCTTCAAGCTGACGCTGCCGCTGCTGTCGCCGACCGTCTTCTTCCTGACGGTGACGACCATCCTCAGCTCGATGCAGGCCTTCGACATCCTGAAGATCATGACGCCGTCGGGGAACGGCACCAACACGATCGTCTTCGAGCTGTTCCTGCAGGGCTTCGGTCCGTACCAGAACGCCGGCTACGCCGCCGCGATCTCGGTCGTGCTGTTCGTCGTGCTCTTCGCCATCACCGCCTTCCAGATGCGGTTCATCGAGCGGCGGGTGCACTACGCATGAGCTCCACCCACCTCGCCGACTGGCGCCAGGCGTTCTCCCGCCGCAACCTGCTCGCGACCGTGCTCGGCGGCTACCTGCCGATCCTGCTCGCCGTCGCGATCATCGTGCTGCCGCTGCTGTGGATGGCGATCGCCTCCTTCAAGCCGCCCGGCGAGATCATCACGACGCAGCCGACGCTCTGGCCGCAGGAGCCGAGCCTCGACAACTACCGGCACGTCGCCGACACCGTGCCGCTGCTCACCGTGCTGCGCAACAGCCTGATCGTGACCATCGTCGGCTCGGCCATCAAAGTCGTGCTCGCCATCACGACCGCCTACGCGCTCGTCTTCGTCGACTTCCGCTTCGCGCACGCGGTCTTCATCGCGATCCTCGTCGCGCTCATGGTGCCGCCCGAGGCGGCGCTGCTGCCGAACTACATGACCATCTCGGCGCTCGGCGGGCGCAACACGCTCTGGGGCATCATCCTGCCCGGCCTCGGCACGGCCTTCGGCACGTTCCTCCTGCGGCAGCAGTTCAAGACGCTGCCGAAGGATCTGCTCGAGGCGGCCAAGCTCGACGGCGCCGGCCACCTGAAGCGGCTCTGGCGCATCGTCGTGCCCGTCTCGGCACCCACGATCGCGACCGTCGCGCTCGTGACGATCGTGGGGGAGTGGAACAGCTTCATGTGGCCCCTCATCATCACCGACTCCGTCGACACGATGACGCTGCCCGTGGGCCTCAACCTCCTGCAGTCGATCGAGGGGCAGACCGGCAGCTACGGCTACCTCATGGCCGGCGCCGTGCTCGTCATCGTCCCCGTGCTCGTCGTCTTCGCCGCCCTGCAGCGCTTCATCGTGAGCGGGCTCACGCAGGGCGCCGTCAAATGAGCCTCCCTGACCGACCACCGACCCACCACCACCGAGGAGCATCCATGTCCCACCGCATCCGCCAGACGCGCGCGAAGCGCGTCACCACCACGTTCGCCGTGCTCGGCGTCGCGGCGCTCGGCCTCACGGCCTGTGGCCCGGCCGTCGGCTCCACCGACGCGAGCGGCAGCACCGAGGTCGACTGGGCCTCGATCGAGCCGGCCGAGTCGATCAGCTTCTGGACCAACCACCCCGGTGGCTCGCAGGAGGTCGAGCAGCAGCTCGTCGACGGCTTCACCGAGGAGACCGGCATCGAGGTGGAGATCGTCACCGCCGGCGCCAACTACGAGGAGGTCTCGCAGCGCTTCCAGACCGCGCAGACCTCGGGCGACGTGGGCGACCTCGTCGTGATGTCGGATGCCACCTGGTTCACCAACCACGTGAACGGCTCCCTGCTCGCGCTCGACGACGCCTTCGCCGCCGCCGGCGGCGACACCAGCACCTACAACGAGACGCTCTTCGACGACTACCTCTACGAGGACGCGCACTACGCGGTGCCGTACGCCCGCTCGACGACGATCTACTACTACAACGCCGACCACTACGCCGAGGCGGGCCTCACCGAGGCGCCCACGACGTGGGAGGAGGTGCGCGAGCACTCGCTGGCGCTCGTCGACGCCGGCGTCACCGACACGGCCTTCAGCTTCCCGCCCGCCGAGGACTACCCGGCGTGGATGATGAACAACCTCGTCTGGGGCTACGGCGGCGGCTGGTCGGACGAGTGGGACGCGAGCGCGGTGACGAGCGACGGCACCGTCGAGGCCGTGCAGTTCGCGCAGGACGCGGTGCAGGACGGCTGGGCGAACGTGTCGAGCGGCTCGCCCGCCGACGACTTCGCGGCCGGCGCGACGAGCCAGTTCATCGGCTCGACCGGCTCGCTCGGCGGCGTCACCGAGACGGCCGGCTTCGAGGTGGGCGTCGCGTTCCTCCCCGGCGGCCCCGTCGAGCAGGAGCTCGTCGTGCCCACCGGCGGTGCCGGCGTCGCGATCTCGGCCGCCTCGACGCCCGAGGAGCAGCTCGCCGCGGCGATGCTCGCCGACCACCTGACGAGCGCCGAGAACACCGTCGCGTTCTCGAGCCAGACGGGCTACATGCCGGTGCGCTCCGACGCCGACGCGAGCGCGCTGTACGCCGAGAACCCCAACTTCGAGGTCGCGGTCGAGCAGCTCGAGAGCCGCACGCGCACGCAGGACTACCTGCGCGTCTTCCTCCCCGGCGGCGACCTGGCGCTCGCGACCGCGCTGCAGCGCATCCTCACCACCGACGCCGACGTGGAGGAGTCGCTCGCGGCGCTCCAGGCCGAGCTCGAGGGCCTGTACGAGAACGACCTGCGGCCCCAGCTCGAGGGCTGACGACCGCACCCGAAGGAAACGGATCACCATGGTCAACGTCTCGCTGCGCGACGTCACGCTCACCTACCCCGGCGCTGCTCGGCCGTCGATCGACTCGATCGACCTCGAGATCCAGCACGGCGAGCTGCTCGTGCTCGTCGGCCCCTCGGGGTGCGGCAAGTCGACGACGCTCCGCACGCTCGCGGGCCTCGAGTTCCCCGACTCGGGCACCATCGCCTTCGGCGACCGCGACGTGACGGGCATCGACGGCGCGCAGCGCGACGTTGCCATGGTGTTCCAGAGCTACGCGCTCTACCCGCACATGACGGTGGCGGGCAACATGGAGTTCTCGCTGAAGAACACCAAGGTGCCCGCCGCCGAGCGCAAGCGGCTCATCGACGAGGCGGCCAGGCTGCTCGAGCTCGAAGAGCTGCTCGACCGCAAGCCGCGCGAGCTCTCCGGCGGCCAGCGCCAGCGCGTCGCCATGGGGCGCGCGATCGTGCGCCGCCCGGCGGTCTTCCTCATGGACGAGCCGCTCTCGAACCTCGACGCCAAGCTGCGCGTGCAGACCCGCGGCCAGATCGCCGCGCTGCAGCGCAAGCTCGACGTCACCACCGTCTACGTCACCCACGACCAGACCGAGGCGATGACGATGGGCGACCGCGTGGTCGTCATGAACCAGGGCCGCATCGAGCAGGTCGGCACGCCCCGCGAGCTCTACGACGAGCCCGAGACGCTCTTCGTCGCCGGCTTCATCGGTTCGCCGCAGATGAACCTCGTCGAGGGGACGTGGTCGGATGCGCAGGGCGCGCAGGTGGGCGGGCTGCGGCTGCCGTTCCACCCGTCCGCGCCGCACTCGGGCACCCCGCTGACCTACGGCATCCGCCCCGAGGACCTCGAGATCGTCGCCGAGCCTGGCGACGACGCCTCGCTCGTGCGCATCGCGGTCGAGCTCGTCGAGGAGCTCGGCTCCGACACGTTCGTCTACGGCTCCGGCCACGGCGCGCGCTGGACCGCGCGGCTGCCGAAGGGCGCGCACCCGGCGATCGGGAGCGAGCTCGCCTTCGCGGTGCGCCCGTCGAGCGTGCTCGCGTTCGAGCCGTCGACCGGGCACCGCATCCGCTGACGTCGCTCGCCTCGGCCGCGGCTCAGCCCCCGGCGACCGGCCGGATCTCGACGCCGCCGTGCCCCGCGCGCGACTCGTGCAGCAGGCTCGCGAGCGCCTTGGCCTCGTCGAGCCCGGCGGCCTCCAGGAGGTAGTAGCCGCCGAGCGTCGCGCCGTTGTCGGCGAGCGGTCCGGCGGTCGCGGAGGGCTCACCGCCCGCGGGCCCGCGCAGGGTGACGACCGCGCTCGGCGGCTCCAGCTCGCCCGTGTCGAGGATCGCCCCGCCGGCCGCCTCCGCGAACGCACGGTGGCCGGCCATCAGCCGCCGCTCCTCCTCCGGGGGCATCGACGCCCACGCCGGCTCGTCGCCGTAGGTGAGCACCAGGTACTTCGCCATGTCGCATTCCCTCCGTCGCACCGGGTCGTGCTGCTCTGACGACGGATGCGGTGGCTCGGCGAGGACACCACGGGCCGAGGCCCGGATGGGTCGGGGCGCCTAGGATTGCAGGATGGCCGTCGACGACATGCAGGTGCATGCGCAGGACGACCTCGCCCTCGAGCGGCAGGTGTGCTTCGCGCTGTCGGTCGCGTCGCGGAGCGTCGTCGGCGCCTACCGCCCGGTGCTCGAGCCGCTGGGCCTGTCGCATCCGCAGTACCTCGTGATGCTGGCGCTCTGGGGTTCCCGGCCGCTGTCGCTGCGGCAGCTGAGCGAGCAGCTGCGGCTGGAGCCCGCGACGCTGTCGCCGCTCGTGAAGCGGCTCGAGGCCGCGGGGCTCGTGGAGCGGTCGCGACGCGCCGACGACGTGCGCACGCTCGACATCACGCTGACCGAGCGGGGCGTGGCGCTGCGCGAGCAGGCGCTCGCGGTGCCCACGATGATGGCGGAGCGGCTCGGGCTCGATCGCGACGAGCTCGCCCAGCTGCACCAGCTGATGACGCGGCTGATCGCGGCGGTGGATGCGCAGTCGGCCGGGTAGCCGACGGGCCTGCGTCAGGCGTTGAGGAGCGCGAGGAGCGCGACGATGCCCCCTGCGATACCGGCGAGCGTGAGCCCGCCCGCGGTGAACGCGACCACCTTCCACGCGAGCGCGTCGCCGCGCGTGAAGCTCTGCGGGTCGCGCGGGCGGGGCTGCGCGGGCGGTGTGGCGACGTCGGTCTGCTGCATGGTCGGGCCCGGCTCCTCGATGATCATCCGCTCGGATGGTTAGGGCACTAAGCATATCGGATGGCGCATGGCCCGGGCCGACGGGGTGTCAGCGCAGGTCGAGCTCCGCGAGCGCCTCGCGCACGCGCATCCGCCCCTCCTCGCCGAGGCCGCGGAGGGGGAGCGGCAGGCTGCCCGGGTGCGCGAGGCCCAGCTCCTCGGCGATCGCGGCCACCACGCGATTGCTGCCGTGCGCGGCGAAGAGGTCCCAGATCGGCTGCAGGCGCGCCGACTCGGCCTCCGCCTCGTCGCGCTCGCCCGCCTGCGCGGCGCGGGTGATGCGCAGCGCGGGGGCGGGGAGCGTGCCGGCGATGACGGAGTACCAGGCGTCGCAGCCGCCGTTCAGGGCGCGCGCGGCGAAGGCGTCGCCGGAGATGCCGATCGTCACATGCTCGGGCACGACGTCGCGGAGCTGCGCCACGCGCTGCTCGGCCGTCACGCCCGCCGGCAGCCCGGGGATCTTGATCGACGCGACCCCGGGCAGCGCGGCGATGCGGCCGTAGAGCGCGTCGGTGAAGGTGAAGTGCGTGGTGCCGGGGTTGTCGTACACGACGAGCGGCACGGGCAGGTGCTCGAGCACATCGGCGTAGAAGCCGTACGCGTCGTCATCCGTGAGCGCCTGGTAGGTGAGGGGCGCGAGCAGCACGGCACGCGCTCCCGCGTCGACCGCGTCGCGGGCGAAGGCGATCGCGTGCGAGGTGCGGAGCGCCCCGATGCCGGCGATGACCGGGGTGCCGCCGGCGGCCTCGACCGCCGCGCCGACGACGCGCTGCCGCTCGTCGCGGTCGAGGTAGGCGTAGGAGCCTGTCGAGCCGAGCGCGGTGACGGAGTCGACGCCGCTCTCGGCCAGCATCGCCACGATGCGGCCGAACGCGTCGAGGTCGAGGCGGTCGTCGCGCAGCGGTGTGAGGGGGAAGGCGCTCAGGCCGGTGAACATCGTGGGTCCTCGCTTCGTCGGGCTCTCCAGGATGCCCGCTTCAGACGAGCCGCTCGACCGTCAAGCCGGACGCGAGGTAGCTCGCCGCGGAGTACCGCGAGGGCGCGACGAGCACGACGGATGCGGCGGCCCGCGCGGTGGGGAAGTCGTCGAACGAGTCGGTCCAGAAGCGTCGCCGCTCGACGTCGATCCCGGCCTCCCGCAGCGCCGCGAGCTTGCCCTCGCCGCGGATGTGCCGGTCGAAGACCGGGCCGGTCTCGGTGAAGCGGAGGGTGGATGCGAGGAGCAGGTCGTGCTCGACGCCGGCGGCTGCGAGGAACGCGGCTGCGAGGCGGTGCTCGGAGCCGGTGGCGACGACGATGTGCGCGCCGGCGCGGCGCCCTTCAGCCGCCACCTCGACCATCGAGGCGCGTGCGGCGACGCGACCGAGCCGCGTGCCGACGTCGTGGGCGAGCGCGTCGTACATCGGCTCAGTGACGCCGCGGAGCAGGCTTCGGGCGACCTCGCGGGAGGCGGCGGCGTGGCGCGGCACGTCGTGGCCGGCGCGCACCCAGCGCACGAGGACGGGCGCGCTGCGCACGCCCACGAACGGCGATCGCCGCGCGGCCGCGACGAGCAGGGTGGCGAACGTGTCGCGCGTGGAGAGCACGCCGTCGAGGTCGAGCACGACGTCGGTCACAGTGTCGGTCACTCGGTCACGCCATCTTCTTCACCTTGACGCGCACCCGCATGCCGCCAGTGGGGCGAGGCGTGACCTCGAAGCGCTCTGTCGCTCGCAGCAGCTCGGAGAGCTTGGCGTAGCCCCAGTTGCGCGAGTCGAAGTCGGGCTGCTGCTTGCGCATCAGCTGGCCGACGGCGGAGAGATCGGCCCAGCCGTCCTCGCCGGACGCGGTGGATACGGAGGACCTCAAGCCGTTGAACAGCTTGCCGTCACCGCGCAGCTGCGGAGCAGGTACTGCCTTCGGCGCCGGTGCCGGGTCCTCGGCCGCGGGTGCCTCCAGCACGTCGAGGTACGTGAACTGATCGCAGGCGTTGCGGAAGGCCTCGGGGGTCTTGCGCTCGCCGAATCCATAGACCGTCACGCCCGCCTCGCGGATGCGAGCGGCGAGCCGCGTGAAGTCTGAATCGGAGGAGACGATGCAGAACCCGTGGAAGCGGCCCGTATAGAGCAGATCCATCGCGTCGATGATCAGCGCGCTGTCTGTCGCGTTCTTGCCGGTCGTGTAGGCGAACTGCTGCATCGGCTGCACGATGTGGTCGTTCGCCGCCTGCTTCCAGCCGCTGAGCTGCGTCGTGGTCCAATCGCCGTACGCACGCTTGACGGACGCGGTGCCGAAGCGCGCCACCTCGGCCAGCACAGCGCCCATCTTTGAAGCGGGGACGTTGTCGGCGTCGACGAGGACGGCCAGGAGGTCGTTGGGCTGCGCCGTGGGGACAGCATGGCAGTCGTGCGCTGGCTCGCCGTGCCGCGCCGCGCGCCTCACTCCTCGATCGCGCCGCCCACCTCGCGCAGGTGCTCGCGGAAGCCGATGCCGCGCTCGCGGCGGGCGTCGAGATAGTCGCCGAACCGCACCTGCTCGCGCAGGCTCGTGCCGGCCGCCATCGCCGCAGCCTGCCGCCGCTCGGTGTCGCGGATCGCGGCCGCCGCTTCCGCCACGCGCTCGGCGTCGGCGAGCGGCACGAGGATGACGCCGTCGTCATCGGCGAGCACGAGGTCGTCGCGCGTCACGCGGTGCTCGCCGCATCGCGCGACGGCGAGCGCGTCGGCGGGCTGCGTCGCGACATCCGCCGGACCGCTCGGCGAGGTGCCGAGGCTCCACACGGGCAGGCCGATCTCGCGCAGCTCCGGGGTGTCGCGGTGCAGCCCCCAGATCACGATGCCGCCGAGGCCCGCCATGCGCGCCTCGAGCGCGACGAGGTCGCCGAAGCAGGCGCGGTCGAGGCGCCCGCCGTCGTCGACGACGAGCACGTCGCCCTCGCCGGCCGCGTCGAGCGCCTCGAGGAAGACGTCGACGCTGCCCACGTGCTGCGCGGGCAGCGCCCGGCCGACGGCGCGCGTGCCGGGCAGCGCCGGTCGCAGCCCGCTCGGGCCGCAGCGCACCTCCACGCCGAGCCGCATGCAGGCATCCGCCACGTGGGGCGTCGAGAGGTCGCGGTAGGTGCGCAGCTCGTGCATGGATCCTCCAGTCGGGCGCGGGCGGGTCTGCCCATCACGATCATCGCCGCTCGGCGCATCCGCGTCACCTGCTGGCTGAGGACCCGTGACAGGATGTGCCGGCGGCGCAGGCAGCGCCGCAGGAGAGGCACGGATGTCGCGCACGATCGTCATCACCGGTGCGAGCGACGGCATCGGCGCCGCCGCGGCGCGGAAGCTCCACGCGCTGGGAGAGCAGGTGGTGGTCGTCGGCCGCTCGCCGGAGCGCACCGCCGCGGTCGCCGCCGAGCTCGGCGCGCCGCACTTCGTCGCCGACTTCGCCGAGCTCGCGCAGGTGCGCCGCCTCGCCGACGAGCTGCTGCAGCGCTTCCCCGAGATCCACGTGCTCGCGAACAACGCCGGCGGCATCATGGGCGAGCGCTCGCTCACCGTCGACGGCTACGAGCGCACCTTCCAGGTCAACCACCTCGCGCCGTTCCTCCTCACCACGTTGCTGCTCCCGGCGCTGACCGCGGGGCGCGCGACCGTGATCCAGACGGCGAGCCAGGCCGCTCGCGTCTTCGCGCGCTTCGACATCGACGACCTGCAGAACGCGCGCGGGTACCGCGCCGATCGTGCCTACGGCAACGGCAAGCTCGCGAACATCCTCTTCACCCGCGAGCTGCAGCGCCGCTACGGCGACGAGGGCATCGCGGCCGTCTCGTTCCACCCGGGCATCGTCGCGACGAGCTTCGCGAGCGACACGAACCACGTCATGCGGTGGATCTACCACACGCCGCTCAGGCGGCTCTTCACGATCTCTGCCGAGCGGGCCGCCGACGACCTCGTCTGGCTCGCCCAGGGCACGCCGGGCACCACGTTCGTGCCGGGCGAGTACTACGACGCCCGCCGCATCGCGACGCAGGTCAACCCCGACTCGGTCGACCCGGTGCTCGCCGAGCAGCTGTGGGAGCGCTCGGCCGCGATGGTCTGAGCGGGCGCCGGCGGCGGAGCGCGCCGACCGGCCACGCCGACCGACCGGCGCCCGACGGCGTCACCAGAAGCGGATGCATCCGCGATCCGCCGCGAGCAGCGGAGAGATCGTCCGCGATCCGTGACGGATCCGCTGCTGGTGACCGCAGCGCCGCGCGAAGGCCCGCCCGCTACCTGCGAGGATCGAGCCATGCGCGCCCTGGTCCTCGACGACATCCGCTCGACCCCGGTCGTCCGCGACGTGCCGACGCCGGTCGCCCCGCCCGGCGGCGTCGTCGTGCAGGTGCTCGCGACCGGGCTCTGCCGCAGCGACTGGCACGCGTGGGCCGGCCACGACGAGATCGCCTTCCCGCACGTGCCGGGGCACGAGCTCGCGGGCGTCGTGAGCCAGGTCGGCGAGGGCGTGCGCCGCTGGCAGGTCGGTGACCGCGTGACGGTGCCCTTCGTGTGCGGCTGCGGCACGTGCGAGTGGTGCCTGGGCGGCGACGCGCAGGTGTGCCCCGACCAGCAGCAGCCCGGCTTCACGCACTGGGGCTCGTTCGCCGAGCAGGTGGCGCTGCACGCCGCCGACGCCAACCTCGTCGCCATCCCCGACGGCGTCGGCTTCGCGACCGCGGCGAGCCTCGGCTGCCGCTTCGCGACCGCCTACCGCGCCCTCGCGGGCCGCGCGCGCGTCGCCGCAGGGGAGTGGGTCGCCGTCGTCGGCGCGGGCGGCGTGGGCCTCAGCGCCGTCATGATCGCCCGCGCGCTCGGCGCCCGGGCCATCGCGATCGATCGCAACCCGGCGGCGCTCGAGCTGGCGATGCGGCTCGGCGCTGAGCACGCGATCCTCGCCGACGGCCGTGACATCCCGGCCGAGGTGGCCGCGATCACCGGCGGCGGCAGCCACGTGGCGGTCGACGCCGTCGGCAGCGAGCAGACGGCGTCGGATGCGGTGCTGAGCCTGCGCAGGCGCGGCCGGCACGTGCAGATCGGCCTGCTCCCGCCGGTCGACGGGCATCCGCGCGTGCCCATGTCGCGCGTGATCGCGTGGGAGCTCGACCTGCTCGGCAGCCACGGCATGGCCGCGGCCGACTACCCGGGCATGCTCGCGCTCATCGCCTCGGGCGCGCTGCAGCCGCAGCTGCTCGTCGAGCGCACGGTCGGGCTCGAGGAGGCGGCGGCGCTCCTGCCCGGCTTCGACCGCTCGACCGCAGCGGGGATCACGATGATCGATCCGCGGCTGTCGGCCGCCGGCGGGGCGGCGACCGGCGCGCGCTGACCCGCGTCAGCCGACCTGCGTCAGCTGAGCACCGCCCAGCCTCGGGCCGCGAGCCGCACGACCTCGCCCTCGACGTCGCCCGCACCGGCCTCGACCGCGGTCGCGTCGGCGCACGGCAGCTCGACCGGCTCGTCGCCGAGGTTGAGCGCCGTGACGACCCGGTCGTCGTGCGTGCCGGTGCGCAGCACGATCGAGGCGTTCTCGACGTGCAGCACGTCGGTGTGGGCGCGGTGCAGCCAAGGGTGGCGGCGCCGCAGCGCGAGCAGCGCCCCGTGCGCGTCGTAGACGGCCGCGGCGGCAGGCTCCAGCGAGTCGGGCGCGGGCGGCGCCTCCGGGAACTCGGGCCGCACCGCGTCGTCGCCGCCGATGCGCTCCTCCTTCTCCCCGACCCATCCGTACTCGTCGCCGGCGTACACCGACGGCGTGCCCGCGACGGTGCAGAGCACCGCGACAGCGTGCGGCACGAGGTCGACGCCGACCGCCGAGGCGATGCGCGTGACGTCGTGGTTGCCGACGAAGGTGCTCGGCGCCGAGTCGGCGAGCAGGGCGTTGTGGCGCTCGAGCGCGTGGGCGAGCTCGAAGCAGTTGCCGTCGGCGAAGCCGTGCCAGATGCCCTGCCACAGCTCGTACTGCGTGAGCGAGTCCATCGTCGACTCGCGCACGATCGCGGCGGCGTCGCCGTGGATCACCTCGCCCATCACGTACGCATTTGGGAACCGCTCACGCACCCGCGGCAGCACCTTCGCCCAGAACGCCGGCGGCACGGCGTAGGCCGCGTCGAGGCGCCACGCGTCGATGCCGCGCTCGAGCCAGTGCGTCATGACCTCGACGACCAGGTCGACCACCGCATCCGACCCGTGGTCGAGCGCGACGAGCTGGTCGTGCCCCTCGAAGACGTCGGCGCGCACCGCGTCGCCCGGCGACCACCCCTCCCAGTCGACGCGGAAGAGGCCGGCGGTCGGCGCATCCGGCCCCTCCTGCTCGAGGGCGCGGAACGCCGGGTGCTCGCGGCCGACGTGGTTGAAGACGCCGTCGAGCATCACGCGGATGCCGCGCTCGCGGCACGCGTCGATGAGCCGCTGGAGGTCGGCCTCGTCGCCGAGCCTCGGGTCGACGCGCAGGTGGTCGACGGTGTCGTAGCCGTGCGTCGACGACGCGAAGACCGGCCCGAGCTGCAGTCCGTTGAGGCCCAGCTCGAGCAGGTGGTCGAGCCACGCCTCGATGCGGCCGAGCCGGTGCTCGACGGCGTCGGCCGCGGGCGTCTCGTCGGGCCGGATGGGCGCGCCGACGAAGCCGAGCGGGTAGACGTGCCACCACATGACGTGCTCGACCCATGCAGGCTCCTCATGGGCCTGCACGGAGTCGGATGCGCCGCCGGGAGCGGCGTCGTCGGTGGTCGGATGCGTCGGGTCGGTCATGCCTCCATCCTGCCGGTCGTCGGCGGGGAACGGGCCGGATCGCCTCTTCCGCTCGAGCGATGAGCGATATATCGTTGAGTATCGCCGACACTCGCCGGCGCGAGGAGGTCATCATGCATGGATCGTTCGCAGGCGGCGGCTTCGACCGCGGCTTCAACGCAGGGCCCGGCTCCCACATGTGGGAGGCGATGGAGCAGCTGCGCACCGCGTTCGACAAGCGCGGCGGCACGCGCATGGGGCGCGGCGACGTGCGCGCGGCGGTGCTCGCGCTGCTCGCCGAGCGCCCGATGCACGGCTACCAGATCATCCAGGAGATCGAGGAGCGCAGCGGCGGCGCCTGGAAGCCGAGCCCCGGCTCCGTCTACCCGACGCTCCAGCTGCTCGCCGACGAGGGGCTCATCACCGCGCACGAGGCCGACGGGCGCAAGACCTACTCGCTGACCGAGGGCGGCCGCGCGGTCGCCGACGAGTCGGCCGAGCGGGCGGCGCCCTGGATGGCGACGGGCGAGCGCGACGGCCGCGGCTTCTCGGCGCTGCCGAAGGCCGGGTTCGACCTCGCGCAGGCGGCCGCGCAGGTGGGCCGCACCGGCAGCCCCGAGCAGGTGCAGCAGGCGGTGACCGTGCTCGAAGAGGCGCGTCGTAGGCTCTACTCGATCCTCGCTCAGGACTGAGCGGCGTGCCGCCGGCGCGTCGGGATCGAGGAGAGACGATGCCCGACGTCGGAGCCACGCGCGCCCGCTACCGCCGCATCCTGCGCTTCGCCGCCCGCCACCTCGTGAGCATGTGGTGGTTCGAGATCGTGCTGCCCCGCTTCGGGATGGCCCGGCTCGCCGCGCGCGGCCGGAGCGCCCGGCTCACGCGCCTCGCCCGCCGCTTCCACGCGCTCGCCGTCGACCTGGGCGGCCTCATGATCAAGGTCGGCCAGTTCATGTCGTCGCGGCTCGACGTGCTGCCGCCCGAGATCACCCGCGAGCTCGAGGGCCTGCAGGACGAGGCGCCGCCCGTGCCGTTCGGGCCCATCCGCGACGCGATCGAGCAGGAGCTCGGCATGCCGCTCGAGCGCGCCTACGCCTCGATCGAGGCGGAGCCGCTCGCGGCCGCCTCGCTCGGGCAGGCGCACCGGGCGATGCTCACCGCGCAGGACGCGGCCGACCTCGGCAGCGTCGAGGCGGTCGTGAAGGTGCAGCGGCCCGGCATCCAGGCGATCGTCGACGTCGACATCGCGGCGCTCCGCCGCGTCGGCGGGTGGATGAGCCGGGTGCGGCTGGTCTCGGACCGCGTCGACATGCCGGCGCTCGTCGAGGAGTTCGCGCAGACGAGCCTCGAGGAGATCGACTACCTCCACGAGGCGGCGAACGCCGAGCGCTTCGCGGCCGACTTCGCCGACGACCTGCGCGTCGCGGTGCCGCAGGTGGTGTGGGAGCGCACCACCCGCCGCGTGCTGACCCTCGCCGACGTCACGGCGATCAAGCTCACCGACCTCGACGGGCTGCGCGCCGCCGGCATCGACCCCTCCGAGGTCGCGCATGCGTTCGCCGCGGTCATGTTCGACCAGCTGTTCGTCAATGGCTTCTTCCACGCCGACCCGCACCCGGGCAACCTCTTCGTGACGCCCGTCGAGCGCGGTGCGGGCGGGGGAGCGGATGCGCCGTGGCGGCTGACGTTCATCGACTTCGGGATGATGGGCGAGGTGCCCGCGAGCACGCGCCGCGGGCTGCGCACGCTGCTGATCGCAGCCGCCGCGCGCGACGGACGGGGGCTCGTGGAGGCGATCCGCGAGGTCGGAGCGCTGCTGCCGTCGGCCGACACGGCCGAGCTCGAGCGCGCCATGACGGGCGCCTTCGCCCGCTTCGGGGGCATGGGCTTCGCTGAGCTGCGCGAGGTCGACCCGCGCGAGTTCCGCGAGTTCGCGCTCGAGTTCGAGGAGCTCATGCGGTCGCTGCCGTTCCAGCTGCCCGAGCACTTCCTGCTCATCATCCGCGCCATGTCGCTCACCTCGGGCGTCTGCAGCTCGCTCGACCCGCAGTTCAACCTGTGGGACGCCGTCGAGCCCTACGCGGGTCGGCTGCTGCGCGACGAGCGCGGCGGCATCGCACGCGCCGCGGTCGACGAGGCGGTGTCGCTCGCGCGCCTCGCAGTGGGACTGCCGCGGCGCTTCGACACGCTCGCGACGCGGCTCGAGGAGGGCAGGCTCGCGGTGTCATCGCCTGCGCTCGAGCGCCGCGTCGCGCGGCTCGAGCGCACCGCGGCGCGCGTCGTCTCGGCGGTGCTCTTCGCGGGGCTGCTCGTCGCGGGTGCGCTCGTGCGCCCGGACGACGAGGGGTTCGGCACGGCGCTCATGGTCGCCTCCGTCGTGCCGCTGCTGCACGCAGTGCTCGCGGGGTTCGGGGGCCGACGGCGCGACTGAGGGGCTCGCGCTGCGCGGGCGGGGTGCTCAGGGCAGCGCGTGCCCCGGCTGCAGCTCCTGCCGGCTCTGCCGCGTCGGGCGGAACTCCTGGATCTCGACGAGCGCGGGCGGCGCCGCGACCCCGGGCCCGCCGGCGTTCACCCACTCGACGATGTCGTCGGTGACGGCGTCGTCGAGCACCTCGCCGATCCAGACCGGTGTGGCGCCCGCCTCGGCGCCCGCGTCGCCCGGCATCACGACGACGACGTTCGAGCGCTCGCACGCGTCGAGGCACTTGCTCGGCACGACGTCGGCCCCGTCGATGCGCGAGCGGAGCGCCTGCAGCTGCGCCGTGTGGTCGACGCCGGGGTGCTTGCGACGGCTGCCGCAGTCGCCGCCGCGGCAGACGACGACCGTGACGCGCTCGGGCTCGCCCGTCGTGGGCTCGGTGCGCTGCGCGCGGCGCTTCGCCATGCTCTCCTCCGTCATCGCCCGCGGCCGGTCGCGGGCGAGGGGCCAGTCTGCCGGATGCCTCGGGCTCCTGCGCGCAGGCACCCGGCACTCGCGGGTCGCGGCACGGTGACGTCGGGCGTCGGCCTCAGCGGCGGTGGCGGCGCTGCGCGCGGCGGCGGCGCTCGGGCGCAGGCGGCAGCCCGGCGTCGACGAGCCAGGCGTCGAGCAGCACGTCGACCGGTCGCTCGGCGAAGGCGCCGACGAGCTCGCGGAAGGCGTCCGTGGTGCCCGCCCCGGTGGGGTGCAGCAGGCTGCAGGCCTGCAGCAGCTCGAAGAAGCGCACGTCGCCGAGCTCGATGCGCAGCGCGTGCAGCAGCAGCGCGCCGCGGCCGGCGCGAGGGTCGGCGGGTGCGCCCTCGGGCTCGGGCGCGTCGCGCGCCTCGCCGGCCGACCGCCCGGCCAGCCGTGCGTGCTCGGCCGCGGCCAGCGCATCCGTCGTCATGTCGCCCGCGGCCTCGCACCACAGCCACGTCGCGTAGCGCGCGAGCGCGGGCACGAGCCAGGCATCACGCGCGTCGGCGCCCTCTGTGCCGCGCGCGAACCACTGGCGCGCGATGGCGTCGGCGAGCACGCCGTCGCAGCTGCCCGACCCGTCGATGCTGTCGCTGGGCAGCACGGCCACACCCGGCGATGCCGGCACGCGCACCGGATCGTCGGCGATCACCAGCGCGCAGCCGTCGAACGGATGCGGCCCCAGGCGCTCGACGAAGCACGCGAGCATCGCCGGCACGCGGGCGAGATCGGCGAGCGCGCGCTGCTGGAGCGCTGCGGGGAAGAGCGCCGTCACCGGCACGGGCCCTCGCGTCCGGCACCGCAGGTAGCGGCCGGGCGCCGGCCGAGGATCGTCGAGGGGGAGCGGATGCGCCGGGTCGCGGGCGGGCGCGTCGGCGACCGGCGGTGCCGTCCTCGTCTCGCTCATCGATGCTCCCGTGCGCGCGTCGACGACGCCGCGGCGCCGTCGAGGTCACGTTATCGCGCGGCCCCGACGGCGTGCCGGCGTGTCGGTCAGGGGAGCACGTTGCGGTCGGCCGCGGCCGCCGCGCTGACGCGCCCCTCCTCGCCGGGCTTGAGCGCCACGATCTGGCCGGTGCGCGTGAACTCCTCCTGCACCTCCTCGTCGTGGCGGTGCGTCGCGAGGCTCACGACGATCGCGACGACGAGGTTGAGGATGAAGCCGGGCACGATCTCGTAGAGGCTGAAGATGCCGATCTCGGTGGCCTGCTCGATCGCGTCCCAGATGAAGACGGTCGCGGCGCCCACGATCATGCCGGCGAGCGCGCCCCAGTTGGTGAGCTTGCGCCAGAAGAGCGTGAGCAGCACGACGGGGCCGAACGCGGCGCCGAAGCCGGCCCACGCGAAGCCCACGAGGCCGAGGATCGTGTCGGAGGGCGTGATCGCGAGCAGCGCCGCGATGGTCGCGACGGCGAGCACGCACGAGCGGCCGAGGATGGCGAGCAGGCGCTGCGACGGCGGGTTCTTCGCGAAGACCTGGAAGAGGTCCTCGACGAGCGCCGACGAGCAGACGATCAGCTGGCTCGAGAGGGTCGACATGATCGCGGCGAGCACGGCGGCCAGCACGAGGCCGGCGACGAACGGGTGCAGCAGCGCCTGCGACATGGCGAGCACGATCGTCTCGGGGTTGTCGAGCGGGAGGCCCGACTGCTGCACGAAGGCGATGCCCACGAAGCCCGAGACGACGGCGCCGATGAGCGAGATGACCATCCAGCCGATGCCGATGCGGCGCGCGGGCTTCGCCGCGGCGACCGAGCGCAGTGCCATGAAGCGCACGATGATGTGCGGCTGGCCGACGTATCCGAGGCCCCACGCGAGCGACGAGATGATGCCGAGCACGACCATCCCGTCGACGTCGGCGGGGATGAGGCCCGTGAGCTGCGCGCCCGAGTCGGCGATGCCGTCCTGCACCCCCTGCAGGCCTCCGACGGTGAAGAACGCGATGACGGGGATGATGATGAGCGCCAGGAACATCATCGCGCCCTGCACCATGTCGGTCAGCGAGGCGCCGAGGAAGCCGCCGAAGAGCGTGTAGGCGAGCGTCACGCCGCTGACGAGCAGCATGCCCCAGATGTAGTCGGCGCCGAAGGTCGACTCGAAGAAGACGCCGCCGGCGACCATGCCGGAGGAGACGTAGAAGGTGAAGAAGATCAGGATGATCGAGCCCGAGACGATGCGCAGGGCGCGCGAGCGGTCGCGCAGGCGGTTCTCGAAGAAGCTCGGGATCGTGATCGAGTTGCGCGCCACCTCGGTGTAGGCGCGCAGGCGCGGCGCCACGAACTTCCAGTTGAGGTAGGCGCCGATCGTCAGGCCGATGGCGATCCACGCCTCGATCAGGCCTGCGGCGAAGATGGCGCCCGGGAGGCCCATGAGCAGCCAGCCGGACATGTCGGAGGCGCCGGCGGAGAGCGCGGCGGTCGCCGGGTGCAGGTCTCGCCCGGCGAGCATGTAGTCCTCGTGGCTCTTCGTCTTCCGCGCCGCGTAGACGCCGATCGCGATCATCGCCGCGAAGTAGAGCCCGATCGCGAGCAGCTGGAAAGTGATGTCCGACATGGTCGACTCCTCGTCCGGTCGCCCACCAGGGTACTCACGGCTGCGTCACAGGGGAGGGGGACAAAACGGCGCGGGCGCTGACGACGAGGGCCTGGCGGGGATGCTATGTGTCGTGTCAGTGGCCCGTGGTGGGATGCGTGCATGGACGACGAGGCCCGGCTCGACATGGCGACGATCGCGCTGGTGCGATCGGGGCGGCTGGTCGATCCGCTGGGCCGCACCGCCGACGAGCTCGAGGACGCGTTCCGCGTCGAGCAGCTCGCCGAGCGCGGGTTCCGCACGCTCGCAGTGCCGGCCGGTCGGACGCCTGAGGCGACGGTGCGGCTGCTCGATGCGCAGCTGCTCGAGCCGCCGCTGGATCCCGCGCTCGAGCGGCTCGCCGCCGACGACGAGTTCGCCGCGCGCATGCGCGTGCTCGAGACGCGGTCGGCGCGCATCGAGGGTGAGCGGCGCGCCTTGATGGCGGCGCATCTGCAGCGCGTGCTCGACGTCGAGGGCGACTCGGCGCTCGCCGTGCGCGAGCTCGCCTCGCTCGCGGCAGTGGAGCTCGGCGTCTCGACGCGCGGCATGGAGCGCCGCATCACCGAGGCCTGGCAGACGGTCACCGAGCTGCCGGCCGCGCACGACGCGGCGGCGGAGGGCCGCATCACGGTGAGCCACCTGCGGGTGATCGAGGGGGAGACGCGCGCGCTGCGGCTCGACCCGGAGGTCGCCGCCGACGAGCGCGACCGCGTGGTCGCCGAGCTCGTCGCTGTCGCGCAGCGCTCGAGCCCCGGGCAGCTCCGCAGTCGTGCGAAGCGAGTGGTCGATGCGGTGCTCGCGGCCCCGCTGCAGCAGCGGCACGACGTCGCGCGGGAGCGTCGCGGGGTCGAGGTCTTCGACGTCGGCGACGGCATGTGCGACGTCGTGGCGCGGGTGCCCGCCGTGCTCGCCGCAGGGATCCTCGACCGGCTGAGCCAGGCGGCGCGCGGCAAGCCGAAGGACGATCCGCGGTCGTTCGACCAGTTCCGTGCCGACGCCCTCTGCGAGCTGCTGCTCGGCGGCGCGGTGCCCGACGACCTGCACGGCACGAGCATGCTGACGGCGCACGTGTCGGTGCTGATCCCCGCGACCGAGCTGCTCGGCGACGGCGAGCACGGCGCGGCCGCCGGCCCCGCACTGAGCTTCCCCGCGTCGCTCGACGGCCGCACGCTCGTCGACCGCAGCACCGCGCGGTGGCTCGCCGGCGGCTCCGCCGTGTGGGAGCGCCTCTTCACCGACCCGGTCAGCGGCGTCGCCGTCACTGTCGACACCTATCGGCCGAGCGCTGGGCAGCGGCGCTGGCTGCAGGCGCGCGACGGCGGCTGCACGTTCCCCGGCTGCGCCTGCGGCAGCCGGCGCGCCGATCTCGACCACACGCTCGACTGGGCGAAGGGCGGCACGACGAGCATCGACAACCTCGCGACGCTCTGCCGCAGCGACCACGTGCTGAAGCACGGCTCGCGGTGGTCGATGCGGCAGCTCGCGCACGGCGAGATCGAGTGGACCACGCCGATCGGGGAGGTCGTCACGACGGCGCCGCAGCGCGTCGGTCCGACCTTCGCCGAACTGCGGCCGCCCGATCCGCCGCGTGGCTCCGAGCCCGATGCCGACGGGCCGTCCGTGCATGCGCCGCCGGGCGCGCAGGACTCGGTCGACTGGGTGACGCGAGGCCCCCGCCGGTCGTTCGCCGAGGCGTTCCCGCCCGGCTACCTCGACGAGCTGCTCGGCCCGGAGCGCAGTGCGCGACGACCCGGTGTGTGACGAAGCGTGACCGCCGCGGTTCCGGCTCCTCCGGCTGGCCGCATAGCGTGCCGATGACGACCTCAGGAGGCACGACATGACCCGCATCGACGTCACCCACGCCGGCAGCCTGCCGCGCACGCCCGAGCTGCTCGCCGCCAACGCCGCCCGCACCCTCGCCGACGACGGCCTGACCCTCGAGCGCACGCCCGAGTTCGAGGCGCTGCTCGCCGACGCCGTCGGCGACCTCGTGCGCCGCCAGCAGGAGCTCGGCATCACGATCGTCGGCGACGGCGAGTACGGCAAGGCCATGTCGTCGGCGCTCGACTACGGCGCGTGGTGGAGCTACGTCTTCCAGCGCGTCGAGGGCCTCGAGGTCACCGGCGAGGACATCTTCTCGGAGCCGCCGGTGCGCAGCGCGCCCGGCGACGTGCGGCTCACGTCGTTCCCCGACCGCCGCGACTGGGTGCGCTTCAAGGACGCCTACCTCGACCCCGACGACCCGCTGCTGAAGTCGACGCCCGCGACCGCGTTCCCCGCCACGACCGGTGCGCTTCGCTACACCGGCCACGAGGCCATCGCGACCGACATCGCGAACCTCCGGTCGGGTCTCGCCGCCACGGGCGCCGAGCAGGGCTTCCTCACCGCGCTGTCGCCCGGCTCGGCCGCGCGCATCGCCGACCGCCACTACGGCAGCGACGAGGAGCACATCTGGGCGTGGGCCGACGTGCTGCGCGAGGAGTACCGCGCCATCGTCGATGCCGGCCTCATCGTGCAGATCGACGACCCCTCGCTCGCCGAGAACTGGGACCAGATCAACCCCGAGCCGACGATCGAGGACTACCTCGACTTCACGCGCATCCGCATCGACGCGCTGAACCACGCCATCCGCGGACTGCCCGAGGAGCAGGTGCGCCTGCACATCTGCTGGGGCTCGTGGCACGGGCCGCACACGACCGACGTGCCCTTCGGCGACATCGCCCCGCTCGTGCTCGAGGCGAATGCCGGCACCTACTCGTTCGAGGCGGCGAACGCGCGCCACGAGCACGAGTGGCGCGTGTGGGAGCGCGTCGAGCTGCCCGAGGGCAAGCGCATCGCTCCCGGCGTCATCGGCCACGCCACCAACGTCGTCGAGCACCCCGAGCTCGTCGCCGACCGCATCGAGCGCTTCGCGCGGCTGGTCGGGCCGGAGCGCGTCATCGCGTCGACTGACTGCGGACTGGGCGGACGCATCCACCCCGACATCGCCGTCGCCAAGCTCGAGTCGCTCGGGCAGGGCGCGCGCCTCGCCGAGCAGCGGCTCGGCGCCGCCGTCTCGATCGTCTGACGTCCGACGACATGCCCGCAGCGGGCGCGACGGCAGCATGCACTGCCGCCGCGCGCGCTGCGCACGTCGGGGCGCACTCGCCCCGGGCGTGCCGGGTCAGTCGGCCGAGGCGTCGACCGGGTGCCCCGAGTCGTCGAGCACGAACGTGACCTCGAGCGTGACCTGCCACGAGGTGATCGCGCCGTCCCGGATGTTGACGACGTGGTCCTTGACCCAAGCGCCCTCGACGCCGCGCAGCGTCTCGCTGGCCCGCGCGATGCCCTGCTTGACGGCGTCCTCGAAGCTCACGTCCGAGCGCGAGCTGATGGTGGTGATGCGTGCGACAGATGCCATGGCGAATCCTCCTTGACCGCGATGCGAGGGATCTCCTCGTCCCCCAGCCAAGCGCTCCTGACCGCCGAGCGGAACCCCCGAGCGCCGATCCGCCGGCTCAGCGCAGCACGACGGTGCGGTCGCCGACGCGCACCTCGACCTCGAAGCCGTCGGCCTCCGCCGGCACCACGGCGACCGCATCCGGCCCGACGCCGGTCTCGACGCCCAGCGCGGCGAGGCGTGCCTCCTCCTCGCCCGGCGACCGCGCCAGCCGACGGAGCCCGACGAGCTCGAGGACCGGGATGTCGCCCAGTCCCGGGTGCGGCGTCGAGCCCCAGTCGATGAGGAACGGCGGCTGCCGCTCATCGACGGGCCGCGCGAGCCGCCACGCGAGCTCGCCGCCGTCCGGCGTGCGGCGTGAGAGCGGCTCGACGTCCTTGATCGCGACGTCTGCAGCGCGCGCCCCGGCCACGGCGGCGTCGAGGTCGGTGGGGCGGATGGCCCAGCTCGCCACCGCGGGCGCATCGAGCCGCGCGATGCCGAACGCGGCGGTCTCGTCGGCGGACCTCCCGGAGGCCGGGTCGGGCCCGATCACCTCCAGGTACTGCCGCACGCGCTCGCCGCCGCGGGTGAACGCGATCAGCGCGTTCGCGGTGCCGGTCGGATGCGCCCCGCCCGGGGCCGCGCGCACCCCGGTGGCGCGCTCGACGAGCTCGACGGCCTGGGCGAGGTCGGGGCCGGCCAGCACGACGTGGTCGAGGAGCGCAGGCACGCCCATCACACGACCTCCGGCTCGCCGAGCGACAGCATCAGGCGGTTCGCCCAGTTGAAGAACGCCGCACCGCTGATCTGGTCGACGATGCCCGCGTCGCCGATGCCCGCCGCCCGGAGGCGCTCCACGTGCCCCGCCCCGAAGCCCGAGGGGGTCGCGGTGAGCGCCGCCGAGGCATCCGCGATCGCGTCCCAGCGCTCGTCGACCCGGGCGCCGACGCCCTCGTCGAGGAGCCGCTGCACGTCGTCCCCGCGGCCCGAGAGCCTCGAGGCGGCACGGGCGTGCACGGAGGCGCAGAAGACGCAGCCGTTCACCCGCGACGCGGCCGCGGCCGAGAGCTCGCGCTCCCAGCGCGGCAGGCCGCCCTCCTCGTTGCCGAAGATGTCGAGGTCGGTGAGGGTGCGGGCGCGCAGGGCCTCGGGGTCGCGCGCGAGCAGCCGGAAGTACGGGCTCGTCGACCGCGACGCCTCGACGAGCGCGTGCCGCTGCACGTCGGTGAGCTCGCCCTCCGGCACCGGCGGGAGCCACGGCACCCAGCCGAGCCCTCGCTGCGTGAAGCGCTCCGGGCGCCGCAGCGCCTCGTGCTCGATGATGGCGGTCATGCGCGGGCCTCCTGGAGGTCGGATGCGGCGGGCTCGGCAGGTGCCGCGGGCGCGGCGGCGAGTGCGCGGAGCCCGTGCACGAGCCGCAACTGGAAGGCGAGGAACGCCACGAGCTGGCTGAGCGAGACGATCGCGTCGGCCTCCCAGCCGGCGTCGACGAGCGCGCGCAGCGACTCGGGGCGAGCGTCGCGCGGGTGCAGCACGAGCAGGTGCGCGTGCTCAAGGGCCGCCGCGAGCGGCGCCGGGATGGCCCTGCGGTCGACGGCTGCGGCGGGGCCGTCGACGGCCTCGCCGCGCAGGTCGGGCTCGCGGTAGCCGCCGTAGGGCCCGGAGGCGCGCCCCGCGTCGGCCGCGTCGGCGACCGCGGCGACGAGGGCCGGGTCCGCCTCGTCCGCGAGCAGCTCGAGGTAGAACGCCGACGCGCGCGAGCGCTCCGGCGACGGGTCGTGCAGGATCGCCGCGTAGGCGGCGATCGCGTAGCGGTCGGCGAGGCCGAGCGCGCCCGGTGCCGCCGGCTCGAGCAGCGCGAGGAAGCTCTGCTGCGCGTGCTCGCGCGCGTCGGGCCGCGCGCGCCGGATCTCGTCGAGCCGCGACCCGGCGGGGATCTCGGCGAGGTGGTCGATGACGTCGTCATGCGACATGGCGGTGCTCCTGCTCCTGCTCGTGGGTGCGCCCGGCGTTCCAGCCGAGCGCGGGGGCGACCTCGCGGGCGAACAGCTCGAGCGACCGCGCGGTGATCTCGTGGTGGGGGTCGACCGAGTGCGCCTGGATCGACACCTCGGTCGCGCCGACCGCGACAGCGTCGGCGGCGAGCGACTCGGCGACCTCGGTCGCGGTGCCCAGGTGCGTCTCGCTGCGCACGAGCAGCTCGTCGAGCGTGAGCGAGCCGGGCGCGACGCCCTGCAGCTGCGCGAGCTGCCGCGTCAGGCCCGCCTCGGCGTGCGCGCGCACCGCGCGGCGCTCGGTGGCGTCGACGACGACGACGCTGCGGGAGGCGAGGATGCGCGGCTGCACGCCCGCGGGCAGGGCGTCGAGGTAGGCGTCGACGACGGGCCGCTGCACGTCCCACACGCGCGGTGGCAGGGCCGCGTCGGGCAGGCCGGCGGGCGGCGGCTGCAGCCGCGAGAGCATCAGCCCGTCGCCCTGCGCGCCGATCGCGCGGGCGCCCTCGACCGAGAACGTGGCCTGCCAGATGCGGTCGGTCAGCGTGGCCGCCCGCGGCTCGATCGTGACGTCGGCGGTGCCGCCCAGCAGCGAGCGCACGCGCACGAGCTTCGCGTCGTAGACGGCCCGGCGGTGCGCGGGGTCCTCGCCGAAGGCGCTGAGCGTCGCGGGGCTGCCGCCGGTGCCGAGCCCGAGCTCGAAGCGGCCGCCGGCGATCGTGTCGAGCACCGCGGCGTCCTCGGCGGTGCGCGTCGGCTGCTCGTGCGCGAGCGTGAGGATCGCGGTGCCGAGCCGGATGCGCCGGGTGCGGGCGGCGGCCGCGGCGAGCAGCACGAACGGCGACGGCAGGCCGCCCTCGTCGCGGTCGAGGTGGTGCTGCGCGACCCAGGCGGTGCGGTAGCCGAGCCGCTCGGCGAGCTCGATCTGGTCGAGCGCGATGCGGTAGCGCTCGGCGGCCGGGGCATCGTCGAGGATGCGCGTGAAGAATCCGATCTCTGGGGCCATCAGGCCACCTCCTGGGCTGTGCGGACGGGCTGGGCGGTGCGGACGGGCTGCGCGGTGCGGACGGATGGGCCGGGCGCGGTTGCGCGGTCCGGCTGCGCGGCGCGCAGCCACTCGGGCGCCGACACGGCCTCGAGCAGCGCGCGCGTGTAGTCGTGCTGCGGCGCCGTCAGCACCTGCTCGGCGCTGCCGGTCTCGACGGCCTCGCCGCGGCGCAGCACCGTCGTCGTGTCGGCGATGCGGCGCACGACCGCGAGGTCGTGGGTGATGAACAGGTACGTGAGGCCGAGGTCGCGCTGCAGCGCCTCGAGCAGGTCGAGGATCTGCGACTGCACCGTCACGTCGAGCGCCGACACCGCCTCGTCGAGCACCACCACCTCGGGCTCGATGATGAGCGCGCGCGCGATCGCGACGCGCTGCCGCTGCCCGCCCGAGAGCTCGCGCGGCAGCCGGCCGGCGACGTCTGCGGGCAGGGCCACCTGGTCGAGCGCCGTGGCGACGCGGCGGGCGAGCTCCGCCCGGCCGCCGGGGCCAGTGCCGCGCAGGCCACCCTCCTCCGGACGCCAGTTGCGCAGCGGCTCGCCGATGGTCTGCGCGATCGTGCGGCGCGGGTCGAGCGAGGCGTACGGGTTCTGGGAGACGAGCTGCACGAGCCGGCGGATGCCCCGGTCGCGCCGGTCGGCGACGACGTCGCGGCCGCCGATCCGGATCGCGCCGGCCGTCGGCGCGTGGAGCGCGGCGACAGCGCGGCCGATCGTGGTCTTGCCCGAGCCGGACTCGCCGACGAGCGCGTGCGTCGTGCCGCGCTCGATGCCGAAGGTCACGGCGTCGACGGCGCGGAACGCATCCGCGCCCCGCCCGTACTCGTGGACGAGGCCGGCGACCTCGACGAGCGGCGCCGCAGGAGCGCGCGCGGGACGCGGCGCGAGGTCGGCGAGCGCGGGCGCGTCGGCGAGCAGCTCGCGCGTGTACGCGCTCGCCGGCTGCTGCAGCACGGCGCGCGTGGCGCCCGCCTCCTCGAGCGCGCCGCCGCGCAGCACCGCGATGCGGTCTGCGCGCTCGGCCGCCACCGCGAGGTCGTGCGTGATGAGCAGCACGCTCGAGCCGAGCTCCGCGCGCAGCTCGTCGAGCAGGTCGAGGATGCGGCGCTGGACGGTGACGTCGAGGGCGCTCGTGGGCTCGTCGGCGATGATCAGCTCGGGCTCGAGAGCGATGGCCGCGGCGATGAGCGCCCGCTGCCGCATGCCGCCCGAGAGCTCGTGCGGGTACTGGCCCGCGCGCCGCTCGGGATCGTCGAGCCCGACGCGGTCGAGCAGCTCGACGACGCGGCGGCGGATGCGGTCGCGGCCGCCGAGGCCCGCGCTCGCGCCCGCGTGGATGCGCAGCGGTGCGGCGACCGAGGCGCCGATGGTCTGCACGGGGTTCAGCGACGTGCCCGGGTCCTGCGACACGAGCGCGATCCGACGGCCGCGCAGCTCGCGCACCGCCCGCGGCGGCAGCTGGGCCAGGTCGACCGGACGACCGGCGAGCCGCAGCTCGATCGACCCCGCGTCGACGCGGCCGCCCTCCGGCAGCAGCCCGATGATCGACTGGCCGATGGTGGTCTTGCCCGAGCCCGACTCGCCGACGAGCGCGAGCACCTCGCCGCGGCCGAGCTCGAGCGAGACGCCCTCGACGGCGGTGCGGCGGCCGTGGAGGCCGCGGCCGTGCCGGGTGCGGTAGGAGACGGCGAGGCCGTCGATGCGCAGCAGCGGCTCGGTCATGCGGTTGCCTCCCTGATGGCGGCCGCGATCCGGTTCGCGGCGAGGACGACGGCGGCGACCACGACGCCGGGCAGCGTCGTGAGCCACCAGGCGCTCGCGACGTAGTCGCGGCTCTCGGCGATGAGCAGGCCCCACTCGGGCGTGGGCGGCGGTGCGCCGTAGCCGAGGAAGCCGAGGGTCGAGATCTGGAGGATGGCGCTGCCGAACTGGAGCGCGGCGAGCGCGAGCACCGCCCCGAGCGAGTTCGGCAGCACGTGGCGGCCGAGCACGGCGAGGAAGGTGCCGCCCGAGCCGAAGGCCGCCTCGACATAGTCGCTGCGGCGGACGCGCACGACCTGGGAGCGCGAGAGGCGGGCGAAGACGGCGATCGAGGTGACGCCGACGGCGATCGCGGCGTTCGTGACGCCGAAGCCGAGCAGCACGATCACGCTCAGCGCGAGCAGCAGGCCGGGGATCGCGAGCAGCACGTCGACCACCCGCATGAGGCCCTCCTCGACGAGGCCGCCGATGGAGCCGGCGAGCACCCCGACCGCGGTGCCGGCGAGGAGGCCGACGAGCACCGCGATCGCGGCGCCGGAGAGCGAGTTGCCGGCGCCGAAGATGACGCGGGCGAGCAGGTCGCGGCCGGTCGCGTCGTTGCCGAACGGGTGCGCGGCGCTCGGCGCCTGCAGGGCGTCGGCCGCGACGCCGGCGAGGGGGTCCTGGCTCGTGAACAGCCACGGCAGGAACGCCCAGGCGAGCGCGATCGCGAGCACGGCGATCGAGACGACGAGGGTCGCGCGCGGCTTCGGCCGCGCGGCGGGCTCGTCGCGGCGGGGGAGCAGGAGGCTCGTGACGGCGCTCATGCCCGCACCTCCTTCCTGAGGCGCGGATCGATCGCCGGAGCGAGCAGGTCGACGGCGAGGTTGATGACGACGAAGGCGACGGCCGAGATGACGACCACGGCCTGCAGCACGGGGATGTCGCGGGTGGCGACGGCATCGGCGGTGAGGCGGCCGAGCCCCGAGCGGGCGAAGACCGTCTCGGTGACGACGGCGCCCGCGATCAGCTCGCCGAAGAGCACGCCGGCGATGGTGAGGGTCGGCAGCAGCGCGTTCCGGGCCACCTCCCTGCCGAGCAGCCAGGCCGGGCCGGCCCCGCGCGCTCGGGCGACGATGACGAACGGCTCCGCGAGCGTGTCGTCGATCGCGCGGATGAGCACCTGCGCGAGCGGGGCAGCGATCGGGATCGCGATGGTGACGACCGGGAGCACGAGCGCCTCTGCCGGGCTCGCGTTGATGACGGGGATGAGCCCGAGCCGGAAGGAGACCACCTGCAGCAGCACGATGCCGATCCAGAACACCGGGATGGAGACGAACAGCGGCGGCAGCGAGCGGAACGCCCGGCGCAGCCACTCGGTGCCCGCGAAGGTCGCGGCGGCGGCGATGCCGACCGCGAGCACCGCCGCGAGCGCGAAGCCGAGGCCCGCGAGCGCGAGCGTCGGCGGCAGCGAGGCGGCGATGAGGGTCGAGACCTCCGCGCCGCTCTGCAGCGAGGTGCCGAGGTCGCCGGTCAGGAAGCCCCCCGCCGACAGGCCCAGCTGCACCCACCACGGCTGGTCGGCGCCGTAGGCGACGCGGAGGGCCTCGAGCTGCTCGGGGGTGAGGCCAAGCTCGGGGCTCGCGTACCGGGCGACGATCGCGTCGCCCGGCAGCGCGTGCAGCAGGAGGAAGGCGAGCACGAACGTCGCGACGACCACGAGGAGGGCCTGCCCGACGCGGCGGAGCGCGAACCGGGCGGTCGGCGGCGCGGCGGGGCGCCAGCGGGGCGGAGCTGCCTCCGGTGCGGGTCGGATCACGACGCTCATGCTCGCCTCCCGCCTCAGTCCTCGAGCCAGACGGCAGCGAGCGAGGGGCGCCCCACCGACTCGGTGCGGAAGCCCTGCACGTTCGGCTGCACGCCGTAGACCTGCGGTTCCTCGAAGAACGGCAGCACGTAGGCCTGCTCGGTCAGGTGCGCCTGGATGGCGGCCGAGGCCTCCTCGCGGCCGTCGACGGTCGGCTCCGACGCGACGCGCTGCAGCAGCTCCTCGAGCTCGGCGTCGATCGGCTCTCCGTCGGCGTCGGCGTTCTGCAGCGTGCTGCGGTTCTCGATCGAGTACTGGCTCTTGATCACGTCGAAGTCCGCGCGCCCGACCATCGAGTGGTAGATCTGGATCTGCTCCACGTCGGCCGATGCGGCGGTCTGCGCGGCCTGGTCGCCCTGGAAGAGCTCGAGCTCGACGCCCACCTCGCGCAGCTGCTGCGCGACCAGCGTGATGACGTCGCGCGAGCGGGGCTGCGGGAGCGCCTCGTTCACGACCAGGTGCAGCCGCTCGCCGTCGCGCACGCGGATGCCGTCGGCGCCGGGCTCCCAGCCGGCCTCGTCGAGCAGCCGGTTCGCGAGCTCGGGGTCGAAGGCGTAGGCGTCGCCCTGGTCGGCGTAGCCGAGCGCCGTCTGCGACAGCGACGAGGTGGCGAGCGGGTACTGCTCGGAGAAGATCGACGAGACGATCGCCTCGCGGTCGATCCCGGCGATGAGCGCCTGCCGCACGCGGATGTCCTCGAGCAGCGGGTGGCCGAAGCGGAAGCTGAGGCCGTTGTTCACGCCGTTGGTCTCCGCCGCGACGATGGGGATCCCGGCGGCGGAGACCTCGGCCTCGTGCTGCGGCTCGACCTGCCGCGCGATGTGGGCCTGGCCGGAGGTGAGCGCGCCGATCCGCACGCTGTCCTCGGGCGCGATCACGATGTCGACGGCGTCGACGTACGGGCGGCCCTGGTTCTCGGCCGACGCGGGGGCCCAGGCGTAGTCCTCGCGCGCGGCGAGGCGGATCGAGGTGCCGACCTCCTCCGACTCGACGACGAAGGGGCCCGCGCCGATGATCTCGGTCGCGTTCCCAGGGCCGAAGCCCTCGGAGTCGCGCTCGAGCGTCGCGTCGGCCAGCAGGCCCGAGTTGATGGTCGAGACTGCCTGCGCGAAGCCGGGGGCGGGCGCGCTGAACGTGAAGCGCACCGTGTCCTCGTCGACGACCTCCCCGGCGGTGAAGTCGTTGATCGCCTCGGAGACGATGAGCGCGCGGTCGGTGTCGCCTGTCCCGAAGAGCTCGATGTTCGCGACGACGTTCTCGGCGGTCAGCGGCGTGCCGTCGGAGTAGGTGACGTCGGTGCGGATGTCGAAGGCGTACTCGGTCGCGTCGTCGTTCACCTCCGGCAGCGCCGTGGCGATCCAGGGCTCGAGCTCGAGCGTCTCGGGGTCCTGGTGCAGCAGGCGTGCGGTGAGGTTGTTGACGAGCGCGCCGTTGGGGTAGAAGCCCGCGCTCGGCGGGTAGAGCGAGGTGTAGGCCTGATGCTCGAGGTAGGTGAGCGTGCCGCCGACGACCGGCTCGCCGTCGCCGCCGGCGGCGGGCGAGGACGCCTCGCTCGCGGAGCAGGCCGAGAGCGCGAGCGCGGCGACGAGGGCGCCGGCGATGCCGACCCGGCGGGGGGACGTGCTGTGGACCACGATGAACCTCCATAAGCAGGACTTGGTGCTGCCACAAGTACAGACGATCGGGTCGCGTCGCGCACATCGCCCTGCAACGAGGCGTCACACTTCGCCAGGGATGCGGTCGCGCACCAGGCCGACGGGGCCGCCCGCTCGCGCGGACGGCCCCGTCGGCCGGAGAGCGGCTCAGCGCACCGCGACCGCCGCGCGGGCGCGCGCCGCTGCCTCGACGAGCCCCCGCAGGCTCGCCACGGTCTCCTCGTAGCCGCGGGTCTTCAGCCCGCAGTCGGGGTTGACCCACAGCAGCCCCGCGGGGATGCCGTCGGTCGCGGTCGCGAGCAGGGCGTCGAGCTCGTCGGCGCCCGGCACGCGAGGGGAGTGGATGTCGTAGACGCCCGGTCCGATGCCGCGGCCGAACCCGTGCTCGGTCAGCGCGCCGACCACCTCCATGCGGGAGCGGGCCGCCTCGATGCTCGTGACGTCCGCGTCGAGGCCGTCGATCGCATCCACCACCGCGTTGAACTCCGAGTAGCACAGGTGCGTGTGGATCTGCGTCGCCGGCGCGGCGCCCGCGGTCGCGAGCCGGAACGCGTCCACCGACCACGCGAGGTAGTCGGGGCGCGCCTCGCGGCGCAGCGGCAGCAGCTCGCGCAGCGCCGGCTCGTCGACCTGCACGATGGAGACGCCTGCCGCCTCGAGGTCGGCGATCTCGTCGGCGAGCGCGAGCGCCACCTGATCGGCGGTCTCGCCCAGCGGCTGGTCGTCGCGCACGAACGACCACGCGAGGATCGTGACGGGGCCCGTGAGCATGCCCTTGACGGGCCGGTCGGTGAGCGACTGCGCGTAGGCGATCCACTCGACCGTGAACGGCGCGGGCCGCGACACGTCGCCCCACAGGATCGAGGGCCGGGTCGCGCGCGAGCCGTACGACTGCACCCAGCCGTGCTCGGTGGCCGCGAAGCCGTCGAAGTGCTCGGCGAAGTACTGCACCATGTCGTTGCGCTCGGGCTCGCCGTGCACGAGCACGTCGAGGCCCAGCTCCTCCTGCAGCGCGACCACGCGACGCACCTCGGCGCGCAGCACCTCGGCGTAGGCGGCGTCGTCGAGCTCGCCCCGCGCGTGGCGCGCCCGGGCGGCGCGGATCTCGCCCGTCTGCGGGAACGACCCGATCGTGGTCGTCGGCAGCGGCGGCAGGTCGAGCCGCTCGCGCTGCAGCGCGTCGCGCTCGGCGTAGGGCGCGCGCTCGCGCGCCTCGGCGGGCAGCGCCGCGAGGCGCTCGCGCACCGCGCCGTCGCGCACGCCGGGCGCGGCGGCGCGGTCGGCGATGGCAGTGCGCGCGGCGGCGAAGCGCGCCTCGTCGGGAGCGCCCTCGAGCGCCGCGGCGAGGGCCGCGACCTCCTCGACCTTCTGGTCGGCGAAGGCGAGCCAGGAGCGCAGCCGCTCGTCGAGGCCGCCCTCGGCGTCGAGGTCGTGCGGCACGTGCAGCAGCGAGGTCGACGTGCCGACCGAGACGGGGCCGCGCTCGGCGAGGGAGCGCAGCGCCTCGAGCGCCGCGTCGAGGTCGGTGCGCCACACGTTCCGGCCGTGCACGACGCCCGCGACGAGCGGCAGCGCCCCGGTCGCGGGCGCGGTGCCGCGCACGAGGTCGATGGCGAGCGCGTCGACGTCGGCAGCGAGGGGCTCGACCCGGCCGGCCGCGTCGCCGTGGCCGGTGTGCAGCAGCACGCGCAGCCCCGCGCTCCGCACCGCGTCGGCGCCGGCGCGCGCGACCGCCTGCAGCTCTGCCGTCGCCACGTGGTCGAGGTCGGCGACGAGCGCCGGCTCGTCGAGCTGCACCCACGTGGCGCCGGCGGCGGCGAGCGCGCTCGCGAGCTCGGCGTAGGCAGGCACGAGGCGCTCCGCGAGCTCGATCGGGCGCACCCCATCGGCCTTCGCGAGCGCCAGGTAGGTCGCGGGGCCGACGACCACGGGGCGCGCGTGGACGCCGGCCTCGCGAGCCTCGAGGAAGCGATCGACGATGCGGCGGTCGGCGAGCGAGAAGGTCGAGCCGGCGTCGAGCTCGGGCACGAGGTAGTGGTAGTTCGTGTCGAGCCACTTCGTCATCTCGAGCGGCGCGTCCTCGGCGTCGCCGCGGGCGAGCAGCCACTCGCCGGCGAGCCCGCCCGGGAGCCGGCCGCGCAGCCGCGGCGGGACCGCGCCGAAGGTGAGCGTGGCGTCGAGGACGTGGTCGTAGTGCGCGGCCTCGACCGGGATCGACGCGTCGTCGGCCCGCAGGCCGAGCGTGACGAGCCTCGCGAGGTCGGCGCGGCGGTTCGCGGCGGCCGCGGCGTGGAAGCCGTCGTCGTCGAGGGCGCCGCGCCAGTGAGCCTCGAGCGCGCGCTTCAGCTCGCGCCGGCGGCCGATGCGGGGGTAGCCGAGGATCGTGCCCCCGGGGAAGGTGCTGGTCATGGTGCTCCTGTCGTGATCGTGCGGGTGGGGGCGAGCGCGCCGATGCCGTGCAGCACGTCGATCGCCGGCCGGTGGTCGTTGAAGGTGTAGAGGTGCACGCCCGGCGGGTCGTGCTCGGCGAGCGAGTCGATGAGCGCGACGGCCGCGTCGACGCCGATCGCGACCGCCTCGTCGGGCGTCGCCCGCTCGAGCCGCTCGGCGAGCACGCGCGGCAGCCCCTCGCCGGCGAGCTGCGCCGAGCGCACGAGCCGGCGGTGCGAGGTGGGGATGACGACGCCGGGCACGATCGGGATGGTCACGCCGCGCGCGCGTGCGAGCTCGACGTAGCGCGCGTAGTCGTAGGGGTCGTGGAACAGCTGCGTGATGGCGAGCGTCGCGCCCACCTCCTGCTTCGCGAGCAGCGCGTCGACGTCGCCGCGGTGCACCCCCGCGCCGGGGTGGCCGTTCGGGAAGGCGGCGACCGCGATCTCGACGCCGCAGCGGCGCTCGGCGAGCGCTGAGGCGCGCAGGCCGGGCAGCGGCACCTCGGCGTAGGGCACCCGCTCCGAGTCGACGCGGTCGATGAGCTGCACGAGCTCGGCCGCCGACCGCAGCGACGTGGCGGGCTCGGGGACGCCGTCAGCGGGCGGGTCGCCGCGGAGCGCGAGGAACTTCGTGATGCCGGCGTCGAGGAACTGCCGCACGAGCCGGGCCGTGTCGCTCACCCCGAGCCCCGTGCAGGTCAGGTGCGCCATGGGGCTCACCCCCGCGTCGAGCAGTCGCTGGAGGACGCCGAGCGAGTGCCGCGAGGTCGTGCCGCCGGCGCCGAACGTGACCGAGACGAACGCCGGCTCCACGGCGGCGAAGGCGTCGACCGCCTCGAGCATGCGCACCGCGGCGGCGTCGTTCCGGGGCGGGAAGAGCTCGAACGAGTAGGGGAGCGCGCTCACGGTGCCGGTTCCTCCAGGGCCAGCCCCTCCAGCGCCTGCTCGAGGTCGGCCACGATGTCGTCGGCCCGCTCGAGGCCGACCGAGATCCGCACGAGCCCCGGCGTGATGCCGAGCGCGAGCCGCTCCTCCTCGGCGAGCTTGCCGTGGATGGTGCTGCCGGTGTGGATCGCGAGCGTGCGCACGTCGCCGATGTGGGTCATCTGGCTCACGAGCCGCAGCCGGTCGAGGAAGGCGCGCGCCGCGGCCCTGCCGCCGCGCAGCTCGACCGAGACGACCGATCCCGCGCCGTCGGGCAGCATCCGCCCGACGACCTCCGCCTGGGCGTCGTCGTGGTCGGGGTGGTGCACGCGCGCGACGGCCGGATGCGCCGCGAGGGCGGCGACGACGGCGCGCGCGTTGGCGACGTGCCGCTCCATGCGCAGCGAGAGCGTCTCGATGCCGTGCAGCAGCAGGAAGGCGCTCGTCGGCGGGAAGGTCGGCCCGTGCTCGAGCACGACGACGGAGCGCAGGTAGGCGCCGTAGGCCGCGCTCCCGAAGCGCTCGGCGAACGACGGCGCGCCGTGCGGGCGCGGAGCGTGCAGGTGCGGGAAGCGCTCGGCCGACCAGTCGAAGGCGCCGCTGTCGACGACCGCGCCGCCGATGACCGACCCGTGGCCGCCGAGCCACTTCGAGGTCGAGTGGATGACCACGGCCGCGCCGTGCTCGAAGGGGCGGCACAGGTAGGGGGTCGCGACGGTGTTGTCGACCACGAGCGGCACGCCGGTGCGCGCCGAGACGCGGCCGAGGAGCGCGAGGTCGGCGACCTCGCCGAGCGGGTTCGCGATCGACTCGGCGTAGATGGCGCGGGTCGTCGGCCGCACGGCCGCCACCCAGCGCTCCTCGTCGGCGTCGATCGGCAGCTGCTCGAACTCGAGCCCCTGCCGCGCGAGCGAGCCGCGCACCATCTCGCGCGTGCCCTCGTAGAGGCGGTCGGTCGTGAGGATGTGGTCGCCGGCCTGCGCGAGGGCGTGCAGCGCCGCGGCGATCGCCGCCTGGCCGCTCGCGACGAGCACCGCGTCGGCGCCGCCCTCGAGGTCGGCGATGCGGCGCGCCGCGACGACGTTGGTCGGGTTGTCGTTGCGGGAGTAGGCGCGCTTGGCGCTGCGGCCCGCGAAGCGCTCGACGCCGTCGTCGAAGTCGTCGAGCACGTAGCCGGCGCTCTGGTAGATCGGCGTGACCCGCGCGCCCGCCTCGCCGTCGACGATGGCGCCGGCGTGGATCTGCCGGGTCTCGAAGCCCCAGCCGCCGCTCATCGACCGGCTCCCGCGCCCACCGGCAGCACGGCGTCGGCGATCCGCTCGATGGCCTCCTCGAGCACCGGCGCGGGTGTCGCGAAGACGAGCCGCACGTGCGTCTCGGAGCCGCGGCCGCAGAGCGCCCCGTCGGTGAGCGTGACGCCGGCGCGCTCGCGCAGCAGCGTCGCGGGGCTGCCGGCGGGCAGGCCGAGGCCCGCGAGGTCGAGCCAGGCGAGGTAGGTCGCCTCGGGCGCGCGCCAGCGCACGCCCGGCAGCCGCTCGGCCAGCAGCCCGGCGAGCAGGTCGCGGTTGCGCTGCAGGTAGGCCACCGCCTCCGCGAGCCACGGCCCGCCGTCGCGGTAGGCGGCGGTCGACGCGATCACGCCGAGCGTCGACGCGCCGTGCGCGACGGCGAACCCGAAGCGGCGGTAGACGGCCTCGTCGGCATCGTTCGCGGTGATGAGCTGCGCGGCCTTCAGCCCCGGGATGTTCCACGCCTTCGACGCGCTCGTGCCGGTGACCGCATGCGCCGCGGCGGCGGGGGACACGGATGCGTAGGGTACGTGCGCGCGCCCGTCGAAGCGGATCGGGGCGTGGATCTCGTCTGCGAAGACCCGGCCGCCGTGGCGCTCGACGATCGCCGCGATCGCCTCGAGCTCGGCGCGCGGCAGCACCGTGCCGGTCGGGTTGTGCGGGTTGCACAGCACGAGCGTGCGGGCGCCGGCGGCGAACGCGCGGTCGATGGCTTCGAGGTCGTGGCGCCAGCGGCCGTCCTCCACGACGCCGGGCACCTCGACGACGGGTCGCCCGAGGGTCGCGAGGTAGGTGAGGAAGGGCATGTAGGCGGGGGTCGGCACGATGACCGCCGAGCCGGCCGGCGAGTACTCCTCGACCGCGACGCCGAGGGCGGCCATCACGTCGGAGACCGCGTGCACCCGCTCGGGGTCGACGGCCCATCCGTGCTCCCGCGCCTGGAAGGCGGCGGTCGCCTCGGCGAGCTCGGCGGCGGTGGCCGGCGAGAGGTACCCCAGCACGTCGTCCTGCACGGCGCGGGCGAGCGCCTCGCGCACGGGCGGCGCGGTGCCGAAGTCCATCTCGGCCACCCAGGCGCCGATCGTGCCCGGGTGCAGGCTCCACTTGCGGCTCGACGGGCGCTCGAGGTCGACCCGGCGGATGCCGTCCCAGGCGTGCTCGCCGCGACAGTGCTCGGCCATGCTGCTCCCTCATCTCGTGGACGAGGGCCAGACTCGCAGTGGCTGCGCCGCAGGCGCACCCCGGGCGGTAACACGGCGACATGCGCCGCGCGCGCCCGCGGGCGTCAGTCGTCGCGCTGGGGAGCGTTCCGCCTCGCGGCCCAGGCGAGCGCCCAGAGGGCGACGACGACCGCCGCGCACACCATGGACGCCCACAGCCCGGCACCCGTGGAGACGACGACCTCGAAGATGAAGCTCGTCACGCCGACGAGGAGCACCGACACGACCACGAGCGTCGCGATCAGCAGCACGTTCGCCAGCCGCACGATCTCCTGCTTTATGCGCTTCTGGAAGTGGAGGCGGTGCACGAGCACGGGCGTGAGGCCCAGGAGGGTCGCGAGCGCGGCGAGCGCGACGAGCACGAGGTAGTGCATCACCTCGTCCTGGTCGAGGTCGCGGAAGCCCGACTGGAACGCGACCGCCAGCAGGAAGCCGGAGACCAGCTGCGTGCCGGTGAGCACGACGCGGAGCTCCTGCAGGATGTCGCCGAAGTTGCGGTCGGCGCGCTCCTCAGGGGTCTCGTCGCGCCCGCGGGTGTCGTTCTGCATGTCGGCATCCTGCCACCGACTCGGGCCATCCGTGCGCCACGGGCGCCGCCACGGCGCAGCGCTCCGGTTCAGTGGTCGCGGAGGCGCTCGATCAGCTCGGCCTTCTTGAGCCCCGAGGTGCCCTCGATGCCGAGCTCCTTCGCTCGGTCGCGCAGCTCGTCGACGGTGCGATCCTCGTAGCGCTCGGCGTCGCCGCCGCGCTCGCCGACCTCGGAGCGGCCGTCGCGCGCCGCCGCGTTGGCGATGCGGGCCGCCTTCTCCTTCGAGTTCCCCTCGTCGCGGAGCTTCTCGTAGAGCTCCTCGTCCTTGATGTGCGGATCAGGCATCGGATTCCTCTCGCAGCGGGTCGTCGTCGGGCACCGACGCTACTCGTCGACGCCGTCGCGTCAAGGGCCGTGGCACGGCGAGCAGCGCGATGCCGGCGCCCACGACCACGAGGCCCGCCCAGCCGACCGGCGTCGGCCGCTCGCCGACGACGAGCACCGCGAGCAGCGTCGCGACCACCGGCTCGGCGAGCGCGAGCGTGGTCGCGCTCGACGACGGCAGCGCCCGCAGCGCGTAGCCGAAGAGCAGGTAGGCGAGGGCCATGGGCACGAGGGCGAGGTACCCGATCGTGAGCGCGCCGCCCGGCGAGGCGAGCGGGCCGAGGCCGACCACCGCGAGCCACGCGAGGCACGCGAGCCCGCCGAGCAGGAAGAGCGCGCCCATCGCGCCGGTCGCCGGAGCGCCACGGGCGATGAGGCGAGCGCCCGCGAAGGCGTACAGCGCGTAGCCGAACCCGGCCGCGAGCGCGAGCGCGACGCCCGCGGGCGCGGCCGAGGCATCCGCCGGTCCGCCGCCCGCGGCGGCGCCGTGCCCGCCCACCGCGAGCAGGGCGATGCCCACCACCGCGACGCCCGTGGCGGCCGCCCAGCGCCGGTCGGGGCGCCGGCGGTCGACCGCCCACTCGAGGAGCGCCGCGAAGATCGGGCCCGAGCCGAGCGCCACGACGTTGCCGACGGCGACGCCCGCGAGCGTCATCGACGGGTAGTAGGCCGCCGGGTAGAGCACGACGCCCGCGGCGCCGGCGAGCAGCCAGCCCAGGTGCGCGCGCTGCCGCAGCACACCCAGCACGCGGCGGGCCGAGGCGGCGGCGAGCACGAGCCCGCCGACGCCGAACGTCGCGAGCCCGAGCGCGAGCGCCGAGGAGCCCGCCGGCGCGAAGTGCGCGACGGTGCCGGTGGTGCCCCACAGCACGGCCGCGAGCAGCACCGCGACCGCGTGCGAGGGACGCGCCTCGGCCGCGGGGATCTGCACGCGACGATCCTACGGACGTGCCAGCATGGCCCCATGCGACACCGCGTCTCCGAGCTGCTCGCCGGCGCCCGACTGCTGCTGCGCGGCTTCGGCACCTGGGCCCGCGACCCGGGCCTCATGCTGCTGGGCGCCATCCCGGCGCTCATCGTGGGGCTCGCCATGCTCGCCCTCGTCGTGCTGCTCGCCTTCCAGGTGGGCGGATGGGCCGAGGCGCTCACGCCGTTCGCCGACGGGTGGGACGAGCAGTGGTCGGGCGCGCTGCGGCTCGCCCTCGCCCTCGGCATCCTCGTCGGCGCGGTCGTGCTGTGCGTGCTCACCTTCGCCGCCGTCACGCTCGCGGTCGGCGAGCCGTTCTACGAGCGCATCTCCCGCTCGGTCGAGCGGCGGCTCGGCGGCATCCCCGACGAGGTCGAGCTGGGCTTCTGGCCCGGGCTGGGCAAGGGCCTGCGCGACGCGGTCGTGCTCATCGGCATGGCGATCGGCACGGGTGCCGTGGTGTTCCTCGTGGGCCTCGTGCCGCTCGTCGGCACGGTGCTCGGGCTCGTGGCCGGCGCCGTGCTGGGCGGCAGCGCGCTCGTGCGCGAGCTGACCGGCATCGCCGGCGACGCGCGCGGCCTCTCGCTCGCCGAGCGCCGCGCGCTGCTGCGCAGCCGCCGCTGGCGGTCGCTCGGCTTCGGCATGGTCGCCTACCTGCTGCTGCTCGTGCCCGGGCTCGCCGTCGTCGCGACGCCCGTGGCCGTCGTGGGCGCGACCCTGCTGGTGCGCGACCTCCGCGGCGAGCCGACGACGGCCGTCCAGAGCGCGCCGTAGGCTGGTCGGGCCCACCCCACCGAGAGGTTCCATGCCTGCTGCAGCCGCTGTCCGACGCGCCTCCGCCGACGAGATCGCCGATTGGGACGCGCTCATCGAGGCGAACCCCGACGGCGGGCACATGGTGCAGTCGACGGCGTTCGCCGAGGTGAAGCGCTTCGACGGCCTCGAGCCCGTCTTCCTCGTGATCGACGCGCCCCTTCCGGTCGGCGGCGGCACCGAGCGCATCCACGCCCTCGCCCTCGAGGGCTCGGTGTCGCTCGGCCGCTACTGGTACCTGCCGATGGGGCCGACCGCCACCGACATGGCGGCCGTCGTCGAGGGCCTCCGCGCCTTCGCCCGCACCGAGCAGGGACTGCTGGTGGTCAAGATCGAGCCGCACCTCGAGCGATCGCCCGAGCGCATCAACGAGCTCGTCGCGCTCGGCCTCGAGCAGAGCCGCGACATGCAGGTGATGACGCACACGGTCGTGCTCGACCTGGCCCAGGGCGAGGAGGAGCTGTTCGCGTCGTTCTCGCAGATGATCCGCCGCCAAGTGCGCGGGGCGACGAAGAAGGGCTACCGCGTCGAGCGCCCAGAGCCCACCCGCGAGACCTTCGACCGCATGCACGCGATGATGCTCACGGTGCAGGGCGGCAAGGGCATGGCCGGCATGCGCGAGCGCGCGTACTACGACGAGTTCTGGGGCCGCTTCACCGAGGCCGGCACGGGGCGCTTCTACTTCGGCTACGACGACGACGGGGACGAGCCGCAGGCCGGCATCTTCGTGACGACCGCGGGCCGCACCGCCGTCTACAAGGACGGCGGCTCGCGCCCCGACCGCAAGATCAACGGCGGCTCGGCGCTGCTGCTGTGGACGGCGATGCAGGACTGCATCGCCGAGGGCAAGCTCGCCTTCGACCTCGCCGGCACGCCGCCGGCCGACCGCGCCGACGACCCGACGCATCCGTTCCACGGCCTCGCGCAGTTCAAGCTGCGCTTCGGGTCGATCACGAGCTTCCTGCCGTCGTTCGACCTCGTGCTGCACCCGGTGCGGCACCGCCTGTGGGAGTCGGTCGTGCGCCGCGTCGAGTGGCGCCTGAAGCCCGGCCCGGACACGCTGCGATGAGCGCGCCCACCGCGGTCCGCTTCGCGACCGACGACGAGATCGCGCGCTGGGACGAGCTCATCGAGCAGAACCCCGACGGCGGCATCATGACCGGCGCCCGGGCCATGGGCGAGATCAAGCGCTACGACCGGCTCGAGCCGCGCTTCCTCGTCGTCGAGGGCGCCGAGACCGTCTACGCGCTCGCCCACGAGGGCACCGTCTGGCTCGGCCGCTACTGGTACGTGCCGCTCGGCCCGACGTGCGCCGACCTCGAGGGCATGGTGCGGGCGATGCGCGAGTTCGGCCGCCGGCAGGCGGGCCTGCTCGCCATCAAGGTCGAGCCGCACCTGCTGCGGAGCCCCGAGCTCATCGCGCGGATGGAGGGCGCGGGCGCCGTGCGCAGCCGCGACATGCAGCTGCTCACCCACACGGTCGTGCTCGACCTCACGCGCGGCGACGAGCTCATCATGGACTTCCAGAAGAAGCTCCGCTCGTCGATCCGCGGCGCCGAGAACAAGGGCTACCGCGTCGAGCGCATCGAGGCGCACGACGCGACCGAGCACGACTTCGAGCGCTTCTACGAGCTGCTGAAGACCATCAACGGCGGCGAGGGCGTCGCAGCGATGCGCGAGTACGCCTACTACCGCCTCTTCTGGGGCGAGTTCGCGAAGACGCGCAACGGCCGCTTCTACTTCGGCTACGACGACGACTCCGGGCAGGCGCAGGCCGCGATCTTCGTCACGCTCGCCGGCCGCACCGCCGTCTACAAGGACGGCGGCTCGCGCCCGACCCGGCACATCGCCGGGGGAGCGGCGCTGCTGCTGTGGCGCGCCATGCAGGACGCCGCGGCCGACGGCAAGTCGGCCTTCGACCTGTGCGGCACGCCCCGCCCCGACCAGCTCGACGACGAGACGCACTGGTACCACGGCGTGGGCCAGTTCAAGAAGAAGTTCGGGCCCGTCGTCAGCTACCTGCCGTCGTTCGACATCGTGCTCCGCGGCGTGCGCCACCGGCTCTGGGAGCAGGCGGTGCGCCGCATCGAGTGGCGACTGAAGCCCGGCACCGACGCCCTGCGATAGGAGACCCGTGGCATCCGCAACCGCCCACCGCTGGACGATCCGCCGAGCCCGGCAGGACGAGCTGCTCGACTGGGACGCCCGCATCGAGGCGAACCCCGACGGCGGCCAGTGGACCCAGGGGCTCGCCTACGCGAAGCTCAAGGCCACCGAGCGCCTGCGCCCGGTGTTCCTCGTGCTCGAATCCGAGGGCGCGGGGCCCGTGCACGTGCTCGCCCTCGAGCACCGCAGCCTCGCCGGCCGCTACTGGTACCTGCCGCTCGGCCCCGGCGCCGCCTTCGACGAGCTGCCCGGCATCGCGGATGCGCTGCGCGCGGCCCGCGACGATGTCGCGAAGGGCGTATTCGCGGTCAAGGTCGAGCCGTACGAGGTCGACACGCCGGAGCGGCGCGAGGCGCTGCGCGCGGCCGGCTTCCGCGCGGCGAACACGGTGCAGCAGAACATCCACACGGTGCTCGTCGACCTGCGGCCCGACGTCGACGACATCTTCGCCGGCTTCAGCAAGAAGCTGCGCAACCACATCCGCAACGCCATCAAGCACGGGTACCGCGTCGAGAAGGTGCCGCACTCGGAGGCCACGTACGAGCAGATGTACGCGCTCATGCAGACGGTCGCCGGCGGCAAGGGCGTCGACACGATGAAGCCGTACGCGTACTACCGCACGCTGTGGGGCGAGCTGTGCGAGCGCGGGCAGGGCCACTTCTGGTTCGGCTACGACGGCGCGCACGACGGCCCGCAGGCGTCGGCGTTCATGATCGGCTTCGGCCGCTACGCACTGGCCAAGGACGGCGGGAGCGTGCCCGACCGGGCGATCCGCGGCGGCGCGCACCTGCTGCGCTGGACGGCGATGCAGTGGTTCAAGGAGCAGGGCCGCGAGGTCTACGACACGTACGCGACGCCGCCGTCGTGGCGCGCCGACGACGAGACGCACCGGATGCACGGCCCGGGCATCTTCAAGCGCCTCTTCGGCCCGATCGTCGACCACCTGCCGAGCCACGACCTCGTGCTCGACGAGGCGCGCTACCGGCTGTTCCTGCGGCTGCTGCTGCCCGTCGAGCGGCGCGTGCGCCGGCGCCCGTGGGGCATCTGGTAGCCGAGGTTCACGCGACCGCGCGGCCGCAGATCTCGTCGAGGCTCGTGCCGAGCAGCTCGGCCGAGCGCCGGTACTGCGCGAGCAGCCGCTCGCGGGTGGCGGCGTCGGGCATCGCGTCGAGCCGCCACGGCAGCGCGTTGTCGCGGAGGTCGGCGATCTTGACCGCCACCGCGAGCTCGCTCCGCCGCACGCGCTCGAGGAACCCCTCGAGCGGCTCGTCGTCGCGCGCGGTCATCGCCTCGACCGCCTCGACGATGCGCTGCGGGAAGTGCTCGGCGAGCAGCTCGCGCAGCGAGATCGAGCCCCACTCGAGCACGTCGTGCAGGATCGCCACCGAGCGCGCGTCGTCGCCCTCGACGTCGAGCATGACCCGGATGGCGTGGGCCACGTAGGGCTCGCCCTGCCGGTCGGTGCGGCCCTGGTAGGCGCGCGTGGCCACGAGGATCGCGTGCTGCAGGTCGCCGGTCGCCATGACGCGAGCGTAGCCCCGCGGCTATCCTGAACGCATGTCACGCGTCGCCGATCCCGCCGAGCTCGCCCGCCTCCTGCGGGGGACCTGGGCGATCCGCGCGACGACGTTCCCGTACTGGACGCACGCCGAGCGCAAGAACCCGCGGGTGAGCTTCGAGCTCGTGCGCAACTCGCCGCTGCAGCTGCGCGAGGTCTACGAGTACCACCGGCCCGACAAGGGCGACCGCGAGGTGATCGCCGAGGCGACGTGGGCGGGCCGGCACTTCTCGTGGCGGATGCTCGGGCGCTCCCGGCTGCTGTCGAGCGCCTACGTCGTCTCCGACACGCCCGCGACGCCCGACATCGTCGCCATCCACTTCGGCCGCTCGACGGTGCTCGGCCAGAGCGCGGTGTCGATCCTCGCCCGCCCGCACCTCGACCCCGACGAGGTGCGCCGGGCCGTGTCGATCGACACGCACTCGTTCGAGCTGTCGGCCGAGGAGTTCTGGCGCCTGCAGTGGCTCGTGCCCTACACGCCGTCGGCGCCGGCCTCGAGCGACTCGCGCGCCTGACGCACGTCCTCCAGCAGGGCGCCGATGAGCACCCAGTGGGTCGGATGCGGCGCGGGCACCTCGATCGGCGTCGTGAGCGCCGGCCCCTCGAGCGCCGGCATCGACATGGTGCGCCCGTCGTCGAGCGCCTGCTGGTCGACGAGCGCTCGCACCTCGTGCGCGATCCGGCGCACCTCGACGGCGATGCGCTGCACCGTGGCGTCGGCGACGAGCGACGGCTCGAAGCGGTCGGCGATCGAGCGCGACATGCCGATGACGCGGTTCGTGAGCACCGTGAGGCTCAGCAGCAGCCGCTCGTCGCGCTCGATGCGCTCCCGCAGCGCGCGGGTGCGGGGGTTCAGCCGCGTGGAGTCCTCGAGCGCGTCCATGGCGGCCCGCGTGGCCTGCGCGCGCCCGCGCAGCGCCCGCGCGTCCTCGAGCAGCCGCGCTCCCTCGACCCGGTCCGAGGTGAGCGCGCGTGCGACGCGGTCGTAGGCGTCGGCGATGTCGTGCGCGAGCTCGCGCATCGCCCGCTCCGCAGGCTCGTGGTGCACCGGCGGCACGACGGCCAGGTTGATGAGCAGCGCGACGACGGCACCGATGAGCGTCTCGACGACGCGCTCGAACCCGAACAGGGGCCCCGTGCCGGCGCCGAGCGCGAGCAGGATCATGGCGCTGATCGGCAGCTGGTTCGCCGCCATCGGCGCGAGCCGCAGCAGCCGCGCGAGCACGACCGCGACCATCGTCACCGCGAGCACCATGAGCGGCCCGGGCGGCAGCAGCAGGTGCGCGACCCAGGCCAGCACGACGCCGCCGAGCACCCCGCCCGAGCGCTCGACGCCCTTGCCGATCGACTGGTTGACGCTCGGCGCCACCACGAGCAGGGCGGCGATGGCCGCGAAGATCGGCAGCTCGACGCCCAGCAGCAGGCGGCTGGCGAACCACGAGAGCGCGATCGCGACCACGGTCTTCAGCACCTGCAGCCATGAGGCCTGCTCGACGCTCAGCAGGCGCCCGAACCACCGACGCCCGATCCGCTGCACGGCTCCACGATACGCGCGGCGTGCGCCGTTCCCAGCGGGGGCGGTGTTGGATGGGGCCATGCTCGACAACGCCGCCGCCGTGCTCATGCGGCTCGTCGCGGAGAGCGGGCGAGAGCTCGTCGACTTCGCGCAGAAGGATGTGGAGCCGGTCAACGACGGCTTCATCATCGGCTACTCCTGCGGAGTGCGCACGCCCGACGACACGATCGAGCGCGTCACCATCTACGTGAACACGTCGCCGGGCGCCCCGGTCGACGAGCACACCGTCGAGCTCGTCGACGCCTCGGGCCGTCGCCTGACCGCGTGGGCGTACCCGCAGGACCCCGCGCTGCCGTCGCTCCCGGCCGTCTCCTACCCCGAGGCCGCGGGCGTCGTGCTGGCGAAGTTCGGCATCGCCGCCGAGGGCGCGAAGCTGCGCATGGAGGCCTACCGGCCCGGCAAGCGCGCGGTGCTGCGCGTCGACACCGCCGACGAGCGCTGGTTCGCGAAGGTCGTGCACCCGTCGCTCGCCTCGACCATCCACGACCTGCACGAGCGCTTCCGCGCCGCCGGCGTGCCCGTGCCGCGCACGCTCGGCTTCTCGGACGCCGGCCTCGTGCTGCTCGGCGAGCTGCCGGGCGTGCCGGCCATCGAGGTCTTCGAGCGCATCGACCGCGTCCGCTTCGCCCGGGGGCTCGACGAGCTCACGCAGCACATCGCCACGGTGCCCGCGGCGATCGGCGCGCGCGAGTCGCTCGCGCGCCGCGTCGACTGGTACGCCGAGCGCATGGAGGAGACGGCGCCGGTCTTCGCGCGGCAGACCGCGAGGCTCGCGCGCATCGTGCACGAGCGCTACGCGGCGACGCCCGTGCCGCGCCCGGTGACGATCCACGGCGACCTGCACCTCGGCCAGATCTTCGTGGCCGAGGACGACCCCTCGCGCATCACGGGCATCCTCGACATCGACACCGCGGGGCTCGGCGACCCGGCCGACGACCGCGGCGCGCTCTTCGGGCACGTCGTCGTCAGCGCCGTCGAGCGCACGCCCGGTACGCCCGCCGGGGCGGCGCTCGCCGCGTTCGCCGACGAGCTGCAGGCCGGCTGGCACGGCGACGCGCGCGTCGCGGCGATCGCGGCGACGCACCTGCTCGGGCACGCGCTCGCCAACGCGGGGCGCGGCGACGACCGCGGCAACTCGTCGGCGCAGCAGCTGCTCGAGCGTGCCGAGGCCGTGCTGCGCTAGCCGCGAGCGCCTAGGTGTACTTCCCCGGGAGGTTGTGAACGCTCGGGTTGAGTGAAGGCCTCCGTGGAGGATGTGGGTTACCAAGCTCACTCGTCCAAACGGAGGCCTTCATGGTTCACGCTAATGCTCCTTTGACTGCGGTCGGGAGGGAGCGGCTGGCTCGGCTGATCGTCGAGCAGGGCTGGCCGGTCCGGCGCGCTGCGGAGCGGTTCCAGGTGTCTCCGGCGACAGCGTCGCGGTGGTCGCGCCGGTTCCGCGAGGGCGAGCCGATGACGGACCGCTCGTCCCGGCCGGGCTCGTCGCCGGGCCGGACGCCAATGCGCCTGGAGCATCGGATCGTGAGCCTGCGGTTCTCCCGCCGCTGGGGTCCGCACCGCATCGGCTACCACTTAGGCGTTCCGCGCTCGACCGTCGGTCGGGTGCTGCACCGCTACCGGATGCCGCCGCTGGCGCATCTCGATCAGGCGACCGGGCTGCCGGCCCGGCGGCCGACACCGATCCGCTACGAGGCGACCGCGCCGGGCCAGCTGGTCCACGTCGACATCAAGAAGCTCGGCCGCATCCCGGATGGAGGCGGCTGGCGCA
>NZ_VOIR01000011.1 GCF_007923295.1 Agrococcus sediminis | reverse complement strand
TCGGCGACGCCGGCATCGACGTCGCCGCGGTGATGACCGACAACGGCGCCTGCTACCGCTCGCACGCCTTCCGCGACGCGCTCGAGGGCGCGCAGCACCGATTCACGCGCCCCTACCGGCCCCAGACGAACGGGAAGGTCGAGCGCTTCAACCGCACCCTCGCCGCTGAAAGGGCCTACGCCGTCACCTACGCCTCAGACGCCGACCGCGCAGCCACCTACGCGGCCTGGCTCCACACCTACAATCACCACCGACCCCACACCGGCATCGGAGGCCTCACCCCCGCCCAACGCGTTCACAACGTCACGGGGAACTACAACTAGCCCCCGCTGTCAGCGAGCCTGCGGTGAGCCCTCCGCGCGCGGCCGGACGCCGGGCGCGACGGCGCGGCCGAGCCTGCCGCCCGGCGGTGCGTCGAGCTTGCTCGACATGAGCTTGCTCGCCCACGCGAGCCGCGGATCGGGGTCGATCAGCAGCGTCTTCACCGCGAGCGTCGACGGCAGCGCCAGCAGCGCGCCGATGGGGCCGAGCGCGAACGCCCACACGAGCAGCGACAGGAACGAGGTCGCGGGCGTGACGCCCACCGCATCCCCCGCCACCTTCGGCTGCACGAGCGACTGCATCACGAAGTTGATGACGCTGAAGAGGATCGCGGTCGCGAGGGCGTTGATGGGGCCGTTGGCGAGCAGCGCCATGAGCGTGGGCGGGATCACGCCGAGCACGAAGCCGACGTTGGGGATGTAGTTGGTGACGAAGGCGAACACGGCCCAGACGAGCGCGAGCGGCACCCCCAGCAGCATGAGCGCGATGAGGTCGAGCGCCGAGACGATGAGGCCGAACAGCGTCGTCACGACCCAGTAGCGCTGCACCCCGGCGGCGAAGCGGTCGATGCCGCGCACCATGCCCGGGTTCGTCACCGCGATGCGCTGCATGCGCTCGGGCAGCTGCACGGAGTCCCAGGCGAGGAAGAAGACCACGACGAAGAGCGTCGCGACGAAGGCGAGCGCACTGCCCGCGTCGGAGGCGAGCGCGCCGACGGCGCCGGCGATCGCGCTCGGGCTGAAGGCGCTCTGCAGCTGCTCGAGCGCCTCGTCCTGCGAGACGCCGAGCGTCTCGAGCCAGGCGAGCACGTCGCGGTACATCGCGTTGAAGCGGGCCGAGTAGCCGGGGAGCTCGGTCACGAGCGACTGCACCGACCAGTAGATCGACCACAGGAGCGCGAGCAGGAACGCGTAGACCGTCAGCAGCGACGCGAGGGCCGCGACCATCCGGGGCGCGCCGACGCGCAGCAGCCACTGCTGCAGCGGCATCACGGCGATCACGAGGTTGAAGCCGAGGAAGACGGGGGCGAGGAACGATGCGACCTGGCTGAGCAGGATGAGCACCGCGAACACGGCGATGACGGACAGCAGCACGATGAGGGTGCGCGGCAGCATCCACCGGCGCTCGACCGCCTCGGTCACCTGCGGCACCGGCGGCAGCTCGCGCCTGCGCTGCCAGGGCCAGCGCATCAGCGGTGCTCCGTGCGCTCCGCGGCCGACGGCGACGGGGCCGCGCGCCCCGTGAAGCCGTCCATGCCCTCGTTGACGCCCAGCGCATCCGCCACCAGGTCGGCGAGGGCGGTGGGCAGCGCCTTGATGACGGGCACGAGCCGCACGAGCGGCGGCAGCGCGAGCAGCGGACGGCGCGACTCGATGGCGGCGAGGATCTGCGTGGCGACGCGCGCCTGCGACAGGATCGGCAGCAGCGCCGGCACCTTGGTCGTGACGCCGTCGAACATGCCCGTGTCGATGTAGAACGGCGCGACGGTGAGGGTCGTGATGGGCGAGCGCTCCTTGCGGAGCTCGGCCCGCAGCGACTCCATGAAGCCGACGGCGGCGAACTTCGAGGCGGCGTAGTCGGTCTGGCCGGCGACGCCGATGAAGCCCGCGGCGCTCGCCACGGTGACGATGCGGCCGCGGCCGCGGTCGCGCATGGCCGGCAGCAGCGCCCGGGTGACGAGGATGGGCGCGATCGCGTTCACGCGCATCGTGCGGTCGATCTGCGCCGGCGTCAGCTCGGCGAGGGGACGGCCAGAGACCACGCCGGCGTTGTTGACGAGCACGTCGACGGGGCCGAGCATGAGCGTCTCGGCCGCGGCGAGCTCGATCGCGTCGGCGTCGGCGAGGTCGACGACGACCGCGCTGCCGCGCCCGCCCGCCTCGTCGGCCTCGGCGGCCACGACGCGTGCGGCGGCGCCGTCGCGATCCCAGATGACGACGTGCGCGCCGCGGCGGGCGGCGCCGAGTGCGACGAGCCGCCCGATGCCGCTCGCGCCGCCGGTGACGACGATCGTCGAGTCTGCGTCGATCCGCAGGTCAGAGCTGCTGCTGCCCATCCGTGTCCCCTTCCAGCACTGCCTCGATGATGCCCGGTCGGGACTGCGAGAGGGCTCGGCGGAGGCCGGCGCGATCGGTGACGCGCTCGAAGGGCCAGGCGTAGGCGGCGGCGAGGTGCTCGAGGTCGACGTCGTGCGGGGTGCGCTGCACGCGCGCGAAGTCGTCGAGGTGGGCGCTCCCGGCGACCTCGAGCAGGTCGAAGAGCGAGCCGCCCCGGTCGTTGCCGACGACGATCTGCAGCCGTGGCCGCGCCTCCCCCGGCGGCACGAGCAGCCCGCCGGCGTCGTGCAGCAGCGCGAGGTCGCCGATGAGCAAGCGCGTGAGTCCGGCGCCGCCGGCGCGCTCGTGCGCGATGGCGATGCCGGATGCGGTGCTCACGGTGCCGTCGATGCCGGCGAGGCCGCGGTTGGCGCGGGCGGTGACCGCCTTGGGGCCGGCGTGCGCGTCGAGCTCGCGGATGAGCCGCGAGGCGGCGACCACGAGCCGGTCGTGCGGCCACGTGCGCTCCCACACCTGCGTGACGAGGTCGCGGCGCGAGATGGGGCGGCGGCCCTCGGCGAGCTCCGCCTTCGCGTAGTCGGCGCGCGAGAGCGCCGAGTCGGGGGCGGCCTCGGCGTCGCGCTCGGCGGCGAGCGCGCGGCCGGCGCGCACCCAGCGGTCGATCCACTCGGCGTCGGCGCCCGGCTCGGCCTCCTCGACCTCGATGCGGCCGCTCAGCACGGTGCTCGCGCCGGTGCCGCGCACGTTGTCCTGCCCGGCGCGGCCGATCGCGACGACCTCGACGTCGGGGCGGCGGATGAGCCCGGTCACGGCCCGCGACAGCGTCGGGTGGCCGACGACCACGACGCGGCGCACCTCGTCGGCGAGCTGCGGGATGACGTCGCGCCCGTGCTGCACGAGCAGCGGCCCGAAGCGCGCGCCCGAGGTGGGCTCGGCGATGAGCGGCGCGGCGATCGCCTCAGCGAGGTCGACGGCCGCGGGCCCGGCGTCGGCGCCAGCGATCACCACGGTGCGCTCGGCCGGCCGCAGCACGGCGGTCGGCATGGGCGGGCGCTCGACCCGCTCGACGGGCAGCGGCCGCGCCGGCTCGCCGCCCGAGAGCGGCTCGCGGAAGGCGATGTTCAGCTGCACGGGGCCGGGCTCGGTGTGCGCGTCGTCGCGCCAGCCGAGCGCGGCCCGCACGGCGGCGACCGCGTCGCCCTCGGGGTCGACGAGCGCATCCGCCGAGATGTCGAGCAGCACGCGCGCCGCGTCGCCGAAGATGCCCGGCTGGTGCGCCGTCTGGTTGGCGCGGATGCCCTGCAGCTCGGCGGGGCGGTCGGCGGTGATCGCGATGAGCGGCACGTCGCTGTGGTGCGCCTCGAGCATCGCGGGGTGCAGGTTGGCGACGGCGGTGCCGCTCGTGACGACGATCGCGGCGGGCCCGCCGGTCTCGCGCGCGAGACCGAGGGCCAGGAACGCGCCCGTGCGCTCGTCGACGCGCACGTGCAGCGCGAGCTCGCCCTCGCGTGCCATGCGCGCGGCGGCGAGTGCGATCGCCTGCGAGCGGGAGCCCGGGCAGACGACGATGTCGGCGACCCCGGCGGCGGCGAGCGCGGCGACCAGCCGGTCGGCGTAGGCGGCGGCCGGCAGGGCCGCCTCAGGCACGTGCGGCGTCGCCGTCGTCGGGCGCGCGGCGCCCGGTGCCGTCGGCGTCGCCGTCGGCCTCGTCCTCAGGGCCGACGACCGGCGGGTGCGGCTTCGGCCGCGGCTCGGGGTCCGGCGCGCGCTCGGGGGCCGGCGGAGGCCCGAAGTCCTCGGACTCGAGGGCGGCGAGCTGCGCCTCGATCTCGGCGATGCGGCGGTCGGCCTCCTCGTCGGTCACGTCGGGCGAGCGGGAGAACGAGGGGTCGTCGTCGGGCGCCATCGGGCGGGCGTCGGCGCGCGGGCCCTTGCCCCACGCGAGCCACGCGATCGGTCCGAAGACGGGCACCACGACGATGAGCACGACCCACAGCACGCGGTTGAGGCGGCGGACGCGGCGATCGTCGGTGACCGTCAGGTCGACGAGCGCGTAGACCGTGACCACGAGGGCCAGGATCCCGCCGATGATGAGCCACCTCATGACCCCAGCGTACGTCCCCTGCCTTTGGGGCGCTCATAGACTTGGTGCATGGCCCCCTCGATGCGCTACCTGCTCGTGCGCGCTGCGCTCTTCCTCGTGCCGTTCGCGGTGCTGATGGTCGCGCAGGTGCTGTGGTGGCTCTCGCTCATCGTCTCGCTCGCCTTCGCCTTCGCCGCCTCGATCGTGTTCTTCCCGAAACTGCGCGACGAGGCCGCGGCCGACCTGCAGCGGATGCGCGAGGGCCGCAGGCGCGATGGCGCGGGCCCCGACGACGCGGACGTCGAGGACGAGGCGCTCGATCGGCCGGCGGAGTCCGCACCCGATGGGGAAGCCGCCCGGGCGACGGCGGACGAGCCGGTCGCCGACGCGCGCGACCCGCGCGACGACCCCGAGGCATCCGCCCCCCGCTGACCCCGGCGCGCGACGCTCAGCCGCAGGGCTGCCACTCGGGCGGCACCTCGGCCTCCGGCGTCGCGGTGGCTCCGACGCGCGTCTGGCGCACCGTGCACGCGAAGTCGACCCCGCCGCCGTCGCGGGCGGTGGCGCGCACCCCCACCCAGAGGTCGGCCGGCGCGGCGGAGCCCTCGGCGAGCGCGCGCAGCGGCACGTCGAGCTCGATCGCGCCGTCGTCGGCGGCCTGCAGCTGCGTCGCGTCGCCGAGGCCGAGCAGCGCCCCGGCGGGAGCCGGGCAGCTGGCGGCCGCCTGACACGCGACGCCGTGCGCGAGGGCGAGGCGCCGGGCCTCGTCGATGAGACCCTCGGACGGTTGCCAGATGGGAAGCCCGGACTCCGCGGGCGTCGCAGGGTCGCCGTCGACCCGGATCGTCGACGGCGCGACGCTGACGAGGCCCTCGTCGATCGGCTCGGTGCGGTAGAGGCCCGGGTAGAGCAGCGTGCCGCCGACGCCGCCGATCTCGACGCCCAGCAGGCGCGGCAGCACGCCGACGCCGCGCTCCTGTTCGAGCACGACGCGCTCCGCGAGGGTCGTCGTCAGGCGCCACTCCCCCTCGTCGCGCACCGCGGCGAGCCGCCGCTCGATGCGGCCCGGGCCGCCGGAGAGCTCGACGAGCACGGCTGCGGCGTCGCCGTCGAGCTCGACGGCCGCGACGTCGAACCGCCTGGTGCGGTCGGCGGCGGCGAGCGCCGCGTCGGTGAGCAGCGGGGCGTCGCCCTCGACCGGCACGAGCGCGGTCGCGTCGTCGGCGCGGCCGTCGGCGATCGCCCCGAGGTAGTCGAGCGCCAGCTCGGTGAGCGCCGCGGTGTCGGCATCCTCGGCCTGCCGCTGCACGGCCTGCACGATCGCGGCGGTCGAGCCGCCCGCGACGAGCAGCGCGGCGAGGATGACGCCGGCGATGAGCCGCCGGCGGGCAGCGCCGCTCCCCGAGCGGTCGGCATCGGGCGCCGGCTGCGGCTCGGCGGCGGATGCGTCGGATGCGTCGGACGCGTCGGCTCGGTCGGGCGCGTCGACGCGGTCGGGCGCGTCGTCGACCTCGCCGGCCGGCAGCTCCGGCGGCATCTCGAACTCCGGCATCCTCGACGGCACGGGTCCATCATCGCGCGCCGCGCTCATCCGGTGAAGGTCGGCAGCGTGCCCTCCCACTCGACGAGCTCGACCGATCCCTCCGGGAAGGCGAGCGCCGTCAGGCGGGGGTCGTCGATGTCGGCCGCCGCCGCATCGACGCGGCCCGCAGCGAGGTCGAGCGTGAGCTGCACGATGAGCGGCTGCTCCGCCTCCTCCGCGAGGCGGTCGAGGGCGGTGTAGGCAGCGCAGACGTCACTGAACGGCAGCCCCTCGGCCTCCTGGATCTCGACGTGCTCCATCGCCGTGGCGAGCTCGTCGAAGCCGTCGATCGTCGCCAGCGCCGCGCGGACCTGCTCCGCCTCGATCGACGCGCCAGTCGCTGGGACCACCGTGAGGCGCGGTTCTGCGCCGCCGACCACCTCGACGGTCGCGATCGACCCGGGGTGCGCCGCGACCAGCGGCCGGCGCGCATCGATGAGCGCCGCCCTGATCCGATCGGCGTCGGCTGCAGACGCAGGCAGCATCGCGAGCTCCGAGCCGAGCGCGCTCCGGTCGAGGCACAGCTGCAGGTCGGGCTCGGGCAACGCCTGCCCGGGCGAGGTCGACGGCGCCGGAGCCGCTGCAGTCGTCTGGGAGCCGGCGGTCGACGCAGCGCACCCGGCGAGCGCCACCGAGAGCGCGACGGCCCCGACGAGCAGGCTCAGGCCCGCAGCTGCTGCACGAGCGGAGCCATCGGGGCGCATGCCCCCACCGTACGGCTGAACGGGCCGGGGGGGTCACGATCCGGTCACGGCTGCGGCGAGACAGCGCGGCAGTCGCGTCAGGCGGTGATGAAGCCCGCCGGGCCGGCCCAGATCGCTATCGCGAGGCCGACGCCGTAGAGCAGCGCCGTCATGCCGGTGAGGCCCAGCGCCGTGATGAGGTCGCGCGGCGAGCGCGCCATGACCACGATCACCATCGCCGGCCCCGCGAGCAGCAGCACCGCGAAGACCGCGAAGCCGTAGGCGAGCGCGTAGGAGAAGATCCACAGGATGACGAACGGCACGAGCATGAGCGCCACGTAGAGCGCCTTCGACGCCCGGCGGCCGATGAGGGTGGCGAGGCTGCGCTTGCCGGCCGCGCGGTCGGTCTCGATGTCGCGCAGGTTGTTGCACAGCATGAGCGCGGCCGAGATGGCGCCGATCGCCGCGCCGAGCGCGAGGGAGTCCTCGGTGACGCGGCCGATGATCGCGTAGGTCGTGCCGGCGACGGCGACCGGGCCGAAGAAGAGGAACGCCATGAGCTCGCCGAGCGCGTAGTAGCCGTACGGGCGCTTGCCGCCCGTGTAGCCCCACGCGGCGAGGATGCAGACGACGCCGACGGCGAGCAGCAGCCAGCGGCCGCTCACGAGCACGACGACGAGTCCGGCGATGGCACCGGCGGCGAGGAAGCCGATCGCGACGTTCCGCACGGCGACCGGGCTGGCCTTGCCCGCGCCGACGAGGCGTCCCGGCCCGACGCGCACCGCATCCGTGCCCCGCACTCCATCGGAGTAGTCGTTGGCGAAGTTCACGCCGATCTGCATGCAGAGCGCGAGCGCGAGGCACGCGAGCGCGATGCCGAGGTGGAAGCCCTCGGCGTTGAACGCGGCCGCGCTGCCGAGCGCGACCGGCGCGATGGCCATGCCGAGCGTGCGGGGCCGGGCGGCGGCGATCCAGTCGCGCCAGGTGGCTGGCGAGGGCGCGGTGCCCTCGTGCTGGGCGCGGCGAGCGGGGTTGCCGGAGCGGGGAGAGGCCATCGCCTCGATCGTAGCCGGGCGGCCGCGGCCGGCCCGTCGCTCGACCGGCTCCGTGCTGCGGCGGCCGGATAGTGCGGTCGGCCCCGCACGGAGCCGGTTGGCGGACGGCGCGCGGCGGCGTCAGCCGAAGATGCCGCGGCGGCGGCGCTCCTGGGTGCGGCTCGCGACGAGCCGAGCCAGGCGCTTGCGGTCGGGCTTGCCGGATGCGGTGGTCGGCATCACCGACACCGTCACCAGGTGGTTGGGCCGGGCGGGCTTGCCGAGCGCGTTCCCCACGGCGGCGCGGATCTCGGCGAGCGAGGGCTTGAGCGTCGTGACGACCGCGGGCACCTCGCCCCACTCGGGGTGCGGCGCGGCGACGACCACCGCGTCGGGCGCGAACGTCTGCACCACGTGCTCGACCGCCGCGAGCGAGATCTTGATGCCGCCCGAGTTGATCACGTCGTCGATGCGCCCCGACACCTGCAGCGTGCCGCCGACGAGGCTGCCGGCATCGCCCGTCTTGTACCAGCGGGTGCCCGAGCTGTCGGTGACGAACCGCTTCTCGGTGAGCGCCGCGTCCTCGTAGCCGTCGGCGAGCTGCGGCCCGGCGATCTCGATCTGGTCGGTGAGGCGGATCTTCACGTCGCGCAACGGACGGCCATCCCACACGCAGCCGCCGACCGTCTCGGTCGCGCCGTACGTGCGCGTGATGCGCCAGCCGAGCCGCGCCGCCCGCTCGATGAGGCCGAACGGCGCGCGCTGGCCGCCGAGCAGGATGCGGTCGAGGCGCGCGATGGGCCCGATGAAGGAGCGGTCGAGCATCGCCGCGTCGACGAGCCGCGCGAGCTGCGTCGGCACGAGCGACGTGAACTTGCGCTCGTGCTCGAGGCTCTGCACCGCCTCGACGAAGGCCTCGGCGGTGAACGACCCCTCGGTGCGCACGAGCGGCGCGCCGGAGGCGGCGTTCCGCCAGATCACGTTGCGGCCGGCGATGTACTGCTCGGGCAGCGCGAGCACCCACTGGCCGGGGCCGCCGAGCCGCTCGTTGGCCGCGTCGGTCGAGGCCGCGATGGCCTCGTCGGAGATGATGACGCGCTTGGGCACGCCGCTGGAGCCGCTCGTCTCGACGACGATCGCCATGCTCGCACCTCCTCGGTCGTCCGTGCCTTCGCTGCTCAGTACTGCCAGGGGAAGGGTGACCAGTCGGGCTCCCGCTTCTCGAGGAACGCGTCGCGCCCCTCGACCGCCTCGTCGGTGCCGTACGCGAGGCGGGTCGCCTCGCCGGCGAAGATCTGCTGGCCCACGAGCCCGTCGTCGACGGCGTTGAAGGCGAACTTCAGCATCCGGATGGCCGTGGGGCTCTTCGTCAGGATCTCGCGGGCCCAGTCGAGCGCCGTCGCCTCGAGCTCCTCGTGCGGCACGGCCGCGTTGATCGCGCCCGCCTCGAGCGCCCGCTGCGCCGAGTACTCCCGGGCGAGGAAGAAGACCTCGCGCGCGAACTTCTGCCCCGCCTGGCGCGCCATGTAGGCGGAGCCGTAGCCCGCGTCGAACGACCCGACGTCGGCATCCGTCTGCTTGAAGCGGCCGTGCTCGGCGCTCGCGATCGTCAGGTCGCAGACCACGTGCAGCGAGTGGCCGCCGCCGGCCGCCCAGCCGGGCACGACCGCGATGACGACCTTCGGCATGAAGCGGATGAGCCGCTGCACCTCGAGGATGTGGAGGCGGCCGGAGCGCGCGGGGTCGATGGTGCCCGCGGTCTCGCCCTCGGCGTACTTGTAGCCGTCGCGGCCGCGGATGCGCTGGTCGCCGCCGGAGCAGAAGGCCCAGCCGCCGTCCTTCGGGCTCGGCCCGTTGCCGGTCAGCAGCACCACGCCGATGCGGCTGTCCTGCCGCGCGGCGTCGAGGGCGCGGTAGAGCTCGTCGACGGTGCGCGGCCGGAACGCGTTGCGCACCTCGGGCCGGTCGAAGGCGATGCGCGCGATGCGCCCGTCGCGCGAGCGGTGCACCGTGATGTCGTCGAACCCGGGCTCCGCGTCGGCCCATTCGGCGGCGTCGAACAGGGGCGAGATGGTCACCGCTCCACCCTAGCCACCGGAGCCTGGCCGGGGGCGGGGCGCGGTGCCGATCGGCGGGGCGCGCACCGCGCCCCAGCTCACTCCTCGCAGGGCACGATCGGCAGGTCGAGCCGCTCGGGCTCGGGGCAGAGCCACTGGGCGGCGCCCGTGAGGCGATCGGGCAGGGCGCGGATGCGCACCTCCGTCCAGCGGTCGCCGATCGCGATCGGCGCGCCGATGTCGACGCCGCCCGTCAGCGGGTTCACCGAGCGCAGGTGCGGCTCCTCGAGCTGCTGCACCCTCGCCTCGGCGTCGACGCCGCAGCTCGCCTCGGCCTGGCAGTCGTGCACGATGCCGAGCGCCAGGTCGGCGGCGACGACCGCGACCATCATGTCGAGCTCGAGCCCGCTCCAGATCTCCGTCACGGAGGCCGGGTCGCCGTCGACGACGAAGGCGTTGCCGACCGACCGGAAGAGCCCGGTGTCGACGCCGTCCTGCATGTAGGCGCCCGGGTAGAGCAGCATCCGCCGATTCGCCTCGAGCTCGACGGATCCGACGGAGACCTGCGCCAGCTGGTGCTTCTGGTACACCTGGGGGATCTCGGTGAGCGACGTCGTGATGCGCCAGGTGCCGTCGGCCTCCTCGGCGCGCAGCAGCCGCTGCAGCTCGAGCCCGCCGACGGTGTACTCGACGACCACCGTGCCGGTCGCGCCGGCCAGGTGCCCGACCGCTGCGGAGTAGTCGCGGATCGGCCGCGCAGCCGCGAGCACCTCGTCGGGCGCGAGCTGGCCGCGCAGCGTCGGTGGCACGAGCGCCGAGGCGTCCGAGGCGCGGCCCTCCGCGATCGCGGTGAGGTACTCCATCGCCGTCGCCTGCAGCGCGGCCGTGCGCGCTGCGGCGGCCGAGCCGGCGGCCCCGTGGACGCCGGCCTGGATCACGGCCCCCAGCAGCAGGCCCGCGACGCCCACCGCGACGAGCACCCGCGCGAGCCAGGCTCGCGGGCGCGCCCCGACCACCGGTGCCATCGTGAGCGCGGCCGCCGGCCCTTCGAGCTCGCTGGGCCCGGGGAACCCGCCGTCGGCGACGGTCCGCTCGGTCGCGACCGGCGGTGGCATCACGAACTGCGGCATGTCTGTCGACATGGCCGAATCATCCCGCCGCGGGACGCCTCTGACCAGGGTCCTCTTGGTGAGGAATCGACGCGTTCAGGCACCCGCTCCCGCCCTACGGGACGCACGCCTCCCAGGCCTCGACCTGCCCCGTCCCGAGGCTCGGCATGCCGCACTCCCAGTCCCCCGCATCCGCTCCGTCCGCGAAGTCGCCGCGCATGCGCACCTCGTGCCACTCGAGCTCGCCGCCTGCGTCGGTCGAGCGCGCGAGGTAGACCGACGCCTGCGTCGCATCCGCCCCCTCGAGGTACGGCTGCACCTGATGGGTCGGCACGAGCTCGCCGGGCGGGATGCCGCAGCCCTCGCGCAGCTGGCACGCGAGCCCGAACGCCATCGCGACCGGCTCGAGCCGCTCGGCGACGCCGGGCGCGACCTGCACCATCGGCGAGATCTCGACCGCCGTGCGCGCGTCGCCGTCGACGCTGAACGTGACCGACTGCGTGCTCACGAAGCCGTCGTCGTGGGCGTCGGTCATGTAGAGCGCCGGGTAGAGCAGCAGCTCGCCCGACGCCGCCGGCACGCCCGCGAGCGACACGCTCGACGTGCCGGGGCCGTAGGCGTAGTTCTGCACGCGCTCCGCGAGCGAGGTCGTCACCCGCCAGCCGCCCGCCTCCCGCACCGCCTCGAGCGTGCGCGAGACGTCGGTGCGGCCGAGCACGAAGCCGACCTCGATGCGCGCCTCGTCGCCCTCGATCTGCGCGAAGCCCGCCTGCGGCTCGGTGATCCGGCCCGCTGCTGCGAGGACGGGGTCGGTGAGCAGATCGGCCGCCCCCGCGAGGCCGGGAGGCGGCACGAGCCGCGTCGCCTCCTCGGCGCGGCCGTCGGCGATCGCCGTGAGGTAGGCCATCGCCGCCTCGGCCAGCCGCGCCCGGTCGCCGTCGCCCGCCGCGCGCTCCATCCCCTGCACCGCCGAGACGAGCCCGGCCCCGAGCAGCACGCCGACGAGCGTCGCGGCGAGCAGGAGCCGCCACGGGCGCCGGACCGGCTGCGGATCCGGCCGGCCCCAGGGCTCCTCGTCCTCGTCGCTCGGCGACGCCGGCTCGGGCGAGCGCTCCGGATGCGCGGCGTGCGGCGCGGCGGACGGCTCGCCGGCCGCGTGGGCCGCATCGGCCGCCGCGTCGCGCGCCGGAGCATCCGCCTCCGGCGGCATCGCGAAGTCGGGCATCTCCGTCGGCACGCCCTCATCCTGGCGCGGTCGCGCCCGGCGCGGGAGCGCCGTGCCCGGATCGTTATCCGGATGCCCGGATCAGACCGGGGCGGAGAGCGCCGAGAGGAAGCCCCAGCCGAACCAGCTCGCCGCGGCGAAGAGCACGAGCAGGCCGAGGCCCAGCGCGGCGCCGAACACGCCGGTGCGGCGGCCGTCCGGCTTCGTGGCGGCGATGCATCCGACCACCACGCCGCTGAGGCCGAGCACCACGGCGGCGACGAGCACCGCCACGACGAGCGGCAGCTCGCCCGGGCGCGGCGCGAAGAGGTAGCTCATCTGCTGCGCGAGCGAGACGCCGTAGAGCACGACGGCGATCGCCAGGAGCCAGAGCGACAGCGCGCCGCGGCGGGCGCTGCGGCGGTCGCGGTCGCGCGGCGCGGGCTCGCGCTCGGGCGCGTCGGTCTCGTGCAGCAGGTCCTCGAGCATGCGGCGATGCTACGCGGCGCGGCGGACGCGCGCCGTCAGCCGCGCGGGCGAGCCGCCGAGCGCGGGGCGAGGGCGCGCGCCGGCGCCGTCACGGCCCGCACGGCCGGGGCTCCTCGCCCGCGAGCGCGCAGCGCATCCCCTCGAACGTCGACAGGTCGGGGCTCATGCGGCCCACGACCTCGAGCGCCGTGCCGACGTCGCCGGAGGCGATCGGCACGCGCACGGCGACCTCGCCCGCCTGCCCCGACCAGGGCACGACGATCGGGTCGGGCAGGGTCGAGGCGTCGAAGCCGGCGGGCAGATTGCACGAGCGGTCGGCGCTGCACGCCGCCGCGAAGCCGCTGCCGGTCGCGGCGAGCTGCGAGAGCGCGGCCGCGGTGAGCGTGGGCTCGAGGTCGATCGCCGACTGCGTGCGCGGGTCGCCGTCGACGTCGACGGTGCTGCCGGACATCGTCACGAGCGCCGTCTCGATCGGGGCGATCGTGTGCCTGCCGGGCAGGAGCAGCAGGCTGCGGGTCGCGGGCACGACACCGATCGCGTCGACCTGCACCGGCACCGACAGCGCCGACGAGATCGACACCGGCTCGCCGAGCGTGCGCTGCATGCGCCAGGCGCCGTCGGCGAAGACCGCCTCGATGCGGCTCAGGATCGTGCGGTCGGCGACCGCGTACGAGACGTCGACGCGCGCCGTGCCGTCGCCCAGCACGACCTCGGTGATGCGCGGGCTGCGCAGCCGGCCGTCCGCCGCGATCGAGCTCGGCTGCGCCGACGCGCGCTGCGCCGAGCCGAGCAGCGCGGCGTCGGCGGTCTCGTCGTCGCCAGCCGCGATCGCGCCGAGGTACCCGAGCACCGCGTCGCGCACCGCCTGCTCCGAGCGCGGCCCGCTCTGCGCGGCGAGCGCCTGCACGCCCAGCGTCGCGCCGACGCCGACCAGCAGGGCCACGAGCGCGACCGCGATGTGCGAGCGCCGCACGCCGCCCTCGCGAGGCGGCTCCGCCTCGTCGGGCATGTGGAACTGCGGCGCCGACGCCATGGCCCCAAGGATGCCACCGCATCCGCGCCCCGCTACTGCAGCAGGCCCAGTGCGAAGCCGATCACCAGGAAGATCACGGGGTTCGAGATCACGAGCAGCCCGCCGGTGATCGCCGCCATCGTGATGTTGGCCGTGCCGCGCTTCGCCGCGGCGGTGATGGCGAAGGCGATCGAGAGCAGCGTGACGATGCCCCACACCGGCAGCAGCCAGATGACGAGGCCGTCGAGCTCGACGAACGCGATGCCGACCGAGACGAGGAACATCGCGCCGCACACGAGCGCCGCCACGAGCGCGAGGATGCCCCACACCGGATTGCGGCGGCGCGCGCCGGTCGCGCGCGTCTCGGTCACCCAGGGCAGCTCGCTCACCCGCACAGTCTGGCAGGCGTGCGAGCATGGGCGCGTGGACCTCGCCTACGAGCGGCTCGCCGACCGCATGCACGTCGTCTCGCTGCCGCTCGTGACGCGCTTCCGCGGCGTCGACGTGCGCGAGGTCGCGCTCTTCTCGGGCGCTGCGGGTTGGGGCGAGTGGAGCCCCTTCCTCGAGTACGGGTCCGAGGAGGCCGCGCGGTGGCTGCGCGCGGCGCTCGAGGACGCCGACCTCGAGCGCCCGGCGGCCGTGCGCGACCGCGTGCCGGTCAACGCCACGCTGCCCGCCGTCGCCCCCGACGCGGTCGCCGCGGTGCTCGCCCGCTACGACGGCTGCCGCACCGTGAAGGTGAAGGTGGCGGAGGCCGGGCAGGTGCTCGCCGACGACGTCGCGCGGGTGGCCGAGGTGCGCGCGCTGCTGCCGGATGCGCGGATCCGTGTGGACGCGAACGGCGGGTGGGGCGTCGACGAGGCCGAGACCGCGGTGCGCGCGCTCGAGCGCTTCGACCTCGAGTACGTCGAGCAGCCGTGCGCCACGGTGCCCGAGCTCGCCGAGCTGCGCACGCGGCTGCACCGGCTGGCGATCCCGATCGCGGCCGACGAGTCGGTGCGGAAGGCCGAGGACCCGCTGCTCGTCGCGCGCGCCGGGGCGGCGGATGTGCTGGTCGTGAAGGCGCAGCCGCTCGGCGGCGTGCGGGCCGCGCTCGCGATCGTCGCCGAGGCCGGGCTGCCTGCGGTGGTCTCGAGCGCGCTCGACTCGAGCGTCGGGCTGTCGATGGGCGCCGCGCTCGCGGGTGCGCTGCCGGAGCTGCCGTTCGACTGCGGGCTCGGCACCGGCGCGCTGCTCGCCGCGGATGTGGCTGCGCCGCTCGTGCCGGTCGGCGGGAGCATCCCGGTCACCCGCGTCGTCCCCCTTGAGGCGCTCCTCACCGCCAATGCCGCCAGCCCGGAGCGCATCGATGCCTGGCGGGCCCGCCTGGCCGCCTGCCTCCCGCACCTCTGAGTGCCGGCCGATCCTCGACCAGGTGCACGCAGGGCGGCCGGGGCCGGTCAGGTCGCGGTCGTGAGGCCGCTGTACGCGTGGAGGCCCGTGAAATAGAGGTTGACGACCGTGTAGTTGAAAATGATGGCGCCGAAGCCGATCAGCTGCAGCCAGGCGGAGCGGGAACCGCGCCAGCCCCGCGTCGCGCGGGCGTGGATGTAGCCGGCGTAGATCACCCAGATCACGAAGGTCCACACCTCCTTCGTGTCCCAGCCCCAGTAGCGGCCCCATGCGCTCTCGGCCCAGATCGCGCCGGCGATCAGGGTGAACGTCCAGAAGATGAAGCCGATCACGCCGACGCGGTAGGCGAGATCCTCCATCTGCGCGGCCGTCGGCAGCGATCGCAGGAAGCCGCCGTCGCGCCGCTCCTTGAGCAGCTGCAGCAGGCTCAGGCCGGAGCCGAGCGCGAAGAACCCGGCGGCGAGCGTCGCGACGAAGACGTGGATGACGAGCCACGGGGTCTGCAGCGCCGGGGCCAGCGGCACGACCGGCACATAGACGTTGACGGTCGCGACGCCGAGGAACAGCGTCGCGATCCCGGTGATGAACACGCCGAGGAAGGTGAGGTCGCGCCACAGCCGCGACATCACGAAGACGCCGACGATCACGGCGATGCCGGTCAGCGCGAACTCGTACATGTTCGCCCACGGAACCCGGCCGGCCGCGACGCCGCGGAGCACGGTTGCGCCCAGTTGCAGCACCCAACCGATCACGGTCAGCGCGTAGCCGACGCGAGCGGCGCGGTGCCGCACCGCAGCCGGGGCCGCCGTCTCGTGGCGCGGACGCTCGGCCGGACCACCCGCGCCGACCAGCTCGCGCGCCTCCACCGGCACCGGCCTGGCGGCCGAGCGGCGCGCGATGTCGGCCGCGAACGCGACGAACGCGAGCGTGTACACCGCCATCGCCGAGTAGACGAGCAGCAACGAGAAGGAGTCGAGCTCAGCCACGGTCATGCGTCGATCGTACTCTCGCGCGCAGGTGCGTCAGCCATCGGCTCCTGGCCGCGGCCGTCCGCCTCGTGCCTGATCCGCTCAGCCAGATCGCCGACCGCGCGCTCCAGCGTCGGATCCTCGCCTCGCGCGAGTCCCGCGATCTCGAGGCCGCCCGGCGTCGCCTTCACCCACATGCGACGACGAGGGATGAGCAGCGACGCGAGCAGGGAGAGCACGAGCACGACGATGATCCAGAACACTGCAGTCTGCGTGTGGTCGACGTGCACCTCGATGACCCCGTACCGGCGCACGTCCTCGAACGTGATCGTGCCGAGGCCGCCGGGGATCTCGGCCGACTGCCCCGGCGTCAGCGTGAGCGCGTCCACACCGCTGTCGCCGCCCGCGATCTGCGTCATCGCGTCCGTGTCGAGCGCGTACACGGACCGCGGGATGCCGGCATCGAGCCCCAGGTCGCCCGTGAACGCCTGCAGCGACAGCACGGGGAATGCGAGATCAGGGTAGGCCGACGCGTACGCCCCCGTCTCCAGCTGCACACCGGTCGGGTAGAAGAAGCCGCGCAGTCCCACCTGCTGCTCCAGGCCGTCGGGCAGCTTCATCACGCCCAGGCTCGTGTACAGGTTGTCCTGCGCGAGGAACGGCGTGTACTCGTCGTAGACGACCTGCCCGCTGGCATCCCGCACGGAGATGCGGGGGGCGTAGCCGTTCGAGATGAGGTAGAGGTCGGCGTCGGCGACCCGCAGCGGATGGTTGACCTTGATCTGCGCCTGCCGCTGCGCTCCGTCCTCCGTCACGGTCACCCGCGCGGTGAAGTCGAGGGGCGCGCCGACGGCGTTGGGGTTCTCGGTCTCGTAGACGACCTCGAGGTCGTCGAGCGCGACCGCGAACGGCTTGAGCGCGGCGTCGTCGAACCACTGGCCGCGGTTGAAGGAGTCGTAGCTCGAGAGGGTGTTGGCGAATCCGCGCCCCTCGACGAGCAGTCGCTGGCCGTCGTAGCCGAAGCCCGAGCCGAGCCCGATGACGAGCAGCAGCCCGAGCATCGAGATGTGGAACAGCAGGTTGCCGGTCTCGCGCAGATACCCTCGCTCGGCGGAGATCGACTCGCCGTACCGGGTCGTGCGGTAGCCGCGCCGCCGCAGCACGCGGTCGACGCGGTCGAGATCGCATGCGTCGCCGGCGACGGTCTGGAACCCGACGAGCCGGGACAGCCGGGCCGGGGTGCGCGGCGGGCGCGCGCGCATCGCCCTCCAGTGGTGCGCGAGCCGGGGGATGACGCATCCCACCAGGGATGTGAACAGCAGGATGTAGATGGCCGAGAACCACGGGCTCGAGTACACGTCGTGCAACGAGAGGGCGTCGTAGAGCCACACGAGCTCCGGGTTCTCCTCGCGCACCGCGATGACGCCGTTCGGGTCGGCCGAGCGTTGCGGGATGAGGCTGCCGGGGATCGCCGCGACGGCGAGCAGCAGCAGCAGCACGATGGCCGTGCGCATCGACGTCAGCTGCCGCCACAGGAACCGCGCCCAGCCGCGCACGCCCAGGCGCGGTCCGCCCCCGGACCCGTCGTCCGGTTGCGCCGTCTCCATGTGATCCCCTGGGCGCAGGGGATCGGACTCAAATGACTGTGACAAACGACGCTACCCAACCCTGCATGACGTTCATGATGAGGCTCCAGATGCCTGTCACCATCAGGATGCCGATGAGGATGAGCATCCCGCCACCGGCGGCATTGATGGCGCGGACGTGGCGGCGCATCCACTGCGTCACCGACCCGGCCCAGCCGAGCCCGAGCGCGATGAGCAGGAACGGGACGCCGAGCCCGAGCGCGTACGCGAGACCGAGGATGGCGCCCTGCGACGCGGAGCCGGTCGTCACGGTGAGCGCGCTGATCGCGGCGAGCGTGGGACCGGAGCAGGGGGTCCAGCCCACCGCGAAGATGACGCCGACTACCGGCGCGCTCCACATGCCGCCCGACTTGATCTGGCGCGGCCGCCAGACCCGCTGGAGGAACGAGAGCTGTCCGATGAAGACGAGGCCCATGGCGATCAGGACCACTCCGGAGATCTGCACGAACACGTTGCCGTACCGCACCAGGAATGAGCTGGCCGCCCCGACGAGCGCGGTGCCCAGCACGAACACGGCCGTGAACCCGGCGACGAAGAGCGCCACACCGGTGACGAGCCGGCGGCGACCCTGCTCCCGGTCACCGGCGAGCGAGCCGACGAGGCCGAGATAGCCCGGCACGAGCGGCAGGATGCACGGGCTGGCGAACGACACGAGCCCAGCGAGCAGCGCGATGGGGATCGAGACGAGCAGCTGCCCGCTCAGCACGGCACCGGCGGGATCGATCGCGATCGTCTGAGCGAGCATCACCGCTCGAGCTCCTCCTGCAGCAGCGTCGAGAGGATGCTCGTGTCGGTCACGGCGCCCGAGATGCGGGCTGCCACCCGGCCCTCGGCGTCGAGGACGATGGTCGAGGGGACCGCGTTCGGTGCGACGAGGCCGCTGAAGGCCAGCTGCGCCTCCCCGGTCGTGTCGTCCAGCAGCGACGGGTAGTCGATGCCGAACTCCTCCTCGAACGAAGCGGCCTGGGCTGCTCCGTCGCGAGTGTTGACGCCGATGAAGTCGACGCGGTCTCCGAACTCGGCGTGCAGCGCGGCCAGCACCGGCGCCTCGGTGCGGCAGGGCGGGCAGGCGGCGTACCAGAAGTTGACGAGCGCCACGCCGTCGAGCGATGCGGAGTCGAACTCGCCGCCCTCGATGAGCTCACCGGCGAACGGCGCGGGAGCCGTGCGCTCCTCGACGGGGATCTCCGTGACCACGCCGTCGCCGGCGATGTAGCCGGCGCTGCCGACCTGGCCCGCAACGCCGTCGGCCGAAGCGCAGCCCGAGAGCACGAGCGATGCCACCGCGAGCGCCGCCGAGGCGGCGCCCATCCGACGCTTGGTCCACATGCCCTTGCCGCCCATCACACCGCTCCCGCATCCACAGCGCCGACCGAGGCGGCCGGCTCGGCATAGTCGATCTCCGTGAACCTGCCGTCGATGCGCGCGAAGCTCGTGATCGACGACAGCTGGCAGCGGCGGGAGCGCGGGTCGTGCCACAGCGGCTTGCCGGCGAGCTGCAGGTGGGCCATCCAGATCGGCGACTGGTGGCTCACGAAGACGATGTCGCCGTCGTCGTCGGACTCGGCGAGCTCGTCCCAGGCGTCCTCCATGGCGGCGATCACGCGCTGCGCGATGGCCCGGTAGGGCTCGCCCCACGACGGGCGGAAGGGGTTGCGCAGCAGCGGCCACGACGTCGGGTGCCGGAGGGCGCCGCTCGCCTCGAAGGTCTTGCCCTCGAAGCAGTTGGTGGGCTCGATGATGCGGCGCTCGGTGCGCACGTCGAGGCCGAACGACTCCGCCCACGGCTGCGCCGACTGCTGCGCTCGCTCGAGCGGGCTGCCGGCGAGCCGCACGACCCGGCGGGCGCTCGGCCCGGTGGCGAGGTGCTCGGCGGCGAGCGCGGCCATCCGGTGCCCGCGCGCCGACAGCACGAAGCCCGGCATGCGGCCGTAGAGCACGCGATCGGGGTTGTGCACCTCGCCGTGGCGCACGAGATGGAGTCGACGGGCAGGCATGGCTTCCATGGTAGCCGCGGTTCCTATCAACCGGGGCGGACCCTGCGCTCGGCACATGCAGGTCAAGGCTTGCCTCGACTTCGCCTCGGTGAACGCGCACGAGGATGGCGCCGAGGACGTCGCCGCGCTGCTCCTCGAACGCGGCGTCGCCGACGACAGCGCGACGCTCGTGCGCGCCGTGCTCGAGCGCGCCGCGTCCGCCGGCGGCAGGGGATGATGGATCCGTGCCCCTCCTCGTCCCGCTCGCGATCGCCCTCGGCGTCGCGCTCGCGGCGAGCCTGATGTGGGCGTGGGCGCGCTACCTCGCGCACCGCGCCCACGCGACGCCCGTCGCCCTGCTGGTCGGCGTGCTCGCCGCGGTCGGCGTCTGGCTGCTCGTCGCGTCGGACGGACCCGGGTCGCAGGTGCCCGTAGCCGCGGGATGGGCGGTGCTGGCCGCATCCGCCGTCGCACTCCTGTGCGGCTGGATCGCGCTCGCCACCGTCGCCCCTGCCGCGACCGAGCGTCCCCGCCGCTGACGCCGGAGGTCCGCGTGCCGGGCCGGTAGGATCGCCCAGTGACTTCTCGCACCCTCATCAAGGACCTCGCATCGCTCCCCGACGGCCCCGTGCACGTGCAGGGCTGGGTCGAGAAGGTGCGCGACCAGAAGCGCGTGCAGTTCGTGATCCTGCGCGACGAGTCGGGCTCGGCGCAGCTCGTGAACTCGGTGAACGACGAGACCGCGGCCACCGCCGCCACCATCTCCGGGCTCATGCACGGCTCCTTCGTCACCGTCGAGGGCGACCTCAAGGCGGATGAGCGGGTCAAGCTCGGCGGGCTCGAGGTCAAGGTGCGCTCGCTGACCGTCGAGTCGGTCGCGAAGGACAGCCCGATCGCCGACGACTCGTCGATCGACAAGCGCCTCGACTGGCGCTTCCTCGACCTGCGCCGCCCTGAGGCGCAGCTCATCTTCCGCGTGCAGACGACGATCGAGCACGCGATGCGGCAGCACTGGATCGACGAGGGCTTCATCGAGCTCCACACCCCCAAGCTCATGGCGACGGCCTCCGAGTCGCGCGCCGAGCTCTTCGAGGTGCCCTACTTCGAGACCACCGCCTACCTCGCGCAGTCGCCGCAGCTGTTCAAGCAGATGGCCCAGTCGGCCGGCTTCGGCAAGATCTTCGAGATCGGCCCGGCCTTCCGCGCCGACCCCTCCTACACGAGCCGCCACGCGACCGAGTTCACCTCGATCGACAGCGAGATCTCGTGGATCGACAGCCACGAGGACGTCATGCAGCTGCACGAGCAGCTGCTCACGAAGGCCCTCGCGGCCGTCGTCGAGCGCCACGGCGCCGACATCGAGCAGCACTTCGGCATCCAGCTGCAGGTGCCCGCCCTGCCGTTCCCGCGCATCCCGCACGCAGAGGTCAAGGCCATCGTCGAGGCCCGCGGCCACACGATCGAGCGCACCGACGGCGACCTCGACCCCGAGGCAGAGCGCCAGATCTCGGCGCACGTCAAGGAGACGACCGGGCACGACTTCGTCTTCGTCACCGAGTACCCGTCGAGCGTGCGGCCGTTCTACCACCTGCGTCCCGAGGGCCGCGGCGACGTGACGAACTCGTACGACCTCATCTACAACGGCGTCGAGATCTCGACCGGCGCGCAGCGCGAGCACCGGGTCGACGTGCTCGAGGCGCAGATCGTCGAGAAGGGCATGAACCCCGCGGAGCTCGAGGAGTACCTCGACTTCTTCCGCTACGGCACGCCCCCGCACGGCGGCTTCGGCATGGGCCTCGCGCGCGTGGTCATGCTGCTGCTGGGCCTCGGCTCGATCCGCGAGACCACCTACCTCTTCCGCGGGCCGACGCGCCTCACGCCGTAAGGCGGGCCCGGATGCGGTCGGCCAGCTTCACGGGGTCGACGCGCCAGGAGGAGTGGGGGCGCCCGTCGATGAGCACGACGGGGATGTCCTCGCTCCAGCGCGCCTCGAGCGCGGGGTCGTCGAGGATCGACACCTCGTGCATCGTCGCGCCGGGGAAGCCGTCGACGACGCGCTCGACGACGGGCCTCGCCTCGTCGCAGAGGTGGCAGCCGGGCTTGGCGATGAAGGTGATCTCGACCATGCGCCCAGCCTAGGTCGCCCGGCGCGGCCGGCCGCGGCCCGCACATGCAGAAGCCGGGAGCCTGCTGATGCAGGTCCCGGCTCTGGATGCAACCGGCTTACTTGCGGTTGCGACGCTGGTGGCGCGTCTTGCGAAGCAGCTTGCGGTGCTTCTTCTTCGCCATGCGCTTGCGGCGCTTCTTCACCACAGAACCCATAGAGGTTCCTCACTTCCGATCGGGATTGCTCGCTGACGCTGCACGACCTCGAGGTCCGCGCAGGGAAAACGCTCTCGACATCGTACCCGAACGCGGCGGGCCGCCGCGTGTCGGCCCCTCGGGGTCAGTCGAGGCGGGAGTCGTCCTGCTCGCGGGCGGCGTGGCCGTCCTCGCCGAGCGCGGCGCGGCGCTCGTCCTCCTCCTCGCGCTTGCGCAGCTTGCCCTTCGCGTCGTCGAGGCGCTGCGACGCGCGCGACTGCATCTCGTGCAGGCGGTCCTGCACCTCGTGGATGCGGTCGCGGGCCTCCTGCACGCGGTCCTGCAGGTCGTGCATGCCCTCGGCGGCCCGCCGTCCGAGCGATGCGCCCACCGGGGCCGGGTGCTCGACCCGGTCGCTCATGCGCGCGAGCGCCTGCTCGGCGGCGACGCGCGCCTGCTCCGCCGCGAGGCGGGCCTGGTCGGCCGCCGCGCGCAGCGGCGCCGGAACCTGCACGCCCGCCCAGGCGGCGAACGCGGCGGCGCCGAGCGACGCCTCGTCCTGCTCGCCCTCGGCGAAGATGAACGGCATCAGCCAGTCGTCGATCTCGTCGAACGGCGCGAGCACGATCGCGTAGTGGCGGTGCTGGCCGTCCTCGCGCACCGTGACGAGGCCCGCGTCGCGCAGGGTGCGGAGGTGCTTCGACACCGTCGGCTGCGGCACGCCGAGCGCGTCGACGATCTGGCTCACGCTCGCCTCGCCCGTCGCCGCGCGGCGCTCGAGCAGGACGCCCAGGATGTCGCGTCGCGTGCTGTCCGCGATGACGGAGAAGATGTCGGCCATGCGCACAGCATGCCAGCGCGGCGCCAGGCGCGACAAACCATCCTCGCACGCGGCTCGCGCCGGACAGGGCTACGCTTGCCCCGTCCTGCGCCGCCCTGCGGCGCTTCGATCCCGCGGAAGGCGCAGCAGGTGGCGGAGCAGCGGACGCCGGGGATGACGGCGCTCCCGAGTCGATGGCGCGACGGCCTCGAGCAGTTCGCAGGGGCGTACCCGGCGCGGTTCGCGATCATGGTCTTCGCGAGCATGAACCTGCTCTTCGCGGTGCTGCTCATGACGCCGTGGGCCACGGCCACCGGCGAGCCGACGCCGTTCGTGGATGCGTTCTTCCAGGCCGTGAGCGTCGTGTGCGTGACGGGCCTGACGGTCGTCGACATGGCCACCCACTGGAGCCCCTTCGGCAACGCGGTCGTGATGGTGGGCGTGCAGGTGGGCGGCATCGGCGTGCTGACGCTCGCCTCGATCCTCGGCCTCACCGTGGCCCGCAAGCTCGGCCTGCGCCAGCGGCTCATGGCCGCGAGCGACTCCAACCCGTCCCGCGTGCGCAAGGGCGTGGTGAAGGAGAGCCAGGCCATCCGGCTCGGCGAGGTCGGCGGACTGCTGCGCACCGTGGCGCTCTCGGTGGCTGTGTTCGAAGCGGCGCTCATCGTGCTGCTGCTGCCGCGCATCCTGCTCGAGGGCAAGCCGTTCCTCACCGCCCTCTACGAGGCGACCTACTGGTCGTTCATGTCGTTCACGAACTCGGGCTTCGTGCCCACCGTCGAGGGGCTCGAGCCGTACGCGACCGACCCGTGGTTCCTCGGCGTCATGATGGTCGGCGTCTTCATCGGCTCGCTCGGCTTCCCGGTCTACTTCGTGCTGCTGCGCCACCTGGGCGCGCCCCGCCAGTGGTCGCTCCACGTCAAGCTCACGATCTCCGTCTCGCTCATGCTCTTCTTCGCGGGCGGCCTGGCCTACCTCGTGCTCGAGTGGGGCAACGCCGACTCCTGGGGCACGGCCGACTTCGGCCAGCAGGTGCTGCACGCCTTCTTCCTGTCGACGATGGCGCGCTCCGGCGGCTTCGCCCTCGAGGACCTCGGGCTGCTGCACAACTCGAGCCTGCTCGTGACCGACATGCTCATGTTCGTCGGCGGCGGCTCCGCGTCGACCGCGGGCGGCATCAAGGTGACGACCCTCGCGATCCTCTTCCTCGCCGCGATCGCCGAGGCGCGCGGCCGCAAGTCGATGGAGGCGTTCGGCCGGCGCATCCCCTCCGACGTGCTCCGCCTGGCCGTCTCGGTCACCCTGTGGAGCGCGACCATCGTCGCGGGCGTCACGATCGTGCTGCTCGAGATCACCGGTGCGCCGCTGTCGTTCGTGCTGTTCGACGTCATCAGCGCGTTCGCCACGGTGGGGCTCTCCACGGGCTTCACGCAGCCCGGCCTCGAGGACCCGGCCAAGGTCATCCTGGCCCTGACCATGTTCGTCGGGCGCATTGGTAGTGTGACGCTCGCCGCGGCGCTGGCGGCGAGCCAGACCACGCAGCTGTTCACTCGCCCCGAGGAGAGGCCGATCGTTGGTTGACAGGATCCCGCACGACGCCCCGGTGCTCGTCATCGGGCTCGGCCGCTTCGGCGCCGCCACCGCAGGGCAGCTCGCGCGCCTCGACCGCGAGGTGCTCGCGATCGACGACGACATCAACCTCGTGCAGAAGTGGTCGGAGCGGCTCACGCACACGGTGCAGGCCGACGCCCGCTCGATCGACGCGCTCAAGCAGGTCGGCGCGGGCGACTTCTCGATCGCGGTGTGCGCGGTGGGCTCCTCGATCGAGGCGTCCGTGCTCATCGTCGCCAACCTCGTCGACCTCGGCGTGCCGCAGATCTGGGCGAAGGCGATCAGCCAGTCGCACGGCAAGATCCTCAGCCGCATCGGCGCGAACCACGTCATCTACCCCGAGGCCGAGGCCGGCGAGCGCGTCGCGCACCTCGTGTCGGGGCGGATGCTCGACTACATCCAGTTCGACGACCAGTTCGCGATCGTGAAGATGTACCCGCCGAAGCACATCCGCGGCGTCACGCTCGCCGAGTCGCGCATCCGCTCGAAGTACCACCTGACCGTGGTGGGCGTGAAGAGCCCGGGCGGCGAGTTCACCTACGCGACCCCCGAGACGATCGTCTCGAACCACGACCTCATCATCGTGTCGGGCAACCAGAACGACATCGAGCGGTTCGCGGGCCTGAGTGCCTGAGCGGGCCGAGCGCGCGGCCGTGCCCGACGACGCCCGGCGCTGCCCCTGCGGCACGGGGCTCACCTTCGGCGAGTGCTGCGGGCCCGTGCTGAGCGGCGAGCGCGAGGCCGCCACCGCCGAGGCGCTCATGCGCTCCCGCTTCACGGCCTTCGCCGTCGGCGACGTCGACTGGCTGCTCGCGTCGTGGCACTCCTCGACGCGCCCGCGCTCCCTCGAGCTCGACCCGGGCATCCGCTGGCTGCGGCTCGACGTGCTCGGCACGTCGGGCGGAGGCCCGTTCGACCGCGAGGGCACGGTGACGTTCGAGTCGCACTGGACGGCCGAGGGCGCGCGCGGCTCGATGCGCGAGCTCAGCCGCTTCCGCCGCGACCGCGGCTGGCAGTACGTCGACGGCGACCAGGTGTAGCGCGTGGCTCGGACCGCCGACGCCGCCATCGAGGAGCTCGAGCGCTCCGGGCAGGTGGTCGTGCGCGCGGTCGTCGGCGGCATCGCCGCGGCCGTCGTCGGGGCGCTCGTCTTCGCCGCGATCGGTGCGCTGCTCATCGCGGGGTGGGTGAGCGAGCCCAGCTGGGCGGCAGTGCCCGCCGCGCTCCTCGGCGCCGTCGCGCTCGGCTTCTTCGGCCTGCTCGGGGTGCCGGTGCTCGTGGCGCGGTGGGCGACGGCGTCGCGCGCGGTCGTGCTCACCGCCGACGGGGCGATGCTCGGGGGCGGCTCGCGGGTGCAGTGGGCGCACGTGCGGTCCGCGCGCCTCGAGACGCTGCTCGGCCAGCGCTTCGCGGTGCTGCTCCCGCGCGAGGAGCACGCCGCCGACCAGCTGCGGGCGCTGCCGCTGCCCGCGCGGCTCGGGGCGCTGCTCAACGGCCGGCTGCTGCGGGAGCCCGCGCCGGTCGCGCTGCCGGCGCAGCTCGAGCTGCCGCCCGCCGAGCTGCTGCGGGTCGTGCAGCGCGCGCGACGCCTCGGCGGCCACCTGCGCTGACGCGCGTCAGCCGGCGGCGAGCTCCTGCGCGCGCGCGAGCGCCGCGGCGGTGGCGCGGTCGAAGACCTCGCCGAGGCGGGCCTCCTGCAGCACGGCGACGGCGCGCTCGGTCGTGCCCTTCGGGCTCGTGACGCGTCGGCGCAGCTCGGCCGGCTCGGCGCCGTCGGCGGCGAGCAGCTCGCTCGCCCCGCGGAAGGTGCCCTGCACCATCGTCGCCGCCTGCTCGTGGGTGAAGCCCATGCGCTCGGCCGCACCGGTGAGCTCCTCGATGAGCAGGAAGACGTAGGCCGGGCCCGAGCCCGAGATGGTCGACAGCGCGTCGATCTGCGACTCGTCGAGCACGATCACCTCGCCGACCGCCTCGAACATGCGCGCCACGAGCGCCACGTCGTCCGCCGAGGCGCGCGCGCCGCCGGCGACGCCCGTCACGCCGAGCCCGACGTGCGACGGCGTGTTCGGCATCGCCCGCACCACGGGGACGGATGCGGGCAGCGCGGCCTCGATGGACGCCGTCGTCGTACCGGCCGCGATCGAGACGACCACCGCATCCGGCTCCAGGTGCGGCGCGATCTCGCGCGCGAGGTCGACGATGCCCGCGGGCTTCACGCCGAGCACGACGAGCTTGGCGCCCGCGACCGCTCGCGCGTTGCCGTCGGGCTCGTCGGCGAGCGCGATCGACTCCACGCCGTCGAGCCGGATGCCCGCGGCCTTCTCGGCCGTGCGGTTCGTGACGACGATGCGCTCCGCGCCGTGGTGGGCGAGGCCGCTGAGGATCGCGCCGCCCATGGAGCCGACGCCGAGCATGGCGATGGGAGGGAGGAGGTCGGTCATGCCGCCCAGGCTAGTCGGGGCGAGCCGCCACCCTCCCGCGCGTAGACTCGCCGCCGTGAGCGCATCCCACGGTACGAAGGCGGTCGTCGCGGCGTTCCTCGCGAACACCGGCATCGCCATCACCAAGTTCATCGCCTGGTTCTTCTCGGGCTCCGCATCGATGCTGGCCGAGGCCATCCACTCGGTCGCCGACGCCGGCAACCAGCTGCTGCTGCTGCTGGGCGGCCGGCTGGCCAAGAAGCGGGCGAGCGAGGAGCATCCGTTCGGCTACGGCCGCGAGCGCTACGTCTGGGCGTTCATCGTGGCGCTGGTGCTCTTCTCGGTCGGCGGCCTGTTCTCGATCTACGAGGGCATCTCGAAGATCCGCGAGCCGCACGAGATCGAGGTGCCGTGGCTGCCGCTGACGGTGCTCGGCATCGCGATCGTGCTCGAGTCGTTCTCGATCCGCGTGGCCATCAAGGAGGCCAACGCGGTGCGCGGCAAGGCGAGCTGGTGGAGCTTCATCCGCAAGGCGAAGAGCCCGGAGCTGCCCGTCATCCTGCTCGAGGACCTCGCGGCGCTGCTCGGCCTGGTCTTCGCGTTCGCCGCGGTGGGCCTGTCGGTGCTCACCGGCAACCCGCTCTTCGACGCGATCGGCACGCTCATGATCGGCGCGCTGCTGATCGCGGTCGCGATCGTGCTCGCGATCGAGATGAAGTCGCTGCTGATCGGCGAGGGCGCGACGCGCGAGGACCACGCCAAGATCCAGCGCATCCTGAACGCCTCCCCCGGGGTCGAGTCGCTCATCCACATGAAGACGCTCTACCTGGGCCCCGACGAGCTCATGATCGCCGCGAAGGTGGCGTTCCCGCCGCAGTCCGACATCGAGCACGTGGCGAGCACCATCAACGACCTCGAGTCGATGCTGCGCACCGAGGTGCCGCACGCGCGGGTGATCTACATCGAGCCCGACCTCGTCGTCGACCGGCCCGACATCGCGCCGTCGACCGACCACATCGTCATCCAGTCGGGCAACTGACCGCTCCGGCGGCGAGTTGTGTAGGCTGTCTGCATGGAGTTCCTGCACTCGCTGCTCGTCGCCCTGCACCTGATCGGCGCTTCGCTGCTGGTCGGCACCTTCTTCCTGCAGATGCGGGCGAAGACCGGCTTCAACTTCACGATGATGCTGATCGGCGCCTCGCTGCAGCTCGTCTCGGGGGTCGCCCTCTACGGCCTCGCGATGGCCGGCGACGGCGACGTGAACCACATGAAGCTCGGCATCAAGGGCCTCATCGCCGTCGTCGTGTTCGTCGCGGCGCTGCTGGGCTTCCTGCGCGGCCGCGCGATCCGCGCGGAGAAGGCGGGCCTCGCGGCCGGCGGCGCCCGGCCGGTGGCCGACGTCTCGCTGCCCGAGCCGCGCGTGAAGACGTTCTTCCACATCGCCGGCGGCCTCGCGCTCGTCAACCTGCTGATCGCGGTCTTCTGGGGCTGAGCGCACCGGCGGCTGCGCGGCGCTCAGCGGCGCTCGGCGAAGAAGGCGCGCAGCTGCGCCTCGGCCTCGTCGGCGAGCACGTCCGAGACCACCTCGACGCGGTGCGGCAGCCGCCGCTCCCGCAGCACGTCGACGACGCTGCCGGCGGCGCCGGCCTTCTCGTCCCACGCGCCGAACACGACGCGGGCGACGCGGCTCGCGAGGATCGCGCCCGCGCACATGACGCACGGCTCGAGCGTGACGACGAGCGCGCATCCGTCGAGCCTCCACGAGCCGAGCGCCGCCGCGGCCTCGCGCAGCGCCACGACCTCGGCGTGCGCGGTCGGGTCGTGGCGCGCCTCGCGCTCGTTGCGGCCGGTGCCGATGACGGTGCCGGATGCGTCGACGACGACGGCGCCGACCGGCACGTCGGCGGTGCGCTCGGCCGCGGCCGCCTGCTCGAGCGCGAGCCGCATGAGCGCCTCGTCGCGCGCCGATGGCCGCATGCTCCGCCCTCCCGGGTCGGGCGCCCCGCTGCGCGCCCACTACCCTGAACCCTATGCGAGTCCACGTCGCCGACCACCCGCTCGTCACCCACAAGCTGACCGTGCTGCGGGATGCGCGCACCCCCTCCCCCACCTTCCGCTCGCTCGTCGGCGAGCTGATGACGCTGCTCGCCTACGAGGCCACGCGCAACGTGCGGGTGACGCCCAAGGAGATCCAGACGCCGGTGACGACGACGACCGGCGTCGAGATCGCCGAGCCGCGGCCGCTCGTCGTGCCGATCCTGCGCGCCGGGCTCGGGATGCTCGATGGCATGACGGCGCTCGTGCCGACCGCCGAGGTGGGATTCCTCGGCATGGCCCGCAACGAGGAGACCCTCGAGCCGTACACGTACGCCGAGCGGCTGCCCGACGACCTCTCGGACCGCCAGTGCTTCGTGCTCGACCCGATGCTCGCGACCGGCGGCTCGCTGTCGGCGGCGATGCAGTTCCTCTTCGACCGCGGCGCCGTCGACGTGACCGCCATCTGCCTGCTCGGCACGCCGGAGGGCCTCGAGCGCGTCGAGCGCGACATGGACGGCCACGACGTGACGATCGTGCTGGGGGCCCTCGACGAGCGCCTCAACGAGCAGGGCTTCATCGTGCCCGGGCTCGGCGACGCGGGCGACCGCCTGTACGGCACCGTCGGTCACTGAGCGCCGGCGGCCGCTGAGCGGCGCCGGTCGGGGAGCACCGGCGGCCCCGGCCGTCACACTTCGTCACATTCGCGCGCTGTTTGACATCGCGCGAGCGAACCCGGGATACTGGCGGGCATGACGACCACCTTCCGCCCCTTGTCCGTCCTCGCGACGAACGGGACGAACGGCATGATGATGCCGATGGTCGACATGCGTCGAATGTGTGCTTGAGCGAAGCTCGCACCGTCCGACCGCTCCATGAAGAGTCGCTGACGCCTACGCCGTCGCACCCTCGGGCCTGAGCAGCCCACGAGAGCGGTCCCCTCCGAACCAGCACCGGTTCGCGCACGACCGATCGACTCCTCGAGTCGGCGGCCCGCATCGCCGTACCCGCATCGTCGGGCGGCGCGGCCGCCGACCGCACGCCGGAAGGCCCCTCCCATGACCATCACCGCATTCCCCGCCACCGCCCGCACCCGCCGCCCGTCGCTGCAGCAGCCCCGCTTCAGCGGCACCGCCGCCCTCGCCCCGGAGCGGGCCTTCGTCCCCGCCCCCGCCCCGCGCATCCGCTCCGCCGCGCCCGCCGCGGCGCCGGCCGCACCCGCGCCCGTGCGCGCCGTGCCCGACGGCACCGAGGCCCGCGGCTTCGTGCTCTACGTCGGCCTCGGCGAGGACGCCGCCGCCGCCGACCACATCGAGCTCGCCCGCCTCGTCGGCGAGCTGCGCGCCCTCACCTCGCGCCTCGCGCCGAGCGCGGAGACGCACGCCGCCGTGGCGCTCGCACCCGCCGGCGCGGGCGGCCGCGACGTCGAGGTCGTGCGCCGCGCGCTCGGCGACCCGGCGGTGCAGCAGCCCGCCGTCGAGACGGAGGCCGACCCGGGCATCGTCATCGACCTGACGCGCAAGCGCGTCGCGATCGGCGACGACATCGCGCCGCTCACCTACCGCGAGTTCGAGCTGCTGCAGCACATCGTGCTGCGCGAGGGCTCGACCGTCGGCCGCTGCGACATCATCGACGCGCTGTGGGACGCCGACGCCGACGACCGCCCCAACGAGCGCACGATCGACGTGCACGTGCGCCGCCTGCGCGCGAAGCTCGGCGGCTACGCCGAGATCATCCGCACCGTGCGCGGCGCCGGCTACCGGTTCGACCGCCACGCCGACGTGACGGTGCTCGCCTCGGGCCCGAGCCCCGACCGCTTCTGACGCGGCCCGGTGCGACGAGGCACAGGGATTTCTCAGGGATATCTGGGCGCGCTCGTTACCGATCCGTTATACGTTCGTCGCACGTTGATCGTTGTGCTGTGGCGATCAGCGGAAGCGGAGGCTCAAGCCTCACTTGGTGCAAGGGACTGGGGCCGGTCGGGAGAACCTGACCGGCCCTGCATCGTCTCCGGGCGGCGTCCCGCCCGCCAGCCCTGGCGCGTCCGCCCCGTCAGCCGCCGTGCTCGGCGCGATAGCGCACCAGGAGCCGGTCGAGCAGCCCCGCGAGCTCGCGCTCGAGCTCGTCGTCGAGCGCTCGGAACGAGAGCGTGGCGCGGCCGGTGCGGCGCGCCTGCAGCGGCGGCGACGCGAGCGCGAGGTCGTCCGGGTAGCGATCCATGATGATCAGGTAGACGCCGACGTCGGCCCTGTTGCGCTTCAGCGCCGCGAAGTAGTCGTGGCCGGTCGCGCCCGGCCACACCCACGCGGGCACGCCGTGGATGGCGCCGTCGACGAGCTCGGGGCGGTAGCGGTCGAGGAGCGCCGTCAGCCGCGCCGCCACCGCGTCGAGGTCGGCCATCGCGTGGCTCCCCTGCCTCAGCGCCCGCCGGCCAGGTGCTCGGCGAGGAACGCGGATGCGGTGCGCCGGAAGGCGCGCGAGGTGGGCGCGTTGATGTGGTTGCGCCCGGGGATCGCCTCGAACCGGCCGTCGCGCAGCAGCGGCAGCAGCTCGGCGGTGTCGTCCGCGCGGTCGTCCTTCTCGCCGGTCATCAAGAGCGTCGGCACCGTCGGCGGCGCCTGGGCGGGGTCGAAGAGCGTCGCCGAGACCTCGCCCGCGAGCGTGACGAGCGTGGCCGGGTCGTGCTCGGGGAAGACGCTCGCGAGCTCGACGATGAACGACTCCATGCGGCCCGGCTCCGCCCGCTCCTCGAGGGCGCGGTGCGCGAGGTCGACGTCGAAGCGCTCGAAGGGGTCGCCGGCCGGGAGCCCGCCGAGCACGAGGGCGCGGAAGGCGTGCGGCCGGGTGCCCGCGTGCCGCCACAGCAGCCGCGCGCCCATCGAGTAGCCGATCGCGCCCGGCGCCTCGGGCAGCGCGAGCTGCTCGAGCACCGCGTCGACGTCGTCGACGAAGCGCGGCACGTCGTACCCGGTCGACGGGCGGTCGCTCTCGCCGTGACCGCGGAGGTCCATGGCGATCCCGCGGAGCCCCGCCTGGGCGAGCGCGTCGCCCCAGCCGGTGTCGATCCAGTTGCGCTGCGCGTTCGACGAGAACCCGTGGATGAGCAGCACCGGCGCGCCGCCCGGGTCGCCGAGCTCGTGGAGCGCGATGCGCACGCCGTCGGGGGCCATCGCGAAGACCGTCATATCCTGAGGCTAGTCCGAGCGAGAGGGAGCCCAGGTGACGCGTTCCGTCCTGTTCATCAAGCACATCGAGTACGAGACGGGCGGCCACGCGACCACGCTGCTGTCGCACCTCCCGACGCGCGAGGCGGTCTTCCCCACCTTCCTGCCGCCCCTCGACGCGATCGCGGGCATCGTCATCACCGGCGGGCAGATGAGCGCCGCCGACGTGGACGCGTTCCCCTCGCTGCAGCTGACGGCCGACCTGGCGCTCCGAGCGATCGACGCCGAGATCCCGGTGCTCGGCCTGTGCCTCGGCCACCAGATCCTCGGCCGGGCGCTCGGCGGCGAGCACCGCGAGGGCGCGGTCGACGAGGTGGGCATCATCGACATCGACGTGCTCGAGCCGGAGCCGTGGCTGGGCGGCCACGTCGGCCGGCTCGGCGCGATGCGCTGGAACAGCGACGTGGTGTCGCTGCCTCCAGGCGCGACGCTCCTCGCCCGCAGCGCGACCGTCGAGAACGAGGCGTTCCGCTGCGGCTCGGCCGTCGGCATGCAGTTCCACCTCGAGGCCGACGACCGCGTCATGCGCCTGTGGGACTCCGTGGCCTCGCCGACGCTCTCGCAGTTGCGGAGCCCGGATGCGGTGGCCGGGTGGCGCCGCCACCTCGCGACCGAACCGACGCTGCTCGGCGTCGTCGAGCGCGGCTTCGGCGCGTTCGCCGCGGCGTGCGCGGCGAGGATGGACGCGGAGGCGCCGGCGCTCGTCGCCTAGGGACGGAGCGGCGCCGCGGTCACCTCTTCCCGCGCGCGGCGTGCCCTGCTAGGCATGGCGCGTGACCACCCGGACGCGGGCCGCGCCGACGCCGCCGCCCGAGCTCGCCGACCCCGTCCGGCGCGGGCGCATCGCGCTCTCCCTCGCTGGTGGGCTGTGGGCGCTGCTGCTGCTGCCGCTGACCGCGGCCGACTGGGGCGCCCCCTGGGTCGCGGCGCTCAGCCGCCTCGAGCCGTGGCGGGCGCTGCGGGGTGCCGTGGACGACCCCTACGTCGTCTTCGGCGCGCTCACGGGCGTGTCGTTCCTCGCGATCGGCGCTGCGCTGCTGCCCGATCTGCGGCGCGCCCGCTGGGGCGGCACGGTGTTCGCCGTCACCGTCCTGCTCGGCGCGATCATCACCCCCGTCAGCTATCTCAGCACTCCCCCCACGGCGCCGCTCCACGTGCTCTGGGGCGCGGAGGGGCCGCTGCTGGTCGTCATCGGCCTGGCCGGCGTGCTCGCCGCGGTGAGCGCCCGGCGCTGGCGACGGTGGGTCAGGGCGCTGCTGGCGGTCACGCTCGTGGTGCTCGTCGCAGGGGTGCTCGCCACCGGCTACTACCCGCACGGCCCGCTCATCGCCCTCTCGCTCGAAGCGGCCGTGCTGCTGGGCGGCGCGCCGCGCGCGCGGCCGACGGCCGCGGTCAGACCACGACGCTGAGGCGCCCGACCGGCTCGTCGGCGCTCTTCTGGATCAGGCCGAGCGGCTCCGCGAGCGACTCGAGGGTGCCCGCCGGGATCGCTCCCGCGCGCTCGAGCAGCGCGAGCGCCACCGGGGCGCCGGGGCGGCGCGCGCCGTCGGCCGACTTCACGACCGCCGTGGTGCCGTCGGGGGCGACGATCGCCTGCGTGCCCTCCGCGCCGAACTTCGTCGCGCATCCGGTCGCCGCGATCACGACCGCGTCGGGGCGGCCCGCGCCGTCGATGAGGGTCGGATGCGCGCGCATCGCGTCGCCGACCGCGCGGTGCCCGCCGGTGCCGTCGGGCGCGAGGCGGCGGAACGCCCGCGCGAGGCCGACGGGGGTCGTCGGGAAGACGAGCGCGCCGCACCCGTCGTGCGCGAAGCCGCTCATCGGCTCGCCCGTCGCCTCGGCGAGGCTCGACCGCAGCACGGCCTCGATCGGGTGGTCGTCGGCCCAGTACTCCTCGGGCGCACCCATCGCGCGGGCCGAGGCCGCCATCGCGATGTGCTTGCCGACGCACATGTGGGCGAAGCGCCGCTGCGTGCCATCGGGTGCCTTCATCGGCGGGCAGCGGAGCGCATCCTCGTCGACGCCGTGCGCGGCCGCCATCGCCTGGGCGGTCGTCACGTGCTCGTCGTCGGCCCAGTGGCTCGCGCTCGCGAGCGCCGCGTGCGCGGGCTCGAGCTCGATCAGGCCGGCGTCGAGGAGCGCGGACGCGAAGAGCGGCTTGAGCGCGCTGCGGGCGAGGAACGGGCGGTCGACGGGACCGTGGGCCTCGAGGACGCGGCCGTCGGGGTCGACGAGCACGGCGACCCCGCGGTGCTCGGATTCGACGAAGCCGTCGCGCTCGATGACGGCGAGGAGCTCGGTGGCAGGCATGGATTCACGCTACCCGCGCCGGGCGGCCTCGACGCCCAGCAGCAGGCGCTTGGCCTCGGTGCCGCCCGCGTACTGGCCGAGCGAGCCGTCGCTGCGCACCACCCGGTGGCACGGGATGGCGATCGGCAGCGGGTTGCGCCGGCAGGCCGTGCCGACCGCGCGCACCGCTCGCGGCGAGCCGACGGCCGCGGCGACCTCGGCGTACGAGCGGGTCTCGCCGTAGGGGATCTCGCGCAGCCGCTCGACGACCTCGCGCCCGAAGCCGCGCGCGAGCGAGAGGTCGAGCGGGCCGTCGAAGGCCCGCGCGCGGCCGGCGATGAGCCGCTCGAGCCGGCGAGCCGCGTCGTCGAGCCGGGCGGGGGCCTCGAGCAGGCGCGGGCTGAGCTCGACCGCGAGCCGGTCGAGGGTCTGCTCGGGATGGGCGCCGTCGAAGGTGACCGACACGAGCCCCGCGGGCGTCGCGGCGACGAGCAGCGTGCCGAGCGCGGTGTCGAGGGAGCGGTAGGCGACGTCGAGGAGCCCCGCCGCCGCTGCGCGCTCGGCGAGCCGCGCGCGCAGCGCGTCGAGCGGGGGCGCGGGGAGCGCGCCGGGCAGGTCAGCCATGGTCGCCGCCCATCAGTGCACGCAGGCGCCGCACGCCGTCGGACGAGGCGCGACGCACCGCATCCGTCGACGACTCGAGCACGGCCGCCACCTCGGCGAACGGCAGCCCGCCGAGGTGGTGCAGCACGACCGCCTCGCGCTGCCGGGTGGGCAGCCGCGAGAGCGCGCGGGCCAGGTCGAGGTCGCGGCCCTCGGGCGGCGCGGGCCGCTCGGGCACGTCGCCGACGACGAGCCGCGCGCGCCGGCGCAGCACGTCGATCGCCTTGCGGTGCGCGATGGTCACGAGCCAGCCCTCGATGCTCGTGTCGTGCCGCAGCCGAGGGTAGGCCTCGAGCGCCGCGAGGAACGTGTCGCTCCAGGCGTCGTCGGCGTCGGGCTCGTCGAGCAGCGCCCGGCACACCCGCCACACCCGTGCGCCGTGCGCGGCGACGATCGTCTCGAACGGCGCACGGGTCACGCGACCGAATCTAGCCCGGCGCCCGCGAGCCCGTCGCCGCGCTCGAGGTCGAGCAGGAACCGCTTGCGCTCGACCCCGCCCGCGTAGCCGGTGAGCGCCCCGCTCGAGCCGACGACCCGGTGGCACGGCACGACGATCGAGCACGGGTTGCGGCCGTTCGCGAGGCCGACCGCCCGCACGGCGGTGGGCTGCCCGATGCGCTCGGCGATCCAGCCGTACGTGCGGGTCTCGCCGTACGGGATCTCGCGCAGCGCCTGCCAGACGCGCTGCTGGAACGGCGTGCCGACCGGCGCGAGCGGCAGATCGAAGGCGGTGCGCTCCCCCGCCCAGTACTCGGCGAGCTGCTGCGCCGCGTCGGCGAAGGCCGCGTCGTCGCGGTCGCCGAAGGCCGTCTCGTCGGGCACCGGCCGGTGGTCGGGCATGAAGATGCCGGTGAGCCCCTCGTCGCCGCGCACGAGCGTGAGGCTGCCGATGGGGCTGTCGATGATGGTGTGGGTCATGGCCGCATTCCTCTCATACCCTGCCAACGCGCGAGGCGGCGGGAATGTGAGGCTGTGGATGGGGCGGATCGGCGCCGCCGTAGGCTCGGAGCATGCAGATCGCCCTCGTCCGCCACGGCCAGACCGACTTCAACCGCGACGGGCGCCTGCAGGGCTCGAGCGACATCCCGCTCAACGAGACGGGCATCGCCCAGGCGCACACCGCCGCGCGCCTGCTCGCCGGCGAGCACTGGGATGCCGTCGTCTCGTCGCCGCTCGAGCGCGCGGCCGTCACCGCCGACATCATCGCCGCCGCGCTCGGGCTCGAGGTGTGCGGCCGCTACCCGAGCCTCGTCGAGCGCGCGTACGGCCAGGCGGAGGGCCTCACGAAGGAGCAGGCGGTCGAGCGCTTCGGCACCGACTGGCCCGGCGAGGAGGACTTCGACGACCTGCAGCGGCGCGCCGTCGCCGCGATCGACGAGGTCGCGGCCGCCAACCCGGTCGAGGCGCTCGTGGTCGTCACGCACGGCACGTTCATCCGCGCGTTCGCCGACCACGTCACCGGCCTCGAGACCCGCACGCCCGACAACGCCCACTCGGTGCGCTTCGCAGGCACGCCCGGCGCGTGGGAGCTCGTCGACGGCCTGGTGCGCAAGTGAGCCTCGAGGCCCTGCGGGCGGCGCTGCCCGACCACGTGCTGGTCACCGACCCGGCAGCGCTCGACGTCGCGCGCGCCGACAAGTCGGGTCATCGCTCGGCGGCCGCGCCGCTCGCGATCGTCGAGGCGGAGTCGGTCGAGCACGTGCAGGCCGCGATGCGCTGGGCGAGCGAGCACCTCGTCGCGGTCGTGCCGCGCGCGGCCGGCACCGGGCTCGCGGGCGGCGCGATCGCCGGCTCGGGCGAGCTGGTCGTCTCGGTCGACCGGATGCGCAGCCTGCTGCACGTCTCCCTCGTCGACCAGTCCTGCGTGGTCGAACCGGGCATCCGCAACGCCGAGCTCAACGACCTGCTCGCCGCCCACGGCCTGTGGTGGCCGCCCGACCCGGCCAGCCGCGCCATCTCGACCGTCGGCGGCAACATCGCCACCAACGCCGGGGGCCTGCTGTGCGCCAAGTACGGCGTCACGCGCGAGTGGGTGCTCGCGCTCGACGTCGTGCTCGCCGACGGCAGCCTCATCACGACCGGCCACCGCACGGTGAAGGGCGTCACCGGCCTCGACCTGACGGCGCTGCTCATCGGCTCCGAGGGCACGCTCGGCATCATCGTCGGCGCGACGCTCAAGCTGCGGCCGCTCGTCGAGGGCGGCATCTGGACGGTGGGTGCGTTCTTCGAGGACGAGGCCATCGCAGCCGCCGCGTGCACCGCGGTCACGGCCGCGCGCATCCGCCCCGCCATCATGGAGCTCGTCGGCCGCGACGCGGTGACGATGCTCGCCGCCTACTCCGGGCAGCCCATGCACGGCGCGTTCGTGCTCGTGCAGACCGACGACCTGGGCGCCGAGGCGAGCTCCGAGACGGTCGCGCAGATCCTCGCCGCCCACGGCGGGCGCGTCGAGCGCACCGACGACCCGGGCCGGGCGGATGTGCTGGTGCAGGTGCGCAGGCAGGTGCACTGGGCGCTCGAGTCGTTCGGCACCGTGCTCGTCGAGGACGTCTCGGTGCCCCGGTCGCGGCTCGCCGACATGTTCCGCGCGTGCGACGAGGCGGCCGCGCGGCACGGCGTGCGGCTCGCGACCACCGCCCACGCGGGCGACGGCAACCTGCACCCGACCTTCGTCTTCGACGGCCCCGAGCCGTCGCCCGCCATCTGGGCGTGCGCCGACGAGGTCTTCGAGGCGGCGATCGCGATGGGCGGCACGCTCACGGGCGAGCACGGCGTCGGCATCCTGAAGCGCCGCTGGCTCGTCGACGAGCTGGGCGAGCGGCAGCTGGCGCTGCAGCGCGCGGTGAAGGCGGCGTTCGACCCGGCGGGCATCCTGAACCCGGGCAAGGCGGTCTGAGCCGGCGCTGCCCACGCAGACGACGAAGGAGGAGGCCCGCTCGGGGCCTCCTCCTGCGTCAGTGCGGGGTCGTTACTTGACGGCGACGAGGTCGCAGACGAAGATCAGCGTCTCGTTCGGGCCGATGACGCCGCCGGCGCCGCGCTCGCCGTAGGCCAGGTGCGGCGGGATGACGAGGCGGCGGCGTCCGCCGACGCGCATGCCCTCGATGCCCTGCTCCCAGCCCTTGATGACCATGCCGACGCCGAGCGGGAACTCGAGCGGCGCGCCGCGGTTGTAGGAGGCGTCGAACTCCTCGCCGCCGGAGTGGGTGACGCCGACGTAGTGGACGCTGACCTGCTTGCCGGCCGCCGCCTCCTCGCCGTCGCCGACGGTGATGTCGGTGATCTCGAGCTCAGTGGGTGCAGGGCCCTCGGGGGCCTCGATCTCGGGCTTCTCAGTCATGGCTCCATCCAAGCACGCGCGCAGTGGACGGTCGGATGCGGTGCGTAGCCTGAGGGCGTCGGCCCGCGCACCGCGGGCACGCGAACGCAAGGAGGACATCCCATGGCCATCACCTCGAACGCGAGCACCAGCTGGAGCGGCGCCCTGAGCAGCGGGTCGGGCACGACCACGCTCGGCACCGGGTCGACCTTCGACGTGACCTGGAAGGCGCGGGCCGAGGAGGGCGGCGCGACGACGCCGGAGGAGTTCATCGCGGCGGCCCACGCGAGCTGCTACGCCATGGCGTTCTCGCACGCGCTCGACGAGGCCGGCCACGCCCCGGAGTCGCTGCAGACGAGCGCGAAGGTGTCGTTCGAGCCCGGCAAGGGCATCACCACGAGCGTGCTGTCGGTGACCGGCGTGGTGCCCGGCATCGACCAGGAGGAGTTCGCCCGCATCGCCGAGGAGGCGAAGTCGAGCTGCCCCGTCTCGCAGGCGCTCGCCGGCGTCGAGATCCAGCTGGAGTCCGCCACCCTGCAGAGCTAGGGAACGAATCTTCCGAGAATCCCTCGGAATGCCCTACATTCAGCAGTAGCAACTCTCCCGCGCACCGGCTACAACTAGAGGTGACGGGGTCAACCAACAGAAGCAAGGAGCGTCTGTGTACTTCAAGCAGCTTCCCACCCACCTGCTCGTGACGCTTCGCGGCGGCGATGACGACTTCATCATCATGGGCGACGACGACTTCATCATCATGGGCGGCGGCAGCCTCTAGGCAGCCCTCCCACACCGCGGCCGCGGGCCGACCTCCGGGTCGGTCCGCGGCCGCGGTGCGTTGCGCCCGGGACTCGACGTGATGCGCAGATCCTGGGCGAACCCCTGGATTCCACTAAGGTCGTGAGCGTGCGGCGTCCAGTGCGCCGGACGTCATCCCGCAACGGCGCGCGACGGAAGGACAGACCCGATGGGTTCCCTTGTGCTCATGGTGATCGGCCTGGCGATGTTCGCCGGCGGCTACCTCATCTACTCCAAGTACCTCGCGAGACGGGTCTTCCAGCTCGACTCCGGGTTCAAGACCCCGGCCCACGACCTCAACGACGGCGTCGACTACGTGCCGACGAGCAAGTTCATCCTGTGGGGCCACCACTTCACCTCGGTCGCAGGTGCCGCGCCGATCGTCGGTCCGGCGATCGCCGTCATCTGGGGCTGGCTGCCCGCCCTCCTGTGGGTCACGCTCGGCACCGTCTTCTTCGCCGGCATGCACGACCTCGGCGCGCTGTGGGCGTCGCTGCGCAACAAGGGCAAGTCGATCGGCGCGCTCTCCGGCCGCTACATCGGCAAGCGCGGCGCCAACCTGTTCCTCGTCGTGATCTTCCTGCTGCTGCTCATGGTGATCGCCGCCTTCGCGGTCGTCATCAAGAACCTGCTCATCAGCACCCCCACGGCCGTCATCCCCACGTGGGGCGCGATCGTCGTCGCCCTGCTCGTCGGCGTCGCTGTCTACCGCATGCGCTGGCCGCTCATCCCCGTCACGATCGTCGGCGTCGTCGCCCTGTATGCGCTCATCGTCGTCGGCGACAGCGTCCCGGTCGTGCTGCCCGAGTCGTTCCTCGGCATGACACCCGCCACCTTCTGGATCCTCGCGCTGTTCGTCTACGGCGCGATCGCCTCGCTGCTGCCGGTCTGGGTGCTGCTGCAGCCGCGCGACTACATCAACGGCGTGCAGCTCTTCGTCGGGCTCATCCTGCTCTTCGGCGCGGTGCTGATCGGCGCGCTGTTCTCGGCGAACCCGCCCGACATCGTCGCCCCGATGATCAACACCGCCCTGCCGGAGGGCACCCCGAGCATGGTGCCCTTGCTCTTCGTCACCATCGCGTGCGGCGCCATCTCGGGCTTCCACGGCATGGTTTCCTCGGGCACGACGTCGAAGCAGATCGACAAGGAGACGGATGCTCGCTTCGTCGGCTACTTCGGCGCCGTCGGCGAGGGCATGCTGTCGCTGGGCACGATCCTGGCCGTGATCGGCGGCTTCCAGTCGGCCGCCGAGTGGGAGTCGATCTACAGCGAGTTCGGCGCCGGCGGCGTCACGGCCTTCGTGCAGGGCGGCGGCGCCCTCATGGAGAACGGCCTCGGCCTGCCCGCGTCGCTGAGCGCGACCGTGCTCGCCACCATGGCGGTGCTCTTCGCCGCGACCACGATGGACACGGGCATGCGCCTGCTGCGCTTCGTCGTGCAGGAGATCGGGGATGCGTTCAAGGTCCGGATCACGAAGGTCCCGGCGACGCTCGTCGTCGTCGTGGTGGGTCTCGGCCTCACCTTCTCGCAGGGGCTCGGCGGCGAGGGCGGTCTGCGCATCTGGCCGCTCTTCGGCACGACGAACCAGCTCCTCGCATCCCTCACCCTGTCGATCATCGCGGTCATGCTCATCCGCAAGCGGCGCAACCCGTGGCCGGCGCTCATCCCGCTCACGCTCGTCTTCGTGCTGTCGTTCTGGGCGGCGATCGAGCAGCTCACGAGCTTCGCGGCACCGGGCAACGCCGACTGGCTGCTGTTCGCGCTCGACGTCGTCATCATCGTCGCGAGCGTCTGGGTCGGCATCGAAGCCGTGCTCGCGATGCGCCGCGCGATGAAGGAGCCGCCGGAGCACGAGCACGAGGACGCCCAGCTCGTCGCCGAGCGAGAGCGCGTCTGAGCACGTGATCCCCGCACGCCGCGGGGCCCAGCGCCGGGAGCATCGCCCTCGGCGCTGGGCCGCGCTGCGCGACGGCCTGCACGAGTTCTACGTCGGCCCCTACCGCCGCACCTTCCTCCGCGAGCAGCGCGACGAGGACGACCTGTTCATGATCGTCGTCCTCGGCGAGGCGCTCGGCGTGCCCGACCCGGCCGCCTACTACTCCGCCGAGCTGCTGCCGGCCGTCTGGGACGACTTCCACGCCTGGCACCGGCGCGTCGGCATCCCCCGATCCCCGTTGGACCACATCGCATGCTGCTAGCGATCGCGCGCTCCCGACGCATCCTCTTCGTCGGCGGCAAGGGCGGTGTCGGCAAGACCTCGGTCTCGGCCGCGCTCGCGGTGGCGCGCGCCCGCGACGGCGGTCGTGTGCTGCTCGTCTCCACCGATCCGGCCCACAACCTCGGGCACATCTGGGATCGCGAGCTCTCGGACGAGCCGGTGCGCGTGCTCACGACCGACGACGGATGGGTGGATGCGCTCGAGATCGATCCGCAGTCGACCATCGACCGGCACTTCGCCGCGGTCGGGGCCACCATGCGACGCCTGCTGCCCGAGCGCCTGCACGCCTCGGCCCAGCAGCACCTCGACCAGGCGAGGTCAGCGCCCGGGAGCCACGAGTCGGCCGTGCTCGAGCGCGTCGCGGAGCTCGTCTCGAGCAGCCAGGAGACGCACGACCTGGTCATCTTCGACACGGCGCCGTCGGGTCACACCCTGCGCCTGCTCGCGCTCCCCGAGCAGCTCGGCAGCTGGACCGCCACGCTGCTCGCCAGTCGCGATCGGTCCGACCGCTTCGCCGCCGCCGCGCAAGGCATCGTGGGCGTCAAGGACGAGGAGCCGACCGCCGATGCCGAGCTGCGACGCACGCTCGTCGCTCGCCGCGATCGCTTCGCGCACATGCGCAGCGTCGTGACGGATGCGACGCAGACGTCGTTCGTCGTCGTCACGGTCGCGGAGCGGCTGCCCGTCGCCGAATCGGTCGACGTCGTCGAGCAGCTCGCGGCGCTCGGCATCGATCCCGCCGCGATCATCGTGAACCGCCGCTCGCCGGCCGACGAGGGCGCACTCCTGGCAGCGCGGCGCGAGCAGGAGGAGCAGCAGCTGGCGCGGCTCCGCTCGGCGCTCGCAGGGCTCCCCCTCGTGGAGGTCCCGCTGCTGCCCGGCGATCTGGCCGGCGCGGACGCGCTGCGGATCCTCGCCGATCACGTGGCCCCGCCGAGCGCCTGAGTCGTCGGCGCGCGCTTGGCGCCGAGAGACCACGAAGGCCACCTGCTCTCGCAGGTGGCCTTCACTACTGTCTCAACACAGTGCGCGCCCGGAGGGACTCGAACCCCCAACCTTCTGATCCGTAGTCAGATGCTCTATCCGTTGAGCTACGGGCGCTTGGCCGAACGGCCAGCGATCAGACTACCCGATCACTGGCCGTCGACGCGAATCGAGGCGCGTCATGGACGCGCCCAGGCTCACAGGGGGCGGATGTTCGCAGCCTGGGGGCCCTTGTTGCCCTCAACGATCTCGAACTCGACTGCCTGAGCCTCTTCGAGGGTCTTGAAGCCGTTGGACTGGATCTGGCTGTAGTGAGCGAACAGATCCTTGCCGCCGTCGTCCGGAGCGATGAAGCCGAAGCCCTTGCCGGAGTCGAACCACTTGACGGTGCCGGTTGCCATATTTCCTTCAATCATGCTGTGCGGCCTGAGCCGCGCGAAAAGCGCAGAACAAGAATCGTCCTGCGCCACGGCAAGCGTAGCGGTCATCGCGTTCCGCTGCTGAGAAATCTCGCAGAGGGCCCCCGGCGCCGGCCGCCGCGGGCCTCAGCCGCAGCGCGTCAGCGCCGCCGAGGCGGCGGAGAGCGTCGGCTCGCCGCCGAGCACCACGAGCTGCTCCGGCCGGTACTGCTCGCGGATCATCGCGACCGTGCCGTCGGGCACGCAGAGCCGTCCGGCCAGCAGCAGCGGGCCCGCGCCCGCGGCGATCGCCGCGCCCGCGAGCGCGTCGGGGAAGTTCTGCCCCGACGCGAGCAGCACGTTCGGCGAGCCCGCGACACCGGCGGATGCGGCGAGCAGCCGGTTGGTCTCGTAGCGGTCGCTGCCGGCGATCCGCTGCGGCGCCACCCCGACCACCTCGCGCAGCTGCGCCTCGACGTCGGCCGACACGCTGGGCTCGCCGCCCGCGACGACGGTCGACGCGATGCCGCTCTCCTCGAGGTAGGCGCGCACGCTCTCCGGCAGGCTCCCCGCCGGCGTCAGCAGCACCGGCGCATCCGCAGCGGCGGCCACCGGAGCTGCCGAGAGCGCGTCGGGGAAGAGGCGGCCGGATGCGACGTAGGCGGTCGTCGCGTGCGGGAACACCTCGCGCGCGATCATGACCGCCGTCTCGTAGCGGTTCGCTCCGGCCAGCCGCTCGAGCGTCGCGCCCGGCAGGGCGGCGGCGACCTGCGCCTCGACCTCGGCCGAGACCGAGTCCTGTGCACCCACGATGACCACCGCATCCGGCGTCAGCCGCTGCAACTCATCGGCCACGACGTCCAGCAGCGCCGACTGCGGCGTCAGCAGCAGCGCGCTGCCCTCCTGGGCGGCTGCCGGCGCGAGCGCGAGTGCGTCGGGATAGCGCTCGCCGGTGGCGAGGTAGACGGTGTCGACCGCCGCGGGGTCGTTGTAGGCGCGCGAGACCTCGACGGCCGTCTCGTAGCGGTTGGCGCCGGCGAGCCGCGCGGCCTCGATCGGCATCTCGACCGTGCGGCAGCCGAGCGACTCCGACTGGCCCGCCCCGAACGAGTCCTCGGCGCGCACGCAGACGCGGTGCACGGCGCCGGGCGTGCCCGGCACGGGCACCTCGAAGTCGTGGCCCTCGCGCCACTCCCCCGCACCCCACGGCCAGAGGCGAGCGCTCGCATCCACCGTCACCGACCGGGTGCCGTCGACGGTCACGGTCACGCTCGAGGCCAGGTCGCGCCGGGTGAAGTCGAACGCCCAGCCGGAGACGCGGATGGTGTCGGGGGCGGATGCGCCGACGTCGCGGAGCGCGCCCACGACGTCTTCGCGCGAGACCTCGCCGCCGCTCGCGAGCCAGTCGTCGATCGAGGCGAAGGTGGGCGTCGTGCTGCCCTCGGGTGTGGTGCCGAAGTTCGTCGTGCCGTAGAGATAGCGCCCGAAGGCGATGCCGACGCCCATCACGGAGTGGTTCCGCCCCAGCATCATCGACCGGTGCGGCGGGGAGTCGATCCACTGCTGCACCAGCCCGGCGGCGTTGTCGCCCGTGCGGGCGGCGATGATCTCGCCGCCGCCCGTGAGGCCCGGCGGGTAGAGCGTCCAGTGCTCCTGGCGGTGCACGAAGCTGCCGGTGGCGGCCATCTGGTCGGTCCAGCTCTGCGCGAGCGCGAAGAGGTCGGGCGCGAAGCGCAGTCGCGGCAAGGGCGGCACCTGCGCCTGCCGGTAGTCGTTGATGCCGTCGAAGACGGCCCGCACCTCGTCGAGGTGCTCGACCGGCACGACCTCGCCGGTGGGCAGCCGCACCGCCCCGGCGGCAGCGGCCGGGGCCGCAGTGGGCGCGGCACCGATGCCGGTGACGGCGAGCGCGGCGGCGGCGGTGACGGCGAGCAGTCTGCGGAGCATGCGGCGTCCAATGCTGGTGCGGCAAGGGGCGACGGCGAACCGCCGTTCGGAGCGTATCCGGGCGCGCGTGCCGGGCGCCAGCGACGCGACGAGCCGCGCTGACGCATCCGAAACAGACGATGCCCCTTCGTGGCGAGACGAAGGGGCATGCGTGGAGACGGAGGGGTATGAACCTGAACGCCAAAACCCCTGTAAACAAGCGGAACTTCCCGGCTCGACGTCCCAAACAGGCTCAAACTCAACACGAAACTCAACACGAAACCCGTCAGGCCCTCCCGGCAGCCTGTCCACATGGAGAAGCTCAACCCCCTTCGTCAGGGTCACATCCCCGCTCCGAGCAGCCAAGCCCGCTCCTACATGAGCACCTGCCTCGCCATGGAAGAGAAGCAGGCACGAGAGGAACTGCTCGACCTCGCAGAGCGTCTCGCACGGGACCTCACGCTCAGTGCGAACGACCTCCGATGGCTCTCCCGGTTCAGCTCAGTCACCCTCCGCCGAGGTGTGGCAGGCAACCCCAACACCCCCTCCGACCTGCTCCGCTCGCTGTCGCAGTCAGTGGTTCCGCTCATCCGTGCCGCCTCCGCCGCGAACCCCTTCATCTCCGCTGACACCCTGACGGGTCTCGCTCTCCGAGAGAAGGACCCGCAGGTGCTGTCCGCCATCGCTCAGCATCCCGTCGCCACGCCTGACACGTTGATGCTTGTGTTGGCGGGTGCCCGCGACCACACCGAGGTGCGGGTCAGAGTGGCGAGCAACCCCGTCTGCGACCGAGGCACGTTGATGTTCCTCGCTGATGAGGATGAGAACACTGAGGTCCTGTCGGCGGTGGCTGCTCACCCGAACTCCCCTGCTCCACTCCGTGAGGCTCTCGAGCAGCTCCTGACCGACTGAGCCTGATGCCGGCCCCGCACCATCCACTGAGGTGCGGGGCTTCTCCTTTGTCCACTGACGGCACCTTTCATACGGCAGCAGGGACATCGGCGGTTGCTCGAACGACGAGCTGACGCTCTGTGCCCGCCTACCTCAGTCCAATGCCACCACCGCGAACCGCCCGCGATGGGCAGAACAGTAGAGAAGTAGTGACTTTATGGCTTCCCGTGAGAAACCGCGACAGCCATCCGATAACAGTTGGGTATGTCCAAGAATGCATACCCAACCGAAAGGGAAACCCTCATGATCACAAAAATCAAAGAACTGCGTAAGAACGAAGACGGCTTCACTCTCATCGAGCTGATGGTCGTTGTACTCATCATCGGTGTCCTCGCAGCTATCGCCATCCCTGTCTTCCTCAACCTGCAGAAGGAAGGCATCAAGGCTTCCGTCAAGTCCGACGTGAAGAACACCGTCACCAACGTCGCAACCGCACTCGCATCCGCAGGTGGGGGCGTCGTAGACAACATCAGTGCTGCCACCGTCCCAACCGCCATCTCTGTCGATGGCGCAGCAACCACCACGCAGACTGTGGTGACCGAAGGCAACAGCATCACCGTAACCGGCACTGTCGGCTCCATCGGTGAGTACACCGTCAGTGGCACCAACCCTGACGTTGCCGACTTCACTTACACCTTCACCTCCTCTGACGGTCAGTACACCGACTGACTCGAACGGGCATAGAGCTTGACCGCTCGATAGCAGCCCACCTCAGAGCACCCCCGCCGCAAGACGTGGCGGGGGTGCTTCTGCGTGAAACCGCACAACAGTCGTGGCTGACGTTTTTTCTGTAGGCACCGATAGTAATGAGGTATGACACGACAACGAAAGGCAGTTCCTATGAAACAAGCGTCCCCTCTACTCGCTCGCATCCGCGAAATCACGCGCTACGACAGCCAACTTCGAGAGCGAGGTTTCGGACTTCCCGAGACGATGGTCTCGCTCACGCTGCTCCTTTTTGTCGTGCTGCCGATGATCCTCACGGCGACGTTGGCTCAACTCAAACTCGATGAGAATGACCGCCGCATCGCCGCACAAACAGATGTGGTCAGCGCAGACATCCAACTCCGCAGTCACCTGCTCGACTACCGCACCGGCACCGTCACCCTCCTGTGGCCTGACGAGGTGCCACTCGACCTCGCCACGGGCGACAACAAGCCCATCGTCATCGGCACCATCAGTGGCTTCACGGCTGACGGGACGCCCGTGTTTAGTACCGCTGTACGAGCCGGATGGGACAACTACGCCATCAAGGGCACCACAGCAGGCGGGTGGTCGTCCATCTACGACCGGGCTACATCCAAGTTCTACAAGGTCGCGGCTCCATCGAGCACTGAGTGATCCGCCTCGACTGCCTCGCCTCTGCGAGCCGAACCGCTCCTCGCGGCGGCTTCAGCCCGCAGCCTAATCCGACACCCCAACACCACGAAAGGCACGACCATGACTGCTTCCACACTCACCCGGCTCCGCCGCGGCTCTCAGGAGGATGGCTTCACGCTGTTGGAGCTCCTCATCGCCATCGTCATTCTCGGAACCGTGCTCGCGCTCTCAGCTCCCGTCTTCACCGAGCACGTGCGTGAGCAACGAGCAAAGCGCGTGAAGAACGATGTGAGGACCAACGCCAACATCGTGATCGAACGGCTGCGTTCCCACCATGATCCGGCTCTCCCCATCAGCAGCCTTTCCGCCATCAAGCTCCACAAAAGTGACAACGACACGGTGATCACTCTGTCGGGGAAACCACAGGCTCAGTGGACCGTGAAAGTTGAGAACGCACCACTCAAAGCCTGCTACATCTACACCAACTCGGACCGCTCGATCACTGAGTGCTAAGCACAGCAGGAGTAGCAACCCTGTCCGCTCCCACTACTGAACCCCGCCTCCACATACGGAAGCGGGGTTCAGTCGTCCCCGCACTTTCACCGTTTCTACCGATATAGGAGGGGACGCTTCCCCACCTGCTGACGGTTCACCCCTCTCAACCGAAGGAGGCATCACCGCGACAACACGAAAGGAATACACCCATGTCAAAAACACGTTCGAGCCTTACCGCGAGGCTCGCCCGCCCCCGCAACGAGGAAGGGATCACGCTCATCGAGTTGATGGTCGTGGTGCTCATCATCGGCATCATCGCCGCCATCGCCATCTTCGCCTTCGGGAACCAACAGGCTGAGGCTCTCAAAGCTGTCGTCAAGTCGGACGTTCGCAACACTGCGACCACAGCGATGACAGCCCTCACGACACACGGCATCGGAGAACTCTCCGCAGAGGATGAGCAGAACGACGGTCTCATCAGCATCATCCGCTACGACCATCTCGGCAACCCGGTGGTCACGACCACCTCCACCAAGGTGGTCGCGTCCGAGAACACTGCTCTGACCATCTACCGCGACCCCGACGCCGCTGCCGGCCCCAACGACTTCGTCATCGAAGGCAAGGTCGATGACCGCGAAGATTGGTCCTACAAGTTCCACTCCCGTCTCGGCACCTACACCGAGGGCGACCCAACCGCAGAGGGAGGCTCCGGCTCTGAGGAGGAAGTGACCGACAGCGATGGTGACGGGCTGACCGATATCGAGGAGCAGACCCTCAGCACAGACCCGAACAACGCTGACAGTGACAACGACGGCATCAGCGACGGCGACGAGGTTCGCGGCGGCACCGACCCACGGAACGCCGACAGCGATGGTGACGGCATCAGCGATGGTGCAGAGCTCACCAACGGCACTGACCCGACCACCCCTGACGCAGGGAACGGACCATCCGACCCTGACGCAGTAGACCCTGCTGACATCGACAGCGACGGTGACGGTCTCACCGACCGGGAAGAGACCACAGGCGGATGGCTGACCGACCCTCACAACCCTGACTCTGACGGTGACGGTCTGAACGACTAGCAAGAGCGGCAGCCCTCCGCCTACAACGAGATGACCTCGAACCCGAACAAGGGCGACAGCGACGATGACGGCATCAACGACTTCGAGGAAGTGCGGACCCACGGAACCGACCCTTGGCACGCTGACACCGACCGTGACGGCGAAACCGACATCCACGAGCTCACCGGCTACTTCCTCGAGATTCCTACCGACCCGCTCGACGCGAACTCCAACTCGTGGGTAGACACTGACGGTGACCAACTCGTGGACGCTCTCGAGCGGCACTTCGGCACCGACATCAACAACCCTGATTCGGACGGTGACGGATGGGATGACGGCAGCGAGTACGCCTTCGAGACAGACCCGCTAAATCCGGACAGCTACCCGAACGGCTGACCCACCTGAACCCACCCTCGAGCGTGAGGGTGGGTTCAGTCTTTCCACGAGCAGTCCACTCAGCGACGAATCCCGCGAACTTCACGAAACTGACCGTTTCGGGAAAAGCGCCCGTTAGGTATGTCACAGAAGCCGCAAGCACGCAGCTCACACGACAACGAAACGGTCAGACCATGAACATCCGCCCCACCATCGCCCTCGCCGCAGTAGCCCTCACCATCACGGGTTCCGTACTCCTCCCAAACCTGCTGTCACCCTTGTTCGCACCGCAGCTGTCTCCTCAGTCCGCTCACACCGCCTCTGAGAGCCTCACCGAGGCTCAGCAGTGGCAGGCAAATCTCAGCACCCTCCGCTCCATCCCGGCACCTGAAGCCACCTGCCGTGTCGCTGAATGGGATGAAGCGAAAGACGGAACCTCCGGCTCCATCTCCTTCTACCGTGCTCCTTCCACGACAGTGACCTTCACCGCTCTCCCCGACTACGTGTTCTCTGTCGCTGACACCGACCTCACCGCTGACAACTACCGTGCTCCGTCCAACTCCGAAGGCTTCATCCCGCTCTCCACCACCTGCGTTGCCAACATCGCAACCAAGACCACCGTGGAGAACTACGGCGGCAACCTCAACCTCCTCACGCCGGATTGGAACGCAGCTCGCATCGAAGCCGCCAAGTACGGCGAAGGGTTCAGCATCACGACCGAAGGCACCATCGCTCCCCGCTTCGAGTTCCGCTTCTACGACGCTTCCGCTACCGCAGCTGATGTCCTCCTGAAGGAGGCCCTCTCCGACATCTACTTCGCCCGCAACCTCTCCGACGTCGGTCAGGGCATGAAGGAAGCAGAGAAGCGTGACACGGCTCTCGCAGCAGGTGAGGTGACAGGCGAGTTCGTGACTGATCCGCTGAGCCTCCGCTCAACCGTGGTGGATGCCTTCGGTGACAGCTCCTTCGAGGGAGTCGCCCCGAGCGGTGTGACCCCAACAGATGAGACCTACGCCGCCCTGAACGCCTACGCCAACGAGCTCATCTACGACTACTACGGCAACTGACCTCCCCACCCGGAAGCCCCGCATCAACCCCCTCACGGTGCGGGGCTTCCTTCATCCCATCACCGCTGTCTCCACTGCCGTATGAAGGTGACCCTCAATAGCAGTCGGAACGACCGATATAGGAAACGGGAAAAGCACAACCCACGCGACACCAACACGAAAGGAACCAAACCATGACCAAGTCATTCATCACCGACGGCTTCGCTAACCCGAATGTTCACATGCGAGCAAAGCACGAAGAGGGAGTGTTCGCCCTCACCCTCTTCGATCATGGCACCGTCCTGTTCGCCTATAACCCTGACCACCGGACATGGGACGGGCAGCTCACCGCACAGGAGTGGTACGACACCTACGGAGCGGGAGCAGAGCAGCAGATCGCTGACAACTTCTATGACAACTTCGAGCCTGACGAGGACGCACACGGAAACGACTTGCTGAGCCGCATCGACAACGCCATCCGCGAATGCTTCGACTGTCAAATCGACACAGTGTTCGGTGAGCGCGTGGTCCCTTCCCCCGATAGGCAGCCCACCCGCTTCGCGCAGGGCACCGAGGTGACACTCACGAGCGGTCTGCCGTTCGTGAATCTCCTCGCAGCCGACTACGGCGACCTCCGCAAGAGCGCGAGGACCGTCATCGGGAACCTCATCTACGACATCTATCCCGAGAAGCAGGAAATCCACGTGTTCCACAACCCACCTCGAGACACCATGGACGGGCTTGACGGTGACGCATGGCAGATCGCCGCAGAGCCGGGACTATCAGCCATGCTGACCGAGGAGTTCGCCACCGGCTTCGCTCCCGGTGGCGACGAAGAGCTCATGGATGCTCTGCTGAACGACTACCGCGTTGTGTGCGCCGCGGTTTGGTACGAGCCTGCCGACTGATCCCCACCCTCACCACACCCACGAAGCCCCGCTGCGAGAACCGCACCGCAGCGGGGCTTCCTCCGTCCCCCGCGAACACTTTTTCCCGTTTTCCGCCGATATGTAGAGGAGACCACGAACGAAAGGAACTACCCATGAAACGAGCCAACATCAAGAAAGCAGCCGCATCCCTCGCAGTTGCCGGCCTCCTCGCCCTCACCGCCTCCCCCGCCTTCGCCGCTGAGGCATCACAGAACGAGGTGACCCTCAACGTTGCATCCTTCACAGCAGCCGTGAACAAGGCGAACTACTTCACCACTCCCGACTACACCGAACTCGAGAACGCAGCGAACACCTTCACCCTGACCGTCACACCCGAGGTCGTCACCGGCGAAGCCCCCGCAGCCGTGGAGCTGACCTCCGCATCCTTCACACCGCAGTCCGTGTCCGAGACCAACCCCGAGCTCGCCCCCGTATGGCGAGACAACGCAGATGACATCCGCGACAGCTACGACTTCGGCGTGCCGGTCGGCTCCTACCCTTGGGAACGAGAGGTCGCTTACACCACCTTCACCAAAACCACCACCGACGCTGCAGACGCAGCCACCGTCGCAGGCACCATCGACCCTGCCGGTCTCAGCTTCTCCTTCATCACCGCGCCAACTCACCACATCGTGCTCGGCACGTCCGGTCCGGCAGCCTCAGCGGGCGAAGTTGGTGGCTACACCACCGAAGGCATTGTGGACCTGACCTACACCGCTGAGTGGGATGGAGGAGAGAAGCAGAACGTGACCGCCCGTGTCGCAGTGTCCGCGTTCAGTGACTACGAATACTCCAACATCAGTGACGCCACCTCCGTATGGTGCTTCGGAGGTGACAGCGGCGGCGGTGACGGAGACATCCCCATCGAGCAACATCCCGCGAACCCCGAAGGTCACTCCGACCCATACGGGCTGCTCGGCAGCGGCTACTGCTTCCGCAACGCCGAATACAACATCGCCACACGCGCATCCCTCCTGAGCTTGACCGGCGAAGTTACGCCTGAGCCGACCGTTCCGGCAGAACCAACCCCAACGGTTCCTGCAGAGCCTGAGCCGACCGTTCCGGCTGAGCCGACCCCAACCGTTCCTGCAGAGCCTGAGCCGACCGTTCCGGCAGAACCAACCCCAACCGTTCCTGCGGAGCCGACTCCCACCGTCCCGGCAGAGCCAACGCCAACCGTCACACCCGAGCCAACGGTTACCCCTGAACCGACTGTCACGCCTGAACCAACCGTTACCCCGGAGCCAACCCCGACCGTCACGCCCGAACCAACAGCAGTCCCCGAGGAAAGCAGCAGCCTCGTGCGTACCGGTGGCGACGCGAGCCTCACCTACCTCGCAGGAGGCATCCTCCTCGCAGCGGCAGTTGGTCTGCTTCTCTACGGTCGTCGGAGCCGACAGGAAGCCTGAGATGCGGCGGAACTTCTCTCTCATCCTCGGAGCTGTCCTCGCTACGGCAGGGGTGGGTGTTCTCGGATACCCGCTCCTGTCCCAAGCGTTCGCACCCTCCGCCACCGCTCCCGCTCACGCCATCGAGCAGCAGCTCCGAGCAGCAGCCCCCGCCGATGCGACCACCGGTGACGAGAACACGGCAGAGGGCATCACCTTCACCGACATCGGCAGCTACGGCACCGACTACGGCGTGCTCTACATCCCATCCCTCGGGGAAGAGTACGTCCGAGCCATCCAAGTCGGAGCCACACAAGAAGTCGTAGATCGGAACGTCCTCGGGGTCTACGACGGCAGCGAACGAGCAGGGGAAGTCGGCAACCTCGTCCTCGCCGGACACCGAGAAGGGGTCCTCAACGACCTCCGCCTCCTCGAGGAAGGCGACCACATCCTCATCCGCACAGCTGACGGCTTCTACCGCTACACGATGACCCGCGAGGAAATCATCAAGCCGACAGAGATGGAAGTCCTCAACGATGTCCCACTGTCAAAGGAAGCAGCAATGACCGCCATGCTCACCCTCATCACCTGCTACCCCGAATGGGGCAACACCGAACGCCGCATCATCATCGCGGAGCTGACCGAATGGCTCCCTGCCTCCGAGGCCGGCACCAACGGTCTTCCGCTCTAACGGGAACACACCGAGGAAGCCCCGTACTGTCACCACCCAGTGCGGGGCTTCTGCTGTCCGCGCGCGTTCTAAGCCCCTAAAAAGGCTCCACCCATATCCGACACCCACGGAGAACGGTAAAACGGCTCAGAGCGCCGCACAGCCGCTCTCACGCCCGCATAAGCATGCCACGGAGTCCCTCAGAAACCGCGCGCGAGCATTTGTTTAGGTATACGGTTATACTCCCACCCCCTCTCCCCTCTCCACACCCTGATATAAGAGTGAATGGAGAACCCGAAGGGGATGACATCGCTCTGTATGCGAAGCAAAGAGCACAAGGATGATGAACCCGTGGAGTAGCGGTAGTGAGCCTGTCCTCCTGACAGTGGAGACCTCCTCGCCTCTCTTCCTGACACCGCGAGCCTCTGCTCCTTCTTCTTGATTTATTGGATGTGACTGCCTTCCTTCGCTCCCTCGAAGGCACCCCTCGCTCCTGCTTCCTCTCCCTCTTCCTCTCTACCCTGCCGCGCGCCACAGCGTCCACCGCCACGTGGTTATATCCGTCCCTCATGTTCGGGGTGATGCCCGTTGCGGTTGCAGGCAGGCTCGATGGAGCTCCTCGCATCCGCACCATCGTCCTCCTGAAGTGTTCAGGGAGTTCCGCTCCCTGCGGTCACTCCATCTCCCTGAACATCAGAGGGGCACTCCTCCAACCAACCTGCTCAAACCACCCCAATGACTTCACCGCTGCTCTGCCGCAGGCGCAACACAGAGCAGCGGTGAAGTCGGGTGGTTACGCGGTTGGTTTCGTAGTGCCCCTCTGATGGAGGACTTTTCCCGTTTTGACCGTTTTCCCGTTTTGATCCTCGTTCCTGCCTCTGCCGTTTCGGGGTCCCATCGTTTTCCCGTTTCCTTCCTCCCCTTCCCCCTCCTTCCTCCTCTCTACGTTTTCCCGTTTCCGTGTGTGTGCGGTGTTCCCTCCTGCGGTGCTGTCTGCTCGCTCCCGTTGTGTGATGTGTGGGTTGTGGTGGTTTCCCCGTTTTCGTGTGTGACCGTGTGTTCCTCCTCGATCGCTCTTTTCCCGTTTTGTGTGTGTGGGTGTGACGACGGGTGGATGCTGCGTGTGTTGGTCACGGTGTGGACTGTGTGTGCTGTGAGGACGGAGGACGGGAGGACAGGTGGACGTTGCGCTCTCTTATCCCCCTATGTGTGCTCTTATGTGGGTGGGTGCGTTGCTTCCTGTGTGAGCGATGTTCGCTGCCCTTGTGGTGGCTTCTTGTACCCTGTCTGCTGCGGTGGATGGGGTTCTTCTGTTGGTGTCGCATCCTGTCGGCAGGTGGCTTTCATACGGCAGTGAGGACGCTTGTGATGATTCTGCGCGCGACTGCCGTACGACGGGAGACCGTGATCGCTGTTCGACGGGCTTTTCCCGCTACGACCGATAGTCACTATGTGACGCGAAAGATGGAGAGGTACTCCGCGAGCGTGAAGGAGCGGCTATGGATGTGAAGAAGAAAACGTACAAGGATCTGTTGGATGAGGACACTCACATGAACCTTGAGGCGGCGGATGGTTCGGGTTTGATCGTGGATCAGCTGACCGCTCAGGTTGTGGGTCGGGTGATGGCTGACTACATTGACGGGCTGCCCGATGAAGAGGATGAAGACGAGGGTGCCGAGCGTTCATGTCTTCGGATGTTCTCGGCTGAGGACTACGACGCTCTCGCGCGGCGGTACGGCACAGCGAATGGGTCTGTCGCCATCGTGGAGCATGGCGAGCTTCTCGAAGCAGTGCTGCCTCCGCTAAACATCACGCAGCAGATCGGCGCTCGCTTTGCCGACATCCGCGATGCCCGTTACTCCGCCGATCTGCAGGAGGCGTTGCTACGCGGGGACGCTGACGTGTCGCCAAGCGAGATCGCAGCAGACGAGCACACCCCTGTGGCGCATCTTGCGCGGCTCGCCAAGCACAAGGACGAGTTTGTTCGGCAGGGAGTTGCGTCCAACGATTCCACCCCTTCCGAAGTTCTTGCCGAGCTCACGAAGGATGAGTCGTTGGCTGTGCGCTACTTCGCAGTCCTTCACCGTGACACGTCGTACGTGAGCCTTGCTGAGGTTGAGGCGGATGTGAATGAGGTGGGCGAGATTCGCAAGGCGGCACGAGAACGCTTGCAGAGGACTCCTGATGAAGGGTCGGCTACGTCCGCCGCCTAAGTTCCTTCGCACCTCCTGACAGGAAGCCCCGCACCACGTTCTCTCGGTGCAGGGCTTCCTGTTGCCCCGTCGTGACTTTCATACGGCAGTGAGGACATCTCTGACGCTGTTGCCGTGGACTTGCGGTTCTGACGCATCCGGTGTCCGCCGCCGTTAGTCATTAGGTATGACATCGAGAGGCGAGAGCCTGAAGGAGGACGACATGAGCGAGGAGAAGAGGGCGGTCAGCTACGACGCGTCGCAGTTCATGAGTGGCGGTATTGAGGCGTGGAGGGACGGTCCGAACATCCCTGCGTTGTGGCTGCACCTGAAGCCGCAGCAGTTCGGTGATTGGTACGAGGGTTGGCCTCAGGTGGTGGAGCGTGTGACCCCTGCGGGTGGTGTGGAGGCGTTCGCTCTTGATGAGATGACAGTTGGTTCTTGTCTGCGTTGTGAGCAGGCGGTCTATCTGCCGAAGCGGTTTTGGGATGGGCGGTCGGAGCATGACGAGTTCTGTCAGCTGTGTTGGCTGAAAATGCAGACGAACGTGACGATGCGTGGGATGCGTGCCATGCTCATCGACCTCGGTGCTGACCCGGCGAAGGTGGACGAGATGTGGATGCTGAACGGCTCGCAGTAACACCGCTCGCTCCACGACTGAGAAGCCCTCCCCATCAACAGGGAGGGCTTCTTGTGGTCTTGGGCACCGGATTCTCGAGGGGTCCGTCGTCTATGGCGTCAAGACCCTACGTTCATCAGCTTCTTCGTTCGGCTCTTCTTCGCGGGTGCAGCGAGTAGCCCGTCGATTGCCTCTACGTACAAGGAGAACAGGGTTTCCAACATGCCGACCTCGGAGACGTTGCTCTTCATCCCGTAGGCGTTGAGCACTGCCTTGTCGAGAGCAGCGTGAGCCTTCCGCAGGCTCGGAGGCATGGAGATGTCGTCGTAGAGGGCGGCGAGGTTGCTGTCGGGGTATGCGGCGCGTGCATCCAAGACAGCCTGTGCCGCTGTGGCGATCTTTTCGTGTCCGTCCGTGGGGAACGGGAAGTTGTTGTAGGTGATGCCGCCACTGATGTTGGGGTCGTTCTTCAGTCGCCCGGAGAAGCCGTGCGTCCACACGACGAACAAGCGTGATGAGAGCACACCGAAGGTGAGGAGGCTGCCGTCTCGCACGACGGACACCTTGTTGTTAGCGATCACCTCGGGCGGCAGGTATCCCATCGGGATGTAGCGGCGGTTCGCGGAGGTCGTCAGCGGCACAGCGATGTAGTTGCCATCGTGTTGCCGAATCTCCTGCCACTCGGATGCGCGATCCGCGTCTTGCTGCGTCTTAAGTTTGGTAGATGCGAGCCGGAGCTTCTTCACCTCTGACACTCGAGAGTGCAGCGTGGGTGAGTTCTTGATGTCTGCCGGAGAGGCATCGAGCAGCCACAAGCCCCACCGTTCGATGTCATAGATGAACTCCTTGGCTCCCACCACCCGACGTAGGTACTTCGCGGCGATGGGGTCAGTAGCCCTGATCTGTGCCGCTTCGTCGGGCATCAGGTTCGACAGCAGTCCACCGTCAGTCGGCTTCGAGCCGTAGTCGAGCGTCTGCGTGGAAGGGGCGAGCGGCTTGGATCGAGATGTGATGAGCCGCTCAACTGCGTCCAACAGGTAGGCGTTGATGCGAGGCACCATGACGAGCGTGGGGTTGCCTCGAGCCGTCTCGTACGACCACAGGGGCCGGCGTGCAGGCTTGGGGTTTGCGGAGAAGCCGACGATGGCGACGTAGACCGAAGCCTCGTCTCCTCCGGCGTTCGCCCACAGGAAGCTCCGGTGTGCGAAGTCGATGCCGAACCCCATCGGGTACAGCTGACCCCACAGAATCGGCGGCTGCTGCCCCTGCGTGAGGGAGGAGGTGGTGACGAACGCTGCTCGTCCTCGTGTGCCTTGGAGGTTCTTCGCGGCAAGCAGAAACCATGACGCCACGTAGTCGAGGTCGCCGTAGGAGCGGACCTTGTTCCATACGAGTGCTTGATCCGCTCGCTGCTCATCTGACAGCCATGTGAAGCCGTAGAACGGTGGGTTCCCGAAGATGTAGGTGTCGTCGTCCATCGGCACCAACGCGGACCAATCGGTGCGGAGGGCGTTGAGGTTGTGGATGTGGGCGGACTCCTTCAGCGGGAACCTGTCCGGGGAAGTTCCGAGAATCTCTTCCATCGCAAGGTTGGCTTGACGGTCAGCGAGGAACATGGCGACGGTGGCGATCTGTGATGACCACTCTTCGTACTCGAAGCCGTGGAACTGCTCCAAGGAGACGAGCACCGCTGCCTCCGCGGTCCCGTCGAGCGCAACCGCTTCGGTCTTCCCGGTGAGCTCCTGCACTCGAACGATGATCTTGAGTTCCAACTCACGCAGGTGCCGGTAGGCGACAAGGAGGAAGTTGCCTGAGCCGCAGGCGGGGTCGAGGAACCGCTTCTTTCCCAACTCGGTGCGCAGCTTGCGCAGGTCGGCGGGCTTATCCCATGCCTTCATCGCTCGCTCGGTGAAGTCGTCCAAGAAGAGGGGACGGATCACCTTCAGAATGTTCGCTTCGGACGTGTAGTGCTCCCCGAGCTTGCGCCGCTCTTCCTTGGACTTCACCGTTTGGAACATGGCGCCGAAGATGGCGGGCGAGATGGAGGACCAATCGTACGAGCACGCATCCACCAAGGCGTCTCGCATCGCGTCCGTGAAGTGGAACAGCCTGATGTTCTCAGCGAACAGTCCACCGTTCACGTATGGGAAGGGTAGGTACGCGGCGGGCGTGTTCTTCGGCGGGTTCGGGTCGTTCAGGTGTTGGAAGAGACCTGCCACCATCGCGCCGAGCGTGGACCCGTCAGCGGGCTGAGCCATGACCAAGTCCTCGAACGCCTTCGGCTTGCGCCACATGCTCGTGTCATCACCGAAGAGAAGGAACAGCAGCCGCACGAGGAACACCGACACCTCATGCCCCGAGTAGCCGGCCTCCTCGAACGCTTGGTAGAGGCGAGCCATCTTCTCGCCTGCTTTGCGGTCTGCCGTGATCTCAAGCCTTGTGGCTCGTGCGGAGTAGTCCCCGAACACGGCGACCACACGGTCGAGGTTGTTCGGCAGTTCGGAGAGGGGGAACTCGATGGACGTGTTCAGTGCGACATCCACGATGCGGATGGTGGCGAAGTTGGACACGACGATGAACGGTGCTCGAAGCGGGGCGGGAAGCACCTTGAGGTAGCCGCGAGCCTGAGCCTCGGCAACGTCGAGCGACTTGCCTGCGCTCTTGTGCTCGATGAGCACGACTCCGCCCCAAAGCACGTCGATGAAGCCGGTGGAGCCGGTCTCGGTGCGAACGGGCTTCTCGAAGTCCACTCCTGCTGCGAGCAGGTCGGGGACGCCGATGATGTGGTGGAAGAAGTCGGTCCAATAGGACTGTGCGAGCTGCTTCTCTCCTGACTGTCCTGCCCACTTGCTTGCGAACTCGGTCGCAGCCTGTCGCATCTCCGCACTCACAGCCTTCACGGTCCCAACAGTAGGCGCTGAACGCCACTCACCTTCCGTGTGACACCTTCGGGCTGTCACCGACCCCTACGAGCCGCTTCGCGCTGCCTGCCCCCTGCCGCTCGGGTGGCGAGAGGACAGAAGCGAGCGCACATCTGATTCACTTGCGCAGAGGTAGGCGCAAGAGGGAGACAGTGAGTGGAGATGCTGCAGTTCGAGGTGTGGATTCGTGCTGAGAAGCCACTGATTATGAGCCTCCGCCGTCGCGCTGAGGACGCTGTGGGAACTGATGCTCCCGAAGGGTGGCTCACGTTCTTCACGAGCCTGCTCGCGGAGCAGGAGCGTCCGTGGGGCGAGGGCGAGAACGGTCGCTACACCGATCAGCTCGAACCCCTACGCGCCACTGATCCCCTGATCGAGATGTACGGCGAGTACTACCCGGACGATGGCTTCCGTCTTCGACTGAAGTTCGAGGGGTCGGAGGCAGTCAATCTGTTGCTGAACTATGTGGCGGAGCAGGTGCCGGACCTCCGTGCGGTGTTCGTGCACTGCGTCGAGCCGGAGGCGGCTGTCGCGTACGAGTGGCGATGGGTTTACGGCGAATCGAAAGGCGTGAGCTCGTATGAGTGGCGACCCGGTTCTTACATACCGCAGTCGTGACTTTCATACGGCAGCAGGGACGCTCGCTGATGACCTCGGTCTGCGATGCTTGCCCGAGGTGTGTGTCGAGGAGGACATGATGGCGCGAGTTCGATTCCGTTTGGCACTGCGAGGCGAGACTGCTGTGATGACCGACCTCGAGCAGCGGATCATGGACGCGCCCATGGACGGGGCAGCAGAGTCGTGGCAGACGATCTTCGTGGACATGCTCTCCACCGCCGGTCACATGCTCGATGAGGTTCCTGCGATCTACGACACAGCGGTCGAGATTGGCGAGGATGACGAGCAGCACAGCATCGTCGGGCTGCGGTTTGAGTCCGACTCCTCGGCTGTCGCTGAACTCATTGAGGCGATAGGGCTGACGCTGCCGCAGTTCACCGCTGTGGTCGCGGAGTTCTTGGACCCGAACGTTCAGCAGTGGTGGGAGGCGGTGTGGCTTGATGGCGCGCTCCGCCGTGAGCGCACAGCGACAGGTTGGTTGGAGGACGCGGACGGTGACCGCCTGATGCGGGTCACTCGTTTCGAGCACGACAGGGATGCGATGGAGTGGCAGTGGCGGGAAGAGGTCGTGCCGGCCTCGACTGCGCTCACGGTCGCGCAAGACACGCAGTGGAGTGGCTCCACCGCCGAAGAGGCTGTCGCCTTCGTCATTGGGCGTACGCCCGAGAGCGAGTTGTCGCAGTAGCGCGAAGGCGCATGAGAGCGTGCATAGCTCACGTTGGTAGCTCGAACGGAGCAGTCCGAGATGATCCCGGTCTGCGATCACCGTTGATGGCACTGTCGCTCCCTGTGATGGGTGTCTGAACTCCGCCTCATAGGTGGTTGAGGCGCGGTTCTTCTGTGTGCTGCCATCGCTCCCTGATGACTTTCATACGGCAGTGAGGACATCGAGGGGACCGTCTCCATGTGTACACACGACGAAGCCCCGCACCGTAGGGGGTTGGTGCGGGGCTGTGCCGGTATGTGCGTTGGGGTCAGTTGTCGATAGGCGGCTCCTTCGTGTCGTGTCGGGTTGGGGTTAGGCTGCGAGCTCTGCCACGAGCTCGACGGCGAGCGTGTTGGCGAGGTCTCCTGCGATGGCACGTAGTACGAACTCATCGACGGGATCGGTGTAGACGCGGACACCTTCGGTCTCCACAGCGACCTCGAGCCGTGGGAACACGAGTCCGCTGATGTGCTCACCGGCGTAGTCGTCTTCGATGAGGCGGAGCGCATCCACCTGCTCTTCGAGCGACAGGTTGATGATGCTGTCGTTGAGGACCTCTTCGATGGCTTCGTCGCGGTAGTAGAGGCAGATGTCGTCGTTGCGGTCGAGGACTGCTCCGAAGTCTGCGTTGTGTGCTCCTTGGATGCGGGCGAGAACACGCTCTGCAGTTTGTGTCTTGGCTGCTGCGAACACTCGAGCGGCGTTCTCTTCTTCGTTGTCGCGTGTCAGCATGTCGAAGAGGTCTTCGGTAGCGAAGGATGCGGATGGCATCTCTGCGAGCAGTTCGTTGCGGGTTGCGGTGAGCTTGGACATTTGCTTTCTCCTGTTAGGCGGAAGATTGTTCTTCCTTTACGTCTTGCTGTATTACTAACGGGCAGCGTATCGAGAATGGTCGTTTCACCGATGTTTTCGGGATCATTTCTGTTTGCTTCGGCGTGTCGCTTCTACTGCTGAGGTTCTCGCCGGGTGGTTGAGACGGGAAACCCCCGCGAGCTCGGCTGTGGGCTGCGGGGGTTTCTTCGTTTTTCGAGGTCAGTTGGCGGGGATGATGAACCATCCGCTGTTGCTGTTGCTGCTGTGGATGTGTCCGATGCCCATGTTGGCGAGGGAGGTTGCGGTGCGGTGGGTGTGGTTGCTGACATAGATGCCGTAGATTTCGCCGGCCTTGGGGGTGAGGTTGCGAACTTCGTTGGCGAGTTGCTGTGCTCGGTTGAGGAGGTAGCTCTGTGGGAAGGAGAGTTTGGTTTTCGTCATGGCGTTTTCCTTGGTTGGTGAGAGGTTTTCTCTCGTTGTCTTACTGAATACCTAACGGTTGTTGTCGCGGAATTGGTCGTTTCGGGCTGTTTTCGGGCATCTATTTTGGACTTTTTTCACGCGATTCCGCCGCAGCATCATGTCCTCACTGCCGTATGAAAGTCCTGTCAGGTGCGGAGATGACAGAAGCCCCGCACCGTGAGGGTTGGTGCGGGGCTTCTGTGGCGGTTCAGTGTCAGGCAGTGCCGAAGATGGTGCTGATGGCTGTTGCCCATACTTCTACCATCCCGTTGAGGAAGGTTGCGATGAGTGCGGGGACATCAGTGTCGGTAAAGGTGGCGAGGTAGACGAGGACGAGGATGATGCCGACGAAGATGAGGGTGAAGAGGTCGATTTCACCGCGTTCGTTGCGGTCTGTGATGTCGGTGCGGTTGGACATTGGTTTCTCCTGTTAGGTGGAAGCGAGGCTTCCTGTGTGGTCTTGCTTTATACCTAACGGGCTGCGATGTAGGAGTGGTCAGTTTTGGCTGTTCTCAGCGAACTTCTTTCAGAGAGTTGCAGTTGCTGTGGTGATGGTCAAGGGGCAGACACTGTGTGGTGCGCCTGCCCCTTGGTGGTCTCACAGAGAGGACTCGAACCTCCATTCGCGCCCTCAGTAGGGGTGTGCTCATCCGGTTGAGCTACTGCGAGTTGGTCTTCAGCCGCATGAAAGTCCTGACGGGCAAAAGCGGAACCCCCGCACCTGTCGCTTGGTGCGGGGGTTCGTTTCCTTTCGTGAGGTTCAGGAGGCGGTGTTGCTGCGGAGCTTGCCGGTGAGGTAGAGGCCGGCAGTGATGGCGAGGACGGTGATGGTGCCGGGGAGGGAGGCGGTGATGAACTCTCCTGCGAACATGCCCACGAGCTGCACGAGGGCGACGGTGATGGCGATGCCGATGACGACTGCGATCCCGAGGATGATGCCGCCGACGACGGAGCCGGTGAGTGCGAGGAGGGCGGTTGGTGCTTTGCGGGTGATGGTGAGCATGGTCGGTTCTTTCGTGTCGGTGAGAGTGCTTCTCTCGGTGTCTTGCTTTATACCTAACGGGCTGTGTTGGCGGAGTGGTCTCTTTTGACCGTTTCGCGGCAGCTTTCTCCGAGATTGGCGATGTCCTCACTGCCGTATGAAAGTCACCTGCCCGTGAAGCCGCACAACAAGGGATACGACTGCCGAGCGGAGCGTGGTCGTTAGGGATGGGTTACAGCATCCCTGCTGCCTGCCCGAAAAGGAACGTCAGATGACTCACCCATCCCGCCCACCTCGCTACTTCACTCGAGTGCTGATCCTCGCCGTGTTCGGGTTGTCGCTCGTCTTCTGTTTCTCAAGGCTCTCCAACGCCTTCATGGAGACCGACCCACTTCTGTCCATCGTTCTAATGCTCGCGGCGTTTCCTGTGACCGCCTGCTCGCAGTTCGCGTTCGACTTCCACATCCTCCACCCGTGGGCGACACGCTCCGATGCGGCATCACAGAAAGGAAAGTGATGAGCCACTCATCCCAACCAACACCTCGACGCTCGGCACAATCACGCAAGGCACGTTACGAAACCATCTCTACGACTGTTGCCGCTATCGAGCAGTCCGGCGCGCCTGCCGCTCGACTGTGGGAGCTGTGCACCCTGCCGGAGACCTCCTATGAGGGTCGCCGCTACCGCTACACAGCCGCGCTGTCACCCCGGACGCCCGCAGACCTCTTAGCAGTCTTGGCATCATCCGAGGGCGCCCTTATCCGTGAGGCTGTCGCCGCGAACCCGGCGTCATCGACCACCACGCTGACGCAGTTGGCAGCCGACGAGGTGCAATCGGTCGCTGTGGCGGTCGCCTGCAACCTCTCCTCGGGCGAGGATGCTCTGAGAGTGCTCGCAAGCGATGTCCGCGTAACCGTGCGCCTGTTCACCGCCATGCGGTTGGACGCTCCTGACGACGTTGTCGCGCTGCTCGCATCCGACAACAGCCAAGACGTTCGGGAACGAGCAGAGCTTGCTCAGTACATGTACGAAGGGCAACTGCCGTCAGTGGAGCGAGTACGCGCAACCATCACTGACAACCTTGGCGTGACCGCCGACACCAAAGCGGTCCTGCCTGCCGCCTTGCAACTGCCGGACACCAAAGGTCGCTTCCGTGTGACGAAGAACGATGGAGCCACCACCGTCTACCTTCGCCGCTTCTCTGCTCGCAAGACCGCGTTCACAGCCGTGTGGACTGAGGACGAGAAGAGCGGTCGAGTGTTCCGCTCTCCGCGTGCAGCTCGTGTCGCGTTGGATGATGCGGTCTTCGCCTCGCATGACTACCCCATCAGAAGTGGGTCGATCAACTGCGATCCGTTCGCCATCGTCCGCGACGACGGCTCCTCACTCCGCCACTACCCGAGAGTGTGACGCCCCGCCTCGAAGCCCCGCAGGGTGTCGCATCCTGCGGGGCTTCTGCGTCCCCTGCTCGTCGTCGCCGGCCTCTGCGTGGTGGACCTGTATCGTGCGGCTTTGGCAGAACTTCCGATACTCACTGTGAGAGACCGGCGGAGGATGTCTGCGGTCAGAGAGGAAGCGAACGATGACTTGGAATGGCGCTGTCTCCTTCTACGGGGACGAGTCGTGGCTGCGGGGGGTTGCTGAGCGGTTCCGTGTTGCTCCGGCAGAGAGGCCGGCAGACGGGTGGGCTGATGAGCTTGTGCGGATGCTCGCCGCAGAAGGCGTGGATGCGGTAGTTCCTTCGGCACCCCTGCACAGCACGGTGACGCTTCACGACACTCCTGCTTCTGTGTGGTTGGAGGTGACTGCCGAAGCGAAGGACAGCCTCGATGACCTGCTCGCTGTCGCTGCCCGTGAGCTGCCGTTCTCTCGCATCGTCAGCGAAGGCGACATCAACGAGTACGACCACGCGTACATGGAGTGGGAGGCAGGCTCGCTGACCTACGGGTATAGCGACGTGATGGAGGATTTCCGCGTTCCGCAGTCGGCTCCCGCCTATGTGTGGCACGGCACCCGTACCGAGCAGGTGGCTGACGGTGAGCGTTCCCGTGAGCTGTGGAAGCTCGATGACGAAGAAGCGTCCCCGCAGGAGGTGGCTGCGGTTCTCCTCCGTGCCGAGCAGACAGGCGACGAGGGTGCCGCCGTGAGCCACATCCTCGAGCGCCTGATGGCTGACCCTCGGGTGAGCGAAGCTCTGCTCCGCCACGAGGACAGCGTCCTACGAACCCTTGCGAGCGAGTGGGTCAGCACCGCGTCTGCTACCTCCACCACCTCACACTGAGGGGCGGATGCCTGCACCTGCAGTATCCGTTTACCGATATCAAGGGTGTACAGCAAAGAGGTTCTCCTACGAGCTGCTGCCCCTGAACCGATCCGAAGCCCTGACAGGCTCCCCCTCGGTCATGGGAAGCAAGGGTGGTGGATGACCTGCTCCCTACCGACAGGCCCCTCGCCTTGACAGGCTCCCCGAAGGAGCCGGAGGTTGGAGGGGTTCTGTCGTTCCTGCCTGAAACTTTTTCACCGATCTTGCGCACTCTCGACTTCTTCTGCCGATAATGAATGTGTAGAAGCACGGTGAGTGTTTCCCCTCGTGTCAATAGCTCGGAAAAGGCTACTCACGGTTCGGGGATGCGAGGACCGGCTATCTCTGCAGAGTAAGAACCCCCGTCTCAAGGACCGAAATCCTTGACGGGGGTTCTTCTGTTGTCCGCCGCAGCGCCGCCACCGGTGTCCCTCGTGCCGCATGAAAGTCCTCTTGCAGGTCAGAGCGGTGCTCCCTCCCCTGCCACCTCTCGATGGCGAGGTTCCCCATCAGTCGGCACAGTCACACGACCCTGCCACTTTTACCGTTTCTGACCGATATCTACTGCGAGGCTTCACAGCCCGCGACACAGACCACGGAAGGAACCCCATGACGAACGACATCTACGGCGAGGAAGCACCCGAGAAGTTCTACGACGACCGCAACCCGAAACCATCACTGTCTGATGACATGTATGACGGCGAGTTCATCGACCCTGACGAGGAGGTATTGGAGCGCGAGTCGCTCACGAAGCGAGCCGTCAAGGCGACCGGACGAGCAGCTTGGAGCGGCACCAAGAGCCTCGGCAATAAGGCACTCGAGAGCGAAGGCGGTCAGAAGTTCTTCGGCTACGCCGTCGTCGGTGTGCTCGTGTTGCTCGGCTTGTGGTTCGCATCTCAAATCCCGTGGTGGAACGCCACCCTCGACCGCGTCGTCTACAACAACGTCGCCGTGCAGGCAGACGACCAAGGAGCCGCAGGTGACCGCATCACCGGCGAATGGGTCGGCACTGACACCTACGGCACGGTGTGGCACTTCACCCTCGAGGAGGAAGGTCTCATCTCCTCCATTACTACCGCCGAACGTACTGACGGGATGCTGCCCTCCCTCGACACGTTGTTGCCAACAGGGAACCCTGACCGCTCCTCTTGGAACATCAAGGACGGCACCATCCGCTTCGCAGAGGTGAAGGACGGGGTCTCGCTCAAGTTCGACATTGAGGAGGTTCGCCCCGTCGATGGCGAAGGAGCGGCTACCGCTCTGATTCTTTCCTCCGGCTTCGGTCAGGAGCTCGGACAGCGGAAGCTCCTTGTGGAACGTCCCGACAGCCTCACGGCTGAGGGTCCCGATGGGGAGCCTGTCGTCCTCGACGGCATCGCCGGTTCCGTATGGAGCGGCAACGTCGGCTTCGACAGCGGCTTCTTCCGCTTCGACGCTGACGGCAGCGGCATCCTCCGCGTCGGCGGCAATGAGCGCGCATGGCAGGTGTTCCCGCTCACATGGGAGCGGACCGACATGCTGAACGGAAGCCCGGTTGAGCGCGGCGAGTACGTCCGCATCACCGTCCCGGAGGCCGGCAAGAAGGGCACCATCGTCCTGAACGGTTCCGCCCCTGCAGGAGCAACCCGCATCAACTTGGACGGCAACGACGGGAAGGGCGAGGTGATCGAGGCAACCGTCGCAGCCGTCCTCGGTGCGTACGTCCCCGTCGCAGAGAACTCCATCCCTGACACGGTGTGGGTCGGCACGACCGGCAGTGAAACCCGCGCAGCTGTGCGGTTCCTCGCTGACGGCACAGGAGAGCTGACGATCACAGACTTCGGCTCCGACAGCTTCGACATCACGTGGACGTTGGAGCAGGCAGCAGCAGGGCAAGCCCTGACCGTCACTGTGCTCGATGCGGACTACTCCGGTGCCACCATCACCTACTCCGGCATCACTTCCCCGTACGGGCAGGACCTGTCTCTCGCAGGAACCTCACCTGATGGGGAGCCGATCACGATGACGCTGAAACTCGCGGACATGAAGCCCGTGGAAGGCTGACACTCCCGCTCTCGTAGACGAGCGACAGAAGAACCCCCGCACCACCTGTCTCGGTGCGGGGGTTCTTAGTGCGTGTAGGTCAGGAGGCGTTCTGCTTGATGCGTCGGACAGCCTCGAGTGCCGCCTCTGCTTCCGCTTCTGCCTTGTCCGCGAGGTTGCGGAGCTGCCGCTGTGCGGTGTTCGCGCGCTTCCGCGCGTCCGCGAGCTCCTCACCGACATCCTTCTTCTTCTGCTCGAGGCGAGCGACCTCGACGCTGAGGCGGTCAGCCTCCTCAGCGAGAGCGGTGAAGTCGGCGGTGAAGTCGCCCGTCGTCCTCGCGGAGCCGGCCTTGGAGGCACGGGGCTTGCCCGAGTTGGCACGCGGCTGCGGCTTCTTCTCCGCCGCCATCTTCTTTGCGTCCTCGTAGGAGGTGCCCTCGGGAACCCACCCTTCCGCGATTGCGGCGGAGAGGGGAACCTGCACTGCGCGGGGACCCTTCTTGCCCGTGAAGACCGCGCCGTGCTTCTTGGTGAGGCGGTCGCGGAGGTCCTTGTCGTCGCGGATGGCGGTGTTACCGCCGGTGAGGGCGATGATGTCGCCCTGCGTGAGAGCCTCGCTGACGGTTGCGTTTTCAGCCATCAGTGCTCCTTCCCTTGTTCGTTGTGATCGTTGCGAGGCTCGGACATGAATGCCTTGCGTCCCCGCATCCTACGCGGCGATTGCTTCGCAACCACTCTCGCCCGGTCACCGCTGCATATAGAGGTGTCGCTCCGAAGCATCCGGTCACGAGCTCTCGACCTGTTACAGACCTGACCTCACTGCGAGGCAGAGCAGCTCGGATGGGTGCTCCGCTGCGTGTGCCGGGAGCCGGTGCTGAAGATTTTCCCCGAAAGCGTCAGAAAGTGCCGCTTCGCGGTGAGCCGGTCGTTAGGGATACAGCAACACGCCGGAAGAACTACTTGCGGCACTACACGAAAGAAGGAAGCCATGTCTCGCACCACTTACCCTCGGAACCTCTCCACCGCCTCTTGGATGAAATGGAACGACCTCGCTGATGAGGGAGTTCACACGCGGCAGAACGCGTGGGCGTACGGGGAGCAGACGGCTCCGCGTGCTCGCCGTAACCGCTTTGACGACGAAGACTGATCGTCCCGTTTCGGGAAGAAAGCTCCCCCGTTTGCCGATACTGATGGCAGGCGGGGGAGCGTTGTTTTCTCTCGCGTTCTTGCCCGTTAGGTATGTATCAGGTCAGGCATCTCTGACCGTGACGGAAGGACGCAACCATGTGTTACGCGAAACCGGGACCTCGTTGTTCCACCCATGCTGCTCAGCGGCTGACTGCCGCTGAGACCAAGCTCGAGCAGGCACGCAAGCTCAACGACCCGAAGAAGCATGAGCGTGCCCTCGTCGCTCTCGCTAACGCGAAAGCGGAGTATAAGCTCACACCTGACGGCATCGCCAAGCTGCGTGACGCAGGGCAAGACCTGTCCGCTGACATCGCTCAGTCCCGCCGTGACAAGCAGCTCATCGCGTACCGTGCGGCGAACCCAACTCTCGCTCAGATTGCTCAATGGTCCGAGGAGCGGTCTTACGCTCACGCGACCGGCGACACCACCCACCCGAAGGTGCTGACTGCGCTCTCACAGCATCGGAAGTGGCGTGTGCGTACCCTGACCGCAGAGAACGCTCGGACACCTGCTTCCGTGTTGGCGATCCTCGCTGACGAGTTCCCGCGACAGGTGGCATCCAACCCGTCCGCCCCTACCGAGGTGCTGTCCAAGCTCATTCACGACCCGCAGCACGCCTACTCCCCTGCCATGTTCGCCGCTCTACGGAACCCGAACACGACGGCTGCGGACAAGGAGGCCGGCATGGGCTACGTCACTGATGCTGAGGGTCGTTACACCGTTGGGGCTGCCGCTGTCCTGCTGTCCTCTCGTGACACTCCACAGAACGAGCTCTCGAGGTTGCTGTCCCACGGCTACTCCGTTGCCCGCCACCCGTCCTGCGGGAACACCCTCCAAACGGTCATCGCGTCCCTGCCTCCGCAGCAGCGGATGAATGGCGGCGTGGAGATGTGGTCGGAGCATCAGCTGCTGCTGTGCCGTGGCGACCTGACACCTCGTGCTCTGACTGCTCTTGCGCACACCTACACGAAGCACGCTGACCCTGACGAGCGGGAGGCGATGCTCTCCGAGGTGCTGTTCCATCGCGCCTGCCCGGACTACCTGAAAGAGGCATACGCCCGACAGGCAGCCTGATCCGCCCTGCTCCTTTCGTCACACGACTGCCCTACCTCTCCTCCCCGAGGTAGGGCAGTCGTCGTTCGCAGCGGATGCAATAAGAGCGTGGGACACCGGTTCGAGCTGTGTCGATGAGGCTTGGTTGGAGCCGCCCCTCTAAAGAGCGCGCGGAAGCGAAGCAGATGCTCCTGACCATCGCCGGTTTTGTTGGGCCCCCGGCTCTATATCCGAGCTGCTGAACCTCGGCTTTGCTCTAAGCCTTTCTAACGCGTTTTCCTGATGCGGGATGTCCGCTTACCCACAAACGGGGGCAAAGTCGCTCTGAGGGGCGTTTCTGCTCGTCCTTGGGGTGGATTTCGGTAAATGTGTGAATGCGGTTTGCGTCAGAACGGCTCTCAGGCGCTTTAAGCGGTTCCGGGACGGATGTCAGTCGGACCCGGCAGCTTTGTATCTGCCCCTCCAAACGGAGCGGGCGAGGGTCGGTCCGAGACCGCATCGGGAAGGTGAAGATGATGGCTGCCAAGCTCCACGAGAACGAGGTGTTCCTGTCGCTCGCGCAGGCTGCCTCCGTGACCGGTTCCTCCGAGGGTCGGGTCCGCTACAACAAGGAGAAGCTTGTAGGGGAGGGTGCCACTGTCAGCGAGGACGGTTGGCGTATCCCCGCGGCGGCTCTCATCACCCTCGGATGGGTGGATGGGGAGACCCTCACGGAGCGGCTGCGGTCGCTCTCCCTGTCGCAGGTTCAGCAGTTGGAACTCGAGGTCGCTCGGCTGCGAGCAGAGAACGAGCGGCTCCGAGCCGAGGTGGAGGAGCACACCGCTTCCTTCTCCGCACGCCTCTTCGGTGGTCGTCGCCGCAAGTAACCGCGCCACCGCCTGACCCCGGCTCCCTTGTTCGGAGCCGGGGTCTTCTCATGTCTGCCGGACTGCCGGCCTCTGCGCCGTTCCATCCGTCATGGAGAGCGCTGCTCCTGCTGTGTCCCTCATCTACCGATATTGACGGGGACACCTACCGAAAGGAGACCCATGTGTAGAAGCAAAGAGCAGGGCGGTCGTCGGTGCCCCGCAGGAAAGCGAAGCAGGAAACAAAGCGTGCAAGCTTCGATCCGCCCCACCGACATCCCCGCCACCGCGCCCTCCCAAGTGACCAATGCTCGTGCCGTGAAACTCGCGGCGCTGCTGTCGATCCCCGCTGAGGAGTGGTACGAGAAGCCTTGGAAAGAGCGGAAGACGATTGTGGAGGATGTCTTCCACGAAGCCCGCTCCCTCTCGGGTATCCGTGCCGAGTGGGGCGGATGGAACCGCCGCCAAGGCTCCTTGGGGATCACGAAGCAGACGATGACCTATTGGGATCAAACGCCCCGTACCTCCATCGAGCTCTCCGACACCGCGAACCGTCACACCACTCCCGCGACGTTCGCCAAGACCATCGCTCACGAGCTCGCTCACGCTCGTGCCGGGAACAGGAACGGACACAACGCGAAGTGGGCAGCCGACTTCGCTGCAGTCAATGAGGAGCTCGGTCTCGCCACCGAAATCCACGCAGTTCACCGTTCCGACGAGGTGGAGACCGCACAGTGGAAGAAGCTGCAAGAGGAGAAGGCAGCGAAGCCTCCCGTGTGGCTCGGTCTCTGCGCACAGGGGCACCGCTTCGGGGCCGGCAGGAAGGTGACCCGCTCCCACCTCTGCGTCAAGTGCCTCCGAGCAGGTCACCCCCGAGCAGAAGCCGCCATCACCTACACCCGCAACATCAACAAGGAGACCGTATGAACAAGCAGATCATCAGCGTAGACATCGACCCGGACACCGGCGAGGAGTGGGAGACCATCACCGAGCTCGATGAGCAAGGTCGTCTCGTGTCCGTCACCATCAGCTGACAAGACGCATGAGGAACCCCCGCGCCACTACTGAACGGTGCGGGGGTTCCTCATGCTCGGGCTACTCCACTTGCTTCCACGGATCGTCGGCTACGCAGAGGCGGCTCCAACCTCACGGTCATCGTGGCTGCTTCCTGCCCTCCCCGACCGATATTGACGGTGAAGCGTCAGCCGTGGAACTCCTACGACTGCCTGCTCGCATGGAAGGAACCATCATGACTGACCCGTACGACCGATCCCGCCTTGACGAACTGCTCGCGTCGCCCGACAGCGCCGTTCGGTGCGAAGCAGCCCGCAACCCATCCATCCCCTCGGAGGTGCTTGTCGAGCTCGCCGTCAGTGACGACGTAGAGGTGCTGCTCGGCTTGGCTGACAACCCCTCCGTGTCGGCGGACGTTCTACTCCTACTTGCCACCGCCGAATGCGAGGAAGTCCGACACGCTGTCGCCCACAACCGCGCGACCCCGACAGGCATGCTCGGCTTGCTCGCCTGCGATGTGGACGAGTACGTGCGACGGGGCGTGGCGGAGAACCGTTCTGCTCCGCTGCCCCTACTGCGTCTACTGCTGACTGACCCTGACGACGATGTGAGCTCGCACGCGTTCTCCACAGCAGTCAGCACCTTCTGCCCCAACGGCGCAGTGCCCACGGATGAGGACGCTTACGACGCTGCGGTGGAGCGGTTGGTGATGTGGTTGATAGCGACCGATCATCGTCAGTCCATCGACGCGTGACGAACTGAATTGAGCCGCCATCAGGCTCCGCCACCGTGAAACGCGGCACAGCGCCGTTCCGGCATCAGGTGTCGTTAGTGATGTAGCGACGGCACCTGAGCCGTCCACACGGAAGGAAAGACCATGACACACAAAGAGAGTCCAATCGAACCATCATTCATCGACCGGGCTTGGGATCGCGCCCGTCGCCATCTCGTCCCTGCGGGGACCGCGAGGCAATCCGCGGCGACAGTCGAGGAACACCTCGAGGCACACCTGAACGCGGAGACATTACGCGTCACCAAGGCGGCGGAGCAGCTGCTGAGCATCGACGGTGCCGACGAGCCGGTCTTCCCGGACTTCGATGAACAGTTCTCGGCGGTCCGTGTCGGCACCACTCATTCCGGCGAGGAGATGGTGATGCCTCTGACGCATACGCTCGTCGGTGGAGGCACCGAAGCTGCCCGCAAGGACTTCCTCCTCGTGGTGGCTCAGATGGCTCCTGACCACTCCGATGAGGTCTTCCACGGCGCTACGCCGTACCTCATGAACAGTTGCTTCAGTTCAGGGCATGACGCCGGTGACTTCGCTTACGCACTCAAGAGCGTGCATGATCAGATGCGGGACCGCATGGAGCGTGTGGTCACGCACGAATGTGACGATCATCCGATCATCCTGTTCATCGAAGACCTCGATTACTTCATCAAGCACCTTGATTCGGAGAGCGCTGCTCGCTTCGATGCGATCATGCGGACGGGACACGGCACCAACGTGTTCGTGGTCGCAGCGTCCGGGCGAGGAGTGGGTCGGCAACTCGTGAACTTCCGCAACCGCGTGCTGCTCCCCTCGGATGACAACACTTCCACCACGGTTGCGATGTTCCTCCCGCTACCGGTCACTTCATCGACCTTCTCGTACCCCGTCAATCGCGAGCAGGAGTACAGGATCGCCGCCAAACTGAACGTCGCGTTCTTGGACTCGGACTACCACGACGGGTCGCTGATGGAGATGATGTTCGTCCCCGTCTCCTTCGGAGCCTGACGGGGTAATCAACGAAGCCCCGCACCGCTCAGCATGGTGCGGGGCTTCGTTGATCTTCGGTACTGAGCGCCGAGGAGACGGGAGCATCCGTTATCTACCGGGCTGTCACGGCTCCGCAACCACAGGGCGTACCCACTCGAGCGGAGTGTTCCCGGCGACGAACCAAGCGTGGTTCAGTGCAAGCCATGCCTTCACCTCTTCCTCTCGGTCCACCCACCCCTGCTCAGCGGCGGACCGGAGCTCCTTGGTTTCGCTGTGCACGATGAGCCAAGCGATGCGGGATAGCGGAAGGGTTCGTCCGCGAGCGACACCGTGCACGGCTGCCCTGACCGCAGGCACCTCATCACGGTCAAGCATGAGCAGTTCCCATCCGGTCAATGACGGGTTGGAAGCCACTCTGCAGCGGATCAGCACGGAGGTGTCGAGCGCGAGGTTCGAGAGTGTGGGAAGTCGTGCGGTCGGATTTCCGGCTACGGCGTGACGAACCATGGGTGCCATGTCGAAGGCGAGCGCGTTCAGGGATGCGGGTGCGCTCGAGGGGTTCGCCCCGACGCGCATCCTGACCCACACGCTCTCATGCTCGCTCAGGTAGTCGAGCACCTGCTCCGATGTGCTCTCGTCGCCTGCGATGGTTCGGGTACTACTGCGCTGTAGTGCTTGGCGGAGGTACTCGAGGGCCTCTTCGTGAGCGATCCCGCGTGTGACAGGAAGGGCATCGACTTCATCGAGGAATGGCATACGGCTGACTATAGGGACCGCCACCGTCACTCGAATCGCGTCCGAGCGCATCCCCCCTGCGACGCACAGAAGCCCCGCTCCAACCTTCCACGTTGCGGGGCTTCTTGCGGTCGTGCGTCAGCAGTCGATGCTGCTCCTGATGTCCTCCGGGGTGGAGGGATGCCATGAGACAGCCACACGCACAGGCAGGTCCTCATCCTTGGCAAGGAGGGTGAGCACGTCGGGTGGTGCTGACGGGTTCTGCGCCACACCCACCCGAACCTCGGGGTGACCTCCCGCTCGCGCCTTCTTGATCACTGCCTTCAGCGCGAGCGGTGGTGACGACACATTGGCGGCGAGAGCGGACAGTACCCGCACGTCCTGCTCGAGCCGAGCGAGGCGGGTCAGGTCAGGTCGGTGTGAAGAAGGGTTGTCAGCGAGACCGAAGCGCGTCAGCACATGGTCGTCGGCTTCCCTCCACTGCTGCTCGGTCACGTCATCAGGCCGGCTGACGAACTCCTCGCAGGTGTTCAGCAGGTTCGGGTTCTCCTTCGCCCATGCGAGCTCTGCCGCCCATGCCCTGTTCAGCACCCATGAGGGACAGGTCGGGTTCGCCACGGTCATGGACTTCACCGTGTGGGAGCCGTTCTCCCACAGCCACCGCAGCACAGGCGGGGGCGTGCGTCGGTTCTGTGCCACCCCGAGCCTGACCGCAGGGAAGTGGAGCACGGAGAACGCTGTGAGGTCGTAGAGCGGGATGACCTCATCCTGAGCGAGGGCGTCGATGAGGCGGAAGATGTCCTCCTCCTCCCCCGTCATCGCCGCTTCACGGAACGCCCGCAGGAGAGCCTGCCCGTGCGGCGAGATGTCGCGTGTTGATGGCATCGCTTTCTCCCTCGCTTTCGCAAGCGATGTTGCTTGCTTCCTCCCGGTATAGGGGTGAGCGGTGACGTGTCGCAGAGGTCGTCCTCACTGCCGTATGAAAGTGCCGATATAGGAGGTGACATCGACCGAAAGGAAACATTGTGTGCCGTGCCCTATCTGACCCTCGTGGAGGTTTCCGCTGCCGTGGTCTCTCTACCCGCCACTCCTACTTGGAAGGCAAGCCGAGCCTGACCCCACAGGAGCTCGCAGAACTGCGCGAAGGTCGAGCAGAGCTGCTCCAACATCACCCTGAGAAGCGGAACGAGTTGTTCGCTGATGCGTTCGAGGCACAGGCGCTGACGAACACGGTCGCTTGGCAGAACCGTGTGCAGCGTCTCGGCTCCAAGTTGCCTCGGGACACCTCCGCTGAGGAGCGTGACACTCACAGGGAGGCGCAGAAGGCGAAGCTGTCCGAGATGAAGAGCGCGAAGAACCGCGTGCCCCTGACCGTTCGGGAGCGTCAGGCGTTCGTGGAAGAGGCTCGGGAGGCAGGGATGACACCGGGTGCTCTGTTCCGTCTTCGGATGCGTTCTCCGCTCGGCTTCCTGCCGGTCGCAGCGGCACAGCTCCCGCAGAAGCAACACACCTCCTCTAACGGTGGTCGCCCACCGTCAGAGGCCGGCAACCTGCGGAACTCCCCGCTCGACTTCCGCCTCACCAAGGCAGAGACCGCAGCGTTGGAGGAGACCGCGGCGCACTACCGGCTGTCCGCCTCCGACTTCGCTCGCTCCCTCATCACCGGCACCGACCCTCGTATCTCGTGGGGACACATTGGCAGCGGCGGACCAACCGGAGGTCGTGCCGCAGCTCGCCTCGCCTACTTCGAGGGTCAAGAGGAAGGGCACGAGAACCCACTCGACGCTTACGAGGGTCACTCCACCGCTGAGTGGCTGACCTCGTTCGAGGAGCAGAACCTGCCTGCGGCTGAGAAATCCGTGGAGCAGTGGCTCGAGGGCGACGACAAGGAAGTGTCCGAAGAGGAGCAGCCACAGGTGTCCGACCGCGAGCAGGCTCTCGCCGCCTGACGCACATGAACCTCCCGAGAGACCCCGCAAGCTATGTCGCGTGCGGGGTCTCTGCGATGTCGGAAGCCCCTCCCCGTCGAGCCGGAAAGACCGTGATGCCGTCTCAGACCCACCCTCGACGGCTTGCCCGATATGGATACAACGCGACCCCCATCGCAGCAACACCGACCTGACGACAAGGAACCCCGTGACCTCCACCACCGAACCCGCCACCATCGGCTCTCCCGCACGCCTCGCCCACGCCTACCTCGAGCGAGGGGCGATGGAAGACGCTCGGCAACGAGACGCCATCGACCGCAGAGGCTCCCGTTCACGTCGCATCAGGAAGATCATCGTCGGCTCGCTGCTCGTCACCGTCCTGTCGGTCACAGGTGTCGGGGAAGGGATCATCGCGCAGTCCTACAACGCGACCGTCTCGGCGTTCCGTTCGGTTGAGGAGCGAGTGTTCGAGGACCAAACGTTCGCCGGTGCGGACAACTACGGGAACACGTTCACCTTCACGCTGATCAAGGGAGGCAGGCTCGACTTCCTTAGCTACAACGGCGTGGCAGCGATAGGTGACCGTTGGGCGATCCGGGATGGACGGTTGCAGCTGACGGTCTCCTCAGTGCCCCTCTACGACGGTGAGGTGGCGGAGCAGGTCATCTACACCGCAACGTCCAAGACCCCATCGCTTGACCTGAGCCTGACCGGCGTGGATGAGGCAGGCAGAAGCCACACTCTGACTGCAGCTGCTCCCTGACCTGCGTGACTGCACCACTACCTTGCTGCCGGCCTCTGCCCCCTTACCTGCGGCTCTCCAAGTGCGATCCTCCATCGGAACTTTCATACGGCAGTAAGGACACGAGAAGCCCCATCATCTGAACCGGTTACCGAACCGCTCGACCCCGCGCCTCATTAGCAGTGCGGGGTTTCTTCATGCCCTCATGGGGTCACACAGACCCCATCGAATGCTCTGACAGACCATTCGATACAGACCGCGAAGAGCAGAAATCACACCTCTTCTGTTTCCGCTCGTTAGTTATCACTCAGTCGGTCCGATAAGGACCAACGCGACAACAACGAAAGGAACGGATATGGCATATCTGACGCAAGGGATGTTTGTTCGGGCATATCAGAAACCGCAAACCGACACCCCGCCGGATCAGCTACTCGACCCGTCCAACCCTGCTGTGCTCCCCCCATCCGCTCGTGCCACGCGCCTCGCTCTCAAAGCTCAGGCGAACCGTGCGACCTCGACCGTGATGAAGCAAGCGAACAACCTCGCAGCGGGAGCAGACAAGGATGGCGAGCAGGTCAGAGGATGGAAGAACCTGTGCTCCGCTGCACTGTGGGGAATGGTGTCCACGATGCCCCGCACGTCAGGAGCGAAGACAGTAGAGGCATACGAGCTGTGGTTCCTCACACAGGAGGGCAACCTCGACCGGCTACGAGCGACTGCGAGGGAGCTCGCTAACCGCTTCCACGACCAATACGGCTACTACCTGACCGCTCAGGTAGCCCTCGACGTGATGACCCTCCGCATCCTTGATGAGACGTGGGACGGAGCCGAAGGGGAGATTCTCGGGAAGGACTTGCTTGCGACCTCCGCGATTCTCAAAGAACTCGGCTCATACTCGGGATGGGAGTACCTTCGTGTCCGGTTCGCTACTGACTTCGAGGATGCGACGTTTGCCGTGGACTTGATCGTGGAGAACATGCTCGGCGAACCGGTCATCGGGTGGCAAGTTAAGAACGGACCATACTTCGTCAGCACGGCTCGCAGGCAGAACTCTCGTTTTCACCGCGACAAGGTGAAGAACATCAAGGCGAACAACCTGTGGCTCGAGACGAATCCGACCGCCCTGAGCGTCAGGTACCTCGACACCGCTGACATCAAGGCAGGCATCCTCCGCTCAATCAAGAACGGGATGTTCCTGCGAGAACTGAAAGCGTTCGAGAAGGACTCGAGTCGCGTGCTCTACCCGAACGAGCACCTCGTGGAGGTTGTCCCCGCCGACGCTCCCCCGCTACTGCATCGGACACCCGAAGAAGGGATGAAGCACTCCTCCGCTCACCACGTTTTCTTGTGATTGTCAGCGAACACCACATCGCGGAACCCCCGTCTCACTCCCGAGGCGGGGGTTCCGCCGTGCGGTGGATGGAATAGCCATGCCAAGCGGAAAGTCTATTAGGAGTCAGATGGCGGTGACCCGAGAGCAAAGCATTTCCGACACCTGCCACCGAAAACTTCGCAATGTGACACTTCTGCGCAAACCACCCGTTAGTGATAAGTCAGCAGTGAATGAGAACGACGCCACGAGGCATGGAAGACCATAGAAGGGCATAGAACGCGACGCCCTCGTCTCGGTCGATACAGTTTTCGCCCACTGCACCCGATATATCCCTCGGAACTTCCCGACAACGAAAGGTAAAACAACTATGATCAACAAGCTCAAAGCCCTCCGCAACAACGAAGAGGGCTTCACCCTCATCGAACTGATGGTGGTGGTGCTCATCATCGGTGTGCTCGCAGCCATCGCCATCCCCGTGTTCCTGAACCTTCAGGCAAACGCGACGAAAGCATCCATGAAGTCTGACGTGAAGAACACAGTCTCCGAGGTTGCGAAGCACCTCGTGTCCAACCCGACTGCAGCCACCTTGGACAGCTCCAAGACCGGCAGTGACGGCGCAGCCACCGGACCCGTGACACCTGTTGTCTCGCAGGACGACACCACGGTCGAGGTCGCAGGCTCATGGAGCGGCTACACCGTTTCCGCCGCCAACGAGAACATTGACGACTTCGGCTTCGCCCACTACTCGTCTGACACCGCCCCTGCTACTGCTCATGCACCTGCTGCTGTCGCAGGTCAGGGCGGCACTAACGTCGAGCTGAGCACCGTCACATCGGCACCTGAAGCACCTGCCGCTCCCGGAGCAGGGACAGGCACCACCGGCATCTCCCTGCCAACCTCCACCTCCTTCCTTGCTGCTTACGGCGAAGTGAATGGGGCAGTGGACGAGCTGAACTCCATCCTGAACACGATGGGTGGACCGTCCAACCTCGAGAGCCTGTTCGTATCCGGTGGCACCCTGTACGTCTATGACCTCGACGGCAACTTCTACTCCGCACCGGTCGCTGACAATGTCCGCATCAACCAAATGCCGGAAGGTTACATCGAGGTCATCTCCGAGAGTGACTACGGCTACCAATACAGCTCCATCGACGGCTACGCCGGTTTCGACGCGGACGGGAACTTCTTCCGCTCCCCAACCCGCCCGTAACTCACGGAACCCTGAACCCCCACTTCCTTCCGAGGTGGGGGTTCAGTCGTATACCCACCATCCCGAACGTCAGGGACGGACGAAACTCTCGCCCACGTTTTCCCGTTTTGACCGATATGAGGGGTGACAACGAACGAAAGGGAGGAACCCGCCATGTCAGAAGCACATCCCGCTCTCCGCAGCCGCAGGGACGCATACAGAGACTTCACGCGAGCCGCGACATCCTTCGCCACCCGGCGAGCCGCCTACGAAGCGATCGTGAAGAAGCATGGCGAGCAGTCAGATGAGGCGAAGGAGCACGAAGCCGCCTATCAGGAAGCCGTCACGAAGCACGGCGAGCAGTCTGCCGAAGCAAGGGAGCACCAAGTCGCTCATCGGGCTGCCGTTAGGAAGCACGGCGAGCAGTCCGCTGAGGCGAAGAAGCTTCTCCCTGCTCTTCGCACATCCGAGACCGCATACACGAAGCGTCGTAAAGAACTCGAGCTGCGGGCAGTGTGGTCTCGAGAGGAGTTCCTCCGCGAGAGGGACACATTCCTTGATGACGTTGTGCTCGTAGATGACGAGGGTGAGCCGCAGCGTGACGAAGCCGGAAACACGATCCCCATGACGGACCTGAACCAACTCCACCCTCAGCATCAAGCCGCCAAGGTACAGAAGTGGGAAGAGTTGTCCATCTTCCTCGCCGCCTACGACCGGCTCGCGCAGCCGGAGAACGAGGAGGAGTTCGGCGCTCGACGGGAGGAAGCACAGTTGGCGGCATGGGTTGAGTCGTTCTTCCGCAGCGTCTCTCGGACAGACCGCCCCTCCGACACACCATCCCGCCCGATGCTCCCTACTCGGAATGAGGATGTGTTGGCGATGGTCGCCTACATCGAGCGCGAGCAGAAGCCCGAGAAGGTCACCCCTCCGACGACAGAGAAGCAGGCACTCATGCGGGCGAAGGCGGAAGAAAACCGAGCCAAGATCGCTGAGCTGATCGTCGCCGCTGTCAATGAGGCCCAAGAACGCCTCGCAGCAGGGTTGGAGTTCACTGCCGTCGCAGAAGAGGCACTTCTCAAGCGTGAAGCCGCAGCCGCCATTCAGGTTGAGCACGACGCAGCCGCAGCGGCTCGCGCAGTAGAGAAGCCGAAAGCGAAGAAGTCGGTGAAGCAGGTCAAGCCGGTCGCGTCCACTGCACCGGACGCTGTGGAACAGACCGACGAAGCCGACACCATCGACGCTGCCGCTCAGGTATTGGACCTGCTGCACAGCTCACGGAAGAAGGCTGCCGAGGTCGTGGAAGAGGTCGAGCCTGCGGATGAGGAAGAAGCTCAGGTCGAGGAGCAGACGACTCGTATTGCCCCACCACCACTGATGCCGCGTTCTCAGCCGCGTCCTCAACTGCCGCCGCGACCTGCCCCGATGGCTCCGGCAGCGGAGGAGGAGATTGCTTCACAGCCGAAGGTTCCGCTGCCCACCGCTGCTGCTCCGGCGAAGCCACCCGTGCCGACAGCCGCTGCCGCAGTCACTACGGCTCGGCAGATGCCTCCTCCCCCTCGCCCTGCCGCACAGGAGGAGCACGAGGAGACCCTGTTGGAGAAGTTCCTGAAACGTATGGGGCTGAAGTCCTAACCCTGTCGAGCCGCCACCTCGAGACCCCCTCCTATCAGCACTCGGGAGGGGGTCTCATGCGCGCCGATACCGATGTCCTTCCTGCCCTATGAAAGTCCTCCCCGGCGACCTGCCCTGAATCGGTCCGATAGCTCCCACCGTCGCACCTCGCATCCCCCGCCCCGTGTCGGGAGCTCGCAGATACTCGTCCGCTCACACCATGAACTTTTACCGATATTGAGGGGGACACAGCGACCAACCATCGCAACGAAAGGAACCATCATGATCAAGAAGCAGAAAGCAGCGCTGACACTCGCTGTCGCCGCCGGCCTCATCGCCCTCCCCACCGCAGCTCACGCCACCACCGGCGAAGAGGTCTCCACCAACCCTCCCTACTCATGGGTCGAGAACGGTGTCATCTTCACCGACCTGAACGGTGACGGCATCGCTGACGAAGGCACACCCGAGCACCCCATCACCTCATGGCTCGAGGACGGGGTGATCTTCACCGACCTGAACGGTGACGGCATCGCTGACGAAGGCACACCCGAACACCCCATCACCTCGTGGGTCGAGAACGGCGGCGTCTACACCGACCTGACCGGCGACGGCATCGCTGATGAGGCAGTGTCAGCCACCCCACCGTCCGAGACCGCCCCCGCTCCTGACGACGCAGCTCCTACCTCCCCGCAGATCATCGACGGCGAGAAGACAGACACTCCCGTGTTCGAGAAGACGGAGCCTGCGGACCTGTCCAACGAATGGGTGAAGGACGGTCTCCGCTTCATCGACCTCGATGGAAATGGCATCGCTGACGGCTTCACCCTCGCGGACCCTCCACAGTCTTGGACGGCGGATGGGGTCATCTACTTCGACTTCGACCATGACGGTATCGCTGACGGAGGCGTGCCTGCTTCCGCTCCCCCATTCGAGGAGCGTGACGAAGCACACGCGTCCGAGGCTCGAGCCTTCACCTCCGCGACAGAGACGGAGCTCTCCTCCTCTGCCGCCCCTGCGGAGAAGACCTCCTCCATGAGGATCGCCACCATGAGGGCAGCAGCTGCGGATGTTCCCGCAACTACTCCTGCTCCACCTTCGACCGCTCCTTCCGCAACACCGCAGCCGCTGCAGGACAGCGCACCGGCACCCGTGCCACCGGCAGGGGTCACTGCACCCACCACGCCGACCGAGCAGCCTGTTGCCACTCCTGTCCGTGCCGGTGACATCCCTGCCGCAGAGGAGCCGACCGCAGCCACAGCTGACCCTGTCGCAGAAGCCGCTCCTGCTGCTCCTGCTGCGTCGTCGCTCGTGAAGACCGGTTCTGACGGCGGGTGGATCATCCTCGTCGGACTCGCGTCCCTGCTCGCAGGGTTGCTCGTCGTCGGTCGCAGCCGCCTCGCCTGATGCCCGCCCACTGAACCCCGCAGAGTTCCTCCGCCTGCGGGGTTCAGTGCCACCCGCAAACGATCCCACCGACCACTTGGGGAACACCGCCCGTTAGGGATAACCCATAACGAACATCTACTACCGAAAGGCAGGTCAGCAATGACAACTGCAGTACCGCTCGTCAAGCGTCCAAGCGTGACGCTTCCGCTCTACAACTCCCGCGACCACCAAACCGCCGTCATGCTCACGGCGTGGGCAGCGAAACGCGCACTGCTGAACGAGGCGGAACGTCTGCGACTGCTCGCATCCGTCACCGACCCTGAGCTCCTGCTCGTGATGTTCCCGGACTCCACACCACAGGAGAAGTTCTCCCTCGCCTCCAACCCGGACACGCCCGACGCGGTGCTCAGCGACCTTGCCCGCAACATCGGGGTAGTCACCATGGGAGAGCACGAGGATGGCAACCCCCTCTACATCGCTGTCCGTCAGCCACACCCGCAGCGAGCAACCCTGAAACTGCTCATCCTTCTGAACCCGAACACGTCCGATGAGGTGGTGGCAGACCTGACCGGCGAAGCAGTGGACCTGCTTCACCCGCGCTCCATCGCCCTGTCCCGGTTCTTCGCAAACGGCTCCGTCACGCAGCAGGTGTTCGCAGCGAACTACGACCTCACCCCCGCAGTAGTCCTGCAGACGCTCGCTGAGGAAGGCACCCCGCAGGTGCGCGTGGCAGTCGCCATGAACAGGGCAACACCGGCAGAGACGCTCCTAAGCCTCCACGCAGATCACGAACCGTGCCTGCTCGGCATCACAGCCGCGTCCGTGGTCACCTCCCGAGCTGACGACATCCGAGCAGTGTTCCCGCACGCCACAGCAGACACCACCCTCACTGACCTTCTCAAAGAGGTGACGGAGGATGCTTTCGCTCCTGACACCCTCGCCGCCGAAATCCGCGACCGGTACTTCGCCACTATTGACGAAGACTGAACACAACTACACCCACGAAAAGGAACAAACAATGACGACACCAAAGAGCGCTCCCGTGCGAAAGCCCCGAGCCACTAAGCCGAAGCCACCCACGCATCCTGACCGCATCAAGGACCCACGCGACATGGAAGCGATGTTCGCATCGCCTGATCGCCTGATCCTCTTCGCTCGTAGGACCGACGACCTTGACCTCATCGCCTTCTACTACGAGCAGCGAGCAGACCACCTCTTCATCCGCATCGGGCTTGCGCAGAACAGCGACACCCCCGCATGGATGCTGACCGAGCTCTCCCATGATCCGGCAGAACAGGTTCGCAGTGCGGTCGCCTCCAACCCGAACGCTGACGATGACACCATCCGCTACCTCGCGGACGAAGACGCACAGGCTGTCTACCCGGCACGTGAAGAGGGATGGTTCGAGAAGGATTGGTTCACCTACCATGCCGCGAAGAACCCGTCCCTGCCGGAAGACCTCAGCTCGGTGCTCGCCCACCACCGCTCCGAAGTCATCAGGAGCGTCATCGCCGCTCGCACCGACACCTCGGTGGAGACCCTCCTTTGGATGATCCTGCGTGACAAGCGGGCAGTCGTCCGGCAGGCAGCGAAGGCGCAGGACTTCCGCATCCGCTCGTGGCTCCGCACCACCCACCCGCAGCTTGCCGGCCTCGAGGTCAAGGAAGCAGCTCGTCGCCTGTTCGCCATCGCCAACCACAATGCCGCGTGACTGTTGCTGAACCGCGAAACGACTGACCCCCTCCAAGCACATCAGGAGGGGGTCAGTCGTTTCGATGACACGCATCGAGCGTCAGAACGGGAAGCGGTCACCATCAGAGCCGACCGCATGAGAGGCCGGCACGGCGACAAGCTCACCCATGTCCCCATCCCATGTCATGGACACCTGCCACATGCTCTGAAGCACCATGCCTGCCTCGACGGACTGCTGAATGCTGTGGAGGAACGCTCCGCCTGAGTTGATGAGGATGGATGCGACTTCCTCACCCTCGATGGGGGAAGTCTCCCGAGCTTCGGTGATCGCTTCGGTGAACCGGTCCCGAGTTGAGGTCATCAGGTCGAGCAGTACCTGAACCTGTGTGTCAAGGTCAGCGATGACAGCCTCCTGTTGCTTATTGAGGCTTGTGTGCGTTGTAGTCATGGCGACCTCCTTCTTCATGAGTTCGGGGACCTTGTGGTCCATCTTCCATTCTCTCATCTACAACACCCGCACCATCGTTTTCCGTCCCACCGTCGCCATACCCGCAGCGTCGTTATGGAACGAGCCGTCCACTTTTCCCGTTTTCCGCCGATATAGAGGGGGACACTGACGAAAGGAACGCTCTATGCCTCCACTGCCCCCGATTCCCCCGCTCCCCCCTCGACCACACGAAGTCGAACAGGGTTGGGAATGGGAAGACCCTGCTGAACTGATCCCTGACACCACCGATGAGGTCTCCTTCGAGGACGACACCACACCTACGCTCGAGTTGCCTCCCGCTACGCAGTCCACCTCAAACGTCCCGTCCGGTCTCAGCGCGGAGATGGAGCGTAAGCACGCTGCTCTCGCTCAGAAGCGGGCGAAAGCGGCGAAGCTCGCCGTGCTCCCTGCCCCGCCTGCCCCTGCCCGTGCAGTTGTCCGACAGACGAAGCCGCAGGTCCGTAAGCCTTCCCCTCTCACGTCCGCGAAGACGAGCATCCGCAAGCCCACTATGGGCGAGGTGGTCAAGGGAGCCGCAGTCACAGGACGCATCATCCGCAAGGTATGGACCAAGCTGACCCCCATCCACGCGTTCCTGCTGTGGGGCGTGCTTCCACCTCTCGTGGTGCTCAACCCTGCCGTTCTGCAGGTGCTGTCCTCAGTGGCACCCGCCCTCATCCCGTGGCTCATCCTCGCAGGCATCCCTGCCATGTGGATCACCGGCATCGTCAAGCACGTGAAGAAAAAGAAGGGGAGCAACAAGCGGCGTTCCTCCAAACAAGGATCGACAACCGCGCAACAGGTCGCCGCTTCAGTGTTGGACAGGCTCATGCAGGCGAAGCCTCTCAACGAGCATTACTCCCCCGTGAAAGAGTTCGAGGAGGAGAAGACGGAGACGGTCAAGGTGAAGGTTCGCCGCAACGGAAAAACCGTCACAGAAGAGAAGCCTCAAAAAGTGAAGTTCGTGAACGAGGACGCTCGACTGCGCAACACTCGTCGCAATCTTCGGGTCTACTTCCCGAACGTCCGTCCTGACGGCGCGAAGGATACCGACCACTTCGAGGTATGGATGAAGCTTGGTGACCACAAGCAGGCTGACGTGGAACGCTTCGCGGAGAACATCCGCTCCATCCTGCGCGCCTACGAGGTGACCCCATCGAACAGGCGTGAACTCCCCGAGCGCGACAGTCGCTCCTACGCCCGGTTCATCGTAGACATGGAGCGGAGAGCAGACATCCTCCGCGTGTCGGCTCCCGGTGAAGACTTCTTCCGCGCCCACCCCGCTACCGACCCGATGGACCTGCCGTTGGGTATCACGGACAAAGGGGAAATCTTCCGGTTTAAGGTCCACCACACGATGTTGGGTGGACAGACAGGCGCAGGTAAGGGATCGTTCGTCCAAGGCATCATCCGTCAGGAAGCCCGCTTCGTGGAGGCCGGCAAGGTGCAGCTGTGGGGCATCGACCCGAAGAACGCAGAGCTCCTCGACTTCGCACACAGCACGCTGTTCCATAAGGTTCCCATGCTCATCGAGAACGAAGACGGCGAGCTTGTCGGCTCTCGTTATTATCGCTCAGCCTTCACGGAGGATGAGCAGATCAACTCCATCAAGGTGCTGTACGAAGAGATGAAGGTACGGTCAGCGACGAACGGGGGGCGCAAGTTTCAGGCGACCCGTCGCCGCCCGCTGATCATCATGATTATTGACGAGTACGGCTCCATGCGAAAGAACAAGCGGTTCGATAAAGAGGCTTCCCAACTCCTGTTCGAGATTTTGGCTCAGGGTCGTGCTCTCGGTATCTTCATCATCGGTGCCACGCAGAACGTGACAGGGGACATCCTCGGACCGGAGCGTGTGAACTTTGTGAACTTCTTCACCCTGAAGATGAAGTACTCCAACCACGGTGCCATCATCCTTGGACCGGAAGCTGTCGCTGCAGGAGCAGACCCACGCGAGAACATCTCGGGCGACATGCCGGGAACCGGCTTCGCTGTCATCGAGGGAAAACACGACTACGACGACGACGGCAAGGGCTTCATCCGCTTCCGCTTCGCCTACACCGAAGACAAAAGCATCAAGGCTCTCTCCGAACGGACGATGGACCCTGCGGGTCGAGCCGAACGCGAGCAGGCTGCCATCAAAGAAGCGGAAGAGTTGCTCCAAGACGAGGGTTTCCAAGCCTACATCAACGACCTCATCGAGAAAGGTCCTGACGACGAAGGCATCGAACCGGTCACGGAGGATGACATCAGGAAGGGTCGTATTGGTTCGCTGTACTACCTCTACGACAAGCATCTTGATGACATCGAGTTCGGCGACCTTCGGCACGGCGAGACTTCTTGACACATCTGTCGCACATCTGCCGATAATGAAGGTAAGGCAGCCGCTCACCCGCTGCCGGGATTACCTTTCGTGTCGCATACAGGAGAAGCGGGACCCAACTGTAATGGGGTCCCGCTTCTCCCTTTTCTGTGTCAGACGCCTCCGGCAGCGTGTCATATGACGCGGCAAGAGGCCGGCGGAAGCGAGCGAGTGATGGAGCAGGCGAAACTGACTGCGGAGCAGCAGGTCATCATCGTGGCGGTCGGCAGAGCCGCTGACCCGCACACCTCAGTAGGTCTGCTCGATGTGCTCGCAGCTCACGATGATCACCGGGTTCGCCGTGCGGTCGCCACTAACCCTCGCACCCCCGCCTACCTGATGAGGGCGCTCGCCAACGACCCGCTCGCGGTCGTCCGCCGTGCCGTCGCCTCCTCCCCGAACGCACCCACCGAGGTGCTCTGCTCCACCGCCCAAGACGCTGACAGGGAGGTGAGGAATGCGGCACGCGCCACCCTTCGTTACCGAACCCGGCTCGCCCACGACTGCGACTGCGGGAAGCCCCACCATCCCTCCATCACGTAAGGGACATAGGAAAAAACGAAGCCCTCCACCTCATCCGTTTCACGAGGTGGAGGGCTTCTTCTATTGCGTTCCTCATTCTCTCGTCCCCGGTGCCGATAACGGCAGAGACAACGAAACCTCTGCGAGGCAAGCCCGCCACATCACGCCGTTAGTGATGAAGAAGGCTGACGAAAGGAACTAACCCTATGACCACGACCACACCTACGGAGAAGCAGGCACTGAAACAACAGTTTCGTAACCTGCTGTTCCTTGACCACTATTACAAGACGCAGCTCTCCGGCATGACAGCTGAACGCTGCTGCCGGACCCTCCCGTCCTCCACGAACGGTCATGTCGGTCTCGAGCTCCGCACCTACGGCGGCGGCAGGAAGCACGCTTCCGCCTCCAACCTCCAACGCTCACGGTCACACACCTGCCCGGTGTCCAACTACCTCCAACAGGTGAAGAACAAGTCTGAGCTCCGCTACCTCACCGAGCAGCACTACAAGGCCGGCGGCACCGTCCTCATGGGCACCTTCACGCTCCGCAACGCCTCCTCGCAGACCCCGCCCTTCTTCTACTCGCAGCGGGAGGAGTTCCGTCGTGCCTACAAGAACATCGACAACCCCGTTACCGGCATCGACCCTGCTGCCTCGTTCTATGAGGCGGAGAAGGCGGGCTTTGCGGAATGGCACGCTCAGAACCCGCAAGCGAACTCGTGGGATGCGTGGGACTTGACGAAGCAGCTCGACGCTCTCAACGCAGGCGTGTCAGCGATGTTCGACGCCGGTGACCGGTGGAAACGGAACAAGGAGATGTTCCAAGTGATCGGTCGCGTCCTGTCAGTTGAGGTGGTCTCCACACCGAGCACCATCACTCTGCCTGACGGCACGACCCGCACGTCATGGAAGAAGGCACGCCATCACGCACACGTCCACTACATGCTCTTCATCGCCCGGAATGACATCACCCCTGCCGAGGTCGAGTTCCTCCGCAAGAAACTTCATGGCAGGTGGAACAACGGCGTGACGAAGCACGGTTACACCTCCGCTCTCGCAGGTCAGCAGCTCGAACTGCTCGAGACAGTCGAGGAGGCAGTGAAAGCCGCTGAATATGTAGCGAAGGGCGGCAACAACGGATGGACGTACAACACCGCCATCCGTGAAGGCACGGACCCTTCCGCCGCCAAGGACATGTTCCGTCCGCTGCGTGACGCTGCTTACGCCCTCGGTCACTCAGACGGCGACCCCTACGCAGGTCTCATGTGGCGGAACCTCGAGGGTGCCCTGTTCCGTCGCCGGATGATCCGCACCTCGATCCCCCTCGCTCAGCGTTACAACCTCTCCGCCTACCGCGACACGCAGGCGGAGGAACGCCGTGCCGCAGTCAAGCAGGTGGAGCAGCTCTGCTTCTTCGACCGGGCTACATGGTCACAACTGCTGAAGGAAAGCCCGCAGCTCCGCACCGAGCTGCTGACCATCGCAGAGAACGAAGGGGCAGAGGTTGTCCGGCAGCTCCTTGACGACCTCGAAATCCCATACCACCTGACCCAACGTGAGGCAGTCAGTAGAACCCCTGCTCCCGTCCCCGCTCCTCTTTCTGTCGGAGAGCCTGCAGCGCCTGCTGCGCCGGTGGTCGAGGTCGAGGGACCGCTCGTGGAGTTGGCGGTGGCAGCGTGATGGAAGAGCCGGAACTGCCGGAGGGGTGCGAGATGCTCACCCGAGAGCAGGTCGCTCGCACCCGACAGCTCCACGCATCAACGGACGCGGCAGAGCTCTTGGAAGCAGCAGTCCACCCTGACCATCCCATCAGGGTGGCTGCTGCGAGGAACCCGCACACCCCTGCCGAGGCGGTGCTGAACCTCGCCACCCGAGACACTCACCCGCAAGTCATCGAGGAAGCTCTCGACAACCCTGCCTGCCCGATACAGGCACTCATCCGCACAGTCGTGTCCGCGGACCGCTTCACGAGCAGGAAGGCTGCGACCGTGCTGCTTTCCACCCGCTACCGGCACCTGTGCGACTACTTGACCGACCCGACGACGCCCCTCCACGACCTCATCACCGCCACCTACGCGAACGACGCCGTCGTGGAGGAGCTCTCCTACGACGCTCTCCGCACCGTCCGAGCGAAGGAATGGCAGGAGCATCTCGCCACTCTGCCTCCGCAGCCTCTGCCTGACGCGTAGGCAACCTCGAGAGGCCGGCATCCGCTCGGCACGACCCCTCGTATCCCATCCCACTTCGTGGTGCCTTTTTCCCGAACGAGAACCGATAACAACTGTGACACCGACCCACGAAAGGAACCACTATGTGCCGATCCACCACCGACCCACGAGGAGGAGTTCGCTGCAGCGCTCATCTGTTTGAGATGCACGAGAAAGCGGAGCAGGACTACCGCGACAAGCTCAACGACCCCACCGCTCCCGAGAAGGCACGCGCACGTGCAGAGAAGCGATACAACGAGCTCGACCGCGAGCTCGACTGTGTGGCACTCACCGAGCACGACCAAGCGGAGCAGACCCTCACCCGCATCGAGGCTAAGGCCCTCGCCGGTAAGCAGGTCAGTCCGGTCGAGGAAGGGCGGGGCAAGCGAGCAGTCGCCACGATCACTCGCCACGAACACCTCGAAGATGTCCGAGCCAACGGCACACCGGATGAGCGTGCCGAGCTTCGGCAGACGGAGAAGGAAGCGGTCTCCCGCAAGAACGCCGAGCGCTACCTGAACTCCATCACCTTTCCGGGCGAGATGGGCACTGTCCTTCCCGACCGAAACGCAGACGTGGCGGACACCTTCGGCTACATCATCTACAAGCAGCTTCGTCCGGGCAGCAAGTCACCGAAGGACGGCACCGTTCTTACGGATGCCGAACAGCAGGCATACGCCACAGCCCTCACCGAGTTCGATGACGGTATCGAGTACCGCACCAAGCCTGCCGAGCCGGAGCCGGAAGAGACCGCTCAGCCGGAGGCTGCGGCAGTCAAGCCTGCCCCAACCGCTGCCGAGGTATTGGCTCTGCTCAGGGCTGCCCGCACCACCGAACCTGAAACGGACACAGCTGTGGCGGAAGCCTCTCCCATCACTGCTCCTACGGAACAGTCACAGGAGGGACAGCCTGCGGCTACCCTTCCCTCTCCTGCCGAGGAGCACGACCCTGCGGCGGCAGTTCGTCACGAAGCGGCGCTGCAGGCGTGGCGGAAGAAGGAGCAGAAGCGGCAGCAGGAGCTCGAAGCCGCGTGGGACGCGGAGGACGCGAAGCGTGCCGCTGCTGATAGAGCGAAGTTGGCACAGACCCAACGTGAGCAACAGATCGCGGAAGAGGTGCGCAAACAGGCGAAGCGTGCGAACCCGAAGCGTGCGAAGACAAGGAGCGTCGCTGCATACAAGGAAGCACGCAAGCGCTCGCAGGGAACCTTGTACCGCGCAACGCTCAACCCGTTCTCCAAGGAGTACATCGCCGCTCGCAACGCCGAGGATCAGCACATTGGACGGTTCAGCCCCGAGGAGCGGAAGAGCGCTCGAAAGGCAGTAGCACGCCAACGGTTCCTTGCGCTGATTCCCGGCACCGATGCACACGAGCGCGCTCTCCTGCAGATGGACGAACAGCGGGAGATGGAACGCAAAGCGCAGAGGGCTGCTGAGCGTGCGCAGGAGCAAGCTGCCGCCGCGTCACGCGTGGACGCACGCACGAAACGGAAGGAGAAGGTCGCAAGCCTCTTCTCCTTCGGTCGGAGTTAGTCGAAACACTGACCCGTCGAGACCCCCACACGCGTCAGACCGTGTGGGGGTCTTCGTGTGACGCCGGACCGCCGGCCCCGAGCTCCTGTCAGAAGCAGCCACACAGATTTCCCGTTTCAGCCGATATCAGGGATGACCGCACACCGAAAGGAACCACCATGACCCATCCACTCGCCACTCGCCCCACCATCGACAACGTGAACGACCTCGCCGCCTACTCCCACGACATCGGACTCCATGAGCAAGCCACAGCAGAAGATCGCATCCGCCGGTTCGAGGAGACCCACAACGTCACCCTCGTGCACCCCGCCCGAGCGATGTTCGCCAACTACTCCGGCTTCTTCCACGCAACTACCGGACGGCTTCCGCAGCCCCTACCCGCCGAGGAACTGCAAGTCGTGAACGACTGACTTACCTCTCCGAAAGCCCCGCAGTCACCACCCTGCGGGGCTTTCGTCTGCCCGCAAGCGACAGTGGGAGGCTCAACACAGCATTGGAACCTCCGAAAACAGGCCCGGAAGGAAGATTCTCAAGAAACTTTGCCCAAAACGGTAAAAAGTGACGCTTTCGCCCGAAGTGCCCGTTAGTAACTCACTAAGCATCCAAATGGAAGCCCTCAACAACGAAAGGTGGTCAGGACAATGGATACAACTGACCCAACCCTGTGGTACTCGATGCTCGTCGTCATCGGATTCGTCATCCTGTACCTGATCCTGACGATTCCCGGCATGGGCGTGAAGTTCCTTTTCACGGTCGTCATCCTCGGAGCGCTTGTAGCGGCATTCACCACCGGCGTCGTTGAGGGCATCACCGGGATGGCTGCTGACCTGATTGCTCCGACGCTCGACAGCATCACGAACGCGTTCTAAACCGCGAGCCGCATCGACCCCACAAGAAGCGGGGAGAACCCTTCATCCGGTTCTCCCCGCTTCTTGCTGTCCGCGTGGACGGTTACGCCGCAGGAGCCGAAGCTTCCGCCACAGCGGCAGTAGCAGTAGCGCGGATGAGGTCGAGTTGGAAGCCCTCCCATCTCTTGCCTCGCCACTCCACTACAGGCAGGGTGCGTAGCCCCTGCTCGTAGAACTTGGCTCGCTGTTCGTCGTCCAACAGCACCTCCTTCGGCTCGATGCCTTGCCGCACGAACGCTTTCTTCGTCTGAACACACTTCGGACATCCGGGGCGGGTCCACACAACAGGTCGGTCTTCTGTACTCATACAACAGTCCTTTCGGTAAGGGGTTAGGTGTTATCCCTAACGGGCTGCTGCTGAAACGGCAGGCAAAGCGCACATCGCAGGCATCAGCGTCCACATCAGCTGAGCGTCGAGAGTGCCGACGAGTTTTTACCGTTTTGGGTCCGAAGTGCCGATATTTATGGCAGGACAACGAAAGGACCTCATCATGAAACATAATCGCAAGCGGACACTCATCTCCGCCGTCTGCCTGACCGCAGTAGCAGGCTTCCTCTACGCCGGAGCAATGGTCGGCTATGACGCCACATCCTCCGCAGCTATCGCTGCCGTCGCACACTCATCAGCTCCTGTCACCTCGGTCGGAAACGGTGATGGCGAAGTTGGAACACGTGCCGTCCTGACCGCACCTGCGAACGGCGCAGTATGGAACGGGGACGGAATGCGGGGGACCTCCACAGCGGTGCTCCCACTTGATAGTTCCGGTGCTCTCGAAGTCGCCAACGGTGATGGTGTTCGCGGCTCCGCATCCACCTCAGCACCGTAACCACAACAACACCCCACCTACTCCCCCTACACCTCTACCTCGTCTCGGAAGGACCTCCATGAAACACGCACACGCACGAAAGGCGGCAGCAGTAGCAGCTGCTCTCCTGCTCCTCATCCCAACCGTAGGAGCGTCATCGCTTCCACCCGCCAACGACGAAGCGGCGGTCACAGCCGCAGCGTCAGCCCAAGAGGGAGAGCTCACCTACATCTCTACCTCCGGCACAGTGCGGTTCCACAACGCATCCACCACTGCCACCTACTACGTCGATGACCGCGAAGACCTCCCCGCAACCATCAGTTGCGGAACGAAGGATGGGGAACTCCCCGCAGCCGCTCTCGTCTCCGCACGCTACGGAGTGACTGAGGATGGCACCGTCGCCCACACCGAGGTGACCGGCACGGACTGCCTCTACCCGGCACCGCGAACCATCCCTGCATCGGGAGCGTTCACCCTCCCGGAGTTCACGCTCGACCCTGCCGCTTCCTCGAGCGACCTGCTCGATGTCGTCTGCTCCACCGCCACCAACCTGTGTGCCCCGCTCTACGACCTCGCATGGCAGAACCCCGACGCCTTCCGCAGCACCGCCGCCGACTCTCGGATCAGCGATGAGCGACCATCCGAGACTGCCGAGCTGATCGACGGCAGGTGGATCGAGAACGCTGACGGCTATGAGCAGTGGGTTGCGGCGTGGCCTACAAACAGGGCATACACCCCCGGCAGCATCAGCAACGCGAGGGAAGACGAACTCGGCTACCACGGCGACGGGGTGGTCCCGCAGGGAACCACATACGACAGTGGCGACGGGTACTACTTCCTGTCCCCGCAAGCAGACCGCCTGCCGCTATACGCGACCAACACCCTGAAAGCGCATGAGCTCTACAACGGAGCCATCGCCTGTCACCCCGACTTCGAGCTGAACCCTTGCCTGAACCCGGAAGCACCGAACACGCACGAGTTCAGCCCGTTCCTGCCCATCACAGTCGTGGCAGCCTACGGCGAGGTCATCACCGCTGAAGAGTACGAGGCAGCCACAGGCACTCCTTCCCTCATGCGGGAAGCCTCAGCAGCAGGCGTTACGCAGACGGTCACTCCCCTTAGCAACGGCTTCGCCATCGACATCGTGGACAACGGTGACGGCACCTTCTCCTACGACCACGCCGTTCCCACGCCCACGTGGCTGTACACGAATGAGCTCGGTGTGAAGCAGGGTCTCGGCTACGACTACAAGGTCACCTTCATCTACGAGGTGGAAGACCCTGAGACGGGCGAGACCGTCCGCGTGAAGTCGATCCCTGAGTACAACTCGGTGGGAAGCATCGTGAGCGGCGACTTCACCGTGAACCATCTCGATGCCTATGAGCAGGTCACCTCGGGCACAACTGCAGTGGCTTCCGCCGCCTACTCGATTTCCGCCGTTCGCACGGACGGAGCAGCGCCGGAGTTCCGCCGCGCGGTCACGCCACCCACGGAGCCGACCCCTGAACCGACTCCCGAGCCTTCTCCCAAACCGACTCCTGAGCCTGTAGTGCCAACGCCGACGCCGACTCCTGAGCCGGTTGTGCCGACACCGACACCTGTGCCTACCGCCCCGACTCCAAGCCCGACCGCACCCACGCCAACGGACGAGCCGACGCCTACTGCACCGACTCCCACAGCTACCACCATCCCCACCCCACCGGACGACAGCTCCTCGCTCGTCCGCACAGGTGGAGAGCCGCTGTCAGGCATCTTCCTTGGCGCCGTCCTCCTGCTCTGCGCAGCAGGGCTGTTCCTCTACGGCAGGTTCCGCAAGAACCCGGTCGAGCACTGACCGGACGGAGGGGTGAGGCTCATCTCACCCCTCACCCCTCCCCACCCGCTTTCCCCGATCTATACCGATATCACCACCAACCGAAAGGAACCGAAATGCCCAAACAACTGACTCACGACCACGAAGCCAAGAAGCGTCAGCTCCGCCCGCTGATGAAGCAGGTGAAAGCGCTGTATAAGGAATGGTCCAAGACGACCAACCTCGTAGGAGACGACGACCACGTCGTTCCTCCATCAAACAACTACCCACCGTTCACGCGAAAGGATGGGACGACCGGCACGCGTCTACACATCGGCTTCGCGACGGCACGCCCGCACGTGGAGATGGATTCCGTGCGCGCGTTTGCTCAATGGCTCGAGGAGCATCCCGAGTTCAGCGCAGTCGTCATCCAACGCGAGTTCGATGAAGAGTGCAAGGTGGATCACCGCTTCCTCAAGTTCGACTTGACTCATGACCCTGCGGCTGATGAGCCGGACAGCCGCGTTGCCGCTGCCGCCGACGTTGCATCCGATGAGGACGACCGGAGAGCAGCTCCGCTGTACGGGTCCTACCCGACCCTCTCCCACAAGCTCCCTGCCCCGACATCATTCTTGCGGCGGTGAGTTCAGGGGAGCGACGACCATTGGCTTTCACAGCCCGCTCCCCTCGCACCCTCCATGAACGCGGTCGAGGTCCCGCAGGAGGGTTGATGAGGAAGAAGGCTCAGCCCTCACCTGATCAGCGAACCCCGTGCCAAGCAACCGGCACGGGGTTCGTTCTTTCCATCGCCCATAGCCACCCATGAAAGGAGCACCACCATGACCGACCTACGACCCGACCCACACGCTGAGCACGACCCGCTCAGCCACACTTCTCCCACTTGCCGAACCTGCTGTGCTGCGGTGAGGAACAAGGACGCCGACCTTGCTCTCTACGTCCACAGCGACCTCCCATCCGTGAGGGTGCTCCTCGCCCTGTCAGCAGGTACGCCCCTCGCGGTGCTGTCTGAGCTCGCCTCTGACCGGCACCCTGCGGTTCGCAAAGCCTTGCGAGGCAACAGCTCCATCCGCCGTGAGCACGCCATCCTCCACGCCCTTGACGCTGCTGACGAAGCCGATGAGGCATTTCGTGTCAGGGCAGCCTGAATCTGCCGATACTAAAAGCAACATCGAGCTCTTGCTTTCTTTGTTCTCGTATAGCAAGGGAAGCCCATCCTGTGAGTGGAACACATGGATGGGCTTCCTGCTTGTTGGAGCAGTTCTCGAAAACGACCGGACAAAAACGGTAAAAGTGCCGATAATGATGTTGTAGCCGCAAATGGCGAACGAAAGGACACATCATGAACACTTCCCGCTCCACCTTCACCACTCTCGCTTCCGCAGCCATCGTCGCGGCTCTCGCCCTCACCGGCTGCGGCGCAGCTGACACGCCTGAGCCGTCCGCGACCACCACGCCCACGCAGAGCGCCACCCCCACGCCTTCCCCCACTCCTCCGACCACGCCCGACACGCTCCCCACCGAGCCTGCTCAGCCCGTCGCCTCTGACGGCTCCGCTGTGGACTACGCCTCCAATACCGATGTCATCGAGTTCGCAGCAGGTCAGAACAGCTACACCGCAGGTGGCGACACCGTGACCTGCGAGCCTGATGAGGCCGGCAACGCCGCCACCGCTGTCGCGGTCTACATCCTCACCGCCGACAACGGTGACCCCATCGGCATCAGCGAGCACACCTGCCTCTACGACGCGGTGGTCGAGGGTGACACCACCGACGACGGCTTCTTCGACATGAGCGACGAAGGCTGACCCTTCACCTTCACCGCCTCTGACCAACGAAGCCCCCACGCCGTGTCCTGCGTGGGGGCTTCGTTCTGCCCTGAGAGCAAGACGGGAAAAAACCGATATCAGAGGTGACCTGAACGAAAGGGAACCTGATGTCGGAGCAAACCCCCGCCACCACACAATCCGAACCGTGGCGACCTCGCCTGCCCCTCCTGCTTGCCCTGCTCTTCCTCTTCTTCGGAGCTCTGACCGTGGGATGGCTCGTGTCCCCGACTTCCGCTCATGCAGCCACCACCTCATGTGGAGCCGCTGTGTGCTCCGTGTCATCCACCGTCAGCGGCGTATCGGATTGGCGGTCTGTCTACTCGAGCGACTACCGAGCAGCGAACGGCAAAGGCTCAGCAGTGCCGAACCCGAACGTTCGCACCTACCGCGTCCCCTGCTCCACATGGTTGCCGAACGGCGGCGGAACCTCCACCGGCTCCTACCCTGCGAAGAACAGTTCCGGGTTCACCTGCCACTTCCGTGACGGTGGATACTTCGGTGGCGGCACCCAAGGCATCCTCTTCCAATGCCGACCACTCAGTGACCGAGCATCCAACGGGCGCATCGACTACTACGTCCGCTTGACCGATGGCTCCCTCTACTACTCCTCCTACCGCTGCCTCTATCCCACCGACGCTTACGCACCCATCGAGCGGAAGACCGGCGAAGGGAAGGTCTACACGGGAGGGCGAGGAGACTTCCTCCTGACGAACGCGAGCGGAGCTGTCCGTCACAGCGGAGGAGGAGAACGCACCGACACCACCGGCTACGTGACCCGAAACGTGGACCTCAGCACTCCTGAACGATTCACAGGGGCATGGCAGCCATCGTTCGATGCGAAGACCGGCGTGACTGCTGCAGGGGAACCTCGCTACGGCTACTACCGCCTCGATTGGACCCTTGACTACCGCCTCTGCACCAAGTGGGAGTATCCGTCGTGGCTCCGTCAGTCGGTCCGCATCGACTGCTCACGGAAAGGCACTGACCGCCCGACCTCTCCCTACACCTACTCCTGCGACAGCAACCCGCCTCTACGGGCAGGTGTCCGCTCGGGAGCGAACTTCGCAGCTGCTCGATGCTCCGCAGCGGCATGGTCTTGCGACATCAAGGGACACATCCGTGTAGGAGGAGCATCCGAGCGGGTATCGGTGATGCGGAACGGGCAGTCCTCCATCGTCTCGTGGCATGACCGCTCCGTGCGAGACCCGAACAACCGCGTCCGAGTGCTCTCTTGGCAGCAACGCTCCGAGGTGGAGGCCGGCTCCACTCCGAAGAACCCTGCCGTGAAGCGGGACAACGATGAGAAGGAGTATTTCCAAGCCTCGTGGAAGTGGGGCACATGGAACACCATCAACCGAGATGGCGAGCTCTTCTTCTATTGGGCATCTGACCCCGGAGCACCATTCCGATGGGAGACCGAGTATCGCTTCCACGGTCAGTTCCTCGTGCCGACACAGACCTCGATGAACTCCGGCTCGCAGAACCGATGGGTCAAGGACTACGGCTACTGCGGCACCCACAAGTCGCCGCAAGTGGAAGTGCTTCGCTCTGTCAGCAGCCTCCCTCGCCCCTGAGTGACGCAGAGCAAGAAGCCCCGCACAGTCATCACGCAGTGCGGGGCTTCTTGCTGTCTCCATGAGGAGACTGCCTGACCCTCGCAAGCATCGAGAAGTCGATGGCGAGAAGCAGAGTTCTCGATAGAGCGTCACTCCTCCGGTTCGGGAGCGATCCGACTGAACTTGCCATTGTCGCTGATCGTCAGACCCGCGTGAGCGAAGTAGGTGAGAGCGTTCCGCACCTCAGCAGAGCCGAAGAACGTCCGCCGTGCGTGGTCATCGAGGTTCAGGAGGTCGAATAGCTGCGCCCTGACGATCACCCTCGCCAATCGAGTCACTCCCGTAAGAACATCGCCGTCGGGGTAGGTAGGGCGCCCCGGATGCTTGAGGTCGTTGTTCACGTTGGCGATGGATGCCGCGATTGCCTCGTTGCTACCGACCTGCGACCAATCGAAACCGCTGTCGTCCAAGCACCGCTTGATCGTCGTCTTCATCGCCCGCTGCACGCCATCGTTGAATCGGTAGTCTCCGAAGCGGTCGAGCGAGATGGCAAGCATCATCAGTTGCGGCTCGAGGAATGCGCTCGCCCCGTTGATGACCTCTACGGCAGGTTGCACCGCTCGCTCGAAGCGGGGGTCGGCGTAGCGCTCCACCCAACTGCGCATCCCATCCGCGCCAATGTCGCGCAGTCGGAAGGCCGGCATCGGCATCGACTCAGCCGGAGGGGCACTGTGATGCTTGACCGTTCCCGACAGGAGCGTCTGCACGTTGTGCGGTCCATGCTCGATGGACCCCATGCCCCACAGAGGGAACTCGTTATCCATGACCTCGTGGGAACGCCACGGCGTGCGGGCACCGAGGAGTAGAGACAGCAGCGCTCGAACCGCCCACTGCGCCTTCACGTGCTGCACAGGAGTGGCGCCGGTCTCGCTGACGGTGATCAGCGTGGGGCGGCTGTCCTTGATCACGAAGCTCCGCCCTTCCACCGCCTCCCACGAGACGCTCGAGTGGATCGTGAATCCGAAGCCCTCCGCCTCCCATGTCACCGCCTCGTCAGCGTGCACGGTGACCGTGGTGCGGTGCGTTCCTCCATCCTCGAACGCGGTGTCGTGCGTGACAGGTCGGAAGTCCGCGAACTCCTCCAATCCGTCGATGGTGGAGGTCACCTGCCGCACCTCGTACGTCGGGCGGATGGATCGAGGCGTGTTGAATATGACCGTCTCTGCGCGCACCCGTCCTACACAGGCGCTACGTCCCGAGACACCCGAGACCCGAGCACCGACAAGCGTCACCCCACCACGCTCGTCCTGAAAGACGAGCGTCGTGGGCAGATGAGATTCACGTAGGTCGAACCATTGCACGGCTCGCGCGTAGTGCGGGTTGGCACCATCCTCCGGTTCCCAAAAGTATGGAAGGTGCAGCTCGACGCCTCGCTCCTCATCGAACGTCATCGTCGCTGCTTGGTCAGGGAGCTCGCTCTCCTCCTCGCTGATGACGCGCCCGACGCGCACTTCACCGAGCGCGATGTTGTTCCGGCTCACGTGTCACTTCCCGACTTGTCGGATTCGTCCGTTGCGAGCGAGGCTGCCGCGAGTGTCCGGTAGATGTACTGCTCTGTGATGCTGCGTAGCCTGCGGATGTTCGGCTCCCGTGACGCCACTGCTTGCAACCGCTGACTGATGCCGTCCCTATCGAGCAGCACCACTTCGTCCGGGTCGAGATGACCGAAGACCTGCTCCACCAAGCCCTCGATCACTGTGGCGACTTCCGCCGGACCCAACGCCTTGAACCCAATCAGCGCATCGAACCGAGAGTAGAGCGCGTCACCGAGCGCCCTGTGAACCTCATCCTCAGAGGCATAGTTGGAAGTGCAGATGATCAGCGCCGGTCCTACGATTACGCGGTAGTTGCGATCCTCGTAAACACCCTCGTCAAACAGCTCGTAGAACGCACTGTGGAAGGTGGAGTGAGCCTTGTCGAACTCGTCCAACAGGATGACGCCCGACTCACGCACGAGCAGGTCGTTGGCGAGAGACTGCTCATGGTGCGAGCCTCCGAACACGTAGGAGCCGAACCGCTCGCTGTGGTACATCGAGAACTGTCGGCGCATCAGGTCACCGCCGAGCAGACCGTTGATCAGCTTCGCAGTCTCCGTCTTGCCGACTCCTGATGGACCGTAGAACATCACCACGACAGGCGCGCTGCGGCTCTTCCGCGTCAGCGGATACATAGCGCCGAGCATCGCCTGCTTGACGTGCGCCTGTCCAACCATCCGCTTCTCGAATGCGTCCTCGAAGGCGCGCAGGGTTGCGGACGTGACGGTTGGGTACTCGTGGCGGATGGTCGTAGGTGTGCTCTTCCCTCTGAAGACACGCTTGAGATGCCGGTCAATCTGAGTTGGCGGGTTGTGTAGCAGCAACCGCCCCGGATGCAAGCGTTGCACGTGACTCGGAAAGTTAGTGATCGCGTGCTCCGCGATGCTCGCGTAGTCGCCCGACTCCACGATGAGTCGCTCGTACTCGGGAACCTGAACTTCCTCTGTGCGGATGCGATTGCGTTGGTCTTCATCAGACCGGACAGCTTCGAGGAAGCTCTCCCCGGCTTGCATCTTCACCTCGTCGGCGAACCACGGTGCCGGTCCGTAGTAGATCGTGATGGCAGTCTTAGGACTCATCGCTCGACCGACTCGTCATCCGACTCGGGAACCATCACCTCGACGCCTGCGAGCAGCACGTCGTAAACGTCAAGCAGGCTGTCCTCCGAGGAGTCGCCTTCCTCGGTCAGGTCCTCGACCCTCACTCTTCCCGTGCCGCCCGGGTTCATCTCCGACTGCATCGTGAGGCTGTCCTCGCGGGCAGAGCCGACCTTGACGCCGTGGAACACGAGTTGCATCCTCTGCAGGTCAGCGAGACCGTAATTGTTGCGGAACGCGCCGATGTTGAAGCGGAGGATGTGCTTTGCCCCACCCACACCTTCACCAACCAACTCGTAGTAGCCCTTCGCAGACTCGAGCGTGTCGTCAAAGCCTGCGAGGTCCAACGGAGCGTCCTCCATCTTGATCATCCTCATGTAGGGCGCATACATCTTGAGGTAGGCGGCGGACTCTCGCCTAGCGGACAGCTGTAGTTCTTCGAGGAGCTCGACGCCGTCGAAGCCACGGAACTTCTGCAGGTAGTCGGTCAGGATCGTGTTCGAGAGGGTCTTGTGCAGCACGTTGCGTGCTGAGCGAGAGGTGCCGCCTGACGCCGAGGCTTCGGCTGACGCCCCGATGAACGGCATGAGGTTGAGCTTGCCGAGAAGCTTCACCATCACCTTCGCCTCGAGCGCTTCGCTCCGCTCCTTGATCTTCTCGACGGAGGTCTCCTCCTTGCCGCCCGCAGTCATGTCAAGCAGGTCGGAGGCGGACTCCTCATCGAAGTAGACAATCTTGATCAGCGGCACCGCGGCTCCCCTCGCTCTTGGACGAGGTAGGCACGCCCGTCAGGTCGATGCTATTGGCGACTTGCGCCCTGCGCTGAGGCGTCCGATGTAAGAGGTCAGCGCTCACACATGTTCCGACAGCGTCGGCGGCGACCTGCGTGCAACTCATGCGCGGGATGAAGACTTCTTGGATGCAGTATTCAGCGCCTAACCAAGCGCGCCCCTCACGCCACAACGCGCGGATGTCGCAGCGCGAACTGTAAAGGCACCCACTGACATCAAAGCCCGCGACACGCCCGGAATTGCAGTAGTCGAAAAGTGATCATCGCCGGATATTCCTTGTGTTTCGGGCATAAACCCGGCAAAGGGTCAGGTAGTTCCCGGTTTTCATTTGAGTGCGAGAACATTACCGGCTATTCTGAGTATGTCAAGCCAAACAAGCAAGGAAAGCAACTCGGCACCTGCCGAGAAGCCAACCCGAAGGAGGTGAGACCACAACCAACACCGAAAGGAAACCCGAATGTCCAAGAAGAAGTCCAAGCGCCCCGTGAAGCGTCAGTTCGCTCGCGCCGTCCCGATGGCTATTCAGCTGCCCGGTCTCATCGTGAAGCGGACGGAGAGTGGGATGGTCAGCCCTGTCGGACCCGAGCGAGCCGCTCACCTCCCGTCACATGTGCTCATCAACCTCGATGGTCACGACTTCGTGCTGGATAACGCCACGATCCTCGATGAGCTGTGCCCCCTCCCCGAGGCGGAGAAGATCGCCGCCTTCTACGAGGCACAGTTCGGTCAAGAAATCTCCGCCACAGCCCTGCGTCACGCTTGCATCAGCCTCGTGATCGGTGATGTCGAAGCCGTCTCGTTCCGCGTCGGGGAGGCACCCCTGCTCACCTCCCTCTCCACGCCTGTCGGCATCTACATCCACGACTACACGGACGGTGACCCTCGCGTGGAGGCTCTCGTCCGGCGGCTGAATGAGGAGTTCGGTGCTCAGCAGATGCGCGCTCGCCTCGAGGACTCGCGGAGCGTTGCTTCCCTTGTGGCAGCCGGTGCCGAGTTCGTCCCGATGTCGGAGCGAGGAGAGGCACACCTGCCGGAGATGTTCGCTCGTCTCGGGAAGGCGGCAGCGTAATGGGCGCGACGAACACTCAGGAACTTGTTCCCTACTCTCGCGTTCACGAAAAGCTGATTCAGCATCTCTGCGAGAACTTTGACCTCGACTTCGCGGTAGCGGATGTGCCCGATGATGAACTGCCACCTCTGCCTGAGTATGGCGCTGACTTGGTATGGGAACTCCTCGAGGATGCTGCGGGATGGGTGACGAGTCCAACTGTGCTCCGAGCGATTTTCCACGCAGGACCCCGCTTCTTCATCGACGAGTATCTTGCGGAGAATCCGAAGACCCCTGCTGATGTCCTGTGGGGCATGTACTCGTCTTGGCGAGGACGCGATGGGAACACCTCGGTGCTGCCGAAGGTTGCCGAGCGCGACGACGTTCCGCGTGACCTTCTTATCGACCTCGTCAATAACGGACTGTGGGAGACCCGCATGAGCGGACTGCTCAACCCGAAACTGTCGTGGACGCAGTTCGACCGAAACTCACGAGAACTCCTTGCCGACCCATTCGACCCCGACGATGAAGGCTACGAGCTCTTCGAGATGGTTCGTGACGAGCGTGGCAGGCGGCTTGCGAAGCGTGCCGCCGAGCGTGCGGAAACGAACCCCATTGACGTACTTGGAGCCACATGATGACGCGGAGGTTCTCGAAGTTCTCGACGCTGACTTCCCGCACCCGCCACCGTGTGTCTTCACGGAGCGCATCGTCTGACTTCTGAGCCGACCGCAACCTGCACAAGTATCGGGAAGTCTCCTTCTCACGAGGAACTTCCCGATACTTGTGTCAGCCGCCCCCGGCAGCGTTCAGGGCATGGAGAACACCACCGACATCGCCCCGCTCGTCCCTCAGGAGCTTGACCTCCTGCCGAACGACTTCTCTGCCGTGGTGGAGGTCATCAACGCTTCCCTCTCCCCCGCTACCCGGCGTGCCTACGAGACGGTGGTGGCTCAGTACGCGGCGTTCGTCCGCAACACCGACCGGCAGGCATACCCGTTCCTCGAGGACGGCACCATCGACACCGATGGCTACATCGCAGGCGTGCTCATCTACCTGAACACGCTGATGAGCGAGGGCAAGACCCTCTCCACGCTGAACAAGCACCTCGCCGCTCTCAAGTGGGATGCCTCCCGCACCAACCCTCGGTTCGAGGCTCTGCTCCACTCCGCACCCGTGAAGGCGTTCACGCAGGGAGCCGCACGCACGCTCCGCTCCCACAACCCGAGGAAGGCACAGGCTCTCACCGTCGAGCAGCTCACCGCCCTCTACGCCTACCTTTCCAAGAAGCACACGCTCCGAAGCATCCGCGACAAGGCACTGCTCAGCATCGGCATCGCAGGAGCTCTCCGCTCCTCCAACATCGCCCTGCTTACCCTCGGTGACGTGTCCCCCGCTCTGAGGCTCACGGGCGGCTACCTGCTCCACATCCGCCACTCCAAGACCGATCAGACGGGCGAGGGAGCGTTCATCCCTGTGGCATCGTCCGCGAACTACCGCCTCGACCCGACCCGTCATCTGCGACTGTGGCTCACGCTGATGGAGGGGCTTCACTCCTACACGCCGGCCTCACACCCTGACCTGCCGCTGTTCCCCACCATCCGAGGCACCCACGGGCTGACGAGCGACCCCATCACTGTCGCATCCCTGACCATCACCCACCTGCTGCGGAAGCACCTGACGGATGCGGGCATCGTGACGGCTCAGGGAGCGGAGGCGTTCTCCTCCCACAGCCTCCGAGCCACGTTCATCACCCTGTCCTCGCAGGCAGGCGTGCCGGAGGCATCCATCGCTGCCGTGTCGGGGCACCGGGATATGGGAACGCTCCGCTCCTATGACCGTTCCACGGTCGAGCGTCACGCTCAGACGGACTACCTCGGGGGCTGATAGCCCACAGGCGGCTCTCCGCCGCTCTGTGCGGCGTTTTACCGTTCAGGCACGCTCTGAGTGTGCCTCAGCGATTCTGACGCCGCACAGAGCCTTACAGCGTCACAGCGTTCCTATACGTCCTCGGGCGTGAGCGTCACACCCTGCTCGGATGCGACCGTGAGTGCGATGTCTGCGAGAGGAGTGAGCAGGTCGTGCGAGGAATGGTTCCATCGCTCCACCACCTGCGACCACAGCGGCTCGAGGCTCTCCGTCGTCACATCCAAGCGGTGAGCAACATCCTCGATGTCGTGGAACTCCATCACCACCTCCGTGTCAGCGGGGAGGTTGGCTCGTTGGAGCAGCTCTATCGCTTCTGAGATACGCACAGGGTTCCTTCCAAGGTCAGGTCGTCGGAACCCTACCGAAGCCGTCGATGTCTCCCCTGCCGTATGAAAGTCAGTTGAGTGCGTCGGTGGAGGTCAGGTCTGCCATCGCCTGCTGAACCGCCCGCATCAGCACAGCGTCAGGGATGTCATTCAGCGATGGGTTGCTGACGCTCATCCGGTCCCGCACAGCCTCGAGCTGCCGAGCGAGGAGCACATCGCTGACGCTCTCCATCGCGGGAACAGAAGCAGGCTCGACCACAGAGGCAGGCTCTGCCTTCTCCACGGCAGGAGCGACCTTCCGCTTCGTCTTCTTCACCTGCTGCTTCACCGCGTCAGGTATCTCCACCACGGCTCCCTCAGCGACCTCCTCATCAAGCGTCTTGAGGGAGCGGGCGAAGATGGCAGATGTCAGAGCACCCACGCTCTCGATGGTGTCCCTCGCGTCAAGGTGCGTGTAATACGAGGTCATCGCCTCAGTGCCGTGACCAAGGATCTTCGTGGCGTGACGAGGAGGCACACCCTCCTTGGCGAGGATGGTGGCAGCGATGTGTCGCATGTCGTGACCGCGAACCTGTGCCCACGGTCGTCTGCCGGCCTTGACCGCCTCCTCAGAGAAGCGGTCGAACAGCTTGTGCCACGCCTTGTTGTCAGCGACGTGCTTGATGGGTGTGCCGTCAGGGTTCGTGAACACGAGGTCAGCAATGGCAGCGTCATCCGACTGCTTCCAACCCTCGCTCTTCTTCCACTCGTCCTGCTGCTTCTTCCATCGCAGGAGGGCTTCCCTGACCTCTTCGGAGAGAGCGAACGTCCGCTCACCGTTCTTGGTCTTCATGACCCACTTCACCCGCAGTCCCCACTCTGCCTTCCCTGTGGGGCTGTCAGCGGCGTCCTTGACCTTGTATCGCTCGAGCTGCCTGTCCACAGCGACGAACGCGGTCTTCCTCCTGTTGGCGAGGTTCTCGAAGGATGACCAACCGAGACCGAGCCGCTCAGACTGTCGCAGCCCGAGGAACGCCATCACCCAATAGCTCTCCTCCGTGGTGCCTCGCATCTTCTCGAGCATCCGCTCGGGCATCCACGTCCGCTTCGAGTTGTCGGCGTTGCGAACCTCCGGCTCATACACGGGGGCTTCGATCCACCGGCACGGGTCAGTCGTCGTGTAGCCACGTCGGATGGCATGGGTGAACACCTCCCTGACGGTCAGGAAGCATCGTCGCTTCACGGAGCCGCCCAAGCCCTTCTCGGTGAGCGTCTCGTTCAGGAACTTGCGAACGTCCGCCTCGGTGATGGCAGAGAGCGTGCGATGAGCGAACGCGGGTCGGATGTGGAGGTTGAGGAGGTTCTCGTCAGCGTTGAGCGTCCCCTCCGCACGCCCCTTCGTCTTCCGCACCTCCCACCACTCGTCAATGACGCTCCCGTAGAGGCGACCATCAGAGCGGGGCTTCGGCTTCGCAGCGTCAGGCAGCTCAGAAGCAGGGAGCAGTCCGAGCTCCACCTGCTTCCTTGCCCACGCGAGCTCGAACGCTTCGATGGATGCCTGCGGGGTCTTCCTGTCTACGGAGACCTTCTTCGGCTTGTCATCGACGTAGTAGGTGCGGACAGTCCTCCACACACGCTGCTTGCGTCCGTTCGCACTCTTGACCGTCACGGGGTAGGTCGAGGGCTGCGAGGAGCGAGGGCGGGGCACGGTGCCGATGCTACCCGCGAGGAGCGGTCACTCAACACGAAACTCAACACGAAACGGAAAGCACCCCTTGCCGCCTCGCAAGGAAGTTGCGTGAGAGGTCGATATGACGCAGATAATCGCGTGTGAACCGTAGGATGACACAAAAAAAGCCCCGAAGGGCTCTTTTCGTGGAGACGGAGGGATTTGAACCCTCGGTCCCCTATTGGGGACTCCACCTTAGCAGGGTGGTGCACTAGGCCGGACTATGCGACGTCTCCTCGGCCCGCCGTCAGGCAGGCCGACCGCAATGCTACCAAAGGGTGCGGATGCGCTTCGCCGCCGGGCGAGCGGGCCCGGTCAGGCGAGCGACAGGAAGAGCTTCTCGAGCTCCTCCACCTGCGCGGTGTCGTCGCCCTCGGGATCGGTCAGGCACTCGCGGAGCGCGGTCGAGACGACGAGGAAGCCCGCCCGGTCGACCGCCTTCGAGACCGCGGAGAGCTGCTGCACGATGTCGCGGCAGTGCGCCTCCTGCTCGACCGCCGCGATGACGGCGCCGAGCTGCCCGTGGGCGCGGCGGAGCCGGTTGATGATCTTGCGCTGCGCCTCGGCGTCGAGCCCGGCTGCCAGTTCGCTCGCCATGATGACCTGCTTCCTTCGTGGTGTTGACAACAAGGATACCCCTCGGGGTATCGTGGATACATACCCCCCGGGGTATCAAGAGCAGACAGACGAGAGGACCACACCATGTGCATGCGCATCACTTGCGACACCTGCGGCAAGCCGACCTGGGCCGGCTGCGGCCAGCACGTCGACGAGGCGCTGGCCGGCGTCCCCCAGGCCGACCGCTGCAGCTGCTGAGCAGCGCGGCCCACCACTGAGAGCGAGAGAAGGAGCACCATGCTGCTGGAACGCATCTACGACGAGGACCTCGCGCAGGCGAGCTACGTCATCGGCTGCCAGGCGAGCGGCGAGGCCGTCGTGGTCGACCCGCGCCGCGACATCCGCGTCTACCTGGAGCTCGCCGAGCGCAAGGGCATGCGGATCGCCGCCGTGACCGAGACGCACATCCACGCCGACTACCTGTCGGGCACCCGCGAGCTCGCGGCCGCCACCGGCGCCACGATGTTCGTCTCCGACGAGGGCGGGCCCGACTGGACCTACGGCGACGGCTTCGACGACGCCGTGCGCATGAAGGACGGCCACCGCATCCGCCTCGGCAACATCACCGTCGAGGCCGTGCACACGCCGGGCCACACGCCCGAGCACCTCTCCTTCCTCGTGACCGACGGCGCGCAGGCGGACGAGCCCGGCTTCATGCTGACCGGCGACTTCGTCTTCGTCGGCGACCTGGGCCGCCCGGACCTGCTCGACGAGGCCGCCGGCGGCGTCGACACCCGCTTCCAGGGAGCGAAGGACCTCTTCGCGAGCCTCCGCGACCGCTTCCTCACGCTGCCCGACTACGTGCAGGTGCTGCCCGCCCACGGCGCCGGCAGCGCGTGCGGCAAGGCGCTCGGCGCGATCCCCGCGTCGACCGTCGGCTACGAGCGCGCGTTCTCGTGGTGGAGCACGTACCTGCGGAACGACGACGAGCAGGGCTTCATCGACGACCTGCTCGGCGGCCAGCCGGATGCGCACGCCTACTTCGCGCGCATGAAGACCGAGAACCGCGTCGGCCCGGCGCTGCTCGAGGGCACCGGCGAGCTGCGCGAGTACACCGCGGCAGAGCTGACCGCGGCCCTCGCAGCCGATGAGGCGATCTTCGTCGACAGCCGCGACCACCACGCGGTGCACGAGGGCACGGTGCCCCGCTCGCTGAACGTGCCGGGCGTCGCGAAGGCCGCGAGCTACGGCGCGTGGGTCTACGACCCGCAGACCGAGGAGCGCCCGCTCGTGCTGCTCGCCGCCGACGCCGACGAGGCCGCCGAGCTGCGCGACCACCTGGTGCGCGTGGGCATCGACCGGGTCGCCGGCTTCGTGACGAGCCTCGAGGGGCTCGAGCTCGTCGAGCCGAAGCTCGTCTCCCCCGACGCGCTCGGCGGCTTCCCGCACGTGCTGCTGCTCGACGTGCGGAACCGCACCGAGCACGCCGACGGCAGCATCCCCGGCTCCGAGCACCTGAGCGGCGGCCGCGCCCTGTGGCACACCGACGAGCTGCCCGCCGAGGGCACGATCGTCACGTACTGCCAGAGCGGCGTGCGCAACAGCATCGTCGCGAGCGCGCTGCGGCGCGAGGGCTTCGACGTGGCCGAGCTCGACGGCTCGTACCAGGGCTGGGTGTCGGTCGCGGGCAACGAGCCCGTGCTCGCCGGCGCGGCGGCGTGAGGCAGCGGCATGGCTGACATCGCCGTGCACGACGTGCAGCGCCGCCTCGGCGGCGACGCGCAGCTGGTCGACGTCCGCGAGGACGCCGAGGTCGCCGCAGGGATGATCCCCGGCGCCCGCCACATCCCGCTGGGCGACCTGCCGTACCGCTTCGACGAGCTCGACAAGGCGCGCCCGGTCATCGCGATCTGCCGCTCCGGCAACCGCTCGGGCCGCGCCGCGATGTTCCTCGGGGACGCCGGCTTCGCCGTCGACAACATGCAGGGCGGGATGCTCGCGTGGGTCGAGGCGGACCTCCCGATGGCGCGATGACGACGGCCGGCCCGGCAGATGCCCCTCGCATCGGGCGGCACCTGCCGGGCTACGCCGTGCCCGTCGTCGACGAGCGCGCCGTGCGCGCCGCCGCCGGCCTGCTGCTGCTCGCCGGCGGCATCGCCTTCGGGCTCGCCGCGGCGACCGGCTCGCAGGCGCCGCTCCAGCCGTTCGGCGTGCTCGGCGCCCCGCTCTGGGTCACGCTCGCGCTCTGCGCCCTCTGCCTCGGCATGCTCTTCGCCGAGACCGCCTTCGGCATCTGCGTCGGCTGCGCCCTCCAGCGCGCCTTCGGCACGACGCCGCCCCAGCACTGCCCCGGCGGCGTCTGCGCCGCCTCCTGAACCGCTTCCCCCGCACCCTCCCCACCACCGAAGGAACCACCATGGCCACCAAGCCCCGCACCATCGCATCGCTCGTCGCCGTGCTCGCCGTCGCCGTCTCGGCCGTCGGCTGCGCCAGCGCCGCCGAGCCCACCGCATCCGCCCCCATCGCCGCCGACACGATCGTGCTCGACGTGCGCACGCCCGAGGAGTTCGCCGGCGGCCACCTCGAGGGCGCCGAGCTGCGCGACGTCAGCAGCGGCGAGCTCGCCGCGGCGCTGCCCGAGATGGACCCGGATGCCGCCTACCTCGTCTACTGCCGCTCGGGCAGCCGCGCCGCGCAGGCCGAGGCCCTCATGGAGCAGGCCGGCTTCGACGACGTGACGAACCTCGGATCGCTCGACCAGGCGGCGGCCGCCACCGGCCTCGCGATCGTCCAGCCCTAGCGGGAAAATACCCCAGGGGGTATACTCGAACCATGAGCACTCACGAGATCACCGCACAGAACCTCGAGGCCGCGATCACCGGCAACGACATCGTGCTGCTGGACTTCTGGGCCGGCTGGTGCGGCCCCTGCCGCATGTTCGCGCCCATCTTCGAGCAGGCAGCCACCAAGCACCCCGACATCCACTTCGGGAAGGTCGACACCGAGGCCCAGCAGGACCTCGCCGCCGGCTTCCGCATCACCTCCATCCCCACGCTGATGGCGTTCCGCGAGGGCGTCCTCGTCTTCTCCCAGCCCGGCGCGCTCGGCGCACCGCAGCTCGACTCGGTCATCGAGGCCGTGCGCGGGCTCGACATGGACGACGTGCGACGCCAGATCGCCGAGCAGCGCGCCGAGCAGCCCGCGTCATGACCGACGGCCGTCGCCCGGCGCGAGCGCGCGCCTGCGGCGCCGGCCGCGGCGAGCGCATCGTGCAGGCCCTCGTCGGCCTGCTGCTCGCCGCCTTCGCGCTCGACAGCCTCGACCAGCCCCTGCTGGCCGGGGCTGTCGGCGCGTTCGCGGCGCTCGTGCTGGTCGGCGCGGTGCGGGGCTGGTGCCCCGGCTCGCTGCCGATGCTGCTCGCCGCCCGTCGCGCCGAGCGCCCCAACCGCCACGGCATCCCCGAGGCGCGCCAGGACCTGCTGGGCTGAGCCTGCTGAGCCGCCTCAGCCGCCGAACGGCACCACGCACGACTCCTGCGAGGCATCCTGGCCGATGACGCCCTCGAGCTCGTCGGTGGGCGTGGGCGTCGGCGTCGCGCCCGGCTCGAGCGTCTCGGTCGGCGCCGCCGTCTCGGTGACCTCGGGCTCGGGCGTCGCGGTCGCGTCCGGGCCATCGGTCGCCGCCGGCGTCTCGTCGGTCGACCCGACCCCGAGCGAGTCCTCGCCGAGCTCGATCGGCTGCTCGAGGCGGATGCGCCGCATGAGCTCGTCGGCGCGCTCCTCGTCGGGCACCACCCGCACGCCCTCGGGCACGTTCGGGTAGAGCACGAACTGCATGGTCTCGAGCGGGATGTCGGCGAGCACGCGCGCCATCGACACCATCGTGCCGACGTCGCCGAGGCCCGACGAGAGCGTCATGTTCTCGATCGCCACCTGCGAGATCGCGTAGAGCCGCGTCACATCCGTCAGCACCGCATCCGACTGGAGTGTGCGCACGAGCGACGACAGGAACACCTGCTGCGACGAGATGCGCGCGAGGTCGGAGCCGTCGCCGACGCCGTGCCGCGAGCGCAGGAAGGCGAGCGCCTGCTCGCCCTCGAGCTCGTGCACGCCCGCCTCCGGGATCTGCAGGCCCGTCCACGGGTCGTCGATCGGGCCGGCGAAGCACACCGGCACGCCGCCCACGGCGCTCGACATCGAGATGACGCCCTGGAACGTGATCATCGCCGCGTACGGCACCTCGATGCCCGTGAGGTCGGTGACGACCTCGGCCACGCACGAGAGCCCGCCGCGGTTGAGCGCCTGGTTGAACTGCACGCCGTCGGCCGCCGGGGCGACCTCGCCCGTCTCCGGGTCCTCGCATGCGGGGAAGTCGACCACGAGGTCGCGCGGGAACGAGACGACCCGGGCGAGGCTGTGGTCGTCGCTCACGTGCAGCAGCATCGTGACGTCGTTGAGCCGCTGGCCGTCGTACGCGCCCTCGCCGAACTCGGCGCCCTGGCCCTCGCGCTGGTCGGAGCCGACGAGCAGGATCGTGAACCCGCCCTCGTAGGGCGCGAAGCCGGCCTGCGCGGGCGGCACGTCGCCGCCGAGGTCGACGGTGGCGATGCCCGTCGTCAGCCGCAGCAGCGAGATGCCGGCGACGCCGACGACCGCGACGAGCACGACGGCCATGCCGAGGCCGAGCCAGCGCAGCACGTGCGCGAGGCCCGAGTGCCGGCGCAGGCGGCCGTGCCGGGGCGCCATCGCCGAGGTGTCGACGACCGAGCCGGTGCGCTCGTCTGCCATGGCCTGCCCCTCTCGTGCGTCGTGCTGTCTGCGGTGCGGAGGGCGTGGGATTCGAACCCACGAGGCATCGCTGCCCACCGGTTTTCAAGACCGGCTCCATCGGCCGCTCGGACAGCCCTCCCGATGCTCCCTCCGCGGCTGGGATGCGGCGGGGCTTCGGACGATTCTACGGCCGGAGCGGATGCGCCGCCTACCGGCGGGCTGTCGGGATCCTGTGGGTGAGGGGCCGGCCTCGCCGCGCCATCGCGGCCTCAGGCCCGGACGAGCAGCCCCTCGAGCACGAGCGCCAGGCCGTCGCCCTGCACGTCGGCGGTGACCTCGGTCGCCGCGGCCTTCACCTCGTCGGGCGCCTGGCCCATCGCCACGGCCCTGCCTCCGCCTTCGGCGACCCACTCGAACATCTCGATGTCGTTGCGGCCGTCGCCGACGACGAGGATGCGGTCGCGCGGGATGCCGAGGTCCTCGGCGACGTGCTCGAGCCCCGTCGCCTTGTTGACGCCCTCCGGCGCGATGTCGAGCCACGACGAGTAGCCGATCGCGTAGGACACCTTGTGCAGGCCCATCCCCTCGACGATCTCGAGGAACTCGTCGACCTCGTGGTCGGGGCTCATCACGACGACGCGCAGCGCCGGCACCTCGAGCAGGTCCTCGAACTCGACGCGCTCGGCGACGTCGAGGTTCCAGTCGACCATGCCGTCGGTGTACCGGCGGTGGCCCGTGGCGTCCTCGACCATGAAGGAGCCGGTCGGCAGTCCCTGGGCGATCGTGCGGAGGGCGTCGGACGGGTCGAAGGTCTCGACGTGCACCGGCTCGTAGGCGTCGCCGCGGCGCGCGAGCACGAGCGCGCCGTTCGCCGACACGAGGTGGCTCGGCTCGATGCCGAGCCGCACCGCGGTCGACTCGGTGGTCGCCTGCGAGCGGCCGGTGGCCAGCACGACGACGTGACCGGCCTCGACGACGCGGCGCACCGCATCCGCCACCCTCGGCGAGAGCGAGTCGTCCTCGTGCACGACGGTGCCGTCGATGTCGAGGCCGATCAGCAGCGGCTCCATCAGGCGCTCGCGCCGACCGGCTCGATGACCCCGATGCCGCCCAGGTAGGGCTGCAGCGCGGCGGGCACGCGCACCGAGCCGTCGGCCTGCTGGTGCGTCTCGAGGATCGCGACGAGCCAGCGCGTGGTCGCGGCGGTGCCGTTGAGCGTCGCGGCGGGCGCCGTGCGGCCGGTCTCGGTGCGGTAGCGGGTGCCGAGGCGGCGCGCCTGGAAGGTGGTGCAGTTCGAGGTGGAGGTGAGCTCGCGGTACTGCTGCTGCGACGGGATCCACGCCTCGATGTCGAACTTGCGGGCGGCGGAGGAGCCGAGGTCGCCGGCCGCGACGTCGATGACGCGGTAGTCGAGCTCGCACGCCTGCAGCATGCGCTCCTGCAGCGCGCGCATGCGGTCGTGCTCGGCCTCGGCCTCGTCGGGCTTCACGTACGAGAACATCTCGAGCTTGTTGAACTGGTGCACGCGCAGGATGCCGCGGGTGTCGCGGCCAGCCGAGCCCGCCTCGCGGCGGTAGCAGGTCGACCAGCCGGCGTAGCGCCTGGGCTGCTCGAGGTCGACGATCTCGTCGGCGTGGAAGCCCGCGAGCGCCACCTCGCTCGTGCCGGTGAGGTAGAGGTCGTCTGCGGGCAGGTGGTAGACCTCGTCGGCGTGCTCGCCGAGGAAGCCGGTGCCGCGCATGATCTCGGGCCGCACGAGCGTCGGCGTCGTGAGCGGCGTGAAGCCGTCGGCGAGCACCTGGTCGAGGCCCATGAGCATGATCGCGAGCTCGAGCCGCATGCCGATGCCGGTCAGGTAGTAGAAGCGGCTGCCCGCGACCTTCGCGCCGCGCACGATGTCGAATGCCTGGAGGCTCTCGCCCAGCTCGACGTGGTCGCGCGCCTCGAAGTCGAACGCGCGCTCCTCGCCGTGGGTCGAGAGCGTGACGAAGTTGGCCTCCTCGCCGGCGGGCACGTCGGGGTGCACTAGGTTGCCGAGCCGCGAGACGGCGGCGTCGAAGGCCGCCTCGGCCTCGGTGACGCGCGCCTGCGCCTCCTTGACGCCCGCGGCGAGCGCCTTGCCCTGCTCGATGAGCGCCGGCCGGTCCTCCTTGGCGGCCGCGCCGACGAGCTTGCCGTGCGCGTTCTGCTCGGCGCGCAGCCGCTCGAACTCGGTGATGGCGGCGCGGCGGGCGCGCTCGGCCTCGAGCGCCTCGTCGACGTACGACACCGGGTCGCCGCGGCGCTCCTGGCTGGCCTTGACGAGGTCGGGCTGCTCGCGCAGCAGCTGGGGATCGATCACGCCCCAAGTCTACGAGCGGCAGGTGAACGCCCCGACTGCTGCGGCCCAGCATCCGCGGGGTACTGTTCGGACATGCGCGCAGGGATCGTCTACAACCCCATCAAGATCGACCGCGACGAGCTCGCGGTCCGGGTCGAGTCGGCGCAGCCGCTCGAGTGGTCGGAGCCCGTCTGGTTCGAGACCTCCGCCGACGACGCCGGCGAGGCTGCCGTGCGGTCGGCCCTCGACGCGGGCGTCGACCTGCTGCTCGTCGCCGGCGGCGACGGCACGGTGCGGGTCGCGGCCGACGCGGTGACGAGCGCGCACGTGCCGCTCGCGATCATCCCGGCTGGCACCGGCAACCTGCTGGCCCGCAACCTCGGCATCGACGTGACGAGCCTGAAGAACGCGGTCGTCAACGCCTTCGAGGGCGACGAGCGCGAGATCGACCTCGGCGAGCTCGAGATCGAGGCGCCCGACGGCACGCGCTCCAAGCACGCGTTCGCGGTGATGGTCGGCTTCGGCCTCGACGCCGAGATGATCGAGAAGACCGACGAGGAGCTGAAGAAGAAGGTCGGATGGCTCGCCTACGTCGACGCCGCGGGTCGCGTGATCTCGGGGCTCGACAAGGTGCGCGTGCAGGTGCGCCTCGACGGCGGCCGCACGACCCGCTCGACCGTCAACACGATGCTGATCGGCAACTGCGGCACGGTGACGAACGGCATCGTGGTGCTGCCCGACGCGGTCGTCGACGACGGCATGCTCGACATCGCGCTCATCCGCCCGCAGGGCGCGCGCGGCTGGCTGCAGGTCGCCGGCTACGTCGCCCGCAACAACCTGCTCGTCACGAAGCTGCTGCGCCGCACCGGGCACCTCGGACGCCAGCGCACCGGCGCCGCGCTCGGCTACGGCCAGGCGAAGGAGACGCACGCGCGGCTCGAGGAGCCGCGCGCCGTGCAGGTCGACGGCGATGTGGTCGGCGACGCGATCGCGTTGCGCGCCGGCGTCCGCGAGGACGCGCTCGTGGTGCGCGTGCCGCACCGCCGCTCGCACGAGGGCGTCGCGGTCTAGGGCTTCTGCACCGTGATGGTCCAGCTCGCGTCGCCGGTGCGCTCGAAGGCCGTCACCGGGTAGCCCTCGTCGGCCGCCCAGCGCGGCAGCGAGTCGGTCGCCTGGGTGCAGTCGAAGTCGATGCGCAGCTCGTCGCCGGAGGCGATGCCCGCGATGGCGCGCTTCGCCTCGACGAGCGGGAACGGGCACACCTGGCCCTCGGTCTCGAGCACGTGGACGGTCATGGTTCCTCCTGATGGTGGATGGACGAGTGGTCGATGGATGCGATGGCCGTCAGACGCCGACGGGCGTCGGTGCCGCGACCGTGCGCTCGGCGCGCCGGGCGCCGAACACGAAGCGCACGGCGATGCCGGTGCCGAGCAGCATGGCCGCGAACGAGACCCAGCCCTGCAGCGTGAAGGTGGCCGAGCCCACCATCGCGTTGCCGATGGTGCAGCCGCCCGCGATCGCGGCGCCGACGCCCATGAGCAGCCCGCCGCCGGTGGAGCGCAGCACGGTCTGCGCGTCGGGCACCCGCACCCGGAACTCGCCGGAGCCCTTCGCGGCGATGAACGAGCCGAGCAGGATGCCGAGCACGAGCATCACGCCCCAGTCGACGAGCTCGGCGTCGCCCGTGACGAGGAAGGCAACGATGTCGGCGCTCGGGGTGGTGATGCCGAGGCCCGACTCGCGGCCGGTGGCCCACGAGAGGGGGAACGCGGCGATGCCGAGGAGACCGATCACGAGCGCCGTGGCGAACGCGTTCCAGGGCCGCTCGAAGAGGATGCGCGCGAGGCCCGTGCCCCGCGCCGGCAGCTGCACCGGCTTCGGCCGGGCGGCGTCCTTGCGGAGGTGGTGCCAGACGGCTGCGGCCGTGCCGGCGACCAGCAGGGCGACGAGGATCCACGGGCTGACGCCGAGCAGCTCGTGCACGGTGCCCACGGGCGCCGAGACGCCGCGCAGCGCCTCGACGACGGGTGCGCCGGGCCCGTGCTTCATGATGGCCGCCGCGAGCGCGTACCCGCCGAGCGCGATCCACGAGCCGATGAGGCCCTCGCCGGCCCGGTAGTAGGTGCCGGTGGCGCAGCCGCCGGCGTAGACGATCGCGAAGCCGAACACGAGCCCGCCGAGGATCGCCGCAAGCCAGGGGAAGGCGCCGCCGCCGAGCTCGATGACGCCAGCGGCATCGAGCGCGAAGGCGCCGACCGCCTGCACGGCGATGGTGACGAAGAAGGCGGTGAGCCAGCGCGACTGCCGCGCGAGCCACACGTCGCGGAAGGCGCCGGTGACGCAGAACCTCCCCCGCTGCAGGGCGAAGCCGAGGAGTGCGCCGAGCGCGAGACCGGTGAGGATCACGGTGAGCCTGTCTTCCTGTCGGGGCGGTGGCCGTCGCCAAACCTAACGCAGGCTTATGGCTCCTATCGTCATATCGCGTAACAGAGCCGAGCGATCAGGCGTCCGGCTCCCCCGCGAGCAGCCCCCGCAGCCAGTCGCGCGCGTCCTCGAACGACGCGTTCGAGTAGCGGTGCTCGACCTCGATCCGCTGGCCGTCGGCCCGCGGGTACGAGCCCAGGAACGTCACCGACGGGCTGAAGCGCTTGAGGCCGAGCAGCGCATCCGCCACCCGCTCGTCGCGGATGTGGCCGTCGGCGTCCATCACGAAGCGGTAGCGCCCGAGCCGGTCGCCGATGGGCCGCGACTGGATGAGCGAGAGGTTGACCCCGCGGGTGGCGAACTGCTCGAGCATGTCGAGCAGCATGCCCGGCTCGTCGCTCGGCAGCTCGACGACGAGGCTCGTCTTGTCGGAGCCGGTCGGCTCGCCGGGCGCGCCCGCGCGGCCCACGAACAGGAAGCGCGTCACCGCATCCGGGTTGTCGCCGATCCGGTCGGCGAGCACGTCGAGCCCCTCGACCCAGTGGCCGATGGTGGGCGTCGAGAGCGCCGCCTGCGCGGTGCCGCTGCCGAGGTCGGCGGCCGCGGTCACGTTGGAGGCGGCGGGCAGGTGCGCGCGACCGGGCAGCTCGCGCTGCAGCCAGCCGGCGCACTGCGCCCACGCGACCGGGTGGGCCGCGATGACGCGGATGTCGTCGAGGCGCGCGCCCGCGGGTGCGACGAGCGAGAAGTTCACGCTCACGACGTGCTCGGAGAGGATGCGGATGCCCGGGGTCGCGGCGAGCGCGTCCTGGGCGGCGGTCACGCCGCCCTCGATCGAGTTCTCGATCGCGATCATCGCCGCGTCGGAGCGGCCCTCGGAGACCGCGGCGAGCGCCTCGGCGACGTTCGCGACCGGCACCCGCTCGGCGTCCTCGAGGCCGGGGACCTGCTCGAGCGCCGCCTCGGTGAACGTGCCGCGGGGGCCGAGGAACGTGACGACGCGGGGCTGGGTCATGGCTCCAGCCTAGGTCGCGGCGGCGCGACGTCAGGCGGCGGCGAGGGCGCGGATCGCGGCGAGCGTGCGCTCGACGTCGCTCGGCTGCGTCGCCCACGACGACATCGAGCAGCGCAGCGCCGCGCGGCCGCGCCACTCGGCGCCCGTCACGACCGCGGTGCCCTCGGCGAGGATCGCGGCGCCGAGCGCCCGCGTCGCGTCGTCGGAGCCCATCCGGAACATGACCTGCGTGTACGGCACCTCGGCCACCACCTCGACGCCGTCGATCGCGTCGAGCCCCTCGGCCATCGCGAGCGCGTTCGCCCGCAGCCTGTCGACGAGGGCCGCGACCCCGGTGCGGCCGAGGCTGCGCAGCGCCGCCCAGGCGGGCACGCCGCGTGCGCGGCGCGAGAGCTCGGGCGTCACGTCCCACGGATCGAGGCCGGTGTAGACGAGGTAGTCGCCGCCGGTGCGAAAGGCGGCGATCGAGTCGGCCGGGTCGCGCACGATCGCCATGCCGCAGTCGTACGGCACGTTGAGCGTCTTGTGCGCGTCGGTCGCCCACGAGTCGGCCTGCGCCATGCCCTCGGTGAGGTGCCGCAGCGCTGGGCTCGCCGCCGCCCACAGCCCGAAGGCGCCGTCGACGTGCACCCACGCCGCGTTGCGGTGCGCGATCGGGATGAGCGCGGCGAAGTCGTCGAACGCACCCGTGTGCACCTCGCCCGCCTGCAGGCAGACGATGAGCGGCCCCTCGCCGTGCTCGAGCGTGCGCTCGAGGGCGTCCGGGCGCATCCGCCCCTCCTCGTCGGCGTCGACGACGACGATCTCGCTGCGCCCGATGCCCAGGAAGCGCACCGCGCGGTCGATCGAGCCGTGGCGGTCGGCGCCGACGACGAGGCGGATCGCGGGGGCGCCGTGCAGCCCGAGGTCGGCCAGGTCCCAGCCCGCCCGCGCGAGCACGGCGTTGCGGGCGGCGGCGAGGCACGTGAAGTTGGCGACCTGGCCGCCCGTGACGAAGCCGACGCTCGCCGTGGCCGGCAGGCCGAAGAGGTCGAGCATCCACTGCCCCGCGACCCGCTCGAGCGCCACCGTCGCCGGGGTCAGCATCGCCGAGCCGGAGTTCTGGTCCCACGCCGACACGAGCCAGTCGGCCGCGAGCGCCGCCGGCAGCGTGCCGCCGATCACGAAGCCGAAGAAGCGGGGGCCGGGGATGCCGGCCAGGCCCGCGTCGGCGCCGCGCGCGAGCTCCTCCACGACCGCCGCCGGGTCGGCGCCCTCCTCCGGCAGCGCGCCGCCGAAGACCTCGAGCATCTCGTCGAGGCTCGCGCGCGGCCACACCGGCCGCTCGTCGAGCGTGCCGAGGAATGCCGTCGCGCTGCGGTGCGCGGCGTCCAGAGCCCTCGCCCGGTCGTCCACGGCCACAGTGTGGCACCGGCACCGGGCTGCGACAACGGGTGACATCCTGCCGCCCTGGCTCAGGCGCGCGGTGCTTGGATGGTGCCATGAGCAGAGCCGGCACCGTCGCCCAGCCCAACGACCTCATCGATGTCGCCGCCCTCGAGCGCGCGTACTACGAGCTGACGCCCGACGTGACGAACCCCGACCAGGCGGTCGCGTTCGGCACGAGCGGCCACCGCGGCAGCGCCCTCGACACCGCCTTCAACGAGGCGCACATCCTCGCGATCACCCAGGCGATCTGCGAGTACCGCGCGAGCCAGGGCATCACCGGGCCGCTCTTCATCGGCCGCGACACGCACGCGCTGTCGCTGCCGGCGGAGCGCTCCGCGCTCGAGGTGCTCGTCGCCAACGGCGTGCGGGTGATGGCGGATGCGCGCGGCTCGGTCACGCCGACCCCGGCGGTCTCGCGCGCGATCCTCGCCTACAACGCCGAGGCATCCGACGACGACCGCGCAGACGGCATCGTCGTGACCCCGTCGCACAACCCGCCGCGCGACGGCGGCTTCAAGTACAACCCGCCGCACGGCGGCCCGGCCGACTCCGACGCGACCGGGTGGATCGCGAAGCGCGCCAACGAGCTCATCGCCGCCGGCCTCGAGGGCGTGCAGCGCGTCGAGGTGACCGGCGGCAGCGACCACCGCGTCGAGCTGTACGACTTCCGCGAGGAGTACGTCTCGGCGCTCGGCCGGGTCATCGACTTCGAGGCGATCACGGCCGCGGGCCTCCACATCGGCGCCGACCCGCTCGGCGGCGCGGCGGTCGACTACTACGGCGCGATCGCCGAGCGCTACGGCATCGACCTGACGGTGACGAACCCGGCCGTCGACCCGACGTGGTCGTTCATGACGCTCGACTGGGACGAGAAGATCCGCATGGACTGCTCGAGCCCGAGCGCCATGGCGTCGGTGCTCGCGCGGCGCGAGGAGTTCGACATCCTCACCGGCAACGACGCCGACGCCGACCGGCACGGCATCGTCACGCCCGACGGCGGCCTCATGAACCCCAACCACTTCCTCGCCGTCGCGATCGAGTACCTCTACGCGCACCGGCCGCACTGGCGCGCCGACGCCGCGATCGGCAAGACGCTCGTCTCCTCGTCGATGATCGACCGGGTGGCCGAGTCGCTCGGGCGGCGGCTGTGGGAGGTGCCCGTCGGGTTCAAGTGGTTCGTGCCGGGGCTCGTCGATGGCTCGGTGGGCTTCGGCGGCGAGGAGAGCGCGGGCGCTTCGTTCCTGCAGATGGACGGCACCGTCTGGACGACCGACAAGGACGGCATCCTGCTGTGCCTGCTCGCGTCCGAGATCCGCGCGGTGACGGGCAAGAGCCCGTCGCAGCTCTACGGCGAGCTGACCGAGCGCTTCGGCGCGCCGGTGTACGAGCGGGTGGATGCGCCGGCGTCGCGCGAGCAGAAGGCGCGGCTGGGCAAGCTGACGGGCGATGCGGTCGCGGCGACCGAGCTCGCCGGCGACCCGATCGTCGCGAAGCTGACGGAGGCGCCCGGCAACGGTGCCGCGATCGGCGGGCTGAAGGTGGTCACCGAGCGCGCCTGGTTCGCCGCCCGCCCGTCGGGCACGGAGGACGTCTACAAGATCTACGCCGAGTCGTTCGCGGGCGAGGAGCACCTGCGGCAGGTGCAGGCGGAGGCGAAGCAGATCGTCGACGCGGCCCTCGCTGGCTGACGCGGCGCTCGGCGGCCTCTCCCGCTGACCCCTCCGCTGATCGAGTAGCGCGAAGCGCGTATCGAGATCTGGACCGCCGTCCGAGCGGTCGTCGTCTCGATGCGGCCTGCGTGGCCTGCTCGACGAGCGGGGGGGCGACCCGCCGGGCCGGGTCAGGGCGCGAACGACTCCGTCACGATGCGCACGTCGGGACCGAGCACATCCGTCACGAGCTGCACGCCCGACTCGACCGTCAGCTCGTTGCGCCACGCCGAGCGCGTGATGGGCTCCGCCGCGTCGACGAGCGGGTGCAGCTGCAGGTTGCGCCGGTTGACCCACGCGCCCGACTGGAACTGCGCGGGCGTCAGGTCGAAGTGCATGTAGAGCGGCACCGCCGCCGGGTCGACCACCTCGACCGGTCCGCCGGGCTCCCCCACGAGGTCGAACTGCGCGACCGCGCTCACCACGCGCGGCACCGCCATCTGCGTCGAGAGCGCGTTGCCGAGCGAGTAGTACACGAACGCGCGGGTGCCGTCGGCGCGCTCGATCCACTCGGCCTCCTGCAGCACGTGCGGGTGCGTGCCGAGGATCACGTCGGCGCCGAGGTCGGCGAGCCGCTGCGCCTGCTCGCGCTGGCGGTCGCTGACGACCGCCGAGTACTCGTTGCCCCAGTGCACCGCGACCATCGTCGCGTCGGCGAGCTGCTCGGCCTCGGCGAGCTGCTGCTCGACGAGCGGGTCGTCGAGCCAGGTGACGACGTGGTCGTTCGTGGGCGTGTTCGACAGGTCGACGAAGCTCAGGAACGCCACCGCGAGCCCGTCGACGTCGGCCACGGGCACCTCCGCCTGCTCCTCGGGGCTCCGGAAGCCGCCCGAGAAGAGCAGCGGGTCGAGCTCGTCCCACACGGCGCGCGTGCGGTCGACGCCCTCCTGGCCGCGGTCGAAGGTGTGGTTGTTGCCGAAGCCGATCACGTTGCATCCGGCGTCGGCGATGCCCTCGGCGAACTCGCGCGGCGCGTTGAACGCCGGGTAGTAGGTGAGCCCCAGCTCGACCCCCGCCGACGGCGCCTCCTGGTTGCAGTAGACGAGGTCGCTGTCGGCCCAGATCGGCCGCGCAGCGTCGAAGAACTGCCCGTAGTCGTAGCTGCCGTCGGGCTGCAGGGCGTCGGCGGTCACCGAGTCGTGCGGCAGCATGTCGCCCATCGCCGACACCGAGACGGTGGCGGGCTCCGGCGTGGGCGTCGGGGTGGCGGATGCCTCGGGCTGGGCCGCGGGGTCGGTCGCGGTCGCGCCGGGGTCGGCTGTGGCGGGCTGGAACACCCCCTGGCAGCCGGAGAGCAGCAGCGCGGTCGCAGCGGCCACCGCGAGGAGCGGCCTCGGGAGCCGCGTGCGCGCCGTCGTCATGCGCTCAGGCTACGCGTGGGCGCATCCGGCTCGCGTCAGCCGACGCCGTAGGTGAGGAAGAGCGCGATCGCGAGGATGGCGATGATCAGCACCCACGAGACGGCGCTCGGCGCCTCGCCGCCGCTGCCACGGTGCGGGCGCGAGGAGCCGCCCGTCGAGGGGCTCCAGTTCCAGGAGCTGCGCGAGCGCGAGCTCGACGATCGCCCCCAGGAGCCGCCGCCGAACGAGCCGCCGCCGCCCGAGCGCGACCCGCCCCCGAAGAAGCTGCGCGATCCACCGCCGAACCCTCCGCCGCCGCCGCTGCGGCCGATGCTGCGTCCTGCCTTCGCCATGGCGGCAGGCTACGTCGCGAGCCTGCGAGCCGCCCGCATGCCCATCATCCGTAGTCCGGCGCGCTGCCGGCGCCGAAGTGCTCCTCGAGCGTGCGGGTGCCCTGCCCGTGCATCGCGACCGACACGTCGGTGCCGACGTAGCGCAGGTGCCAGGGCTCGTAGTGGTAGCCCGTGATGCCCTGCAGCCCGTCGGGGTAGCGCACCACGAACCCGAACCGCCACGCCTCCGCGGCGACCCAGCGGCCCGCGGCGGTGCCGCCGAAGCAGACGTCGAGCCGGCACTGGCCGCTCGTGCCGACGACGTCGACGGCCAGGCCCGTCTGGTGCTCGCTGTGGCCTGGCCGGGCGCTCGTGCGGTCGGCGGCGGCCTGCCCGCTGCTCGCGACGTAGCCGTTGTAGAGCTCGGTCTGGCGCGCGAAGCTGCGGTACGACGAGAAGACGTGCAGCCCCTCCCCCAGCTCGGCGCGCATCGCGGCGTCGAGCTCGCGTAGGGCCGCATCGACCTCGGGCCGCACCCACTCCCCGCCGCCGTCGACGTCGCGCGAGATCGAGACCGCGACGACCTCCGGCACGTAGTCCTGCGGCTGCAGGGGCCGGCGCTTGTTGACGAGCACCTGCAGGCTCGACGCGCTCGCGTCGGCCTGGGGCGGCGGCGGCTCCTGCGTCGCCGAGGGGCTCGGCGTCACGGTCGGCGCGGGCTCCGGCGTCGACGGGACGCTCGGGCTCGGCGAGGGCGTCGGCGTCGGCGTCGGCGTCGGCGTCGCGGCGACGGATGCGCTCGGCGAGGCGGGCGCCGAGGCCGTCGGTGCCGGGTCGGCCGGCTCGGCGCAGCCGGTCAGGACCAGCGCCGCCGTCACCGCCGCCACCACGCTCGCTCGCCGCACGCATCCATCGTGCCATCCGCGGCGCCGGGCTGGCGCGCATCCAGACCATTCGCTAGACTAACGATCTTCCCCACACGTGAATCCTCGAGAGCAGGACCCCCATGTCGCAGCGCGAGTCGCGCTCCGTCGAGGGCGCCGACGCGCCCGACGCACCCCTGATGACCCACCGCCAGATCATGCTCGTGCTGGCCGGCCTCATGATCGCGATGTTCCTGTCGTCGCTCTCGCAGACCGTCGTCGGCACCTCGATGCGCACGATCGCCGACGACCTCCAGGGCCTCGACCTGCAGGTGTGGGTCGTGACCGCGTTCCTCATCGTCTCGACGATCGTCACGCCCATCTACGGCAAGCTCAGCGACATCTTCGGCCGCAGGCCGCTCTTCCTCATCGCGATCGTGCTGTTCCTGCTCGGCTCGATCCTGTCGTCGTTCGCGCAGGACATGATCCAGCTCGCGGCGTTCCGCGCGATCCAGGGCCTCGGCGCCGGCGGCCTCATGTCGCTGCCGCTCACGATCATGGCCGACGTGCTGAGCCCCCGCGAGCGCGCCAAGTACCAGGGCTACTTCCTCGCCGTCTTCGGCGTCTCGTCGATCCTCGGGCCGCTCATCGGCGGCGTGCTCGCCGGCGCCGACCGCATCCTCTTCCTCGAGGGCTGGCGCTGGGTGTTCCTCGTCAACCTGCCGATCGGCGTCGCCGCGCTCACGATGGTCTGGCGGTTCCTGCACCTGCCCGCCCACCACGAGCGCGTGCGCATCGACTGGTGGGGCGCGGCGCTGCTCGCCATCGGCGTCGTGCCGCTGCTGCTCGTGGCCGAGCAGGGCCGGGAGTGGGGATGGGCGTCGCCCGCCGCCCTCGCCTGCTACGTCGTCGGCGTGCTCGGCGTCGTGGCGTTCATCGCCGTCGAGCGCCGCATGGGCGATGCCGCGCTCATCCCGCTGCACCTGTTCGGCAGCAGCACCTTCTCGATGGCGACCGTGCTCGGCGTCTTCACCGGCTTCGGCATGTTCGCGGGCATGATGATGATCCCGTTCGTGCTGCAGATCGTGCACGGCATGAACCCGACCGAGGCGGGCCTCGCCACGCTCCCGATGATCCTGGGCCTCATGATCGCGTCGATCGCTTCCGGGCAGATCGTCGCCCGCACGGGCCGCTACCGCTTCTTCCCGGTCGTGGGCCTCGCGGTCATGGCCGTCGCCTACGGCGTGCTCGTCACGCTGCGCTTCGACAGCCCGCTGTGGGTGCTGCTGCTCGGCCAGCTGCTGCTGGGCCTCGGCCTCGGGCAGCTCATGCAGACGCTCACGATCGCGAGCCAGAACGCCGTGCAGCCGAAGGACATGGGCGTCGCGACGAGCGCCGCCACGTTCTTCCGCCAGCTCGGCGGCACGGCCGGCGTCGCGGTGGTCTTCTCGATGCTGTTCGCGCGCCTGCCCGAGACGCTGCAGACCGCGTTCGGCCGCCAGGACCTCCGCACCGACCTGGCCGCGGCGATGCAGGATCCCGCGGTGCTCGCCGACCCGGGCAACGAGCGCATCCTCGACGTGCTGCAGCACCCCGAGCGCATCGGGGGGGCGCTCAACGAGGACTCCTCGTTCCTCAACACCGCCGACCCGCGGCTGGCCGCGCCGTTCCTCGACGGCTTCTCCAACGCCACGAGCGGGCCCTTCTGGGTGGCGCTCGCCGTCGTCGGGGTGGCGCTCGTGCTGTCGTTCTTCTTCAAGGCGCCGCCGCTGCGCCAGAAGTCGGCGATGGAAGAGGCGATGGCCGAGCGCGCCGCCCAGGCGCAGCTCGAGGCGGATGCGTCGGCCCCCGGATCGGTCGCCCCGCCCGTCACGACGTCGTCGATCCCCGTCGTGCGCCCGGCGGCCGCCGGGCGCGAGGCCCGGCCCGACGCGTCCTGAGCAGGCTCCCAGGCTCGCCGCCTACGTTGTACCCCGGAGCCGCTCAGACCGGGCGGACTCCCACCGATCAAGGAGGTTGAGATGGGTCTCGACGACAAGATCTCGAACGCAGCCAAGGAAGCAGTCGGCAACGCCAAGGAGGGCATCGGCGACGCGACCGACAACGAGCGCCTCGAGGCGCAGGGTCAGCACGACCAGAACGTCGCGAACGCCAAGCAGGCGGGCGAGCACGTGAAGGACGCCGGCGACGACGTCAAGGACACGTTCCGCTGAGCCGACCGGCTCGAACCGCAGAGGGCGGGGCGCTTCGGCGCCCCGCCCTCTGCCGTGCTCGGCGTGCGCCGCTCAGTAGTTCAGCTGCTCCAGTGCGGTGGCCTCGGCCTCGATGCCGAAGTCGCGCGCCTGCGCCTGGATCTTCTGTGCGCGGGCGAGGCGCGGCAGGTCGCTGCCGTCGGTGATCTTCCCGCCCGACTCCTCGAAGGCGCGCACGAACGCGTGCGCCCACGCCACGTCCTCCGGGCTCGGGGCCAGGCCGGCGTTGATCGCGGCGGCCTGCGTGTGCGTGAGGCAGAGCTTGCCCGACATGCCCATCTCCTTCGCGAGCCTCGTGCCGTCCGCCAGCGCATCCGTCGACAGCGTCGGGCCGTCGATGGGCGCCGGCAGGCGAGCCGCGCGCGAGGCGATCACGAGCTGCGAGCGCGCGTAGGCCAGCGCGATCGGGTCGTCGCCGGTGGCGGTGTCGCGCTTGAAGTCGCCGGTGCCGAACGCGAGGCGGAAGGTCGCGGGCGCGTTCGCGATGCGCTCGACGTGCAGCACGCCGCGGGCGGTCTCGACGAGCGCGAGGATGCGCGTGCCCTCGGGCAGGCGGTCGGCCGTGTCGTCGACGTGGCTCGCCGACTCGGTCTTCGCGAGCATGATGCCCTCGAGGCCCTCGACGTCCTTGAGCGCGGCGCAGTCGGTGCTCCAGAACTCGCTCGCGGCGTCGTTGATGCGCACCCACGCGCGGTGGCCGGTCGAGAGCCACTCGACGGTGTCGGCGCGGGCCTGCGCCTTGTCCTTGGCCGCCACCGCGTCCTCGATGTCGATGATGATCGCGTCGGCGTCGCTCGCCTGCGCAATCTCGAAGAGCTCGGGCTTCGAGGCGGGCACGAGCAGCCAGGAGCGGGCGATCAGGGGCGAGATGTCGGTTCTGGGCACGTGCTCCAGGGTATCGAAGCGGGATGCGCGGGCCGGGCCGGGCGCCGCGCGGCGGTAGGCGGGGGCTCCGCCGCCCCCGCGGGCTACGCTCGCGCCATGTCGCTGATGACCTTCACCCCGCTCGCCGTGCTCAGCATCATCGCCGGCGTGCTGCTGCTCGTCGTCGGCGCGCTCCTGCTGGTGCGCGGCTCGCGGCGCCGCGACGACTCCTCGTCGCGGCCGCTGCTCGCCTTCGGCGTCACCGCGCTCGTGCTGGGCACATCGCTCACGGTGCCGGCGCTCCTGTGGCTCGTCATGGGGCTCGTCGTCACGACGTAGCCCTCAGCCCTCGCGGCCCCGCAGCCGATCGATCTCGCGGCGCTCGCGGCTCGACGGCCGCCCCGCGCCCTTCGCGCGGCGCGGCACCTGCGCCGCGTCGATCGCCGTGGGCCGCTCCGGGGAGCGGTCGTCGATCGCGGCGGCGGAGAGGGGCGCGCTCACCCGCTTCGCCAGCAGCTGCTGCACGCCGACCACGCGGTCGAAGCCCGAGATGCGCACCCGCACCTCGTCGCCGATCCGCACGGGCTGCGCCGCCTTCGCGGCCTGGCCGTTGAGCTTCACGTGCCCGCCACGGCAGGCGGCGGTCGCCGCCGCGCGCGTCTTGACGAGCCGCACCGCCCAGATCCAGACGTCGAGCCGCACCCGCTCGGTCATGCCGCCGCCAGCACCTCGAGCACGGCCTCGCCGTAGCGCTCGAGCTTCGACTCGCCCACGCCCGAGACGGTCGACAGCTCGACGAGGCTCGTGGGGCGCCGCTCGGCGATGGCCGCGAGCGTGCGGTCGTTGAAGACGACGTAGGCGGGCACCGCCTGCTCCTTCGCCGTCGTCGCGCGCCAGGCGCGCAGCGCTTGGAAGCGGCCCTGGTCGGCGTCGTCGAGCTGCGCGGTGCTGGCCGAGCGCCTGGCCGCCTTCGGGGGCGCCTTCGCCTCGTGCCGCAGGCGCACCTGCCGGTCGCCCGCGAGCACCGCCGCCGACGCATCGGTGAGCGCCAGCACGCCGTACTCCCCCTGCACCTGCAGCAGGCCCTGCGCGAGCAGCTGCCGCACGATGCCGCGCCACTGCGTCGCCGGCAGGTCGCCGCCGATGCCGTAGGTGGCGAGCTGGTCGTGCCCGAGGCGGCGGATGCGCTCGGTCTCGGCCCCGACGAGGATGTCGACCAGGTGGCCGGCGCCGAACGACTGCCGGCGCTCGCGCTGCAGCCGCACGACGGTCGAGAGCAGCTTCTGGGCCGGCACGGTGCCGTCGTAGGAGTCGGGCGGGGTGAGGCACGTGTCGCAGTTGCCGCACGGCTCGCTCGGCTCGCCGAAGTAGCCGAGCAGCTGCTGGCGGCGGCACTCGACCGTCTCGCAGAGCGCGAGCATCGCGTCGAGGTGCAGCGTCTGGTTGCGCTTGCGCTGGGCATCGCCGTCGCCGTCGGCGATCATGCGGCGCTGCTGCACGACGTCCTGGAGCCCGTAGGCGAGCCACGCGGTCGACGGCTCCCCGTCGCGGCCGGCACGGCCGGTCTCCTGGTAGTAGCCCTCGACCGACTTGGGCAGGTCGAGGTGGGCGACGAAGCGCACGTCGGGCTTGTCGATGCCCATGCCGAAGGCGATCGTCGCGACCATCACCACGCCGTCGTCGCGCAGGAAGCGCTGCTGGTTGCGGGCGCGCACGGCGCCGTCGAGGCCCGCGTGGTACGGCAGCGCGTCGACGCCCTGCGCGCGCAGCCACTCGGCCGTGCCCTCGACCGACTTGCGGGAGAGGCAGTAGACGATGCCGGCGGCGCCCGGGTGCTCGTCGCGGATGATGCGCAGCAGCTGCGCCTTGGCGTCCTGCTTGGGGGCGATGCGGTACTGGATGTTGGGCCGGTCGAAGCTCGCGACGAACACGCGCGCGTCGCGCAGCCCGAGCCGCTCGACGATCTCGGCGCGCGTCTCGGCGGTGGCGGTCGCGGTGAGCGCGACGCGCGGCACGTCGGGCCAGCGCTCGCCGAGCACCGACAGCTGCAGGTAGTCGGGCCGGAAGTCGTGCCCCCACTGGCTGACGCAGTGGGCCTCGTCGATCGCGAAGAGCGCGATGGGCGCCGCGTCGAGCAGGCTCTGCGCCACCGGCAGCCGCTCGGGCGCGAGGTAGAGCATGTCGAGCTCGCCCGCGAGCAGCCGCCGCTCGACGTCGCGCCGCTCGTCGATCGACTGCGTGGAGTTGAGGAACGCCGCCCGCACGCCCAGCTGCTCGAGGGCGTCGACCTGGTCGTGCATGAGGGCGATGAGCGGGCTGATGACGACGCCCGTGCCCTCGCGCACGAGCGAGGGGATCTGGTAGCAGAGGCTCTTGCCGCCGCCCGTGGGCATGAGCACGACCACGTCTCGGCCGGCGACGACCTCGTCGATGACCTCGGCCTGCTGCCCGCGGAACGCGTCGTAGCCCCACACGCGCGTGAGCGCCTCGAGCGGGGTGGCGGCCTTGGCGGTGGCGGCGACGCCGGGCGCGCGCGCCGGCGCGGGAGCGCGGCGCACCGCGGTCCGCGTGCCGCCGTGCCCGGTCGAGCGCGCGTCGTCGTCCGACGGCGGCACCCAGCCGTCGTCGGGCTCGCCCCACGAGTCCCAGGGCTCGGGTGCGTCGTCGTCGCTGGGCGGGGCCCAGCCGTCGTGCGTCGCGTCCGTCACGCGTCCCCCTTCGCGGCCGTCACGCATCCACCCTAGGTGCGACCGCCCACGCGCGCCGGACGCGGCCGGGCTGCTGGGGATCAGCGGCGGCGCGCGAGCCACTCCTCGAAGGTGACGGTGCCCTTGCGCCGCTCCGAGAGGTTGGCGCCCGAGCGCAGGTAGTCGACCATCGACGGCGGGAACGGGCCGTTGACGATGAGGCCTCGCGCGCCCGTCGCCGCCTGCCACGCCCTCGCCAGGTCGCGCGACACCCGCACCTGCGGGCCCGCGATCTCGAGCATCCGCTCGCCCGAGGGCTCGAGCGCCTCGTCGGCGACGAGGTCGGCGACCTCGCTCACCGCCACCGGCTGCAGGCGGCCGCCGAGCACCACCGGGATCGCGCCGAGCGCCGAGCCCGCCTCGAAGAAGTCGACCGACCACTCGTGGAACTGCGCGGCGCGCACGATGGTGACGTCGAGCGACGAGCCGAGGTAGGTGAGCTCCTGCTCGCGCTTGCGGCGGTGGTACGACAGCTTCGAGCGGTCGACGCCGATGATCGACAGCACCACCGCGCGCCGCACGCCGGCGCGCTCGGCCGCCGCGACGAGGTTGCGCGCGCCGATCGTGAAGGGCTTGAGGTCGAGCGGGTTGCGCGAGTTCGCGGCGTCGACGAGCACGTCGGCGCCCGCGAGCGCCTCGTCGAGCCCCTCGCCCGTGACGATGTCGGCCTTGACGCCGGGCGCTCCCGCGATCGCCTTGCCCGAGCGCGACATCGGCACCGCCTGGGCACCGCGCCTGCCGAGCGCCCGCACGATCGCCGAGCCCGCATTCCCCGAACCACCGACGACCACGACGCGCATGCCCTCACGCTACGCCAGCGGCCGCACAGCGCAAGCCCGACGGGGCGCGGATGCGGCAGACGGCCCGGATCGCGGGGATCCGGGCCGTCTGCGGGCGCTGCGGGCGTGCGTCGTGCGCGAGCCGCTAGGAGGCGGGGACCGCCTCGGCGGCTGCCGCGCGACCCGACGGCGGCATCGTCAGGGTGTCGAGCAGGTCGTCGCCCGGGACGACCGGGATCATCGGCGCCTCGATCTCGGCCCGGTCCAGCAGCTGCTGGGTGCGCTTGCGGCGCGCGGGGGCGATTACGGTGACGACGCGGCCGTCGTTGCCCGCGCGGCCCGTGCGGCCCGAGCGGTGCATGTAGGTCTTGTACTCGTCCGGCGGGTCGGCCTGCACGACGAGCGCGATGTCGTCGATGTGGATGCCGCGCGCGGCGACGTCGGTCGCGACGAGCACGTCGACCTTGCCGCGCTTGACCTTGTCGAGCGAGCGGTTGCGCTTCGCCTGCGTCAGGTCGCCGTGGAGGCTCACCGCCGCGATGCCCGCGTCGTCGAACTGCTCGGCGAGCCGCTCGGCGTAGGCGCGGGTGCGCGTGAAGACCACGATGCGGCCGGGGTTGCGCACGATCTGCTCGAGCACCGCGTCCTTGTCGTAGCGGTCGACGACGAGCACCTGGTGGTCGATCGTCGACGTCGACTGCTCCTCGCCCGCGACCTCGTGCACGGAGGGCTCGGGCAGGAACTCCTTGACGATCGTCTGCACCTCAGCGTCGAGCGTCGCCGAGAAGAGCAGCTTCTGGCTGCCCGGGCGGGTCTGCCGCAGGATGCGCTGCACGGGCTCGAGGAACCCGAGCTCGGTCATGTGGTCGGCCTCGTCGACCACCGCGATCTCGACGCTGCCGAGGTTCAGCTTGCGCTGCTCGACGAGGTCCTCGATGCGGCCGGGGGTGCCGATGACGATGTCGACGCCGCGACGCAGCCCCTCGACCTGGCGGTCCTGCTTGACGCCGCCGACGATCACGGTCGTGAAGACGCCGACCGACCGGCCGAGCGTCATGATCACGTGGTTGATCTGCTGCGCGAGCTCGCGGGTCGGCGCCAGGATCAGCGCGCGCGGGGCGCGGCCGATCTCGCGGCGGTCGGGGCGGTTGCGCGTGAGCAGCTCGACGATCGGCGCGCCGAACGCGATCGTCTTGCCCGAGCCGGTGCGGCCGCGGCCGAGCACGTCGCGGCCGGCGATGACGTCGGGGATGGTCGCGGCCTGGATCGGGAAGGGCGACTCGGCGCCCATCGCGGCCAGCGCCGCCGAGATGCTGTCGCCGAGGCCCAGGTCGCCGAAGCTGATGCCCTCGACGTCCGCGGCGCTCGTGGACTGCGCCTCGAGCCGCTCGAGGACGACATCCTCCTTGGGCGTGAACGGGTTCGCGTCCTTGGCCGGGTAGTAGGTGCTGTCGCGGCGGGGGCGGTCGTCGAAGCGGCGCTCGCCGCCCCGGCTGTCGCGGCCGCCGGACGAGCGCTGCGGGCGCTCGTCGCGGTCGAAGCGGCGCTGCGGGCGCTCGGTGCGGTCGTCGGAGCGGCGCTGCGGGCGCTCGTCGCGGTCGAAGCGGCGCTGCGGGCGCTCATCGCGGTCGAAGCGACGCTCGCCGCCGCCCCGGTTGCCGCGGTCGTCGAACGAGCGCTGCGGACGGTCGTCGCGGCGGCGGTCGCCGAAGCGGTCGTCGCGGCGGTCGCCCTGCGGACGACGGTCGCCGCCACGCGCATCCCGGTCGCCGAACGACCGCTGCGGGCGGTCGTCCCGATCGAAGCGACGGTCACCACCGCGCGCATCCCGGTCGCCGAACGACCGCTGCGGACGGTCATCCCGATCGAAGCGACGGTCACCACCGCGCGCATCCCGGTCGCCGAACGACCGCTGCGGACGGTCATCCCGATCGAAGCGACGGTCACCACCGCGCGCATCCCGGTCGCCGAACGACCGCTGCGGACGGTCATCCCGATCGAAGCGACGGTCACCACCACGCGCATCCCGATCGCCGAACGACCGCTGCGGGCGGTCGTCCCGGTCGAAGCGGCGCTCGCCGCCACGGCGGTCGTCGGTGCCGCGGCCGCGGTGGTCGTCGCGGGCGCGGTCGAAGCCGCGCGGGCGCTCGCCGCGGTGGAGGCGGTCGTCGCGCTGCTGGTCGCGGCCGCCCTGGTGGCCGCCGCGGGTGCGGAACGCGGGGGCGCGACGGTCGTCGTGCTTGCGCTCCTCCGGCGGGGTCCAGTTGGGCCGGCGCGAGCCGCCCTGCTGGCCGCCCTGGTCGCGGCGGTCGCGGTCGTCGCGGCTCCAGCGGTTCTTGCCGGGCTGCTCCTCGCGGTGGCCGCGGTGGCCGGGGCTGCGGGAGCCGGGGCGGCTGCCGCTGCGGTCGTTCGGTCGGTGGGCGCCCTGGGGACGCTGGTCGTTACGTGCCATCGCTCGTCTCGTGATCGCGCGCAAGACGAAGGCTTGCGCTGGTAGAGCCGCAGTTCATCGCGGGATCATCTGGTTCGTCCGCGAGGGTGCTCGCGGGAACTCCGGCCGCGGCGACACTCCATGTGGCGCGCACAACCGCGCCTGTCCCGAGCCGACCTGTCCACACTACGGCATCCCCTGCCGGGGCGACAGGGGCAATCGGCACGGGGGGCTCAGCCGGGCAGGTCGTGCGCCCGGGCCCCGCCGCGCATGACCGACGACGTCCACTGCTGGCCGTCGAACCAGCGCAGCTCCGCGCGCCGGAAGGGGTCGGGGTACCAGGCCGGCTGCGCCTGCCCCGCGTTCGCAGCAACGAGCCCGATGGGCCGCGGCGCGCCGTCGTGCTGGGCGGGCTGCTCGTGCGACGTCGCGCGCTGCTGCGCCGCCCACGCCTCGTAGGCGCGCGCCTGCGCGGCGCCCGCCTCGCGCTCGAGCCGGTCGAACTCCTCGGGCGTCGGGATCGCGGGCGGCTGCCGCTGCCCGAACGACGGCTGGGGCTGCGCGGGTCCGGCGGCCCCGGGCGCCGGGTGCGCCGGGCTCGCCTGCACGGGATCGACGCGGGCGCCCTGCTCGTGCCCGAAGCTCGACGGCGACGGCGGCACCGAGGCCGTGGAGCCGGGCGTCGGGCCCACGGCCTGCGCGGGCGGCGCGAGCGGCGCCGCAGCGGGCGCGACGATCCGCACGCCGGAGGCCGCGCGCGAGCGCCCCTCGCCGACGGGCGGGAGCGGATGCGTCGGCGCGGCGAGCACGCGGGCGTCGCGCGCCGCGTAGTAGTGCATCGACGAGTCGGCCGCCCACTGCCCGTCGATGCGCAGCTGGGAGGTGCCGCCGGGCTGCAGCGGCGGGATGAAGGTGAGCCTGGTGCCCGTCCCCGCGGGCGCGCGCACCGTGATCTTGGCGCCCTCGATCTGCCCGTCGGTGCGGACGACGTAGACGGTGACCGGCAGGTCGCCGGCCGGCACGTGCAGCGTGATGTCGCCCCAGTCGAGCGGGGCGCGCAGTCCGCCGATGTCGAGGGTCGGGGGCTGCCGGTAGGCGTCGAACCTGCCGTCCTGGATGACGGAGTGCACGATGAGGAAGCTGGGCATGCGTCCTCCTCGGGATCACGGGTTCCTCGGGCGCGCCCATTCAACCAACGCGCGACCGCGCATCCGCTGTGAACCCGGTCAGCGCACGCTGGCCGCCTCGAGCTCGCCGCGGCGCTCGGCGCGCGTGCCGGTGCCCTGGCGCACCCGCCGCCGCTCGATGGCGCCCTCGACGACCAGGTAGAGCACCGGCAGCACGATGAGCGTCAGCAGCGTCGACGAGATGAGTCCGCCGATCACGACGATCGCGAGCGGCTGCGAGATGAAGCCGCCCTGCCCGGTGAGGCCCGCCGCCATCGGCACGAGCGCGAAGATCGTCGCCGCCGCGGTCATGAGGATGGGCCGGAGCCGCCGCTCGGCGCCCTCGACGAGCGCCTCGCGCACGCCGAGCCCGCGGTCGCGGTACTGGTTGACGAGGTCGATGAGCACGATCGCGTTCGTCACCACGATGCCCACGAGCATGAGCACGCCCACCATCGAGGCGACGCCGAGCGGCACCCCGGTGATGAGCTGCATCGCGATCGCGCCGGTCGCGGCGAACGGCACCGACACGAGCAGCAGGAACGGCTGCAGGAGGCTCTTGAAGGTGGCGACCATCACGACGTAGACGAGCAGGATCGCGATGAGCGCCGCGATGCCCAGCTGGGTGAACGCATCCGTGATCTGGGTGGCGACGCCGCCCACCGAGGCCTCGGCCCCGTCGGCGAGCTCGAGCCCCGCGAGCGCCTCGCCCACGCCGGCCGAGACGCCGCCGACGTCGGCCGCGTCGGGGCTGACGGTGACGGTCGCCGTGCGGCTGCCGTCGCTCGTCGAGATCGACACCGGCCCCTCGATCTGCGTGACCTCGGCCACGTCGGCGAGCGGCAGCGGGCCGTTCGGCGTCGGCAGCTCGAGCTCGCGCAGCTCCTCGAGCGTCGCGGCCGGCGCGATCGCGTCGAGCCAGATGCGCACGAGCGAGCCGTCGAGCTGGATCTCGCCCGCCGGCGTCGGCTGCATCGCCTGGGCGACGAGGCCCGAGACGGCGGCCTCGCTGAGCCCGAGGCTCGCGGCGAGCTCGCGGTCGACCGCGACCTGCACGAGCGGCTGCGCGCCCTCGAGCGAGTCGGTGACCTGGGCGACGCCGTCGACGTCGCCCACCGCGTCGACGACGGATGCGGTGGCCGCCTCGAGCGCGTCGGGCGTGGGCGCCTGCACCTCGATCTCGATGTCGCTGCCGCCGAGGCCCGCCGACTGCCCCACGGTCACCTCGCCGTCGGCCGCGTCGGCGGCCTCGCGGATGCGCTCGCGGAGCGCGGGCATGTCGGTGCCCTCCGCGGCGATCACGCCGTAGGAGATCGCGCCGCCGCCCCCGCCGCCCGTGAAGGCCGCGAACGAGGATGCGCCGCTCGAGACGGTCGCCGAGACCGTCTCGACGCCGTCGATGGCCTCGAGGTCGGCGGTGAGCGCCTCGGCGGCGGCGAGCTGCGCGTCGAGCGAGGCGCCGGGCTCCAGCTCCTGCGAGACCTGCACGGTCGTCTGGCCGTCGTCGCCGAGGAAGTTGGTGGCCATGAACGGCAGCGCCGCGCCGCTCGCGGCCAGCACGAGCACGGCGCCGACGAGCACGAGCCAGGGCCGCCGCAGCGTCGCGAGCAGGATCGGCCGGTAGCCGCGGCGCAGGCGGTCGGGCCGCTCCTCCTCGCTCGGCGCGGGCGGGGCGGGCCGCGCGACTGGCGCGCTGCGCTCGGGGGCGGATGCGCGGCGTCGCCAGAAGGGCGCGCGTCGCGTCGGCCGCGCCGGGGCATCCGCCGCAGCGGCGGCCTGCGCCGCGGCCGCCTCCTCCGCCGCGACCGCGTGCTGCGGCCGCCGGAGCAGCCAGGACGCCAGCACCGGCACGATCGTGAGCGAGACGACGAGCGACGCGAGCAGCGCGATCGACACCGTCAGCGCGAACGGCCGGAACAGCTCGCCGGTGATGTCGCTGACGAACGCGAGCGGGAGGAAGACGATGACCGTGGTGACCGTCGACGCCGTGATGGCGCCCGCGACCTCGCGCACCGCATCCAGGATCGCCTTCGACCGCGACGCCTGGAAGGCGAGGTGCCGTTTGATGTTCTCGATGACGACGATCGAGTCGTCGACGACGCGACCGATCGAGATGGTGAGGGCGCCCAGGGTGAGCACGTTGAGGGAGTAGCCGGCGCCCCACATGCCGATGAAGGTCATGAGCACCGAGATGGGGATGGAGACCGCGGTGACGATCGTCGAGCGCAGCGACCAGAGGAAGATCAGGATGACGAGGATCGCGAAGGCGAGGCCGAGCGCCCCCTCGACCGCGAGCGCCTCGATCGAGTGCTCGATGTATGGCGCCTGGTCGAGCACCGTCGTGAAGGTGACGCCGTCACCGAGCTCGTCGCGCAGGCCCGGCAGGATCTCCTGCACCGCGCGCGAGACGTCGACGGTGTTCGACGCCTGCGTCTTCGTGATCGAGAGGATGATCGCCGGCTCGCCGTCGACGAGCGCGATCGACGTGACGGGGTCCTGCTCGAGCACGACCTCGGCGACGTCGCCGATCGCCACGGTCTCGGCGGCCGGTGGGGCGTTCGGCGGGTTGGCCGGGTCGGGCTCGGTCGTCTGCTCGGCGCTGAGCGGCAGGCTCGCGACGTCGTCGACCGAGCCGAGGCGCTCGCCGATCTGCACGCTCAGCGTCTGGTCGCCGTCGTCGACGGTGCCGCCGGGCAGCAGCTGCCCGTGCTCGTCGATGGCCTCGCTGATGTCGAGCCGCGTGAGGCCCGCGGCCGCGAGCGCGGCGTCGTCGGGCGCGATGGTGATGCGCTGGCCCGGCGCGCCCTGCAGCTGCACGGCGCGCACGCCGTCGACGCGCTCGAGCTGCGGCACCGCGATCGTCTCGATCCGGTCGACGAGCGCGGCCTGCTCGCCGGGCCCCGAGATGGCGATGCGCAGCACCGGGAAGTCGGCGATCGAGCCGGTGAGCACCGTGGGCTCGGCGCCCTCGGGCAGCTGGCTCACGATGCGGTTGACGGCCTGCTGCACGCGCTGCTCGGTCGTGGGGATGTTGATGCCGTACGTGAACTCGGCGAAGACGACGCTCGAGCTCGTCGACGACGTGCCGCTCGTGCCCTCGAGCCCGGGCACCGACTGGATCGCCCGCTCGATGGGCCCCGTGACGTCCTCGCTCATGATCTCGGGGCTCGCTCCCGGCAGCGTGGTCGTGACGACCACGGCGGGCAGCTCGAGCTCGGGTGTGAGCTCGGTCTTCAGGCTCGAGAGGGCGACGCCGCCGAAGATGGCGATGCAGATGGTCGCGAGTGCGACCAGGGCGCGGTTCTTGAGGCTGGCGAGCGAGAGCAGATGCACCCGCCGATCCTCCCATCGCCCGGTGTGGGCTCCCTATGGGGCCAGCCCCCGCATCCGCTCGGCTTCGGCCCGCCGCGTCGACGTCGAGGCTGGGCGCGGCCCGCGTCCGCTCCCACGACCCCGTCGACCCGGCCAGACCCGGTGCACCGGGTCGCGCAGGGTGGAACGGGTCGAGCTGGAGCTGGTCGACGGCCGGGCGGGCGGTGCCCGCGCCGCGCCGGTGCCTACGCTGGTCGCATGCAGCTGCTGCGCTCCGTGCTCGCCGTCGCCCTCGGCGGCGCGCTGGGCACGGCGGCGCGCGCCGCGATCGAGTCGTCGCTCGGCGACGGCTGGGCGCTGCTCGGCGTGAACGCGATCGGCAGCCTGCTGCTCGGCGTCTCGACGGCGGCGCTCGCCGCGGCGCCCGACTGGCTGCGGCACGGCATCGGCGCGGGCGTGCTCGGCGGCTTCACGACCTTCAGCGCGGTCGCGGTCGCGAGCGCCGCGGCCCCGGCGGCGGGAGGCTGGAGCGCGTTCGTGCCGGCCCTGCCCGGCATCGCGCTCGCGCTCGGCACGCTCGTGGTGTGCCTGCTCGCCGCGTGGGCCGGGCTGCTGCTCGGCCGCCGCGTCGCGAGGCGGCGGGCCGCGTGAGCGCGCTCGAGCTGCTCGCCGTCGCCGCGGCCGGCGGTGCGGGCGCCGTGGTGCGCTTCCTCGCGGGCGCGCTCCCCCACCGGCGGCCCGTGCGGGCGACGCTGCTCGTCAACCTCGCCGCGAGCCTGCTCGCGGGCGCGCTCGCGGGCGGCCTGGTCGCCGACGACGCCATGCGCGCGATCCTCGTGACCGGCTTCTGCGGCGGCCTCTCGACCTACTCGGCGTTCGCGGTGCAGGCGGTCGAGCAGCTCGACGGGCGCCGCAGCGGCCCCGCCCTCGCGACGCTCACGGCCACCGTCGTCGGCGGCGCGATCGCCGCATCCGCCGGACTCCTCCTGGGCGCCGCGCTCGTGCCCGCGCTCCCGGCCTGATCCCTGCCGCGCGCACTCCCCAGGCATGGCCCGCGCACAGTCGCCAGGCCCCCTCGATGCTACGATCGAGGTTGGACGTAGCATCGCAGTTCTCACATCGTTCGCCGGCTCATCGTCGGCGCCGTCCGCAAGGGGGGTCCAGCATGGGTCGTGGTCGCCAGAAGGCCAAGCACACGAAGCTGGCACGTGAGCTGAAGTCATTCAGCCCGAACATCAACTACTCCGTGCTCCAGCAGGAGCTCGGCGGTGGCCCCTCGAACGACGAGCTCGTCGACAAGTGGGCCGACTACGCCGAGTACTCCACCGAGGACGACGAGTACGCTGACGAGCGTCAGCAGGGGCGCAGCGCCTGACGACGCAGCACTGAGCCGCCACCCCTGGCTCCGCTGCCTGAGGCGAAGGAGCCGATCGTGACGTCGCACGCCATCACCAACGGACAGGTGCAGGAGCCGACCGCGATCGGCAGCCATGCCACCGCGACCGCGCCGGTGTTCGAGTCGCTGTCGGTGCTCGACCTGTTCAAGATCGGCATCGGCCCGTCGTCGTCGCACACCGTCGGCCCGATGCGCGCCGCGCTCGACTTCGTCGCGCAGGCGGATGCGTCGGGTCGCTTCGACGAGGTCGTGCGGCTCCGCGTCGACCTGCTCGGATCGCTCGGCGCCACCGGCTCGGGGCACGGCACCGACACCGCCGTGATGCTCGGCCTCTCCGGACTCGCGCCCGACACCGTCGAGACGCCGCAGATCGCCGAGACGCTCGAGCGCATCCGCGCCACCGGCGAGCTGCGCCTCGGCGGCAGGCTGCCCGTCGCGTTCGACGAGGCGAAGGTGTTCGTCTTCCGGCCGCTCACCGTGCGCCGCGAGCACCCGAACGCCCTGCGCATCACCGCCTACGACGCATCCGACGCCGAGATCGTGACCGCTGGCTACTACTCGATCGGCGGGGGCTTCGTCATGCGCCACGACGAGGGCGACGTGCTCTCGCCCGTGCCGGCGCCGGCGCACCAGCTGCACCCGGTGCCCTACCCGTTCACGCACGGCGACGAGCTCGTCGCGCTCTGCCGCCGCACGGGCCTGTCGGTGGCCGAGCTCATGCTCGAGAACGAGGGCGCCTGGCGCTCGCGCGAGCAGACGATCGCGCAGCTCGAGCGCATCTGGCAGGTCATGCAGGAGTGCGTCGCGCACGGCATCGCGACCGACGGCATGCTGCCGGGCGGGCTCGACGTGAAGCGCCGGGCGAAGGACTGGCACGCGAAGCTCATCGAGCGCGACGCGGCCCCGAAGGCGGGCCGCCCCGACCTGCTCGAGGGCATGGAGTGGGTGAACCTCTACGCGCTCGCCGTCAACGAGGAGAACGCCGCGGGCGCCCGGGTCGTGACCGCGCCGACGAACGGCGCCGCGGGCATCATCCCCGCCGTCATGCACTACGCCGACCGCTTCGCCAACTGCGTCGACGACGAGGTGCCGTGGGAGGTGCGCTTCCTGCTGGTCGCCGGCGCGATCGGCATCATCATCAAGTCGAACGCCTCGATCTCGGGCGCCGAGGTGGGCTGCCAGGGCGAGGTGGGCTCGGCGTGCGCGATGGCCGCCGCCGGCTTCGCCGCGGTGCTCGGCGCGACGCCCGAGCAGATCGAGAACGCCGCCGAGATCGGCATCGAGCACAACCTCGGCCTCACGTGCGACCCCATCAAGGGCCTCGTGCAGATCCCCTGCATCGAGCGCAACGCGATGGCGTCGGTGAAGGCGATCAACGCCGCGCGGATGGCGAAGCAGGGGGACGGCACGCACTACGTGAGCCTCGACACCGCCGTCGAGACGATGCGCCGCACAGGCGCCGACATGAGCGACAAGTACAAGGAGACCGCGCTCGGCGGCCTCGCGGTGGCGTTCATCGAGTGCTGACCGCCGCCGGACTGCTCTCTGGCGGCGCGGCCGCTTCCGTGGGACAGTCGGGCCATGAAGGCAGAGCAGCTCGACCGGCCGGCGGTGCGCGCGGCCCTTGGCGCCGCAGTGGCCTGGAGCCTCGCATGGAAGGGCGCCTCGCTGTGGCGCGCGGCGAAGCAGCACGACAAGGCGTGGTTCGCGACGCTGCTCGTCTCGAACACGCTCGGCGTGCTCGACGCCGCCTACATCTTCGTCGTGAGCCGCGACCGCGCCCGACGGGCGCGGCAGGAGGCCGAGATCCTCGCCCGGACCGGCGAGCCGCCGCAGCTCGGGCACTCGCAGGAGACCTGAGCCGCGCCGCCCGCACGCCGCGGACGCTCGAGGGGGCCCGCCGACCGGCGAGCCCCCTCGAGCGTCCGGCTGCGTCTGCGGCTCAGTAGGCGCCGGACTCCGCGATCGCGGCGAACAGCAGGCCGAACACGACGATCGGCCAGAAGATGAAGCCCCAGATGAAGCCGAGCACCGAGGTCACGATGCCCCAGATGGCCATCATCCTGCCCTGCGGCTCCTTCGCCAGGCCGATGCCGGAGAGCACGCCGCCGGCGATGGCGTTGAGGAAGATCGGGATGATGATGCTGGAGATGCCGAGGATGAGGCCCCACATGGAGAGCTTCTTCGACGTCGAGGCCGGCGCTGCGGCGTAGCCGCCGTACTGGTTGCCGGTGGCAGGCTGGTAGGGCTGGTAGCCGCCCTGCTGGGGCTGCTCGGGGGGCGTGTAGGTCATGGCGTTGTTCCTCGGGTCGGTGCAAGGACGCGCTGCGTCGCGCACAGCCTAGGGCCGGACGGTGAACGCGCGCCCAACGGATCGCCAGCGGCGGCCGATGCTCAGCTCGTGCTGATGGCGAAGAGCATCGCCGCGACCACCCCGGCGAGGGGCAGCAGGTAGAAGAGCAGCACCCAGAGCATGCCGCCGATCGAGGTGATGATGCCGGTGATCGCGAGGGGCCGCCCGGCAGGCTCGCGCCGGAGCGCGAGGATGCCGAAGACGAGCCCGATGATCGGCAGCACGACGAGCGTCCAGCCGAAGGTCACCGAGATGAGGCCGAGCACCATCGCGGTGATCGAGAGGCCGCGCGACGGCGGGGGCGCGAGCGCGGAGACGGGTGCGTGGTAGACGGGCACCCCGTATGGCGTCACGCTCGAGGCCTGGGCGGCTGCCGGGTGGATCAGCTGCGCGTCGCGGCCGGCATGGTGCGGATGCACGTACCCGGCCGGCGCGGACGGGCGCGGCGCGGAGCCGGGCGCGGCGTGGTGCTGGGGAGGTGGCGGCTGCTGCGGCGGCGCCGGCTGCTGCGGCAGCGGCTGCTGCGGCATCGACCGCTGCCAGGGCCCGGGCGGCGTCGCCGTCGGCTGCGGGGCGTCGGGCGGCGAGGTCGGACGGATGCTCGGCCCCTGCTGCATCGGCATGGGGGCGAGGTTGCGCACACGGGGGCCCGGCGGAGCGGGGTCGGGAGCCGGCGGGGTCGGCGGCGTCTGCTCCGAGATCGAGCCGTAGGACGGGTCGGGCTGCGGCGAGGCGGGCTGGCCCTGGTCGCGAGGTCGGAAGCGGTCCGCGTCGGACGTCATCACGCACCTCCCGTCTGCGATCCCGATCGGCGATACCGGTCGTCACGCGCCGGCGGAGTTGCCGTCGCGCTCGAACCTGCCGTCACGGTACGCCCGCAACGTCCGAGTCTCCTGGACGTCTCCTCGCCGCTGCAGCGGCCGCCGGCGCACCGGTGCCGCACGGGTCAGCGGTAGCTGCCGGTCAGGCGCACCGCGCCGCCGTCCACGCCCTTGGCGCCCTGCACCCATCCGCTCGCATCGGCGGGGGCCGCCTCGACCCGGCCGATCGTCGAGGCGGGGATGCCCGCGGCCTCGCTCGCCGCGACGACGCCTGCGGCGTCGGCCTCGTCGACGACCACGAGCATGCCGAGGCCCAGGTTCCAGGTGCCCTCGGCGTCGGTGAGCGGGAAGTCGCCGAGCTGCGCGAGCGCGTCGAACACCGCCGGCACCTGCCAGCCCTGCCGGTCGATCTCGACGGCGAGGCGCTGCGGCAGCACGCGGGCGAGGTTCGCGGCGATGCCGCCGCCCGTCACGTGCGAGATGGCGCGGATGCCGAGGCCCTGCTCGAGCATGCCGAGCAGCGGCAGCGTGTAGAGCCGCGTCGGCTCGAGCAGCACCTCGGCGGCGACGCCGCCCAGCTCGTCGACGCGGTCGGTCAGCGCGATGCGGCGCTCGGCGAGCACGTGGCGCACGAGGCTGAAGCCGTTGGAGTGGAGCCCCGAGGAGGCCATGGCGACCACGACGTCGCCCTCGCCGACCCGCTCTGCGCCCAGCACCGCATCCGCCTCGACGATGCCGACGGCCGCACCCGCCACGTCGTAGTCGTCGGGCTCCATGACGCCCGGGTGCTCGGCCGTCTCGCCGCCGACGAGCGCCGTGCCGGTCGCCTCGCACGCCTCGGCGATGCCGCGCACGATGTCGGCGATGCGCTCGGGCACGACGCGGCCGCACGCGATGTAGTCGGTCATGAACAGCGGCTTCGCGCCGACCACGACGATGTCGTCGACGACCATGCCCACGAGGTCCTGGCCGATCGTGTCGTGCTTGTCGATCGCGCGGGCGAGCGCGATCTTGGTGCCGACGCCGTCGGTCGAGGTGGCGAGCAGCGGCTTCGCGTAGGCGCCCGCGGCCGACAGGTCGAAGAGGCCGGCGAAGCCGCCCACCCCGCCGAGCACGCCGGGGCCGTGGGTGCGCGAGACGGCGGCCTTCATGAGCTCGACCGCGCGGTCGCCCGCCTCGGTGTCGACGCCGGCGGACGCATACGGATCGGTCATGCCCCCAGGCTACCGAGCCGCCGGTGCCGCCCGGGCGCGCCGATCGCCAGCCCGACCCCCGCACAACGCAAGCCCCGCGGCCCGGAACCGGGGCGCGGAACCGTCCTTCCCCGGATCCGCCGCGGAACGGGGCCGGCGGGCTTGCGTTGTGCGCCGCGAGCCCCGGGCTCGTGCGGGATCAGTGACGGCGGGCGGGTGGCAGGATGGTCGCGGCACACCCACCACCGTCGACGGAGACGCCCATGCACGCACTCGTGACCCGAGGCAAGCCAGGACTCGAGCTGGTCGAGATCCCCGAGCCCACGACGCCCGCGGGCCACGTGAAGGTGCGCGTGCTGCGCGCCGGCATCTGCGGCACCGACCTGCACATCGACGCGTGGGATGCGTGGGCCCAGTCTGCCGTGACGCCCGGGCTCACCGTCGGCCACGAGTTCTGCGGCGAGATCGTGGAGGTCGGCGAGGGCGTCACCGACTACGCCGTCGGCCAGCTGATGAGCGGCGAGGGGCACGTCGTGTGCGGCCACTGCCGCAACTGCCGCGCCGGCCGCCGCCACCTGTGCATCCGCACCTCCAACCTCGGGGTGCAGCGCGACGGCTGCTTCGCCGAGTACGTGGTGCTCCCCGCCTCGAACGTCTGGGTGCACCCGGGCATCACCGCCGACTCCGCCACCGAGCAGCAGCTCGACGTCTTCGGCATCTACGACCCGTTCGGCAACGCCGTGCACACGGCGCTGAAGTTCCCGGTGGTCGGCGAGGACGTGCTCGTCACCGGCGCGGGCCCGATCGGGCTGATGGCCGCGATGGTCGCCCGGCACGCCGGCGCGCGCCACATCGTGATCACCGACATCGCCGAGCCGCGGCTCGAGCTCGCGCGCTCGCTCGGCTTCCGCGCGCTCAACCCGCAGGAGGCATCCGACCCCGACGGCGTCAGCCCCATCGCGGCCGTGCAGCGCGAGCTGGGCATGCAGGAGGGCTTCGACGTCGCGCTCGAGATGTCGGGCTCGCCGACCGCGCTCGTCGGCATCATCGAGAACCTCAACTTCGGCGGCCGCATCGCGATGCTCGGCCTGCCGTCGCGGCCCATCGAGGTCGACTTCGGCAAGGTCGTCTCGCACATGCTGACGATCCAGGGCATCTACGGCCGCGAGATGTACGAGACCTGGTACGCCATGGCGTCGATGGCCCAGACGGGCCTCGACGTCGCCCCGGTCATCACCGACCGCTTCGCCTTCGCCGACTGGGAGGGCGCGTTCGAGCGCGCCCGCTCCGGCGCCGCAGGCAAGGTCATCCTCGACTTCACCGACCTCCAGGGAGCCTGAACCGTGTACTCCGTCCGCGACGCCATCGCCGCAGAGCTCGCCGAGATCGAGGCCGCCGGCCTCACCAAGCGCGAGCGGGCCATCGACTCGCCGCAGGCCGCGACCGTCTCGGCCGGCGGCCACGACGTGCTCAACTTCTGCGCCAACAACTACCTCGGCCTCGCCGACGACCCGCGCATCGTCGAGGCGGCCAAGGCCGCGCTCGACGAGTGGGGGTTCGGGATGGCCTCGGTGCGGTTCATCTGCGGCACGCAGACCCAGCACCTCGAGCTCGAGTCGCGGCTCGCCTCCTTCCTCGGGCAGGAGGCGTGCATCCTCTACTCCTCGTGCTTCGACGCGAACGGCGGCCTCTTCGAGACGCTGCTCGGCGCCGAGGACGCCGTGATCTCGGACGCCCTGAACCACGCGTCGATCATCGACGGCATCCGCCTGTCGAAGGCCGCCCGCTACCGCTACGCGAACCGCGACATGGCCGAGCTCGAGGCGCGCCTGCAGGAGGCCTCGGGCGCGCGCCGCCGCCTCGTCGTCACCGACGGCGTCTTCTCGATGGACGGCTACCTCGCGCCGCTCGAGGCGATCTGCGACCTCGCCGAGCGCTACGACGCGATGGTGATGGTCGACGACTCGCACGCGGTGGGCTTCACCGGCCCGACGGGCGCCGGCACCCCCGAGCTCGCCGGCGTGCAGGACCGCGTCGACATCATCTCGGGCACGCTCGGCAAGGCGCTCGGCGGCGCCTCGGGCGGCTACATCGCAGCCAGGCAGGAGATCGTCGACCTGCTGCGGCAGCGCTCGCGCCCCTACCTGTTCTCGAACGCGCTCGCGCCGTCGGTCGTGGCCGGGTCGATCGCCGCGCTCGACCTCGTCGAGGGGGCGGGCGAGCTGCGCGAGCAGCTGCAGCGCAACACCGTGCGGTTCCGCGAGGGCATGGAGGCCGCGGGCTTCGAGCTGCTGCCCGGCGAGCACCCGATCACGGCGGTCATGTTCCACGACGCCCGGCTCGCGGCAGACATGGCGGATGCGATGCTCGAGGAGGGCGTGTACGTCACCGCCTTCTCGTTCCCCGTGGTGCCCCGTGGTGAGGCGCGCATCCGCGTGCAGCTGTCTGCCGCCCACTCGGACGCCGACGTCGACCGGGCCGTCGCGGCGTTCGCGGCGGCGCGGGAGCGCGTCGCGGGCTGACGGCCCCCGCTGGTCGAGGAGGTCGTCCCCCGCTGGTCGAGGAGGTCGGCACCCCGCTGGTCGAGGAGGTCGGCGCAGCCGGCCGTCTCGAGACCACCATGGCCTCGACTCGCCGGCCCGGAGGGCCGGCGGCTCGACCAGCGGGTGCGCCGCTAGAAGACCGGCTTGCCGCCCGTCACGCCGAGCACGGTGCCCGAGACGTAGCTCGCGTCGTCGCTCGCGAGGTAGACGAACGCCGTCGCCACCTCGATCGGCTGGCCCGGGCGGCCGAGCGGGGCATCCATGCCGAAGTCCTTCACGCTGGGCTTCGTCGACGGCTGCAGCGGCGTCCAGATCGGGCCGGGCGCGACCGCGTTCACGCGGATGCCGTCGCTGCCGACCTGCGCGGCGAGGTTGACGGTGAAGTTGTTGATCGCCGCCTTCGTCGACGCGTAGTCGAGCAGCGTCTCGGAGGGGTCGAACGCCTGGATCGACGAGCAGTTGATGATGCTCGCGCCCGCCTTGAGGTGCGGGAGCACGGCGCGCGTCAGGTTGAACATCGCGAAGATGTTCGTCTCGAACGTCTGCCGCAGCTGCTCGTCGGTGATGTCGGCGAGCGACTCCTGCGCCATCTGGTAGCCGGCGTTGTTCACGAGCACGTCGAGGCCGCCGAGGCCCTCGACCGCCTGCTGCGCGAGGTCGATGTTGGCCTGCTCGGTGCGCTGGTCGCACGCGATGAGCACCGCCTTCCGGCCCGCGGCCTCGACCTGGCGCTTCGTCTCCTCGGCGTCCTCCTGCTCCGCCGGCAGGTAGGCGATGGCGACGTCGGCGCCCTCCTTCGCGAAGGCGATCGCGGTGGCGCGGCCGATGCCGGAGTCGCCGCCGGTGATGAGGGCGCGCTTGCCCTCGAGGCGGCCGCGGCCGACGTAGCTGGTCTCGCCGTGGTCGGGGACGGGCTGGAGCTGCTCGGTCCAGCCGGGCCACTCCTGCGTCTGCTCGGGCAGGTGCTTGATGGATTCGGTGTCGAAGCTCATGTCCCCCACTGTGCTCCCGCTCCCTGGACATCGCATGGACGGCCGAGCGCATCCGCCGCCGCCGTCCGGGACGCTCCGGGAGCGCGCCGCTCGGTAGGCTGGAGGCCTCCCCTCGCAACAGAAGGAGCTCGCCTGTGTGCGGCATCGTCGGCATCGTCTCCGACTCGAGCGTCAACCAGCAGGTCTACGACGCACTGGCCCTCCTCCAGCACCGCGGGCAGGACTCCACGGGCATCGCGACCGCCCAGGGCCGCTCGATCCACGTGCGCAAGGCGAAGGGGCAGGTGCGCGAGGCGTTCCGCACCCGCGACATGCGCTCGCTGCTCGGCACCTTCGGCCTCGGCCACGTGCGCTACGCGACCCGCGGCGAGGCGGCGAACGAGCTCGAGGCGCAGCCGTTCTACGTGAACGCGCCGTACGGCATCGTGCTCGTGCACAACGGCAACCTGACGAACACCCGCGAGCTCGAGGTCGAGCTCGCGACCGTCGACCACCGCCACGTCAACACCGGCAGCGACACCGAGATGCTCGTGAACGTGCTCGGCTCCGAGCTGCAGTCGCTCGTGCAGGGCGGCGAGCTCGACGCCGACCGCCTGTTCACCGCCGTGCGGCGCGTGCACGAGCGCATCCGCGGCTCGTACGGCGTGATCGCGCTCATCGCCGGCCACGGCCTGCTCGCCTTCCGCGACCCGTTCGGCATCCGCCCGCTCGTGCTCGGCAGCCGCGTCGCCGAGTCGGGCCGCACCGAGTGGATGGTCGCGAGCGAGTCGGTGGCGCTCACCGGCTCCGGCTTCCACCTCGAGCGCGACGTGGCGCCCGGCGAGGCGGTCTTCATCACGCCCGACGGCGAGCTCGCCTCGGCGATGACGCACGACTCCCCCGTGCTGCTGCCCTGCTCGTTCGAGTACGTCTACCTCGCCCGCCCCGACTCGGTGATGAACGGCATCAACGTGTACGAGTCGCGGCTGCGGATGGGCGAGCGGCTGGCCGACACGATCGCGCAGTACACGCCGTCCGGCGCGATCGACGTGGTCATGCCCATCCCCGACTCGTCGCGGCCCGCCGCGATGGAGGTCGCGCGCCGGCTCGGCATCGAGTACCGCGAGGGCTTCTACAAGAACCGCTACGTCGGCCGCACCTTCATCATGCCGGGGCAGCAGGAGCGCAAGAAGTCGGTGAAGCAGAAGCTGAACGCGCTCGAGAGCGAGTTCCGCGGCAAGAACGTGCTCGTCGTCGACGACTCGATCGTGCGCGGCACGACGAGCCGCGAGATCGTCGAGATGATGCGCTCGGTGGGCACCAACACGGTGACCTTCACGTCGGCGGCGCCGCCGGTGCGCTACCCGCACGTCTACGGCATCAACATGCCCTCGCGCGCCGAGCTCATCGCATCCGGCCGCTCCATCCCTGAGGTGAACGAGGCGCTCGGCAGCGACTTCCTCGTCTACCAGGAGGTCGACGACCTGCAGCGCGCGATCCTCGACGGCACCGACATCCAGGGCCTCGACCTGTCGTGCTTCACGGGCGAGTACGTGACGGGCGACGTGACCGACGAGTACCTGGCCTGGGTGGAGCAGACGCAGCTCAGCTGAACGGTGGAGCTGGGAGCGACGACCCTTTCGGGTCGTCGCCGCGACCCCAGTTCCGACGCCCGTCCCGGGCGTCGGGCACGCTGCGCGCGAGCGTCGGCGACCACGCGCCGAGCGCGGCGACCAGGCACGCGAGCGCGGCGCCGAGCACCACGTCGGGCAGCGGCACGGCGGCGAGCAGCAGCGCGGCGAGCGCCGCGCCCGCAGCGCCGGCGAAGAGGAGGACCGCGCCGGTCGCAGGCGCCGTCCGCACCCCGGCGCGGCGCGCGAGCTCGACGAGGGCGACGGATGCGGCGAGCGAGACCCCGAGGAACGCGGCGGCCACGAGGTCGAGCGCGCCCGGCCGCGCGATGGGGGCCGCGAGCGCCGCGACGCCGCCGAGGGTCGCGACGGCCGGGAGCGCGCGGGCGCCGAGCAGCCGCTCGGCGAGCACCGCGAGCGGCGGTCCGAGCAGGGCGCCGAGCGCGAGGGTGAGCGCCGCGGGCCATGCCGGCTGCGGCGACTCGGCGCCGAGGGCCGAGAGCGCGGGGCGGAGGGCCGCGATCGCGGCCGCGCCGGCCGCTGCGAGCGCGAGCAGCCCGAGCGCCTGCGGGTCGAGGGGGCGCGGGTCGAGGGGCCGCGGATCTGCGCCGTGCGCGTCGCCCTCGGGCAGCCGCTCGTCGGCGTCCGCGCCGACGGCTGCGGGCGACGCAGCGCGGCCGGCCGCGATCGCGAGCGCGAGGGCCCCGAGCTGCAGCACCGCGGCGCCCGCGAGCTGCGCGCCGGTCGGCACCCCGAGCATGGCGGCGCCGGCGACGAGCGCGGTGCCGAGCGCGGCGGCGAGCAGCGTGGGCGCGGGCCGCACCCGCGGCGCGAGCGCCGGCTCCGTCGCGGCGGCCGCCGCCGACCCGTGCAGCTGCAGCCCGGCGGCGAGCCCGAGCGCGGCCGCCGGCAGCACGCCGATCGGTTGCTCGAGCAGCGCGAGCGCGGCCGCCCCCGCGAGCGCCGCCAGCGCGAGCGCGGCGCCCACGGCCATCGCCGCCCGCGGCGCGAGCCGGCGCGCGCCCGGGAGCGCGAGCACGAGCAGCGCGAGCGCCGCTGCGGCGACCGCGACCGCGGCCCCGAGCGCGAGCGCGACGGGCGAGCCCTCGCGACCCACCGCATCCGCCGCCGTCGACGCCGCGGCGGCGCCCAGCGCGGCCCAGGCGAGCGCGTGCGCGCCCGCGTGCAGCGCCAGGCGCCGGGCCATCAGCCCTCGCGCGGTCGGTCGTCGCCCGGTCGTGCGTCGCCGGGCAGCCGGTCGCCGTCGCCGAGCTCGTCGCGGCGGTCGCCCGCCTGCCCGAGGGGCTCGAAGGTCGCGTCGCCCGCGTCCTCCGGGCCGGACGGCGAGGGTCGCTCGGCGACGTCGACGTGCTCGGCCGTCACGGTGTGCAGGCGCTTCGAGAGCGCGCGGTCGATGAGCACGGCGACGAGCGCGCCGAGCGCCCCGCCCACCACGAAGCCGACCACGAGCATGAGGCCGATCACGGGCGTCGTGTCGACCGGCTGCCCCGCCTGGTTGACCGCGGGGGGCATCGCCGTCGAGATCCACCATGCCGCGAGCATCGCCAGCAGCGCGCCGATCGCCATGAAGACCCCGTAGCGGGGCGAGCGCCGCACCTGCATCTGCTGCGTCTCGTGCGTCTCGCGGTGCGCGCGAGCGCCCTCCTGCTCGGGGGTCGGGTCGGGCTGCGCGTCCATGCCCACCATGATCCCACCCGCCGCCCGTGCGGGTCCGCGCCCCGCGGGGTAGCGTGCGGAGCGGGGCCGTGCCGCAGCGCACGGGCGCCCGGAGGAGGAGGCCGCACCGTGACCGTCTCGTCGGGACCGCCCGTGCCGCACCGCGCATCCGGGCCCGACGTCGAGGTCGACTGGGCGCTCGTCGACGCCGACGACGCAGTGCGTGCGCTCGGCACGTCGGCCGAGCGCGGGCTCACCGGCGTCGAGGCCGCCGCCCGGCTCGCGCGCCACGGGCCGAACGAGCTCGACGCCGACCCGCCCGAGCCGGCCTGGCGCCGCCTCGTCGCGCAGCTCGTCGACCCGCTCATCCTGCTGCTGCTCGCCGCGGTCGCGATCTCGACCGTCGCGTGGGCGTTCGAGGGCGCGGTCGGGGTCCCGGTGGATGCGGTCGTGATCCTGCTCGTCGTGGTCGCGAACGCCGCGCTCGGCGTCGTGCAGGAGGCGAAGGCGGCCGACGCGGTCGCGGCGCTCCGCGACATGACGGCCGTCGCCGTCACGGTGGTGCGCGACGGGCGCACCGAGCGGCTGCCGGCGGCGGCGCTCGTGCCGGGCGACCTGCTCGTGCTCGCCGAGGGCGACGCGGTCGGCGCCGACGCGCGGCTCGTCGCGGCGTCGTCGCTGCAGATCGCCGAGGCGGCCCTCACCGGCGAGTCGGCGCCCGTGGCGAAGTCACCCGCGACGCTGCCGTCGCCCGTGCCGCTCGGCGACCGCACCGACCTCGTCTTCAAGGGCACAGCCGTCACGCAGGGCTCGGGCCGCGCCGTCGTGACCGCCACCGGCATGCGCACCGAGATGGGGAGGGTCGCGGCGCTGCTCGCCGAGACGGAGCAGGAGCCGACGCCGCTGCAGCGCGAGATCCACCGGGTCGGCCGCACCCTCGGGATCGCGGTCGTGGTGATCGCCGTCGTCGTCATGGTCGCGGTGGGCGCGACGAGCGGCATCGGCTCGGTGCAGGACGCGGTCGACGTGCTGCTCATCGGCGTCTCGCTCGCGGTCGCGGCGGTGCCCGAGCGGCTGCCCGCGATCCTCTCGGTGGTGCTGTCGATCGGGGTGCAGGCGATGAGCCGGCGCGGCGCGATCGTGAAGTCGCTCTCGTCGGTCGAGACGCTCGGCTCGGCGACCGTCATCTGCTCCGACAAGACCGGCACGCTCACGCGCAACGAGATGACGATGCTCAAGGTGCGCACGCGCTCGGGCATCGCCGACATCTCGGGCGTCGGCTACGCACCCGACGGCGAGGTGCTCGTCGACGGGCGCCCGCTGCTCGCGCAGGACGCGGCGCTCGACCTGCGGGAGGAGGACATCGTCGTGCTCTCGGGCGGCACGCTCGCATCGAACGCCGAGGTGCGACAGGCGGAGGACGGCACGTGGGAGGTGGTGGGCGACCCGACCGAGGCGGCGTTCGTGGTGGCGGAGCGGAAGGCCGGCCTCGCCGAGCGGCGCCGCGAGCGCTTCGCCCGCATCGGCGAGGTGCCCTTCACCTCGGAGCGCAAGCTCATGTCGGTCGTCGTCGAGGATCGCGAGCACCGCGACGGGGCCGGCGGGCCGCTGCCCGTGCTCATCGCGAAGGGCGCGCCCGACGTGCTGCTCGAGCGCTGCTCGCGCGTGCGGCAGGGCCTCGAAACGGCGGCGCTGACCGACGAGGACCGCGCCCTCGTGCACGCCGACGTCGCGGCGATGTCGGCGGATGCGCTGCGCACGCTCGCCGTCGCCTACCGGCCGCTCACGCGCGCCGAGCTCGCGGACGCGACCGGGCCGGACGGCGCGATCGACGCCGCGGCCGGTCTCGCCCTCGAGCGCGACCTCATCCTCGTCGGCACCGTCGGCATCATCGACCCGCCCCGTGCCGAGGCGGCGCGGGCGATCGACGAGGCCCGGCGCGCCGGCGTGCGCGTCGTCATGATCACCGGCGATCACCCTGCCACGGCGCTGCGCATCGCCCGCGACCTCGGCATCGGCGGCGACCGGGCGCTCACTGGCGCCGACCTCGACGGCCTCGACGCGGATGCGCTCGCGCGCGCCGTCGAGGAGGTCTCGGTCTTCGCGCGGGTCGCCCCCGAGCACAAGCTCCAGCTCGTCGAGGCGCTGCAGCGGCGCGGCCACGTCGTGGCGATGACGGGCGACGGCTTGAACGACGCGCCGGCGCTCAAGCGCGCCGACATCGGCGTCGCGATGGGCATCACCGGCACCGAGGTCTCGAAGGAGGCCGCCGCGATGATCCTCACCGACGACGACTTCTCGACCATCGTCGCGGCGATCCGCCAGGGGCGGGTGATCTTCGGCAACATCCGCAAGTTCCTCCGCTACCTGCTGTCGTCGAACATGGGCGAGGTGCTCACGATGCTGCTCGGCGTGCTGCTCGCCGGGTCCCTCGGGCTGAGCGGCCAGGGCGAGTAGATCTTCGTGCCGCTGCTCGCGACCCAGATCCTCTGGATCAACCTCGTCACCGACTCCGGCCCCGCGCTCGCGATGGGCGTCGACCCCGAGACGGAGGACGTGATGGCGCGCGCCCCGCGCCGGCCCGAGCAGCGGGTGATCGACGGCCGCATGTCGGGCTGGATCCTCGCGATGGGCGCGGCGATGGCCGCGGTGACGCTGCTGGCCCTCGACATCCACCTGCCGGGCGGCCTCGTCGACGGCGACGCCGGCGTCGAGACGGCGCGCACGGCGGCCTTCACGACGCTCGTGCTCGCGCAGCTCTGCAACGCGCTCAACGCGCGCTCCGAGACCGCCTCGGCCTTCCGCGGCCTGCTCGCCAACCGCTGGCTGTGGGCGGCGATCGCCTTCGGCGTCGTCACGCAGGTGCTGGTCGTGCACGTGCCGCTGCTGCAGGCTGCCTTCGGCACCGCGCCCCTCTCGGCCGGCCAGTGGCTGCTGTGCCTCGCGCTCGCCTCCTGCGTGCTGTGGATGGACGAGCTGCGCAAGCTCGTGGTGCGGGCTCGGGGGCGGATGCGTCACGCCCACGGGCGCTGACGGCCCTCACCTGCGGCTATGGTCGGAAGCGGTGCGCGCCGGCGCGCCCTTCCCATGCACACAACGAGGTGAACCATGCCGAACGCCCCTGCCGAGACCCGCGAATCGGGCGCCCCGCTCGCCCGCGCGATGCGGCCCATCAACACCGTCGTCGAGCGCTGGATCCCCTCCGCGCTCGTCTTCGCGATCATCCTGACGCTCGTCGTCGCGCTGCTCGCGCTGACGGTCACGCAGACGAACCCCGTCGACCTCGTCGTCGGCTGGGGCGACGGACTGTCGGGCCTGCTCGCCTTCATGACGCAGATGGCGCTCATCCTGCTGCTCGGCCACATGCTCGCCAACACCCGGCCCGTGCGCCGCCTGCTCACGCGCCTCGCCGCGCTGCCGCAGACGCCCGTGCAGGCCTACCTGTTCGTCTTCGTCATCGCCGCGGTCGCATCCCTCATCACCTGGGGCCTCGGCCTCGTCGTCGGCGGCCTGCTCGCCCGCGAGGTCGCGGCCTCGGGCAAGGAGCGCGGCCTCCGCCTGCACTTCCCGATGCTCGTCGCGGCCGGCTTCTCGGGCTTCGTCGTCTGGCACATGGGCTACTCGGGCTCCGGCCCGCTCACGGCCGCCACGCCCGACTCGTTCATCGCCGAGCACCTCGGCGGCCAGGTGATCCCGGTCTCCGAGACGACCTTCGCGCTGCCGAACATCATCGGCGCGGTCGCGACGATCGTCGCCGTCGCCGTGGCGCTGTCGCTCGTCGCGCCGCGCGGCTCCGACCGCATCGTCGAGCTGCAGTTCGACGCCCGCGAGCAGCTCGTCGAGCACGAGGAGGAGGTCGTGACCCCCGCCGACCGCATCGACGCGAGCCGCATCGTCACGCTCATCGTCGGCGCCGCGCTCACGCTCTACCTCGTCGTGCACTTCGTGCAGGGCGGCACGATCACGCTCGACATCGTCAACTGGTCGTTCCTCGCGCTCATCTTCCTGCTGGTGCGCAACCCGTTCGAGATCATCCGCCTCACGAAGGAGGCCGCCTCGAACGTGGGCGAGATCCTGCTGCAGTTCCCGCTCTACGCGGGCATCCTCGGCATGATGACGTCCTCCGGCCTCATCGAGGTGCTGTCGGATGCGTTCGTCGCGATCGCGAACCCGGTCACGTTCGGCGTGCTGGCGCTGCTGTCGGCCGGGCTCGTGAACTTCTTCGTGCCGTCGGGCGGCGGGCAGTTCGCGGTGCAGGCGCCGATCCTGCTCGACGCCGCCGAGCGCATCGGCGTCGACCCGGCGATCCCGATCATGGCGGTCGCGTACGGCGACCAGTGGACGAACATGATCCAGCCGTTCTGGGCGCTGGCGCTGCTCGCGATCGCGGGGCTGAAGATGCGCGACATCCTCGGCTACACGACCGTGACGCTCCTCGCATCCGGCCTCGTCTTCGCGGCGGTGCTGGTCGTCTGGTCGCTCTGACGCACTGACGCGCTGACTCGCCGACGAGGCACGCTGGCCCTCTCCGCTCCGGAGGGGGCCAGCGGCGTCCTGGCAGCAGCCGCGCGCCGGGCGCTCAGCGGCGGTGCTCCAGCAGCGAGTTCAACGTGAGCGACGTCTTCGAGAGCGAGCTGGTCGCGAGCGACGAGCGGGTGAGCGAGGACCCGCGGCGGCGGATGCGCTCGTTGTCGGCGAGTTCGAGGCGGCCGATGAGGGCGGTCACCTCGTCGGAGGGGTTCGGCAGCTGGCGCTGCTGCACCCGAGCGGCCTCATCGATCCCCGCCTGGCGCACGCGGTCGGCAGCCTGCCGCCCGGCGTCCTGCAGCTGGCCCACCTGCTGCTGCACGCGGGAGTCGACCTGGCGCCGCAGCTGCTCGATGCGCGCGAGCCGGTCGGAGCCCGGCGCCGGCTGCGGCTGGCGCTGCTGCTGGCCCTGGTACGCGGCCTGGCCCTGGTAGTCCTGCTGACCCTGGTAGCCCTGCTGGCCCTGGCCCTGCCGCTGCGGCTGCGGCTGCGGCTGGCGCGGGGCCTGCGGTCGCGGCTGCTGCGGCCGCTGCTGCGGCGACGCGTGCACCTGCGGCTGCGCTCCGGAGCGTCGCGCGCGCTCGCCCTCGACCTCGCGCGCCGCTGCCTCGATGCGCTCGCGCCATGACTGCGGCACCGCGTTCTGCAGGTGCTCGGCCTGCCCGACCGCCTCGCCGTAGCGCTGCCCGGCCTCCCGCCGCACCTGCTGCACGCCGCCGCGCACCTGCTCGCGCGCCCGCTGGCCGGCGCCGCGCAGCACGCCGCGCAGCGACGTGAAGCCGCCCCGCACCATCGCGAGGCCGATGATCGACGCGGCCGCCGACAGGATGAGCGGGACGAAGGCGGTGTCGAAGGCGCTCTCGATCCCGACGACGAGCGCCGACTGCCCGATCCAGCCGATCCACTGCAGCAGGCCCGGCACGCCGTTGAAGAGCAGGATGGCGCCGATCACCATCGTGACGAGGGGACCGATGAACCCCTGCGGGCGGACGACCTGAGCCATGGGTTCAGTATGGCCCTCCGCACCTGCGCGCGACGGGCGGATGCGCGGGTCGGTGGCGACCCTCGCCGGCGGGTCAGCCCGCGGTCGGGCGCACGAGCGGCAGCCACGGCGAGACGTCGGCGCGCACGCCCGACGCGCGCACCGCGCCGCGACCCACCGCATCCGCCCACGCCTCGCCGCCGGTCGCGAGCGCGAGCCAGGTCGCGGCGTCGGTCTCGACCACGTTGGGCGGCGTGCCGCGCGTGTGCCCGGGGCCCTCGACCGCCTGCACGGCGCCGAACGGCGGCACGCGCACCTCGACCGACTTGCCGGGCGCCCGATCGGCGAGGCACTGCAGCGTGTAGCGCACCGCGAGCGCCCGCTCGGCGCGCCCGGCGTCGGGCGCGAGCGCGGCGCGCACCGCGTCGGTGCCGTCGAGATCGGGGATGCGCCTGGCCACGTCCGACAGGCTAGCCGCGGCCGGCGACGTGGTCGCCTGGTGGCCGCCGGGCGCCCTCATCGCCGATGCATCGAGCCCGTCGGCCCGGCGGGCTCGCCGCGTTCGTAGAATGGGCGCGTGCGGATCCTGGTACTCGGCAGCGGCGCGCGTGAGCACGCCATCATCGCGGCACTCCTCGAGGAGGGCGGCCACGAGATCACGGCCGCGCCCGGCAACGCCGGGATCGGCGTCGAGGTCGAGGCGGTGCGCGTCGACATCAAGGACCCGCAGCTCGTCACCGACCTCGCCGTCGACGGCGGCTTCGACCTGGTCGTCATCGGCCCCGAGGCGCCCCTCGTCGCGGGCGTCGCCGACGCCCTCAAGCAGGCCGGCGTGCCGGTCTTCGGCCCCACGAAGGCGGCCGCCGCCATCGAGGGCTCGAAGTCGTTCGCGAAGGCGGTCATGGCGCGGGCCGGCGTGCCGACGGGCGCCGACACCACGGCCGTGACGCTCGACGACGTGCGGGCCGCGCTCGACGCATCCGCTCCCCCGTGGGTGCTGAAGGCCGACGGGCTCGCCGCCGGCAAGGGCGTCATCGTCACCGACGACCGGGCCGCGGCCGAGGCGCACGCCGAGGCGTTCCTGCCCGACGGGCCCCTGCTGATCGAGGAGTACCTCGCCGGGCCCGAGGTGAGCCTGTTCGTGCTCACCGACGGCAAGCACGCCGTGCCGCTCGCGCCCGCGCAGGATTTCAAGCGCCTCGGCGACGGCGACACCGGACCCAACACCGGCGGCATGGGCGCCTACTCGCCGCTGCCGTGGCTCGCCGAGCGCTTCGGCAGCGAGCAGGCCTTCGTCGACGAGGTCGTCGAGAACGTCGCGCTGCCCACGATCCGCGCGATGGCCGAGGCGGGCACGCCCTTCACGGGCCTGCTCTACTGCGGCCTCATCGTCACCGACGACGGCGTGAAGGTCATCGAGTTCAACGCGCGCTTCGGCGACCCCGAGACGCAGGTGGTGCTGCCCCGCATCGAGTCGGGACTGGCGGATGCGCTGCTGGCGGCCGCGAACGGATCCCTCGGGTCGGCAGCGCCGCTCGTCTGGCGCGACTCGGCGGCGGTCGCCGTGGTGCTCGCGAGCGAGGGCTACCCGGGCGACCCCATCACCGGTCGCCTCATCACCGGCGTCGAGGATGCCGAGCAGCTCGAGGGCGTGCGGGTGCTGCACGCCGCCACCGGCCGCGGGGAGCAGGGCCTGACCGCCACCGGCGGCCGGGTGCTCAACGTCGTCGGCACCGGCGCGACGCTCGCCGAGGCGCGCGAGCGCGCGTATGCGGGGCTCGGGAGGATCTCGCTCGAGGGCGGGCAGTCGCGCTCCGACATCGCCGCCCGGGCATGACCGGGCTCGACGGCTGGGAGCTCGCCTACTCGGGCAAGGTGCGCGACCTCTACGTGCCGGTCGGCACCGAGCTCGCGACCGCGCCCGAGATGCTCATGGTCGCCTCCGACCGCGTCTCGGCCTTCGACCAGGTGCTCGAGCCCGCCATCCCCGGCAAGGGCGAGCTGCTGACGACGCTCACGCGCTGGTGGATCGACCGGCTGGGGCTCCCGTCGCAGCTCGCTCCCGACGCCGACGCCCGCACCCCGGACGCGGTGCGCGGCCGCGCGATGCTCGTGCGCACGCTCGACATGCTCCCGGTCGAGTGCGTCGTGCGCGGACGCGTCACCGGCTCGGGACTCAAGGAGTACCGGCAGGTCGGCTCGATCTCGGGCGTCGCGCTGCCGCCGGGCCTGGAGGACGGCGATGCGCTTCCCGAGCCGATCTACACGCCGGCCTGGAAGGCGCCGCAGGGCGCGCACGACGAGAACGTGTCCTTCGAGCGCACGGTCGAGCTGGTCGGCGCTGACGACGCGGCCGCGATCCGCGACCTCGCGCTGCGCGTGTACGCGCAGGGCGCGGCGATCGCCGCCGAGGCCGGTCTCGTGCTCGCCGACACGAAGCTCGAGTTCGGCCGCGACCGAGCGACGGGCGAGCTGGTGCTCGCCGACGAGGTGCTCACCTCGGACTCGTCGCGGTACTGGGACGCCGCGGCGCTCGATCAGGGCCGCGTGGAGTCGTTCGACAAGCAGATCGTGCGCGACTGGCTCGCCGCGAACTGGGACGGTGCGGGCGAGGCTCCCCGGCTGCCCGCCGACGTCGTCGAGCGGACGGCGGCGCGCTACCGGGAGCTCATCGAGCGGTTGACCGGGTCGCCGCGCGTCGAGTAGGGGGCGCGTCGACGAGCGGCGGGGATCTCGATACGCCCGACTGCGTCGGGCTACTCGATCAACGGGGTGGGGTGATCTCGATACGCCCGACTGCGTCGGGCTACTCGATCAACGGGGTGGAGCGACTGCGTCGGGCTGCTCGAGCAGCGGGCGGGCGCTCAGACCTCGGGCGCGTTCCAGGTGTCGCAGGCGCCGACGCCCTCGTTGAAGCCGCGCGCCAGCCAGTTCATGCGCTGCTCGCTCGAGCCGTGCGTCCAGCTCTCGGGGTTCACGCCGCCGCCGCCCATCTCCTGCAGCGCGTCGTCGCCGATCGTGTGCGCCGCGTTCAGGGCGTCGTTCATCTCCTGCTGGGTCGGCTCGACGAGCACCGGCGCGCCGCCGTCGTCGTCGGTCGTCTGCGAGGCGCCCGCGATCCAGGCGCCCGCGTAGCAGTCGGCCTGCAGCTCGCTGCGCACGGCCGACGACTGCGGGCCGGAGTCGCCCTGCTGCACGCGCTCGAGCTGGCCGGTGATGTTCTGCACGTGGTGGCCCCACTCGTGCGCGAGCACGTAGAGCTGCGCGAGCGAGCCGCCCGAGGCGCCGAACTGCTCGCGCATCTGCTGGAAGAACGTGCTGTCGATGTAGATCGCCTGGTCGGGCGGGCAGTAGAACGGGCCCACCGCGCTCGTCGCGGCACCGCATCCGGTCTCGACCTGCCGGTCGAAGAGCATCACGCGCGGGTCGGCGTACTCGATGCCGTTGGCGCTCGCCGTCTCGGTCCAGAAGCGCGACATGGAGTCGGCCCCGCCCTCCATGCGGCACGTGACGTTGGCGGGGTCGTTGGCGTCCTCGCCGGTGCAGCCCGTGACCTCCTCGCCCTGCGACTGGCCCTGCGAGGGCGGGCTCGCGTCCTGCGGCGCGAGGCCCGTGAGGTCGACGCCGAAGAACATCGACGCGAGCACGAGGATGAGCGTGAGGATGCCGCCGCCGCCGACGGCGATCGCACCGCCGCCGCCTCGACCGCCGCCGCCGCGGCTGACCGTGGAGGTGTCGAAGTTGGCATCGCCCCTGAACGTCATAGCGCACACAGTAGCCCGGGATCCCGCCCGTCGGCCGGGAACGTGCTCCGACCCTCGGCGGCGCGCGGCGCATCCGTAGAATGGGAGGGCACCCCCACCCGACTGCTACCGCAGGGAGCGACCCATGGCCCTCATCGTCGTCGACGTCATGCCGAAGGCAGAGATCCTCGATCCGCAGGGCAAGGCGGTCACCCGCGCGCTCGCGCGGCTCGGCCACGAGGCGGTCGGCGAGGTGCGCGTCGGCAAGCGCTTCGAGCTCACGGTCGACGGCGAGGTGACGGATGCGCTGCTCGAGCAGGTGCGCACGGTCGCCGACGAGGTGCTCGCGAACACCGTCATCGAGGACGTCGTGGGCGTGCACGTCGTCGAGCAGGCCGCCCAGCCCGGAGCGGCGCAGTGAGGGTCGGCGTCATCACCTTCCCCGGCACGCTCGACGACCGGGACGCCCAGCGCGCTGTGCGGCTCGCCGGCCACGAGCCGGTCGCGCTGTGGCACGGGGAGCACGACCTGCACGGCGTCGACGCGCTCGTGCTGCCGGGCGGCTTCTCGTACGGCGACTACCTGCGCTGCGGCGCGATCGCCGCGCGCTCCCCGATCATGACCGAGGTCGTCGAGGCGGCCGAGCGCGGCATGCCCGTGCTCGGCATCTGCAACGGCTTCCAGATGCTGGCGGAGGCGCGGCTGCTGCCGGGCGGGCTGGTGCGCAACGAGACGGGCCTGTTCGTGCGCCGCGACCAGCGGCTGCGCGTCGAGCGCACCTCGACCGCGTGGACCAACCGCTTCGAGCCCGGCCAGGAGATCGTCATCCCGCTGAAGAACGGCGAGGGGCGCTTCGTCGCGACGCCCGACGAGGTCAAGCGCATCGAGGACGAGGGCCTCGTCGCGTTCCGCTACCTGGGCGAGAACCCGAACGGCTCGGTCGACGACATCGCCGGCCTCACGAACGCCGCGGGCAACGTCGTCGGCCTCATGCCGCACCCCGAGCACGCCGTCGAGCTCGGCTTCGGCCCCACGACCACGCGCATGAAGGCGGGCCTCGACGGGCTCGACATCTTCAAGTCCGCGCTGGAGTCGGTCGCGGCCTGACGCGCTCGAGGCGAGGGTGTAGCCTGTCTACATGACGCCCGCCACCGCATCCGCCACCGGTCTGACGCCGAAGCGCGCCTACCGCTTCCTCGCGATCGCCGAGGCGGTCACGTGGACGCTGCTGATCGTCGCGATGGTGGCGAAGTACGCGTTCCAGGTGGATGCGCTGGTGCCGATCGCGGGACCGATCCACGGGTTCGTCTTCCTCGCGTACGGCGCCATGCAGCTCGTCGTGGGCCGCAACCAGCGCTGGGCGGCTGGCACCGTGCTGCTCGGCATCGCCACCGCGGTCGTGCCCTACGCGACCATCCCGTGGGAGCGCCGGCTCGAGCGCCGCGGCGCGCTCGAGGGCGCCTGGCGCACCGAGGCCACCGACGACCCGCGCGACGCGAGCCCGCTCGACCGGGCGTTCCGGTGGGGCATCGCGCATCCCGTGCTGCTCGTCGCGATCGCCCTCGTGCTCGTCGCCGCCGCCTTCGCCGCGCTGCTGACCGCCGGACCGCCCGACGAGTGGTTCGCCTGACGTCGCCGCCCGCCCGCGCGGCCCGGCGCATCCGCCCGCTCGGTAGGATCGAGGGACCGCCGAGCTGACCTCCTGAGGAGCGCTGTGACCACCACTCGTCCGCCCCGCGACACCGTCGAGGTCGCCGCCAGCACCCCGGAGCGCGAGCAGCCGTTCGCCGCGCTCGGCCTGAAGCCCGACGAGTACGAGCAGATCCGCGGGATCCTCGGCCGCCGGCCCACGAGCGCCGAGCTCGCGATGTACTCGGTGATGTGGAGCGAGCACTGCTCCTACAAGTCGTCGAAGAAGCACCTGCGCACCTTCGGGCAGAAGGTCACGCCCGAGATGCGCGAGCGGCTGATGGTGGGCATGGGCCAGAACGCGGGCGTCATCGACGCCGGCGAGGGCTGGGCCGTCACCTTCAAGATCGAGTCGCACAACCACCCGTCGTTCGTCGAGCCCTTCCAGGGCGCCGCGACGGGCGTCGGCGGCATCGTGCGCGACATCATCTCGATGGGCGCGCGCCCCGTGGCAGTCATGGACGCGCTGCGCTTCGGCGCCATCGACCACCCCGACACCGCCCGCGTCGTGCACGGCGTCACGAGCGGCATCTCCTTCTACGGCAACTGCCTGGGCCTGCCGAACATCGGCGGCGAGACCGTCTTCGACGCGGTCTACCAGGGCAACCCGCTCGTGAACGCGCTCGCCGTCGGCGTGCTGCGCCACGAGGACCTGCACCTCGCCAACGCCACGGGCGTCGGCAACAAGGTCGTGCTCTTCGGCGCCCGCACGGGCGGCGACGGCATCGGCGGCGCCTCGATCCTCGCCTCCGAGTCGTTCGACGACGAGGGCCCCGCCAAGCGGCCCGCCGTGCAGGTGGGCGACCCGTTCGCCGAGAAGGTGCTCATCGAGTGCTGCCTCGAGCTCTACGCCGCGGGCGTCGTCGAGGGCATCCAGGACCTCGGCGCGGCCGGCATCTCGTGCGCCACGAGCGAGCTCGCCGCCAACGGCGACTCGGGCATGCGGGTCGAGCTCGACCACGTGCTGCTGCGCGACCCCACGCTCACGGCCGAGGAGATCCTCATGTCGGAGTCGCAGGAGCGCATGATGGCGATCGTCGCGCCCGAGAAGCTCGAGTCTTTCCTGGCGATCACCGGCAAGTGGGATGTCGAGACGAGCGTGCTCGGCGAGGTCACCGGCGACGGCCGGCTCGTCATCACGCACTCGGGCGAGGTGATCGTCGACGTCGACCCCAAGACCGTCGCGATCGACTCCCCCGTCTACGACCGCCCGATGGAGCGGCCCGAGTGGCAGGACGCGCTGCAGGCCGACAGCGCCGCGGCGCTGCCGCGGGTGTCGGGCAGCGCGCTCGGCGACCAGCTGCTCGCCCTCACCGGCTCGCCCAACCTGGCCGACGCATCCTGGATCACCGAGCAGTACGACGACTACGTCCTCGGCAACACGGCGCTCTCGATGCCCGACGACGCGGGCATGGTGCGCATCGACGAGGCGTCGGGGCTCGGCTTCGCCGTCGCCGTCGACGCGAACGGCCGCTACTGCCAGCTCGACCCGCGCGAGGGCGCGAAGCTCGCGCTCGCGGAGGCCTACCGCAACGTCGCCGTCTCGGGCGCGACGCCCGTGGGCGTCAGCGACTGCCTGAACTTCGGCAACCCCGAGATCCCGGCCGTCATGTGGCAGTTCGCCGAGGCGGTCGACGGGCTCGCCGACGGCTGCGTCGAGCTCGGGATCCCGGTCACGGGCGGCAACGTGTCGTTCTACAACCAGACCGGCGAGACGCAGATCCACCCGACGCCCGTCGTCGGCGTGCTCGGCATCATCGACGACGTCGACCGCCGCCTGCCCTCCGGCTGGCAGGACGACGGCCAGGCGCTGTTCCTGCTCGGCACCACCCGCGACGAGCTCGACGGCTCGGCGTGGGCGGGCGCCGTGCACGACCACCTGGGCGGCCTGCCGCCCCGGGTCGACCTCGGCGCGGAGAAGGCGCTCGGCGGCCTCATGCAGGGCATCGCCTTCGAGGGCCTCGCGACCGCCGCGCACGACCTCTCGGAGGGCGGCCTCGGCATGGCCGTCGTCGAGGGCGCGCTGCGCTTCGGCATCGGCGCCCGCATCTGGCTCTCGGGCATCACCGAGCGCGACGGCATCGACGAGACGGCGGCGCTCTTCTCGGAGTCGGGGGCGCGCGCGCTCGTCGCGGTCGCCCGCGAGGACGAGGTGAAGTTCACCGGCATGTGCGAGGCGCGGGGCGTGCCCGTGCTGCGGATCGGCGTCACCGACGCGACCTCGGGCGCGATCGAGATCCAGGATGTGGCGACGCTGTCGCTCGCCGAGCTGGGGGCCACGAGCCGCGCGACCATCCGGGGGCGCTTCGCCTGACGGAGGGCCGCGCGCCGGCGCACGCTCGGCCGCCCGAACGTGGTGCGGCCGCGCGCTCCGCCGACCCGTTCCACCGATCGCGACCCGGTGCACCGGGTCTGTGAGGGTGGAACAGGTCGGCGAGGGGTCGACGTGTCGGATGCCGGCGCGCGGCGAACGCGTCAGGCGCGGACGGTCTCTCGCGGCGGAGCCTATGCTTCGGGCATGGACCTCACCGTGCCGGCGATCAACGTCTTCGCCGTCGTGCTCGCCGCCGTCGCCGCCATGGTCGTCGGCGCCATCTACTACCACCCGAAGGTGCTCGGCACCCGCTGGATGCGCGCCATCGGCCACACGAGCGAGAGCGTCGCCGCGGGGCCCCGGCCCTGGGTCTACCCGCTGATCATCGTCTGCGCGCTGGTCACCGCATGGGTGCTCGCGGGCGCCACCTGGATCTCGTTCGAGTTCTACGGCGGCAGCTTCCTCTGGAACGCGCTCATCACCGCCTGGATCCTCTTCATCGGCTTCACCCTCGCCCGAGTCGTGGTGCACGACGTGTTCGACCCGCGCGGCTTCCGCGTCACCGGCCACACGGCGCTCAACGAGGTGCTCGTGCTCACCGCGATGGCGCTCGTCATCGGCGTCTGGCCGCCCGCATGAGCGACGTGGTGCTGACCCTGGAGCGGTCGATCGACGCGCCGACGGATGCGGTGTGGCAGGTGCTCACGGATCTCGACGCCGCGCCGACGGTGCTGTCGGGCGTGACGAAGGTCGAGCGGCTCGCGGGCTCCGGCTACACGATCGGCACCCGCTGGCGCGAGACGCGCACGATGATGGGCCGCGAGGCGACCGAGGAGCTGGAGGTCGTCGGCATCGACCCCGGACGATCCACGATGGTCGCCGCCGAGGCGCACGGCATGCGCTACCGCACCGAGTTCACGCTCGAGCCGGTGGGCGGGGGCACGCTGCTGCGGACGCGCTTCAGCGGCACGTCCGAGACGCCGTCGTGGGCGCAGCGCCTGGCCGCCAAGCTCACCGCCCGCCTCGGGCTGGCCGTGACGCGGAAGGCGATGCAGCAGGACCTCGACGACATCGCCGCGGCCGCGGAGGCGCGCTCCCGCGCGTAGCGCCGCTCGGGCGGCTGCCTACTCGGCGCCCGCGATCCGCTCGTGGTGGTGGATGACCTCGGCGATCACGAAGGTGATGAACTTCTGCGCGAACTCGGGGTCGAGCTCGGCGTCCTCGGCGAGCCGGCGCAGACGCGCGATCTGCGTCGCCTCCCGCGAGGGGTCGGACGGCGGCATCCCGTGCTCCGCCTTCAGCTCGCCGACCGCCTGCGTCAGCTTGAAGCGCTCGGCCAGCGTGTGGATGAGCACCGCGTCGACGTTGTCGATGGAGCGTCGCAGGCGCTGCAGCTGGTCGTCGGGAGAGCTCATGCCTCCAGCCTAATTCGCGCGCCAGCGCAGCCGCGCCTCGAGCCCGCGCCGCACGCCGGGCCACTCGGGCTCGATGATCGAGTAGACGACCACGTCGCGCAGCGAGCCCTTGACGACCTCATGGCTGCGCAGCACGCCGTCGCGCTTCGCGCCCAGCCGCTCGATCGCATCGCGCGACTGGCGGTTGTGCCACGACGTGCGGAACTCGACCGCGACGCATCCGAGCACATCGAAGGCGCGCTCGAGCAGCAGCAGCTTGCTCGCGGGGTTGACGCCCGTGCCCTGCACCGACGGCGCCATCCACGTGGAGCCGATCTCCACGCGCGGCGTCGCGGCATCGATGTGCATGTAGGTCGTCATGCCGACTGCTCGGCCGTCGACGACGATCGCCCACGGCGCCATCGAACCTGCCGCGAGCAGCCGGAGGCGCCGGTCGATCTCGGCCGCGACGCCCTCCGGCTCGGGCACCGACGTGTACCAGGCCCGCTGCCACAGATCCCCCTCGGCGGCCGCCTCGGCGAGCGCCGGGGCGTGGTCGTGCGACAGGGGCTCGAGCGAGACGAGCGGATGCGTCAGGACGGGTCGTTCGAGGATGCTCACGTGCCCATTCTGGCCGGAGGGCGGTTGCCCGGTCCGCCGCCGCGTGCGAGCATGCGCGCATGGCCGTCGACTTCCCGCTCGCCGCGTCGGAGCTCGCGGCGCTCGTCGCCCGGGCGCCCGCCGACCGCCTCGACGGGCCGGGCCTCGGCGAGTGGACGCTGCGCGAGCTGATCGGCCACGCGTCACGCGCGATCTCGACGGTCGGCGCCTACCTCGCGCTCCCCGCGCCGGCCGAGGCGACCGTCGGGTCGGCGGCGGAGTACCTCGAGGTCGTGCTGCGGCAGCGCGGCGACGACGAGGCGATCCTGCTGCGCGGACGAGCGGCGGGCGCCGAGCTCGGCGACGACCCCGCGGCTGCGATCGAGGCGCTCGCGGCCGCGGCGGCGGACGCGGTCGCCGCCGCGGGACCCGCGCGCATCGTCGCGGTCGGTGCTGCGGGCGATGCCGCGATGCAGCTCGACGAGTACCTCCGCACGCGCGTGTTCGAGCTGACGGTGCACGGCATCGACATCGCCGACGCGGCCGGCATCGCCTGGGCGCCCCCGCCGGCCCACGTGCTCGACGCCCTGCACCTGGCCGCAGCCAACGCATCCGCCCGCGGCGCCGGCGTCGAGGCGCTGCGGCTGCTCACCGGGCGGCGGCCGGAGGCGGGGCTCGCGGACGTGATGGCCGCCGGTCGGTAGGATCGTCGGGTTGTCTGATTCCGATGGAGGAACGCCCGTGACGCAGCTCCACCCGCACCTCGCGCCTGTGTACGACGAGGTGCTGCAGCGCAATCCCGGTGAGTCCGAGTTCCATCAGGCTGTCTTCGAGGTGCTCGAGAGCCTCGGCCCGGTGGTCACGAAGCGGCCCGACTACGTCGACGCGAACATCCTGCGCCGCATCGTCGAGCCCGAGCGGCAGATCATCTTCCGCGTGCCGTGGATCGACGACGCCGGCACGGTGCAGATCAACCGCGGCTTCCGGGTGCAGTTCAACTCCGCCCTCGGCCCGTACAAGGGCGGCCTGCGCTTCCACCCGAGCGTCTACCTCGGCATCATCAAGTTCCTCGGCTTCGAGCAGATCTTCAAGAACTCTCTCACCGGCCTGCCCATCGGCGGCGGCAAGGGCGGCAGCGACTTCGACCCCAAGGGCAAGTCGGATGCCGAGATCATGCGGTTCTGCCAGTCGTTCATGACCGAGCTGTCGAGCCACATCGGCCAGTACACGGATGTGCCCGCGGGCGACATCGGCGTGGGCGGCCGAGAGCTGGGTTTCATGTTCGGCCAGTACAAGCGCCTCACGAACGCCTACGAGTCGGGCGTGCTGACGGGCAAGGGCCTCACGTGGGGCGGCTCGCAGGTGCGCAAGGAGGCCACGGGCTATGGCACGATCTACTTCCTCGACGAGGTGCTGCACGCCCGCGGCGAGGGCTTCGAGGGCAAGCGGGTCGTGGTCTCAGGCTCGGGGAACGTCGCGATCTACGCGATCGAGAAGGTGCACCAGCTCGGCGGCACGGTGATCGCGTGCAGCGACTCCTCCGGCTACGTCGTCGACGAGGCGGGCATCGACCTCGCGCTGCTGCAGGACGTCAAGGAGGTGCGGCGCGGCCGCATCGCCGAGTACGCCGAGCGGCGTCCGGGCGCCTCGTTCCGCGAGGGCGGGTCGATCTGGTCGGTGCCGTGCGACATCGCCGTGCCGTGCGCGACCCAGAACGAGCTCGACGAGGACGACGCGGTCGCGCTCGTGCGCAACGGGTGCACCGTCGTCGGCGAGGGCGCCAACATGCCGACGACCCAGGCGGCGGCACGGGTGCTCGTCTCGGCCGGCGTGGCGTTCGCGCCGGGCAAGGCGGTGAACGCCGGCGGCGTCGCGACGAGCGCGCTCGAGATGCAGCAGAACGCGTCGCGCGACTCGTGGACGTTCGAGCACACCGATGAGCGCCTGCACGAGATCATGAAGGGCATCCACGACCGGTGCGCCGAGACGGCCGAGGAGTACGGCCGCCCGGGCGACTACGTGGCCGGGGCGAACATCGCCGGCTTCAACCGCGTCGCCGACGCGATGCTCGCGCTCGGCGTCATCTAGCCGCTCCTCGTGGCGAGCGGGGCGGATGCGCCCGAGCGGGCACGGCGCGCCGGCCCCGGTCGGGCGCATCCGCCCCAGTGGGGCCCACGCCAGCGCGGGGCCGTTGCGGCCCGCCGCGGCCGCGTCAGTCGATGAGGTCGTGCACCTGGATGATCGCGTCGCGGTCGGCGCCCACGCCGATCGCCGAGATGCGCGAGCCCGAGCGCTCCTCGAGGAAGCGCACGTACGCCTGGGCGTTCGCGGGCAGCTCCGAGAACTCGCGCGCGCCCGAGATGTCCTCGCTCCAGCCGGGCAGCGATTCGTAGATCGGCTTCGCGTGGTGGAAGTCGGACTGCGAGACGGGCATCTCGTCGACGCGCTGGCCGTCGACCTCGTAGGCGACGCAGACCGGGATCGACTCGATGCCCGTGAGCACGTCGAGCTTCGTGAGCACGATGTCGGTGAGCCCGTTGATGCGCGAGGCGTAGCGGGTGATGACGGTGTCGTTCCAGCCGCAGCGGCGCGGGCGGCCGGTGGTGGTGCCGAACTCGAAGCCGTTCTTGCGCAGCAGCTCGCCCCACTCGTCGAACAGCTCGGTGGGGAACGGGCCGGCGCCGACGCGCGTCGTGTACGCCTTCACGATGCCGATGACGCGGTCGAGGCGGTTCGGCGCGACGCCCGAGCCCGCGGCGGCGCCCGCGGAGGTCGCAGTCGACGACGTGACGAACGGGTACGTGCCGTGGTCGATGTCGAGCATCGTCGCCTGGCCGGCCTCGAAGACGACGGTCCGGCCGGCGTCGAGCGCCTCGGCGAGCTCGAGGCCCGTGTCGCCGACCATCGGGCGCAGGCGCTCGACGTAGGAGGTGAGGTCGTCGAAGATCTCGTCGGAGGAGACGGAGCGGCGGTTGTAGACCTTGGCGAGCAGGTGGTTCTTCGTGTCGAGCGCGCCGTCGATCTTCTGGCGCAGGATCGACTCGTCGAAGAGGTCCTGCACGCGGATGCCGACGCGGTTGATCTTGTCGGCGTAGGCCGGGCCGATGCCGCGGCCGGTGGTGCCGATGGAGCGCTTGCCGAGGAAGCGCTCGGTGACCTTGTCGAGGGTGCGGTGGTAGTCGGTGATGATGTGCGCGTTCGCCGAGATGCGCAGCTTCGACACGTCGACGCCGCGGGCCGAGAGCGCCTCGAGCTCGTGGAAGAGCACCTCGAGGTCGATGACCACGCCGTTGCCGATCACGGGCGTGACGCCTTCGGTGAGGATGCCCGACGGCAGCAGGTGCAGCGCGTACTTCTCGTCGCCGACGACGACGGTGTGGCCGGCGTTGTTGCCGCCGTTGAACTTCACGACGTAGTCGGTGCGGCTGCCGAGCAGGTCGGTGGCCTTGCCCTTGCCCTCGTCGCCCCACTGGGCGCCGACGATGACGATTCCTGGCATGGGGCATCCCTTCGACGGGTTCGCGTACACCCCACCCTATCGAGCGGGAGGAGCGGGACCGGTCAGCCGCCGAGCCCGGCAGCCGAGCACGCGCGTACCCTGGGGACGTGAGCTCCGCAGCAGCGACGCCCGTGCGGCGTGAGGAGGTCGTCGGCGGCACCCCCGCCGGCGGCAGGTAGCAGCCGCGCCCGGAACGCGCTCCCGCGCCGACCGGCTCGCGGCGCCGCGGTCGACCGCCCTCCCGGGAAGGGCCGTCCCGCCGTGCCCTCCCACACCCATCCGCCGACGACCGCAGCGCTCGCCGGCCTCTCGAGAGGCGATCCCTCATGCTGGCCATCACCGCCCAGGACCTCCGCGGCGCGTTCGTGAACGCGAGCCGCAAAGAGGTCTCCAGCATCACCCTGCCCGACTGGTTCGACGACGCCGACTGGGGCTCGCTCGACTACCTCGGGTGGCGCGACCCGAAGATCGCGCGCCGTGCCTACGTCATCCTGCCGACGCTCGACGGCCACCCGGTCGGCGTGCTGCTGCGCCGCGCCGACGCCGCGCCGCGCGCCCGCGCGCAGTGCACCTGGTGCCAGGACGTGCGCCTGCCGAACGACGTCGTCTTCTACAGCGCCAAGCGCGCCGGCGCGGCGGGCCGCAGCGGCGACACCGCCGGCACGCTCGTGTGCGAGGAATTCGAGTGCTCGCAGAACGTGCGTCGGCTGCCGCCGCTCGCCTACGAGGGCTACGACCTCGAGGCCGCGCGGCTGCGGCGCATCGACGAGCTGCGGATGCGCGCGGCCGGCTTCGCCGACACGGTCGCGCGGGAGCGCTGACGATCGAGCTCGGTGCGGTCTGCACCGCGCCGCCGGGAGCGCCGCGCTACCTGCCGGCCTCGCGCATGCGCCCGAGCTGGTGGCGCAGCGACTGCTCGAGCTGCGGCCGGCGGAAGCGGTGCCCGAGCTCCTGCAGCCGCTCGGGCACCACGCGCTGGTCGGCGAGCGCGAGCTCGCGCATGCCCTGCTCGCCGAGCACCACGCGCGGCCCGAGGGCCGGCGTCGGCAGCAGCGCCGGCCGGTGCAGCACGCGCGCGAGCGTGCGGGCGTACTCGCCCTGCTGCACGGGCTCGGGCGCGACGGCGTTGACCGGCCCCGAGAGCCGCTCGTCGACGAGCGCGCGGTGGTAGACGTCGACGAGGTCGTCGAGGTCGATCCACGACTGCCAGTGCTCGCCGCCCGCGAGCGGGCCGCCGAGCCCCGCCTCGTAGAGCGGCCGCAGCACCATGAGCACGCCGCCGCGCGGCGTCTGCACGAGCCCGGTGCGCACCTGCACGGTGCGCACGCCCGCGTCGGCGGCGGGCTGCGTCTCGGCCTCCCAGTCGACGACGACGCGCGCGAGGAAGTCGTCTCCCGCGCTGCTGCCCTCGGTCAGCGGCTCATCGCCGCGGTCGACGCCGTAGCGGCCGATCCCGGACGCGCTCACGAAGACCCGCACGCCGGCGGAGGCGGCGCGCTCGGCGAGCCTGCGCGTCGGCCCGATGCGGCTGTCGCGGATGCGCTGCCGGTGCTCGTCGCCGAAGCGGCCGAAGATCGAGGCGCCCGCGAGGTGCACGACCGCGTCGACCCCCTCGAGCAGGTCGGGCGCCGGCGCATCCGGATCCCACCGCCGCTCCCCCGCGCCCGGCTCGTGGCGCACGAGCCGCACGACCTCGTGGCCGCCGGTCGTGAGGAACGCGGTCAGCTGTGTGCCGATGAGGCCGGATGCGCCGGTGACGGCGACCGTCATGGGCGCGGCCGCGGCGGCGGCGTGGGCCGCGAGGTCGTCGGCGAGCTGGCGGTGGCGGTAGACGAACATCGGACGGAGCGCGCGCGAGCCGACCTGGGTGTCGACGGCGTCGATCACGCGCGTGCCGGTGCCGGAGGCGGTCTCGACCGGCTCGAAGCGGTGCTCGTGACGCCAGCGGATGGGCCCGAGCGGCATCGAGGCGAGGCCGTCGGGCACGCGCTCGTCGACGAACGCGCGGCCGGGCACGTAGCCGGCGGGGTCGTGCTGCGCGACCCAGACCAGCCCGCCCGGGAGCGCGAGCTCGGCGCGCCCATCGGCGAGCGACTCCGCCTCGCGCTGCACGCGGCCGGGCATCCACGGCGGCAGCATCCGCGGGAAGGCACCGGGGCGCTCGTGCCAGGCGAAGACCTCGTCGACGCCCGCGTCGACCGTGCTGGAGTGCTCGATGCCCATGGCCGCACGGTACGCGTCGAGCCTGTGCATCCGCGCGGCGGAGCACAGGCTCGACGAGGTGGGCGCCGGGCGCCCGTGGGGCTAGAGGCCCGAGCTGTCGGCGGGGCGCTCGATGTCGCCCTCCCAGCCCTTCTCCGCGGCGTGACGGGCCGGGGCCGCCTCGGCGAGCTCCTTGAAGCGCTTGAGGTCGTGGCCGATCTGGATGTCGTCGACCTGGAGCAGCGCGCCGGCCTGCTCGACGATGCCCTGCGGCTTCCAGTCGATCTGCACGTTGACACGAGTGGTGTCGTCGTCGATGCGGTGGAAGGTGACGACGCCCGCGTGCGTCTCGCCGTCGAGGCTGCGCCACGCGACGCGCTCGTCCATGTGCTGCTCGGTGATCTCGGCGTCGAACTCGCGCTCGACCCCGGCGATCGACACGACCCAGTGGAGGCGGTCGTCGGTCTGCTGCGTGATGGACTCGACCCCGCTCATGAACTTCGGGAAGTCCTCGAACTGGGTCCAGAGCGCGTACACGGCGCTGATCGGCGCCTTGACGTCGATGCTGTCGGTGACCTGGGGCATGGTGATGCTCCTCTCGTTGGGTGGTGGAGGCAGGCTAGGCCGCCTTCTCGAACGCTTCCTGCACGAGCGTGCGGAAGCGCAGCAGACCGCAGCGGATGGTGCGCTCGTCGAGCGGCTTCGCATCCGCCGGCGCGCGGTCGTCGCCGCGCGGGGCCCAGACGACGCGCACCATCATGCAGGTGCGGCCGTCGTCGAGGTCGGTGAGGTCGCCCCACCACCCCATCGTGGCGAGGTCGACGCTCACCCACGCGATGCGGCGGTCGGGCACCCGCTCGGTGATGAGCGCGTAGAAGCTCGGCTCGACGCCCTCGATCGAGACGCGCCAGCGCAGCCGCTCCTTCGTCTCGGCGAAGACCGACTCGACGCCCGTCATGAAGCTCGGGAAGCGCTCGAAGTCCGTCCACATGCGGAAGACCTCGTGGCGCGGGGCGTCGATCTCCAGTCGTTCGTCGACCTGCAGCATCGCTTCCTCCAACCAGCCGCCCGTGGCGCTCGGCCCGGGAACGTCCGTTGTCCCCCAAGGCCCCACCATGGCACCGGATCCTGAACGTCACCAGAGGGCGCGTCCCGGCGTGTCCGTGAGCATCGCTCGACCGGGACGGGCGTGCGGAGACCGGCGGCACCGCGCGCATCCGCCCCGAACGTAGGATTGAGGCATGTCCAAGGTCCTCTCCTCCCTGCCCGTCGGCGAGCGCGTCGGCATCGCCTTCTCGGGCGGCCTCGACACGTCGTGCGCCGTCGCGTGGATGCGCCACAACGGCGCCGTGCCCTTCACGTACACCGCCGACATCGGGCAGTACGACGAGCCCGACATCGACGCGGTGCCCGGCCGGGCCGGCGAGTACGGCGCCGAGGCCGCGCGCCTCGTCGACGCGAAGGCCGCGCTCGTCGAGGAGGGCCTCGTCGCGCTCGCGACCGGCGCGTTCCACATCCGCTCGGGCGGGCGCATCTACTTCAACACCACGCCGCTCGGCCGCGCCGTGACCGGCATGCTGCTCGTGCGCGCGATGAAGGAGGACGACGTCGAGATCTGGGGCGACGGCTCCACCTACAAGGGCAACGACATCGAGCGCTTCTACCGCTACGGCCTGATGGCCAACCCGGCGCTGCGCATCTACAAGCCGTGGCTGGACGCGCGGTTCGTGCGGGAGCTCGGCGGCCGCAAGGAGATGTCGGAGTGGCTCGTCGCGCACGGCTACCCCTACCGCGACGCGACCGAGAAGGCCTACTCGACGGACGCGAACATCTGGGGCGCGACGCACGAGGCGAAGACGCTCGAGCACCTCGACACGTCGATGGAGATCGTCGAGCCCATCATGGGCGTGCGCTTCTGGGACGACGCGGTCGAGATCCCCACCGAGGACGTCGCGATCCGCTTCGAGGCCGGACGCCCCGTCGCGATCGACGGCCAGGAGTTCCCGGATGCGGTGGCGCTCGTGCAGGAGGCCAACGAGATCGGCGGTCGGCACGGCCTCGGCATGAGCGACCAGATCGAGAACCGCATCATCGAGGCGAAGAGCCGCGGCATCTACGAGGCGCCGGGCATGGCGCTGCTGCACATCGCCTACGAGCGCCTGCTGAACGCCATCCACAACGAGGACACCGTCGCGACCTACCACGAGCAGGGCCGCCGGCTCGGGCGCCTCATGTACGAGGGCCGCTGGCTCGACCCGCAGTCGCTCATGCTGCGCGAGTCGATCCAGCGCTGGGTCGGGTCGTCGGTGTCGGGCGAGGTCGTGCTGCGGCTGCGCCGCGGCGAGGACTACACGATCCTCGACACCCGCGGCGAGGGTTTCTCGTACCACCCGGACAAGCTGTCGATGGAGCGCGTCGGCGACGCGGCCTTCGGCCCGGAGGACCGCATCGGGCAGCTGACGATGCGCAACCTCGACATCGCCGACTCTCGCTCGCGGCTCGAGGGCTACGCGGCCGCCGGGCTCATCGAGGGCGAGACGAAGGCGCTGCTCGGCGCGCTCGAGGCGGGCCGCGCGGAGGAGATCATGGTCTCTCCCGACGCCGACCCCGAGGCGCTCGAGCAGTGGAACGACCGCGCCGCGATGGACCTCGGCACGGACTGATCCCGACTCGGGGCCGGCCAGGTGTCCTCCCAGGCCGCGCCCATCCGTCGTGCACTTGCATGCAAGGCACCGGACCACGAGGAGGACCCATGCGCTACGTGCTGTTCATCTGCACCGATCCCGACGGCGAGCCGTACGACCCCGACACCGACGACCCCGGCTCGTGGGTCGAGGCGCTCGAGGCCGACGGCAAGTACGTGCTCGGCGACCGGCTGCGGCCCGTCGAGGACGCGACGACCGTGCGCGTGCGCGGCGGCGAGACGGTCGTGACCGACGGCCCGTTCACCGAGAGCCGCGAGTGGATCGCCGGCTTCGACATCATCGAGGCCGACGACCTCGACGAGGCCGTCGCGGTCGCCGCGCGGCACCCGATGGCGCGCTTCGGCCGCGTCGAGGTGCGGCCCGTGTGGCCGTTCTAGGCGCCGACCACGCGGCGGCCGCGGTGCGCGCGGTCGCCGCCTCGGAGCACGGCCGCATCCTGGCGACCGTGATCGGCGCGACGGGCGACTGGGCGATCGCCGAGGACGCCGTGCAGGACGCGCTCGAGCGGGCGCTGGCGCGGTGGCCGGAGGACGGCGTGCCCCGCAATCCCGCGGCGTGGATCACCACCGTCGCGCGGCGTCGCGCCATCGACCTGCTGCGCTCGCGCGGGGCGGCCGAGCGGGCCGCCGCCCGGCTCGCGGCCGAGCCGGCGCTCGACGACGAGCCCACCGAGCGCTCGGCGTTCCCGCACGGCGACGAGCGGCTCGCGCTCGTCTTCACCGCCTGCCACCCGGCGATCGCGCCCGACGCTCGCGCGGCGCTCGCCCTGCGCACCGTGCTCGGCGTCTCGATCGAGCGCCTGGCGCGCCTGTTCGGCGTCGGCGAGGCCGCGATGCAGAAGCGGCTCGTGCGGGCGCGCGCCAAGATCGCGCACGCCGGCATCCCCTACCGCGTGCCCGGCCCCGCCGAGCTGCCCGCGAGGGCGGAGGGCGTGCGGCAGGTGCTCTACGGGCTGTACGCGATCGCGCACGCCGAGCCGACCGGCGACGACGCCGACGGCAGCGCCGCCGACGAGGCCATCCGCCTCACCCGGCTCTGCCGCTCGCTCATGGCGGAGGGCACCCACGAGCGCCTTGAGCTCGACGGCCTGCTGGCGCTCATGCTGCTGCAGCACGCGCGGCGCGCGGCGCGCACGAGCGACGACGGCACGCCCGTGCCGTTCGTCGAGCAGGACCGCGCCCTCTGGCACGCCGAGGCAGCCGCCGAGGGCCTCGCCCTCGTCGACGACGCGCTCGCGACGGCCGCGCAGGGCGGGGTGCCGGGCGGCAGGCACCTCGTGCAGGCGGCGATCGCCGCCGAGCACATGCGCCCGCTGCTCCCCGCGAGGATCGACCACGAGCGCGTCGTCGAGCTGTACCGCGTGCTCGAGCGGATCGACCCCTCGCCGCACGTGACGCTGAACCGCGCGATCGCGCAGGCCAACGCGGGCGACGCCGCCGCCGGTCTCGACGCGCTCGACGGCCTGCGCCCCGCGCTCGACGGGCACCCCCTGCTGCACGCCGCCCGCGGCGACCTGCTGGCGCGCCTCGGTCGCGACGCCGAGGCGGCGGCGTGCTTCCGCGCCGCGGCCGACCTCGCACCGGGCGAGCGGGAACGGCGCGGCTACCGCGACGCGGCGGCGGCCGCGGACGCGCGCTGCGAGACCGGTCAGGCGCAGTCGGACAGCGCGGCGAGGTAGCTCGCGAAGCCGCCGCGCACCCGGCTGCGGGTGCGGCCCGAGGTCACGACCGCGGCGCGCTCGACCGCGTCGGCGACGGCGCCCGCCCCGCGGAGGCGCGCGACGAGGTCGACATCCTCGTGCAGGCGGACGGGGGCGAACCCGCCGACGCGCGCCAGCGCATCCGCCCGCACCCCGAGGTTCGCCCCGTGCACCGACGCGCCCACCGGGAGGTGGTCGTGCGCCGCGCGCCAGGCGGCGAGCGCACCGGGCGGCAGGTGCGCGGCGTCGGGCTCGACGCGACCGACGAGCAGGTCGGCGCCGGACTCCGCGGCGTCGGCGTGGTCGAGCAGCCACGAGCGCGGCACGACGCTGTCGGCGTCGGTCGTCGCGATCCAGCTGCGGCCGTCGGCGGGATCGGCGCCGAGTCCGTGCTCGACGCCGCGCTGGCGGGCGACGCCGACGGCGGCGGCGTCGATCTCGAGGACCTCGGCGCCCGCGGCGCGTGCGACGGCGGCCGTGGCATCGGCGCACGCGTCGGCGACGACGACGAGGCGCACCTCGATCTCGGGCCTCGCCTCGGCGAGCGCGGCCGCTGCGGCGTGCACGCTCGCGACGCACGCGGCGACCGTCCCGGCTTCGTCGCGCGCGGGCACGACGACGAGCAGGCGGCGGATGCGCGGGGCGCTCACGCGGGCACCAGCACGTCGACGAGGAAGCGCTCGTCGCGGTGCTCGACGATGCGGCGGAGGCCGGGCACGCCGGCGGCGAGCGCGTGCACCTCGTCGGCCGAGGCCAGGAGGTCGTCGCCCTCGCCGCGCCAGTGGCACAGCACGACGTGCGCGCCGCGGTCGCGCGCCTGCTCGACGAGCCCGCGGAGCACCCGCGGCTCGACGTAGGAGCCGATCTCGCTGAGCACGACGAGGTCGACGGCGGCTGCCGGGAGGCCCTGCTCGACCGCGCGGTGCTCGACCCAGGCGTTCGCCGCGCCCGCGATCGTGCGGCGCGCCTCGGCGAGCGCGGGGATCGAGGCGTCGACGCCGAGCGCGCCGTCGCAGCGGCCGGCGAGCTCGGCGGTGAGCGTGGCGGTGCCGCAGCCCACCTCGAGCGCCAGGCGGTAGCGCTCCTCGGGCAGCGCGGCGAGCACGACCTGCCGCTTGCGCCGCTCGTACCAGGAGTCGCGGGTCGACCAGGGGTCGCCCTCGCCCGCGTAGCGGTCGTCGAAGGCCGTCGCGGCGGCGGGCGGCGCGAGCAGCAGCCACTCGTCGCCCGCGAACCGCTCGAGCATCGTCGGCGTGAGCACGGCGCGGTCTGCCGGGTGCGGCGAGAGCGGCGCCACCTGCGAGCGGTGCGCGGCGATCGCCGTCGCCTTCGCGGCGCGCGCGACGTCGTCGAGCGGCACCCGCCGCAGCGCCGCGCCGTCGAAGAGCCCCGGCTCGCCCCACAGCCACGACCAGATGGGCGCCCACGCGCACGCGCGGCCGAGCTCCCGCGCGACCGCGGCCGACGCATCCCCCACCGCCTCGTGGTCGGGATGCCCGTCGTGCGCCCAGGGCGCGACGACGAGGCCGTCCTCCGGCAGCGCGGCGACGAGCGGCGCGATCGCCGTCACGAGCTCACGCCGCCGCTCCTGCAGCGCGCCGTCGGGCAGCCCGAGCCGCACGATGCGGGCGCCGAGCCCCGCGAGCGACGCCTCGTGCTCGGCGCGCCGGAGCCGCGCGAGCGCGGTCGGGTCGACGGTCGGCGACCCCGGGTGCGAGCCCTCGCCGTCGGTCGCGACCACGACGGTGACGGCGGCGCCGCGCCGGGCGGCGGCGAGCATCGAGCCGTAGGCGCCGAGCACCTCGTCGTCGGGGTGCGCGGCGACGACGAGCAGCGCGCTCGGCTCGGCCTCGAGCACCGCCGCATCGCGGAGCGCCGCGCTCGCGAGCCAGTCGGCGTGGGCGGTGCCGGCGTCGGCGCCGTCGAAGCGCGGCGGACCGCCGGCGGGCCCGGTCGCGCTCACCACGCGCGGCCCGCGCGGTCGGCGACGAGCGCGGCGCCGAGCGACGCCTGGTCGCGCTCGGCGTGGTGCTGCCGGACGTAGAGCTGCAGGTCGGCCACCCGGCGGGCGTGCTCGGCGTCGAGCGCGAGCGGGCCGGGGCCGAGCGCCCTGCCGACGCGCGCGAGCACCTCCTCGACCGCGCGCGCGACGATGCCGCGGGTGCGGAGCGCGAGCATGCCCGGGTCGTCGACGTCGCCCGCGTCGATCCGTCGGGCCGCGTCGGCGAGCGCCAGGCGGGAGGCGGTGAGCGCCTCGTCGACCGCGCCCAGGTGCGCGAGCCGCAGCGGCGCATCCCCCGCGCCGTCGAGCAGCCGCCGCGCCACGGCCACCGCACCGCCGTGCCAGCACGCGGCGACGCCGATCCCGCCCCACGCGAAGCCGGGGCGGCGCAGGTACCAGCCGGGCTCGCCCACCGGCGTCGCCGCGGCGCCGTCGAAGCGCACGGGGCCGGAGGGGATGCCGGTGAGGCCGCGCGCGTGCCAGGCGCCGGCGACGGGCTCGACGCCGTGCTGCCGCAGGTCGACATCGACGAGCACGCGCTCGTCGCCCTGCCACGCCGACACGAGCGCGCGGTCGAGCCGGTCGGCGAGCGAGCACCAGGGCTTCTCGCCCGTCAGCCGGCCGCCCTCGAGCTCGAGGCGCATGCCGGGGCCCTCGGCGGCGAAGACGCCGTAGGCGCCGGGGTGCGGCTCGACGCCCGCCTCCGCGAGGATCGCGACCGCGTCGAGGTGCGGCTCGACCGCCCGCGCGACCTCGAGGTCGTGGGCGCCGAGCGTCGCGAGCGCCTCGAGCCGCTCGGCGGTCGCGTCGGCCGCGGGCAGCGGCACGGCGGCGGCGAGCGCCGGCGCGGCCCGGAGCGCGGCCGCCACGTCGCTCGGCAGCGCACCCGACGCATCCGCCGCGAGCGCCGCGCCGGTGCCGCGATCGATCGTCACCGCCGCCGCTGGCGAGGGGTCGGCGCCGGCCACCTCGACGGAGGCGGAGCGCGGGATCGGGGCCGGGTGGGCGAGCGCGTGCATCCCTCCATCCTTCCCCGGTCGTCCCCCAAGGCGGCTGTGCTGTACTGAGCCGGTGGGCGACGCGCTCGAGCTGTTCTCCCCCGCGACCAGGGCGTGGTTCACGGGGGCCTTCGCCGCTCCCACCCCCGCGCAGCAGGAGGCGTGGACCTCGATCGCGCGCGGCGATCACACGCTCGTCGTCGCCCCGACGGGCTCCGGCAAGACGCTGGCCGCCTTCCTCTGGTCGATCGACCGGCTGCACCGCGAGGACGCCGAGCCGCACGCCGAGCGCGAGCCCGGCGTGCGGGTGCTCTACGTCTCGCCGCTCAAGGCGCTCGCCGTCGACGTCGACCGCAACCTGCGCGCACCCCTCGCGGGCATCGCCGCGCAGGGGCGCGCCGACGGCGCCGAGCCGCCGCCCATCCGCATCGGCCTGCGCACCGGCGACACCCCGCAGGAGGAGCGCCGAGCCCAGGCGAAGCACCCGCCCGACATCCTCATCACGACTCCCGAGTCGCTGTTCCTGCTGCTCACGAGCCGCGCCCGCGAGACGCTCCGCACCGTCGAGACGGTGATCGTCGACGAGATCCACGCGGTCGTGCCGACGAAGCGCGGCTCGCACCTCGCGCTCAGCCTCGAGCGGCTCGACGCGCAGCTCGCGCGGCAGGCGCAGCGCATCGGCCTGTCGGCGACCGTGCGGCCCATCGAGGAGGTCGCCGCGTTCCTCGGCGGGCCGGCGCCGGTGACCGTCGTCGCACCGCCGAGCGACAAGCGCATCGAGCTCACGATCACCGTGCCCGTCGACGACATGACCGACCTGCGCGCGCCGCAGCAGCGCGAGCGGGCCGGCTCGCCGCCGACCGGCAGCGCCTTCGGGGCCGTCGACCAGCCCGAGCAGCAGTCGATCTGGCCGCACATCGAGCGCGAGGTGCTCGAGCTCGTCGACCGGCACCGCTCGACGATCGTCTTCGTCAACGCGCGCCGCGCCGCCGAGCGGCTCACCGCCAAGCTCAACGAGCTCGACGCCGAGCGCCTCGACGCGCTCGAGGCGGAGGCGGCGGATGCGCCCGAGGGCGCCGGGGACGGCGTCGTCCTGCGCGACGTGGCCGAGCACATCCGCCTCCGCCTCGCCGAGCGCGCCGCGGCGCGCGAGCACGGCGAGAGCGCCGACGCGGAGGCGCCGCCGCTCGCCCGCGCCCACCACGGCTCGGTCTCGAAGGAGCAGCGCGCCGAGATCGAGGACCAGCTGAAGTCGGGGCGGCTGCGCTGCGTCGTCGCGACCTCGAGCCTCGAGCTCGGCATCGACATGGGCGAGGTCGATCTCGTGGTGCAGGTCGAGTCGCCGCCGTCGACCGCGAGCGGGTTGCAGCGCGTCGGCCGCGCCGGCCACTCGGTCGGCGACGCGTCGCGCGGCGTGCTCATCCCGAAGCATCGCGCCGACCTGCTGCACGCGACGGTCGTCGCCGACCGGATGGCGCGCGGCGAGCTCGAGCCCATCCGCATGCCGCGGCACCCGCTCGACGTGCTCGCGCAGCAGACGGTCGCGGCCGCCGCGATGGACGAGCTCGTCGTCGACGACTGGTTCCAGACCGTGCGGCGCTCGGCGCCCTTCGCGCAGCTGCCGCGCAGCGCGTTCGACGCGACGCTCGACCTCATCTCGGGCGTCTACCCGAGCGACGAGTTCGCCGAGCTGCGCCCGCGCGTCGTGTGGGATCGCGACGCGGGCACGATCACCGGCCGGCCGAGCGCGCAGCGCATCGCCGTCTCGAGTGGCGGCACGATCCCCGACCGCGGCCTGTTCGGCGTCTTCCTCGCCGGGCAGGAGGGCCGGCCGGGCGCGCGCGTGGGCGAGCTCGACGAGGAGATGGTCTATGAGTCGCGCGCGGGCGATGTCTTCGCGCTCGGCGCGACGAGCTGGCGCGTCGTCGACATCACGCACGACCGGGTGCTCGTCGTGCCCGCGTTCGGCGAGGTCGGCAAGCTGCCGTTCTGGCACGGCGACGCCGAGGGGCGGCCCGCCGACCTCGGCCGCTCGATCGGCCGCGCGACCGCGGCGCTCGCCGCCGGCACCGGCATCGACCTGCCGCACTCCGACGAGCGGGCGATTCGCAACCTCGACGCCTACGTGCGCGACCAGCTCGCCGCGACCGGCGCGGTGCCGACCGACGCGCAGCTCGTCGTCGAGCGCTCCCGCGACGAGCTCGGCGACTGGCGCCTCATCGTCCACTCCCCGTGGGGCCGGCGCGTGCACGCGCCGTGGGCGCTCGCGATCGACCGCCGGCTGCGCGAGGACCGCGACCTCGGCGCTGCCGCGATGGCCTCCGACGACGGCATCGTCATCCGCATCCCCGACTCCCACGCCGACCCGCCCGGCGCCGAGCTCATCCGCTTCGAGCCCGACGAGCTCGAGCGCATCGTCGAGACCGAGGCTGGCGGCACCGCGCTGTTCGCGAGCCGATTCCGCGAGTGCGCGTCGCGCGCGCTGCTGCTGCCCAAGCGCGACCCGTCCCGCCGCGCGCCGCTGTGGCAGCAGCGGCAGCGGGCGGCGCAGCTGCTCGACGTCGCGAAGCGCTACCCCGACTTCCCCATCGTGCTCGAGGCGCTCCGCGAGGTGCTGCAGGACGCCTACGACCTCCCGGCGCTGCGCGACCTCGCCGAGCGGCTGCAGCACGGCGACATCCGGGTCGTCGAGGTCGAGACGCCGAGCCCCTCCCCCTTCGCCCACCACCTCCTGTTCGGCTACGTCGGCGCGTTCCTCTACGAGGGCGACGCGCCGCTGGCCGAGCGGCGCGCTGCCGCGCTCACGCTCGATCCGGCGCTGCTCGCCGAGGTGCTCGGCCAGTCGGCGCTCCGCGAGCTGCTCGACGAGGAGATCGTCGCCCGCACCGAGCTCGAGCTGCAGCGGCTCGCGCCCGACCGCCGGGCGCGCGGCGTCGAGGGCGCTGCCGACCTGCTGCGGCTGCTCGGCCCGCTGACGGTCGAGGAGCTCGCGGTGCGGCTCGAGGGCGTGCCGGGCGCGACCGTCGAGGCCGGCGAGCCGGTGACGGATGCGGCGGATGCGTCGGCACCGGATGCGTCGGCACCGGATGCGTCACGTGCAGCCCCCGGGCACCTCACGATCGCCGGCGCGGCCGCGATCGCCGACGAGCTCGTCGCCGCGCGGCGCGTCGTGCGGGTGCGGATCGGCGCCGACGAGCGGCTCGCCGCGATCGAGGACGTCGCGCGGCTCCGCGACGCGCTCGGCGTGCCGCCGCCGCCCGGGGTGCCCTCGGCGCTGCTCGACGCGGTCGCCGACCCCATCGGCGACGTCGTCGCCCGGCACGCGCGCACGCACGGTCCGTTCACGGTGGAGGAGGCATCCGCTCGCCTCACGCTCGCGCCCGCGGTCGTGCGCTCGGCGCTCCGCGCGCTCGAACGGCAGGGGCGCGTCGTGCCGGGTGCCTATCGCGCGCGCGGCACGGGCGAGGAGTGGATCGACGCGCAGGCGCTCTCGCGGCTCAAGCGCCGCAGCCTGCAGGCGCTGCGCAGCGACGTCGAGCCCGTCGACCACGCCGTCTTCGCCGACCACCTGCTCGCGCACCAGCGGGTGACGCGGCCGCTCTCGGGCGTCGACGGGCTGCTCGAGGCGATCGACCGGCTCGACGGCACGCCGCTCCCGCTCAGCGCCCTCGAGACGCTCATCCTGCCCTCGCGCGTGAAGGACTACCGGCCGTCGATGCTCGACGAGGTGACCGCCGCCGGGCTCGTCACGTGGGTCGGCGCGGGCGAGCTCAGCGCGCGCGACGGGCGCATCGTGCTGCGCGCGGCCGACACCGTCGAGCAGCGCCGCGACCTCGAGCACGACGACCCCGAGGCTGCGGCGATCCTCGCCGCCCTCGGCGAGGGCGGCGCGCTCTTCGCCCGCCAGCTCGGCGACATGGTCGCGCTCGACCCGGCGCGGCTGGCGGATGTGCTGTGGCCGCTGGTGTGGGCGGGTCGCGTGACCAACGACACCATCGCGCCGATGCGCGCGCACCTGCTGGGCGTGCGGGCGCGCACGGCACCGGCGCCCAGCCGACGCGCGGCACCGGCGAGCCGCCGCCGCATCGGGCTCGCCCGACCCTCCCGCACCGACGCGATGCCGCTGCTCGCGGGCCGCTGGCTGCTGGCGTCGAAGCCGGCGGGCGCCCCGACCGAGCTGGCCGCCGCCACCGCCGACGCGCTGCTCGCGCGCTACGGCGTCGTGACGCGCGGCAGCGTCGTCGCCGAGGACGTGCCGGGCGGGTTCCACGGCGTCTACCAGGTGCTCAAGGCCTTCGAGGAGGCCGGGCACACGCGGCGCGGCTACTTCGTCGACGGGCTGGGCGCCGCCCAGTTCGCGGACTCCCCGGTGGTGGATGCGCTGCGGGCCCGGCAGTCGAGCGGCCCGAGCGACGCGATCGCGACGGTCTCGGCCGTCGATCCCGCGAACCCCTTCGGCGCTGCGCTGCCGTGGCCCGAGGCGCGGGGCGACCACCGTCCCACGCGGCGGGTCGGGTCGCTGACGACCATCGCCTCCGGGCGGCCGGTGCTGCACCTCGAGCGCGGCGGCAAGTCGCTGCTGACCTTCGCCGAGGACGACGAGCTGCTGGTGCGAGCGCTCGAGAGCCTCGCGGATGCGGTGGCGCGGCTCGGAGGCCGTCGGCGCGTGCTCGAGCAGGTCGACGGGCGCTCCTCGCTGCAGGCCGACCTGGCGCCCGTCTTCGAACGGGCAAACCTGCGCCGCACGCCCCGCGGCTACCGGATCGGGCCGTGATGCGCTGGACGATCGCGGCGGCACGCTGATGCCCGAGGGCGACACGATCTACCGCGCCGCCGTGCGCCTGGGCGCGGCGATGGCCGGGCGCGAGCTGCTGCGGAGCGACTTCCGAGTGCCCTCGCTCGCCACCGCCGACCTCGCCGGGGAGCGCATCGACGAGGTGCGAGCCGTCGGCAAGCACCTGCTGATGCGCGGCGAGCGCTTCACGATCCACTCGCACGCCGGCATGGACGGGCTCTGGCACGTGCTCGAGCCCGGTCGCCGCGCGCCCGTCGCGACCCACACCATCCGCGTCGTGCTCGCCACCGATCAGCACGAGATCGTCGGGTCGAGCCTGCCGGTGCTCGAGCTGCTGCCGCGCGCGGGCGACCTCGCCTCGCTCGACTACCTCGGCCCCGACCTGCTCGACGAGGGATGGGACGAGCCGATGGCCGCGGAGGCTGCGCGGCGGCTGCGCGCGACCGGTGCGCCGGTGGGCGTCGCACTGCTCGACCAGCACGCCGTCGCCGGGCTCGGCAACGTGTACCGCGGCGAGCTGTGCTTCCTGCGCGGCGTGCACCCGGCGACGCCCGTGGGCGAGGTCGACGTGGAGCGGCTCGTCGCGCTCGCGCGGCGGCTGATGGTCGCCAACCGCGAGCGCACCGAGCGCACGTTCACGGGCGACACGCGCAACGGTCGGCGGACGTGGGTCTACGGCCGCGGCGGCCAGCCGTGCAGGCGGTGCGGCACGCGCATCAGGGATGCGCAGCTCGGGCTCGAGGACGGGATGCTGCGGCAGGTGCAGTGGTGCCCGAGGTGCCAGCCGGAGCCGGCGGCCGCCTAGCGACTCTGCCCCGCGGCGCGCGCTCCCGACGGCCGTCCGCACAACGCAAGCCCGGCGACGAGGAGCAGCGGGCTGGGGGTGGCAGCAGCAGCGTTCGCCCCGCGAACAGGCTGAGGTGCTTGCGTTGTGCGCGGGCGGGGCGAGCCGGGGCGGGGCGGGGCGGGGACTTCGAGACGGCTGCGGGCTGCGGGCGCGGTCTGCTCAGCCGGCGGGACGGCCGGCGGCGTGCACGCGGATCCACTCGTGCATGACGATGGCGGCGGCCGCCGCGGCGTTGATCGAGCGGGTCGAGCCGAACTGGCGGATCGCGACGTGCGCATCAGCCGCCGCGACCGCCGCCTCGGTCAGCCCCGGCCCCTCCTGACCGAACAGCAGCACGCAGCGCTCCGGCAGCGGCGCCGCGTCGACGGGCACGCTGCCCTCGGTGTTGTCGACGGCCACGACGGTCAGGCCCGCACCGCGCGCCCACGCGGTGAACGCATCCGTCGTCTCGTGGTGCAGCACGTGCTGGTAGCGGTCGGTCACCATGGCGCCGCGCCGGTTCCAGCGGCGCTTGCCGATGATGTGCACGGCGGATGCGGTGAACGCGTTGGCGGTGCGGACGATCGACCCGATGTTGAGGTCGTGCTGCCAGTTCTCGATCGCGACGTGGAAGGGGTGGCGGCGGGTGTCGAGGTCGGCCACGATCGCCTCGTGCCGCCAGTAGCGGTAGCGGTCGACGACGTTGCGCCGGTCGCCGTGCTCGAGCAGCGCGGCGTCGAGGCGCTCGTCGCTCGGCCACTCGCCCGCGAACGGCCCGACGCCGACGGCCAGCTGGGGCTCGTCGGCGTCGGGGCCGGTCACCGGTGGCTGCATGCCTCCAGGCTACGGGCGGCGGCTACAGCAGCGGCTCCTCGTCGTCGCGCGCCCGCCGCGAGCGCCACACGAGCAGTCCGCCGAGGAGCAGCAGCAGGGCGGCGCCGCCCGCGATCAGTGGGATCGGCACCTCCATGCCCGTCTGCGGCAGGCCCGTGCCCGGGTGCTCGGGGCTCGGCACGTCGACCGTCGCCGAGGCACCGTCCGTCGGCGGCTCCATGCCGGTCGGGGGCGTGCCCGTGGCGGTCGCGTCGTTCACGACCGTGTCGCCCTCGAGGTCGCCGGCGGTCAGCGCATACGTCGCCGTCGCCGCGACCGTCTCGCCGGGCAGCAGCACGCCCGCCTGGCTCGGCCAGATGTAGGCGATCTCGGACAGGCCCGGCATCGCATCCGCGATCGACACCTCGGTGAGCGTCGTGCTGCCCGTGTTCGTGACCTCGAACGCGTAGGTGATGCGGTCGCCGACCTCGCCGATGGCGCCCTCCTCCACCGCGCCGACCTTGGTCAGCTCGATGCCGGTGGTGCGCGGGAGCTCGGTCGTGGTCTCATCGCCCGGCGTCAGCGGCGCGGGGACGGGAGCCCCCGGTGCCACCGGCGGCGTCGCCGTGCCGGTGGCCGCGTTGTGCACGGCGCCGGCGTCGAGGTCGGCCTGCGTCAGCGCATACGTCGCCGTCGCCGTCGCGACCTCGCCCGGCAGCAGCACGCCGGGGCGCGCCTCGTCGGGCCAGGCGTACTCGATGGTCGACAGGCCCGCGAGCTCGTCGATCACCGCGACGCCCGTGAGCGTCGTCGTGCCTGCGTTCTCGAGCCGGAAGCCGTAGGAGATCGTGTCGCCCACCGAGGCAGGCGCACCGAACAGCGGCGCCGCGTAGCCCGCGGTCTTCTCGAACAGCAGCTCGGAGCGCTGCTGCAGCGGGGTCGTCGTCTCGCCCGGCGCATCCGGCCCGTCCGTCGACGCGAGCGCAGCGTTGCGCACGAAGCCCGCGTCGATGTCGGCCTGCGTCACCGCGTAGGTCGCCGTCGCGGTCACCGTCTCGCCCGGCGCCAGGACGCCGGTCTCGCCCGGCCACGCGTAGACGAGCTCCGACAGCCCCGCCATGGGGTCGTCGATGCCGACGTCCGCGAGCGTGCGGGTGCCGTCGTTCGTCACCACGAAGGCGTAGGTGATGACATCGCCCACCTGCGCGTCGCCCTCAGCGTCGAGCGTGCCCGACTTCGAGAACGTCAGCGAGCCGAAGCCTGGCGTCGGGGTCGTGACGGAGTCCTCGTGCTCGACGGGCCCGCCGCCGGGCACCTGGCCACGGACGACGACCGAGTTCTCGACCGATCCGCGATCGAGGTCGGCCTGGGTGATCGCGTAGGTCGCGGTCGCCGTCACCGTCTCGCCGGGCGCCAGCACACCGGCCGCACCGGGCCAGGCGTAGGCGATGTCGCCCAGCCCCTCGAGCTCGTCGCTGAGGGAGACGCCCGTGAGGGTGACCGTGCCCGTGTTCGTCGCCGAGAACGCGTAGGCGATCTCGTCGCCGACCACCCCTGCGCCGGTCACGGTCGACGACTTCTCGACGTCGAGGGCGCCGCGCTGCTGCGTGCCGACCTCCGCCGAGTCGCCATCGGTGACCGTCTCGCCCGAGGGCGAGGCGGCGGATGCGGTGGCGTCGTTCACGACGCGGCCCGCATCGACGTGAGCCTGCGTGAGCACTGCGCTCGCGCTCGCCGTGACGGCCTGCCCCGGCGCCAGCACGCCGGGCTCGCCCGGCCAGGCGCCGAAGACGATGTCGCTCAGCCCCGGCAGGGGGTCGTCGATGGCCACGCCCGTGAGCGTGACGTCACCGGTGTTGACCACCTGGAAGGCGTAGTCGACGCGGTCGCCCGCGACGCCGACGGCGCCGCCTGCGAGCGTGCCGAGCTTCGCGAGCCGCAGCGACGGATGCCGGTCGATCTCCACCTGCTCGGTCACGGTCGGCTCCAGGGTGCCGCCATCGGGCGTCGTCCCCGTCGCGGTCGCCGTGTTGTCGACCGAGCCGGCGTCGACGTCACGCTGCGTGATCCCGTAGGTCGCGGTCGCGGTGACCGTCTCTCCCGGTGCCAGCGTGCCGCCCTCGCCCGGCCAGGCGTACTCGAGCGGGCTCAGGCCCTCCATCGAGTCGTCGATGGCGACGCCGCGGAGGGTGGTGTTGCCGGTGTTGGTGACCTCGAAGGTGTACGTGACGGTCTCGCCCAGCGCGGGCGCGGTATCCGTCGACGCGGTCTTCGTGAACGCCATGCTCGGCGACTGCACGATCGTGACGACCGCCGTGGCGTCGTCGTCGACCGTGCCCGTGGGTGAGCTGCCGCTCGCGAGCGCCGTGTTGTCGACGCGCCCTGCGTCGACGTCGGCCTGCGTGAGCACGTGCGTCGCGGTGACGGTGAGCGCCTCGCCGGGAGCGAGGCTGCCCTCGGTGGTGGCGCCGCTCCAGTCGAAGGCGAGCGCGTCGGCGGCGAACATCGGGTCGTCGACCGTGACGGTGCCGACCGTGACGGTGCCGTCGTTGACGACGACGATCGTGTAGTCGATCGCCTCGCCGACCGCACCGGTCGAGCCCTCTGGCAGCTCGGCGCTCTTGTCGGTGGTGAGGCTCGGCAGCTGCGGCAGCGGCAGCGTGCTCGAGTCGCCGGCCTCGATCGGCTCGCCGCCGTCGGGGGTGGCGGATGCGGTGGCGTCGTTCACGACGGAGCCCGCGTCGACATGGGCCTGCGTGAGCGTGAGCGTGGCGGTCGCGGTGACCGTCTCGCCCGGCGCCAGCTCGCCCTTGACGGCGGCGGTCGACCAGTCGATCACGGGCGTCGAGACGCCTGCGAGCGCGTCGACGAGCGCGATGTCGCGCAGCGTCACGGTGCCCTCGTTCGCGAGCTCGAAGCGGTACTCGACCGTCTCGCCCACGGCGTCGGCGTCGTTGACGACGCGCTTGTCGAGCGTCAGCAGCGGCGTGCCCTCGAGCGCGACGGCCGCGGTGTCGCCCGCCTCCACGGGGTTGCCCCGCAGATCGGCGGCCGCGACGGTCGCGGTGTTCTCCACCAGCCCGGCGTCGACGTCGGCCTGCGTCAGCGTGTAGCCGGCGGTGGCCACGACCTGCTCGCCGGGGGCGAGCTGCCCCTCGATCGCGGCGGTCGACCAGTCGATGACGGGCGCGCTGAGCCCCGGCAGCGGGTCGCTCAGCACGATCGAGGTGAGCGTGCGCGAGCCCTCATTGGCGATCACGAGCTCGTAGGCGACGGTGTCGCCCGCGACGCTCGCGGCGCCGGCGGTGGCCACAGCCGACTTGTCGAGCGAGATGCCGATGGTGCCGGGCGTCAGGAGCCGCTCGTCGTCGTCGACCGCGATGCGGTCGCCCGAGGGCGGCTGCGCGGAGGCGGTCGCCGCGTTGTCGACGAAGCCGGCGTCGACGTCGGCCTGCGTGAGCGCGTAGGTCGCCGTGGCCGAGACCTGCTCACCGGGCGCCAGCTGCCCCGCGGTGCCGGGCCACTCGCCGAAGACGATGTCGCTGAGCCCCGCCATCGGGTCGGCCAGCTCGATCGCGGTGAGCGTGACGTCGCCGTCGTTCCGCACCACGAGCGTGTAGGTGACCTCGTCGCCCGCGACGCCGGCCGCGCCCTCCTCGAGCGTCGCGGCCTTGTCGAGCACGAGCGCGGGCTGCGTGGTGATCGGCACCGTCACCTCGTCGGTCGGCCGCACGGGCTCGCCGACGGGCGGCGCGCCGACGGCGGACGCGCCGTTGGTGACACCTCCGGCATCCACGTCGGCCTGCGTGATCGTGTAGGTGGCGGTCGCCGTGGCGATCTCGCCCGGCAGCAGCACGCCGGCGTCGCCGGGCCAGCTGTAGTCGAGCTCCGAGAGGCCCGGCAGCGGGTCGCTGACCGCGACGCCCGCGAGCGTCACGTTGCCGGTGTTCTCGAGCTCGAAGCCGTAGGTGACGACCGAGCCGAGCGCCGGCGCGTCGACCTGCGCCTCCTTCGCGAAGCGCAGCGAGGGCGAGGCCTCGAGCGTGTCCGTGACGGATGCCTCGTCGCGCGCCACGACGCCGGCGGCGGCGCCGCTCGGCGCGGTGCCGACGGCGGTCGCGTCGTTCACGATCGAGCCGCGGTCGACGTCCGCCTGCGTGAGCACGTACCGGGCGGTGGCGGTGACGACGTCACCGGGAGCGAGGACGCCCTCGGCGCCCGGCCACTCGCCGAAGGCGATGTCGCCGAGACCCTCGAGCTCGTCGCTCAGCCCGACGTCGGAGAGCGTCACCGTGCCGGTGTTCTCGATCGTGAAGGCGTAGTCGACGCCGTCGCCGGCGCTCGCGCCCTCGACGACGGAGGTCTTCTCGAGCGAGATCGACGGCAGCTGCGCGAACGGCACCGTGTCGGTGGCGGTCTCGCGGAGCGGCTCACCGGCGGACGGCGTCGCGGCCACGACGGCCTCGTTGACGACGCTGCCGGCGTCGACGTGCGCCTGCGTCACCACCAGGCCCGCGGTCACGACGACCGACTCGCCCGGCAGCAGCACGCCCTCGGCGCCATCCCAGGCGGTGCCGGTGATCTCGAGCCCGTCGAGGGCATCCGTCACCTCGACCTCGCGCAGCGTGACGTCGCCGTCGTTCGTGGCGACGATCGTGTAGGGCACGGTCTCGCCGACCACGAAGGCCGAGCCCTCGTGCGACTTCTCGATCGTGAGCGAGGGCGCGGCGCCGAGCGGCTGCGTGTGCGCGGCCTCGTCGCCGACCGGGCCCGCTGTCGCCGTCGTGCCCGTGACGGATGCCTCGTTGACGACCGTGCCGGCGTCGGCGTCGGCCTGCGTCAGCACGTAGGAGGCGCTCGCCTCGACGGACTCGCCCGGCGCCAGCACACCGGCCTCGCCCGGCCACGCGCCGAAGGCGATGTCGCCGAGACCCTCGAGCTCGTCGCTCAGCTCGATGCCCGAGACCGTGACGGTGCCGTCGTTCCTGATCGTGAACGCGTAGTCGATCGTGTCGCCCGTGATGCCGAGCGCGCCATCGCGCAGCTCGCCCGTCTTCTCGAGCGCGACGCTCGCGCGCTGCAGCAGCGGCACGCGGTCGTCGTCGGTCGTCACCGGCGGCGCGATGCCGTCGCGCGGCGGGGCGCCGGTGACGCTCGCCTCGTTCAGGATCTCGCCGGCGTCGACGTGCGCCTGCGTCACCGCGAGCGTCGCGGTCGCCGTGACCGACTGGCCCGGTAGCAGCGTGCCGACGGTGCCCGACGCCCACTCGCCGTAGGCGATGTCACCGAGGCCCGTGAGCGCATCCGACACCGTCACGTGGGTGAGCGTGAGGCCACCGACGTTCTCGACCAGGAAGGTGTAGGTCACGTCGTCGCCGACCGCGAGCGGGCTCGCGGGCGCTTCGTGCGACTTGGTGAACTCGAGCAGCGCGGTCGCGCCCAGGCCCTGCGTGTGCGCGGCCTGGTCGTCGACGGGGCCTGCGGGCGTGGTGCCCGAGGCGGATGCGTCGTTGACGACGGTGCCGGCGTCGGCATCGGCCTGGGTCACGACGTAGACCGCGGTCGCCTCGACCGACTCGCCGGGCAGCAGCGTGCCCGACTCGGCCGGCCAGTCGCCGAAGACGACCTCGCCGATGCCGGGCAGCGCGTCCTCGAGCTCGATGCCCGAGACCGTGACGTTGCCGTCGTTCGTGATCGTGAAGGTGTAGGCGATCTCGTCACCGGCGTTGCCGATGCCGGCGAGCTCGCCCGTCTTGAGCAGCTCGATGCTGGCGATGCGCTCGAGCGCGACGCGATCGGTGTCGCTGTCGCTCGGGTCGTCGCCCCGAGGCGCGGTCGCCGTCGCGGATGCCTCGTTCACGATCTCGCCGGCGTCCAGGTGGGCCTGCGTGACCGTGAGCGTCGCGGTCGCCGTGACCGACTCGCCGGGCAGCAGCACGCCCTCGGCGGCCGGCCACTCGCCGTAGGCGATGTCGCCCAGGCCCGGCAGCTCGTCGGTCACCGAGACGTCCTCGAGCGTGAGCCCGCCGGTGTTCGTGACGAGGAAGGCGTACTCCACCTCGTCGCCGACCGCGAAGGTGCCAGCGGTGTGCGACTTGTCGATCTCGATGGCGGAGACCGAGCGCAGCTCCTGCGTGTGCTCGTCCGCGTCGGAGACCGGCTGGCGCGTGGGCGTGAGCCCCGAGGCGGTCGCCTCGTTGTCGATGGAGCCGCGGTCGGCGTCCGCCTGCGTCACCGCGTACGTCGCGGTGGCCGTGACCGACTCACCGGGAGCGAGCACGCCGTCGATGCTGGGGAACGGGCCGAAGGCGATGTCGCTGAGGCCCTCGAGGTCGTCCGCCAGCGCGATCGCGGCGATCGTGACGTTGCCCTCGTTCTCGATCTCGAAGGTGTAGGTCACCGTGTCGCCCGCGTTGCCGACGCCGCTCGTCAGCGCGCCCGTCTTCGTGAGCGTCAGGCGCGGGGTCGCGGCGAAGGGCACCGTGTCGGTGTCGTCCTCCTCGAGCACGACGCCCTGCGGAGTCGTGCCGACCGCTGCGGCGGTGTTGTCGATGCTGCCGGCGTCGACATGCGCCTGCGTCACGACGAGCGTCGCCGTCGCGGTGACCGACTGCGTCGGTGCGAGCACGCCGGTCTCGCCCGGCCATGTGCCATAGGCCAGATCGGACAGGCCCTCGAGCTCGTCGCTCGCCTCGACGCCCGTGAGCGTGAGGTCACCGGTGTTGGTGACCACGAACGAGTACTCGACGGTGTCGCCGACGGCGTAGTCGCCCGCGGGGTGCGTCTTGTCTATCGACAGCGCGCCGACGGCGGGCAGCGGCTCGACGTGCTGGGCGCTGTCGCCGACGTCGCCGGCGGTCGCGGTCGTGCCGGTGGCGGATGCCTCGTTCACGACCTGGAGCGCGTCGGCGTCGGCCTGTGTCAGCACGAGCGAGGCGGTCGCGGTGACCGCCTCGCCGGGCGCGAGCACGCCGGGCTCGCCCGGCCACGTGCCGAACGCGATGTCCGTGAGGCCCGCGAGCTCGTCGCTCAGCGCGATGTCCGAGACCGTCACGTCGCCGTCGTTCGTGATCGTGAAGGTGTAGTCGATGCGGTCGCCGGCGACGCCGTCGACGAGGTCGACGAGCTCGCCATCCTTGACGAGCGAGAGGCTCGGCGACTGCGCGAGCACGACCGTGTCGTCGTCGGTGGCCGACGGCGTGGGCAGCGTCGCGCGCGGCGGCGTGCCGGTCGCGGTGGCCTCGTTCTCGATGAGCCCGGCGTCCACGTGCGCCTGCGTCACCGTGAGCGGTGCGGTCGCCGTGACCGACTGGCCCGGCAGCAGCGTGCCCGCGGTGCCCGACTCCCACTCGCCGTAGGCGACGTCGCCCAGACCCGGCAGCGCATCCGCCACCGTCACGTCGGTGAGCGTGACGTCGCCCGTGTTGGTGACCAGGAAGGTGTAGGGCACGACGTCGTCGACGCCGAAGCCGGTGCCGGTGTGCGACTTGGCGATCGAGAGGCCGGGTGCGGCGCCGAGCGGCACGGTGGCGTCGTCTGCGTCGGCCACGGGGCCGGCGGTCGCGGTGTCTCCCGTGACGTCGGCGGTGTTGTCGACCCGACCCGCGTCGGCGTCGGCCTGCGTGACCGCGTAGGTCGCGGTGGCGGTGACGACGTCGCCCGGTGCGAGCGTGCCGGGCTCGCCCGGCCAGAGCGCGAAGACGGGCTCGCTGAGGCCGTCGAGCTCGTCGGTCAGCTCGAGCCCGGTGACGGTGACGTTGCCGGCGTTGCGGATGCTGAACGCGTAGGTGATCACGTCGCCCGCGACGCCGGTCGCGCCCTCGGCGAGCGCGCCGGTCTTGACGAGCGTCAGCGCGGGGCCCTGCAGCAGCGCGACGGTGTCGGTGTCGGTGCCGCTCGGGGCCGGGCCGCGGGGCGCGGTGGCAGCGGCGGTCGCGACGTTGACGATCTCGCCCGCATCGAGGTGCGCCTGCGTCACGGTGAGCTGCGCGGTCGCGGTGACGCTCTCGCCGGGCAGGAGCACGCCATCGGCAGCCGGCCAGTCGCCGTAGGCGATGGCGGTCAGGCCCGGCAGCTCGTCGGTGATCGAGACGTCGCTGAGCGTGAGGCCGCCGGTGTTCTCGACCACGAAGGCGTAGTCGACGACGTCGCCCACGGCGAGGCCGTCGGCCGTGTGGGTCTTGTCGATCGTCAGAGCGCCGAGCGAGGCGAGCGGCTGCTCGTCGGTGTCGGTCGCCTCGACCTCACCGTTCTCCTGCGTCGAGCCCGTAGCGGTCGCCGAGTTGTCGACCGTGCCGGCGTCGGCGTCGGCCTGCGTCACCGCGTAGCTGGCGGTCGCCTCGACCGACTCGCCCGGCGGCAGCTCGCCCTCGGTGCCCGGCCAGGTGCCGAAGGCGATGTCGCTGAGCCCCTCGAGCTCGTCGGCGAGCGCGATGTCGCGCACGGTGACGGTGCCGGTGTTCGTGATCGTGAACGTGTAGTCGATGGTGTCGCCGGGGTTGCCGATGCCGCTGAGCGCGCCGTCCTTCACGAGCGTCAGGCTCGCCGTGCCGGGCAGCGGCACGGTGGCGTCGTCGGTGTCGGTGACCGGCTCTGCGTTGTTCGGCGGGGTGGCGGATGCGGTGGCCTCGTTCACAACGCCGTTGGCGTCGAGGTCGGCCTGCGTCAGCGCGCGCTCGGCGCTCGCCGTGACCTGCTCGCCGGGCGCGAGCGTGCCGGGCGCGGCCGTGTCGGGCCAGGCGCCGAAGACGACACCGGCCGGGAACATCGGGTCGTCGATCGAGACACCGGTGACGGTGACGTCGCCGGCGTTGCGCACGACGAAGTCGAACTCGACCGCGTCGCCGACCGCACCGGTGGCGCCGGTCGCGAGCGACGCGTCCTTCGTGAGGACGATCGACGCGTCGGTCGAGAGCTGCACGTCGCCGTCAGCGCTGTCGGAGACCGGCTCGCCGCGAGCCGGGGTGCCGGAGGCGGCGGCGGTGTTCTCGACCAGGCCGCGGTCGACGTCGGCCTGCGTCACCGCGTAGGTCGGGGCAGCGGTGACCGACTGCCCGGGCTGCAGCGTGCCGGGAGTGCCGGGCCAGACCAGCGTGAAGCCCGCCAGGCCCTCGAGCTCGTCGGTGAGGGTGACGCCCGTGAGCGCCACGTTGCCGGTGTTCTGGGCGACGATCGCGTAGCTGATCGTCGCGCCGGCGACGCCCTCGCCTACGAGCGTCGGGGTCTTGGTGACCGTGATGCCCGGAGCGGCGGGCAGCTCGACCCGCTGCTCATCGGAGGCGCTGGCGCTGACGCCCTCCTGCGTGGAGGCGAAGACCGAGGCCGCGTTGTCGACGAAGCCGCGCTCGATGTCGGCCTGCGTCAGCGCGTAGGTCGCCGTCGCGGAGCCCGACTCGCCCGGGGCGAGCGTGGCGGGCTGCTCGGGGTCGGGCCATGCGCCGTACTCGATGGCGCTGATGCCGGGGAGCGCGTCGACGAGGCTGATGCCGGAGAGGGTGAGCGGCCCGTCGTTGACGATGTCGAAGTCGTAGGAGATCGTGCTGCCCACGACGGCGCCGCCCGTGAGCGCGCCCGTCTTCGTGAGGGCGATGCTGGGCTCGACGACGATCGGCAGCGAGTGGTCGTCGATGACGCTGGTGCTGGCGCCATCCGGCGTCGTGCCGGAGACGATCGCGGTGTTCTCGCGCGTCAGCGCATCGACATCGGCCTGCGTGAGCGTGTAGGTCGCGGTGAGCTCGACCGTCTGGCCGGGCAGCAGCACGCCTGCGGCAGCGGGCCACGACTCGGCGGTGGGCGTCGAGAGGCCTGGCAGCGGGTCCTCGACGGTGACGTCGGTGAGCGTCGTGTTGCCGGTGTTCGCGACCAAGAAGGTGTAGACGACCTCATCGCCCGCGATGCCCTGCGCGCCGTCTGCGAGCGTGCCGGTCTTCTCGAGCGAGAAGCGGGACGTCTGCGGCACGAGCACGCGGTCGTCGTCGGTCGTCACGGGGTTCTCGCCTCGCGGCGAGGTCGCGGATGCGGTGGCGACGTTGTCGACGAAGCCGCGGTCGATGTCGGCCTGGGTCAGCGTGTACTGCGCCGTGCCGGTCGCCGACTGGCCGGGCAGCAGCGTGCCGGCGGTCGCGGGCCAAGCGATGGCGACGGGCGCGTCGACGAGGTCATCGGCGACCGCGACGTCGCTGAGCGTGATGTTGCCGGTGTTGGTGACGGTGAAGGCGTAGTCGACGGTGTCGCCGATCTGGCGCATGCCGGTCTCGAGCGAGCCCGACTTGTCGAGCGCGAGCGCCGGACGGGAGACGATCGGCACGATCGCCGTGTCGTCGTCCTCGACCGCGGCGCCCTCGGGCGAGGTGCCGCTCACGACGGCCGTGTTCTCTGCGCGACCCGCGTCGCGCTGCGCCTGGGTGACCGACCAGGCCGCGGTCGCGGTGGCGGTCTCCCCGGGTGCGAGCGTGCCCGTCTCGCCGGGCCAGGTGTAGCTGATCGTCGCGCCGCCGAGATCGGCGTCGTCGAGCGCGACCTCCGTCAGGGTGACGTTGCCGCTGTTCAGGATGGTGAAGGTGTAGTCGATCCGGTCGTCGGCGACGCCCGGTCCGCCGAGCACGAGCGTGCCGGCCTTGGCGAGCTCGATGCCGGGCTCCTGCTCGAGCGAGATCGTGAACGAGTCGCTGTCCGTGGCGTCCGCGAGACCGCCCGGAGGGGTGCCGGACACGTTCGCGGTGTTGTCGAGGCGACCCGCGTCGACCTCATCCTGCGTCAGCTGGTGCGTCGCCGTGAAGGTCATCGACTGCCCTGCCAGCAGGGTGCCGGGGTCGCCGGGCCACTCGCCGACCACCTGGATGTCGTCGGCCGCGAAGAGCGGGTCGCTGACCGTCACGCCGGTGAGCGTGGTGTTGCCGTCGTTCGTGACGACGAGCTCGTAGACGACCGGGTCGCCCGCGACGCTGCCGCCGGTGAGGGTGCCGCGCTTCTCGATGTCGATCGAGGGCTCCCGCTCGACGACGACGCGGGTGCTGCCCTCGTCGCTGATCTGCGGGCCCGTCGGCGGCATGCCGACGACCGTCGCGGTGTTGCGCACCTCGCCCGCATCCGCCTGCGCCTGCGTCAGCGGGGCCGTCGCCGTGGCGGTGACGGTCTGCCCGGGGGCCAGCTGGCCGGGCGTGCCCGGCCAGGTGTACGCGAGCGCGCCGAGGCCCGGCATCGGGTCGCTGATCGCGACGCCGGTCAGGGGCACGTTGCCGGTGTTGCGCGCGGAGAAGGTGTAGACGATCGGGTCGCCCGGCATGCCCTCGGCGAGCACGCCGGACTTCAGCAGCTCGAGCGCGGGGAGGCTCGGGATCGGGTGCGTCGCGCCGTCGAGCGCTGCGACCCGGTTGCCGGAGGCATCCGAGCCCTCGACGCGGGCGTTGGCGTTCACGACCGAGCCGCGGTTCACGTCGGCCTGCGTCAGCACGTAGGTGGCGCGAGCGATCACGGTCTCGCCCGCCGCGAGGGTGCCGGAGGGGCTCGCGGGATTGCTCGACGTCGCCCAGTCGATGGCGAGGCCCTGGAGGCCGGCCATGTCGTCGGTGAGGACGATGCTCGTCAGCGGGCTGGTCCCGGCGTTGCGCACGACGAAGGCGTACTCGAGCGTGTCGCCGGCGCGTGCGGTGTAGTCGGCGCCGGGCGAGACGCGCTTGTCGAGCGCGATGTCGGTGTACTGGATCACCGAGGGGTCATCCTGGTCGCGCACGGCGACGCCGCCGGAGGTCTCTGCGCTGACGGTCGCGACGTTGGTGTAGCCCTCGAAGACGGGCGGCCCGAGGCACTCGTAGGAGACGGATTGGCCGGTCGCGAGGTCGCCGATGACGCGGTCGCAGGCGGTCGCCCAGGGGTCGCTCACCCGCACGTTCCGCAGCGGTGCGGAACCCGTGTTGCTCACCACGATCGTGAAGGTCGGGATCTCTCCCTCGACCAGCTGCTGCAGGTCGTCATCACCGTTGACGCTCTTGTCGACGGTGACGGCACCCACGGGCACCGAGAGCGCGACCGACTGCAGCATGTAGGAGTCGCCGGTCGTGCCGAGGACCAGCTCTGGCTGCACCTGCCCCGTGCCGATGGCGGTGAGCGGCGCGTCCACCACCGTCATGCTCGCGTTGTAGAAGCTGCCGGTGGACGTGCCCTGGTACCGCACCGACGACGCGGTCGAGCCCGTGCCGATGTTGTCTGTCACGCCTGTCGGTGAGGTGATGCGCGTTCGCGCTCCGCTGGGGCCATTGCGGTACTCCGCGTAATCGCCCACGATCGCGGCATCTCCCTCGCCGAGGGAGAAGCTGGCGCGCGTGCCGGGGGCGACGGAGTTGAACGTGCCGAACGGGACGGTCAGCGGGACGTCCGATGATGCGAGACGCGCGTGGCCGTCAGAGAGGATGACGTTGCGCGCAACCGTGCCCGGGTCGTTGGCGCTGTAGCTGCCGAAGTCGTACACGAGCGACATCGACCAGCCGCCGAAGCAGCCGTGTCCTTGCGCGAGCCACAGGTCTCCGACGCTCACCAGCTGCTGCGATCCAGCAGGAAGGCCCGCGAGCAGCGACGTCACGTCGGCTCGGCCCGAGTAGTAGTAGGACTCGTTCGTGTTGACGGTCGGCTCCGTCGTGAACGTCGCGCCAGAGACGACCTGCACCGGGCCCGTGCCGACACGGACGCGCGGCATGCGGTCGCGGTACGAGCCAGTGGGCACCGAGCCGGTGACGCCGGCGTTGGACGAGCATCGCGCGCCCGTCTGGCCCTGCACGACCCCGGTGTTGCCCATCCAGTAGAGCTCGGCGCGCACGACCCTCGAGCCGGCGGGGATGGTGACCCGCGCCTGGCTCGAGTTCGAGCCCATCGCCGCGGAAGCCCCGACGTTCACCATGGTGAGGTAGTCGTTGTAGTGGACGCGGGAGGTGCCAGTACCGCTCACCGTGCCGTTGTGCAGGCCGGTCGGGGTATCGCTGCGCTGAGAGAGGGTCGGGGTGGAGGCGACGAGGTTGCCGTTGCCGATCATCACGTAGTCGCCGTTGACGATCTCGTCGTAGCTCGACGTGATGGGCTTGATCACGGCCGCCTCGGCCGCCACCGCGGGCGTGAACACCACGGCGGTCGCTGCGAGCAGCATCGTCAGGCCGGCCGCGATCGGCTTCGTGATGGAGCGGCAGCGGGGCGTGCGGGCGCGAGGGAGCATCGAGTCAGCAATCTTCGTTGGGGAGAGAGCACGGGCGGCGGCGATGGCACGCGGCGGGCATAACGACTCGAGAGTAGTTCAGACTTGCGGAAACGTAAGCAACGTTTTCGGCAACTGTACTTTAACAGACGCAATTTTGTACCCCGTCCGGACCGCCGACTCCCGGACGACATCTCCGACATCCGCCTGCAACCCGCACGCCGTAGCCTCAGGGCATGCGAACGCGCGAGGACATCGAATGCTGGCTCACCGACATGGACGGCGTGCTCGTCCATGAGAACCGCCCGCTCCCGGGCGCGAAGGAGCTGCTGCGGCAGTGGCAGGACGCGGGCACGGAGTTCCTCGTGCTCACGAACAACTCGATCTTCACGCCCCGCGATCTCGCGGCCCGCCTGCGCGCATCCGGTCTCGAGGTGCCGGAGGCGCGCATCTGGACGAGCGCGCTCGCCACCGCCGACTTCCTGCACGATCAGGCGCCTGGCGGCTCTGCCTACGTGATCGGCGAGGCAGGCATCATCACGGCGCTGCACGAGATCGGGTTCACGATGACGGACTCGGATCCGGACTTCGTCGTCATCGGCGAGACGCGCTCCTACTCGTTCGAGGCGATCACGAAGGCCATCCGCCTGATCGCCGGCGGTGCTCGCTTCATCTCCACGAACCCCGACGCGACGGGCCCGAGCGCCGACGGCATCCTGCCGGCGACCGGCGCCATCAACGCGCTCATCACGACGGCGACGGGCCGCACGCCCTACATCGTGGGCAAGCCGAACCCGATGATGTTCCGCTCGGCGCTCAACAAGATCGGCGCGCACAGCGAGGTCACCGGCATGATCGGCGACCGCATGGACACCGACATCATCGCCGGCATGGAGGCGGGCCTCCACACCGTGCTCGTCATGACCGGCATCTCGAACGCCGCACTCGTCGAGACCTACCCGTTCCGCCCCGACGAGATGCTCGCTGGCGTGCACGAGCTCGTCGAGCGCGCCCCCGTCGAGTCGGAGCTCGACGAGCCGCACGTCGACGCCTGACGGGTCGACGGCACGACGGCTGCGGTGAGACGGCCGGGCGCTCAAGCCTCCGAGAGCAGGCGCACGACGTTGGCCGCGAAGAAGCCCCCGCCGATCGCGACGGCGACCGCAGCGGGCGCCACGAGCTGGTCGAGCGGCCGGTGCGGCACCTCGCGCGCGTCGAGCCCGTCGAGCCGGATCCAGCCGAACAGCGCCGCCCTCCCCCGCCGCACGACCATGCCCGCGAGCGCGATCGCCGCGACAGCGGCCGCCGCCGAGACGAGCAGCCACACCCACGCGATGCTCGCGCCCGGCGCGGCCTGGAACGGCGCGAGCGCGAGCGCGCCGAGCATGACCGGCAGCACCCACCACGTCGTCGGCGGGCCGAAGCCGCGCGCGACGACGATGGAGAGCAGCGCCGCGACACCGAGCACGACGACGCCCATGAGCAGGCCGCCCCAGCCGGCCACCTGGCAGACCGTGGCCGAGTGGATGCCGCACGCGCCGTCGTCGAAGGAGATGAGGAGCCCGCCTGCCTTCGCCGCGGCAGCCGCGCCGTAGCCGACGGCCGCCCACGAGGTCAGCAGCCCCAGCCAGCCCGTGCCCGGCTCGCCGGCGACGATGCGCGGCGGCGGCTTGAGGAGGCGGTCGGCGAGGCTCACGCCTCCACGCTACGCCGCTGGCCCGGAGCCGCGAGCGCCCGGTCGTCGGCCCGCAAGAGCAGCCGGTCGAGCTCGCGCGCCGCCGCGCGGCCGGCGCGGTTCGCGCCGACCGTCGACTGGCTCGGGCCGAAGCCGATGAGGTGCACGCGCGGCTCCTTGACGACGCGGGTGCCGCGCACCTGCACGGCGCCGAGCTCGTTGCGAAGCGCCAGCGGCTCGAGGTGCGCGAGGTCGGCCTTGAAGCCCGTCGCCCAGAGGATCGCGTCGACGGTCGTGAGGGTGCCGTCGGCTTCGCGCACGCCATGCGGCTCGATCGAGACGAACATCGGCCGCCGCTCGAGCGCGCCGCGCACCTTCGCCGCGCGGGCGTACGGCGTCCAGATGAGGCCGGTGTAGGAGACGACGCTGCCGGTCGGCCGGCCCGCCTCGGCATCGGCAGTCACCTGCTCGATCACCTTGCGACCCGTGATCTCGGGCTCGAAGTCGCCCTCGAGGAAGACCGGCTCGCGGCGCGTGTACCAGCGGGTGTCGGCGACGCGCGAGAGCTCCTCGAGCAGCTGCACGGCAGAGATGCCGCCCCCGACGACGGCCACGCGCTGCCCGGCGAACTCGTCGGCCGACGTGTAGTCGAGCGTGTGCAGCTGGCGACCGAGGAACCGCTCGGCGCCAGGGTAGTGCGGCAGCACCGGGTTGTTCCACGTGCCGGTCGCGTTGATGATCGCCCGCGTGCGCCAGCGGCCCCCGCTCGACTCGACGAGCAGCTCGCCCTCGGGGTCGTCGTCGACCCGCTCGACCGCGTGCACGGCGACGGGCCGCAGGACCGGCAGCGCCATCTCGCGCTCGAAGCCGGCGAAGTAGCGCGGCACGGCGGTGCGGCTCGGCTCGGCCGGGTCGATCGGCGGCTGCGGGAAGCCCGGCAGGTCGAAGATCCCGTTGACCGTCGACATCCGCAGCGACTCCCACCGGTGCTGCCATGCGCCGCCGGGTGTCGCGTCCGCGTCGAGCATGATGAAGGTGCGCCCGGCCCCCGGCTCGTCGAGCGCGCTCGCGAAGCCGCGCTGCTGCAGGTGGTAGCCGGCCGACAGCCCGGCCTGACCGGCGCCGATGACCACGACGGCCGCTCGCCGCTCCCCCTGCTCCCGCACCGCCACCCTCTCGCCCGCTCGTCCGAACCGCAACGACTGATGCAACGGATGCGTCGGCTTGGCGATTCCGCGAGCGCACCCTCGTCGGCGCGCTCCCGGGCCGCGTCCTCGCCGCGGGCCGCACCGAGCCCGTGCGCTCAGCTCAGTCGCGGCGGGCTCCAGCCGTGCCGTCATCGTCGGGGTCGCCCGTCGGCTCGTGCCCGACGGATGCGTCGCCGCAGCGCAGCCTCGGCTCGAGCAGCGGCGGCGCACCGCCGCCGATCGCGACCCAGCGCTCCTCGAGCGTGACCGTGCCGTCGGCGATGGGCTCTCCGAACGCAGCTGCGAGATCCGGTCGGCCCATGCGGCTCGCGAAGCTCGCGAGCGCCGCCTCGTCGAAGTCGCGGTGCACGCCGCGCGCGATGACCCAGAGCGGCGCGCGCGGGTTCCTCGGCACGAGGCGCTGCAGCGTCGCGTCGTTCGTCGTCATGAACAGCGCCTCGAGGAAGGCGGTGGAGACGAGCGACGAGACCGCACCGGCGTGGAGCACCTTCCGGTCGCCCTCGCGGAGGATGCGGATCTCGAACTCCGTCGTCACGGGCGTCTGGCGGTGTGCGCCTCGCAGCCTCGCCCGGTCCGCGCGCGTCGAGAGCGCGGCGGACAGGTGCGTCATGAGACCGTCGGTCTCCTTCGTGCGCTGCACGGCTGCTCCTCGCAAGCGTGGTCGGGTCGTGGATCGATGGGTGACGGTGTCGTCGTGAGCCATCGGTTTACTACGTAAACCACAGTAGCGTTGGGCGCGAGCGCGGGCCACCGCACCGAGAGGGAAGACGGATGACGAAGCGATCGACCAGCAAGCCGGCGTCGGCCGCGCCCACGCGGCGGCTGAGCCAAGAGCTGGTCATCGACGCCGCCCTCGCGCACATCGACCGATCAGGGCCGCACGGCCTCACCATGCGATCGCTAGCGCAGGACCTGGGCGTGGAGGCCATGGCGCTGTATCGCTACGTGCACGGCAAGGAGGATCTGCTCGAGGGCGTCGTGAACCGGCTCATGGGCGACCTGACGGCAGAGCTCGACGACGAGCTCGCCGAGCACTGGCAGGGCTTCCTCCAGATGTTCGCGCATCGCGTGCGTCGCATCGCGATCGAGCACCCGAAGGCCTTCCCGCTCGTCGCGACCCGGCACCCGGCGGCACCGTGGCTGCGCCCGCCGCTGCGCAGCGTCGAGGTCATCGAGACCCTGCTCAGCACCCTTGTGCAGCAGGGCTTCAGCGATCAGCAGGCCGTCACGACCTACCGCCTCTTCAGCAGCTTCCTGCTCGGGCAGCTGCTGCTCGAGTCGTCGGTGCGGGGAGCCGACACCGGTCCGGTCGAGGAGCCGCTCGACGAGGGCGACGCGACCATCGCGCACGCTGACGGCGAGCTCACGCTCGACGACGCGCCGGAGGTCCTTCGTCTGCGCCCCCTGCTGAGCGAGGATCGCAGCGACGAGGAGTTCGAGATCTCGCTCGAGGCGCTGCTCGACCGCCTGGACCGCGAGCTCTCGCAGTAGCGGCCGCGACGCCCGTGGGCCCCGCCGCGCCCGCGGCTCAGAACGAGAAGAGCACGACCTGCAGGGCCGACGCGATCAGCGACGCGAGCGCCGAGATCGCGACGCCGAGCGCGATGCCGGCGAGCACGCGCGCCGGCTCGCGGCGGAGGATCGAGACGATCGCGAGCGCCGCGGCGATCGCGCCGAGCACCGCGCTGAGCGCGCCGACGCCGCCGCTCAGCAAGCCGATGCCCGAGGGGTCGAGGCCAGCGCGGATCGCTCCGCTGAGCACGAGCACCATGAGCGGCCCGGTGAGCACCTCGAGGCCGGCGACGACGAGCGCCAGGATCGCGAACGTCCGGCCGCCGCGGCGCGCGGGCGGCGGCGCGTACTGCTGCGGCGGCCGCCCGCCCGTCGCGTGCGGTGGGTGCTGCGGTGCGGCGTCGCTCATGCGCACACCGTAGGCCATCCCGCGCGACGTGCCCCAGCGCATCCGCCGTATCGTGGTCGGCATGATCCCGAGCGACTGGATGCCCCACCGACGGCCCGACGGCGAGACCGTCGGCTACGTGCGGATGGTCGGCGACGACTTCCAGCCGATGGACCTGCTCGGCCGCCCGCTCGCTGAGGCAGCCGACTGGCTCGCCGCCGAGGAGGCGCTCGACGAGCACCCGATCGCGTGGCTGACGGATGCCTTCCTGCTCTCGGTCGACGACGGTGACGTGCGCGTGCGGGTCACCGAGCTCACGCCCGAGCGGGTGCGCGTCAAGCGCGACGACCTCGGCGCGGTCGGCGGCGACGCCCGCTTCTGGGAGCTGCCCGTGCCCGAGACCGGCCGGCTGCGGCCGGCGCCGCCGCTCACCGAGTGGCCGGGAGCCGCGACCTAGGCAGGCCCGAGGAGCCAGGCGATCAGCAGCATCACCGGCAGCGATCCGAAGGTCGTCAGCAGCACGATGTCGCGGGTGATGAGGGTCGCGCGGTCGTAGCGCAGCGCGTACTGGTACATGTTCTGCGCGCTCGGCAGCGCCGCCATCACGGTGCACGCGTAGACGAGCTGCTCGTCGAGGCCGAAGGCGAAGCGCGCGAGCGCGAAGGCCACGACCGGCATGACGAGCGACTTCAGCAGCACCGCGAGCGCCACCTCCTTGCGGCCGGAGCCCGGCTGCAGCGGCCGGTCGCCGCTGAGCGAGATGCCGAACGCGAGCAGCATGAGCGGCACCGCGGCGCCGCCGAGGATCTCGAGCGGCGCGAGCACCGGGGCGGGCAGCTCGATCTCGAGCGCCGAGACCAGCGCACCGAGGGCCGACGCGATGAGCATCGGGTTGCGGAGCGGCTGGGTGAGGATGCGCGAGACGGATGCGCGGCCTGCGGTCAGGATGTCGAGGGTCGCGAGCAGGGCGGGGGCGAGCAGCAGCAGCTGGAGCAGCAGCATGGGCCCCACGAAGCTCGCGTCGCCGATGACGTAGATCGCGACGGGCAGCCCGATGTTGTTGATGTTCGAGTAGCCGGTCGCGGTCGCGGCGATCGCGATCCGGCTCGGATCGCGGGTGAACCAGATGCGCGCGACGACCGCGTAGATGAGTGCGACCGCGACGAACGCGATCAGCGCGACCGCGAGCACGCTCGAGAACAGCAGGCCCACGTCGGCCTCGCTCAGCACCGTGAAGAGCAGCGCAGGGCTCGCGGCGAAGAAGCTCGTGCGGTTGAGCACGAGCCGCCCCTCCTGATCGACGATCCGGAAGCGCGCGAGCAGCCAGCCGACGAGGATGACGAAGCCGATGATGCCGAAGCCGATGAGCACTCCGCCCACGTGACCTCCCGCATCCGCCGCTTGTCAGATAGCAAGTCTGACACGGCGCTCTGGCCGAACTTCCCTGAGATGCGGGTTCCCGCCACGAGAGCCCGCCGGAGAGGGAAGCTCGACGTGTGCCGGGGCGGGGCTACTGCGGCTCGAGCCCGAGGTCGTCGAGGGTGATCGCCGCGCGGTACTCGACGCCCGCCGCCTCGATCGCCGCCTGCGCGCCGGTGGCGCGGTCGACGATCACCGCGACGGCGACGACCTCGGCGCCGACCTTCCGCAGCGCCTCGATCGCCTTCAGCGGGCTGCCGCCGGTGGTGGAGGTGTCCTCGAGCACGACGACGCGCTTGCCGGCGAGGTCGGGCCCCTCGATCTGGCGGCCGCGGCCGTGGTCCTTCGGCTCCTTGCGCACGACGAACGCGTCGACCTCGAGCCCGCGGGCGAGGCCGCGGTGCAGCACGGCGTTCGCGAGCGGGTCGGCGCCCATCGTGAGGCCGCCGACCGCGGCGAGGTCGGGGATGTCGGCGATGAGGTCGAGCAGCACGTCGCCGATGAGGGGCGCGGCGCGGTGGTCGAGCGAGAGCTTGCGCAGGTCGATGTAGTAGCTCGCGCGCTTGCCGCTCGTGAGCACGAAGTCGCCGTGGAAGACGGCCTCGTCGCGGATGAGCTGGATGAGTCGGTCGCGCGCGGTCACGCCTACCAGGCTACTTCGCGCCGGCACCCCAGATGCGTCAACCGGTGGGCGGATGCGTCAGGACGCGTCGGTCGGGACGGGCACGCTGTCTGCGCGCGGCCGCATGCCCGCGCGCGGGTCGCGGCCCGCCCACGCGACGAGGCGCTCCGACCGCGTCGCGCCGGCCGGCGGCTCGATCGGCGCGTCGAAGATGCCGGGCCGGCGCACGGCCGCCTCGTCGGCGCTGTCGCGGAACGCCTCCATCCACTCGAGCAGGTCGGCGGGGAACTCGAGGTTGCCGGAGAGCCCCACGCGGGCTGAGGCCCAGCGCACGTCCCACGCGTGGAGCGCCATGTCGAGCGTCGGCAGGGCGAGCGCTGCGAAGCGCTCCTCGACCGCGGTGTGCGCCGCGGAACGCAGCTGCGCCGCGAGGTCCTCCCAGCGCTCGACAGCCTCGAAGTCGCCGCCCGGATCCATGATCTCGAGGTGCTCCCGCTCCTCGGAGCCGGGGTCGCCGCCCAGCAGCGCCGCCCCGCCGTGCTCGGCCTGCACGCCCGAGACGTGGCGCACGACGTCGGCGATCGACCAGTCGGAGCACGCCGACGGCAGACCCAGTCGGTCCGCTCCGGCTCGAGCCTCGGCGGAGAAGAGATCGAGCGCCTGGAGGTAGCGTTCGCGCGCGGTTACCATGCATCCAGTGTGCACCAGGGGTACACGCGCGCCCGCACCCCACGCATCCGCCGCCCCATCTAGGCTCGGAGCATGCGCATCGCCACCTGGAACGTGAACTCCGTGCGCGCCCGCACGGCCCGCATCGTCGACTGGCTCGAGCGCAGCGACGTCGACGTGCTCGCGATGCAGGAGATCAAGTGCAAGACGGAGCAGTTCCCCTACGCGGCGTTCGAGGCCGCGGGCTATGAGGTGCAGGCGCACGGCCACAGCCAGTGGAACGGCGTCGCGATCGCGTCGCGGCTGCCGATGACCGAGGTCGAGCGCGACTTCCCGGGCCAGCCCGGCTACGCCAACACCGGCGACCCGGTGGTGGAGGCGCGCGCGATGGCGGCGACGGTCGAGGGCGTGCGGCTCTGGAGCCTCTACGTGCCCAACGGCCGCGAGCTCACGCACGCGCACTACGGCTACAAGCTCGAGTGGCTGCGGGTGCTGACGGGCCTGCTCGACGAGTGGCGCGGGCAGCCGCTCGCGCTCATGGGCGACTTCAACATCGCGCCGCTCGACACCGACGTGTGGGACATCGGCGCCTTCGACGGCTCGACGCACGTGTCGCAGCCCGAGCGCGAGGCGTTCGGCGCGCTGCTCGAGGGGGGCCTCGTCGACGTCGTGCGCGACCGCGCCCCCGGCTACACCTACTGGGACTACAAGGCCGGGCGCTGGAACAAGGACGAGGGCATGCGCATCGACTTCGTGCTCGGCAGCCCCGAGCTCGCCGAGCTCGTCTCGCGCGCCCGCATCGACCGCGACGAGCGCGCCGGCGACGCCCCGAGCGACCACGTGCCGGTGGTCGTCGACCTCGACCTCGAGACCGAGCTCGACGACGACCGGCCGATGATCTTCTGATGGCGGATGCGTCGGGGGTCGCCGCGTCGTCGGCGACGGCTGGTGCCGCGTGAGCGCCGAGGAGTGGGACGAGCTCGAGCCCGAGCGCGAGTGGACGCCCGCCGACCGCCTGCGGCTCGCCGGGTGGGTGCTGATCTTCGCGAACCTGCTGGGCGTGCTGCTGCTGGCGCCGGTCGGCGACAGCGCGATCGTGCAGGCCGCCGAGGCGGCCGGCACGGATGACGGTCCCGGGCGGCTGACGTTCTGGGTGTCGGTGATCGGCGTGACGCTCGTCGGCAACGCGATCGGCGCCGCGGCCGCCGCGACCCGGCAGCGCTGGGCGATCGTGCCGCCGCTGCTCGCGGCAGCCGGGTGCTGGGTGGGCTTCGCCGCCGCATCCGCCCTGGTCTGAGGGCGGCGCCCCTCGCCGCCGGCCGGCGCGATGCGGCGAGCGACCTCTGCGTCGGCGCAAGGTCTGCCGATTGTTGGCTCAAGCGACCGCTGCCGGGCCGAGGGGACGAGCGACGGATGGGATGGTGGATCCAGTTCGAGTTCCGCTCACAGGACAAGAGCTGGGCGAACGCCCCGACCGAGATGCAGCACGCCGGTCGGGGCGTCTTCGTGTCGGGGTGCTGCTGCGCTACGCGACGCTCGGCGGCTGCGGCTGCGGCTGCGGCTGCGGCTGCGGGGCCGGCCGGCCGTCCTCGGCGAGGGACGCCTCGAGCTCGGCGAGGCTGTCGCCCGAGATGCGCGCGAACCGGCTCGCCACGGCGACCACGAAGGCGCACACGAGCAGGATCCACGACGAGACCATCGCGCCCGTGCCGATGCCGGACAGGTCGATGCCCGAGACGCGCGTGGTGAACGTCATCAGGAACATGAGCATCCCCACGAGCGTCGCGGCGCCGGGGAGCCAGAAGGCCGAGACCACGCGCCAGTGGGCAGATCTGGCGATGACGAGCGCCGCCCACACGAGCGACGGCAGCCACGTGACCGCGCCCCACAGCAGCGTGGCCGATCCGAGGCGATCCGAGGGCAGGACGGCGTTCCACACGAGTGCGGCCGTCGCGGAGGCGTGCAGCACCAGCGTCACGGCGACCAGCGCACCGGTGACCGCGACCGGCCTCGTGGCGCGCGTCGTCTGCATGGGCCTCCCCTCCCTGGCAGCGACAGTAGGCGGGGCCGCCCACTCGGCGCCACCTTCTGATGCCGCAATCTTCCGAATTCGTACGAATCCGGCGCATGAGGGATGCTCACGCAAAGGAATTGCGGCCGACGGCTGGCATCCGCGCCGCGCTCGAAACGGGCAGGAAAGCCGGGGCTGGCCACAAGATACGTGCGCGAAGGCGCCCATACGCTGGATTCACGCACCGATCCCGCGCCCCCAGCGCTCCGATCGCACCGCCGGATCACCGGCGCCGACACGCCCAGGAGGCTCCCATGACGATGACCCAGGCCACCGCCGCCGACCTCCGCCAGCACCCCGCCTGGCTCCGCATCAAGGCGGCCGCGACGGCGCTGCAGCCGCTGCAGTCGAAGAACGGCTCCATCGAGGACGCCGCCCACCACGACGCCGCCCGCGCCCACGTCGCCGAGCTGGCCCAGGGCATCCGCGACATCGCCCCCGAGTTCCCCCACGACGCCGACTACCTCGCGCAGGCCGCCCTCGACTTCGAGCGCTGGGCGGCCGAGGGCTTCGGCGAGCCCGACTTCTTCGACGCCCTCGTGCGCTTCCAGCCGCAGCAGCACCGCGTCGACGGGCTGCAGCACCTCGTCATCTTCCCCATGTATACGCAGAACGGCTCGAGCGACCGGCTCGTCGAGGCCGTGCTGGTCGAGGTGATCTGGCCCGAGTTCATCGCCGAGCTCGAGGCCGGCGACTACGGCAACGCGCTCTTCGTGCCGCTGCGCTTCATCGACTTCACCGCCGGCTACGACACCAACTCGGCGGTGCTCTTCCCCGAGACGGTCGCGATGCGCGAGATCCCCGCCTTCACGTGGGGCGCGATCTTCCAGGACCGCGAGGCGGCCCGCTTCCGCCGCGTCGTCGAGGCCGCGTGCGAGGTCACGAAGCTCGAGCTGCCGGCCGACGCCGCCGAGATGCTCGCCGACCAGCGCCTCGCCGAGGAGACGTTCGTCATGTGGGACCTCATCCACGACCGCACCCACATGCGCGGCGACCTCCCCTTCGACCCGTTCATGATCAAGCAGCGCATGCCCTTCTTCCTCTATTCGCTCGAGGAGCTGCGCTGCGATCTCACGGCCTTCCGCGAGTCGGTCGCGATCGAGCGGCGCATCGTCGCCGACGAGCACGCCACCGACGCCGACCGCGACCTCGCGAAGCACGCGAAGCTCGTGCAGTACGCGGTCATCTTCGACCGCATCTTCCGCTTCGCGATCACCGGCAGCCGCACCCGCAACTACGACGGCCTCGGCGGCCAGCTGCTCTTCGCGTGGCTGCACCAGCACCGCGTGCTGCACTGGACCGACACGCAGCTCGCCTTCGACTGGGACGAGGTGCCCGACGTCGTCAACAGGCTGGGCGAGGCGATCGAGCACCTCTACTGGCGCTCGATCGACCGGCCGAAGGTCGCGCACTGGCTCGCGGCGTACGAGCTCGTCTCCTCCGTGGTCGAGCCGCACCCCGCATCCGCCTGGAAGGCCGGCGAGCTGCCGCTCGACGGCACGCCCCGGCAGCTGACCGACCTCGTGATGGACGACGAGTTCCCGCTGTCGATGTTCTACGAGGCGTTCGAGAAGAAGATGCGCGACGTCATCGCCTCGACGAAGGGCATCACGGCCGAGACGGTCTGAGCCGAGCCCGCCGATGCGGCCCGTCCCCGAGCGCGGGGGCGGGGCGCATCCGCTGTACCCCGGCTGCCCCTTTCGCGCGTGGGCGGCTCGTCGTACGCTCAGCACGATCGCACAGGGCGACGCGAGGAGTCACGGGATGGCGACGATCGCCGCCTACACGAGCCCTGCGATCGGGCACCTGTTCCCGATCGCAGGCGTGCTGCAGGAGCTGCAGCGGCGCGGGCACCGCATCCGCCTCCGCACGCTCTCGAGCCAGGTGCGCGCCATGCGGCAGCTCGGCTTCGACGCCGACGCGATCGATCCGGCCATCGAGCAGATCGAGTTCGACGACTGGCACGCGCGCACCCTGCTCGAGGGCCTGAAGCGCACCGCCGAGATCTTCTGCAGCCGCGGCGAGCTCGACGGGCCCGACCTGCAGCAGCTGCTCGACGAGGCGCAGCCCGACCTCGTCATCACCGACATCAACACGTGGGGCGCCGCCGCCGTCGCCGAGCGCGCACGCCTGCCCTGGGTGGCGTTCTCGCCCTACACGCCGGCGATCGTCTCGCGCGGCTGCCCGCCGTACGGCGCGGGCCTGCGCCCCGCGGTCGACGCGGCCGGGCGCCTGCGCGACGCGCTGCTCGAGCGCACCGTCACGGGTGTCGCCGTGCGGCTCGTCATGCCGCGCATCAACGGCATGCGCGCGAAGGTCGCGGGGCTGCCGCACGTGCGCTCGGTCGACGAGATGCAGCGGCTACCGCCGCTCACCCTCGTGACGACGGCCGAGCCGCTCGAGTACCCGCACGACGACTGGGAGCCGCGGCTGCGCATGGTCGGCCCGACCTCCTGGGAGCCGCCCGTCGCGCCGCCCGCGTGGCTCGCGGGCGTCGAGGGCCCGCTCGTGCTCGTGACCACCTCGAGCGAGTACCAGGGCGACACCGAGATCGTGCGGGCGGCGGTGCACGGGCTGCGCGACGAGCCCGTGACGGTCGTCGCGACGATGCCCGCGCGCGTGCGGCTCGGCATCGACGTGCCCGGCAACGCGCGCATCGTCGACTTCGTGCCGCACTCGGCGGTGCTCGAGCGGGCCGTCTGCGCCGTCACGCACGGCGGGATGGGCGTGACGCAGAAGGCGCTCGGCCTCGGCGTGCCGGTCGTGGTCGTGCCGTGGGGGCGCGACCAGCACGAGGTCGCGGCGCGTGTCGAGCACGCCGGCTGCGGCGTGCGCGTCAACCGCGGGCAGCTGACCCCCGAGCGGGTGCGGGATGCGGTGCGCCGCGCCAGGCGGATGCGCGCGGGCGCCGAGGCGGTCGCCGCGGGCTTCGAGGCGGCAGGCGGCGCCGCCCGTGCCGCCGAGCTGGTCGAGGAGCAGCTGGCGCTGCAGCGGCGATGAGTCGCGCGCGTTCGCGGCGGCCCCGTCAGCGCCCCATGCCCCGGCTGTCAGCGCCTGCGGCTAGCGTGGAGCGCACGCGGAGGCGCGACGCCGACGCGATCCCCGATGTCGGGCTCCCGCGCTGGCGCGGCGACGCCCCCGGTGCGCCAGAAGGTGCTGCGTGGCGCTGATCGCCGCCTACACGAGCCCCGCCATCGCGCACGCGTTCCCGTTCGCCGGCATCCTGCTCGAGCTGCAGGCGCGCGGGCACCGGATCCGGATGCGCACGCTCGCCTCCGAGGTCGACCGCATGCGCATGCTCGGCTTCGACGCCGACGAGATCGACCCCGCGATCGACCGCATCGAGTTCGACGACTGGCGGGCGCGGAGTCCCCTCGACGCCCTGCTCCGCCTGAGCGAGCTCTACTGCGTCCGAGGCGCGCTCGACGGCCCCGACCTGCAGGATCTCATCGACGACTCGCGGCCCGACATCGTGCTCACCGACGTGAACACGTGGGGCGCCGCCGCGGTCGCCGAGCGGTCGGGGCTGCCGTGGATCGCGATCTCGCCCTACACGCCGGTGCTGCGCTCCCGGGGCCTGCCGGCCTTCGGACCGGGCCTGCGGCCCGCCCGTGGCCTGTTCGAGCGCATGCGGAACGCCGCCATCGGCCGCGCGGTGCTCGAGGCCGCGACCGCCCGGGCGATGCCGGCGATCAACGCGCTGCGCGCCGACGTGGCCGGGCTGCCGCCGCGCGCCGACTTCGACGCGGTGCTGCGCCGTGCGCCGCAGATGCTCGTGACGACCGCCGAGCCGCTCGAGTACGCGCACGTCGACTGGGGGCCGCGCATCCGCATGGTCGGGCCCACGAGCTGGGAGCCGCAGGCGCCGACGCCGCCGTGGCTCGACGAGCTCGAGGGGCCGATCGTGCTCGTCACGACCTCGGGCGACTACCAGGGCGACACCGACATCGCGCGCGTCGCGCTCATGGCGCTCGCCGACGAGCCGGTCTCCGTCGTCGCGACCATCCCCGGCGATGCCCCGCTCGGCTTCGAGCCGCCCGCGAACGCGCGCATCACGCGGTTCCTGCCGCACTCCGCGGTGCTCGAGCGGGCGGTCTGCGCCGTCACGCACGGCGGGATGGGCGTGACGCAGAAGGCGCTCGGGCTCGGCGTGCCCGTCGTCGTCGTGCCGTGGGGGCGCGACCAGCACGAGGTCGCCGCCCGCGTGGAGCACGCCGGCTGCGGCGTGCGGGTCAACCGCGGGCAGCTGACCCCGGAGCGGGTGCGGGATGCGGTGCGCCGCGCCCGGCGGATGGGTGCGGGCGCCGAGGCGGTCGCGCGTGGCTTCGCGGCGGCCGGCGGCCCGACGCGTGCCGCCGACCTGGTCGAGGAGCAGCTGGCGCTGCAGGCGCGGCGCTGACGCAGGAATGCCCCGGCCGCCTGCCGGGTTGCCCCTAGCATCCGCTGCTCGACCCTCCGAGAGGAACCCCATGGCGCAGATCACCGTCCTCGGCGCGACCGGCTTCGCCGGCGGCCACATCGCCCGCGAGGCCGCCGCCCGCGGCCACGAGCTCACCCTCGTCTCGCGCTCGACCCCGCAGGACGCCCCCGAGGGCGCCCGCATCGTGCGCGGCTCGGTGCTCGACGGCGACGTGCTCGCGCAGGCGCTCGACGGCGCCGAGGTGGTCGTCGGGGCGCTCGCGCCCCGCGGCGACATGGAGGGCAAGGTGGCGGATGCGTACGCCGACGTGGCCGCGCGGCTCGCGGGCACCGGTGCCCGGTTCCTCATCGTGGGCGGCTACGGCTCGCTGCGCGACGCCTCGGGCCGCCGCATCGTCGAGACCGACGCGTTCGCGCCCGAGTACCGCCCGGAGTCGGAGGAGCTGCTCGACGCCTACGAGCGGGTCGCCGCGACCGACGTCGACTGGACGTACATCTCCCCCGCCGGCACCTTCGGCGCGTTCGTGCCCGATCAGTCGCGGCGCGGCGAGTACCGCACGGGCGGCGACACGGCGATCGTCGACGCCGACGGCGTCTCGGCGATCTCGGGCCCCGACTTCGCCCTCGCGGTCGTCGACGAGATCGAGGCGGGCGCGCACCGGCGCGAGCACATCTCCTTCGCCTACTGAGTCGCGCGGCCCCGCATCGCGCACCTGGGCGAGCGCGGCGGCGGCGCGTATCGTCGGGGCATGAGCCTCATGGCGCGGGTGCCGAAGCGCACCCGGGTGCGCGAGGCGGCGCTCGGCCTCGCCACGCTCGCCCTGCTGCCGCTGCTGCTCGACCTGCCGCGCTGGATGCTCGCGGGCGTCGGCCCGATCACGACGCAGAGCGCGTGCCCGGCCGTGCCCGGGCCGGGCGGCTGCACGCCGGTCTACGCCGCGCGCGTCTCGACCGCGATCGATGCGCTCGCGATCGCCGCGCCCGTGCTCGCGCTCGCGACGGCGGTGACGGTGCTCGTGCTCGTCGTGCAGGGGCGGCGCGCGTGGATGCTGGGGCTCATCGGGGCGGCGCTCACCGCCGCGGCGGTGCTCGTGCGCATCGACCTCGCGACGGTCGACGCCGGCTCGGCGTGACGGGGCAGACTGTCTGCATGCGCATCCTCATCGCCGGCGCCACGAGCGCGCTCGGGCACGCCACCGCATCCGCCCTCATCGAGGCGGGCCACCACGTGATCGCGGTCGGCTCCGACGCGGGGAGGCTCGGCATGGTCGACGCGAGCGAGCGCTTCGCGTGCGACCTGACCGACCTCGAGGCGGTGCGGTCGCTCGCCGACGAGGTGGGCGAGCTCGACGGGCTCGTGCACCTCGTCGGCGGCTGGCGCGGCGGCGGCGGGCTCGCCGGGCAGACCGACGAGGACTGGGCGTGGCTCGAGGCGCGGGTCGTCGGCACGCTGCGCAACACGACGCGGGCGTTCGCCGACGCGATCGGGCGGTCGGATGCGGGGGTCGTCGCGATCGTGTCGTCGACGGGCGTCGAGCACCCCACGGCCGGGAACGCCAACTATGCGGCACTCAAGGCCGCCGCCGAGGCGTGGGTCGCGGCCGTCGGGCACGCGCTGCGCGCGACGCCGGCGCGCGTCGTCGTCAAGCGCGTGAAGGCGCTCGTGTCGGATGCCGACCGGGCGGCCCAGCCCGAGCGCGACTTCGCGGGCACGACCGACGTCGCCGACCTCGCGGCCGAGCTGGTCGCCGAGTTCGGGCCGCAGCCCTCGTTCGACTGACGCGCGCCGCGCGCGCCGCGCATCCGCTCTCCCCGTTCGTCGACCGGCCAGGTGCGCGCCCGGCCGGATAGTCCGGTCGGCCCCGCACGGAACCGGTCGACGAACGGCGGCGCCGCGGCTCAGGCGTCGGTGCGCGTGAGCACGAAGACCGGGATGAGGCGCTCGGTCTTCTGCTGGTAGTCGGCGTACGGCGGCCACGCTTCGCACGCGCGCGCCCACCAGGCGTCGCGCTCGGCGCCCGGCTCGAGCTCGCGCGCGAGGTAGTCGTGCTTCTCGGCGCCGTCCTGCAGCTCGACGTGCGGGTGCTTCGTGAGGTTCCAGTACCAGACCGGATGCGTCGGGGCACCGCCCTGCGACGCCACGACCGCGTACTCGCCGTCGTGCTCGACGCGCATGAGCGCCGTCTTGCGCAGCTTGCCGGTCTTCGCGCCGACGCTCGTCAGCACGATGATCGGCCGGTCGCGCAGGAGGTTGCCCTCGGTGCCCCCGGAGGCTTCGTAGGTCTCGGCCTGCGTGCGCGCCCACTCGGAGGTGCTCGGTGCGTACTCGCCCTGCAGCGGCATGGTGCTCCTTCGCTCGATGTCCGTCGGGAGAACGCGACTGCGCCGGCCGCCATTCCCGGCGACCGGCGCAGCGTGCACTGCCCGGCTCAGGCCGAGTGCACGAGCTCCTTGTCCTTGACGCGCAGGCGCTCGCCGAAGAAGCCGCCCGCCGCGGTGATGAGCGCGACGATGGCGAGGATCACGACTGCCGGCCACGACACGGCGTCCTCGCTGAGGCTGATCATCCAGGTCGCGATGAAGGGCAGGAAGCCCGAGAGCGCGCCGGCGATGTTGTAGCCGAGCGAGACGCCGCTGTAGCGCAGCTCCGGCGGGAAGAGCTCGGTGAGCAGCGCACCGGTGACGGCGTAGGTGATCGTCAGCAGCGAGATGCCGGCGGTCACGGCGAGCGTGATCGCGAGGGGCGAGCCCGTGTCGATGAGCCAGAACAGCGGCGCGGCGGCTGCCGCGGTCGCGAGGCCGCCCCAGAAGGTGACGCGACCCGGGCCGACGCGCTCGGCGAGCCGGCCGCAGAGCAGGATGACGACGATCTGCGCGACGGCGGCGATCAGCGTCGCGTTCACCGCGATCTGCCGGTCGATGCCGAGCGTGTTCGCGGCGTAGCTGACGACGAACGTGTTCATCACGTAGAAGCCGCCGACGCCGAGGAACGCGGCCGCCACCGCGACGATGAGGCGCCCCCAGGCCTTCGTGAACACCTGCAGCGCCGGCACCTTGGCGCGCTTGTCGAGGCGCACGAGGTCCTCGAAGATCGGCGACTCCTCCACCTTGAGGCGGATCCACAGCGCGATGCCCAGCAGCGGGAAGGCGGCGAGGAACGGCAGGCGCCACGCCCAGGCGTCGAACTCGGCCGGCGGGAAGAGCAGCACGAGCGCGATGGCGCCCGAGGACATGAGCGTACCGACGGGCGAGCCGACCTGCACGAGCGCCGCGTAGCGGGCGCGCTGCTTGACGGGGGCGTGCTCGATCGCGATGGTCGTCGCGCCGCCCCACTCGCCGCCGACGGCGAGGCCCTGCAGCAGGCGCAGCACGACGAGCAGCACCGGGGCCATGATGCCGATGTCGGCGTAGGTGGGCAGCACGCCGATGACGCCCGTGGCGACGCCGATGAGCACGATCGTGAGGATGAGCGTCGGGCGGCGGCCCACGCGGTCGCCGAGCACGCCGAAGAAGAAGGCGCCGATGGGGCGCGCGGCGAAGCCGACGCCGAAGGTGGCGAGCGACGCGAGCACCGCGGCGGTCGGGTCGAGCTCGGTGAAGAAGAGCCGGTTGAACACCAGCGCGGCCGCGGTGCCGAACAGGAAGTAGTCGTACCACTCGAGCGCGGTGCCGACGAAGGCGGCGGTCGCGATGCGGCGGACGTCTCTGGGCTTGACGACGATCTCGTCGCCCGGGGGCGTGACGTCGTGCGCTGCCTGGTTCATGCTGCTCTCCTCCTCGAGACCGGGGGCGCGTGCCCTACCGGGTGCCGGGTGCTGGGACGGCGGTGCCCGCAGGGTGCGTCCTGCGGCCGTCGACACTCGTGCGGAACGCGTGCGGCGACGTCCTGCCATCGTGTCGGAGCCGTTTGCACATCCTCAATGGCGGTGCGACGCGGATTCGCCTCGGCCGATTGTGCGTATGCCCAGTCGAGCGGGCGTGGACTCCTCAGCGCGGAGCGCCGTCGGCCGCGAGCAGCACGTGCGCGAGGGCCGCGTCGACGGGCACCTGCACATCGAGCCCCGTGCGCTCGCGGAACGCGGCAAGCCGGTTGAGCACGGTGTTGCGGTGGCAGAAGACGCGCTTGGAGGTGGCGTGCACGGAGCCGGTCTCGAGGAAGGCGCGCACCGTCTCGACGATCGCGTCGCGCTGGTAGTCGGTGAGCTCCAGCAGCGGCGCGAGCCGCAGCTCGACGAAGCCGGGCACGAGCTCGGCGAGCCGGCCGGCCGCGACGACGGGCCACAGCTCGTCGATGCCGACGAGCCGCTGGGGCGCGGGCGTCGTCGTGAGCAGTGCGAGCGCGGTGCGCGCACCGCCGGCGACCGCGGAGAGCCCCGCGAGGCGCTGCAGGTGCACGCCCGGCAGCTCGGCGAGCTCGTCGGTCAGCCGCTCCTCGCCGCGCACCCAGAAGAGGCAGTAGGCGTCGCCGTGGCTGTGGCCGAAGACGGCGCCGGCCGCGAGCGCCGCGGCCGCCGCGCGCTGCGCGAGCTCGATGCGGTCGACGGGCACGGCGATGAGGTCGAACTCGGCATCCGCCGCGACGCCGAGGCCCTGCGCGATGCCCTCCACGGCGGTCGCGCTCGGGGCGTCGCCGCTCAGCAGCCGCGCGAGGTGCCGCTCGGTCGCGAGCCTCGCGTCGCGCTGCATCGCGGCCGTCTCGCGCAGGAACGACTGCTGCACCTCGCCGACGTACTGCTCGACGACGGTGAGCACCCACTCGACCTGGTCGACGAGCGCCGCCCGCTGCGCGTCGCCCGCGAGGCGCTGCAGCCAGCGCCACAGCACCCGGAAGTCGAGCCGCACCGCCTCGAGCAGCGCGTCGAGCGGCACGCCCTGCCGTGCCCGGCGCACGCCGAGCGTGGTCGCGAGCGCCGCCTCGTCCTGGGTGGGCGTGCGGCCGGCCATGCGCGCGACGAGCATGCGCAAGGTGGCGTCGGCGGTGTCGCGCAGGTCGTGCGCGGGCACGGCGTCGCGGTCGTAGAGCGAGCGCTCGCCGAACGCCCGCACGAAGTCGTCGACGATCCCGTCCATCTCCTCGTCGAGCCGGTCGACGAGCGCGACCCACTCCGGCGAGCGCGCCGCCCCTGGGTCCTCCACGATGCCTCCCCGATCCGGCCGCTCCTGCGGCACTGTGCGCTTGCACACTCCAGGCGGCCGTTCCCGTGCCGCGCTCCCATTGTCGCTGTAGCGATGCCCAGATTGAATGGAGACCCCGAGCAGCAGCAGGAGGCAGCGCGTGCGCATCGACGCGATCATCGACAACGCCCGAGTGCTCACCGGCGACGACGCGCGGCCGACGGCGAGCCGCGTCGGCATCTGGGCGGGCCGCATCGTGGGCCTCGACGAGCAGCTCGACGGCGTGCACGCCGATCGGCGCCTCGACGCCGACGGCGCCGTGCTCCTGCCCGGCTTCAACGACGCGCACGCGCACAGCGTCTGGTTCGGCCAGACGCTCGCCGAGCTCGACCTCGCCGGCGCGACGACGCCCGACGAGGTCTACCGGCGCATCGAGCAGCGGGTCGCGACCGACCCGCACGACTGGGTCGTCGCATCCGGCTTCAACCCCCTCGGCCTCGCCGGCCGCCTCGACCGCGACGCGCTCGACCGCGCGTCGGGCGGGCGGCCCGTGTGGATCAAGCACGCCTCGGGGCACGCCGCGACGATGAGCGGCGAGGGGCTGCGGCGCATCGGCATCGACGACGGCCCGCGCGCCGACCCCGACGGCGGCGTCATCGCGCGCGATCACCGCGGGCGGCCGACCGGTCTGCTCGAGGAGAACGCGATGCGGATCGTGCAGGACGTGCTGCTGCCCGACCCGCTCACCGCGATCGAGGATGCGCTGGGCCGGGCGAGCGCGCAGTACGCGCGGGAGGGCATCACGTCGGTCACCGACGCGGGCATCGCCGGCGGCTGGATCGGCCACTCGCCGCGCGAGTTCGCCGCCTACCAGCGGGCCCGCGAGCGGGGGCTGCTGCGCACCCGCACGCAGGCGATGGTGACGCTCGACGCGCTCGTCGAGCTCGCCGGCCATGATGACGACCCGCGCGCGATCGGGCTCACCGCCGGCATCCGCAGCGGCGCCGGCGACGACCGGCTGCAGCTCGGCCCCGTCAAGGTGTTCACCGACGGCTCGTTGCTCGGCTCGACCGCGGCGATGAGCGAGGACTACGCGCACGATCACGGCAACCACGGCTACCTGCAGGGCGACCCCGAGGCGATGCGCGCCCAGGTGCTCGCCGCCGCCGGCGGCGACTGGGCGCTCGCGCTGCACGCCATCGGCGACGCGGCGATCGACTTCGCGCTCGACCTCATCGACGAGGCGCAGCGGCTGCACGGCGCGCGCCCGCTGCCGAGCCGCATCGAGCACGGCGGCGTCGTGCGCCCCGACCAGATCGCCCGCATGGCGCAGCTCGGCGTCGCGCTCGTGCCGCAGCCGCGCTTCATCGCCGAGTACGGCGACGGCATGGCCGAGCGGCTGGGGCCCGAGCGCACGCTGCGCTCCTACCCGGCGGCGAGCGTGCTGCGCGCGGGCGGCGTGCTCGCGGGCAGCTCCGACCGGCCCGTCGCGCCCGGCGAGCCGCTGCGCATCGTGCAGGCGTTCGTCGAGCGCCGCACCGAGAGCGGCGCGCCCTACGGCCCCGACGAGCGGCTGACCATCGACGAGGCGCTGCGCGCCTGCACCGCCGGCTCCGCCGCCGCGACCGGCTGGGGCGGCCGCAAGGGCGTGCTCGCGCCGGGCATGCTCGCCGACATCGTCGTGCTCGCCGACGACCCCCACCACGTGCCGACCGAGCGCATCGGCGCGATCGACGTCGTCGCGACCCTCGTCGGCGGCGAGGCCGTGCACGGCACGCTCGCCGAGCGCTGATCGCGACCCCGCGCATCCGACCCACCACGAGCGCCGACGACGGCGCGCAGCAAGGAGCACCCATGCAGCAGCACGAGCAGGCCGAGGACTTCCTCGAGGACTTCGCGACCATGTCGGGCTTCGGCGCGACCCCGGGCGGCGGCGTCGAGCGGCAGGCCGGCAGCGCCGCCGACCACGAGACGCGCGCGTGGTTCGCCGGATGGCTCGAGCGCGCCGGCTTCGAGGTGCGGCACGACGCGGTCTCGAACCAGTTCGGGCTGCTCGAGCTCGTGCCGGGCGCGCCCTACGTGCTCGTCGGCTCGCACCTCGACTCGCAGCCGCTCGCCGGCCGCTTCGACGGCGCCTACGGCGTGCTGGCCGCGGCCCACGCCGCCCGCGAGGTCGCGCGGCGCGTGCGCGAGGGCTCGCTGCAGCCCGCGTGCAACCTCGCGGTCGTCAACTGGTTCAACGAGGAGGGCAGCCGGTTCACCCCCAGCATGATGGGCAGCTCGGTGCTCACCGGCAAGCTGCCGCTCGAGACCGCGCTCGCGGCGACCGACCGCGCGGGCGTCACGGTGGCGCAGGCGATCGCCGAGCCGGGCGACGCGCTCGACCTCACGCCGCCGCCCGTCGCGGCGTACGCCGAGATCCACATCGAGCAGGGCCGCGGCCTCGAGGAGTCGGGCACCACGATCGGGCTCGTCGACCGCACGTGGGCGGCGAGCAAGTACCGCATCGTCGTGCACGGCGAGCAGAGCCACACGGGCTCGACCGTGATGGCCGACCGGCGCGACGCGCTCTACGGCGCGGCGCTCGTCATCGTCGCCGCGCGCGAGCTCACCGACGAGCTGCCGGAGGGCATGCTGCACTCGTCGGTCTCGGAGCTCGAGCTCGCGCCCAACTCCCCCGTGACCGTCGCGCGGCTCGTCGAGATCAACCTCGACCTCCGCTCCCCCGACGAGGCCGTGCTCGAGCGCGCCAACGCGCTGCTCGAGGAGCGCCTCGCCGCGATCGAGGAGCGCGCCCGCGTCACGATCGAGCGCCGGCTCACGCATCAGTGGGGGCTGCTCGCCTACCAGCCGGAGGGCGTCGAGCTCGCGCGCTCGGCCGCCGCGGCGCTCGGGCTCACGCACGCGCCGACGATGACCGTCGCCGGCCACGACTCGACGAACATGAAGGACGTCGCGCCGACCGTCATGCTCTTCGTGCCGAGCATCGAGGGCATCTCGCACAACGAGGGCGAGCGCACGAGCGACGAGGACAGCGTCGCCGGCGTCGCGCTGCTGACCGAGGTGACCGCGCGCCTCGTGGCGGGCGAGCTGGGCTCGGCGGCCGCGTTCACGCCCGGCGGCTGACGCAGCGTCGCCCGCGCGCCCCGCGCGCGCCGCGCGGCTCGCGCCGCCCGCCCCCGCGCATCCGTCGTTCGTCGACCGGCCCAGTGCGTCGCCGACCGGACTATCCGGTCGGACGCGCACGGAGCCGGTTGACGAACGGTGGCTGCAGTCGAGCGAGGCGGGCTGGCGGGCGAGGAGGCGGGTAGGCGAGCGAGCTGGCGAGCGGCCTGCGCCTACAGCCGCCCGACGCGCGTCACGCGCACGACCGCGGCGCCGGCATCCGCCGACGCCTGCAGGTCGATGGTCGCCCAGATGCGCCAGTCGTGGTCGCCCGCCGGGTCGGCGAGGATCTGCTGCGCCTGCCACTCGTGCGGCCCCTCGTCGATGACGAGCATGCGCGAGCTGCGGGCGTCGGCGCCGGTGCCGATCGAGCCGTGCTCGTCGAAGTAGGCGTCGAGCGCGTCGGCCCACGCGTCGGCGTCGAAGCCGGAGGCCGCGTCGAGCTCGCCGAGCTCGTCGACCTTGTCGAGCGCCGCGAGCTGCACGCGCCGGAACAGCTCGTTGCGCACGAGCACCCGGAACGCGCGCGGGTTGGCCACGACCGACGGCGGTGGAGGCGGCGCGATGGGCGCCTCGCCCGGCTCGGTCGGGTGCATGAGCTGCTCCCACTCGTCGAGCAGGCTCGAGTCGACCTGCCGCACGACCTCGCCGAGCCACTCGATGAGGTCGAGCAGCTCGTCGGTCTTCGCCTCGTCGGGCACCGTCTGGCGGATCGCCCGGTAGGCGTCCGACAGGTAGCGCAGCACGAGCCCCTCGCTGCGCGCGAGCCCGTAGTGCTGCACGTAGTCGGCGAAGGTCATCGCCCGCTCCCACATGTCGCGCACCACCGACTTCGGCGAGAGCGCGAAGTCCGACACCCACGGCTGCGACGACGCGAAGACCGCGAGCGCCTCGGTGAGCAGCTCCTCGAGCGGCTTCGGATGCGTGACCGCCTCGAGCAGCTCCATGCGCTGCTCGTACTCGATGCCCTCGGCCTTCATCGCCGCGACGGCCTCGCCGCGGGCGAGGAACTGCTGCTGCGACAGGATCGGCCGCGGGTCGTCGAGCGTCGACTCGATGACCGAGATGACGTCGAGCGGATGCGTCGGGTCGGCGGGGTCGAGCATGTCGATGACCGCGAGCGCGAACGGCGAGAGCGGCTGGTTGAGCGCGAAGTTCGGCTGCAGGTCGACGGTGAGGCGGATGCGCGGGGGCGCGTCGGCGTCGTCGGGGTCGGGATGCTGCTCCACGACGCCGGCGGTGCGGAGGGTGCGGTAGATCGCGAGCGCGCGGCGCTGCAGCGCGAGCTGCGAGTCGCGCGGCTCGTGGGTGGCCTCGATGAGCTCGCGCACCTCGGTGAAGGCGTCGCCGCCGCGGCCGATGATGTTGAGCAGCATCGAGTGGCTGATCTGCATGTGCGACACGAGCGGCTCAGGATCGGCGTCGATGAGCTTCTCGAACGACGGCTGCCCCCACGAGACGAAGCCCTCGGGCGCCTTCTTGCGCACGAGCTTGCGCCGCTTCTTCGGGTCGTCGCCGAGCTTGGCGAGCTGCTTCGCGTTCTCGGCCTCGTGCTCGGGCGCCTGCGCCACCACCGTGCCGGCGGTGTCGTAGCCGGCCCGGCCGGCACGGCCCGCGATCTGGTGGAACTCGCGCGCCGTGAGCTGACGCATCCGCTGCCCGTCGAACTTCGTGAGGCCCGTCAGGAGCACGGTGCGGATGGGCACGTTGATGCCGACCCCGAGGGTGTCGGTGCCGCAGATGACCCGCAGCAGGCCCTGCTGCGCGAGCTGCTCGACGAGGCGGCGGTACTTCGGCAGCATGCCCGCGTGGTGCACGCCGATGCCGCTGCGCACGAGCCGCGAGAGCGTCTGCCCGAAGCGCGTGGTGAAGCGGAACTCGCCGATCGCCTCGGCGATGCGGTCGCGCTGCTCGCGGTCGATGATCTTCACCGAGGTGAGCGCCTGCGCCCGCTCGAGCGCGGCGGCCTGCGCGAAGTGCACGATGTAGACGGGGGCGCGCTGGGTGGCGAGCAGCTCCTCGATGGTCTCGTGCACGGGCGTCATCGCGTACTCGAAGCTGAGCGGCACGGGCCGCTCGACGCCGGTGACGAGCGCGGTCTCGCGGCCGGTGCGCTCGGTCAGGTCGCGGGCGATGCGGGTGACGTCGCCGAGCGTGGCCGACATGAGGATGAACTGCACGTGCGGCAGCGTGAGCAGCGGCACCTGCCACGCCCAGCCGCGCTGCGGGTCGCCGTAGAAGTGGAACTCGTCCATGACGACCTGGTCGACCTCGGTGCGCTCGCCGTTGCGGAGCGCGAGGTTGGCGAGGATCTCGGCGGTGCAGCAGATGATCGGGGCGTCGGCGTTGACGGAGGAGTCGCCGGTGACCATCCCGACGTTCTCGGCGCCGAAGACCTCGACGAGGGCGAAGAACTTCTCGCTCACGAGTGCCTTGATGGGCGCGGTGTAGAAGGTGCGCTTCCCCTGCGCCAGCGCGGCGAAGTGCGCGCCGGTGGCGACGAGCGACTTGCCGGTGCCGGTGGGCGTCGAGAGGATGACGTTCGCGCCACTGACGACCTCCATCAGCGCCTCCTCCTGCGCCGGGTAGAGCGGCAGGCCGCGCTCGGCCGACCAGGCGGCGAACGCCTCGAACGCGGCGTCGGGATCCCAGGTCGCTGGGGCGTGGTCGAGGAGGGGCATCATTGGCAGGTCCTTCATGCTCGGTGACGGTCGAGATGCGCCGGTGCACTTCGAAGCGGCGGTCAGTCCAAGCGGTCGCGCACTGCGTCAGCGAATCGGGGAGTTCCAGCGCGCGCCAAGGCCAGGAGATAGTCGTCCATCGTCATCGCGGGCGAGTCGTAGTCCGCAACGACCTCCTCGAGGGCGCGGATGGTCGCCCCGGGGTAGAGATCGAGCTGGTCGAGCAGGAAGTCGTCCGGATGCACCACCTCTACGTCGTACGCTTCGGTCGAGTCGGCGGGGAAGTCCTTGCCATTGAAGGTGACGAGCACCTCGGCACCGCCTCGGACGGCTGCGGCGAGGACGTGCCGGTCTTTCGGATCGTTCGTCATCTGGTCGATCAGTGACTCATGCCCGCTGACCATGGCGTCGGGGAAGAAGGCGACCATCGTGCAGATGCGCTTCTCCACGAGCGCTGCGCGTTCGCCGTTCGCGACCAGGTTGCGCCGAAGCTCGGTCAGGATGTCCTGCGACCAGAGTGGCCGGAAGAGGCCGTGCTCGGCGAGCGTCAGGATGCAATCGTTCAGCAGCGCCCCGTAGAGCACGTTGGTGTCGAAGAGTGCGGGAAACCTCACTCGCCCGGCATCTCCGAAAGCCGCTGAATCTGACTCGGCGATCCTGTCTTCTCCGTGGCGTCCAGATTGGCTCGTGCGAGATCCCTGAGCGCCTCGCGTCGCTGGGCACTGAACGACTGCTGGTAGTCGAGGAGGTCATGCAGTCGCACGCGCCGGTGCCGCCCGGGCTGCTCGAACGGGATCGCCCCGGACTCGAGAAGACGAACCAGCGTCGGTCGGCTGACGCCAAGGAAGTCCGCTGCCTGCTGCGTCGTCATCGTCATGCCTTGTGGCACGACAGTGATGCCCTTGCCCGCGGCCAACGCGTTCGTCACCTGATCCAGGATTCGAAAGATCTCCTCTGGGATCGGACGAGCTTCGCCCGTGGGATCCACGAGGGCCGCCTGGCTGGAGTTCTGCGCGAGATGCGCTTCCAACTCACGCATGAACTCTGCGAAGTTGAGCAGTTGTTCGCGATTGCCTTGGTCGGGCAGGTATGTGCGGGCGTTCTTGGAGCCGTTACCTGCGGCCGTTGCGGTGCTCATACCGCTCACCATACTCGAGAAACGGAAAAATCGAACGCACAGTCGTCGGAGCGGATGCTGGCGGAGCCCTGAGCCCACGGTGTCGGCGACGGGACTACCGTGCGAGCATGCACCTCGCAGCGCCTCAGCACGCGGCACCGGCCGCACCGGCCCGCGTGCCCGCCGGGATGGCGTCCGTCGGCGCGGCGCTGGCCGCGCTGCTGCTGCCGCTCGCGTCGCTCGCGATGCGAGCACCGGAGGGCGCCGCCGAGCTGCTGTGGGTCGCCGGCTGGGCGTGCGCGGCCTGGGCCGCGATCGCAGCGGTCAGTGCGGTGGTGCTGCTCGTGCGCGAGCGCACCGCCATGTCGCGACGCACCACCCGGACGACCGTGCAGCTCATCGGCTTCGCGGTCGCGCTGCTCGCGGTCACCGCCTGGTTGCATCCGTTCGCGGGGTCGGGGGGTGGCGCGGGCTGAGCCGCGCCCGAGCACCCCGGCCGACGGCCTGCGCCGCAGAATCCGTCGGCGGTAGAATCGCCTGTGCTCCCCCACCACTCGGTCCCCTCCGGCGCGCCCGAAGACGCCGCCGCAGATGCGCCCGCGACGCTCTCGCCCGACGACGTCGCCACCACGCTGCGCGTGCTCGAGACGCTCCACCGCATGGACCGCGACGACCCCGCCTACGTGGCCGTGCGGCAGGCGACGGCCAACATGTTCAAGGAGGTCAAGCTCGCGAGCCGCAAGGCGAAGCACGCGCGCATCCAGGCCGCCGACCGCGCCGTCGTCGCCGCGACCGCCACGGGAGCCCCCGACCGCATCGACGACGAGACGCGGGGCATCCCGCTCGCCACCAGGGCCGCCGCGCCCACCGCCGGTACGCTCATCCGCTCGCGTGGCTGCTACATCTGCAAGCAGCAGTACACGCTCGTCGACGCGTTCTACCACCAGCTCTGCCCGACGTGCGCGGCCATGAGCCACGCCAAGCGCGACGCCCGCACCGACCTCACCGGCAAGCGCGCGCTGCTCACGGGCGGCCGGGCGAAGATCGGCATGCACATCGCGCTGCGGCTGCTGCGCGACGGCGCCCACACGACCATCACCACGCGGTTCCCGAGGGATGCGGTGCGGCGGTTCTCGTCGTTGCCCGACTCGGGCGAGTGGCTCGACCGGCTCAAGGTGGTCGGCATCGACCTGCGCGACCCGGCGCAGGTGGTAGGGCTCGCCGAGGAGGTCGCCGCGGCGGGGCCGCTCGACATACTCATCAACAACGCGGCGCAGACGGTGCGGCGCTCGCCCGGCGCCTACGCGCCGCTCGTCGAGGCCGAGCTCGCGCCGCTGCCCGACGGCCCGCTCCCCGAGCTCGTGACCTTCGGGCACACGAACGACGCGCATCCGCTCGCCCTCGCCGCCTCGGTCGCGGCGCACCCGATCCTCGCGAGCGCCGCCCGCACGGCCGACGAGCTCACGCAGCAGGCGATGGCCGCGGGCTCGTCGTCGCTCGAGCGGCTGGCCGCCGGCACCGCGATCGACGCAGGCGGTCTCGTGCCCGACGAGGAGCACAGCAACAGCTGGACGCAGCACGTCGACCAGGTCGAGCCGCTCGAGATGCTCGAGGTGCAGCTGGCCAACATGACGGCGCCGTTCCTGCTGGTGTCGAAGCTGCGGCCGGCGCTCGCCGCCTCGACCGCGCGCCGCACCTACATCGTGAACGTCTCGGCGATGGAGGGCGTCTTCGGCCGCGGCTACAAGGGCCCCGGCCACCCGCACACGAACATGGCGAAGGCGGCGCTCAACATGCTCACGCGCACGAGCGCGCGCGAGATGTTCGAGCGCGACGGCATCCTCATGACCGCCGTCGACACGGGCTGGATCACCGACGAGCGGCCGCACTTCACGAAGGTGCGGCTCGCGGAGGAGGGCTTCCACGCGCCCCTCGACCTCGTCGACGGCGCCGCCCGCGTCTACGACCCGATCGTGCGCGGCGAGGCGGGCGAGGACCTCTTCGGCGTCTTCCTGAAGGACTACGCGCCGGGCTCGTGGTGATCGCCGCCTCCAGCCCCCGCTGGTCGAGGAGCGGCCGCAGGCCGCGTCTCGAGACCACCCCGTGACCAGCGCCGCCGACTCCCTCGCCGCCCTCCCCCTCGGCACCCGCGTCGTCGTGCGCTACCGCCTCCACGGCGACACGCACCGGGCGACGGATGCGCTCGGCGACCTGGTCGCGGTCGACGCGGTGACGTGCACGGTCGCCACCCGTCGCGGCGAGGTCGAGATCGCCCTGGCCGACGTGCTGCTGGCGAAGCCGGTGCCGCCGCTGCCCGCACCTCGCCCGCGATAGCCGTCGCGGTGCGCTGCCCGCTGGCGTCCAGCGTGCAGGCGTACGCTCCGAGCAGAGAGACCCGCAGCACCGCCGCGACTTGAGGAGAGCAGCCGCATGGACGCCACGTCCGACGCCGACGACCGAGACATCCGCCGCACCGACGGCACCCGCTCGCCCGCCGAGCCGACCCGCACGACGGCCGCGATGCCCGCCTCCGGTGCCACGACGGGCACGACCGCCGACACCACGGCGAGCACGACCCCGGTGCACGACGACCGTCCGCGCGTCGTGCTCGACTCCTCGCTCGACGGGCACCAGAAGCAGGGCGTCAGCGGCGGCACGTGGATCGCGCTCATCCTCGGCGCGCTCATCCTCGTGCTGCTGCTCATCTTCATCCTGCAGAACAACGTGCCCGCCGACTTCGCCTACCTCGGCTTCGAGTTCAGCCTGCCGCTGGGCGTCGCGATGCTCTTCGCGGCGATCGCGGGCGTGCTCGTCGCGGCGCTGCTGGGCTCGATCCGGCTGCTCAAGCTGGGCCGCCGCGTGCGCAAGCTCGAGGCGGAGCGCGAGTCGATCAAGCGCGCGCTGCGCTGACCCTCAGCGCCGGGTCGCCGGTAGATGTGTGAGCATCGGCTGTCATCCGCCCAGGTTGCGAGCCCTTGCCCGCACATCTGTCTGCCGTGGGGCATGGGACCACGCGGATAGCGTGGCGTCGTGGCGATCGACAAGACCGAGACCGGGGTGACCGTGCGCCCGGCGGTGATCGCGCTGCTCACCGACGCCGCGCTCGTCACGCTCTTCGCTGGGGTCGGCTTCGCGACGCACAGCCCCGACGCGGTCAGCGTCTGGGGCATCGCGATGACGGCGTGGCCGTTCCTCGTCGCCCTCGCCGTCGGCTGGGTCGTGAGCGTCGCGTGGCGGGCGCCGCTCGCGCCGCTGCGCACCGGCGTGCCGGTGTGGCTCGTCACGGTCGGCGGCGGCATGCTGCTGCGTCTGCTGCTCGGCCAGGGCACAGCGCTGCCCTTCGTGATCATCGCGACGGTGACGCTGCTCGTGCTGCTCGTCGGCTGGCGGCTGGTCGCGGCGGCCGTGCGGCGCGCACGCGCCCGCGCGCGCTGACCCGCCCGAGCCGGGCACCGCATCCGTCGTTCGCCAACCGGCCAGATGCCCGCCCGGCCGGATAATCCGGCCGGCGGCGCACTGAGCCGGTCGACGAACGGCGCGGCTAGGCTCGGAAGCCCCGTCACCCTGGAGGACACCGCCGTGCCCGCAGCGCCCACGCCCGAGACCGCCCGCACCCACGCCGAGGACCTCGCCGACTTCGTCGCCGCGTCCCCCTCGAGCTTCCACGCCGCGGCCGAGGTCGCCCGCCGTCTCGAGGGCGCCGGCTTCGCCGCGCTGCAGGAGACGGATGCGTGGCCCGAGCAGGCGGGCAAGTACCTGGTGGTGCGCGACGGCGCCGTGATCGCGTGGATCGTGCCGCAGGGCGCGACTGCGACCACCCCGGTGCGCGTCTTCGGCGCCCACAGCGACTCCCCCGGCTTCAAGCTCAAGCCCAAGCCGACGACCGGCCGGCTCGGCTGGCTGCAGGCGGGCGTCGAGGTCTACGGCGGCCCGCTGCTCAACTCGTGGCTCGACCGCGAGCTGCGGCTCGCCGGCCGGCTCGTGCTCGACGACGGCTCCGAGGTGCTCGCGGCGACCGGGCCGCTGCTGCGCCTGCCGCAGCTCGCGATCCACCTCGACCGCACCGCCAATGAGGGCTTCGCGCTCGACAAGCAGGTGCACACGCAGCCCGTCTGGGGCCTCGGCGCGCCCGACTCGGCCGACCTGCTCGCCGAGCTCGCCGCGTCCGTCGACGGCGCGAAGGTCGATGCGGCGCGCATCCGCGGCTTCGACGTCGTCGTCGCCGACGCGGCGCGCGGGGCGGTCTTCGGGCACGACGACGCGTTCCTCGCGGCCGGCCGGCTCGACGACCTCGCGAGCGTGCACGCCGGTGTCGTGGCGCTCGCGGCCGCCGCCGACGGCTTCGACGGCGACCACATCCCGATGCTCGCGGTCTTCGACCACGAGGAGATCGGCTCGGCGACCCGTTCGGGCGCGGCCGGACCGTTCCTCGAGGACGTGCTCGAGCGCATCGGCCTCTCGCTCGGCGCCGACCGGGCAGAGCGGATGCGCGCGGTCGCGTCGTCGTGGTGCGTCTCGAGCGACGTCGGGCACTCGGTGCACCCGAACTACGCCGAGAAGCACGACCCGGCGGTGCGGCCGGTGCTCGGATCGGGGCCGATCCTGAAGATCAACGCCAACCAGCGCTACGCGACCGACGGCGCGGGCGCCGCTGCCTGGCACGGCTGGTGCGATGCGGCGGGCGTGACGAGCCAGGAGTTCGTCTCGAACAACCAGGTGCCGTGCGGCTCGACGATCGGCCCGATCACGGCGACGCGGCTCGGCATCCGCACGGTCGACGTGGGCATCCCGATCCTGTCGATGCACTCGGCGCGCGAGCTCGCGGGCGTGAGCGACCTGCATGACCTGATGCGGGTGGCGGGGGCGTTCTTCGGGGGCTGACGGCATCCTCCCGCCGCCGCACCGCACCCCGCCGGTCGAGCCGCGCGCGGAGCGCGCGAGTCGAGACCACTGGCTTCGTGCAGCGGAGTGGTCTCGACTCGGACGCCCGCCTCCGGCGGTCGTCCGGCTCGACCAGCGGAGGGCCCTACCCCTCCTGCCGCCGCACGATCTCGGCGATCCAGACGGGGGCGAAGGGCGACGTGCAGTTCGGCGGCGTCGGGTAGTCCTTCAGCACCTCGAGCCGCTCGCCGATCGCGATCGCGCGGGCGCGCAGCGCCGGGTGCGCGATGCCGATGTGCGCGAGGCACTCGTTCATCGCCCACTGCAGCCGCGCCGGCGCATCCCGCATCTCGGCCTCGATCGTGTCGAGCAGCCCGGGCAGGTCGAGCCCGTCGGGGGCCTTGCGCACCCGCTCGGAGGTCAGGGCCCATCCGGCGCTCGCGACCACCGCATCCGCGTCGTCGAACCACCGCTGCCGCAGCGCCTCGGCGGGCGGCGACTTCTTCACGACGTAGTTGACGAGCCAGTCGTGCACCTTGGGCGCGCGCGCCTCGCGCAGCATCGCGTCGAGCTCTTCGGCGGTGAACGCCTTCGGCCGGCAGACCAGCAGCGCGAGCAGCCGCGCCGAGGTGTCGCCCGTCGCCCAGAGCTCGACCGCCAGGTCGTGCTGCACCTTGACCCGCTTGGCGATCGCGCGCAGCTTCGCCAGGTTGACGCCGTGGTCGTCTCCGTGCCGCTCGTTGACCTCGCGCATGCGCGGATCCTCGAGCGCAGCGAGCTCTGCCCGCAGGTCGTCGACCGACTCCTCAGCCACCGCATCCCCCGTTCCCGTGTGGGGCTCAGCGTAGCCAGGCCGGCAGGCAGCAGCACGTCAAGCCTGCTTGACAGTCAAAGAGACTTGACTGTACGGTCTCCTTGACACCACCGAGGAGAGAGACGCCATGACCAACGCCCCCGCCACCCGCACCACCAGCCGCTTCGGCCGCGCCCGCTTCGGCGGCGGCACGCCGGCGCTCGTCGCCGCGACGCTGCTCGGCGGCGCCGCGATCTCGAGCGCCCTCGGCGCGCTCTACGCCGCGCTCGGCGAACACGGCACCCAGGGCGACGCATGGCTGCGCTTCACGGTGATGGCCGTCGTCACGCTCCCAGTCGCCGCCGCGCTCGTCTGGGCGGCCTCGGTCGACCGGTCGAGCCTGACGGATGCGACGGAGCGCCCCGAGGACTCGGTCGAGTCGGCGTGGTTCGACCGGGCCGCCCGCGGCGCCTTCGGCGACACGTTCATGACGGTCGGGCTCGCGGCCGCCGCGTTCTCGATCACCGGCCTGCAAGTCGACACCGGGCTGCTGCTGCTCGGCCTCGCCACGCTCATCGGCATCGACGTGGCCGTGCGCTACCTGCTCGCGAAGCGGGCGGACGCCTGATGCGCAACTCGCTGCCCGAGCGGCGGCAGGAGCGCGGCTGGTCGCAGCAGCGGCTCGCCGACGAGCTGGGCGTCTCGCGCCAGACCGTCATCTCGATCGAGAAGGGCCGCTTCGACCCGTCGCTGCCCGTCGCGTTCCGGCTTGCGGCCGTCTTCGAGTGCCGCATCGAGGAGCTCTTCTCGCCCGAGTGACGCCCGGGCAATGGAACATTGACGGGTCGGTCGCGCCGAAGCAGGACGACATGTCCCCGTACTGGGACCACAGATTCACCTTGTCATCGAGCCCACGAGGCGCAAGCATCTGCCTAGCCACTTCTACGGACGGCGGCGACTGCGACGAGGCAACGGGGGTATCCAATGGCGGACGAAGAGTCGCACTTGACCTTGCACGAGGCGATGGCGGACGTCTTGCGCGAATGCGGCGCTCCCATGAAGAGCCGGGACCTCGCGGACCTCATCAATGTGCGTCGCCTGTACCGGCCCAAGAGCGGGAAGCCTTTGGGCGCGAGCCAGGTGAGCGCCCGTGCGCGCCGATACCCTCAACTTTTCGAGCGCGAGGGCGAACTGATCCGCCTCCTCTAGGTGCCGCGCCGCGACCGTACTCGACCCGCGTCGCGCCTCAGCCCTCCCCGCCCAGCTGCCGCGTCATCCGCCCGTGCATCTGCACCGACGAGGCGTTGAGCCCGTGCAGCTCGACGCGCTTGCCGAGCCGCTCGTACTTCGTCTCGATCGCGTCGAGGGCGGCGACGGTGGATGCGTCCCAGATGTGCGAGCGCGAGAGGTCGATGACGACGTGGTCGGGGTCGTCGGTGTACTCGAACTGCGTCGTGAGGTCGTTGGAGGAGGCGAAGAACAGCTCGCCCTCGACCGTGTAGTGCGCGGCGGCACCGCCGTCGGACTCGCGCACCTCGCGCGTCACCGACTGGAAGTGCGCGACCCGGCGGGCGAAGAGCACCATCGCGGCGATGACGCCGACGATCACGCCGATCGCGAGGTTGTGGGTCAGCACGACGACCACGACGGTGATGACCATCACGAGCGTCTCCGACAGCGGCAGGCGCCGCAGCGTCGCCGGCTGGATCGAGTGCCAGTCGAAGGTGCCGACCGAGACCATGATCATCACCGCCACGAGCGCCGCCATCGGCACGAGCCCGACGATGTCGCCGAGCGCGACGATCAGCACGAGCAGGAAGACGCCGGCGAGGAAGGTCGACACCCGCGAGCGGGCGCCGGAGGCCTTCACGTTGATCATCGTCTGGCCGATCATGGCGCAGCCGCCCATGCCGCCGAAGAGGCCCGAGAGCACGTTGGCGACGCCCTGGCCCCACGACTCGCGCGTCTTGTCGGAGTGCGTGTCGGTGACGTCGTCGACGAGCTTCGCCGTCATGAGCGACTCCATGAGGCCGACGAGCGCCATCGCGATGGCGGTCGGGCCGATGATGCCGAGCGTCTCGAGCGTGAGCGGCACGTCGGGGAAGAAGAGCGACGGCAGGCTGCGCGGCAGCTCGCCCTGGCTGCCGACGTCGGGCACCTGCCAGCCGAAGAGCAGCACGGCGCCTGTGAGCAGGATGATCGCGAACAGCGGTGCCGGCACGACCTTCGTCAGCCGCGGCATGACCACGAGGATCACGAGCCCGACGGCGACGAGCGGGTAGACGAGCCCCGGCACATCCACCAGCTGCGGGATCTGCGCCATGAAGATGAGGATCGCGAGCGCGTTGACGAAGCCGACCATGACGCTCCGCGGGATGAAGCGCATGAGCTTGGCGACGCCGACGAGCCCCAGCACGATCTGCAGGATGCCGGCGAGCAGCACCGTGGCGATGAAGTAGTCGAAGCCGTGGTCGCGCATGATCGGCGCGATGACGAGCGCGACGGCGCCCGTGGCGGCGGTGATCATCGCGGGCCGGCCGCCGACGAAGGCGATCGAGATCGCCATCACGGCCGACGAGAAGAGGCCGACGGCGGGGTCGACGCCGGCGATGATCGAGAACGAGATCGCCTCGGGGATGAGCGCGAGCGCCACGACCAGGCCGGCGAGGGCCTCGCGGGTGAGCAGGCGCGGGTTGCGCAGCACGGTCGTGACGGATGGGTTGTCGCGGTACCGGGCGCGGTCGCGCGTCGCGGTGGTGGTCATGGGGCTCCTTCGAGAGCGAGTGGATGCGCGGGCGTGCCGCAGCGAGGTCGGAGTGCGTGAGCGCGTCGTCGCGCGCGGGACCGACCCAGCCGACAGGCGAGAATGGGTGGCGTGGTCGAAGAGCTCGACCGGGAATGACTCTACCCTAACGTGAGGGGAGAGTTGCAGGAGGATGGCGGATGACCGACGAGACGATGCACATCGGTGAGCTCGCGGAGCGCACAGGCCTCTCGCTGCGCTCGCTTCGCCACTGGGACGAGGTCGGGCTCGTGCGCGCCTCGGGCCGCACCGAGGGCGGCTTCCGCCTCTACACGGCCGACGACGAGGAGCGCGTGCGGCTCATCATGCGCATGAAGCCCTTCGGCTTCACGCTCGACGAGATGGCCGAGCTCGCGCGGGCCCTCGACGCCTCCCCCGACGCACCGCTCGACGGGATGCCGGAGGACCGCGCCGAGTACTTCCGCTCGGAGTCGCGCAAGCGCCGTGCGAAGCTCGCGCGCGAGCTGATGGCGGCCGATCAGTTCATCGAGCGGATCGAGCCCGTCAATCGCGAGGCTCGTGACCGTGGTCAGCCGCATACGCGCTGAGCACCTCACGGACACTGTCGCCGCGCCCCAGGTACTGCGATCGAAGCGTCGCGCCGAGCTCCTCCAGCGCCCTAGCCAGTCGCGCCGCGCTCAAGCGCACGCCGACCTCCGGCCGCGCCATCGCTGCATCAAGCAGTTCGAACACGTACGGCAGCTGCCGTGCGAGGGCGAACTCGAGCCGCCCTTCCCGGAAGTAGAACCCCTCGGCGTGCTGCTCGAAGTCCAGCCGGACGTCGGCCACGCGCTCGGTGAGCTCGTCGAGCACTCGAGCCAGCGTCGCCGCATCCAGCGCGCTGACGGATGCCGCGTAGCGCGCATCCGCCATGCCTGACAGCTGCAGCGCAAGCGCTCTGCGTCGTGACAGCGGCGGGTAGATCTGCGAGAACCACGTCATCGCCGCTGTCAGCAGTGCGAAGCCGGTGAGCGCCTCGAACGGCGCACCGGCCCGGATCCAGGGGTCTATCGCCAGCACGTCGCCGTAGCCGAGCGTGGTGAGGGTCACGAACGAGACGTACAGGGCCTCGGCGAGCGGCGCGTAGTCGCTGAAGTCGACGCCCGGCGCATAGCTGAAGCCTTCCGGCAGGTGAGGAAGGTAGATGAGCGCCCATCCCAACCCCTGCATCACGACCCACGCTCCGATCACGAGCACCATGCCTGCCGCCCCGACGGCCGAGCCGAGCCTGTGGCGTAGCAGCTTCGAGACGCTCCACACCGCGGCGAGCACAGCGCGGCTGATGCTGCCGCGACCGCCCGGGTGCAGCAGCGTGTGGATCACGTCCCACAACCCCAGGAGGATCAGCAGGATCCCCACCACCGTCAGCACTGCATCCATCGCTTGCTCCCCACCTGTCGTCGATCGCGAGACACCTCCATGGTGGGCCACGCACCGACCGCGGATGCAACCGGCATCGTCATGGTCCAGTGTTCAAGAGCATGCAGACGCGCTCACGCCATCGTCGCGCTGCCAGCGGCTCGATCGCCTCGTCGGCCGCCCGATCGGCTTCGGACTCGACCCGGCACAGGCGAGGAGCGCGGCTCATGGCCGGCCGTCGCGTCGTCACCGGTCAGCCCACCGCCACCGACGCATCCTCGAGCTCGCCGGCCGCCCGGGCCCGCTGCAGCTTCTTCCGCACGATCGGCCAGAAGAGCGCGAGCGCGCCGGCCGCGATGAGGCTCGTGAGCACCTGCGCGCGCCCGCCCTCGGAGGGGAGCATGATGACGACGATGCCGATGGCCGCCGCGATGAGCACGATGTTGAGCACCGGGAACAGCCAGACCTTGAGCTTCAGCTGCGCCTGCTCCTCCGGCGTCATGCGCGCGCAGGCGCCACTGCGTGACGGCGATGAAGACGAAGACGAAGAGCGCCACGAGACCGGTGGAGTTCATGATGAACTCGTAGATGCCCGAGCTCGGCGCGATGAAGTTGACGAGCGTCGCGACGAGGCCGCCGGCGGTCGACGCGATCACGGCCGCGACCGGCACGCCGCGCTTCGAGCGCTTCGACATGATCGCCGGCGCGAGCCTCTGCTCCGACAGGGCCGCGAACATCCGCGACGCCGAGTACGTGCCGGAGTTCAGCACCGAGATGACCGCGGTGAAGATGACGAGCGTCATGATCTCCTCGGCGAACGGGATGCCGAGCAGGCTGAAGACGTACGCGAAGGGCGGGATCTCGTCGGGCGAGGGCAGCTGGTTCCAGGGCACCACCATCACGATCACGAGCACCGCGCCGACGTAGAAGAGCATCACGCGCCAGATGACGGTGTTGGCGGCCTGGCGGGTGCCCTTGGCGGGGTCCTCCGACTCGGCCGCCGCCATGACAGCGATCTCGGCGCCGAAGTAGGCGAAGAGCACGAGCGCGATCGAAGAGACGACCACGCCGAAGCCGTTGGGCATGAAGCCGCCGTGCTGCCAGAGGTTGGCGATCGACAGCGTCGAGTCGGGCCAGAGGCCGAACGCGAACAGCAGACCGGCGCCGAGGAAGACGACGATCGCGACGACCTTGATGCTGGCGAGCCAGAACTCCGTCTCTCCGAACGCGCGCAGCGAGATGAGGTTGGTGGTGACGAAGATCGCGAGGAGGATCAGCGAGCCGGCCCAGGCGGGCAGCCCCGGGAACCAGGCGTTCAGCATGCCGCCGCCGGCGACCGCCTCGTAGGCGATGACGCCCACCCAGAAGTACCAGTACAGCCAGCCCACGATGTAGGCGGCCCAGTCTCCGAGGCCGACGCGGGCGTACTCCATGAAGGAGCCGACGGCCGGGCGCACCGCGGCCATCTCGCCGAGCATGCGCATGGCGAGGAAGACGATGAGGCCGCCTCCGAGGTACGACAGGATCGCGGCGGGCCCGGCCGAGAGGATCACGTTGGCCGAGCCGACGAAGAGGCTCGCGCCGATGATGCCGCCGAGGGCGATCATCGTCACGTGCCGCGACTTCAGCTTCTTGCTGGGCGTCGGCGCAACGGCGTCGGATGCGCCGGCCTCGGTCTGCTCGGAGTACGGGTTGGGTGCCGCCAGGGACGCCTTCCTGTCAGGTCGCGCCGAGGCGGACGACCCGCGGCACCCGCCCATCGTAGTTATCAGACAGCACGCCACGAGCACGCGGCGCCCGCTCCCCCGTCTCCGCTGCCCGCTCCCCGGCCCCACCCGCTGGTCGAGTAGCCGACGGGCTCAGCCCGTCGGCGTATCGAGACCACCCGACCCGCTGGTCGAGCCGGTCGCCGCGCGCAGCGCCCGGCCCCACCACCCGCTTGTCGAGTAGTCGACGGGCGCCGCCCGTCGGCGATCCAGACCACCCGACCCGCTGGTCGAGCCGGTCGCCGCGCGCAGCGCGCCGACCGAGTCGAGACCACCTACTTCTTCGAGAAGTGCTTCCGGATCCGCTCAGCCTGCTCAGCCGTCAGGTGCCACTCGGTCCCGATCTCATGCCCCTCGAACGGCCCGCCCCCATCCGTCGGGTTCCGCAGGAACCCACGGATCTGCCGTCCCTTGCGGTCCATGCCGAGCTCGCGCGAGAGCTCCACCGGCGTGATCGTCTGCTCGTCCATGCTGTGAGGCTATCCGCGATCGACGTGGCGGGCCGCGGCAGCAGTCGACATCGCCTCACTTCCGGCTAGCGTGATCGCATGGCGACGATGATCCCTCCGGAGCCGCGCCTCGGCGCTCCGTCCGGCGAGCTGCGCGTCTACGAGGCGCTCCGCGACCACGCCGGTACCTCCGACTGGGTCGTCTGGCACGGCCTGCCCATCCGCCACCACGAGACGCAGGTGGAGGGCGAGGCCGACTTCGTCATCCTGATCCCGAGCGAGGGGATGCTCGTGATCGAGGTCAAGTCGCACGAACGGGTCGAGATCGGCGCGGATGGGCTGTGGCGACTCGGCAGCCAGGAACCCACATCCCGCTCCCCCTATGACCAGGCGATCGAGAACGCGAGGAGCCTGCGCTCGTGGATCCTGCGGCGCGCGTACGACCCGCGGTACCCGATCTGGCACGCGGTGTGGTTCCCGAACCGCGGCGGCGAGCTTGTCAAGCAGCTCGAGGCTCGCGTCGACGTCACGCCCGACGTCACGCTGACCCGGCCCGACCTGCAGCCCGACAGGCTCGTGACGGGCATCGTCAAGGCGCTCCGCGCCGGCGAGCGCGAGCTGCGCGCGCGGGGCGTGCGCTACGAGGCAGGGCGGCCGACCGAGGACGACATCGCAGAGGCCCGCGACCTGCTGACGCCGCCGGTGACGTGGCGGCAGGCGAGCGCCGACGCCCGCGCCGCCCGCGAGCGCGACCTGCGCGAGGCGACCGAGCGCCAGGAGGAGGCGCTGCAGTATTTCGCGCACTACCCGCGGCTCGTCGTCGAGGGGCCGGCCGGCACCGGCAAGACGAACATCGCCGTGCGCGCGGCGCTCCAGGCTGCCAACCGCGACGAGCGCGTGCTGCTCACATGCTTCAACCGCAAGCTCGAGGCCGAGCTGCGCCACCGGCTGCGCGACCGATCCGAGCTGACCGTCGCCCGCGTGCACCACCTGATGCTCGCGCTCACCGACCTCACGCCCCTTGACGACGCCGACGATGCGTGGTGGAACGGCACCCTGCCCGACGCGACGCTCTCGATCACACGTGCGCCCGGCTTCGAGCCGCCCTACACCTGCGTGGTCGCCGACGAGGCGCAGGACCTCGCGCGCGACTCCACCCTCGATGTGCTCGACAGCCTGCTCGTGGGCGGTCTCGCCGGTGCGCGGGTGGTCGTGGCCGGCGACTTCGAAGGGCAGGACATCTACCGCCCGCGCGCAGCCGCCGCCCCCTCGCCGGTCGAGGAGCGCGCCGCCGCAGGCGGCACGCGTCTCGAGACCACCACCCTCACCCGGCGCGACCTCCTGCTCACGCGCATCCCCGACGCCGGCCGCATGGCCGTCGCCCGCAACGTGCGCCAGCGCCCCGAGCTCGCCGCCTTCGTCGAGCAGCTGCTCGGCGACGACGTCTACGCGCAGTACGAGCGCGCCGAGCTGGGCGGCGAGTGCGGCCAGGCGCTGAGGTTCGACAGCGCCTGGCACCAGCAGCAGCTGTTGCAGCAGGTGCTGCGCGACCTCTGGGAGGAGGGCTGGGAACCGCGCGACATCCTCGTGCTCTCCCCGCGCCGGGCGTCCGCTGCACGCGGCGCGACGGGCACGGTGGCGGATGCGCTGGCGCCCGACGATGCGGACGGCCCCGGCATCCGATGGGGCACCGTGCACCTCTTCAAGGGGCTCGAGGCTCCGGTGGTCGTGCTGACCGACGTCGACGACTCGACCCCGAACTGGCAGGACCTCCTGTACGTCGGCGCGACGCGGGCGACCGAGCGGCTGGTCGTGCTCACCTCGCTCGAGGGACTCGCCCTCGAGCGCTGAGCGCCGAAGGCGGTTGGTACGTCTCAGCGCGAAGGCGTGCCAGCGGTCGTCGCCTCGCCCCTGGGGCGAGTCTCGGCGTTGCTGCCGTTCCGCCGCCCACGTCGCCTCGTCTCGGTGAGCCGCACGCTGGTACGGCTATGGTGCCGTGGATGCTGCCAGCGTCGCGCGTGAACCCGATCGCGCTGGCCGCGTCGATGCCGAGGCCGCGGGATACGAGCGCGGCGTCCCTGTCGGCGCCGAGGAAGACGAACTCCCAGCCCTTGTCGCGCTGGCGCTGCACGAGCGTCTGCACGATGGTCGCGTTGTACTCATTCGAGCGGTTATCGAAGCCGTCGGTGACGATGACGACCTGCACGGTCGCCAGCCTCGCCTCCTCGGGGAAACGCCTCGATGCGCTGGCCGAAGCTGTTGAGGTCGGTGCCGACGGCGTCGTAGAGCGCAGTGCCGCCGCGGGCACGAGCTCGATCGCGACGTCCTCGAGTGCGGCCCTCAGGGTGTGCGCGATCCGGTCGTGGAAGGTGACGACGTCGACGGTCAGCAGCCCCGGCTGGGCGGCCTGCTCCTTTGAGCAGGTGCTCCAGTGCGCCGACTATTTCGTCGCGGACGCCGTTCATCGACCCCGAGCGGCCGGGCAGATGTGCAGAGCGGTCTGGTCGGCATCAGCCTTCTCCGTCTCCTCACGTTCCAGGGTTCCGACGGTTTCTGCGGATGCGGCCCGCGCCGGTCTCGCCGCCTGCGTTGGTCTCCGGCGATGGGAGGAGTCAGTCCTGTGACGTCACTGACACGTCGGGTCCGGCTGGGCTCACGCCAACCTTCGAATGCACCGAAATGCAAGGATGACCGACACGGGCCCGATCATCGAAAGCGAGCGTCATGGCGAACTACTGGCTCTTGCTCTCCGCCAGCGGCACGGGGAAGTACGCGGGCCACACCGGGTATGCGGACGAGGTCGCTTCGACATACCAATGGGACGAGACCGTCGCGCATGCGACGTCAGTCGCCGTGGGCGACGTCGTCCTGATCCGCGATGGCGAAGGGCTGCTCGGCATCTCCGTTATCGACTCGATCTCCGAGTGGCACGACTACAAGCTCACGCTCCGCTGCCCGGTGTGCAACACGCCGAAGCTGACGTTCCGCACGAGAAAGGTGCCGCGGTACCGGTGCACTCGTCCCAGCTGCAGGTCGGAATTCGAGGAGCCTGTGACCGGCACTCCGATTGTGCGCAAGTTCGCCTCCGAGCACGGCGCGGGATGGCTTCCGCTCCCCGGCTTGATGGATCGGGCCGAACTACAGAAGCTCTGCGTGGCACGTCTGAGCATCCAGAGCATGCGGCCGCTCGTGCCCGAGCGCGTGGAGCACGCGCTCGGGGGCTTCGTCGAGCAGATGTTCCGCCTTCACGGAGGTAAGGTGCAGGACACCGCGCTGCGCCGCAGCGCGCGGGTCCGAACTGCGCCGGCGGAAGAACGTCAGCGCTTACTGGACCGGTTCGGGAGCACCTGCTTGTTCGTCGGGACGTCTCCACGTGCGACGCTGGACGCCGCAGCGCTCAGCCGCTTCGATGCCGCCGGCGAATCGAAGTCGAAGGACTTCGCGCTGCTGCGGCGCGATGTCCGTTCGCTGCTGGATCTTGGTCAGCTCACCGTCGAACCGGAGTGTGATCGCATCGTCGTGCGCGGCGAGGCGCGCGACTTCCGCCCTTACATAGAGCTGGATGGTGCGCCGCTGCAGCTTCCGCTCAGCTCGGGCCAGCGGGAGTGGTTCGGTCAGCATTGGCGCCTGCACTCCGTGTGAGGCCGTCGATTGCGACCGAGTTGTCGCGTCGCACAACGGTTTCCGCTGCCGCCGAAAGTTTAGGATCAGAATTGCGTCTTGCGCGGTGTCCTGGACCCCCGCGTGTCAGTGGCGCTGATTATGTTGTGAAGTGCGCCCGAATGCACCTAGGAGGACTCGATGACGACTTCGATCTGGCCCGCAGCCGATCCCGACCTGGTCGACTTCGTCGGGGCGCAGGAGGCTCGCGCACTCGAGAACTACCGACGCGACCTCAACCTCCTGCGCGAGCACGCGGGCCAGGAGGAGGAGTGGCAACGGGGCGGCTATGGCACCAGACAGATCCCGGAGCTGCTGCAGAACGCGGTCGATGCCCACGGCAACCACCCCGACGAGGGCAAGGTCGAGTTCCGGATGGCCGCGGGGCATCTCTACGTGGCGAACCAAGGAGCACCATTCAGCCGCGAAGGACTGGAGGCCGTGTGCTACGCGTTTATCAGCCCCAAGCGAGGCGATGAGATCGGAAAATTCGGCATCGGCTTCAAGTCGGTGCTCGCCGTCACCGCACATCCCCAGATTTTCTCCCGCTCGGTGTCGTTCGAGTTCAACAGCGCCGCGGCGAGCGATGCTCTCCGAGAGATCGCAGGCGACGAACAGGCGCTGCCTGCGATGCGTGTGCCGACGATCATCGATCATGAGGCCGAGTTCGCCGCCGACCCGAATTTGGCCGAACTGGCCGGATGGGCGACGACTATCGTGCGGCTGCCGCTTCAGCGTGAGGGCGATCGGATCCGTAAGGAGCTCGCGGAATTCGACGGAAAGCTACTGCTGTTCACCCGTGGGATCCGAGAGTTGACGGTTACGCTCGCCGCGTTCGGGGGCGGCTTTGGTCGATCGACCTACCGCAGGCGCACAGACACGCCCGGGCGCGTCACGATCGAGATCGCGGGCGGCGATGCCCAGCACTTCCTGTACCGCGAGGTGCCCTACTCGCCGACGCCGGAGGTGCTGGCCACGTTGAGCGCGGCCAAACGACGCGAGCGCATGACGATCGCTTACGCAGTCGACCCCTCGGCCGCACGCCCGCTCGGGCAGTTCTGGAGTTGGTTGCCGCTGCAGGATGAGACGACCGTACGCGGCATCTTCAACGCGCCTTGGGACGTGAGCGACGACCGACGCACGATGATGCCCGTGCACGAGAGCAGGTTGAACGCCGCGCTCCTCGAACAGTCGATCGAGCTGTTCCTCGACACCATTCAGGAGCTCTCGACCCCGGACGAGCCGGGTCGGCATCTCGACTTCTTTCCCGCTCGAGGCAAGGAGTTCCGGAGTCCTGCCGACCGGTTCCTCAGCGCGCGCATCCCCATCGTGGCGCGCTCACGCGCGGTCATCCCTGATGTAACCGGCGAGCTGCGCGTAGCCGAGGCCCTGCGCCCCCCGACCTTTGCCGCGGATCTCACCCCGTCGGATGTCGCCGCGTGGCAGAAGCTGTCTCCACGGCAGAACATGCCGCATCATTCCTGCTACAAGAACGATCGGTCTGTCCGCACCCGTGCTCTGTTCCGCGAGGACGCGGAGCAGCCGAGCCAGCACGAAGTGTCGATCTCGAGCTGGTTGCAGGAACTGGCAAGGCTCGGCACCGAGGACGCACTGATCACCTCGTTTGATCTCTATGCGAGCCTGAAGGCGAAGGCGAACGCTGACTTCGAGGGCCGTGGCGCGGCGATCGTGCCCCTTGAGTCCGGGGCATGGGCGTCGCCGACGCAGACCGACTCGGTGCTGCTGCCGACCAAGAACGCAGCAAAGCCAGACGGGTTCGCAATCGCGAAGATCGATCCGACCTGGTCGATCTCCTACCGTGACGCCCTGCTCAAAATGGGCTTCAAAGAGGCGTCCGATGAGCAGCTGCTGATCGCTCTGGCGTCGACGATTCGGCCCAACGCCGACGTCCAGACGTGGGAGGCTTTCTGGGCCCGCGAGCGCACTGCGCCGCTCTCGACTGCGGTCTCGGCCGCGCAGAAGCTGAAGTCGCGCCAGATCGAGATAAGGGTGTTGACTCGAGGGGGTGAGTGGCGCCCTGCTGCCGAGGTCGTCGTCGGTGAGCGCTGGCGCAATCTGCCCGACGCACGCGTCGTCGACACCGCTCGCCATCCCCGTATCGAGGTCCTGCGCGCCGCCGGTGTCCTGGAGCGCCCCATCCAGAATTTTCCCATGCACCGCGAATCGGTGTTCGCGGAGTACACCAGCGCAGCGCGTTCGCATGCCGAGGCTGCCGCGGCGCAGCACGGTCAAAAACTGCGATCGCTCGCGCTCGGCGAACGGACGGGTTTCGGCCCGCTCGACATCCTCATCGAGGCGACGCCCGAAGGGCGCGCGGACTGGACCCGGGCACTGCTGGACGCGCCCATGGCGACAACTACCGCGCTGAGCGTCAAGCTCGCCTCGGGCAAGAGTGCCGAGTTCGAATGGCTCGGGCCTGAGGCGTGGGCCATTCGGCAGCACGGGCACCTCACAACCTCGCTTGGCGCGAAGCCGGTCGCGGAGACCGTTGGACCGCAACTCGCCCGGTTCAAGGAACTCCTTCCCGTCGCCGAGCAGGACTACACCGTCGATCTTGACCGGCCGCGGACGCTCGCGAACCTGTCGGTCCCGTTGCTGCAGCGATTCCTGAGACGCGAGGCATACGTCTGCACGCAACCGACATCGCTGACCGAGCTGCTGGCCGAAGCCGCGAGCCGGAAGTCGATCCGGGTCCCGTCCGAGATCCCCGTTCTGCGCAACGGCGTCGTGCAGCTGACCAACGTCCACGACGTGCTCATCGCCGATTCCGATGAGGACCTGCAGCACTTGACCGCGCTTCGGACGCCGGTGCTGGTCGCCGGTGACCTCGACGTCTCCGCGCTCGTCGAACGTTGGGGCATCCAACGCAGCTCAGACGCGGTCAGCCGCTGGTTCGAAGTCGATGCGTACGACGAGCCAATGCCGCTGTCCGACCTATACCCGATGCTCGACCGCTTTGCCCCGAACCTCGTGGAACTCGATGTGCAGTTCGCATCGTCTATCGTGAAGAAGACCCGGACCCCCGGCGGCGTCGAGCCGAAGGAGCTGTCATCGCATAGGGAGGGCAGCCTAGTCACGCTCGTCCGCCGGTTCGAGGACGGCACGGAGGCCGAACGGTTGCGCGCGATCTCCGCAGCCGCGGGCCAGCCGCTCAGGGTCGACGAGGCCGAGCGCATCGTCGAGGCAGCGCATTCTGCGAAGCGGAGCAAGCTGATCGCCGAGGTGGCCAGCCTTCCGACGCCTGAGCAGAAGCTGCTGCGACTGGTCGGCGGCGACTTGCTTCGGAAGGCGCTCCCCACCGGCCTGCTCGATGCGCTCGAGGCCCGCGACGGCACGCAGAGCGACGAAGATGTCGCGGTCTTGTTCCATCGGGTCGAGTCGTTCGACTCGCTCTACTCACTCCGCGAAGAGCTGCGCAAGCTCAAACTCGACCCACCTGACTCATGGGCGGGCAGCAAGCCCGCGCGCGAGTTCGTGCAACGCCTGGGGTTCGAGGAAGGCTATGCAGGCCGGCGTATGGAGCGTCCTGCGGCCTACGAACGCGTGCGCGGTCGCATCGACCTGAACCCGTTGCACGACTTCCAGCAGGAGCTGTTCGGTAAGGTGCGCCAGCTCGTGCTGGATGGAAAGGGCGAGAAAAAGCGCAAGAGGGGCCTGCTCTACCTGCCCACGGGAGCCGGCAAGACGCGAGTCGCGGTGCAGTCGATCGTTTCGCTCATCAAGGACGGCGAAATCGACGCGAGCTCCAGCGGGCCGGTCGTCTGGATCGCGCAGTCCGAAGAGCTTTGCGAACAGGCCGTGGAAGCGTTCGCCGAGGTCTGGGGAGCCGAGGTGCCGGGCCGCGATTTGCACATCTCGCGCTTCTGGGGCGGCCGCGGAATCACCGAGGCTGACGACGACCCGCAGGTCATCGTCGCGACCGACGACACGCTGCGAGCGCGCTTCGGCGCACCGGATGCCGTCACGCTCGAGTGGATGCGCAGACCCGCCCTCGTCGTCATCGATGAGGCGCACCGGTCGTTCAACCCGACCTACACCGCAGTCCTCGACTGGTTCGGCTACCGAACGGGGCGCGAAACGCCGGCCCCGCTGCTCGGGCTCACCGCCACGCCGTACAAAGGGCGGAACCCCGACGTCAACGAAGGGTTCCGCAACCGCTTCGACAACAACCTCCTCCAGCCCGGCGTCCTTGGTGAGAACGCCGACGAGTTCCACGTCACTCTCCGGCAGCGGAAAGTGCTCTCGGAACCCGACCACGAGATTCTCACCGGTGCGACGATCATCGCGACGCCGGCGCAGATCGCGGAGTGGGAGCGGCTGAAGGACATCCCGAAGTCGATGCTCCAGCAGCTCGGCCGCGACCACGACCGGACCAACCGCCTCGTCGACGACATCCTCCGACGCGATGCGAGCATGCCGACGTTGGTGTTCACGCCGTCGAAGGCCTCAGCGCACACGGTGGCCGCGCTGCTGACCCTTCGCGGCCGATCCGCGTTGGCCGTCGACGGCGACATGCGCAAGCAGCAGCGTCGAGAGGTCATCGACAAGTTCAAAGCCGGCCACATCAGCGTGCTGGTGAATTGCGACCTGCTCACAGCCGGGTTCGACGCACCCCAGGTCGAGGCGCTTTATATCGCCCGGCCCACATACTCGCCCAATCGCTATCACCAGATGGTGGGCCGCGCGCTGCGCGGGCCAGCGAACGGCGGCACAGAGCGCTGCCTTATCGTGAATGTTGAAGACACGTTCGCGGAGTTCGGGGAGGACCTCGCGTTCACGCAATTCGATGACCTCTGGGAGCGTTCGTGAACGATAGCAACCGTCGACTCGCAGATCACATCACCTCGGTCGTGCGTGGCCCCGTCGGCGGCGAGGACGAGCTGCTGGAACGAAATCCGATCTACGCCTACCTCGTCGGCGCATTGTTCCCGGTCGAAACCGGTGAGACCGAATGCGCGACCGAAGCCGAGCTCGAGGGATTCGACGATGCGGTGGGCGATGACGGCACAGATGACGAGGACCCCGTCGAAGACGCCGATGACGACGAGGGCGACTACGACCTGACGGGCGCTTTCGGGTTCGCTCCCACGTCGATGGGCGCCTCGTTCGTCCACAACGGGAAGCGGGTGCGAGTCTCGCTGCGCGCCGGCCTCTACGAGCCTCACGGCGGAGCAGACTCAGGCGAGGATCAGGCCGATCCTCGCCCACGCTATAGCTGGAGCCGGCGCACTCTGGCCGAGGTCCTCGATATCGAGACCCCGAGCGGGCGGCGGAGCGTCCTCGACGGCCGCGCGATTGTCGCCTGGCGCGTTCGATCGGTCGGCGTTAGGTCCCTCGTCACGGTGTCCGTTTCAAATGCCGCGGAGGTGGGCCCGAAGGAGGCGAAACTCGACGCCTCGAAGTGCCTCTTCCAGGTCGAGCTCGAAGCCGAGCCGGTCGACGGATCGCTCGAACCGTATCCGACGCTGCAAATCGCTGCAGGCGACCACGAGGACCGCGAACTCGATCTGCGATACCGCGACCGCGTCTCGTACGGAGTCGGTCACGGAGTGTCGGTGACGTGGGACGAGCAGTTCGACGGCCCGCCAGCATCGATCCGCAGCGACACCGCTCCGTCATTCGAGGTCCCTTCGATCCAGGCCCGCGAAGACGAAACCGACCGGCTTCGCATGGACTGGCTCGCAGACGATCGGAGGCACGTGTCCGAGCTCGCCGCAGCGCTCGACGGTTTGGTCGACGAGTACTCCCAATGGGCTCGCGATCAGCGCGAAGACGCTCGATCCTTCGCCGGCTCGCGCGCCAACTCGGCGCAGGAGATCGTCGCCCGCCAGGAGCGAGCACGCGATCGGATGCGCCAGGGAATCGAGATCCTCCGCGAGGATCCGATCGTCCTGCAGGCCTTCCGACTGGCCAACCGCGCGATGCGCGACCAGATGGTGCAACAGCACCGTGCGCGCGAGGCACCAGGCGAGCTCGGCGCGCCGCTCAGTGTCGCGCCCGCGCCGTTCGAACCGCGATGGCGGCCATTCCAGCTCGGCTTCATCCTGCTCGCCCTCCCTTCGACCTTGGACGCGAGCCACGACGACCGGGCGCTCGTGGACCTGGTCTGGTTCCCGACTGGCGGCGGCAAGACCGAAGCGTACCTGGGCCTCGCCGCGACCGAGCTCATCAGGAGACGCCTCGTGCGCGGCATCGCCGGAGGTGGGACCGCGGTCATCACCCGGTACACGATGCGACTGCTGACGGCCCAGCAGTTCGAGCGCGCTTCGACCCTGATCTGCGCCCTCGAGCGCCTCCGCACGACCGAACCGGCACTCGCTGGCTGCGCGCCCTTCACGATCGGGCTGTGGATCGGAAACAACGCGACACCCGGCCGGTTCGCGCGCGCGGAGCGCGCACTCGACGATCTCCTCGAGCAGCGGTATCCCGAGAACCCGTTCCAGGTGCTCAACTGCCCTTGGTGCCGGACCGCTCTCGTGCCCAAGTTCCAAAGCCCAGACCGGGGCCGCTACGGTTTCCGCGCAACGGACCGATCATTCACGATCTTCTGCCCGCATCCCGAGTGCCCGTTCCACGACCGACTTCCCATGCAGGTCGTCGACGAGGCGATCTACCGCGACCCGCCCTCGATCCTGATCGCCACCGTCGACAAGTTCGCGCGACTCGCCTGGATCGATGACGGCGCGGAGTTGTTCGGACTCGGCGCAAGCATCTATGATCCTCCCTCGCTTGTGATCCAGGACGAGCTGCACCTGATCTCGGGCCCGCTGGGAACCGTGGTCGGCACCTACGAAGCAGCGCTCCGCACAATCTGGGGGTGGCGCGGGACGGTTCCGAAGGTGGTGGCCTCGACGGCGACCGTTCGTGCAGCCACGCAGCAGGTCCGCGAGCTGATGGCCGCGGACGTCGAGGTCTTCCCCCCAGCCGGGTTGAAGGCGGATGAAAGCTGGTTCGCCGCCCCTGATCGCGAGTCCCCGGGCCGTCTTTACCTCGGCCTGATGCCGCAGGCGCACACCCCCGAGTACGCGTTCAGCCAGATCGCCGAGCGCATCCTCCAGGCGCCGCTGCGCCTCGCGCTCTCCGACGTCGAGCGTGACGCCTACTGGACGCTCGTGGTGTACCACAACTCCCTCCGCGAGCTGGGCAGATCGGTCACGCGCTTGCGCGATGACGTGGCCACGCGGATGCAGAACGCCCCGGCGACTGGAGACGGCTCGCCGTCTAGGCGCATCGACGCCGCGGATGTCGAAGAGCTGAACGGCAACCTGGATGCGAGGGAGCTCGCCGATCTTCTCCGTCGTCTGCAGGTGGAACGAGGAGACCCGCGCGAGTCCGCGCTCGACGCGGTCGCGGCTACCAACATCCTGTCGGTCGGCGTCGATGTGGGCCGATTGGGCCTCATGGTCGTCAATGGACAGCCGAAGACCACCTCGGAATACATCCAGGCCACCAGCCGCGTGGGGCGCGCGAAGGTGCCCGGCCTCGTGGTCGCCCTGTACCGATCGTCGAAGGCGCGTGATCGATCGATATACGAGACGTTCAGGCAATTCCATGAGTCCTACTACCGCTTCGTGGAGCCGGCATCGGTGACCCCTTGGTCGCTGCAAGCGCGCATGCGCGCGCTTCGCGCCGCGCTCGTGATCGTGATGCGTCAAGCAGGTGGGCTGCGGACCAACGAGTCCGCGGCAGCGTTTGATGCGAAGTCCATCCAGACGGCGACCGCTGTGCAGCGTCTGCTCGCGCACGCGACGTTCGCCGACCCGACGGAGCAGAACGCGGTGCGACGTGAGCTGGAGCGTGCCGCGCTCGATTGGCAGGAGATGCGCGACCGCGCGGCGAGGTCCGGCAGTGCGTTGCGCTTCGACTCGACCGAGATGGATCGGCGGCTGCTGCGTGGCTTCACCGATGCGGGCCCGGGTTGGCCCGCGATGAACTCGATGCGGTCCGTCGACCGCGCGGTGGGCATCAAGGTAGGGCGGCAGCGATGACGGGAGATCGGAAGACCAGGAAGCGGGCGACTCGTCCGGCAGACGCCGGACGAGACCGCGCGATTCGTCTGGCCGAGACTGTCGGACCGTATGGACCGGGAGCAATCATCGACATCTTGGGCGAATCGTTCATGGCCCCGACGGGAGACGAATGGCCGAGCGAACGCTTCCTCAACGAGGTCGAGTGCAAGCGTCTGTCGGAGCGGCTTCAGGTGACAAAGCTCTACGCAGCTCCGAGCCAAGGGGAGAGCAGCCGCGGAGTCGGTATGCGCCTGACATTCTCACGATTCCCGAGCTGGCTGTTCTGCCAGAAGTGCCGACGCCTGCAACGGCTCCGTGCCGCGGACGACGATGGGTCAATGCCGCTCTGCTCCTGTTCCGGCCGGCTCGTCCCGATGCGTTTTGTCGCAGGCTGCACCGACCACTCGCATGTGCAGGATGTGGATTGGCCGAGGTGGTTGCACGCGGGCCCGGTGCCCGACTCCTGCGATCCGCAGCACGACATCCAGTTCGTCTCGAACGACAGCGGGTTCGGACTCGCGAGCCTTGAGCTGCGGTGCGGAGGCTGCCAGGCCGTTCGAGCGTTCGACGAGCTCGACGGCAACCGCCTGAGAGGCGCAGGCGTCCGCTGCGGTGGCAAACAGCCCTGGCAGCGCGCGGGAGCCGCCGCGCAGTGCGAAGCCGCTCTCGTCGTGCAGCAGCGCGGCGCGACGAGCCTGCACATCGGAGAGTCGATCAGCGCGATCGACATCCCCGAAGTCGTCGGCAGGGCGGTGGCCGTCGAAGATGCAATCAAGCGAGATGCCTTGTTCGCGGGGCTCCAGCAGCAAGAGGAAGATGCGTTCCGGACCCTGCTTGCAGAACGCATCGCAGCGAACGTCGGCGGGTCTGTGGAGCAAGTCCTGCGTGTGGCAGACGACTCCGGCGCGTTGCAGCTCGCCGCTGCCCGTCGCGACCTGCTCCGCGACGAGTTCGAGGCGTTCGAAGCCGCGGCCGCGGGCGAAGCCCCCATCGAGAATTTCGTCACTCGCATCATGCCGTTCGCCGGCGCTGGCCCATCTGCGCCCCTCAACGGACTCTTCGAGCACGTCGTGCTCGTCGACCGGCTCCGCGAGGTGCGCGCCGCAGTGGAGTTCCGCCGCTACCGAATGGATGCGAAGCCGGTTCCGGCTGTGCTCGGTCGGGCCACGGAGTCCCGTTGGCTGCCTGCCGTCGAGGGCTGGGGCGAAGGCATCTTCGTCCGACTTAACGGCGAGGCGATCGAAGCGTGGAGCCGGGCCGACGGCGTCGAGGGACGCGTGCTTCAGGTCAAGCAGAACCAGGCGGCGTCGTCGTTCGCGGCGCGCTTCCCCGAGGCGACCCCTAAATACGTCCTGCTCCACGGACTTGCCCACATGCTGATTCAGGAGCTCGCGTTCAGCAGCGGCTTCACAGCCGCATCACTCCGCGAACGCATTTACGCTGGGGAAGGCGGAGATGCCGGGATCTTCATCTATACGACGACCTCAGACTTCGAGGGCACCCTGGGCGGGCTCGTCCGGCAGGGTGAGAGGGAGCGCTTCGCCGCGCTCGTCGCGCGTGCCCTAGAGCGGCACGAATGGTGCGCCAACGACCCTGTGTGCCGGGAATCCGGCCCGCAGAGTCTGCAGGGTCTTAACCTTGCGGCGTGCCACACCTGCATGCTGATCTCTGAGACGTCGTGCGAAGCATCGAATCTGCTGCTTGACCGCGCATGCGTCGTCGGCAACGACCAGATCGACGGCCTGTTCTCGCCCGCGATGGACGAGATGCGTCGGCACGCCATCATGGGGGCCTCTGGCGGCTAGCACTCGCCCTTCAGTTCCCGCATCGCACGTGCGATCGCGGAGGCCACTTCGGCTGCAGGCTCGTGCTCCCAGAAGCGGAGCACGAGCCATCCGCGTTCGATCAGCCGTGCGGTCGTCTCGGCGTCGCGCTCGACGTTGCGGGCGATCTTCCGCGCCCAGTACTCGGCATTCGCCTTTGGCATGACAAAGTGGTCCGGGCATCCGTGCCAAAAGCACCCGTCGACGAACACGGCGAGATGTCGCCGCGGGAAGACGATGTCGGCTCGCAGCCGTCGGAAGTCCGCTAGAGGCGGGTAGTCGACGCGGTACCTGAAGCCTGCTGCGTGGAGCAGGCGGCGCACGGCGAGCTCCGGACCGGTGTTCGCACGCCTGTTTGCCTGCATCGAGGCGCGAGCACCATCCGAGGTCGCCCAGGATTCGGACGCAGCTCGAGCCGTCACCGTGATGCCCGCCCTGCGTGCATGCCCCGAGCATACGCGTGTCTCCGCGCACCGCTTCGAGCCTCGATCTGTCGATGCCAGAGACCTTCAACAGGCATCCAGCGCGCCGCGGATCGGCTCCCCTCGCGCCGGCTAGAATCGCCGGCATGACCTTCGCCCCCGGACACCCCGTCGAGCACGTGGATCGGGCGGTGGGGAGCATCCGCGTGCTCGATCTGTTCGCGGGCGCCGGCGGTCTGACTGCGGGCTTCCACTCGGCGTCACGCCGGTTCAAGAGCGTGCGAGCCGTCGAGTGGGATCGAGACGCGGCAGCTTCGTACACCGCGACCTTCGGCCAGGGCATCGTCTTCGCCGGGCCGATCCAGGAATGGCTCGCGCTCGACGAGCAGCTCGAGGTCGACATCGTCGTCGGCGGTCCGCCGTGCCAGGGCTTCTCGACGCTCGGGAAGCAGAACGAGGAGGACGAGCGCAACACGCTCTGGCGCGAGTACGCCCGCTCGATCGAGCGCTACCGCCCGAAGTACTTCGTCGTCGAGAATGTGACAGCCTTCTTCAGCTCCCCCCAGTTCTCGAGCTTCACAGCGCTCATGGCCCCCGGCGGCGCCCTCTCCGAGTATCGGTGGGAAGCCGGCGTTCTGAACTCCGCGGACTTCGGCGCCTTCCAGGCCCGCAAGCGCGCAATCGTAATCGGCTCGCGGCGGGACATGCCCCTGGTGACGCTGCCGACACCGACCCATCACCGCGATTCGTATGCGACTGTCGCGGAGGCGTTCGTCGGCATCCCGGCGGCGGTGGACGCCATCGAGCTGTCGCATGTGGAGCCCCGCGGCACCGTACTGGTTGACGGTGTGCGGCGGCCGATGTTCGCACCTGCAGACCTGCACCTCGGCCGTCGATACACAGAGCTCTCGCTCGCCCGCTTCAAGGCGATCCCCCAGGGCGGCAACCGCTTCTCGATAGAGGACCACGATCTGCTCCCCAAGTGCTGGAAAAACCACCGCACCGGATCGGCCGACGTCATGGGACGTCTGCATTGGGACCGCCCCTCGGTGACGATTCGCACGGAGTTTTTCAAGCCCGAGAAGGGGCGCTACCTGCACCCGACCGCGAACCGCGCGATCACGCACTACGAGGCCGCGGTGCTGCAGGGCTTCCCACGCTCGCATCGGTTTGTCGGGTCGAAGACTTCGATCGCGCGTCAGATCGGCAACGCGGTGCCGATCCCCCTCGGTCGCGCGATCGCGACGCAAATCCAGCGCGGCGTAGCGGCAGCCGAGGCCGCAGGGTCACCCGGCTGACCCATACTGAAGCCATCGTCGACGGCGTCGCCCCCGACGCCGACAGGCGCCGGCGCGACGACTCCCCGGGAGGATGAAGGCATCGCGTCGATGATCGTCGACCACGACACCGTGTTGCTCACCGCGAGCGACCTCACCGTCGCAAGCAACTGCGAGTGGCAGCTGCTCGCGAGCCTCGACCACGAGCTGGGCCGCCGCGACAGGCCGCCGCCTGAGGACGACGCGATGCTCGCGCGCACCGCCGAGCCCGGCGAACGGCATGAAGCGCGCATCCTCAAGGGGTTGCGGCAGCAGTGCCCGGTCGTCGAGATCGAGAAGCTCTTCGACGCAGCAGGCCAGGTCGCGGCGATCGTCGCGACGCGGTCGCAGGGCGGGCGCCGGTGATGTTCCAAGCCGCGTTCCGGGGCGACGGCTTCTTCGGATACGCCGACTTCACGGAGCTCGACGAGCAAGGCGAGAACGTCGTCTTCGACCCCAAGCTGGCGCGGTGGGCTGCTGCAGTTGGCCGCGGACGCCCGCGCGCTGCTGGAGCTCGGCGCACCGGTCGCGGATGCTGGCCTCGGCGATGCGACACCTGAACCGGTCTCGACGCACCGCGCTTCGGGGCCCGCCCGACCAGCGCGGCGGGGCGTCACACGGCGTCACATCCTTCACTGCTATCAGACAACGTGAGACAATAGAAGGCGACCCACCGCATCCGCCCACCAAGGCACGGGGAGCCCCATGATCTCGATCGAGCACGTCAGCCGCCGCTTCGGCGACGGCCCCGACGCCGTCGTCGCGCTCGACGACGTGTCGATCGAGGTGCCGCGCGGCTCCATCTTCGGCGTCGTCGGTCAGTCGGGCGCCGGCAAGTCCACGCTGCTGCGCACCGTCAACGCGCTCGAGCGGCCCGACTCCGGCCGGGTCGTCGTCGACGGCGTCGAGGTGACCGCGCTCGAGGGCAAGGCGCTGCTGCAGGCGCGCCACCAGATCGGCATGGTCTTCCAGCACTTCAACCTCGTCGGCAACCGCACCGTCGCCCAGAACGTCGAGTTCGCGCTCGAGGCGACCGGCGCCCCGAAGAAGGATCGCCGGCCGAAGGCGCTCGAGATGCTCGACCTCGTCGGCCTCGCGCACCGCGCCGACGACCGCCCCGGCCAGCTCTCCGGCGGCCAGCGGCAGCGCGTCGGCATCGCCCGTGCCCTCGCGAGCGGCCCCGATGTGCTGCTCAGCGACGAAGCCACCAGCGCGCTCGACCCCGAGACGACCCGCTCGATCCTCGAGCTCATCCAGCGTCTCAGCCGCGAGCTCGGCCTCACCGTGCTGCTCATCACCCACGAGATGGATGTCGTGAAGCGCATCTGCGACGCGGCTGCCCTCATGGAGACCGGCCGGGTCATCGAGCAGGGCTCGCTCGACGACCTCATCCGCACGCCCGGCAGCCGCGTCGCCGCCGAGCTCTTCCCCGTCGGCGAGGCGCACTACATCCCCCACCACCGCATCATCGACGTCACCTACACCGGGCTGAGCGCCGACCGCCCCGTCATCGCGCAGCTCGCGCGCGACTTCGGGCTCGACGTGTCCATCCTCGGTGCGGCGCTCGAGACCATCGGCGGCCACCAGGCCGGCCGCACCCGCCTCGCCGTGCCCGGGGACGCATCCGTCGCCCTCAAGGTGATCGACTCGCTCACCGCGCAGGGCGTCACCGCCTGGGAGGTGCTCGCATGATCGACCCCGCCGCCCCCACCTTCTGGCCGCAGCTCATGCAGGTGCTGCTCGAGGGCACGTGGGAGACCGTCTACATGACGGCGATCGCGATGGCGATCACGTTCGTCGTCGGCCTGCCGCTCGGCATCATCCTCGTCGGCACCGAGCAGGGGCGCTTCCTCGAGGCGCCGTTCGGCTCGCGCGCGCTCGGCCGGGTCGTCAACGGGCTGCTCGGCTTCATCGTCAACCTCGGCCGCTCGGTGCCGTTCATCGTGCTGATGATCGCGCTCATCCCCGTCACCCGCTGGCTGCTCGGCTCGTTCATCGGCACCGGCCCCGCGATCGTGCCGCTCACGCTCGTCGCCATCCCGTTCTTCGTGCGCGTCGTCGAGATCGCCGTGCGCGAGGTCGACCCGGGGCTGTTCGAGGCGGCCGAGTCGCTCGGCGCCAGCCGCTGGCTGCTCGTGCGCCGCGTGCTGCTGCCGCAGGCGACCCCCGCGATCCTGCTCGGCACCGCCACCACCATCACGTCGATCATCAACTTCTCGGCGATGGTCGGCGTCGTCGGCGGCGGCGGCCTCGGCAACGTCGCCCTCACCTACGGCATGCAGCGCTACAGCTGGATCCACATCGTGTTCGTCGTCATCATCCTGTTCGCCCTCGTGCAGCTGATCCAGTGGGCGCTGACCGCGCTCGCGAAGCGGCTCGGCGCCCAGCCCATCCGTCGCGGCCCCAAGAAGGACGCGACGGCCGATGCGCAGGCCCACCTCGACGCCGACCTCGCCCTCCCCTCCTCCCGCACCCCGACGCATCCGTCGGGCAGCACCCCGTAAGGAACCACCATGACCAGCACCCTCCGTCGCCGCGTGGCGACCACCGTCGTCGCCGGCGCCGCCGCGCTCGCCCTCGCCGCCTGCTCCTCCGGCGCCCCCGCCGAGACCGAGGCGCCCGAGGACGGCTCGCTCGGCACGATCCGCGTCGGCGCGCTGCCCGTGCCGGCCGGCGACATGCTCACCTGGGTCGACGAGAACCTGGCCGCCGAGGCCGGGCTCGACATCGAGTGGGTCGAGTTCACCGATTACTACACGCCCAACCCGGCGCTCACCGACGGCTCGACCGAGGCCAACCTCTTCCAGAACGCGACGTTCATGGAGACGTACAACTCGCAGGCCGGCGGCTCGCTCGTCTCGATCGGCGAGGTCTACCTGCCCGCCGCCGCCTTCTACTCCGAGTCGCTCACGTCGATCGACGAGCTGGGCGAGGGCGCCACGATCGCCATCCCCAACGACCCGACGAACGAGGCGCGCGCGCTCGAGATCCTCGCGGCCGAGGGCCTCATCGAGATCGCCGACGACGCGACCAACCTCGACGGCATCACCGAGAACCCCTCGAACTTCCAGTTCACCGAGGTCGAGAACGCCACCCTGCCGCTCGCGCTGCCCGACAACGACGCGGTCTTCGTCACCGCCTCGTTCGCGCTGCCGGCCGGCCTCACGCAGGAGCAGGCCATCCTCACCGAGGGCGACGACTCCGAGTACTTCAACATCCTCGCCACCACGCCCGAGCTCGAGGACGACCCCCGCGTCGAGGCGCTCTACGAGCTGCTGACGTCGGAGGAGACGCAGGCGTACATCCTCGAGACGTGGGGCGGGCTCATCGTGCCCGTCTCGGAGTGACGCCCGCGCCGCATCCCGCTGCGGCGGGCGAGCCGGCGGGGGCCGCGATGGGCGGTCCCCGTCAGCTCGCCGCGTCCGTGCCGATCCGCGCCGCCTCGAGCGGCGCGCAGATCGCCATCCCGATCCTCGCCGTCGCCGTCACCGGCGACATCGCGCTCGGCGCGCTGCTCGTGGCGCTGTCGATGCTGCCCGGCATCGTCGCGGCGCCGCTCGTCGGCGCCCTGCTCGACGGCGCCCGGCACCCCCGCGCGCTGATGATGGCGGCCGCCGCCGGCACCGGGCTCGCCTTCGGCGTCGCCGCCGGACTCGGGCCCGTGCCCGTCTGGGCGGTCGCGGCGGCGCTCGTCGTGAGCGGCCTGCTGACGCCCTTCGGCTTCGGCGGGCTGTCGAGCTTCGTGGCTCCACCGGGGTCGGATGCGCGGCGCGCGTACGCGCTCGACGCACTGAGCTACAACGTGAGCGGCGTCGCCGGCCCGGCAGCCGTCGCCCTGCTGGCGCCCACGCTCGGGCCGCGCGCGGCCCTCATCGCGATGGCGGTCGTCGCGCTCGCCTCGGCCGCCGCGTTCGCGCTGCTGCCCGTGCAGCCTCGCGCGGCGGAGCAAGCCGGGCTGCTGCGCTCCATGGCGGCCGGCATCGTGGCGCTCTCGACGCGACGCACGCTCGCGGTCGTCACCGCATCCGGCACCCTCGCCGAGCTCGGCCGCGGCATCATGCCGATCGCCGCGCTCGGCATCGCGCTCGCCGCCACCGGCGACGCGTCGCTCAGCGCCCTGATCGTCGCGGCCTTCGCCGTCGGCGCGCTGCTCGGCGCCGCGCTCGAGCCTCTGCGGCCGCCGGTGCTCTCGGCGCACGCGACGATGGGCATCGGATACGCGCTCACCGGCCTCGCCACGATCGCCGCCGCGCTCGACCTGGGCCTGTGGTGGACGATCGCGCTCGTCGGCCTCTCCGGCCTCTGCACCGCGGCGCCGACGGCCGCGATGCTGCTGCTGCGCCGCACCGAGGCCCCGGACTCCGTGGTCGCCCAGGTGTTCACCGTGGGCGCGGCGCTGCGCGGTGCCGCGGCCGCGCTCGGCACCGCGATCGCGGGCGCGCTCGCCGGCGTCGAGCCGCTGCTGCTGCTCGCCGGGTCGGGCGCCGTCTGGGTGCTGAGCGGTGCGGTGATGCTGGCGTTCCCGCGGCGCGGGCGCGGGCTGACCGGGGCGCACCCGATCGTCGGGTGATCCTCGGGGCTACCCGTTGCTCGCGGCTGCCCGTCGCTCGACCGGCTGCGTGCGACGTCGGCCGGATAATCCGGTCGGACGCTCGCGGAGCCGGTTGACGAACGGTCGGCCGCGCGGCTCGGCTCCGCTCCCCTCAGTCGGGCGGCATCCGCGCCGGGTCGTCGTGCAGCGCGTCGAGCGACGCCACCGTCAGCAGCATGAGCTCCTCGAGGTCGCTGTCGAACCACGCGACCGCGTGCTCGGCGCCGACGTCGTCGCCCGTGAGCGGGACGCTGCCGAACGCGCGGCAGAGCGTGGGCCTGCACACCGTGCCGTGCGGCCACTGGCCGCCGCCCGCATCCGTCAGCCCGACGCCGACGAACGGGCTCCCGCCCTCGCGCTCGACCGCCCACGACGCCGCCTCCCAGTTGTCGGCGGTCGGCCGCACCTCGCCGATGCGCCACTGGGGCCCCGGCGGCATGCCCGGCGGCAGGAGCGCGTCGTCGGCGTAGACGAGCACGGGCCTGCCGTCGGGCAGCGCGATCGTCAGCCGGTTGTGCCACACCTGCCCGCCGCCGGCGGCCGCGACGCGCTCGCCGGCCTCCTCGATGCGCCACTCCATCGGCACGAGCATGCTCGAGGTGCCGTTCGCCGTCTCGAACGGCAGCAGCGTCGTGCCGCCGGCGACGACGCCCACGTCGGCCGGCAGCGCGAAGGGGTCGACGAGATCGAGCCGCACCGTCTCCATCACGTCGAGCGCGCCCGCCACCGCCGGCTGCGCGAGGTAGGCCTCGACCTGCGCCTGCGTCGCGAAGCGCGGCGTCTCCTCCTCGATCCAGAAGGTTAGGGCGTGCGCGCGCTCGACGCCGTGGAACGCGACCGTCGCCGCGCCCGACGGCTCGGCATCCGCGCGCAGCAGCACCACGCACGGCACGAACATGCCGTCGGGCGGCTGCTCCCAGAACGCGACGGCGACGAGCCCGCCGGCGACCCCTCGGCGCGCCACGACGCCGGTGCGCGCATCCGTCGCCTCCCCCGCAGCCTCGACGCCGGGCCCATCGGCGTAGACGAGCCGCTCGCCCCCGGGGCCCGTGAGGGTGAGCCGGTTGGCCCACACCTGCCTTCCTTCGGCACCCACCTCGAGGCCGCTGCGGTCGTCGACCTGCCAGCCGTCGGGCACGCGGATGCGCATGGTGCCGTTGCGCGTGGCGACCTCGGTGCCGTCGGCGGCCGGGGTCGCCCTCGCGGTCGGGCCGCTGCCGGGTGCGGCCGACGGCTCCGGCGACCGGCTGCCCGAGGGCACCGGCTCGACCCCGGGGCTGGGCGCGCCCTGCGACTCGCCCGCCACCGGCGGCGCCCCGCCGACCTGCGCGCATGCCCCCACCCCCGTCGCCAGGCCGAACGCGATCGCCGCGAGCGTGATCGTCGCCACCCGGCGACGCGGCGGGGTGCGCATGGCTGGATTGTCCGCGCGGATCGGCCGGAGCGCACTCCCCCAGTTTCGGGGCGCGAGGCTCGGCTACTGCAGCTGCAGGATCACCCAGAGCTTGGCCCCCGGCGGCCCGACGAGCTGCGTGAGCACGTCAGGCGACTCGACGTCGTCGATCACCGCGGCCTCGTTCGGCACGCACTCCGCAGTCGCAGCACCGATCGAGACCGTGCCCGTCGTCGTGCCGCACCAGACGACCGCGTCGACGAGGCTCGTGCCGGCCGCCCGCAGCGCGGCGTTCTGCTCGGCCGTGAAGCTGCCGCCGTGCGGGCGGCGCTCGACGTGCGGCAGCGGGTCGCCCGGCGCGGTCAGCGCGAACACGCGCGCGTCGGGGCCGGGAATCGCGTAGTCGATGAAGCCCGCGGTGTCGACACCGCACAGGAGGGTGCGCCAGCTCGCAGCGCCGCCCGCGGCGACGGAGCCGTCGTCGATCCAGATCTCGAGCGGCGAGACGCAGCTGATCGCCAGGTCGTACAGCTGCCCGTCCTGCGGTGCCGGGCCGCCGGTCGGCACCTCGACCACGCTCGGCTCCGGCGCGCTGGTCGGATCGGGCTCGATGGTCGCCTGCGGCGGCGGGGTCACGGTGCCCGGCTCGAGCGTCGCGGCCGGTGCCGTCGGCTCCGGCGACGGCGTCGCACTCGGCGCCGGCGTCGGCGTCGGCATGAGCGTCTCGACGACCGACGGCATCGGCGGCGGCGGCGCGGCCTGATCCTGCAGCAGCGTGCCGCGCACGCCCTGCACCGCGACGACCGCGCCGACGATGACGAGCACCGCTGCCGCCGATCCGCCCACGAACGCCCGATTGCGCCTGCGCTCCCGCAGCCGCTCGTGCGGCGCCATCGTCGACAGCCCCGCACGCATCCGGTCGCGGAACTCCTCGCTCATGCGCGGCGGCTGCTGCTGGCTCATGCGCTCACCTCATCGAGTCGGGCGCCCGCGGCCTCGAGGCGGCCGCGCAGCCGCTGCTTCGCGCGGTGGATGCGGGTCTTCGCCGCCCCGTAGCCGACGCCCATCGCCGCGGCGGCGTCGGCGAGCGGCAGCCCCTCGAGCATCACGAGCGCGATCAGCCGCGCATCCGTCTCGGGCAGCTCGCGCAGCGCCTGCGCGACCGCCGACCCGGCGTCGAGGCGCTCGAGCCGGTCGGCGGCGACATCCGCGGTGTCGGGCGCGTCGGGGCCGAGCGGGATGTGCGCGATCAGCCGCTCGTTGCGGCGGATGCTGCGGCGCGCGTTGCGCGCGCAGTTGGTCGTCGTGACGAGCAACCAGGGGAGCACCGAGTCGTCGACGATCCGCACGCGCGCCCGACGCCGCCACGCCTCCGCGAACGCGGCCGCCGTGACGTCCTCGGTGTCCTGCCGGTGCTGCATCAGTCTCCAGGCGTGCCGCCACACGCGATCGCCGTGCCTGTCGAAGATCGCCGCGAACGCGACCCCGTCCCCGCGCACGACGGCGCGCCACAGCTGCGCGTCGGTCTGCGAGAGGTCCACATCCCGGATTGTCCAGGTCGCACCGGCCGGTTACACCGCGGGCGCGCCGCGCCGGCGGCACCGCCCGCCTCGAGGGCGCCGATCCCCCTCCAGCACAACGCAAGCCCGCGCGGCCCACCCGTCGGCGGAACGCTGCCGCCCGCGCGATCCGCCACGGAAGGCGGCACGCGGGCTTGCGTTGTGCGCGAGGGAGCGCGGCGGTGGGGCACCCGGCCGCGCCCCCACCCCACCCCTCCCCCGCCCGGCGGAGGCGACCGGGCGCATCCGCCCGCCGGCGGAGGCGGGCCCGCGAGGCGCGCGCCTAGGCTCGGAAGGTGCGCCGAGCCCCCGATGCCAGATCGCTGCGATCCGACACGATGCTCGCGATCGCGCTCGCGGCGGCCGGCTGCGTGATGGTCGCGCTCAGCGCCACGACCGGGTTGCAGCTCACCGAGGTGCCGCTGTGGGCGCCGATGCTCGCGGCGGTGCTGCTCGCCGCGCCCCTCGTGCTGCGCCGCCGGCACCCGGTGCCGGTCGCTGCGGCGCAGATCGTCATCTACATCGTCGCCGGCGAGGCGGGCGCGCTCGAGCTGTACGTGTCGCAGGTGGCGCTCTTCATGGGCATCTACTCGATCGGCGCGTGGGAGGCGAACCGCCGCCTCGCGCACTGGTCGCGCGTCGTGATCGTCGTCGCGATGGCGGTGTGGCTGGCGGTCTCGGCGATCCGCGGCTTCTCGGAGCCCGAGACCGGCGAGCGCGGCGTGGCCGCCTACTTCGCGCTGCTCATGATCCAGGTGGTCATCAACGCCGCCTACTTCGGCGGCGGCTGGATCTTCGGCGACCGCGCCTGGCGCGCCGCCCTCGAGCAGGAGCAGCTCGACGCCGCCCACGCCGAGATCCAGGCGCAGCAGGCGCTGCTCGCAGACCAGGCCGTCTCGCTCGAGCGCCTGCGCATCGCCCGCGAGCTGCACGACGTCGTCGCGCACCACGTCTCGGCGATGGGCGTGCAGGCGGGTGCCGCGCGGCGGGTGCTCGCGGCCGATCCGGAGCGGGCGGCGGATGCGCTGCGGCACGTCGAGCAGTCGGCTCGCGACGCGATCGGCGAGCTGCGGTCGCTCGTGGTGACGCTCCGCTCGGAGGACGAGCCCACCGGCGCGCCCGACCTCGACGCGCTGCCCGAGCTCGTCGCCTCGGCTGTCGCGAGCGGCCAGCGGGTCGCGCTGCAGACGATCGGCGAGCCGCGCCCGGTGACGCCGATGGTGGGCCTCGGCGCCTACCGGGTCGTGCAGGAGGCGCTCACGAACGCCCGCAAGCACGCGGGCCCCTCGGCGCAGGTCGACGTGCGCGTGCGTTTCCTCGACGACGAGCTCGAGGTCGAGGTCGCCGACGACGGGCACGGCGGCGGCCCGGGCTGGCACGGCGCGGGCGCCGGGCTCGTCGGCATGCGCGAGCGGATCGCGGCGCTCGGCGGCGCGCTCGAGGTGGGCCCGCGCTCGCGCGGCGGCTGGCTCGTGCGGGCGCGGGTCCCGTCGCGCTGACGCGGCTCGGGCTCGGGCGCCGGCCGCCTCAGCAGCTCGTGTATCGCGCGGAGGCCTCCGAGATCGTCGGGGTGCCGCCGAGCACGAGCACATCGTCGGGCATGAACGCGATGAGCGCGCTGCGCGTCGTGGCCGGCATGCAGCTCGGACCGGTGAGCAGCAGCGGCGCGCCGGTCGCGCCGGCGGCCGCAGCACCCGCGAGCGCGTCGGGGAAGCCCGTACCGCTCGCGACGTAGGCGGTGCTCACATCGCGGAAGAGGCTCGACAGCTGCACGGCGGTCGCGTAGCGGTCGCTGCCGGCGTAGCGCTGCACCGTGCGGCCGCCCGCGACGAGGCCCGAGGCGATGCCCTGCGAGACCGAGGATGCGTCGCCGACCACCCCGGCCCATCCGACCCCCAGCCCCTGCAGCGTGGTGAGCGTCGCCGCGTCGACCTGCGCCGCCCGCCCGTCGACGAGCAGCACGGGGCCGCCTAGGAGCGCCGCGGCCGGGCCGGCCGCGAGCGCGTCGGGGAAGCGGATGCCCGTGGCGACGAAGGCCGACGCGGCGGAGACGAAGGCGTGCTCGGCGATGAGCCGGCTCGTCTCGTAGCGGTTCGCGCCGCCGAGCCGCACGACCTCGCGGTCCGGGTCGAGCGCCTGCACGGCGGTCTGCACTGCGGCCGACACCGACGGCTCGGCACCGACGATGACGACCTTCGCCGGGCGCAGCCGCCGGATCTCGTCGAGCACCGCCTGCGGGATGGAGCCTTGCGGCGTGAGCAGCACCGGCCCGCCCTCGTGCGCGGCGGCAGGGCCGGCGGCGAGCCCGTCGGGGAAGTCCTGGCCGCTCGCGAGGTAGACGACCGGGGCGGTGGTCGCGAAGGTGCGACGCGAGACCTGCACGGCGGTGGCGTAGCGATCGGCGCCCGAGACGCGCGTCGCCGTCGGCAGCGTGATCGTGGGGTCGCCGAACCAGTCGGTCCAGATGCGCCAGGTGTTGCGGTTGCCGTAGGCGGAGCAGGTGTCGCCCGAGCCGTAGAGGTTCGCGAGCGCCGCGGCGTTCGGCTGGTAGGGCGTGTAGTTGTAGAGGCCCGCGGTCGCGAGGTTCTCGATGAAGACGGGGCTCGAGCCGCACGCGGCGTTCGGGTGGAACAGCACCTGGTTGGTCTCGCCCGCCTGGTGGCGGTAGTTGTCGGGCAGCGCCGCGTAGCGATTGAACTGCCGGGCGGCGAAGTAGACCTGGTAGTAGAAGCCGCCATAGGTGGAGTTGCAGGGCGACGTGTCGGGGCACGCGAACCCGGTCGCACGCTCGTAGCGGATGCTGGTCGGCTTCGTGTGCGAGACGAGCGACTGCTCCTTCTCGAGCAGCACGAGCAGGAAGCGCTGCGAGATGTCGCACGCGGCGCCCACGCGCGCGACGATGCTCGCCGCCGACTCGTCGCTCGTCGCTGCCAGCGCGCCGCAGTACGCGTCGGCCGGGATCGCGACCGTGCTCTGCCGGTAGCGGTTGAGGCATGTGTAGCCCGCTTCGCACCCGCGGTGCTTCGACTCGATGAACGCCTGCACCTGGGCCGCGGTCATCGCGCCGCCGTCGTACAGCTGCTGGTCGGAGACGAGGAAGCCGGGGTCGAAGTCGGCGGCCTCGGCCGCCTCCGCCCGGCCGGCCCCGCCTGTGGGCGGCGCGACGGTGAGCAGAGCCCCGACGAGGGCCGCGACCACCGCGGCGACGATCAGACGGATTCTCGTGCGCATCGGGCAACCATTCGGTGGGGGCAAAAGCCTCGACCAGGGTACCGGCCGGGCTCCGGAGCGCAACGGCCGATACCGTGGGCGCGTGACGCGCATCCTGCTGGTGGACGACCAGGCGCTCGTGCGCGCGGGCTTCGAGACGATCCTCACGAGCGAGCCCGGCTTCGACGTCGTCGGCCAGGCGAGGGACGGCGCGGAGGGCGTGCGGCTCGCCGCCGAGCTGCGGCCCGACGTGATCTGCATGGACGTGCAGATGCCCGTCATGGACGGCCTCGAGGCGACGCGCGCGATCACCGCGACCTCGGCGCATCCGGCCGTGCTCATGCTCACGACCTTCGACCGCGAGGACTTCCTCTTCGAGGCGCTCTCGGCCGGCGCGAGCGGCTTCCTGCTGAAGACCGCCGAGCCCGAGCACCTCATCGACGCCGTGCACGCGCTCGCCCGCGGCGACGCGCTGCTGAGCCCCGAAGTCACGCGCCGCGTGATCGAGCGGTTCGCGGCGACCCCCGCCGCGCCCCCGGCCGACGCGACCGACGGTGCCCGCGCCCGCGACGCATCCGCGCCGCCCGCGCTCGCGCAGCTCACCGAGCGCGAGCGCGAGACGCTGCTGCTGCTGGCGCGCGGCCGCTCGAACGCCGAGATCGCGAAGGAGCTCTTCGTCGGCGAGGCGACCGTGAAGACGCACGTGTCGAACGTGCTGCTGAAGCTCGGCATCCGCGACCGCATCCACGCCGTCATCTGGGCGTACGAGCACGGGGTGGTGGCGCCGCGTGGCTGACGAGCCGCGCTCCGGCGGTGCAGCCGCCGAACGCCCGGCGGCGCCGCGCGGGCCAGGCGTCGCGATCGCGTGGTTCGTGCTCTCGGCGGTCGGGCTCGTCGGCACCTGGTGGTTCAACATCGCCTTCATCGCCGAGGCGGGCGGGCTCGGCTACCTCGAGGGCTGGTTCGCGAACGCGGCCGCCTCGTCGGCCTCGGTCGACCTGCTCGTCGTCGCGGTCGCGGCGTCGATCTTCATGCTCGTGGAGGGCGCGCGGCTCGGCTGGGCGCGCTGGGTGTGGGCGCTCGTGCTGCTGAGCGGGCTGACCGCGATCGCGTGCACCTTCCCGCTGTTCCTCGGGCTGCGCGAGCTCGCGCTGCGGCGCCGCGAGCTCGCGGCAGCCTCCCCCGGCCCGCCCGCCTGACGCTCCCGCCGCACGCCTGACGCCCGCACCGCCCGTTCGCCGACCGGCTCCGCGTCGCTCCGACCGGACTATCCGGTCGCAGCGACACCTGGCCGGTCGACGGACGACGGCGACGCGGCGGGCTCCCGCTCCCCCGCCCGGCGGAGCCGCAAGTCCAGCCTCGAGGGGGAGGCCCGCCGGCGCCCGCGACCGTAGCGTCGGAGCATGCTCTCCATCCGCTCGATCTCCCGCTCGTTCCACGGACACCAGGCGCTCCGCGACGTCTCCTTCGACGTGCACGACGGCCTCATGACCGGCTTCGTCGGCGCGAACGGCGCCGGCAAGACCACCGCGATGCGCATCATCCTCGGCGTGCTCGCGCCCGACAGCGGCTCCGTCGAGGTCGACGGCCGCCCGGTCACCGCCGACGACCGCGCGCAGTTCGGCTACATGCCCGAGGAGCGGGGGCTCTACCCCAAGATGCAGGTGCTCGAGCAGCTCGTCTACCTCGGCCGCCTGCACGGCATGAGCCGCATCGACGCGTCGCGCCGCGCCGACGCGCTGCTCGAGCAGCTCGGGCTCGCCGAGCGCCGCTCGGACACGCTCGAGTCGCTGAGCCTCGGCAACCAGCAGCGGGCGCAGATCGCCGCCGCGCTCGTGCACGAGCCCACCGCGCTCGTGCTCGACGAGCCCTTCTCGGGCCTCGACCCGATGGCCGTCGAGACGACGCTCGAGGTGCTGCGCGACGTCGCGCGCGCCGGGGCGCCCGTGCTGTTCTCGAGCCACCAGCTCGACGTCGTCGAGCGCCTCTGCGACTCGCTCGTCATCCTCGCCCACGGCGAGGTGCGCGCCGCCGGCACGCGCGAGCAGATCCGCGCGGCGCACGCCCGCCCCGAGTGGGTGCTGCAGACCGGCGACGCCGGCTTCGTGCGCGGCATCCCGGGCGTCGAGGTGCTCGAGTTCGACGGCGGGCACGTGCGCTTCACCGCCGCCACCGACGCCGACGCCGACCGCGTGCTGCGCGAGGCGATCGAGCGCGGCGCCGTGCGCAGCTTCTCCCCCGTCGCCCGCCCGCTGACCGAGATCTTCCAGGAGGTCGTCCGATGACCGCGCCCACCGCATCCGCCCCCCGCCGCGGGCGCACGCCCTTCGCCCAGGCGGTCGGCATCGTCGCCGAGCGCGAGATCGTCACGAAGGTGCGGTCGAAGAGCTACCTCATCTCGACCGCGATCCTGCTCGCGCTCATCCTCGCCGCGGTGATCTTCTCGTCGGTCGGCCCCGAGCTGTTCGACCAGGACACCCGCGTCGCCACGACCGCCGAGCTCGCCTCGACCCTGCAGGGACTCGACGGGCTCGCCGTCGAGACGCTGCAGGGGGCGGATGCGGTGCGGCAGGCGGTGCTGGACGGCACGGCCGACGCCGGGGTCGTCCCCGGCGACGGACCCTCCGGCCTCACGGTGCTCGCCGACCGCGAGGCGCCGAGCGACCTGCTGCAGCTGCTGAGCGTCGCCCCGGCGCTCGAGCTGCTCGACCCCAACGCGCCCGACCCGATGCTCACCTACTTCATCGGGCTCGCCTTCGGCGTCGTGTTCTTCTCCTCCGCCATCACCTTCGGGCAGACGATCGCGCAGTCGGTCGTCGAGGAGAAGCAGTCGCGCATCGTCGAGATCATGCTCGCGACGGTGTCGGCGCGGGCGATCCTCGCGGGCAAGGTGCTCGGCAACTCGGTGCTCGCGTTCGCGCAGATCATCCTGATCGCCGCGGTCGTGCTGCTGGGCGGAGCGATCACCGGCTCGCAGCTGCTGCTCGACGGGCTGGGCATGCCGATCGTGTGGTTCGTGCTGCTGTTCACCGTCGGGTTCGTGATGCTCGCCGCGCTCTACGCGGCTGCCGCCGCGCTCGTCTCCCGCGCCGAGGACCTCGGCACCGCGACGAGCCCGATCATGATGCTCGTGATGATCCCGTACTTCCTCGTGATCATGTTCAACAACAACCCGCTGGCGCTGCAGATCATGTCCTACGTGCCCTTCTCCGCCCCCGTCGCGGTGCCGATGCGCGTCTACCTGCAGACGCAGCAGTGGTGGGAGCCGCTGCTGTCGCTCGCGGTGCTCGTCGTCTTCACCGTGCTGGTCATCGGCTTCGCCGCCCGCGTCTACGAGCGGTCGCTGCTGAAGACGGGCGCCGCGGTGAAGTGGAAGGACGCGCTGAAGGCCTAGCCGCGCTGCACCGCTCGGCGGCTCCGCAGCTCCGCAGCTCCGCACAACGCAAGCCCGTCGGCTCCGTTCCGCGGCCTCCTCGCCCATCGCGGCGCAGGGCCCGCCGAATCGCGCCGGCGGTCTTGCGTTGTGCGCGCCCACGCCGCGCGCGGTGAGCCGGATCCAGCGACCCGCTTGACGGAGTGCCGGTTCCATGGTTCATTAGTCGAGTAATGAACCAACGTGGTGAGCCGCGCAGCTCACCCAGGATGTGCGCGCATCCGCCCCACCCCACCCAAGGAGGCAGCCATGCTCGACGACAGCAAGCCGCTGTTCGTAGCCGTGGCGGAGCAGATCGAGGACGGCATCCTCGACGGCACCTACGCGGAGGACGGCCCCGTGCCCTCCACCAACGAGCTCGCCGCCTTCCTCCGCATCAACCCCGCGACCGCCGGCAAGGGCCTCGGCCTGCTCGTCGACGCGGAGGTGCTCATCAAGAGGAGAGGGATCGGCATGTTCGTCGCCCCCGGCGCCCGAGAGGCGCTCCGCCAACGACGCAGGCTCGCGTTCGAGGACCAGTACATCGCTCCCCTGCTGCGCGAGGCAGAGCAGCTCGGCATCAGCCCCGACGACCTCGCGCGCATGATCACGAAGGAGTTCGCGCGATGAGCGCCATCGTCACCACCGACCTCGCCAAGCACTACGACGACGTGCGCGCGCTCGACGGGGTCTCCGTGACCCTCGCCGAGCACCGCATCCACGGCCTGCTCGGCCGCAACGGCGCGGGCAAGACCACCCTCATGCAGCTGCTGACCGGCCAGGTCTTCGCGACCGCCGGCGAGATGCGCGTGCTCGGGCAGAGCCCGGTCGAGAACGCCGAGGTGCTCTCGCAGACCGCGTTCATCCAGGAGAGCCAGCGCTACCCCGACACGTTCCGGGCCGTCGACGTGCTGCGCATCGCCGCCGGCGCCTACCCGCACTGGGACCAGGCCTACGCCGACACCCTCGTCGCGCAGTTCCAGCTGCCCGAGCGCCGCATGATCAAGAAGCTCTCGCGCGGCCAGTTCTCGGCGATCGGCATCGTCATCGGGCTCGCCTCCCGGGCGCCCATCACGTTCTTCGACGAGCCCTACCTCGGCCTCGACGCGGTGGCCAGGCGGATGTTCTACGACCGCCTGCTCGCCGACTTCAGCGAGCACCCCCGCACCGTCGTGCTCTCGACGCACCACATCGACGAGGTCGCGAACCTCCTCGAGCACGTCGTCATCCTCGACCAGGGCCGCGTGCTGCTCGACGCCGACACCGACGAGCTGCACGACGCGGCCATCACCGTCTCGGGCCGCGCGGCCGACGTCGACGCGTTCCTCGCGGGACGCGAGGCGCTCGACCGCACGCGGCTCGGCGGGCTCGCGACCGCCACGCTCACGACGCGCGACGGCGACGAGCGCGCCGCCCGCGAGGCGGGGCTCGACGTCGCGCCCGTCTCCCTCCAGGAGCTCTTCGTGCACCTGACCACCGCATCCGCCACTGCTCCGGCCACCGCCGGCGCCGACCCCGCGACCGACGTCGCGACCGTCTGAGGAGCCGCCATGCGCATCCGCAACGTCGTGCAGCTGCACACCGTCAACCGCCTGCAGGCCTTCGGCTGGCCGCTCGTCATCATGTCGCTCTCGCTCACCATCACGCTCATCATCGGCGCGCTCGTGGTCGGCGTCGGCGGCGCCGACGCGCGCACCGGGATGAACACCGGCATGCAGTGGAACGGCGCGATCTTCGCGCTGCTCGGGCCGCTCATCGGCTTCGGCTTCATCGCGATGGGGCAGTACTTCCCGCTCGCGCTCGGCCTCGGCCTCACCCGCCGCGAGTTCGCCGCCGGCACCGCGCTCGTCTTCGTCGGCAACGCCGCCTTCTACGCCGCCGTCGTGACGATCGGCAAGGTCGTCGAGGTCGCGACGGGCGGCTTCGGGCTCGGCGTGCGCTTCTTCGACACCTTCTACACGGGCATCGGCGCGTGGTGGCAGACGCTCGTGCAGACGTTCCTGCTCATCCTCGCGGTGATGCTCGTCGGCGCGGCGATCACCACCGCGTTCCACCGGTGGGGGCAGTCGTTCCTCTGGGTGTTCTGGATCGGGCTCGCCGCCGTCGTGCTCGCGGTGGTCGCGGGGGCGCTGCTGTCGGATGCGTTCCGGGCGGCGGCGATGGACGTCCTCGGGATGGCATGGGGCGGCTGGATGGTCGTGATCGCCGGCTTCGCGGCGCTCGGCGCGGCGGTCTGGCTGACGCTCGTGCGGCGGGCGCAGGCCCGCTAGCTGGGGCGTCCGCGGCGCCCGGCTCCTCGCGCCCCGCGCACAACGCAAGCCCGCCAGCCGCGTTCCGCGGCGCCCTGGCCGTTCTCGGCCGGTGCGTCGCAGGATCGCGGCGGCGGGCTTGCGTTGTGCATCCCCTCGCGCGGCGCGGGGGCGGGAGGGCGGCCGGGCGCGGCGGGCGGGCGCAGGCGCGGTAGGCGGGCGCCGGGTCAGCGCTTGACGGCGGCGAGGCGCGCGAGCGCTTCCTCGCGCTCGGCCTTGTGGTCGACGATGCGCTCCGGGTAGCCGTGCGCGGCGCCGTCGGGCACCCTCCACGGCTCGTGCACCGCAGCGCCCGCGATGTGCCGCAGCTCGGGCACCCACCGGCGCACGTAGTCGCCGTCGGGGTCGAAGCGCTGGCCCTGCAGCACCGGGTTGAAGACGCGGAAGTAGGGGGCCGCGTCGGTGCCGGTGCCCGCCGTCCACTGCCAGCCGTGGTTGTTGGAGGCGAGGTCGCCGTCGGCGAGGTGCCGCAGGAAGTGGCGGGCGCCGTGCGGCCACCACACGTGGAGGTCCTTCGTGAGGAAGCTGGCCGTCACCATGCGCACGCGGTTGTGCATCCAGCCCTCGGCGAGCAGCTGGCGCATGCCGGCGTCGACGAACGGGAAGCCGGTGCGCCCCTCGCACCACGCGTCGAAGAGCTCGCCCGGCTCGTCGTAGGCGATGCCGCGCAGCTGGTCGCCGTAGTCGCGCCAGGCCGAGCGCGGGTGGTGCAGCAGCACGTCGGCGTAGAACTCCCGCCAGGCGAGCTCGGTCTGGTAGCGCTTCAGCGAGCGCTGCGCCGCCGCGCTGCGGCTCGGCGCGACGCGGTCGAGGTCGGCGAGCAGCGTGCGCGGATGCACGGCGCCGAGCTTGAGCGCGATCGACAGGCGGGAGGTGCCGTCGAGGTCGGCGCGGTCGCGGGCGGTGTCGTAGTCGTCGATCGCGTCGTCGAGGAACCCGTGCCAGCGCTCGAGCGCGCCCTCCTCGCTCGCCCAGCCGAGCTCGGCCGAGGTCTCGGGCGGCTCGGGCAGCGGCTCGCCCTCAGCCCGGCGCACCCAGCGGGTGCCGGCCGGCAGCTCGGCGGGTGCCCGCCAGCCGTGCTCGAGCCAGGCCTTCGAGAAGGGTGTGAAGACGCGGAACGGCTCGCCGTCGCGCTTGCGCACGCGCCCCGGCGAGACCGCGTACGGGGTGCCGGTCGCCACGAACGGCACGTCGAGCGCCGCCTCGACGCGCGCGTCGCGCCGACGGCCGCCGGGCGTCGTCTCGCCCGAGACGTGCACCGCATCCGTCCCCACCTCGGCGGCGAGCGCGGGGATGACCTGCTCGGGCCGGCCGCTGCGCACGATCAGGGCGCCGTCGGTGGCGCGGTGCAGCGCGGCGAGCGCGGTGCGGAGCGCCGCGGTGCGCGGCACGCCCGCATCCTCGAACGCCGGATCGACGACGAAGACGGGCAGCACGTCGCCGGCCTCGGCGGCGGCGGTGAGCGCCGGGTGGTCGTGCACCCGCAGGTCACGGCGGAACCACACGATCTGCGCACCCATGCGGGCAGGCTACGCGGCCCGGCTCGACGTCAGCCGGTGGGCCGAAGCCCGGCGGCCGGGCGGACGCGGATGCGCGCGCCCGGCCGCCGGAGCACCGTCGCGTCAGCCGAGCGGGTCGGCCTGCTCCTGCTCGTCGGGCGCCGGCACGGGGTGCGGGTGCACGCCCGCGTCGAGGTGGCGCGTCGCGCCGGGCACGTCGGCGCCGTCGTGGGGGCTGAGGCCCTCCGCCTCGCTCGCGACGTCGTCCGCACCGTGGTCGGCGACGGGCTGGTCGGGCCGCTGCTCGGCGAACTCGAGCTCGCCCGGGTCCGTCGGGCGCTCGTCGGGCACGTGCTGGTCGGTCGGGTGCTGTCCTGCATCCATGTGCTCTGGCATCCGGTCTCCCTTCCTCGCGGTCGGCGCCGGAGGGCGCCGCTGCTCCCGCGCCCGGCAGTGTGGTCGCTCGACCTGTGCCGAGCCTGAGCAGGCGCGCCGCGAGGCGGGACCCGACCCGGTCAGGGCTGGGTCCCGCCTGCGGTCAGTGACGCGGGTCGTGCCGCTCCGCCTCGTCGACGACCGCGGGACCGGTGCCGTGCTCGGGCGAGTCGGCGTCCTGCACGGGCGAGCCCTCGCCCGTGGGCGACGGGCCGAGGCCCTGCGCGGGCGAGGCGGCATCCTGCGTGGCGCCGTCGCCGGCGGATCCGCGCGCGCCCTCGGCCGGCGACGCGGCGTCGCGCACCGGCGAGCCGGAGCCGTCGGACTGCGAGCCGAGCCCCTCGACCGGCGAGTCGGCGTCGTCGTCGAGGTGCGTGCCGGCCACGTGGTGCCCGTGCTCGTCGTGGTGCCCGTGCTCGCCGTGGTGCTCGTGCCCCTCGTGGCCGTGCTCGACGTGCTCGTGCTCGTGCTCGTGCTCGTCGTGCCGGCCGTGCTTCCCTGGCTGCGATGCGTGGTTCATGCGCTCCTCCAATCGTCGCGCGGCTCCGGCGTCGTCGCCGGCCCGCGGGTCTCCCTGCTCCGCATTCTGTCGCGAAGCTCCTGCACGCGCACCCATCAGCTCGTCTGCGAGGATCGTTCCGTGCAGCAGCTCCACGACGCGGATCGCCGCGGGTTCGCCTCCGACAACTACTCCGGCGTGCACCCCGCCGTGCTCGCGGCCGTCGCCGCGGCCAACGGGGGCCACCAGACCGCCTACGGCGCCGACGACTACACGGCGCGGCTGCAGGAGGTCGTGCGCGGCCACTTCGGCGACGCCGCCGAGGCGTTCCCGGTCTTCAACGGCACCGGCGCGAACGTGCTCGCGCTGCAGTCGCTCCTGCCCCGGTGGGGCGCGGTGATCGCGGCGAAGAGCGCGCACATCAACGTCGACGAGGGCGGCGCTCCCGAGCGCGTCGGCGGCATGAAGCTGCTCACCGTGCCGACGCCCGACGGCAAGCTCACGCCTGCGCTCATCGACCTCGAGGCGTGGGGCTGGGGCGACGAGCACCGGGCCCAGCCGCTCGCGGTCTCGATCACGCAGTCGACCGAGCTCGGCACGCTCTACACCCCCGACGAGATCCGTGCGATCGCGGACCACGCGCACGAGCGCGGCATGCTGCTGCACGTCGACGGCGCGCGGCTGTCGAACGCGGCGGTCTCGCTCGGCACCGACCTGCGCGCGTTCACGACCGACGCGGGCGTCGACATCCTCTCCCTCGGCGGCACGAAGAACGGCGCGATGTGCGCCGAGGCGGTCGTCGTGCTCTCGGAGGGCGCGGGCGAGGGCCTCCTGTACCTCCGCAAGCTCAACATGCAGCTCGCGTCGAAGATGCGCTTCATCTCGGCGCAGCTCGTCGCGCTCTTCGAGGGCGAGCTGTGGCGCGAGAGCGCCGCGCACGCCAACGCGATGGCGGCGCGCCTGCGGGCCGCGGTGGAGCAGGTGCCGGGGGTCGGGTTCGCCTACCCGACCCAGGCGAACGGCGTCTTCGCGCGGCTGCCCGAGGGCGTCGCCGACCGGGTGCGCGAGCGCTTCTTCTTCTACGACTGGGACGCCCCGGCCGGCGAGGTGCGCTGGATGTGCACGTGGGACACGACCGAGGACGACGTGGATGCGCTGGCGCAGGCCGTGCGGGAGGCCGTCGGCGCGTAGGCGCACGCCTGTCCGGCGCGACGCGGCCGGCGCATGACGAGGCCCCGGCGGTACTCCGCCGGGGCCTCGGGTCGTGCGGCGGAGCGGCTAGCGCTGCGCCTCGTCCTGCACGTGCTGGCGTGCGCGCTGCGCGTCGTCCTGCACGTCCTTGGCGGCCGACTGCGCGTCGCCCTTGATGTGCTCGCCGGCCTGCTGCGCGGTGTCCTTCACGGACTGCGCCGCCTGCTGCGCGGGCTCCTTCAGGTGCTCGCCCATCTCCTGCGCGACGTCCTTCGCGCCGTCGACGAGGGGCTGGGCGCCCTCCTTCACCTTGCTCGCGACCTCCTTCTCCTTGTCGCTCGCGGGGATGAGGGAGGCGACGAGCGCGCCGACGCCGAAGGCGATGAGGCCGACGGCGAGCGGGTTGCCCTTCGCCTTGCGGACGGCCCGGTCGGCGCCGTCACGGACGCTCTCGCCGGCGTGGCCGATCGCGCCCTTCATGTCGTCGCCCATCCGCCCGACGGCGCCGGGGTCGTGGTCGTCGACGCCGAACACGCGGTCCTTGACGTCGCCGAAGCGTCCCTTGATGCGCTCGGTCTGGCGACCGACCATGCCGCTCGGCGACACCTTCTCGCCCAGTGCGTCGACGTCGCCGCTGACCTCGGCGCGGGTGCGCTCGATCCGCGCGCGGATCTCCTCAGGTGTCTCGTTCATCGGTTCTCCTCCTTCGTGTGCGTGATGTCGGGGATGTGCTTGACGGAGTCGACCGTCTCGGGCATGGGCTCGACCTTCGCGAGCTCCTTGCGGCCCTGCGTGTAGAGCACGGCGGCGACGATGGCCCAGAGCACGCCCACGATGAGCGCGCCCCAGCCGAGGTGCTCGAGCCAGTCGCCGAGCGCGAACATGAGCGCGAGCGACAGGAACAGGATGACGAGGCCGGCTGCGTAGCCGGCGCCGCCGAGCATCCCCGCGCCCTTGCCCGCACGGGTGGCCTGCTGCTTGGCCTCGGCCTTCGCCAGGGCGATCTCCTGGCGCACGAGGGTCGAGGTGTCGCGCATCAGGTCGCCGACGATGTCGCCGAGCGACTGCGAGGCCGCCCGCTCCTCCGCGGGCGTCTCGGCCGCCGCGACGGCGGGGTCCTCGTGTGCGGCGTGCGCGCCGCGCATGCCGGTGGTGGGGTCGGTCACAGTCCGCCCTCCCTCCGCGTGGTCGGGTCGCCCTGGCCGCCGGGGGCACCGGCGCCCGTCGTCGGGACGCCGCTGGGCGTGGCCGTCGGCACGCCGGTGGCCGGCGGGATGCCCGTGCTGCCCGGCATGCCGGTGGTCGCGGGGATGCCGGTGCCGTGCGGCTGATGGCCCGTCTGCGCCGGGACGTCCCAGTCGGTGACGACGCCCTGCGTCGAGCCGCCGGGCCGGGCCTCCGCCGAGCGGATGCCCGCGACCGAGGTGGAGTCGGCGTGGCGGGCGGTCGAGGTGCCCTTCGCCTGGTCCTGCGCGTCGCCGATCATGCCGCGCGTGAGTCGGCCGACGACGAGTCCGGCGACGCCCGCGATGGCGATGAAGGTGCCGGGGTGCTGGCGCGCGTAGCGCTTGACCTCGTCGAGCAGGTCGGCGGGCTCGCGCCCGTCGAGCCAGTTGGCCGCCGCGTCGACGCGGTCGCCGACCTCGCCGGCGAGCTGCGCTGCGAGGCCCTGCTGGCCGGACTCCGAGGCCATCTTGCGCAGGTCGCCGCCGAAGGTGTGCATGCCGTCGGCCGCGCGCTGCGTCTGCGCCTTCGCCTGGCCCTGCGCCTCGTGCATCGTCTGGTCCCACAGGTGCCGCGCCTGCTGCTTCGCCTCGCCGGCGACGTTGCGGGCCTCCTCCTTGGCGGTGCCGGCGACGTTGCGGCCCGCTTCCGCGGCGGTGTCGCGCACGTGCGCGGCCTCCTCCTTCGCCGTGTCCTTCGTGCTGTGCTCCGACTGACCGGGCGCTCGCGTCGGCGGCACGGTCGGGGTTCCGAAGACCGGCTCCGCCTCGGGCGGGATGCCGCCGGGTCGGTGGAGCTGGTCGTTGGGCTGGTATGCGTCGGTCATGATCCATCCATTCCGTCTGACGTGGAGGCGGTGCCTCCGATGGCACTGACTTGTCCCCCATAGTCGTCCCCCCTTCCTGGGAGTCAACTGGCTGTCTCCCAGGGTTCAACTCCAGGTCGCGGGTCGGTGCGATGCTGAGCGCATGGCCAGCGACGCATCCGCACGCATCGGCACACCGGGCGGCTCGGCCGAGCGCCCGGCGGTGTTCTTCCGCGACGCGGCCGAGTTCCGCGCGTGGCTCGAGGCGCATCACGAGACCGCCGCCGAGCTCTGGATGGGGCTCAACGCGAAGCACGTCGAGCCGCGCGGCCTCACGTGGGCCGAGGCGGTGCCGGAGGCCCTCTGCTTCGGCTGGATCGACTCGCTCTCGCAGCGCATCGACGGCGACGCGCGCCGCCAGCGCTGGACGCCCAGGAAGCGCTCGTCGACCTGGTCGGCGGTGAACGTCGCGCACGTCGAGCGGCTGCTGGCCGAGGGGCGGATGCGCCCGGTCGGCATCGCGGCGTTCGAGGCGAGGAGGGAGGAGGCGACGGGCGTCTACGCGTACGAGCGCGGCGAGCAGCGGCTGCCGCCCGAGCTGCAGCAGCACCTCGACGCGTCGGCGGCGGCGCGCGCGTTCCTCGCCGAGGCGCCGGCCGGCTACCGCCGCACGGCGGTCGCCTGGGTGCTCGGCGCCAAGCGCGAGGCGACGCGAGAGCAGCGCGCGCGGCAGCTCGCCGACGACTCCGCCGCGGGCCGGCTCATCCCGCCGCAGCGCTACGGCGAGACGCCGCGCTGGGTCGAGCGCGCCGCGGCCGCCGCCGGCGCCGCCAGCGCCGACTGAGCGCCGCTGCCGCGGCTGCCGGCCCCGCTAGTCGCCCCGCTGCCCCTCGAGGTACGCCGCGAGCTTCGCGAGCGACTGGCCGAGCCCCAGCTCGTGATCCTCGGGCGAGATGCCCGGCGGCACGTCGGCCGCCGAGACCGTGACCCGCGTGCCCGCCGCGACCGGCTGCATCCGCCACGTCATGAGCATGTCGCCGCGGAAGCGCTCCTCGGCCGACTCGAAGGCGACCCGCTGCACGACGAGCTCGTGCGGCACGAGCTCGACGAACGTGACGCGCGACGCATCCGTCGCCTCGTCGGTCTTCGGGTCGACCGGGTCGTCGAAGCGCAGCACGGCGCGGAAGCCGCCGCCCTCGCGCGCGTCGAGCCCCTCGATCGACGCGGCCGCGCCCTCGGGCGGCAGCCACGCGGTGAGCGCCTCGGCGTCGAGCAGCGCCGCGTAGACGCGGTCGGGCGCCGCCGCGATGACGGTGCCGGCGCGGTCGACGCGCGGCGCCTCGCGCGCGTGCTCGTGCGCCGCGCTGTCCCCGTGCGCGATCGAGCGCACGGCGGCGGCGAGCCCGAGCGCGAGGTCGTCGAACCTGAGCCGCCTGCCCTCGTGGGTGATGGCGGATGCGTCGGCCGAGGCGCCGGGGTCGGTCTCGTCGCCGACGCCCGCGGTGCCGCTCGTGCGCACCGCCGGCACGTGCACGAAGCCGCCGGGCACGTCGAGCCCGGCGACGAGGTAGGCGACGTGGTTGCAGAGGAACCGGCCCGCGTCGTCGCTCGCGTCGGCGGGGAGGCCCACCGCGAGGATGGCCCCGACGAGCGCGTCGACGTCGAAGCCGGAGGGCCGCCCGGCCGGGCCCGCGGGGTCGATCGGTGTGCCGCGCGGCTGGTCGCCCGCGTTGTCGGGGATGCGCGCGTCGTCCTCGTTGACCGCCCACCGCTCGGGCGTGATCGCGCTGCGGCCGCCCGCCTCGCCGACCGCGAGCACCGCATCCGGCCGGTGCTCGTCGACGAGCGCCCGCAGCGCCGGGCCCGCGGCGCCGAAGGCGACCGGGAGCGTGCCGGTGACGAGCTCGGCGCCCGGCTGCGGGTCGGCCGCCCACGCGTCGGCGAGCCGCCGCACCGCCTCGAGGCTCGCGTTCTCCGGGTCGCCGCCGAACGGCTCGAACGCTGTCACCAGGATCCGCATGGCTGCAGTGTGCCCCGGCGGCGCGAGCCGCGCATCCCGTCGGGCGGGCCGCCGGTCGGCCCGCGACCGCTAGAAGTCGACGACGACCGGCAGGTGGTCGGAGAACGCCGGGCGAGGCGCGCGCGCCTGCCGGGACGGCGGCAGCTGGTCGGCGCTCAGCACGTGGTCGAGCTGCACGAGCGGGCGGTGCGAGGGGTAGGTCGCGCCCCGGGCCAGCAGTCGCCCGCGCGCCACGCGACGTGCCATCCCGGGCGGCAGGTTCAGGTCGCCCATGAGCACGCGCGGTCCGGGCAGCGTGCGCAGCCAGCGCATCCCGTGGCGCAGCTGCTGCGCGTTCGTGCCCTGCACGAAGGTCAGGTGCGCCGAGGCGATCGTCCAGACGCCGTGCGGCGTGCGGATCGTCGCCGCGACGATCGCGCGCGGCTCGTCGCGCAGCCACACCACGCGGTGCGTCTCGGGGTCGACGACCGGCGCACGGAACATCGGCGCGGGCGGCAGCCGGTGCACGTGCCAGCGCAGCACCGGGTAGCGCGACAGCAGCGCGATGCCGTAGGCGTCGGCGGTCGCGTCGAGGTCGTCGTCGCCCGCAGGCCGCCAAGGCCGTGCGGGATCGCCGATGACGGTCGGCACGAAGCGCGACGCCGTGGCGCCCATCGCCTCCGCCGCGACCGCGGTGAGGTCGATGTGGCCCGAGCGCGACTGGCCGCGGTCGACCTCCTGCAGCGCGAGCACGTCGGCGTCGAGGTCGCCGATCGCGCGGCGGAACCGGTCCTCGTCGACGGCGGGGTCGGCGTGGGTCCTGCCGTGCAGGATGTTCCAGGTCGCCAGCCGCATGGGGCCATCCTGCCGCCTGCGGGCCCGGAGGCGAGGGATGCTCGGGCGCGGCGCGCGGATGCGTCGTCGGCGGATGCGCCGCCCGGGCCGCGCGCGGGCTGCGGCACGGCAGGATGGGAGCGTGACGATCGCAGGCCTCGACGTGGGCGGGACGAAGATCGCGGGGGTGGCGCTCGCCGCGCGCCCCGGCGGCGGCGCCTCGGCGACCCCTGCATGGGGCCTCGACGACGTGCTCGTGCGCACCCACCGGCCCCACCGCATCCACGGCCCCGAGGCGCTGCTCGACGCGCTCGAGGGCGCCGTCCGCGAGCTCGACGCGCAGCTGGCCGACCTCGGCAGCCCGCCCGTCGCCGCCGTCGGCCTCGCGATCGCCGCGTGGATGCCGCGCGACCGCGCGTCGATCATCTGGGCCGCGCACCTCGGCGTGCGCGACTTCGCGCTGCGCTCGGCGCTCGCCGAGCGGCTCGGCGTGCCGGTCACGATCGACAACGACGCCAACGGCTACCTCGTCGGCGAGGCGGCGATGGGCGCGGCTGCGGATGCGTCGTCGTCGATCCTCATCGCGCTCGGCACCGGGGTGGGCGGCGCGTTCGTCGCCGACGGGCGGCCGCTGCTCGGCGCCCACGGCCTCGCCGGCGAGCTCGGCCACGTGACGGTCGACGAGTCGGGGCCCGTGTGCTCGTGCACGGCGCGCGGCTGCATCGAGGCCTACGCGGGCGGCAACGCGCTCGCGCGCGACGCGGCGGCGGTGCCGGCGGCGGTGGCGCTCGCGCCGGGCGACCGCCCGACGGCGCTGCACCTCGAGCGCGCGGCGCGGGCCGGGGATGCGACGGCGCTCGCCGTCATGGAGCGGGCCGGATGGGCCGTGGCGGCGGGGCTCCGCCGCCTGCTGCCCGCCTTCGACCCGGAGGTCGTCGTGCTCGGCGGCCGCGTCATGCTCGCCGCCGCCGACCTGCTGCTGCCGGTGATCGAGCGCGAGCTCGCCGCGCACGCGCCGCTGCAGGGCGTGCCGCAGCCGCGCCGGCTCGAGCTCGCCCGCCTCGGCGACCACGCGGCGGCGATCGGCGCGGCGGTGCTCGCGGCGCGCTGAGCCGCGCCCCGCGCCTCCCCCACCTCGCGCGGCTGCCGCCCTCCGCCGCGCCGCAACGCACCTCGCCTCCCCGCAGATGTAGGGCCAAGTGCTCGCATCACCCCGCGATGACAGCCACTGCCCCTACATCTGCGCCCGCGGACGCGGAACGGCCCCCGGCGGTGAGCCGGGGGCCGTTCCGTGCGCGGATGCGCGGGGTGCGGTGAGGCGTCAGCCCTGCGCGCGGCGCGGGGCGCGGCGCGAGCCGCCGCCGGCGCTGCCGCCGGACTGCAGCGAGCCGCCGCCGGTCGACGACCACGCCACGGACGAGCCGCCGCGCGGTGCGCCGCCCTGGCCGCCGGAGCGACCGCCCTGGCGGGCCGGCTGACCCGAGCGCGCACCGCCCGAGCGGGCGCCGCCGCCCTGGTCGCCACGGCCACCGGCAGCGCCGGCGCCGCCCTTGGTCTCGGGGCGACCCGAGCGGTCCTTGCGGGGGCGCTCGGAGCGGGCGGTGCCGGCGCCGGCGCCGTGCGCGCCGGAGCCCGCGACGCCGTCACGGCTGCCGCGACCGCGACCGCGGCCGCCGCCGCCCGAGCGGCCCGCGCCCTGCGGCTGCTGGATCTCGTTGCCGGAGCCGGGGCCGCCGGGGACCGGCGCCACGTGCGGGGCGTACGGGCCGACGAGCTGGTCGACCGCATCCGACGACGCCGTGACGATCTGCGCGGGCACCGAGATCTCGGCCTTCCGCAGCAGCGTCATCGTGTCGCGGCGCTGCGCGGGCAGCATCACGGTCGCGACGTCGCCCTCCGAGCCCGCGCGCGCCGTGCGGCCCGAGCGGTGCAGGTAGGCCTTGTGCTCCATGGGCGGGTCGACGTGCACCACGAGCTCGACGTTGTCGACGTGCACGCCGCGGGCGGCGACATCCGTCGCCACGAGCACGCGCACGGTGCCGTCGGAGAACTGCGCGAGGTTGCGGTCGCGGGCGTTCTGCGACAGGTTGCCGTGCAGGTCGACGGCGGGGATGCCCGAGGCGGTGAGGTGCTTCGCGAGCTTCTTCGCCTGGTGCTTCGTGCGGGTGAAGAGGATGCGGCGGCCCTCACCCGAGGCGAGGCGGCGCACGAGCAGGTTCTTGTCGTCGGGCGCGACCTCGAAGACGTGGTGCGTCATCGCGGCGACGGGCGAGTGCGCCTCGTCGACCGAGTGCATGACCTGGTTCTGCAGGAAGCGCTTCACGAGCTTGTCGACCCCGTTGTCGAGGGTCGCCGAGAACAGCATGCGCTGGCCGCCGGAGGGCGTCTTGTCGAGGATCTTCGTGACGACCGGCAGGAAGCCGAGGTCGGCCATGTGGTCGGCCTCGTCGATGACGGTCATCTCGATCGCCGAGAGCGATGCGACGCCCTGGTTGATGAGGTCCTCGAGGCGGCCCGGGCAGGCGACGACGATGTCGACGCCGGCGCGGAGCGCCTGCTCCTGCGGGCGCTGCGAGACGCCACCGAAGATGGTGGTGACGGTGAGGCCGGATGCCTTCGCGAGCGGTGCGATCGTCGCCGCGATCTGGGTGGCGAGCTCGCGGGTCGGCGCGAGCACCAGGCCCAGCGGCAGGCCCTTGCGGCGGCCGCCGCCGGCGAGCTCGCCCGAGAGGCGGGCGACCAGCGGGATGGCGAACGCGAGGGTCTTGCCGGAGCCGGTCTTGCCGCGGCCGAGCACGTCGCGGCCTGCGAGCGTGTCGGGCAGGGTGTCGGCCTGGATCGGGAACGGGTGCTCGCGGTCCATCGCCTTGAGGGCCGTGACGAGCTTGGCGGGCACGCCCAGCTCGGCGAAGGTCGGCGTGGGCGCGGTGGTGGTGATGTCGGTCAAGGTTGCTCTTTCTGTGAGCGTGCGCGCGCATCCGTGGTCGCTGCACACTCGTGCAGGCGGATTCTTGGGTGGATGCGTCGACGCAGATTCGGCGAGCGCGGCGGTGGCCGCGATCGTTCGCCGTGGAAGGTTCATCGACATCCGGGAGCCGGATGGAGAGAGGAGCGTTCAACGACGCAGGTGAGGGGCTTCGACGCCCGGCTCACGCAGTGCGACCAGCCTAGCAGGTGGGGTCTGACATCGGCCAGAGCTGCCGCCGGAGGCCGCTCGGGCCGCGGTCAGGCGGCAGGGCTAGCGTCGGGCGGGACGGAAGGACGGACCCCATGGCGAACGCCCCCACCTCCGACGACACCCTCGCCTTCGTCGCGAAGGGCTACGACTTCGGCGCCCACATCTGGCGCCGCGCCCGCGGGGCGGCCGCCCGGGCGGTGCCCCTGCGGCTGCTCGGCCGGCCCTCGCTGCTCGTGCGCGGCGCCGAGGGCGTCGACCTGTTCTACGACGAGGAGCGGATGCGCCGGCACGGCGCGATGCCGGCGTTCGTGCAGGAGACGCTCTTCGGGCACGGCTCGGTGCACTCCCTCGACGGGGCGGCGCACCGGCACCGCAAGGCGACGTTCCTCGACGTCGCCTACGAGGACGCGCAGGTCGAGCGCCTGCTGCCCCACCTCGAGCGGGAGTGGCGGGCGGAGGTCGACGCGTGGGTCGCGGGCGGCGACCGCTCCGCCTACGACGCCGCGGTCGGCGCGCTCGGCCGCGCGATCATGCGCTGGGCGGGCCTGCCCGGCACCGCCGAGGCGAAGACGCGCTGGGCGGCGCGCGAGGCGCAGATCGTCGACGGCTTCGGCGTGCCCTACTCGCCGGAGTTCCTGCTCGCCGCGCTCAACCGTCGCTGGTGCGACCGGCACGCGGAGGAGCTCATCGAGGCGGTGCGCGCCGGCACGATCGAGGCCGCCGAGGGCACCGCGCTCCACGAGTGGGCGTGGCACCGCGGGCCCGACGGCGAGCTGCTCGCGGCGCGGCTCGCGGGCGTCGAGCTGCAGAACGTGCTGCGGCCGACGATCGCGGTCGCGCGGTTCGTCGCGTTCGCCGCGAAGGAGCTGCACGACCGGCCGGCCTGGCGCGAGCGCATCGCCGCCGAGACCGCCGAGCGCGGCCGCCTGACCGAGGGTCCGCTCGCGACCGCCTTCGCGCAGGAGGTGCGCCGCACGGCCCCGTTCGTGCCGATGCTGCCGGCCGAGGCGATCGTCGACGTCGAGCTCGACGGCGAGCGGCTCGAGGCGGGCGGGCGCGTCTTCATCGACATCCTCGGCACCGACACCGACGAGCGCTCCTGGGAGCGGGCCGACGAGTTCGACCCCGAGCGCTTCGTCGGCGTCGACGACTTCGAGGCGATCGCCGCCTTCATCCCGCACGGCGGCGGGCACCCGTCGACCGGCCACCGCTGCCCGGGCGAGAAGATCGCCATCGCGGGGCTCGCCGCCGCGATCGCCGCGCTCAGCGACCCGCGGCTGTCCATCCTCGGCGAGCGGCTGCACGTGAGCCGGCGCCGCCTGCCCACGAAGCCGGCCTCGGGCGGCGTCGTGCGCGCCGCATCCGCCGCCGGGTCGCGCTCGCGCTGCCCGTTCCACTGACGCGCGGTCAGCGGCGGCGCGCGAGCGGCCGGCCGGCGGCGAGCTCGTGCTCGAGCCGCTCGAGCGAGCGTCCGCGCGTCTCGGGCACCTGCGTGGCGATGAACGCGAGCGCGACCGCGCCGACGGCCGCGAAGAGGAAGAACGTGCCGGTGATGCCGACCGCCCCGATGAGCGACGGGAAGCCGAGCGCGATCGCGCCGTTCGCGAGCCAGTGCGCGAAGACGGCGATGCCGATGCCGAGCCCGCGCATCCGCTGCGGGAAGACCTCCGAGAGGTAGACCCAGGTCGCGACGTTGAGGAACGTCTGCATCGCGCCGACGAAGGCCACCACGAGCGCGAGGATCACGAAGGGGCGGATGGGGTGCCCCGGCTCGAGCGCGACCGACGCGACCCCGATGAGCACGTGGCACAGCGTGGTGAGCGAGAAGCCGATGAGCAGCGTCGTGCGGCGGTCGAGGCGATCCATCATCGCGAGCGCCACGAGGCCGCCGACCACCGCGATGACGCCCGGCGCGACGTTGGCGATGAGCGCCGCCTGGGCCGAGAAGCCCGACTCCACGAGCACCGTCTGGCCGTAGTACATGATCGAGTTGATGCCGGTGAGCTGCTGCGCGACGCCCACCCCGATGCCGATGAGCAGGCCGCGGCGGAGCCACGGGGTGCGCAGCACCTCGGCGAGGCGCAGCCGATCGTGGCGGCCGCCGTCGGGCGCGTCGCCCGCGCGCTCGATCTGGGCGAGCTCGGCGACCGCGCGATCCTCGGCGCGCACCGTGCGCAGCACCGCGAGCGCCTCGTCGTGCCGGCCGCGGGCCGCGAGCCAGCGGGGCGACTCGGGCATGCGCAGCATGCCGACGAAGAGCGCGATCGCGGGCAGCGCGCAGACGGCGAACATGATGCGCCAGACGCCGTCGAGGTGCCCGAGCGCGCTGCCGAGGATCGCGTTGACGACGAAGGCCGCGAGCTGCCCGACGACGATCGCGACCTCGTTGCGGCCCGAGATCGAGCCGCGGATCTCGAAGGGCGCGAGCTCGGCGAGGTACACCGGCACGACGGTCGACGCGCCGCCGACCGCGAGGCCGAGCAGCACCCGGCCGGCCACGACCGCCTCGAAGCCGGGTGCGAGCACGAGCACGACCGTGCCGACGAAGAACACGACCGCGAGGGCGACGAGCATCCGGCGCCGGCCGAGCGCATCCGAGAGCCTCCCGCCGAGCAGCGCGCCGACGGCGGCGGCGAAGACGAGCGAGCTCGTGACGACGCCCTCGGTGAGCGCGTCGAGGCCGAGCGCCGCGCTCATCGGCCGCAGCGCGCCGTTGATGACGCCCGTGTCGTAGCCGAACAGCAGCCCGCCGAAGCACGCGACGATCGAGATGACGCCGAGCCGGGCGCGGTGCGGGCCGGGCGCGAGCGGCGGCAGGGCGACCTCGGCATCGAGGTGCGAGGCGACGGCCACGATCGTTCCCTCCGGTTCCGGTGCGCTGGCGCACCCGAACGATCATGCCGTGTCGCGGGCGGTGCCGCGTCCCGGCGCCTCCCATCCGCGGCGCACAACGCAAGCCCGCGGCGCCGGATCAGCGGCGCGCAGCCGCGGCCGCCGGATCCTGCCGCAGGATCCGGCGCACGGGCTTGCGTTGTGCTGAGGCGCGGCGGCGCCGCGCGTCAGCGGTCGTCGTCGAGCGGCTCGCCCTCCACCACGTCGATGTCGTCGACGTCGTCGACCGTGTCGGCGTCGAACGACCACTGGGCGGGGCGCTCGGCGCCGGCCGGGCCCACCCACAGGCCCGAGCCGCCCGGCGCGACGTCGACCACGACCGTGTCGCCGTCGCGCACGACGCCGCCGAGCAGCGCGCGCGCCAGCCGGTCGTCGATCTCGCGCTGCATGAGCCTGCGCAGCGGCCGCGCGCCGTACATCGGGTCGTAGCCGCGCTCCCCGAGCCACTGCCTCGCCGCATCCGTCACCTCGACGGTGAGCCGGCGCTCGCGCAGGCGCCGGTCGAGGCCGTGCACCTGGATGTCGACGATCGCGCCGAGCTCGTCGGGCGAGAGCGCGTCGAAGATGACGATGTCGTCGAGGCGGTTGACGAACTCCGGCTTGAACGCGGCGCGCACCGCGCCCATCACCTGCTCGCGGCCCTGCGCCTTCGGCACCGTCGGATCGGTGAGGAACGCCGAGCCGAGGTTGGAGGTGAGGATGAGGATGGTGTTGCGGAAGTCGACCGTGCGGCCCTGGCCGTCGGTGAGCCGGCCGTCGTCGAGCACCTGCAGCAGCAGGTCGAAGACCTCGGGGTGGGCCTTCTCGACCTCGTCCATGAGGATCACCGAGTAGGGGCGGCGGCGCACCGCCTCGGTGAGCTGCCCGCCCTGCTCGTAGCCGATGTAGCCGGGAGGGGCGCCGACGAGGCGCGCGACCGAGTGCTTCTCGCCGTACTCCGACATGTCGATGCGCACGAGCGCCTTCTCGTCGTCGAAGAGCAGCTCGGCGAGCGCCTTCGCGAGCTCGGTCTTGCCGACGCCGGTGGGGCCGAGGAAGAGGAACGAGCCGGTGGGCTTGTCGGGGTCGGAGACGCCCGCGCGGGTGCGGCGCACCGCATCCGCGACCGCCGAGACGGCCTCGCGCTGGCCGACGACGCGCTCGGCGAGCTCGTCCTCCAGCCGCAGCAGCTTCTCGGTCTCGCCCTGCAGCAGGCGCCCGACGGGGATGCCCGTCCACGCCGCGACGACGGAGGCGATGTCGTCGGCGCTCACCTGGTCGCCGACCATGCGCGCGCCCGCCTCGGCCGCGCTCGTCTCGGCGGCCTTCAGCTGCGCCTCGACCTGCGGGATCTCGCCGTACAGCAGTCGGGAGGCGCGCTCGAGGTCGCCCTCGCGCTGCGACCGCTCGGCGCGGCTGCGCAGCTCGTCGAGCTGCTCGCGCAGCCCGCCGATGCGGTTGAGGCTCGAGCGCTCCGCCTGCCAGCGCTGGTCGAGCTCGGCGAGCTCGGCGCGCAGGCCCGCGAGGGTCTCCTCGAGCTGCGCGAGGCGCTCCTTCGAGGCGTCGTCCTTCTCGCGCTTGAGCGCGAGCCGCTCGATCTCCATGCGGTCGACGGTGCGGCGCAGCTGATCGATCTCGGTCGGCGCCGAGTCGATCTCCATGCGCAGCCGGCTCGCCGCCTCGTCGATGAGGTCGATCGCCTTGTCGGGCAGCTGCCGGGCGGTGATGTAGCGGTTCGAGAGGGATGCGGCGGCGACGAGGGCGCTGTCGGCGATCGTCACCTTGTGGTGGGCCTCGTACCGCTCCTTGAGCCCGCGCAGGATCGCGACGGTGTCCTCGACGCTCGGCTCGCCGACGTACACCTGCTGGAAGCGCCGCTCCATCGCGGCGTCCTTCTCGATGAACTCGCGGTACTCGTCGAGCGTGGTCGCGCCGATCATGCGCAGCTCGCCGCGCGCGAGCATCGGCTTCAGCATGTTGCTCGCGCCCTGGCTGCCCTCGGCGGCGCCCGCGCCCATGATGATGTGCAGCTCGTCGATGAACGTGATGATGCGGCCCTCGGCCTTCGCGATCTCGGCGAGCACGTTCTTCATGCGCTCCTCGAAGTCGCCGCGGTACTTGCTGCCGGCGATCATCGCGTTGACGTCGAGCGAGACGAGCGACTTGCCCTTGAGGCTCTCGGGCACGTCGCCGGCGACGATGCGCTGCGCGAGGCCCTCGACGACGGCGGTCTTGCCGACGCCGGGCTCGCCGATGAGCACCGGGTTGTTCTTCGTGCGCCGCGACAGCACCTGGCTGATGCGCCGGATCTCGCTGTCGCGCCCGATCACCGGGTCGAGCCGGCCTGCGCGCGCGATCGCGGTCAGGTCGGTGCCGAACTGCTCCAGCGCCGACTGCTGGTCGTCCTGGCCGGGCATCATGCCGCCCATCCGTGCCATGTGGTTCCCCCTTCGTGCGGTGCCCGCCTCCCCCGGCGACCCTCGCATCAAAACTTGAGTGGTGATGACTCAAGTTTACTCCGGATGCGGTGCGTTGCCTAGAGGGATGTCTGCCGCACGGGCGCGCGGCCCGTCGCCCGACCCTGGACGCCGTCTGGGAAAACGGGGCGGAAGCCGCCTGGCGCCGGATACTGGGGGACACGACGCCGTCCACGACGGCCGATCGAGCACGGCGACGTGCACGAGGCGAGGAAAGCGACATGACCACCACCGGCCCTGAGGACCCCGCCCGCCGGGGCGAGCCCTACCCCTCCGATGCAGACCGGCGGCGCGCCGCCGGCGACCCGGCCGACCGGCCGCTCGAATGACCGACGACCACGACCGCCGCGTCGCGGCCGACCACGACGAGCGCACGCGCGAGCTCCCGCGCCACGACCGCGACCTCGACCGCGACGGAGTCCCCGACGACCGCGAGCGCAGGCACGACCTGACCGACCGCGACAGGGACGGCGTCGCCGACGTGCGCGAGCGGCGGCACGACCTCGCTGACCGCGACGGCGACGGCGTCGCCGATGTGCGCGAGCGACGGGTCGTCGACGAGCCGCTGGGCGTCGACCCGCGGCACGACCGCGAGGTCGTCGTCGCGCGCGAGCGCGAGCGGTTCGGCGGCGTCAAGGTCGGCTCCGCCTTCTTCGGCTGGCTGACCGCCACCGGTGCGGTCGTGCTGCTCACCGCGCTCGCCGCGGCGATCGCGGCTCTCGTCGCATCGCTGTCGGGCGGCGTCGACGACGTCGTCGAGGACGCGCAGCAGAACCTCGACGCGACGGGCATCTGGGGCATCGTCATCCTGCTGGCGATCTGGTTCATCGGCTACTACTGCGGCGGGTACGTGGCCGGGCGGATGGCCCGGTTCGACGGCGCGAAGCAGGGCGTCGCCGTGTGGGTGTGGGCCGTGGTCATCGCGATCCTCGCCGCCATCGTCGGCCTCGTCGCGGGCCAGAACTTCGCGGTGCCGCCGGGCTCGATGCCGACGCTGCCGCTGCCCGAGGACCAGGCGACGACCGCCGCGATCATCTCGGCGCTCGTCGTCGCCGTCGTGGCGCTCATCGGCGCCGTGCTCGGCGGCCTCGCCGGCATGCGCTTCCACCGCCGGGTCGACCGCGCGGGCTTCGAGGTGGCCTCCAGCGCGCGCAGGTAGCGGGTACACGCACCCTGATGCCGGTCGGCGAGCGCTTCGCCGACCGGCATCCGCATGCGGTGCAGGTCCTCCGGCGCGGGCTCAAGATCGCCTCAAGCCGACCTCAATGCGGCGGACACCGGCTCGGAGCCGCGCAGCGCCCCTCCTAGGGTGAGGTGGATGACTGTCAAGGAAGACGTCCGCGTCACGAGCGACCTCCGCAACCGCACGCTCCTCACGGCGCGCCTCGGCATGGCGGCCCTGATCGCAGCCGCGCTCCTCGGGCAGCTGCTGACGAGCCTGCAGTTCTGGGGCGAGCGCGGGGCGACCGACCTCGCGGTGAACCTCGTCGCGTACGGCTCCCTCTTCACCGTGCTGTCGAACACGGCGTCGATGGTCCTGCTCGTCATGCTCGCACTCGCGCAGCCCCGGCGCGCCCGGCTCGGCCGCCGCTTCGACGTCGTGCTGCTGGCGGCGACCACCTGCATGGTCGTCACCGGCGTCGTCTACAACGCGCTCATGCGCCCGATCGAGCTGCCGGACGGCGCCACCCTCGTGTGGGCGAACGAGGTGCTGCACGTCATCGCGCCGGCGTGGATGCTCTTCGACTGGGCCGTGACCGCGGGAGCGCGCGACGTCCACCGGCGCGACCTCGCCGCCGTCGTGCTGTTCCCGGCGGCGTGGCTCGGCTACACGCTCCTGCGCGCCCCGAGCACGCCCGAGGAGGCGGCGAGCAACCCCTACTGGTACCCGCACCTGGATCCCGGGACCTACGACAACGGTGCCTTCGGGGTCGCCACGACGTGCCTCGCGATCACGGCCGCGCTGCTGCTCGTCGCCGGCGGCCTGATCGCCATCGCGCGCCGGCGGTCGCTCTACCGCGGCTGACCGGCGCCGTCGGCGCGGCTACCGTGGAGGCATGACGACGGGCGCGCTCCACACCACCCGCCTCGGCGAGCAGGGGTCGCCCGTCGTCTTCTGCCACGGCCTCTTCGGCCAGGGCCGCAACTGGATGCAGATCGGCAAGGCGCTCGCCGACCGGCACCGAGTGACGCTCGTCGACATGCCGAACCACGGCCGCTCGCCGTGGACGGAGCGGGTCGACTACGCCGAGATGGCCGACGCGGTCGCCGCGACCATCGACGAGCCGGCCGCGCTCGTCGGCCACTCGATGGGCGGCAAGGCGGCGATGCTCGCCGCGCTCCGCCACCCCGAGCGGGTCGAGCGGCTCTGCGTCGTCGACGTCTCGCCCGTCTCCTACCGATCGAGCGACGAGTTCCGCGGCTTCATGGACGCCATGCTCGGCATGGACCTCGCCGCGATCGCCTCCCGCCCCGACGCCGACGCCGCCCTCGCGCCCGCCGTGCCCGACCCGGGCATCCGCGCCTTCCTGCTGCAGAACCTGCAGCGCGACGGCGAGGGCTGGCGGTGGCTGCCGAACCTCGAGGTGCTGCGGCGCGACCTCGACGCGCTGCGCGGCTTCCCCGAGACCGACGCGGTCTACGAGGGGCCGGTGCTGTGGATCGCGGGCGCCGACTCCGGCTACGTGCGCGACGAGTTCCGCGACGAGATGGAGTCGCGGTTCCCGCGCGTGCGCCGCGTGACGGTCAAGGGCGCGGGGCACTGGGTGCACTCCGAGCAGCCCGCCGTGATGACGGGCCTCCTCGAGCGCTTCCTCGACGACGCGGACTGAGCCTCGCGCGCGGCTGGCCGCGCACAACGCAAGCCCGATTCGGCGATTCCGCGGCGTGCGCGGGGTGGTCGCCCTGATCGCCGCCGAATCGACCCCGCGGGCTTGCGTTGTGCGCGACGGCGGCAGGGGTGCGCGGCCGCGCACGCGCGGCGGCAGTGGCCGCCCCGTCGTGGGAAGATGGAGCCCATGCCCGCCGACGCCGAGCCCCTCGCGCGCGTCGTGCTCATCGGCGGGGCCTCCGGCTCCGGCAAGTCGCGCATCGCCGAGCGCTCGGGGCTGCCGCTGCTGCGGCTCGACGACTACTACCGCGAGGGCGACGACCCCGAGCTCCCGCGGCTCGAGACCGGCGAGGTCGACTGGGACCACCCGGACTCATGGCACCGCGACCGCGCGCTCGCCGCGCTCGAGGAGCTCGCCCGCACCGGCCGCACGGCCGCGCCCGTCTACGACATCTCCCGCAGCGCATCCGCCGGCGTCCACGAGGTGGCGCTCGAGGGCGCCTCGCTCTTCGTGGCCGAGGGCATCTTCGTCGCCGAGGTCGTCGCCGAGGCCGAGCGCCGCGGCATCCTCGCCCACGCGATCTGCGTGCGCCGCTCGCGCTGGGTGACGATGGGCCTGCGCTTCGCGCGCGACCTCCGCGAGCGCCGCAAGAGCCCCGCGTTCCTCGTGAAGCGCGGGCTCATCCTCGCGAGCCGCGAGCCGGCGATCGTCAAGGGGCTGACGGATGCGGGCTGCCGGCCCGTGCGCGTGCGCTCGGCCGGGCGCCTGCTCGCGCGGGCCGCGCGCGGCGACTGACGCGGGCGGCACCGCCCGAGCCCCGACGCCGGCTACTCCTCCACCATGACCTCCTTGCCGTCGACCACCTCGTAGGTCGCGGTGCGGAACGGCGCAGGCGTGAGCGTCATCGCCACCGCACCGCTCGGCGCGACCCGGGCATCCGCCACCTCGAAGCCCGACGGCCGCTGCACGTCGTCGAAGAGCCGCTTGCCGCGCCCGACGACCACCGGGAAGACGATGAGGCGCAGCTCGTCGAGCAGCCCCTCGTCGAGCAGCGTCTGCAGCAGCTGCCACGAGCCGTGCACCTGCAGCTCGCCGTCGCCGAGCGCCTTGAGGTCCTGGATGCGCTGCGGCACGTCGGCGGCGATGACCGACGCCGTGCGCTCCCACGGGGCGTCCTCGAGGCGCAGCGTCGTCGAGACGACGTGCTTCGGCGCGGTGTTGAGCCGCTGCGCGACCGGGTCGGCGGGGTCGGTCACGAGCGGCCAGTAGGCGGCCATCATGTCGTAGGTGGTGCGGCCGAAGAGCAGCTCGTCGGTGCGCTCGAACCAGCCCGTGACGACCGAGCTGACGGTCTCGTCGAACGCCGGCGCGACCCATCCGCCCCACCGGAACCCGCCGGCGGTGTCCTCCTCGGCGCCGCCGGGGCCCTGCATGACGCCGTCGAGCGTCATGAACTCGTGCGCGACCAGTCGCATGCTCGGCCCCCTCGCCTCAGTGCCGCGCCCGTGCGCGAGCGCGGCGACGGTATCGAGCATGGGCGGCGAGGCGCCCGCGCGCAAGGGTGGGAGCGGTCTGCGCGATCTGGCACTCTTCCATCGAGAGTGCTAAAATCGAGGCGCTCCGCGGGGCACGCTCCGAGGGGCTGCCACAGACACCGGGGACCGTCGCATGGGGGCGACGGCCCGAAGCTGAGGAGGTGGTTGTCATGGCACTGACCTTCGATCCCTTCCGCGAGATGGACCGCATGGCCGCCCGCCTGCTGACGAGCGGAGGCACCGAGCGCTCGTCGAGCTGGATGCCGATGGATCTCTACCGCGCGGGAGACCACTACATCGTCAACGTCGACCTGCCGGGCGTCGACCCGGGCTCGATCGACCTCGACGTCGATGCGAACACCCTGACGATCCAGGCCGAGCGCACGATCGGCTCCGCCGACGGCGCGCAGTGGCTCGCGCAGGAGCGGCCCGCGGGCCGCTACATGCGGCAGCTGGGCCTCGGCAGCGACGTCGACCTCGAGAGGATCGAGGCGTCGTACGAGCACGGCGTGCTGATGCTCACGATCCCGGTCGCCGAGCGCGCGAAGCCGCGCAAGATCACGGTGGAGCAGCGCGACCGCCAGTCGCAGATCAGCGCGGGCGGCTCGGGCGAGAACCAGGCACCGTCGAGCCAGACGCCGGCGGCCGCGGGCTCCAGCACCGAGTCCTGACTCGGCCGTGACGCGGTCCTGACGCGACGGATGCGGCGCCCTCGTCTGCGGACGGGGGCGCCGCGTCATGTCCGGAGCATCCCCGCCGCTGCGGGGTCCCGTTCGGATTACCCCGGCGGGAGCACGCGCCGCCCGGGTTCGCCCGGCACCGCCGCGGTCGCGGCCGCCCGCCGCGCCTCGCGCCGCGCGATCGCGAGCCACGTCCGCGGCCCGGCGAGCCAGCCGATGAGCGCCGACAGCGCCGCCCCGGCCACCACCCAGAGCGCCGCGACGATCCAGGCGCCGACCACGCCGGTGAGCAGCACGAGCAGCCCGAGCAGCCCGAGCAGCCAGCTCGACAGCGTCGACAGCACCGCCTGCAGGCCGGTGCCGAGGGCCGCGCCCCGCAGCGTCACCGCGGCCGCGCCGACGACGCCGGCCCGGCGCATCCGCCGCGTGCTCCACCAGGCGCCGAGCGCGACGAGGCCGACCGCGAGCAGCACGAGCGCGAGCACGATCGGCACGAGCCACGACGCGTCGAGCCCCTCGATCCAGCGCACGACCGCCATGCCCCACTCGCGGTCGTCGAACAGGTCGATGACCGCCGCGCGCAGCACCGCGAGCACGAGTGCGACGACGAGCAGCCTCCACGCGAGGCCCGCTCCGGTGGCGACGAGCGCGAGGCCGGTCGCGCCGGCCGCGCGCACCGCGGCGCGCTGCTCGGGGCGCAGCGGATCCGGCCGCGCCGCCGTGCGCGGGCGTGGGCTCACGCGGGCTCCCCGCGCAGCCGCACGGCCGTGAGCTCGGCCTCGTCGGCGGCCCGCTGCCGCGCCTCCTCCTCGGCCATGAGGCCCACGAGGTCGACCCGCGGCCTCGCGGTCGAGAGGAACAGCCAGCCGAACAGCAGCCCGACGAGCCCCGTCAGCACCACCGCGAGCGCCATCGCCCAGAACAGCATCGACCACATCGACCCGATCGTGAGCGACGACGACGAGCTCGCGATCACCGAGATCATGCCGCCGAACAGCACGAGCGGCCACAGCATGATGCCGACGAAGCCGGTCGCCGCGGTCGTGCACAGCCACGCGAGCCACGCGGAGCGGTGCGGCTTCGCGAGCCCCGCCGAGCGCGCCCAGAGGGCGCTCAGCAGCCAGCCGAGCGCGAGCCCGACGCCGCCGAGCAGCAGGCCGATGAGCGCGGTGGCCCACACCCGGTCGGGCATCGACCAGCGCGAGACGATCGCCGTCCACGAGTCGGCCTCGAACTCGTCGACCGGCTCGCCCGAGATGTGCAGCAGGAACGCGAACCCGACGATGAGCACGAACGCGGTGAGGAAGTGCGTCGCGAGCGCCATGACCGTCTGGCCCGCCCACGAGCCGAGGATCGCGGCGCGGCGCTGCGGAGTCGTCCAGCGGATGCGCGGGGGCACGATGAAGATCGGCGCGGGCGGGTAGGGACCGGCGCCGTAGGGCCCGGGCTGACCCTGCTGGCCCGCGTGCGCGGCGGTTGCCACGGCGAAGGTGCCCTGCTGCGGCCCGGTGGGAGGCGTGCCGTAGGGCGCCCCGCCGTAGACCATCCCGTACGGCCCGGGCTGCGGCCCCCACTGCTGCGGCACGAGCCGCGGCGGCATCGAGTCGGCGACCGCCGGCACGAGGCCGGGCGGCATCACCCGCGCTCCCCCGGCCATGCCGGCCGCGGGGTTGGGCACGGGCGGCGCCGCGCCGGGCACGACGGCGCCCGAGACGACCGAGCCGTGCACGACCGAGCCCGCCACGATCGTCCCCGGCATGCTGAGGCGCTCGCGCCGCAGCCGTGCGCGCTCCGCGGCGCGGCTCTCGAGCGCGGTCGCGGGCACGAGCCGGTCGCGCCCCGGCGCCGACGCCGCCGACACCTGCCGAGCGCGACCCGCGGCGGCCGCGCGCGCCGCGGCATCCGCCGGCACCGGGGTGTCGGTGCCCGGCGGCGGCGGGGCTGCGGGGTCGGTCACGGTCAGCATCATGGCATCCGGCCCGCATCTCCGGCCCAGGATCCGCTCGCCTCGCGGGCAGGGAACGCGCGGGTTTCCGGTACCGATCCGCGGGTGCCCGTCCGGGAGACCCGCAGATCGGTACCAGAAGTCCGGATGCGCAGGCCGAGTGACCGGGACCCGGCAGGGCCGGCTACCCGCGCCCGCCGCGCCAGAGCACGATCGAGCCGGGCTTCGACGGGCGCGCGCCCGCGCGGATCGTGGTGATGCCGGTCGCGCCGGCGGCGAAGACGCGGCGTCCCTGCTGCTGCATCACCGCATCCGCGAGCGCCGACTCGAGCTCGCGCACGCGCGCGCGCAGCTCGCGGTTCTCGTCGCTCATCGCGAGGATGCGCCGGATGCCCTCGAGCGAGACGCCCTCGGCCGACAGCAGCTGCACCTGTCGCAGCCGGCCGACGTCGCGCATCGAGTAGCGGCGCGTGTTGCCGACGGTGCGTGCGGGCTCGACGAGCCCGAACCGGTCGTACTGCCGCAGCGTCTGCGCGTGCAGGCCGGCGAGCTCGGCGGCCGCCGCGATCGAGAAGATCGGCGACGTCTCGTCGAGGCCCGCAGGCAACGCGCGCATCAGTCGGTCCGCGCCTTCGCGAGCAGGTCGGCGCGCGGCGACTCGCTCGGCCCCGCGGCCACGAACGCCTCGAGGTGCTCGACCTGCTCCTTGGTGAGGTGCGCCGGCACCGCCACCTGGATGGTGGCGAGCAGGTCGCCCGTGCCCTTCTTGCCGGCCACGCCGCGACCCTTGACGCGCAGCACGCGGCCCGAGGGGGTGCCCGGCGCGACCTTGAGCCGCACCGGGGTGCCGCCGAGCGTGGGCACCTCGATCGTCGCCCCGAGCGCCGCCTCGGCGAACGTCACGGGCACGTCGAGGCGCAGGTTGAGGCCGTCCATGGTGAAGACCGGATGCGGCCGCACCTGCACCGTGAGGATGAGGTCGCCCGGCTCGCCGCCGGTGGGCGACGGGTCGCCCTTGCCGGCCAGCTTGATCTTCTGCCCGTCGTGCACGCCCGCCGGCACCTTCACCGTCATGGTGCGGCCGCCGACCGTGAGCTTGAGGGTGTCGCCCTGCACCGCCGACGTGAAGTCGAGCGCGGCCCGCGCGGTGACGTCGCGGCCCTTGGCCGGCCGGCGCGCGCCGAAGCCGCCTGCGCCGCCGAAGCCGCCGGCCCCGCCGAACATGCCGCCGAGCAGATCCTCGAAGTCGCCCTGCGAGTACTGCACGCGCGGGCCGCCGCCGAAGCCGCCGAAGACATCCTCGAAGCCGCCCGCGCCGCCCGGCGCGAACCGCGGGCGGCCGCCGGCCATCGCGCGGATCGCGTCGTACTCCTGCCGCTGCTTCGGGTCGGAGAGCACGGCGTGCGCCTCGGAGATCTCCTTGAAGCGCGCCTCCGCGGCCGCGTCGCCCGGGTTGGAGTCGGGATGGAACTGGCGGGCGAGCTTGCGGTACTGCTTCTTGAGGTCGGCGGCGCTGACGTCCTTCGCGACGCCGAGCACCGCGTAGAAGTCCTTGTCGAACCAGTCGTTGCTAGCCATGCCTCACCTCCCTAAGCTCCGGGCCCTGCTCGGGTGCGTGCCTCACTCTGCCGGGACGAACACCGCGACCTTGGCGGCGCGCAGCATCCGGTCGCCGATGCGGTAGCCCGCCTGCACGACGTCGGCGACGACCATCTCGGTCACCTCCGGGTTCGGCAGCTGGGCGACGGCCTCGTGCTTGTCGATGTCGAACGCCTCGCCGACCTCGCCCAGCCGCACCACGCCGAGCTGGTCGAACGACGCGCGCAGCTTCTGCGCGACGATCGCCAGCGGCCCCTCGGCCAGGTCGCCGTGCTTCTCGGCGAGGTCGAGGTCGTCGAGCGCCGGCAGCATCGTCCTGATGACGGATGCCGTGGTCGCCTCGCGGTCGCCCGCGCGGTCGCGCTCGGTGCGGTTGCGGTAGTTGACGTACTCGGCGCGCAGGCGCTGCAGCTCGTCGAGCTGCTGCGCCGACTTCGCCTCGAACGCGGCCCGCTCGGCCTCGATCGCCGCGGCCTCGCCCTCGAGCAGGGCGCGGTCCTCGTCGCTCAGGTCGTCGGATGCGGCGCCCGCGTCGGGCGCGCCCGCGGCGGCGGGGGCGGGCTCGCCGCCCTCCGCCGCCGGGGTGTCGCCGGGGGCCGCCTCGCGGGGCTCGCCCGTCTCCGGGTCGATCCTCCGCGACGGGTCGCCAGACCCGTCGGCCTGCCCTGAGCCTGTCGAAGGGTCGGTGACCTTCGGCTCGTCCTGGCCCTCGGGCGATGCCGCGTCGCGGCCCTCGTCGTCGGCGCCGGGCACCGGGAACTCCTCGTGCTCCGCCACGGCTACTTCTTCTCGTCCTCGTCGTCGACGACCTCGGCGTCGACCACGTCGTCGTCCTCCGACGACGCGCCGGCCTGCGGCTCCTCAGCGCCGGCGCCGGGCTGCTCGCCCTGCGCCTGCTGCTGGTAGATCGCCTCGCCGAGCTTCGACTGCGACTGCTGCAGCTTCTCGACCGAGGCCTTGACCGCCTCGTCGTCGTCGCCCGCGAGGGCCGACTTCACCGCATCCACATCGGCCTGCACCTCGGTCTTCACGTCGTCGGGCAGCTGCTCGCCGTTGTCGGTCAGCACCTTCTCGACCGAGTAGACGAGGGTCTCCCCGGCGTTGCGCATCTCGGCGGCCTCGCGGCGGGCGTGGTCGGCCGCCGCGTGCTCCTCGGCGTCCTTCACCATGCGCTCGATGTCCTCCTTCGAGAGGCTCGAGCCGCCGGTGATCGTCATCGACTGCTCCTTGCCGGTGCCCTTGTCCTTGGCGGACACGTGCACGATGCCGTTCGCGTCGATGTCGAAGGTCACCTCGACCTGCGGCACGCCGCGGGGCGCCGGCGCGATGCCGGTGAGCTCGAACGTGCCGAGCGGCTTGTTGTCGCGGGTGAAGTCGCGCTCGCCCTGGAAGACCTGGATGGCGACCGAGGGCTGGTTGTCCTCGGCGGTCGTGAAGGTCTCGGAGCGCTTCGTCGGGATGGCGGTGTTGCGCTCGATGAGCTTCGTCATCATGCCGCCCTTGGTCTCGATGCCGAGCGAGAGCGGGGTGACGTCGATGAGCAGCACGTCCTTGCGCTCGCCCTTCAGCACGCCGGCCTGGAGGGCAGCGCCCACGGCGACGACCTCATCCGGGTTGACGCCCTTGTTGGGCTCCTTGCCGCCGGTGAGCTGCTTGACGAGCTCGGTGACGGCGGGCATGCGGGTCGAGCCGCCGACGAGCACGACGTGCGCGATGTCGTCGACCTTGATGCCGGCCTCGCGGATGACGTCCTCGAAGGGCTTGCGGGTGCGCTCGAGCAGATCCTTCGTCATGTTCTCGAACTGCGCGCGCGTCAGCGACTCCTCGAGGTTGGCGGGGCCGTTCTCGGTGAGCGAGAAGTACGGGAGCTGGATGCTCGTGTTCGACGACGAGGAGAGCTCCTTCTTGGCCTGCTCGGCGGCCTCCTTGAGGCGGCGCATGGCGATCTTGTCGTTCGAGACGTCGACGCCGGTCTGGTCCTTGAAGCGCTGCTTGAGCCACTCGACGATCCGGTCGTCCCAGTCGTCGCCGCCGAGGCGGTTGTCGCCCGCGGTCGAGCGCACCTGGATGGTGGAGAAGTCGTCGTCCTTGCCCACCTCGAGGAGGGAGACGTCGAAGGTGCCGCCGCCGAGGTCGAAGACGAGGATGAGCTCGTCCTCCTTGCCCTTGTCGAGGCCGTAGGCGAGCGCGGCCGCGGTGGGCTCGTTGATGATGCGCAGCACGTTGAGGCCCGAGATCTCGCCGGCCTCCTTCGTCGCCTGGCGCTCGGCGTCGTTGAAGTACGCGGGGACGGTGATGACCGCGTCGGTCACCTTCTCGCCGAGGTACGTCTCGGCGTCGCGCTTGAGCTTGCCGAGGATGCGGGCCGAGATCTCCTGCGGCGTGTACTGCTTGCCGTCGATCTCCTGCTTCCAGTCGGTGCCCATGTGGCGCTTGACCGACGAGATGGTGCGGTCGACGTTCGTGACGGCCTGGCGCTTGGCCGGCTCGCCGACGAGCGTCTCGCCCTCCTTGACGAACGCGACGACCGAGGGGGTCGTGCGGAAGCCCTCGGCGTTCGCGATGACCGTGGGCTCGCCGCCGTCGAGGAACGCGACGACGGAGTTGGTGGTGCCGAGGTCGATGCCGACTGCTCGTGCCATGGTGTCTGCCTCCTGTTCGCAGCTCGCGCTGCGCTCGTGCCTGATTCCGGCAGACCGGCCCACCGTCATCCCCCCATGACCTGGCGGTGGGCTCGTCTCCCGGAATCCCGGCTGCGACCGCGCCCGGGCGGGCGCTGACTTGAGTCGCGATGGCTCAACTTTTCCACCTTGAGTCGGGTCGTGTCAAGTTTCTGGGCGCATTCCCAGGGAGCGTCGACGGATGCGGCTACGCGAGCGCCGCGCGGGGCGAAGGCACGATCCAGCGCGCGAGCAGCGGCCCGCCGATCGCCGTCAGCAGCACGTAGCAGGCGGCGAGCGCACCCACCTCCGGGTAGCCCGCGCCCACCGCGAGCGCCGCGATCACGATCGAGAACTCGCCGCGCGGCACGAGCGCCGCGCCCGCGCGCAGCCGGCCGCGCCGCTGCACGCCGTCGCGGGCCGCCGCGAGCCAGCCGGTGCCGAGCTTCGTGGACGTCGTGACGACCGCGAGCAGCAGCGCCGCCGGCAGCACCGGCAGCAGCTCGGCGGGCACGATCGGCAGGCCGAAGGAGAAGAAGAAGATCGCCGCGAACAGGTCGCGCAGCGGCCCCAGGATGCTCCGCGCCCGCACGGCGAGCGACGGCGGCACCGCGATGCCGACGAGGAACGCGCCCACCGCGGCGGAGGCGCCGAGCAGCTGCGTGAGGCCGGCGACGAGCAGCGTGATGCCGAGCAGCCGCAGCAGCACCTGCTCGTCGCTCGGGTGGCTCAGCAGCCGGCCGAGCGGCACCGACGCGCGGCGCGAGGCGAACAGGATGGTCGTGACCGCGCCCACCGCGAGCGCCACCGCGCCGAGCGCCTGCCACCACTCGGCGCCCGTGAGCACCGCGATGAGCACCGGCAGGAAGATCGCCATCGCGATGTCCTCGATCACGAGGATCGACAGCACCGCCGGCGTCTCGCGGTTGCCGAGGCGGCCGAGGTCGGCGAGCAGCCGCGCCACGATGCCCGACGACGAGACCCACGTGATGCCGGCGAGCGCGAGGCACGCCGGCAGCGGCATCCCGATCACGAGGCCGATGAGGAATCCCGCGCCCGCGTTGAGCGCGAAGTCCGCCAGCCCCGAGCGCCCGTGCCGGGCGAGCGACTGCGCGAGCTCCTCCGCGGTGAACTCGAGCCCCAGCATGAGCAGCAGCAGCAGCACGCCGATCTCGGCCGCCGGGCCGATGAACGGCTCCGCGTGCGTGATGTCGACGAGCCCGCCCGAGCCGAGCCCGACGCCCGCGACGAGCATGAGCGGCACGGGCGAGATGCCGATGCGGTGCGCCACGAGCCCCAGCAGCGACACCCCGAGCACGACGGCGCCCAGCTCGAGCAGGAGTGCGGCGACGTCGTGCATGGTCAGACCGGCTGCAGCCTGACCCGCAGCTGATCGATGCCCGTCGCCGACCCGACCACCACGAGCGTGTCGCCGGCGGCGAGCGGCTCCTCAGGGCCGGGCGCCGCGAGCACGTCGTCGCCGCGCACGATCGCGACGATCGAGCAGCCCGTGAGGGTGCGCGCCTTCGTGCTGCCGAGCGGGTGCCCCGCGAACGGCGAGCCGGGCTCGATCGCGAGCCGCGCCGACTCGAGGCCGGGGATCTCGCGCGTCACGTCGAGCATGCCCTCCGCGATCCGGGCCGCGCCCAGGAGCTCGGCGAGCGCATCCACCTCGTCCTCGTTGAGCGACAGCTCGAGGCGCACGTCGTCCGGGTCCTCCCGGCTCAGCACGCACAGGTCGGCCTGCCCCTCGCGGTGCACGACGATCGAGAGCGGCACGCCCTTCGTCGTCCTCATGTCGTAGCGCATCCCGACCCCGGGCAGCAGCGTCTGCGTGATCTCCACGACCGCATTCTGGCACCGCGCGGGCGCCGCGACACCCGCGCGCCACCGCGGCTGCGGCCGGCGCGCGCCCCACGGCCCTACGCTCATGCCATGAGCGTCCCTCACGAGCCGCCCGCCGCATCCGCCCCCGTCTCCGGCGGCGCCGCGAAGGGATCGCCCGACGACGTCGTGCAGCCGTCGCAGATCGGGGTCGCGCCCGTCACGCGGCGCGAGCTCGGGCGCCGCGCCACCGCGTGGGCGCTGTGGGACTGGGGCTCGGCGTCGTTCAACGCCGTCGTGACGACCTTCGTCTTCAGCCGGTACATCGCATCCGACCTCTTCGTCGACCCGGCGATCGTCGAGGCCGCCGGCGAGGGCGGCTCGCCCGAGCTGACCCGCGCGCTCGCCGACAACGCCTCGGTCGTCGCATGGGCGGTCGCGATCGCGGGCCTGCTCGTCGCGCTCCTCGCGCCCGTCATCGGCCAGCGGTCGGATGGCGGCGGTCGCCGCAAGCTGTGGGTGGCGGTCAACACCGGGGTGACGATCCTCGCCATGGTGGGGATGTTCTTCGTGACCCCCGTGCCCGAGTACCTGTGGCTCGGCGCGGCGCTGCTCGCGGCCGGCAACCTCTTCTTCGAGTTCGCGTCGGTGAACTACAACGCGATGCTGCACCAGGTGTCGACGAAGGCGGCGCTCGGGCGCACCTCGGGCTACGGCTGGGGCATGGGCTACGTCGGCGGCATCGTGCTGCTGGGGCTCCTGCTCGTGCTGTTCATCTTCCCGCTCGCCTCGCCCGACGCGGGCGGCGTGCTCGCGGTGCCGAACGGCCGCGAGGGCGGCGCGCTCGACGTGCGCCTCGCGGTGCTGACGAGCGCCGTGTGGTTCCTGGTGTTCGCGCTGCCGCTGCTGCTCAAGGTCCCCGAGCTGCCGCCGACCGGCGCCGCGCCGCCCAAGGTCGGCATCGTCGAGTCGTACCGCATCCTCTTCCGCACGATCCGCCGCATCGCGCGCACCGCGCCCAAGACGCTGCTGTTCCTCGCCGCCTCGGCCGTCTTCCGCGACGGGCTCTCGGGCGTGTTCACCTTCGGCGCCATCATCGCGTCGTCGGTGTTCGGCTTCAGCGCGACCGAGGTCATCCTCTTCGCCATCGCCGCCAACGTCACCGCCGGCGCCGGCACCTTCGTGGGCGGCTGGGCCGACGACCGCTTCGGCCCCAAGATCGTGATCGTCGTCTCGCTCGTCGTGCTGTCGCTCTCGGGCCTCGCGGTGCTCTTCGTCGAGGGCAAGGCGATGTTCTGGGTCTTCGGGCTCGCGCTGTCGACCTTCGTGGGCCCCGTGCAGTCGGCGTCGCGCTCGTTCATGGCGCGCATCACGCCCGAGGGGCGCGAGGGCGAGATGTTCGGCCTCTACGCGACGACCGGGCGCGCGGTGTCGTTCCTCGCGCCGACGCTGTTCGCGGTGTTCGTCTCGCTCACGGGCGACACGCGCTTCGGCATCCTCGGCATCGTGCTCGTGCTCCTCGCGGGACTGCTGCTCGTGCTGCCCGTGCACCCGCGCCCGACGGTGCTCGAGGGCGCGGAGCGCGGGGCCTCCTCGAAGCCGGCCGCCTGACGCGCTGACCGCCCGCGCGTCCGTCGCGGGCGACTTGCGGCACCGATCGGCCCTCCGGACCCGCGTCTGGGGGGCCAGGTGGTGGCGCAGATCGCTCGAGCCGGATCGGGGACTCCGATCGCCGCTCTCCACAGGCGCCGAGCGGATGCGCGCCGGGACCGAGCGGGGAGGCGCAGGATGCGCGCATGGTCGCCCCCGAGCCCCTGCCCGAGCCGCTCGGCAGCACCTTCACGACGGCGGAGGCACTGCGACTCGGCGTCTCGCGCAAGCGCCTGCGCGCGGGCGACCTCGTCGCGCCGCGCCACGGCGTGCGCATGCGGGAGCAGCCTGCCGACGTGCGCGCACTCGCCACGGCGTTCGCGTCGCGCATGGCGCCGACCCATGCCTTCGCAGGCGTCACGGCGGCGCGGCTGTGGGGCCTGCCGGTCGCCCACCCGTGGCGCGCCGACGAGCCGCTCGTCGTCGGCGTCCCCGTCGGGGCGACAGCGACGCGCGCCAAGGGCACGCGGGTGCGCAGGTTCGATCCGAGACGGCTCGTGCCCGGCGAGCTCGAGGGTCTGCGCACGCTCTGGCCGGCGGCGGCCGTCATGTCGATGGCTCGAGAGACCCCGCACGCCGACCTCGTCGTGCTGCTCGACGCGCTCATCACGCCGTCGGAGCACTACCCCGGGCTCCGCGTGCCGCAGCGCCCCTTCGCGTCGGTCGAGCAGCTCGCCGCGTTCGCTGATCGCTGCCGCCGCGTGCACGGTCGCGGGGCGTTCCGCGTCGCGCTCGCCGACGTGCGGACCGGCGTCGACTCGCCGCCCGAGACGCGGTCCCGGCTGGCGATCGTCGCGGCCGGGCTGCCGGAGCCCACCGTGCAGCACGAGGTCCGGGTCGACGGCGAGCTGCGAGCGGTGATCGACCTGGCCTACCCCGAGTGGCTCATCGCCGTCGAGTACGCGGGTGAGCACCACCTGACGGATCCCGCCCAGTGGGCCAAGGACATCCGTCGCCAGGAGCTGCTCGAGTCGCTCGGCTGGATCGTGATCCGCGCGACGAAGGCCGACCTGCGGCACGGCGGCGCGGGGCTCGTCTCGCGGGTGCGCTCGGCGCTCGCGCGGCGGGGCGTCGACGCCTGAGGGACCTCCGGCGTGCCGCGGGTCGCTGGGGATTCCGGCACCGGATCGCGGATGCGCGCGGCCGGGACCCGCGATTCGGTACCGGAAGTCGGATGTGCGCCGCGCCCACGCACAGCGCGGCTCGGGCAGGCTGTCGGCATGGAGGCGCGGATGTCGAGCGTCGAGCTGCTGCTCGACGAGGCTGCCGAGGCGCGCGTGCGCGACGAGTGGCACGCGCTCGCGGACGCGGGCCTGTCGAGCCTCGCCCGGCACGACGCGCCGAGCAACCGCCCGCACATCACCCTGCTCGCGCGGCCCGGCCTGCCCGCGCGCCTGCCGCTCGCTCGCCTGCCGCTGCCGCTGCCGCTCGTGCTGGGCGAGCCGATGCTGCTCGGCGTCGGCGAGCGCCGAGTGCTCGCCCGCGCGATCGTGGCGAGCGCCGCCCTGCTCGCGCTGCAGTCGGCGGTCGTCGAGGCGGCGGGTCCTGCGGACGACGTCGTGCACTTCCGCGCCGGCCGCTGGGTGCCGCACGTGACGCTCGCGCGCCGGCTGCGGCTCGCCGACGTGCCGACGGCCCTCGCGCTGCTCGGCGAGCCGATCGACGCGCGCGCCGTCGGCATGCGTCACTGGGATCCCGCGAGCGGGACGCTCACGCCGCTCGGCGGCTGAACCGCCGCCGGCGGCGCGGCAGCCTCAGCGCGGGGGCCAGGCGTCGGCGAGCCGGGTGAGCAGCGCGGCGAGCGTCGCGCGCTCGGCGGGCGAGAGCGCCTCGGCTGCCGTCGCGACCTCCGCGGCGCGCGCCTCGGCGTGCTCGGCGACGTGGCGTCGGCCGGCCGCGGTCGCCTCGATGACGACGCGGCGTCCGTCGGCGGGGTCGGGGATGCGCCGCACGAGCCCCGCCTCGGCCAGGCCCTGGACGAGGCGGGATGCGCGGGGCTGGTCCACGCCGATGTCGCGGCCGAGGTCGGAGATCGAGCGGGCCGCCTCGGCGCGCACGATCGCGTGCAGCATGCGCCGTGCGCCCATCGCCCCGCGCGGTCCGCGGCCGTGGTGCGCGCCCCGTTCCTCGCCGGCGCCGTGCCTGTGCGGGTGATGCTGCTCGTGCTCCTCGTGCGAGCGCGGCGGTCGACCGGGATGGGATGGGCGCCCGGAACCGGGCGGGCGGCGCATGCCGAGGCGGTCGAGCGCCTCGGCGATCTGCAGCACTTCGGCATCTGGGGCTTGACGAGCATCCGACATACATGTCACTCTACATGTACATGCACAGTGACATGGAGATGTCGAGTGACATGCATCCGCCGCCTCCCGCGGCGGCTCCGAACACGAGAGGAGGATCGCCATGCGATCCGCACACCACACCCCTGACGCACACGGCCATGACGGCCACGACTGCCCCCGCGCCGCCGACCGTGGCCACCACCGTCACCACGGCCACCCCGGCCACCGCGACCACGTCGACGCCGAGCGCAGCCACTGCGCCGAGCGCGGCCACCACGGCCACGACGCCGCCGACCAGCACCGCACTGACCACGCCGGCGCCGAGCCGCAGACCGGCCGCCACCCGCGCGGCGACGCGCGCCCGCGGCCCACGCTCGAGCGCAGCATCCTGCGGTCGGCACGGCGCATCCGCCGGGCGGGCCTGACGCCCGACCAGCTGCACGACCGGCTCGCGGGCGCGGTCAGCCACGCCGACTACGTCACCACGATGCGCACGCTGCGACGGATCGGCGCCGAGCTGCGCTGAGCCGACGACCGGCCACGAGGCGCTCCCGCTGCGGCGGGAGCGCCTCTGCCGTCAGACGAGCGGATCCTCGGGGCGCGCACGCTCCGCCTCGAGCGACGGATGCGCGAGCACGCGCCCGACGAGGTGCGCACTGCCGCCGACGAAGGTCACGTCGAGGTCGAGGTCGGTGGCGACCATCCAGGCCGGCGCGCCGCGCGGCTCGGCAGGCCAGACGGCGTTCGGCGTGCGGCCGCGGTCGACCCAGTCGCCCTCCCTCCAGCCGAGCCCCGCCGTCTCGACCCACGCGGGGTCGGCGAAGGCGCTGAGCCGGCCGCGCAGCAGCACGTGGCCACGGCCCTGCCGCTCGCGCGGCAGGCCGAGCAGGCGCTGCTGCTCCATCGCGGCGCGCACGGCGGGGTCGATCGCCGCCCAGGCCAGCTCGCGATGCGCCGCCTCCGCCTCGCGGTGGCGGCGCAAGCGCTCGGAGGACGCGAGCGACGGGTCGATGGGCCAGAAGGTGCTGGTGGTCGAGGGGTCGAGCCCGCTCCCCTCCCAGACCGCGACGAGCACCTCGGCGTCGCCGTGCTCGTCGAGCAGCAGCTCGGTCAGCGTCGTGAGGGTCGGCAGCGGGATGTCGCCGAGCTCGGGCGAGCCGACCCAGGAGCCGCCGCCGAGATCGATCTGGTCCTCGCCGAAGCGAGCGAGCCACGACGTCCACGGCTGCGGCGCGGCGAGGCGATCGCCGATCAGCGACCGAGCCTCGCGCCAGGTGATCTCGCGCGTCTCATGCACCTGGCCCCCATGCGCATCCGTACGGTCGGTCGCCACGGACAGCATCGCCGGGTGCAGGACGCGCGCGTACGCCTCGAACACCGGCGGCATGGTGCCGGCGACGGTGCTGTCGAGCGGGTGCAGCGCCGCCTGCAGCCACCGCCCGACCTCGACGTCGTGCTCGACCCGCAGCGGCCCGGCCATCGTTCCGCCTCAGTCGCCGGCGGGCGCGTCGATCACCGTGCGGTGGAACGACTGGAACGAGCGCGACGCCGTCGGCCCGCGCTGCCCCTGGTAGCGGTTGAGGTTGCCGCCCTGCCCGTAGGGCGTCTCGGACGGCGAGCTGAGCTGGAAGTAGCAGACCTGCCCGATCTTCATGCCCGGCCAGAGCTTGATCGGCAGCGTCGAGACGTTCGACAGCTCGAGCGTCACGTGCCCCGAGAAGCCGGGGTCGATGAAGCCGGCGGTCGAGTGCGTCAGCAGCCCGAGGCGCCCGAGCGACGACTTGCCCTCGAGCCGCGCCGCGACGTCGGCCGGCAGCGTGACGCGCTCGTAGGTGGCGCCGAGCACGAACTCGCCCGGGTGCAGGATGAACGCCTCGTCGGCGCCCACCTCGACGAGCCGCGTGAGGTCGGGCTGATCCTCGGCCGGATCGATGAACGGGTACTTGTGGTTGTCGAAGAGCCGGAAGCCGCGATCGAGCCGCACGTCGACGCTCGACGGCTGCACCATCGCCAGGTCGAGGGGCTCGAGGCCGAGGTCGCCCGACGCGAGCCGGGCGCGGATGTCGCGATCGCTGAGCAGCACGACGCCGAGGCTATCGCTCGGCCGATGCTCGGCGGATGCGCTGGCGCGGTTCCCAGCAGAGAGGAGGACGATGGGAGCAGGGAGGTCACCATGGCCGTGCACCGCAATCGCAGGCTCGAGGACTGGGTCGAGCTCGCTGCCGCCGCCGTCGAGCGCGCGCGGCGCTCGCTCGGCGACGAGGAGGTCGCCCGCCGGGTCGAGGCGGGCGTGTCGGACGAGGACTACGAGACGACCGTGCGCGTGCTGCGCACGATGGGCCGCGACCTGCAGGCGAGCGGCACCGACCTCACCGCGCTCGACGCGCGGCTGCGCGGGCACGGCGAGCACGCGCCCCACGTGCCCGAGGCGCCGGAGGATGCGGACGAGGGCTCCGAGTGGGGGCTCGAGCGAGGCCCGCAGCCGACGCTCGACGAGCTGCCGCCCCACGAGCGCGGGTCGATGCCGCCGATGGAGGTCGCCAAGCGGCTCGCCCGGCTGCGCAACCCGATCCTGCCGCACCCGCGCCGCGGTCGCGCGAAGTAGGCGTCAGCGGGCCCAGATGCCTCGGGCGAACAGGTAGACGCCGTAGACGATGAGGCCCACCGCGATCGCGACGAGCGCGATCACGCCTCCCGGCACGGTCGTCAGCGACTGCAGGGCGCCGTCGAGGCCGCCCGCCTCCTGCGGGTCGTCGCGCACCGCGGCGAAGACGAAGAGCACGCCGACGATGAGCACCGCGATGCCCTTCGCGACGAAGCCCGGGGCTCCGAGCACCTCGACGACGCGGCGGAAGCGGCGCGGCGGGGCGACGTCCTCGAAGAACTTCCGGCGCACGCCGCGCACCACGAAGGCGACGCCGACGCCCGCGATCACGAGCCCGGCGGCGCCGATCAGCCAGGGCCCGACTGGGCCGGCGAGCACCGCGGCCGAGAAGTCCTCGGTGGTCTGCTCGCCGTCGATCCTGCCGCCGAGCGCGAACACGAGCGCCGTGGCCCCCACCACGGCGTGGCCGATGCCGCGGCCGGCAGCCCGGAACGCGTCGCGGCGGTTGCGGCGCGACTCGGCCACCGCCACGACGAAGGCGTGCAGCGCGAGCCCGACGAGCGCGAGGCCGACGACCCACAGCGCGAGCCCGCCGATCACTGTCTGCTGGAGCGCGGCCATCGCCCCCGACTGGTCGGCCGCGCCGCCGGCGCCGGCGGCGACGCCGAGCGCGATGCCGCCGATGATCATGTGCACGATGCCGTTGGCCGACTGGCCGACCGCCTCCACCCAGGAGGTGGCGCGGTGCTCCTCGGCCTTCGCGGCCGCCCGCTGGGCCTTGCGCGCGGCACGGCCCGCCGCATCCGCCGCCTCCGAGAGCGCCGCGCGGGAGCGCTCCCCGTCAGCCACGGGCGCTCAGCGCGACCAGGCGCCGCGGGCGAAGCAGTAGATGCCGTAGAGCATCAGGCCCACGGCGATGCCGACGAGCGCGACGACGCCGCCGGGCACCGTGGTGAGCGACTGCAGCGCCCCGTCGAGGCCGCCGGTCTCCTCGGGATCGTCCTGCAGCGCGGCGACGACGAACAGCGCGCCGACGACCACGACCGCGACGCCCTTCGCGACGTAGCCGGCCGTGCCGAGGCGCTCGACGAGGCGGCGCCAGCGGGCGGGCGGCGCGACGTCCTCGAGGAACTTCTTGCGCACGCCCTTGACGACGAAGTAGACGCCGACGCCGACGATCGCGAGCCCGATCGCTCCGACGAGCACGAGCCCGAAGGGGTTCGCCATGAGGTCGGCAGAGAGCGACTCGGTGCTCTCCTCGCCGTCGGAGGTGCCGCCCATCGCGTAGACGAGAGCGGTGGCGCCGATGACGGCGTACGCGACCGCGCGGCCAGCCGACTTCGCGGCGTCCTTCCAGTCGCGCCGCGACGCGGCGAGCGCGCTCACCGCGGAGTGCAGCGCGAGGCCCATGAGGGCGATGCCGACCGCCCAGAGCCCGACCGCGCCGAGCGGCGTCTGCTCGATCGCCCGCATCGCGCCGGACTGGTCGGCCGAGCCGGCGTCGCCGAACGCGACGCCCAGCGCGATCGCGCCGATGATGAAGTGCACGATGCCGTTGGCGACCTGCCCGGCGCCCTCGACCCATCCCGCCGCGCGGTGGTCCTCGGCCTTCGCCGCGACGCCCTGCGCCTTGCCGGCGGCGCGGGCAGCCGCATCCACCGCATCCGACGCGATCTCGCGCGCCCCTGCACCATCGACCATGGTGCAACGGTAGAGCACCGCAGCCCATGCTCAGCGCCCGAGCATGATTCGGCAACACTGTTGCCGCGCGGGTCGCCGCGCGCGAGGATGTGGCCATGACGGGCCGCCCCCGGCCCGTGATCCGCACGCCCGACCAGCGGATCCGGGTGTTCGTCAGCTCCACCCTGCGCGAGCTCGCCGACGAGCGCCGTGCGGTGCGCGCCGCGATCGAGCGCATGCGCCTGGCCCCCGTCATGTTCGAGCTCGGCGCCCGCCCGCACCCGCCGCGCGCGCTGTACCGCTCCTACCTCGCGCAGAGCGACGTCTTCGTCGGCATCTACGGCGACAGCTACGGCTGGGTGGCGCCCGAGGAGTCGATCTCGGGGCTCGAGGACGAGTACCGGCTCGCGCCGCCCGAGATGCCGAAGCTCATCTACGTGCGCTCGGCCGGGCAGCGCGACCCCCGGCTCGCCGAGCTCATCGCGCGCATCCAGGCCGACGACACCGCCGCGTACCTGCCGTTCGAGACGGCCGAGCAGCTCGAGGAGCAGGTCTCGAGCGACCTCGCGACGCTGCTCGCCGAGCGCTTCGACGAGTCGCGGATCCCCGCCGACGACGGGGGCCGGAGGAGATCCCGCCCACGCCGGCCACGCACATCCCCGTGCCCTACACGGTCACGATCGGGCGCGAGCGTGAGATGGCGGAGGTGCGGGCGCTGCTCGAGCGCCGCGGAGACCGGCTCATCAGCCTCGTCGGCCCGGGCGGGATCGGCAAGAGCAGGCTCGCGATCGAGATCGCCCACGCGAGCGCCGACCTCTTCCCCGACGGCCGCTACTTCCTGCCGCTCGAGGGCGTCTTCGAGCCCGGGCTGCTGCTGCCGACGATCGCGTACGTGCTCGGCATCCGCGACAACGGCGAGGCGGCGCTCGAGGAGCGCATCGCGCGTGCCCTCGCGGGCCGCCGCGTGCTGCTCGTGCTCGACAACTTCGAGCAGATCGTCGAGGCTGCGCCGCTGCTCGTGCGCCTCTTCGACGTCGCGCCCGAGGCGACCTTCCTCGTCACGAGCCGCACGGTGCTGCGCATCCGTGGCGAGCGCGTCTACGAGGTGGATGCGCTGCCGGTGCCCGACGAGGCCGCGCGGGGCGGCGAGCGGGCGATGCGCTCGGCCGCCGTCGCGCTCTTCGTCGACCGCGCGCAGGCGGTGAAGCCCGGCTTCGCGCTCACCGACGAGAACGCCGCGGCCGTCGCCGACATCTGCCGAGCGCTCGACGGCATGCCGCTCGCGATCGAGCTCGCCGCGGCCAAGATGCGCGTGCTCACGCCGCAGGCGATCGCGCAGCGGCTCGAGCAGAGCCTGCCGCTGCTGACCGCCGCCGCCCGCGACGTGCCCGAGCGCCACCGCACGATGCGCGCGGCGATCGAGTGGAGCGTGAGCCTGCTGCCCGACGAGCAGCGGGCGCTGCTCGAGGACCTCGGCGTCTTCGCCCGCCAGTTCTCGCTCGAGGCGGTCGAGGCGCTCGGCGCCGGTCGCGCGTGGGACGGGCAGGCGCTCGACGGCATCGCCGCGCTCGTCGACGGCTCGCTCGTGAAGCAGACGGAGATCGGCGGGCGCCCGGTGCTGTCGCTGCTCGCGGTCGTGCGCGAGTACGCGCTCGGGCGGCTGCGGGAGCACGGCGAGGCCGGCCGGATGCGCGCGGCCCACGCCGGCCACTACAGCGCCCTCGTCGCGCGCGTCGCGCCGGGCCTGCGCGGCGCGGGGCAGGGCGACGCGGTCGTCGAGCTCGGGATGGAGCTGCCCAACCTGCGCGCGGCCGTGCGGCACCTCGTGCACATCGGGCGGCTCGACGACGCCGGCGACTTCGCCTGGCGGCTGCTCGTCTACTGGTGGATCGCCGGCTTCTTCGGCGAGGTGCGGGTGTGGATGCTCGAGCTGCTCGGCAAGGACCAGCCGATCACGCCGCACACGCGTGCCGTCGCCTGGTTCTTCGCCCTCTGGAGCGAGCTGTGGCAGCGGCCGACGGAGGAGGTCGTCGCCGGCCTCGGCGAGTGCGTGCGGCTCTTCGGCGAGAGCGGCGACCGCGACGCCGCCGCGATGGCGACCGCCGCGCGCGCGACCGCGCGGCTGCAGCTGCCGCTGCCCGACCTCGCGACCGCCGAGCGCGAGCTCGCCGAGGCGGTCGAGGAGCTGCACGAGCTGGGCAACGCATGGGCCGAGGCCATCACCGAGGTCTCGCGCGGCAGGCTCGCGTGGCTGCACGGCCGCACCGACGACGCGCAGGCGCGCTTCGACCGCGCCACCGAGGTCGCCGAGGCGAGCGGCGACCTCTTCACCCTCTCGGTCGCCGGCAACCACCAGGCACGGCTGCAGCTCGTGCGCGGCGAGGTCGACGCCGCCGAGGCCGGCTGCGTGCGCACGCTGCTCGTCTCCATCCGCCTGCACTTCGAGGAGGGCATCGCCTACGGGCTCGAGGGGCTCTGCGCCGTCGCGGCCGCGCGCGGCGACGGCGAACGGGCGGGGATGCTCGCGGCGGCGGCGGATGCGATCCGGCAGCGTGTCGGCGTGTTCGACGCGGAGGCGTTCACCGTGCACACGCCGCAGCTCGACGCCATGCGGGAGGCCGCCCCGGCCGCGGTCGCCGCGGGCGAGCGGCGCGGCGCCGAGCTGACCGTGGCCGAGGCGATCGCGATCGCCCTGCCCGACGAGGAGCGCGACCGCATCGCGCCGGCCCTGGCGCAGTGGTGACCGGCGCGCCCGGCCGCGGCAGCGGCATCCGCACCCCCGACCAGCGGCTGCGCGTCTTCGTCTCGTCGACGCTGCGCGAGCTCGAGCCCGAGCGCCGCGCCGTCCGCGCCGCGATCGAGCGGCTGCAGCTCGCGCCGGTGATGTTCGAGCTCGGCGCCCGCCCCCACCCGCCGCGCGACCTCTACCGCGCCTACCTCGAGCAGAGCGACGTCTTCGTCGGCATCTACGGCGAGCGCTACGGCTGGGTCGCGCCCGGCGAGGAGGTCTCGGGCCTCGAGGACGAGTACCGCCTCGCACCGCCGGCGATGCCGCGGCTCATCTACCTGCGCGACGACCCCGAGCGGGAGCCGCGGCTCGCCGAGCTCATCGCCCGCATCGAGCGCGACGACACCGCCTCCTACAAGACCTTCTCGACGCCCGACGCCCTCGCGTCGCTCGTCGCCGCCGACCTCGCGACGCTGCTGGCGGAGCGGTTCGACGCGTCGCGCGCCGGCCCGGCGCCCGCGGCGACCTCCGTCGACCTGCTCGCCGCGCGCATCCCCTCCCCCTACACGCGGCTCATCGGCCGCGAGCGCGAGCTCGCCGACGTGCTCGCGCTGCTCGACGACCGCAGCACCCGGCTCGTGACGCTGCTCGGCCCTGGCGGCATCGGCAAGAGCCGGCTCGCGATCGCGGTCGCGCAGGCCGCCGGCGACCGCTTCCCCGACGGCACGGCGTTCGTGGCGCTCGAGAACGTGCTGGAGCCCGAGCTGCTGCTGCCGACGATCGGCGCCGCGATCGGCGTGCGCGACACCGGCGAGCAGCCGCTCGAGCAGCGCCTCGCGATCGCGCTCGAGGGCCGGCGGATGCTCATCGTGCTCGACAACTTCGAGCAGCTGCTCGCGGCCGCCCCGATCCTCGTGCGGCTCTTCACCGTCGCGCCCGACGCATCCTTCCTCGTCACGAGCCGCGCGCTGCTGCGGGTGCGCGGCGAGCGCGCGTTCGAGGTGCCGCCGCTCGCGACCCACGACCCGGCCTCGCCCGACTCGATCGTGCGCGCGAGCACGTCGCCCGCCGTCGAGCTGCTCATCGAGCGCGCCCACGCGGTCAAGCCCGACTTCGAGGCGACGCCCGCCACGATCGGCGCGATCGTCGGCATCTGCCGGGTGCTCGAGGGGCTGCCGCTCGCGATCGAGCTCGCGGCAGCCCGCATCCGCGTGCTCACGCCGGCGGCGATGCTGCAGCGGCTCGACCGGCAGCTGCCGCTGCTCGTCGACGCGTCGCGCGACCTGCCGCCGCGGCAGCGCACGCTGCGCTCGACGATCGAGTGGTCGACGGGGCTGCTCGCCGAGCCGGAGCGGCGCATGCTGCGCGACCTGTCGGTCTGCTCGCCGGGCTTCTCGCTCGAGTCGATCGAGGCGCTCGCCGAGACGCGCGGCTGGGACGTCGACGTCTACGCCGCGCTCGAGACGCTCGTCGACAGCTCGCTGCTCGAGCAGGACGACGTCGACGGCCAGGCGGTCTTCTCGATGCTCGCGACGGTGCGCGAGCACGGCGTCGAGCAGCTGCAGGCGGCGGGCGAGGAGGACGCCGCGCGCGACGCGCACGCGGCCGTCTACGCGGCGCTCGCCCGGCGCGAGGGCCGCGGCCTGGGCTTCAGCGACCAGATGGATGCGGTGGGCAGGCTCAACCTGGAGCGCGGCAACCTGCGCACGGCCGTGCGCCACCTGACCCGGGCGGGCGATGCCGAGACCGCCGCCGCCGACGCGTTCGAGGGCGAGGGGGATGCGCTGGGCGCCGCCATGTGCATCGCCACCGCCGGCTTCGCCGAGATCACCACCGCCGACCACGACCTGCCGCGCGCGAGCGTCTGGCTCGAGGAGGGCGCGCGGCGCTTCCGCGCGCTGGGCGCCGGCTGGGGCGAGAGCCTCGCGCTCGTCGCGCTCGCCCGCATCGACGCGCTCGCGAGCGACCTCGCGTCGGCCACCGAGCGCTCGAGCCGCGCGATCGCGGCGGCGGCCGGCAGCGGCGACCGGTTCGCGGCGACGGTGGCGATGCACCACCTCGCGCGCATGCACCTGTTCGGCGGCCGCATCGAGGAGGCCGAGCAGCTGCTGCTCACAGCCACCGCCGACTCGGTGGCGCTGCGGCACGAGGAGGGCATCGCGTACGGGCTCGAGGGGCTCGCCGCGATCGCGGCGCTCCGCGACGACGAGGAGCGCGCCGGGGTGCTCGCCGGGGCGGCGGCGGCCATCCGGCGGCGCACCGCCGTCTTCGACGCGCCCGAGTTCGTCTTCCACACCCGCTACCTCGACGAGCTCGCCGAGCGGGGCGACGCCGCGCGCCTGCGCGCCGCGGAGGAGCGCGGCCGCGACTACGGGGCCGTCGAGGCCGCCGAGTACGCGCTCACCGGGCGGCTGCGCCCGGCCGACGCGGCCTGAGGGGCGCTCGGCCGCGTCGGCTAGCGTGGCGCGCGAGCGAAGGAGCACCATGGCGATCGAGACGACCGACGACACCGCGACCCGCTGGCACGGCGCGGAGGGCGACCCCGTGGTCGCGCTCGCGCACGACTGGAACGGCCGCCTGCCGTGGATCGACGGCTTCGGCGCGCGGCTGGCCGACGAGGGCTTCCGCGTCGCGGTGCTCGACCTCTACGACGGCCGGTCGACCACCGACGACGACGAGGCCGACGCGCTGCTGCGCGAGCGGCGCGCCGACCTCCCCGGCGCCCTGCACGTCGTCAGCGAGGCGATCGGCGAGGCAAGGGCGCTCGGCAGCGAGCGGGCCGCCGTGGTCGGCTTCTCGATGGGTGCGGGCATCGCGCTCATGTACGCCGCACAGGGCTCGCTCGACGCGGTCGTCGCCTACTACGGCGCCGCACCGCACAGCACGGCGACGGGTCCCCGCGTGCCGGCGCTCTTCCAGCTCGCCGAGCACGACGACTGGAGCGGCCGCGAGGCGCCCGAGGCGTACCGCGAGCGGCTCGAGGCGGAGGGCTTCGACGACGTCGAGATCCGCCACTACCCCGGCGCGGTGCACGGGTTCCAGAACGCGCAGGTGCCGGGGCGCTACGACGCGGATGCGTCGGCCGCGGCCTGGGCGTCGACGGTCGCGTTCCTGCGCGAGCACCTGCGGCCCGCCGGCTGACGCGCGCCTACTCGACGACCGGGGAGTCGGCGAAGCTCGTCCGCAGCAGCCGCTCGAGCGCCGGCAGCCCCTCCGCGAGCGCCGCGCGCTGCCGCGCGGCGCCGTTGCCGGCGGCTCGCGTGCGCTCGAGCAGCGACTCGACCCGGCCCCGGTCCCCCGCCGCGTCGAGCGCGGGCGAGGCGGCCTCGAGCATCCGCTCGATCACGTCCCAGGCGGGGGCGACGGATGCGGTGGTCGGGTCGACGAGGCCGGCGTCGAGGCCGTGCCGGGCCGCGTGCCACACCGCGGCGTCGAGGTGCTCGGCGTGGGCTGCGGCCGGGTCGTGCGGCAGCGCCCCGGCGGCGGCCGTCTCGACGAGCGCGCGCGTGAGCAGCGCCGCCTCGATCGTGTCGTCGGCGCTCAGCTGCGCGTCGAACACGCGCAGCTCGACCGTCGGGTAGCGCTCGGCGAGCCGCATCATCCAGGCGATCGCGCCGCTGTCGAGGGTCGTGCCGAGCCCGACGAGTGCCGCGACCCGGCGCTCGTAGTCGGCGGCGTCGGCGAAGTCGGGCGGCACCGACGCGGTCGTGAAGCGGCGCCCGACGAGCGTGCGCCAGCTCGCGAAGCCGGTGTCGCGGCCGGCGAAGCACGGCGAGTTGGCGGTGAGGGCGATGAGCGGCGCGAGCCACGGCCGCAGCGCGCGCATGATCAGCACGCCCTCCTCGCGCGAGGCGATGCCCACGTGCACGTGCAGCCCCTGGATGCTGTGGTCGGGGCGCACGGCGCCGAGCTCCGCCACGAAGCGCTCGTACCGCTCCCCCTCGGCGACGCTCGAGACGCCCGGTCCGTGCGGGGTGCCGATGCTCGCGGCGATGAGGCCGCGCCGCCCGGCGGCGCCGGCCAGCACGCGCCGCCACTCGCGCACCACGCGGTCGGCCGCCGCGGCGTCGTCGAGCACCGGCGACGAGAACTCGAGCTGCGCGCGTAGGAACTCGTGCCCGACCCAGCCGTACGACGCATCCAGGTCGGCGATCTCCTCGATCACCGCATCGGCCACGTCGACGGGCGCGAGCGTGCCCGGCTCGAGCAGCACGACCTCCTCCTCGACGCCGAAGGTGCGGGGCGTGCGCCGGTTCGGCAGCAGGACCGTCATGCCCCGGATCATGCCGCACACGCCTGCGCGCCGCCAGGACGACCGCCGCCGGCGCCGCGAACCTGGGAAACGGGCCCCTGGTGCCTCCCAGCCCCGTGGGCGACAGTGTCTGCATGCGCGCGATCTGGAAGGGCTCCATCACCTTCGGCCTGGTGAACGTGCCCGTGAAGCTGTACTCGGCGACCGAGGAGCACGACCTGCAGCTCCATCAGGTGCACGACGCCGACGGCGGCCGCATCCGGTACGAGCGCAAGTGCGAGGTGTGCGGCAAGAAGGTCGCCTACGAGCACATCGACAAGGCCTACGACGACGGCGAGCAGACCGTCGTGCTCACCGACGACGACTTCGCCGCGCTGCCCGCGGAGCGCAGCCGCGAGATCGAGGTGCTCGAGTTCGTGCCCAACGAGCAGATCGACCCGATCCTGCTCGACCGCAGCTACTATCTCGAGCCCGACTCGAAGAGCCCGAAGGCCTACGTGCTGCTGCGGCAGGTGCTCGAGGACACCGAGCGCACCGCGATCGTGCGCATGGCGCTGCGGCAGCGCACCCGGCTCGCTACGATGCGGGTGCGCGACGACGTGCTGCTCGTGCAGACGATGCGCTGGGCCGACGAGGTGCGGGCGGCCGAGTTCGCGAGCCTCGACGCCGACGTCACGGTCGGCAAGCGCGAGCTCGACCTCGCGAAGTCGATCGTGCGCGAGCTCGAGGCCGACTTCGACCTCGACAGCCACGTCGACGAGTACCAGGAGCAGCTGCGCACCCTCGTCGAGGCCAAGCTCGAGCAGGGCGACGCGCTCGACACGGCCGCGACCTTCGGCGAGACCGACGACGAGGAGGGCGGCGAGGTCATCGACCTGCTCGAGGCCCTGCAGCGCTCGGTCGAGAAGAAGAAGGCGGTGTCGGATGCCTCGGGCGGCGCCGCGTCGTCGTCGGAGGCCGATGCGGGGTCGGGATCCTCCGCGCGGAAGCCGGCCGCGAAGGCGCCGGCGAAGCGCGCCGCGGCGAAGTCGGGCTCGTCGTCGGCAGCGACGAAGAAGCCCGCGGCGAAGGCGCCGGCCGCGAAGAAGCCCGCGGCGAAGGCGAGTGCGGCGAAGACGGCGGCGGCGAAGAAGCCGGCCGCGAGCAAGCGGAAGTCCGCCTGACGTGGCGGCGGCCGACCGGATCGTCGTCGGCGGCCGGAGCCTGCGCTTCTCGAGCCCCGACAAGGTGATGTACCCGGCCACGGGGACGACCAAGCGCGACGTGCTCGAGTACGTGCTGCGCGCATCCGACGTGCTCATCGCGCACGCGGGCGGGCGCCCCGTCACGCGCAAGCGCTGGACGGAGGGCGTCGGCACCGAGCGCAAGCCCGGGCAGGTCTTCTTCCAGAAGACGCTCGAGCGGGGCGCGCCCGACTGGGTGCAGACCGTCGAGCTGCAGCACTCGACGGGGCCGAAGCAGTACCCGGTGCTGTCGGAGCCGGCCGTGCTCGCGTGGATGGCGCAGATGGGCGCGCTCGAGCTGCACGTGCCGCAGTGGCGCATGCTCGACGGCGAGCGGCACGGTGATGATCCCCCTCGGCCCGACCGGCTCGTGCTCGACCTCGACCCGGGGCCGGGCGCCGACCTCGACGACTGCGCGCAGGTGGCGCTGTGGGTGCGCGAGCTGCTCGAGGACGTCGGCCTCCACCCGATGCCCCTCACGAGCGGCTCGAAGGGCATCCACCTCTACGCGCGGCTCGACGGCACCGTGACGAGCGAGCAGGCGAGCGAGGTGGCGCACACGCTCGCGCGATCGCTCGAGGCGATGCACCCCGAGCTCATCGTGAGCGACATGAAGAAGTCGCTGCGCGAGGGCAAGGTGCTGCTCGACTGGAGCCAGAACTCCGGCTCGAAGACCACCGTCGCGCCCTACTCGCTGCGCGGGCGGCTGCGGCCCACCGTCGCCGCGCCCCGCACGTGGGCCGAGGTCGAGGCGGGCGGGCTCGAGCAGCTCGAGTACGACGAGGTGCTCGCCCGGCTCGAGCGCGACGGCGACCTCATCGCCGCCCTCGACCCGCCGCCCGACCGGCTCGCGAAGTACCGCGGCATGCGCTCCGCGCACCGCACGCCCGAGCCCGTGCCCGCCGAGCCGCCCGCGCCGACCGACGGGCGCTCGTTCGTCATCCAGAAGCACCGCGCGAGCCGGCTGCACTACGACTTCCGGCTCGAGCAGGACGGCGTGCTCGTGTCGTGGGCGGTGCCGAAGGGGCTGCCATCGACGCCGAAGCAGAACCGCCTCGGCGTGCAGACCGAGGACCACCCGCTCGAGTACGGCTCGTTCGAGGGCACGATCCCGAAGGGCGAGTACGGCGCCGGCGTCGTCGAGATCTGGGACGCGGGCACGTACGAGCTCGAGAAGTGGCGCGACGACGAGGTCATCGCGACGCTCCACGGGCAGCCCGACGGCGGCCTCGGCGGCGACCCGTACCGGTTCGCGCTCATCCGCACCGACGCCGACAAGCGGCAGTGGCTCGTGCACCGCATGAAGGAGCAGGACGCCGAGCGCGACGCACGGCTCAAGGGCTACGCGCCGTCGAAGGCGTCGGCGGCGCGGGGCGGCGAGGACGACGATTCGTCGGCGGCCCCCGCGACCGCGCCGAAGCGGCGGCTCGGCGCGAAGGCCGACCGCTCGCGAGGCAGGGCCGACCGGCCGACCGACCTGCGGCCGATGCTCGCGACGCAGTCGGAGCCATCCGCGATCGACGACGAGCGCGAGTGGTCGTTCGAGGTGAAGTGGGACGGCTGGCGGGTGCTCGTCGACCGGCGGGGCTCCACGGTGCGACTGCTGAGCCGCAACGGTCGCGACCTGTCTGGCGCGTTCCCCGAGGTCGTCGAGGCGGTGCCGGCCTCGATCGAGGCGGATGCGGTGCTCGACGGCGAGGTGGTGATGCTGAAGCGCGGCGCGGCCGACTTCGCGGCGCTGCAGGAGCGCGGCGGGCTCTCGGGGCGACAGGCCGCGCGCGCCGCGAAGGCGACGCCGGCCACGCTCATCCTGTTCGACCTGCTCGAGGTCGACGGCGAGCGCCTCGTCGACGAGCGGCTCGACGAGCGCCAGTCGCGGCTCGACGGGCTCGTGCACGAGAGCCGCCGCGTCAAGATCTCGAAGCCGCTGCGCGGCCGGCTCGAGCGCATCCTCGAGGCGACCGCCGAGCGCGGGCTCGAGGGCATCATGGCCAAGCGGCACGACAGCCGCTACAAGCCGGGGCGGCGCAGCGACGACTGGCGCAAGCTCAAGCACCAGCAGTCGAAGGAGGTCGTCGTCGTCGGCTGGCTTGAGGGCAACGGCTCACTCGCCGGCACCGTCGGCTCGCTCGTGCTCGCGCTGCCCGGCGAGGACGGGCGGATGCGCTACGCCGGCCGGGTGGGCACGGGCTTCTCGGGCAAGGACCGCGACCGGCTGCGCGACGAGCTGCGGCCACGGCGCACCGTCCCCGCGATCGACGGGGTGCCGAGCGACGTCGCGCGGAAGGCGAACTGGGTGCGCGCGGCCGTCGGCGAGGTCGAGCACACCGAGCAGACGGCGTCCGGCGCGCTCCGCCACCCCGTCTGGCGCGGCCTCCGCCCCGACAAGGCCCTCGCCGACCTGAACCCGTAGCCCCCTCTCCGCCGGTCGAGCCGACGGCCCTCCGGGCCGTCGAGTCGAGACCACCCACGCCCCCGCCCCCTCCGCCGGTCGAGCCGACGGCCCTCCGGGCCGTCGAGCCGAGACCACCAGCACCCCCGCGCCCTCCGCCGGTCGAGCCGACGGCCCTCCGGGCCGTCGAGCCGAGACCACCCGCGCCCCCGCCCCCTCCGCCGGTCGAGCCGACGGCCCTCCGGGCCGTCGAGTCGAGACCACCCGCGCCCCCGCGCACAACGCAAGCCCGCCCGCCCGATCTCCCCGCGCATCCGCCGCCGCCCCCGCACCCGCTGCGAAAGCCGCCTCCCGGGCTTGCGTTGTGCGCGCACGCCCGCGGCGCGGCAGACTGCCGCCATGACGACCGACCTGCTCGACCTCGAGTCGCTGCTCACCGACGAGGAGCGTGCCGTGCGCGCCCGGGTGCGCGCGCTCGTCGACCGCGAGATCCGCCCGCACATCGCCGACTGGTTCGAGCGCGCCGTGTTCCCGCGCGAGCTCGTGCCCGCGCTCGCCGCCGAGGGGCTGCTCGGCATGCACCTGACCGGCTACGGCTGCGCGGGCCGCAGCGCCGTCGAGTACGGCATCGCGATGCAGGAGCTCGAGGCCGGCGACAGCGGCATCCGCACGTTCGTCTCAGTGCAGGGCTCGCTCGCCATGACCGCGATCGCGAAGCACGGCTCCGAGGAGCAGCGCCAGACGTGGCTGCCCCGCATGGCCGCGGGCGAGGCGATCGGCTGCTTCGCGCTCACCGAGCCGGATGCCGGCAGCGACCCCGCCGCGATGCGCACCGTCGCGCGGCGCGACGGCCACGACTGGGTGCTCGACGGCGCCAAGCGGTGGATCGGGCTCGCCTCCATCGCCGACCTCGCCGTCGTGTGGGCGCAGACCGACGAGGGGGTGCGCGGGTTCCTTGTCGAGACGTCGTCGCCAGGCTTCACCGCGACGCCGATCGAGCCGAAGCTCTCGATGCGCGCCTCGATCCAGTGCGACATCGCCCTCGACGGGGTGCGGGTGCCCGAGTCGATGCGACTGCCGGATGCGCATGGCCTGCGGGCGCCGTTCGAGTGCCTGGGCGAGGCGCGGTTCGGGATCGCCTGGGGAGCGCTCGGCGCGGGACGGGACGCGCTCGAGGGCGCGCTCGCCTACGCCGGCGCGCGCGAGGTCTTCGGGCGCCCGCTCGCCGGCATGCAGCTGACGCAGGCGCGGCTGGCCGAGATGGTGCTCGCGCTGCAGCAGGCGCAGCTGCTCGCGCTGCACCTCGGGCGGCGGAAGGACGCCGGGCTGCTGCGCCCGCACGAGATCTCGATGGGGAAGCTCGCCTCGGTGCGGGCCGCGATCGACGTGTGCCGCGAGGCGCGGGCGCTGCTCGGCGGCAACGGCGTGACGCTCGAGCACTCCGCGATGCGGCATGCGGCCAACCTCGAGAGCGTGCGCACGTACGAGGGCACCGACGAGGTGCACACGCTCGTCATCGGGCAGGCGCTGACGGGGCTGAGCGCGTTCCGGGGCTGAGGCGCCGTGCGCTGGTCGAGCCGGCCTGCGCCCGTCCCTCCGCTGGTCGAGCCGCCCCGCGCCCGCCCCTCCGCCGGTCGAGCCGACGCACGCCCGCCCCTCCGCTGGTCGAGCCGGCGCACGCCCGCCCCTCCGCCGGTCGAGCCGGTCCGCGCCCGCAGGGCGCGGGCCGAGTCAGGCGGCCGCGCGGCTCGACCGGCGGGTGCTCAGGGCCGCGCGGCTCGACCGGCGGGTGCTCAGGGCCGCGCGGCTCGACCGGCGGGTGCTCAGTGCCGCACGTCCCAGATGTGGTGCTCGAGGTCGTGGAGCGCGTAGACGAGCAGCGTCTCGACGGTGAAGACCGAGCCGTTGGAGCGCCTGCCGGGCCGCTCCCACGCATCCGCCGGCACAGCATCCGCCGCGTTCGCCAGGCTCGTGGCGGCGACGTCGACCTCGGCGGCCACGTGCTCGGGCTCCTGGCCCGCGTAGTCGCCGTCGATCGCCGCCTGATCCTGATCCCAGTTCGCGAACTCCGGGTCGTCCTCGTGCAGCAGCTGCTCGAGCCGGCCCTGCATCACGCGGCAGACGTCGCGCACGTGCGCTGCGTACTCGAGCGGCGACCACGTCGCCTCGTCGGGGCGCTCGGTGACGCCCTCGCCGTGCATCCGCTGGTGCATCGCCGCCGCGGCATGGCGGATGCGCCTGCCGAGGTCGTCGCGGTCGACGTCGAGCGGGTCGAACCCGCACTCGGGGCAGCGCTCGTGGAGCACCCAGGTCCAGTCCTTGGTGTCGGGCTCGATCGGCATGCGGCCAGCCTGGCACGGCGGCGCGGATCATCCCAGCGGATGATCCGGCAGCGCCCGCCGGAGGACGCGGCGGCCGGGCCCCGATTCCTAGCGTCGGAGCATGGCACTCACCACCCTCGCGTCCGTCGCCCTCTCCGTCCTGGCGCTCGCCGCCGTCACCGTCGTCGTGGTCGGCGCGGTCGTCATCGGCATCGCGCAGCTCGGGCGCGCGCGGGCAGGCCGCGCGGCGCAGCGCTGACCCGCGGGTCTCGGCCAGCCGCTGCCCACCGTTCGTCAACCGGCTCCGCGTCGCGCCGGCCGGATAGTCCGGTCGGCGTCGCACCTGGCCGGTCGACGAACGACGTGCCGCGGAGCAGGGCCAGCCGCAGGGCGCGCGGCGCCGGACGGCGTCTCCATGTTGCGGGCGGCATCGTCGGCGGCCTACTGTATTCCTGAACGATCGGTCACTAATTCGCGACCGGTCGCATCACCTGCAGTGACGACGGAGTCAGGAGTCCCATGCCCGAGGCCTTCCTCGTCGGCGGCGCGCGCACCCCGGTCGGCCGCTACGGCGGCGCCCTCGCCGGCATCCGCCCCGACGACCTCTCAGCTCTGGTCGTCGGCGAGGCCGTCGCCCGCGCCGGCCTCGATCCCGCCCTCATCGACGAGGTGATCCTCGGCGGCGCCAACCAGGCCGGCGAGGACAACCGCAACGTCGCGCGCATGGCCGTCCTGCTCGCGGGCCTGCCCGACGCGGTGCCGGGCATCACCGTCAACCGCCTGTGCGCATCCGGCATGTCGGCGATCATCATGGCGTCGCAGATGATCCGCGCCGGCGACGCCGACGTGGTCGTCGCGGGCGGCGTCGAGTCGATGACGCGCGCACCCTGGGTGCAGGCCAAGCCCGAGAAGGCGTGGGCGAAGCCGGGCGAGGCGTTCGACACGTCGATCGGCTGGCGCTTCGCCAACCCGCGGCTGCTCGCCCGCGACAAGGCGACCTTCTCGATGCCCGAGACCGCCGAGGAGGTCGCGCGCGTCGACGGCATCACCCGGGACGACGCCGACGCCTTCGCGCTGCGCTCGCACGAGCGCGCGATCGCCGCGATCGACGCCGGCCGCTTCGCCGGCGAGATCGTCGCGGTGCCGACGCGGGCCGGCGACGTGACCGTCGACGAGGGCCCGCGCCGCGAGACGACGATGGATGCGCTCGCGCGCCTGCGGCCCGTCGTGGCCGGCGGGTCGGTGGTGACCGCGGGCAACGCGTCGAGCCTCAACGACGGCGCATCGGCGATCGTGGTCGCGAGCGAGGCGGCCGTCGCCCGGCTCGGCCTCGCGCCGCGCGCCCGCATCGTCGGCGGCGCGAGCGCCGGCATCGCGCCGGAGATCATGGGGCTCGGCCCGGTGCCGGCGACCGAGAAGCTGCTCGCCCGCACGGGCGTCGCGATCGACCAGATCGGCGCGGTCGAGCTCAACGAGGCCTTCGCGACGCAGTCGCTCGCGAGCATGCGCCGGCTCGGCCTCGACGACGCGATCGTGAACGCCGACGGCGGCGCGATCGCGCTCGGCCACCCGCTCGGCTCCTCCGGCTCGCGGCTCGTCGTCACATTGCTCGGCCGCATGGAGCGCGAGGGCGCCGACCGCGGCCTCGCGACGATGTGCGTCGGCGTCGGCCAGGGCACCGCGATCCTGCTGGAGCGGGTGTGAGCGAGACGCTGCGCATCGAGGAGCGCGACAGCCACGTGCTGGCCGTGCTCGACCGGCCCGAGAAGCGCAACGCGATCGACCAGGAGCTCGTCGACGCGCTGCACCGGCTGTGCGCCCGGCTCGAGGTCGAGCGCCGCACGCTCGTGCTCGCCGGGTCCGGCGGCACCTTTGCGGCCGGCGCCGACATCGCGCAGCTGCGCGAGCGGCGCGCGACCGACGCCCTGGCCGGCATCAACACCCGCTGCTTCCAGCGCATCCGGGCCCTGCCGATGCCGGTGATCGCGGTGCTCGACGGCTACGCGCTCGGCGGCGGCGCCGAGCTCGCCTACGCCGCCGACATCCGCATCGGCACGCCGACGCTCACGATCGGCAACCCCGAGACGGGCCTCGGCATCATCGCCGCGGCCGGCGCCACCTGGCGCCTCAAGGAGATCGTGGGCGACGCCCTCGCGAGCGAGATGCTGCTCACCGGGCGCCTGCTGGGCGCCGACGAGGCGCTCGCCGCGGGGCTCGTCAGCGCGGTGCTCGAACCCGAGGCAGCGCTCGCCCGCGCGGTCGAGCTCGCCGACCGCATCGCCGCGCTCGACCCGGCAGCGACGCAGGCGACGAAGCGCTCGCTGCTCGCCCCCGCGAGCGCGCACCCCGAGATCGACCTCGCCGAGCAGGCGGTGCTCTTCGAGAGCCCCGAGAAGCACCGGCGCATGACGGCGTTCCTCGAGCGCCGGTCGGCCAAGCGCACCCAGGAGACCCGATGACCGATGTGACGGATGCGGCGGCCCCCGACGGCGGGCACGGCACGGCCCGCACGAGCCCGGCCGCCGACGACACCGACGCACAGGTCGGCGCCGGCGCCCCCGAGCGCGTCGGCGTGCTCGGCGGCGGCCGCATGGGCGCCGGCATCGCGCACGCGTTCGTGCTCGCCGGCAGCCAGGTGGTCGTCGTCGAGCGCGACGAGGCGGCGGCCGACGCCGCCCGCGAGCGCGTCGCCGCGAGCCTCGCGACGAGCGTCGAGCGCGGCTGGGCCGAGCCGCTCGACGAGCTCGAGGGGCGCCTGAGCGTCGCCGTCGACGTCGCCGCGTTCGCCGGCTGCGGCCTCGTCGTGGAGGCGGTGCCCGAGGACGAGGGGCTGAAGGCGGATGCGCTCGCCCGGGTCGAGGCGGTGCTCGACGACCGCGCTGCGCTCGCGAGCAACACGTCGTCGATCTCGATCGACCGGCTCGCGCGCGGCCTCGCCCGCCCCGAGCGCTTCCTGGGGCTCCACTTCTTCAACCCGGTGCCCGCATCCGCGCTCGTCGAGATCGTGCTCGGCGACGCCACCGAGCCGCGGCTCGCGAACGACGCGCGCGCCTGGGTGGAGGCGATCGGCAAGGCGCCGGTGATGGTGCACGACGCGCCCGGCTTCGCCAGCAGCCGGCTGGGCGTCGCGCTCGGGCTCGAGGCGATCCGCATGGTCGAGGAGGGGGTCGCGAGCCCCGGCGACATCGACACCGCGATGGAGCTCGGCTACAAGCACCCCGTCGGCCCCCTGCGCACGACCGACATCGTCGGGCTCGACGTGCGGCTCGGCATCGCCGAGCAGCTGCACCGCGAGCTCGGGCCGCGCTTCGAGCCGCCGGCGCTGCTGCGCCAGATGGTCGCCGAGGGCCGCCTCGGCAAGAAGAGCGGGCGCGGCTTCTACGACTGGGACTGACCCCCGCTGGTCGAGCAGCCCCCGCAGGCGGCGTGTCGAGACCAGTCGCGACAACCGAACACACCGCACTCCGTCTCGATACGGCCCTTCGGGCCTACTCGACGAACGGGGAGGACCGAGCACACCGCACTCCGTCTCGACACGGCCCTCCGGGCCTACTCGACGAACGGGGAGGAGAGGATCGACGATGACCGACACGATGACCCAGGCCCGACTGCTGCCCAGCTACATCCAGGACGCCTGGTGGGAGCCGACCGAGGCCGACGCCGCCGACGCGACCGTCGTGCGCGACGCCTCGACCGGCGAGGAGGTCGTGCGCGTCTCGACCACCGGCCTCGACACCGCCGCCGCGCTCGAGCACGCCCGCACCGTCGGGCAACACAGCCTCGCGCCCCTCACGTTCCACCAGCGCGCGATCCTGCTGAAGCAGATGGCGCTCGCGCTCACCGAGCGCAAGAGCGAGCTGTACGAGCTCTCGAGCCGCACCGGCGCGACGAAGAGCGACTCGTGGGTCGACATCGACGGCGGCATCGGCGTGCTCTTCACCTACTCGTCGAAGGGGCGGCGCGAGATGCCGCAGTCGACGATCTACCTCGACGGCCCCGTCGAGCCGCTGTCGAAGGACGGCTCGTTCCTCGCCCGCCACATCTGCACGACGCTGCCCGGCGTCGCGGTGCAGATCAACGCCTTCAACTTCCCCGTCTGGGGCTCGCTCGAGAAGCTCGCACCGGCGTTCCTCGCCGGCATGCCCACGCTCATCAAGCCCGCCACGCCCACCGGCTACGTCGCCGAGCACATGGTGCGCATCCTCGCCGAGTCGGGCCTGCTGCCCGCGGGCGCGATCCAGCTCGTCTCGGGCTCCGCGCGCGACCTCATGGACCACCTGCGGCTCGGCGACACCGTCGGCTTCACCGGCTCCGCATCCACCGCCGACTCGCTGCGCCGCCACGAGGCCGTGCAGGCCCGCGGCGTGCGGTTCACTGCCGAGACCGACTCGATCAACGCCTCGGTGCTCGGCCCTGACGCGGTGCCCGGCACGCCCGAGTTCGACGCCTACGTGCGCGGCCTCGTCGCCGAGATGACGGCGAAGGCGGGCCAGAAGTGCACGGCCATCCGCCGCGCGGTCGTGCCGACGGGCATGACGGATGCGGTGGCCGACGCGGTGCGCGAGCGCATCGCCGCGAAGGTGGTCGTCGGCGACCCGCGCGCCGAGGGCGTCACGATGGGGCCGCTCGCCTCCACCGAGCAGCGCGACGAGGTGCTGCGGCAGGTGATGAAGCTGCGCGAGGGCGGCGGCCAGATCGTGGTCGGCGGCGACGCCGGGCACGTCACGCTCGCCGACGGCTCGCTCGGCGAGGCGGCGGGCGGCGCGTTCGTCGCGCCGACGCTGCTCGCCTTCGACGACCCGGGGGCGGATGCGCTGCACGAGATCGAGGCGTTCGGCCCGGTCTCGTCGCTCGTCGAGTACGGATCGCCCGAGCAGGCCGCCGAGATCGTCGCCCGCGGCGGCGGCTCGCTCGTGACCTCGGTCGCCTCGCACGACCCCGCGTTCGTCAGCGAGCTGACGCGCCGCATCGCGCCGCACAACGGCCGCATCCTGCTGCTCGACCGCGACGACGCTCGCGCCTCGACCGGGCACGGCTCGCCGCTGCCGATGCTCGTGCACGGCGGGCCGGGCCGCGCCGGCGGCGGCGAGGAGCTCGGCGGCATCCGCTCGGTGCTCCACCACATGCAGCGCACGGCCATCCAGGGCTCGCCGACCATGCTGACGGCCCTCACGGGCGTCTGGCACCCGGGGGCGACGGCGTCGACCGAGGCGCCGCATCCGTTCCGCAAGTCGCTCGCCGAGCTGCGCATCGGCGACCAGGTCGTCTCGGAGCGGCGCGAGATCACGCTCGACGACATCGAGCACTTCGCCGACTTCACGGGCGACCGGTTCTACGCGCACATGGATCAGGAGGCCGCCGAGGCCAACGCGTTCTTCCCGGGACGCGTGGCGCACGGCTACCTGCTGCTGTCGTTCGCGGCGGGCCTCTTCGTCGAGCCGGCGCCGGGCCCCGTGCTCGCGAACACGGGCCTCGACAACCTGCGCTTCATGACGCCGGTCTCCCCCGGCGACACGCTGCGGGTGACGCTCACGGCGAAGCAGATCACGCCGCGCGAGACCGACCCCTACGGCGAGGTGCGATGGGATGCGGTGCTCACGAACCAGGACGACGAGACCGTCGCGCAGTACGACCTGCTGACCTACGTCGCGAAGGAGCAGCCCGCGGCCTGAGCGGCCGCGCACACCGGCCTCCGGTACCGATTCGCGGAAGCGAGCCCGCACGACCCGCGAGTCCGTACCGGAGCACATCCAGCCCCCAAGTCGCCCCTGGCGCCCGCCCGACCGCGGGTCGACAATGCGGCTACAGCGTGACGAGGGGGTGCACCGTGGACGGTGCCGACAGGAACGCGCAGCACGAGGCCGTCGTCGAGCGGCTCATCGCCTGCATCAACGAGGGCCGCATCGAGGTGATGGACGAGCTCTTCCACGAGGATGCGGTGATGGACTGGCCGCAGTCGGGCGAGCGGGTGGTCGGCGGCGAGAACCGCCGCGGCGTCTACCGCGCGTTCCCGCAGCTGCCGACGATCACGCCGCGCCGGATCGTGAGCGCCGGCGACCTCGTCGTGGCCGAGGCGACGCTCGACTACGGCGGCCCCGTCTACAAGACGGTCTTCGTCTTCGAGTTCCGGGGCGACCGCATCGCCCGCGAGACGGCCTACTGGAGCGAGCCGTTCGACCCGCCCGACTGGCGCTCGCGCTGGGTCGAGGTGGCCTGACAGCACGAAGGGCGGAGACCCGACCGGATCTCCGCCCCGTGCGACCGATCACTCGGCGGGCAGCACGAGCTCCTGGCCGACCTCGATGTGGTCGGGGTTCTCGACGATGTCCTGGTTCACGGCGAAAAGGCCGAGCCAGCCGGTCTCGATGTCGTGCGACTTGGCGATCGCGAACAGCGAGTCGCCGGCCTCGACCGTGACGCGCTCATCCGACGGCTCGACGTCCGGCAGTTCGTAGCTGGCGGGCGCGGCCGGTGCGGCCTGCGCGGCCGGAGCGGCCTGGTCGGCCGCCGGCGCCTCGGCGGGCGCGGCCTGCTGCGTGGCGGTGTCGACGGGCGTCGAGCTCGGCTCGGCGGCGCCCGAGGCGCCGATCTGCACCGAGCACGAGGGCCATGCGCCCCAGCCCTGGCCGGCGAGCGTGTTCTCGGCCACGCGGATCTGCTCCTCGCGCGACGCGTCGGCCGGGTTGCCCGAGCCGCCGTAGGCCTGCCAGGTCGAGAGCGAGAACTGCAGGCCGCCGTAGTAGCCGTTGCCCGTGTCGATCGACCAGTTGCCGCCCGACTCGCACTCGGCGAGCGCGTCCCAGGTGGCGTCGCTCGCGGCGTTCGCCGCGGTCGGCACGAGCATCGCGCCCGCGAAGACGGCCACGCCGGCGGCCGTCACGGCTCCGCCGCGCAGGAATCGCTTCGATCGGCGGGCGTCGTCGGTGGTGTGCTTCTGCATGAGCTGAACTCCACGGCCCCGTCTCGGCGCGCGTTCCCGCGCATCCGACCGCCCGACCGGAATGACTCGATTCGATGGCGCGGAGGACTCCAGGGGCGGATGCGACGGCCGTCCTTCGCGGTTCAAGCCAGCCACGCTACCAAAGATCACGATTCGATAACAATCGTGCGCATCCGGCATGTCCGCGCTCGGCGCTCGCGCTCAGCGCTCCAGGCGTCGCAGCTGCGCGAGGTCGTGCAGGTCGACCGCGCGCGGCTCGTAGCCCTCGCGCAGCTGCAGCAGCCGAGCCGCCGACGCGACCACGACCGCGCGCCCGCCGATCGATCCCCTCGTGCGGTCGGCGGCACGGTGCACCAGCTCTCCCCCGTCGAGCAGCGCCTGCACGCCGTCGCCGCCCGGCAGGATCCGCATCGGGTGCAGGTCGACCCGCCGCTCCTCCGCGGCGAGCTCGATCCGCACCGGCAGCCAGTCGTCGACCACGGCATAGCCGCGCTCCCGCAGGGCGGCGACCGCATCCGCGAGCGCGCGCTCGTCGAGGAAGACGTCGAGGTCGCGGTGGGGCCGGGTCTCGCGACCGACCAGCGCATCCACCGCCCAGCCGCCGTTGCACTGGTAGACGACCTCCCGCCGCTCGAGCCAGTCGACGAACCAGACGACCTCCTCCGGCGGCACGGCTACAGCGAGGACGGCTCGCGCAGGCCCGTGCGCACGAGCTCGAGGACCGAGTCGGCGAGCTGCTGCGGCGTGATCGGGCCGTCGGGGCGGTACCACTCGACGATCGAGTTGACCATGCCGAAGGTGAGCCGCTCGGCCACGCGCGGGTCGATGTCGGGCCGCAGCGTGCCCTCGGCTCGCGACTGCTCGAACATGGCGCGCAGCTTGCGGTCGATCTCGCGCCGACGCCGCAGCGCCTCGAGCTCGATCGGGGTGTTGCCGCGCAGCCGCAGCAGCAGCGTGACGAACGCCCGGTGCTCGCACAGCACGAGCACCGCGCCGCGGATGACGTGGCGGATGCGGTCGACGACCGGTCCGCTCGTCGCCTCCGGTGCGTCGAAGACGGCCTCGAGCGCGTCGAGCGCCTTGCCGAGGGCGACCTCGAGCATCTGCTCCTTCGAGGCGAAGTGGTGGTAGATCGCCGACTTCGACAGGCCGAGCCGCTCGGCGAGCACCCCGAGCGAGGTCGCGTCGTAGCCGCGCTCGTTGAACGCCTCGACGACGACCTCGAGCATCGAGTCGCGATCGTAGCCGGGGCGGCCGCGGCGGGCGGGCTCGGTGGCGGTGGTCATCGGGACATCATCTCAGCGGCGCTCGGCCGCTGGCCGGTCAGCGGAGATCGTAGACACGCTTGTACTTGCCCTCCGAGCGCGGCAGCGAGCCCGTCGGCACGATCTCCACGTCGACCGTCGTGCCGATGCGCTCCTTGACGCGCAGCTTCAGGATCTCCGCCGCGGCCGTCGACACGACCGGCTTCACGCCCGGCGTGCTCTCGATCTTCACGACCAGCCCGTCCATCCGCCCGCGCTTGACGAGCTCGAGGATGAAGTGCGGCGTGAGGTGCTCGATCTCGAGCACGATCTCCTCGATCTGCGTCGGGAAGATGTTGACGCCGCGCACGATGAGCATGTCGTCGTTGCGGCCGGTGATCTTCTCGATGCGGCGCATCGTCGACTGCGCCGAGCCCGGCAGCAGCCGGGTGAGGTCGCGGGTGCGGTAGCGGATCACAGGGAACGCCTGCTTCGTGAGCGACGTGAAGACGAGCTCGCCCATCTCGCCGTCGGGCAGCTGCTCGCCGGTCTCGCCGTCGATCACCTCGGGCAGGAAGTGGTCCTCCCAGATGGTCGGGCCGTCCTTCGTCGACGCGAACTCGCTCCCGACGCCCGGCCCCATGACCTCCGACAGCCCGTAGATGTCGACCGCGTCGAGGCCCGTCCGCCGCTCGAGCTCGGCCCGCATCTCGTTCGTCCACGGCTCGGCGCCGCAGATCGCCACCTTGAGCGACGTCTCGCGCGGGTCGAGCCCGGCCTCCTCGAACGCATCCGCGATCGTCAGCAGGTACGAGGGCGTGCACATGATCGCGTCGGGCTCGAAGTCGCGGATGAGCTGCACCTGCCGCGCCGTCTGACCGCCCGAGACGGGGATGACGGTCGCGCCGAGCCGCTCGATGCCGGCGTGGGCGCCCTGGCCGCCGGTGAAGAGGCCGTAGCCGTAGGCGTTGTGCACCTTCATGCCGGGCCGCACGCCGGCGGCGCGCAGCGAGCGCGCGACCACGTCGGCCCACACGTCGAGGTCGTCCTTCGTGTAGCCGACGACCGTCGGCCGGCCGGTCGTGCCGGATGAGGCGTGGATGCGCGCCACCTGCTCCATCGGCACCGCGAACATGCCGAACGGGTAGGAGGCGCGGAGGTCCTCCTTGCTCGTGAACGGCAGCCGCTGCAGGTCGTCGAGCGCGCGGATGTCGTCGGGGTGCACGCCCGCCTCATCGAGCTTCCGCGTGTACGTCGGCACGTTCGCGTAGGCGTGGCGCACGGTCTGCTGCAGCCGCTCGAGCTGCAGCGCGCGCAGCTCGTCGAGCGTGAGGCGCTCGCCGGCGTCGCGGAGGTCGGCGGATGCGGTGGGCTGGTCGAGCATCGTTGCTCCTGTCTCTGCGGTCATCGAGGAGGCGGAAGGGCCGTGTCGAGATGGCGATCGGTCGTGGTCTCGACACGCCGCCTGCGGCGGCTGCTCGACCGACGGGGGATGGGGTGGGTCAGGCGGGGCCGCCGGCGCCCTCGGGCGCGGCGGGGGCGGTGCGGTTGGTGGAGAAGGAGCGGCCGCGGAACTCCGCGACCGTCTCGCCGGTCTCGTCGACGATCGTGACGTCGTAGAGCCCGTTGCGGCCCGATCGCCAGCGCCGCTCGGCGGTGGCCGTGAGCGTCTGCCCGGCGTGGGTGGCCTTGGCGAAGGTGATGTCGGCGCCGGATGCGACCGTGACGGTGGCGTCCTCGTTGCACGCGTAGGCGAAGGCGGTGTCGGCGAGCGTGAAGACCAGGCCGCCGTGCGTGATGCCGAAGCCGTTCACCATGCGGTCGGTGACCGGCATGGTGAGCACGGCGCGGCCGCGCGCGAGCTCGGCGATCTCGATCCCGAACGCCTCCTTGGCGCGGTCGGTTTCGGCCATGACCGTGGCGAGCCACGTGTCGTCCCGGGTCGTCTGCAGTGCCATGCGCGCTCCGTTGCGTCCGCTCTCCGGGCCCCGTTGCAGGCCCGCATGCGGCCAGTCTATACTTACTGAACGTTCGGTCACTAATTCCGGACCGTGATGGAGACGGAGTCGACGATGACGCTCACCGCACCCGACGCATCCGCCCGCATCGACGCGGAGCAGGAGGCCGAGCTGCAGGCGCGCTTCGACGCGCTGATCGAGGCAGACCAGCGCATCGAGCCGCGCGACTGGATGCCCGACGCCTACCGGAAGACGCTCATCCGGCAGATCTCGCAGCACGCGCACTCCGAGATCATCGGCATGCAGCCCGAGGGCAACTGGATCTCGCGCGCGCCGAGCCTGAAGCGCAAGGCCATCCTCATGGCCAAGGTGCAGGACGAGGCCGGCCACGGGCTCTACCTCTACTCGGCCGCGCAGACGCTCGGCATCAGCCGCGACGAGATGACCGAGCAGCTCATCACCTCGCGCGCCCGCTACTCGTCGATCTTCAACTACCCGACGCCCACGTGGGCCGACATGGGCGCGATCGGCTGGCTCGTCGACGGCGCCGCGATCTGCAACCAGGTGCCGCTGTGCCGCGCCTCCTACGGCCCCTACGGCCGCGCGATGGTGCGCATCTGCAAGGAGGAGTCGTTCCACCAGCGGCAGGGCTTCGAGATCCTGCTCGAGCTGAGCCAGGGCACCCCCGAGCAGCACGCGATGGCGCAGGAGTCGGTCGACCGCTGGTACTGGCCCGCGCTCATGATGTTCGGCCCGCCCGACGACGAGTCGCCCAACTCGGCGCAGTCGATGGCGTGGAAGATCAAGCGCTTCTCGAACGACGAGCTGCGCCAGCGCTTCGTCGGCATGCTCGTGCCGCAGGCGGAGGTGCTCGGGCTCACGCTGCCCGACCCGAACCTGCGCTGGAACGAGGAGCGCCAGGCCTGGGACATGTCCGAGATCGACTGGACCGAGTTCAACGAGGTGCTCGCCGGCCGCGGCCCCGCCAACGCCCAGCGCATCCAGCACCGCCGCGACGCCCACGAGGAGGGCGCGTGGGTGCGCGAGGCCGCCGCGGCCTACGCCGAGAAGCAGGCCGCCCGCGAGCGCGTCGCCGCCTGACCCCACCGACACGACGTCGAGCTTCCCCGAACCCCGGGTCTCGACGACCAGGACCCGGACTTCAGGGAAGTCCGACCGAGCAGAACGAGGAGACGAGGATGTCGACACCCGGAGACGTCGCCGGCGAGGGCTGGCCGCTGTACGAGGTCTTCGTGCGCGCCAACCGCGGCCTGAGCCACGTGCACGTCGGCTCGCTGCACGCGCCCGACGACGACATGGCGCTGCGCAACGCGCGCGACCTCTACACCCGCCGCAACGAGGGCGTCTCGGTGTGGGTGGTGCGCTCGAGCGCCATCACCACGAGCGACCCCGACCAGAAGGGCGCCTTCTTCGAGAGCCCCGCGGGCAAGAACTACCGCCACGCGAAGTACTACGAGAAGAGCGCGGAGGTGCCGCACCTGTGAGCGACATCAAGCCCAGGGACGCCGCCGCCGTAGCGGCCGCCTACGAGGCCGAGGCCGCCGACGTGCACGGCGACGTCTCGGTCGACGAGCTCGCGCTCTCGGCAGAGCTGACGGGGGCGGATGCGTCGGCGACGGCGAGCGACGACGTCGCGGCGTACGCGCTGCGGCTCGGCGACGACGCGCTCATCCTCTCGCAGCGCCTCGGCTGGTGGATCTCGCGCGCCCCCGAGCTCGAGGAGGACATGGCGCTCGGCAACATCGCGCTCGACCTGCTCGGGCACGCCCGCAGCCTCCTGCACTACGCCGGCACCGCATCCGGCCGCTCCGAGGACGACCTCGCCTACTGGCGCGACGAGCACGAGTTCCGCTGCGCGTGGCTGTTCGAGCAGCCGAACGGCGACTTCGCGCACACGATCGCGCGCGGCCTGATCGCCGCGACCTGGATGCAGGAGCTCTACACGGCGCTGTCGCAGTCGACGGATGCGACGCTGGCGGCCATCGCGGCGAAGGCCGTGAAGGAGGTCGCCTACCACCGCGACCACGCCGTGCAGTGGACGCTGCGGCTCGCGGGCGGCACCGACGAGTCGCGCCGGCGCATGCTCGTCGCGCTCGCCGACCTGTGGCCGTACACCGACGAGCTCTTCCGCGACGACGCGCTGCACGACCGCCTCGAGGGCGTCGCGCCGCGGCCGTCGAGCCTGCGGGCAGGCTTCGACGAGGTGTGGGATGCGGTGCTCGCCGAGGCCGGGATCGTCGAGTCCGACTTCGTGCACCCGCGCATCGGGCAGTCGTCGGGCGGCGGCAGGCACGGGAACCACTCGACGCACCTCGGCCCGATGCTCGCCGAGATGCAGGTGCTGGCCCGCCGGCACCCGGGGGCGACGTGGTGATGGCCGCCCCCGCCGCCGCTTCCCCCGCTCGTCGAGTGGGCCCGCAGGCAACCCCCGCTCGTCGAGTAGGCCCGCAGGGCCGTATCGAGACGCCGCACGCCAGTGGTCCCGATGCGCAGGTCTCCGACCGGCTACTCGACCAGCGGATGGAGCGCGCCCGCCGCGTCGCCGCCGCCGTCGTCGACCCCGAGGTGCCCGTGCTGACGATCGAGGATCTCGGCGTGCTGCGCGACGTGCGGCTCGACGGCGAGACCGTGGTCGTCACGCTCACGCCGACCTACTCGGGCTGTCCCGCGATCGACCAGATGCGCGACGACGTGCTGCTCGCGCTCACGGCGGAGGGCTTCCGCCACGTGCGCGTCGACTTCACGCTCAGCCCCGCCTGGACGACCGACTGGATGAGCGACGCCGGCAAGGCGAAGCTCGAGGAGTACGGCATCGCCCCGCCCACGCACCGCGCGGGCGAGCGCAGCGGCCCGATCCCCCTGTCGCTCGGCGTCAAGTGCCCGCGCTGCGGGTCGCTCCGCACGCGGGAGGTGTCGCGCTTCGGCTCGACCGCCTGCAAGAGCCACTTCGAGTGCCTCGCGTGCCTCGAGCCCTTCGACCACTTCAAGGTGCACTGAGATGGCCGCGATCAACCTCGGCAGCAGCACCTCGCGGCGCCGCGCACGCTTCCACGAGCTCGAGGTCGCCGACGTGCGCCCGCTCACCGCCGACGCCGTCGAGGTCACCTTCGCGGTGCCGGGCGAGCTGCACGACGACTTCGGCTACGTGGCCGGCCAGCACCTGGCGCTCCGCGCCACGATCGACGGGCAGGAGGTGCGGCGCTCGTACTCCATCTGCCGCCCACCGACCCCAGGATCCATCTCGGTCGCGATCAAGCGCGACCTCGGCGGCCGCTTCTCAACCTGGGCCAACAGCGAGCTGCAGCCGGGCGCCCGCATCGACGTCATGGTGCCGCAGGGCACCTTCACATCGGCGCTCGAGCAGGTCGACGGCGCGCACGTCGTCGGCATCGCGGCCGGCAGCGGCATCACGCCGATGATGGCGCTCGCGCACGAAGTGCTCTCGCGCTCCGAGACCTCGACCTTCTCGCTCGTGTTCTCCAACCGCTCGACCCTCGACGTGATGTTCATCGAGGAGCTCGCCGACCTCAAGGACCGCTACCCGGCCCGGCTCGCCCTGCACCACGTGCTCTCGCGCGAGCAGCGGGCGGCGCCGCTCATGTCGGGCCGCATCGACGAGGAGCGCCTCGAGCGCATCCTGTCGGAGCTCATCCGCCCCGAGAGCGTCGACGAGTGGTTCCTGTGCGGCCCGTTCGAGCTCGTGCAGCTGTGCCGCGACGTGCTCGCGGCGAAGGGCGTCGACGAGGCCCACGTGCGCTTCGAGCTCTTCACGACGGGCAAGCCGGATGCGGCGGGCGGCGACCGCGGACGGCCCGTGCAGCTGGAGGCGGGCGAGGAGACCTGGACGCTCGACTTCACGCTCGACGGGCAGTCGTCGCAGGTGCAGAGCCCGGTCGCGGCGCGCGAGTCGATCCTCAACGCGGCACTGCGGGTGCGGCCCGACGTGCCGTTCGCGTGCGCCGGCGGCGTCTGCGGCACGTGCCGCGCGAAGGTCGTCTCCGGCAGCGTGCAGATGACCGAGAACTACGCCCTCGAGCCCGACGAGCTCGAGCGCGGCTACGTGCTCACGTGCCAGTCGCACCCCAAGGGCGACACGGCGAAGGTGGTCGTCGACTACGACGTGTGAGGCGCCGGGCGCGCCCGCGCGCGCTCAGTCGAGCTGCAGGAACGCGCGCAGCTCGGCGACGCCCTCGGCGTCGTTGAGCGGCGCGCTCCAGTCGGCGAGCTGCTGCTCGTCGACGTCGGCGTCGAGCGGCATGAAGACGTGCGCGGCGGTCGGCCAGCGGTCGAAGAATCCCTCGGCCGCCGACGCCGCCATCGCGGCGGCGATCGCGCCCCACACCGCGTGCCGGAACTCCTGCATGCCCGGCACCGCGAACCCGGCGGTCCCCGTCGACCCGTCTGCGCTCGGCTTCGCCTGCACGAGCTCGGCCCGCAGGGGCTCGAGCGGATCGGGCGCGCCGCTGCCGGTCACGTCGAGGTCCCACTCGCCGATGTGCCACTTCGAGTCGAGGGCGAACTCGGGCTCGTCGGCGACCATCGCGTCGAGGTTCTGCCGGGAGTTGGCGAACGCGACGACCGAGGTCGCGTCCGCATCGGTCGAGATGCCGATGCCCGCGATCTCGCCGTCGGGCCGCGACCCGGCGGCGGCGAGCATGGCCGCCTCGAGCATCGGCTGGATCCGGTCGGCGAGCTCCGCCTGCCAGGCGGCGAGGTCTTCGGTCATGGCGTCACCCTACCGACGGCCGCCGAGCGCATCCCGGTCACGGGCGGCCGCCGAAGACGTCGCGCCCGGCGCCGCGGAGCGCGTCGATGACCGCCTCGCGGCCCGCGCCGTCGGCGGCCTGCAGGCGCTGCAGCACCTCGCGCACGTTCGCGATGTTGTGCTGCCCGGCCACGTTCGGCGCCCACGTGAGGTTGTGCGGCCCGGTGTACCAGTCGACGCCGTTGCGCTCGAGGATCTCCTTCGCCTGCGCGATGAGCGCCTGCTGGCGCGCACCCACGCCCTTCTTGAAGACGATGTGGTGGCCGTGCGGGGCCTCCATGTCGGGCGGGCGGGGACCGTGGAACGTGGTCGTGAGCTCGCCGAAGTCGGGCGCGGTGAGGTCGCCGGCCTCCACCGCCGCCTGCCGGGCGGCCGCGGTCGCGGCGTTCGCCGCCTCGGTGTCGGCGTCCGGCCAGGTCGACGGCGGCGCATCCGGATCCCGTGCGGCGTCGGGATCGCGGAGGCCCGGGGCGCTCGGGGTCGTGCGCTCGGGCGCGTCGTGGTCGGGCGCCCGGTCGGGCGTGCGCTGGGAGCGCGAGAGCTCGACGTCCTTCGCCTCGATCTGCTGGCGGATCTGCCGGGTCTTCGCGCTGAGCCTCGTCGACTTCTTCGCGACCGCGCGGGCCGCCTCCGGCACGAGCTCCTCGATGACGTCGAGCGCCTCCTTGATGACGATCTTGATGGTCGACATCCCGCATCACCCCGTGAAGATCTGGCAGGAGGACAGCTGCACGATGAAGTCGTCGGCGAGCCGCTCCTGGTCGGCGGCGTTCGACTCGAGGTCGCCGGCGGCCTGGTCGAGCGCGTCGAGGTCGGCCTGGAACTCGGAGACGTCGCCGATCGCGCCCTCGACGAGCTCGGCCTCGAGCATGGCGGTGATGCCGTCCATCATCGGTCCCTGCAGCGGCTCGATGATCAGCGGCAGCAGCTGCTGCGCGAGCTGGTCGACGGCGATGTTCGTGAGCACGTCGAGCGCCTTCTTGCGCAGCGCGATGATCGCTGCGCTCGCGGCGGCGGAGGCGCCGAGCGTGATGATCGCGCTGGCCGCCGCGGCGGCGATCTGCGCGGCGGTGATGACGAGCTCGGCGATGACCTTCACCTTGAGCGCGACGACGGCGTCGGCGCCCACCTCGATGCCGCCCGCGACCGGGTCGAGCGCGTCGACGAGCTGCTGGATGTTCGTCGCCCGGTCGGTGTCCCACGCGTTCGCGAACGACGTCGACGCCTGACCGGTGAGCGCTGTCGCCACGCCGGTCTTGACGCGCGTCTCGGCCACCTCGACGGTGCCCTCGACGTCGTCCTTGAACTGGCGCATGATGCTCGCCGCGCGCCGCATCTCGTCCTCGTCGAGCGGCGGCCAGTCGTAGCCGAGCATGTCGAGCACCCAGACGAGCTCGCCCGGCAGGTTCATCGCCACGCTGCATCACCCCCCGGTCGACCGAACGGCTCCACGCTAGACGGCGACGCGCCCCGTCGGCGATGGGGAGAACTGCCCGCCGTGCCCGGCCGTGCCGCCCGCGCTCGGCCATGATGGTCTCGACGCGCGACGACGCCGGCGCCCCGGCTCCGCGCCCGACGGAGGGAGCCCCATGATCGAGCTGCAGCTCGCCGACGGCATCGCGGAGATCGTGCTGAACGCGCCCGAGCGGCGCAACGCCGTCGACGCATCCGCCCTGCAGGCGATGTCGGATGCGCTGACCGGGGCCGAGCGGGCGGGTGTGCGCGCGCTCGTGCTGCGCGGGGAGGGGAAGGCGTTCTGCGCCGGCCGGGACATCTCGCAGGTCGATCCGCGCACCGACGACACGATCGGGTTCCTGCAGGACCGCGTGCAGCCGCTGCTGCAGCAGCTCGCCGCGTTCCCGGCGCCCACCTTCGCCGTCGCCCACGGCGCCTGCCTGGGCGTGGGGCTCGGGCTGCTCATCGCGGCCGACGTGGTCTACGTCGCCGAGACCGCGAAGCTCGGCAGCCCGTTCGCCGCGCTCGGCGCCACGCTCGACTCCGGCGGCCACGCGCTCTTCTTCGAGCGGCTCGGCGCGCACCGCACGCTCGACCTCATCTACTCCGGCCGGCTGCTGACGGGCGCCGAGGCGGTCGCCGCCGGGCTCTTCTCGGAGGTGTTCCCCGACGACGAGGTGCTCGCCGCCACCCGTGCCGCGGCCGCGCATGCGGCGCAGGGGCCGACGCTCGCGTTCATCGCCTCGAAGGAGCTCATCCGGGGCCTCCGCGACGAGCGGCTGGGCCTGTGGCAGTCGATGGGCGGCGAGAGCGCCGCGCAGGCGGCGCTCGCCGAGACCGCCGACTACCGGGAGGGCTTCGCGGCGTTCCAGCAGAAGCGCACGCCCACGTTCACCGGCCGGGGCTGACGCGCCGATGGCGACCGACGGCATCCGGCAGCCGGACCACCTGGCGGCGCTCGCCGACTGGCAGGCGCAGTTCCTCGAGACCCTGCGGCGCGCCGACCCCGCGACGCCCATCCCGTGGCTCGCGCCGTGGACGGTCGAGAAGCTCGTCGTGCACCTCGCGCGAGTGCACCACTGGGCGGCGGGCCAGGCGCGCCGCGTGCAGGAGGAGCCGCTCGGCCGCGGACCGTTCGACCTGCCCGAGCTCTACGCGGCGTGCGCGCTCGAGGTGCGCGAGGCGCTCGCCGAGCTCGACCCCGACGCGCGGGCGTGGGCGCTCGTCGACGACGGCGTGCCGCGCGCCGAGCACACCGGCACCGTGCGGTTCTGGCACCGGCGGCAGGCGCTCGAGACGCTCGTGCACCTGTGGGATCTGCGCACAGCGATCGGCGAGCCGCTCGACGTCGACGCGGGCGCGTGGCTCGACTGCCTCGACGAGCTCGTCACCGTCATGCACCCTCGGCAGCTGCGGCTCGGCCGGGTCGAGGCGCCGGCTGCGCGGCTGGTCTTCGCCCCGACCGAGACGGATGCGCGGCTCGAGATCACCGGTTCGGCACCCAGCTCGCCGGAGGTGGTGCTCGCAGGGCCCGCCCGCTCGCTCGCGCTGCTCGCGTGGGGTCGGGTGCCGCTCGCCGCGGCGGCCGACGCCGACGACGACGTCGAGGTGCGCGGCGACCGCGCGCTCGCGGTGGCGGTGCTGGGCGCGGGCCTGGCGCCGTAGTCGCAGGATCCGCCCGCGCGCGGCGCGGCGCGCCGCGCCGCGGATGGGCGATGATGTCCCCCGTGAGCACCTCTGCCGTCGGCCAGCCGCTGCCGGGCGCGTCCTTCGGCCAGTCCGTCCGGCGCTTCTTCCAGGGCTTCCTCGTCTTCTCCGGACGCGCGAGCCGCAGCGAGTTCTGGTGGGCGATGCTGTTCACCTTCCTGGTCTCGCTCCTGTCGCAGGTGCCGTTCTGGATCGCCTGGATCGGCTTCATGATGCAGGCGGTGTCGGTCGAGGCGGCGGGCGTCGGCGCCGACCAGGAGGCGCTGCTCGCGCCCCTCGGCGCGATGTTCGGATGGCTCGCGCTGCTCGTCGTGGTCTCGCTCGCGCTCGCGGTGCCCACCTACGCGGTGATGTGGCGGCGCGTGCAGGATGCCGGCTTCCACGGGGCGTTCGCGCTGCTGTCGCTCGTCGGCCTCGGCATCGTGCCGCTCGTGATGTGCTTCTTCCCGTCGAACCCGCTGGGCGCGCGCTTCGACCGCGGCGCGACGGCGCAGGCGTGGGACGCCGGGCAGCCGTCGCTCGCGCAGCCGTACGCGGCAAGCGGGTACGGGGCGCCTGCCGCCTACGGGCAGGGCGGCGGCTACGGGCAGGGCGCCGCGTCCGGCCAGTCGTCGCCGTACGACGCACCGCGGGCGGAGCAGCAGCCGTACAGCAGCCCGGCCTACGGCGGCCAGTCGTACGGCGGCCAGAGCTACGGCGGGCAGTCGTACGGCGCCGCGCCCTACGGCTCGACGCCCGACGCGTCGCCCGGCGACGCGGGGCCCGCTCACGGCCGCCACTCCGACGACCGCTAGCGACCGCCCGCGACCCTGACGTCGGCCGCCTCGCGCGGCCGCTCGTCGACGGTCGCCGGCTCGGTCACGGGGCCGCCAGCATCGCCGCCACCCGCGCCGCCGTGCCCCACGACAGCGTCATGCCGCTCCCGCCGTGGCCGTAGGCGGCGATCACCCGCAGCGCCCTGCCCGGCACCTCCTCGATGCGCAGCCGTGCGCGCCCGGGCCGCAGCCCCACCGCGCGCGACAGGATCGGCATGCCGGCCACCGCCGGCACCAATGCGGCGCACCGCGCGAGGATGCCCGCCTCGATCGCCGGGTCGGGCTCGAGCGAGGTCGCGCCGGCCTCGTGCGTGCCGCCGAGCACGAGGCAGTCGCGGCGCGGCAGCACGTAGGTGAGCCCGGCCGGATCCTCGTCGTCGATCACGAACGTCGTGACGCCCGGGTTCTCGACCCGCACGACCTGGCCGCGGATGGGCACCACCGTCGCGTCGTCACCGAGCAGCGCGCCCCCGCGCGCCCCGGCGGCCACGACCGCGACGTCGAAGGCGCCCGCGAGCGCATCCGGATCGTCCACCCGCCGGTGCTCGAAGCGCACGCCCAGCGCCTCACACTCCGCCTGCAGCCACGGCAGGTACTGCGACATGGTCGCGAGCGGGGCGCTCGTCCGCATGCCCGTCGTGCCGACGGGGAGGTCGGCGGCGTCGGCCGGGACGGCGGGCAGCAGCGCCGTCCACGAGCGGTCGGGCGCCGCGGCGCGCTCGACGACGATCCCCTCGCGCAGGTCGACGCCCGCCTCGGGGCGCTCGGCGATCGCGACGAAGCGGCGCAGCGAGACCGCGAGCATCGCGTCGACCTCGGCCGATCGCTCGGCCGCGTAGGGGAACCACACGGCGCCCGCGACGGCCGACGTCGTCTCGAGCGGCGCGAGGTCGGCGAGCACCGTCACGTCACAGCCCGCCGCCGCGAGCTCGTGCGCGATCGAGAGGCCGATGACGCCCGCCCCGATGACCGCGATCCGCTCGCCCATCCGCGCTCCCCCGTTCCCCGACCGGCTCCGTGCTCGTCCGACCGGATCATCCTGCCCGACCCGCGCCGAGCCGGTCGACGGACGGCGGATGCGCGGGGTCAGTGGAGAGGGACCGCCTCGAGCGGGTCGCCGCGGTCGATGTAGAGGGCCGCGCCGGGCACGGTCGCCGCCGCGAGCTGCGCCATCGCCGCCGCCTCGAGCTCGGGGTGGCGGCCGTCGAGCGCGCCCACGCGGATCGCGACGACGAGGTCGAACGGCTGCTCGCGGCCCTTCAGCCGGAACTGCTCGGCGGTCGAGACGCGGAAGTCGAGGCTGCCGTGGGAGGAGACCCGCTCCGCCGCCTGGATGGCCGTCGGCGAGCGGTCGACGCCGAGCACGTAGCCGTCCGGCCCGACCCGCTCGGCCATCGCCCGCGCGAGCGCGCCGGGGCCGCAGCCCACCTCCAGCACGCGCATCCCGGGGCGCAGGGGCAGCGCCTCCAGCACCGCGGCGAGCCGCGGGGAGAGCTCTGCCATGTCGCCTCCTCGTCAGGAGAGCATGACGGCGCGGTGCGCCCGGGGCAAGAGGCCCGTTCGGGTCTCGTGCCCCGGGCTCGCCGCCGGGCGGGCGTCGGGTGGTCTCGAGACGCCGCCTGCGGCGGCTCCTCGACCAGCGGAGGGGGCGGGCGTCGGGTGGTCTCGAGACGCCGCCTGCGGCGGCTCCTCGACCAGCGGAGGGGGCGGGTGGTCTCGAGACGCCGCCTGCGGCGGCTCCTCGACCAGCGGGGGGGGCGGGAGCGGAGGAGCTGAGGGCGCTACATCGCGGGCGTCGGGTGCTCGGCCGGCGCGGTGGTCACCGCGATGCCGTCGCCCTCGACATCCACCCGCACGACGCCCGACTCGAGCCCGCCGACGATGAGGTCGGCGACCCGGTCCTCGACCTCGCGCTGGATGAGCCTGCGCAGCGGCCGTGCTCCGTACTCCGGCTCGTAGCCGTGCTCGGCGAGCCACGCGAGCGCCGCATCCGTCACCTCGAGCTCGACGTCCTGCGCCCGCAGGCGGTCGCCGACGCGGTCGAGCAGCAGCGTCACGATCTGCCGCAGCTGCGCCGGCTCGAGCTTGTGGAACAGCACGATCTCGTCGATGCGGTTGATGAGCTCGGGCCGCATCTGCTCGCGGAGCCTGCCCATCACCTTCGCCCGCAGCTCGTCGGGCGAGCCGCTGCCGTCGCCGGCCTGGAACCCGATGGGGCCCGACTTCGACGCGAGGAACTCGCCGCCGAGGTTCGAGGTCATGATCACGACCGTGTTGCGGAAGTCGACGGTGCGGCCCTGGCCGTCGGTGAGCCGGCCGTCCTCGAGCACCTGCAGCAGCAGGTTGAAGACATCCGGGTGCGCCTTCTCGATCTCGTCGAGCAGCACCACCGAGTACGGCTGCCGCCGCACGCGCTCGGTGAGCTGGCCCGCCTCGTCGTAGCCGACGTACCCGGGAGGCGCCCCGATGAGGCGGGCGACCGTGTGCCGCTCGCCGAACTCCGACATGTCGAAGCGCACGAGCGCGTGCTCCGAGCCGAACAGGCTCGACGCGAGCGCCTTGGCGAGCTCGGTCTTGCCGACGCCGGTGGGGCCGAGGAACAGGAACGAGCCGATCGGGCGGCCGGTGTCGCCGAGCCCCGACCGCGAGCGCCGCACGGCCTTCGCGACCGCGCCCACCGCATCCTCCTGCCCGATGACGCGCTCGTGCAGCTCCTCCTCGAGGCGGCCCAGCCGCTGCCGGTCGCCCTCGGTGAGCCGCGAGGCGGGGATGCCGGTCGCGCGCGAGACGACGCCCGCGATCTCCTCCTCGTCGACCACGCCGTCCTCGCCGGAGCCCGACTCGATCGACGCCTGGATGGCGGCGATGCGGTCGCGGATGCGGGTCGCCTCCTCGAACTCCTCGGCCTCGACCGCCTGCCGCTTCTGCTCCTCGAGGTGCTCGCGCTCCTTCGTCAGCGCATCCACGTCGACCTTCGCTCCCAGGCTCAGCCGCAGCCGCGCACCTGCCTGGTCGATGAGGTCGATGGCCTTGTCGGGCAGGAACCGGTCGCTGATGTAGCGGTGGGAGAGCTCGACCGCGGCGCGGATCGCCTCGGGCGTGTAGGTGACGCGGTGGTGCTCGGCGTAGGCGCTCTGCAGCCCCTCGAGGATGCGCACGGCGTCCTCGACGCTCGGCTCGGCCACCAGCACCGGCTGGAAGCGGCGCGTGAGCGCGGCGTCCTTCTCGATGCGGCGGAACTCGGCGAGCGTCGTCGCGCCGATCATGTGCAGGTCGCCGCGGGCCAGGCGCGGCTTCAGGATGTTGGCCGCATCCATGCCGCCCTCGCCGCCGCCCCCGGCGCCGAGGATCGTGTGCAGCTCGTCGATGAAGACGATGAGCTCGTCGCGGTGCTCGGTGATCTCGTCCATCGCCTTCGTGATGCGCTCCTCGAAGTCGCCGCGGTAGCGCGTGCCGGCGACCATCGCGGTGAGGTCGAGCGCGACGACGCGCTTGCCCTTCAGCGACTTCGGCACGCCGCCCTCGACGATCGCGCGGGCGAGCCCCTCGACGATGGCGGTCTTGCCCACGCCGGCCTCGCCGATGAGCACGGGGTTGTTCTTCGTGCGGCGCGACAGGATCTCGATCGTCTGCTCGATCTCCTCCGTGCGGCCGATGACCGGGTCGAGCTCGCCGTCGCGCGCGCGGGCGGTGAGGTCGATGCCGAACTCGTCGAGCGTCGGCGTCGTCGAGTCGGGGTCGACGTGCGTCGCGGGCGTGCGCGCCTGCTGCGCCTCGATGGCCGCGCGCTGCGCCTCGGCGGCGCCGCGCTGCAGCGCCTCGGGCGTGATGCCCGCCTCGTGCAGGAGGGAGCCGACGGCGCTGTCGCCGGCGAGCAGGAACGCGAAGAAGAGGTGCTCGGGGTCGATGTAGCTCGAGCCGTTGGCCCGGGCGATCTGGTACGCGTCGCGCAGGGCGCGCTGGGCCGAGGGCGTCAGCGACGGCGGCCCCTGCGTCTCGCGCTCGCCGTCGGCCGGCATGCGGTCCTCGATCGTGCCGCGCAGCGCCTCCTGGTCGGCGCCGGCGGCGCGCACGGCGGCCGACACCTGCGGCAGCTCGAGCAGCGCGCGCAGCAGGTGCAGCGCGTCGACCTCGGCGTGCCGGTGGGCGCGCGCGTACTCGACGGCGCTCGCCATGACCGAGCTCGTGCGCCGCGAGACGAGGCGCGAGAGGTCGATCGATCGCTGCGCGGGCGCGCGCTGGCCCTGCAGGATCCGGGCGATGAAGTCGTCGAACGATCCGTCGCCGCCGATCCCGAAGGACGGTCCGTAGATGGCTGCCATGTGCATCCCCCTCGAAGGTCTTCGTCGAACTTGAGTCTGCTCGACTCAAGTTGGAACATCCTGGGAGGCGGCGCGCATTCCCGACCCGCGCATCCGCCTCAGCTGATGGCCTGCCGCACGCGCGCGGCGATGCGCTCGCGCACCTCGGGGGTGTCGGAGACGAGGGCGTACGACGTCGGCCACATGGCGCCCTCGTCGAGGTTGGCGTTGGTCTGGAACCCGAGCGTCGAGTAGCGCTCGTCGAACTTCGACGCCTGCTGGAAGAAGACGAGCACCTTGCCGTCGCGCGCATAGGAGGGGAACCCGTACCAGGTCTTCGGGTCGAGGTCGGGCGCGACCTCCGACACCACCTCGTGCACCATCTGCGCGAGGCCCTTGTCGGGCTCGGGCAGGCCCTCGATCACGTCGAGCACGTCCTGCCGGTCCTTCTCCCTCTTGCCGGCGCCCTTGCGCGACGACTGGGCGCGCAGCTCGGCCGCGCGCTGCTTCACCGCCTCGCGCTCGACGTCCGACAGCGTGTCGTCCTGCTGCTGCTTCGCCACGACTTCCTCCGCATGCTCGGTGCGGCGCCCCACCGGCGCCGCCTCCATCATGGACCTCGGATGCGCGCGGCGGCAGGGCCCGTCCGCGCGGCTGTGGAGGGTGATGAGAGGCCTCTCACCGACCCCTCCTCCTCGCCTCACCGGCACCGGCGACAGTGGTCATCACCAGGCAGCACCCCCGATCACCAGGAGGAACAGCATGAACACCAAGTGGATCGCCCTCGGCACCGTCGGAGCGCTCGGGCTCGGCGCCATCGCCGCGAGCGCGTCGGGCGTCGCGAACGCCGTCGAGCTGCGCGACGCGCAGGGCCGCGTCGTCGACAGCGCGCAGGTGCGCGGCGACATCCTCGACCGCGAGTCGCTCAGCATGAAGGTCACGGGCGACCACGCCTCCGTGGTCTCGGCGACCTCGGCCCCCACCGCCACCGACGCCCCGTCGGCCACGCAGTCGGCGCCCTCGCCCACCTCGACGGCGTCGGCTCCCACGGCCGCCTCGCCGGCCTCGGTGGTCTCGCCCGCCTCGGTGCCGAGCCCCGCCTCGGCCCCGTCGCCCGCTCCCGCACCGGCACCCGCGCCCGCTCCCGCTCCGGCGCCCGCCCCCGAGTCGGCCCCGACGCCGTACTCGGCGCCGAGCCCGGTCTCGGCCCAGTCGCCGATCTCGGCCCAGTCGCCGGTGTCGGTCCCCTCGGCCGGCAGCGCGGAGTCGCCCGAGTCGGACGACTGACGAGCGCAGCACCGCTCCACAGCAGGCAGCGCCCCGCCGGCCTCGGCGGGGCGCTGCCGTGCGCCGGGCCGGCCCCACGCGCGCGGAATGCCCACGCATCCGGCCCGGTTCTCCCCGACGTGCGCAAGCAGCTCGGATTCCTCTCCTTCGGCCACTACCGCGACATCCCCGGCTCGCGGGTGCCGACCGCCGGCGACTCCCTGCGGATGCACGTCGACCTCGCCGTCGCCGCCGAGGAGGCGGGCCTCGACGGCGCGTGGGTGCGCGTGCACCACTTCGACCAGTCGCTCGCGAGCCCCTACCCGCTGCTCGCCGCCATGGGAGCGCGCACGAGCACCCTCGAGCTCGGCACCGGCGTGATCGACCTGCGCTACGAGCAGCCGCTCGCGATGGCCGAGCTCGCGAGCGCCGCCGACCTGCTCACGGGCGAGCGGCTGCAGCTCGGCATCTCGCGCGGCTCGCCCGAGCGGGCCGTCGACGGGCAGGAGCGCTTCGGCCTGCCGCTGCCCGAGGGCGCGTCGTGGTCGGAAGTCGCGCGCGAGCGCGCCGCCCACCTGCGCCGGGCGCTCCGCGGCGAGCCGATGGCGCGCTCCGCCCGAGCCGTCGAGACCGGTGGCGGCCCCGACCTGCCGATCGAGCCGCGCTCCCCCGGCCTCGCCGACCGCCTCTGGTGGGGCGCCGGCAACCACGCCTCGGGGCTCTGGGCCGCCGAGCACGGCTACCACCTGCTCTCGTCGACGCTGCTGCTGCAGGACGACGGCCGGCCGTTCCACGTGCAGCAGGCCGACCAGGTGCGCGCCTACCGCGAGGCGCACGCGCGGGCCGGCCACCGCATCCGCCCCCGCACTGCCGTCACGCGCAGCGCGTTCCCGATCGCGACCGACGACGACCGCCGCTACTTCGGCCTCGCCGACGAGCGGCGCGACGGGGTCGGCCGGCTCGACGGCAGCGCGGCGCGCAGCGGCCCCACCTACGCCGGCGACCCCGAGCACGTCGCGGCGCGTCTGCTCGCCGACGAGGCGGTGCAGGAGGCCGGCACCGTGCTCTTCGCGCTGCCGAGCCAGCTCGGCTACGCCACGAACGCCCGCCTGCTCGCGTCCCTCGCCGCCGTGGGGCGCGAGCTCGGGTGGCTCGAGGGCTGAGCGCCCGCGGCTGGCCGATCCACACCGCCGCCGCACGACGGAGCCCGGCACGACCTGCGTGCCGGGCTCGGTCGTGCATGCGCGAGGGTCAGCGCGGGTGCACGCCCTCGGCGATCTCCTCGAGGACCTTCGCGTTGAACGCGGGCAGGTCGTCGGGCGTGCGGCTCGAGACGAGGCCCTTGTCGGTCGCGACCTCCTGGTCGACCCACTGGGCGCCGGCGTTCCGCAGGTCGGTCCGCAGGCTCGGGTAGCTCGTGATCGTGCGGCCCTCGACGCCGCCCGCCTCGATGAGGATCCAGGCGCCGTGGCAGATGACGCCGATCGGCTTGCCCGACTCGACGAAGCCGCGCACGAGCGCGACCGCGTCCTCGTCCATCCGCAGGTGGTCGGCGTTCACGACCCCGCCGGGGAGCACGAGGGCGTCGTAGTCGGATGCGTCGGCGCCCGACACGGGCCCGTCGACCGCCTGCGTGTGGCCCTTCTTGCCCTCGACCTGGCCGTCCTTCGGGGCGAGGAGCGTCGGCTGCCCGCCGGCGCCCTGCACGGCCTCCCAGGGGCTCGTGAGCTCGGAGTCCTCGTAGCCGTCCGTCAGGACGAACGCGACCTTCTTGCCGGTGATGTCGGCCATGGTGCTGCCTCCTTGTCGCTGTCTGTTTGGGGTACGGCGGCGACGGTACCCGCCGCGCCTGGATGCGAGCGGAGCGAGCGCTTCAGGCTCGCGGCAGCTGCTTCGCGAGCAGGCGCTCCTCGCCCGCCGCCTCCCAGACCTCCCATGCGGCGTGCAGGGCGATGGCGACGATGACGACGCCGAGCACGACGTCGGGCCAGCCCGAGCGCGTGAGCCATGTGACGAGGCCCATCGCGATGATGGCCACGTTCACGAGCACGTCGTTGCGCGCCGAGAGGAAGGCCGCGCGCCCGATCGACCCCGCCGTCGTGCGGTGGCGCGACAGCAGCAGCGCGCTCACGAGGTTCACGACGACGGCGCCGCCCGCGGTCGCGACGAGCGCGAGCACGTCCGGGGGCACTGGCTCGAGCGCCTTCTGCACGACCTGCCAGGCGGCCACCGCCGCGGGGATGAGGATGAGCAGGGCCATCGCCCGCCCCGCGAGGGCGCGGGTGGCGTCCGATGTGGGTGGCCGGACGTAGCGTCGAGGGTGCGACAGAGCATCCGGAGGCACCCGTGCAGCACGCGAACCACACCGCTGTAAGTCTCCGTCGGCGTGTCGCGGAGACGACTTCGGCAGTCGTGCACAGCTGTCAGCAGCCGCTCTCCACAGCCTTTTCCGCGTCGTTCCGCGCCGGGAATCACAGCCTGGGGATTCTTGTTGATAGAGGTGTGGAGAAACACACCATCTTGTGTCGTTGCTCCCCGCCAGACCCCACATATAGTGGGAGCCCGGCCCCGGCCGACCGCTTCCCAGCACCAGAGCATCCACACGAGGAGAGCCGCTCATGACCGTCACCGTCTACTCCAAGCCGGCCTGCGTCCAGTGCACGATGACCACCCGCGCGCTCGACGCGCAGGGCATCGAGTACCAGATCTTCGACGTCACCGCCGACGACAAGGCGCTGCAGACCGTCAAGGACCTCGGCTACATGCAGGCCCCCGTCGTCATCGCCGACGAGGAGCACTGGTCGGGCTTCCAGCCCGACCGCATCAAGGCGATCCTCGCGGCCTGAGCCGCACCGCCGTGATCGGGGCAGCCGTGGGCGACGTCGTCTACTTCTCGAGCGTGTCGGGCAACACCGCCCGCTTCGTGGAGAAGCTCGGACGACCGGCCTCGCGCATCCCCCTCCACGCCTCCGAGCCGCCGCTGCAGCAGCGTGAGCCCTACGTGCTCATCGTGCCCACGTACGGCGGCGGCGACGGCAAGGGCGCCGTCCCCAAGCAGGTCATCAAGTTCCTCAACGACGAGGAGAACCGCAAGCACCTGCGCGGCGTGATCAGCGCCGGCAACACCAACTTCGGATCCGGCTACGGGCTCGCGGGCGACATCATCGCCCAGAAGTGCAACGTGCCGCACCTCTACCGCTTCGAACTCTTCGGAACCCCCGACGACGTGCGCGTCGTCAACGACGGATTGGATGCACTATGGCGACAGTGACGCCCGAGATGACGACGGGCAAGACGTCGGCGATGGACTACCACTCGCTCAACGCGATGCTCAACCTCTACGGACCGGACGGCAAGATCCAGTTCGAGAAGGACCGCGAGGCCGCGAACCAGTACTTCCTGCAGCACGTCAACCAGAACACGGTCTTCTTCCACTCGCTCAAGGAGAAGCTCGACTACCTGGTCGAGAACGAGTACTACGAGGCCGAGGTGCTCGACCGGTACTCCTTCGAGTTCATCAAGTCGCTCATGAAGCGCGCCTACGGCTACAAGTTCCGCTTCCCGACGTTCCTCGGCGCCTTCAAGTACTACACGTCGTACACGCTGAAGACGTTCGACGGGAAGCGCTACCTCGAGCGCTACGAGGACCGCGTCGTCAACGTCGCGCTCGCGCTCGCCGAGGGCGATGAGCGGCTCGCCGAGGCGTTCGTCGACGAGATGGTCAACGGCCGCTTCCAGCCGGCCACCCCCACGTTCCTCAACGCCGGCAAGAAGCAGCGCGGCGAGCTCGTCTCCTGCTTCCTCCTGCGCATCGAGGACAACATGGAGTCGATCGGCCGCTCGATCAACTCGGCCCTGCAGCTCTCGAAGCGCGGCGGCGGCGTGGCGTTCAACCTCACGAACATCCGTGAGTACGGCGCCCCGATCAAGCAGATCCAGAACCAGTCGTCCGGCGTCATCCCCGTGATGAAGCTGTTCGAAGACAGCTTCTCGTACGCGAACCAGCTGGGTGCCCGTCAGGGCGCGGGCGCGGTGTACCTGCAGGCGCACCACCCCGACATCATGCGGTTCCTCGACACGAAGCGCGAGAACGCCGACGAGAAGATCCGCATCAAGACCCTCTCGCTGGGCGTCGTCGTGCCCGACATCACGTTCGAGCTGGCGAAGAAGGGCGAGGACATGTACCTCTTCTCGCCCTACGACGTCGAGCGCGTCTACGGCGTGCCCTTCAGCGACATCTCCGTGACCGAGAAGTACCACGAGATGGTCGACGACTCGCGCATCACGAAGACCAAGATCAACGCCCGCGAGTTCTTCCAGACGCTCGCCGAGATCCAGTTCGAGTCGGGCTACCCGTACATCATGTTCGAGGACACGGTGAACCGGGCCAACCCGATCGACGGCCGCATCAACATGTCCAACCTCTGCAGCGAGATCCTGCAGGTCAACACCCCGTCGACCTACGACGACGACCTCGACTACGAGTCCGTCGGCAAGGACATCTCCTGCAACCTCGGCTCGATGAACATCGCGCTGTCGATGGACTCGCCCGACTTCGGCAAGACGGTCGAGACGGCCATCCGCGCCCTGACGGCGGTCTCCGACCAGTCGCACATCGGCTCGGTGCCCTCGATCGCGCGCGGCAACGACATGAGCCACGCGATCGGCCTCGGCCAGATGAACCTGCACGGCTACCTCGGCCGGGAGCGCATCCACTACGGCTCTGAGGAGGGCCTCGACTTCACGAACATCTACTTCTACACGGTGCTGTTCCACGCGCTGCGCGCGTCGAACCTCATCGCGCGGGAGAAGGGCGAGACGTTCGAGGGCTTCGAGCGCTCCAAGTACGCGTCGGGCGAGTTCTTCGACAAGTACACCGAGCAGGAGTGGAAGCCGGCCACGGCCCGCGTGCAGGAGCTCTTCGACGCGTCGGAGATCCGCATCCCCACGCAGGACGACTGGCGCGAGCTCAAGGCGCTCGTGCAGGAGCACGGCATCTACAACCAGAACCTGCAGGCGGTGCCGCCGACCGGCTCGATCTCGTACATCAACAACTCGACGTCGTCGATCCACCCGATCGCGTCGAAGATCGAGATCCGCAAGGAGGGCAAGCTCGGCCGCGTCTACTACCCGGCGCCGTTCATGACGAACGACAACCTGGAGTACTTCCAGGACGCGTACGAGATCGGCCCCGAGAAGATCATCGACACCTACGCCGCGGCCACGCAGCACGTCGACCAGGGCCTGTCGCTGACGCTCTTCTTCAAGGACACGGCCACGACGCGCGACATCAACAAGGCGCAGATCTACGCCTGGCGCAAGGGCATCAAGACGATCTACTACGTGCGTCTGCGCCAGCTGGCGCTCGAGGGCACCGAAGTGGACGGCTGCGTCAGCTGCATGCTGTGACGCGCGGCGACGAGACGGAGAAGGAACAGGACATGGACACCCAGGACACCCAGACGGGCTCGGCCTTCGACGAGATCGCCGAGTCGCCCGTCGATGCCGAGCAGGCGCGCGAGGCCATCGAGGCCGAGCGCGACGAGGTCGAGGCGGCACTCGGCGCCGGCAAGCCGCAGACCGAGGCCCAGCAGCGCCAGCACCGCCACAACCACCTGGTGCAGGCGATCAACTGGAACCGCATCGAGGACGACAAGGACCTCGAGGTCTGGAACCGGCTCGTCAACAACTTCTGGCTGCCCGAGAAGGTGCCGCTGTCGAACGACGTCCAGTCGTGGGGCACGCTGACGCCCGAGGAGAAGACGCTCACCATGCGCGTCTTCACCGGCCTGACGCTGCTCGACACCATCCAGGGCACGGTCGGCGCCGTCTCGCTCATCCCCGACGCGATCACGCCGCACGAGGAGGCCGTCTACACGAACATCGCGTTCATGGAGTCGGTGCACGCGAAGTCGTACTCGTCGATCTTCTCGACCCTGTCGTCGACGAAGGAGATCGACGAGGCCTTCCGCTGGTCGACGGAGAACCCGTACCTGCAGCGCAAGGCCGAGATCATCATCGACTACTACGAGGGCGACGACCCGCTGAAGCGCAAGATCGCCTCGACGCTGCTCGAGTCGTTCCTGTTCTACTCGGGCTTCTACCTGCCGATGCACTGGTCGAGCCGCGCGAAGCTCACGAACACCGCCGACCTCATCCGCCTCATCATCCGCGACGAGGCCGTGCACGGGTACTACATCGGCTACAAGTTCCAGAAGGGCTTCGAGCAGCTGACGCCCGAGCGCCAGGCCGAGATCAAGGACTACACGTACTCGCTGCTCTACGAGCTCTACGAGAACGAGTCGAAGTACACGGCCGACCTCTACGACTCGGTGGGCCTGACGGAGGACGTCAAGAAGTTCCTCCACTACAACGCGAACAAGGCGCTCATGAACCTCGGGTTCGAGCCGCTGTTCCCGTCGACCGTCACCGACGTCAGCCCGGCGATCCTGTCGGCCCTGTCGCCGAACGCCGACGAGAACCACGACTTCTTCTCGGGCTCGGGCTCCTCGTACGTGATCGGCAAGGCCGAGGCCACGGCCGACGAGGACTGGGACTTCTGATCCTCTCCACACGGATGCTGCCGGTCGCCCGAACGTGGGCGGCCGGCAGTACTGTGGCCACGACAGGCACCGGAGGAACCCGATGAGCAACGCGCAGCACACCAACCTCGACCAGCGCACGCGCGAGGAGAAGGAGCGCGAGGCCGCCATGGGCGAGATCTCGGCGGTGCTGCTCAACCTCGAGCACGCTATCTCGCGCGCGGAGAAGGCGCTGAAGTCCATCAGGAAGACCGGTGCGCACCCGAACGCCGAGCTCGCCCTCGACCGCGAGCTCGAGGTGCTGCGCGCGTCGCGCAAGCGCCTCATGCAGCAGACCTACTACGGAGCCCTCGACTCCCTCCAGATGTTCTGATGGCGGTCCGCTCCGGCGCCGAGATCCAGCACGCCCTGAGCCGCTTCGTGGCGAAGTGGCGCACCTACCAGGGCAGCGAGCGGGCTGAGGCGCAGACCTTCCTGAACGAGCTCTACGCCGCGTACGGCAGCGACCGCACCGAGGCCGGCGCGAAGTTCGAGCACTTCGCCTCGTCCGCGGGCTTCATGGACCTGCACCAGCCGGGCGTGCTCATCGTCGAGATGAAGAAGCCGGGACGCGGCCTCGAGGAGGCCGCCGACCAACGGCGGCGCTACTGGCAGGAGTCGAGCGACCCCACGAGCGACACCCCCGCCGCGCGCTGGGTGATCGCGTGCAACTTCCACGAGTTCGAGATCTGGGAACCGGGCCGCTTCCCGAACCACCCGAGGGCGCGCTTCACGCTCGACGAGCTGCCCGACCACTACGACGCGCTGCTGTTCCTGCAGTCGGAGTCGATCGAGCCCGTGTTCTCGGAGCACCGGCGCGAGCTCACCACCGATGCGGCGCGCCACATCGCCGATCTCTACCGCTCGATGGCCGATCGGGGTGCAGCCCCGCTCGACGAGATCCAGCGATTCACGATGCAGCTGGTGTGGACGCTCTTCGCCGAGGACCTCGGCATGCTCGACGGCTACCCGCTGCAGCAGCTCGTCGAGCGCCTGCTGCGCGAGGACGACCCCGACTCGGCGCGCGATCTCGGGTACCTCTTCCGGCTGCTCAACCAGAAGGGCGACCAGAACCGGCGGGGCATCTACGCCGGCACCCGCTACGTGAACGGCGAGCTCTTCGCGAAGTCGGATGCCGTCTACCTGACGCGCGACGAGCTGCTGCACCTGAAGCGCGCATCGGAGTTCGACTGGCGGCAGGTCAACCCGACGATCTTCGGCTCGTTGCTCGAGGGCGTGCTTGGCGACGAGCAGCGCGCGAGCCTCGGCGCCCACTACACGCACGAGGCCGACATCATGAAGATTGTCACGCCGACGATCGTGCGGCCGTGGCGCGAGCGCATCGAGGCGGTCGCGACGAGCGCCGAGGCGCGCGAGCTGCTCGACGAGCTCTGCCGCTTCCGCATGCTCGACCCCGCGTGCGGCTGCGGTAACTTCCTCTACGTCGCCTACCGGGAGCTGCGGGGCCTCGAGGCCGAGCTGAAGGCCCGCGTCGCGAGCCTGGCGGCGCGCGACGGCTTAGCGGCCCCGAAGGACCTGCCCTACTACCCGCTCGCCAACGTGCAGGGCATCGACATCGAGCAGGTCGCGGTGCAGATCGCCCGCGTCGTGCTCTGGATGGGGACCGCCAGATGGTCGACCGCTACGGCGAAGCGGAACCGGTGCTTCCCCTGCAGGATCTCTCGGCGATCCGCGCGGCGGATGCCTTGCGCGTCGACTGGCCTGAGACGGACGCGATCATCGGCAACCCGCCGTTCCTCGGCGCAAAGCTCATCCGTCCGAGCCTCGGCGACGCATACGCCGACTGGCTGATCCGAGGCTTCGGAGTGGGCGTGAAGGACCTCTGCGTGTACTGGTTCCGCAAGGCTCACGCTCACCTCTCGCCGGGTCAGCGCGCCGGCTTGGTCGCGACGAACTCGATCTCGCAAACCGCAACACGAGGGGCGTCGCTGGATCACATCCTGGCGACTGGCGGCGTCATCACGTCGGCAGTGTCAAGCCAGAAGTGGCCGGGAGACGCGAAAGTGCATGTCAGCATCGTGAATTGGCTGCGGGGCGCAAGCGACACCGACACGTTCGATCTCGATGGCCGCGAGGTCGGCGCCATCTCATCGTCGCTGAGCCCATCATCCGGTCCTGACTACTCGCCGGTGAGACTCCCTGCGAACCTGGGCAAGTGCTTCGCGGGAGTCGTGCCACAAGGCAAGGGGTTCGTGCTTGACGACGCCTCGGCACGTGGATTCCTCGCGGATGGCGGGGCGAACTACGCGGATGTGGTGCGCGCTTTCCTGACAGGTCAGGACCTCGTGCGGCGCCCGAGACAAGACGCATCCCGCTGGATCATCGACTTCGGCTCTCGCCCTCTCGAGGAGGCCATGCGATATCCGAGGGCGCTCGCACGCCTCCGCGACACCACCAGGGTCGAGCGGGAGTCCTCTGCCAACCGTGCAGTCGAGTCGCGCTGGTGGCTGTTCGGCCGTCGTGTCGAAGGCATGCGAGACGCCGTCGACGGCAAGCCGCGCTACGCCGCAGCCGCAGCGACCAGCAAGCGGCTCGAACTCGCATGGGTCGATGGCGCGACATGTCCGATGAACACCGTGGTCGTGTTCGCGCTCGACGACGACTACTCCTTCGGCGTGCTGGCGTCCGCCGCGCATGAGGCGTGGGCGTGGGCGCAATCCTCGACGCTCAAGGGAGACTTGCGCTACACGAACAAGGCGGTCTTCGACACCTTCCCGTGGCCCGACGCAGTCGCCGACGAGCAGCGCGACGCAATCGCTGAAGCGTCAGGCGCACTTAATGTCCGCCGCAGCGAGCTCTGCATCGAGCACGACCTGGGTCTCACGAAGCTCTACAACCTGATGGACGACGGCGCGTTCCAGGATCTCGCCGCGCTGCACCGGCGCCTCGACGAGGCAGTGGTCGCGGCCTACGGCTGGCCGAAGTCGATCGCGCAAGACGCCGACGCGCTGGTCGCCCGCCTCACCGAGCGCAACCGCGAGATCTCCCAGGGCGAGCGCCCCTACGCGCCCTTCGTCACGCCCTGACGTCGATCCGCGCGGCTTGTCCACAGCCAAGCGGGCATGTCAGTGGCCCGTGATGCAATGCCTGCATGGACGGCTTCGAGATCGACGGCGAGGAGTACATCGCCGCGATCCGCGCCGGTGCCGTCGATCCGCACGGCAGCAGCGCCGACGAGCTGCAGGCTTCGCTCGACGCGTTCGACCGCGAGCTGAGCGCACGCATCGCGGCGATGAGCGATGCGGAGCTCGAGGCAGCCGCATCACGCGGCGCGCCCATCCCGCCGCTGCCTCGCGAGCCGCTCTCCGCGCACGCCGAGCGCCTGCGCGCTGACGAGGCGTTCGTGGGTCGCCTCCGAGCGATCGAGGCGCAGTCCGCGCGCGTCGAGGGTGAGCGACGCGCGCTGCTCGCCGCTCACATGCAACGCGTGCTCGACATGGCCGGCGACGCCGGCCCCAAGGTCAAGGAGCTCGCGATGATGGCGGCGGTCGAGCTGGGACTCACCGGCGGCGGCATGGTGCAGCGCATGACCGAGGCCTGGACCATCGTCACCGAGCTGCCCGCCGCGCACGAAGCCGCTTCGCAAGGCCGCATCACGACCTCGCACCTCCGGGTGATCGAAGCCGAGACCCGAGCGCTTCGCCTCGACGCCCAGGTCGAGCCGTCCGAGCGGCAGCGAGTCGTCAAGCAGCTGGTCGAAGTGGCCGAGAGCACCAGCACCAGCCGGCTGCGCTCTCGCGCGAAGCGGATCGTGAACGACGTGCTCACCGAGCCCCTGCAGGTGCGGCACGACGCCGCCCGCGAGCGCAGACGCGTCGAGCTGTTCGATGCAGGCGACGGCATGGCCGACCTCGTCGCACGCGTGCCCGCGCTCGAGGGCGCCGCCATCTTCGATCGCCTCACGCAGGCGGCGCGCAGCAAGCCGAAGGACGACCCTCGCACCTTCGATCAGTTCCGGACGGACGCATTCCAGGAGCTGCTGCTCGCCGGCGTCGTTCCCGAAGACCTGCACGGCACGGTGCACATCAAGGCGCATGTGGCGATCACGATCCCCGCGACCGAGCTGCTGCACGATCGCGACGAGCAAGACCCTGCGTTCCACGAGCTGCGCTCCCCCGCGGCGCTCGACGGCAAGGTGCTGGTCGATCGCGACACCGCGCGCCGCATCGCCGGCGACACCCACACCTGGGAGCGGCTCTTCACCGATCCGGTGAGCGGGGTCGCGGTCACGGTCGACACCTACCGCTCCAGCGCCGCGCAACGCAGGTGGCTGCGGGCGCGCGATGGGCGATGCCGCGGCCCGGGCTGCGACCGGGCCGTGCTCCGCGCCGATCTCGATCACACCCGTGACTTCGCGGCTGGCGGCCGCACGTCGCTCAGCAACCTCGAGCATCTCTGCCGCAGCGATCACACGCTCAAGCACGACACCCGCTGGCGCGTCGAACAGCGCGAAGGAGGGGTGCTCCGCTGGACCTCGCCGATCGGGCAGGTGATCGTCGATGAGCCGCCGCCGGTCGGGCCGCGCTTCACCGACATGCCGCGCTCCCGGCCCGAACCGGCGACCCGCGAGCCCCGCCAGAGTCGCCGGTACCAGCGGGAGGCACTGGAACGGCGAGCAGACGAGATCGCTCGCACGCTTCCCGCATCCGGGCGATGGGGTGCAAGCGTGCCGGTCGGCGTCTTTCCGTTCTGACAGGACCGGCGACGACGAGAGACCGGTCGTCGGCGCGCGGCCCGCTCGCTGCGTGTCGGCTCAACCGTCGAGCAGCCCGTCGGGGTCGGCGACCCGCACCTCACGGCCGTCCTCGCGCATCCGCTCGACGCCCTCGCGCAGCAGGCGTCGGCCTACCTCGGTCGCCGAGGCGGTGCGCGAGAGGTCGAGCACGATGGGGGCGTCGTCGTCGGGCAGCTCCTCCAGCTCGCGCAGGGTCACCTCGACGGCGGCGAAGTGCATCGTGCCCTGCAGCTGCACCTCCCGCACGCCGTCGCCGTCGGCGTCGGGCTCGACGACGCCGTAGAGCACGTGCGAGGCGACCTCAGGCGCATGCATGAGGTGCAGGCCGAGCTCGGCCGACAGCCGCTCGAACGCCCGCACGCCGCGCACGCTGTTGCCGATCTCGTCGAGCCGCGGCGAGAAGGTGCCGATGCCGACCTGCCCGGGCAGCGACCCGAGCACGCCGCCCGCGACGCCGCTCTTCGCCGGGATCCCGACCGTGCTCATCCAGTCGCCCGCGGCGTCGTACATGCCGCACGTCGCCATGACGCTCAGCACCTGCGTGCACACCCAGGTCGGCACGACCTGCTGCCCGGTGACGGGGTTCCGGCCACCCGCCGCGAGCGTCATGGCCATCACCGCGAGGTCGCGCACGTCGACGAGGAGCGCGCACTGCCGGATGTAGCCCTCCACGGCGTCGTGCGGCTCGCCGTCGAGCTTCTCCTGCGCGTGCACGAGGTAGGCGAGCGCGAGGTTGCGGCTCGACTCCGAGCGCTCCGAGTCGAAGACCGCCTCGTCGACCTCGAGGTCGCGGCCGGCGAACGCCGAGAGCCCCTCGCGCACCCGCACGTCGCGACGCTCGCGGCTCATGCCGGCCTCGCCGACGAGCGCGTGCGTCGCGATCGCGCCGATGTTGATCATCGGGTTGCGCGGCCGCCCGTTCTGCTCGAGCGAGATCTCGTTGAACGCGTCGCCCGAGGGCTCAACCCCGACGTGCTCGAGCACCGACTCGCGGCCGCGGTCGGCGAGCGCGAGGGCGTACGCGAAGGGCTTCGAGATCGACTGGATCGTGAAGCGGTGCTCGTCGTCGCCCGTGCCGTAGACGGTGCCGTCGATCGTGCACAGCGCGATCGCGAAGCGGTCGGGATCGGCGTCGGCGAGCTCGGGGATCGTGTCAAGCAGCTCGCCCTCGTCGCCGTCGACGCACGCGCGCCGCACCTCGTCGAGCAGGTCGGGCACGGGGTTGCGCATGCGCCGAGGCTAGCGGTGCGCTCCTGTGGCCGACCGGGCCGCAGGCGCTACGTGCCCTGCTGCGCCGCCCGCACCGCCGAGCGCATGCGGAGGATCGCCTCGACCTCGGCGCAGACGGCCAGCTGGCGGTCGGCCTGAGGATCGGAGCGGGGCGCGGGGGCGGCGTCCTCGAGCTCGGCGAGCAGGTCGCGGAGCCGTGCTGCGGTGTCGCGCGGACCGCGATCCGCGAGGTCTGGGCTCGTCATGCCGCGACGATACGCGGCGCGGGTCCTGCCGCTCCGCTCGGACGCGCGCGCGACAGCACCTGCTGAGCCACAACGATGTTCGGATTGAGGTTCCGATGGGTCGGCGCGGGAGCGTTGACCGGCGCCAGGCCCGCATGGTACCGTGCTCGCGGAGGGGAGTAGTCCCCCAGGATGCGTCGTCACTTCGTGCCCGCCATCGGGCTCCGGCGCATCCGGGATCGCGGTCTCGCGGTCCCGGGCGAGACCTCCGGTTGCATCGACAACTGGAGGACACGATGGATGTACCCGTCTACGCCTGGCTCGCCGTGCTGGCAGCCATCATCGCCATGCTCGCGATCGACCTCTTCGCGCACCGCAGGGCGCACGTCATCGGCGTGCGCGAGGCGCTCGGCTGGTCGGTCGTCTGGGTGCTCTCGGGCATCAGCTTCGGCATCGTCGTCTGGAGCACCTGGGGCGCGGAGTACGGCCAGCAGTACTTCGCCGGCTACCTCATCGAGAAGTCGCTCGCCGTCGACAACGTCTTCGTCTGGGCGATCATCTTCGCCGCCTTCGCCGTGCCGCGCGAGTACCAGCACCGCGTGCTCTTCCTCGGCGTGCTCGGCGCGCTCGTCTTCCGCGGCATCTTCATCGCCGCGGGCGCCGCGCTCATCGAGAACTTCGCGTGGATCCTCTACGTCTTCGCGGCCTTCCTCATCCTCACGGGCATCCAGATGCTGCGCACCCGGAACGAGCACGCGCACCCGGAGCGCTCGCGCGTGCTGCGGCTGTTCCGCCGGTTCGTGCCGATGACGGATGCGTACTACGGGCAGCGCTTCCTCGTGCGGCGGGCGGGGGTCGTCGTGGCCACGCCGCTGCTCGCGGTGCTCGTGCTGGTGGAGGTCACCGACATCGTGTTCGCGGTCGACTCGATCCCCGCGATCTTCGCCGTCACCTCCGAGCCGTTCCTCGTCTTCACCGCCAACGCCTTCGCGATCCTGGGACTGCGCGCGATGTACTTCCTGCTCGCCGACCTCATCCACCGCTTCATCTACCTCAAGGTCGGGCTCGCGCTCGTGCTCGTCTGGGTGGGCACCAAGATGGCGCTGCTCGACGTGCTCTACATCCCCACCACGGTGTCGCTCGTCGTCGTCGCGACGATCATCGCCGCCTCGATCGCCGCCTCGCTCGTCGCGACTCGAGGCCAGGAGCGCCGGGCAGTGCAGGCCGACCCGGCGGGCGCCTTCCGCAGCGCGACCGCGACGGAGCTCGCCGAGGCCGAGCCGCTGCTCCGCCGTCGCCGCGCGGCGACGCCCGAGGTGGCGGCGCACGAGGAGGCACCGCACGACCGGATGCCGCGATGACCGCGGCCGGCGATCAAGCCCGGGCGTCGTCGTGGCGAGCGGCCGCGTCGTCCTCGTCGTCGACCCACTCGAGCAGGTCGCCCGGCTGGCACTCGAGCACCCGGCACATCGCGTCGAGCGTCGAGAAGCGCACCGCCTTCGCGCGGCCGTTCTTCAGCACCGCGACGTTCGCCGGTGTCAGCCCGACGCGCTCGGCGAACTCGCCCACGCTGAGCTTGCGCTTCGCGAGCTCGACGTCGATGCGCACCACGATGGCCATCAGATGACCTCGTCGAGCTCGGCGCGGTAGCCGGTCGCCTGCCGCAGCAGGCCGCGCATGACGATCATGAGCAGCATCGGCAGCGACGAGAGCACGACGACGCCGAACAGCGCCATCGGGATGCCGGGGTCGCGGATCTCGGGCGTGAGGAAGATGACCGTCGTGACCGTCAGTGCCCCGGCCGCGAGCAGGCTCCAGCCGATCGCGAGCGCCCACACGATCGCGTCGACCCAGCGGCGCGAGGCGTCGCTGAAGAGCCGGTCGCGCTGCACGAGCGTCAGCAGCCGCCAGATGCAGACGATCACCACGAGCACGCTCGCGAGCACGAGCGTGAGCACGACCTGCGCCGGCACGCGGAAGGCGGGCGCCTCGTCGCGGAGCTCGCCCGGCAGCGACATCGCCATGAGCACGAGCAGCCAGAGCGCCGCGACGACGAGGGCGACGCGGAGCAGGAGGACGGACCAGCGGGAGCGGAGCATGCATCGAGTCTCGCTCGGAATCTATCGAAAGTCAATCGGTCTCCGCCGGGCGGCCGAGCCCCGCGCCCTGTGCCATCGGGGTAGGCCGTCAGCGCGGCATGGTTCGATCGGATGCGTGAAGGCAGCCCCGGAGTCCGAGGCGCGTCGGGAGTCGCGCGCGATCGCCGCCGCCTGGGCCTGCTTCGGGATCGGCACGGCCTTCGGCCTGCTGGCGCTCGCGGGCGAGCCGCGCCCGATCGCCGACGAGGGCGGCATCGCGCAGCCGGCCGCCGGCATCGCCGCGATCGTGACCGCCGCGGCCTTCGTGCTCAGCACGCTCCTGCACCGCCGGCGCGAGACCGCGCCGATGCCCGGCTGGCAGACGACCGTCTCGCACCTGTCGACCGCCGCGATCACGCTCGCCTTCGGTGCGGTCGCCTACGTCGCGGTGCTCACCGGCGGCGAGATCCTCGCCCTCGGCCTGCAGGGGCTCGAGGCGCCCGCGATCGGCGGCGCGCTGCTCACGGGCATCGCCGCGTCGACGGGCGGCTGGCTCGCCTTCCAGGCGGGCGTCGAGCTGACGACCCGCGACCTCGCGACGCTGCTGTTCGCGTACCTGACGATCGGCACGCTCTTCGCGATGATCACGGCCGCCGATCCCGCCTGGTGGCAGCGACACTTCTCCGACCTCGGCACGGGCGACGGCGCGGGCTCGTGGGCCTTCAACGGCACCGTCGTGATCGCGGGCCTGCTCGTCGGCTCGGTCGGCGCCTTCGTCGGCCGCGACCTGCACCGCTGGCTCGGCGACGCGGCGCTGCCCCGCATCGCCTGGGTCGTGGGGCTCTTCGCGCTCACCGGCGCCGCGCTCGCCGGCGTGGGCCTCTTCCCGCTGCACCTCGCGCCGCTGCCGCACAACATCGCCGCCTTCGGCGCGCTCGGGCTGTTCGCCCTCACCGCGGCCGTCGTCACCGTCGTGATGCCGGGGCCGCCGCGCGCGATGCTGCTCACGACCGTCGGCGCCGGTGTCGCGCTGCTCGTCGCCCTCCTGCTGTGGCGGCCCGGCGACGTCTACAGCGCCGCCGGGCTCGAGGCGATCGCCGTGGGCGTCGGCTTCGTCTGGATGACCACGCTCGTGCGCACCCTCGCCGCCTTCGTGCCCGACGCATCCCGCCCGTCCGAGCGCGCGCACCTGCTGGCCGGGCGGCTCGACTCGACATCGCTGCCCGCACGCGGCAAGGTGGGGTCATGAGCGAACACGATCCCGCAGAGGTGGAGACGCCGCAGGACACCCCCGAGGGCACGGAGACGCCCGAGGAGGCGCAGCGGCGCAAGTTCCGCGAGGCGCTCGACAAGAAGAAGCTCGGCCACCACGGCCAGGGCATGAGCGCGAGCTCGGGCGTGCAGTCGGCCCACACGGGCCCCGCCGTGCAGAAGCGCGTCCACCGCCGCAAGAGCGGCTGACGCGGGCCGAGCAGCAGGCCGGTTCAGGCCTCGGTCTGCTCCAGGTAGGAGAGCTGGGCGGCGGCGGATGCCTCGGCGGCCTGGCGCACGGAGGCGTCGGCGTCGCCGTACACGAGGTCGGTGACCTCGCCGACCGACGCGTCGGCCGCGGTCATGCCGAGCTGCCGCAGCGCCGCCCGCACCTGATCGAGCCGCTCGAGCCGGTGCGCGCGGTACTCCCGCGCCACCGCCGCCACCGACGGCAGCGGCTCGCCGTGGCCCGGCAGCACCTGCAGGTCGCCGAGCGCCTCGAGCCGGTCGAGGCTGGCGAGGTAGGGCGCGATCGCGCCGTCGGGATGCATGATGACGGTCGAGCCGCGGCCCAGGATCGTGTCGCCGGTGAGCACCGCGCGGCCGGGACGACGATCGAGACCGAGTCGTGCGTGTGGCCGGGGGTGGCGAGGATCTGCAGCTCGACGTCGCCGACCGGGATCCACTCGCCGTCGGCGAGCGGCTCGCCGCCGTAGCACTCGTCGGGGTCGAGGCCGCGCAGCACGGCGCCGGTCGAGCGGGCGAGCTCGGTCGCCGCCTCGGTGTGGTCGGTGTGCTTGTGCGTGACGAGGATCAGCCGCGGCTGCACCGCCACGAGCCGCTCGACGTGGTCGACGTCGGCGGGGCCGGGGTCGACCACGATCTCGCCGCCGATGACGTAGGTGTTGGTGCCCTCGAGGGTCATCGGTCCGGGGTTGGGGGCCAGGATGCGCTCGATCTCCACCATGCCCCGACCCTACGCGGCGCGGGCTGGGCGCGGACAGCCCTCCGGGCCCGCAGCGGCGCCCGCCCGCGCACAACGCAAGCCCGAGCCGGCGGTTCGGCGGAGGATCGGAGCGGTCGAGCCGATCCGCCGCCGGACATCGCGGATGGGCTTGCGTTGTGCATCGGGGGCGGGCGCGACGGCCGGTCCGCGGCGGATCGCGCGTCGCTCGCCCGGGCGTGGGTGGCCCGTGGTGCGATACCTCCATGGATCCGCTGACCGTCATCGTCGTCGCCGCGGCCGTGCTGCTCGCCGGTGCGCTGGGTGCCGTGCTCGGCGCGCGCCTCGGCCGCGCGCGCGCCGCCGCCGAGCAGAGCGGCGCCGCGGGCGAGCTGCACGCGGTGCGCGGCCGGCTCGAGGTCGTCGAGGGCGAGCGCGCCCGCGAGCGCGACCTCGCCGAGCGGCGCCACGCGGCGCAGCTCGACGACCTGCGCGCCGAGGCGCAGCGGCAGCTCGACGAGGCGCGCGCCGAGGCGCACCGCCGGCTCGTCGAGGAGCGCGAGCGGGGCCGCGAGGCCATCGCCGAGCTGCAGCAGGATGCGCAGCGTCGCGCCGACGAGTTCGCGGCGCTCAGCCGCGCGGCCCTCGAGCGCAACTCGGCCGTCTTCCTCGAGCAGGCCGAGGAGCGGCTGCGCAGGTCGCAGACCGAGGGCGCCGCCGAGCTCGCCAAGCGCGAGGCCGCGGTGCAGCAGCTCGTCGAGCCGCTCTCGAAGACCCTCGACTCGGTGCGCACCGAGGTGACGGCCGCCGAGAAGGCGCGCGCCGAGGCGGGCGCCGCGCTCGCCGAGCAGCTGCACGCGATGCGCACCTCCTCCGAGCAGCTCACGCTCGAGACGCGCCAGCTCGTCACGGCCCTCCGAGCCCCGCAGGTGCGCGGCCGGTGGGGCGAGCTGCAGCTGCGCCGGGTCGTCGAGGCCGCGGGGATGCTCGAGCACGTCGACTTCACCGAGCAGGCGCACCACGCGACCGACGACGGCGCGCTGCGCCCCGACATGCTGGTGCATCTCGCGGGCGAGAAGCAGGTGATCGTCGACGCGAAGGTCGCCTTCAACGGCTACCTGGAGGCGATGGAGGCCCGCGACGACGCGACGCGCGACAAGCGGCTCGACGCCCACGCGCGCCACCTCCGCGACCACATCGACCAGCTCGGCTCGAAGGCGTACTGGGAGGCGGTGCCCGGCACGCCCGAGTTCGTCGTCATGTTCATCCCCGCCGAACCGTTCCTGAACGCGGCGCTCGAGCGCGACCCGACCCTGTTCGAGCGCGCCTTCGAGCGCAACGTCGTGCTCGCGACGCCTGCGACGCTCGTCGCGCTGCTGCGCACCGTCGGCTACACCTGGCGGCAGGAGCAGCTCGCGGGCGAGGCGATGCGGGTGCTCGAGGTGGGCCGCGAGCTGCACAAGCGGCTCGGCACGATGGGCACGCACCTCGCCACGCTCGGCAAGCGCCTCAACAGCACCGTCGAGGCGTACAACGCCTTCAACTCGTCGCTCGATCGCAACGTCGTGACCCAGGCGCGCCGCTTCTCGGCGCTGCAGGGGCTCGAGCCGGCGATCGAGCACGCGCCGCCGCTCGAGGTGCTCGCCGTGCCGGCCCAGAAGCCCGACCTGCACGCGGCCGATCCAGCAGGGCCCTACGGCAGCCGCGCCGACGACGCGATCCGCGAGATGACGCGCGGATCAGCGGCGGATGAGGGTCCCTCAGCGGTAGCGTGAGCGTGTGACCGAGATCCCCGTCGCCGCCACCCTCGTGCTCGCGCGCGACGGCGCCGGCGCCATCGAGGTGCTCCTGCTGCAGCGGCCCGATCGCGGGGCGTTCGCCGGCGGCTGGGTGTTCCCCGGCGGCAGGGTCGAGCCGCACGACGAGGCCGACGACGAGGAGCGCACCGCCCGCAACGCCGCGGTGCGCGAGACGGCCGAGGAGACCGGCCTGATCGTCGACCCCGACGCCCTGCTGCCGCTGTCGCACTGGTCGCCGCCGCAGCAGCTCGCGACCAAGTTCCACACCTGGTTCTTCTTCGCGCACGGGCACGAGGGCGACGTCGTGCTGCAGCAGGCCGAGGCGGTCGCCTCCGAGTGGCTGCGCCCGGCGGATGCGCTCAAGCGGCACGGGGCAGGGAGCCTCAAGCTGTTCCCGCCCACGTGGGTGACGCTCGACACCCTCATGGCGTTCTCGACCGTCGATGCCGCCGTCCGCTCGCTCGGCGCGCGCGAGATGCAGCGCTACGAGACGAAGCAGGACCACGAGCGCGGGCTCGCGCTGTGGCACGGCGACGAGGCGTACGACGGCGGCGAGGAGACCGAGGAGGGTCCGCGCCACCGCCTCCACGTCGGCTCGCTCCCCTGGCGGTTCGAGCACCGCTGACGCGCGCTGCGGCGCGGCGGATGCTGAGCCAAGGCAACTATGAGCCGCGCGGGTAGCATTGCCGCATGGGACAGCGGGCCGCGGACGCCGACGCACGGGCGCTCATCGACCCGAGGCGACTCGACGCATCCGCCCGCCTCGTCGGCGAGCGCGGCCTGAGCGACCGCGAGGTCGAGGAGATCGTCGACCTCTTCCAGGCGCTGCGGCGGTGGCACCGCACCTCGGAGGCGCACAGCGAGGCGAGCCGCCGCTACATGAGGCTCGGCGAGAACGACATGCGCGCGATCCGCTTCATGATGGCCGTCGCGCGCGAGGGCCGGCCGGTCACGTCGACGATGATCGCGCAGCACCTGGGCATCTCGGGGCCGTCGGTGACGAAGATGCTCGACCGGCTCGAGCGCGCCGGGCACGTGCGGCGCGAGCCGCACCCGACCGACCGCCGGGCGCTGTCGGTGCGGGTCACCGATGCCACGCGCGCGACGGCGACCGCGACCGTCGGGCGCGACCACACGCGCCGCTTCGAGATCGCCGCGACGATGTCGAGCGACGAGCGCCGTGCCGCGACGAGGTTCCTCAGCGCGCTCGCCGACCTGCCGGTGATGGAGCACCCGCCGCTCGAGGCCGACGCCGGGCTCGAGCCCTAGGGCCGCTCCCACTCGGCGACGGGGCCGCGCTCGACCTCGAAGAGCGGATGCGGCACCGGGTGCCGCGCGAGCCGCAAGCGCTCCGGGCTGCGGGCGGCGATCTTCGCCCGCAGGTGCCGCCACTCGAACGCGAGCTGGCCGTCGGAGACGGTCATGCGCTGCGCGGGGCCGGGGGCGTCGATGCGGGAGCGGTCGAAGCGGTAGCCGCGCACCTCGGCCACCGCGGCGATGCCCGAGAGGTACGCGCCGATGCTCGCGACGGGGTCGGGCTGCTCCTGGAAGCGCTGCAGCTGCGGGTGGCGCGTGTAGCCGCTCGTGCGGCCGGCGAGCACCGCCTGCGCGAGCAGCGCCTCGCGCCAGCACGCGATGAGGCCCTGCCGGTCGAGGAGCCCGGGATGGAGCGACCAGAGCCTCACCGGGCCTCCGCCTCCGCCGCCGCGACGATGCGGTTGGCCATCACCTCGAAGATCACGTGGTGGGCGGGCACGAGCGACCACCAGTAGAGCCGGCCGCCCAGCCCGCTCGGCAGGAAGATGGCGCGCTGCCGGTAGCGCGCGCCGCTCCCGCCCGACTCGAGCTGCGCGGGCTCGACGGTGAACTCGATCCAGGCGCGCCCCGGCACGCGCATCTCGGCCCGCAGCCGCAGCAGCCGGCCGTGGTCGATGCGCTCGACGCGCCAGAAGTCGACGACGTCGCCGGCGCGCAGGCGCACCGGGTCGCGGCGGCCGCGACGCAGCCCCACGCCGCCGACGAGCCGGTCGGCGAGCCCGCGGATGCTCCACAGCAGCGGCACCGAGTACCAGCCGCGGTCGCCGCCGATCGACTCGACCACGCGCCACACCGCCTCGGGCGAGGCGCTCGTGACGCGCTCGCGCGCATCCTCCATCACCGTCGACCCCGACCACTTCGGGTCGCTCGGCAGCGGGTCGGACGGGGCGCCCGCCGACGATGCCGAGCGCCAGCTCGACTCGATGTCGCCCGAGCGCTCGCGGGCGAGCGCGAGTCGCACCGCGCCGCGGTAGCCGGTGAGGCCGCCCTCGGGCGGCGGGATGACGCGATCGATGCGGTGCTCCTCGACGACGCAGTCGTGCAGGAGCGAGCCGATGAGCGGCATCGCGATCGCGCGCGGCACCGGCGTCACGAGGTTGACCCACTGCGAGGCGAGCCACGGCGTCAGCACCGGCAGCGGCGCGATCGGCCGCTGCGGCAGGCCCGCCTCGACCGCGTAGCCGTTCATCACCTGGCCGTAGCGCAGCACGTCGGGCCCGCCGATGTCGAACGCGCCGTGCACGTCGCCGGGCACCTCGGCCGCGGCGACGAGGTAGTGCAGCACGTCGCGGATCGCGATCGGCTGCACGAAGTTGCGCACCCAGCGGGGCGCCGGCATGTAGGGCAGCACCTCGGTGAGGTGCCGGATCATCTCGAACGACGCGGAGCCGGAGCCGATGACGATGCCCGCCTCGAGCACGATCGTCGGCACGCCGGAGGCCAGCAGCGTCTCGCCGACGGCGACGCGGGAGGCGAGGTGCTTCGAGAGCCGCTGCCCTTGCGGGTGCAGGCCGGAGAGGTAGACGATGCGCTGCACGCCCGCCGCCTTCGCCGCGGCGGCGACGTGCTGCGCCTGCACGAGCTCGGCCTGAGCCCAGTCGCCGCCCGCGCTCATGGCGTGCACGAGGTGGAAGACCACGTCGACGCCCTCGACCGCCCGCCGCACGTCGGCGAGCACCTCGAGGTCGCCCTGCACGATCTCGACGTCGCCCGCCCACGCGGCGTCCCGCAGCCGCCCGGGGTCGCGCGCCAGCGCCCGCACGTGGTGCCCGGCCTCGACGAGGCGCGGGGCGAGCCGGCCGCCGACGTAGCCGGTGGCGCCCGTGACGAGGATGCGGCGGCTCATCGCACGCCCATCGCCCACGCGATGCACACCATCGTCACGAGGAAGCCGCACGCGTAGTTGACCCAGAGGAAGCGGCGCCAGCCGCGGTTGGCGGCGGCGCTGCCCTCGTCGGTGATGCTCCAGAAGGGCGCGGCGAGCGCGATGTACGGCACGGCGACGAGGGCGGCGGCCGAGGCGGGCCAGGGCGCGAGCAGCATGAGCGCGCCGGCGGCGGCCCACAGGCCGATCGCGAGGTGCACGGTCGCGCGCGCGCCGAGCACCGTCGCGATCGACGCGATGCCGCCCTCGCGGTCGGGCACGACGTCCTGCACGGCCCCGAAGGCGTGGCTCGCCATGCCCCAGCAGAAGAACGCCACGAGGATCGCCCACAGCTGCGGGGTCCAGTCGGCGCCCGCGAGCACGAGGCCGTAGACGGCGGGGCTCACGAAGTGGGTGCTCGAGGTGATCGAGTCGAGCACCGGCACCTCCTTGAAGCGCAGCCCGCGCGCCGAGTAGGCGACGACCGCGAACAGGCTGACGGCGAGCACGGCCCACGAGGCCGGGCCGCCGAGCGCGACGAGCGCGACGACGAACGGCACGAGCAGCCCCACCGACCACAGCAGGGTCGCGCGGTGCGTCGACGGCGGCAGGAGCGCGCCCTCGACGCCGCCCTTGCGCGGGTTCTGGGCGTCGGAGGCGTAGTCGAAGACGTCGTTGATGCCGTACATCGCGAGGTTGTACGGCACGAGGAAGAAGAGCGTGCCGATGATGAGGCGCGCGTCGACCTGGCCGGTCGTGAGCAGCATCGCCGCGGCGAACGGGAACGCCGTGTTGATCCAGCTGACCGGGCGCGACGCGAGCAGCAGCCGGCGGGCGAGGCTCGGCTCGCCGATCACGACGTCACGCATCCGCCGCCTCCGCGCTCGGGCTCGCCGCGACGCCTCGGCCTCGCGAGGGCAGCAGCCGCCACAGCGCCGCCACGAGCAGCAGCGCGATGAGCGCGTAGCCGAGATCCTCGATCGGCGCGAGCCCGAGGCGCACCCCCAGCAGCAGCGCGTCGTCGAAGCGGAACAGGTCGGCGGCGATCATCAGCGAGTCGAACACGACGGTGAGCGCCATGATGACGACGGCCGCGATCCCGAGCGCCGCCCAGCCCCGCCGGTCGCGGCGGAGCGCGACGATCGCGGCGATCGCGGCGGCCACGAGCAGCGGTGTCAGGAGCAGCGCGTAGCTCATACCGCGGCCCCCGCCCTGCGGTCGAGGATGCGCTCGGCGCCCGCGAGCGCCACGAGCGAGACGTAGGCGAGAAAGACGATGAAGCCGAGCTCCTCGATCGGCAGGTGCGGCAGCACCTCGACACCCGTCATCCACGGGGAGGCGCCGAGCCGGAAGTTGCCTGTGGCGATGCCCGCGAGGTCGATGATGAGCAGCACCGCGGCGGTCCCGCCGACCGCGCCGATCGCTCGCAGGGGCTCGCGGAACAGCGCGAGCCGCCAGCGCGCGTCGATGGCGCCGACGCCCAGGGTGGCCAGCAGCAGCCCCACGAGGTAGGCGAGGCTCATGCCGGCTCCGCCTCCGCCGGGGTCTGCGCCGCGGCTCCGAGCGGTCGCAGCGGGCCGGTGGAGCGGTCGCCGCGCACGTGCTTGACGACGAGCTCGGCCGAGATGAGGCACATCGGCACGCCGATGCCGGGCACCGTGGTCGCGCCCGCGAGCAGCAGCCGGTCGACGCCCGGATGCTTGGTGGAGCCGCGGAAGAAGGCGCTCTGCCGCAGCGTGTGCGCCGGCCCGAGCGCGGTGCCCTGCCACGAGTCGAAGTCGCGCGAGAAGTCGGCCGGGCCGATGGTGCGGCGCGTGACGACGCGCTCGGCGAGCCGGTCGATGCCGGCCCAGTCGGCGATCTGGGCGATGGCGCGGTCGGCGATCGCCTCGACCGCGGCGTCGCCCGCGCCGTCGACGCCGCCCGCGCCGAGGCGCGTGTCGGCCGGCACCGGCACGAGCACGAAGAGCGCCTCGTGCCCGGCGGGCGCCACCGACGGGTCGGTCGCGGAGGTGCGGCTGACGTAGAGCGATGCCGGGTCGGTGACGCCGTCGGCGGGGTCGGCCGCGGGAGCGCCGAAGATCCGGCCGAAGCCGTCCTCCCAGTCGCGCGTGAACAGCAGCGAGTGGTGCGCGAGCTCGGGCAGCTCGCCCTCGACGCCGAGCATGACGAGCACCGCCGAGGGGCCCGCGACGCGCTTCGCCCAGCGGCGGCGGGCGCGCTCGGCGATGCCGGGCACGTGCGCGAGCAGCCGGGTGTCGGTCGCATGGCCGTCGGCGGCGGAGACGACGAGGTCGGCCTCGATGCGCTCGCCGCCGGCGAGCTCGACGCCGTGGGCCGCGCCCCCGTCGACGAGGATGCGCTCGACGCGGGTGCCGGTGCGCACCTCGACCCCGGACTCGCGCGCGAGGCGCGCGAGCGCATCCACCACCGCCGTGAACCCGCCCTGCGGGTACCAGACGCCCTCGACGAGGTCGAAGTGGCTCATCAGGTGGTACATCGACGGCGCCGACCTGGGCTCGGTGCCGAGGAAGACGGCCGGGTAGCCGAGCGTCTGCTGCAGGCGGCGGTCGCGGAAGCCGCGCGCGATGCGCGATTCGAGCGACTCGATGAGCAGCCGCGTGAGCGTGGGCAGCCGGCGCGCGAGCCCGAGCCCCGCGAAGGCGCCGGGCGAGTCGAAGCGGTTCGAGAGCAGGCCCGCGGTCGCGAGCTCTGCCGTCTCGGTCGCCGAGGCGAGGTGGCGCCGCAGCGCGTCGCCGGCACCGGGCTCGACCGCCTCGAAGCGCGCGATCGTCGTCTCGAGGTCGCCCGAGACCTCGAGCTGCTCGTCCTCGCCCTCGAAGAGCACCCGGTAGGCGGGGTCGAGGCGCACGAGGTCGAGCTCGGCCTCGAGGCTCGAGCCGAGCAGCCGGAACGCGTGCTCGTAGGGCTCGCGCATGAGCATCCATGACGGCCCCGTGTCGAACAGGAAGCCCTTCGAGCGCCACGTGCCGGCGCGGCCGCCGAGGGCCGGCCCCTGCTCGACGAGCGTGACCGCGTGGCCGTCGCGCGCGAGCAGGCCCGCGCTCGCGATGCCGGCGATGCCGCCGCCGATGACGACGATGCGGCTCATCGGGCCAGCTCCGGGCGGGCGGCGCGCTCGCGCGCGGGCATGCTGCGCGAGAGCCCGGCGCCGACGGCGGCGCGCGCGATGATCGCAGCCTTCTCGGCGCGCGGCACGCTGATGCGGCGCGAGCGCAGCTCGGCGGCGGGGGTGGCGCGGATGCGCCGCGCGAGGGCGGCGAAGAGGTCGTGCGCCGCGAGCACGGCCGGGCGCGCCTCGCGGGGCAGGCTCGGGATCGTGGCTCGGGCGAGGCGCAGCTCGCCCTCGAGCCGGTCGAGCACGCGCGCGACGGCCTCGTCGGTCGGATGCGCCGGGTCGAGCCCGGGCAGGTAGGCGCGGCCGAGCGCGTCGGCGTCCGCCCCGAGGTCGCGCAGGAAGTTGACGACCTGGAAGGCGCTGCCGAGCGCGCGGGCTCCGCGCGCCACGCGGCGCGCCTCGGCGTCGGGCAGGCGACGGCCGCCGAGGAAGCAGCGCACGCACATGATGCCGACGACCTCGGCGGAGCCGTAGACGTAGCTGCGCAGCTCGCGCTCGTCGGCGAAGGCGACGGGGTCGAGGTCGCGGCGCATGGCGGCGAAGAACGGCTGCGTCTGGTCGGCGCTGATGCCGACTCGGCGCGCGGTCTCGGCGAAGGCGTGCACGACGAGGTCGGCGCTGAAGCCGGTCTGCATCGCCCGCTCGACCTCGCGCTCGAGCTCGTCGAGCACGTCGCGGCACGCGGCGGTGTCGAGGCCCGACTCGGCGCCCGGCCCGTCGACGATCTCGTCGGCGACCCGCACGAGCGCGTAGACGGTCTGGATGTCGCCGCGCATCTGCGGCGGCAGCAGCCGGCTCGCCATGCCGAACGACGTGGAGTACGCCTCGATCACGGTGGCGCTCGCCCGCCGCGCGGTGGCGGTGTAGAGGTCGAGGCCGGTCATCGGCGACGCTCCGCGCAGCGCTCGAGGATGAGCTGCAGGTCGTCGCGCAGCCGCTGCTCGATGGGCGCCTCGATGAGCATCGCGCGCACCTCGTCGGCGCCCTCGGCGATGCGGCGCTCGACCTCGCCGAGCGCGCCGCTGCCGCGCATGACGGAGCGGATGCGCGCGGCTGCGCCCTCGTCGGCGGCGGGGTCGCCGTAGTGGCGCGAGACCGCCGCCCACTGGGACTCGCGGCTCGCGAGCGCCGACAGCATCGTGGGCGTGCCGGCGCGGATGTCGCTCAGCACGCTCTTGCCGGTCGTGGCCTCGTCGCCGAAGACGCCCAGCACGTCGTCGCGCAGCTGGTAGACCACGCCCATCCGGAGCCCGATCTCGCCGAGCGCCTCGATCGCGGCCTCGTCGCGGCCGCCGAGCACCGCGCCCAGCTCGAGCGGCGCGCGGAACGAGTAGTCGGCGGTCTTGCCGCGCAGGATGCGGTCGATCGTCTCGTCGTCGGGGGTCGAGCCGGCCAGCAGCACGTCGTCGTGCTCGCCCTCGGCCGCGCGGATCATCGCGCGCTCGACGATGTCGACGAGGCGCACCCGCACGGCGGTGGGCACGTCGAGGCGGGCGAGCGCTGCGAGCGCCCGCACGAGGAGCGCGTCGCCGGCGACGATCGCCGTGGTGAGGCCGAGCCGCTGCGCAGCCGCGGGTGACAGGCCCGCCTCAGCCGCGGTGACGGCGGCGCGGCGGGAGACCGACGGCTGGCCGCGGCGCTCGTCGTCGTCGTCGATCACGTCGTCGTGCACCAGGAGGGCCGCGTGCAGCAGCTCGATCGCCGCCGCGGTCGCGACGACGGCCTCGCGGTCGGCGCCCTCCCCCGCGGCCACGAGCACGAGGCGGGGGCGCAGGAGCTTGCCGCCGCCGACGGCGCCGGCGGCGGCCGCCTGCACGGGGTGCGGCCCGGTCGGTGCGGCCAGCCGCGCGAGCCGCTGCTCGACCTCGGCGAGCAGCGTGGGCGCGTCGATGGCGGTCACGAGGCACCTGCCAGCGCGGGCAGCTGCTCGGCCTGCAGCACGAGCCACGGGCTGAAGGCCCACGGGGTGGCGCGGATCGCGGTGAGCAGCCGCTCGGGCTCGACCCACTGCCACTCGGCGACCTCGGCGGGGTCGGGCTGCAGCGGGCCGGCGATGCGGCCGACGAAGACGGGGCACAGCTCGTGCTCGACGATGCCGCTCGCGTCGACGGCCCGGTAGGAGAATTCGGGCAGCACGAGCTCGAGCCCCTCGGCGGTCGTGCCGAGCTCGTGCTGGAGGCGGCGCTGCACGGCCGCCTCGAGCGGCTCGCCCGGTGCGGGGTGGCCGCAGCAGCTGTTCGTCCACACGCCCGGCCACGCGACCTTGCCGAGCGCCCGGCGCGTGACGAGCATCCGACCGTCGGCGTCGAGCAGGTGGCACGAGAAGGCGAGGTGGCGAGGCGTCGCGTCGGTGTGCACCTCGGACTTCGGCGCGGAGCCGATCGGCCTCCCGGCGTCGTCGAGGAGCACCACCAGCTCCTCAGGCTGCTGCGCGTGTGAGGTCATGGCTCGAGCGTAGCAAATAGTGAGCCTGTGCAACTATGAGTTTTTGCAATAGAATCCCCTCATGCTGCAACCGCCGATCGACGGCCCCGACGGGCGCGCGCTGCTCGATCCGCGACGCTACGACGCCTCCGCAGCGCTCGTCGGCGAGTTCGGGCTGACCGACGCCGACGTCGACGAGATCGTCGAGCTCTTCCACGCGCTGCGCCGCTGGCACAGCGCGTCGGAGGAGCACACCGAGGCCAGCAGGCGCCACATGAAGCTCGGCGAGAACGACATGCGCGCCATCCGCTACATCATGGCCGTCACGCGCGACGGCACCATCGTCACCTCCACGATGATCGCCGAGCACCTCGGCATCACGGGCCCCTCGGTGACGAAGATGCTCGACCGGCTCGAGCGCGCCGGCCACATCCGCCGCGAGCCGCACCCGACCGACCGGCGCGCGCTCTCGATCGTGGTCACCCCGGAGTCGAGCCGATCGGCGACCGCGTCGGTCGGGCGCGACCACGCCCGCCGCTTCGCGATCGCCGCCGAGATGTCGAGCGAGGAGCGCCAGGCCGCCACCCGCTTCCTGCGCGCGCTCGCCGACCTCCCCGTGCTCGACCACGACCGCGCGGCAGCGGGCGGCGATGCCGGCGCAGGCGGTGCCGGCGCGGGCGATGCCGGCGCGGGCGATGCCGGCGCGGGCGATGCCGGCTCGGGCGGCCGCGCCCGCCCGCGCTCCGAGTCGGCCGCCGCGAGCGACGCCGACTGACGAGGGCTAGAAGGGCGTCGGCGCATCCGGCGCGAAGAGCGCCTCGATGCGATCGCGCCGGTCCTCCTGCGCGGCCGTCTCGGCCGGCGGGGCACCCGCCGCGGGCGCGTCGCGCAGATCCGCGCCCGACGCGCGCGCCGCATCCCGCTCCCGCACCTCGTGGATGAAGCGGCGCACGCGCTGGTCGACGATGATGTCGCGCGGCTGCAGCGGCCGCGAGAGGTAGAGGCCGTCGAGCGACGTCAGCCGCGAGAGCGCCACGTAGGTCTGGCCCGGCGCGAACGCCCGCTGGCCGAGGTCGACGACCGCCCGGTCGAAGGTCTTGCCCTGCGACTTGTGGATCGTGACCGCCCACGCGAGCCGCAGCGGGAACTGCGTGAACTCGGCCACGACATCCCGCTTGATCTCCTTCGTCGTCGGCGAGTACGAGTAGCGGTACTGCTCCCACACGGCCGGCTCGACCTCGTGCTGCTCGCCGTCGACCTCGACCCAGACCGTGCCGCCGATGTCGACCACGCGGCCGAGCGAGCCGTTGACCCAGCGCTGCTCTGCGTCGTTGCGCAGGAACATCACCTGCGCGCCGAGCTTGAGCTCGAGCTCGGCGTCGGCCGGGTACTGCCGCCCGCCGAAGTCGCCGGTGATCTCGGCGGTCGCCGTCTTGGGGCGGCCCGGCAGGCGCGCGAGCTCGCGCGCGTTGATGCGGTTGACGGTGTCGTTGCGGGTCGCGAGCGTCAGCACGTCGTCGCCGGGCGGCGTGCGCGCCCCCGCGTCGTTCAGCAGCTGCGCGATCTCGGCCGTCACGGTGCCGTGGCGCACCGCGTTGAGCGCCTGCTTGAACTCGAGGTCGGTCTGGCGGTGGATGTGCACGAGCTCGACGACCTGCAGGTCGCACTCCTCGCGCCAGACCCGCGCGTCGAAGAACCACATCGACTCGTAGTGGTCGGCGAAGTAGGCGCGCTCCTCGGCATCGCCCGGCACCGGCGCGAGCTGGTACGGGTCGCCGAACATCACCACCTGCACGCCGCCGAACGGCACGGAGCGCACGCCGCGCGCCTGCCGCAGCGAGCGGTCGATCGCATCCATGAGGTCGGCGTTGACCATCGAGATCTCGTCGATCACGAGCACGTCGAGCTTGCCGAGCAGCCGCTTCAGCTCGGCGCTCTGCCGCAGCGGCGCGTCGGCGATCACGCCGAGCGGCAGCTTGAGCAGCGAGTGGATCGTCTGGCCGCCGACGTTCAGCGCAGCCACGCCCGTCGGCGCGCACACCACGATCTGCTTCGACGAGTGCTCGATCAGGTGGCGCAGCAGCGTCGACTTGCCCGTGCCCGCGCGGCCCGTGATGAACAGGTGCCCGTCGCCCCGCTCGATGCGCTCATGGATCGCCAGCTGCTCCGGGGTCAGCTCGACGGTCATCCCACCATCCTCCCGCACCCGCGCGAGGCTAGCGGCGAGCCGCACCCGCGCGCCGCGCCTGCCGCGGCGGGTGTGGAACAGCGGCGCGCGACGCGCTGTTACCGACTGTGACGACGCATCCGGCATCTGCGGCCCGGATGCGAGAGGATGGACGGAACGGAAAGGGGATGCTCACATGTGCCGACTACTCGCACACGCCTCCCCCACCCCTGTCACGACGCGCGAGGTCATCGGCGACGCGAGCTGCCACGAGTGGCAGCGGCTCGGGCGCCTGCACACCGACGGGTGGGGCACGGCCTGGCTCGACGGCGACGAGGTGCGCCGCTACCGCGACGCCGCGCGCGGCCTCGACAACCCCGACCTCACCGACGCGCTCGGCGACACCCCGTCCCGCGCGCGCCTGACGCACCTGCGCCTCGCGACCGAGGGCTTCGCGACGCGCGTGCAGAACACGCACCCGTTCCGCGTCGGCGACATCGTGCTCGCCCACAACGGCTCGGTCACGCCCTACGCGCAGCTGCGCGAGAAGGTGACGGATGCCGAGCTCGCCCGGGTGGGCGGCGAGACCGACACCGCGGTCGTCTTCGCCCTCATCCTGCGCCGGCACGAGGCGGGCGAGCCGCTCTTCGACGCGGTGACCGCGACCGTCTCCGAGCTGCGCGGGGAGTTCCCGACCTCGGCGCTCAACCTGCTGGTGCTCTCGCCCGACGAGCTCATCGCCGTGCACGCCAACGAGGGCGCGCCCATCCCCCACGAGCTGTTCGAGGAGTCGGGGCTCGGCGACGACCTGCCGGCCGGGCACGTCGACCACTACTACCAGCTGTCGTGGCGGCGCTCGGAGGACGGCTCGATCGCCGTGACCTCGAGCGGCCTCACGGGCGACGGCTGGAACCGCATGGCGCCCGAGACCGCGGTGCGCGTCGACCTCAGCACGCTGCAGGTCGACCGGCGCGAGCTGCTCGGCGCGACGCTCGCGGCGTAGGCCGCTACCTGCGGCCGAAGATCGCGAGCGCGATGCCGCCCACGACGAGCACGGCCACGCCGGCGGCGGCGGCCATCCACGGCGTCGGGTCGTCGTTGTAGGAGTCCTGCGCCTTGCCGATGAGTCGATTGGCGACCTTCTTCGGGTTGAGGCGGCTCTCGAGCTCGTCGAGGTGGCGGCGCACCTCCTCGCGCTGGCGATCGATGTCGCGCTGCTCGGTCATCGCAGGTCTCCGTTCGCGGTCGGCAGGTCGTCGAGCGGGTCGGTGCCCTCGGCGGCGTGACCGACGCCCTTCACCATGTTGACGTCGTCCTTGATGCTGTCGACGGCCTCGAGGTTGTTGAAGTCCTTGTTCTTCTTGATGAGCGAGAGCCCGGCGAGCGCGAGGATCAGCACCACCACGAGCAGGAACGCCGAGACGATGAGCGCCGACAGCCACGGGTCGAGCGCCTCGTTGAGGCCCTCGAACGCGGCGATGAGCAGCCACCCGAAGAGGAAGATCGCGAAGAAGCCGGCGCCCGCGAGCAGCCCGGCGCCGACGCCGAGGCCCTTCGTCTTCGCGCCGATCTCGGCCTTCAGGTGCGCGATCTCGGCCTTCGCGAGGTCGACGATCAGCTTCGGCGTCTCGGCGACGAGCTCGCCGAGCGACTTGCGGCTCGGCCCTCCGAACGCCATCAGACGTCCTTCGGGATGTCGAGGTCACGCGAGTGGCGGCGCTTGCCGACCTTGCCGACCTTGTCCATCGCGTCGCTCGCGGACTCCTTCGCCGACTCGACGAGCTTGGGGCCCTTGGTCTCGACGAAGTGCTGCACCTCGTGCCGCTGCTTCGCGACCGACGGCGAGTTCCACACCTTGTCGGCCGCGCTGGCGATCTGCTCGTAACGCTGACGCCCGGCCTTCGCACCGAGCACGTAGCCCGCACCGAAGCCGATCACGAGAAGCATCCTGCCGCGCATGTTCACTCCTGCCCTTGGGTCGCCAGCGTCGCTGGCCTGGTCCGTGTCCAACGATACCCAGCGCGCGCCCGTGCGCGCTCCCAGGTTCCGCCCGGTCACCAGATGGTGACGCGGGCCTCCGGGTCGAGCCAGAGCGCGTCGCCGGGGCGCACGTCGAAGGCCTCGACGAAGGCGTCGAGGTTCTTCACGACCTGGTTGGTGCGGTGCTCGTTCGGCGAGTGCGGGTCGATCGAGACGAGCCGCACCGCTTCCTCGGGCCGGATCTTCAGCTGCCAGGCGTTCGACCACGAGAGGAAGAAGCGCTGCGTGCCCGTCAGCCCGTCGATGACCGGCGGCTCCTCGCCGCCGAGCGAGGCGATGTAGGCCTTCCAGGCGATGCCGAGCCCGCCGAGGTCGCCGATGTTCTCGCCGATCGTGAGCGCGCCGTTCACCTTGTGGCCCGGCGCCGCGGCCGGCTCGAGCGCGTCGTACTGCGCGATGAGCGAGCCGGTGCGCTCCTCGAACGCCGCCCGGTCGTCGTCGGTCCACCAGTCGACGAGGCGGCCGTCGCCGTCGTACTTCGAGCCCTGGTCGTCGAAGCCGTGCCCGATCTCGTGCCCGATGACCGCGCCGATCGCGCCGAAGTTGGCCGCCGCATCCCGACCCGCGTCGAAGAAGGGTGGCTGCAGGATGGCGGCCGGGAAGACGATCTCGTTGAAGCCGGGGTTGTAGTACGCGTTCACCGTCTGCGGGTTCATGAACCACTCGTCGCGGTCGATCGGCTTGCCGATCTTCGCCAGCTCGCGGTCGTGCTCGAAACGGGTCGCCGCCTGCACGTTCGTCACGAGGTCGTCGCCGATCTCGAGCGTCGAGTAGTCGCGCCACTGCACCGGGTAGCCGATCTTGGGCGTGAACTTCTCGAGCTTCTCGAGGGCGCGGGCGCGGGTCTGCTCGCTCATCCAGGGCAGCTGGGCCATCGACGCGCGGTAGGCGTCCACGAGGTGCGCGATGAGGTCGTCCATCGCCGCCTTGGCCTCCGCCGGGAAGTGGCGCTCGACGTAGATGCGGCCGACCGCATCGCCCAGCATGCTCTCGACGAGCGAGACGCCGCGCTTCCAGCGCTCGCGCTGCACCGTGGCGCCGGTGAGCGCGGTGCCGTAGAAGGCGAACTGGTCGCGCGAGACCTCGGTGCTGAGGTAGCTCGCGAACGAGCGCAGCACGCCCATGCGCAGCCACGACTTCCACTCCTCGAGGCGCTCCTCGACGAGCATCTCGGCGAGCCCCTCGAGGAAGCTCGGCTGCCGCACGACCGCCTCGTCGAAGGCGCCCTCGGGCGCGTGGATCGCACGCAGGTACGGCTGCAGCCGCGGGTGGTCGACGGCGGGCCGCTGGAGGTTGTAGGTCTTCTCGTCGTCGCGGGAGGCGACGCGGTCCCAGTGGTGCCCGGCGAGCTCGGTCTCGAGCGCGAACACGCACGCGGCCTCGGCGTCGGGGTGCTCGGCGCCGAGGTGGCCGAACATCGTCGTCAGGTGCGCGAGGTACGCCTCGCGGACCTCGGCGAACGCGTCGTCGCGGTAGTACGACTCGTCGGGCATGCCGAGGCCGCCCTGGTTCATCTGCACCAGGTAGCGGCTCGGGTCGCCCGGGTCGGTGTCGACCCAGATGCCGACGAAGCCCGGGCCGCCGATCGACTCGAGGTCGCCCAGCAGCGCGAGCATGCCGTCGATCGAGTCGACCGCGTCGATGCGGTCGATCAACGGGCGGATCGGCTCGAGCCCCTTGGCATCGGCTGCCTCCTCGTCGAGGAAGGATGCGTAGAGGTCGCCGACCTTGCGGGCGTCGGTGCCCGGCTCGGCCGCCTGCATCTCGATGACGATCTCCTTGACCGCCTCCTCCGCCTCCTCCGCGAGCACCGCGAAGGAGCCCCAGCGGGCCTTGTCGTCGGGGATCTCGGTGCGCTCGAGCCAGCGCTCGTGCACGTGCAGGAACAGGTCGTCCTGGGGGCGGATGCGGTCGCTGAACTCTTCGACAGGCAGGCCGGAGGGCAGGGTCGTCATGGTGTCAGCCTATGCCGGGGCGCACCGCTCGGATGCCCACGCCGGCGCGGGTTCGGCGCGCGTCGTGCCCCTCGTCGGCGGGAGTCGCGCGCCCGCGGGCGCGCGGAGCGCTCACCGGTAGCGTTGGTGGGTGCGGATGCGGGCGGATGCGCTGGATCGGGAGATCCTGCGGCTCGCCGTCCCGGCGCTCGGGGCCCTCATGGCCGAGCCCGCCTTCCTGCTCGTCGACACCGCCCTCGTCGGGCACCTCGGCGCCGAGCAGCTCGCCGGCGTCGGCATCGGCGTGGCCGTGCTCTCGACCGCCGTCGGCCTGCTCGTCTTCCTCGCCTACGGCACCACGCCGGCGGTCGCGCGCCTGCTCGGCGCCGGCGACCGGCCCGCCGCGATCCGCGCGGGCATCGACGGCATCTGGCTCGCGATCGTCGCCGGGGCGGCGCTCCTGCTCGCCACCCCGCTCGCGCACCCCGTCGTCGCCCTCTTCGGCGCCGCATCCGCCGTCACCGAGCACGCCGCGGTGTACCTCGGCATCTCGATCCTCGGGCTGCCGGCGATGCTCATCGTGCTCGCGGCCACCGGCCTCATGCGCGGGCTGCAGGACACCCGCACGCCGCTCGTCGTCGCGACCGCCGGCTTCGCCGCGAACGCCGCGCTGAATGCGCTGCTCATCTACGGCCTGGGCCTCGGCGTGGCCGGCAGCGCCCTCGGCACGGTGCTCGCGCAGTGGGGCATGGCCGCGTTCCTCCTGCGGTTCGCGGTGCGCGAGGCGCGCAGCGAGGGCGTGCCGCTGCGCCTGCACTGGGGCGACCTCGGCCGCACCGCCACCACCGGCGGCTGGCTCTTCGTGCGCACGCTGTCGCTGCGCGCGGCGCTGCTCGCGACGACGGCGGTCGCGACGCAAGCGGGGACCACGACGCTCGCCGCGACGCAGATCGCCTTCGCGCTCTTCTCGACCCTCGCCTTCGCGCTCGACGCGCTCGCGATCGCGGGGCAGGCGCTGCTCGGCAAGGCGCTCGGCGCGGGCGACGTCGCGCAGGCGCGCGCGGTGACCCGGCGCCTGCAGCGGTGGGGCGTGGGGTTCGGATGCGTCGTGGGCGCCGCGCTCCTGGCCGCGGCCTGGGTGCTCGGCGGCGCCTTCACCTCGGACGCGGCGGTGCTCGAGGCGCTGCCGGTCGCGCTCGTGCTGCTCGCGCTCGCGCAGCCGATCGCGGGCTTCGTCTTCGTGCTCGACGGCGTGCTGATCGGCGCGGGCGACGTGCGCTACCTCGCGTGGACGGGCGTGCTCAACCTCGCCGTGTACCTGCCGCTGCTGCTGCTCGCGCTCGTGCCCGGCTGGAGCGCGCTCGCGGTGATCTGGGCGGCGTTCTCGTTCGGGTACCTGGGCGCCCGTGCCGTGACGCTGGGGCTCCGGGCCCGCTCCGACGCGTGGATGCGCACGGGGCGCGCCTGACGCATCCGTCGCTGCCGACGGCTCAGCCGCCGCGCTCAGACCAGGGCGTCGCGGGCGCGGAAGCGCGCGGCGGCCGCGGCGAGCAGCGCTGCCGCGATCGCGAGCAGCCACCAGGAGCCCGTCCAGTCGGGGTCGTCGGCGAGCGGGTTCGCGAGCCAGTGGAAGGGGCTGAGGTTCTCGAGCCACTCCCACGCCTCGCCGAGCAGCGGCGCGAAGTCGCCGACCAGCAGCAGCCCGATGAGCAGCACCCAGCCGAGCCAGGCGACCGTCGACGGCAGGAACGCCACGAGGGCCGCGCCGACCGCGAGGTAGACCGCGACGAGCGGCAGGTGCGTGAGCGCGATCCGCCACAGCTGCTCCCAGCGCTCCTCGCCCCCGGCGGCGAGGGATGCGCCGGTCACGATCGTGAAGGCCGCCAGCACCGCGAGGGACGCGAGCGCGCCGAGCAGCAGGTGGCTGCCGAGCCACCCGGTGCGGCGCACGGTCGTCGCGAGCACGAGCTCGCCGTGCGCCTGCTCCTCGTGCCGCAGCCGCAGCACCGCCTGCATGCCCGCCGCGCTCGCCACCACGCCGATGACGCCCGCGAGCGCCGTGAGGAACAGGCCCTCGGTGTCGCCGCCGCCCTCGGCGCCGAGCGTCTCGACGATGCGGCCGAGCGCCGGGTTCTCGGCGAGCGCCTCGGAGATCACCGGCGCGAGGCGCCCGGCGATCGCGCCGATCCCCGCGCCGACGACGAGCCACGCGAGCGACGCGGCGCGCTGCAGCCGGCCGGTGAGGCCGAGCGGCGCACCGCCGGGGTGCCAGCCGAGCAGCGCGGTGCCGGCGCCGCGGCCGCGGCGCTCCGCCAGCAGCGACCGGCCGAGCTCGCGCCGCGCCTCGAGCGCCACCACGAGCGCGCCGAGCAGGAGCACGGCGGGCACGAAGAGCAGCAGCGGCGTGCCGTCGGGCTCCCACGGCTCGTCGGCGAAGGGATGCGCCTGCGCGCCCCAGCCGATCGGCGAGAGCCAGATCGGCCACGCCGACTCGACCCGCGTGAGGTCGGCGCTCGGCTCGCCCAGCGCATCCCCGATGCCGCGCACGAAGAACCACAGCCCCACGACGATCGACGCGGCGCCGTTCGCGGCGCGCGAGGTGGGGAAGACCTGTCCGGCGAGCAGCCCGACGAGCATCGCGACGACGCCGACGCCCGCGAGCGCCGCCGCCATGAGCGCCGAGCCCAGCGCGTCGAGCCCGAGCGCGAGCGACGCCGCGAGCGTGACGCCGCACACGACCGCGAGCTCGATGGCGCCGGCGAGGAGCGTCGACACGAGCGGCGCCCAGCGGCCGACCGCCGTGCCGCGCACGAGCTCGGCGCGGCCGGCGTCCTCGTCGCCGCGCGAGTGGCGCACCGCGAAGAAGGTCATCATGAACGCGACCATCACGGCGAGGTAGGCGAAGGTCGAGACGAACATCACCGCGCCGAGGCCCGTGCCGGCGGGCGCGCCGCGCAGCAGCATGAGGCCCGGCTGCGCCGCCAGCAGCGCGACGAGCCCTCGGCGCGACTCCTCGTCGAAGGCGGCGCCGAGCCCGCCGAGCACGGCCGACCACATGCCGGCGACCGCGAGCACCCACAGCACGACGTGCAGCCGGTCGCGACGCAGCGCCGCGACGAGCAGCAGGCCGGTGCCGGTCATCGCCGGCTCACCTCGCGTGCCGGCCGTGGACGTCGTCGACGTCGGCCGACGACGGCGCGACCGCCGGCGCATCCGCCGCCTCCGACCCATCCGCATCAGGCCCGTCCGCCAGGCCCGTCTCGTCGGCGTGCCGCTGGCCCTTCGCGCGCTCGGCCCGCGCCGAGTCGACGCGCGCCTCGTCGCCGTAGTGGCGCAGGAACAGCTCCTCGAGGCTCGGCGGCGTCAGCGTGACGGCCTGCGCCCCGCGGTCGCCGAGCCAGCGCAGCACCTCGGGCATGTGCTCGGCGGCGACGGAGGCGCGCACGTGCTCGCCGTCGACCGAGACGTCGGCGAGCGGCAGCCCCTCCGGCGCCGGGCCGCGGTAGGCGACGACGGTGTGGTGCAGGTGGCGCAGCTGCTCGAGCGTGCCGGCCTCGACGATGCGCCCGTCGCGGATGATCGAGACGGTCGAGCAGAGCCGCTCGACCTCGCTGAGGATGTGGCTCGACAGCAGCACCGTCGCGCCGCGGTCGGCGACGCGGCGGATCTCGGCCTGGAAGACGCTCTCCATGAGCGGGTCGAGCCCGCTCGTCGGCTCGTCGAGGATGTAGAGGTCGGCCTCGCTCGCGAACGCGGCGATGAGCGCGATCTTCTGCCGGTTGCCCTTCGAGTAGGTCTTCGAGCGGCGTCGCGGGTCGAGGTCGAACGCCTCGATGAGGCGGGCCCGGTCGGATGCGGGGGCGCGGTGGCCGCGCAGGCGCGTGATCGTGTCGATCGCCTCGCCGCCGGTGAGGCCTGGCCAGAGGGTCACGTCGCCGGGCACGTACGCCGCGCGGCGGTGGATCGCGACCGCGTCGCGCCACGGATCCATGCCGAGCACGCGCGCCTCGCCGCCGGAGGCGCGCAGCATGCCGAGCAGCACCCGGATGGTGGTCGACTTGCCGGCGCCGTTGGGGCCGAGGAAGCCGTGCACCGCGCCCTGCTCGACCACGAGGTCGAGCCCGTCGAGCGCCTGCACGCGCCCGAACCGCTTGTCGAGACCGCTCGTCTCGATGACCCGATCCGCCATGGCGCTGACGCTACTCCTGCGCGGGCGGCCCGGCGCGGCCCGGCTCCCCGGCACGGCAGAATGGATCGGTGCACTCCCTCACCGCCTGGCGCAACGCCGTGTTCGCGACGTTCTTCGCGATGGGCCTCGGCTACGCCAGCTGGATGGCGCGCGTGCCGCACGTGCGCGACGTGCTCGACATCTCGACCGGCGAGATGGGCATGATCCTGCTCGGCATCTCCGTCGGCTCGGTCACGGGCCTGCTGCTGGCGAGCCACATCATCCACGCCGTGGGCACGCGGCTCGTGGTGTCGTTCGGCATGATCGCGGTCTCGGGCGGTCTCGCGCTCGCCGGATGGGCCGCCGACGCCGGGCAGGCGTGGCTCGTGATCGCCGGGTTCATCGTGGGCGGCAGCCTCACCGGCGTCACCGACGTGGCGATGAACATCTCGGGCGCCGCCAACGAGCGGCGGCTGGGGAAGCCCATCATGCCGCTCTTCCACGCCTCCTTCTCGTTCGGCACCGTCGCCGGCGCGGGTCTCGGCGGCCTCTGCGAGCTGCTCGGCATCGGGCTCGGCTGGCAGGCGACCTCGATCGCCGTGCTGACGATCGCGCTCGGCTTCGTCGTCCACCGGCATCTGCCCGCCGACACGGTCGAGGAGCACGAGGAGCCGGTGACGCTGCGCGAGCGGCTCGCGGTCTGGAAGGATCCGCGCACGCTGCTGCTGGGCCTGCTCGTGCTCGGCATGTCGCTCACCGAGGGCAGCGCCAACGACTGGCTCGCGCTCGTGATGGTCGACGGCCACGGCTTCTCGAAGGAGGGCGGCGCGTTCATGCTCGCGCTGTTCCTCACCGCCATGACCGGCGGCCGCCTGCTGGGCGTCGGCATGCTCGCGCGCTTCGGCCGCGTGCCGGTGCTGCGCGCGACCGCCGCGTGCGCCGCCGCAGGTCTCCTGCTCGTGATCTTCGCGGACGCCTCCTGGCTCGTCGTCGCCGGCGTGCTGCTGTGGGGCTTCGGCGCGAGCCTCGGCTTCCCGGTCGGCATGAGCGCGGCCGCCGACGAGCCGCGCATGGCCGCCGCGCGCGTCGGCACCGTCTCGGCGATCGGCTACATCGCCTTCCTCGCCGGCCCGCCGCTGCTGGGCCTGCTCGGCGACCTCGTGGGGCTGCGCAACGCCCTGCTCGCCGTGCTCGTCTTCGTGGTGCTCTCGCTCGTCACCAGCCACGTCGCGCGCGAGCGCGTCTCGCCCGCCACGCCGCAGGAGGTCGCCTCATGAGGCTCGTCGTCGCCCACTGCTCCGTCGACTACGCCGGGCGCCTGTCGGCGCACCTGCCGCTCGCGCCGCGCGTGCTCATGCTCAAGGCCGACGGCTCGATCCTCGTGCACTCCGACGGCGGCTCGTACAAGCCGCTCAACTGGATGAGCCCGCCCGCCGTCTTCAGCGCATCCGAGCCCGACGACGACCAGCGGGCCGCGGGCGTCACCGAGGTGTGGACGGTCACGCACCGCAAGACGGGCGACTCGCTCATCGTCTCGGTGCACGAGGTGCTCGCCGACTCGAGCCACGAGCTCGGCGTCGACCCGGGGCTCGTGAAGGACGGCGTCGAGGCGCACCTGCAGGTGCTGCTCGCCGAGCAGATCGAGCGCCTCGGCGACGGCTGGGAGCTGTGGCGGCGCGAGTACATGACGCCCATCGGCCCGGTCGACATCCTGGCGAAGGATGCGACGGGCACGACCGTGGCGGTCGAGATCAAGCGGCGGGGCGAGATCGACGGCGTCGAGCAGCTCACCCGCTACCTGGAGCTGCTGAACCGCGACCCGCGCATCGCGCCCGTGACGGGCGTCTTCGCCGCCCAGGAGATCAAGCCGCAGGCGCGCACGCTCGCCGAGGACCGCGGCATCCGCTGCGTCGTGCTCGACTACGACGACATGCGCGGCATCGACTCGGGCCACGCGCGGCTGTTCTGAGGCCGGTCAGTCGCCCCGCGGCGGCCACCCTTCCTCCTCGGCATCGGTGAAGTCGCTCGTGTCGAGCGACCGCGGGTCGATGCGCACGTCGAGCGGCAGCGGCACCTCGTCGTCGGCCGCCTCGCCCGGCACCTCGCCGCCCGGCACCGCCTCGCCGGGCGCCGCGTCGTCGGCCGCGCCGCCGCTGAACGGCGGGATGCGCTCCTGCCACGCCGCGCTCCGGTCGGGCAGCGCGTCCTCGCGCGACGCGTACGGCTCGACGTGGTCGGGGGCGGGGGCGGATGCGGCGGGCAGGTCGTGCTCGCGGGCCGCGTAGGGCTCGACGCGGTCGGGCATCGCCGCACCGCCGGCCGGCAGCGCGTCCTCGCGCGAGGCGTACGGCTCGACGTGGTCGGGCGTCGGCGCCGACGGCGGCGGCAGCTCGTCCTCGTGCGACGAGTAGGGCTGCACCCGGTCGCGCCACGTGCCGGGCGCCGAGGGCGCGCCGCCGAAGTCCTCGTCGACGAACGGCGGTGCGGCGTCGGTGCCGCTCGGCTGCGGACCGGCGGCTCCCTGGGTCGGTGCTGGATCGGACATCGTGACCTCCCATCTCCCGCGCGGCGGGCTGCTGAAGCTGACGGCGAAGGGGTGCTCGGCGGGCGCGGCGGGCTCGGGGCGCGCGAGCGCGACGCCCTCGGCGTCGGCGCGGGTGCCGCAGATCGGGCACTGGAGCGCGGCGACGCGACCGGCGTCGTCGACGTCGACGACGCATCCGCCGATCACCACGTCACCGGCTTCGAGCACGTCGGGGATCGTGCCGTACCCCCACACGATCTCGCGCATGGGGGTGCCGCACTCGGGGCACGCCAGCGTCGTCGCCATGCCGCAACGGTAGTCCCGGCGAGCGCCGGAGGCTAGGTGCTTCGGGCCCTCAGGCGCCCTTGGCGGCGGCCGCCGCGCGGGCAGCCGCGGGCAGCGCCTCGACGATGCGGCCGAGCGGCTCGTCGCCGTGCGCCGCGGTCACGAACCACGCCTCGAAGGCGCTCGGCGGCAGGCTCACGCCCGCGTCGAGCATCGCGTGGAAGAACGGCGGGTAGCGGAAGGCGTCCTGCGCGCGCACCTCGTCGAAGTCGCGCGGCGCGCCCTCGCGGAAGGCCACCGAGAAGAGGCTGCCGACGCGGGTGATCGCGTGGGCGACGCCCTCGGCCGTGAGCGCGTCGGCGAGCGCGCCCGTGATGACGTCGGCGGCCGCGTCGAGGCGGCGGTAGACCTCGTCGGTCGCGAGCCGCAGCGTCGTGAGGCCCGCCGCGACCGCGACGGGGTTCCCCGACAGGGTGCCCGCCTGGTAGACGGGGCCGAGCGGCGCGAGCAGCTCCATGAGGTCGCGCCGGCCGCCGAGCGCCGCGAGCGGCATGCCGCCGCCGATGACCTTGCCGAAGGTGATGAGGTCGGGCGCCTCGTCGCCGGCCCACTGCTCGAGGCCCCACATCCCTGCGCGGTGCACGCGGAAGCCGGTGAGCACCTCGTCGCTGATGAGCAGCGCGCCGTGCGCGTGCGCGGTGCGCGCGAGGAAGCCGTTGAAGTCGCCGTCGGGCGCCACGACGCCCATGTTGGCGGCGGCCGCCTCGACGATGATCGCGGCGATCTGGTCGCCGCGCTCGGCGAAGAGCCGCTCGATCGCCTCGCGGTCGTTGTACGGCACGACGACGGTCGTCGCGGCGACCGACGCGGGGATCCCGGCCGAGCCGGGCATGGCGAGCGTCGCGAGGCCGGAGCCGGCGGCCACGAGGAGGCCGTCGGAGTGGCCGTGGTAGTGGCCGTCGAACTTCACGAGCAGGTCGCGCCCGGTCGCGCCGCGGGCGAGGCGGATGGCGGTCATCGTCGCCTCGGTGCCGGTCGAGACGAGCCGCAGCCGCTCGACGGGGCCGACTCGGCGCTCGACCTCCTCGGCGAGCAGCGCCTCCGCGGGCGTCGACGCGCCGAACGAGAGGCCGTGGGCCGCGGCGTCCTGCACGGCCTCCACCACCTCGGGGTGGGCGTGGCCGAGGATGGCCGGGCCCCAGCTCGCGACCAGGTCGACGAGGTCGCGACCCTCGGCATCCGTCACGTGGGCGCCGTGCGCCCGCACGAGGAAGGCGGGCGTGCCGCCGACGGAGCCGAAGGCGCGCACGGGGCTGTTGACGCCGCCAGGGATCGCGAGCTTGGCGCGCTCGAAGAGCTCGGCGTTGGTGCTCATCGCATGGCCCCCAGCCACTCGGCCTGCTCGATCGCCCAGTAGGTGAGCACCACGTCGGCGCCTGCGCGCACGATGCTCGTGAGGCTCTCGGCGATGAGGCGGTCGCGGTCGATCCAGCCGTTCGCGGCGGCGGCCTCGACCATCGCGTACTCGCCCGACACCTGGTAGGCCCACACGGGCACGTCGGATGCGGCGGCCACGTCGGCGAGCACGTCGAGGTAGAGGGAGGCCGGCTTCACCATCACGATGTCGGCGCCCTCGGCGAGGTCGAGCAGCGCCTCGCGGAGCCCCTCGCGGCGGTTCGCCGGATCCTGCTGGTAGGTCTTGCGGTCGCCCTGCAGGCTCGAGTCGACGGCCTCGCGGAACGGCCCGTAGAGGGCGGAGGCGTACTTCGCGCTGTAGGCGAGGATCGCCGTCTGCTGGTGGCCGGCCGCGTCGAGCGCCTCGCGCACCCGCTCGACCTGGCCGTCCATCATGCCGCTGAGCCCGAGGATCTGGGAGCCGGCGGCAGCCTGGGCGACCGCCATGTCGGCGTAGCGCTCGAGCGTCGCGTCGTTGTCGACCGCGCCGTCGGCGGCGAGCACGCCGCAGTGGCCGTGGTCGGTGAACTCGTCGAGGCAGAGGTCGGTCTGCACGACCGTCGCGTCGCCGAACCGCTCGGCGAGGAAGCGCGTCGCGGCGTTGAGGATGCCGTCGGGGTCGGTCGCGCCCGAGCCCTCGGCGTCCTTGTGCTCGGGCACGCCGAAGAGCATGACGCCGCCGACGCCGGCGGCGATCGCGCGCTCGACCTCGCGCGCGGCGGAGTCGAGCGTGTGCTGCACCTGGCCGGGCATCGACGAGATGGGCCTCGGCTCGCTCAGCCCTTCGGCGACGAACATCGGCAGCACCAGCTGCGCGGGGTGGATGCGGGTCTCGGCCACGAGGCGGCGCATGGGAGCGCTCTGCCGCAGCCTGCGGGGGCGGAGGGTGGGAGCCATGTCCCCCCAGGATACTCGCGCCCGCCGACACGAGGTCGGCACGGCCGCGACGGCGGCGGCGGCGCTCAGCCGAGCGCGACGACCTCCACCTCGGCGTCGCCGGTGCGGTACCGCACCGGCATGCCGGGGTGCGCGAGCGCGAACCAGAACGTGCTCGTGCCCGCGTCGCCCCGCACCTCGTAGCGCAGGCACTCGAGCTCGCCGACGGCGAGGCGGATGCGCTCGGTCGCGACCGACGTCGCCTCGGCCGGGAACGCGGCGTGGCCCTGCAGCTCGCGCCACGTCGCGCGGCGGCGCCGCACCTGCCCCGTCGGCCGGCCCGACGCATCCGTCGTCACCGTCGTGCACGTGCAGCCGTCGGCGTCGCCCTCCTCGAAGCCCGACCGGTGGAAGGCGACCTCGCCGGCGCGCTCGGTGCGCGAGAGCACCCAGCGGCCGTCGGGGCAGCCGGCGCGGATCTCGGCGGCGGTGAACGGCGTCGGCGCGAGGCCGGGCCCGAGCACGTGCGGGTCGCTCATGCCCGCAGCTCGGCGTCGACGGCCTTCGCGAGCGCGCCGATCACGGGCCACGCGCCCTCGGAGCTGTTGCCGAGCACGCTGACCGTCGTCCGCGCCGCGATGAGGTGGGTCGAGCGGAACGAGGCGCCCGCGTCGTAGCCCTCGAGCACGAGGGCCGGATGCGTCGCGTGCAGCCAGAGGCCCATCCCGGAGCGCAGTCCCTCGTCGGGCACGTCGTGGCGCGGCCGCATCATCGCGTCGACCGTCGCGCGCGAGACGATGCGCCCGTCGAGCAGCGCGAGCCAGAAGCGGTGCAGGTCGGCGGCGGTCGTGAACGCGCCGCCGTCGCCGTTGCCGAGCACCGGCAGGTGCAGCGTGTTGACGAGGTCGCCCTCGTCGTCGAGGTAGCCGAGCGCCGCGTCGGCGGGGAGCGCGTTGAGCGGCAGGAACCCGGTCGAGGCGAGCCCGGCCGGCTCGAGCACGAGGCGGCGCACCGCCTGGTGGTAGGTCTCGCCGGTCGCCCGCTCGAGCAGCACGGCGAGCACCATGTAGCCGCCGTTGCAGTACGCGAACCGCTCCCCCGGCGCGAACGCCTGCGGGTGCCCGTCGAGCACCGGCAGGAACGCCTCCGCGGTGGTCAGCCGGTGCACGGGCACGCTCAGCACGAAGTCCGAGACCTCCCACTCGGCCTCCTCGTCGAGGTAGTCGCCGATGCCGGAGGTGTGGGTGAGCAGGTGCTCGATCGTGACGGCGGCGTCGACGAGCGGCAGGTCGTCGCCGAGCAGCGCGCGCACCGGCTGGTCGAGCCGCAGCGCGCCCTGCTCGACGAGCCGCAGCACCGCGAGGGCGGTGAACGACTTGCTGCCGCTCGCGATCGCGATGCGCGCCTCGGGGATCATCGGCACGCCGTGCGCCCGGTGCAGGAAGCCCTCGCAGCGCTCGAGCGTGCGCCGCTCGCCCTCGTCGATCGTCACGACGCCGGTGAAGGCGCGCTTGGCGACGGCCTCGTCGAGCGCCTGCCGATCGAAGCGCATGGCTGCCTCCGCGGGTGCTGGTCACCTGGATGCTACGCCGCGATCGTCGAGCCTGCGCCCCTCGACCCTCCACTCCCGCGCGATGCCGAGACGGTCGACGAACGCGGCGTCGTGGCTCACCACCACGAGCGCTCCCTCGTAGGCCGCGAGCGCCTCCACGAGCCGGTCGACGCTGTCGAGGTCGAGCGAGTTGGTCGGCTCGTCGAGCAGCAGCAGCTGCGGCGCCGGGTCGGCGAGCAGCAGCCGCGCGAGCGCGAGCCGGAACCGCTCCCCGCCCGAGAGCTCGCGCACCCGCTGCTCGCCGCGGTCGCCGCGGAAGAGGAAGCGCGCGAGCTGCGCCCGCACCTCGAGCGGCGACCGGGTCGGCGCCGTCTCGCGCACGGCGTCGACGAGCGTGGCGTCCTCGTCCGGGAACCGGATGCGCTGCGGCAGCATCGCGGTCTCGCGGATGCGGTGGGTCACCTCGGCGACGGGCGCGGGCCGGCCGTCGGCCCGGGAGGCCGCCGTGCCGGCGATCGCGTCGAGCAGCGTCGTCTTGCCCGCCCCGTTGGCGCCCGTGAGGGCGATGCGCTCGGGCCCGCGCACCGCGACCGCCTCGCCGCCGGGCAGCCGCAGCGCGAGCACGTCCCGCCCCGCGGGCACGCGCGTGCCGGGCAGGGCGATGCGGATGGTGCGGTCGTCGCGCACGCGCGCCGCTGCCGCCTCGAGCGCCGAGGCGGCGGTCGACTCGCGCCCCTCGTGCAGCGCCTTCGAGCGCGCGGTCGTGCGCTCGGCCTTCCGCTGCAGGCCGCCGGCGATGATCTTCGGCATGCCGCCCGCGAGGAACGCGCGCCGCCCCGCGGCCTGCGACCGCGAGCGCCGCTCGGCCGCCTCGATGCGCTCGCGCCGCTCGCGGCGCAGCAGCTGCTCGGCGTCGCGCACGTCCTGCGCCGCCGCCGCCTGCTCCGCCTCGAGCGCTGCCCGGTAGGCCGAGTGCGGCCCGTCGAACGTGCGCAGCACCGAGCCGGTGCCCGGTCCGGGGGCGTGCAGCTCGGCGATGCGGTCGACCCGCTCGAGCAGCGCGACGTCGTGGCTGACGACCACGAGCGAGCCGCGCCACGCGCCGACCGCGTCGTGGAGCCGCGCGCGGGCGTCGGCGTCCAGGTTGTTCGTCGGCTCGTCGAGCAGCGCGATGTCGGCGCGCTGCAGCCGGATCGCGGCGAGCCCGACGAGCACCGCCTCGCCGCCGGAGAGCGTCGCGATCGGGCGGCGCAGCAGGTCGGCGTCGCCGGCCAGGCCGAGGGCGGCGAGCTCCGCGAGCGCCTCCGCCTCGACGCCCCAGCGGTCGCCGACCTCGTCGAAGCGGTGCGGGGCGACGTCGCCCGACTCGATGGCCGCGATCGCGTCGAGCACGCCCGCGATGCCGAGCGCATCCGCCACTGTGCCGGGCCCGAGAGCCAGCTGCTGCGGCAGCGCGGCGACCGTGCCGTGCACGACGATGTCGCCTGCGGCGGGCGAGAGCGAGCCGGCGATGAGGCGCAGCAGCGTGGACTTGCCGGCGCCGTTCATGCCGACGAGGCCGGTGCGCCCGTGGCCGAGCGCGCTGGAGACGCCGTCGAGCACGGGCGTGCCGTCGGGCCACTGGAACGAGACGCGCGAGAGCGCGATGACAGGGTGTGCCAAGAGGGATCCTCCGAGAGCGGGGAGCGCTGACGGATGGGTCGACGATGCGTGGTCGTCGGGTCAGCGCCGGGTCGCGGCTCCGTGGATCTCGGTCATCGTGGCTCCTGGGGGTGCGGAGGGCGTCGGCGCTGACACCGCCGACGACTGCTCGAGCGACGCTACACGCCCGGCGGGGTGCGCGCCAGCGCCCCGTGGCGTCGCGCGTGAGGGTGGATGCGTCAGCGCGGCGCCTCGGGATCGGTCACGTCGGCGACCTGCGCGCCCAGGTGCGCGACGAGCGCGTCGCCGTCGACCGTCGCCGCGACCCCGTGGTCGCCGCCGCCGATGGAGACGCGGTGGCCGAGCACGCGCTCGTCGGCGACGACGGGCAGCGGCCGCGTCGTGCCGAACGGGGTGATCGTGCCGCGGCGGAACCCCGTCACCGCGAACGCCGCCTCGCCGTCGGGCATCGACAGCCGGCTGACGCCGAGCAGCTCGCGCAGCTTCGGCCACGCGATCGTGCGGTCGCCGGGCACGAGCACGAGCAGGTGGTCGCCCTCGCCGCGGCGCACGACCATCGTCTTGATGACCTCGGCGGGGCTCACGCCGCGAGCCTCGGCGGCCTCGGCGAGCGATCCGACGCGCCCGTGCCGGGTGATCTCGTGCTCGAGGCCGGAGGCGGCGAGCGCCTGGAGCGCGGGGTTCGTGTCGCGGGCGTGCTCGCTCATGCGCCCACGGTACGCCGCGCGCGACCCGTTCCACCCTCGAGGACCCGTTCCACCCGGGAGGACCCGGTGCACCGGGTCCCGTTCGGTCGAAGGGGTCCCTCTGCGGGGGGAACGGAGCGCTTGCGGGGGATCAGTGCGGGGCGGCGCCGGGCTCAGCGCCCCGCGGCCGCCACGAGCGCCGCGACGAGCGCCTGCGCGTTCGGCCGCTGCGCGATGCCCGCGACCCGCAGGCCGTGCTTGCGGCAGTCCTCGGCGGTCTGGTCGCCGATCGCGATGATGCGCGTGTCGCCCGCGAGGCCGAGCCGCGCGACCTGCTTCGCGACCGAGCCCGAGGTGACCAGCACCGCGTCGATCGGCGTCTCGGCCGGCTCGACGGCGGTCAGCACGGCATCGGCGCCGTCCTCCCCCGCCGCCTGCAGCTCCTCCTGCTGCCGCGTCGCATCCGCGCCGACGACCGGGATCGCGCCCGTCTGCGTCGAGACCGCCTCGGCGAGCGCGTCGCCCGACTCGAACACCGGCACCGTGCGGTACGCGACCACCTCTGTCACCTGCATGCCGTGGCGCCGCAGCCCGTCGGCGATCGTCGGCCGCGCGTCGAGCGCGTGCGGCCAGAGCACCCGCCCCTCGCGGATGGGCCACTCGTCGACGAGCCCGGCCGCCGACTGCTTCGTGGGGATGAACGCGACCGGCACGCCGCGCTCCCGCAGCGATGCGGCCGTCACCGCGCCGACGGCGGCGACGTGCACCGAGACCGGCACGCGCGGCAGCACCCGCACGGTCGACTGGCTCGTGACGACGAGCCAGTCGAAGCGGCCCTCGGCGAGCTGCGCGAGGATGCGCTGCAGGTGCTCCTGGTCCTCGGCCGGCTCGATCGTGACGAGCGGCAGGATCAGCGGCTCGAAGCCCGCGTCGGTGACGAGCCGGGCGACCTCGTCGCCCCAGCTGCCGCCACGGGGGATCAGGACGCGCATGGCTTCCTCCCTGGGTCGGTGCCGAGCAGTCTCGCAGAGGCGGCGGACGCGGCGCGCCCGACCACCCGCGCGCCGCCCGATCCGCCGGAGCCTCAGCCCTCGGTGCGCGCCTCGTGCACGAGGTCGGCGGCGCCGGCCTCGAGCAGCTCGGCGACCGCCCGCTCGGCCACGTCGCGCGCGCCCTCCGCGAGGTCGGCGGGCGCCGTCGAGTCGAGCGTGAAGGCGTGGGATGCGCCGAGGCGGCGGGAGCCGTCGGTCGCGTACGCGATCGCGGTGAGGAAGAGCATCCCGTCGGCGACCTCGGCGTGCGCGGCCACCGGTGCCGCGCATCCGGCCTCGAGGCCCGCGAGCACGCGCCGCTCGGCGTCGGCCGCGGCCCGGGTGGGGCCGTGGTCGGTCTTCGCGACGGCGGCGCGGCTCGCGCCGTCGCCCTCGCGGATCTCGACGGCGAGCGCGCCCTGCGCGGGCGCGGTCGGGAAGTCGACGAGGTCGAGCAGCTCGGTCGCGCTGCCGTCGAGCCCGAGGCGCTTGAGGCCCGCGAGCGCGAGCACGACCGCGTCGAGGTCGGCGTCGTCGCCCTGCGCCCGCGCGAGGCGCGTGGGCACGTTGCCGCGGATGTCGACGACCTCGATGTCGGGCCGCGCGAGGCGCAGCTGCGCCGCGCGCCGCGGCGACCCGGTGCCGACCTTCGCGCCCTCGGGGAGCCCGGCGAGCGTGAGCCCGTCGCGGGCGCACAGCGCGTCGCGGGGATCCTCGCGCTTCGCGACCGCGGCGAGCTCGATGCCGGCGGCGGGCGCCGTGGGGAGGTCCTTCATCGAGTGCACCGCGACGTCGACGCGGCCCTCGAGCAGGGCATCCCGCAGCGCCGAGACGAACACGCCCGTGCCGCCCAGCTGCGACAGCGAGGTGCGGTCGACGTCGCCCTTCGTCGTGATCTCGACGATCTCGACGTCGCCCGCGAAGCGCGCGGCGAGCGCCTTCGTCTGCGCCATCGCGAGCGCCGAGCCGCGCGTGCCGACGCGCAGCGTCACGGCTGCAGCCCGGCGATCGCGGGCCGGAAGCCGAGCCGCGGGTTCTCGCAGCAGCCCGGCCGGCACACGTCGTACCAGGTGTGGATCGAGGTGACCGCCTTGCGCTCGGCGACCGGCCGCCCCTCGAGCCGCTCCTGCACGAGGTCGACGAGCGCGCCCACGTACTGCGGGTCGACGCCCGGCGTCGGCGCGCGGCGCACCCACAGGCCCCGCTCGGTGGCCGTCTCGATGGCCTCCTCGTCGAGGTCCCACATGACCTCCATGTGGTCGCTCACGAAGCCGAGCGGCACGATCACGACCGCCTTGCGGCCGCCGTCGCCGACCGGGAGCTCGTCGATCGCGTCGTTGATGTCGGGCTCGAGCCACGGCTGCGAGGCGGGCCCGGAGCGCGACTGGTAGACGAGCTGCCAGGCGACGCCCGGCGCCGCCTCGCCCATGACCCACTCCGCGGCGGCGAGGTGCTGCGCCTCGTAGCCGCCGCCCGGACCCCACTCGTGCAGGTCGGGCGCGCCAGAGCGCTCCGCGTCGGCGGTGGGGATGCTGTGGGTCGCGAAGAGCACCTCGACGTCGCCGTCGGCGAAACCGGCCTCGCGCGCCTCGGCGACCGTCGCGCGCACGCCGTCGACGAACGGCGCGAGGAAGCCCGGGTGGTTGAAGAACTGGCGCACCTTGTCGATCTGCATCGACGCCTGCAGCCCGGTCGCCTCGAGCGCGTCGGCCCAGTCCTCGCGGTACTGCCGGCACGACGAGTAGGAGGAGTAGGCCGAGGTGGGGATGGCCAGCAGCCGCGTCGCGCCCGCATCGGCGGCCTGCTGCAGCGCCTCGTCGAGGTACGGCGCCCAGTTGCGGTTGCCCCAGTAGACGGGCAGGTCGACGCCGGCCTCGGCGAGCGCGCCCTCGAGCGCGGCCTTCAGGTCGCGGTTCTGCTGGTTGATGGGGCTGACGCCGCCGAAGTGGCGGTAGTGGGTCGCCACCTCCTCGAGCCGCTCGTCGGGGATGCCGCGGCCGCGGGTGACGTTGCGCAGGAACGGCAGCACGTCGTCCTGCCCCTCCGGCCCGCCGAAGCCCGACAGCAGGATGCCGTCGTACGCGACCGGCTCCTCCACGTGCTCGGGGCCCGGCTGGGCGGCCGGCGTCGCGCTCGCGACGGCCGCTCCCGGCTCCAGGTGCACGGCCGTCGCCGCCGGCGCCTTGGTCTCGCGCCGGGCCGCCTGCTGCTCCGCCTGCTGCTGCTCGGGCTGCTGCTGCATCCCGCCGCAGCACCCGCCGCCGCAGCATCCGCCCTGGGGCGCATCCGTCATCTCGCTCATGCGAGCACCTCCTCGATCTCGTCGACCGCGATCCTGCGGCCCGTGAAGAACGGCACCTCGTCGCGCACGTGCAGCCGCGCCTCGACGGCGCGCAGCTCGCGCATCATGTCGACGAGCTCGACGAGCTCGTCGGACTCGAGCGGCAGGATCCACTCGTAGTCGCCCAGCGCGAACGCCGAGACGGTGTTCGCGAGCACGCCGCGGTAGGCGGCGCCCGCGCGGCCGTGCTCGGCGAGCATGCGGCTGCGGTCCTCGGCCGGCAGCAGGTACCAGTCGTAGGAGCGGTTGAAGGGGTAGACGGTCACCCAGCGCTTGGGCGCGATCCCGCGCATGAACCCGGGCACGTGCTGCTTGTTGAACTCGGCGTCGCGGTGCACGCCCATGGCGCTCCACACCAGCGTCGTGCCGGCGAGCTCGCGCGAGCGGCGCACGCGGCGCATCGCCGCCTGCAGCGCCTCGGGGCGCGTGCCGGCGGTGCCGTGCAGCCAGACCATGATGTCGGCGTCGGCGCGCATGCCGGAGACGTCGTAGATGCCGCGGGCGATGATGCCCTCGGCCTCGAGCGCCGCGAGCTCCTTCTCGAGCGGCGCGCGGCCGCCGTTCGCGGCCGGGCCGCCGCGGCGGTGCACGCTCCAGATGGTGAAGCCGTCGTCCTGCGCCTCGGCCTGCCCGTGCTCGTCGGGCTGCTCGTGATGGGCGTGCTCGTGCTCGCTCATGCCTCTCCTCGGTCGTGTGCGGTCGCGGTGTCGTCGGCCGCGGCGCCGGGGGCGCCCGCGGTGTCGTTCGGGGCGGATGCGCCGGCGGATGCCCGCGCGTCGTCGCCGTCGGGCGCGGGGCCGGCGGCCCCCTCCTCGGGGGCGACGTCGTCGGTCCAGGGCCTCCCGGGCTCGACGAAGCGCTCCCGCCGGATGCCGAGCGCGGCGGCGCGGGCGTCGGGCACGACCTGCGCGAGGCCCGTGCCGGCGACGGCGGCGCCGACGACGAGCAGCTGCTCGTGCGCGGCCGCGGCGGCGCGGATCGCCCGCTGCCGGGCGGCCGCACCGACGACGCTCGCCGGCTGGCCCTGCTGCCAGCGCACGCGCGCGGCGGCGACGGGCTCGGGCAGCTCGCGGCCGAGGATCGCGCGCGCGTCGGCGAGCGCGAGCGCGACGGCCGCCGCGTCGTCGAGGCCCTCGGTCGCGGGCGGGGTGCGGCCGGAGCCGTAGCTGAGGCGCACGACCTCGCGGCCGCCGGCGGCCTCGCGCAGCCACGGCCACTTGGCGCTCGAGTGGGTCATCGCCTTCGCCCGCACCGCGGGCGCGTCGCCGGCGACGAGCACGCCCGTGCCGCGCGGGTCGCCCTCGATCGCGCCGGCGGGCAGCACGAGCGTGACGAGCTCGACGGTCACGCCGCCCGCGTCGGCGGCGAGCCCGGCGAAGCCGTCGACGCCGGCGAGCACGCGCAGCGCCTCGGCCTCGGGAAGCGCGACGACCAGCGACGACGCGTCGAAGACGCCCGCATCCGTCTGCAGGGTCCAGCCGGTGCCGGTCGGCTCGGCGGCGAGCACGCGCACGCCCGTGCGCAGCTCGGCGCGGTGCTCGCGCGCCCGCTCGGCGAGCGCGGCGGTGAGGCGGTGGACGCCGCCGCGGATGCCCTGCACGGCGCTGCCCGGACGGCTCGCGTTGCTCGGGGCGGCGTCGCCGCGCGCGACCGCGGCGGCGCGCTCCTCGAGCACGACCGCCACGGCGCCCGAGAGCGATCCGGCCTGCGTGAGCGCGTTGTTGAGGCCCGGCGCCACCGTCGCGACGTCGAGCAGGTCGGGGTCGGCCGAGTAGACGCCGCCGGCGAGCGGGCCGACCAGCCGGTCGAGGGCCTTCCTCCCCATGCGGCGGCGCACGAGCGGGCCGAGCGCGTCGTCCTTGCCGATGCGCAGCACCGGCATGAGGCGGTCGAGGTAGGCGCGCACGGCGCCGCCCCAGCCGAGCACGTCGATGACGTCGCGCGCGAGCGGCGACGAGGGGATGCCGAGCAGCGTGTGCTTCGGCAGCGGCACGGCGCGGTCGGCGAGCTGCAGCCAGGCGCCGGCCGGGTTGGGGCTCACGATGTCGTCGCCGAGTCCCAGCTCGCGCGCGAGCTCGGCGACCGCGCCGCCGCGGGTCGCGAACGACTCGGCGCCCGCGTCGAGCGCGAGGCCGTCGACCTCGATCGGGCTCGCGACGCCGCCGAGGCGATCGGAGGCCTCGAGCACGAGCACCCGGTAGCCGCGGGCGGCCAGCTCGTGCGCGACCGTGAGGCCCGCGACGCCCGCGCCGGCCACGATCGTGTCCCAGCGCTCGGCGCCCGCGCCGCCGGGCGCATCCGCACCCTCGGCGGGCGCGGCGCCGGCCTCGGGGCCGGGCTCAGCCCCGGTCACGTCGGTCACCGCGCATGCACCGCCTGCACGATGCGGGTCAGCACCGCGGGGTCGGCCGTCGGCGGCACGCCGTGGCCGAGGTTGAACACGTGCGCGCGCGCGACGGATCCCGCGATGAGCACGTGGTCGATCGCGGCCTCGACGATCTCCCACGGAGCGCCGAGCACCGCCGGGTCGAGGTTGCCCTGCACGGTCACGTCGGCGTCGATGCGCTCGAGCGCCTGGTCGAGCGGCACGCGCCAGTCGACGCCGATGCAGTCGACGTCGAGGTCCATCGCGCCGTAGAGCTCGCCCGCCCCGACGCCGAAGTGCACGAGCGGCACGCGGCGGCCGGATGCGTCGGTCAGGTCGCGCACGGCGTCGAGCGCGAGGCGCGAGGCCGGAGCGACGTGCTCGCGGTACTGCTCGAGCGGCAGCGAGCCCGCCCACGAGTCGAACAGCTGCGCGGCGCTCGCGCCCTGCTCGACCTGCGCGCGCAGGAAGCGGCCCGTGACGTCGGCCGCCCAGCGGGTCAGGGCGTCCCACGCGTCGGGGTGGGAGCGCATGAGGGTGCGCGCCTCGAGGTGGTCCTTCGACGGGCGGCCGGCGACGAGGTAGGCGGCGAGCGTGAAGGGGGCGCCCGCGAAGCCGATGAGCGGGGTCGTGCCGTCGCCGATCTCGGCGAGCCCCGCGATCGTCTGGCGCACGCCCTCGCGGATCGGCTCGAGCGCCTCGTCGAGGCGGGCCGGGTCGAGCGCGACGAGGCGCTCGACGTCGGCGGGGGTGCGCACGGGCTCGGCGACGACCGGACCGACGCCGGGCTCGATCGTCACGTCGACGCCGACGAGGCGCAGCGGCACCATGATGTCGCTGAAGAAGATGGCCGCGTCGACGCCGTGGCGGCGCACCGGCTGCAGCGTGATCTCGCTCGCGAGCACCGGGTCGAGGCACGTGTCGAGCATGTCGCGGCCCTGGCGCAGCGACCGGTACTCGGGCAGCGAGCGCCCCGCCTGCCGCATGAACCACACGGGCGTGACCTCCGGGCGGTCGCCGCGGTAGGCGCGCACCAGGCCGGAGGCTCCGGTGCGGGTGTTGAGCGGGTGGGTCTCGGGCAGCGCAGGCATCGCATCCATTGTCCCACCTCCGCGCTGGGGGCGCTCGCCCGCCGCCGACGGGGCGGGCTGGGGGACGCGGTAGGATGGTCGGGTGCTCATCTGCCTGACGGCGAGTCACAAGAACGCCGACTTCACAGCCCTCGAGGCCCTGTCGTCGGCAGACGCCGCGCAGCTGCCCACCTCCTTCGCCTCGCACCCGTCGATCGAGGGCGCGATCGTCGTCTCCACCTGCAACCGCTTCGAGGTGTACCTCGACGTCGACGCCGACCGGGACGAGGCGCCGGGCATCGCGCAGACGGCCGCGACGGATGCGCTCGGGTTCCACCACCCCGAGACCCTCGAGCCGCTCGTCGAGGGCCGCGCCGCCGAGCACCTGTTCGCCGTCGCCGCCGGCCTCGAGTCGGTCGTCGTCGGCGAGGGCGAGATCGCCGGCCAGGTGCGCCGCGCGCTGCAGTCGGCGCAGGACGCCGGCACGACCTCCCCGAGCCTCGAGCGCCTCTTCCAGCGCGCGTCCGAGACGCAGCGCGGCATCAAGAACCGCACCGGCATCGGCGAGGCCGGCCGCTCGATCGTGCGCCTCGCGCTCGACCTCGCGAGCGCCCGCGTCGACTTCACCGGCGCGCGCGTGCTGCTCGTCGGCACCGGCCGCTTCGCGGGCGTCTCGCTCGCCGAGCTGCGCCGCCGCGGCGCCCAGCACATCGAGGTCTGGAGCCCCTCCGACCGCGGCGCCGGCTTCGCCCGCAGCCACGCGATCGGCTACGTCGACCCGCGCGACGCCCCGCTCGCCGCCGCGACCGCCGACGTCATCGTCACGTGCACGAGCGCCGACCACCACGTGGTCGACGCCGCGCTGCTCCGGGCCGGCCGCGAGCGGCTCGCCGCGACCCACGCCTTCCCCGGCTCCGCCGTGCAGCCGCACGACGCATCCACCTGCCCCGTCGCGCTCGACCCCACCGCCGAGGGCTGCCCGCTGCACGCGGGCCCCGGCGCCGAGTGCCCGGTCGACCACGGCCGCGCCTCGCAGCTCGTGATCGACATGGGCATGCCCCGCAACGTCGACCCCGACGTCGCGACCGTGCACGGCGTCGAGGTGCTCGACCTCGAGACGATCCGCCTGCACGCGCCGCTCGAGCACCTCACCGCCACCGAGGACGCCCGCCACCTCGTGCGGAAGGCCGCCGCGCGCTTCGAGCGCGGCACCGCCGAGCGGCAGCTCGGCCCCGCGATCGCGGCGCTGCGCGAGCACGTGCAGGGCGCGATGGACGCCGAGCTCGCCCGCATCGCCAAGCGTGGCACCGAGGAGGAGCGGCGCCTCGCCGAGCAGGCGCTGCGCCACTTCGCGGGCGTGCTGCTGCACAAGCCCACCGTGCGGGCGCGCGAGCTCGCCGCCGAGGGCAGGCACGACGACTTCCTCGCCGCGATCCAGGCGCTGTACGGCATCGACGACGTCGCGTGACGCCGCCTCGCGGCGGCGCTGACGGCCGCGGCGACGCCGATCCGCTCGAGACCGGCGCGCTCGACGCCGGCTTCGGCCCCACCGACCCGCTCCCGAGCGACCCGGTGACCGGCGACCACGCGATCCTCCCGCGCGCCGCCGAGCGCGGGCAGCACGCCCCCGGCGACGCCGAGGCGCCGCGCCGCCGCATGGTCGACCTCGCACCGCTCCGCGCCTCGCCCGCCTTCGCCAGGCTCTGGATCGGCAACGCGATCAGCGGCATCGGCGCGCAGATGACGGTCGTCGCCGTCGGCCTGCAGATCTTCGACATGACCGCGAGCACGATGATGGTCGCACTCGTCGGCGGCATCGCGCTGCTGCCCATGGTCGTCGCAGGCCTCTGGGGCGGCATGCTCGCCGACGCCTTCGACCGGCGCGCCCTGCTCATCGCCTCGAGCCTCACCGGCTGGGGTGCCGTGCTCGGCCTCGTCGCGCTCTCGACGTGGGACGCCGCGCTCGTCGCCGAGGGCGGCCGCGCACCGGTGTGGCCGTTCTACGTGCTCACGACGATCAACACCGTCGCCGCGACCATCTCGGGGGCGACGCGCAGCGCCGTCACCCCGCGCATCCTGCCCGCGCACCTCCTCTCGCGCGCGGCCGCGCTCAACGGCATCGCGATGGGCACCATGCTGACGCTGGGCCCCGCGGCCGCCGGCGTGCTCGTCGCGACCGTCGGCCTGCCGATCACGTTCGCGATCGACGCGGCGCTCTTCACCGCCGGCTTCCTCGGCGTGCTCGGCCTGCCGCGCCTGCCCCCGCTCGGCGCGGTCGCGAAGCCGGGCCTCGCGTCGCTGCGCGACGGCTACCGCTTCCTGCGCCAGGCGCCCAACATCCGCATGTCGTTCGTCGTCGACATCATCGCGATGACGTTCGGCCGGCCCTACGCGCTGCTGCCCGCGATCGGCGCCGTCGCCATCGGCGGCGGTCCTGTCACCGTCGGCGCCCTGACCGCGGCGGCTGCCATGGGCACGCTGCTGGCGAGCCTCTTCTCGGGCCCGGTCGCGCACATCCACCGCCACGGCGTCGCGGTCGCGCGGGCCATCACCGTCTACGGGGCGTTCGTGCTGCTGCTCGGCGCCGTCATCCTCGCCATGGCGCTCGGCTGGGGCGGGCCGGTCGCCGCAGCGTGGCCGCAGGTGTCGTGGCCGGCGCTCGCCGTCGCCGCGATCGCGATGGCCGGCATGGGCGCGAGCGACGAGATCAGCGCGATCTTCCGCTCGACGATGATGCTCACCGCCGCGCCCGACGACATGCGCGGCCGCACGCAGGGCCTGTTCACCGTCGTCGTCACCGGCGGCCCGCGCATCGGCGACCTCTACGCGGGCATCGCGACCACGCTCGTGGCGCTCTGGGCGCCGCCGCTGCTCGGCGGCATCCTCATCGTCGTGCTCATCGCCGTCGTGACGCGCGCGCAGCGCTCGTTCCTCGCCTACGACGCGCGCCGGCCGACCCCCTAGCGCCTCGGCGGCGATGGCGCTCAGCAGACGCGCACGGCCTGCGGCACTCGTGCGCGAAGGCTGAGGGCGCCTTGCGGGACGCGGTTCTGCAACAGGACTAGTTTTGGGCCAGCCGCACCGCACAGCGATCGGAAGCCCATGTGTCACGAGCAGAGCAGGGGTGTCGGGAGACCGCCGCTCCTCCACACCGAGCTCGTGGCGCTCGCGGCTCCCACGCAGGTCTGGTCGCACCGCGACGGCACGATGGGCGGCAGCAGCGCCTACGGCGTCTACCACGGCGACTGGCGCTACGTGCGGGGCGTCGAGCTGCTCGTCGACGGCGCGCCCGTCGAGCACATCACGACCGCAGACGAGGCCGACTGGGTCGTCTTCCACGCCGTCGCGCGCGACCTCGACGCGCGCGCCCCCGCGGCGCGCGTCATGGTCGAGCGGATGCGCGAGGTCGCGCCGGGCGCGGTCGTCGAGCGGGTGACGATCGTCAACGGCCGCGACGTGCCCGTCAACGCCGCGGTCGAGCTCGTCTGCGACATCGAGCTCGCGCCGATGTGGACGGTCCGCGCCGGGGATCCGCGCCCGGTCGAGCTGCGCATCCGCGTCGAGGACGGCGTCGCGATCGCCACCGACGGCACCCGGGTGCTGCGCTGCACGAGCCGCGGCGGTGAGCTGCGCGTCGAGGGCAGCCGCGTCATCGCCTCGCGCCACAGCGTAGTGCTGCCCGACGACTGGGCCGGCTTCGCGCTCGAGCTCGAGCTCGACGACCCGACGCTCGCGGTGACCGGCACGCCGTGCCCCGCGCCGTGCGCGGGCGTGCGACCGACCGGCCGGCCCGCGCTCGACCGGTGGGCCGAGCGCGCCGTGACCGACCTCGAGGACCTCCTGCTCGACGCCGGCCACGGCGCGTTCCCCGCCGCGGGCGCCCCCTGGCACGTGACGATGGTCGCGCGCGACGCGCTCATCGCCTCGCGGCTGCTGCTGCCGCTCGGCACCGACCTCGCCGAGGGCACGCTGCGCACGCTCGCCGCCCGGCAGGGCGTGCGCACCGATCCTGCCACCGGCGAGGAGCCCGGCCGCATCCTGCACGAGCTGCGGCAGGACTCCATCGAGCTGCCCTGGATGGGCGTCGAGCTGCCGCCGGTCTACTTCGGCTCCATCGACGCGACGCCGCTGTGGATCGTGCTGCTGCACGACGCCTGGCGGGCGGGGCTGCCGCTCCAGGCGGTGCGCGAGCTGCGCCCGTCACTGCACGCGGCGCTCTGGTGGCTCGACACGCGCACGGGCGACGGGTTCCTCAGCTACCCCGAGGAGTCGGGCACGGGCCTCGCGAACCAGGCCTGGAAGGACTCCGCCGACGCCATGCGCTTCGCCGACGGCGGCATCGCCGCCGGCTCGCTCGCGGTCGCCCAGGTGCAGGGGCTCGCCGTGCGGGCCGCGGTCGGCGCCGCCGACCTGCTCGACGCGCTCGGCGACGGCGGCGAGCGGTGGCGAGGCTGGGCGGAGCGGCTGCGCGAGCGCTTCCGCGCGGCCTTCTGGGTCGAGCACGGCCGCGAGCGCTTCCCGGCCCTCGCGCTCGAGGCCTCGGGTCCCCAGGTCGACGCGCTCACGAGCGACATCGGGCAGCTCATCGGCACGACGCTGCTGTCGGCCGAGGAGGAGCGCGAGGTGGCCCGCCTGCTGCTCGACCCGCGGCTCTCGTCGGGCTTCGGCCTCCGCACGATGGCGACCGACGCGGGCGGCTACTGGCCGATGTCCCAGCACTGCGGCGCGATCTGGCCGCACGACACGGCCGTCGCGATCGAGGGCCTGCTGCGCGCGGGGCTCGGCGCGGAGGCCGCGGCGCTCGCCGAGCAGCTCGAGCGGGCGGCGGATGCGTTCCAGGGCCGGATGCCGCAGCTGTACGCCGGCTACGGGCTCGACGACACCGCCGCGCCGATCCCCGTCCCCGGGGCGTGCTCGCCCCAGGCGTGGAGCGCGGCAGCCGTGGTGCCGGTGCACCAGGCGCTCACCGCCCGCGCCGCGAGCGCGGTCGGGCCGATCGCGGTCGAGCGGCACCTGCACGCGCTCACGCCGCTCGCGCCGAGCGCGCCGGAGCCCGCGCGCGACGCAGAGCCGGCGCGCGCGCAGCGCGTCGCGGCGGGCGGCGCGGTGCGCCGCGAGCACGCGTACCTGCGGCTCGTGGAGCCGGATCGGTCGCCGCCGTCGGTGGAGTAGACGGGGGCCGGGGCGCGACGATGCTCCTCGACCTCGACGCCTGCGGGAGTGCAGAGGTCTCGGGACGCGTGCGGCTTCGCCGCGCGCTCCTCGACCTTGAGGCCTGCGGGCGCAACGGCGGCTCGGCCGCCATTGCGCCCTCCGGCCTCAACCCTTCTCGCCGCCCTCCGTCGTCGACATGATGCGCTTCTGGAAGATGAAGAACATCACCGCGACCGGGATCGTCATGAGCACCGCCGCCGCGAGCTTGAGCGGGAACTGCGTGCCCGAGCCCAGCTGCCCCGACACGAGCGAGCCGACACCGGTGGTCAGCGTGTGCAGCTCGGGGCTCTGCCCCTCGACGGCTCGGGCACCCCGGTCGACGCGAAGACGTCGAACATGGGCCAGCTGCTCGGCACCTCGCTCCTGTCGGCCGAGGAGGAGGCCGCGGTCGCGCGCCTGCTCGTCGACGAGCGCTTCGCGTCGGGCTGGGGCCTGCGCACCATGGCCTCCGACGAGGGCGGCTACTGGCAGCTGTCGTACCACTGCGGCTCGGTGTGGCCGCACGACACGGGCGTCGTGATCGAGGGGATGCTCCGGGCCGGCCTCACGGCCGAGGCCCGGACGCTCTCGGCGCAGCTCGTGCGCACGGCCGACGCCTTCGATGGGCGGCTGCCCGAGCTGTTCGCCGGGTTCGGCGCCGACGAGGCGGCGACGCCGGTCGCCTACCCGGCGTCGTGCCGCCCGCAGGCGTGGAGCGCGGCCGCGGTCGTGCCGGTGCACCGCGCGCTCGCAGCGCCGCGGTAGCCGGGCTCAGCCGCCGATGCGCTCCTGGGGCGCGTCGGCGACGCCGTCCTCGTTCATGTCGGCGCTGCGGGCCTGCTTCGCATCCCAGCGCAGCAGCGGCGCCGCGAGCACCGCGGCGAGGCCGGAGCCGATGAGCACCGCGAGCTTCGCCGCGTCCGTGCGCGCGGCGTCGTCGAACGAGAGCTCGGTGATGAGCAGCGAGACGGTGAACCCGATGCCGGTGAGCAGCGCCACCGGCAGCAGGTCGCGCAGGCCGATGCCGTCGGGCAGCCGCAGCGGCGTGACGCGCGTGACGATCGCCGTGACGCCCAGCACGCCCACGAGCTTGCCGAGCACGAGCCCGGCGACGACCGCGAGCAGCACCGGCTGCGACGCCACCTCGGCGAACCCGCCGCCGTCGGCGACCGAGACCCCCGCCGAGCAGAACGCGAAGATCGGCAGCGCGATCGCGGTCGACCACGGGCGCACCGCCGCCTCGAAGCGGTGCGTGCGCGTCTCCGACTCCCCCAGCACGGGCTTCGCGGGCACGACCGCGCCGAGCAGCACGCCCGCGATCGTCGCATGCACGCCCGACTCGTGCATGAGCCACCACGCGACGAGCGCGATGGGGATGAGCAGCCACCAGCGCGCCCAGCGCGTGCGCACCACCAGGGCGAAGACCGCGACCGCGAGCAGCGCGCCGAGCAGCGCGAGCAGCTGCACGCCCGCCGTGTAGAAGACGGCGATCACGACGATCGCGAGCAGGTCGTCGACCACCGCCAGCGTGAGCAGGAAGGTGCGCAGCGCCGTCGGCAGGCCGCGCCCGAAGATGGCGAGCACCGCGAGCGCGAAGGCGATGTCGGTCGCCGCCGGGATCGCCCAGCCGGTGAGCGCCTCGGGGTCGCCGGCGGCGAGCACGACGCCGACGTAGACGAGCGCCGGCAGCGCCATGCCGCCGACCGCGGCGAGCACGGGCACCGCCGCCTGCCGGGGGTTGCGGAGGCTCCCGGCGACGATCTCGTGCTTCAGCTCGACGCCGACGACGAAGAAGAAGATCGCGAGCAGCCCGTCGGCCGCCCAGGTGGCGACGCTCAGGTCGAGGTGCAGCGCCGCCGGCCCGACGGTCGTCTCCATGAGCGCGGCGTACGAGTCGCGCCACGGCGAGTTCGCCCAGATGAGGGCGACGGCGGCGGCGACGAGCAGCAGCGCGCCGCTCGTGGTCTCGAGGCGCAGGCTCTGCGCGAGTCGCTCGCGACGGCGGATGGGCGGGGTGGACTGCATGGCGCTCCTCTCGGCACCGCCGAGCCGGGTCGCTCAGCGGGACGCCGACCAGGCTTCCCGGCTCACCGCGTCCAGGGTATCGCGGGGGCGGGGCGGCTGGCTGGGCGGCATCGTGCTGCGTGGAGCAGGTCTCGGTACGCCGGGCTGCGCCCGGCTACTCGACCTTGAGCGCTCCGGGCGCAACGCGGCGGTGCCGCATTGCGCCCTGCGCGCTCAACCCTTGGCAGACCCCGCGAGCAGGCCCCTGACGAAGTACCGCTGGAGCCCGAAGAACACGAGCAGCGGCACGACGAGCGACACGAACGCGCCGGCGGTGAGCCGCTCCCAGTTCTCGCCTCGGGAGCCCGCGAGCTCGGCCAATCGCTGCGTCAGCGGCGCGGTGTCCGGTGTGCCGGAGGAGAACACGAGCGCGACCAGCAGGTCGTTCCAGACCCACAGGAACTGGAAGATCGCGAACGACGCGATCGCCGGCGTCGCGAGCGGCAGGATGATGCGGAAGAAGATCTGCCCGTGCCCTGCGCCGTCGACGCGCGCGGCCTCGATGACGTCGGCGGGGATCGCCGAGATGAAGTTGTGCAGCAGGAAGATCGCCAGCGGCAGGCCGAAGATCGCGTGCGCGATCCAGACCGGCAGGAACTGGCGCTCGCTGATGAACGGCACCGCCTCGTGCAGCGCGTCCTGGAACGGCTGCAGGAAGGTCACGAACAGCTGCAGCAACGGGATGAGCGCCATCTGCAGCGGCACGATCTGCAGCGCGAAGACCACGACGAAGAGGGTCGACGAGCCCTTGAACTTCACCCACGCGAAGGCGTAGGCCGCGAGCGCCGCGAGCACGAGCGGGATGATCGTGCCCGGGATCGCGATCGCGAGCGAGTTGACGAAGTACTCGCCCAGCTGCGGCGACGACGCCGAGCCCGAGAAGAGCACCTCGCCGTAGTTCGCGAGCGTCAGCTGCGGGTCGCCGAAGAACGTCCACCAGCCGGTCGTCGAGATCTGGCCCGCGGGCCGGAAGGACGACAGCAGCAGGCCGAACGTCGGGATGGTCCAGATGACGGCGATGATGAGCGCCGCGATGGTCGCGCCCGGGCTCGTGAGCCTGCGCTTGACGCGGTCCGCCCGCGTCGTGCCGCCGAGCGACGCATCCGCCGACTTAGGGGTGATCTCGGGGTCTGGGGTCACGGCAACGGAGCTCATCGGATCGCCTTCTGCTGGTTCAGGACGCGGATGTTGTAGACGACCACCGGCAGCACCATGATGAACAGGATCAGCGCCAGTGCCGCGCCTCGGCCCGGCTCGCCGGATCGGAACGCCTGCGTGTACATCTCGTTCGCGACGACGGAGGTGTTGAAGTTGCCCGCGGTCATCGTGCGGACGATGTCGAACACCTTGAGCGTCGCGATCGAGATGGTCGTCACGACCACGACGAGCGAGGTGCGGATGCCCGGCACCGTGACGTTCGCGAAGCGCTGCCACGGGTTGGCGCCGTCGATCTCGGCCGCCTCGAGCTGCTCGGTCGGCACGCCCTTGATGGCGGCCGAGAGCACGACCATGGCGAAGCCGGTCTGGATCCAGATCATCACGACGATGAGCGCGAGCGTGTTCCACGGGCTGTTCTGCAGGATCTGCTGCGGCTCGCCGCCGAACCACACGATGACCTGGTTGACGAGGCCGATCTGCTCCTGCTCGGGGCCGCGGTAGGCGTACATGAAGCGCCAGATGATGCTCGCGCCGACCATCGAGATGGCCATCGGCATGAACACGAGCATCTTGTAGACGCGCTCGCCGCGGCTCTTGTCGATGAACACCGCGTAGGCGAGGCCGATCGCGGTCGACAGCAGCGGCACGAGGATGACCCACACGACGGTGTTGCCGAGCGTCACGAGCGCCTCGGGCTGCGTGAACATCCAGACGAAGTTCTCGATGCCGTTGAACGTGCCGCTCGCGTCGGTGAACGCGAGGACGGTCGTGCGGATCGCCGGGTAGACGAGGCCCACCGTGAGCAGCAGCGCCGCCGGCATGAGGAACACGAGCATCGGCTTCGAGTCGTCGTGCTGGTCGGCGAGGTAGCCGAGCACGCCGACGATGCTGAGCGCCGCGGCGGCGGCCCACGGCCAGACGCCGATCGGCTGCTCGCGGCCCTGCTCGAGCACGAACGCGACGGCCACGACGGCGACCGCGGCGACGAGCCAGGCGATGAGCCGCACGTGGCGGCGGATGCGATCGGGGAGGAACGCGATGGCCGCCGTCGCCAGCAGCGCGGCCGCGAGCGGCCAGCCGACGATGGGCGCCGCGAGCACGAGCGCGGGCGTGACCCAGTCGAGCGCGGGGATGCTCTCGGCCATCTGGGCGAGGATGACGAGCGCGATGACGAGCGCCGCGCCGAGCAGCCGCATGACGGCGCTGCGCACGCGCGGTGCCGCCGGCTGCAGGAGGCGGTCGAGCAGCCACTGCAGGACGACGACGGCGATGCCGGCGACGCCGACCAGGATGGCCGCGTTCGTCAGCTCCTGCGTCATCCACGGCACGGCGCCGTAGAGCACGCGGGCCAGGACCGCGATGAGCGCGAACGCCGCGATCAGGATCACGCGGGGGCGCAGCCCCTGCTTGATCGCCGCGCCCCAGCTGGCCATGCGCGGCTTGTCCTCCGGGCGATCCAGGAACGCCAGCAGCAGCGCCATGACGACGCCGAACGCCGCCAGGCCCACGAGCGCCTGCATCACCTTGCCGATGAGATCCATCGTGCTCATGCGTCACCTCCGGATGCGGGTGTGGGGGCCGCGAGCGCGGCCCCCACACCGGGCATCAGCTCCTCCGTTACGGCCAGCTGGACTCGATCTGGGCGAGCACGGACTCCGTGTCGGCGCCCGAGACCCAGTCGACCATCCCGGTCCAGAAGGTGCCGGAGCCCACGGCGCCCGGCATCAGGTCGGAGCCGTCGAACCGGAACGTGGTGTTCGGGTCCTGCAGCGTCTCGACCGCCGACTGCAGCAGGTCGCTGCCGGCGTTGGCCGGGTCGAGGCCGCTGTTGGCGGAGATGACGCCGCCCAGCGAGACGCGGTTGTTGGCCCACAGGTCGCTCGACAGGTACGTCTGCACGGCCACGACCTCCTCGGCGTCGCTGAAGGCGCCGACGAACTCACCGCCGCCCGTGACCGCGGCCGCGTCGGCCTCGGTGCCCGGGAGGATGAAGCCCCAGACGTCGCCGTCCTCGGCCACCGTCACGCCCTCGCCCCAGAAGCCCTCGTAGAACGAGGCCTGGTGGTGCATGGCGCACTCGCCGTCGAGCACCGGCAGGCCGGCCTCGCCGAAGTCGGTCGTCGCGATGGTCGAGACGTCGCCGATGCCGCCGTTGACGTAGTCGGGGTTCTTGATGAGGTCGCCGACGCGGTCCATCGCCTCGACGATCTCCGGCGAGTCGAACGGGATCTCGTGCGTGATCCACTGGTCGTAGACATCCGGGCCCGCGGTGCGGAGCACGTAGTCCTCGACCCAGTCGGTGCCCGGCCAGCCCGTGGCCTCGCCCGAGCCGAAGCCCACGCACCAGGGGGTGACCTCGGACTCGGCGATCGTGGCGGTCAGCTCGTCGAGTTCGTCGAGCGTCGTCGGCACCTCCCAGCCGTTCTCCTCCCAGACCGACGGCGAGTACCAGACGAAGCCCTTGACGCTCGCCATCAGCGGCGCGGCGTAGAACGTGCCGTCGACCGTGCCGTAGTTCTGCCAGTCCTCGGTCCAGAACTCCTGCGCGTTCGCGACCACGCTCTCCGGCGCGGGCAGCACGCTGCCGGTGCCGGCGACCGAGGCCAGGAGGCCCGGCTGCGGGAAGATCGCGAGGTCGGGCGGGTTGCCGCCCTGGACGCGCACGTTGATCTGCGCCTCGAACTCGGCGGAGCCCTCGTAGACGACCTCGATGCCGGTGCACTCCGAGAAGTCGGCCCACGACTCGTTGAGGCGGTTGGCCTCCTCGTCGAGGATCGTGCCGTAGATGTTGACCTCGGCGCCCTCGAAGGTGCCGTAGTCGGCGTAGTCCTCGCAGCCCTCTGCGGGCGCTGCCGTGCCGCCGGGCTCCTCGGAGGCGCCGGGCTCTGCGTCGCCGACGCAGCCCGTGAGGGCGAGTGCGGCGACGCCGACGATGCCGAGCGGCAGCGCCATCCTGCGTGCGTGCTTCACGTGAACTCCTTCGTTCGGTTCAAGTGCCTGGGACACGAGCCGCGAACGGAGCACGGCGCCGTGCGGAACCGGAACCGGTTCCATTGCAAGTGACGCTAGCGCACGGCACGCCCGCCCGCCATGGAGAACAATGTTGCGATTCGGCAACGATCGACCTGGGGGACACGTGGACGACCGCCCAGGTCGGCGCTACGCTCGGAACCGGTTCCGTTCGATGGAGGAGGCGGCCCGCCGCCCGGCGCGAGGAGGCGCGATGCCCCGGCTCGACGACGTCGCCCGCGCCGCCGGGGTCTCGAAGGCCACCGCGTCCCGCGCCCTCTCCGGCGCCGACGGGGTCTCCCCCACCACGCGCGAGAAGGTGCAGCGCACCGCCGCCGACCTCGGCTTCCGCGCGAGCGGCGCCGCCCGCCGCCTCGCGACGGGCGTGACCCGCACGATCGGCGTGCTCACGCCATCCGTCGACCGCTGGTACTTCGGCAGCGTGCTGCACGGCATCGCGCACGCCGCCGACCGGCACGAGCACGACGTGCTGCTGTACGACCTCGGCGCCTTCGGGCGCGGCGGGCACGAGAAGTTCGAGCGCTTCATGCTGCGCGGGGAGGTCGACGGGCTCGTCACCATCACCTGGAGCCTCGTCGGCGGCGACCTGACGCGCCTGGCCGAGCTCGGCGTCCCCGTCGCGACGGTCGGCGAGCCCACGCCCCACTCCCGCTCCTTCAGCCTCGACGACGACGCGGCCGGCGAGCAGGCGGCCGAGCACCTCGTGCGGCTCGGCCACACCGATCTGCTGCACCTCGCGAGCGAGACCGAGGTGCAGCCGTTCGACGCCTCCTCCTCCGACCGCCGCAAGCGCGCGTTCGAGCTCGTCTCGGCCCGCCACGGGCTGCGGATGCGCCCGGTGCAGACCGTGCCGACGACGCTCGAGGCCGCCCACGCCGCCGCGCGCGGCATCCTCGCGCGCGCCGACCGCCCCACGGGGATCGTCGCCGGCACCGACGAGGTCGCGCTGGGCGTGCTGCTGGCCGCGCACCAGCTGGGGGTGCGCGTGCCGGAGGAGCTGAGCGTCATCGGCGTCGACGACGTGCCCGCGGCGACCGCCTTCGGGCTCACGACCATCCGGCAGGACCCGGCCCAGCACGGCGAGGACGTGGTCGCCTGGATCATCTCGGCGCTCGGCGAGCCGGAGTCCGAGCCCGATCGCAGCCACACCAACTACGCGCCCGTGCTGGTGGTGCGCGGATCCACGGCGCCGCCTCCCTGATCGACCCTCGGACCGCGACCTCGGTAGCGTGGTCTCCGATCGCCCGCACGACCCACCGCATCCGCCGCACCCAAGGAGCGTCCGTGAGCTTCTCGAACACCTTCACGTCGCCGATGCCCATCATCGGCGGGCACGCCCCCGGCCTCGCGCTCGACCGCGACTGGCACCGCAAGAGCGTCTTCTACGAGGTGATGGTGCGCTCGTTCGTCGACTCGAACGGCGACGGCTTCGGCGACTTCCAGGGGCTGACGTCGAAGCTCGACTACCTGCAGTGGCTCGGGGTCGACGGCATCTGGGTGCCGCCGTTCTTCCAGTCGCCGCTCAAGGACGGCGGCTACGACGTGAGCGACTACAAGGCGGTGCTGCCCGAGTACGGCACGATCGACGACTTCGGCCACTTCGTCGCCGAGGCGCACGCCCGCAACATGCGCGTGATGATCGACCTGCCGATCAACCACACCTCCGACCAGCACCCCTGGTTCCTCGCCTCCCGCGAGGACCCGGAGGGCCCCTACGGCGACTTCTACGTGTGGCGCGACACCGACGAGGGCTACCCGAACGTGCGCATCATCTTCGTCGACACGGAGGAGTCGAACTGGGCGTTCGACTCGGTGCGCCGGCAGTTCTACTGGCACCGCTTCTTCTCGCACCAGCCCGACCTGAACTTCGAGAACCCGGCCGTGCACGAGGCGATCGAGGACACGCTGCGGTTCTGGCTCGACCTGGGCGTCGACGGCATCCGCCTCGACGCGATCCCCTACCTCTACGAGTCGGAGGACGGCAACGGCGAGTCGGAGCCCGCGACCCACGAGTACGTCAAGAAGCTGCGCCGCATCGTCGACGACGAGTACCCCGGCCGCGTGCTCATCGCCGAGGCCAACCAGTGGCCGGCCGAGACCGCCGCGTACTTCGGCACCGCCGAGGAGCCCGAGTGCCACATGGCGTTCGACTTCCCGACCATGCCGCGCATCTTCTACTCGCTGCGCGCGCAGAACGCGGTCGAGCTCAAGCGCATCCTCGCCGAGCAGGTCGACGTGCCGCCGGGCTCCGCCTGGGGCGTCTTCCTGCGCAACCACGACGAGCTCACGCTCGAGATGGTGAGCGAGGAGTACCGCCAGGCGATGTACGGCTGGTACGCCTACGACCCGCGCATGCGCTCGAACGTCGGCGTGCGCCGCCGCCTCGCGTCGCTGCTCGACAACTCGCGCGCCGAGCTCGAGCTCGCCAACGCCCTGCTGCTGTCGCTGCCGGGCTCGCCGTTCCTCTACTACGGCGACGAGATCGGCATGGGCGACAACATCTGGCTCGACGACCGCGACGCATCCCGCACCCCCATGCAGTGGACGCCCGACCGCAACGCCGGCTTCTCGAACGCCGACCCGGGCAAGCTCTTCCTGCCGGTCGTGCAGTCGCTCGTCTACCACTACTCGTCGGTCAACGTCGAGGCGCAGATGGCGCAGGCGTCGAGCCTGCTCAACTGGATGCGCTCGGTGCTGCACGTGCGGCGCGCGCACCCCGTCTTCGGGCTGGGCGACATCACCGTGCTCGACACCGACAACGAGGCCGTGCTCGCGTTCGTGCGCACGTACGAGGGCGACGGCACCTACGCGGGCGCGCGCGCCGAGCAGGTGCTGTGCGTGTTCTCGTTCAGCCACAACCCGGTGCACGTCACCGTCGACGCCCCGCAGTTCGCCGGCTCGCGCCTCAACGACCTGTTCGGCGGCGGCGCGTTCCCGACGATCGCCGAGGACGGCCGCTTCTCGCTCACGTTCGGCACGCAGTCGTTCTACTGGCTGGGGATGACCCGCCCGTAGCGCTCGCGGGTGCGCGCCGTCAGCGGGCGCGCCGTCAGCGGGCGCGCACGACGATCGTGCGCGCGGCCTTGTCGTGCAGCGCCTGGCTGCGGCCGTCCCACAGCGGCCACAGGTGGTCGGCGATGCTGAACATCCCCGCGAGGAGCCCGAGCACCGGCACCCCGCTCAGCAGCTGCGGGCCGCCCTGCTGCACGACCCAGCGGAGGCTCGCCGCGCGGCCGTCCGGCAGCCGGTCCTGATCGGCCATGCGCACGCGGATGCCGACGAGCATCTTGCCGGGCGTCTGGCCCTTCCGCATGTGGAAGCCGACGTTGTAGAGGAAGTGCGCGATCGCGCCGACGACGAGGGTCGTGGTCGTGGCGGCGCTGAAGGGCGCCGTCATCGCCTCGAGGTCGGCCATCGCCGACTCGTCGCCGGCCGCCAGCCTGCCGATGATGTCGAAGTAGCCGAACATGCCGAGCAGCACGAAGGCGAGCACGACGAAGGGGATGCCGTCGAGCACGTAGGCGGCGAGGCGCGCGCCCCAGGTGGCGGCGGCCGGCTCGACCGCGGCGGCCGGCTGCTCCGGCTGCTGCGGCCACGGCGCGGGAGACCACGTGGGGGCCGGGGCGGGCTCGCGCGTCTGCGCGATCCACTGCGCGCCGTCCCACCAGCGCTCCACGCCGGGAGCGGCGGCGTAGGGGTCTGGGTACCACCCGGGCGGCTGCGTCGTCATGCCTCGATCGTAGGCGCTGGCGGGTCGCCCGACGGCGGTCGGGGCTAGCGTGGAGCCATGAGCAACGACGAGGCGCTGCTGGTCGAGAGCGCCGAGCAGTCCTGCATCGACGAGGCGCGCGAGGCGGGCGTCGAGCTGCTGCTGCCGCGCGAGGTGCCGCTCGGCGGCCCCCGCGCGCTGCCCGTGCTGCGCAGCCTGCCCAACAAGCACCGGCACATGATCGGCGCGTGGTGCTTCGCCGACTCCTTCGGCCCCGCCGACCTGACCGACGGACCGGGCATGGATGTGCCGCCGCACCCCCACACGGGGCTCCAGACGGTCTCGTGGCTCGTCTCCGGCGCGGTGGCCCACACCGATTCCACGGGTGCCGAGCACACGGTGCGGCCCGGCGGCGTGAACGTCATGACCGCGGGCCGCGGCATCGCGCACAGCGAGTACTCGACGCCCGACACGACGGTGCTGCACGGGGTGCAGCTGTGGACGGCGCTGCCGCTCGCCGACCAGGGCGTCGACCCGTCGTTCGCCGGTCTCGACGCCGTGCCGGAGGTGCCGCTCGAGGGCGGCGCCGTCGCGCGCGTCTTCGCGGGCCGCTACGCCGGCGCCGCGAGCGCCGCTCCCGTCTACTCGCCGCTGCTCGGCGCCGAGCTGCGCATCCCCGCCGGCGGCGAGGCGGCGCTCGCCCTCGAGGGCGCGTTCGAGCACGGGGTGCTCGCGCTCACGCCCGGGATCGCGCTCGACGACGTGCCCATCGGCGTCGGCGAGATCGGCGTGCTCGAGCCGGGCCGCGCATCCGCCGTCGTCTCGGCGGGCGACGGCGAGGGCATCGCGATCCTGCTCGGCGGCGTGCCGCACGAGGAGGAGTTCGTGATGTTCTGGAACTTCATCGGCCGCGACCACGCCGAGGTCGAGCGGGCACGCGACGCGTGGATGGCGGAGCGGGATGCGCCGGAGGGCGAGCGCCCGCGCTTCGGCCTCGTCGACGACGGCTCGGGCACGACGCTGCCGAGCCCGCGCCTGCCGACGGTCGAGCTGCTGCCGCGCGGGCGGGCGAAGCGGCGGCGCTGAGCGCGGCGCGGCTCGCGCGTCGCCGGCCGCGGCACACGCGTCGCCGGTCGCCGCCGCGAACCCGACCCGCTGCACCCAACAGGACCCGGTGCACCGGGTCGTGCTCGGTGGAACGGGTCGCCGGCGCGGAGACCCGCGGGCGTCAGCCCTGCGCGGCCTCGAGCGCGAGCCGCACGATCGCGTCGGCCATGGGCGCCGGCTCCCAGTCGTGCATGGCGCCGGGCATCTCGCGGAAGGTCGCGCGCGGCAGCGCCTCGGCGAGCCGGTCGGCGGTCTCGCGCATGCCGGGGAAGGTCTGCGCGCCGACCATGACGAGCGCCGGCACCGCGATGCCGGCCAGGCGCTCCGCGAGCGGCACCTCCTCGGCCCACGCGAGCGAGCGCGCATCGGCGCGGTAGGTGCGGCTGCCTGCGGCGATCTGCGGCCACTCGGGCATGGCGCGCGCATGCTCGAGGAACTCCGGCGGCATGTCGCGCATGTACTCGACCTGCGCGGCCTCGAGGTCGCCGGCGTCGAGGTGCGCGAGGAAGTCGGCCTCGAACTGCGCCGCGCCCCCGCGGAACTGCCCGATCGGCGCCTCCCAGAGCGCGAGCCCAGTGACGGGCAGCCCCGCGTCGGCGGCAGCGAGGGCGATCGAGCAGCCGGAGGAGTGGCCGACGAGCACCGCGCGACCGCCCACCGCGTCGATCGCGGCGGCGATCGCGTCGAGCTCCCGCTCGAGGGTGAGGTCGCCCTCGGCGGCGCTCTCGCCGCGGCCGAGCCGGTCGAAGACGAGGGTCTGCACCCCCTGCCGGGCGGCGAGCTCGGCCGTGCGCGTCGTCGTGGGGTCGGTCGCGCGGAACGGGCCGGCCCCCGCGACGAACACGACGCCGGGGCCCTCGCCGAGCCGGTCGAACGCGATCCGGTCGCCCGAGCGCGTCATCGCGATCGCGCTCATCGGGCCGCCTCGCGCTCGCGCCGCGCGATCCGCACCGCGATCTCGTCGCCCGCCGCCTTGCCCAGCGCCGCGACGACGGCGCGCTTCAGCGGCAGCATGTGGGTGCCGCCGCCGAACGGCAGGAGCGTCGCCTCGATCGGCACCGCGTCGACCGTCCCCGCGACGCGCACGGCACCGCCGACGCCCATCGCCTCCTTCGAGCCGGGCAGCAGCACGTACGTCCACCCGCCCTCGTGCTCGTCGACCACGATGGTCGCCTCGGTCTCGATCGTCCCTTGGGGCGTGGTCATCCCGGCCTCCTCGCATCAGAACTGGACTGACCAGTTCCGTCCTGCCGCGAGACTAGACGGTACAGTTCTCGCATGTCAACGGTCGCCGAGCAGCCCCGCAGCGCGCGCATCCACGCGGCGATCCTGGCCGCAGCGGAGGACGTGTTCCTGCGCGACGGCTACGTCGGCGCGAGCATGGACGAGGTCGCGCGGCTCGCGGGCGCGTCGAAGCAGACGGTCTACCGGCACTTCGGCAGCAAGGAGCGCCTCTTCGTCGAGCTCGTCTCGTCGATGACGGATGCGGCGGGCGATGCGGCCGGGCACGAGGCGGATGCGTCGGGCGAGGTCGAGGCGGTGCTCGTGGCCCTCGCGTCGGCGATGCTCGACGGCGTGCTGACCCCGCGCATCCTGCGGCTGCGCCGCCTCGTCATCGGCGAGGCCAACCGCTTCCCCGAGCTCGGCCGCGCGCTGCACGCGCACGGACCGGCCCGTGCGATCGCGGGCGTCGAGCGGCGCCTGCAGGCGTGGGTGGACGCCGGGCTGCTGCCGGAGCACGACACGGCGGCCGCCGCCCGGCACTGGAACTGGCTCGTGATGGGCGGGCCGCTGAACGACGCGATGCTGCTCGGCGACGACGCGATCCCGGGCGCCGCCGAGCGCCGGGCCCACGCCGAGGCCGCGGTCGCCGCGTTCCTGCGCTCGCTCGGCGCACCGTAGCGCCGCCTCCGCCGCGAACGGGGCCCCGAGCACCGGCCCGCTCAGCCCTTCGCGGCCCGCTTCGCCGCCTGCTTGGCGGCGCGCACCTCGGCGAGCGACGCGGCGTCGACGATGTCGGCGACCGAGCGCTTCGAGCCCTCCTCGCCGTACGGGGCCGACGCATCCACCCACCCCGCGCCGTCGAAGCCGGCGCGCTTGCCGAGCAGCGCGAGGAAGATCCTCGCCTTCTGCTCGCCGAAGCCGGGCAGCGCCTGCAGCCGGCGCAGCACCTCGGGGCCGTCGGGCTCGCCGCGGCGCCAGATCGCGCCGGCGTCGCCGCCCCACTCCTCGACGACCGCGGCCGCGAGCTGCTGCACGCGCTTCGCCATCGAGCCGGGGAACCGGTGCACGGCCGGCTTCTCGGCGAACGCGGCCTGGAAGGCCTCGGGGTTGATCGAGGCGATCTCGGATGCGTCGAGGCGGCCGAGCCGGTCGCGCAGCTTCGCGGGCCCGGCGAAGGCGGTCTCCATCGGCACCTGCTGGTCGAGCAGCATGCCCGTGAGCAGCGCGAAGTCGTCGTCGGAGAGGAGGCGGTCGGCGGCGTCGTCGCCGGTCAGGTGCAGCTCGCGGGTCATGCTCCCAGCCTGGCACGGACGAGGCCCGGACAGGGTGGCGCCCCCCACCTGGTCACGACAGGCGAGGGGCGCCGCCACTCGAATTATTACACCGTTACGGCTTGTCGCGCCACTGCTCTGCGAGCTGCGCGAGGCCGTCACGGAGGACGCCCCTGGTGCAGCCCGGCGCGAGCGCCTAGCCTGGCGCCACGAGCCCGCGCCCCCGCCCGGTCACGACGAGCGGGGGCGCGGGTGCCTGTGTCAGGCCTCCTGCTCGTCGCGCCTCCGGCGCAGGAGCAGCAGGCCGCCGCCGACCAGCAGCGCGATCGCGACGGCGATCATGCCGGTCGGGATCTCTCCGCCCGTGCGGGGCAGGGCCGCCGGGCCGTCGCCCTGCGCCGCGCCGGGCGCCGGCGTCGGGGCGGGCGCGGTCGGCGTGGGAGCGGGCGTCGGCGTGGGCGCCGGCGTCTCGGCCGGCACGGGCTCGGTGCGGCTCGCCGCCACCGCCACCGCGTTCGACTCGTGCGCGTCGGTGCCCTCGGCGTAGACGGTCGCGACGTTGCGGAACTCGGCGTCGGCGGTGGCGCCGGGCTCGAGCGGCGGTGCCGCAGGGATCGCCGCGGGGATGGTGATCGTCACCGTCTCGCCGGGCTCGACGACGTCGAGCTCGACGGTGTGGGTGCCGGTCGCCGCGTCGAGCGTCGCGGTGCAGTCGGCCGAGCACGTCGCGGGACCGGCGGCGAGCAGCCCGTCCTGCAGCGCGTCGACCACGACCACGCCGGTGCTCGCGACCGTGCCGCTCGCCGTCACGTCGATGCGGTACTCGACCGCGTCGCCGAACGCGACCTCGCCGTCGGACGGCGCCCACGAGCCATCCGCCTGCTCCCACACCGACTTCGTCGCGGTGACGTGCCGGCCGTCGACGGCGGTCTCCTCGCAGTCGACGTTGTCGCTGTCGCTGCCGCAGTCGGGCGAGTCCGGCGCCGGGTCGTCGGCGGTCGATGCCCACGCGAGGTTCACGAGCGCCCCCGGGGCGCGGTCGTCGGCGATCGCGACGGTGAGCACGAGCTCGACCGAGCCGCCGGCGACGAGCGCCGCCGGGTCGACGTCGCACGTGACGCGCTGGCCGTCGGCGGCGCAGCCCGCGGGCGCGTCGACGAGCGCGAGCCCGTCGGGCAGCACGTCGACGACCGTCACGGGCTCGCCGGCGTCGGCGTCGCGGCCGCCCGCGTTCTCGACCGTGAGCGTGTACGCCACCTCGTCGCCGGGGAAGACGACCGGGTCGCCGTCCTCCTTCGTGAGGCGCAGGTCGACCGGCAGGTCGTCGTTGACGATCGTGCAGACCGCCTCGTCGCCCACCGCGAGCGTCAGCGAGGCGCCGTCGAGCGCGCCGCCGGTGCAGCTCCAGGCCGAGGCGGCGTAGCCGCCGGGCCCTGCCTCCGACAGGGCGTAGGCGCCCGCGTGCACCACCGCACCCGTCACCGCGGCGTCGCCGGTCGCACCCGAGACGGGGGTCGGCCCGTCGGCGGCGAGCGTCCAGTCGGTCGCGAGCGCGTCGCCGCCGTCGTCGGCGACGACCTCCTTCACGAGCGTCAGCCGCGGCGCGATGTCGTCGTTCACGATCGTGCACGTGACGTGCTCGGCGTTCGGCACGACGACCGTCGCCTCGCCGGGCATCGCGGCGCCGTCGCACATCCAGAGGTCGGCCGCGTAGCCGCCGGGACCGGTCTCGGCGAGCGCGTACTCGCCCGCGGGCACCTCCGCGGCCGTCACGGCCGGGTCGCCGGTCGCGCCGGCGATGGTGGCGGCACCCGTCGCCGTGAGCGTCCAGTCGGTGTCGACGGCGATGCCGCCCGCGTCGTTGACGACGAGCTTGCGCAGCGTCAGCTGCCCGGGCAGGTCGTCGAGCACGATCGTGCAGACGGCGTCGACGCCGGGCGGCAGCGCGAGGCTCGCACCGTCGAGCGCGCCGGCCGTGCAGCTCCAGGCGCCGGCCGCGTAGCCGGCGGGCCCGCTCTGCGCGAGGGCGTAGGCGCCGGCCGCGACCGTGGCGCCGGCGAGCTGCTGCGAGCCCGTGAGGCCGGCGATCGCGGTCGGGCCGTCGGCCGTCAGCGTCCAGTCGGTCGCGACGCGGGTGCCGCCGTCGTCGTTGACGACCTGCGCGACGAGCGTGAGCGTCGGGGCGACGTCGTCGTTGACGATGGTGCAGACGGCGTCGTCGCCCGGCAGCAGCGTGAGGCTCGCGCCCTCGAGCAGCCCGTCGGTGCAGGACCACGCGGATGCGTCGTAGCCGTCGGGGCCGTCGGCCTCGGCGAGCGCGTACACGCCCGCGTCGACCGCGGCGCCGGTGACCGCCGGGTCGGCGGTCGCGCCTGCGAGCGGGGTCGGGCCGTCGGCGGTCAGCGTCCACGCCGTGGCCGGCTCGGTGCCGCCGTCGTCGTGGACGACCTCCTTGACGAGCGTCAGGCGCGGGGCGACGTCGTCGTTGACGATCGTGCACGTCGCGACCTCGCCGAGCGCGAGCGCGAGGGTCGCGCCGTCGAGCTCGCCGCCGTCGCAGGCCCAGGCGCCGGCCGCGTAGCCGGCGGCGCCGTCCGACTCCGACAGCGCGTACGCGCCGGCGTCGACCGGGGCATCCGTCACCGCGCCGTCGCCGACCGCGCCCGCGATGGGCGTCGGTCCGTCGGCGTGCAGCGTCCAGGCGCCGGCCGGCACGGTGCCGCCGTCGTCGTTGACGACCTGCTTCACGAGGGTGAGGCGCGGGGCGATGTCGTCCTGCACGATCGTGCAGGTGGCCGTCTCGTGGAGCGCGAGCGTGAGCGTCGAGCCGACGAGCGAGCCGCCGTCGCACGCCCAGGCGCCGGCCGCGTAGCCGTCGGGGCCGCCGGTGGCGCGCAGCTCGTAGACGCCGCTGCTGACCGGTGCCGCGGTGACCGCGAGCGCCCCGGACGCGCCGGCGATCGGGGTCGGGCCGTCGGCGCCGAGGCTCCAGTCGCCCGCGACCGCGGTGCCGCCGTCGTCGGTGATCACGTGCTGCTGCAGCGTGAGCGTCGCGCCGATGTCGTCGTTCACGATCGTGCAGACGGCGACGTCGCCGGCGTCGAGGTGCAGCGCGGCGCCGTCGAGGGCGCCGTCGGTGCAGCGCCAGCCGTCGGTGCGGTAGCCCTCGGGACCGGCCTCGGCGAGCACGGTGTCTCCGGCGCGCACAGCCACGTCGGTGACGAGCGCCGAGCCGGTGGCGCCCGAGACGGTCACGTCGCCCGTGGCGCTCAGCCGCCAGTCGGTCGCGGCGCGCGTGCCGCCGTCGTCGTTGACGACCTCCTTCACGAGCGTGAGCCGGGGCGCGATGTCGTCGTTGACGACGGTGCAGACGACCTGCTGGCCCTCGGTGAGGGTGACCGTCGCGCCGCCGGAGCCCGTGCCCTGCAGCGACGCGCTCGGCGCGCCGCCGGTGCAGCTCCAGCCGACCTGCTCGTAGCCGTCGAAGCCCTCGGCCTCCGCGAGCGCGTACGTGCCCGCCGCGACCGGCGCCGCCGTCACGGCGTCGTCGCCCTCGTGGCCCGAGATCGGCGTGGGGCCGGTCGCCGACAGCAGCCAGGCGGTGTCGGGGGCGTCGCCGCCGTCATCGCGGACGACGTCCTTCGCGAGCGTGAGCGTCGGCGCGATGTCGTCGTTGACGATCGTGCACCGGGCCTCGTCGCCGACCTCGAGCGTCAGCGTCGAGCCCTCGAGGTCGCCGCCGTCGCAGTGCCAGCCGAGCGCCGCGTAGCCCGCCGGGCCGCCGAGCTCCGACAGGGCGTACTCGCCCGCCTCGACCGGCGCATCCGTCACCTCGTCATCGCCGACGGCGCCGCGGATGGGCGTGGGCCCGTCGGCGACGAGGGTCCAGTCGGTCGCGGCCGCGGTGCCGCCGTCGTCGAGCACGAGCTCCTTGACGAGGGTCAGCCGCGGCGCGATGTCGTCGTTGACGATCGTGCACCGGACGTCGTCGCCGACCTCGAGCGTGAGCGTCGCGCCGTCGAGCGTGCCGCCGTCGCAGCTCCAGTCGCCGGCCGCGTAGCCGCCGGGCCCGGTCTCCGAGAGCTCGTAGGTGCCGGCGAGCAGCACGGCGCCGGTGACCTCGGCGGTGCCGGTCGCGCCGGCGATGTCGGCGGGGCCGTCGGCGACGAGCGTCCAGGCGGTCGCGGGCTGCGTGCCGCCGTCGTCGGCGACGACCTCCTTCACGAGCGTCAGCAGGGGGGCGATGTCCTCGTTCACGATCGTGCAGGTGACGTCGGCGCCGTTGTCGATCGTGACGACGCCGTCGGCCGTGACGGCCGCCCCGTCGCAGACCCACTGGGAGGCGGCGTAGCCGCCGGGGCCCGCCTCGCTGAGCGCGTACTGCCCCGCCGGCACCGGCGCATCCGTCACCGCGGCGTCGTCGGTGGCGCCCGTCACGGTGACGGGGCCGACGGCCGTGAGCGCGAAGTCGGCGACGGCCGCCGAGCCGTTGGCGTCGTTGTCGACCACCTTGCGCAGCGTGAGCGTCGCGGGACGGTCGTCGTTGACGATGGTGCAGACGGCGTCGTCGCCGGGCAGCAGCGTGAGCGCGTCGCCGTCGACGACGCCGGCCGTGCACGACCAGGCGCTCGGCGCGTAGCCGGCGGGGCCGCCCGCCTCCGCGAGCGCGTAGGTGCCGGCGTCGACGATCTGCGCGGTCGCCTCGGGCGAGCCGGAGGTGCCCGCGACGTGGCCGCCCGTGCCGTCGGCCGTCAGCGTCCACTCGGTGCCGATGGCGGTGCCGCCGTCGTCGCGCACGACCTGCTTGACGAGCGTGATGGTGGGCGGGATGTCGTCGTTCACGATCTCGCAGACGACGTCCTCGGCGAGCGCGAGCTCGACCGTCGAGCCGACCGGCTCGCCGTCGCAGCTCCAGCCGCTCGACAGGTAGCCGCCGGGCCCCTGCTCCGAGAGGTCGTAGCTGCCGACGACGACCTCGGCGCCGGTCACGGCCGCGGTCGCGGTGGCGCCGCGGAGGTCGGCGCCGCCCGGGCCGTCGGCGACGAGCGTCCACTCGTCGGCCGCGAAGGGGCCGCCGTCGTCGTTCACGACGCGCTTCACGAGCGTGAGGGTGGGGGCGATGTCGTCGTGCACGGCGGTGCAGACGGCCGTCTCGCCGACGGCGAGCGCGAGCGTCGAGCCGTCGAGGCTGCCGCCGGTGCAGCGCCAGCCCTCGGACGCGTAGCCGACCGGGCCGCCGAGCGCCGAGAGCTCGTACGCGCCGGCGCCGACGGGGGCCGCGGTCACCGAGGGGTCGCTCATGCGGCCCGAGATCGGGGTGGGGCCGTCGGCCCCGAGGGTCCAGTCGAAGCGGCTCGCGGTCCCGCCGGCGTCGTTGACGACCTCGTGCTCGAGCGTGAGCAGCGGCGCGACGTCGTCGTGCACGATCGTGCAGACGGCGCTCTGGCCGACGTCGAGGGTGACGGAGCCCGCGTCGCTCGCGGCGAAGTCGCCCGTGCAGCTCCAGTCGCCGGCGGTGTAGCCCGACGGGCCGTCGATCGCGGCCAGGTCGTACGTGCCCGCGATGACGGGCGCGTCGGTGATCGAGGCGTCGCCGTGCAGGCCGGAGGCGGTCGCGGCGTCGCCGGTCGCGACGAGCGTCCAGTCGCGGGCGACGGCCGGGCCGAGGTCGTCGCCGATCACCTCGTTCTGCAGCGTCAGGCGCGGCGCGATGTCGTCGTTGACGATCGTGCAGCGCACGTCGGCGCCCGACGGCACGGTCACCGTGCCGGTCGCGGTGTCGACGGCGCCGCCGGTGCAGACCCACTCCCCCGCCTCGTAGCCGCTCGGCCCGCTGTGCTCCGAGAGCTCGTACTGGCCGGCGTCGACCGTGATGGGGCCGAAGCCGCCGTCGCCCTCGATCGCGGCGCCGTCGCCGGGCACGCCGAGCGTCGGGCCGACGGCCCGCAGCGTCCAGTCCTCGGGCTGGGCGTCGCCGCCGTCGAGGCCGATGACCTCCTTGACGAGCGTGAGCGTGCCGGGCAGGTCGTCGTTCGTGATGACGCAGACGGCGCTGTCGCCGTGCCCGAGGGCGAGCGCGCCGCCCGGCATGGGCAGCGACGTCGAGCGGCTCGCGTCGGTGAAGCAGGCGATGCCCTCGATCTCGTAGCCGGAGTGCGCCTGCTCGCCGATCGTCCAGCTGCCCGCCGCCACGGCGGCGCCGGTCACGGCGGCGGCGCCCTCGGCGCCGGCGATTGCGGTCGCGGTGCCCGCGAGCGCAGCGGTGAGCGTGAAGTCGGTGTCGACCGCCGTGCCGCCGTCGTCGCGGATGACCTCCTTGACGAGCGTCAGGTGCGCGGGCACGTCGTCGTGCGTGATCGTGCAGACGACGTCGGCGCCGGTGGCGACGGTGAGCACGCCGTCGACGAGGTCGCCGCCGGTGCAGCTCCACGCGCTGGCCGCGTAGTCCGGATGCGTCGTGCTGGCCAGGGCGTACTGGCCCGCCTCCGCGGTGCCCACGAGCGTGCTCCCCGCGGCGGCCTGCTCGTCGATGCCGCTCACGGCGCCGCCGGCGCCGATGGGTGTCGCCGTGAGGGTGAAGTCGGCGCCGGTGGCCGCACCGCCGTGGTCGTTGACGACGACGCCGTCGAGCGTGATCGAGGTGACCTCGTTCGTGATCACGCACGTGGGGGCGGATGCGCCGATGCTGCTGGGGAAGATCGGGAACGTCTGGCCGGTGGCCGCGCCCTGCTCCCAGATGATGGCGGTCCGCGGCCGCCGGTCGGGCGAGGCCCAGTCCACGTAGGTGCAGACGATGGAGCGCAGGTCGACGCCGGTCGGCAGGTCGAGGTGCTCGGCGAGCCGGTAGTCGGGCGCGGCGAGCAGGCCCGTGACGACCTCGGAGCCGCCGGCGGCGATCGTGCCCGTGACGGCGGTGCCGCCGGTCGCGCCGGAGACCGCCTGGCCGTCGGCCTGGTCGACGGTGTAGCCGAACGACTGGCCGGGCAGCTGCGCGCCGTCGACGACCTTCTGCACGGTGACCGAGCCGCAGTTGCCGATCGCGAGCGACTCGGTGGAGCCGGGGATGATGTCGACGAGCTGGCTGTTGCCGCCCTGCGAGTTGCCCGTCTGGGTGACGATGTCGCCGGTGCGGTACGAGCGGCACTCGCTCGTGGGCAGCAGGCTCGACGCGGTCAGGTCGACGGCGAACTCGCCGAAGGTGTGGGGCTCGGCGCCGGCCTGCGAGGGACCGGTCGCCGCGGCGTAGACGATCCCGCCGCCGCCGGGCTCGAAGCCCCGCCCCGTCCAGACCCACTGGCGCACGGTGGGCACGCCGTTGCCGAGGTCGAACTCCAGCAGGCGGTCCCCGGCGCGGCCGTCCGGGCCGCCCTCGAGCTCGAAGTAGACCGAGAGGTCGCCGGTGCCGCCGGGCGAGCGGGTCCAGTAGTGGTACAGCACGACGTGCTGCTCGCCGCCGACCGTGACGAGCTCGTACGTCACGCCGGCGCTGCACAGGTCGGCCTTCGTCATCGCGGTCTTGGCGAGCTCGCCAGGCGCCCAGGCCCAGGAGGCCTGGTGGATGTTCTGGCTGCCGGTGATGAGGGACGGGTCGGCGGCGGTGCCGCCGTCGCCGATGCAGCGCTCGGTGCGGTCGCTGCGGTAGAGCAGCCCCGTGCTGGCGCCGCCGGGCCCGTAGCCGCCGCTCCAGTCGGCCGAGCCCGCCATGTCGCCGTCGATCTCGAACGCGGTCGAGATCGCGCCGAGCGATGCGGCGTCGGCGGAGGGCGCCGCGACCAGCGGCGCGAACAGGCCGAGCGCGAGCGCAGCGGCTGCCGCCGCGATCCGTCGGATCGTCGGCACCTGCTGCGATGCCGTCTGCTTGCCGTGACCCACCATCGGGAGCTCCTCGTGGTGCAAGCGCCGCGCGAGGCGGCTCGATGCGCCGCTCGGTGTCGGACCACCGCGCTGTGATGCGCATCGTGGGGCCAGCAAATGGCGTGCCCGGGGGGGCGTTCAATGCCTCGACCGCAAAACTGCGACAACGTTCCAGAACGTGGTTCGATCCCCTGCGGGCATCCTGAGGGAATCTCAGGCAGACGGAGCATTCCTCAAGAAGAGCGCCGGTGCGCGCTCAACGGCGGCCGCCGGGCTCTCGGGCGGCTCCGAGCATCCCGATGGGACGATGGAGGCATGCAGACCAAGCGCTCCAACCCCTGGGCGTGGTGGGCGTTCTGGATCGGGCTGCTCGGCCTCGTCCTGATGCCGATCCCGCTCTTCATCGGCCTCATCCTCGGCGGCGGACTCGCGGCGATCGCGGCGATCCTCGCCGTCATCGCCCTCTTCAAGTCCCGGCACGCCGGCGGCCGCGGCATCGCGCCGGCGATCATCGCCGGCGTCTTCGTGCTCCTGACCTACGGCGGCATCTCGATCGGCGGCGGCGTCATCTGGTGACCGCCGCCGCCTGACGCGAGGGGCGCCTCAGCTGCGGCTGGGGCGCCCTCCGCGTTCCGGGGCGGGCGTGCCGAGCAGCGACCGCGCCGCCATCGCGAGCAGCGCGACGAGGCCCACGAGCAGCAGCCCGTCCGCGGCGATGTAGGCCAGGTGCATGCCCGACCCGCCCTCATCGGCGCCGGCGACCACCGCATCCGTCGTCGCCTGCATGAGCGGCCGCACGACGAGCGCCTTCAGCGCGAGCACGGCCGCGAGCGCGACCACCAGGATGCGCTCGGGCCGGGGCGCGGGCGAGCGCAGCACGGCGAGCAGCAGCAGGCCTGCCAGCACCGCCTCGACCGCGTTCATGGCGGCGAAGACGAGCCGGCCGATGCCGAGGCCCAGCGGGATCGTGATGCCCGGCGCCTGGAACTTCAGCGGCGCCTCGATGAGCGAGATGCCGACGATGAGGCCGAGCCACACGGCCGGCAGCACGAGGCGGGCGGTGCGGGCGAGCATGCCTCCACCGTACGCCCGCAGGCGCCGCGCACCTCGGGAGTGCGAGGATCGGGGGCATGGCACCTCAGCCGTCGACCACCTTGCTCATCCTCGGCGCCTCCGGCGACCTCACGGGCCGCCTGCTGCTGCCGGGCATCGCCACGCTGCTGCGCGCGCAGCCGTCCCGCCGCGTCGAGATCGTCGGCGCCGACCTGCGCGAGCTCACCGCCGACGACTGGCACGACCGCGTGCGCACCGCCCTCGAGGTGGGCGAGACGCAGGGCGCGGCGGCGAAGGCGCTCCTCGCGACGACGCGCTACGTGGCCTCGGACGCCACCGACCCCGTGTCGCTGCAGGCGCTGCTCGACTCGATCGCGTGCGACCGGCTCGTCATCTACTTCGCGCTGCCGCCGCACGTGAGCGAGCGCGTCTGCGGCACGCTCGAGCGGATCGGCGTGCCCGAGGGCACGATCCTCGCGATCGAGAAGCCCTTCGGCGACAGCCTCGAGTCGGCGAGGCGACTCAACGCCCTCGTCACGCGCATCGTGCCCGAGGAGCGCATCTTCCGCATCGACCACTTCCTCGGGCTGCACACCGTGCTCAACCTGCTCGGGCTCCGGTTCACCAACCGGCTGCTCGAGCCGACGTGGGATCGCGACAGCATCGAGCGGGTCGAGATCCTCTACGACGAGACGGTCACGCTCGAGGGCAGGGCCGGCTACTACGACCGCAACGGGGCGCTGCGCGACATGATCCAGTCGCACCTGCTGCAGATCATGGCGCTCATCGCCATCGAGCCGCTCGCGAGCGTCGGCGAGCGCGACCTGCGCGACGCGATCGGCCAGGTGCTGCGCGCCGCGAGCGTCGTCGACCCGGTCGAGCACTCGCGCCGCGCGCGCTACACCGCGGGCGACATCGACGGGCGCGAGGTGCCCGACTACGTCGCCGAGGAGGGCGTCGACCCGGGGCTCGGCACCGAGACGCTCGCCGAGGTGCAGGTCGAGATCGCCAACCCGCGCTGGGCCGGGGTGCCGTTCGTGCTCCGCTCGGGAAAGTCGCTCGCGGGGGTGCGCAAGCGCGCCATCGTGCACTGGAAGGCGCCCGCGCACGTGCCGAAGGGCCTCGCCGGGCGCGACACCGCCGACCGCCTCGTGATCGACTTCAAGCCCGACGGCTTCGAGCTGCACCTCACCACGAACGGCAAGGGCGACCCCTTCACGCTCGAGCAGACGGTGCTGCGCGGCGAGCTCGGCAGCGGCGCCCTGCTGCCCTACGGCGAGGTGCTCGGCGCCATCCTCGACGCCGACCCGCGGCTCGCCGTGCGCGGCGACGCGGCCGAGGAGTGCTGGCGCATCATCGAGCCGGTGCTCGCGGCGTGGAAGGCGGATGCCGTGCCGATGCAGGAGTACCGGGCCGGCTCCGCGGGCCCGCGCGGGTGGCGCACGAACGAGCGCTGACCGCGACGGCCCGTCCTCCACAGACGCGCCGCGGATCGTTGCGCGCCGGCGGCGGGCAGGCGTACAGTCCTGGGCAAGTCAAGCGGTGCGGACCGACCAGGCGCCTTCACCAGAACTTGCGAGAGCGCAAGCGCCCGATGTGCCAGTCCGCACCGCTTCTTCCTGCCCGCAGCCGATGCCAGGGCGCTCGGCGAGGCCGGGCTCGCCGCCGGGACCGGGCCCTAGGCTTGCTCGCATGCCGCCCAGCACCGAGGAGCTCGCCGACCGGCTCGCCCGCACCCGCGCGCGCATGCAGCGCTCGGGCCTCGACGGGCTCGTGGTCGTCGACCCCGCCAACCTGCACTACCTGACCGGCTACGACGCCTGGTCGTTCTACATGCCGCAGCTGCTGTTCGTGCCGCTCACCGGCGAGCCGCTGCTCATCATGCGCGCGATGGACGCCGGCGGCGCGCACCGCACCGCGCTCCTGTCCCGCGAGCGCATCCTCGGCTACCCCGAGTCGCTCGTGCACCAGCGCGATGCGCACCCCTTCGACTGGGCGGCCGAGCAGCTGCGCGAGCACGGCTTCGCGCACCGCGGACGCATCGGCTACGAGCCCGAGGCGCACTTCCTCACCGTGCGCTCCTTCCACGCCCTCGAGCGCGGCCTGCCCGAGTGGCAGCTCGTCGACAGCCACGACCTCGTCAACTGGGTGCGGCTCGTGAAGAGCCCGTACGAGCTGGAGCTCATGCGGGGAGCCGGCCGCGTCGCCTCCGCCGCCATGCGGGCGGGCATCGACGCGATCGCCGACGGCGCGCGCCTCAACGACATCGCGGCCGCGATCCAGTTCGCGCAGGCCACCGGCGTCGAGGGCGTCGAGGGCGACTACCCGGCGATCGTGCCGATGCTGCCGACCGGCGAGTCGGCCGACACGCCCCACATGACCTTCAGCGCCCGCCGGCTCGACCGCGGCGAGGCGATCTCGATCGAGCTCGCGGGCGCCCACCGCCGCTACCACGCGCCGCTCGCGCGCACGGTCTCGCTCGGCCGCCCCGACGCGCGCCTCGCGGGCCTCGCCGAGATCACCGCCGAGGGCCTGCAGGCGGTGCTCGAGGGCATGCGACCGGGCGCCGTGGTGGCCGACGTGCACGGCATCTGGCGCGAGCACCTCGCGCAGCACTCGATCGAGAAGCCGTCGCGCCTCGGCTACTCGATCGGCATCGGCTACCCGCCCGACTGGGGCGAGCGCACCGTCTCGATCCGCGGCGACGACCTGACGGTCATCGAGCCCGGCATGTGCCTGCACATCATCGCCGGCATGTGGATGGAGGGCTACGGCTGCGAGCTCAGCGAGTCGATCGCGATCACCGCCGACGGCGTCGAGCTGCTCACCGACGCGCCGCGCGAGCTCATCGTGCGGGAGGGCGCATGACGGATGCGCGCGAGGCCGCGGACGTCGACGACGTCGCGCGGGCGCTCGCGCTCATCGACGAGGCGACCATCGTCGCCGACACCTCGTCGCTCATCCTCGCCGCGAGCGAGAACCCGGGCGGCACCGAGCTCGTCGCGGTGCGCGTGCTCGAGTCGATCGCGTCGCGCCTCGGCGGGCGCAGCCGGCGCTCGCTCGTCGCGCCCGACCGCCCCAACCTCTCGATCCGCTTCGGGCCCGACCCCTCCCCCGAGGCGCCGGGCGTGCTCATCCTCGGCCACTCCGACGTCGTGCCGGCGGGCGAGGGCTGGGCGGCCGACCCGTTCAACCCGCGCGTCGCCGACGGCTGGCTGACGGGCCGCGGCGCCACCGACATGAAGGGCGGCCTCGCCGCCGCGCTGCAGGCGATGGCGGCGGTGCACCGCGTGCGCCCCGAGCTGCCGCTCGAGCTGCTCGTGACGGTCGACGAGGAGGATCTCGCGACCGGCATCCAGGCGCACCTGCGCGCCGACGAGGGCCCGCGCGACGCCTACCGCGCGTGCATCGTCGCCGAGCCCACCGACCTCGCGGTCGTGATCGCGTGCCGCGGCGCCGCCAACCTGCAGGTCGAGGTGCGCGGGCGCGCCGCCCACGCCGGCCGCCCCGAGGACGGCGCGAGCGCGATCACGACCGCCGCGCGCATCGCCACGTGGATCGCCGACGACCACGAGCGGATGCGCGCGGGCGCGACGGGCCTGCTCGGCTCGGCGACGTGGAGCGTGGGCCGCATCGAGGGCGGCCACGGCACGTCGATCGTGCCCGACCGCTGCACGCTGCTCGTCGACCGCCGGCTGATGCCGGGCGAGACCGGCGCCGAGGCGCTCGCGCAGCTCGAGGCCGGGATCGGCGGCGTGCTCGGCGACGACGGCTGCGACGCCCACGCGTCGCTCCTCATGGAGATGCCCGGCTTCGAGACCGCCCCGACGCATCCGCTCGTCGCCGCCGCCGTCGAGGCGCTCCGCGCCGAGGGCGCGGCGGCCCCGGTGGAGGCCTGGACGGCGGCGTGCGAGGGCGGCTTCATCGCCGAGCACCACGGCTGCCCGACGATCATCCTGGGCCCGGGCGACATCACCGGCCAGGCGCACCAGCCCGACGAGCGCGTGCGCATCGCCGACCTCTCGGCCGCCGCCCGCGCGTACACTCGCATGCTCATCCACCTGCACACCTGACAGCCCATCCGCACGACCCCGACGCACCACGACCGGCACCGGCAGCACGCGCGGCGCCGCCCAGGAGGGACACGGCCATGACCGAGCAGCACGCAGCACACCCCACCGAGCCGCCGCCCATCACGCGCGAGCTCGACCTCTCCCCGCTCCAGCGCAAGACCGTCAAGAAGTCGGTGCTGGGCGCGATGGCGGGCAACGCCATCGAGTGGTTCGACTACGGCATCTACGGCTACCTCGCCGTGCACCTGTCGACGCAGATCTTCGGCGGCTCCGAGGACGCCATCCTCTGGACGCTGTTCGGCTTCGCCGTCTCGTTCCTGATCCGCCCCATCGGCGGCGCCGTGCTCGGCCCGCTCGGCGACCGCATCGGCCGCCAGAAGGTGCTCGTCTTCACGATCATGATGATCTCGGTCGCCACCGCGGCGATCGGCATCCTGCCCACCTTCGAGCAGGTCGGCTGGCTCGCGCCCGCGCTGCTGTTCCTGCTGCGCATCGTGCAGGGCTTCTCGGCAGGCGGCGAGTACGCCGGCGCGGCGGTCTACATGGCCGAGCACGCGCCCGACGACCGGCGCGGCTTCTGGGGCTCCTTCCTCGAGTTCGGCACGCTGCTCGGCTTCTCGCTCGCCGCGATCCTCGTGACGGCGCTCGAGCTCATCGTCGGCACCGACGGCATGGCCGAGGGCTGGTGGCGCCTGCCGTTCCTGCTCACGCTGCCGCTCGGCATCGTCGCGCTGCTCATGCGCGCGCGCCTGCACGACTCCGAGACGTTCATCGAGGCGAAGGAGCGCGACACGCGCACGAGCGCCTGGCAGACGCTGCGCGACGTCGTCGTGCAGCAGCCGAAGCAGCTGCTGAAGATCATGGGCATCACGATCCTCATCAACACCGCGTTCTACCTGGTGCTGACCTACATGCCCACGTTCCTCACCACCTCCCTCGACATGGACGCGACGCAGTCGGGCCTCATGCTCGTCGGCGTGCAGCTCGTGATGATGGCGGTGATCATCCCGCTCGGTGCGCTCACCGACCGCATCGGCAGGCGGCCCGTGCTGCTCACCGCCGCGATCGGCTTCACGCTCTTCTCGGTGCCGGCGATCCTGCTGCTCAACACCGGCAACGTCGTGCTCCAGGTGCTGGGACTGGCGATCTTCGGCCTGTTCCTCGTGATGCTGCTGTGCAACATCTCCGCGACGCTGCCGGCGCTCTTCCCGACGACCGTGCGCTACGCGGGCTTCGCGCTCGGCTACAACGTCGCCACCTCGCTGCTCGGCGGCCCGGCGGGCCTCATCAACGAGTGGCTGATCGGCGAGACCGGCTCGACGCTCGTGCCCGGCTTCTACATGACGGTCGCGGGCATCATCGGCCTCATCGCCATCTGGACGTTCAACGAGACGGCCGGGCGCAGCCTCCGCGGCGACGTCGTGCCGGGCGAGGACGACGTCGACCGCATCGCGATCGGCGAGCAGCTCATCGGCAAGGTGCACGACCCGAAGCACGAGCTCGTCGACGGCGAGCTGCGCCAGGGAGGCACCGGCCGCGCCGGCTGAACCTGGGAGCCTCCCCCAGGCGATCTGCACCCCATCGGCGTATCGTCGAGGCCATGCGAGCACTCACCTGGCAGGGAAAGCGCAAGGTCTCGGTCGAGGAGGTGCCCGACCCGCGGCTGCAGGAGTCGACGGATGCGGTGATCCGCGTCACGTCGACGGCCATCTGCGGGTCGGACCTCCACCTCTACGAGCTGTTCGGGCCGTTCCTCGAGGAGGGGGATGTGCTGGGGCACGAGACGATGGGCATCGTCGAGGAGGTGGGGCCCGCGGTCACGACGCTCCGGCCGGGCGACCGCGTGGTGATCCCGTTCGTCATCGCGTGCGGCAGCTGCTTCATGTGCGCCCGCGGGCTCACCACGCAGTGCGAGACGACGCAGAACCGCGAGCAGGGCACGGGCGCGTCGCTGTACGGCTACACGTCGCTGTACGGCTCGGTGCCCGGCGGCCAGGCCGAGCGGCTGCGCGTGCCGCTCGCCGACTTCAACGCCACGAAGGTGGGGCACGAGCTGCCCGACGACCGCTACCTGTTCCTCAGCGACATCCTGCCCACCGCGTGGCAGGGCGTGCAGTACGCCGACGTGCCCGAGGGCGGCACGCTCGCCGTGCTCGGGCTGGGGCCGGTCGGGCAGTTCGCCGCCCGCATCGGCCGGCACCTCGGCCACCGCGTGATCGGCGTCGACCCGGTGCCCGAGCGCCGCGCGATGGCCGAGCGGCACGGCGTCGAGACGATCGACATGACCGACGCGGTCGAGGTGCTGCGCGCGGCGACCGACGGCCGCGGACCCGACTCGATCGTCGACGCCGTCGGCATGGAGGCGCACGGCGCGCCCGGCACCGCCGCGGCGCAGGCGGTCGTCGGCGCGCTGCCCGACCTGCTGGCGAAGCCGATGCTGCGCAACGCCGGCCTCGACCGCCTGACCGCGCTCTACACGGCGTTCGACGCGGTGCGGCGGGGCGGCACGGTGTCGCTGAGCGGCGTGTACGTCGGCCAGGCCGACCCCATCCCGATGATGACCCTGTTCGACAAGCAGGTCGCGATCCGCATGGGCCAGTGCAACGTGCAGTCGTGGCGGGATGCGCTCCTGCCGCTCGTCGAGGACCCGTCCGACCCGCTCGGCGTCGAGGACCTCGTGACGCACCGCGTGCCGCTCGAGCGCGCCCCCGAGATGTACGAGCTCTTCCAGAAGAAGCAGGACGGCTGCATCAAGGTGGTCTTGACGCCGTAGGGCGCAATGCCGCACAGCGGCGTTGCGCCCGGAGGGGTCAAGGTCGAGTAGGCGGCCGGAGGCCGCCGTACCGAGACCCAGCCCCGCAAGCGAAAGGCCCCGGGGTGGAGCCCGGGGCCGTTCGTGCGCGAGGGGGGACTTGAACCCCCACGTCCTTGCGGACACTGGCACCTGAAGCCAGCGCGTCTGCCAATTCCGCCACTCGCGCGCACCCCGGAGAACCAGGGCAACCCCACGAGAATATCAGGTTCCTAGACTCGCCGGGTACGCTTGCGGCGGCATAGGGACGGTGATGACGGACATGGGATTCCTCGATTCGATCGAGCGCGGGCTCGAGAAGGCCGTCAACGGCGCCTTCGCGAAGACCTTCCGCGCCGGCGTCGAGCCGGTCGAGCTCGCGAGCGCGCTCAAGCGCGAGCTCGACACCAACGCCTCCGTCGTCTCGCGCGACCGCATCCTCGTGCCGAACCGCCTCACCGTGCGGCTCGCCCCCTCCGACTTCCAGCGCCTGCGGCGCCTCGGCGACGCCCTGCTCGACGAGCTGACCGGCACGCTCCAGACGCACGCGCGGCAGTCCGGCTACTCGTTCCCGGGCCCCATCGGCCTCGGCCTCACGCCCGACGAGGCGATGACGACCGGCATGTTCGAGATCTCCTCCGACACCGAGGCCGGCGAGGTCGTCTGGACGGCGGTCGTCGACATCAAGGGCAAGCGGCACACGCTGCGCAAGGGCCGCACCGTCATCGGCCGCGGCTCGGACGCCGACATCACGGTCGACGACGCCGGCGCCTCGCGCAAGCACGCCGAGATCGTCTGGGACGGCACCCGCGCCCAGGTGAGCGACCTCGGCTCCACGAACGGCACGACCCTCAACGGGCGGGCGCTCAAGAGCGCGCTGCTCGAGCCCGACTCGATCATCGACATCGGAGCCACCCGCATCGTCTACCGCGTGCTGGCGCAGTCCAAGGAGCAGCGCCCGTGAGCGAGCTGACCCTCATCATCATCCGGATCGGCTTCCTCGCGCTGCTCTGGCTGTTCATCTTCATCGTGCTGTACTCGCTGCGCAGCGACCTGTTCGGGCCGCGCCTGACGCCGCTGCAGCGCGTGGCGGTGCAGAACCAGCGCTCCCGCGAGCAGGCGGCCACGACGGCGCCGGCCGCCGCGGCGGCAGCGGATGCGCCGACGACCGTCACCGAGCGCGCGGCGCCGGCCGCCGCATCCGCCCCGGGCGCCGCGACCCGCGTCGTCATCACGTCGGGCCCCCGGGCGGGCCTCGAGCTCGACCTGCCGGCGACGGGCCTGACGATCGGCCGCTCGAGCGGCGCGGGCCTCCAGATCAAGGACGACTACACCTCCAACAACCACGCGAAGGTCGTGCGCTGGCGCGACCAGTGGATGGTGCAGGACCTCGGCTCGACGAACGGCACCTACGTCGACGGCAAGCGCATCAGCGAGGCGACGCCCGTGCAGGTCGGCAGCGCCGTGCGGATCGGCACGACGACGTTCGAGCTGAGGCGCTGAGCTTGAGCACACCCCTCGCCGCCGCGATCAGCCACGTCGGCCGGATCCGCACGGAGAACCAGGACTCCGGCTACGCCGGGAACCACCTGTGCTTCGTCGCCGACGGCATGGGCGGTCACGCCGGCGGCGACGTCGCGAGCGCGATCGTGACCCGCAAGGCGCGCGAGGCCGACCGCGAGTACGGCAGTGCCGAGGAGGCCGCGCAGGCGCTCGCCGAGCGGCTGCGAGAGGGCAACGACGCGCTCCAGCAGGCGATGGTCGAGCACCCCGAGCTCAGCGGCATGGGCACGACCGCCTCCGGCATCATCCGGGTCGGCGACCGCGTCGCCATGGCCCACATCGGCGACAGCCGCATCTACCGCTACCGCGTGGGCGCGCTCGAGCAGCTCTCGACCGACCACACCTTCGTGCAGAAGCTCGTCGAGGCCGGCCGCATCACGCGCGAGGAGGCCGAGCACCACCCGCGCCGCAACGTCGTGATGCGCGTGCTCGGCAACGTCGAGACGCACCCCGAGATCGATACGGCCGTCGAGCAGGCGCTGCCCGGCGACCGCTGGCTCGTGTGCTCCGACGGCCTCTCGAGCTACGTCGACGAGGAGCGCATCCGCGCCATCCTCGAGCAGGGGCTCGACACCCCGTCGACCGTGCAGCGGCTCGTCAACGAGTCGCTCTCGCGCGGCGCGCCCGACAACGTGACCGTGGTGCTGTGCGACATCGACGAGCAGCGCTCGTCGTCGATCGAGCCGACCACCGTCGGCTCCGCCGCCGCCCCCATCAGCTACGAGGCGGTCGAGCCCGAGCGCACCTCGGTGAGCCTCGGCCAGCTGCTGCTGCACCCGCGCCAGTCGCGCCAGCAGCCCGCGTTCGAGCACTTCGAGCCCGAGAGCGAGGAGTTCCTGCAGGAGCTGCTCGCCGAGCAGCGGCGCATGCGGCGCAACCGGCGCATCAGCTGGGGCGTCGGCGCGGTGCTCACGGTGATCCTCGTCGCGATCGTGAGCGTGCTGTTCTACGGCTGGACCCAGGACCGCTACTTCGTCGGCGTCAACGAGGCCGGCAACGTCGCGATCTACCAGGGCATCCAGCAGCAGATCGGGCCGATCGTCCTCGCGACCGAGGTGCAGGAGACCGACATCGCGATCGACGACCTCACCCCCTTCAACCAGCGCAACGTCGAGCAGACGATCTCCGCCGACTCGCTCCAGGCCGCGCAGGCCGTGGTCGAGCGATTGGAGCCGACGCCATGACGGATCGCACCGCTCCCAGCGCCCTCCAGACGGGCATCGTGCAGCTGCGCGATGTGACCGAGGCGATCCGCGTGCGCATCCGCAACCCCGCGAAGCTGCGCAACCTCGAGCTGTTCCTGCTCGTGATCGCCTGGGTGATCGCGGGCGGCGCGATGGTGCTCGTGCAGCTCGGCGCCCTGCAGCGCGTCGACCTGTTCCCGCTGCAGCTCGCCGCCGGGCTCGGCATCCTGACGCTCGCCCTCCACATCGCGCTGCGCATCGTCGCGCGCGAGGCCGACGCGATCATCCTGCCGGTCGCGACGGTGCTCAACGGCCTCGGCATCGCGATGATCTACCGCATCGACATCGCCGAGGGCGTCACCGGCTGGGACGCCGCCTCCATGCGCCAGATCACCTGGACGGGCATCGCGCTCGTCGTCGCGATCGCGGCGATCGTCGTCGTGCGCAACCACCGCGTGCTCGCGCGCTACCGGTTCCTCGCCATGGCGATCGCGATCATCCTGCTCGTGCTGCCCCTCGTGCCCGGCATCGGCCGCACGATCAACGGCGCGACCGTGTGGATCGGCATCGGCAGCATCGTCTCGCTGCAGCCGGGCGAGCTCGCCAAGATCGCCCTCGCGATCTTCTTCGCCGGCTACCTCATGACGGCGCGCGACTCGCTGTCGGTCGTGGGCAGGAAGGTGCTCGGCATCCGCTTCCCGCGCCTGCGCGACCTCGGGCCCATCCTCATCGTCTGGGGCATGTGCATGCTCGTGCTGGTGTTCCAGCGCGACCTCGGCACGTCGATGCTCTACTTCGGCCTGTTCCTCGTGATGATCTACGTCGCCACCGGCCGCCGCTCGTGGATGTTCATCGGCGTCGGCCTCGTCGCGCTCGGCGGCATCGCGGCCTACTTCGTGCTCGGCTACGTGCAGCGCCGCATCGACGCCTGGATCCACGCCTTCGACCAGAGCGTCTACGAGGCGCAGGGCGGCTCGTTCCAGATCGTGCAGGGCGTGTTCGGCATGGCGCACGGCGGCCTGCTCGGCACCGGGCTCGGCCTCGGCCGGCCCGACATCACGCCGTACGCCAACAGCGACTACATCATCCCGTCGCTCGGCGAGGAGCTGGGCCTCGCCGGCATCTTCGCGATCCTCGGGCTCTACCTGATCCTGGTCTCGCGCGGCGTGCGCGTGGGCTTCCAGGGGCCGGACGACTTCACGAAGCTCCTCGCCGTGGGCCTCGCCTTCGCGATCGGCCTGCAGGTGTTCATCGTCGTGGGCGGCGTCACGAGGCTCATCCCGCTGACGGGCCTCACCACGCCGTTCCTGGCAGCCGGCGGCTCCTCGCTGCTGGCCAACTGGCTCATCGTCGCGCTGCTGCTGAGGCTGAGCGACTCGGTGCGCGGAAGGGGGATCGCATGACGGGCGTCGAACGGGAGCAGAGCATGCGCAGGCCCATCCGCCGCGTGAGCACGCTGCTGCTGGTGATGTTCCTCGGGCTCTTCGGCTCGTCGACGATGATCCAGGCCGTGCAGGCCGACTCGCTGCACGCCGATCCGCGCAACACGCGCACGCTGTACGACTCCTTCGCGGTCGAGCGCGGCTCGATCGTGGTCGACGGCGTGCAGGTGGCGCTGTCGACGCCGTCGAACGACGAGTTCGAGTGGCAGCGCGAGTACCCGATGGGGCCGCTCTACGCGCCCGTCACGGGCTACAACACGCTCGGGCAGGGCAACACGGGCATCGAGGGCGCGATGAACGCCGAGCTCACCGGCAGCGCCAACAGCCAGTTCCTCGACCAGATCCTGGCGACGCTCACCGGGCAGGACCCGGCGGGCTCGTCGGTCGAGCTGACGATCGACCACGACGCGCAGCAGGCGGCGGCGGATGCGCTGGGCGGCCGGGAGGGCGCGGTCGTCGCGCTCGACCCCGAGACGGGCGACGTGCTCGCGATGTACTCGAGCCCCACGTTCGACCCCAACGCCTTCGCGAGCCACAACACCGCGGCCGTCACCGAGACGTACAACCAGCTGCTCGCCGATCCCGAGCAGCCGCTGCAGAACCGCGCGATCGCGGGCGACCTCTACTACCCCGGCTCGGTCTTCAAGCTCGTGACCGTCGCCGCCGCGCTCGAGTCGGGCCGCTTCGACATGCAGTCGGAGTTCGACAACCCCGAGACGCTCACGCTGCCGCAGTCGACGAGCGAGGTGCGCAACGCCTCCCGCGAGGCGTGCGGTCCCGGCGAGCAGGCGACGCTCGAGACGTCGCTCGTGCTCTCGTGCAACATCCCCATCGCGCAGCTCGGGCAGGAGCTCGGCCAGGATGCGCTCGCCGAGCAGGCGGCGGCGTTCGGCTACGGCCAGCCGCTCGACATCCCGCTCGACGTGACCCCCAGCTCCTACCCCACGGGCCTCGACGAGGCGCAGACGATGCTGACGGCCTTCGGCCAGTACGACGTGCGCGTGACGCCCCTGCAGGTGGCGATGACCACCGCGGCGATCGCGAACGACGGCACGATGATGCGGCCCAACATGGTCGACCGCGTGCTCGCGCCCAACCTCGACGTGCTCGACGACCCGGAGCCGACCATCCAGGGCAACCCCATCTCGGCCGAGACGGCGGCGGCGCTGCGCGGCGCGATGGAGCTCGGCGTGAGCGAGGGGCTCGCCTCGAACGCCGCGATCCCGGGTGTGACGGTGGGCGGCAAGACCGGCACCGCGGAGACGGGCGAGAACAACGAGCCGTTCAACCTGTGGTTCACGGGCTACGGCGAGACGGACGACCGGAGCGTGGCAGTCGCCGTCGTGGTCGTGCCGGATGAGAACATCGTCGGTGATACTTCAAACGTGATCGCCGCACCTATCGGGAGAGCAGTGATCGAGGCGGTGCTGAACTCATGAGACCATCCAGCGGACTCACCTTCGGTGGGCGATACCAGCTGACCAGCCGGATCGCCATCGGCGGCATGGGCGAGGTGTGGCAGGCGACCGATCAGGTGATCGGCCGCACGGTGGCGCTCAAGATCCTCAAGGACGAGTACATGGGCGACCCCGGGTTCCTCGAGCGCTTCCGCGCCGAGGCCCGTCACGCCGCGCTCGTCAACCACGAGGGCATCGCCAACGTCTTCGACTACGGCGAGGAGGAGGGCAGCGCCTTCCTCGTGATGGAGCTCGTGCCGGGCGAGCCGCTCAGCGCGATCCTCGACCGCGACCGCACGCTCTCGGCCGACAAGGTGCTCGACATCGTCGCGCAGACCTCCGCAGCGCTCCACGCCGCGCACCAGGCGGGGCTCGTGCACCGCGACATCAAGCCCGGCAACCTGCTCATCACGCCCGAGGGCCGCGTCAAGATCACCGACTTCGGCATCGCGCGCATCGCCGACCAGGTGCCGCTCACCGCGACCGGCCAGGTCATGGGCACGGTGCAGTACCTCTCGCCCGAGCAGGCCTCGGGGCAGCAGGCGGCGCCGTCGACCGACATCTACTCGCTCGGCATCGTCGCCTACGAGGCGCTCGCCGGCCGGCGGCCGTTCACGGGCGAGTCGCAGGTCGCGATCGCGATGGCGCACATCAACGACGCGCCGCCGGACCTGCCCGGCACCGTGCCGGAGCCGGTGCGCAACCTCGTGCTGTCGTGCATCGCGAAGACCCCCGCCGACCGCCCGACCTCGGCGGCGCACCTGTCGCGCGCCGCGACCATGCTGCGCCGCGGCGACATCGCGGGCGCCGCGGCGATCGTGCCGGGCATCGCCTCGACCGACTCGTTCGCGACGATCGACTCGCCGACCCAGGCCGCGACCCGGGTGATCACGACCCAGTCGAGCCCCGCGACGGCGGCGCTGCCGGTCACCCGCGCGACGACGCTGGAGCGCGACCGCGACCGGCGCCGCAACCCCTGGATCTGGCCCGTCGTGATCCTCGCGGTGCTGCTCGTGGCGGCCGGCGTCGCGATCGCGATGATGCTGCTCAACCAGCAGCAGCAGCCGCCCGTCGACTCGGGCACGCCGGTGCCGAGCCAGACCCTCGAGACGGTCGACATCGACCTGAGCGACTTCGAGGGGATGGACGAGGCCCAGTTCCGCGCCGCGATCCAGGCGCTCGAGCTCCAGCCTGCCGTCGAGACCGGCAACCCGGCCACCGCCGAGGCCGACGCGGGCACCGTCTACGCCGTCGACCCGACCGGCCCGGTGCCGGTGGGCTCGACCGTGACGGGCACGATCTACGCCCCCGTGGCCGCGATCGCCGACCCCACGTCGGTGCCGCGCCTGCAGGACGGCGGCGACCCGGCGGCCCTCACGGTCGGCGACAGCCCCGTCGTCGTCTGGGACGAGGCGAGCTGCCCCGCCGGCTACAGCCTCGGCGGCTACACGGCCACGATCACCTGGCCCGACGGCCGGGAGCAGATCGAGGAGACCGGCATCGCGCAGATGAACTTCAGCTCGGTCCCCGCCGGTGACACGACGATCTCGTACACCTACACGTGCGACGTCGACGGCGGCGAGTCGCTCACGAGCGGCTCGTCCCCGGCGCTGACGATGACGGCGACGCCGGAGGAGACCCCGGAGCCCGAGCCGACGCCCACGCCGACGCCCACGGAGCCGACCGAGACCCTGCCGGTGGAGCCGCCGGTCGAGCCCTGATCGGCCGCACCACGGGGGTCGCCCGCGCCCGTGACGTAGAATCGACCGATCCCGCCGCGCGCCGGGACGACGTCCTGACGCATGCACGAGGGAAGGAGCAGCGATGACCGACAGCATCATCGCCTCCCTGCGGACCCTCGGCGACCGCTACGAGATCGGCGAGCTCATCGGCCAGGGCGGCATGGCGCAGGTGCACAAGGCCCGCGACACCCGGCTCGACCGGCAGGTGGCCGTCAAGCTGCTGAAGCCCGAGCTCTCGCTCGACCCGGAGTTCCGCACGCGCTTCCGTCAGGAGGCGCAGTCCGCGGCGCGGATGTCGCACCCCACCGTCGTGCGCGTCTTCGACGCCGGCGAGGAGCCGGCGGTCGACGCCCAGGGCGAGCCCGCCGCCGTGCCGTACATCGTGATGGAGTACGTCGACGGCCGGATGGTGAAGGACATCATCGCCGAGGGCCCGCTCACCGAGGCCGAGGCCGTGCGCATCACCAAGGGCATCCTCACCGCCCTCGAGTACTCGCACCGCGCCGGGATCGTGCACCGCGACATCAAGCCGGGCAACGTCATGGTGACGCCCGGCGGCCAGATCAAGGTGATGGACTTCGGCATCGCCCGTGCGGTGAGCGAGACGAGCGCCAACGTGGCGCAGACCGGCACCATCCTCGGCACCGCCCAGTACTTCTCCCCCGAGCAGGCGCGCGGCGAGTCGGTCGATGCCCGCACCGACCTGTACTCCACCGGCGTGATCCTCTTCGAGCTGCTGACCGGCCGCGCGCCGTTCGAGTCCGACACCGCGGTCGGCGTCGCCTACCAGCACGTCGCCGAGGAGCCGCCGACCACCTCGTCGATCACCCCGGGCATCACGCCCGAGATGGACTCCATCGTCGGGAAGGCGCTCGAGAAGCGCCGCGAGCACCGCTTCCAGACGGCCACCGAGTTCAAGCAGGCGCTCGACGACGCGCTCGCCGGCGTGCTCGTGCCCTTCGAGCGCACCGACACCGCGCCGGTCGAGATCGGGGCCGCGACGACGATGTTCGCCGCGCTCGCCGCCGACGACCCGCAGCCCGAGGCCGAGACGACCGCCGAGCTCGCGGCCGTGCGGCGCGACCGCCGTCCGCCCGTGGCCTGGCTCTGGGGCGCCGTCGCGCTCATCGCCGTGCTCGTCGTGGGCGCCGTCGCGTGGGCCGTCAGCCTGGGCGGCAGCATCCCGATCGCCGGGCTCTCCACCACCGTGCCCGCCGTCGCCGGCATGCAGGAGGCGGAGGCGGTCGCCGCCGTCGAGGGCGCTGACCTCGTGCCCGAGGTGCGGCGCGTGATCGACGACGCCGAGGCCGGCACGGTGCTGCGCACGGATCCCGACGCGGGCATCGTGCTCTCCCCCGGCGCCGCGATCACCGTCGTGGTCTCGAACGGCCCGCCGCCCTCGCCGCTGCTGAGCGTCGCGAACCTCACCGAGGCGCAGGCGCGGCAGGCGCTCGAGGCGGCCGGGTACACCGTCGGCACCGTGACGCGCGAGAACGCGCCGACCGTCGCCGCCGACCTCGTCGTGCGCACCGACCCGAGCGCCGGCACCGACGTCTCGCGCGGCGCGACCGTCAACATCGTCCTCGCGAGCGGGCTCGTGACCGTGCCCGACGTCACGGGGCAGGCGATCTCGAGCGCCGCCGACCAGATGAGCGCCCTCGGACTCACGGTCGACCGCCGCTTCACGACGCGCTGCCTGGGCGGCGACGTCGTCGAGCAGTCGCTCACGCCCGGCGACCACCCGCAGGGCAGCACCATCACGCTGCTCTACTGCAACGGCCAGCCGACGCCCGATCCCGCACCGGCGCCCGCACCCGAGCCCGAGCCCGAGCCCGAGCCCGCGCCGACCAACCCCGGCAACGGTGGCGGCGGCGGCGGTGGCGGCGGCGACGAGGGCTGACGCTCTCGGGAGCCCGGGGGTCGACCCCGACTGCCCCGACTACGCCACGTGGTCGGGCGGCGGTGCGAGCGTCACGAGGGGCGCGCGGCCCTCGGCGAGCTGCGCCGCGCCGGTGAGCCCCGCGGCCTCGAGCCAGTTGCCCAGCATCCGGTAGCCGCCCTCGGTGAGCACCGACTCCGGGTGGAACTGCACGCCCCAGACGGGGGCACCGCGGTGCTCGACCGCCATGATCACGCCGGCCTGCGCATCCGGGACCGTCCGCGCCGTGACGCGCAGCGCATCCGGCACCGTGCCGTCGACGATCGCGAGCGAGTGGTAGCGGGTCGCGGTGAGCGGGCTCGGGAGGCCCTCGAAGACCGTCGTGCCGTCGTGCTCGACGAGGCTCGTCTTGCCGTGCATGAGCTGCGGCGCGTGCGTGACCACGCCGCCGAGCGCCTCGGCGATCGCCTGGTGGCCGAGGCAGACGCCCAGCAGCGGCGTGCCGGTCTCGATCGCGGCGTGCACCATCGGGATGGAGACGCCCGCGTCGGCCGGAGCGCCGGGGCCCGGCGAGAGCAGCACGGCGTCCCAGTCGCGGATGGTCGACGCGTCGACCTCGTCGTTGCGCACGACCGAGACCTCCGCGCCGAGCTCCTGGAGGTAGCCGGCGAGGGTGTAGACGAAGCTGTCGAAGTTGTCGACGACGAGGATGCGAGTCATGTGATGGTGGGGTCCGGGGTCGGGAAGAAGGTCTGCATCACCCACGGGTAGCCGTGGAGGACGAGGAACCAGGCGACGGCCGCGAGCAGCGCGGCCACGAGCAGCAGCCGCACGGGCCAGGGCCCGGGCAGCGCACGCCAGAGTGCTGCATACATCATGCCCTCCCGAGGCTGGCGGCGAGCTCGGCGGGCATGCCGGCCTCGGCCTCCTGCCACCCGAGCCAGGTGGCGTAGGCGATGAGCCGGCCCTCGGCCGACCACTCGGGGTTGCACGTCGTGAGCGTGAGGTAGCGCCCGTCGGCGGGCGTCTCGGGCTGCTGCGGCACCGGGGCGACGACCTCGACGGCGGTCGGCGGCACGTACTCGTGGTTGCGGAACTCGTAGACGTGCCACGCGCCGGCGGTCTGCACGTAGATGCGGTCGCCGACGCGCAGCTCGTCGAGGTGCGTGAACGGGCCGCCCTGCCCGTTGCGGTGCCCGGCGACGGCGAAGTTGCCCAGCTCCCCCGGCTGCGCCGAGTCGCTGTAGTGCGCGAGCCCCTGCTCGAGCGAGTCGAGCACCGCGCGGCTCGTGCCCTCGCCGATCACGCGCTCGAAGCCGCCGAGCCGAGGGATGTACATCACGGCGAACGACTCGCGGTCGGCGGCGGCAGGCTCGGCCGGCGGCTCGTCGGTGCGGAGCGCCGCATCGGGGGCGGATGCATCGGGCGGTCCGGGCTGGATCGGCCCCAGCTGCGAGGCGAAGCTGCGCGCCGCCTCCTGCTGCTGCCCGCCGAGCACGGCGTCCGAGAGCCACAGCTGCCAGCCGGCGTAGCCGAGCGCGAGCACCCCCGCGGTCACGAGCAGCTCGCCCAGCACGCTCGCGGCCGAAGCGCGCCGCCGGGGGCGGCGACCCTCCGCGCGCTGCTGCCTGGCCACCGCTCAATCCTAGGCGGCGCCTGCATTACCATTGGGTGCCATGAGCAGCGACAAGTCCATCGAGAAGGCGTCGGCCGCCAAGAGCCGGTCCGCGAAGGGCAAGGAGCGCTCCCCGCACGACGACCAGCGCAACCCCGTCTGGTTCAAGCCGGTCATGTTCGGCTTCATGCTCGTCGGCTTCCTCTGGGTGATCGTGTACTACATCTCGGGCACGACGCTGCCGCTGCCGCAGCTGGGCTCCTGGAACATCGTGATCGGCTTCGGCGTGATGTTCATCGGCTTCATCATGACGACGCGCTGGAAGTAGCCGACCGAATCACACCGGTGTAGTTCTCCCCAGGTGTGGAGAAACCTGTGGAGAACGGCCCGTCGCGTCCGCTCAGAGCAGCACGGCGACGCGCGCCGCGAAGAGCGCGGCGAGCACGATCGCGACGCCGCCGATGACCAGCCAGGCCGCCCGCGTCGTGCGGTCGCCGCGCATCCGCGCATGCACCGCGCCGATGCCGAAGCCGAGCGCGAGCCCGATCGCGAGGCCGCCGACGTGCGCCGGCCACGAGATGCCGCCGAACGCGAAGGTGATCACGAGGTTGATGCCGACGAGCACGAGCAGCGCCGGCTGCACCCGCCCGAGCATCCGCTGCATGCCGATCGCCATGCCGAACAGCGCGTAGATCGCGCCCGAGGCGCCGACCACGGCGGAGGCCGGCGTGAACCACGCGACGGCCACCGCGGCCCCCGCCGCGCTCACGACGTACGCGGCGAGGTAGGGCAGCCGCCCGATGCGCTCCTCGATCGCCGGCCCCACCATCCACAGGATCATCATGTTGAAGGCGAAGTGCAGCACCCCCGCGTGCACGAGCGCGTAGGTGAGGAAGCGCCACGGCTCGACGAGCGAGTAGGGCAGGAAGTGCATCAGCTGCCCCGACAGGTTGCCGGGTAGGATCTGCAGCACGCCGACGAGCGCGGTGACCGCGACGATGGCGATCGTCACCGGCGCGGGCTGCGCGAGCCACTGCCGGGTGCGCTGCCCGATCGCGGTGCGCGGGCCGCCGTGGGCGACGCGCGTCTCGCGCAGGCGCGCGCGCTGCTCGTCGCGCAGCTCGCGCACGCACTCGGGGCAGTGCACGCCGACCGGCGCCTGCTGCTGGCACTCGCCGCAGATCGTGCGGCCGCAGCGCTGGCAGAGCACCCAGCTCTGCCGATCAGGATGCCGGTAGCAGCGATCGGCAGGCGGGGCGGCGGACACCTGGGGTCAGGCCTGCTGGATCTCGACGGACTCGATCACGACGTCCTCGAGCGGACGGTCGCGGCCGTCGGTGGGCACGGCCTGGATCGCGTCGACGACCTTGCGCGACGCCTCGTCCTCGACGAGGCCGAAGATCGTGTGCTTGCCCTTGAGCCACGGGGTCGCGACGGTCGTGATGAAGAACTGCGAGCCGTTCGTGCCGCGGCCGCCCTGGATGCCTGCGTTCGCCATGGCGAGCACGTACGGGGCGTTGAAGTCGAGCTCGGGGTGGATCTCGTCGTCGAACTGGTAGCCGGGGCCGCCGACGCCCTGACCGAGCGGGTCGCCGCCCTGGATCATGAAGTCGGGGATGATGCGGTGGAAGACGACGCCGTCGTAGAGCGGGTCGGTCGAGGTCTTGCCGGTGCCGGGGTGCGTCCACTCGCGAGCACCGGTGGCGAGCTCGACGAAGTTCTGCACCGTCTTGGGGGCGTGGTCGCCGAGGAGGTTGACCTTGATCTCGCCGAGGTTCGTGCGGATCGTCGCGACAGCAGTGTGGTGAGCCATGCCTCGATCCTCCCACAGCGAGGGCCTGCGGAGCCCGTCGGAGGGGGCAGGTTCGACGACAGCGAAACCGCTCGTCCGCTGGGTGACGCGTCCAGGAAAACCTGCAATGATCAGCCGCAGGCTCTCCCCACGGAAGGACGGATATGTCGCTCGAACTCTCGCGCAAGCGCGCGAAGCAGGTGAAGAAGCTCCGCAAGCAGGCCGACAAGCTCTGGGCCGAGCAGCGCGTGGTGAACCACCACGCCGCCGAGATCGCCCGCGAGGCCCGCGAGGCCGCTCGCGCCTACGGCAACGAGTCGCTGCGTCCGACCGCCGAGCGCTACGTGCACCGCGGCGTCGACGCCGGTCGCAACACCCTCTCCCGCGCCACGCGGGGCTGGAACTCGTCGGTCGTGCCGGCCATCGCATCGGGCCTCGGCTCGTTCGCGGCCATGGCGCAGATCGCCAAGGACGACCGCGTGAAGGACGCCATCGACAGCGTGCGCCGCTACACGACGGTGCCCGAGGTCTCGCCCGCGCACGCCGCGAAGAGCGGTCCCAACGCCTGGCAGTGGCTCCTCATCGGCGCCGGCGCCGTGGCGGTCGCGAGCGCGGCCTACGCCGCGTGGCAGACGCTCCGCGCCGACGACGACCTCTGGATCCCCGACGCCGACGACTCGGCGATCGACGCGCCGCCGCGCCCGGTCGACCAGCCCTCCGGCGGCCTCGCCGAGGGCCCGGAGGCCGGCTCGCCGCAGGCCTGATCCGACGCTCGACAGCAGGGGCTCCGCCGCGAGGCGGGGCCCCTGCTGCGTGCTGGCGCGCGCCCGGCGTGCTCCGCCGGCTCAGCCCAGGGTCGAGCCGACGACCACGAGGATGCCGCCGGCGATGAGCACGCCGGCCGCGAGCAGGAAGGCGCGCAGCCGCCGCTCGGGCTCCCGCCCGGAGCGCACCGTGCGCACGATGTCGATGCCGCTGATGACGACGCTCGCCGCCATGAGGGCGAGGCCGAGCACGACCAGCGGGGGCATGGCGGGCATCAGCGCAGCGGCGATCCGGCGTCGCCGAGGTGGCGCAGCGCCCAGTCGACGGCGTGCACGTGCCGCAGCTCCGGCACATCCGCGAGCGCGTGCCACGCCACGTCGTCGGTCGTGCCGCCCACCTCGACGGCGAGCTCGCCGCCGATGATCTCGGCGCGGTAGAGGATGCGCAGCGCCTGCAGCTCGTCGCCGCGCGCGGCGCTCGAGAGCACGGCGGAGTCGACGCCCAGCAGGCTCACGAGCCGCACGTCGTAGCCGGTCTCCTCCTTGACCTCCCGCACGGCGCCGTCGGCCGGGTGCTCCCCCGGCTCGACGCCGCCGCCCGGCAGCGTCCAGCCCGACATGCCGCCCTCGCGCCAGTGCGGCAGCAGGATCTGCGCGTCGTCGCCCTCGCCCCTCGTGATGAGGGCGTAGGCGGCCACTCGCATGCGCATTGCGCCATCCTACGGCCGGGGCGGCTCCTCGGGCCGGGCCACGGCGTCGGCGCGACCGTCCGCGGGCTCGTCACCCGACGCATCCGCCGCCTGGTCGTCGGAGCGGGCGCTCGGCGCCTCGGTCGACGGGAGCGCGGCGGGGTCGACGGGCTGGGTGGGCACGAGCTCGCCGACGCCCTCGCCGGGCGCGGTCTGCTCGACGGTCAGCTGGAAGTCGTCGCCGTGCTCGGTGACGCCCGCGACGACCGCCTGCTCGACCGCCGCGACCGCGTAGGCGCGGCGCACGACGACCGGGTCCTGCGAGAGGTCGCGCGTGAGGGCGACGGCGAGGCCGACCATGATGACGACGAACGGCAGTGCCGCGATGATCGTCACCTGCTGCAGGCCGGCCAGCGCGTCCTCGCCGCCGAGCAGCAGCATGATCGCCGCGACGGCGCCGGTCGCGACGCCCCAGAAGACGACGGATGCGCGGCTCGGCCGCAGCGAGCCGCGATGCGAGAGGGTGCCCATCACGATCGACGCGGCGTCGGCGCCCGACACGAAGAAGATCGCGACGAGCACCATGACGACGATCGCCGTGATCTGCGCGAGCGGCAGCTCGCCGAGCGCCATGAAGAGCGTCGCCTCGGGCGTGCCGGAGCTGCCGAGGTCGATGCCCGCGCGCTCGAGGTCGATGCCGAGCCCGCCGAAGATCGCGAACCACACGAGCGAGACGAGCGACGGCACGACGAGCACGCCGGTGACGAACTGGCGGATGGTGCGGCCGCGCGAGATGCGCGCGATGAACATGCCGACGAACGGCGTCCAGCTCACCCACCAGGCCCAGTAGAAGATCGTCCAGCCCGACAGCCACGCGGCGACGGCCTCGCCGCCGGCGGCCTCGGTGCGCGCCGACATGACGGCGAGCTGCTCGAAGTAGGCGCCGATGGTCGTGGGCAGCAGGTTGAGGATGAAGACGGTGGGGCCGACGACGAGCACGAACAGCGCCAGCACGCCGGCGAGCACCATGTTGGTGTTCGAGAGCCACTTGATGCCGCGCGAGATGCCCGAGACGGCCGAGACGACGAAGAGGGCGGTGAGGATCGCGATGATGGCGATGATCACGCCGTTGCCGACCTCGCCGATGCCGGCGACGAGCTCGAGGCCCGAGCCGATCTGCAGCGCGCCGAGGCCGAGCGAGGTCGCCGAGCCGAAGAGGGTCGCGAAGATCGCGAAGATGTCGATCGCCCGGCCGACCGGTCCCTCGACGGTGCGCTTGCCGACGAGCGCGGTGAACGCCGACGAGATGAGCAGCGGCCGGCGCTTGCGGAAGCCGGTGTAGGCGAGCGCGAGGCCGACGACGGCATAGATCGCCCACGGGTGCAGCGACCAGTGGAACATCGTCGTCGCCATGGCGGTGCGCACGGCCTCGGCGTCGTCCCCGCCGCCGGTGCCCGGCGGCGGCGTGACGAGGTGGCTCACCGGCTCGGTGACGCCGTAGAAGACGAGGCCGATGCCCATGCCCGCCGAGAACATCATCGCGATCCACGACATCGTCGAGAACTCCGGATCCTCGCCGTCGTCGCCGAGCGGGATGCGGCCGAAGCGGCTCGCGGCGATCCAGACGATGAAGACGACGAAGCCCGATGCGGCGAGCGCGAAGAGCCAGCCCGTGTTGTGCACGACCCAGTCGACGCCCGCGCCGGCGGCCGTGCCGAGCGACGCGGTGCCGAGGGTTCCCCAGAGCACGAAGGCGAGCGCGACGGCGGCGGCGATCCCGAAGACGATCCGGTCGAGCGGCTTGCGCTCCGCGTCCTCGACCGGCAGCGGCGGGATGTCGAGCGCCGGGTGGTGGGTGAAGCCGTCGGCAGGAGGAGCGCTGGTGCTGGTGTCGGTGCCGGGTGTCGTCTGCTCGCTCATGTGCCTCGAATCGCTTCACGCATCGCTGTCAAATGCCCCCGGAACGTCGATGTCGACGCACGGAGGCCCCGACAACGGTACTCGGGATGCGGGCCGGAGGCGAAACGGCGAACCCTAAGGGGTGTCCCCCGGCTGCGCCTGTGGGTCGCCCGCGTGCCGCGCTTCCTGCGTCCGCACCACCGCATCCGCCCGCCTCGCCCACCGCTCGAGCGCCGGTCGGTGCTCGGCGAGCGCGACCGCCCGGAGGTCGTCGACCATGGCCGCGATGCGTCGCGGCACCTGCAGCGACCCCTCGCCGTAGTGGAGCGGCTCGGCGATGGCGAGGTCGATGAGCTGCTCGACGCGCTGCGGCCGGTGCACGAGGCGCAGCCTGCCGTCGCGCGACACGAGGGCGGGCAGCTCTGCCCGCGTGACGGTGAGGCGGAGGATGCGGTGCAGCTCGTCGAGCACCTGCACCGCGGTCGTCGGGTCGTTGATGCCGGGCGAGAGCGCGCGCTCGGCGATGTCGACGAGCTTGCGGATGCCGAGCGCCGGATCCTGGTTGAGCACGCGATCCTGCTCGACGGCCACGAGGCGGCGGATGGGCGCGAGGCGCTCGTCGTCGAGCGGCGGCGAGCCGACGGGTCGCCAGACGCGCAGCGCGGGCAGGCCCTCGGGCACGGCGTCGCCGACCTGCAGCAGCACCTCGAGCACGAGGTCGTGCTCCGCGGCGTGCGCCACGAGCCCGCGGTGGTCGAGCTCGACCACCGCGCCGTGCTCCTCGGCCGCGACGGTCTGCGGCTCGAGGCCCTCCTCGCCGTCCCAGCGGACCGCGCCGAGCCGGGCGCCCGGCGACGAGGGCTCCGGGAAGTACCGCCGCACGACGTCGAGCGTGTCGTCGCCCAGGCTCGACACGATCGAGGAGACCTGGATCGACCGCGTGATGTGGTGGATGAACGCGAGGAACATGCCGACGCTCGCGAGCACCAGGAGGAAGCCGAGCGTCACCGCCAGCTGGGGCACGAACGCGCCGCCCTCGCCCGACTCCCCGATCACCGAGCGCAGCACCGTGAGCGCGTACGTGAAGCTCGCGGCGAAGATGCCGAGCGTCACCTGCGTCGTGCGGCTCGCGAGGAAGTCGCCGAGGATGCGGGGGCTGTACTGGCTGCTCGCGAGCTGCACCACCACCATGGTGATCGAGAAGACGAGGCCGGTGACCGAGATCATGGCGCCGGCGATCGTGCCGAGCATGTCGCGCGCGCCGTTCGGTCCGCCCGGGAAGACGTAGGGCAGCTCGTCCGCCGCGAGCCGGTCGAGCTCGGGCACGAGGTAGCCGGCGAGCACCGCGGCGACCACGATCACCATCGGCAGCACCCAGAACGGGCGCCACAGCCGGTCCCAGCGGCTGATCGATCGGGTGCGGGGCAGCGCGCCGACCTCGTCGGTGCCGCCGTCGGGCTCGCGCTGCATCGTCACCTCCCCGCTGCGGCAGGCGCCGGCAGCAGCCGCTCCCACCGTAGCCGGGGGGCCTGCGCGCGCGCCCGGATCAGCGGGCGCGGCCCCTGCCGCGCATCACGCTCTCGACCGTGTCGCGGAAGGGCGCGCCGAGGAAGAGCCCGAGCGACGCGCCGGAGGCGAGGGCGATGCCGATCGCGCCGGCGCCGATGAGGGTCGCGAAGCCGATGATGAGGCTCGTGGGCGAGCCGTCGGTCTCGACGAGCTCGAGCAGGCCGCGGAAGACCGCGTACCCGGGCACGAGCGGCACGATCGCGGCGGTGGTGACGGCGATCGACGGCACGTGGAGGCGGTGGGCGATGAGGATGCCGACGAAGCTCGCGATGAGCGCGCCGAGGCCGCTCGCGACGGCGACGTCGAGCCCGCCCGCCGTGCCGGCCGAGTAGCCGAGCCAGGCGATCGTGCCGAGCACGGCGCTCACGAGCGTCGTGCGCAGGCCGGCGCCGTTCATGACCGCGACCGCGATCGCGATGATCACCGCGCCGCTGAACTGCAGCGGCAGGGCGCCGAGCGCGGGGGCGTCGCTCGTGAGCACGAAGCCCGCGCCGAGCGAGCTCGCGAGCGACAGGCCGCCGAGGATGCCCAGCACGACGCCGAGCGTGGCCATGACGAGCTCGAGGATGCGCCCGCCGGCGGTGAGCGCGAAGCCGTCGATCGCGTCCTGAGCGGCGCCGACCACCGAGAGCCCGGCGAGCATGAGGACGATGCCGGCCGCGACGATGATCGACGGCCGCACGCCCTCGAGCATCGGCACGCCGAGCTCCGACAGCGCCCCGGTCGCGGCGGCCGCCGCCGTGACGACCAGCGCGCCGACGATCTGAGAGAAGAAGAACGGCACGCGGAGCCGCGCCATGCCGCGCTGCGCGACCGCGGCGGCGCACGAGGCGAGGAAGGTGATCGCGGCGATGAGCCACGACGCGCCGAACAGCACGCACACGCCGACCGCGAGCATCCCCTGCGCGAGCACGACGAACGTGGGCCGGTACATGAAGGGCGTGCGACGGATCGCGTGGAAGCGGGAGCGGGCCTGCTCGAGCTCGAGGCCGTGCTCGATCTCGACGACGAGCGCCTGCAGGCGCTGCAGCTTGGCGTGGTCGGGCACCGGCGCGCGCACGACCCGCAGCAGCGTGATGGGCAGATCGTCGTGGTTGCGGTGGTACGAGACGCCGATCGAGTTGTAGGTGACGTCGACGTGCACCGGCTTGATGCCGAGCGCCGCGGCGACGCGAGCGGTGGCGAGCGTGACGTCGTTGGCGGATGCGCCGACGGCCGTGAGCGCCTCGGCGATCCGCATCGCGAGGTCGATGACCTTCCGCGCGTGCACCTCGTCGATCGTGAGGAGCGCCTCGGTCATGGGTCGCGATGCCGGGTCGGTGCGGATCGCGCGCGCGATGCGCTGCCGCCAGTCCTGCCGCTCGTCCATCGCCTCCATCCTCGCACCCGCCCACCGCCCCCTCCCACTTGGTCGAGGAGCGCGCCGCCGCAGGCGGCACGCGTCACGAGACCACCCGCCGTCCCCGCCTGGTCGAGGACCGCGTCGCGCCTACCCCCTTGGTCGAGGAGCGCGCCGCCGCAGGCGGCACGCGTCACGAGACCAGGTGCACCTCAGCGACTGTCCCCAGGCTCGCCCACGCGCGCTCGGCGCCTCCCCGTCGAGCCGGGCAGCGCATCCGCTCGCCCCTCGATCAGCGCGAGCCGCTTGCGTCGGCTCCATCCCTGCACCTGCTTCTCCGCCCAGTATGCCTCATCCCTGCGCTCGAAGTACTCGCAGTAGACGAGCTTCACGGGCAGCCGCCGCTTCGTGTACTGGGATCCCTCCCCGCGCTGGTGCTGGGCGAGGCGGTAGTCGGCGTCCCAGGTGCTGCCGACATAGAACGACCCGTCGGAGCATTCGAGGATGTACATGTGGGGCATCGCGGCACGATGGCATGGCGCGTGCTGCCGGTCGTGCGGTGGAGCGCTCGCCTGTGGACAGTCGCTGAGCGCGGGTGGTCTCGTGACGCGTGCCGCCGGAGGCGGCGCGCTCCTCGACCAAGCGGAGAAAGGGGAGGCCTGCGCGCTCCTCGACCGAGTGGAAGGAGGGGCCGGAGACGACGAGAGCCCCGCCGGAGCGGGGCTGACCGTGGAGCCTGGGAGAATCGAACTCCCGACATCCTGCTTGCAAAGCAGGCGCTCTACCAACTGAGCTAAGGCCCCGTGGCCGTGACGGCCGTGGGAGTCGTGCGTGGTGGGGCTACATGGACTCGAACCATGGACCTCTTCGTTATCAGCGAAGCGCTCTAACCGCCTGAGCTATAGCCCCGAGCACAAGCATCGACTCTACCAGACCCGCAGGGCCCGCAGGACCCGGTCGGGTCGATGCCCGCGACGAACCGACCTACTGATTGGCGAAGCCGACCTGCAGGCCGCCCGTGAGGCGCACCGACAGGTTGTAGAGCACGGCGATGACCGCGCCCAGCACCGTGATGACGACGAAGTTCAGCACCGCGACGAGCAGCGTGAACATCATCACCTGCGGCAGCGACAGCAGCGACGTGATCGCGAAGTCGGGGTCGGCGAGGATGTCGCGCATCACCTCGTCGACCTTGCCGAACAGGCCGACGATCTGCAGCAGCGTCCACACCACGAAGGTGACGACGAGCTGCACGATGCCGAGCACGAGGCCCAGCACGGCCGACACCTTCATCGCCGACCAGAAGTCGATGTGCACGAGCCGCAGGCGCACCTGCTTGCTCGATCCGCTGCGGCGAGGCGACTTGCTCTGCAGCTTCTCGGCGATGCTCATTCGTCGGTCTCCTCGGTGACGTCGTCCGTGCGGTCGGCGTCTGCCGGGTCCGTGGCGTCCACGATAGCGCCCTCCGCCTCCGCGGCCGCGGTCGGCGCCTCGGCGGCGGATGCGTCGGCGGCGGCCGTCGGTGCGGCCTCGGCGACCTCCTCCTCGACGTCGCGCTCGACGTTGCGGGCGATCGAGATCACCAGGTCGGTGGCCGACTTCTCGGCGAACTGCACGCCCATCGTGGTGCGGCCCCGTGCCTCGACCTCGTCGACGCTCGAGCGGATGACCTTGCCGGAGGTGCGGATGAGCAGCAGCTCGTCGCCGTCGTGCACGATCGTCGCGCCGACGAGCGTGCCGCGGTCGTGGTCGCCAGAGGCGAAGGTGAGCACGCCCTGCGTGCCGCGGCCCTTCGTCGGGTAGTCGGCGACCTTCGTCTTCTTGCCGAAGCCCTGCTCGGTGACGACGAAGACGTAGCCCTCGTCGCCGATCACCATGGCGGCGAGCGCCTGGTCGTCGTCGCGCAAGCGGATGCCGCGCACGCCGCCGGTGGCGCGGCCCATGGGCCGCAGCGCCTCGTCGGTGGCGGCGAAGCGGGCCGCGCGGCCGAGCGTCGTCACCACGAGGATCTCGTCGTCGGAGTTCGCGAGCATCGCCGAGATGAGGCGGTCGTCGTCGGCGAGGTTGATCGCGATGATGCCGCCGGTGCGGTTCGTGTCGTACAGCTCGAGGCGCGTCTTCTTCACCTGCCCCTGCTGCGTCGCGAGCACGAGGTACTCGGCCTGCTGGTAGTCGCGCAGCGTGAGCACCGTCTGCACCTGCTCGTCGGGCTGGAACGCGAGCAGGTTGGCGACGTGCTGCCCCTTCGCGTCGCGGCCGGCCTCGGCGATCTCGTACGCCTTCATCCGGTAGACGCGTCCGCGGTTGGTGAAGAACAGCATCCAGTCGTGCGTCGAGTTGACGCTGAAGTGCTCGACGACGTCGTCGCTGCGCAGCTGCGCGCCGCGCACGCCCTTGCCGCCGCGGTGCTGCGCGCGGTACTGGTCGATGCGGGTGCGCTTGATGTAGCCGCCGGTCGTGAGGCTCACCACGACCTGCTCCTCGGGGATGAGGTCCTCCATCGACACGTCGCCGTCGTAGCCGTGCATGATCTCGGTGCGGCGGTCGTCGCCGAACTTCGCGACGATCTCGGTCAGCTCGTCGACGATGATCGAGCGCTGGCGCTCGGGCTTGGCGAGGATGTCGCGGAAGTCGGTGATCTGGCGCTCGAGCTCGTCGGCCTCGTCGTGGATCTTCTGGCGCTCGAGCGCGGCGAGCCGGCGCAGCTGCAGCTCGAGGATGGCGTCGGCCTGCCGCTTGTCGATCTCGAGCAGCTCCATGAGGCCCGTGCGCGCCTCGTCGGGCGTGGGCGAGCGGCGGATGAGCGCGATCACGTCGTCGAGCGCGTCGAGGGCCTTGAGGTAGCCGCGCAGGATGTGCATGCGGTCCTCGGCCTTGGCGAGGCGGAACTGCGTGCGCCGCACGATGACCTCGACCTGGTGGTCGGCCCAGTGCGTGATGAAGCCGTCGATCGGCAGCGTGCGCGGCACGCCGTCGACGATCGCGAGCATGTTCGCGCCGAAGTTCTCCTGCAGCTGCGTGTGCTTGTAGAGGTTGTTGAGCACGACCTTCGCGACCGCGTCGCGCTTGAGCGTGATGACGAGGCGCTGGCCGGTGCGGCCCGAGGTCTGGTCCTCGAGGTTCGCGATGCCCTGCAGCTTGCCGTCCTTCACGAGGTCGGCGATGCGCACCGCGAGGCGGTCGGGGTTCACCTGGTACGGCAGCTCGGTGACGACGAGCGCGGTGCGGCCCTGCACCTCCTCGACCGTGACGACCGCGCGCATCGTGATCGAGCCGCGACCGGTGCGGTACGCCTCCTGGATGCCGCGGGTGCCGAGGATCTGCGCGCCCGTCGGGAAGTCGGGGCCGTGGATGCGCGCGACGAGCGCCGCCTGCAGCTCCTCCCTCGACGCATCCGGGTGCTCGAGGTGCCAGATCGCGCCGTCGGCGACCTCGCGGAGGTTGTGGGGCGGGATGTTCGTGGCCATGCCGACGGCGATGCCGACCGAGCCGTTGACGAGCAGGTTGGGGAACCGGGCGGGCAGGACGGACGGCTCCTGCGTGCGGCCGTCGTAGTTGTCCTGGAAGTCGACGGTGTCCTCGTCGATGTCGCGCACCATCTCCATGGCGAGCTGCGACATCTTCGTCTCGGTGTACCGGGCGGCGGCGGCCTCGTCGTCGCCGGCGGAGCCGAAGTTGCCCTGGCCGAGCGCGAGGGGGTAGCGGAGGCTCCACGGCTGCACGAGGCGCACGAGCGCGTCGTAGATGGCCGAGTCGCCGTGCGGGTGGAACTGCCCCATGACGTCGCCGACGACGCGCGAGCACTTCGAGAACGCCTTGTCGGGGCGGTAGCCGCCGTCGTACATCGCGTAGAGCACGCGGCGGTGCACCGGCTTCAGTCCGTCGCGCACCTCGGGCAGCGCGCGCCCGACGATGACGCTCATCGCGTAGTCGAGGTACGACCGCTGCATCTCGATCTGCAGGTCGACCTGCTCGATCGCGCCGTGGTTGGGTGCGTCGCGGTCGAAGGGCTCGGCGGTGGGGGTCTCGTCAGTCATCGTCGGTCTCCGAGGCTCAGATGTCGAGGAAGCGCACGTCGCGCGCGTTCTTCTGGATGAAGGTGCGGCGGGCCTCGACGTCCTCGCCCATCAGGGTCGAGAAGATCGCGTCGGCCACGGCGGCGTCGTCGAGCGTCACCTGCTTGAGCGTGCGGGTGGCCGGATCCATCGTGGTCTCCCACAGCTCGGAGTAGTTCATCTCGCCGAGGCCCTTGTAGCGCTGCACGCCGTTGTCCTTGGGGATGCGCTTGCCCGAGGCCGAGCCGGCGGCGAGCAGCTCGTCGCGCTCGCGGTCGGTGTAGGCGTACTCGTGCTCGGCGTTCGTCCACTTCAGCTTGTAGAGCGGCGGGGCGGCGAGGTACACGTAGCCCATGTCGATGAGCGGCCGCATGTAGCGGAACAGCAGCGTCAGCAGCAGCGTGGTGATGTGCTGGCCGTCGACGTCGGCATCGGCCATCAGCACGATCTTGTGGTACCTGGCCTTGCCGGGGTCGAAGTCCTCGCCGAGGCCCGCGCCGAAGGCGGTGATCATCGACTGGATCTCGGCGTTGCCGAGCGCGCGGTCGAGGCGCGCCTTCTCGACGTTGAGCACCTTGCCGCGCAGCGGCAGGATCGCCTGCGTGTAGGGGTCACGGCCCTGCCCGGCCGAGCCGCCGGCCGAGTTGCCCTCGACGAGGAAGATCTCCGAGATGATCGGGTCCTTCGACTGGCAGTCCTTCAGCTTGCCGGGCATGCCGCCCGACTCGAGCAGGCCCTTGCGGCGGGTCTGCTCGCGCGCCTTGCGTGCGGCGATGCGCGCGGTCGAGGCCTGGATCGCCTTCCGCACGATCTCCTTCGCCGACGCCGGGTTCGACTCGAACCAGTGGCCGAGCTCCTCGCCGGTGACGCGCTGCACGAACGACTTCGCCTCGGTGTTGCCGAGCTTGGTCTTCGTCTGGCCCTCGAACTGCGGCTCGCCGAGCTTCACCGAGACGATGGCGGTCAGGCCCTCGCGCACATCCTCGCCCGAGAGGTTCTCGTCCTTCTCCTTGAGCTGGTTCGTCTGCCGCGCGTAGCGGTTGACGAGCGTGGTGAGCGCCGCGCGGAAGCCCTCCTCGTGGGTGCCGCCCTCGTGCGTGTTGATCGTGTTCGCGTAGGTGTAGACGGCCTCCTGGTAGGAGCCCGTCCACTGCATGGCGATCTCGACGGAGATGCGCCGCTCGGTGTCCTCGGCCTCGAAGTCGATGATCTCCGGGTGCACCGGCTCCGACTTCTTCGACTCGTTGAGGTAGGCGACGTAGTCCTTGAGGCCCTGCTCGTAGAGGTACTCGTCCGAGCGCTGCACGGGCTCGGCGCTGTCGTCGCCGCCGGGCTGCTCGAGCGCCTCGGGGCGCAGGTCCTCGAGCGCGATGCGCAGGCCCTTGTTGAGGAACGCCATCTGCTGGAAGCGCTTCGCGAGCGTCTCGTAGTCGAACTCGACGGTCTCGAAGATGTCGGCGCTCGGCCAGAAGGTGACGGTCGTGCCGGTCTCGTCGGTCGCCTCGCCGGTCTGCAGCGGGCCCTCGGGCTCGCCGACCGCGAACGACTGCCGGTGCACGTGCCCCTGCCGCTTGATCTCGACCTCGAGCCGCGACGAGAGCGCGTTCACGACCGAGGAGCCGACGCCGTGCAGGCCGCCGGAGACCGCGTAGCCGCCGCCGCCGAACTTGCCGCCGGCGTGCAGCACGGTGAGCACGACCTCGACCGTCGACTTCGACGGGTCGGAGGAGTGCGGGTCGACGGGGATGCCGCGGCCGTTGTCGGCGACGCGCACGCCGCCGTCGGGGAGGATCGTCACGTCGATGCTGTCGCAGTGGCCGGCGAGCGCCTCGTCGACCGCGTTGTCGACGATCTCGTAGACCAGGTGGTGGAGGCCGCGCGGCCCGGTCGAGCCGATGTACATGCCGGGGCGCTTCCGCACCGCCTCGAGGCCCTCGAGGATCTGGATCTGGTCGGCGCCGTAGTCGCCCTGCTCACGCCCCTTGGTCGTCAGGTCCTGCGCCGGTCCACCGTGCTCGTTCGCCATCGTTCTCCGCGTCCGCCTTCCGCGCAGCCACGGGGGCCGCGCAACCCTCCGATTCTACCCCGCGAGGCGGTGGAGCCGGTGCCGAACGCGCCTCTGAGCGCCGATCCGTCAGTCTGAGGACAGAACACACCGGCGTTCTCGCGTTCTGAGGCCCAGGATGCGTCCGCGGGCCTGCGCGGGCCGGTTCGGCACGGAGGTGGATACCCCGCCGGAACGACGACGGGCCCGGCACCCTCCGGCACCGGACCCGAGCGACGCATCCGTCAGGCCGCGTCGCCGCGCCTCGTGGGCGCCACCACGCGGATGACCGCGGAGTCGTCGAGCTCGCCGAGGCCCTGCGCCTCGCCGAGCAGGAACAGCTGCTCGGCGGCGGCGGCGACGGGCGCCGCCAGGTGGTGCGCGCGGGCCGCCGCGCCCACGATCCCCATGTCCTTCACGAAGATGTCGAGGCGGCTCAGCACCTCGGCGCCGCCCTCGTCGTAGGCCTGCAGCGCCCGCGGGCCGCGGTTGCCGAGCATGAACGAGCCGGCCGCGCCGGCGGTGAGCGCCTCGAGGGTGCGCTCGCGGTCGAGGCCGAGCGCGTCGGCGAGCGCGAGCGCCTCGGCGGCGGCCGCGATGTGCACGCCGCACAGCAGCTGGTTGACGGTCTTGAGCGCCTGGCCGTCGCCGGGCCGTTCGCCCACGATCGACAGCGTCGACGACAGCTGCTCGAGCACCGGGCGCGCGGTCTCGAGTGCGGCCGGCTCGGCGCCGACGACGATGAGCAGGTCGCCGTCGCCGGCCCGCACGGGTCCGCCGGAGAGCGGCGCGTCCACGAGGTGCGCACCGGAGGACGCGAGCCGGTCGGCGATCTCGGCGATGCCATCGGTGCCCACCGTGCTCGTGAGCACGACGGCCGCCCCCTCGGCGAGGTGGTCGGCGAGGCCCGACTCGCCGAAGAGCAGCTCGAGCAGATGCTCGCCCGTGCGCACCGCGACGAGCACGACCTGGGCGCCGGCGACCGCCTCCGCGGCGGACGATGCGGGCGCGACGCCCTGCTCGGCGGCGAGCTCGACGCGCTGCTCGGCGATGTCGAACCCTCGGACGTCGAAGCGCTGCGCGAGCCGCGCGGCCATGGGCAGGCCCATGGCGCCGAGGCCGATGACGGCGACGGTGCTGGTGCTGGTCATTGCTGTTCCGTTCTGCGATGCGGGCGGGAGGAGGGGTGCGGCCGGGCGCCGATCAGTCGGCGAGCGTGCGGACGACGCGCGCGAGCGATGCGGTCTCGCCGACGTTGCCGGCGAAGACGACGTAGGGGATGCCGACGGCGGGGCCCACCTGCGGCTGCCAGAGCGAGACGATGCCGGGCAGCATCGGGCCGACGACCTCGGCTCTGCGGATCTGCAGCGCCTCGGAGGCCACGTCGCTCGAGGTGATGCCGCCCTTCGCGATGACGAAGCGCGGCGGCGCGAGCTCGAGCACGCGGGCGACGAGCTCGACGAGGCCGGAGGAGACGCGGCGGGCGATCTCGAGGCTCTCCTCGCCGTCGCGGCCGGTGACGAGCTCGCGGCTCGTGTGCACGATGACCGAGCCCGACCCGATGGCGCGGGCCACCGCATCCGCCTGCTCCTCGAGGTGCTGCTCGCGCCGGTCGTCGATGAGCGCGCGCACGTCGAGCTCGACCGTGGCGGTGCCGGGGCGGTCGGCGAGCAGCGCGTCGAGCTGCGCGGTGGTGAGCGGCACGTGGCTGCCCACGACCACGAGCCCGCCGCGCTCATGGGCGAAGTCGATGCGGTCGGCGGTGACGGGCTCGGCGATCTCCTGGCCGATGTGCGCGCGCAGGTAGGGCGGGCCGATGCGCAGCAGCGCCGTGATGCCCTCGCGGTCGAGCGCGTGGAGCGCGAGCGCGACCTGGCGCATGTCGTGCTCGTCGACCGCGTCGACGACGACGACCGCGCCGGCGGGCAGGGCGCGGAGGAACGACACGACCGCGTCGGTGCCGGCGCGGATGATGCCGAGCGTGAGCGCGGCGACGTCGTCTCGGCGGATGCGGCCGTCGGTCTTCTCCTCCACCCAGTCGCGCAGGTCGGAGGAGCGGTAGCCGAAGGTGGCGTCGGCCGCGAACGGCGTCTCGCCCACTGGCGTCGCCTCGCCGTCGACGACCCAGTAGTGCACGGCGTCGACCGTGATGCGGCCGGAGTCGGGGAAGGCCGGCACGAGCACGGTCAGGTGCGGCGCCGCTCCCCCGTGCTCGGCGGCCGCGGCGCGCAGCACATCGGTCTCGAACGGGAAGTGGCCGCGCAGGGTCGAGTCGCTGCGGCTCACGAACGAGACCCGCAGGCCCGCGCGCTCGGCGGCGGCGATCGCGACGGCGACGACCTCGCGGTTGCGGCGCGCGGCGTCGTCCTCGCTGAGCGAGCGCGTGTTCGTCAGCACGTAGACCGCCGGGGCGCCCTGCGCGAGCGCCCAGTCGAGGTCGTCGGCCTCCCAGCGCGTGAGCACCGGCAGCCCGGCGACCGACTGGGTGCCGGTGGGGTCGTCGTCGAGGACGACGAGCACGAGGTCGTCACTGCGGGCGGCGGCGACGTCGGCTGCCGGGATCGAGAGCGGGGCCGGCAGCTCAACCAGCAGGTCGTCGATGTGCACGTGAACTCCCTCGTCCGCGGGATCGGCGCGACGGCATGCGCAGATCAGATATCAGACATGGTCGGGGACGACGGCGCGCCGTGTCAACTCCGGCCCGGAGTGTCGGAGGCCGCCCGTCGGTCAGTCGAGGACGAGCGAGAGCAGGTCGTCGCGCGTCTGCACCATGTGGCTCGCCATCGCCTCGCGCGCCGCCGACGGCACGCCGGCGCGGATGGCCTCGAGCACCTTGCGGTGCTCGTCGATCGCGTGCTGCCGGATCTCGGGCACCTGGCTCGTCTCGGCGCGCGTCTCGGTGAGCATCGAGGTGAGCGGCAGGAGCGCCGCGACGAGGATGCGGTTGTCGGCCGCGTGCAGCACGACGTCGTGGAACTCGAGGTCGGCGGCGACGAAGGCGTCGAGCTCGCCCGCCTCGTGGTACTGCTCCATGCGCGCGAGGGCGTCCTCGAGCTCGGCCAGGTGCGCGCCCGTGCGGCGCTCGGCGGCGAGCTGCGCGGCGCCGCTCTCGATCATCATGCGCACCTCGAGCAGCTCGAGCGACGACGTGCGGCGCTGGCCGGCGCTGCGCGCGTGCCGCACCACCGCATCCATGCCGGTCCACTCCGACACCGGCGCGATGCGGTGCCGGCTGCCCGGCACCTGCACGATGACGCCCTGCGCCTGCAGCAGCCGCACGGCCTCACGCATCGTGAGCCGCGAGACGCCGAACTCGGTCGCCAGCTGCCCCTCCGGCGGGAGCCGCTCGCCCGCGGTGAGCCGGCCGGCGATGATCGCGTCGAGCAGCTGGTCGACGGCGTCGTGGGTGCGCGATGGCCGTGGCATGCGAGTCCTTCCCCGGATCAGGTGTCAGACAGCGTATCCCGACGGCCCCGGGGATCCCGCGAGCCCGCTATCCCCAGGTGTCGCGCGGGCCGCGCCCCGGCACCGACCGGCGGCCGCGCGAGAAGCTCGGCAGGTCGGGCCCGATGAAGCGCACCGACTCGAGGCCGCACTCGGGGAAGCGGGCGAGGATGCGCGTGGTCGTCTCCGCGCGCAGGATCCGCATCTGCATGGTCCACGCGGTCGACGCGCACCGCACCGTCAGCACGCCGTCGTCGAAGGAGACCGGCTCGGTGCGCCCGGCGTTCTCCTCCCCCACGAGCTCCGGCCAGTGGGCCATCACGTCGGCGCGCGCGAGCGTCGCCGTCCAGCCGCGATCCGCGGCGAAGCCGCCCAGCACGTCGCCGAGCGCGTGCGGGTCGCGGCCCTTGCCGAACGGCACCGACGCATCCGGGTCCCGGCGCGAGCGGCGGCGGCCGTCGCGCGAGACGAGCTCGGGGTCGCCGAACTTGGCCTTGAGCCGCAGCCACACGCGCTCCGGCTCGCTCTGCGCGAGCTCACGCATCCTCGACCACCGTGCCCCGGTCGATCCGGATGCGGTGGTGGCGGAGCGCCTCGGGCACGTCGTCCTCGACGGCGGCGGTGATGAGCACCTGCTCGAAGCCGCCGGCCGCCTCAGCGAGCCGCTGCCGCCGGCCCGCGTCGAGCTCGGCGAAGACGTCGTCGAGGATCATCACCGGATCGCCGCCCGAGCCGTCGCGCAGCAGCTCGGCCGAGGCGAGGCGCAGCGCGAGGGCGAACGACCACGACTCGCCATGGCTCGCGTAGTGGCGGGCGAGCAGGTCGTTGAGCTGCAGCTCGAGGTCGTCGCGGTGCGGCCCCACGAGGCTCACGCCGCGGTCGAGCTCGTCGCGGCGCCGCTCGGCGAGCAGCGCGTGGAACGCCTCGGCCGAGTCGGGCACGTTGGTGACGAGCGCGATGCGCGCCTCGTGCTCGTCGCCCGCGACGAGCCGGTACGCGGCGTCGACGTGCGGGGCGAGGTCGGCGACGAGCGCCTGCCGCGTGCGCAGCACCTCGAGGCCGAGCTCGACGAGCCGGCCGTCCCACACCTCGAGCGTCGAGAGGTCGTCGGGCCGCAGCCGCGCGGCGCGAGCGCTCTTCAGCAGCGAGTTGCGCTGCTTGAGCACCCGGTCGAGGTCGCTGTGCACGCCGGCGAGGCGCGGTGCGCGCATGACCGACAGCTCGTCGAGGAAGCGGCGGCGCCCGGCGGGATCGGCGCGCACCAGCTGCAGATCCTCGGGGCTGAAGAGCACCGCCTGCAGGTAGCGGGGCAGGTCGCGGATGCGCACCGACTGCCCGTTGGCCTGCGCGCGGTTGGCACCTCGGGCGTTGAGCTCGACGTCGAGCTGGAAGCTGCGCTCGTCGTTCGTCACCGTGCAGCGCACGATCGCGCGCTGCTCGCCGGCCCGGATGAGGGCCACGTCGGTCGGGACGCGGTGGCTGGAGCCGGTCGCGATCCAGACGAGCGACTCCACCATGTTGGTCTTGCCCTGGCCGTTGCGGCCGACCAGCAGGTTGGCGCCGGGCTCGAAGGCGACATCCGCCGCCTCGTAGTTGCGGAAGTCGGTCAGCGCGAGTCGGCTGACGCGCACCTAGGCCTTCTTGACCGAGTGGCCGCCGAACTGGTTGCGGAGCGCGGCGACCGCCTTCATGGCGGGGCTGTCGTCCTGGCGGGACTCGAAGCGCGCGAAGAGCGACGCGGCGATGGCGGGCATCGGCACCGCGTTCGCGATCGCCTCCTCCACCGTCCAGCGGCCCTCGCCCGAGTCGTCGACGTAGCCCTCGATCTCGGAGAGGTCGTCGTCCTCGTCGAGCGCCCGCACCATGAGGTCGAGCAGCCACGACCGCACGACCGTGCCGCGCTGCCACGCCTTGAAGCTGCCGGCGACGTCGTGCACGAGCTCCTTGCGCTCGAGCAGCTCGAAGCCCTCGGCGTAGGCCTGCATGAGGCCGTACTCGATGCCGTTGTGCACCATCTTCACGTAGTGGCCCGCGCCCGTGGGGCCCGCGTGCACGAAGCCCTCCTCGCGCGGGCCCTCGGGGCGCAGCGCGTCGAAGACCGGCATGAGCTCCTCGACATCGGCCCGCTCGCCGCCGACCATGAGGCCGTAGCCGTTCTCGAGCCCCCAGATGCCGCCCGAGACGCCGACGTCGACGAAGCGCACGCCGCGCTCGGCGAGCTGCGCGGCATGCCGCTCGTCCTCGGTGAAGCGGGAGTTGCCGCCGTCGATGACGAGGTCGCCCGCCGACAGCTTCTCGCCCAGCTCGGTGACCACCGCATCCGTGATCTCACCCGCGGGCACCATGGCCCACACGATGCGCGGGGTCGGGAGCGCCGCGATCAGCTCGTCGACGGTCGTGACGTCGGTGACCTCGGGGTTGCGGTCGTAGCCGGTCACCTCGATGCCGGCGGCGCGCAGGCGGGTGCGCATGTTGCCGCCCATCTTGCCGAGTCCGATCAGGCCGATGTGCATGATGACGCTCCCTCGTCCGGCGGTGCCGGTCAGCGCAGCAGCAGGTTGGGCTGCAGCAGGTACTTGAAGTCGGTCGCCTCGGCGTCGTCGCGCGACGTCTGGCCGCGGATGAGCATGGGGCCGGGCTTGTTGGTGTTCTCGGAGTGCGTGAACGAGACGCGCACGAACTCGGAGTGCGTCGCCTGGATGCCGTCGATCAGCAGCTGCGGCTTGATCGAGAGCACGATGTCGTCGCCCTCGAGCACCGCGTCGATGGTCTCGGTCGCCTGCGCCTGCTCGGAGCCGATCGCCTCGAGCTGCACCTGGCCCTCGCTGAACGTGTAGCGGATCGCCGCCTCGGCGTCGAGCACGAGCTGCACGCGGCGCGTGGCGTCGACGAGCTCGGAGGTGCTGACCACGGCGTGGTGGTCGGTCTGCTCGGGGAACAGTCGGCGCACCGGCGGGTAGTTGCCCTTGATGAGCAGGCTCGTGACGGTGCGGTCGGCGGTCGAGAAGGCGATCTGCTGCCGCTCCCCCGCCTCGCTCATGGTGATCTCGATGCGCTCGGCGCCGCCGAACGTGCGGCCGACCTCGACGAGGGTGCGGGCGGGGACGAGCGACGTGATCGCCTCGGTCGCGTCGCCGGCGTCCCACTGGATCGAGCGCACCGAGACGCGGTAGCGGTCGGTCGCGATGAGCGTGAGCGTGTGGTCGGTCGCCTCGAGCTGCACACCCGTGATGACGGGCGTGACGTCCTCGCGCGATGCCGAGATGGCGACCTGCGAGATCGCCTCGGCGAAGGCCTTGCCCTCGACGACGCCCGTGCGGCCCTCGACCGTCGGCACGGTCGGGTACTCCTCGAGCGGCATCTTGGCGAGCGAGAACTGCGCGTTGCCGCAGCGCACCGTCACCTTGGTGCCGTCGTCCTCGACGCGCACCTCGCGCTGCGGCAGCTTCGCGGCGATGTCGCTCAGCAGACGGCCGGAGACGAGCACGACGCCCTCGCCCTCGACATCCGCCGACACCGTGGTGCGGGCGGAGGACTCGAAGTCGAAGGACGAGAAGACGACGCCCTCGGAGGTGGACTCGATGCGCACGCCGCTGAGGATCGGCATCGTGGGCCGCTGCGGGAGCAGCTTCACGGCGAACGACACGGCATCGCTGAAGACATCGCGATTGATGACGAACTTCACTGGGAGTCCTCCTTGGGCGCCGGCGGCGCTGCGAGACGGTCCGAGCTGCAGGGAGCGCACGGCGCTGTCGATTCTGGCACAGGCTCGAGATCGCGGTTCCTGTCGTCTGCAGGCACCGGCCGCTCATGGTTGGCGACTCGCCGGATCCTCTTCTCATGAACCCTGTCATTCATAACCGCTGTGCAACCTGTGGATCCTGCACGTCCTCGCGGCTCGATGGGCGGGAACTACAACCGTGCAAGATGTTGAGCCGCTGTGGGCGCCGATGTGCGATCGGTGGACGACGACGGATGCGCCCAGGGGCGCCGTCCACAGGAGCGGGCCGGTCTGTCCACAGGCGCGCCGACGGCGTCCACACCCGCATCACATGAAGTGCACGTTGAGGGTTCATGCCGGAGCGCTCAATGCCGGAGGCGTTGAGCGCGCAGGCAAGAAGGTCGAGGAGCGCGCGGCGAAGCCGCCCGCGTCACGAGCCCTCACTGCTGCAACAGGCAGCAGTCTCATGAGCCCAGAGCAGAGCCCCAGCGCCCGAAGAGCCCCCTACGCGCCGGCCCGTTGCCGGATCCGCGAGGTGAGCTCCGTCACCTGCGTGTAGACCGAGCGGCGCTCCTGCATGAGCTTCTCGATCTTCTTGTTCGCGTACATCACGGTGGTGTGGTCGCGGTTGCCGAACAGCTGCCCGATCTTCGGCAGCGACATGCTCGTCATCTCGCGGCACAGGTACATGGCGATCTGGCGCGCGAGCGCGATCGTCTGCGAGCGCGAGGAGCCGTGCAGGTCGTCGACGCTGAGCCGGAAGTACGCGGCGGTGTGGCTGATGATGTCGCTCGGCGACACCACCGCCTCCTCGTCGAAGGAGAAGAGGTCCTTCAGCACCGTCTGCGCGAGGTCCATCGTCACGGGCAGCCGGTTGAGGCTCGCGAACGCGGTGACGCGGATGAGCGTGCCCTCGAGCTCGCGGATGTTCGACTGCACCTTGTCGGCGATGACCGACAGCACCTCAGCGGGGATCTGGATCCGCTCCGCCTCCGCCTTCTTGCGCAGGATCGCGATCCTGGTCTCGACGTCGGGCACCGTCACGTCGGTGATGAGCCCCCACTCGAAGCGGCTGACCATGCGCTCCTCGAAGCCCTGGAGGTGCTTCGGCGCGACATCCGAGGTGATGACGACCTGCTTGTTGTGGTCGTGCAGCGTGTTGAAGGTGTGGAAGAACGCCTCCTGCGTCGACTCCTTGCCCTTCAGGAACTGGATGTCGTCGATGAGCAGCACGTCGACGTCGCGGTAGCGCTGCTGGAACGACTGGTTCAGGTTGTTGGCGATCGAGTTGATGAAGTCGTTGGTGAACTCCTCGCTCGACACGTACCGCACGCGGATGCCCGGGTACATGCCCTCGGCGTAGTGGCCGATGGCGTGGAGCAGGTGCGTCTTGCCGAGACCGGAGTCGCCGTAGATGAACAGTGGGTTGTAGGCCTTGGCCGGCGTCTCGGCGACGGCGAGCGCCGCGGCGTGCGCGAAGCGGTTCGAGCCGCCGATGACGAAGTTGTCGAAGACGTACTTGGGGTTGAGGCGCGAGTCGCCGCGACGCGACGACATCTCGGACGGCTCCCGCTCGTAGCTCGCGACGGGCGCGACGACCGGCTCGGAGGCGGGGTCGTCGATGACGTCCGGGAGGGGCTCCTCGTGCTCGAGCTGCGGGTTCACGACGATCTTGAACGACGAGATCTCCACAGCGTTGTCCACAAGCGCCTCGGTGATGGGGAGGCGGAGGCGCTGCTCGAGCATGTCGCGCGTGAGATCGTTCGGCACCTCGAGGTAGAGGTCGCCGCCCATCACGCCCTGCGGCTCGACGAGGTCGAGGAATCCGCGCAACGACGGGGGAATCCGGGCATCGCCGACAAGGGTCGACAGGACGGAGGACCAGAGCTGTCCGGTGCGTTCGTCCGGGGCCATCGGGATGCGGTTCCTTCGCGTGGGATCGTTGGTGCGGATGCGATTCCACACCATTATCCACAGGTGCTGTGCACGAGTCGTCCGCGGGCTGCGGTGCTCCCCGGGCACCTGCCGCGGCGCGGATTCATAGAGTCTGCACGCATAGCGGACGCCGTGCAAGTCCCATCGCAGCGCGGGCGGCGTGGCGGGAAACGCGGGCCGGCGCCGTTGACCGGGAGCCGCTCCTCGCGTATGGTTGTCAGGTTGCCGCACGAGTCTGCGGCACATCGTCGAGCCCGACGGCTCGACCGCCACGACTTGCGGCGCGCACGCGCCGGACACCGGGAGATCCATCATGAGCAAGCGCACGTTCCAGCCGAACAACCGCCGCCGCGCCAAGAAGCACGGCTTCCGCCTCCGCATGCGCACCCGCGCAGGCCGCGCCATCCTGGCCGCCCGCCGCGCCAAGGGGCGCACCGAGCTCTCGGCGTAGCGCTCGAGGTGCTCGCGAAGGCGAACCGGATCGTGCGCGGCGACGACTTCCGTCGCATCGTGCGCTCTGGTCGCCGCGCGGGCTGCCAGGTCGCGGTGGTGCACCGTGCGAAGCCCGAAGCGGCAGTCAGCCGCTTCGGGTTCATCGTGTCCAAGCAGGTGGGCAACGCGGTGGTGCGCAACCGGGTGCGCCGACGGCTGAGCGAGATCGTGCGCGCCGAGCTGCCGGCGATCGAGCAGGCCGACATCGTCATCCGGGCACTGCCTGCCGCCGCCGATGCCGACTTCGCTAGACTGAGGGCCGACATCGTGCCGCTGCTGGTGCGTCGGTCATGAGTCGGAGCCTGCAGAGGCTGAGGCTGCTGCCCCGCAACATCTGCGTCGCGATCCTCGTCTCCTACCGCGCGGTGATCTCACCGCTCTACGGCGACGTGTGCCGCTACTACCCCAGCTGCTCGAGCTACACCCTGCAGGCCATCCAGCAGCACGGGGTCGTGCGCGGCATCTGGTTGGGCGCTCGACGCATCCTCCGCTGCCACCCGTGGGCGGCCGGCGGGGTTGACGACATCCCAGAGCCGCACCCGCGGCTCGCAACGACTCGGGCGGGGTTCGTCCTCGCTCACAAGGAGCAGTGACAGCTTGGACATCTTCGCCCTGCTGATGTGGCCCATCAAGTGGGTCATCGAGGCGATCCTGGTCGGATTCCACACGCTCGTGACCGCGCTCGGCGGCGACCCGGGGTCCGGCCTCACGTGGGTGCTGTCGATCGTCGGGCTCGTGCTGGTCATCCGCAGCGCGATGATCCCGCTGACGGTGCGGCAGATCGTGTCGTCGCGCAAGTCGCTCGAGATCCAGCCCGAGATCCAGCGCATCCAGAAGAAGTACAAGGGCAAGAAGGATCAGTTCTCCCGCGAGGCGATGCAGCGCGAGACGATGGAGGCCTACCGCAAGGCCGGAACGAACCCGTTCGCCTCGTGCCTCCCCCTGCTCATCCAGATGCCGATCTTCCTCGGCCTGGTGCAGGTGCTCACCGACGCCAACAACCGCATGCCGGGCGTCGGGCTCCTGACCGAGCGCCTCGCGACGCTCTTCAGCGAATCGACGCTCTTCGGCGTCGTGCCGCTGCACATGACGATGGCCGACGGCTTCGCCGAGGGCAGCCTCCCGGTCATCGGGGTGGCGATCCTCCTGACGCTCATCATGGTCGTCACGCAGTTCTACACGCAGCTGCAGATCATGACGAAGAACCAGACTCCCGCGATGAAGGAGTCCCCGATGTACAAGCAGCAGCGGATCCTGCTGTACATCATCCCCGTCTTCCTGCTCGTGTCGGCGTGGCTCTTCCCGCTCGGCACGATGTTCTACTGGCTCGTCTCGAACATCTACACGCTCGTGCAGCAGCTCATCATCATCAACAAGCTGCCGACGCCCGGCTCCGAGGCCGCGCTCGCCCGCGAGGCGCGCCTCGCCCGCAAGCGCCAGCGGATGGGCCTGCCTCCGATCGACGAGGCGACCGCGGCTGAGGAGCCGTCGGTCGAGCTCAAGACCCAGCGGCAGCAGCCGCGCGCGAAGCGACCCAAGTCGCGCCGAGAGGACTGACATGACCGAGCAGGGTGCGGCTGTGGACGCCGACGACCAGGTCGACGAGGGCGAGATCGCCGCCGACTACATCGAGGGCCTCCTCGACATCGCCGATCTCGACGGCGACATCGAGATCGAGCAGAGCGAGACGCGCACGACGATCGTCGTGGGCGAGTCCGGCGATGACTTCGGCCAGCTGTCGCGCCCAGAGGTCGTCGCAGCGCTCCAGGAGCTCACCCGGCTCGCGGTGCAGCAGCAGACCGGCGAGTTCTCGAGGCTCGTGCTCGACGTGGCCGGCTCAAGGGATGCGCGCGCGGAGCAGCTGCAGCGCGTCGTGGATGCGGCGGCTGCGAAGATCGCGGAGGGCGGCGAGCGCGTGGCGCTCGAGCCGATGTCGTCGTACGAGCGGAAGCTGGTGCACGACCTGGTGCGCGAGCACGGGCTGACGAGCGAGTCCGAGGGCGAGGGCGCCGACCGGCACATCGTCGTGCTGCCTGCGTGACCGATGGCTGACGCCACTCCCCCGCTGCCCGAGGCCGAGCCCGCCGTCGCGGCGGCCGTCTTCGGCGATCGCATCGAGCTCGCTCGCTCGTACACCGACTCGCTCGCCCGGAATGGCGAGACGCTCGGCCTGATCGGCCCCCGCGAGCTGCCCCAGCTCTGGACTCGACATATTCTCAATTCTGCGTTGCTCGCCCCGCTGCTGCGCGGCCGCGTGGGCGACGTCGGCTCCGGTGCAGGCCTGCCTGGCCTCGTATTGGCGATCGCGCGACCCGATGTGGAGCTCACGCTCATCGAGCCGATGGAGCGACGCACCGAGTGGCTGCAGGCCGAGGTCGATCGCCTGGGGCTCGACAACGTGACCGTGCTCCGTGCCCGTGCCGAGGAGCTGCCCGGGAGCGGGCGCCTCGCCCCGCTCGATCAGGTGACTGCGCGTGCGGTGTCGGCGCTCCGTACCCTCATCCCGCTCACCGCTCCCCTGGTGCGCAGCGGCGGGCAGCTGCTGCTGCTGAAGGGCGGCCGCGCCCAGGACGAGATCGCTGCGGCGCAGAAGGCGATCCGCAAGCACCGGCTGCACGACGTCGAGGTGCTCGAGCTCGGCGCTGACGTCGGCGTCGACATCACGCGCGTCATCCGCGCCACCGTCGACCCGTAGGACCGGCCTCGCGGGTGCGGGATAGCGGTCCCGCCGTGGCGGGCTGCGCCGCACGCCTGCAGCGGATCGGTCCCTGTGCTCGAGGTTATCCGGCGCCCGGCGGGCCGAGGCGGCGTACACGCCCACCGGGTGCAGTGGCTGGGCGGCGCCGATTCGCCGCCTGCTTCGACGGACGCGTGCGCGGACGCGCATGCTGGTGCTTTGCCCCGTCGGCTCTGCGTGCGGCCTTCACCCCTGGGGTCGCTGGCGAGCGTTTCACGTGGAACATCGCGACCTCGTGCGCGCCCGGTGGGCGCCCTGTTTCACGTGAAACGTCACTCCGGGCTCGCGCGGCCATGGTTCGCGGGCGAGCTCAGGGCTCCGCGGCGGTGGATGACGTTGTTCGGCGGAACCAGAGGTCGCGGCAGCGGGATCCGTTTCACGTGAAACACGCCGGCGTGGGAAGTGCTTTGATCTCGGGAGCTGCGCCTGTGCCGCCCGCGGCGCTCCAATCTGCGAATGTGGCCCACGCACGTCCCCGGCGTTTCGTGGCGAAGCGCCGTGCAGGTTGCTTGTGGAACCCCTCCGGCTCGCGTGCGCAAGGCTGCGCGCGGCAGTGTTGCACGTGAAACATGGCCAGCGCGGCCTTGCGCATCGGTTGGACAGCCCGGATGCCGGCGACTTCGGGGAGGGTGCAGAGCGTGCCACGGGCCCCGCGTCTGTCGAGGCCGAACACAGGCGTCCTGACTCGTGAAGCTGCTGCAGGGAGTTCGAGGCGCGGCAGACGCGTACGATCCGCGCAGCGGCGCCTTCGCAATGTTCCACGTGAAACAGCGGCCCGCGCACTGCGACGAACCGAGCAAGGCGCCCCCGCGATCGAGGCGAGGTCGTCCCGGCGCCCAGGATCGAGCGTTCCTGCGGCACGGGCACCGGACGTCGACTGTGGAGAACTGTGGAGAACTGACGGCGGACGCAGGTGGTCCGAAGTTGCGGTCGGACGGCGAATTGCCCACGATTCCGCGGAATCACGCGGGTTTTCAGCTCTCGACCTGCGGCTGAGGGTGAGTGCATCCTGCAGCGAACGGCAACAGTGTTTTCCACAGCCCTGTGGAGAACTGTGGAGCAACAGCGGCTATGAACATCCATCAAGATCCGCCGATCTCGACTTGGCGAACGGGGCTGGACGCGCCAGACTGGGCTTCTTGCACACCTCTCACCCGGAGCCCGTCGCGCGCGCGGCGATGTTCCACGTGAAACATCGATCAGGAAGGCACGCGTGACCACGGGAAAGTTCGACACGACCCCGATCGCTCGCGAGCTCGCCGCGATGGCCCGGCGCCGTCAGGCGCTCTCGGCGCAGGAGCTGCCGCTGCCGAAGCGCACGCGCATCTTCACCGTCGTCAACCAGAAGGGCGGGGTCGGCAAGACGACCACCGCGGTCAACCTCGCCGCAGCCCTCGCGCAGGCCGGCGCTCGCGTGCTCGTGCTCGACCTCGATCCCCAGGGCAACGCCTCGACGGCGCTCGGCATCGACCACCATGCGGACGTCATGAGCACCTACGACGTGCTCATCGACGGCGAGCCGCTCGCGGCCGCGATCGCGATCAGCCCTCAGAGCGACCGCATCCAAGTGGTCCCGTCCACGATCCACCTCGCGGGGGCCGATCTGGAGCTCGCCGGCATGGAGCGGCGCGAGCACCGGCTCCGCGAGGCGCTGGACGCGCATCTGCGCGACCTGGGGGAGCCGCCTCACTACGTCTTCATCGATTGCCCGCCATCGCTCGGGCTCCTCACGATCAACGCCTTCACTGCCGCCACCGAGGTGCTCCTGCCCATCCAATGCGAGTACTACGCGCTCGAGGGCGTCTCGCAGCTGCTCGACACCATCGGCCGCATCCAGGCGCACCTCAACCCGAAGCTCGACGTCTCGACCGTGCTGCTCACGATGTTCGACGGGCGCACGCTGCTCTCGCGGCAGGTCGTCGACGAGGTGCGCTCGCACTTCCCGGAGCAGACGCTCGAAGCGGTCATCCCGCGCTCGGTGCGCGTCTCCGAGGCGCCTGGCTACGGCCAGACCGTCATCGCCTACGACCCGAACTCCCCGGGCGCGCTGTCGTACCGGGAAGCGGCAGCAGAGATCGCACGCAGAGGAGCGGCATGAGCAAGAAGGCAGGGCTCGGGCGCGGTATCGGCGCCCTCATCCCCTCGGGACCGCCGGCCACGGCGACCGACACCGCGGAGCCCGAGGAGACGAGCCAGCCGGCCCCGGCGCGACGGCCGCGGCGGGCGGCGAAGCCCGGCAGTCGCCCGGTCGACGTGTTCTTCTCGGGGGAGGAGGACGAGCACACGCTGCTCGAGATCCCCGGTGCGAGCTTCGCGGCCGTGGTGCCCACGGACATCCGCCCCAACGCCAACCAGCCGCGCACGACCTTCGACGAGGACGACCTCGCCGAGCTCGAGCACTCGATCCGCGAGTTCGGCGTGCTGCAGCCCATCGTCGTGCGGCCCGTGCCCGTCGGCGACGACGGCACGCACTACGAGCTCATCATGGGCGAGCGCCGCTGGCGCGCGAGCCAGCGCGCGGGGCTCGAGACGATCCCGGCGGTCATCAAGGACACGCCCGATGACGCGATGCTGCGCGACGCGCTGCTCGAGAACCTGCACCGCGCGCAGCTCAACCCGCTCGAGGAGGCCTCGGCCTACCAGCAGCTGATGGAGGACTTCGCCATCACGCAGGAGGAGCTCTCGCGCCGCATCGGCCGGAGCCGCCCGCAGATCTCGAACACCATCCGGCTGCTGAAGCTGCCCGAGCCGATCCAGTCGCGGGTCGCGAGCGGTGTGCTCTCCGCCGGCCACGCGCGCGCGATCCTCTCGCTGCCGACGCCCGAGGCGATGGAGCAGCTCGCGGCGAAGATCATCAATGAAGATCTCTCAGTTCGGGCGGCGGAGGCCGCTGCGGGCCTGGTGCAGACGCGCAGCCCGCGCAAGGCGCCGACCCGGGGCGCCGTGCAGCACGGCCTCGACGAGATCGCCACGAGGCTCGAGGACCGGCTCGACACCCGCGTGCGCATCGCCCTCGGCCGCGCCAAGGGGCAGCTCACGATCGACTTCGCGACGGTCGCCGACCTCAACCGCATCCTGTCGGAGCTGGGGGAGCGGGGCTTCGGCGGAGGCCTCGATCCCGAGGCCGACTGACCGCACGCCTGCAGGCACCGACGACGAGGGCCCCGTGGAACGCATCCACGGGGCCCTCGTCTCGCTCCTCACAGGAAGGCTGCGAGCTCCTGCTCGATCGCCGGCTTCGGCCGGGCGCCGATGAGCTCCTTCACGACCTCGCCGTTCTGGAAGACCTTCATCGCGGGGATCGACGTGATGTTGTAGCGCATCGCCAGGTCGGGCTCCTGGTCGACGTTCACCTTCACGACGTCGAGCTTCTCGGTCTCGCCGTCGATCTGCTCCAGGATGGGGCTGACCGCGCGGCACGGGCCGCACCAGGCCGCCCAGAAGTCGACGAGCACGGGCTTGTCGGCGTTCAGGACATCCTGCTCGAACGATGCGGTGGTGACTTCCTTCACAGTGCTGCCTCCTCAGGGCTGGTGACGAGCGCCGGCACGGCGTGCGCGGCCAGGTAGTGCTCCGCGTCGAGCGCGGCGACGGTGCCGGACCCGGCGGCCGTGACGGCCTGGCGGTAGGTGGGATCGATCACGTCGCCCGCGGCGAAGACGCCCTCGACCGAGGTGCGCGACGAGCGGCCGTCGACGGCGATCGTGCCCTCGGTCGTGAGGTCGAGCTTGCCGTGCACGAGGTGCGTGCGGGGGTCGGAGCCGATCGCGACGAAGACGCCGTCGATGGGCATGCTCCACGTGTGGCCCGACGTCGTGTCGCGCAGCGTGACCGACGACACCTGCTCGGTGCCGTTCGACTCGGTGCCCACGATCTCCTCGACGACCGCGTTCATGATGAAGTCGATCTTCTCGTTGGCGCGGGAGCGCTCGAGCATGACCTCGCTCGCGCGGAAGTGCTCGGAGCGGTGCACGATGGTGACCTTGTCGGCGAACTTCGTCAGGAAGTTGGCCTCCTCCATCGCCGAGTCGCCGCCGCCGACCACGATGAGCTGCTTCTGCTTGAAGAAGAAGCCGTCGCACGTCGCGCACCACGAGACGCCGTGGCCGGAGAGCCGCTCCTCGCCCTCGACGCCGAGCTTGCGGTAGGCGGAGCCCGTCGCGAAGATCAGCGCGCGCGTCTCGAGCACCTCGTCGCCGACGTGGACGCGCTTGACCTCGCCGTCGAGCTCGAGCTCGGTGGCGTCCTGCATGCGCACGTCGGCGCCGAAGCGCTCGGCCTGCTGCTGCATGGCGAACATGAGGTCGGGGCCCTGGATGCCCTCGGGGAAGCCCGGGAAGTTCTCGACCTCGGTCGTGGTCATGAGGTCGCCGCCCATCTCGACGCTCGAGGCGAGCACGATCGGCTTCAGGTTGGCGCGCGCCGCATAGATCGCGGCGGTGTATCCGGCGGGGCCGGAGCCGATGATGATGACGTCGTGCACTGCGTCTCCTGGGTCGTTGCGGGGGTGCTGCAGGGTCAACCGAGTCTAGATCGCGGGCATTCCCGCGTCGCCGCGAGCGCCGACCACGGTCAGCAGGTCGCCGGTCGCGGCGTCGACGACGAGCAGCCCCGCCGCCGGCCACTCGGGCGTGCGCCGCACGACCGGGTGCGCGACGCGGCTGCGGGTGCGGCGATCCCAGGAGTCGACGAGCTGCGCGGTGTCGGCATCGACGATGAGCACGGCCGGATGCGCGTGGGCGAGCGACGAGGAGGCGTCCGACGACCACCAGCCCTCGACCGCGAGCGGCCGCGCGGTCGGCTCGAGCTCGAGCCGCTGCCGCTCGCGGCTCAGCGTCGCGCCGACGATCGCGCCGACGGCGGCGATCGCGCCGACGGCGAGCGGCGCGCCGATGCGGATGAGCGGATGTGCCATGGCGTTCCCCCTCTGCCGCGCCCATGCTAGAGGCCGCGCCTCTGCGCGCGCCCAGCGTCGCGTCAGGCGGCCTGCGGGTCGTCGTCGCGGCCGCGGCCGCGCAGCTTGCCGACCACGATGTCGGCCGTGGCGCGGAAGTCGGGGTTGCGGGTCACGTAGAGCAGCCCGAAGTAGATGATCCCCATGACGGCGCCCGCGGCGGTGCAGGTGAGCGCGCTGCCGAGCATGCCCGACGTGCCGAACCCGCCCGGCACGTAGCCGCCCAGCGCCCAGGTGACGCCCACGCCGGCCGCTGCGGCGACGAGTCCGTAGCCGAGGTACTGGAGGTGCCGGATGCCGATCAGCCGGAACCCGAAGGGGCCGATCTTGCGGCGCACGAGCACGAGCCAGATGGCGAACGACAGGAGGTTGGCGATCGAGACGGCGAGCGCGGTGCCGGCGATCACCCACTCGCCCGGGAGCGTCGACGCCCACCACAGCAGGGCGAACGTGACGAACATGCCGAAGCACGCGTAGAGGAAGGCGGTGCGGGTGTCGCCGAGGGCGAAGAAGACGCGCTGGATGACGTACTCGGCGCTGAAGGCGACCAGGCAGAGCAGGAACGCCCAGATGACCCACGCCATCGCCAGCATGAGCTCGTACGTGGGCTCGAGCAGGCGGGCGAACGGGATGGCGATCACGGCGAGCACGAGGGCCGAGATGGTGGTGAGCATGCCGACGCCGCGGAGGGCGCTCGACAGGTCGGTGCGGATGCCTGCGATGTTGTGCTCGCTCGCGTGGTGCGACATGCGGGTGAAGTACGCGATCGCGATCGAGACGGCGATGATCGAGTGCGGCAGCGAGAAGAGGTACCACGCGTTCTGCATCGTGAGGATGTTGGCGCCCTCGCCGGTGCTCGCGACGCGCGACTGCACGAGGCCCTTGATCTGGCCGATGATGACGATGCCGAACAGCCACATCGCGCTGCGGCCGGTCGCGCGCAGGCCCACCCCGCGCCAGCCGAAGTCGGGCCGGAACCGCAGCCCGGTCCGGCGGAAGAACAGCACGAGCACGAGCGCCTGCACCGCCACGCCGCCGGTCGTGACGAGGCCCAGCACCATCACTCGGTCCCAGTCCCACACGCCCAGGTCGCGGTGCACCTCCTCGCCGCCGAACAGCAGCATGAAGGCGCCGAGCCCCGCGATCGAGACGAGGTTGTTGGCGACGGGCGCCCACGTGTAGGGGCCGAACTGGCCGCGCGCGTTGTAGATCTCGCCGAGCAGCGTGTAGATCGCGTAGAAGAGGATCTGCGGCATGCACCAGTACGCGATGCCCACCGCGAGCGCCATCTGGGCCGCGCTGAAGCCGCCGCCGTCGGCGCTCTCGCTCACCGCGTAGAGCTCGACCAGCAGCGGCGCGGCTGCTGTCGCCAGCACCGCGAGCAGCAGGAAGACCGAGCCGCCGAGGGTGAGGATCTTCGAGACGTACGCCTCGCCGCCGTCGGCGGCCTTCGACGCCTTCACGATCTGCGGCACGAGCACCGCGCTCATGACGCCGCCCGCGACGAGCGCGTAGATGTTGTTCGGCAGCTGGTTCGCGAGGCCGAACGCCTCACCGGCGAGCGAGGCCGACTGGCCGATGGCGACGACGAGCATCACCATCTTCACGAAGCCCAGCACGCGCGAGACCATCGTCCCGGCCGCGATGATCGCGCTCGCCCTGCCTGTGCTCACGCGGTCTCCTCCGGGGTCGGCTCGTCGAGGTCGCCGTGCGCCTGGCCGCGGCGGCGCTTGCGCACCGAGCGGACGATGCCGGAGGCGATGAGCAGCACGATCGCGACGCCCAGCACCCAGGCGAGCGCGGTCTCGATGGTCGGCTGCGAGTTCACCCGCAGGGTCTGCAGGTGGCCGAGCGGCACGCCGTCGGGGGTGTGCAGCTGGGCGATCATGAGCACGGTGCCGGTGCCGACGATCTCGATGGGCACCTGCACGCGCTCCTGGCTGCCGGCGGCGACGGTGACGTCGACGCGCGACTGCGGCACGGTGACGAGCGCGTTGGAGGGCCGCACCGACAGCACGACCTGCACCGGCACATCCAGGCGGTTCTCGATCGCGATCGGCAGCGGCGCGCTCTGGCCGGTGGCGTTCAGCGTGCTGCCGGGGAGGATCTGCACCGCGCCGCGCACGTCGCTCATCGCGTCGCCGAGGCCGGCGATCGCGTCACGATCGGCCTGCGTCACCGCGCGGCCGGCGTCCGGCAGGGCCGCGAGCAGGCCGAGCCGCAGCCCGGCGAGGAGCGTGCTGGGCTCCTCGACGATGCTCGCGACGTGGGCGACCTCGGCCTCCTGGGCCAGCGCATCCTGCACGAGCTCCGCCCCGACGGCCCGCTCGGGGTCGGTCGGGGCGATGAGCGTGGCGTCTCGCGGCTCGAGCTCGAGCGCGTCGTCGATGCCGACCGTCTGCACGAAGCGGGCGGAGGCGAGGTCGGCGAGCATCGCGGCCGACGACCCCTGCGAGCTCGCGGGGAGCATCGCGGCGAGGGTGCGGGCGTCGCTCGGCCGCTCGCGCGTGATGACGGCCAGCAGCGCCATCGCCTGGGCGCGCGCGTGCCCCGCCATCGCCTCGTCGTCGACCGACGCGGCGCGGATGAGCTCCTGGAGCTGCGCGTCGGCGGCGAGCGCCTCGACGCCGTCGAGGTCGACGAGCGCGCTCGGCGTGCTGCCGATGAGCTCCTCGTCGAGGTTGGCGCCCGACAGCACCACGGTGCCGATCGCGCTCAGCTCGGCCAGGTCGCCCGTCTGCAGGATGGCGGCGGTCGCGTCGATGACGGGCTCGCGCGTGCCGATGGAGCCGGCCGAGGCGGGCAGCGGGTCGGCGCCCTCGCGCGGGATGCCGAGCGGCTCGATGGGATGGGCGCCCGCGCGCACCTGCGCGATCGGGTCGGCGTTCGCGTACTCGAGCGCATAGGTGTCGTCGCGGTCGGCGCGCTCGAGCCAGGCGAGCGCGGCCTCGGGTGCCTCGTCGCCGAGCGCCTCGGCGCTCGCCCCGATCGCGGGATCGACGCCGATCGTGGCGCCCGCGCCGAGCGCCGCATCGAGCGCGGCGAGGGTGTCGCCGCCGATCTCGGTGGCGCGCTCGAGCTCGTCGGCGTCGAGCAGGCCGCTCGAGCCGACGCCCGCGTCGATGGGCGCGGCGAGCGCGAGCCGCGTGGGGCTCGACTCGCCCGGCTCGTCGCGCACGACGACGCTCGTGGCGCCCGAGAGGGAGGGAGCGGATGCCGCGAGCCCGTAGGCGCCCCACGTCGCGCCGTCGAGGCCCAGCGCCTCGGCATCGACGGTGACCGTCTCCGACGCGCGCCCGAGCGCCGCGACCGCGGGCAGCTCGACCGACGCGACCGCAGAGCTCGCGACGATCGCCTGCCCCTCGAACCAGCGGCTGAGCGTGTAGCGGGTCGAGATGGGGTCGGCCGAGAGCAGCACGTCGACGGTCGTCGCGGGCTGCACGGCCATCGACGGGTTGTCGATCGAGACCGTGACCTCGAGGCTCTCGCCCTCGCTCAGCAGCGGGTCGACCGGCGCGATCATGAGCGTCGGCGCCTCCGGCGCGGCGGTCGCGCCCGCCTCGGGCGCGGCCGCGAGCGGGGCCGCGAGCAGCGCCGTCGCGACAGCCGCGGCGGCGCACGCTGTCGCGCGCCGTCGCGCCAGGCGACCTGCCGACAGCATGCGCCCAAGTGTAGGGAGTGCAGCCATGGGTCCCGCGCGACGCCGACGCCGCGCCCGTCCCGGCGCGGGTGGGGCAGAATGGGCGGTCGTGACCGACATGGCCGAGGCGACCGCGCGACTGCACGCGCTCGTCGCCGCCGCGCCCACGGCGCAGCTCGCCGAGGCGTTCGCGGCCGCGGGCCACGAGCTGTCGCTCGTCGGCGGCCCGGTGCGCGACGCCTTCCTCGACCGGCCGGTCACCGACCTCGACTTCGCCTCGAGCGCGACGCCCGACGAGATCCTCGCGCTCGTCGGGCCGCTCGCCGAGGCCACGTGGGACGTCGGGCGCGAGTTCGGCACCATCGCCGCGCGCATCGGCGCCGAGACGATCGAGATCACGACCTACCGCGCCGACCAGTACGACGGGGTCTCGCGCAAGCCGCAGGTCGCCTTCGGCGACGCGCTCGAGGACGACCTCGTGCGGCGGGACTTCACCGTCAACGCCATGGCGCTGCGGGTGACGCCGGTGCGCGGCGGGGGAGCGGGGGCGGATGCGTCGCCGCAGCTCGTCGACGTCGGCGGCGGCCTCGAGCACCTGCTGCAGGGCGTGCTCGACACCCCGCAGGCGCCGGAGCGATCCTTCGACGACGACCCGCTGCGGATGATGCGCGCCGCGCGCTTCGCCGCGCAGCTCGGCTTCGACGTCGCCCCCCGCGTGGTCGAGGCGATGACGGCGCTCGCCCCGCGCATCCGCGACATCTCCGCCGAGCGCGTGCGCGACGAGCTCACCAAGCTGCTCCTCACGGCCCGCCCCGTGCCGGGCATCCGCCTGCTGACCGACACGGGCATCCTCGACATCGTGCTGCCGGAGGTGCCGGCGCTGCGGCTCGAGGCCGACGAGCACGCGCACCACAAGGACGTCTACGAGCACTCGCTCACCGTGCTGCAGCAAGGGATCGACCTCGAGGGTTCGCGGAACCCCGGAGCGGCGCCCGACCTCGTCTCGCGGCTCGCGGGGCTGCTGCACGACATCGGCAAGCCGGCCACGCGGCGCATCGAGGGCCGCACCGTCACCTTCCACCAGCACGACCTCGTCGGCGCGCGCCTGGCGAAGCAGCGGCTGAAGGCGCTGCGCTTCGACAACGACACCGTGAAGGCGGTCGCGCGGCTCGTCGAGCTGCACCTGCGCTTCTACGGCTACGGCGAGCAGGCGTGGACCGACTCGGCGGTGCGGCGCTACGTGCGCGACGCGGGCCCGCTGCTCGAGCGCCTGCACATCCTCACGCGCTCCGACGTGACGACCCGCAACCGCCGGAAGGCCGAGCGGCTCGACTTCGCCTACGACGACCTCGAGCGGCGCATCGCCGAGCTCCGCGAGCAGGAGGAGATGGACGCGGTGCGCCCCGACCTCGACGGCGAGCGGATCATGGCCGTGCTCGGCATCGGCCCCGGCCGCGAGGTGGGGGAGGCCTACCGGATGCTGCTCGAGCAGCGGCTCGAGCACGGGCCGCTCGGCGAGGAGCGCGCCGAGGCGATCCTGCGCGAGTGGTGGGCGGCGCGCGCGGTGGAGCTCTAGAGCGGAGACCCTCTCGGGTCTCCGCTGCGACCAGCGCCGACGTCCGTCGCGGGCGTCGGATCCCGCTCTGGCGCGCGGATGCGCGGGTGCGGTAGGATCGCCAGGTTGCGCGGGCTCCGCTCGTCCTCGAGCGCGAGGCCCCCGCACCATGCAACCCTCCTGCTGCAGACCGTCTGCAGCCGTTCTAGTCCGAAGGAGGTGGGTGAAGCATGCAGCAGTACGAGCTGATGGTGATTCTCGACCCGGAGGTGGACGAGCGCACTGTCGCCCCGTCGCTCGACAAGTTCCTGGGCGTGATCCGCAACGATGGCGGCACGATCGAGAGCGTCGACATCTGGGGCCGTCGCCGCCTGGCCTACGAGATCGACAAGAAGACCGAGGGCATCTACGCCGTCGTGAACTTCACGGCCGAGTCGGCCTCCACGAACGAGCTGGACCGACAGCTGAAGCTGTCCGAGGCCGTCATGCGCACGAAGGTCCTCCGCGCCGAGGAGGCCGTCACGCAGACCGGCGCCTCCAAGCGCCACGCCGAGGCCAAGGCCGCGAAGGCCGCCAAGGCCCCCGCTGCCGAGCCCGCTGCGCCCGCCGCAGAGGTCGAGGCCGAGTAGTCATGGCTGGCGAGACGATCATCACGGTCGTCGGCAACCTGACTGCCGACCCGGAGCTGCGCTACACGCAGAACGGTCTCGCGGTGGCGAACTTCACGATCGCGTCGACCCCCCGCACGTTCGACCGCCAGGCGAACGAGTGGAAGGACGGCGAGGCGCTGTTCCTCCGCGCGTCGGTGTGGCGCGAGTTCGCCGAGCACGTGTCGCAGAGCCTGTCGAAGGGCTCGCGCGTCATCGCGCAGGGTCGCCTGAAGCAGCGCTCGTTCGAGACGCAGCAGGGCGAGAAGCGCACCGTCATCGAGCTCGAGGTCGACGAGATCGGCCCCTCGCTCCGCTACGCGACCGCGCAGGTCACCCGCACGACGGGCGGCGGCGCTGGCCGCAGCTCCGGCGGCGGGCAGGGCCAGGTCGGCCAGGGCGGCGGCTTCGGCCAGCCCCAGCAGGCCGCCGACGAGCCGTGGGGCCAGCCGGCCGCGCAGCAGTCGGGCGGCGACGTCTGGGGAGCGCCCGGCACCTCCTACAACGACGAGACGCCCTTCTAAGGCCTCTCGCCCACCTATGCACTCCCGGGACGGCAGTCCCGAGCACGAAAGAAGGAACAATGGCTGGCAAGCCGCAGAACCGCAAGCCGCGGGGCCCGAAGGGCGGCAAGAACCTCGCCCCCGCGAAGGCGATCAGGGTCGGCGTCATCGACTGGAAGGACGTCGCGACGCTCAAGAAGTTCATCTCGGAGCGCGGCAAGATCCGCGCCCGTCGCATCACCGGCGTGTCGGTGCAGGAGCAGCGCCTGATCGCCAAGGCGATCAAGAACGCGCGCGAGATGGCGCTCCTGCCCTACTCGGGCGCCGGACGCTGAGGGGGCTGAACCATGGCAAAGCTGATTCTCACGAACGAGGTCTCCGGCCTCGGCTCCGCTGGTGATGTCGTCGAGGTGAAGAACGGGTTCGCCCGCAACTACCTCGTGCCCCAGGGCCTGGCTGTCGCGTGGTCGCGCGGCGGCGAGAAGCAGGTCGAGCAGATCAAGGCCGCCCGCGTCGCACGCGAGCACGCCACGATCGAGGAGGCGCAGGACCTCCGCGCCCGCCTCGAGGCGAACCCCGTCACGGTGAAGGTCAAGGCCGGCACCGAGGGCCGCCTGTTCGGCTCGATCCAGACGAAGGACATCGCCGACGCCGTCGAGGCAGCCGGTCACGGCTCCGTCGACAAGCGCGTCATCGAGATCCCGACGCCGATCCGCGCGGTGGGCGACCACCAGGCGACGGCTCGTCTGCGCGACGACATCGTCGCCCAGATCACGGTCCGCGTGGTCGCTGCCAAGTAGCGACCGCACGCTGCCGAGGGCCCGCATCCATCACGGATGCGGGCCCTTAGTCGTTCTGCGACGGGCCGGACGCGTGTCAAATCGAGCCCGCGACGCAAAGTCTCAACGTGTACTTGACACACGCTTCTCCCCACGGGGTGTGGAAACGGAAATGCCCGGTCAGAGGCGGTTTGGACGGCGATCCCGCGTTCGATTCCACAGATCTGTGCACAGGTGGGACCGGCGCGCGTCGGCGCGTCACCCGGCGTTGTCCCCAGCTCTCCACAAGCCTGTCCACAGAGCGATTCGCCCTCGCGCGGCAGCGCTCCTAGCCTGTGGAAGGCTCCCCTCCCGCGCGGTGTGGGTCGCCTGCGGCATCGTCGACAGCGAAGGGGGACGCGTGACGGATCTGGCGGAGATCGGGCTCGACGAGAGCCGCTACAGCGAGCGCACCCCGCCGCACGACATGCTCGCCGAGCAGTCGGCCATCGGCGGCATGCTGCTGTCGAAGGACGCCGTCGCCGACTGCCTCGAGACCGTGCGGGGCAACGACTTCTACCAGCCGAAGCACGAGATCGTCTACGAGGCGATCCTCTCCCTGTACTCGCGCGGCGAGCCCACCGACGTCATCACCGTCGCCGACGAGCTGACGAAGACCGCGATGCTCTCGCGCGCGGGCGGCGTGCAGTACCTGCACTCGCTCACCTCGATGGTGCCGACCGCGGCCAACGCCGGCTACTACGCCGAGATCGTCGCCGAGAAGGCCGTGCTGCGGCGGCTCGTCGAGGCCGGCACGCGCATCGTGCAGATGGGCTACGCGTCGGAGGGCGAGGTCACCGACCTCGTCAACCACGCGCAGGCCGAGATCTACTCGGTGATGGGCGAGGACCAGTCCGAGGACTACGTGCCGCTCAGCCTCGCCGTCGAGTCGGCGATCGAGGAGATCGAGGCCGCGAAGGGCCTCGACGGCGTCATGACCGGCGTGCCGACCGGCTTCCGCGAGCTCGACGAGCTCACGAACGGCCTCCACCCGGGCCAGCTCATCGTCGTCGCCGCCCGACCGGGCCTCGGCAAGTCGACGCTCGCGATGGACCTCGTGCGCTCGTGCTCGATCAAGAACGACCTGCCCTCGGTCTTCTTCTCGCTCGAGATGGGCCGCACCGAGATCGCGATGAAGCTGCTCTCGGCCGAGTCGAGCATCCTGCTGCAGAAGCTCCGCAAGGGCGCGATCGAGGGCCGCGACTGGACCACGCTCGCGCAGGTGCGCGGCCGCATCAACGACGCGCCGCTCTACATCGACGACAGCCCCAACCTGACGCTCGTCGAGATCCGGGCGAAGTGCCGCCGGCTCAAGCAGCAGGCGGGCCTCAAGATGGTGGTCGTCGACTACCTGCAGCTCATGACGAGCGGCAAGAAGGTCGAGTCGCGCCAGCAGGAGGTCTCGGAGTTCTCGCGCTCGCTCAAGCTGCTCGCGAAGGAGCTGCAGGTGCCGGTCATCGCGCTCTCGCAGCTCAACCGAGGCCCTGAGCAGCGCGGCGACAAGAAGCCCGCGATCAGCGACCTCCGCGAGTCGGGCTCGATCGAGCAGGACGCCGACATCGTGATGCTGCTGCACCGCGAGGACGCCTACGACCGCGACATCCGCCCCGGCGAGGCCGACATCATCGTCGCCAAGCACCGCGGCGGCCCCACCAAGACGATCCCGGTCGCCTTCCACGGCCACCTGGCCCGCTTCGTCGACATCGCACCGGGCATGGGCGCGGGCGAGGGCGGCGCCCCCGCCATGCCGCCAGGCGGCACGCCGTTCGGCGGCAGCCCGTACGGCGCCCCGCAGGAGCCGCCGCCCGTCGAGGGCTGAGCACGAGGAAGGGCCCGACCGATCGGCCGGGCCCTTCCTCGTCTGGCTGCGATCAGCCCTGCTGGCCGACCGCGAAGTCGACGCGGCCGTCGGGGGCCGCGGATGCGTCGAGCACCTTGTCGTCGAGCGTGACGGCAGCCGACGGGTCGAGGAAGACCTTCGCGCCGGCAGCCTCGACGACCTGGTCGTCGGCCTCGGGCGCGGGAGCGACGGTCACGTTGAGGCCGGCGCCCTCGAGGTCCTGCGAGATGCGGATGCCGCCGGTCGGGGCTGCCTCGGCGTTCGCGACGATGCCGTTGATGACGGCCTGGGCGTTGTCGGTCAGGGTGAGCATGGCTGCTCCTCTCCATTGGCGAGTCGGCAACGATGCCGTGCCCGGGCCGGCCATGCAACCCGCGGGCCGGTCCCGGGCGTGTCGGCGGCGCGCATCCGCCGCCCGCCGACAGGGCAGACTCGGGGATCGTGACCACAGATGGAGCAGCCGGGCCGCGCCGGCTCGGCACCGGCTTCCGGCGCCTGTTCGCCTCGTCGACCGGCTCGAACCTCGCCGACGGCATGCTGCAGGCGGCGCTGCCGCTCGTGGCGGCGAGCCTCACCCGGGATCCGCTGCTCGTGTCGCTCGTGGCGTCGCTCGCGTTCCTGCCCTGGCTGCTGTTCGCGATCCCCGCGGGCGCGCTCGTCGACCGCATCGACCGGCGGCGCGCGATGCAGGGGGCCAACCTCGCCCGCGCCGCGATCCTGCTGGGGCTCGCGGTCGCGCTCGCGACGGGCTGGGCGAGCATCGGCGTCCTCTACGTCGCCGCCTTCCTGCTCGGCGTGGCCGAGACGGTCTACGACAACGCGGCGCGAGCGCTGCTGCCGCGCGTGGTGCGCCGCGACCAGCTCGAGCGGGGCAACTCGCTGCTGTCGACCGCCGAGTCGGTGAGCAACCTGTTCCTCGGCGCACCGCTCGGCGCGCTGCTGTTCGCGCTGACGGCGGTGCTGCCGCTCGGCGCCGCCATCGCGATGTACGTCGTCGCCGCGACGCTCGTCGTGACGGTGCGCGGCTCGTTCGCGCCCGAGCGCGGCGCGCCGACGACCCTCGCCGCCGACATCCGCGAGGGCCTCGGCTGGCTGCTGCACCACCGCATCCTGCGGCAGCTCGTGTGGGTGACGGGGCTCGGGGCCTTCGGCTACTCGGTCGCGAACGGCATCGCCGTGCTCTTCGCCCTCGACGTGCTCGGCATCGACGAGGCCGCCTTCGGCCTGCTGCTCGCCGCGATGGGCGTGGGCGCCGTGCTCGGCGCGCTGCTGTCGCCGGCGCTCACTCGCCTGCTCGGCCGCACGGCCGCGATGGGCGTGAGCGGCACGCTGTGCGGCGCGACGCTCGTGGGCATCGGGCTCTGGCCGGCCCTCTGGGTGACGCTCGTCCTGTGGCCGCTCGGCGCGCTCGCGGTGAGCGCCTTCAACGTGCAGGTGATGTCGGTGCGGCAGGTGCTCATCCCGGATGCGCTGTTCGGGCGGGTGCAGGGCGCGTACCGCACGGTGCTCTGGGGCAGCATCCCGCTCGGCTCGGTGAGCGGCGGCGTGGTGGCGTCGCTCGTCGACCTGCCGAGCGCGATGGTGTTCGGCGGTGCGCTCGCCACGGTCGCGGGGCTCGGCACGTGGTGGGTGCTCGGCGTGCACCGGCGCGAGATCGCCGCGGCGTTCCTGCGGGAGGACGACCCGCTCAGGGCGTGATGATGCAGGGCGTGATGATGCAGGGCGTCATGATTCAGGGCGTGATGAGCCGCCAGCTGCCCTCGGAGACGACCTCGACCTCGCCGTCGACCACGGCGATGACCGTCTCGTCGTCGATGGCGTAGGTCGGCTCCGGGATGCCCGCCGCCCAGCGCTCGATGCTGGCGAGCGCCGCGTCCTCCATGCCCGGGCGGTCGAGGTGCGGGTAGAGCGCGAAGTCGACGAGCCCGAGGGTCCGGTCGGCCTCCGAGGCCATGTCGCTGCCGTCGGGCACGAACTCGAGGTCGAACTCGGCGTCGCAGTTGCGCGCGGTCACCGCGATGCTGCCCGCGCTCACGCCGACGTAGACGGTGCCGGTCAGCGACGGCAGCAGATCGGCGAGCCCCGACCTCCGCATCCAGTGGCAGAGGTAGAGCACGTCGCCGCCCCAGACGAGCAGCGCGTCGGCCTCGCGCACCGCGGGCACCCAGCTCTCCTCGCGGATCGTGGGGAGCGCGGTGAGCTCGAGGACCCCCACCGACTTCCACCCGAGGTTCGCGAGCGGGCTGTCGGCCTCGCCGCGGATCGCCTCCCACGCCATCGACCCGCCCCCGGGGAACGGATGCACGGCAGTGGGGATGAGGAGCGCCGTCGACTCCGAGACGGGCTTGCCGAGCAGCGCCTCGAGCGCCGCCGCGATGCTCGGGTTGCTGATGCCCGAGGAGGTGAGGAGGAGCTTCACGAGGGCCTTCCGTCGTCGCCGTGCGCACGCGCGCATCCGCCGAGCCGCGCTGCGGGCCCGAGCGTACACCGGGGCCGCCAGCGGTGGTGCGGGCGGGCGCCTGCCAGACTGGGGCCATGCCCACCGACTCCGAGGCGCGTGTCGCCGTCTACATCGACTTCGACAACATCCTCATCTCCCGCTACGACCAGCTCCACGGCCGCGGCGCCTTCCACACCGATCGCGTGCGCACGCTGCCCGCCGACGGCCGCGAGTCGAAGGCGCGCACGCGCTTCTCGCAGGCCACCGTCGACCTCGGCGCCATCATCGACTACGCCTCGAGCTACGGATCGATCGTGCTGAGCCGCGCCTACGCCGACTGGTCGGTGCCCGCGCACGCCGCCTACCGCGACCAGCTGCTCGCGCGCGCGGTCGACCTCGTGCAGATGTTCCCGACCACCCGCTCGCTCAAGAACGGCGCCGACATCCGGCTCTCGATCGACGTGGTCGAGGATCTCTTCCGCCTCGACAACATCACCCACGTCGTCGTCGTCGCCGGCGACAGCGACTACATCGCGCTCGCGCAGCGCACGAAGCGGCTCGGCCGCTACATGGTCGGCATCGGCGTCGCCGGCAGCACCTCGAAGTCGCTCGCCGCGGCGTGCGACGAGTTCGCCGACTACGACGCGCTGCCCGGCATCGAGCCGGTCGTGCTCGACGAGCCCGAGGGCGAGCCGGATGCGCCGGAGCCCACGCCCGCCGAGGCGAAGCAGATCCAGGCCGAGGCGGAGGCCGTCGCCGCGCCCGAGCAGCCGCCGGCCCGTCGCCGCCGTCGCGCGACGAGCGAGTCGGTCGCCCAGGCGCAGGACGAGGTCGCGATGACGCCCGAGCAGCGCGGCGACGCCGCGACCGGCCTCCTCGAGCGGGCCCTGCGCATCCTGCACCAGAAGGGCGACGACGAGTGGCTGCACGCCAACGTCGTCAAGGAGCAGATGAAGCGCATGGACCCGGTCTTCAACGAGAAGTCGCTCGGCCACCGCTCGTTCTCGGACTTCATCGGCGCGCGCGGCGCGCTCGTCGAGGTGCGCGAGGAGGGGCAGGCTCGCCTGCTGAAGCTGAAGAGCCAGTAGCCGATCCGCTCGTCGCGCTGTCAGCGGCGGCGTGCAGGATGGATGCATGCCGGAGCTGCCGGAGGTCGAGGCCCTGGCGGCCGATCTGGGCGAGCGCCTGATCGGCCGCACGATCCGCCGCGTCGACGTGCCGTCGATCGCCGCGCTCAAGACCTTCGACCCGCCCGTCGACGCGCTGCACGGCACGGCCTTCACCGCCGTCGGCCGCCGGGGCAAGCACCTCGTGCTCTCGGTCGATAGCGGGCTGCACCTCGTCGTGCACCTCGCGCGGTCCGGATGGGTGCGGTGGCGCGACGCGGCGCCGAGCCCGACCGCGGGGCGCGGCCGGGGCCCGCTCGCCGCCCGCATCGTGCTCGAGCGGGCCGAGGGCGACGAGCGCGTTGGCGGCGACGGCGTCGACCTCACCGAGCAGGCGACGCAGAAGCGGCTCGCGATCCACGTCGTCGCGCACCCCGACCAGGTGCTCTCGATCGCGACGCTCGGTCCCGAGCCGCTGGACCCGGCGTTCACCGAGGAGCGCTTCGCCGGCATCCTCGCGCACGCCGGCCGTGCCCAGATCAAGGGCGTCCTGCGCGACCAGCGCCGCATCGCCGGCATCGGCAACGCCTACTCCGACGAGATCCTGCACGCGGCGCGCATGTCGCCGTTCCACCCGGCGTCGATGCCGGCCGACGACGTGCACCGCCTCTACGAGGCGCTGCAGCAGGTGCTCGGCGAGGCGGTCGAGCGGGCGCGCGGCGTCACGGTCTCGTCGCTCAAGGCCGAGAAGCGGCAGGGCATGCGCGTGCACGGCCGCAAGGGCGAGGCGTGCCCCGTGTGCGGCGACGCCGTGCGGCAGGTCATCTACGCCGACAGCACCTTCGAGTACTGCGCGACCTGCCAGACGGGCGGCAAGCCGCTCGCCGATCGCGTGCTGTCGCGGCTGGGCGTGCGCCGCTGACGGCTGCCCTCTGCGGGCTGCGGCTCAGAGGCTGCCGGCGACGACGGTCCACGGCTGGATCGTCACGACCCGCACGCCCGGCGCCTCGTAGTACGGGTCCTCGGCGAGGGCCGCCTCGACCTCGTCGACGTCGTCCGAGTGGAAGAGCAGCAGCGCGCCCGACTGGTCCTCGAAGGGGCCGGCGGCGGCGAGCAGGCCGCGCTCGTGCAGGCCCTGCAGCAGCTCGCGGTGGCGCGGGCGCAGCTCGAGGCGGGCCGGGTCGTCCGAGAAGGCGGTGATGACGGCGATCATGCACTCAGCCTAGGCAGTGGCGGCGGGCCCGCCCGCACATGACGGACGGGCGGATGCCCTGCCCGGGTGAGCAGGGCATCCGCCCGTCGTGTGCGCGGTGCGGTCAGGCCGCGGTGCGCTCCGCCTGCGCCGAGACCTCGACCAGCTGCGCGACGGCCGCGCGGAGCGGCTCAGCGGAGCGGGCGACGAACGCGCTCGCGTCGACCATGCGCATCGCGTCGTCGAAGTCGGTCGGCTGGAACGGCATCCGCACGCCCTCGCCCTGCAGGTCGAGGCCGATGTACGAGAGCACGGCGGTGAGCTGCGCGGCGGCCGAGGCGCCGCCCGACCAGCCGTAGGAGACGACGACGGCGGGCAGGTCGACCCACTCGGCCTTCAGGTAGTCGATCGCGTTCTTGAGCGCCGCCGGGTAGCCGCTGTTGTAGTCGGGGGTGAGGAACACGACGCCGTCGAGCGCGTCGATGCGCTCGGCCCAGGCGACCGAGTGCGGCTGGCTGCGCACGCCGGAGGCCGGCGGCAGCGCCTCGTCGAGCAGCGGCAGCGCGATCTCGGCCAGGTCGAGCATGACGGCGTCGCCGCCCGCGGCCTCGATGAGCGTCGCGATCTCGTCGGCGACCGGGCGACCGACGCGGACGGGACGGGTGCTGCCGACGATGATGCCGACCTGGGGGCGCCGGGACATGGGTCTCCTCGGGCCGTGGATCAGGGTGCGGCGCGATGCTGCGCCGTCTGGGCCAACGCCCCGTCGGATATCAGATATTCCCGGCGCCCCGGGCCCGGCTCAGCCGAGGAACGTGCGGGCTGCCGTGACCATCGCGCGGGTCGCCGTGTCGAGCGTCGGCTGCATCACGGGGATGAAGTTCGGCGAGTGGTTCGAGGGCACGTCGACGTCGAAGGTGCCGCGCTCCCGTGCCGAGGCGACCGTCTCGGGGTCGAAGCCGCCGTAGACCCAGTAGACGTAGCGCGCGCCCCACGTCGCGGGGAGGTCGCTGAAGTCCTCCGAGCCGAGCACGGGCTCCTGGGGCAGGTGCTGCTCGCCGAACTCCGCGTCGAACGCGGCGCCGAGCTTCGCCGCCGCCGCGTCGTCGTTGATGGTCAGGGGTGCCGCGGGGCCCGCCTCGATCGTCGCGGGCGGCGCGCCGGCGGCCTGCGCCTCGCCCTGCACGATGCGCTCGATCGCGGCGAGCACCTTGTCGCGCACCGGCTGCTCGAAGGTGCGGATGTTGATCTCGAAGCGCGCGTGCTCGGGGATGATGTTCTGCTTCGTGCCGGCGTGGAACGTGCCGACCGTGACGACCGCTCGGTCGGACGGCGCGACCTCGCGCGACACGATCGTCTGCAGGCGCACGACCATCGAGGCGGCGAGCACGATCGGGTCGATCGTCTTCTCGGGCTGCGATCCGTGGCCGCCGCGGCCGTGCACGGTGACGATGACGTGGTCGCTGCCGGCCATGACGGGGCCGGGCGCGGTGAAGACCTCGCCGGCGGCGCCCGGGAAGACGTGCTGGCCGAGCGCGATGTCGATGCCGTCGGGCAGCAGCTCGCGCAGCCCCTCCTGCATCGTGAGCGCGCCGGTGATGAGCTCCTCCGCGGGCTGGAAGACGGCGACGATCGTGCCCGACCAGTCGTCCTGCTCGGCGAGCACGCGCAGGGCCCCCTGCAGCGACGCCATGTGGGTGTCGTGGCCGCACGCGTGCATGACGCCCACCCGCTGGCCCTCCCAGTCGTCGGTCTCGGTCGAGCGGTAGGGCACCTGCTCGACCTCGGTCACCGGCAGGCCGTCCATGTCGGCGCGCAGCAGCACCGTCGGGCCCTCGCCGCGGCGGAGGATGCCGACGACGCCGGTCGACTCGCCGACCTGCTCGTGCGTCTCGTAGCCCGCCTCGCGCAGCAGCTCGGCCATGCGTGCCGCGGTGCGGTGCTCGCGCAGCGAGAGCTCGGGGTGCGCGTGCAGCTCGCGGTAGAGGTCTTCGATGAAGGGGCGGTGGCGCTCGAGGGTCATGCGGCCAGGCTAGCCGCGGCGGCGCCCGCCCGGGGCGGTCCTGCCGCCGCGCTCCGGCGCCGGGCCGCGTGCCGCACCGGCGATAGGATCGGGGGGAACCGTGAGGAGAGCCGTGACCGCCCAACCGAGCACCTCGCAGAGGCTGCTTCCGTGGCACCTCCCTGCGATGCGCGCAGTGCCGGCCCTCGTCGTCGGCCTGCCGCTGCCGTTCATCCCGCTGCACTCGCCGCTCGTCGGGCTCCTGACGCTCGCCGTGCTGGCCGGCGGCACCGCCGCTGCGCTGTGGCTCGGCCGCGCGCTCGTGCCTGCGGGCGCGGCTCGCTGGCCGGTGCCGGCCGCTGCGTGGTCGGCGCTCGTCGCCGTCGTCGCGGTGGTGCTCGCGCTCGCCGCGCCCACCGAGACATCGCTCGGCCTGCTGGTCGCGGCGTGGGCGCTCGTCACCGGCGCGCTGGAGCTGCGCGGCTGGTGGCGGATGCGGGGCGAGACCGACCAGCGCACGCTGCGGCTCGTGCACGACTGGCGCGCTGTCGGCGTGCTCACGATCATCCTGGGGCTGGTGTTCGCCTTCGTGCGCGACGCCGTCACCCTCACCGGCATGCTCGGCGCCTACGCCGTCATCGTCGGCGTCTACCACGCGCTCGCGGCGCTCTCCGCACGCCCGGCGCGCACCACGAGCGAGCGGAGCGAGGCATGAGCGAGCAGCAGCAGCACGACGACGGACCCATCCAGCCCACGCGGCGGCAGCGGCTGAAGCCCTTCGAGTACCTGGCGTTCGCCGCCGTCGCGGGCGCGTTCGTGGGACTCGTCATCCTGCTGTCGGTGCGCGACGTCGTGCTCGCGCTCGTGTTCGGGGGCGTCGGCTTCATCGGCACGCTCCTCATCACGGCGACGCTGATGCTCGCGATCAAGCCCAAGGGCCGCTCGGCGGCCGACCTCGACAAGCGCGAGGGCTTCGAGCGGTGAGGCGCGCGGCGCCCGTCGGCGCGGGCGCCCTCGCGGCGCTGGTGCTCGCGGTCACGCTCGCGGGCTGCTCGACCTCGGCCGTCGGGCCTGGGCCTGGGCCGCAGCCGACCGCGACCGGGAGCGGCACCCCCGGCGACGCATCCGCACCGGACGGCCCGCACCTGACGGCCGAGGGGCGGGTGTTCGACCCCGTCGCCGACGACGTCGACCCCGACGGCGAGTGCGAGGGCGAGTCGGGACGCGAGACGCTCGAGCTGTTCGACCGGGCCGCGTGGCCCGAGCTCGACGTGCGCGCGGGCGAGGCGCGCATGACGTGCGGCAACGCCGACGGCGCGGGCTGGCGGCACATCGCCGACGGCCACACGGGCGACTTCGACGAGCTCGCGGCGCTCATCGGCGCCGAGTGGGAGGACGTCGCGTGGTTCGCGATCGACCGCGCGCTCGAGCAGCCGACGCGCGTCGAGGCGTACCGCGACGACATCGTCAACTACGACGTGCTCGTCGAGCACGTCGAGGGCGGCGAGGTGCAGCGCTCCTGGATGGTCACGGTCGGCGTCGGCCTCGGCTCCGGCCAGATCATCACGGCGTTCCCCGACGAGCAGCGCTGACGATCCCTCGACACCGCGGTGCTCGCCGTGGGATCATCCGCAGCATGAGCCTGCACGCCCGGATGCGACTGGACGGCGATGGCGTGCGCACCGGCGAGCGCCTGCCGCCGGCGATCGCCCTGACCATCATCCCCCTGGCCGTCTACGCGTTCGCGGGATCGGGCAGTGCCACGGTCACGGGCTGGAGCATGATCAGCGGCGACGGCTCGTCCGAGACCTGGCTCTCTGACCCGGTGACGCTGCGTCTCGTGCCCTCGCTGTGGGTCTTCCTGCTCGCCATCGGGATCGCGGTGGCGGCGCATCTCGTCGCGCGCGACCGATGGGCGCAGGATCCGGTCCGCGCCGTGGATGCGAAGATCGCCGGCGTCATCGCCGTCTGGGTCGTGGTCGGGCTGGCGTACTTCGGCGGCTGGGCGTGGCTCGCCGCCGTCGGCGGCGGTGCTGTGGAGGCCTCGGTGCCGTTCCCGCTCATGGGCTACATCACGGCTGCGGCGAGCTGAGGACGCGAGGCACGCGAGGCGGCGAAGCGCCGACCCCTGCCGCTCCCACCGGCACGCCGGGCATGGCGCTGCGGATCGCCCCAATGCTCGGTCCGCACCTGCTGAGCCGCGGCGCACGGTCGGTCGCGGAGGCCTGACGCCGCCGCCTACGCGGCCTGGCAGGCTGGGTCGCATGCGCGATCTCGTGGATGTCGACTGGTTGGCCGAGCACCTGCGCGACGACGACCTCGTCGTGCTCGACGCGAGCATGGCGCCGCCGGGCTCGGGCGACCCGCTGCCGGCCGAGGGCATCCCGGGCGCCGTGCGCTTCGACCTCGAGGGCGCCTTCTCGCGCCACGACGAGTCGGATGGGCTCGGCCCGGTGGGCGTGCACGACATGCCCGCGCCGGCCGACTTCGAGCGCGCGCTCCGCGCGATCGGCGTGCGCGCGGGCGACCGGGTCGTCGCCTACGACGCGGCCGGGCTGTTCTCGAGCGCCCGCGCCTGGTGGATGCTGCGGGCCGCAGGAATCGACGCGGCCGTGCTCGACGGGGGCCTGCCCGCCTGGGCCGACGCGGGGCATCCGCTCGCCCCGGTCGCGGCGTCGACCGGTCGCGACGGCGACGTCGTCGTGCGGTGGGATGCGTCGGCGCTCGTCGACGCGGACGCCGTCGCGGTCGCGCTCGCGTCGGGCGAGGCAGCCGTGCTCGACGCCCGCTCGCCGAGCCGGTTCTCGGGCGACGAGCCCGACCCGCGCGAGGGCGTGCGCGCCGGCCACATGCCGGGCGCGGGATCGCTGCACTACGCGACGCTCGCCCCGGGCGGCCGCATGCTGCCCCCGGAGCAGCTCGCCGAGCGGCTGCGGGCGGCGGCGGGGGAGCGGCCGATCGTCGCGAGCTGCGGCTCGGGCGTGACCGCCGCCGTGATCGCGCTGGCCGCGACGCTCGCCGGCCGCGCGGTGGCCGTCTACGACGGCTCGTGGTCGGAGTGGGGCCGCGCCGACTCGGGCCGCCCCGTCGCGACCGGCGCCTGACGCGGCCGCTGCTGGCAGCCCAGCGGCCGGCGAGTGGGGCCGCTGCGCCCGACTGGGTCGGGCGCGCCGGCCCCGCTCGGGCGCAGCCGCCCCAGTCGGCGCGGGCGGCGCGCTGCGCCGCGCACCGGCGCGCCGCTTCTTTGAGCGGTTCACGATTGTGGCTAGGGTGGGGAGCGTGACCGAGACCGACGCCGAGCTGCTCCGCGAGCGGGGCCTCCGCGTCACGCAGGGGCGGCTCGCGGTGCTCGACGTGCTCGAGCGCATGCCGCACGCCGACGCCGAGAGCGTGCACCGCGCGCTCGAGGCCGCCGGCCACGACACCTCGGTGCAGTCGGTGCACAACGTGCTCGGCGACCTCACCGCCGCCGGGCTCCTGCGCCGCTTCGAGCCCGAGCGCTCGCCGGCGCGCTACGAGCGCCGCGTCGACGACAACCACCACCACGCGCTGTGCGCGCGCTGCGGCCGCGTCGAGGACGTCGACTGCGTCATCGGCGAGGCCCCCTGCCTGCACGCCGACGCCCCGCCCGGCTTCACCGTGCAGGCGGCGGAGGTGACGTTCGTCGGCGTCTGCGCCGACTGCAGCGGCCGGGAGGCGGACGCCGCCTGACCGGCCCCGTCGGGGCCGCACCCGACGACGCGGGCACCGTCGCCCATCCGCACCGCCGACGGCGCGAGCGCGCCCGCGCGACCGCGCGCACCCGGACCAGACCAACGACACGCAACGGAAGAGGAAGCATGACGACACCCACCACGAACAGCGTCGGCACCCCGATCGCGAGCGACGCGCACTCGCAGAGCGTCGGCGCCGACGGCGCGATCGCGCTCACCGACCACTACCTGGTCGAGAAGCTCGCCCACTTCAACCGGGAGCGTGTGCCGGAGCGCGTGGTGCACGCCAAGGGCGGCGGCGCCTACGGCCGGTTCGTCACCACCAACGACGTGAGCGCCTACACGCGCGCCGCGCTCTTCCAGCCGGGCGTCGAGACCGAGATGCTCGCCCGCTTCTCGACCGTCGCCGGCGAGCAGGGCAGCCCCGACACGTGGCGCGACCCGCGCGGGTTCGCGCTGAAGTTCTACACGACCGAGGGCAACTACGACCTCGTCGGCAACAACACCCCCGTCTTCTTCATCAAGGACGGCATCAAGTTCCCCGACTTCATCCACTCGCAGAAGCGCCTGCCGGGCTCGCACCTGCGCGACAACGACATGCAGTGGGACTTCTGGACCCTGAGCCCCGAGTCGGCGCACCAGGTGACGTGGCTCATGGGCGACCGCGGCCTGCCGAAGAGCTGGCGCCACATGGACGGCTTCGGCTCGCACACCTACCAGTGGATCAGCGCCGACGGCGAGCGCTTCTGGGTGAAGTACCACTTCAAGACCGACCAGGGCAACGCGTTCCTGCCGCAGGCGGAGGCCGACGAGCTCGCCGGCAGCGACGCCGACCACCACATCCGCGACCTCTACTCGGCGATCGAGGAGGGCGACTTCCCGTCCTGGACGCTCTCGGTGCAGGTCATGCCGTACGCCGACGCCGCGACCTACCGCTTCAACCCCTTCGACCTGACGAAGGTGTGGCCGCACGGCGACTACCCGCTCATCGAGGTGGGCCGCATGACGCTCGACCGCAACCCCGAGAACTACTTCGCCGAGATCGAGCAGGCGGCGTTCAGCCCCGCCCACTTCGTGCCCGGCATCGCGGCGAGCCCCGACAAGATGCTGCAGGCGCGCATCTTCAGCTACGCAGACGCGCACCGCTACCGCATCGGCGTCAACCACGCCGAGCTGCCGGTGAACGCCGCACGGGCGACCGAGGTGCACTCCTACGACAAGGAGGGCTCGATGCGCCACGGCTTTCGGCCCGCGTCGGCGCCCGTGTACGCGCCGAACTCCTTCGGCGGACCGGCGGCGGATGCGGCTGCGGCCGGTGACGACCGCGGGTGGCAGAGCGACGGGGAGCTCATCCGCGCCGCCGCCACCCTGCACCCCGAGGACGACGACTTCGGCCAGGCCGGCACGCTCGTGCGCGAGGTGCTCACCGACCCGGAGCGCGAGCGGCTCGTGGCGAACATCGTCGGCCACGTCGGCAAGACGCGCGTGCCCGAGATCCGCGCCCGGGCCATCCAGTACTGGAAGAGCGTCGACGCGGGCCTCGGCGCGCGCGTCGAGGCGGGGCTGACCCCGATCGACGAGCCCCGCACGTCGCTCGCGTCGGAGCCGGTGCGCACGCCCGCCGTCTTCTGATCCACGGCGCCCTCGCGCTCACGGCCCGCTCCGGCACCTCGCCGGGGCGGGCCGCGTCGCGTCGGGCACGCGGCGCCGGTGGCGGGCGTCAGGGGCGCAGCAGCACCTTCACCGCGCGCCGCTCGTCCATCGCCCGGTAGGCCTCGGCGGCGTCGTCGAGCGGCAGCTCGAGGTCGAAGACGGCGGATGCGTCGAGGTCGCCGGCGAGCACGGCCGGCACGAGCTCGGGCAGGTAGCGCACGACCGGCGCCATGCCGCCGCGGAGCCCGATGTTGCCGCGGAACGCCGTCGGCCAGGGGATCTGCACGCCGTGCGGCACGCCGACGAAGCCGACCGTGGCGCCGGGGCGGGCGGCGCCGAACGCCGTGAGCATCGACTGCTCGGTGCCCACGCACTCGAGCACCGCATCCGCCCCCACCCCGTCGGTGAGCTCGCGCACCGCCTCGACCGCGTCGTCGCCGCGCTCGGCCACGAGGTCGGTCGCGCCGAAGTCTGTGGCGATGCGCTGCCGCTCGGGGTTGCGCGAGAGGGCGATGATGCGCTCGGCGCCGAGGCGCTTCGCCGAGAGCACGCCGCACAGGCCCACCGCGCCGTCGCCGACGACGACGGCGGTCGAGCCGGGCACGACGCCGGCCGAGACGGCCGCGTGGTAGCCGGTCGGCAGCACGTCGCTGAGGGCGAGCACCGTCGCCTGCTGCTCGGGCGCGGGCGCCTCGTCGAGCACGAAGCACGTGGCGTCGGCGTTCGTCACGCGCGTCAGCTCGGCCTGGCCGCTGCCGGTCATCGCGAGCTCGACGCAGCCCTGCGTCTGGCCGGCGAGGCAGTGCACGCAGCGGCCGCAGCAGTGGTCGAAGGGCACGATGACGAAGTCGCCGACGCGCACGCGCGCGACGTCGGGACCGATCGCCTCGACGACGCCGATCGCCTCGTGGCCGATCGTGCGGGGCTCGGGCACCTCGTTCGCGCCGCGGTAGGGCCACAGGTCGGAGCCGCACACGCAGCCGGCGACGACGCGCACGATGGCGTCGGTCGGCCGCTCGAGCGCGGGGTCGGCCCACTCCTCGACGCGGATGTCTCCAGGGGCATGCAGGATGGTCGCTCGCATGCCTCCAGCCTGGCACGCGGTGCCCGCGCGCGCGGCGAGCGCGGGCGAGGGCGAGGGCGAGGGCGAGGCGCGCCTACGGCAGGCGGTCGACGAGCGCGCTCGCGACGCCCGTGTAGGCGTGGGGCGTCAGGCCCCGCAGCCGCTCCTTGGCGGCATCCGAGATGTCGAGCCCGTCGACGAACGCGATGAGCTCGGCCTGGCCGACGCGCTGCCCGCGGGTGAGCTCCTTCAGCTGCGCATAGGGGTCGTCGATCGACGAGCGGCCCGCGAGCACCTCGGCGCGGATGACCGTCTGGATCGCCTCGGCGAGCACCTCCCAGTTGCCCTCGAGCGCGGCGTCGAGCGCGGCGTCCGAGACGGCGATCTCGCCGAGGCCGCGGCGCAGGTTGTCGAGCGCGAGCAGCGAGTGCCCGAGCGCGACGCCGATGTTGCGCTGCGTCGACGAGTCGGTGAGGTCGCGCTGCAGGCGGCTCGTGACGAGCGTCGCCGAGAGCGACTCGAGCATGGCCGACGCGATCTCGAGGTTGGCCTCGGCGTTCTCGAAGCGGATCGGGTTGATCTTGTGCGGCATCGTCGACGAGCCGGTGGCGCCCGCGACCGGGATCTGCGTGAACGCGCCGAGCATGATGTAGGTCCACACGTCGGTGGCGAGGTTGTGCAGGATGCGCCCGGCGTGCGAGATGGCGCCGAAGAGCTCGGCCTGCCAGTCGTGCGACTCGATCTGCGTCGTGAGGGGGTTCCAGGTGAGCCCGAGGTGCTCGACGAAGGCGGATGCGGTGGCCGGCCAGTCGGCGTCGGGCTCGGCCACGACGTGGGCCGAGAAGGTGCCCGTGGCGCCGGCGAACTTGCCGAGCACCTCGACCTGCTCGATCCGCCTCGCCTGCCGCTCGAGGCGCCAGGCGACGACCGCGAGCTCCTTGCCGAGCGTCGTCGGCGTCGCGGGCTGGCCGTGCGTGAGCGAGAGCATGGCGCGGTCGCGCTGCTCGACGGCGAGCTCGCGCAGCCGGTCGATGACGGCGCGCAGCGCCGGCATCCAGACATCCTGCACGGCGGTGCGGATCGTGAGGGCGTAGGAGAGGTTGTTGATGTCCTCGCTCGTGCAGGCGATGTGCACCGCCTCCGAGAGCCGCTCGAGGCCCTGCTCCGAGAGCCGCTCGCGCACGAGGTACTCGACCGCCTTCACGTCGTGCCGCGTGACGGCCTCCTTGCCGGCGAGCCAGTCGACCTCGTCCTGGCCGAACGCGGCCGCCCACCGCCGCAGCGCATCCGCGTCCTCGGCGTCGACGGGGCTCGCGCCGAAGAGCCGGTGCTCGGCCACCCAGAGCAGCCACTCGACCTCGACGTGCACGCGGGCCCGGTTGAGGCCCGCCTCCGACAGGTGCTCGGCGAGCGCCCCGACCTGCCGCTGGTAGCGGCCGTCGAGGGGGGAGAGGGGCTGGGCGGGCAGCGACATGGGGCTCCTTCAGGGGCGCATGGCGGGCTGGATCTGGCGGAACAGCCTGCCGACGGCGGTCTCGATCTGGCGCAGGACGGTGCCGAAGAACGCGTCCTCCGAGTAGTAGGGGTCGGGCACGTCGGGCCCGGTGGCGTCGGGGTCGAACGACAGCAGCAGCCGGATCTTGGAGTGCTGCTCGTCGGTGCGGGCGAGCGAGCGCAGCGCGCGCTCCTGGCCGCGGTCGAAGGCGATCACGAGGTCGAACGAGTCGAGCCACTTGGCCTTGAACTGCTTGGCGCGGTGGGCGACGGCGTCGTAGCCGGCGTCGCTGAGCGCCGCGAGCGTGCGCGGGTCGGCGGTCTCGCCCACGTGGTACTCGCTGATGCCGGCGCTCGCGACCAGGAGCCGCTCGGCGACGCCGCGGCGCTTGGCGAGCTGCTCGAAGACCGTCGCCGCCATCGGCGAGCGGCAGATGTTGCCGGTGCACACGAAGCAGACCCGGAAGCGGGTCGCATCGGCGAACTCCCGGTCGATGGTCACAGGCCCCATTGTGGCAAACCCGGGGCGCCGCGGGGGCGGTCGCCGGCCGCGCTGTCCACAGGGGCGCCGGCTGGCGCAGCGGGCGCGGGCCGGCGGATGCGACGGTGCGGCTCGGAGGTGGGCCCATGACGATGACGGATGCGGCTGCGGCGGCCATGCGCGCGAAGGCGGCCGGGGAGGCGCGGGCGGCGATCGCGGCGGTGCAGCGCGCCGGCCGGCTGCTCGACGACGCGGCGTCCCTCGTGGTGCTGCGCGGGCAGGAGGCGTGGCTCGGACCCGCGCGCGACGCGTTCGACGCGCGCGGGCTCGCGCTGCGCGACCGGCTCTCGGCGGAGGAGCACGAGCTGCGCGTGCTGGCGCTCGCGATCGAGGGGGCGATGTGAGCGGCGGCCGGGGCGAGGCGCGCGACGGCGGCGGGGGCGCGTTCGGGGGGCCGGTCGCGGGCGGCGGCGCCTTCGGCGGCCACGAGGGCGGGGGCGGATCGTTCGGCGGCCCGGGCTGGGGCGCCGCGGCCGCGGCCCCGGCGGCGCCGAAGGCCGGCGTGGAGGTCGCGTGGGACCCGAGCGTCACGGGTGCCGCGTGCGCGCAGCTGCGCGACGCGGCCTGGCGCGTGCGCGACGCGGTGCGCGCGCTGCACGCCGCGCCGCCCCTCGGGCACGCGTCGGCACCCGGCATCAGGGTCGCGGCGCTGCGCGACTGCGCCGCCGCCATCGACGACCGCGCGGCGGCCGCGCAGGCGCTCGTCGTCGAGCTCGACCGCCTGCACGACGACACGATGCTCGCCGGTCGCGCCTACGAGCTGGCGTCGGATGCCGTGCTGGGGCTCGTCGAGGAGCTCGCGGGCGGGGTCGCGTGGGGCGCCGGCGTCGCCGCGCGGGGCCTCGTGGCCGGGGCGGTCGGCTCGGCGCCGGCGTGGATGCCGCTGCTCGCGGTGGGCGCGGGCGCGGCGCTCGCGATCGGCCTCGTCGCCGTGCCGCTCGCCGCCCGGCTCGCGGCGACGCATCCGCAGCACGCGGCGGCGCTGCTCGCCCACGCGGAGGCCGCGGGCGTCTCGGTCGAGCAGCTCATGGCGCAGGCGGCGTCGTTCTGGGATCGCTCGAGCGAGGCGCTGCTCGCGCAGCCCGGCTTCGTCGGCGCGCTCGGGCTCGCGATGGAGTCGACCGACGAGGCGCTCGCGGGGTTCCTCGGCGTGCCGCTGCCGGTCGCGGCGCGGCTCGAGTCGGCGATCGGGCAGGACGAGCAGCTCGCGCTGCTCGCCGCGGGCGCCGCGCTCGGCCTCCGGGTGGGCGGCGGGCTGTCGCCGGTGCGGGCGGGCGCCGTCACCCCGGTGCAGCCGCCCGTGCGGCCGGTCTCGTCGCCGGGGCAGGCGATGGCGATCATCCGCGACCAGGAGCAGCAGGTGGTCGTGCACGAGCTGCGCATGCCCGACGGCTCGCGCCGCTTCCAGGTGTTCGTGCGCGGCACCGAGACCTTCGGCACCGACCCGGCGACGGGCCTCGACGGGCCGGCGAACGTCGAGAACGCCGCCTCGACGCCGCACCTGCTCGTCGGCTCCGACGCCGCGGTGGCCGAGGCCATGGTGGCCGCGGGAGTCGGGCCCGGCGACCCGGTCGACCTGTTCGGCTACTCGCAGGGCGGCGCCGCGGTCGCCAACGTCGCCGCGTCGGGCCGCTTCGACGTCGAGTCGGCGCTGCTCATCGGCGCCCCGTCGGCGACCGCCGAGATCCCGCCCGAGGTCGCGGTGCTCGCGGTCGCGCACGCGGGCGACCCGACCCCCGCGGCCGACGGCCTCGCCGACGGCGGCGGCCCGCCGCAGATCCTCGTCGAGAGCGCCGGCGGCCACGGCACGGGCTTCGCCGCCCGCCACTCGCAGGACGAGTACGTCGAGACGCTCCACCGGGCCGCGCGCGACGACGTCGTGGTCGCGCGCTGGACCGAGCGGATGCGCACGGTCACCGAGGGCGGCACGCCGGTCGCGGGATACGGGGTGCACGTGCACCGCGAGTGAGCTGCGCGAGGCTGAGCGCTCCGGGCTCACCTCTCGCGAGGACGCTCCTTGCCGAAGATCGGCCGCGTCACGATCGTGATCAGCCAGGTGAGGAAGGCGATGCAGACCGCCGCGAGCATGCCCCACCAGAAGTTCTCGACGTCGATCCCGTAGCCGACGAGCTGCGACAGCCAGTGCACGATCATCAGCAGGAACGCGTTCACGAAGAGCGCCACGATGCCGATCGTGAGGATGTAGAGCGGGAACGCGACGATGCGGATCAGGTTGCCGATCGTGGCGTTCACGAGCGCGAACACGAGCGCCACGCCGAGCGTCGTCACCGCGAGGTGCCACCACTGGCCGCCGAACGGCACGATCTCGATGCCCGGCACGAAGAGGGTCACGAGCCAGATCGCCACGGCGGTGAAGATCACGCGGAGCAGGAAGCGCATGGCCAGATCATGGCACCCATATCCCCCAACCGAGCCGAGACTCGCAATAGCCTGAGCCGGTGACTGTGCGACTTCGACCCGAGATCGCGTCGGTGCCCCCGTACCAGCAGGGGCGGCCCGCGCCGGAGGGCGGCTACAAGCTCTCCAGCAACGAGAACCCCTTCCCGCCGCTGCCGGCGGTGGTGGAGGCCGTGCAGCGGGAGGCGGAGCGCGTGAACCGCTATCCGCGCCCCGGCGCGCCCGACCTGAAGGCGGCGCTCGCCGCCCAGCTCGGCGTCGACGTCGAGCGCGTGCTCATCGGCGACGGCTCCGCGTCGCTCCTGCAGCAGCTCATCCACGCGGTCGCCGGCCCCGGCGACGAGGTCGTCTACGCCTGGCGCTCCTTCGACGCCTACCCGCTGTTCGTTCGCACCGGCGGTGCGACGCCGGTCGAGATCCCGAACGACGCGCAGCACGCGCACGACCTCGACGCGATGGCCGACGCCATCACCGAGCGCACCCGCGCCGTCATCGTCTGCAGCCCCAACAACCCCACCGGCACGATGGTCGGCGCGGCCGAGCTCGACGCGTTCCTCGCCCGCGTGCCGTCCGACGTGCTCGTCATGCTCGACGAGGCCTACGTCGAGTTCGTGCGCGAGCCGACGTTCGACGGCATCGCCCTCCAGCGCGCGCACGACAACGTCGTCGTGCTGCGCACCTTCTCGAAGGCGCACGGCCTCGCGGGCCTCCGCGTCGGCTACGCCGTCGGCGACCCCGCGGTGCTGCGCGGCGCCGACCTGACGGGCGTGCCGCTGTCGCAGACGGCACTCGCCTCCGCCGCCGCGCTCGCCGCCATGGCGCACGTCGACGAGACGATGGCGCGGGTCGCGCGGCTCGCCGAGCAGCGCGACGCGCTCTGGCAGCGCCTCGTCGACGCGGGCGTGCCGGTGCCGAAGCCGCACGGCAACTTCGTCTGGGTGCCCTCCCGTGCCGACCAGCAGGAGGCGATCCACGACATCCTCTTCGCCAACCGCATCGTCGCCAAGGTCTTCGCCGACGGCGTGCGCATCTCGATCGGCGAGCCCGAGGCCGACGAGCACGTGCTGGCGGCGGCGACCGCGATCCGGGCGCTGCCGTGACCGGTGCCGCCACGGCGACCGAGCCCATCCGCCTGCTCGACGCGGAGGGCGCGCTCGTCGAGACCGACGCGAACGCCGAGTGGCGCGAGCTCGCCGCGCAGCTGACGACCGACGACCGCCTCGCGATGCACGGCGAGATGGTGCGCACCCGCGCGTTCGACATCGAGGCCGGCCACCTGCAGCGGCAGGGGAAGCTCGGCCTGTGGGTGCCGTCGCTCGGGCAGGAGGGCGCGCAGGTCGGCGCGGCGTGGGCCGCGCGCGACCAGGACACGCTCTTCCCCAGCTACCGCGAGCACCTGCTCGCCCTGCACCGCGGCGTCGAGATGCGGCAGATCATCGACATCTTCCGCGGCGCGAGCCACGGCGGCTGGAGCCCGCTCGAGGTGCGCGGCATGCGCATCTACTCGCTCGTCATCGCCACCCACGCCCTGCACTCGACCGGCTACGCCATGGGCATCCGGCTCGACGGCGCGTGCGGCACCGGCGATGAGGCGGTCGACGAGGCGGTCATGGCCTTCTACGGCGACGGCGCCGCGAGCCAGGGCGACGCGAGCGAGGGGCTCGTCTTCGCCGCGAGCTACGAGGCGCCCATCGTCTTCTTCGTGCAGAACAACAAGTGGGCCATCTCGGTGCCCTCGAGCCGGCAGAGCCGGTTTCCGCTGCACGAGCGCGCCCGCGGCTTCGGCCTCGACGCGGCCTGGGTCGACGGCAACGACCCGCTCGCGTCGTTCGCGGTGACCCGGCGGATGCTCGACGCGGCCAGGCAGGGACGCCCCGGCTACGTCGAGGCCGACACCTACCGCATGGGCGCGCACACCACGAGTGACGACCCCACCCGCTACCGCACCTCCGACGAGGAGGAGGCGTGGCGCCGCCGCGACCCGATCGCGCGCATGGCCGTGCACCTGCGCTCGCTGGGCGTCGACGACGCCGCGCTCGCCGCGCAGGAGCAGGAGGCCGCAGAGCTCGCCGCCGACATGCGGCGGCAGACGCTCGCGGCCGGCACCGCCGCGAGCGACGACATCTTCGACTTCGTCTACGCCGAGCCGCATCCGCTTATGGACGAGCAGCGGCAGGCGCTCGCCGACTTCGAGGCCGGCTTCGGGAGCGGGTCGTGAGCGGGCAAGGCGCGGCGGCCGCGCAGGCGACGACGATGCCGATCGCGAAGGCGCTGAACTCTGCGCTCCGCGAGGCGATGCGCGCCGACGAGAAGGTGCTGCTCATGGGCGAGGACATCGGCCCGCTCGGCGGCGTCTTCCGCATCACCGAGGGGCTGCACGCCGAGTTCGGCGGCGACCGCGTGCTCGACACGCCGCTCGCCGAGTCGGGCATCATCGGCACCGCGATCGGCCTCGCGATGCGCGGCTACCGGCCGGTGATCGAGATCCAGTTCGACGGCTTCGTCTACCCCGGCTTCGACCAGATCGTGTCGCAGCTCGCCAAGATGCGCGCCCGCCACCGCGGCGCCGTCTCGATGCCGGTCGTGATCCGCATCCCCTACGGCGGCCACATCGGCGCGGTCGAGCACCACCAGGAGAGCCCGGAGGCGTACTTCGCGCACACCGCGGGCCTGCGGGTCGTGAGCCCGTCGACGGCGAACGACGCGCACTGGATGCTGCGGCAGGCGATCGAGAGCGACGACCCGGTCGTCTTCCTCGAGCCGAAGGCGAAGTACTGGACGAAGGGCGAGGTGCTGCCGGAGCCGACGGCCGGCCTGCACGACGCGGTCGTCGCGCGCCAGGGCAGCGACGTGACCCTCATCGGCCACGGCGCGATGGTGCACGTGCTGCTGCAGGCGGCCGAGATCGCCGAGGCCGAGGGCACGTCGTGCGAGGTCGTCGACCTGCGCTCGCTGTCGCCCATCGACTGGGCGCCGATCATCGCGTCGGCCGAGCGCACCGGCCGCGTCGTCGTCGCGCAGGAGGCGCCCGGGCACGTCTCGGTCGGCTCCGAGGTCGCCGCCACCATCGCCGAGCGCGCCTTCTACTCGCTCGAGGCGCCGGTGCTGCGCGTGTCGGGCTTCGACACCCCGTTCCCGCCCGCGCAGCTCGAAGCCGTCTACCTGCCCGACGCCGATCGCGTGCTCGACGCCGTCGACCGCGCGCTGGCCCACTGACCGGAGGATGCGATGCAGGAGTTCAGGCTGCCCGACCCCGGCGAGGGGCTGACCGAGGCCGAGATCGTCAGCTGGCGCGTGAAGCCCGGCGACGCGGTGCGCGTCAACGACGTGCTGCTCGAGGTCGAGACGGCGAAGTCGCTCGTCGAGCTGCCGAGCCCCTTCGAGGGCACGGTCGAGGCGCTGCTCGTCGAGGAGGGGCAGACCGTCGAGGTGGGCGCGCCCATCATCCGCGTCTCCGGCGGGGACGCGGATGCGGTGGAGTCGTCGAGCGACGTCGAGCAGACGGTCGTCGAGGAGGGCTCGGGCGACGAGGGCGGCGCCGTGCTCGTCGGCTACGGCGTGCGCGGCGGCGCGCAGACCCGGCGGCGGAAGCCGCGGACGGTGCGCGAGGCGCCTGCGGCGTCGAGCGCGCCTGCTCCCGCGCCGCAGGCTGCGCCCGAGCGCCCGACGGGCGCCGACGCATCCGCCCCGGCCCCGGCCGGCCGCGCGCTCGCGAAGCCGCCGACCCGCAAGCTCGCCAAGGACCTCGGCGTCGACCTGGCCTCGCTCACCGGCACCGGCTCGCGCGGCGAGGTGACGCGCGACGACGTCATGCAGGCGGCCGACGGCGGCGGTGCTGCTCCCGCACCTGCGGCGCCGGCCTGGACGGGGGAGCGCGAGGAGCGCATCCCGGTGAAGGGTGTGCGGAAGGCGATCGCGCAGGGCATGGCCGCGTCGGCGTTCACCGCGCCCCACGCATCCGTCTTCGTCGACGTCGACGCGACGCGGACGATGGAGTTCGTGCAGCGGCTGAAGGCGTCGCGCGACTTCGAGGGCGTGAAGGTCTCACCGCTGCTCATCGTCGCGAAGGCGGTGCTGTGGGCGCTCGCGCGCTCGCCGCACATCAACTCGACCTTCACTGACGACGAGCTGATCGTGCACCACTACGTGAACCTCGGCATCGCGGCGGCCACGCCGCGCGGGCTGCTCGTGCCGAACATCAAGGACGCGCAGGACCTGTCGCTCCGCGAGCTCGCCGCCGCGATCCAGTCGCTCACGGCGACGGCGCGCGAGGGCCGCACGCCGCCGGCCGACCTGCAGCGCGGCACGTTCACGATCACGAACATCGGCGTGTTCGGGATGGACACCGGCACGCCCATCCTCAACACCGGCGAGGCGGGGATCCTCGCGTTCGGCTCGATCCGGCAGAAGCCGTGGGTGGTCGACGGCGAGGTGCGCCCCCGCTGGGTGACGACGGTCGGCGGCTCGTTCGACCACCGCGCGGTCGACGGCGACGTCATCAGCCGCTTCCTGGCCGACGTCGCGTCGATCCTCGAGGAGCCGGCGCTGCTGCTCGACTAGGCAGCAGCGTGGCCGCTCAGTCGAAGAGCGGCCCAGCCGGCGACCGCCACCACTCGTCGTCGGGCGTGACCGGCACGCGGCGCTTGTGCTCGGTGCGCTCGTAGCGGGTCGTGATCTGCTCGGCGACGTCCTCGGGCACGGGCTGCCCCTCGAGGAACGCGTCGATCTGCTCGTAGGTGAGGCCGAGCTCGTGGGTGTCGAGCTGCCCGGGCTTGTCGTCGAGCAGGTCGGCGGTCGGCGGCTTGGTGCGCAGCCGCTCGGGCGCGTCGAGCAGCTCGAGCAGCTCGCGCCCCTGGCTCTTCGTGAGCCCCGCGAGCGGCAGCAGGTCGGCGCCGCCGTCGCCGAACTTCGTGTAGAAGCCGGTCACCGCCTCGGCGGCGTGGTCGGTGCCGAGCACGAGGAGGCCGAGCTGGCCGCCGATGGCGTACTGCGCGATCATGCGCGCGCGGGCCTTCACGTTGCCCTTGTGGTAGTCGGTCACCTCGCCGATGGCGGCCTCGACCGACGCCTCGAGCGCGTCGACGCCGGGCTTGACGTCGACGGTCACCTCGCGGTCGGCGCGGATGAAGTCGAGCGCGAGCTGCGCGTCGTCCTCGTCGTGCTGCACGCCGTAGGGGAGCCGCACCGCGACGAACGTCGCCTCGGCGCCGCCCTCGCGCGCGCGCTCGACGGCGAGCTGCGCGAGGCGGCCGGCGAGCGTCGAGTCCTGCCCGCCGGAGATGCCGAGCACGAAGCCCTTCGCCCCCGTGTGCGCGAGGTAGTCGACGAGGAACCGCACGCGGCGCTCGAGCTCGGCGGGCGGGTCGATGGTCGGTCGGGATCCTAGGGCGGCGATGATCGCGGACTGCGCGGCGCCGGCTGCTTCAGTGGAGCGCTCCATGGCCGGAAGCCTACGCGCGCCGTGTGTCGGGCGTGTTGCGGAAGGCCGGGCGAAATTGACAATCGTTCTCAACAGCACGTACCGTGGAGGTGCGCGGCAGGGCGTCGTGCTGGACAAGGACTGCAGATGCGAACCCTCACGGCGGCCGGAGCGATCGGCGCGATGGCCCTGGCAGTGACCGGATGCGCCGGCGCGGCGAACGGCGCGGGCTCGGCCGGGGACCGGCTCGAGATCGTGACGACCACCACCCAGCTCGCCGACATCACGAGCGAGCTCGTGGGCGACGCGGCCGAGGTGACGAGCCTCCTGCAGCCGGGCGCCTCCGCGCACTCCTTCGACCCCGGGCCCGCCGCACTCGGCGCGCTCGCCGACGCCGACCTGCTGATCGTCAATGGCGCGGGCCTCGAGGAGTGGCTCGGCGACACCGTCGAGGCCTCCGGCTTCGCGGGCACCGTCGTCGACACGTCGGAGCCGATCGACCTGCTCGAGGCCGGCGAGGAGGCGGACGCCCACGCCGGCGAGGACGAGGATGCGCACGCCGACGAGGCAGAGGGCGAGGAGCACGCCGAGGAGGCGCCGACCGAGCCCGGCCACGAGGGCGAGACGGCGGAGGAGCACGCCGAGCACGCCGATGAGGGCGAGGAGACCGTCGACGAGCCCGGCCACGAGGGCGAGACGGCCGAGGAGCACGCCGCGCACGGCGAGTTCGACCCGCACGTGTGGACCGACCCCGCGAACGCGATCCTGCAGGCCCAGGCCATCCGCGACGCGGTCACGGCGGCCGACCCCGAGGCCGACATCGACGCATCCGCCGACGCCTACATCGCGCAGCTCGGCGAGCTCGAGGAGTGGATGCGCGCCTCGATCGAGCAGGTGCCCGTCGACGAGCGCCTCGTCGTCACGACGCACGACACGTTCGGCTACCTGGAGCGCGCCTTCGACGTGCAGGTCGTCGGCACGGTGCTGCCGAGCCTCGACGACAGCGCCGACGCGAGCGCCGCGCACATCGACGAGCTCGTCGCCGAGATCCGCGAGACGGGAGCGCCGGTCGTCTTCAGCGAGAACGCGATCGACCCGCAGCTCGCCGCGACGATCGCCCGCGAGGCGGGCGTCGAGCTGCGACAGGGCGAGGACGCGCTCGCGGCCGACGCGCTCGGCGCCGAGGGCACGCCCACCGGCACCTACATCGGCTCGCTCGTGCACAACACGACCGCGATGGTGACCGCGTGGGGCGCCGAGCCGCTGCCGGTGCCAGAATCGCTCTCATGAGCACCGCGCCGGAGGCCGTCGTCGAGATCGCCGACGCGGCCTTCGGCTACGGCGGCGCCCCGGTGCTCACGGGCGTCGGCTTCACGGTGCTGCCCGGCGAGGCGGTCGCGCTCATCGGCCCGAACGGCGCCGGCAAGTCGACGCTGCTCGCCGGCATCCTCGGCCTCGCCGAGCACGACGCCCGCACCTTCCGCGTGCCGGAGGGCCGCGGCGAGATCGGCGTGCTCCCGCAGTCGAGCGAGATCGACCCCGCGTTCCCCGTGACGCTCGAGCAGGTCGTCGCGATGGGCCGCACGCCCCGCCTGGGGCTGCGCTGGCCGGGCCGGAGCGACCGGCGGATCGTCGCCGACGCCATCGAGGCGGTCGGGCTCACCCCGCAGCGCCGCACCCGCTTCGGCGACCTCTCGGGCGGCCAGCGGCAGCGCGGCCTGCTCGCGCGGGCGCTCGCGAGCGAGCCGCGGCTGCTGCTGCTCGACGAGCCGTTCAACGGGCTCGACCAGGGCTCGAGGGATGCGCTGCTCGAGACCATCCGCACGCTGAAGTCCCGGGGCGTCGCCCTCCTCATCACGACGCACGACCTCGACCTGGCGCGCGCGGTCTGCGACCGCACCCTGCTCGTCAACCAGCAGCAGATCGCCTTCGACGACACCGACTGCGTGCTCACGCTCGAGCGCGTCGAGGCCGCCTTCGCCTCGCACGTGATCGAGATCGACGGCCACACGCTCACCACGACCGCGCACCACGAGTCCGAGCACAGCGCGCACCACCGCCTGCTGCAGGACGACGACGCGGAGCGCGACCGCGCCCAGCACCGATGACGGCGCCGCTCGCGCTCGTGCTCGACCCGTTCACGCCCTTCGCCGTGCCGTTCCTGCTGCGGCCGCTGCTGCTGCTGCTCGCCCTCGCCGTCGCGGCGGGCACCGTCGGCATGCTCGTGCACCTGCGACGGCTCGAGTTCTCGGCCGACGGCCTCACGCACGCCGTCTTCCCGGGCCTCGCGATCGGCGCGGCGCTCGGCGGCGCCGCCGGGCTGCTGCCGGGCGCGCTCGGCGCCGCGCTCGTCGCAGCCGTCGTGCTCGCGCTGCTCTCCCGCCGGGGCCAGCCGCGCGACACCGCCGTCGCGATCGTGCTGACGACCTTCTTCTCCGTCGGCATCGTGCTCGTGTCGCTCTCCGAGGGCGCCGGCAGCGTCTCCGACTTCTTCTTCGGCCGACTGCTCACCATCACGTGGGCCGACCTCTGGGTGGGCGTCGCGCTCGTCGCCGTCGGCGTCGGGCTCGTCGTCGCGACCGCCCGGCCGCAGCTGTTCGCGGCGTTCGACCCCGCCGGCGCCCGCCGCGCCGGCCTGCCCGTGCTGGGCCTAGAGACGCTCGGCACGGTTGCGGTGGCGCTCGTCGTCGTCGCCGCCTCCGCCTCGGTCGGCACGCTCCTCGCGCTCGCGGTCGTGATCGTCCCGGCCGCGGCGGCGCGCGCCCTCACCCGCTCCCTGCGGGCGGCGGCGGTCGTCGCGGTCGCCTTCGGCGCGGTCACGGGATGGCTCGGGCTGTGGGCCGTCGTCCAGCTCGCCGAGGCGGGGGTCGACGCCGCCCCCGGCGCGACCGTCGCGCTCGCGATGATCGCCGGCTACCTCGTGGCGCTCGCGGCGGGCGCGCTGCGCGGCCGCGTGCGGGGCCGGGCGGCGGTGGCCGCATGAGCCCCGACGTCGCCGTGCTCGACTGGCCCGCGCTCGACTTCTTCGGCCTCGCGATGGTCGAGGTGGTGCTCGCGGGCGCGCTCGCCGGCGTCGTCGGCGTGCTCGTCGTGCTGCGCGAGCGCGCCTTCTTCACGATGTCGCTCACGCACGCGACCTTCCCCGGCGCGGTGGCGGCCGCGATCCTCGGGGTCTCGATCCCGCTCGGCGCGGCAGTCGCCGCCGTCGCGCTCGTGGCCGTCGCCGTCGCCATCGGCCGGATCCGCTCCCAGGGCCCGGCCGTCGCATCCGGGGTCATGCTCACCGCGGGCTTCGCGCTCGGCGCGTTCCTGCAGTCGGTGGCGCCGCTCGCGATCGACGTCGAGTCGTTCCTCGTCGGCCAGGTGCTCGCGGTGACGGGCGCCGACATCGCGCTCACCGCGGTGCTGCTCGCCGTGGCGCTCGGGGTGTGGGCCCTCGCCGGCCGGCACCTGGTCTTCTCGAGCGTCGACGAGGAGGGCTACCGCAGCGCGGGGATGCGCCCGTGGGCGCCCGAGGCGGTCTCGCTCGCGCTCATCGCGGCGACCGTGGTGGCGATCATGCCGGTCGTCGGCGCCATCCTCGGCGTCGCCCTCATCGTCGCGCCCGCGGCCACCGCGCGGCTGCTCGTGCGCGACTACCGCTGGATGCTGGTGCTCGCGCCGCTCATCGGCATCGGGTCGGGCGTGCTGGGGCTGCTCGCGTCGCGCTGGCTCGACGTGGCCGCGGGTGGCGCGATCGCGCTCGTCGCGGCGCTCGCGTACGGCGCCGCGTGGCTCGCCCGCGCGCTGGCCGAGCGCGGGGTCGCCGCGCGGGGCGCCGCCGGTCGTGGGAGCATCGAGGCGAGGACCCCATGACCGACACCACTCCCCGCCGATCCACCAAGCAGCGCGAGGCCGTGCGCGAGGCGCTCTCGGCGAGCGACGAGTTCGTCTCGGCGCAGGCGCTGCACCAGGCGCTGCGGCAGGACGGCTCGACCGTGGGCCTCGCGACCGTCTACCGCGCGCTCGCGGCGCTCGCGGCCGACGGCGAGGCGGATGCGCTCCAGGCGGGCGGCGAGGTGCTCTACCGCGCCTGCACGCCCACGCACCACCACCACCTCATCTGCCGCTCGTGCGGCCGCACCGTCGAGCTCGAGGCCGCGGCGGTCGAGCAGTGGGCGGGCAGGGTCGCCGCGGCGCACGGGTTCGTCGAGCCGGAGCACGTCGTCGACATCTTCGGCCTCTGCGCCGAGTGCGCCGCGCGCCGCGCCGCCGACGACGCGCGCTGATCCCGCGCCCGACCGGCATCCACAGGGGCAGAGATCCCCATGGCGCAGCGGCGCCCGCTCCTGTGACACTGAGAGCATCCGACCGAGGAGGCACTCCGTGACGCATCCCGCCAGCGCCTACCCGTCCCAGCGGCCCGGCAGCGAGCCCGACGGCGCGCTCGACGGCGCGACCGTGCGGCGCCGCCCGTCCGCCGATCCCGCGCCCGGGCCCGCCCGCGCGCACCGGCGCATCCTGGGCATCCAGCCCGTGCTCTTCGTCGGCATCTGCCTGCTCGCGATCGTCACGGTCATCACCGTGGTGCTCATCTTCGTCGGCGACTTCGAGAGCCAGGCGGCCCGCGTCGTGTGGACGGTCGTCGTCTTCCTCGCGTTCACCGGCCTGCTCGCGCTCGACCTGCTGCTCGCGCGGCGCTCGGCGACCCCGCTCGTGATCGGGGTCGCCGCCAACGTCTACCTGCTCGCCGTGCTCATGATCGTGATCTGGATGCGCGGCACGGGCGGCGAGGATCGCGACCCGTGGGACGAGGGGTTCCTCTTCGGCGAGCTGTTCGGCATCGTGCTGCTGACGATCCTGGTCGTGCGCGCGGCCGCCGCCGGCGCGTGGGGGCTCATCTCGCTCGGCAACCGGGGGCGGGCGCAGATGGCGCGCATGATCGGCCTCGTCGCGGCGGGCCTGCTCGGGCTCGTCGGCGTGCTGCTCACGCTGCACTTCGCGATCGACGCACTCGGCGTCGAGGTCGAGGAGTGGTACTGGCGCTCGACCGTCGCCGCGATCGTCGTGACGGCGCTCGCGGCCTCGATCACCGTGCTCCTCTACTGGAACCGCCGCAACATCGACTGGCAGGAGGCCGAGGCGCGCGGCGAGCACGCGCGTCCCTCCGGTGCGCAGCAGCGCGTCGCCCCGCCGAGCGCCGCCTCCGTGGGCGCGGGCGCGGCGGCAACCGGCGCGCCGACCGCGTGGCCCGCGCACCCGGGCGCGACGGTCTGGCCCGGGCAAGCGGCTGCGCCGCCCGCCCAGCCCGCCCAGCAGCCGCACGCGCAGCCGCAGCCGGGCGGCCTGCTGCCGTGGCCGACCTACCCCGACGGCACGCCGTACCCGATGGGGCAGGACGGGCAGCCGGTCTTCCCGCCCGCCCGCTGACGCGCCGCCGGCCGAGCCGCCGCCGAAGCGGGGATTGCCACGACGCATCCGCATCGCGTAGGATTGCTCGTTGGTGCGGTCTCGGCCGCACAGCACACGCCCCCTCCAACTCCCGCAAGGGATCGGCATGGGCGTGGGCAGGCAAGTGATCTTGGGTGGGCCTCGGCCCACGGTACCCATCTGGAGGAAACCATGGCAGCCGTATGCCAGGTGACCGGAGCCGTTCCCGGCTTCGGGCACAACATCTCGCACTCGCACCGTCGCACGAAGCGCCGCTTCGACCCGAACGTGCAGCGCAAGACCTACTTCGTCCCGTCGCTCAAGCGCAACGTGACGCTCAACGTCTCGGCCAAGGGCATGAAGGTCATCGACGCCCGTGGCATCGAGGCCGTCATCCGTGACATGCAGGCTCGGGGGGTGAAGCTCTGATGGCGAAGAAGTCGCAGGACGTCCGTCCGATCATCAAGCTCCGCTCGACCGCGGGCACCGGCTACACCTACGTGACGAAGAAGAACCGTCGCAACAACCCCGACCGACTTGTGCTGAAGAAGTACGACCCCATCGTGCGTCAGCACGTCGAGTTCCGAGAGGAGCGATAAATGGCCAAGAAGAGCATGATCGCCAAGAACGAGCAGCGGAAGATCATCGTCGCCCGCTACGCCGAGAAGCGCGCCGCGCTGAAGAAGGCGCTCGTCGACCCCAACAGCACCGACGAGGAGCGCGAGGCCGCTCGTCTCGGCCTGCAGAAGCTGCCCCGCAACGCCTCGCCCGTGCGCGTGCGCAAGCGCGACGCCATCGACGGCCGCCCCCGCGGCCACGTCGGCGAGTACGGCATCTCCCGCGTGCGGTTCCGCGACATGGCGCACCGGGGCGAGCTGCCCGGCGTGACCAAGTCGAGCTGGTAAGCACCCGCTCCACTCGAAGGGCCCCGACCTCGCGGTCGGGGCCCTTCGTCGTGCGGCGCGGCCGCCGCGGCTATACGCGGCGGATGGTCGCGCCCGCGGGCGCCACCTGCAGCCAGCGCCAGCCGTAGGGCTCCAGCTCGAGCTCGAGGGTGCCCTCGATCGTCATGGTCGAGAGGTCGAAGCGGTCGTGCAGCGTGACCGCGCCCTCCTCGGCGGCGATCTCGAGCTTGACCGTCTCGTGCCGGTCGCCGAGGTTGTGCAGGGCCAGCATCGTCCAGTCGTCGCCCCGGCAGACGTGCGCGAGCACCGCCTGCTGCCGCACGCCGATCACCTCGAGCGACGACCAGGCGAGGTCGGGCGCATCCCGGTACATCGTCGTCAGCTGCTGGATGTGCCGCCACAGCGAGCCCGGGTCGCGGCGCTGGTCGGCGACGTTGCGCCGCTCCGGGCCGTACTCGCCCTCGACGACCGGCCGCGTCAGCGCGCGCGGCGGCGCCGTCGAGAAGCCGCCCTTCGCGTCGGGCTCCCACTGCATCGGCGTGCGCACCGCGTAGCGGCCCTCGATCTCGAGCTGCTCGCCCATGCCGACCTCCTCGCCGTAGAACAGCACCGGGCAGCCGGGGAGCGAGAACATCAGCGTGTAGACGAGCCGCACGGCGCGCTCGTCGCCGAGCATCGTCGGCAGCCGCCGCCGGATCCCGCGGCCGTACAGCCGCATCCCCTCGTCCGGCGCGAACGCCTCGAAGACCTCCTCGAGCTCGTCGGGCGCGAGCTTGTCGAGCGTCAGCTCGTCGTGGTTGCGCACGAAGTTCGCCCACTGGCTCGCCTCGGGCAGCTCGGGCCGGTCGCGCAGCGCCTTCGCCAGCGGCCGCGCGTCCTTCCGCGCGAGCGACAGGAACAGCTGCTGCATCGAGACGAAGTCGAACTGCAGGTGCAGGCCCGACGCCTCGCCCTCCGCCTCGAACCAGCGCAGCTGCTCCTCGTGCGGCAGGTTGACCTCGCCCAGCAGCATCGCCTCGCCGCTGCGGCGCGAGACGAAGCGCTGGATCGCGCGCAGGTGGTCGGGGCCCTGGTACTCCGGCGCCGTGCCCGTGGTGTCGGTGCCGTGGGCGGGGTCGTTGCTGAACAGGAACGGCACCGCGTCGACGCGGAAGCCCGAGACGCCGAGCTCGAGCCAGAGGCCGAGGTTGCGCTCGATCTGCTCCTGCACCGGCGGATGCGCGATGTTGAGGTCGGGCTGATGGGCGCGGAAGTGGTGCAGGTACCACTGGCCCGTGCGGGGATCCTCGGTCCAGGTGGAGTCCTCCTCGCCGGGGAACACGGGCGGATCCTGCTTCGCCGGCGGGTTGTCGCGCCACACGTACCAGTCGCGGTGGGGCGAGGTGCGCGAGGCGCGCGACGAGCGGAACCACGGGTGCTGGTCGGAGGTGTGGTTCATGACGAAGTCGATGATGACGCGCATGCCCTGCGCCCGCGCGACGCGGATGACCTCGACGAGGTCGCCGAGGGTGCCGAGCCGCGGGTCGACGGCGAAGAAGTCGGTGATGTCGTAGCCGTCGTCGCGGTCGGCGGTGGGGAAGAACGGCATGAGCCACAAGCACGTCACGCCGAGGTCGGAGAGGTAGTGGATGCGCGACACGAGTCCCTGCAGGTCGCCGATGCCGTCGCCGTCGGAGTCCTGGAAGACCTGCACGTCGAGGCAGTAGAGCACCGTGTTGCGCCACCAGCGGTCGGCCGACTCGATCGGGCGGGGGCTCATGCGGCGCCCTGCCCGGCGCCCGCGTCGCCGCCCGCGCCGGCATCGCGCACCGCGGGCAGCACGCGCTCGCCGAACGCGTCGATGAACGGCGCGAGCTCCTGCCCGACGTGGTGCAGGTACAGCTGGTCGAGCCCCGCGCCCACGAGCTCGTGGATGCGGTCGACGTGGCGCGAGAGGTCGCTCGAGATCCAGACGGCCTTCCGCAGCTCCTCCTCGCCGAGTCCGGCGGTGCGCCGCTCGAAGTCCTCGGGCTGCTCGAGCTCCCACGCCTCGGGCGCAGGCACGAGGTTGCCCTGCCACTGGTCGCGGGCGATGGCGAGCGCCTCGGCCTCGTCGGGCGCCCACGACAGGTGCAGCTGCCCGCACACGGGCCCCTGGCCGCCCGCATCGCGGTAGGCGGCGCCGATGTCGCGCAGGCCCGCCGGGTCGCTCGCGACCGTGATGAGCCCGTCGGCCCACGCCGCGTGGCGGCCCGCCGACTCGGGCGTGACGGCGGCGGCGAGCAGCGGCGGCGCCTCGACCGGCAGCGACCAGACGCGCGCGCGGTGCACCGAGATCTCGCCCTCGTGGGTCACCTCCTCGCCCGCGAGCAGCCGGCGCATGACGTCGACCGTCTCGACGAGCCGGCGCTCCCGCACGGGCTTCTCGGGCCATCCGTCGCCCGTGACGTGCTCGTTCATCGCCTCGCCCGAGCCGAGCGCGGCCCAGAAGCGGCCCGGGAACATCTCGCCGAGCGTGGCGATCTTCTGCGCCGCGATCGCGGGGTGGTAGCGCTGCCCGGGCGCCGTGACGACGCCGAAGCGCAGCGACGTCGTGGCGAGCGCCGCGGCGAGCCACGACCAGGCGTAGCCGCTGTGGCCCTGGTTCCTGCTCCAGGGCGCGAGGTGGTCGGAGCACATCGCCGCGTCGAACCCCGCCTGCTCGGCGCGCTGCACCGCGGTCAGGAGGGCGCTCGGCGGCAGCTGCTCGTGGGAGGCGTGGAATCCGATGTCGGCCATGCGCCCCACGCAATCGCGGAAGCGCACGCCGCGTCAAGGTGGACGCTCAGACGACGGCGGATGCGGCCAGTCGCGTCGAGTCCGGCAGCTCGCCCGCGTGCAGCGCGCGCCAGGCGTCGCCGAGCCGGCGCATCGCCTCAGCGGTGACCTCCGGCTCCCACGTGATGGGGATGCGCGCGAAGCGGTCGAGCACGCCCGAGCTCGAGAAGCGGGGCCCGGGCGGCAGCAGCAGCCCCCGGTCGCGCGCGGCGAGCGAGAGGGAGGTCGACCACGGCCCGCCGAGGTCGATCCACGCGGCGAGCCCGCCCGGCACCTCGGGCATCGGCACGCCGGGCAGGTGGGCGGCGAGCCCGTCGGCGACGGCCTGCCTGCCCGCCCGCAGCCGCGCGCTCGCCCGCGCGAGCAGCGCATCCAGGTCGTCGAGCAGCTCGACGGCGATGCACTGCTCGAGCAGCGGGGATCCCAGGTCGATGGAGGGGCGGGCGGCGAGCAGCTGCGGCAACTGCTCGCGGCTCGCGCGGATCCAGCCGATGCGCATGCCGCCCCAGGCGATCTTCGACATCGAGCCGATGAGCAGCGCGGGCCCGTGCGCGGCGAAGGGCTTCGGCGTCCAGCCGCGGTCGATGTCGAGCTCGGCGCACGTCTCGTCGACGACGAGCAGCGTGCCGGTCGTGCGGGCGACGGCGGCGAGCCGCGCCCGCGCGAGCTCGGGCATGGTGGCGCCCGTGGGGTTGTGGAAGTCGGCGATCAGGTAGGCGAGCGCGGGCCGCTGGGCGCGGAGCGTGTCGACGAGGTGCGACGCGTCCCAGCCCTCGCCGGGCGAGACGGGCGTCGGCACGAGGCGGTGCCCGGTGCGGCGCAGCGCGTCGAGGGCGTGCGGGAACGACGGCTGCTCGACCACGGCGGCCCGGCCGCGCTCGCCGAAGGCGGCGAGCACCACGGTCATCGCGTGCATCGCGCCGCTCGTCACGACGATCTGCCCCGGGTCGGTCGGCAGCCCGCGCTCGGCGTAGCGGGCGGCGATGCGCTCGCGCAGCGGCAGCAGCCCGTCGAGCGAGTAGCCGGGCGTGCCGAGCAGCCCCGCGAGCCGGTCGAGGGCGCGCACGGTGGCGGCGTGGAGGCCGGGGGTCGATCCGACCGAGGCGATCGTCAGGTCGATGACGCCCTCGTCGGCCGCCTCGGGGCGGTGGATGCGCTGGGCCGGCAGGGCGGCGCGCGTGCCGGAGCCGTGGGTGCGCTGCACGTAGCCGCCGGCCTCGAGCAGCTCGTACGCGCGCGCGATCGTCGCGCGGGAGCGGCCGAGCTCGGCGGCGAGCGCCCGCTCGCTCGGCAGCCGCTCGCCGGCCGTGATGCGGCCGTCGAGCAGCAGCATGCGGATGCGGTCGGCGAGCGACTGCGCGACGGCGGTCGTCGCGCGCCACTCGCCGAGCTGGGTGCCGAGCCGGGAAGCCATGCGCCCAGTCTGCCGCCAACTGGACTGCTCCAGCAGAGCCACTTGCCCGCGAGTGGACCGCGCCACGGGCATGACGGATGCGGTGTGATGAGGTGGTGCACCGCATCCGCCGCCTCTTCCTGCCGATCGACTCGCTGGGCCCGGCCGACACGGCCGCCCGCATCGGCCAGCTGCTCGGCGGCCTCGTGCTCTACGGGCTCTCGCTCGCGATGCTCATCCGCGCCGACCTCGGCGTCGGCCCGTGGGACGTCTTCTCGCTCGGGATCGCGAACCACCTGCCGATGAGCTACGGCACCGCGACCGTGGTCGTCTCGGGGATCGTGCTGCTGCTGTGGATCCCGCTGCGCCAGCGCGTCGGCATCGGCACGCTGCTGAACACCCTGCTCGTGGGGCCCGCCGCCGACGTCGGCCTCTGGCTGCTGCCGGAGGTGGACGCCCTCTGGCAGCAGATCCTGCTGCTCGCCGGCGGCATGGTGCTGCTCGCGTTCGCGACCGGCTTCTACATCGCCGCCCACCTCGGCCCCGGCCCGCGGGACGGGCTCATGACGGGGCTCGTGCGGATCACCGGCTGGCGCGTGTGGATCGTGCGCACCCTCATCGAGGGCACGGTGCTGCTCATCGGCTGGCTGCTGGGCGGGCCGGTCGGCGTCGGCACGGTGGTCTTCGCGTTCGGCATCGGGCCGCTCATCGGGCTCTTCCTGCCGCTCTTCGAGCGCCGGCGCACCCGTCGAGCGAGCCGGCTGCGCGCCGCGCGGCTCGCGGCCTCGACCGCCCGCTGAGGGCTGCCTGGGCCCTCCCGAGGCGCGAAACGCGTTCGCGAACTGCGAAAAACCCCGGAAATCGCGGCGTGTCGGGGTGTTCTTCCGCGAGAACCCGGGCCTCAGGGCTACGTTCGGGGGTGGTCGGAGCCCAACGGGCCCCGGCGGAATGCCCGCCCCAGGCGGGACGGACATGCCACCACCAGGAGGACACCATGGCTGAGACCATCAACAAGACCACCCTCGCTTCGAAGATCGCAGCGACGACCGACCTCTCGCAGGCCAAGGTCACCGCGGTGCTCGACGCGCTGTTCGACGAGGTCTCGTCGGCCGTCAAGGCCGGCGACAAGGTCTCGATCCCCGGCTTCTTCAGCGCCGAGCGCACGGAGACCGCCGCCCGCACGGGCCGCAACCCGCAGACGGGCGAGGAGATCAAGATCGCCGCGGGCCACCGCGTCAAGCTGACCGCCGGCTCGAAGCTGAAGGCCGCCGTCAAGTAGGCACCAGCACACAGCAGCGAGCGGGGTCCGGCCGAGAGGCCGGGCCCCGCTCGTCGTGCATCGCTATCGTGGTGCGCACGGTCCGTCCCGCGCACGGGCCCGGCATGGAGGTCGGCACAGCGTGAGCGACGAACGGGACGGGTCCCGCTCCCGTCAGGTGGAGGCCGCGGAGGCGCTCGCGAGCCGCCTCGACCGCCCCATGGGCCTCCTCGGCGTGGTGTTCCTCTTCGTGGTCCTCGGTCAGCTGCTCACCTCCGATCCGGGCTGGGCACGGGTGCTGTCGATCACCGGATGGGTGCTGTGGGCGCTGTTCGCCGCCGAGTTCCTGCTGCGCGCGTACATCGGCGGCTTCGGTGCCGCCTTCTGGCGCCGCAACTGGTGGCAGCTCATCTTCCTGGCGATCCCGTTCCTGCGCTTCTTCCGCGCGCTGCAGGCGGTGCGGACCCTCAGGGTGGCGCGCGTGGCCCGGGTGGGCGGCATCCTCTCCGCCGGCGTCCGCGGCTCCCGCTCCGCAGGCCGCCTGCTCTCCAGCCGGATCGGATGGCTGGCTTCGGTCACCCTGGTGGTCGTCCTGGCCTCCAGCCAGCTCCTCTACGCCATGGAGTCGCACACCGACTTCACCACGGCGCTCCACGAGACGGCGATGGCGACCGTCACCGGATCCGGGATCACCGCCGATGACCCGTTCGCGAAGGTGATGCAGCTCGTCCTCGCGGTCTACTCGGTCGCCGTCTTCGCGGCGCTGGCCGGCTCCTTGGGCGCGTTCTTCCTGCGCGACCAGCTCCCCGCCCCCGCGCGCGTCGCCGAGGACGCTCCGGAGGAGCCTCGCCCGGAGCAGCCGTCCCGTCGCGCCGGGGACCCGCATAGCCGCGGCGACTAGCCTGGAGCGGTGCAGCGCCTCCGTCTCCTCGCGCCAGCGCTCGCGATCCTCGCGGGGCTGGTCGCGGCCTGGGCGGCGCTCGAGATCGGCGGGGGAGCGGCACCGCTGCCCATCGAGGATCCGGGCCCGCTCGTGCGCTACGGGCTGCCCGCGGCGACCATGGTGCGCAACGTCGCCATCGCCGCAGCCTTCGGCGGGCTCGTGCTGGCGTGCTTCGCGCTCGCACCGCGCAGCCGCGACTGGAACCGCACGCTCGACCTCGCCGCGGCCGCCACCGGCGTCGCGACCGTGCTGCAGGCGTTCGTCGCCTTCGGCACCTTCCGGCAGCTCGTCTCCAACCCCGTCACCGCCGACGACGAGTTCGGCGGCCTGCTGCAGCTGTTCTTCGTCGAGATCGAGACCGGCCGCCTCATCCTCGGCACGCTGCTCGCCCTCGCGCTGCTCACCGTCGTGCTGCTCGTCGCGCGCAGCGCCGCCGCGGCGGCGTTCACCGTGGTCGGCTGGGCGGTGCCGTTCTGGCTCATCGCCTCCGGCGGCCACGCCGGCGGCACCGCCAACCACACGCTCGCCGTCTCGTCGCTGCTGCTGCACCTGATCTTCGTCTCGATCTGGCTCGGCGGGCTCATCCACGTCGGCCTCCTCGCAGCCGGCCGCGACGCACCCCGGCCGGCCGGCGCATCCGGCCTCGTGCCCGACGCCGCCTACGGCGACGTGCTGCTGCGCTACTCGAGCCTCGCGATCGCGAGCTTCGCCGTCGTCGCCTTCACCGGCGTCGTCTCGGCGTGGGTGCGCATGGAGGGCGACTGGCTGAGCGGCTACGGCGTGCTGTCGCTCACGAAGGCGGCGCTGCTGCTCGTGCTCGGCGCCTTCGGCGCGTGGCAGCGGATGCGCATCCTGCGCCCCGCGGGCACGGTGCGCGCGCGGGTGCCCGGCCGGGCGGTCGCGGCGCTCCTCGCGCTCGAGCTGACCGTGATGGGCGTGACGGCCGGCGTCGCCGCCGGGCTCGCCCGCACACCGACGCCCGTGCCCGAGACCCCGCCGGGCGCCGAGGCGAGCCCTGCCGAGATCCTCACCGGGCGCCCCCTGCCGCCCGAGTTCGAGCCCGCGCGGCTGGTGGACCAGTGGGCGCTCGACCCGCTGTGGACGGTGGCGCTCGCGATGCTCGCGTTCTTCTACGTCGCCGGTGTCGTGCGCCTCGCGCGGCGCGGCGACCGCTGGCCGATCGGCCGCACGGTGTCGTGGCTCGCGGGCATCGCGCTCTTCTGGTGGTGCACGAACGGCGCCCTGAACCTCTACCAGGAGTTCCAGTTCTCGCTCCACATGCTCGTGCACATGCTGCTCGGCATGGCGGTGCCCGTGCTGCTCGTGCCCGGCGCCCCCATCACGCTCGCGATGCGCGCGGTCGCGAAGCGCCGCGACGGCACGATGGGCGGCCGCGAGTGGCTGCTCGCGATCGTGCACTCGAAGTACATGCAGGTCGTCGGCTCGCCGCTCGTGGCAGCGCTCATCTTCGTGTCGAGCCTGTGGGTCTTCTACTACACGGGCATCTTCCAGTGGGCGATGACCGACCACCTCGGCCACGTGTGGATGGTCGTGCACTTCGTGGGCTCCGGCTATCTGTTCGTGCAGGCGATCATCGGCGTCGACCCCGGCCCGGCCAAGCCGCCGTACGCGCTGCGCCTCGTGCTGCTGCTCGGCGCGATGGTGTTCCACGCGTTCTTCGGCCTCACGCTCATGGAGGGCGAGGCGCTGCTGCTGGCCGACTGGTTCGGCGCGATGGGCAACGGCGTCGACGCGCTCGAGGACCAGCGGGTCGGCGGCGGCATCGCGTGGTCGATCGGCGAGATCCCGACCGTGATCCTGGCGATCATCACGGTCGTGCTGTGGTCGCGCAGCGACAAGAAGGAGCAGGTGCGCACCGACCGCGCGGCCGCTCGCGACGGCGACGCCGAGCTCACCGCCTACAACGCGATGCTCGAGAAGATGGGGAAGCGATGAACGACCAGGCTCAGACGACCGGCGCCGACGACGCCCCCGAGCAGTACCTGCCCGAGGAGCTCGCCGCGCTCGCGGAGGGGCGCGCGGTGCGCCTGCGCCTCGTGCGCCACGCCGAGACCGAGCACAACATCAACCACCTCATGCAGGGCTGGTCCGACTCGCCGATCACCGAGCGCGGCCGCCGGCAGATCGAGGCCGTCGCGCAGCACCTGGCGGCCGAGCGCTTCGACCTCGCCTTCTCCTCCGACCTGCAGCGCACCCGCACGACGGCCGACGGCATCCTCGCCGCCCTCGACCCGAAGCCGCCGCTCGAGCACCTCGAGCTGCTGCGCGAGTGGCACTTCGGCGCCCACGAGGAGCGGCCCTCCGCCGACGTCTGGCGCGAGGTGATCGTCGAGCACGGCTTCGAGGTCGACCGCGAGCTGAGCGCGCTGCGGGCGATCGCCGAGCAGGTCGGCTGGCGCGGGCTCTTCGACACCATCGCGCAGCTCGACCCGACCGGCCAGGCCGAGGAGGCCGCGGCGACCGTGATGCGCGCCGACGCCGCGCTCGAGCACGTCGTGCGCGCGGCGGGCGCCCTCGAGCGGCCCGCGGCCGACGAGGTGCACGTGCTCGTCGTCTCGCACGGCGGCTTCATCACGTCGCTGCTGCGGCAGCTCGTGCCCGAGCTCACGCCCGACGTCATCCTGCCGAACTGCTCGATCACGACCGTGTCGCTCGCGGCCGGCACCACCGTGTGGCGCCTCGACGGGCTCGGCGAGACGGCGGATGGGCCGGGTCCGGCCGCGTAGGCACGCAGCGCCCACCGCGGGGCGGGGGAGCCGTGCAAGGGTGGAGGGCATGGCTTCGATCCCCGAGCAGTACCGCTACCTGACCGACGCGCCGCTCTTCGCGCACCTCGCGACCGTGCGGCCCGACGGCTCCGTGCAGTCGAACCCGATGTGGTTCCTGGTCTCCGGCGACGAGGTGCGCTTCACGCACACCCGCTCGCGCCAGAAGTACCGCAACCTGCAGGCGAACCCCACGATGAGCCTGTCGATCGTCGACCCGGCGCAGCCGCTCAAGTACGTCGAGCTGCGCGGGCACCTCGCGGGCGTCGAGGACGACCCGACGGGCGCCTTCTACGTCGAGCTGCAGAACCGCTACGGCAACCCGTCGGAGCTCGCGCCGCCCGACGCCGCCGAGCGCGTGATCCTGCGCATGGCGATCGACAAGGTCACCGGCCGGGTCTGAGCGCCCGCCGGATCAGGCGGCCGCGACGAGCACCGGGGCGGCGGTCGCGAGCGCGACGACCACGAGCAGCACCGTGAACGCCAGGCTGAGCCGCTCGGGCCGCACCCGCGCGGTGATGCGCGAGCCGAGCAGCGACCCCACGACCGCGGCCCCGGCCGCGAGGGCGACGACGCCCCAGTCGAGCGTGAGGTCGAGCGTCAGCCGTGAGCCGAGCGCGACGGCGCTGTTGATGGCGATGACCAGCAGCGAGGTGCCGACGGCCACCGGCATCGGCAGGCCGAGCGCGAGCACGAGCGCCGGCACGATCGCGAAGCCGCCGCCGACGCCGAAGAAGCCGGTCAGGAGGCCCACGCCGGCCGCGGCCGCGAGGAGCACGCCGACGGCGCGGCAGTCGCAGCGGAAGGGGCGCAGCGACACCATGGGCGGCCGTGCCGGCTCCGGCGCGGCACCCGCCGCCTCGGCATGGGCCGCGCTGCGCCGCCGCGCCGTCATGAACGCGGCGACCACGAGCATGAGCACGGCGAAGGCGAGCAGCAGCACCTCCTCGGGCACCGATGTCGACAGCAGCGCGCCGAGGACGGCGCCGCCCGTGCCGAGGAGGCCGAAGACGACACCCTGCGCGAGACGCACCCGTCCCGCCCGCATCGCGGGCAGCATCCCGATGACTGCGGCGAGCCCGACGATGATCAGCGAGCCGGCGGTCGCCTCCTGCGGCGCCATGCCGAGCAGCAGGATGAGCGCCGGCACGGCGAGGATCGAGCCGCCGCCGCCGACCGCGCCGAGGAGCAGGCCGACGACGAGGCCGATCGGTGCGGCGAGCAGTGCCACGGGGTTCCGCCAGGGTCGAGGCGCGCGGGTGTCGCGCACGGCAGGGGTTTGGCCGAAGCATACCCCCGGGGGTATTGTGGGAACCAGTCCCGACAGCAGGAGGATCCCGTGCAGGACACGCCCACCATCGACCGCGACGCGGTCCGCGCCCTCGAGCGCGAGGCCCTCGAGCGGCTCGCGCAGGCGGCGGGGGACCGGTCGATGTGCGCCATCTCGCGCGACGGCCGGCCGCACGTCGCGGCGAAGTACCACGAGGGCGCCGTCTCGGCGTTGGCCGAGGTGCGCCGCGGGCTGCCGGCGGGAGCCGCGGCCGACAGCACGGCCGAGCTGGTGCGCGCAGCGCTCGATCGCTGGACGGCGCAGGCGGAGCGCAACCCGGATGCGCCGGCTGGGTCGCATACGCCGCTGGCGGCCGCGACGCGCTCGCCCGGCTCGTGCAGCCCGTGCCGAGCAGCTAGGCCCAGACCGCGGAGGGGCCCGCTCGGGTCACTCCCTCGCGGGCAGGTGCACCTCGATCTCGTACAGCTCGCGCGGGTCGGCCTCGTCGACGCGCTCGCCCGAGAGGCCGAGCTTCGCGTAGAACGCCTTCGCGACCTCGAGCGACTGCCACTCGAGCACCCGCACCTTCGTGTGGTGCTCGGCCCACTCCCGCACCGCCTCGAACAGCGCCGTGCCCGTGCCCCGGCCGCGCGCATCCGGCGACACCCACAGGTCGTGCATGCGGGCGATCGACCAGTCGCGGTGCGGGGCGGGCCCGTAGTCCTGGGCGGCGGCGTAGCCGAGCAGCTCGCCGTCCTGCTCGGCGACGACGATGTGGTGCGCCGGGTTCTCGACGAGGGCGACGAGGCGCTCGCGGTAGCGGTCGACCTTCTCGTCCTCCTCGTCGGCGTGGCGGTGGGCGGCGAGGAGCGGCAGCAGGGCCTCGGCGTCAGCGGTCGTCGCCTGTCGGATGCTGATCGCGCCGTCGCCCATGCGGCCAGCGTATCCGGCGGATGAGGCGGATCAGGCGGACCCGTCGGATCAGGCGGCGTCGACGTGCGCCGCGCACGCGGGCTCGCACGCCTCGCACGTCGGCACCTGCTTGCGGCACGACCAGACGGCGCAGTTGCCCATCCCGCCGGTCGGCGCGCCGCAGCGGCCGCACGTGCCGAGCACGGCGGCGCCCGAGCCGAAGTCCATCGTGCGCCGCTCGTCGAAGACGTACAGCGAGCCCTCCCAGAGGCCCTGGTTGCCGAAGGTCCCGCCGTAGCGCACGATGCCGCCCTCGAGCTGGTACACCTCCTCGAAGCCGCGCGAGCGCATGAGCGACGAGAGCACCTCGCACCGCACGCCGCCGGTGCAGTAGGTGACGACCGGCTTGTCCTTCAGGTGGTCGTAGGCGCCCGAGTCGAGCAGCGCCACGAAGTCGCGGGTGGTGTCGGCGTCGGGCACGACAGCGCCCCGGAAGCGCCCGATCTCGGCTTCGAAGCGGTTGCGGCCGTCGAAGAGCACGACGTCGTCGCGCTCGGCGACGAGCTGGTGCAGCTCGCCGGGCTTCAGGTGCCGGCCGCCGCCCACGACGCCGCCCGCGTCGACCGCGAGCTCGTCGGGGGCGCCGAAGGTGACGATCTCGTCGCGCACCTTCACGGTGAGCCGCGGGAAGTCCTCGCCCGTGCCGGCCGACCACTTGATGTCCATCCCGCGGAACCCCGAGTACTCCCGGGTCGCCCGCGCGTACCGCTTGCACGCATCCACCGGTCCGCCCACGGTGCCGTTGATGCCGTGCTCCGAGATGATGATGCGCCCGGTGAGGCCGAGCGACGTGCACAGCGCGTGCTGCCACAGCCGCACCGCCTCGGGGTCGGCGATGGGCGTGAAGCGGTAGTAGAGCAGCACTCGGTGCATCCGACGATTCTCCCAGCCGCCGGCGGCCGGCGGCGCGCGGCGCTGTGGAGGAGCGCCAAGGGCGAGCGGATGCGCCGGCCGCGTCGGGCAGGATGGATCCCCGTGAACATGTGGTTGCAGTGGCTGCTCGCCATGACCGTGAAGAGCCGTGGCAAGCCGGAGCTCGGCATCGGCGACGTCGCGAAGACGTCGTTCGTGGTGCTGCCGACCGACATCGACCTGCTCGGGCACATGAACAACGGCCGCTACCCCTCCTACATGGATCTCGCGCGCGTCGACATGACGAACCGCACCGGCATGTCGGCGGTGCTCTCGAAGGCGGGCATCTACGCGGTGGTCGGGCAGTCGTCGATGGTCTACCGCCGCAGCCTCGACCTCTGGCAGCGCTTCGACATCGAGACCGCGGTGCTCGGCGCCGACGAGCGCGCCATCTACCTGCAGCAGCGCTTCGTCGTCGACGGCGAGCTGCACGCGCGCGGCGTCGTGCAGGGCCGCTTCATCGAGAAGGGCGTCGGCACGGCGAAGACCGCGCGCGTCATCGAGGTGCTCGAGGCCGCCGGCATCGTCGTCGACCTGCCCGAGCTCGACCAGCGCGTCGCAGACTGGGCCAAGCTCAACGCGCTGCCGCCCGCTCGCGCGAGCCACGCCTCCGACTGGGCCGGGCGCATCCCGCGCTAGTCCGCCGTGCGGCTACGGGCGCAGCAGCTCGAGCGCCGCGTGCGCGGCGTTGTGGCCGCCGAGCCCTGAGACGGCGCCGCCGCGGCGCGCGCCCGAGCCGGCCATGAGGATCCGGGCGTGCCCCGTCGCGACGCCCCACGCCTCGGCCACCGAGGTGGGCTCGTGCTCGAGCCAGGGCCACGACAGCGGCCCGTGGAAGATGTTGCCGCCCGGCATCGCGAGCGCCTCCTCGATGTCGAGGGTCGTCCTCGTCTCGATCGCGGGCCCCGCCCCGCCCTCGAGCAGCAGCGGCCGGATCGGCTCGGCGAGCACCGAGTCGAGCGACGCGACCACCGCCTCCTCGAGCGCCACGCGCATCCCGTCGTTGGCCTCGGGGGCGAGCAGCCGGTCGGGCACGTGCAGGCCGAAGACGGTGAGCGTCTGGGCGCCGGATGCGCGCAGGTCGGGGCCCAGGATCGTCGGGTCGGTGAGCGAGTGGCAGTAGATCTCGCACGGCAGGGGATCCGGGATGCGGCCGCCCGCCGCCTCCGCGTAGGCGCGCTGCAGCTGCGTGTAGGTCTCGTTGATGTGGAAGGTGCCGCCGAAGGCCGCCCCCGGCGCGACGTCGTCGAGCAGCCGCGGCAGGCGCGACAGCAGCATGTTGACCTTCACCTGCGCGCCCTCGGGCCGCGGGGTGGCGACGCCCGCCTCGCCGAGCAGCGCCGAGAGCACGTGCGGCGCGACCGCCGAGAGCACGAGGTCGAACTCGGCGGTCAGCTGCGTGCCGATCGCGAGCCCGGGCGTGCCGGTCGGGAGCCCGCCGACGCGCTCCTCCCACGTGACCTCGCCGTCGGGCGTGACGCGGGTGACGGTGACGCCGGTGAGGATCTTCGCGCCGGCTGCGCGCGCCGAGGCCTCGAGGCCGCCCGAGACCTGCCCCATGCCGCCGATCGGCACGTCCCAGTCGCCGGTGCCGCCGCCGATGACGTGGTACAGCAGGCAGCGGTTCTGCTCGAGCCCCGGGTCGTCGAGCGCGGCGAACGTGCCGATGAGCGCGTCGGTCGCGATCACGCCGCGCACGAGGTCGTGGCCGACGGCCGCCTCGATCGCGTCGGCGATCGGGGCGTCGACGATCTCGGACCACGCGGATGCGGCTCCCGCGCCCTCCCGCGCGGCCTGCCGCGTGGGCAGCGGCTGCGTCAGCGTCGGGAACAGGGCCGCGGCGAGCCGCGTGGTGCGGTCGTAGAACGCCGCGAACCCGTCGGCGTCGTCGGCGGCGCCGATCGCCGCGAACGACGCGCGCGTGGCCGCCTCGTCGCCCGCGTCGACGAGCAGGCCGCGGTCGCCGCCGGGCACGGGCGTGTAGGAGGAGTAGCGGCGGCGGGCGAGCCGCACGTCGAGGCCGAGGTCGCGGATGATCTGCTCGGGCATGAGGCTGACGAGGTAGCTGTAGCGCGACAGGTTCGCGTCGAGCCCGTCGAACGCCTGCGCCGAGACGGCAGCGCCGCCCACGTGCGGCAGCCGCTCGAGCACGGTGACGTCGACGCCCGCGCGGGCCAGGTAGGCGGCGGCGGTGAGCCCGTTGTGGCCCCCGCCGATGATGGCGACGCTCGGCACTGCTGCTCCTTCGCTGGGGCGCCGACGCACGCGGTCGGCGCCGGACTCGACCCTGCCGAGGCCAACCCAACCACACGTGGCTCCCCGGCGGCGAGGCCCGGTGCGCCGCCCGGCGCCGCGGCCCGCCGTCCGCGCGCGCATACGATATGCGGCATGACCGACCAGCCCAGGGACGACGACTTCGACGCCCTCATCGCCGAGGGCATCGAGCGCGCGGAGGCGCAGCGGCAGCTCGCGTCCGACGACGACGAGCCGATCGTGCCCGACGGCGCCGGGCTCGGGCTGACCGAGCCGATCCAGGTCGTCGACGAGCAGGACGCCGACGAGGACGCGCCGCTGCAGGCGCCGCCGCTGCCCGACTCGGGGCCGGCGTTCGAGGTCGACGACGCGACGTTCGCGGCCGCGGTCAACCCCTACGTGCCGGTCGAGGCGCCGGGGCTCGCGCGCTCGCCCGAGGAGCCGCCCGCGAGCGGCTGGTCGCTGTCGCAGGAGGTCGCCGACGTGCCGACCGTGCAGATGGACGTCGCCGAGCTGCAGTCGGAGCTGGCCGCCGTCGCGCAGGCGCCGGTGCCCGAGGATGCCCGCGTGGTCGAGTCGGCCGACACGGCCCCGCCGGCCCCGCTCACGCGGCGTGCCGTGCACCCCCGACCGACCGACGCCGAGGACGCCGTGGCGCGCGAGCACCACGCGGTGACCCCCGAGCCGCAGCTGCCGCCGCAGGACCAGCCGCGCCTGGGCGGGCTCGCCGCCGCCGTCTCTGCGCGCGCCCGGGCCGCCGAGCCGCAGCTGCCGCCCACCGAGCCGATGTCGGCGGTCGAGCTCGAGCACGAGCTCGCGGCACCCGCGCCCGCCCCGGCCGTCGAGCCCGGGCCCGCTCCCGAGTCCGTCGCATCCGCCCCCGCACCGGTGCCGACGCCTGCACCTGCGCCTGCAGCCGCGCCGACGCCTGCACCCGAGCCGCCGGCACCAGCGCCCGAGGCCGTGCCCAACCCGGTCGCGGCGGCCCCCGCGCCGGCACCGGTCGAGCTGACCGACCCGGCCACCGACGACGCGCTCGCGCTCGCGGCGATCGAGCGCGTGCGCCGCTGGCTCGACCGGCCGGGCGCCGCGAAGCCCGACCGGGCCGCCGAGCGGCTCGCCGGCCTCCTGCAGGACCCGGCCGGCCTCGACTTCGCCATCGGCTTCGTCGACAAGGTCGTGCGGCCCGAGGACCCGAAGGTGAGCGCCCGCAACTTCGAGGCGCTCAGCCGCGACATCCCCGGCTTCCTCGACTGGTACCTCAAGCTCGGCATCACGGTCGGCGGCGGCTTCGGCATCGTGACGCCGAAGCTCATCATCCCGCTCGTGAAGCGGGCGATGCGCGAGATGGTCTCGCACCTCGTCATCGACGCGACACCGGGCCGGCTCGCCCGCCCGCTCGCGAAGCTGCGCGAGGACGGCACGCGCCTCAACATCAACCTGCTCGGCGAGGCGGTGCTCGGCGAGGACGAGGCCGCGAGCCGGCTCGAGGGCACGACCGCGCTGCTGCGCCGCGACGACGTCGACTACGTGTCGATCAAGGTGTCGGGCGTCGCGCCGCAGCTGCAGCTGTGGGCGTTCGACGAGACCGTCGACCATGTCGTCGACCGCCTGCTGCCGCTCTACCGGCTCGCCGCGGAGTCGAGCCCGCCGAAGTTCATCAACCTCGACATGGAGGAGTACCGCGACCTCGACCTCACGATCGCGGTCTTCGAGCGCTTCCTCACCCGGCCCGAGCTCGCCCGGCTCGAGGCCGGCATCGTGCTCCAGGCGTACCTGCCCGATGCGCTCGCCGCCTACCGCCGGCTCGCAGCGTTCGCGAAGGAGCGCCGCGCGAACGGCGGCGCGGGCATCAAGGTGCGGCTCGTGAAGGGCGCGAACCTCGCCATGGAGCGGGTCGACGCCGCCCTGCACGGCTGGCCGCTCGCGGTCGTCGGATCCAAGGCCGCGAGCGACGCCAACTACAAGCGCGTGCTGCAGGAGGCGCTGCTGCCCGACAACGCGTTCGCGGTGCGGCTCGGCGTCGCGAGCCACAACCTCTTCGACCTCGCCTACGCGGCCGAGCTCGCCCGCCACCACGGCACCCACCAGCGCATGGACGCCGAGATGCTGCTCGGCATGGCCGCCGACCACCGCGCCGCCGTGCGCGAGGACTTCCCGAGCCTCATCCTCTACACGCCCGTCGTGCGGCCCGACCAGTTCGACGCCGCCGTCGCCTACCTGATCCGCCGGCTCGAGGAGAACGCCTCCGGCGAGAACTTCATGTCGAGCATGTTCTCGCTCGACGACCCGGCCGTGTTCCAGCGCGAGCGCGACCGCTTCCTCGCGTCGCTCGAGCTGCAGCGCGCCGAGGACGCCGCGGGCGCGCCGCGGCCCACCCGCACCCAGGACCGCCTGGGCGACCTCGCCGTCTCGGTCGCGCATCCGGACGGCTTCGAGAACGAGCCCGACAGCGACCCGTCGCTCGCGGCCAACCGCGCGTGGGCGCGGCAGATCGTGCAGCGCGCCGCCGACTCGCAGCTGGGGCTGCGCACCCTCGAGCTCAACCGCATCGAGGACTGGCCGACGCTCGAGCGCCGCATCGACAAGGCGGCGCAGGCCTCCGACGGATGGGCGGCGCTGGGTGCGGAGCGTCGGGCCGAGGTGCTGCGCGACGCGGCCGAGACGCTCGGCGTGTACCGGGGCCGCCTCATCGAGGTGATGATGGCCGAGACGGGCAAGACGCTCGCCGAGGCCGACCCCGAGGTGTCGGAGGCGGTCGACTTCGCCCGCTACTACGCCGAGCAGGCGCCGCTGCTCGAGCAGCTCGACGACGCGCGCCCGAAGCCCGTGCACCTCACCGTCGTGACGCCGCCGTGGAACTTCCCCGTCGCGATCCCGTGCGGCGGCGTGACCGCGGCGCTCGCGACCGGCTCGGCCGTCATCCTGAAGCCCGCGCCCCAGGCTCGGCGCTCGGCGGCGGTGCTGTGCGAGGCGCTGTGGGAGGCGGGCGTGCCGCGCGAGGTGCTCGTGCTGTGCGACGTGCCCGAGGGCGACGTGTCGCAGCGGCTCGTCTCGCACCCGGCCGTCGGCAGGCTCATCCTCACGGGCTCCTCGAAGACGGCCGAGCTCTTCACCTCCTGGCGCAGCGACCTGCCGCTCGTGGCCGAGACGAGCGGCAAGAACTCGATCATCGTCACGCCCTCGGCCGACCTCGAGCAGGCGGCGGCCGACATCGTGCGCAGCGCCTTCCTGCACGCCGGGCAGAAGTGCTCGGCCGCATCCGTCGTCATCCTCGTCGACACCGCGGGCGACAGCGAGCGGTTCCGCCGGCAGCTCGTCGACGCCGCGTCGACGCTGCGCGTGGGCTCGCCGCTCGACGCGCGCACGCACATCGGCCCGCTCATCGAGCCGGCGTCGGGCGCGCTGCTCGAGGCGCTCACCACGCTCGAGCACGACGAGGAGTGGCTGCTCGAGCCGCGGCAGCTGGATGCGTCGGGCCGGCTCTGGTCGCCCGGCATCCGCGACGCGGTGCTCCCGGGCGCGAGCACGCACCTCACCGAGCTCTTCGGCCCGCACCTGTCGCTCATCGAGGTCGACACGCTCGACGAGGCGATCGAGGTGCAGAACGCCACGGAGCTCGGGCTGACCGCCGGCATCCACTCGCTCGATCCCGACGAGGTCGCGCACTGGCTCGCCGAGGTGCAGGCCGGCAACCTCTACGTCAACCGCGGCATCACGGGCGCGATCGTGCGGCGGCAGCCGTTCGGCGGCTGGAAGCTGTCGCAGGTCGGGCCCGGGGCCAAGGCCGGCGGACCCAACTACCTCGCGACGCTCGTCGACTGGGAGCCCGTGCCGTCGGAGCCCAAGAAGTCGGTGCGCCTGCACGGTCTCGACAAGCGGGTCGCCGAGCTCATCGAGGCGGCGACGCCCGCGCTCGACTTCGTCGAGTTCGACCGCGTGCGCGCCGGGGCCAACAGCGACCAGACCTGGTGGGAGGAGGAGTTCGGCCTCTCCCGCGACGTCTCGGCGCTCGGCGTCGAGCGCAACGTGCTCCGCTACCGGCCGGCCGAGGTGCTGCTGCGCCTCGCCGAGGACGGCCAGGTCGTCGACCTCGTGCGCCTGCTCGCCGCCGCCGCCCGCACGCGCGCCGTCGTGCGCATCTCGAGCGCCGTGGAGGTGCCGAGCGGCATCGTGCGGCTCTCGCGCCACGCGCTGCCGCACGTGCGCATCGAGGAGGTCGTCGAGGAGTCGGACGCCGCCTTCCACGAGCGCATCCGCTCGGGCGAGGCGCTCGAGCCGGTGCAGAGCGAGGATGCGCTCGGACTCATGCGCGTGACCGAGCCGGTGCGGCGCATCCGCCTCATCGGCAGCGACCCGGGGCTGCGCGACGCGCTCGCCGGCAATGCTCGCGTCGCGGTCTACGACGGCCCCGTCACGACCGAGGGCCGCATCGAGCTGCTGCCGTTCGTGCGCGAGCAGGCGGTGTCGATCACCGCGCACCGCTTCGGCAACCCCGACAAGGTGCTGCAGGCGCTGCGCGTGTGACGCGCAGGAGCCGGTGCTTGACTGGCTCCATGCGGTACGGATACAAGGCCAGCGCCGAGCAGTTCTCGCCCGCCGAGCTGCTCGACCTCGTGCAGCTCGCCGAGCGGGTCGGGCTCGACAGCGCGTTCATCAGCGACCACCTGCAGCCCTGGCGGCACGAGGGCGGCCACGCGCCGAACGCGGTCGCCTGGCTCGGCATGGCGCTCGAGCGCACCTCGTCGATCGTGCTCGGCACCTCGGTGCTCACGCCCACGCTGCGCTACCACCCGGCGGTCGTCGCGCAGCAGTTCGCGACGCTCGGGCAGGTGCACCCGGGCCGCCTCATCCTCGGCGTGGGCACCGGCGAGGCGCTCAACGAGCAGGCGATCGGCGTCGAGTTCCCCGAGCTGAAGGAGCGCTTCGCGCGGCTGCGCGAGTCGGTGCGCCTCATCCGGCAGCTGTGGGCCGAGGAGCGGGTCGACTTCGAGGGCGAGTACTACGCGACCCACGGGGCGACGATCTACGACCGGCCGGATCCCGCCGACGCGGGCGCGCGCATCCCCATCTACGTCGCCGGCGGCGGCCCCGCGACGACGCGCTACGCCGCGCGGTTCGCCGACGGGCACATCTGCACCTCCGGCAAGGGCGACGAGTACTACCGCGACACGATCGTCGCGAACCTCGAGGAGGGGCTCGAGAAGGCCGGGCGCGCCTCGGCAGAGGTCGACCGGATGATCGAGATCAAGGTCTCGTACGACCGCGACGCCGACGCTGCGCTCGAGCACACCCGCTTCTGGGGCGCGCTCTCGCTCACGCAGGAGCAGAAGCACGCGGTGCACGACCCGATCGAGATGCAGCGCCTCGCCGACGAGCTGCCCATCGAGCAGGTGGCGAGGCGCTGGATCGTGGGGTCGGATGCGTCGGCGGTCGCGGGCGCGATCGCCCACTACGTCGACCTGGGCTTCACCCACCTGGTGCTGCACGGGCCGGGGCACGACCAGCGGCGCTTCCTCGAGCAGCTCTCGGAGGATGTGCTGCCGCTCCTGCCCCGCTAGCCGCGCAGCTCAGGCCGGCGCCGCCTCCGTCGCGACCCGGCGCACGAGCGGCAGCGCCGCCGACGTCACCGCGAGCGTCACCGCGGCCGCGCCGAGCGTGAGCAGCGCCCACGTGAGCACCGACCCGGGGCTCGACATCCAGAGCATGAAGGTCGGCAGGATCAGCAGCAGCGCGGCGCCGGCAGCCCCGCCCACGCCGATGACGAGCGGCAGCGCCACCTGCTGCACGATGGCAGCGCGCATGACGGGCAGGTCGACGCCCATCCGGTGCATCGCCTGGTGCTCGCGCCGCTGGTCGAGCACCTTCGCCGACTGGGCGATGCCCGCGAGCACCGCGCCGAGCACGCCCGCGATCGCGATCGTGAGCGCCGCGCCGGTCGCCATGTCGGCGCTCAGCTGGTCGGTGCCGCCGGCCATCGCCGGCGCGAGCGATGCGAAGCCGCCGGCCATCACGGCGATCGCCATCGCGCCGACGATGTTGAACGCTCCGCGCGGGTCGTCGACCACGCGGCGAGCGGCGAGCAGCGTCGCGGGGCTGCGGGCGCCCTTCGCGACGAGCCACGCGACGCCCTGGATGACGAGCGGCCCGAGCAGCGTGTACGCGAGCACCACGATCGACACGAGCGCGATCGACACGGCCGTCTCCTTCGGCACCAGGTCGAGCACCACGACGACGACGTAGGCGGCGGCGGCGAGCGCGAACCCGGCGGCGCGCCAGAGCGACAGCCGCCGGGGCCGCACCCGCTGCGCGACGCCGAGCGGCGTCACGTGCACGCGGCGCAGCGACGCGAGCGCGGCGCCCACGGCGATCGCGACGACCGCGCCGCCGGCCGCAGCCCACACCCACACGGGCGGCAGCAGCTCGGTGGGGCCGAACGGCTGCCCCTGGAACTCGATGCGCGCGAGCCCGGGCGTCACGGCGAGCGCGAGCATCGCCCCCACGAGCACGCCGACGACCGCTTGCGCGAGGGCGTCGAGCACGGCGAGCGCGGTCACCTGGCCGCGCGTCGCGCCCGCGAGCCGCAGGGCGGCGAGGCGGTCGTCGCGCCGGGCGACCGCGAGCCGCACGGCCGCCTGCGCGAGCGTCCAGACCGCCGGCAGCAGCAGCGCGGCCGCCACGAAGGCGAGGGTGAGCACGAACGCGCCCGACGACGCATCCACGACGCCGGTCTCGAGGCGCATCCGGAACGCCTCGACGCCGCCGAGCACCGCGAGGAGCGCCGCGGTCGCGAAGGCGAAGGCCGTCGCGCTCAGCACGTCGGTCGCGCGGGGACCGATGGCGCGGGCGAGCCGCAGCCAGAGCCGCAGCGCGCTCATCGCGACGCCTCGATCCACGTCTGCTGCAGCGCGTCGCGGGCGGGGTTCGCCACGCGCTCGCCGCGCACCGCGCCGTACGAGGGCGGGGCGGCGCTCGCCGCCGGCTCGTCGCTGACGATCCGGCCGTCCTGCAGCCGCACGACGCGCGAGCACATCGCGGCCACCTCGGGGTCGTGCGTGACGACGACGAGCGAGGCGCCGTGGCCGAGCGTCGCGCCGATGAGGAGGCTCATCACCGCGTCGCCCGTGGAGCGGTCGAGCGCGCCCGTCGGCTCGTCGGCGAAGACGATGCCGGGGCTGCCGACGAGCGCGCGGGCGATCGCGACCCGCTGCGCCTGCCCGCCCGAGAGCTCGCCCGGCCGGCGCGTGAGCATGTCGCCGAGGCCGAGCCGGTGCAGCAGCGCGCCGGCCGCCGCCTCGGCGCCGGTGCGGGAGCCCCCGCCGAGCATGAGCGGCAGCGCGACGTTCTCGATCGCGGGCAGCTCGGGCAGCAGCTGCCCCGACTGGAAGACGAAGCCGAAGTCGCTGCGGCGCAGCCGGGTGCGCTCGCCGTCGCGCATGGTCGCCAGGTCGCGGCCGCGCCACGCGACGCGGCCGTCGTCGGGGGCGACGATGCCGGCGAGCACGTGCAGGAGGGTCGACTTGCCGGAGCCCGAGGGGCCCATGATGGCGACGGCCTCCGGGCCGTGCGCGCCGATGGTGATCGAGACGTCGGCGAGCGCGGGCGCTGCCGCGTCGCCGGTGCCGTAGGTGTGGGTGAGACGCTGCGCGTCGAGTCGGTCGCTGTGCATGGCCCCATCCGAGCAGCGCCGGGGCCGCCGCGGGCGGGATCCGGCCGCCTTTGCATCCGGGGGCGGATGCGGATCATCCGTGCGGATGACCAGGCCCCCTTCCGTAGGCTGGTCGCGTGACGATCGCCGCAGAGAGCACCCCCGCGCCGCGGCCCGCGCCGTGGCCGCGCTCGCTGGCGATCGCCGCCGAGGGCGCCCCGACGCATCCGATCGCCATCGTGCCCGCGGCGCTCGTCTCGCTCGGCGCGGTGCTGCTGTTCTGGGTGCTCACCGACTGGGGCTACCTGCCGCTCGTCGCGGGCGTGGTCGGCGGCATCCTCACCGACCGCGCGGGCCGCTCGCGCAAGCTCGGGCAGGACCTCGCGCTCATCGCCATCGCGCTGACGTGGATCAGCTTCATCTCGCTGCACGCCGACATCACGAACGAGGGCATCGCGCGCTTCACGGTCGCGCTCGGCGGCGCCGTGCTCATCCCGTACGTCATCACCCGCTGGGGCTTCCAGGACCACGCGATCCGCTTCCCGTGGGCCGGCGGGCGCTGGACGCGCCGCATGTGGACGTACCTCGTGGCGGTCATCTTCCTCGCCTACCTGATCCTGCCGTTCTACTTCCTCACCTCGGGCGTCTACCGCAACTGGCCCGCGGTCGACGAGGCGCACGAGGTGGCGCGGCTGTTCGTGGGCGTCAACGCCGTGGGGCTGTGGGACGAGCTGTTCTTCATCTGCACCGTCTACACGCTCCTGATGCGGCACTTCCGGCCGTGGCTCGCCAACCTGCTGCAGGCGGCGATCTTCGTCTCGTTCCTGTGGGAGCTCGGCTACCAGTCGTGGGGGCCGCTGCTCACGATCCCGTTCGCGCTCGTGCAGGGCGCGATCTTCTCCTGGACGAAGAACCTCTTCTACGTCGTGACCGTGCACCTGCTGTTCGACGCGGTCGTGTGGCTCGTGATCGTGCACGCGCACCACCAGGAGGCGCTGCCGATCTTCCCCCTCGTGCACGGGTTCTGACCCGTGCTCGGGCCGCGCGCATCCGGGGTTCCGGATGTCGGCCGCCGGGCGTAGCGTCGCCCGCATGGCCATCGCACGCTACCCCTCCGTCGTCATCGACTGCCCCGACGCCGCCGCCCTCGGGCGCTTCTACGGCGCCCTGCTCGACTACACCGTCTCGGAGGCCGACGACTGGGTCGAGATCCGCGGGCCCGAGGGCCAGTGCATCTGCTTCCAGCAGGTCGAGGGCTACGCGGCGCCCGACTGGCCGGGGCAGGAGCACCCGCAGCAGATGCACCTCGACGTGGTCGTCGACGACCTCGACGAGGCCGAGGCGGCGACGCTCGCGCTCGGCGCGACGAAGCACGAGCACCAGCCGGGCGAGACCTTCCGCGTCTTCCTCGACCCCGCCGGGCATCCGTTCTGCCTCTGCCTCAGCTGACGCCGGTCGGCAGCGCCACCGCCGCCTGCACCCCGACGCGCGTGAAGCCCAGCGCGTCGGCGATCCGCAGCGACGCGGGGTTGCCGACCCGGCAGCGCCACTGCGCGACGAGCCCCGCGTCGATCGCTGCGGCCACCGCTGCGGCCGCCACCGAGCCGCCGAGGCCTCGCCCGCGATGCGAGGCGGCGGCCACGACGCCGATGTGCGCGATCGTCGAGCGCCACCGCTGGTAGCCGGCGACCGCGAGCGGCTGCGCGCCGTCGCGCACGGCCCAGTGCCGCTCCATCGGCTCCACGCCCGCCTCCTCCCACTCCTCGAGCGCGACCGCCTCCCGCACGAGCACGAGGTCGCGGTCGGTCGCCGGCACGACCTCGTGGGGCGGATGCGCGGGGCGCGTGCCCGTGAAGAGCAGGTGCGCCGAGCCGATCGCGCGCGAGCCGGGCAGCGCCTCGGCGATCGCGGCCGCGTCGCGCAGCGCCGCGCGGCCGAGCGTCCGCGTGGCGGCGAGCGCCGCGGCCGGCCCGGCGACGACCATCGCGGTGCCGAGCTCGACGACCACCACCGAGTCGAGGTCGTCGCGCGCGATGGGCGTGACGCCGTCGCCGTCGAAGGCGCGCGGCGCGGTGCCCAGCGCCTCGGCCCACGCCGCCCGGAGCCGTGCGCGGTCGCGCTGCGGCACATCCGGCATGCCCATCATGGCGACCAGTGTCGTCCTCGCGTGCGCGGGGCACGGGAGGCTCGCCAGGCCTAGGCTCGAAGCCGTGACCCGCGTGCTCCTCGACGTCGATACGGGCATCGACGACGCCCTCGCCCTGCTCACGGCCGCGCTCTCGAACGAGATCGACCTCGTCGGGTGCACGGTCGTGTGGGGCAACGTCGACGTGGCGCAGGGCGCCCGCAACACCTCCGAGGTGCTGCGGCTCGTCGGGCACGGCGACGTGCCGATCGCGGTCGGCGCCGCCGGCCCGCGGAGCGGCGCGCGAGCCGTCTTCTCCCCTGAGGTGCACGGCGCCGACGGGCTGGGCGGATGCGCCGACACGGCGCACGTGCCGGAGCTCGCGGCCGAGAGCGCGGTCGAGCTGCTGCTGCGGCTCAGCCACGAGCACGCCGGCGCCCTCGAGATCGTCGCCGTCGGGCCGCTCACCAACCTCGCGGCGGCGCTCGACGCCGACCCGACGCTGCCGGAGCGCATCCGCCAGGTGACCGTGATGGGCGGCGCCGCCCTCGCGCCCGGCAACGTGTCGGAGACGGCAGAGGCCAACATCTGGCACGACCCGGAGGCGGCGCAGGTGGTCTTCGACGCGCCGTGGGAGCTCACGATGGTCGGGCTCGACGTGACCATGACGTCGCTCATCACCGACGCGCACCGCGAGCGGCTCGCCGCCGGGGGAGCGGCGGGGCAGTTCTGCGACCGGATCCTCGACTTCTACCTGCGCTACTACGAGGGCTACACGGGGCAGCGCGCGTCGGGCAACCACGACGCGCTCGCGCTCGCGGTCGCGACGGGGCTCGTGCGCACGACGCTCTCGCCGATCGTCGACGTGACGGTCGACTGCGGCGACGGGCCCTCGCGCGGCCGCACCGCCACGACGCTCGAGGGCGCGTGGGGCGAGTGGCCCGAGCGCGAGGGCGCCCGCCACCGCGTCGTGATGGAGGTCGAGCCGGGCTTCGAGGAGCGCATGGTCGACCTGATCGCGGCGGCGCCGTAGCGCCCGCTCGCCAGCGGGACCCGATCGACCCGACGGGACCCGGTGCACCGGGTCCCGTCGGGTCGAAGGGGTCCCGGGAGCGCTACGCGACCCGGCCCATCCGCCGCACCGCCTCCTCGAGCACGTCCGGGCGGGTGCCGAGGTTGAGGCGCACGTGGTTCTCGCCGCCGGCGCCGAAGGCCTCGCCGGCGTTCAGCCCGACGCGCGCCTGCTCCAGGAACGCCTTGGCCGGCCCGGTCGAGAGCCCCACGTAGCCCGGGTCGGCGACCGATCCCGGCTCGGCGACGCGCGTGCCCCGGCAGTCGAGCCACGCGAGGAACGTCGCCTCGCCCGGCTGCCAGCGGATCGACGGCGCGTGCTCGGCCAGCAGGCGCGCGAGCAGCGCCCGGTTGCCGCGCAGCCCCGCGAGCACCTCGTCGAGCCAGCCGCGGCCCTCGTCGAACGCGGCGACGTGCGCGATGGACGCGAGGTGCGACGGCCCGTGGCTCACGACCTCCGCGATCTCGCCGAGGTCCGCGCCGGTCTCGGCGCCGCCGACGATGAGGGCGGTGCGCAGCCCGGCGAGGTTCCAGGCCTTCGACGCGCTCGTGAGCGAGAAGCCGTGCGGGTCGACCTCCCAGTAGGGCGTGAACGTCGCGTCGAACAGCAGCGGCGCGTGCACCTCGTCGGAGATGACGCGCACCCCGTAGCGCGCGGCGACCTGCGCGAGCGCCTCGAGCTCTGCCCGGGTGTGCACGGTGCCGGTCGGGTTGTGCGGGTTGCACAGCAGCAGCACCGCGCCCGCGTCGCCGACCCGGGCGCACGCATCCTCGATCCCGCTCAGGTCGAGCCGCAGGTCGTCGCCGAGCGGCGCCTCGACCACCCGCCGCTCGGCGTGCGCCGAGTAGGCGTGGAACGGCGGGTACACCGGGCTCGTCACGATCACCGCGCCGCCGGGCGGCGTCAGGAGGCGGATGAGCTCGAACGCGCCCATCATGACGTCGCTCACGAGCGCGGTGCGCGAGACCTCGACCGAGGCGCCCCAGCGGTCGGCGGCGAAGCGGCCGAACGCCTCCGCGTAGCCCGTGCCCCACGGGTAGCCGGTGTCGCCGCGCAGCATCGCGTCGTGCACGGCGCGAGTGATGGGCTCAGCCGGCAGCACATCCATCTCGGCCACCCACAGCGGCAGCACGTCGGGATCGAAGAAGCGCCACTTGATGCTCGTGCGCTCGCGCAGCCGCTCGAGGGGCACCTGCTCGAAGGGGTTCACCATGACCCCATCCTGAACGCTCGGCCGGTCCGGTGCCAGGCCCGGCGGAGCGATCAGGCCAGGGGCGGGCCGCGTCAGGCGACCTGCTCGAGCAGCCCCGTGTCGACGTCGTAGAGGAAGCCGCCGATCTGGGCGCGCTCGCCGATGAGCGGGTGCGACCGCACGCGGTGCACGTCCTGGATGATCGACAGGCGCTGGTGCTCGATCGCGCCGAGGTCGAGCCACGAGGCGTCGACGCCCGCGGCCTGCGAGATGTCGACGAGCAGCTCGCGCTCCGACTTCGAGGCCATCGCGCAGCGCGTGTGCTGCACGAGCAGGATGCGGTCGACGTTCAGCAGGTTGACGCCCAGCACGAGCGCGACGAGCGTGCGCTCGGTGGCGCGCCCGCCAGGGTTGCGCAGGATCTTCGCGTCGCCGGGCTCGAGCCCGATCATGCCGAGCGGGTCGATCCGCGAGTCCATGCAGGTGACCATCGCGACGCCCGACTTCGCGACGCCGTCGAAGCCCTGCAGGGCGAAGGTGGCGGCGAAGTCCCGGTTGTGCTGGAGGAGGTCGTCGAAAGCGGAGTCCATGCTCACAATCTAGGGCCGCGTGCGAGCATGGCCCGCATGGAGATGCGCGCCCTCGCCCAGCAGATCGATGCGATCTCGCTCCGCTACGCCGAGGTCTACGGCTTCGAGCGCGACGCGGACTGGCTCGTGCTCAAGCTGCAGGAGGAGGTCGGCGAGGTCGTGCAGGCATGGCTCGCGAAGACCGGGCGGCAGCGCGACAAGGGCCACAGCCCCGAGGAGATCGATCGCCGCTTCGCGCTCGAGCTCGCGGATGCGGTGGGCATGCTGCTCGCGCTCGCGGAGGCCACGGGCGTCGACATCGAGCAGGCGATCGACGAGAAGTGGCTCGTCTGGGACCGCCGCGTGTCGCAGCGGGCCGGCGAGCACGACGCGCCCCAGCAGGACTGAGGCGGCACGGGTTAGCCTCGGGGGCATGACGCAGACCGCCATCATCGTCGGTGCAGGACTCGGCGGGCTCGCCGCCGCCCGCGGCCTCGAGGCCGCCGGCTGGCAGGTGCGGGTGCTCGAGGCGGCCGAGCGGCCACGCACGACAGGTGCGGGCATCGCCATCGCGAGCAACGGCCTCGAGGCGCTCGACGAGCTCGGCGTCGGCGACGAGGTGCGCGACCGCGCCGTGCGCTCGATGCCCGAGGGCGTCTTCACCGATCAGGGCTCGCCGCTGCAGCAGGGCTCGACCTTCGACTCGAGCGCGCTGCACGCGCTGCACCGCTCGACCCTGCTCGACATCGTCGGCGGTGGCCGCGAGGTCGAGACCGGCATGCGCGTCGTGGGGGTGACGGATGCGTCGTCCGGCGCCCGCCCGTCGGTCACGATCGAGCACGGCGCGGCCGACCCCGATGCCACCGACGCGAGGCTCGAGCGGCAGCAGCGGCAGGACCGCGCGCGCGGCATCCGCCTCGGCCGCCGGCTCCAGCGGGCCCTCGAGCCCGGCGACGACCCCATCGACCGGCGCGCCGAGCGCCGCGCCACCAAGCAGCAGGTGCGCGAGTCGCGCGAGTCGCGCTTCGAGACGATCGAGGCCGACCTCGTGATCGGCGCCGACGGCATCGACTCCGCCGTGCGGAAGGCGCTCTGGCCGAAGGCGGCGACCGACTACTCGGGCGCCACCTGCTGGTACGGCGTCGTGCAGGCGGAGGCCGACTCGCCGAGCGGGATGCGGCAGTACGTCGGCAGCGGCGCCGAGTTCGGCATGGTGCCGATCGACGGCGGCCGCGTCTACTGGTGGGGCATGGCGCACGCCCGGATGGGACGCACGTCGCGCGACGAGCTCGAGGCGGCGCGCGAGCGGTTCGACACGTGGGCGCCCGAGGTGCGCGACCACATCGCCGCCACGCCGCAGGCCTCGGTGATGCGACGCGACCTGCACTGGCTCCCCACGCCCCTGAAGTCGTTCCACCGGCCCGGCGTGGTGCTGCTCGGCGACGCCGCGCACGCGATGCTGCCGACGTTCGGCCAGGGCGGCAGCCTCACCCTCGAGGACGCCGCGACGCTCGGCATCCTGCTGCAGGACCACCCGCTCGAGCAGGCCCTGCGCGCCTACGACAGCGAGCGCATCCGCCGCACCGACCGCTTCAAGCAGCTCTCGCACCGCCTCGCGCGCGTCACGACCGAGACGCGCAGCTCGGTGCTCGTCGCCGCGCGCAACGGCGCCTACAACCTGCTGCCGACCACGCTCGCCGAGATCGCCGGCGACTGGATGCTGCACTGGCGCAGCCCGCGCGCCAAGCGCTGACGCGACCCCTGACGCGACCCCTGGTGCCGCCGGGCGCGCGGCTGGACAATGAGCCATGGCCGACGGAGGCACTGCAGCAGCGCCGGAGTCCGACGCGGCCCTCGGGCGCCGCGCGCAGATCCTCGCCACCGAGCACTGGGGTCTGCTCGCCGCGCGCGGCACGGCGCAGAGCGAGGTGCTCACCCGCATCACGATCTTCCTGACGCTCGTCTCGGCGGGGCTCGTGACGATGGGCCTGCTCGGCCAGGTGTCGCGCTTCTCGGGCTGGTTCTCGCCCGCGATGCTCGCGATCCTGGCGTTCCTCTGCGTCATCGGGCTCATGACGCAGCTGCGGGTCGTCAACGTCGCCGAGGAGGAGATGATGTACGTCGTCGCGATGAACCGGCTGCGCGGCGCCTACGTCGACCTCGACCCGCACGTGCGCGAGGTCTTCCTCGCGGCGGTCACCGACGACGAGGCCGGCATGGAGCGCACCTACTCGTTCCTGCGGCGCCGCAGCGTCTTCAGCCACCTGTTCGGCAGCTCGCCCGTGCTCATCATGGTGGTGAACGCGTGCGTCTACGGGCTGCTGGCCGGCGCGCTCGTCGACGTCGTTGCGGAGGTCGGATGGGCCGTGGCGGCCGGCGTCGTCGTCGGGCTCGTGTGGGCCCTCGTCTCGATGCGCTCGGGCTACGCGCACTACCGGGACACCTGGCGCGACTACACGCCTCGGCGCTCGAGCGGCGCGGTCGCATACAGGGATGGGTAGTTCTCCCCATCGACGGCTCCTAGGGAGCGCGCGTACGGTGAACGCACGGCCCGGCTGGGGCCCCGCGAGGGGAAATTCGGGCCATGACAGGGTCTCGGCGCTGCGGCGACGGGATGCAGAGGGAGCCCAGTCTTTTCTGGAGGGGCAGATGCGCGGCGCGCTGTGAGGCGGCCGTCCGATACGGGGCTCGACCATCGGTCGGGCCCCGTTCTCCGTCCCCGGCGCCGATCGCGCTCCTAGCGCTCGGCCGCGGCGAGCTCGGCGAGCAGCAGCGGGAAGACGTGCTCGCGGTTGAGCGGCGCCTCCGCCTCGTCCTCGACGCCGATCGCGGGCACGATCCACCGCACCGCCTCGATCTCGGCCTGCGCCCTCGGCTCGATCGCATCGCGCGTGCGGAAGACGCTCGCGCGCAGGGCGAAGCCGGCCTCATTGGCGGCGCGCGTCTCGAAGTCGCCCATCGGCTCGATGCGCTCGAGCGCGATCTCGACGCCCAGCTCCTCCCGCACCTCGCGCACGGCGCACTCGGCCGCGGTCTCGCCGGGCTCGGGCTTGCCGCCGGGCAGCATCCAGGCGCTGGTGCCGCGCTTCCGCACCGTGAGCACGGCGCCGTCGGCGCGCTCGAAGCAGATCGCCGAGACGGTGATGACGCGCATGCGACCAGGCTAGGCCGCGCCGAGCCCGGCCGGGCGGAGCCCTCAGCCCGCGTTGCGGGTGATGAGCTTCGAGAGCACGATCGCCGAGCGGGTGTGGTCGACGGTCGCGGCGGCGCGCACCTTCTCGAGCGCCTCCTCGAGGGCGATGACGTCGCGCGCGCGCATGATCACGATCGCGTCGGCCTCGCCCGTGACGGTGCCGGCCTCGACGATCTCGGGCACGCCCGAGAGGATGCGCTTGAGGTCGCTGGGCGAGACGGTGCCGCGGCAGAAGAGCTCCACGTAGGCTTCGGTGGCGAGGCCCTCGACGGCCGGGTCGACCTGCACGGTGAAGCCGCGGATCACGCCGTCGGCGACGAGCTTGTCGATGCGGCGCTTGACGGCGGAGGCGGAGAGGCCGACCTCGGCGCCGATGTCGGCGTAGCCGGCCCGGGCGTTGAGGCGCAGCTGATCGATGATGCCGTGGTCGATCCGATCCATATGCAGGATTCTACGGTCACGATCGGCCAGATCGCAAGAAACATGCGTGCTGACCCCCACTGATGCGTCGATTGTTTGCGACCCTGGATGACATGCAGCATGAGATGACCCACGCGCGCCCCGAGACCGCGACCCCCTCCGACGCGTCCCGCACGGCCGTCCAGAAGACCGTGCTGATGTGCCGTCCGGCGCACTTCGACGTCACCTACCGCATCAACCCCTGGATGGATCCCGACCAGCCCACGAGCACCGACCTCGCCGTCGCGCAGTGGCAGACGCTCGTCGACGCCTACGACCGCCTCGGCTTCGAGGTGCACCAGATCGAGCCCGTCGAGGGCCTCAACGACATGGTCTACGCGGCCAACGGCGGGCTCACGCTCGACGGGAAGGCCTACGGCGCGCTGTTCACCTACGAGCAGCGGGTGCCCGAGGGCCCCGCCTACATGCGCTGGTTCGCCGAGCAGGGCTTCGAGGTGCACGAGCCGAAGCACATCAACGAGGGCGAGGGCGACTTCCTGCTCTCCAACGGCACGATCCTCGCCGGCCACGGCTTCCGCACGAGCCTCGAGTCGCACGACGAGGTGCGCGGCATCTTCGACCGCGAGGTCGTGAGCCTGCGCCTCGTCGACCCGGCGTTCTACCACCTCGACACGGCGATGGCCATCCTCGACGAGACGAGCATCGCCTACCTGCCGAGCGCCTTCGACGACGCCAGCAGGGCCGAGCTCGAGCGCCGCTACCCCGACGCCATCCTCGTCGACGAGGCCGACGCATCCGTGCTGGGCCTCAACTCGTTCGGCGACGGCCGCACCATGGTGATCGCCGAGCGCGCCGAGGGCTTCGCGCGCCAGCTCGCCGAGCGCGGCTACGAGACGATCGGCCTCGACCTGAGCGAGCTGCTGCGCGGCGGCGGCGGGATCAAGTGCTGCACCCTGGAGCTGCGACGATGACGGAGGCGACGATGACGACGGAGACGACGACGGATGCGGCGACGGGCACGGCCCTGTCGGCCGCGACCGAGCGGGCGATCGAGCAGGTCGAGGCGCACGCCGCGCACAACTACCACCCGCTCCCGGTCGTCGTGGAGACGGCGGAGGGCGCGTGGGTGACCGACGTCGACGGCCGCCGCTACCTCGACTGCCTCGCCGCCTACTCGGCGGTGAACTTCGGCCACGGCAACCGCCGCCTGCTCGACGCCGCGCACGCGCAGCTCGACCGCGTCACGCTCACGAGCCGCGCGTTCCACTCCGCGGCGCTCGGGCCGTTCGTCGAGGCGCTCGCCGCGCTCGCCGGCAAGGACATGGTGCTGCCGATGAACACGGGCGCCGAGGCGGTCGAGTCGGGCATCAAGGTGGCCCGCCGCTGGGCGTACCAGGTGAAGGGCGTGCCCGCGGGTCAGGCCGAGATCATCGTGATGGAGGGCAACTTCCACGGCCGCACCACGACGATCGTGTCGTTCTCCGACGACCCGGAGGCGACGACCGGCTACGCGCCGTTCACGCCCGGCTTCGTGCGGGTGCCGTTCGGCGACGCGGAGGCGCTCGAGGCCGCGATCACGCCGAACACGGCCGCGGTGCTGCTCGAGCCCATCCAGGGCGAGGCGGGCATCAACGTGCCGCCGGCCGGCTACCTGCAGCGCGTGCGCGAGATCACCGCGCGCGAGCGCGTGCTCATGATCGCCGACGAGATCCAGTCGGGGCTCGGCCGCACGGGCGCGACGTTCCAGTGCGACAACGAGGGCGTCGTGCCGGACGTCTACCTGCTCGGCAAGGCGCTCGGCGGCGGCGTGGTGCCGGTGTCGGCCGTGGTCGCCGACGAGGACGTGCTGGGCGTCCTCACCCCGGGCTCGCACGGCTCGACCTTCGGCGGCAACCCGCTCGCGGCGGCCGTCGGCCTCGAGGTCGTGCGGATGCTCGGCGAGGGCGAGATGCAGGCGCGGGCCCGCGAGCTCGGCGCCCGCCTGCACGCGGGCCTCGGCGAGCTCGTCGGCCACGGGGTCACCGCGGTGCGCGGCGTGGGGCTCTGGGCCGGGATCGACATCGATCCGGCCGTCGGCACCGCCCGCCAGGTGTGCCTGCGGCTGCTCGAGCGCGGCATCCTCGCGAAGGACACCCACGGCCAGACGGTGCGCCTCGCGCCGCCGATCGTCATCGAGGAGCGCGACCTCGACATGCTCGTCGACGCGTTTCGCGAGGCCGTCGGGGCGTAGCGCCGACGACCGAGCGGGTCGAGGAGCCGGCCCTCCCGGCCGGCGTCGCGAGACCAAGAGGCCGTCGGGGCGTAGCGCCGACGACCGAGCGGGTCGAGGAGCCGGCCCTCCCGGCCGGCGTCGCGAGACCAAGAGGCCGTCGGGGCGTAGCCCCGGCGACCGAGCGCGCTACGGCTCCGGCGTCGACTGCATCGGGTCGAGCGCCACGCTCTCGCCGTGCACCGGCCGCTCGAGGTCGGGCTGCGCCTCGTCGCCCATCACCGAGGTGCCGTCGGAGAGCGTCGTCGAGATGAGGCCGAAGACGTTGCCGTCGGGGTCTGCGAGGTACGCGAGCCTCCCGACCTGCGGCATGTCGGTCGGCGGCAGCGCGCCGGTGCCGCCGAGCTCGAGGCCCCGCGCGTAGGTCGTGTCGGCGTCGTCGACGGCGACGACGAGGTTGGCGCCGTTGACCGGCGACCCGGGCGCGGGCGCCGGCCCCTCCCGCTGCGTGAGCCCGCCGTTGATGCCGCTGCCGGGCTCCGTGAGCGAGCGCGAGCCCTCGCCGGTCGCGATCGTCCAGTACGGCACCTCGCCGAACCGCTCGAAGCGCCAGTCGAGCAGCTGCGAGTAGAAGTCGATGAGCCGCTGCGGCTCGCTGGCGTGGATCTCGAAGTGCACGACGAGGCTGCTCATGGCCGCGACGGTACGCCGGGCCGCGCACAGGCGCCAGGGGCAGGATGGGCCGATGCGCACCCGCTACCGCTTCGACCACGCCTGGCACCTCGACACGGGGGCGGATGCGGTGCTCGCGCTGCTCGAGGACGTCCCGGGCTACGGGCGCTGGTGGCCCGGGGTGCGCGTGCTCGACGCCGCGCCGGCGGCCCGGGCCCGCGCCGCCGACCTCGAGGTGCGCGCGCCGGCCGGGTACCGCATCCGCATCTCCATCGCCGAGGAGGCGCGCGCCGACGACGAGCTGCGGGCGAGCATCCGCGGCGACCTCGACGGCTGGAGCGCCTGGCGCGTGCGCCCCGAGGGTGTGGGCACCAGGGTGGCCTTCGCCCAGGAGGTCGATGCGCGGAAGCCCCTGCTGCGCCTCGCGAGCCCGGTGCTGCACCGGGTGCTCGCCGCGCAGCACGCGACCGTCATGCGGCGCGCCGAGCAGGGCATGCGCGCCGCGCTCGAACTGGACTGACGGGCGATCCGGCGTAGGCTCGCGGGGTGGCTGACAGCATCCTCCTCGGGCGCGCGCCCCGACCGACCGACGGCGCCCAGCTCGCCAAGCGCATCCGCACCCTCGTGATCGCGGCGGAGCCGGCGGGCATCGCGTGCACCTCCGGCATCGAGGCCGAGCTCGACGGCGCCGACGTCGTGCGGCTGCACCTCGACCTCACGGGCTTCGTGCTCGCGGGCGAGCACGACCGCGACCGCGTGCGGCTCGAGCCGCAGGGGGCGACCGTCGCGCGCGAGCCGGCCGTGCTGCGCGACCTGCGCGTGCACGCCGACCCGATGCGCGTCTCGGGCGCCGAGGTGACGCTCGAGGCGAGCCTCGCCGACGTGCCCTTCGCCTGGATCGAGACCGACAACCGCGAGCTCGCGGTCGAGCTCGGGCGGCCGAGCGCCGCCCGGCCGCTGCACGGGCACGCGCGCGTCTCGGTGCCGAAGGAGCAGCTGGGCCGCGCCGTGCTGGGGCTCGCCGAGTCGGCGCTCGCCGAGCGGGGCATCTCGGTGTCGCGGCTCGACATCGACGTCGAGGCGACGGGGCCGCGCGACCTGCGGCTGACGCTCGACGGCAAGGTGCGGAAGGGGCTGCTCGGCGCCTCGGTGCGCGGCTCGGCGAGCGCCTCGATCGACGACCGCATGGGCGTGACGCTGACCGACATCCACGTCGACAGCGGCAACCCGCTCGTCGCGGCGATGCTGAGCGCCGCCCGCGGCCGCATCGAGCGGTTCGAGGGGCGGCGCATCGACCTCGCCTCGGAGCTGCCGGAGGGCATCCGCGTCGACGACGTGCAGGTGACCGTCACCGACGCGGTGACGATCGAGGCGCGGCTGGCCTGAGCACGGCGCCCGGCCGGCGGTCGCCGCCTCAGGCGTCGACGAGCTGGCCGGCCGATCGCGTCGCGGGCGCGATGCGGAACCCCGCATCGGCGAGCCGCCGCTCGGTCTCGACGGAGTCGATCCAGTCGAGCGCGGGGAACTCGCCGAGCGGCACGACCGAGTGCAGCACCGTCGTCGGGTAGACGTGCACGAGGTTGAAGGCGCGCGCCCCGTCGCGGCCGCGGGTGCCGCCGACCGGCACGTTGAGGTCCTGCGTGTAGCAGGTGGCGGATGCGACCGAGACGGGGATGCCGGCGAAGGTCGCCGTCGAGGAGTAGTGCAGGTGCCCCGCGAGGATCGCGCGCACATCGGAGCCGGCGAGCACCTCGGCGAGGTTGGCCTGATCGCGCAGCTCGACCGACACGGCGAGGTCGAGCACGCTCGGCACCGGCGGGTGGTGCATCGCGAGGATCGTGCCGTGCGGCGCGCGCGTCGCGAGCACCTCGGCGAGCCACGCGCGCTGCGCGGGGGAGACGGCGCCGTGGTGGAAGCCCGGCACGGTGGAGTCGAGGGTGATGATGCGGAGGCCGTCGAGCTCGACGACCGAGTCGACGGGCGCGTCGGAGGCGGGCTCGTCGAGCAGCTCGGCGCGGAACGCGCGCCGGTCGTCGTGGTTGCCCATCACCCACACGACGCGCGCGCCGAGGTCGGCCGCGACGGGGTCGACGATCGCGCGGAGCCGCCGGTAGGCGTCCGGCTCGCCGTGATCGGCGAGGTCGCCGGTGAAGACGATCGCGTCGGGACGGGCGCCGGATGCCTCGAACTCGGCGAAGAGCCGCCGCAGGTGCTGCTCGCTCGGCACCCGGCCGTAGAGGCTGCCGCCGCCGGCGAGCAGGTGCGTGTCGGAGATGTGGAGGAGGAAGTGGTCCGGCCGGGGGTGCTCGGCCGTGCGGTGTGTCACGGGTCGTCCCATCCGATCTCTCGGTTCGTGCGCAGCGTCGGGCACTGCTGGAACGCTAGCCCAGCACGTGCCCGAGAACGTGGCGTGAACGCGGCGTGTATGCAGGTCGAACGGCGCCCGATGGGGCCAGGGGCCCCGGCAGTACCATGGAGGCGTCCCCCAGAGGCAGGAGCCCTTCCAGACGTGAGCAGCGAGCGAGAGCACGGCCCCGGTGCCGCGAGCGCGTTCTCGCGCTCCGACCCCCACGCAGAGCCCGGCATCCGCGTCTCCGACGCGCCCGAGCTCGTGCTCGTGCCCTCGGGCGGGCGCTTCGGCCGGTTCGACCGCGACGACGTGGTGGTGCGCAAGGGCCGGTACGCGCTCGCGAACGGCCACAGCACGCCGCACGAGTCGATGGTCGAGGACCTCCTCGCGCTCGGCGCGGCGCTCGACGCGGCCGACATCCCGTTCCTGCTCGTGCGCGACGACGACGGCCGGCCGATCGTCGCCGTCGACCGCGCGCGACGCAAGCAGCTCGCGGCGGTGCTCGCGGGCGCCTTCGCCGACGAGCCCTTCTACGCCGAGGCGATCGCGCCAGCGAAGGCTGCGCACCACGGTCCCGTGCTGCTCGCCGACGGCCGCCTCGCCGGGCACCGCAAGGCATCCGCGATGCGCGTGTACCGGCCGCGCGTCGAGCCCGCCGGGCGCCTGCGGTACGGGCGCGAGACCGCCGTGCAGCTCGAGCTGTGGCGCTTCGGCGACGACACGATCGTGGCGCCGCTGCCCAACGCCGTCATGCGCGCGACGATGCCGCGCCACGAGGCGATCGACGCCACCGTGGTGCGCTACGGCCGCGAGTGGCAGACGATCCAGGACATGTGGGAGCCGCTCGCGAGCGACGTCACCTTCGACATCGACATCGTCTTCTCCTGGGTCGACGGATCGAGCGACGACTTCCAGCGCGAGCGGGCGAAGCGGATGCAGGCGTACGTCGTGGGGGAGGGCGACGACTCCGAGGCGCGCTTCCGGCAGATCGACGAGCTGAAGTACGCGCTGCGCTCGGTGCACATGTACGCGCCGTGGATCCGCCGCATCTTCATCGCCACCGACTCGCCGGCGCCGGCGTGGCTCGCCGAGCACCCGCGGGTGACGCTCGTGCCGGCCGAGGCGATGTTCGCCGACCCGTCGGTGCTGCCGACCCACAACTCGCACGCGGTCGAGGCGCAGCTGCACCGCATCGAGGGCCTGAGCGAGCACTTCCTGTACTCCAACGACGACATGTTCTTCGGGCGCGCGCTCAAGCCCGACCTGTTCTTCTCGCCCGGCGGCATCACGAAGTTCGTCGAGGCGACCACCCGCATCGGGCTGGGGGAGACCCACCCGGAGCGCTCGGGCCACGACAACGCGGCGCGCTCGAACCGCCGGCTCCTGCGGGAGCGCTTCGGCGCGGTGACGACGCGGCATCTCGAGCACTGCGCGGCGCCGCTGCGCCGCAGCGTCATGGCCGAGCTCGAGGCGGAGTTCCCCGAGGACTTCCGGCGCACGACGGCCGCGCGCTTCCGCTCGGCGACCGACATCTCGGTGACGAACTCGCTGTACCACTACTACGCGCTCGTGACGGGCCGGGCGGTGCAGCAGACCGCCGCGAAGGTGCAGTACATCGAGACGACGCTGCGGAAGGCGCTGCCGGCCATGGAGCGGCTGCTGCGCAAGCGCGACCAGGACATGTTCTGCCTCAACGACGGCTCGTTCCCCGAGATCTCGGTGGAGGAGCGCACCCGCGCGGTGCGCGAGTTCCTCGAGCACTACTTCCCGATCCCGGCGCCGTGGGAGCGCGATCGTCCCGTCGAGGCCGCGGAGCCCCGCACCCTCTCGCTCTAGCCGAGCGGCGCGATCGGCGCCGCGACAAGACGAGTCGCCACGCGACGGCGAACCATCCGACCTTCGCTCGTCTACATGGAGCGCCGCCCTCCGACTCGACGGGCGAGAGCCGCGCGCGCCGGCGGCATGGATGCGCGAACATCCGATCTCTGGCACGCTAGAGCGCGGATCGAAGGAGCTCGCACATGATCAGCGCCACCCTCGGGGTCGACGTCGGCACGTCCAGCACGAAGGGCGTGCTCGTCGACGGATCGGGCGCCGTGCTCGCGACCGCCGTCCGCGAGCACACCGTCGACCGGCCTGCACCCGGCCACGTCGAGATGGATGCCGAGCGGTGGTGGAGCGAGCTCGTCTCGATCGTGCGCGAGCTGCTCGCCGCGGTGCCCGACGCCGAGCCGGTCGCGGTGGGCGTGAGCGGCATGGGCCCGTGCGTCGCGCTGCTCGACGGCGCCGGCGCGCCCGTGCGCCCGGCCATCCTCTACGGCGTCGACTCGCGGGCCGGCGAGCAGATCGAGCGCATCACCGCCGAGCTCGGCGCCGAGGCGATCATCGCCCTCGGCGGCAGCGCCCTGACCTCGCAGGCCGCGGGGCCGAAGATCGCCTGGATCCGCGAGCACGAGCCCGAGGCCTACGCGCGGGCCGAGTCGCTCGCCATGCCCGCGTCGTTCCTCGCGCTCCGCCTCACGGGCGAGCTGCTGCTCGACCACCACTCGGCGAGCCAGTGCTGGCCGCTCTACGACCTCGACGCCGCGACCTGGGACGACCGCGCGTGGGAGGCCGTCGCCCCCGGCATCGCCCAGCCGCGGCTCGCGCTGCCGGCCGAGGCCGCCGGGGTCGTCACGGCCGAGGCGGCGTGCGAGACGGGCCTCCCCGAGGGCATCCCCGTCGCGCTCGGCACGATCGACGCCTGGACCGAGGCGGTCAGCGCGGGCGCCACCCGCAGCGGCGACCTCATGCTCATGTACGGGACGACGATGTTCCTCATCGCGACGACGGATGCGCGGCCGAGCGCCCCGGGCATGTGGACGACGCGGGGCGTCGGCGCCGGCTCCTACTCGCTCGCCGGCGGCATGGCCACCTCCGGCGCGATCACGACCTGGATCCGCGACCTCGTCGCCGGGAGCGACTACGCGACGCTCACGCGCGAGGCGGCCGAGAGCGGGCTCGGTGCGCGCGGCCTGCTGATGCTGCCGTACTTCGCCGGCGAGCGCACGCCCGTGCAGGATCCGGACGCCCGGGGCGTCGTCGTCGGCCTCAGCCTCGAGACGATCGCCGGCGACCTGTACCGCGCCGCGCTCGAGGCCACCGCCTTCGGCGTGCGCCACAACATCGAGGTCATGCGCGAGGCCGGCACGCGCATCGAGCGGGTCGTCGCGATCGGCGGCGGCACGACCGGCGGCCTCTGGACCCAGATCGTCTCGGACGTCACGGGCCTGCCCCAGGTGCTGCCGAGCGTGACCGTGGGGGCCAGCTTCGGTGCCGCGTTCCTCGCCGCAGGCCTCGTCGGTACGCCCGAGATCGACGAATGGAACCCGCCGTCGCACATCGTCGAGCCCGACCCGGGCCGGCACGCGGCATACGGCCGCCTGTACGGCCTGTACCGCGACCTCTACCCCGCCACCCGCGACATCGCCCACGCACTCATCGACTCGCGTCGCACCGACGCCCACTGAGAGGACCGACATGACCACCGCCTACGCCATCCCCGAGCGCCGCACCTGGCCGGAGGCCGCGCCCACCACCGTCTACACCGTCGCCTCCGGCGACCTGCGGCTCGCCGCCAACACCACGTGCTGGCCCGCGCAGCAGGCGTTCGAGGAGCAGGTGCGGGAGGCGTTCGCCGCGCACGGCTGGGAGACCGAGCGCGCCCACGGCGTCGACCCCGAGACGGGGCACGGCTTCATCGACTCGCAGGCGCGGGGCATCGAGGTCTTCCGGTCGGTGCCGAAGGACGCGCCGGTCGTGGTCGTCGACGCCGTCTGGCAGTACAGCCACCACGTGCTCGCAGGGCTCCGCGCCCACCGCGGGCCCATCCTCATCGTCGCCAACTGGGAGGGTCAGTACCCCGGGCTCGTGGGCCTGCTCAACCTGACGGCGAGCCTCACGAAGGCCGAGATCGAGCACTCGATCCTGTGGAGCCGCGACTTCACCGATGAGTGGGCGCGCACGAAGCTCGGCGAGTGGCTCGAGACCGGCAGCATCGAGCACGACACGTCGCACGTGCGCGACCTCGGCGCCGTCCCCGACAGCGACGAGGCGCGCCTCGGCACCGCGCTGGCCGAGCAGCTGCGCGACGACCACGCGGTCATCGGCATCTTCGACGAGGGCTGCATGGGCATGTACAACGCCATCATCGACGACGAGATGCTGAACCCCACCGGCATCTACAAGGAGCGCCTCTCGCAGAGCGCGCTGCTCGCCGAGATGGCGCTCGTGCCCGACGCCGAGGCCGAGGCCGCGCTGACCTGGCTCGAGCAGGCTGGGCTGACCTTCCACTGGGGCCAGGACGACGCGACCGAGCTCACGCGCGAGCAGGTGCTCAGCCAGATGCGCATGTACATCGCGGCGCTCCGCATCGGCGACGACTACGGCGTCGACGCGATCGGCATCCAGTACCAGCAGGGCCTCAAGGACCAGTGCGCCGCCTCCGACCTCGCGGAGGGCCTCCTCAACAACGTCGAGCGCCCGCCGGTGCGCTCGCGCGACGGCGAGCGCGAGCTCTGGGCCGGGGCGCCGCTGCCGCACTTCAACGAGGTCGACGAGGGCGTGGCGGTGGATGCGCTCGTCACCAACCGGGTCTGGACCGCGATGGGCTTCGACCCGGCCACGACGCTGCACGACATCCGCTGGGGCGAGGAGTACGACGGCGAGTTCGTCTGGGTCTTCGAGATCTCGGGGTCGGTGCCCGCGAGCCACAACGGCGGCTACGACCGCTCGTACTCGATGCGCCAGGTGCCGATGTTCTTCCCGAAGGGCGGAGGCACGCTCTCGGGCGTCTCGAAGCCGGGCGAGATCGTCTGGTCGCGGGTGTTCGTCATGGACGGCGCGCTGCACGCCGACATCGGCCGCGCGCACGTGGTCGAGCTCCCCGAGGAGGAGACCCAGCGCCGGCTCGACTCGACCGACCACCAGTGGCCGATCATGCACGCCGTGCTGCACGGCGTGAGCCGCGACCAGCTGATGGCCCGGCACAAGTCGAACCACATCCAGGTGGCGTACGCGCCCGACGCCGAGGCGGCCGACCGCGCCCTCGCGGCGAAGGCCGCCATGTTCGCGGGCATGGGGCTCGAGGTGCACCTCTGCGGCGACGTCGCGCTCTGAGCCGGCACAGCGCCACGTCGCCGGAGGCGGCCGGTCGGATGTCTTCCGACCGGCCGTTCCGCGCCGACGGCGATGCCGCGCGGCGGGACGCCGTGATCGAACCGTTATCCGCTCGTGATGGAGCGGAAGTAGCGCGACGGCGCAGCGTTAGATACATTCAGATACAACTTGCGGTGGATGCGCCAGTGTGGGCATCATAGGTCGGATCTTTCCGGCAGTCGGAAGTCAGCAGAGTCCTCCAACGAAGCAGGTACGACGTGACAGCAGCGCTCCTCGAGGTCGAGGGCATCAGCAAGAGCTTCCCGGGCGTCCGGGCGCTCCACGAGGTGCAGTTCAGCCTGCACTCCGGCGAGGTGCTCGTGCTGGTCGGCGAGAACGGCGCCGGCAAGTCGACGCTCATGAAGATCCTCTCGGGCATCTACCAGCGCGACACGGGCTCGATCCGCGTCGACGGCCAGGAGGTCGAGATCCCCGGCCCCGCGGCCGCGCAGGCGCTCGGCATCAGCATCATCCACCAGGAGATGAACCTGATGCCCGACCTCTCGGTCGCGCAGAACATCTACATCGGCCGCGAGCCGCGCAAGGGGCCGTTCCTCGACGAGCGCGGCCTCAACCGGAAGGCCCAGCAGCTGCTCGACGACCTCGGCATCAAGCTCGACGCCAAGCAGCGCGTCGGCGACCTGACGGTCGCGAAGCAGCAGATGGTCGAGATCGCCAAGGCGCTCTCGTTCGACGCCCGGGTGCTGATCATGGACGAGCCGACGAGCGCGCTGACCGACACCGAGGTCGAGACGCTCATCGGCCTCATCGAGAGCCTGAAGGCCAAGGGCACGGGCATCGTCTACATCTCCCACCGCATGGAGGAGCTGAAGCGCCTCGCCGACCGCGTCACCGTGCTGCGCGACGGCGAGTACATCGGCACGCTCGAGCGCGACGAGATCGACGTCCCGACGATCATCGAGATGATGGTCGGCCGCCACCTCGACGAGGGGGCGCGGCCGAAGGCGAGCGAGCACCTGCGCGACGAGGTCGTGCTGCGCGTGACGGGCCTGTCGACGCGGCAGCTGCTGCGCGACGTGAGCTTCGAGCTGCACCGCGGCGAGATCCTCGGCTTCGCCGGGCTCATGGGCGCCGGCCGCACCGAGACCGCCCGTGCCATCATCGGCGCCGACCCGCGCAGCGCCGGCACGATCGAGGTCAACGGCAAGCAGGTGTCGATCAAGCAGCCCGCGGATGCGGTGCGGCACGGCATCGGGTACCTCTCGGAGGACCGCAAGCGGCTCGGCCTCATGCTCGAGCAGAGCGTGACCTTCAACACCGCGCTCGCGTCGATGGGCACGTTCACGGGCCCGCTCGGCGTCGTGCAGCAGGGCAAGGCGCGTACGACCGCCGAGCGCTACGTGAAGGACCTCCGCACGAGGACGCCCTCCACCGAGCAGGTCGTGAAGCTGCTCTCGGGCGGCAACCAGCAGAAGGTCGTCATCGCCAAGTGGCTGGCGCGCGACTGCGACATCCTCATCTTCGACGAGCCGACCCGCGGCATCGACGTCGGCGCGAAGGAGGAGATCTACCGCCTCCTCCAGAAGCTCGCCGCGGAGGGCAAGTCGATCATCGTCATCTCGAGCGAGCTGCCGGAGGTGCTGCGCCTCGCGCACCGCATCGTCGTGATGGCGAACGGCCGGGTCACCGGCACCCTGGCCAACGAGGACGCCAGCCAGGCCAAGATCATGGAGTTCGCGACCCACCTGGTCGCCGATGAGCAGGGAGCAGCATGAGCCAGACGACCCAGAGCCCCGCCGACGCGCCCTCCGACGAGGCCGTCGCCAAGGAGCGCGGCGCCCGGGCCGCGCTGTGGCGCAAGGGCCTCCAGCAGGGCCTGGCCTTCGGCACGCTCGTCGTGCTGCTGCTGTTCTTCTCGATCGCGAGCAACAACTTCTTCACCTGGTCGAACATCTCGGGCATCCTGCTCGCGACCGCGGTGATCGGCATCCTCGCGCTCGGCACGACGTTCGTCATCACGACCGGCGGCATCGACCTCTCGATCGGCACGGGCATGACCCTCGCGGCGGTGATGACCGGCATCGTGGCCGTGAACCTCGGCCTGCCGCTCATCTTCGGCGTGCTCGCCGGCATCGCGACCGGTGCGCTCATGGGCCTCATCAACGGCATCAACGTCGCCTACCTGAAGCTGCCGCCCTTCATCGCGACCCTCGCGATGATGATGGTCGCGCAGGGCCTCGCGCTCGTGATCTCGGGCGTGCGCCCGATCTACTTCTCGGGCGTGCCCGGCTTCAAGGACATCGCCCTCGGCACGCTCATCCCGAGCCTGCCGAACGCGGTGCTCATCATGTTCATCCTCGCGGCGGTCGCCTACTTCCTGCTCAGCAAGACCGTCTTCGGCCGCTACACCGTGGCGATCGGCTCGAACGAGGAGGCGACGCGGCTCTCGGGCGTCAACACGAACCGCTGGCTCGTCACGATCTACACCGTCGCGGGCGTGTTCACCGGCATCGCCGGCGTCGTGCTCGCCGCCCGCCTCGACTCGGCCCAGCCGCAGCTCGGCGTCGGCTACGAGCTGCAGGCCATCGCGGCCGTGATCATCGGCGGCACGTCGCTGCTCGGCGGCCGCGGCTCGATCGTCGGCACGCTCATCGGCGCGCTCATCATGAGCGTGCTGATCAACGGCCTGCGCATCATGTCCATCCAGACCGAATGGCAGAACGTCGTCGTCGGCGTGGTCATCGCGATCGCCGTCTTCGCCGACTCCCTCCGCAACCGCAGAGGGCTCTGACCCCAAAGCCCCGCGCGGCGGCCGTGCCAGCCGCCTCGCGTCGCCGGAGCACTCCGGCACCACCCAGGCACAGCCAGCAGTGACAGGACGCCGAGCGATCGGCGCAGAGACAACGGAGTTTCCATGAGGTTCAGCAAGAGGACGGCGCTCGTCGCCGGCGCGGCCACGTTCGCGCTCGCGCTCGCCGGCTGCTCGGGCGGAGGCGCCCCGGCGACGTCGGGCGAGCCCGAGGCGGGCGGCGACGGCGAGACGCTGCAGATCGCACTGGTGTCGAAGGGCTTCCAGCACCAGTTCTGGCAGGCCGTGCGCACCGGCGCCGAGGAGGCCGCCGAGGAGCTCGGCGTCGAGGTCACCTTCGAGGGCCCCGCCGCCGAGACCGAGATCGACGCGCAGCTGCAGATGCTGCAGGCGGCGATCGACCGCGGCCCCGACGCGATCGGCTACGCCGCGCTCGACCCGCAGGCGTGCATCCCGCTCTACGAGGCGGCCGAGAGCGCCGGCATCCCCATCGTGGAGTTCGACGCCGGCTGCGAGAGCGAGTACGGCCAGAACCTGGCCGCGACCGACTCGATGGCCGCGGGCGCGCTCGCGGCGCAGAACATGGCCGAGCTGATCGGCGGCGAGGGCCAGGTCGGCATCGTCGGCCACAGCCAGATCAACTCGACCGGTGTCGAGCGCCGCGACGGCTTCGTCGAGGAGATCGAGGCGAACTACCCCGACATCGAGATCGTCGACATCCAGTACGGCGATGGCGACCACCTCCGCTCGGCCGACATCGCGAAGGCGATGATCGCCGCGCACCCCGACCTCGTCGGCCTCTACGGCACGAACGAGGGCTCGGCGATCGGCATCGTGAACGCCGTGACCGAGCTGGGCCTGCCGGCCGGCGAGCTCACCATCGTCGGCTTCGACTCGGGCGCCGCCCAGGTCGACGCGATCCGCAACGGCGTCATGGCCGGCGCGATCACGCAGGACCCGATCGGCATCGGCCGCACGGTGGTCGAGAACGCCGTCGCCGCCATCAACGGCGAGGAGCTCGACGACTTCACCGACACCGGCTCGTACTGGTACGACGCCGAGAACCTCGAGGACCCGGAGATCGCAGCGGTCCTCTACGAGTGATCGACTGACGGTCGTCCACGACCGGCAGACGCAGGAGCCCCCGGCCGCCAGGCCGGGGGCTTCCGCGTGCGCGGACCGCACGGGCAGCGGCTCAGCCGCGGATCGCGAGCAGCGCGCGCGGGTGGGCCACGAGCATCCGCTCGACGACCTCGTCGCCGATGCGCTCGCGCAGCCTCGGCAGGTAGCGCGCGCCGAGGTAGGCGAGGCCGGGCATGCCGCCGTAGGCGACGTAGCGCGACGCGCGGGCGACGTCGCCGCCGAGCAGGATGCGGTCGAAGCCGCGCTCGACGACCGCGGCGGTGAGCTCGAGCAGCTCGTGGTCGCTGCGGTCGCGCCACCGCGCCATGCCGTCGTAGCCGAGCGCGCAGCCGCGCGCGAGCAGCTCGGCGTGGTGGCCGGGGTCGATGAGCCGGTCGGCGTGCGCGAGCATGACGCGCGCCGGTGCGACGCCGAGGCGCTCGAGCAGGTCGAGCACCTCGTGGCCCGCGCTGCCGTGCTCGAGGTGCACCATGATCGCCGCGCCCGTCTCGGCGTGCGCGATCGCGGCCGCCACGAGGGTGGCGCGCTCGAAGGGCACGATCGACCAGTAGCCGATGCCGGTCTTGATGAGGCCGGCGCGCACGGGCTCGCCCTCGTGGAGCGCGGGGCCCGCGTCCGGCCCGTCGTGCTCCGGCATCCCCTCCACGAGATCGCGCACGAACGCCGCGGCACGGCGCTCGGCGTCCCAGCCGCGCAGCGGGTGCTCGGCGCCGTAGTGGGCCTCGCGGTGGATGCCGGTGCTCGCGACGACGCCGAGGCCGGTCGCCGCGCTGATGGCCGCGACCTCGGCCGGCCGGCGCCCGAGCCCGATGGGCGTCGCGTCGATCATCGCCGCGACGCCGCTGCCGCGCAGGCTCGCCGCCTCCTGGCGGGAGCGCTCCGGGTCGTCGAGCTCGTCGCCCGGCAGGAGCGGCGAGACCTGGAAGAGGTGCTCGTGCGCGTCGACCGCGCCGAGGGCCGCCGGCTCGACGTCGCCGAGCACGGTGCGGACGACGGTCATGCGCGGAACGGCTCGGCGGCGACCGCGAGGCGCTCGACGAGCGCCGGCGTCATCTCGATCGCGAAGACCTCGCCGATCACCTGGGTCCAGCCGTGGATGAAGTAGCGCCAGCCGTCGACGACCGTCAGCTCGCGCTCGGCCTGCTGCGCGCGCGCCTGGTGCAGGAACTCGAGGCTGCCGCGGTAGTTGAACTCCCAGACGACCGCCCGCCGAGGGAAGACCGCCCCGTCGGGCACGGGCGAGCCCGGCCGGTCCTTCCCGAGCCCGGAGGCGTTCACGACGAGGCTGCCCTCCGGCGCCTCGGCGAGCGCCGCGCGGGTCGCGTCGGGCGTCGCCTCGAGCAGGGTCAGGAGCGCCGGATCGGTGCCGCGCGAGGCGTGCACGGCGGCCAGGTGGTCGAGCCGCTCGCGGCTCGTGTCGGTGACGAGGATGCGCCGCGGCCGGTCGTCGCGCTCGGCGAGGCGCCAGGTGAGGGCCAGGCCCGCACCGCCCGCCCCGAGCACGACGGCGTCGCGGACGCCGCCGAACGCATCCGGGGCCAGGAACTCGTCGAGCGCGAGGCCGGCGGTGATCGGATCCTTCGCGTGCCCGAGCAGTCGCCCGTCGCGCTTGGCGATGCTCGAGACCTCGCCGCACGCGCGCGCGAAGTCGTCGAGCTCGTCGAAGAGGTCGTGGGCAGCCGCGTAGAGCGCCATCTTGTGCGTCGTCACGAGCGCCCCCCGGTGCGCGGGGTCGTCGCGGATGGCCTCGACGAGCGCGCGGTACTGCTCGCGGGTCGCGTCGAGCGGCAGGTCGTGCCCCTCGAGCTCGCGCGTGGGGAGCCCGAGGATGTCGGCCCAGACGGGGAAGATCGCCATGATCGACGACGACCGGGTCGAGACGCCGACGAAGCCCATGCGGCCGCTCATGCGCGCCTCGCCGCCTCGAGCGCCGACGCGTAGTCGCGGGCGCGCGCCTCGATCGCGTCCCAGTTCTGCGCCGCGAGGGCGTCGCGGACCAGGAGGTCGCCGCCCGCCCCCACCGCGATCGCGCCGGCGGCGAGGAACTCGGCGAGGTTCTCGGCGGTGACGCCGCCCGTGGGCATGAGCACCGCGTCGGCGAACGGCTCGCGGAGCGCCTTGAGGAACCCTGGGCCGCCGAGCGAGGCGGGGAAGACCTTCACGACGTCGACGCCGAGCGCCATCGCGCCCATGACCTCGGTGGGCGTCATGGCGCCCGTCATGGTCGTCAGCCCCGTGCCGAGCATCGCCCGCGCGAGGTCGGGCAGCGTGCCGGGGGCGACGAGGAACTGCGCCCCGGCAGCGGCCGACTCCTCGGCCTGCGCCGGGGTCGTGACGGTGCCGGCGCCGACGAGCGCCGCGTCGCCGTGGCGGCGCCGCAGCTCGGCGATCACGGCCGCGGCGTCGGGCGTCGAGTACGTGACCTCGATGCCGGTGACGCCGCCGCGGACGAGGGCGGCGGCGGCCTGCACCGCGCGCTCGGCGTCGGGCGCGCGCAGCACGGCGAGCACGCCGGCGCTGCGCACGGCATCGAGGCGGTCGGTGGGGGCATGGACGCTCATGCCTGCTCCTCTCGGCGCCGCGCGGCGAGCGCGGCGGGGTCGGGGTCGTTCACGGGGTTCGGCGGGGCGATGCCCTCGAGCGCGGCGAGCGCGTTGGCGACGGCGATGGAGCCCATGCCGTCGACCGCCTCGACGGTCTGCGCCCCGAGGTGCGGCGTGAGGGTGACGCGGTCGGCGAGGTCGTCGGCGAGCAGCGGGGAGGCGGTGCCCGCCGTGTCGCCGGCGAGCGTGTCGGCCGCGAAGGCGGCGACGCGCCCGTCGCGGAGCGCCTCGGCGAGCGCGGCCTCGTCGACGAGGTCGGCGCGGGCGGTGTTCACGAGCACGAGCGGCCGCGCGACCCCGGCGAGCCAGCCGGCGTCGACGAGCGTCTGGCCGCCGGGCGCGTGCAGGGTGATGAGGCCGCACTCCCGGGCCATGGCCGCGAGGTCGAGCGGCTCGGCGCCGCCGTCCCGCACCTGCTCGTCGGTGAGCATGGGATCGGTCGCGACGATGCGCGAGCCGAAGCCGCCGAGCCGGCGCGCGACGCCCCGGCCGATGCGGCCGAACCCGACGATGCCGACGGTGAGGGCGCCGAGCTCGCGCCCGCGCACCGCCCGCCAGTCGCCGCGCCGCACCTGCCGGTCGCCGTGCGCGATCGAGCGCAGCGCGGCGAGCATGAGGGCGACCGCGTGGTCGGCGACCGCGTCGGAGTTCGCGCCCGGGGTGTTCGTGACGAGGATGCCGCGCGCGGTGGCCGCGGCGACATCGACCGCCTCCGTGCCGACGCCGTAGCGGGCGACGACTCGCAGCCGCGGCGCGGCGTCGAGGTGCTCGGCCGTCACGGGGCCTGTGCCGGCGATCCAGGCGTCGGCGACCGCGAGCGCCTCGCGCAGCGCGTCGAGCCCGTGGTCGCTCGGCCCGCGCAGCACGGTGTGGCCGGCGCGCTCGAGCTCGCCGACGAGGTCGCGGCTGCCGTCGCCGAAGGAGCGGCTCGTCGCGAGGATCGTCGCCATCAGTGCGCGCCGAACCACGGCTCGAGCGCGGCGTAGGCCTCGTCGAAGCGCCCGAGCCGCTGTCGGTACTGGTCGTGGCGCCCGGCGTCGGGCACGAACTCGGCGGTGACCTCCGACAGGTCGCGGGCCGCCGCGAAGGAGTCGACGAGCCCCAGGCCCACCGCACCGACCACCGCTGCGCCGAGGCTGTTGGCCTCCTCGACCACCGAGCGGCGGCGCACGGGCACGCCCCACACATCCGCCATGATCTGCAGCCAGGCGTCGCTCGCGGCGCCGCCGCCGACCGCGTCGATGCGGTCGATCGTCGAGCCCGACTCGCGGAACGCGTCGATGCAGACGGCGAGGTTGAAGGCGACGCCCTCGAGGACGGCGCGCGCGAGGTGCGCCCTGCCGTGGTGCCTGCCGATGCCGACGAAGGCGCCGCGCGCGTCGGGGTTCCAGCGCGGGGCGCGCTCGCCGAGGAGGTAGGGGAGGAAGTAGAGGCCGCCGGTGGCCGCGTCGTCGGTGTCGGCCTGCGCGACGAGCTCCGAGAGCGTGCGCCCGTCGGGCTCGGGCGAGAGCACCTCGTTGATCCAGGTCACCGACGCGCCCGCCGCCTGCATGGTGGCGGTCGGCACGTACTGGCCGGGCACGACGTGGTCGAAGGTGAAGGTGCGCATGCTCGGGTCGAGCACCGGCTGCTCGGCCGAGAACGAGATCCACGACGAGGTGCCGAGGCACACGTACGCGCCGTCCTCGGGCGCGACGACGCCGGCGCCGACGGCGGCGATCGGGCCGTCGCCGCCGCCCATCACGACGCGGGTGCCCTTCGGGAGCCCCGTCGCGGCAGCGGCGTCGTCGGTGAGCGTGCCGACGACCTCGGTCGAGGCGACGATGTCGGGGAAGATCGAGATGTCGAGCCCGGCCGCGTCGATGACGGCGCGCGACCAGGTGCCCGCCTTTTGGTCGAAGGCGTTGGTGGCGGATGCGTCGCTCGGCTCGGTCGCGAGGCGCCCGGTGAGGCGGTGCACGACGAAGTCCTTCGCGACGCAGAACCACCGCACGCGGTCGTACACGTCGGGCTCGTGGTCGCGCACCCACATGACCTTGGCGATCGAGTACGTCGGGTTCAGCCGGTGGCCGAGCAGCGCGTACGCCTCGCGCTCGCCGAGCCGGTCGACGAGCTGCTCGGTCTGCGGCTGCGCGCGCGTGTCGGCCCAGATGATCGCCGGGCGCACGGGCTCGTAGTGCTCGTCGAGCAGCACCGCGCCCATCATCTGGCCGCTGACGACGAGGCCGGTGACGGTCGCGGGGTCGGTGCCCGTGCGTTCGAGCAGCGAGCGGGTCGCCTCGACGACCGCCCGCTCCCAGTCGCGCGGGTCCTGCTCGGCGATGCCGCCGTCCGCGAAGCGCACCGGGTAGGCGACCGTGACGGATGCGCGCAGCCGGCCGTCGTCGTCGTGCAGGGAGGCCTTGTCGCCGGTCGTGCCGAGGTCGTGCGCGATCAGCATGGGTCAGGCGCTGTAGGGGCGCAGCGCGAAGCCGTCGCCGGTGCGGTGGATGCGGTTGCCCATGCCGTGCTCGAGCACCCAGCCGTAGTCGTGGCCGGCGCCGCCCGGGTAGACGGCGAGGAACGAGTAGGGCTCGTCGCCGACGTTGACCGAGCGGTGGGCCCAGCCCGGCGGGATGTAGCCGATGGTGCCGGGCGTCATGTCGAGCCACTCGACGCGGTCGCCGTCGAACATGAGCAGGCCCCCCGTGCCGTGCAGGGCGAGGTAGATCTCGCCCTGGTGGTTCGGGTGCTGGTGGCCCTTCGTCATCCAGCACTCGCCCGCGGTCGTGCCGCGCTCGATGGTCGTGATCGACTGCGGCAGCTCGCGGTCGGCCTCCGGCACGGGCGACGACTGCACGCGGTAGACGACCGGGTCGCCGTCGGCGACGGCAGCCTGCCACGCGTCGTGGTCGGCGAAGAGGCCCTCGAGGTCGCTCATGCGCCGCTCGAGCGTGGGGCCCTCGGGCGAGAGGGTCGCCGCCTCGGCGTCGAAGCGGATGGCGAAGGGGCTGATGGGGGGCGTGGCGAAGTCGGGCACGGCGTCTCCTCGGTCGATGGCGCGCTCCGTCGGGCGCGCCACGACTCTACCTGTCATTACAGGTTTGCGCCAGGCGTCCCCGGGTCGGCCCGGCGTCGCCGTTCCTCAGCGCGTCAGGAACACCGGTCCGCGCGCGTCGTCGGCCGTGAGGTGGAACTCGAAGCGCGTGCGGTCGCCGCGGTGCAGCGCCTGGAAGTACTCGATCGGCCGATCCGCCGCGTCGACCATGGCGCTGCGCAGCAGCAGCACGGGCTTGCCGGGGCCGATGCCGAGCAGCTGGCCCTCGCGCGCATCCGTCACCGACGCCTCGACCGAGCGCACGCCGCTCGCGGCGCGGATGCCGCGGTCGGCGAGCAGCGCGTAGAGGGAGCCCTCGGCGAGCTCGGCGCCGAAGACGTGCGCGCCGATGTGCTCGGGCATCCAGGTGGTCGAGAGCGACCAGGGCTCGCCGTCGACGAAGCGCAGCCGCTCGAGCGCGACCACGACGGTGCCGGGGGCGCAGCGCAGCTGCTCGGCGACGCGTTCGTCGGCGGGCTCGCGCTCGAGCCGCAGCACCTCGCTGTGCACGTGGCCGCCGCGCGCGGCGACCTCCTCGAACAGGCCCGCGAGGCCGCTCGCGAGCGTCTCGGTGGTCTTCTGCGGCGCGACGAAGGTGCCCTTGCCCTTCACGCGCGTGATGATGCCGTCGTGCTCGAGCTGGCCGAGCGCCTGGCGCACGACCGTGCGCGAGACGCCGTAGAGCTCGCACATGCGCAGCTCGCCCGGCAGCAGGTCGCCGGGCTCGAGCCCCTCGTCGGAGATCGTCTCGAGGATCTGCCGGCGCAGCTGGTCGTACATCGGCAGCGCCGAGCGGCGGTCGATCGAGATCGACGGCAGCGAGGCGGTGCTGCGGCGACGTCTCGGGGCGGCGTCGACGGCCATCGTCAGTAGTCGACGCCCGCGATGAGCGCGACGTTGGCGTAGGGCGTGTACTCGCCCGAGCGCACGAAGGCGCGCGCGCCGTGCGAGCGGCGCTTGTAGTCGACGTGGGGGATGAGCTGCACGTCGATGCCGAACGGCTCGAGCCGCTCGCGCACCGCCGCGAGCACGTGCGGGCTCGCCTCGGCGACCTCGGCGGGCATCACGGCGCCCTCGACGACGATCTCGGCGAGGATCGTGTCGAGCACGTCGAGGAACGGCGGCTCGCCCTTGCGGTAGGCGAGGTCGACGCGCTCGGCGTCCTGCGGGATGGGCAGGCCCGCGTCGGTGACGAAGAGCTCGTCGTAGTGGCCGAGCTCCGAGATGATGCGGCTCAGCTGGGGGTGGATGGTCGTGGCGCTCTTGCGCATCAGGCGTCCTCTCTCGCGGACTCGGTCGCCGGCTCGAGCTGCGACGCGAGCAGCGCGTCGACCTCGGCGGCGGTGGGCAGGCTGGGGGAGGCGCCGCGCTTGGTGACGGCGAGCGCGCCGGCGGCCCCGGCGCGGCGGATGGCCTCGTCGCGCGAGAGCCCGGCGGCGAGCGCGGCCGCCAGGAAGCCCGCGAAGGCGTCGCCCGCGGCGGTCGTGTCGACGACCTCGACGCGGATGGGCGCGTGGTCGCTGACGCCGTCGGCGTCGACGAGCACGCTGCCGGCGCCCGCCATCGTGATGAGGGCCGCGCCCACCCCGCGGTCGACGAACCAGCGCCCGGCGGCGACGGCGGACTCGCGGGAGTCGACGTCGGTGCCGGTGAGCAGCGTCGCCTCGGTCTCGTTGGGCGTGACGAGGTCGACGAGCGGCCAGATCTCGTCGGGCAGCTCGTGCGCGGGGGCGGGGTCGAGCACGACGGTGAGGCCGGCCTCGTGCGCGCGGCGGATCGCGTGCATCGTGAGCTGGAAGGGGATCTCGAGCTGCGTGAGCATCACGCGGGTGCTCGGGCCGAGCTCGGCGAAGGCGCGGTCGATCTGCGCCTCATCGAGGTGCGCGTTCGCGAGCGGCACCATGACGATGTCGTTCTCGCCGCTCGCGTCGACGCGGATGTGCGCGATGCCGGTCTGGTCGGGCACGACGCGCACGTGGCGGATGTCGACGCCCGCGTCGCGCAGCCCCTCGCGCACGAGGTCGCGGAACAGGTCGTCCCCGACGCATCCGACCATCTGCGCGTCGGCGCCCGCGCGCCCTGCGGCGACCGCCTGGTTGGCGCCCTTGCCGCCGAGCACGAGCGTGAACGCGTCCCCGAGGAACGTCTCGCCCGGCCGCGGCAGCCGGCTCGAGAAGGTCGTCACATCGGCGGTGATCGAGCCGACCACCAGCACGCCTGCCCGCTCTGCGTCGAGATCCTGCACGTCGGTCACTGCTCCTCGCATCCTCGCGCGATCCTCATTGACGTCCGCGCGCGCCTGTCATTACATTAGCGGCGACCCGTGACGTCCTGCCGGGCACCATCCCCAGCGCTCGTGAGGAGCACCCATGCCCGCGCCCCGCCTGTACGTCGACTCGGCCGACGTCGACGCCGTGTCGCCCCTGCTCTCCGGCTCGCTCGTGCACGGCGTGACGACCAACCCGACGATCCTCGAGCGCGCCGGCCGCACCGTCGCCGACATCCCCGAGCTCTACGCCCGGTGGGCCGGCGAGGGCGCGCGCGAGATCTTCTTCCAGGCCTGGGGCGACGACGAGGCGGCCCTCGAGCGGCGCGCCCGCGAGATCCTCGCGCTCGGAGAGCTCGCGGTGGTGAAGGTGCCGGCGACGCGCGTCGGCTTCGGCGTCGCCGCTCGCCTCGCGCGCGAGGGCGCGCCCGTGCTGCTGACGGCCGTCTTCACGCCCGCGCAGGCGCTCGCCGCCGCCTCGTGCGGCATCCGCTACATCGCGGCGTACCTGGGGCGGATGCGCGATGCCGGCTTCGACGCGGTCGGCGACATCGCGCGCATGCAGGCCGCGTGCGGCGACTCGGCAACCGAGGTGCTCGCGGCGAGCCTGCGCACCCCCGACGACATCGTGGCGCTCGCGGAGGCGGGCGTGCCCACCTTCACGGCCGCCCCCGACGTGCTCTGGGCCGCCCTCGCGCATCCGGCGACCGACGACGCGGCCGCGGTCTTCGAGGCGTCGCCGTCGCTCGCGTCCTGACGCCGCTCAGTCCTTGCGCAGGCGCAGCTCCTGCATGCCGCCGTCGACGGCGAGGCTGACGCCGGTCGTCGAGCCGGCCCGGGGGCTCGCGAGGTACGCGACGGCGTGCGCGATCTCGGCGGGGGCGACGAGCCGGCCGTGCGGCTGGCGCGCCTCGAGCTGGGCGCGCTCGTGCGCCGGGTCGGGCGCCGCGGCGAGCAGACGTCCCACCCAGGGCGTGTCGGCGGTGCCGGGGCTGACCGCGTTGACGCGGATGCCCTCGCGCAGGTGGTCGGCGGCCATCGCGCGGGTGAGCGAGAGCACGGCGCCCTTCGACGCGGAGTAGAGGGCGCGCTGCGGGAGCCCCGCGGTGGCGCCGATCGACGAGGTGTTGACGATCGCCGCCGCCGTCGAGGCACGCAGGTGCGGCAGCGCCGCACGGGTGACGCGCATGATGCCGACGACGTTGACATCCCACACGCGGTGCCACTCGGCCTCGTCGTTGTCGTCGATCGCGCCGGTCGCGCCGATGCCGGCGTTGTTGATCAGCACGTCGATGCCGCCGAGCTCGTCGGCGACCCGCGCGACCGCCGCGCGCACGGAGGCGTCGTCGGCGATGTCGCACTCGACGCCGAGGTGCGCGTCGCCGGGGCGCAGGTCGAGCACGGCGACGCGCGCGCCACGATCGGCGAGCTCGTCGGCGATCGCGGCGCCGATGCCGCTGCCGCCGCCGGTCACGATCGCGACGAGGCCCTCGAACTCGCTCATGCCGAGGCCTCGGCGACCATGCGGTGGCGCTGCGTGCCGATGCCCTCGATCGCCACCTCGACGACGTCGCCGTCGACGAGGTAGGGGAAGCGGCCCGAGAGCGCCACGCCCTCGGGTGTGCCGGTGAGCACGACGTCGCCCGGGTCGAGGCGCATGTAGCGGCTGAGGTCCTGCACGACGGTCGCGGCGTCGAAGATGAGGTCGGCGGTCGAGGAGTCCTGGCGCGGCTCGCCGTTGACGCGGCTCGTGAGGCGCAGGTCGCCCAGGTCGAGCTCGTCGGCGGTGACGAGCTCGGGACCGAGCGGCGTCGAGCCGGGCGCGCACTTGCCCTTCGACCACTGGCCGCCCGAGACCTCGAGCTGCCACGTGCGCTCGGAGAGGTCGTCGGCGACGGTGGCGCCGGCGATGCACGCGGCCGCCTCCTCCCGCGAGCCGAGGTTCCACGCGGGGCGGCCGATGACGAGCGCGAGCTCGACCTCCCAGTCCATCTTCTGCGCGTGCGCGGCGAGGGGCACATCGTCGTCGGGGCCGCCGACGGTGTTGGGGTGCTTCAGGAAGATGACGGGCTGCGTCGGCGGCTCGCTGCCCGACTCGGCGGCGTGGGCCGCGTAGTTCATGCCGACGCACACGACGGCACCGGGGCGCGCGACCGGGGCGCCGACGCGCAGGCCGTCGCGGGGCAGCTCCGGCAGCTCGCCGGCCTCGAGCGCGGCGCGGGCGCGATCGAGGCCGTGCTCGAGGAAGGTGCCGTCGATGTCGGCGGCGATCGACCGCAGGTCGTAGGCCCGCTCGTCGACGAGGGCGACGGGCACCTCCTCGCCGGCTGCTCCCAGTCGTGCCAGACGCATGTGCGCTCCTTCCGTCGTCATCGCGCGGTCGGATGCCGAACATCCGAAGTCTCGGAGCGATCCTAGGCGATCGAGCCGCTCGGCGACAGCACTTGCCGTCCAAACATCCGATCTATAGTCTGCAATGGCCAGTCAGAGGAGCCCCGCCATGAGCACCATCGTCAGCGTCGACGTCTCGGACGTCCGTTTCCCCACCTCGCAGAGCCTCGACGGCTCCGACGCGATGAACCCCGATCCCGACTACTCGGCCGCCTACCTCGTCGTGCGCACCGACGCCGGCGACGGCCACGAGGGGCACGGCTTCGTCTTCACCATCGGCCGCGGCAACGACGTGCAGCTCGCCGCGATCGGCGCCGTCGCCGAGCACATCGTGGGCCGCGAGGTCGAGCCGCTGCTCGACGACATGGGCGCCGCCTCGGCCGAGCTGATCGGCGACTCGCAGCTGCGCTGGCTCGGGCCCGAGAAGGGCGTCATGCACATGGCGATCGGCGCCGTCGTCAACGCGCTGTGGGATCTCAAGGCCAAGCGCGCCGGCATGCCGCTGTGGCAGCTGCTCGCCCGCATGAGCCCCGAGGAGCTCGTCTCGCTCGTCGACTTCCGCTACCTGAGCGACGCGCTCACGCGCGACGAGGCGCTCGCGATCCTGCGCGCCGCCGAGCCCGGGAAGGCCGAGCGCGAGGCGCAGCTGCTCGAGAGCGGCTTCCCGGCGTACACGACCACGCCCGGGTGGCTCGGCTACTCCGACGAGAAGCTCGCGCGGCTGTGCCGCGAGGCGATGGCCGACGGCTTCACCCAGATCAAGCTCAAGGTCGGCGCCGACCTCGACGACGACATCCGCCGCTTCCGCATCGCGCGCGAGGTGTGCGGGCCCGACTTCCCGATCGCGATCGACGCGAACCAGCGCTGGGACGTGCAGGCGGCGATCGACTGGGTGCAGGCGCTCGCCGAGTTCCGGCCGCACTGGGTCGAGGAGCCGACGAGCCCCGACGACGTGCTCGGCCACGCGGCCATCGCCCGCGGCATCGCGCCCATCCCGGTCGCGACCGGCGAGCACGTGCAGAACCGCGTCGTCTTCAAGCAGCTCATGCAGGCCGACGCCATCAGCTTCGTGCAGATCGACGCGACGCGCGTCGGCGGCGTGAACGAGAACGTCGCGATCCTGCTGCTCGCGGCCAAGTTCGGGTTGCCCGTGTGCCCGCACGCGGGCGGCGTGGGCCTGTGCGAGGCCGTGCAGCACCTGTCGATGCTCGACTTCGTCGCCGTCGCCGGCACGCGCGAGGGCCGGGTGATCGAGTTCGTCGACCACCTGCACGAGCACTTCGTGACGCCCACCGTCATCGAGGGCGGCGCCTACCGCGCGCCGCTCACGCCGGGCGCCGGCACCGAGATGCTCGCCGAGTCGGTGCGCGACTACACGTGGACGGGTGCGCACCGAGTCGCGACTGCGGCAGGGTAGGGGCATGTCGATCCTGGCCGACCACCCGCTCGCCTTCGGCGCCGCCACGGTCGGCAACCTCTACCGCGCGCTCAGCGACGCCGACGCGGAGGCGACCCTCCAGGCGGCGTGGGACGCGGGCATCCGCCACTTCGACACGGCGCCGCACTACGGGCTCGGCCTGTCGGAGCGGCGCCTCGGCGCCTTCCTGCGCTCGAAGCCGCGCGACGAGTTCATCGTCTCGACGAAGGTCGGCCGGCTGCTCGAGCCCGTGCCGGGCGGCGCCGACGGCGACGACATGGCGCACGACTTCGCGGTGCCGCGCACGCACGAGCGCCGCTACGACGCCTCCGAGGCGGGGGTGCGCCGCAGCCTCGACGAGTCGCTCGAGCGGCTCGGCCTCGACCGCGTCGACGTGCTCTACCTCCACGACCCCGACGTGGCGCCCGAGGGCGAGCGGGTGGCGCTCGACGCCGGGCTGGCCGCGCTCGCGGCGCTGCGGCGCGAGGGCATGGCGGATGCGGTGGGCATCGGCTCGAAGTCGCTCACGGCGCTCGAGGCGGCCGCCACGAGCGGGCTCGCCGACGTGCTGATGGTCTCGAGCCGCATCACGCTGCTCGACCACTCCGCGATCGAGCGGGTCGTGCCCGCCTGCGCGGCGCACGGCGTGGAGGCCATCGCCGTGTCGATCTTCAACTCCGGCCTGCTCGCGAAGCCGCGGCCCGCATCCGACGCCCGCTACGACTACGGCGCCGCCGACCGCGAGCTGCTCGCACGCGCGCACGCGATCGCCGACGTGTGCGAGGCGCACGGCGTCGACCTGCCGACGGCGGCGATCGCCTTCCCGCTGCGCATGCCGACGGTGGTCGCGCGCGCCGTGAGCGCGAGCCGCCCCGCCCAGATGGCCGAGACCGGCGCGCGCGCCGCGGCCCCCGTTCCCGATGCGGTGTGGGCCGAGCTCACCGACGCGGGCCTCATCCCCGCGGAGTGCGCGTGAGGATCGACGCTCACCTGCACCTCTGGCCGTCGGTCGAGGGCTACGGGTGGCTCGACGCGTCGCTCGCGCCCATCGACCGCGGCTTCGACGCCGCGGAGGGTCGGTCGGCGATCGGCGCCGCGGGCTTCGACGCCGCGATGCTCGTGCAGGCGGCCGACACCGACGCCGACACCGAGCACCTCCTCGCGCTCGCGGAGGCGCACGACTGGATCGCGGGCGCCGTCGGCTGGGTGCCGCTCGAGGACCCTGAGCGCGCGCAGGAGCGGCTCGACCAGCTGCGCGGCCGCCCGCTCGTCGGCGTGCGCGCGCTCATCCACGACCAGCCCGACCCGCACCTGCTCGACCGGCCCGAGGTGCGGCGCACGCTCGCGCTGCTCGCCGAGCGCGAGCTGCCGCTCGACGTGCCCGACGCTTGGCCGCACCAGCTCGCCGCCGCGACCCGCGCCGCCGCCGAGGTCGACGGGCTCGTCGTCGTGCTCGACCACCTCGGCAAGCCGCCGGTCGATGCCGGCGCGCGCGACGCGTGGCGAGCCGGGGTGCGCGCGTTCGCGGCCGTGCCGACGACCGTCGCGAAGGTCTCGGGCCTGCACCACGCGGGCCGCGGCCTGCCGGCGGATGCGTTCGCCGACGCCTGGCGCACGGCGCTCGACGCGTTCGGGCCGGGGCGGATGCTGCTGGGCTCCGACTGGCCGATGCCGCTGCTCGCCGACGGGCTCGGCCCGCTCATGGCGCCCATCGACGGGGTGCTCTCGGCGCTGTCGGAGGACGAGCGCCGCGCGATCGAGGCGGGGACGGCCCGCCGCGTGTACCGACTGGAGGAACCATGCTGAACGGGATCGATCCGCTGCTCGACGGCGAGCTGCTGCGCCTGCTCGACCACATGGGGCACGGCGACCGCGTGCTCGTCGCCGACGCCCACTACCCCTCGTACGCCGCCGGCCAGCCGGTCGTGACGGTGCAGGCATCGGCCCCGCGGGTGCTCGAGGCCATCCGCTCGGTCGTGCCGTACGACGAGTACGAGGGGCCGTCGGTGCTGCTCATGGAGGCGGAGCCGGGCGAGGGCGTCGAGGTGGGCGCGGAGCTGCGCGCGGCCGCCCGTTGCCCGGAGGGGCGGCTCGCGCAGGTCGAGCGCTTCGCGTTCTACGACCTGGCGCGGAGCGCGTTCTGCGTCGTGCGCACGGCCGAGGCGCGCAAGTACGGCAACGCGCTGCTGCGGAAGGGCGTCGTCGGCTTCGGCGGCGACTGACGCTCGAAGGCGCGGCGGGCTGCGCCTCGACGGCGCGGCCCGCTACGCCTCGTCGGCCTGCGCGAGCGCCTCGCTCTCGCGCTCGGCGGCGTCGTGCAGCCAGTGCTCGACGCCGGCGATGTGCACGATCATCGCCGCGCGGGCGACGTCGGCGTCGCCGGCGGCGATCGCGTCGAGGATGCGCTCGTGCTCCTGCAGCGTGCGCGGCACCGCGTTGTCCTGCGTGAGCGCGCGCCACACGCGCGCCCGGGCGGTCTGGCTCGAGATCGTCTCGAGCAGGCTGACCAGGTAGTCGTTGCCCGTGGCGGCCGCGATCATCCGATGGAAGGCCACGTCGTGCTCGACGAGCTCGTCGCTCGGGGTCTCGCCGTGCACGGCGGTGAGGTGCTCGCGCATCGCGGCGACCTGCTCGGGCGTCGCCCGGCGTGCGGCGAGGGCGGCGGAGGCGGGCTCGACGATCCGCCGCACCTCGAAGACCTCGAGCACCGCGTGCGACTCGTGGAAGTCGAGCACGAACGACATCGCCTCGAGCAGCAGGCTCGGCTGCAGGCTCGTCACGTAGGTGCCGTCGCCGCGCCGCACGTCGAGGATGCGCATCGCCTCGAGCGCCTTCACCGCCTCGCGCATCGACGAGCGCGAGAGGCCGAGCCGCTCGGCGAGCTCCTGCTCCGGGGGCAGCCGGTCGCCGGGGCGCAGCTCGCCCTGCTGGATCATCTGCTTGATCTTGCTGATCGCGTCGTCCGTCACCGCCATGAGCCCACCCTACGAAAGATCCGACCTCTGCGGGGCGCCGGTGCGCGGGAGATAGGTCGTGAGCGTCTGCGTCGCCCTGACGAGCGCTCGCAGCTCCTCGAGCGACGCCGGCGCCGCGCCCAGGGCTCGTGCCTGCACGAGCACACTGCCGATCGCCGTCGCCTCGGCGGGTCCGGCGACGACCGGCAGTCCGGTGCGGTCGGCGGTCAGCTGGCACAGCAGGGTGTTCCGGGAGCCGCCGCCGACCACGTGCACGCGCTCGATCCCCTGACCGCTGATGCGGGCGGCGTCGCGGAGCGTCACGGCGTAGCCCTCGGCGAGCGACTCCAGGATGGATCGCACCACCTCCGCCCGCCCGCGCGGCGGGCGCTGGCCGCGCTCCTCGAACCACGTGCGGATGCGCTCGGGCATGTCACCCGGGGGGTAGAACGCCGCGTCGGTCGGGTCGAACACCGGCACCGACCAGTCCACGGAGGCGGCCGCATCGAGCAGCTCCGGCAGCCCCATCCGATCGCCGGCTGCCTGCCAGGTGCGCACCGACTCGCTGAGGATCCACAGCCCCATGACGTTCTTGAGGAACCGGGTGCGTCCGTCCACGCCGCCCTCGTTGGTGAACGACGCATCGAGCGCCTCTGCGGTCGCGATGGGCGCGGGTGTCTCGATGCCGACCAGCGACCACGTGCCGCTCGAGATGTACGCGCCGCCGGGCTCCATCGGCACGGCCACGACAGCGGATGCGGTGTCGTGGGAGCCGATGGCGAGCACGTCGGGCGCGCCCTCGATGCCGAAGTGTGCACGGGTGATGGCGTCGATGGGGCCGATGCGCGTGCCGGGGTCGACCACCTCCGGCAGCAGGGAGGCGGGGATGCCCAGCCGTGCCATGAGGTCGAGGTCCCAGGTGTCGTCGAGCCGGAGCAGCCCGGTGGTGGAGGCGTTCGTGCGCTCCGTGACCATCCGACCGGTCATCCAGTATCCGAACAGGTCCGGCAGCATCAGCAGCCGGTCGGCGACCTCCAGCAGCCCGCGCTCGCGGTCGACCATGAGCTGATTGATGGTGGTGAACGGCATCCGCTGCAGCCCGCAGCGCGCGTAGAGCTCCGGCTGCGCGATGACGGCGTCGACGAGCTCGAGGCCACGGGCCGTGCGATCGTCGCGATACGAGTACGGGATGCCCAGCAGGCTGCCGCGTCGCAGGAGGCCGTAGTCGACCGCCCACGAGTCGACCGCCACCGAGGCGAGCGGGGCACCGTGCGAGGCGGTCGCCACGCCGCGCAGCGCCTCGTCGTACAGGGCGAGCACGCTCCAGTGGAGTCCGTCCCCGATGCGCACCGGTCGGTTCTCGAAGCGGGCGACCTCGTCGAGTCGCAGCGTGCCCGGGCCGACCTCGGCGCGCACCACGCGACCGCTCGTGGCACCGAGGTCGATCGCGGCGACCGTCGCCGTCATCGCAGGAACGCCGCCGCGACGCCGGAGTCGACCGGTACGTGCAGACCGGTGGTGTGGCTGAGGTCGGGACCCGTCAGCACCGATACGGCGTTGGCCACGTGCTCGGGGAGCACCTCGAGGCCCAGCAGGGTCCGGCCCGCGTAGTACTTCCCGAGCTCCTCCTCCTTGACTCCGTAGACCTCAGCGCGGGAGGCGCCCCAACCGCCGGCGAAGATGCCCGATCCGCGCACCACGCCGTCCGGGTTGATGCCGTTGACCCGCACGCCGTGCTGCCCGAGCTCGGCCGCGAGCAGCCGCACCTGGTGCGCCTGATCGGCCTTCGTCGCCGAGTAGGCGATGTTGTTCGGGCCTGCGAAGACGGCGTTCTTGGAGGAGATGTAGACGATGTCGCCGCCCATGCCCTGGTCGATCAGCGCGCGGGCGGCGGCGCGGGCCACGAGGAACGAGCCCTTGGACATGACGTCGTGCTGCAGGTCCCAGTCGGCCTCGGTGGTCTCCAGCAGCGAACGCGAGAGCGAGAGCCCGGCGTTGTTGACGACCAGGTCGACACCGCCGAAGGCCAGCAATGTCGCGTCGACGGCCGCCTGCACGTCGTCGGCCTTCGTCACATCGCACTGCACGCCGATGGCGACGTCGCTGGAGCCGAGCTCGGCGGCGGCGGCCTGGGCCTTTGCCAGGTCGAGGTCGGCGATCACGACGCAGGCGCCGTCCGCCGCGAGCCGGGTGGCGATCGCCTTGCCGATGCCGGATGCGGCACCAGTGACGAGTGCGACGCGGCCGGCATGCGAGCGCGCCTTCGGCATCCGCTGCAGCTTGGCCTCCTCGAGCGCCCAGTACTCGATGCGGAACTTCTCGGCGTCGGAGATTGGCTGGTACGCAGAGAGCGCCTCGGCGCCGCGCATCGCGTTGATGGCGTTGATCGCGAACTCGCCGGCGACGCGAGCGGTCTGGGAGTCCTTGCCGTAGGAGAACATCCCGACGCCCGGCACGAGCACGATCGCCGGATCGGCGCCGCGCATGGCGGGCGAGTCGGCGCTCGCGTGCCGCTCGTAGTACGCGGTGTAGTCGGCCCGGTACTCGGCGTGCAGCTCGGCCAGCCTCGCGCGCACCTCGTCGATCGGCGCGTCACCGGGGAGGTCGAGCACCATCGGCTTCACCTTGGTGCGCAGGAAGTGGTCGGGGCACGAGGAGCCGAGCGCGGCCAGCCGAGCGTGCTCGCTGCGGGAGAGGAAGTCGAGGACGACCTCGTCGTCGTTGAAGCGGCCGACCATCGGGCGATCAGTGGAGGCGAGCCCGCGGAGCTGCGCGGCGATCTCGGCGGCGCGAGCGCGTCGTGCCTCGGGCTCGAGTGGGCCGAAGCCCGGCAGCGGCGCGCCCAGCGGCTCGGGCTTGGCGTGCTCGGCGATGTACGCCTCGGCGGTGCGGATGATCCACAGCGAGCGCTCCTCGCACTCCGCGCTCGTCGCGCCCCACGCCGTGATGCCGTGCCCTCCGAGGATGCAGCCGACGGCCTGCGGGTTGGCCCGCTGGACCTCGCGGATGTCGAGACCGAGCTGGAAGCCGGGCCGCCGCCACGGCACCCAGACGACGCGATCGCCGAAGATCTGTCGGGTGAGCGCCTCGCCGTCGGCGGCGGTCGCGATCGCGATGCCGGCGTCGGGGTGCAGGTGGTCGACATGGGGCAGCTCGACCAGGGCATGCATCGCGGTGTCGATCGACGGCGCCGCGCCGCCCTTGCCGTGGAGGCAGTAGTCCAGGGCCGCGACCATCTCATCCTCGCGCTCGACCCCCGGATAGACCGCCTCGAGGCCACGCACCCGGTCGAGCCGCAGCGCCGCGAGACCCGCGGGCGTGAGCGTTCCGAGGTCGCCACCCGAGCCCTTCACCCACACCAGCTCGACCGGGCGCCCAGTGGCGGGGTCGGTGTCGCTGCCCTTCGCGGACGTGTTGCCGCCCGCGAAGTTGGTGTTGCGGGGGTCGGCCCCGAGTCGGTTGCTGCGCGAGATGAGATCGCTGACTGCCTGGTCCATGCTTGCTCCGTGATCGGTCGTCGCGCTCATGCGCCCCAGCCTGCCTGCGTGCCGCCGACCCGCTCGTCCGCGACGCGCTCGAGGTAGCCCGAGGCCAGGAAGGCCCGCATCGGATCCTCGGGGAGCCCCTTGGCCGCGCGGTGCTCGGCCAGCAGCGGCCGCACATCGGTCGCGAACGCGTCCATCATGATCTCGTTGGCGAGCAGCACGTCGCAGTCGCGCCGGGCGACGGCGAGCGCCTCGTCGTCGAGCGACAGCGCCTTCGCGACGGCCTCCTGCACGTTGAGCACGCTGCGGATCTGGCCGGGAACCTTCGCCTCGATGTTGTGGCACTGGTCGAGCACGAGCTGCACATCGGGATCGCCGTAGCCTCCGCCGGCGATCAGCTCGACCACGATCCTGAACAGCTGGAAGGGGTCGGCTGCGCCGACGATGAGATCGTCGTCGGCGTAGAAGCGGGAGTTGAAGTCGAAGGCACCGAGCTTCCCCAGGCGCAGCAGCTGCGCGACGATGAACTCGATGTTCGTCCCCGGCGCGTGGTGCCCTGTGTCGAGGACCACCTTCGCGCGCTCCCCGAGCGCGACGCAGTGCACGTAGCTCGTGCCCCAGTCGGGGATGTCGGTGTGGTAGAACGCCGGCTCGAAGAACTTGTACTCGAGCACCATGCGGTGCTCCGCGTCGATGTGTGCGTAGATCTCGGACAGCGACTCGGCGAGCCGGTCCTGCCGCTCCCGGATCGAGTCCTGACCGGGGTAGTTGGTTCCGTCGGCGAGCCACACCTTGAGGTCGCGGGAACCGGTCGCGTGCATCACCTCGATGCATTCGAGGTGATGATCGACGGCCTTGCGGCGGACGCGGGGGTCGGGGTGGGCGAGCGAGCCGAACTTGAAGTCGTCGTCCTGGAACGTGTTGGAGTTCACCGTCCCGAGCTGCACGCCGAGATCCTCGGCGTGGCGGCGCAGTGCTCCCCAGTCGTCGACCCGGTCCCATGGGTAGTGCAGCGCCACGGTCGGAGCGAGGCCCGTGTGGCGGTGCACCTCGGCGGCGTCGGCGAGCTTCTCGAACGGGTCCCGCGGAGTGCCAGGGGTCCCGAACACGCGGAAGCGCGTCCCGGAGTTGCCGAAGGCCCAGCTGGGCACCTCGATGCGCAACCTGTCGAGCGCCTCGGGGGTGGGGGTCACTGCCATGTCAGCTCCTCTGCTGGTCGAGCGCCTCGAGCTGGGCGTCGAGGTCGAAGGCGAGCGGGATGAGCTCGAAGGATCGGTCAGCCGGCTGCTCGAGCCCGTCGAAGAAGGGCTGCATCTCCGACTGCCATCGTTCGTTGACCTCGAGCGCCCCCATGCCCGCGAGGGATGCGTCGAGGTCGGCGGTGCGGAAGGTGCCGATGCACGTGCCGTCGTCCGCGACGAAGATCCGGTAGTCGTGCCAGCCGGTGGCGGCGAGTGCTCGCAGCATCTCCGGCCATACGGAGGCGTGGCGCTCGCGGTAGGCGGGGACCAGGTCGGGCCGCACCCGGAGCCGGAAGCACACGGGGGCGAGGAGCGCTTCGCGCGTCGTCGTCATCGCTCGCTCCTGTCCTCGTCGACATCGCGGCGTTCGCCGCATGGGTGCTCGTGCGAGTCAGCATGCCGCGTCATGCTTTCGAACGCAAGCAGAAATGTTGCGATTTGGTATCGCTCACTTGCGGAACAGGTTTCGCGTGCGTACTGTCACCACCATCACCGACAAGGGAGACGCTGTGGTCAGTCGTGAGGCGCGCATCCTCGATGCGCTCGGAGCCGAGGGATCCGTGCTCGTCGCCGACCTCGCCCGCGACCTCGGTGTCTCGGAGGTGACGATCCGCAAGGACCTCGACGCGCTCGAGCGCCGGCAGCTGCTGCGCCGAACGCGCGGCGGAGCCGTGCTCCCCGAGCGCGGAGACGAAGGCGCGTTCCAGGACCGCATGCGGCGCGAGTCCGCGGCCAAGCGCGCCATCGCTGCGGAGGCCGCCAGGCTCGTGGTCGACGGCGACGTCATCGCGCTCGACACCTCGAGCACGGCCCACCACCTCGCGCTCGAGCTGCTCCACCGGCATGGTCTGGTGGTCATCACCCAGTCGCTGCCGACGGCGATGGTGCTCCTCGAGCGCTCCGACGCACGCGTCGTCATGCCCGGCGGAACCCTGCGTCGGGAGAGCGCTGGTCTTGTCGGGCCCATCACCGACGCTCTCGTCGGCCGAGGACGCATCGACAAGGCCTTCGTCGGCGTCGTCGGCCTCTCGCCGGAGCGCGGGCTGCTCGAGCTCGCCACGGACGAGACGGTCTCCAAGCAGGCTCTGGTGGCCGCGAGCGACGCCGTGCACGGTCTCTTCGACTCCACCAAGACCCGCGGCTTCGCGCTCCACTCGTTCGCGCGGGCCGACCAGGTGACGAGCCTCATCACGGATGCCAATGCATCCGACGACTTCGTCGAGCAGTGGAAGGCCGTCGGCGTGCCCGTCACGCGCGTGCCCCTGCCCGGCCCAGAGACGACCGGCACAGCGTCGGTCCCGGCACGGGCGGGGACCGCCTCCCGTCGCCTCACCCAGAAGGAGCATCGATGAAGATCTCACGCAAGATCGCGGGTGCGCTGGCGCTCTCGGCGGCCGCTGCCGTCGTCCTCGCCGGTTGCACGTCGCGCAACGACCCCGGCCAGACCGCGGAGCCGGGCGCCACCGACGGCGCCAGCACCGAGGACCTCACCATCGCGTTCGTCCCCAAGCTGCAGGGCATCCCCTACTTCGAGGCGATGAACACCGGTGGCCAGCAGGCGGCGGAGGAGCTCGGCTTCGAGTGGCTGTACCAGGGCCCCACCACCGCGGACGCCGCGGCGCAGGCCGACATCGTGCGGTCGTTCATCCAGCAGGGCGTCGACGTGCTGTTCGTCGCCCCGAACGACCCCAACTCGATGGCGCCGCTGCTCGAGGAGGCGCAGGCCGCTGGCATCCACGTCGCCACGACCGACACCGACGCGCCCGACTCGGTGCGCGAGGTCTTCGTCAACCAGGCCTCGGTCGACGGCATCGGCGAGGCTCTGACGGACACGCTGCTCGAGGCGATGGGCGGATCGGGCCAGTACGCGATCGTGTCGTGCGGCGAGACCGCGGCCAACCTCAACGCCTGGATCGAGGTGCAGGAGGCCTACACCGCGTCCGAGTACCCCGACGCCGAGATCGTCGACATCGTCTACGCAGGCGAGGACCAGGCCGCGGCCACGCAGATGGCGACCGACCTCATGAACAGCCACCCGGACCTCACCGGACTCGTCGGCGAGTGCACCTCCAGCGCACCGGGCGTGGCGCAGGCCGTCGAGGACGCCGGACGCACTGGCGAGGTCTTCACCGTCGGCCTCGGCACGCCGCAGTCGATGCTTCCCTATCTCGAGTCGGGCTCGTCGAGCGGCTCCATCCTGTGGGACGTCGAGGCCCTCGGCTACCTCACCGGCTGGGCAGGGGTGCAGCTCGCCACCGACGGCGACCTGGGCGACCTCAGCGGCGTCGACAACGAGGCGCTGGCGGAGGCTGAGTACGACGAGTCCACCGGCGTCCTGCTGCTCGGTCCGCCGACCGTGTTCACCGCCGAGAACGCGGGCGACTACGACTACTGATCACGCGCTCGGATGAGCGCGGGGACCACGGCCATCGTGGTCCCCGACCGCCGGGGCGCGGCTCGCGCCGCGCCCCGGCACCTCCACCGCATCCACCTGCGACCGACCGGCGACGGCGCCGACGAGGAGCACCATGACCGACACCGCCCAGCGGACCGACCCCGCACCCGCGCCCGGGCCGGCACCCCGGCTCGAGATGCGCGACCTCTCGAAGCGCTACGGCGGCGTCCGAGCCATCCGGCACGCGGATCTCACCGTCCAGCCCGGCACCGTCCACGCCCTGGTCGGCGAGAACGGCGCAGGCAAGTCGACGCTCATCAAGATCCTCTCGGGAGCCGAGCACCCCGACACCGGCACGATCTCGATCGACGGCACGCCCGTCTCGATCGCCTCGACCACTGACGCCATCGCGCTGGGCGTGCAGACCGTGTACCAGGAGCCGCAGCTCTTCCCCGAGCTGACGGTCGCCGAGAACTTCTTCGTGGGCCGCGAGATCACCCGCGGACCGACGATCGATTGGCGGGCGCAGGCGCCGCGCATGCTGGAGCTGCTGGACACGGTCGGCCTCGACCGCTCGCTCGCGTCGCAGCCGCTCGGAGCGCTGTCGATCGCCAAGCAGCAGCAGGTGTCCATCGCCAAGGCGCTGCTGGAGCAGGCGAGCGTCCTCATCCTCGATGAGCCGAGCGCCATCCTGACCGACGCCGAGATCGAGGTGCTCTTCGGCGTGGTCCGAAGGCTGGCCGCCGACGGCGTCTCGATCATCTACATCAGCCACCGGCTCGACGAGCTGTTCCGCATCGCCGACGAGGTGACCATCATGCGAGACGGCGAGACGGTCTCCTCGCAGCCGATCGGCGAGCTCACGGTGCGCGAGATCGCGGAGCGCATGGTGGGCGGCGCGATCGCGGAGGGTGTGCACGAGGCGGGCGAGCACGGCGAGCAGGTGCTCGAGCTCGAGCACCTCACGCTCGAGGGCGCGTTCTCCGACGTGTCGTTCAGCGTCAGGGCGGGCGAGGTCGTCGGCCTGTACGGGCTGGTCGGCTCGGGCGCCGCCGAGGTGGGCGAGGTCGTCTACGGGATGCGCCGTGCGACGTCGGGCCGCATGCGCGCGGCCGGCGACGACCGGCATCCCGCGACGCCGGCGGAGGCGAAGCGGCGCGGCATCCGCATGGTCCCCGCCAACCGGACCTCGCAGGGCTCGTTCTCCTTCCAGCCCATCGCCTTCAACATCACGATCGGCTCGCTCGGCCTGCTCGGCCGGTTCGGCTGGGTCTCGCCCAAGGCCGAGCGCCGCATCGCGGACGACCTCATCCGCCGCCTCGCCGTCAAGACGCCGTCCGGACGGCAGCCGATCGGCGCCATGTCGGGCGGCAACGCCCAGAAGGTCGTGCTCGCCCGCCAGATCGTCGAGCAGCCTCGGCTGCTCGTGCTCGCCGAGCCGACGCAAGGCGTCGACGTCGGAGCCAAGGAGGAGATCCACCGCATCATCGCCGACCTGGCCGAGCGCGGCGCGGCGGTGCTCGTGATCACCACCGACCTCGCCGAGGTGCAGCGCATCGCCGACCGCGTCCTCGTCTTCCGGTCCGGGCGCATCGCCCACGAGTTCCCGCCGACGGCGAGCCAGGCATCGCTGCTCGCCGCCGCCGCCGGCGCCGAGGAGCACGTCGAGGCACCTCGACTCGACACCGAGGAGGAGTCCCGATGACCACCGACACCGCCGCGCCTGTGCGATCCGCGCAGCTGAGCCTCCGGCGCATCCTGCCGCCGATCGTCACGGGGCAGGAGATCGTGCTGCTCGCCGTGCTCGTCGTGCTGTGGGTGGTGCTCGGCATCTTCACCCCTGCCTTCCTGACCCCCGGCTCGATCGGTCCGCTCCTCGTGCAGGTCGCTCCGATCGCGCTCATCGGCGTCGGCATGACCTTCGTCATCATCACCGCCGGCATCGACGTCTCCGTGGCGGCCATGATCATGGTCTCGGCCGTCACGACCGCGCGCATGCTCGTCGCCTTCGACATCCCGGCCATCCTGGCGGTGCTGGTCGCCGTCGTCATCGGCTCGGCGCTGGGAGCGCTCAACGGGCTGCTCATCGCCTACGGGCGCGTGCACCCCATCATCATCACGTTCGGCACTGCCAACCTCTTCCAGTGGCTGGGCCTGCGGGTGTTCGACTCCTCGACCGTCAACGGCATCCCGTCGACGCTCGAGTTCTTCGGCCGCGGCGGGGCGGGATCGACCTTCGGGGTGCCGCACTCCTTCGCGATCGCGGTGCTCGCAGTCGCCGCCGCGTGGTGGTTCCTGCGCTACGCGAAGGCCGGCCGCAACCTCTACGCGATCGGCGGCAACCAGAACGCCGCGAGGCTCGCCGGGATCAAGGTGCAGCCGCGCCTGGTGTGGGTCTACGTCATCACCGGGGCGCTCGCCGGGCTCGCGGCCTGCATGGTCATCGCCACGGGCACCGCGACGCTCGACCAGTCCGTCGGCTCCGGCAAGGAGCTGCAGGTCATCGCGGCCGTGGTCATCGGCGGCACGTCGATCCTCGGCGGTCGCGGCAGCGTCGTCGGCACCCTGCTCGGCGCCATCCTCGTGCAGACGGTCGTCTCGGGGGTCACCCAGCTCGGCTGGCCGACACAGCTCGGCTTCCTCTTCGTCGGCATCTTCATCCTGATCGCCGTCGGCACCGACCTCATCCGCGAGCGAACGAGGAGGCGCGCATGACCGCGACCACCACCATCACGCCGCCCGAGCAGCGCCGCGGCCAGGCGGCCCGCGCTCGCGACTGGTTCGCCTCCGGCGGCCTCAAGGACCGCGCGACGCTGCTGCTCGGCCTGATCGTCCTCCTGCTCGTCGTCATGGGGATCCTCGACGGCGTCGGGCTCACGAGCGGCCAGTTCAACAGCGACTACCTCGCGTCGACGCTCATCGCGTACGTGCCGCTCGCGCTGCTCGCACTCGCCGAGCTGTTCGTCATCACCTCGGGGCGCGGCGGCATCGATCTCTCCGTGGGCTCGATGGTCTCGCTGACGGGGATCGTCTTCGCGATGCTCTACCAGCAGGCCGGACTGCCACTCGCCATCGCAGTGGTCCTCGCGGTGCTCTTCGGTGCGCTCCTGGGAGCCATCAACGGGTTCCTCACGGCGTACCTCGGCTACCCGGCGCTCATCACGACGCTCGCCACCTTCTACGCCTATCGCTCCATCGCGCTCGTGGTCAGCGAGCAGCGGCCGATCTCGGGACCGGAGATCTCGCAGTTCTACAACGCAGCCAAGGCCGTCGAGCTGCCAGTGATCGGCGGCACCCTGCCGCTCGTGCCGCTCGGCGTCTTCACGTTCCTGCTCCCCGTCGCGATCGTGGCCTGGTTCGTGCTCAACCGGACGAGCTACGGGCGCAAGCTCTACGCGATCGGCACGAACGACACCGCCGCGCAGTGGGCGGGCATCGACACGCGTCGCACGCGCATGATGGCGTACGTCACAGCGGGCGCCATCGCGGGTCTCGTGGGCGTCTACACGGTCGCCCAGTTCGCGTCGGCCCGGCCGGACGCCGGTACGAGCGGCAGTGGCATGGCGCTGCCGGCGATCACGATCGCCGTGCTCGGAGGCGTGGCCATCACCGGTGGCATCGGCAGGCTCAGCGGCATCCTGCTCGCGGCCCTGCTGATCGTGTGGCTCAACGCGTCGATCCTGCTCGTCGTCCCCGGCAACGAGGGCGCCCAGGCCCAGCTCCTCGCGCTCGGTCTCGTGCTCCTCGGAGCATCGCTGCTGTCGAACGCCACCATCCGCCGACGGCAGCGCGGACTGTCGAAGCCGCTCTCGGTGCCAGGCACAGCAGCGGGGTCGACCCGATGAGCTCTATCGCCGACGCGCTGCTCGACCTCGCGCACGCGGTGGGCGCGCCGGCGCGCGAGCTCGCGATCCTGGGCGAGGGCAACGTGTCGGCGATCCTCGACGACGAGCGCATGCTGGTGAAGGCGACGGGTTCGTCGCTCGCCGCCGCCACCGTCGACGACCTGGTGGAGTGCCGCTTCGGGCCGATCCTGGACCTGCTCGACGATGCGGACGCCACCGACGCGCGCGTCGGCGAGGCGCTGCTGGCCGCGCGCGTCGACCAGGCCGCGAAGCGGCCCAGCGTCGAGGCGATGCTGCATGCCGTCGTGCTCACCTCCGGCGCCGGCGCGGCATGCCACACCCATCCGGTGTCGGCGAACGGGCTGCTGTGCTCCGACCGCGCGGGCCTCCTCGCCGCGGGCGCGCTCTTCCCCGACCAGGTGGTCGTGCTCGGCACCGAAGCGCTGCTCGTGCCGTACGTCGACCCGGGTCTCGCCCTCGCACGGAGGATGCGCGACGAACTGCGGGCCTTCTCGGACCGCCGCGGCGCGCTGCCCAAGGTCGCATACCTGCGGAACCACGGGATCTTCGCGATCGGCGCGAGTCCTGCCGAGTGCCTGCGCATCACCGAGATGGCCGACAAGTTCGCGCGCATCCTCACAGCCGCGCTCGCGGTCGGCGAGCCGGTCTTCCTGCCCGACGACCAGGTGCAGCGCATCGACGGCCGCGATGATGAGCACATCCGCCGCGCCATCCTGGACGGCGCCCCGCACAGCTGACCACCGCATCCACCCAACCCAACCGCAGGAGCACCCCATGCAGATCGGCGTCCACGGCCTCGTCTTCACCGGCGAATTCGACGAGGCGGGCCTCCGGGCCGCCATCACCGGCACCCAGCAGGCGGGCTTCGACCTGCTCGAGCTGCCGCTCATGGATCCGTACGCCTTCGACGGCGCGCTCGTCGGCCGCATGGTCGACGACCACGGCATCGCGATGACCGCGAGCCTGGGCCTCGACGCGGCGCACGACCTCTCCAGCGAGGACGCCGCGGTGAGCCGCAAGGGCGAGAGCCTGCTCGAGCGCGCGATCGACGTCGTCGCCGAGGCCGGCGGCGAGCACCTGTGCGGCGTCATCTACTCGGCGATGCAGAAGTACATGGTGCCGCCGACCGAGGCGGGCCGAGCGGCGTCGGCAGCCGCGCTCGCGCGGCTCGGCGACCGGGCGCAGGCGGCGGGCGTCACGCTGTCGCTCGAGATCGTCAACCGCTACGAGACGAACATCGCGAACACCGCGCGCGGAGGGCTGCGGTTCCTCGAGCAGGTCGGCCACGACGACGTGCACCTGCACCTCGACACGTACCACATGAACATCGAGGAGTCGGGGATGCTCGAGCCGGTGCTCGACGCCGGCGATCGGCTGCGCTACGTGCACATCGGCGAGAGCCACCGCGGCTACCTCGGCACCGGCTCGGTCGACTTCGGCTCGTTCTTCCGCGGCCTCGCGCGGGTCGGCTACGACGGACCGGTCGTCTTCGAGTCGTTCTCGAGCGCGGTGGTCTCCGAGTCGCTGTCGAACACGCTCGGCATCTGGCGCAACCTGTGGGACGACTCCGCCGACCTCGCAGCGCACGCCAACCGCTTCATCCGCGACCAGCTGCGCGCGGTGGAGACGATCGCGCTGCACTGACGCCGGGCGCGCTGCCCGGCGACGCCGCTACCAGGGCAGCGCGTCGGGCAGCGGCTCCCCGCCGAGCACGTGCTGGTCGCAGAAGCCGAGCACCGCACGGTTCCACGTCACCGCGTTCGACGGGCGCAGCACCCAGTGGTTCTCGTCGGTCAGCTGCAGGAAGCGGTGCGGCATCGTCGCGGGACTGCCCGGCCACGCCGAGACGAGGTCCCACCACATGCGCATGGCCTCGCTCACCGGCACGCGGTAGTCGCGGTTGCCGTGCGTGAGCAGCATCGGGGTGGTGATGGCGGATGCGCTGTGGTGCGGGGAGTAGTCGCGGTACCACTCGGGCAGCAGGTCGGGGTGGCCGTGCACGCGCACCTTCTGCGCGGCCGCGTCGGTCGTCGCGTGCTGCTGGTCGAGCGCCCAGAGCCCCGCGTGCGTGACGATCGCGTCGAAGCGGTCGGAGTGCCCGGCGATCCAGTTGGTCATGTAGCCGCCGAACGACGCGCCGAGCAGCGCCGTGCGGGAGCCGTCGAGCGTGCGCCGCTCGAGCACGTGGTCGAGCAGCTGCTCGCACTCGCGCCACACGACGTCGGCGAGGCGCGGCCAGCCGCGGTTGAGTCCCTCGTGGCCGTACCCGGTCGACATCGCGGGGTCGGGCAGCAGCACGGCGTAGCCGCGCGCGACCGCGAGCCATGGGTTCCAGCGCCAGCTCCACGCGTTGTAGGAGCCGTGCGGGCCGCCGTGGATCCACAGCATCACCGGCGCCGGCGCCTTCGTGCTCGCCGCCGTGGGCGTGCAGAGCCAGCCGCCGACGGTCACCCCGTCGACGTCGGTCTCGACCCACTCGAGGCGGCCGGGCAGCGCGCCGATCCGGCTGGGCGCCTTGATCGCGGTCGTCTCGCCGCGCCCGCGCACGGGGATCCGCACGGGCGCCGCGGGGGTCGCCATGTCGGTGCGCAGCGCGAAGACGGAGCGGCCGTCGGCGGCCGGCGCGAGCGAGGCGTGCGGCGCGTCGTCGACGAGCGTCCGCACCCGGCCCGTCGACGCATCCACCGCCAGCACCGCGCCGCGCGAGTGCAGGTCGCCCGCGACCAGCAGGGTCGACGCATCCGCCCACGCGTACTCGGTGACCGAGACGTCGCCGACGTCGACGAGCACCGGGTCGCCGCCGCCGAGCGGGTGGATCTCGAGGAAGTCGTAGGTCGTGTCGGTGGGGCTCGAGGTCGTGAGGCGGGTGACGGCGAGCGCCGCCCCGTCCGGCGAGAAGCGCGGCCGCGCCCACTGGTGCGCCGCGGTCGCGCGCAGCAGCACGCGGCGGCGGCGCGCCCGCACGTCGACGACCGCGATCGCCGAGCGCGTCTCGCCGCCGGCGACGCGGGTGGTCCAGGTGGTGGCGACGCGCTCGCCGTCGGGCGAGAGGTCGGCGGATGCGTTGAGCAGGTTGAGCGTGTCGGCGCCGGGCGTGAGCTCGCGCACGTCGCCGTCGGGGGAGACGAGCACGAGCCTCGGGCTCACGTCGGAGACCTCGTGGTCCCAGTAGCGGATGGGCATGCCCGTGTGCCAGATGGCGGTGCGCTTCGCCTGCGTGCGCGCCTTGCGCCGCTCGGCGTCGTCGGCGAGCGTGCCGCCCGCGAGCACCTCGGTGGTGGCGAGCATCGTGCCGTCGTCGGCGACCGCGACGAGGCTCAGGCCACCGGGGGCGGATGCGACGACGTGCGCCTCGCCGTGCTCCGGCAGGCGCCAGATCGCGGCGACGTCCTCGTCGGCGGTGCCGGTCGGGTCGGGCCGGGCGGAGGAGAAGAGGAGCGAGCCGTCGGGCGCGAAGCGCGGGGCGCTCTCGCCCTTCGCCGACCACGTGAGCCGCTGCGCCTCGCGCTCGCCGGCCGGGTCGAGCTCCCAGAGCGAGGGCACCATGCGCGAGCCGTGCTCGTCGGCCTGGTGGATGACCGCCACGAGCCGTCCGCTCGGCGAGGCCGCGAGCCCCGCGTGGCGGGGCAGCCGCAGCAGGCCCTCGATGTCGGTGAAGTCGTCGAATCGCTCGTCAGCCATGCCCCGACGCTACCGGTTCGGAATTCCCAACCCCGTGCATCCGTCGGTCGACCGGCTCTGCGCGCGCCCGACCGGACTATCCGGTCGGCCACGCATCTGGCCGGTCGACGAACGGCCTCGCGCACGCCGAAGGGCCCCGACCCGCGAGCGGATGCTCGCGAGCCGGGGCCCGGGGATGCGGCGGTGGGCGTTACGCGATCGCCGACGCCAGCAGCCAGGCGACCGAGACGATCGCCATGCCGAGGAAACCGACCACGGTGCACATGAACGTCCACGTCTTCAGGCCGCCCGCGACCGAGAGGCCGATGAACTTCGTGGCGATCCAGAAGCCGGAGTCGTTGATGTGCGACAGCGAGACCGAGCCCATCGCGATCGCGAGGATGATGAGCGCGACCTGGAGCTCGCTGTAGCCGCCGGCCGCGACCGTCGACTGCACGAGGCCCGCGGCGGTGAGCGTCGCGACCGTGCCGGAGCCCTGTGCCACCTTGAAGATGAGCGCGAGGATGAAGGCGAGGAAGATGATCGGCACGCCGGCGTCGACGAGCATGCCGGAGACCGCGTCGCCGATGCCCGACTCGGTGAGCACGCGGGCGAACACGCCGCCCGCGCCGGTGACGAAGACGACGATCGCGGCGGGCGCGAGCGCCGAGTCCATGATGTCGCTCATGTCCTGCTTGCCCCAGCCGTGGCGCACACCCAGCAGGTACATCGCGAGCACGCACGCGACGAGCAGCGCGAGCGCCGGCGCGCCGATGAAGGCGAGCACGTTGGCGACGGGCGTCTCGGGCTCGACGATCAGCTTGCCGACCGTGCCGATGGCGATCATGACGATCGGCAGCAGGATGAGCGCGACGACGGCGCCGGCGCTCGGCGTGGTGATGGTGCGCTCGCGCACGGCGGTCGTGGTCGAGGTGCCGGTGACGGGGTCGGCCGTCGTGATCGCGGCCCTGCCGGAGCCGGCGCCGCCGTCGACCTCGCGGTCGCCCGAGCCGAGGTTCGCGGCGCCCGCGTCGGCGTACTTCTCGGCGATCTCGGGCGACATCTCCCACGAGCCGCGCGCCATGATGCGCTTGGAGAGCCACCAGATGACGAAGCCCATGGGGATCGCCAGCAGGATGCCGAGGATCGTGACGAGCCCCATGACATCCGGGTTCAGCAGGGTCGTCGAGCCGACGATGCCCGGGTGCGGCGGCACGGCGTTGTGGATGAACACCATGAAGACGGCCACGGGCGCGCCGAGCGCGATCGGGCTCTTGTGGGCGGATGCCTTGGCGAAGCTGAAGATGATCGGCACCAGGATGATGAAGGCGACGTCGAAGAAGATCGGGATGGCGACGAGGCCGGAGGCGATGAGGAGCGCAGGTCCCAGGCGGTCCTTGCCGAGCACCTTCGCGGCCTTGCGCGCGATGATCTCGGCGCCGCCGGTCTTCTCGATGATGCCGCCGAGCATGGCGCCGAGGCCCACGAGCAGCGCCACATTGCCGAGCGTCGTGCCCATGCCGGCGATGACGGTCGGGATGACCTCCTGGATGGCGATCCCCGCGGCGAGCGCCGTGAGCACCGACACGGCCAGCAGCGCCAGGTACGCCGGCCACTTCAGCTTCATGACCAGGAACAGCAGCAGCGCGATGGCGATGACGGCCACCGCGATCAGGTAGATGGGGCTCATCGGGTCCTCTCGATCTTCTCGATCTTCAGCATCTTGGTGAGCACCCGGTCGAGGTCCTCGTCGTCCCAGATGCGCTTCCAGTCATCGTTGATGATGGCCTCGCGGCCGTAGTCCATGGCCAGGTGGCAGGCCTCGGAGAAGGGGTTCGACCCGCGCAGCGCGTTGGTGAGCGCGATGCCGATGTGGCCGAAGAAGATCGCCTTGACGGCGTCCTCGGGGATGCCGACCTCGTGGATGGCGTGATCCATCGAGTCCTTCAGGAACTGCCCGATCATGCACGCGGTCGTCTCGACGAGGGTCGGCTCGAGCTGCGCGAGCTGCTTCGTGGTCACCCAGTGCACGTCGATGACGGGCGCGTAGATGGCCCGCACGACCTGCTCGGTGCGCTGCCTGGCGGCCTCGTCGTCGCCCTCGAACGAGGCGACGACGTCCTGGTCGGCCGCGATGCCGCCGAAGGTGTCGGCGTACTGCTCGACCGTGGTGCGCTCGAGGAACACCGACGGGTGGCACGGGTGCGCGCACGCCTGGTGCACGTCGTCGCGCTGCGCGAGGAGGCCCGCATAGGCCGCGGCCGGGTCGAGCGTGAGCAGCACGGCGCCCGCCTGCATCATCGGCACGACCTGCTCCGAGACCTTGCCGAGCACGACGTCCGGCACAGCCAGGATCACGACGTCGGCGCCGGGGACGGCCTCGTCGACGGTCGAGACCGTGCGGCCGAGCGCCTCGATGCGCTCCTTGCCGGCGTCGGACGCCTCGCAGTAGTGGATGGTCGCGCCGGTCAGGTCGAGGTTGTTCGACACGCGCATGCCCATCTTGCCTGCGGCGCCGATGACGGCGACGGTCAGCGACGGGTCGAGGTCGACCTGCTTGCCGGTGAGTGGGTTCAGCTCGCTGGGACTCACGATGCTCCTTCTATCTCGGTTCTCGGTGTTCGGTGATCGGTCTGGGGTGGCGGATGCCGTGGGTCACGGCAGCGGGTCGGCGGCGGCCGCGCGCAGCGCGGCGAGGGTCGCGGCGGTCCACTCGCGCTCGAGCGCGACGGTCGCGGCGGAGTCGCCCTGCCACGGCAGCCAGTGCTCGACGATGGCGGCGGGGGAGCGGCCGGCGTCGGCGAGCGCGCGCAGCTCGTGGTCGAGGTCGAGCTGGCCGTCGCCCATGCGGGCGCCGGAGAGCGTGAAGCCCACCCAGCCCTCCTGGCGGGCGAAGGCGAAGTCCTTCACGTGCAGGTCGAGCGCATGCGGCGCGGCCGCGTCGATGACGTCGGCGGGCCGCTCGAGCGCGGCGATGCAGTTGGCCGGGTCGAGGGTGATGCCGACGAGCGGCGACCCGACCGCCTCGACGGCGGCGACGAGCACGCTCGTCGGGATCTGCTCGTACGTCTCGAGCGCGAGCGCGATGCCCGACTCCTCGAGCCGGGGGAGCGAGCGTCGCAGCAGCTCGGCGACGTGCTCGGCGCCCTGCTCGGCGTCGGGCCGCTGCACCATCGAGCGCAGCACGTGCGCGTCGAGGGCGGCGGCGATGCCGAGGTAGCGGCCGAGGTGGTCGGGGTCGATGCCGCGCGTGCCGAGCTGCAGGCGCACGCCCAGGCGATCGGCGCTCGCGCAGAGCGCGTCGAGCTCGTCGGCGGTGCACTGCTCGATGCGCGGGTCGTCGCAGATCTCGAAGACGTCGCAGCCGAGCTCGGCCGCCCGCTCGAGCATGTCGGCGATGGAGAGCGGATGCGGGTGGTCGTGCCACTCCCAGAACAGGGCGTAGGAGCCGATCCCGATGTCCATGTCGCAAACCTCGTCGTGTGCTGTGCCGTCGCCCCGCGCAGCCGCTGCGGCGAGGTCGTCGTCACGCTAGCGCGGATGCCGCAACCGCGCAACCGGTTGACCAATTTTGCGAACGACGCGGGGTACGCTCATCCCGTGTCCGACGCATCCCTCCTCGACGCGCTGCGCCGCTCGACGACCGCCACCACCTCGGTGAGCGGCTCGGTCGCGCAGCAGCTGCTGAAGCTGCTGCTCGGCGACAGCATGCGCGCCGGCGACCGGCTGCCCTCGGAGCGCAAGCTCACCGAGGCGCTCGGCGTCGGCCGCTCGGCGGTGCGCGAGGCGATCGCCGCGCTCGAGGTGCTGGGCGTCGTCGAGACCCGCGCGGGCTCGGGCACCTACCTGCGGTCGGCGACGTCGGAGCTGCTGCCGCAGACGCTCTCGTGGTCGATGCTCGTCGACCAGGAGCAGATGGAGGATGTCGCCTTCGTGCGCGCCGCGCTCGAGCGCGCCGCCGCCGAGCGGGCGGCGCAGGTCGTGACGCCGAAGGACGCCGAGCGGCTGCGCGCGCTCGTGCAGGCGCAGCGCGATGCCGACCTCGAGGGCTACGTCGAGCAGGACATCGCGTTCCACCGCCACCTCGCCGCGATGGCCGGCAACGCCATCCTCAGCGACCTGCTCTCGACGGCGCGCTCGCTGCTGCGCGTCTGGTTCGAGCACGCCGTCGAGGATCCGCGCGACGTCGAGACCGCGATCCGCGAGCACGCGGCGATCGCCGACGCGATCATCGCCGGCGACAGCGCCGCCGCGCAGGCCGCGATGGCCGAGCACATGGCCACCGCGACTGCGCGCATCCTGCGCGTCGCCGGCGACCGCTGACCCCGCGCCGGCCGGGGGACGGCGGTGAGCGAGCCCGAAACACAGCGCCAGTAGGCTCGCGGGCATGGGCGACCTCTTCGACGACTACGACAAGCCCTTCGCGAATCCGCGGAAGCGCGAGGGCACGGCGTGGGATGAGATGTTCGAGAGCAAGGGCGAGGCGCGCGGCCCCTACAAGCCGCTGTACGACGCGCTGAGCGAGCTCACCAAGGACGACCTCCGGGCCCGCGCCGACGCGCTCGCCACCTCCTACCTCGCGCAGGGCGTGACCTTCGACTTCGCGGGCGAGGAGCGGCCGTTCCCGCTCGACGCCATCCCGCGCATCATCACCGCCGAGGACTGGCGCCACGTCGAGTCGGGCGTGCAGCAGCGGGTGCGCGCGCTCGAGGCGTTCCTCGCCGACATGTACGGCCCGCAGCGCGCCGTCGAGGACGGCATCATCCCCGCGAAGCTCATCAGCACCTCCACCCACTTCCACCGCCAGGCGGCCGGCATCACGGGCGCCAACGGCGTGCGCATCCACGTGTCGGGCATCGACCTGATCCGCGACCAGGACGGCGAGTGGCGGGTGCTCGAGGACAACGTGCGAGTGCCCTCGGGCGTGAGCTATGTCATCTCGAACCGCCGCGTCATCGCGCAGACGCTGCCCGAGATGTTCTCGTCGATGCGGGTGCGCCCGGTCGGCGACTACTGCGACAAGCTGCTGCACGCGCTGCGCGCCGCGGCCCCCGCGGGCGTCGACGACCCGCGCGTCGTGGTGCTCACGCCCGGCGTCTACAACTCCGCCTACTTCGAGCACACGCTGCTCGCGCGCCTCATGGGCGTCGAGCTCGTCGAGGGCCGCGACCTGTTCACGAGCGGCGGCCGCGTCTACATGCGCACCACCGAGGGCCCCGCGCGCGTCGACGTGATCTACCGCCGCGTCGACGACGACTACCTCGACCCGCTGCAGTTCCGCGCCGACTCGATGCTCGGGAGCCCCGGCCTCATGCTCGCCGCGCGCCTCGGCAACGTCACGATCGCGAACGCCGTCGGCAACGGCATCGCCGACGACAAGCTCGTCTACACGTACGTGCCCGAGCTCATCCGCTACTACCTGTCGGAGGAGCCCATCCTCAAGAACGTCGACACGTGGCGGCTCGAGGATCCGGGCGCGCTCGAGGAGGTCATCGACCGCCTGCACGAGCTGGTCGTGAAGCCCGTCGACGGCTCCGGCGGCAAGGGCCTCGTCGTCGGCCCCGATGCGACGCAGGACGAGCTCGAGGCGCTCAAGCAGCGGCTGCTCGACGATCCGCGCGGCTGGATCGCGCAGCCGGTCGTGCAGCTGTCGACGATCCCGACGCTCGTCGAGGACGGCATGCGCCCCCGCCACGTCGACCTGCGCCCCTTCGCCGTGAACGACGGGAAGGATGTGTGGGTGCTGCCGGGAGGCCTCACCCGCGTCGCGCTCCCCGAGGGCCAGCTCGTCGTCAACTCCTCCCAGGGCGGAGGCTCGAAGGACACCTGGGTGCTCGCCGGCGCCCGCGAGCAGCTGCCGCAGATCGACCACGATGCCGAGTTCGGCGCGAGCGGCGAGCCGCTCACGCGCCCGATCAGCATCGTCGGCGGCCACGAGCACCCGCAGGACCAGAGCCCGCAGGACGCCCCCCGCGGCCGCGCCGGCCAGGAGGAGCAGCAGCAGCAGGCGCTCGACCCCGCCGGTCGAGGAGCCGCCGCGGGCGGCGTCTCGAGACCATCCCGCACCGAGCAGACAGGAGGTGAGCGCTCATGATGCTCAGCCGCATCGCCGAGAGCCTGTTCTGGATCGGCCGCTACATCGAGCGCGCCGACGGCACCGCGCGCATCCTCGACGTCTACCTGCAGCTCCTCCTCGAGGACGTCGCGGTCGACGAGGACACCGCCTGCCGCGCGCTGCTCGGCGTCATGGGCCACGACGCGCCGCCGGACCGCAAGCTCACCCGCGTCGACGTCGTCAACACGCTCGCGACCGACCGCACGCAGCCCGCGTCGATCGCCTACTCGGTGAACGCGGCGCGAGAGAACGCCCGCCGTGCGCGCGAGATCATCTCGACCGAGCTGTGGGAGGTGCTGAACGCCACCTACGCGAACATGCCGCGCCGCGTGAACCCCGAGCAGGTGCACGTCATGTTCGGCTGGGTGCGCGAGCGCGCGGCGCTCGCGGGCGGCATGGCCGACTCGACCGCGAGCCGCGACGACGCGTGGAGCTTCTTCACGCTCGGCCGCTTCATCGAGCGGGCCGACATGGTCGCCCGACTGCTGGCGACCCGGGCGCTGACCGAGGCATCCGGCCCCTCGTGGACGACGATCCTCCGCTCGGTGGGCGCATACGAGGCGTACCTGCGCACCTACCGCGGCGTGCCCTCGAGCACGAACGCGGCCGAGTTCCTGCTGCTCGACCGGCTCTTCCCGCGCTCGATCCTCTTCTCGGTGCGCGGCGCCGAGGAGTGCCTGCAGGACATCGAGCCGCGGCAGGACCGCATCGGCTACGTCGACCAGGCGCAGCGGATGCTCGGGCAGATCCGCGCGGAGCTCGAGTTCACGCCCATCCAGGAGATCATCGAGAACCTGCCGACCGTGATGGACAAGGTGCAGACCACGACGACCGCCGTTTCGCACGCGGTGCGGGAGCGCTACTTCCCGACCCACAACATGCCCGCCTGGACGAGGGAGGCATCGTGAGCCGCATCCGCATCCGCCACACCACCGGCTACCGCTACGAGCAGCCGGCCGTCGCCTCGTACAACGAGTCGCGCATGCTGCCGTCGACGAGCGACGGCCAGTTCGTCATCTACTCGAACCTCGACATCCGCCCCAACACCTCGATCAACACGTACGAGGACTACTGGGGCACGAAGGTCGTCTCGTTCGACGTGCTCGCGCCGCACACCGAGCTGCAGCTGACGGCGACGAGCCTCGTCGAGGTGCGCCCGCGCCTCACCGGCGGGCACGACCTGTCGTGGGAGCAGCTCGAGAAGGTCGCCTCGCGCGCCACGCAGCACGTCGAGCAGCTCGGGCAGACGGTGCGCACGCGCCCGACCGACGACCTCGTGCGGGCGTCGCAGGAGATCAAGGATGCGTCGCCGTCGCCGGGCGCCGCCGCGTCGGCCATCGCCCGCATGGTCGGCGAGGAGATGGAGTACATGTCGGGCGTGACGCACGTGCACACGCTCGCCTCGGAGGCGTGGACGAACCGCAAGGGCGTCTGCCAGGACATCGCGCACATCACGATCGGCGCGCTGCGGGCGGTCGGCATCCCGGCGCGCTACGTGTCGGGCTACCTGCACCCGCGGCCGAACGCGCAGATCGGCGAGACGATCCGCGGCGAGTCGCACGCATGGGTGGAGTGGTTCACCGGCGAGTGGAACGCGTGGGACCCGACGAACCTCATCGACATCGGCGAGCGGCACGTGAAGGTCGGCCTCGGGCGCGATTACAACGACGTGCCCCCGCTGCGCGGCGTCTACGCCGGAGCCGGCAAGTCGCAGCTCTTCGTCAGCGTCGAGATCACGAAGGAGAGCTGACCGGCGGGTCGCCTAAGGGCATCGCGGACCGGGGGAGCACTGCTCGCCGGAGCATCGGCCGGCGCGTCGCCGATCGGGAGCGCTGCGGAGCACTGCCCGGGGGAGCACTCCCCGTCAGGTGCGCATCACGATGTGCGCCGGCGGGCGGAGGTCGAACGCCGGCGGTCGCGGACCGTCCGGTCGCGCTCGGGCCATGCCGCGCAGCCGCGCCTCGACCGATGCGCGGGAGCGCCGTGGCGCGCGGACCGTCGGCACCGGGGATGACGGCGGCACTGCGGGCGCGAGCTCCGATCCGGCGGCGAGCTTCGGGCTGATGGCCGCGTCGGCCGCGATCCTGACGGCCGCGGCGCTCGCCGCGGCGTGAGCGGCCGTCGCGACTCGCGCGGATCCTGCAGCGGTCGTGGTGCGCCGGGCCCGGGCGTGGCGATTCGCGGCGCGCAGCTCGGCGACGACGCGCCAGTCGCCCGGCCGGTCGCTCGCGGCGATGACTCCGAGACGGCCGGCGTGCACCTCGTGGTGGCAGTGGCTGCACAGCAGCACGCCGTTGTCGATGTCGGTCGCGCCGCCCTGCTCCCACCAGACGACGTGGTGCGCCTCCGTCCAGGCGACGGGCATCCCGCAGCCCGGGGTGATGCAGCCCTGGTCGCGCTTGGCGAGCGCTGCCTTCTGCGCGCGGCTGAACAGGCGGTCGGCGCGGCCGAGCGCGAGCGGGTGCCCTCGCTCGTCGAGCACCACCTTCTGCACGAGCGCATCGCACAGCAGCCGGTCGACCGTCTCGATCGGCACGAGGTCGCCGGTGTGCTCGATCGTGAGAGTGCGGTCGGCGTGCTCGACGCCGTGCAGGTACGCCGCGTACGCGTCGATCGTGCCGGTGAGCACGAGGGTCGGCGACTCCCCGCCCGCGACTGGGGCGCCGCCCGAGGCGGCGTGCGCCTGCACGAGCGCGACGAGCACGTCGTGGCGCTTCTGCTCGGGTGTGCGGTCGTCGACCGGCTCGTCGGGCGGGAGATCGACGGGAGCGCTGAGGGCGCCGTCATCGGCAGTGTCATCCGCGGTCGCCCCGCTGTCTCGGAACGCGACCCGCACTCGTGGCGACGTGTACGCATCCAGCAGCGCCTTGAGGGCGGACCCCGCCTCGGGCGGGCAGAGCATCTGCAGCTGCCACATGCCGTCGGGCTGCTGCCGCAGGCGCAGGCTGCGCAGCGCCCGCTGCCGCTCGGCGCTCGGGAGCACGCCGTCGGGATCGAGCACCGCGACGTAGGCGCGTGCCTGCGTGACGAGCAGCTCGGGACCGAGCGGCCAGTCGGGGTCGGTCGCCGCCGTCACGAGCTGCTGCTCGGCCCAGGCGAGCTGGTCGAGGTCGGCACGGGGCGCCGCAGGCTCGAGCTGCTGCACGATGGCTCGCGCCTGCGGCAGCGAGATGGCGGCGGCGTCGAGCGCCTGCGCCACACGGGGATAGCGCGCGGCGATGTCGGCGCCCGAGAGCCCCACTGCGGGTCTCGTGGCCGCGGCGAGTGCGAGCATCGCCTGCGCGTCGCCCGCCCGGATGCCGAACGCCGACGCGACGGCCTCCTTGGCGCTGCGCTGGCCGAGCCGCCGGCACAGCGACTCGTCGACGGAGCCCCGGGACCGCTCGGCGATCTCGCCGGCCAGGTGCACGCGCTGCGCGTCGACGAGGCGTGAGAGCTCGGCCGTGCGCGCGAGGAGCTCGACGACCTCGGCGTCGGAGGCGCGCGCGAAGTCGAGGGCGCCGGTGAGCATGGCGCGCGCGGCCTGCACCGCTGCCTCCGCCTGCTCGATCATCGTCACCCTCGACCCCTTCGTCGCCACCAAGGTAGAGGGGGCCACTGACATCGGAGGCGGCCTGTGCACGGGGCGCCTCGAGAGCGTCGACGGCCCTGGCGAGTGCCTCCGCGGCACGCCTACCCTGGCCGCATGTGCAGGAACATCACCGAGCTGCGCGGCCTCGAGCCGGCCGCGAACGACGACGAGGTCGAGGCCGCCGCGCGCCAGTACGTGCGCAAGGTGTCGGGCATCACGCATCCGACCGAACGCACCCGCGACGCGTTCGAGCGGGCGGTCGCCGAGGTCGCCCACATCACGCGGCACCTGCTCGACGACCTGCCCGAGCGGCGTCAGCCGCCGAAGACAGTGCCGCCGCTGCGCCGGCCCGAGGTGCGGGCGCGCATCGCCGAGCGGGAGGCGGCGGCGGCGCGCTGACAGCCCGCCGCTGGTCGAGGAGCCTTCGGTCCGCCCGCTGGTCGAGGAGCGCTCGGCCGGAGGCCGAGTGCGTCTCGAGACCACCCCGCACGCTACGTCGGGGCTGCTCCCGACGCCCGGGACGGGCGTCGGCGCTGGCGTCGCGGCGGAGGCCCGAAAGGGCCTCCGCTCTAAGCTCCAGCGCGCATCTGCCGCAGGATCTCGTCCATCACCCGCATGATCGCGACCGACTCGTCGAGCGGCATGAGCTCGCTCTCGAGCTTGCCCGAGGCGATGCAGAGCTCGACCTCGGCAGCCTGGAACTGCATGCCGCGCCCCAGCATGTCGGGCTCAAACGCCTCGGCGATCGCGGCATGGTCGGATGCGTGGCGGCGCGCGTAGCGGGTCCAGGTGTAGAACGCGGGATCGAGCTCGATGACGCCGTCGGTGCCCGAGATCGTGGCGCGGTTGGAGCCGAGCGTCTCCATCGAGAACGTCACGGTCGAGATGCCGTCGCCGGCGTGCTCGAGGATGGCGGCGCCTCGGTGGTCGACGCCCGCGGCGTCGACGACCCCGGAGGCCTGGATGCGCGTGACGGGTCCGAGCACGGCGTGCGCGAGCGAGACGCAGTAGACGCCGAGGTCGAGCAGCGCGCCGCCGCCGAGCGACGGCTCGATGAGGCGGCTGCCGGGGGAGAGGTCGAGCATCTGCGAATGGTCGGCGTTCACCGCGACGACGTCGCCCAGGTCGCCTGCCGCGATGCGCTCGCGCACGGCGACCATCGTCGGCAGGAAGCGCGTCCACATCGCCTCCATCACGAAGACGCCCTTCGCGCGCGCCGCGTCGACGATCGCCTGGGCGTCGTCGCCCGTGGTGGTGATCGCCTTCTCGATGAGCAGGTGCTTGCCGCCCTCGATCGCGAGCAGCGCGTGCTCGCGGTGGTGCGAGTGCGGGGTCGCGATGTAGATGACGTCGACGTCGGGGTCGGCGACGAGCGCCTCGTAGGAGGCGTGCACGTTGGGGATGCCGTGCTCGGCCGCGAAGGCTGCGGCGCGCTCGCCGTTGCGGCTGCCGACGGCGACGAGGCGGTGGCCGCCGGTCGCGAGGTCGCGTGCGAAGGCGTCGGCGATGCGGCCGGGCCCGAGGATGCCCCAGCCGGGGGAGGTGGTCGTCATGTCGCGACTCTACGGGCGCGCCGCGCTCAGCCGCACCCCGCCGCTGACGGGTTCGCCATGCAGTCGCCGTTCGTCAGCACGGTGTCGACCTCGAAGACCTTCACGTCGACGGCCGGCGCCTCGACCGGCAGCGTGCCCGGCACCGCGAACCAGCCGCCGCCGGCGTCGACCTCGGCGGTGAAGACGACGGTGACGGATGCGCGCACGTCGTCCGTCGTCGCGTACGCATGGCTCGTGGCCGTCTCAGTCCACGACTCCTCGGGTCCGCGCCAGGCGGCGCCCGACGCCTCGGTCTCCTCGACGGTGCCGTCGCCGTAGTCGAAGACGTACGACGAGGGCGTCCACCGCACCCGGATGGGCACGTCGAAGAGCTCGCCGTCCATCGTGTGCGCCTCGGCCGTCGCGTAGAAGTTCGTTGGCGTGCCCACGACGCCCCACCCGTCGGGCTCGACGACGAGCTCGCCGACCAGCGGCCGGAACGCCGCGAGGTCGCTCATGGTGATCGGATCGGCCGCGGCTTCGGGCAGCGGCTCGCCAGGCGGCGGAGGAGGCGGCGGGCACACCGCCGGATCTTCACCCATGTCGATGCAGCGGTCGTGGAGCATCTGCAGGTAGGCCCGCCACGCGCGCTCGGCTTCAGGGTTCGGCACCGGTGGCTGTGCGCCGCCTGCACCCGGTTCCACCGGACGGCCAATGATCAGGTTGCCCTCGACAACGGCCTGCCCGATCTCCGATGGGTCGCACAACCCTGCATTGGCGCGAGCGACGGTGCATAGTTGCGCGGAGCCAGAGCCGGCACTCGCGGTCGCGAGCGCGACCATCAGTAGCGCGATCAAGGGCACGACTGCTCCGAACCGTTGGGTATCGGCCCGACTGCAGCCACGAGGGGTGTCTCCTGCACATCGAAAGTCACTAGCAGCGGCCGCGGGTCGCCCTGTTCCAGTTGCTCACCTGCCGCGTTGCGGACCGAGAGATCGTCAATGTTTAGACAGACAATCGCTTCTAGCGTGGTCGCCACGTGTGACTCAAGTGCGATCGACGCCAGTGCGTACTGGCCGTCGTAACTAACGCCGTCCTGTATATCTAGGTCGACTTCGAGCGCGGCCTGCTCGGCTTGCGCGCTCGTCGCGAGACCTTCGAACGCTGAGGCAGAGACGGTTCTCTCGGTCACCGCTCGAACATGGGCGTTCGAGTAGGCGACGTAGACCTCGCCCGCCGCCTGAAGCAGCTCTTCTTCGGTCGATGTCGGCGTTGGCGATTGGCTCTCGGCCGCCGGCGTCGTCGCGACCGGTTCCGGCGGCGAGCAGCCGACGAGGGCGAGCGCTGCGACCGCTGCGAGCGCGAGACCTGATCCGAGCCTGGCGAGCATGCGGGCAGGTTACGCGAACGGCCGCACCGAGGGCCCGCGCTCTCCACAGCGACGACGCGCCGCACCCACCCAGCCGTGCTTGACGCATCCGCCCCTCACGTTCTACTGTCAACAGTCGGACACGCGCATCGTCCGAGCGATCCACTGCAAAGGAGCAGTCCATGAACCTGTACTCGTTGCTGCAGCGCCGAGCCGAGAGCGCGGGGCCCATCCGGGTCGGCGTCATCGGTGCCGGCAAGTTCGCCTCGATGTTCCTCACGCAGGCCTCGGTCACGCCGGAGTTCCACGTGGTCGGCGTCGCCGACATCAACGTGCCGAAGGCGAAGGACGCGCTCGCCCGCACCGGCTGGAGCGCCGACCGCTACGCCGCCACGAGCCTCGACGAGGCCGCGCGCACCGGCCTCACCGCCGTCATCGACGACTCGATGGCGCTCATCAAGCACCCGTCCGTCGAGGTCATCCTCGAGATCACCGGCAACCCGATCGTCGGCACCGACCACGCGGTCGCCGCGATCGACAACGGCAAGCACGTGATCATGGTCAACGTCGAGGCCGACTGCATGGTCGGCCCGCTGCTGCAGCGCCGCGCCGCGGCCGCCGGCGTCGTCTACTCGATGGCCTACGGCGACCAGCCCGCCCTCATCAGCGAGCTCGTCGACTGGTGCCGCACGGTCGGCTTCGACGTGGTCGCGGCCGGCAAGGGCACGAAGTACCTGCCCGAGTACCACTACTCCACGCCCGACACCGTGTGGGACCACTACGGCTTCACCGACGAGCAGCTCTCGTCGGGCGACTTCAACCCCAAGATGTTCAACTCGTTCCTCGACGGCACGAAGTCGGCGATCGAGATGGCGGCCGTCGCCAACGGCACGGGCCTCACGCCGCAGCTCGAGGGCCTGCACTTCCCGCCCGCGGGTGTCGACGACCTGCCGCACATCTTCCGGCCGCGCGAGATCGGCGGCCAGCTCGACCAGCGCGGGACCGTCGAGATCGCGTCGAGCCTGCACCGCGACGGCACCGAGGTCGAGCGCGACCTGCGCTGGGGTGTCTACGTGACCTTCGAGGCGAAGACCGACTACGCGGTGCAGTGCTTCGCAGAGTACGGCGTCAAGACCGACGAGACGGGTCGCTACGGCTCGCTCTACCGGCCGTACCACATGATCGGCCTCGAGCTCGGGGTCTCGATCGCGAGCGCCGTGCTGCGCGGGGAGGCCACCGGCGCCCCCACGGGCTTCCGCGGCGACGTCGTCACGACCGCGAAGCGCGACCTCAGGGCCGGCGAGACGCTCGACGGCGAGGGCGGCTTCACCGTCTTCGGCAAGCTGCGCCCCGCGAGCTTCTCGCTCGAGCACCGCGCGCTGCCGCTCGGCCTCGCGCACGGCGCGAAGCTCATCCGCGACGTGCCCAAGGACCGCTCGGTCACGTGGGACGACGTCGACGCGGATGCGTCGCTCGCGGCCGTGCGGTTCCGTCGCGAGCTCGAGGACGAGTTCCGCAGCGAGCACGCGGTCACGATTCGATAACCGTCGCGTTCTACTGTTGACAGTAGAACGCGGAGACGGTTCACTCTTCCTCAGCAGCACTGTCGCCGCCCACTTCGCAAAGGAGCGAAACTCATGCCCCGACTGATCGAGAAGATCATGGGGACGCTCGACACGATCGTCCAATGGCTCTGCGTGGCCTTCTTGGCGCTGATCACCATCGCCGTCACCTGGCAGGTCATCTCCCGCTACGTCACCCGCGACTCCGCCTCGTGGACCACCGAGGTGGCCGCGCTGTCGTTCGTGTGGCTGTCGATGCTCGCCATCTCGCTCGGCGTCCGCCAGGGCCGGCACATGGTGCTCGACATCTGGGAGTACGCGCCCCAGCACCGCTGGCTGCGCGTCACGGTCACGACCGTCGCGAGCGCGCTCGTGCTGTTCACGCTCGGCGTGCTCGTCTTCTACGGCGTCGACGCGCTCCCCAGCGCGCTCCGCCGCAACATGCCCGGCATCGACCTGCCGTTCGGCTACATCTCGCTCGCCGTGCCCGTGGGCGCCGCGATCTCGGCGCTCTTCGCGATCGAGGCGTGGTGGAGGCTCGTGCGCAACCCCGATCCCGACCACGACCCCCTGCCGTCGAAGGTGCTGTTCCAGTCCGATGAGGACGTGCTCGTGAAGGGTGAGGTGTAACCCATGGGTCCTCTGCTGCTCGGCAACTTCGTGGGAGCGATGCTCCTGCGCGTCCCCATCGGCTTCGCGCTCGCGCTGGCCTCGATCATCACCCTCTGGCTCGTCACCGACACGCCGCTGACGATCGGCGCCCAGCGCATCGTCGCCGGCATCACGCCGTTCGCGCTGCTGGCCATCCCGCTGTTCATCCTCGCCGGCGGCATCATGAACGCCGGGGGCATGACGAAGCGCCTGCTGAACCTCGCCGACTCGATCGTGGGCGGGATGCGCGGCGGACTCGCGCAGACCAACGTGCTGTCGGCGCTGTTCTTCGGCGGCATCTCGGGCTCGGCGGTCGCCGACATCTCGAGCCTCGGCCGCATCCTCATCCCCGCGATGAAGGCGCGCAACTACCGCGCCGCCTACGCGGCCGCCGTCACCGCCGCCGCGCCCATCGTGGCGCCCATCATGCCGCCGTCGATCACGATGATCGTCTACGGCGTGGTCTCGGGCACCTCGATCGGCGCGCTCTTCTTCGCCGGCATCATCCCCGCGATCCTCTACATCGCGATGGTGATGGTCGCGGTGCACCTGACGGTGCGCAAGCGCGGCTTCACCGACGAGCTCGTCGCCAACACGACCAACCTCGAGCTGATCGGCAAGACGCCGAAGGACGAGCGTCCGCACTTCTGGCCGTCGCTCGTCGGAGCGCTGCCGGCGCTGATCCTCCCGCTCCTCATCCTCGGCGGCATCCGCTTCGGCTGGTTCACGCCGACCGAGGCGGCCGCGGTCGCCGTGGTGTACGCGCTTCTCGTGGGTCTCGCCATCTACCGCGAGCTGACCTGGAAGAAGCTCGTCTCGGCCTTCGCCGAGTCGGGCCTCATGGTCGGCCTCATCATGCTCGTGCTCGCCGCGGCGCAGCTCTACTCGTGGGCGCTCACCTCGGGCGGCGTGCCGCAGGCGGCGGCCGAGGCGATCTTCGGCATCACCGACAACCTCGTCATCCTCCTCCTGCTCGTGAACTTCATGCTGCTCATCGCCGGCATGTTCATCGAGGCGAATGCGGCGCTCATCATCATCACGCCGATACTGCTCCCGGTGCTGACGTCGCTCGGCGTCGACCCGGTGCACCTGGGCGTGATCATCGTCGTCAACCTCGGCATCGGCCTCATCACGCCGCCCGTGGGCATCGCGCTGATGCTCTCCGCCGAGATCTCCAAGGTCAAGCTCGTCAGCGCGGTCAAGGCCTCATGGCCGTTCCTCGTCGTCGGCCTGATCTACATGCTCCTCATCACCTACATCCCGCAGATCTCGCTCTGGCTGCCGTCCGTGCTGCTCGGCGAGTGATCGCACCCACCAGAACCACCAAGGAAGGAAGCACCATGCGCACCACCAAGCTCCTCGCGGGCGTCGGCATCGTCGCCCTCGCACTCGCAGGCTGCTCGACGGGCGGCTCCGCCCCGACCGAGTCCGGCGACGCCGGCACCGGCGACTCGGCCGAGACGTACACGCTCGTCCTCGGCCACGCCGGCTCCACTACCGACCCGCGCCAGTGGGCTGCCGAGCAGTTCGCCGAGCGGATCGAGGAGGCGACCGACGGTCGCGTCACCGTCGAGGTCCACTCCGACTCCACCCTCGGCACGTGGGAGGAGATGATCGACGGCCTGCAGATCGACAGCGTCGACATCGTCATCGAGTCGATGCTCTCGGTCGAGGCGTACACCGACCTCGCCTCCGTCGAGACCGCCCCCTTCCTCTACGAGGACGAGGAGCAGTTCTTCGAGGTCTGGGGCGGCGACCTGGGCGACGAGATCCAGACGGCCGTCACCGACGCATCCGGCTACGCGCTGCTCGGCAACATGTACCGCGGCCCGCGCGAGCTCACCACCAAGGAGCCCGTGACCGAGCTCGCCGACGTGCAGGGCCTCACGATCCGCACGCCCTCCGCGCAGACGATGCTCGACACGTGGAACGCCCTCGGCGCCCGCGCGGAGGCGCTCGCGTTCAACGAGGTCTACTCGGCGCTCGAGTCGGGCGTGCTCGACGGCCAGGAGAACCCGCTCGACGCGATCCTCTTCAACTCGATCCACGAGGTCGCTCCGCACATCGCCGAGACGCACCACATGTTCGCCAACTACCACTTCATCATGTGGGACGAGGCGCTCCAGGGCTACCCGGAGGACATCCGCGAGGCGATCATCGAGGTCGCCGACGAGGTCGGCGAGGAGTACACCGACAACACCGTCACGAACATGGCCGACTACCGCGAGCAGCTCGAGGAGGCCGGCGCCGAGTTCCACGAGGTGACCGACCGCGAGGCATGGGTCGAGGCGACGCAGCCCGTCGTCGAGGGCCTGCCCGACCAGGTGCAGACCTGGGTCTCGCAGATCCGCGAGATGTGATCCCCGGCGGGGCCCCGTCCGCGGGGCCCCGCCACCCCACCCCACGCATCCACCACCCGTCGCACCGAGCACCCAGGCGGTGCGACACCACCTGCGACACCACCCCCGGCGCCCCCGCGCATCCGACATCTCAGGAGAGAGACACCATGAACCTGCACGAGCTGCTCAAGGAGCGCGAAGCAGAGGGCCAGCCGATCCGCGTCGGCCTGATCGGCTCCGGCCGGTTCGGCACGATGTACCTCTCGCAGGCCCGCAACATCCCCGGCGTGCGCGTGCTCGCGATCGCCGACATCAACACCGCCCGCGCCCGCGAGTCGCTCGCCCGCGTCGGCTGGCCCGAGGGCGACATCGTCGACTCGGTCGACGACCTCACCGACGGCAAGACCGCCGTCATCGCCGACGCGATGGACCTCTTCCGCACCGACATCGACGTGATCGTCGAGGCGACCGGCAACCCGATCGTCGGCATCAAGCACGCCCTCGCAGCCATCGACAGCGGCAAGCACGTGATGATGGTCACCGTCGAGGCCGACGCGCTCGCCGGCCCCGCGCTCGCGAAGCGCGCGAAGGAGGCGGGCGTCGTCTACTCGATGGCGTTCGGCGACCAGCCCGCGCTCATCTGGGAGCTCGTCGACTGGGCCCGCACCTCGGGCTTCGACGTCGTCTGCGCCGGCAAGGGCGCCAAGTACCTGCCCGGCTACAACCAGATGAACCCCGACAACGTGTGGGACCACTGGGAGTTCTCGGACGAGCTGAAGCAGTCGGGCCAGCTCAACCCCTACATGCACACCTCGTTCCGCGACGGCACGAAGGCCGCGATCGAGATGGCCGCGGTCGCCAACGCCGCAGCGCTCGTGCCGAGCGACGAGGGCCTCAGCTTCACGCCGGGCAACCTCGAGGAGATCGCCACGGTCTGCCGCCCGAAGGAGGTCGGCGGCGTGCTCTCCCACGAGGGCACGGTCGACGTGATGTCGAGCTACACCCGCGAGGGCGACTGGATCCCCCACAACACCCAGGAGGGCGTGTTCGTGGTCGTGAAGGCGACGAACGACTACGTCTCGGGCTGCTTCCAGGAGTACCCGTGGCACCCCGACCCCACCGGCCAGTACGCGGCGCTCTACCGCCCGTACCACTACGTCGGCCTCGAGCTCAACGTCTCGATCGCCAACGCGGTGCTGCGCGGCATCGCGACCGGCACGGCCGTGGGCTTCACGGCGGATGTCGTGGCGACGGCGAAGAAGGATCTCGCGGCGGGCGACACGCTCGACGGCGAGGGCGGCTTCGCGGTCTACGGCAAGCTCGTCTCGGCCCGCACCTCGGTCGCCGAGGGCTACCTGCCGGTCGCGCTCGCCCACCACGTGCCCCTCAAGCGCGACATCGCCGCCGGCGAGAGCGTGCGCTGGGACGACGTCGAGATCGACGACTCGCTCGCGCAGGCTATCGAGCTCCGCCGCGAGACCGAGGCGCTCGCGGCCGCGTCGGCGCTGTGAGCAGGCTGTCATGACCCGTTCGCTGAGCCTCCTCGGGCTCGGCGCGATGGGCCTGCCGATGGCGCGCAGGCTCGCCGCGCGCTCCCGTGAGGGCGGCGGTGCGCTGACGGTCTGGAACCGCAGCGCACCGCGCGCCCAAGCGCTCGGGCTCGAGACCGGCGCGACCGTCGCCGCGACGCCCGCGGACGCCGCCCGCGAGGTGGTGCTGACGGCTCTGCCCGACCTCCCCCAGGTGCGCGCCGTGCTCGAGGGCCCCGACGGCCTGCTGGCCGGCTGGCGCGCCGCGGGCGTCCGGCGCCCCATGCTCGTCGTCTGCGGCACCGTGTCGCCCGTGGCGCTGCGCGCGCTGGCCGACGAGCTGGCGACGGCGGATGTGCCGGGCGGCGTCGAGGTCGTCGACGCCCCGATGTCAGGCGGCGTGCTCGGGGCCGCCGAGGGGCGCATCAGCTTCTTCGTCGGCGGCACCGAGGCCCAGGTCGCCGAGCTCGCCGAGCTGCTCGCGCCGTGCGCCTCGCGGGTGACGCGGATGGGCGGCACCGGCACGGGTGCGATGGCGAAGCTCTGCAACCAGCTGGTCGTCGCCGAGACGATCACCGCCCTGTCGGAGGCCTTCGCGCTCGCCCGCGCCGCGGGCATCGACGCGGCGACCCTCGCCGACGCGCTCGGCTCGGGCCTCGCCGCGAGCGAGGTGCTGCGGCAGAAGCGGCACCACTGGGTCGACGAGTCGTTCGAGGCCGGCGGCTCCATCGACTACCAGGTGAAGGACCTCCGCTTCGCGCGCGAGGCCGCCGACGAGGCGGGGCTCACGCTCGACGCGGCCCGTACCGCCCTCGCGCTGTTCGAAGCCGCATCCGACGCCGGCGACGGCGCCCTCGACCACTCCGGTGTCTACCGCACCATCATCCGAACCAAGGAGCAGCCATGACCGACGCACCGCTGGTCGTCACCGCCATCTTCCGCCCCGTCCCGGGCGCGCGCGAGCAGGTGCTCGCCGCCATGGAGCGCGTCATCCCGCGCGTGCACGAGGAGGCCGGCTGCAACCTCTACGCGATCCAGGAGGCCGAGGACGGCACGATCGCGATGATCGAGCACTGGGACTCCGCCGAGCTGCTCGACGAGCACGGCGCGGGCGAGCCCGTCGCCGACTTCAACGCCGAGCTCGAGGGCCTGCTCGCGAGCCCCGTCGAGGTCGTGCGCTGGACGCCGATCCCGGTGGGCGACGCACGCAAGGGCGTCGTGCTGCCATGACGCCGCCCGCAGACCTGCCGCAGCGCCTCGGCTGCTCGACCATCTCGTTCCAGCACCTGCCCCTCGAGGGTGCGCTGGCCGAGATCGAGCGCCTGGGCTTCGCCGAGGTCGACCTCGGCGCGCTGCCCGGCGTCTGCGACCACGTGCCGTTCGAGCTCGACGACGCCGCGATCGCCCAGGTCGCCGCGAGCATCGCCGCGAGCGGCCTGCGGGTGCGCAGCGTCAACGGCGACGTCGGCGCCTTCAACGACCCGGGGGCGGATGCGTCGGCGCAGGCCGCGCACGTCGACCGGCTGCTCGCGCTCACCGCGGCCGTCGGCGCCGACGCCCTCGTGCTGCCGTGCGGCGCGCTCGGCCACGAGCCGCTCGACTCGCTCGACGCCGACCTGGAGCGGGTCGCGGCCGCGCTCGCCCGGGCGGCCGACGCGGCGTCGGCGCACGGCGTCGAGGTGTGGGTCGAGTCGCTGCACTTCCTCAGGCTCTGCTTCGACCGCGAGCGGGCCGAGGCGCTGCACGCGCTGCTCGCCGGCAGCGGCGTGCGCCCGATCCTCGACGTCGCCCACGTGGTCGCCGCGGGCGACGACCTGCCGGCGACGATCCGCGCGTGGGGCGCCGACATCGCCCACGTGCACCTGCGCGACGCGGTGCCGGGCGAGTTCTCGCGGCCCATCGGCGGCGGATCGATCGACTTCCCCGCGGCCTTCCGGGCGCTCGCCGACATCGGCTACGCCGGCGGCTTCGCGCTCGAGCTGCCCTCGCGCGCCTACGTCGACGACGCGACCGGCGCCATGGACGACGCCGCTCGCGCAGCCCGCGTCGACGCGATCCGCGATGCGGCCGCGCGCATGGCGCCGCTCGTCGCGGGCCTCGACCTCACGCATCCGTCGCTGACCACCGAGTCTCTGACCACCGAAGGAGCATCATGACCGAGCGCACCCAGCGCACCGCCGTCATCACCGGCGCCACCTCCGAGCGCGGCATCGGCATGACCGTCGCCGACCGCTACGCGCGCGACGGCTGGGCCGTCGTCATCCTCGACCTCGACGGCGAGCGCGCCGCGCAGGTCGCCGCCGAGATCGGCGAGCGCCACGGCGTGCCCGCCTTCGGCGCGGCCGTGAACGTCGCCGACGAGGACGCGGTCGCCGCCGCGCAGGCCGCCGTGCAGGCCGAGGTCGAGGCGCGCCGCCTGCCCGTGGTCGGCGCGCTCGCGAACATCGCCGGCATCACCTCGCCCGTGCCGTTCCTCGAGACCGACCTCAAGCTCTGGAACACGGTCATGGCCGTGAACGCGACCGGCACCTACCTCGCCACGAAGGCGTTCCTGCCCGGGATGCTCGAGGCTGGCTGGGGCCGCATCGTCAACATGTCGTCGGTGTCGGCGCAGCGCGGCGGCGGCGTCTTCGGCAAGGTGCCCTACTCGGCCGCGAAGGCCGCGATCCTCGGCTTCACGAAGGCGCTCGCCCGCGAGATCGCGTCGTCGGGCGTGACGATCAACTCGGTCACGCCGGGTGCGGTCGACACGAACATCCGCGTCGGCGCGACGCCCGAGTCGGAGGCGAAGCTCGCCGCCGACATCCCCATCGGCCGCGTCGCGACCACCGAGGAGATCGCGGCCGTGTTCGCGTTCCTCTCGAGCGACGACGCCGCCTACCTGCAGGGGTCGAACATCGACATCAACGGCGCGAGCCACCTGCACTGACCGCACTGCCGGCCGCACCCGCGGCCGGCTCCGCCCACCCCGGCTCGCGCCGGGAGAACCCAAGGAAGTGCTCGGGTACCGTGATCGACATGACGATGGAAGCGCAGTTCCGATCCCTCGGATCGATCGAGCGCGTCACGCGGCGGGAGCTCATCCTCGACCGACTGCGCTCGGCCGTCACGAGCGGCGAGCTCGCGCCGGGCACCCACCTCGCCGAGACCGAGCTGAGCACGTCGCTCGGAGTCTCGCGCGGCACGCTCCGCGAGGCGCTGCGGCACCTCGAGGAGGAGGGGCTGCTGTCGAAGGATGCGCGCGGCCGGCTCTCGGTGCGCGTCGTCACGCCGGCCGAGGTGCGCGAGATCTTCGACGTGCGCTTCGCGCTCGAGTCGGCGGCCGCCGAGGTCGTCTGCGAGCGCGAGGACCTCGCCGACGTCGTGCCGCAGCTGCGGGCCGCCCTCGAGCGGCTCGAGGAGAGCGAGGACGTCGGCATCGCCGAGCAGGTCGCCGCCGACCTCGCCTTCCACGAGGCGCTCTGCACCGCGAGCGGCAACCGCACGCTCGTCGAGTCGTGGCGCCGCGTGAGCGGGCTCGCGCGCGCCGTGATCACCGCCGCGGGCCGCGAGACCGCGATCGCGAACATGTCGGCCGCCCGGCACGCGCCGATCGTCGAGGCGATCGCGAGCGGCGACGCCGCGCACGCCCGCGAGGTGCTGCGCGAGCACAACACCTCGGCCCGCGACAACATCGTCGCGCGCATGGAGGCGGCGCTGGCGCGCTGAGGCCCCCTCCGCCGGTCGAGCCGCGCGGCGGAGCCGCGCGAGTCGAGACCGGCCCGCATCCTCCCGGCTCCGTCGGCGACCGCTGTGGAATGCTCTCCCCATCGAGGCAGGAGGCCGACCATGGCGCTGGATGAAGTCGGCACGATCTATGCCGCGATCGGCGTCGCGACGCTCGCCGCCGCGCTGCTGCCGCGCGTGCTCGGACGCGTGCCCGTCTCGATGCCGATGGTCTTCGTCGCGGCCGGCATCATCGCGTTCGCGCTGCTGCCCGACCTGCCCGAGCCCGACCCGATCGAGCAGTCCGGGTTCGCGCTGCACCTGACCGAGCTGTGCGTCATCGTCTCGCTCATGGGCGCGGGGCTCGCCGTCAACCGCGCGATCGGCTGGCGGCGATGGTCGACGACCTGGCGGCTGCTCGCGATCACGATGCCGCTGTCGATCATCGCCGTCGCGCTGCTCGGCTGGGCCGGCCTCGGGCTGGGGATCGCGAGCGCCATGCTGCTCGGCGCCGCGCTCGCGCCGACCGACCCCGTGCTCGCGACCGAGGTGCAGGTGAGCGAGCCGATCACCGACGACGAGGACGCCGACGACGACGAGGCGCGCTTCGCGATCACCTCCGAGGCGGGGCTCAACGACGGGCTCGCGTTCCCGTTCACCTACGCGGCGATCGCGGTGAGCCTCGTCGGGATCGCGCCGTCGGCGTGGCTCGGGGAGTGGCTGCTCGTCGACGTCGGGTGGCGGCTCGTCGTCGGCGTCGCCGTGGGGCTCGGCGCCGGCTGGCTGCTGCGGCGCCTGTTCTTCTCGTCGTGGGCCGACGGGCTGGGGCTCACCGAGAAGGCCGAGGGGTTCATCGCGCTCGCCGCGACCTTCCTCGCCTACGGGGTCGCCGAGATGGCCGAGGGCTACGGGTTCATCGCCGTGTTCGTGTGCGCGACGACGATCCGCGCGGCCGAGAGCACGCACGGCTTCCACGCGGTGCTGCACAAGTTCGTCGAGCAGATCGAGCGGCTGCTGACCGTCGCGGTGCTCGTGCTGCTCGGCGGCGCGATCGCGCGCGGGCTGTTCGAATCGCTCGAGCCGGCCGACATCCTGCTCGTCGTCATCCTGCTGTTCGTCGTGCGGCCGCTCACGGGCTGGCTCGGGCTCACGCCCGGGAAGACGGGCCCGCGCGAGCGGGGAGTCATCGCGTTCTTCGGCGTGCGCGGCGTCGGCTCGCTGTTCTACATCGCGTACGCGCTGCAGGAGGGCGACTTCCCCGACGGGGAGCGGCTGTGGGCGATCGCCGGGGCGGTGATCGTCGGGTCGATCCTCGTGCACGGCGTCGCCGCGACGCCCGTGATGCGCTACCTCGACCGCGTGCGCGAGCGGCGGGCGGAGCGGCGCCCGGGGCCGACGGAGGCGACGCCGGTGTGAGGCTGTGGGGCCGGGTGTGGTCTCGACTCGCGCGGCTGCGCCGCGCGGCTCGACCAGCGGAGGAGGCGCGTGGCCGGGCGTGGTCTCGACTCGCGCGGCTGCGCCGCGCGGCTCGACCAGCGGAGGGGCGGCGCCGCGCGGCTCGACCAGCGGGGGAGGCTGCGCCGCGCGGCTCGACCAGCGGAGGGGCTCAGCCGAGCTCGGCCAGCACCCGCTCGACGATGCGGTCCTTCGAGAGGCCGTAGCGGTCGTGCAGCGTGGGCAGCGCGCCCGCGTCGAGGAACTCGTCGGGCAGCGCGATCGGCACGATGCGCGTGCCGAGCCCGCGGCGCACGGCCGCGTCGGCGACGGCCGAGAAGAGCCCGCCGATCACCGTGTGGTTCTCGAGCGTCACCGCGAGGCGCGGGGTGTCGAGCTCGCGCAGCACCGTCTCGGCGTCGAACGGCTTGATCGTGGGGGAGTGCACGACCGCCACGTCGACCTTGTGGCGCGCCAGCGCATCCGCCGCCTGCAGCGCCCGCATCGTCATGAGGCCCGACGAGACGAGCACGACGTCGGCGCCGCCCCGCAGCACCTTCGCCTTGCCGAGCTCGAACGCGTAGTCGTACTCGTCGAGCACGAGCGGCACCTTGCCGCGCAGCAGGCGCAGGTAGGTGGGGCCCTCGTGCGCGGCGAGCTGCGGCACCGCCTGTGCGAGGTCGAGCGCGTCGCACGGGTCGACGATCGTGAGGTTCGGCAGGCCGCGGAAGATGGCCATGTCCTCGGTGGCCTGGTGGCTCGGCCCGTAGCCGGTCGTGAGCCCGGGGAGGCCGCCGACGACGTTGACGTTGAGGCCGGGCTCGGCGATGTCGAGCGCGATGAAGTCGTACGCGCGGCGGGCGGCGAACACCGAGTAGGTCGAGGCGAACGGCACGAGGCCGGTCTCTGCCATGCCCGCTGCGGCGCCGAAGAGCAGCTGCTCGCTCATGCCCATCTGGAAGAAGCGCTCGGGGTGCGCCTTCGCGAAGATGTGCATGTCGGTGTACTTGCCGAGGTCGGCGGTGAGGCCGACGATGCGCGGGTCGGCCTCGGCGGCCGCGGCGAGCGCGTGCCCGAAGGGAGCGGTCTCGGTGCGCTGGTCGGGCTCGGCGATGGATGCGATCATCGCGCTCGTGCTCGGACCCTTGCGCGTGGCGGTGGTGGTCATCGCGCTGCCTCCTCGTTGCCTGCGGTGAGCTGCTCGCGGCAGAGCTGCCACTCGTGCTCCTCGATGCGCATGAAGTGCGCCTTCTCCCGCTGCTCGAGCAGCGGCACGCCCCGGCCGACGCGGGTGTCGCAGATGATCACCTGCGGCTGCCCGTCGGCGGCGGCGAGCGCGCGGCACTCGTCGAACGCGTCGATGAGCGCGCCCGCGTCGTTGCCGTCGACGCGCACGGCGTGCCAGCCGAACGCGCGCCACTTCTCCTCGACGGGCTCGATGCGCAGCACGTCGGCGGTGGGGCCGTCGGCCTGCAGCGCGTTCATGTCGACGAGCGCGGTGAGGTTGCCGAGCCGGTGGTGGGCGGCGCCCATCGCCGCCTCCCAGGTCGAGCCCTCGTCGAGCTCGCCGTCGGAGAGGAAGTTGATCACGCGCTGCTCGGTCTGCCCCTGCAGCCGAAGGCCCAGCGCCATGCCGACCGCGACGGTCAGGCCGTGGCCGAGCGAGCCGCCCGAGATCTCCATGCCGGGCGTGTACGAGGCCATGCCCGACATCGGCAGCCGCGAGTCGTCGGCCGCGTAGGTGACGAGCTCGTCGACGGGCACGATGCCCGCCTCGGCGAGCGCCGCGTAGAGCCCGATCGCGTAGTGGCCGGTCGAGAGCAGGAACCGGTCGCGGCCGGCCCAGTGCTCGTCGGCCGGGTCGAAGCGCAGCTGGTCGGCGTAGACGGCGGCGAGCATGTCGGCGGCGCCGAGCGCCTGGCCGACGTAGCCCTGCCCCTGCACCTCGCCCATGTCGATCGCGTGGTGGCGGGCGCGGTAGGCGGCCTCCTGCACGGCGCGGATGCGCTCGGCGCGGTCGCGGCCGACGTGGCCGGCCGTGCGTCCGCCGGTAATGCGTGCGCCGGTGCTGCCCTGCGCGGTGTCGGTCGCGGACATGCTTCCTCCTCGAAGCCTTCGGGCTCGGTCGATCGGCCGCCGGGGTGGTCCGGGCGGCGGTGGGGTGTGGGGTCTAGTGCTGGTAGGTCTCGATGACGCTGCTGTCGTCGCGGCGCTCGAGGCCGGCGGATGCGGCGAGCAGGTAGCGCTCGCGGGCCGCGGCGAGCACCGGCACCTCGGCGCCGACGGTCGCGGCGGCGTCGGCCACGAGGCCGGAGTCCTTCACGAAGATGCCGATCGTGCTCGTGACGGGTGCGTCGGCGCCCTGCAGCATGCGCGGGCCGCGGTCGGCGAGCATCCAGCTGCCGGCGGCGCCGCCGCCGATGAGGTCGAGCACGTCGGCCTTGTCGAGGCCGAGCGCCTCGCCGAGCGCGAGCGCCTCGGCAGCGGCGACGATGTGCACCGAGCACAGGTGCTGGTTGACGACCTTGACCGACTGGCCCTGCCCGAGCTCGGCGCCGACGACGTGCACCGCGCCGAGCGGCGCGAGCAGGTCGGCGACCTCGGCGAGGTCTGCCTCGGCGCCGGAGGCGAAGATGATGAGCTCGCCCGTCGTTGCGCGGGCGACGCCGCCGGTGACCGGGGCGTCGACGACGCGGGCGCCCGCCGACGTGAGCGCCGCGCCTGCGCGACGCACCGCATCCGGCCCCACCGTCGACATGAGCACCCACGTGCGGTCGGCGACGACGGATGCGCCCGTCGCCTCGGCGACGAGGGCGTCGAGCTGGTCGGGAGTCGCCACCATCACGACGACGGGGCCCTCGGCCGGGGCGTCGGCGATGCTCGCGACGGCGTCGATGCCGGCCGCGACGGCGCGCTCGCGTGCCGCCTCGAACGGGTCGACGCCCGTGACGCGGAAGCCGGCGTCGGCGAGGCGCTGCGACATCGGGGTGCCGATGGCGCCGAGGCCGACGAAGACGGCGGGGGAGTGGGTGGTCACGCGGGGGCCTCCTCGGCGGTGTCGAGCGTGATGAGCGAGTGGATCTCGAAGTGGCGCCGGATCGCGTCGCGGGCCGCATCGGGGTCGTTCGCGGCGATCGCGTCGACGACCGGGTAGTGGATGGTGTCAGTCTCGGTGCGCCCGTCGGCGTCGGGCGTCTCGGCGGCGATCGCGCGGGCGCGGCGCTCGTGCATCGCCTGCTGCAGCGCGTAGGCGAGACCGGTGTGCACCATCGTGAAGACGGGGTTGTCGACGATGCGGAACAGGCCAGCGTGGAAGGCGAGGTCGGCCTCGGTCGCGGCGTCGTGGTCGCCGGCGGCGGTGCACGCGACCATCTCGTCGACGAGGGCGCGGAGGCGCTCGGCGTCGGCGGCGGTCGCGCGGCGGGCGGCCTGCACGGCGACGACCGTCTCGAGCATCTCGCGCGCCTCGGCGATCTCGGTCGAGTCGAGGAAGCCGAGTGCGCGCATCGTGGTGAAGTACGTGCGGATGACATCGGGGCCGGGCGCCTGCAGGTAGGTGCCGTGGCCCTGCCGGCGCGAGAGCACGCCGATGTACTCGAGCTGCGAGAGGCGCTCGCGGAGCGCGCCGCGGCTCACGTCGAGCCGGGCGCAGAGCTCGCGCTCGGGGATGAGGCGGCGGGAGCCGTCGGGCTCCGGATGCGAGAGGTCGATGAGCTGGATCGCGAACGCCTCGAGCGTGTCGTGCACGTCGCCTCCTCGCCGTCGAGCGGCCGCACCGATTGGTACGACCAATGTCGAGCACGCTACGGCACGCGCGCGCTCGCTGTCAACATTGGTCTGACCAATCTCCCTCCTCCGCTGGTCGAGCCGGTCGCCGCGCGGAGCGCGACGACCGAGTCGAGACCACCTCGAGCGGCTCGAATTGTCCCCCACCCAAGAATTCCCGCAAGAAGTCCCGATCCAGGCTTGCAATTCTCGCGCGCATCGGTATATCTTCATCACGCGAACTTCCATGCCCCGAGTCGAAAGGAGGAGCTCGCCATGTTCATCACGATCACTGCCGCTGCAGCCCTCCTTCCCGGTGGGGTCCGCTAGCGGCGAAGCGCACGGGCCGCTGGTCCGCGGAGCTCGTCGGCGTCACGCCGATGAGCGCGCGACTGGCCAGGCCACTGCAGGCATCTGAGCCCTGCGCTTCCTCCCGCCCCGTCGCCCGCTGATCGCGGCTGCCGCGCCGGCCACCTCTGTGGCCGCACTTTCGGCGCCGTGCACCGTCGCGCATCCGCAGCACCTTCGCGGTGCAATTCGGCGCGCACAATTCTCCGCAATTCACCTGCGATATCCCACGCCCATTCCGAGGGCGATATCGCCATGCCAGGAAGCAGAACACCATGTCGAACTCGATGCTCGCGATGCCGGCTCCGCGCCGGCTCGCACTGAGCGCATCGCGGCAGCTCGAGCGGTGGGCCATGCGGGCCCAGCACCGCGACCAGCGGCGGCGCGAGGCGATGGCCTACGAGCAGGCGCTCGAGGCCCGCGCCCAGCACCGCCTGGACGCACTCGCTCGCAACCTGCTGCGATGACCGCAGTCGAACGGGGCCGTCCCACACCGGGGCGGCCCCGTTCTCGTGCGCCCGAGGGTGCGCGGCGGCCGAGCGGAACTCGACTTCCCGGGCCGCCCGCCCGGGGTTACCGTTGGCCTCGTGGCACGTTCCGAGCATCCGCCGACCGAACCGTCGGAGATCATCGACGCCTCGGTCACCGCGAAGACCGAGCGGGCGCTGCACCGCTGGCTGCCGCCCGCCCGCATCGCGAACGCCGTGCGCGCCGCGCTCGCCGCCATGGCCGCGTGGCTGCTCGGCACGCAGCTGCCGGCCGACTTCGCCGAGTACGCCTACGCCGCGCCGCTCGGCGCCTTCATCGCGACCGGCACCACCGTGTTCACGATCGCCCGCACGGCGCTGCAGCAGGCCGTCGGGCTCGCGATCGGCGCGGCCGTGGGGCTCGCGATGCTGGCGGTCGACATCCACGGGCTGCTGAAGATCGGCATCATCGCCGTCATCGGCGTGTTGCTGCAGGGCGCGGGCGCGCTCGGCATCGGCGCCGGCGTCGTGCCGGTCGTCGCCGTGCTCGTCATCATCTTCGGCGGCGTCGACGCCGACGGGTACGCCGTCGCCTACGTGGGGCAGTTCTCGGTCGGCCTCGTCGTGGGCGTGATCGTGAACATGCTCGTGATGCCGCCCCTCTACGACCGCGAGGCGCGCGAGCGCATCCGCGGCGAGGTGCGACGGACCGCCGATCGCGTCGAGCAGCTCGCCGAGATGCTGCGCGGGGAGTGGCCGCCGAAGGACGAGTCGTGGGTCGACTGGGGGCTCGAGCTGCAGGGGAGCGTGGAGGAGCTGTCGCAGGAGGTGGTCGCCGCGCGCGAGAGCCGCGTGCTGAACGTGCGCTCGATGTGGCGGCACCACGACCTCGCCCGCGACGAGCGCAGCGTCGCGACGGTGCGCTCGGTGTCGCACCGCATGATCGACGTGCTCGACGCGATCGCGGCCGCCGCGTGGGAGTCGCCGCTCGAGGTCGAGATGGAGGACGACGAGCGGCGGCTGACGGCGCGGGCGATGGATGCGCTGGCCGAGCACCTGCGGGCATGGGCCGGCACCGGCGGGGCCGAGGAGGCGTCCGCAGCCTCGGGCGAGGCGATCGAACGGCTCTACCGGCGGATCATCGCCCACGACGAGCCGGAGTCGGGCATGGCCACGCTCGTCTTCGCGTTGCGCGCGATGCGCGAGCGCATCGACCGCGCGGCGGAGGCGGAGCGCGAGGAGGAGGCGGAGGCGGCTTCCTCCCCGCCCCGCTGATCGAGTAGCCCGGCGGAGCCGGCCCCCCCTTCCGCTGATCGAGTAGCCCGGCGGAGCCGGGCGTATCGAGATCACGCCCGCCGCCGCGTGCGCCGGTCCTCGTCTCGATACGCGCCCTTCGGGCGCTACTCGACGACCGGGGAGCCTCCCTCGTCTCGATACGCGCCCTTCGGGCGCTACTCGACGATCGGGGCGAGCCTCCGCTGGTCGAGCCGGGCTGCCGCCGAAGGCGGCCGCCCGAGTCGAGACCACTCCGCAGCCCGCGCGGCAGTGGTTTCGACTCGCTCTGCGCGCTCCGCGCGCGGAGCGGCACAACCAGCGGAAGCGGAGCGCCGCAGCGGCTCAACCAGCGGAGGAGGTCCGGCCCCGCATCGGCGCCACCAGCAGCCCGCGGTCCTCGCGCATCCAGATCTGGCCCGTCTCGCGGTGCTCGGCGCGCGTCGCGAACCGGTACCGGTAGACGCGGGCCCGCACCCACCTCGGGCGACGTCCGTCGAAGGGGTCGTCGGCGAGCAGCCGCAGCGTCGGCCGGTCGGCCTCGAGCAGGCGCAGGAGGAGCATCCGGAACCACGGCCCGTGCGACCCGAGCGCGAGGAACCACATCAGCCAGTCGAGCCGCAGGTGGTACGGCGCGAACCAGCCGGGCACGCGCCGCACATCGCCCGGCTTGCCCTTGAAGCCGTACTCGACCCACTCGTCGTCGGCCGGGGCATCCGCCATCGTCCCCTCGATGACGATCTCGTCGCGTCGCTTCGTGACGGTGCCGAACGCGCCGTAGGCGTTCGCGAGCCGCAGCCGGTTGAACGACGCGTTCATGAGCTGGCGGCGCGAGGCGAGGTTGCGCACCGACGGGATGCTGAGCCACAGGTACGCGACGAAGACGACGGCGACGAGGATGCTCCACCAGGCCGGCGTCGGCGCGTACGCGTCGTCAAGCGGCAGGCCGGGCAGCAGCCACCCGACCGCGCGGTCGTCGACCGCTGCGAAGGCGAGCACGATGGTGATCCAGTTGAGCCAGGCGAAGTTGCCGGTGAGCACGAGCCAGCCCTGGGTGAGGATCATCACCGCGGCAGCGCCGGTGGCGATCGCTGCGAACCCGAGCGATGCGCCGTCCGCGCCGCTCGGGCCGGCCACCGCATCCGTCACGATCGCCCCGAGCACGCCGACGAGCAGGAGCCACGGCGCGACCAGCTGCGCGACGTGGTTGACGACCACCTCGGTGCGGTGCCACCACGCGGGCGCGAGGTGCGCCCAGCGGCTGAGCGGTCCCGGCATCGGCTGCGTCTCGTGGTGGTACATGAGCGCCGTGAGGTCGCGCCACTCGCGGCCGCCGCGGATCTTGATCATGCCCGCGCCGAACTCGAGCCGGAAGACAAGCCAGACGATGAGCAGCAGGGCGAGCGTCGGGGGAGCGGTCGCGTTCGAGCCGAGGAAGGCGACGAGGAACCCCGCCTCGCACAGCAGCAGCTCCCACCCGAAGCCGTAGAACACCTGCCCGATGGGGAGGATCGAGAGGTAGACGATCCAGAGCGTCAGGAACGCGAGCATCGGCAGCCATGGCGGGCCGAGCTGCGGCAGGCCCGCGACCAGCGCGAAGGCGATCGCGATGGAGACGAGGCAGAGGATGCGCAGCATCCGGTCGGAGTAGTGCCACCGGAAGAGGCTGGGCTGGCCGTCGAGACCGCCCGCGGTGATGTAGCGCGGGGCGGGCAGGAGGCCCCGCTCGCCGAGCAGCGCCGGGAACTGCAGGAGCGTCGAGAGGAACGCGACTGCGAAGATCGCGGCCGTGCCGCGCTGGATCACCTGGCGGGCGAGCTCGGCGTGCGGGGCGTCGAGCCAGGTCGTGAGCGCTGCCCAGTCCATCGGTCGCTCCTCCCGCACCACATCGCGTCAGGCGGTGCAAGCGTGACGCGAAAAGCCGGGTGTAGCAAGCGCGGAGCGTGTTCCGTGTTGCGTACTCGCAACTACTCTAAAAAAGTTAGAGTAGGTACATGTCCGAGAACGAAGTGGATGTGGCGCTCGGCGCACCGATCGAGGAACGAGCTACCCGACTCGCTGAACTTCCGGAGGACCAGTGGTTCGACCGGAAGTCGGTCCGGATCGACCCGAAGACCCTCGCGAAAGCGCTCGTGGCCTTCGCGAACGCCGAGGGCGGAACGATAGTCATCGGTCTGAACGACGGCGAGGTAGAGGGCGTCAAGCGACACGCTTCGCATGTGAACGCACTACGACAGGCGTCGATCGACTTCACTGTGCCGCCTGTCCGCATGCATGCGGATCAGGTAGGCGTCCGGCGAGCTGACGGCTCTACGGATGCGCTGCTGCTCCTCCGCATACCGCCTAGCGAGGGCGTTCACGAGACCCATACCGGCGACTGCTACCTGCGTATTGGTGATGAGTCCCGAAAGCTGACTCAGACGCTGCGAACGCAACTCGAGTACGACCGAGGAGTGAGCGTCTACGACGGCACCCGAGTCGCGGGCTCCATTCAGCAGGACCTGGATCAGGCTGCCCTTTCCGCGTACCGTCAGGCTGCCCGCGCGCAGTCGACGTACCAGCGCCTCCTGCAAGCTCGCAGCCTCCTGACGCGCGAAGGCGAGCTGACGGTGGCCGCATGGCTGCTGTTCGCTGCGCTACCTCAGTCGACGATGCCGCACGCGCACGTGCGCGTCATGCAGTACGGCTCCATCGAGCGGGGCACCGGGTCGCGCCATTCTGTGATCTCCGGCAAGGACATACGTGTGGAGGGCAGGATCCCCGACGTCATCATGGAGGCGGCGCGGCTGGTCGACGAGTGGCTACCGAGCCGCGATGCGCTCTCTGCCGATGGACGATTCGAGCCGATCCCCATCGTGCCGCGAGACGCCTGGCTCGAGGGCATCGTGAACGCCGTGGTGCACCGCGCATACAGCATCGTCGGCGACCACGTGCGCGTCGAGATCTTTCCGAATCGGATCGAGATCGAGAGTCCCGGCCGCTTCCCAGGGCTGGTCGACCCGAAGAACCTGGACGGCATTTCTCGCTATGCGAGGAATCCGCGAATCGCTCGCGTCTGCGCTGATCTCAGCATCGGGCGAGAACTGGGTGAAGGCATACGCCGCATGGTTGATGAGATGCGGCTCGCAGGGTTGACCGACCCCGTCTTCACGCAGACTCAGGCGAGCGTGAAGCTGACGCTGGCCGCTGATGCCAGAATTCCGGCGGCGGTTGCGGACCGGCTGCCGAGAAACGCCGAGAGCGTGCTGAACGCACTGCGGAGGTCGCGACGCCCTCTTGGTACCGGCGAGGTTCAGGAGGCACTCGGGTGGGCACGACCGACCGTAGTTCGGCACTTGCGCGCGCTTCGGGACGAGGGGCTCGTCGCGTGGCGGGGACAGAGCGAAAAAGACCCTCGCGCCACCTGGGAGATTGCCTTCGATTGATGAGCGGTCGCGTTCAGCCCTCGTGCACGCCGATCTCGCGCAGCGCCGCGTGCGCCGCGTGCCAGCCGCTCATGCCGTGCACGCCGCCGCCGGGCGGGGTCGAAGACGAGCAGAGGAAGACGCGGCCGGGCATCGGCACGCGGTAGGGGTGCGCGAGCACGGGGCGGGCGAGCTGCTGCGTGCCGGCGAGCGTGCCGCCGCCGATCGAGCCGCCGACGAGGTTGGGGTTCCACAGTTCGAGCGCCGCCGGCGTCATCGGCCGCCGCTCGAGGATGCGGTCGCGGAAGCCCGGGGCGAAGCGCTCGATCTGCGCCTCGATGGCGGCGGATGCGTCGCCCGGCCAGCCGTGCGGCACATGGGCGTAGGCCCACAGCAGATGCTTCCCCGCGGGCGCGCGCTCGGGGTCGGCGGCGGTCGGCTGGGTCGCGAGCACGAACGGTCGCTCGGGCATGCGGCCGACGGCCACGGCGTGCTCGGCGTCGATGATCTCGGCGAAGGTGCCGCCGAGGTGCACGGTGCCGGCGCCGGCGACGCGCTCGTCCTCCCACGGCACCGGGCCGTCGAGCAGCAGGTCGAGCTTCGACACGGCCGGCCCGTACTTCCAGGTGCGGATGCGCGACGCATACGGCCCCTCGATGCGATCGCCCGCCATGCGCGCCAGCTGGTGCGGGGTCACGTCGAGCAGGATCAGGTCGGCCTGCGGCAGCTCGCGCAGGTCGGTCACGTCGACGCCGGTCTCGATGCGGGCCCCGGCCGCCTCGGCGACGCGACGCAGCGCATCCGCGATCGACTGCGACCCGCCCTTCGCGAACGGCCATCCGGCCGAGTGGCCGACGCCGCCGAACGCGACGCCGAAGGCGCTTGTCATCAGGTGGCCGAGCGGGAGCGTCGCGTGGGTGACGCTGCCCGCGAAGAGCGCCTGCGCGGCGCCGGAGCGGAACGCGGTGCGTGCGAGCAGCGTGGCCGGCCACGCGCCGCGCAGCCCGATGCGCGCGAGCAGCAGCGGGTCGTCGGGGATGCGCAGCAGCGGCCCCAGGATGGCCTCGGCCGTGCCTTCCGGGTCGTCGGTCGCCGGCTGGTGCATGCGCAGCCAGGCGCGGGCGTCGACGCCCAGCTCGCGGGCGGTGCGCTCGGCGTCCTGGTGCAGGATCGCGGCGCGGCCGCCCGGCAGCGGATGCGCCATCGGGTAGTCGGCGTGCACCCACTCGAGCCCGTGGTCGGTGAGGCCGAGCGCGCGGAACGCGGGGCTCGTGATGCCGAACGGGTGCCCCGAGGCGCCCGGGTCGATGATCGCCTGGTCGCCGAACGCGGCGATCGATGCGCTCGCACCGCCGACGTACGGCAGCCGCTCGAGCACCGTCACCTCGAGCCCTGCGCGCGCGAGCACGGCTGCGGCGGTCAGGCCGTTGGGCCCTGCGCCGACGACGACGGCGGTGGTCATGCGGCCTCCTGGCGGTCGGGTCGGCGGATGCGGGGCTCTGCCCGTACGTTCGCAAGCCTTGCGCGGGCAGGCTACGCGCACAACCTCCCCGCTCCCTCCGCCGCCCCCCTGGTCGAGCCCCCGCACCGCTGGTCGAGCCGACGGCCCTTCGGGCCGTCGAGTCGAGACCACTTCGCACCCCCATCCGCCACACTGTCCCCGTGCACCCGACGCCCGCCCCCGCATCCGCCCCACCAATGCCGCTCACGGCGTGGGTCGCGATCCTCGCGCCGCTCGTCGGCATCGCGCTCAAGCTCGCGTCGGCGGGCTGGCTCGCGGTGTTCCTCCTCTTCTGGAGCCCGCTGCTCGTCGCCGGCTACGTGGCGGTCGTGCTGGCCGCCGCGCGCGGCATGCTGCGTCGGCAGGGCGTGCTGCGGCGGCAGGAGCGGCGCTCGCGGGCGCGCATCTGGGCGTGGCTGACGTCGGTCGGCGTGGTGGTGCTCGGGCTCACCGCGATCGACGGCGGCGACACTCGCGAGTCGGTGCAGTCGACGCTCACGCTGCTGCTCGGCGCGCCGACGAGCCCGTCGCCGCTGCACGAGCTCTCGGCGGGCATCGGATGGGCCGCGCTGATCGCGTGGCTCGTCGGCTGGCTCGCGCTCATGGTCGAGTGGGCGGTCGCGGTGCAGGCGACGCGCAAGCCCGCGCCGCGCGTCGCGCCGCCCGTCGTCGAGTAGCGGGGCTGCGGCGGGTCAGCCCAGGAAGCGCTCCCGCACCGTCTCGCGGTTGATGCGCTGGATCTCGGCGATCTGTCCCTCGGCACGACGCTCGAGGTCGAGCAGCAGGGCGCGGTCGAAGCGGTCGTCGCTCTCGCTCAGCTCGAGCAGCGCCTCCCACATCGAGAGCTTCGCGCGCACGGCGCCGGTGAGGAAGTCGAGCTCGAACTGCGCCATCGAGCTGCGCCGCTGCCGCAGCAGGTTGACGGGGTTGATGCTGCCGGCCGCCTTGATGGCAAGCGTGAGGATGCGCTTCCAGCCGGCGGGCCGGAAGCCGAGGCGGTGGATGATCCGGGCCAGGTCGCGTCGATCCCGCGCGATCTCGTCGGCGAGGGCGAGCAGCGCCCGCTCGTGCGACGAGCCCTCGAACGTCCTGGCGGCCGCGTGGAACGCCTGCACGCCGCCCTCGCCGGCGAGCAGGTGCTCGTTGAGGTAGGCGGCGAGGTGCTCGTCGGACTCGGTGCGGCGGTCGGCCACGGCTGCCTCCTCGACTCGGTGGACTGGCGTCAGGCTCTCGCGTTGCGACCCTGCACACAAGATCGTAGGAGCAGGATGGATCGCATGACGCAGCACTACATCGCCGTGGCCACGTACACCGCCAAGCCTGACGCGACCGAGCAGGTCGCGCTGCTGCTGCCGCAGCTGGCCGCCGCCAGCCGCGCGGAGGAGGGCAACATCTCCTACTCGGTCGCCCGCGACCTCGAGCACCCGAACGTGTTCACGATCGTCGAGGTCTACCAGGACGCGGATGCGTTCACCGCGCACCGCGAGAGCGCCCACTTCGCGTCGATCGGCAAGATGCAGATCATCCCGCTGCTCGAGAGCCGCGTGGTCGTCGGGTACGAGGGCGACGGGGTCATCGCCTGACGGCGCCGATACCGTTGGAGCTGACGGTTACCGAGGAGGACACCTATGCCAGAGCTCGCGAACGGCAAGTACGTCTCGGGGGCCGACGCCGTGCGGCAGTGGTGGCCGGCCGCCCGTGAGGTGCTCATCGAGACCGCTAGCGAGTACGGCGGATGGATCACCTACCAGGACCTGAGCGACCGCATCCAGGCGCGGACGGGCATCACGACGAGTCAGCTGATGGCGCACTGGATCGGGCGGGTGCTCGGCGCCGTCGCGGCGGATGCAGAAACGCGCGGAGAGCCTCGACTCACGTCGGTGTGCGTCACGGCCGAGCGCCGCATCGGTGATGGCTATCCGGGTGTGCCCGCCGGCACCGATGAGCGCACGCGTGAGCGCGTTGCTGCCGAGGACCGCCTCGAGTGCTACCGCTTCTTCGGCGCGACAATGCCCGCCGACGGCGGGCAGCCGGTCGTGCTCGCGCCGCTTCCCGAGCGTCGCCCGCGCAGCCGCGCCACGCGCGCCAGCGCTCCGCGGGCGTCCGCCGCGCCGCGGCCGGCGATGCGTGAGACGACCTGCCCGAACTGCTTCATGGTCGTGCCTGCCGCCGCGACCTGCCGCGACTGCGGCGAGCCGCTCCCGGCTGGCGACTGACGAACCGCAATTCCACATGTTTCTCCCGTTTTACACGAAACGGGGTAGACTCGAGCCATGAACACCATCAGCCGCAGCGTCAGCACGGGAGATCTCGTCACCGGCTTCGCCGAGGTGGTCGGCCGGGTGAGCTATGGCAAGGAGCGCGTGGGCGTCACGCGCTACGGCAAGCTCGCGGCCGTGGTGATCAGTGTGGAGGACCTCGAGCTGCTCGAGCAGCTCGAGGATGCGCGTGACCTGGCCGAGTTCCGTGCCGCCAAGGCCGCCGACGACGGCTCCCGGATCTCGCTGGACGAGCTGGCAGCCGAGCTCGCTGAGTGACCCCCTACTCGGTCGAGTTCACGACCGCCGCAGCCCGCGAGCTCAAGAAGCTCGAGCCACGAGCAGCCAGGGACAAGATCCTCGAGAAGGTCCGCGCGCTCGCAGACGACCCGCGGCCCCCTGGCTGCCGCAAGATCGCCGGCGAGCAGCACGCCTGGCGCATCCGCGTCGGCGACTACCGGGTGCTCTACGAGGTCGACGACCGCGTGGTCACGGTGGCGGTCTTCCGCATCGCCCATCGGCGCGAGGTCTATTGACGACCGGAGGCCAACGGCGGTCAGCGCCCCGCCGCGCTCCGCCCCACCGCATCCACCACGGTCGCCACCGCCAACTCGAACCCGGCCGCAGCACGCCCCGCGTCGTCGCCCCGCGCCGCGGCGGCCCGCAGCTCCGGCACCTCGTGCCCCTCGATGCGCCACAGCGGCGACGGCGACGCCGCGTCGACGGCCGAGCCCAGCACGACCGCGTCGATCATCGCCGAGAACGCGACGCGCTCCTCCTCCGGCACCCCCGCATCCCGCAGGATCACGAAGAGCGCTTCGTAGATCTCGAGGGTGCGGGCGTCCTCCACCGGCGCCCCCACCAGCACCGGCACGACCGTCGGCACCTGGGCCGTCGCATCCCGGTACGACCGCATCCAGCGCGCGAGCCGGTCGAGCGGTGCGACCGTGGGGTCGAGCAGCGGTGCGAGGTCGACGCCGGCGTAGAGCTCCTCGCGCATGCGGTGCACGATCGCGAGGCGCCCGCCGGGCAGGTGGTGGTAGAGCGACGACGGGTGCACGCCCAGCACCTTGGCGATGCCGGGGATGGTGAAGTCGCCGTTCGCCGCCACCTGCCGCAGCGCGGCCCGCGCGATCGACCCGGGGGAGAGGATGTTGTGCTTCGGTCTGGCCATCGGTTCAGCGTGGCATCAGAAGACGATGACGCTGCGCCCCCGCGCGCCGGAGCGCATGAGGTCGAAGGCGTCGTTGACCTCGTCGAGCGAGCACCGGTTGGTGATGAGCTCGTCGATGGGCAGCTTGCCGTCGAGGTAGAGCCAGCCGAGCATCGGGAAGTCGCGCGCCGGTACCGTCGAGCCGTAGTTCGAGCCGAGCAGCGACTTGCCCTCCTCGGCGAGCGCGAGCGCGTCGATCGGCACGGGCCGGTCCTGCGGCGGGAGGCCGACGATCACGGCGGCGCCGCCGCGCTGGAGAGCCGCGGGCATGAGCGCGATGGTCTCCGGCCGGCCGATGGCCTCGAAGGCGACATCCACCCCGTCCGGCACGATCGACCGCACCTGCTCCGCGAGATCCGCCCCCGACGGCACCGTGTGCGTCGCGCCGAACTGGCGCGCGAGCTCGAGCGACTCGTCGGTGACGTCGGCGGCGATGATCGGGCTCGCGCCCGCGAGCTTCAGGCCCATGATGATGCTGAGGCCCACGCCGCCCGCGCCGATGACGAGCGCCGAGCGGCCGGGCTTCACCTCGGCGTCGTTGACGACCGCGCCGACGCCGGTGGCGATCGAGCAGCCGATGAGCGCGGCCACGTCGAACGGCAGCTCCTTCGGCACCCGCACGGCCGCCTGCTCGGCGACCACGACGCGCTCGCTCATCGAGCCGACCGCGAGGTACGGGTAGGCCACGGCGCCGTCGAGCTGCATCGGCGTCGAGCCGTCGGGCAGCAGGCACTCCTCCGAGCGGGAGCCCGTGCACACCCAGGTGCGGCCCTGGCGGCAGGCCGAGCACGTGCCGCAGGGGTAGAACCACGTCATGATCACGTGGTCGCCGGGCTCGAGCGAGCGCACGCCGGGGCCGACCGCCTCGACGACGCCCGCGCCCTCGTGGCCCATGATCGTCGGCTGCGGCATCTGCCAGTCGCCGTCGAGCACGTGCCGGTCGGAGCCGCAGACGCCCGAGGCGCCGATGCGCACGAGCACCTCGCCGCGCCCCGGCTCCCGCAGCTCGACGTCCCTGACCGTCAGGCGCGCATCCCCGTCGTAGACCGCCGCTCGCGTCGTCGCCATCAGCGCGCCCCCACCATGGCGCGGCCGCGGTGCAGCACGGCCGACAGGCCGAGATAGACGAGCGCGGCGACGATGGCGGCGGGCAGGGATGCGGTGATCACCGAGAAGACGGCCTGCGTCTCGAGCGTGATCGGGTTGTAGAGCCACAGGTAGAACGCGGCGCCGGCGACGAGCGCGATGATGCCGGCCCAGTTGATGCCCGCCGGGTAGGCGTAGAGCGTGCCCTGCTGGCCCAGGTGCATCTCGCGCAGGTCGATGCGCTGCTTGCGCAGCACGAAGTAGTCGGCGAGCGCGATGCCGCAGACCGCCGTGAGGAAGGCGCCCGAGACCGAGACGAAGATCATGAACTGCTCGTACATGAACTGCGGGAAGAAGGTCATGATCGCGGGGAGGATGAAGAAGGATGCGGTGAGCACCTTCCAGGGCACGCGGGCCAGGAGGCCGCCCGACGACTGCCGGATCGCGAGGATCGTCGAGTAGACGATCGACGACATCGACGTGATGTTGGCGAAGGCGATGAAGATGAGCACCGCGACGCCGAGCACGGCGCCGCCGAACGGCACCATCCAGACGGTCGGGTCGGAGTCGCCGAGCGTGAGCGCCGCGGCCATGCCGACGATCTGCGCGACGAGCGTGGCGATGAGGAGGCCGCCGTAGGCGGGCCAGACGGCCGCCTTGCGCGAGCGGGTCATGCGGGCGAGCGAGCCCATCACCGGGTACCAGGAGACGCCCACGCCGACGTTGAACTCGACGGCGACCATGAAGTTGAGCGTCGCGTCGTCGAACGGCGCGATGGGGGAGGCGGCGAAGAGCGCGTCCCACGAGGTGTTGATGACGAGGAAGACCATCATCACGATGGTGATCACGGCGAGCCCGGGCGCGATGATCGCGTTGAAGCGGCCGATCGTGACGGGGCCGCGGGAGAGCACCCACCAGGCGATCGCGATCGCGATGAGGCCGCCGATCGTGACGACCGGGCCGTACTGGCCGAGATCGGCGCCGGCCATGGTCGAGACGACCTGGCTCGTGGCGCGGCCGGCCATGACGGCGAGCAGCGACGACCAGCCCATCTCGGTGATGAGGATGACGGTGAAGACCAGCGCGCCGACGCCGACGACGCCGAAGGCGCCGCGCAGCAGCAGGTACTGCTCGCTGCCCCAGCGCTGCGAGGCGACGACCGAGGCGAGCACCATGAAGCACAGGCCGATCGCGTTGCCGATGATCATCGCGGCGATGCCGTCCTGGAAGCCGACGAGCAGCGCCGTGGAGCCGCCGACGAGGAACGCCCAGGTCGCGATCGCGAGGGCGGTGTTGACCCAGGTGAAGTCGAGCGCGCTCCAGGTGCGCTCCTTCTTCAGCAGCGGGAACGTGCCGAAGACGTGCTCGCTCGAGAGCATCGGGTCGGCCGCCAGGGCCTTCCGCTCGCTCACAGGACGACGACCAGCAGGCCGAGCGCGATGGCGCCCAGCGTCACGCCGACGTAGGCGACGACCTCGCGCGCCGTGAGCGGCAGCCGCGACGCATCCTCGTACTCCTCGTGCTCGATGAGCTCGATGCGGCGCTCGAGCTCGGCGGCGATCGCCGAGTCGGTGCCGCGGGCGCGCAGCGCCTCCTGGAAGTCGGTGGCGGGCGCCTGGGGCGCGTCGGGCCGGGGTGACGTCATGGCTGGCTCCTTCGCCGAGCTCGGGGTCGTGATCGCGGATCGCTAAACCAAAACCAGTTGGGTTTAGCGTCATGATGCGGCACGCTGGTGCTGCTCGTCAACAGCGGATGCCTCGATCGCGTCGAGCAGGGAGGATGGGCTCATGAGCGCCCAGGCAAGCCGCACCGTCGCCGTCGCGCAGGCGGCGGCCGTCGTCGACGACGTGGATCGCAACCTCGAGACGCTGTCTGGGCTCGTCGCCGAGGCCGCGGCGCGGGGCGCCGACGTGGTCGTGACGCCCGAGCTCTTCGCCACCGGCTATGCACCCGATCGCGCGTGGAAGCATGACGGCGAGGCTGTGCGCGCGGCGCTCGCGGAGGTCGCGGGGCGGTATCGGGTGGCGCTGGTGGGCTCGAGCGTCGACTCTGTTGACGGCTCGCACCGAATTGCCGCCTCGATGTTCGACGCCGACGGCGGCGAGCTGCAGCGCGTGCACAAGCGCCATCTCTTCGGGCCGGTCGAACAGCAGTGGATGACGCCCGCCGCGGACTACGGCTCGGTCGTGGGGTGGCAGGGCCTCGAGTGGGGCGTCGGCATCTGCTACGACGTGGAGTTCCCCGAGTTCGCGCGTGCTCTGGCTGTTGCCGGCGCCGACGTGCTGCTCGTGCCGACGGCGGTGCCGACGGTGGAGGAGGGCATCGCCGGGTTGGGCGAGGCGTGGCACTACTCGGCGACGCAGACGTCGACGCTGCAGGTGCCGGCGCGCGCGCTCGAGAACGGCGTGGTCGTCGCCTACGCGAACCACTGCGGGCCGGGGTTCACGGGCCGCTCGTGCATCGCGACGCCGTTCGGGCGGAATGCGGTGCTGCTCGGCGATGAGCCGGGGCTGGGGGTGCTCGAAGTGCCGCCGGAGGCGCTGGAGCGGGCGCGGGCGCTGAACACGTACTTGCGGGACGTCTGAGCCCGAGCGCGGTCACCGCCGCGCGGCATGACGGGCGGGCGCCGGGTGTGCACCCGACGCCCGCCCGCTTGGTCGCGCTACTGCTGCGACAGCGTCCACGCGCCGTCGGCCATGACGGTCACGACTGACGGGCCGGCGCTCAGCGGCACCGTGCCCGAGTACGAGCCGATCTCGTTGACGAGCAGCCCCATCGAGAACATGGAGTCGTTGTGCTCCATGACGATGAAGTTGCCCTGCCCGTCGTGCGTGATTGCGAGCGCGCCGGCGTCCCCGGCATAGAGGAAGACACCATCCCCGGAGCCGCTCGGGGCCAGCTCGGGCGCGTCGGCCAGCGGCGCGATGGTGAGGCTCCACGCGCCATCCGCGGTCACCTGCAGGCGAGCACCCTCGCCGAAGGCGTTGAGCCCGAACGCGGTCTGGCCCGAGTACGCGCCGATCGTGTTGACGAGCAGCTCGCCGGTCGACTCGTTGTTCGCGTCGAGCACTTGCACGATGAAGTTCGCCGACCCGTTGTGCGATGCGGTGACGAAGCCGGCGCTCGCAGGCAGCTCGATGAGCGTGTCGCCCGAGCCCTCCTGCATGAGCGGCTCGAACGTGCCGAACGTGTCGCTCGCCCAGTCGCCCGCGCCAGCAGGTTCCTCGACCGGCTCCGCCTCCGGTGCAGCCTCATCGGTGGCCTCGGGCACGGCGTTCACCGGCTCGACTTCGGTCTCCTCCTCGACCGCCACGGGCTGCGTGACACCGGGAGCGGCATCCGTCACCCGCCCGGCGGTGGCCGCGCCGTTGATCGCGCCGAAGACCATGCTGAGCACGACCCAGATCGCTGAGACGATCCAGGCCACCTTCTTGTGCTGGTCGTAGCCGGCGAGCGGGCGGCGCTGCTTGTCGGTCTGGTTGCCGGTGAGGGTGATGATCAGGTCGACCAGCCACCAGATGCCGAAGCCGCCGACGGTGAGCAGCTTTGCGATGCCGGTGCCGATCTTGCCGAGGTAGAACCGGTCGGCGCCGAGCACGCCGATGATCAGCGAGAGCAGCCACGTGACGAGGAAGCTCTTCTGCGGCGGCTGGAACGCGGAGCCGAACTGCGGGGCGCCGCCGTACTGCGGTGCTCCGTTGTACTGCGGGGCGGATGCGGTGCCCGGCGCGGGCGCGTAGCCCGTCGGAGGGACGTGCGGGGCAGGCTGCTGCGGCGAAGCGCCGTAGCCCTGCGGGGGGAGGGAGGTGGACATGGTGTCTCTCTCGTGACAAGGGTGAACCCGCCGGCCAGGGCAGTCGGTGGGAGAGATGGGCGTCGATGCTGAGGACATCTCGGCTTGTGACGAAAGCTAGAGGGGGGCACTGACATGGTGTGACCGGAGGGGTTGAGCCCTCTTAAGGGCGCGCGGATCACTGCCCGCACGACCCTTGGTGCTAGCGCGCCAGCGCTCACCGCTCTCGCCCTGCACCCGGCCCGGGGTTCGAACGCGACGAGCGCCGTTTCGGGCCCCCGCAACGGGAGGGGCCGCCTGTGCTTAACGCAGCGACTCGTAGAAGCCGCGCACGCGATCAGCCATCGTGCGCCGCCGCAGTTCGAGAAACTCCAAGTACCGGTCGGCCCCGAACTCGGCTAGTTCTAGAGGCACGGCGTTGGCGCGGAAGTTGTGGTCGAGTTGCTCACGAGATCTGATCGCCCCGATGTCGGGCGTTTCGGTTTCGAGTTGAGCGACCACCCGCTCCATGTAGGCCGAAGGGGAGAGTTCGCCGATCCGTATGTTCACCGGTGTCTCGGTGACCACATAGTTTGCAACCTGGTTGAGGAGTGTCCGATCGTTGATTCCGCTGGATGTCAGGTAAGCCTTCGGAAATAGGTGGTGGATATCACCCTGGCCAGTATCGCCCAACATGCTTGCGACCGACACGCTATCCGATAGGAATCCGGTGCTGCCGTCGCGGATCTGCGCGGCGAGAAAAGCCGTGAAAAATGGGCTTCGAGTGCTCGACGTCTGCATATTAAGCGGCATCGCTTCGGTCCAGAAACCGTCGCTGAGCTCACTGCGTTCGATGGAATCCAGGTGCGCCTCTGCGCCGATCTCGTCAATGCGGCGCAAGTCCAACTCCCACTGCGTCTCGAACGAGCCTGAGGACCGTCCTGTGAGCATGGACATGACGAACCATCTGCGCACGATGCTCTGGATTGTGGGATGCGGGAGCCGATCTCGGCGAAGAATAAGGTAAAGCGCGTAGGCAAAGTTCACAGCGTTGGTCGAGGTGAGCAGTCCTGCCGAGGTGTAGCCAGCGGAGGCGAGCACCATGCGGAAGTGCTTGAAGTCGTGCTCATTCGAGAACGCAGTGAGGGCGGCATCCAGCCGGTCGAACGATTCGTCGGCAAGCCCGGTGCGAACCTTCTTCGTCGCAGGGTCGGTTCCCGAGAGGGCACTGACGACCGCGGACATCCGACCCCGATGGAATCCGACGAGACCGGCGACCCTGAGGATGTCCTGGTACTTCGGGTCGTACAGGTCGCTCGAGTCGCTCCGAAGCCACGCGATTCGGCGAAACTCTGGACTCGCGGCGAACTCCGGGTCGTTACTCTCGAGGAGATCGGCCGCGGCCGGGGCTTCAGCGAGATGGCTGAAATAGTCGATCTGCTTACGAAGGCGCGATCCGCGCTCGCCGTACGAAGCTATGCGGCTCATCGCAAAATCCGCCGGCGTGAGTCTGGCCCCGCTCGAGTTGATGCGGACGAAAATCTCTGAGACTGTCTCGATGTCGAGCGCGGCGTCCAGATTGATGACCCCGACCTGACGGTTCTTGACCTCCAGAAGGCGTGCGATCCGGGCGATCGTGAGGTTCTGGTCTACGCCGGGGTTCGCCGCAAGATACTCCGGCACGAGCGTGAGCGGTGCCGTGGGGGACATCATCTCGGCGACGTCTTTGATCCAGGCGGGATCATTCCGCATCACAGGGGTGAAAGTCTCGAAACGCTCCTCAAGCGGATTGAAGGCTATCTGCATTCGGCGCCGTGCGTAGTTCTTATCGACGACCGGAAGCCCGACAAGTGCGGTGGTCAAGGCTGTCACACGCTGCTGCCCGTCGATCAGGATCTGTCTCGCGACGGGACTGCTCCCGTCCTTGAGCCGGACGTCGTGGGTGTTCCAGGTGATGAGGAAGCCGACCGGGTATCCGCGGTAGAGAGAGTCGATGAGATCGCGAACCTTTGTCGAGTTCCATACGAATGGTCGCTGGATCTCAGGGATCGCGACCTGTCCACCTTGCACCCAGCTGAGGATCGTGTTGATCGAATGCTGTGTAACGGTGTGCGTCATCGGGGTCCTTCGTCCGGCAATGCAGGTCAATAACTCTTCGAGAGTACGTCATTAGCATGAAGGCCTTCCGGCTAGCGCGTTGGGCCATCAGACGCCCGGTCTCGCTGCCCGAATCCGTCTTGCGCGCCGCAACGAAGACACCTCGGTTCGTGGTCGTAGCCGCACTCAGCTCTCCAGGAGAGCCTTCGCGCGATCGAGTTGCGCTGCCACCTGCTGACCTCGGCGCTTGACGCGAAAGGTCGAAAGCATCGCGCTCTCCATATCCGAGGCACTAGCGCTCTTTGCCAAGTAACGAACCACGTTGGCGATCTCAAGCGGGCTGACGTCCGGGAGAGGGCGATCAACCCCAGGGGGTGTGGGACGGTACCCGCTCCACGCCTCACGGTTTAGTGTGCTCGGCCACACAAAGCTGTCAGCGTCCACTGCGACGCCACTCTGCTTGACCTGGTGCTCGAGCTGCCGTTCGCGATCACGATGGAGACGCCGCACGCCGAACGAACGCGCGACGAGCCAGACGAGCCGCCGCAGCGAGGTGGGACCTTCGAACTCGACGATCTCGCCGATGACCGCGCGTACCGCTTCCTTCGACGCTCGATGCCGCAGTGAGTCGAGAACGCTGGGGTCTCCGACTTCCACTACGGCCCACGGCTCGTAAGGCAGTGGTTCACCACCGCCCGTCAAGATTGTGTCCGCAGCCGCCGCAGCGTCTTGGCTGGATGCAGGCGAGACCGCGAACCGGGGTGCTGGTCCGGGCCGCGCCGGATGGGTCAGTTCGTCGGAGTCGCCGGTGACGTCAAGTCGAATCGGAGTGGTTACGCGGTCGACGGTCGCCGGTTCGACGTCGCATCCACCCCACCATCGGTCTCGCTGCAGCGCCAGCACGTCGGCTCCATGCGTATCGCCGAGTGTGTCGAGAAGTCGAACTCCATAGTCGAGCGCTCGCCAGGTTTCCTTCACATCGAACTCGCGTCCGCGCGCCCAGCCGTTCCTGACCACGCGCAACTCTCCGGCGAGCCTTGACGCGTTTCGTTCGCGGGGTATCCGAGGTTGCCTAGCCGCTCCGTCATCAGTCGGAGCTGAGACTGCAGATCCATGGCGTCGTGGCGCAGGTGCTTGCGTCCTTTGAGCGCGTCGAGCTGCTCAAGCAGCGCAGTCCACGGCAAGCCTCCGAGCTAATCCGCCAGCCCAGCGGCGAGGAGAGGGTCGAGCCTCTGGCGCAGCGCATCCAACGCGGAGCCGACCGCGCTCCTGCCATCTGTCATTTCAGTCCTCGCCTCTCGTCATGCCGATAGTTGCAGCGAGACTGTCGCGGGCGTCTCTGACACGCGAACTGAGCATTGATCGGAGTCGATGTCGAGTGCTCGCTAGCATGTCAATGGCGAACCGGGAGCCTTCCATGAAGCAGATCGACAATCTCAACGAGAAGTTGGGCGATGACCTGCGCGCCACGCTGCAGCCCGGGTCGAAGGTAAGCATCGCCGCGGCCACCTTCTCCATCTTCGCCTTCGAGGCGTTGCGAGCAGAACTGGAGTCGGTCGACGAACTCCGCTTCCTCTTCACCGCTCCCTCATTCGCTTCGGATGCCAGCCTCGCGGGCTTGTCCAAGCAACGTCGCGAGTTCTTCGTTCCTTCATCGCGGCGAGGGCAAGAATCCGTGGTTGCCTCCGATTTGGAGATCCGGCTCAGGAACAAGCTCACGCAGCGTGCCATCGCGCGCGAGTGCGCAGCGTGGATACGCAAGAAGGCGGTCTTCCGGGCGAACGCATCCGGGCGACCGATGCTCGGGTCAATCGCCATCGACGATGACTTCTACTATCCGGTGCAGGGCTTCACCACCGCCGACCTGGGCTTCGAGCCAGGTGAATCGCTCATGCCCATCTCGACGAAGTTCGAAGGTGTCGATGAGTCGCGGCAGTTCTTGGAGAGCTTCAACGCCGTGTGGCGTGATCCTGAGGCGCTCGAGGACGTGACGGCCGCGGTCACCGAGCACATCGAGTCCGCCTACCGTGAGAACTCGCCGGAACGCATCTACTTCCTCATTCTCGCCCATCTGTTCTCGGAGTTCCTCGACGAGGTGAGCGAGGACGTGCTGCCGAACGAGCGGACTGGGTTCCTCGACACTCAGATATGGCAGAGCCTCTACGCATTCCAACGTGACGCCGCCCGCGGTGCGATCAACAAGCTGGAGTCGTTCAACGGCTGCATTCTCGCCGATAGCGTCGGTCTCGGTAAGACGTTCACAGCGCTTGCCGTAATCAAGTACTACGAGCTGCGGAACAAGTCGGTCCTGGTCCTCGCGCCGAAGAAGCTTGCCGACAACTGGACGAACTACAACAAGAACCTCGTGACGAACGAGTTCGCGTCCGACCGTTTCAACTACGACGTGCTGGCTCACACCGACCTGTCGCGAACGCGGGGCGAGTCGATGGGCATTCCGCTCGATCGTGTGAACTGGGGTAACTACGACCTCGTCGTCATCGACGAGTCGCACAACTTCCGCAACGCGGTGACCAGCGGCGAGGGAGAGTCGCGATATGAGCGGCTGATGCGAATGGTGATGCGCGCCGGCGTGCAGACGAAGGTCCTGATGCTGTCGGCGACGCCGGTGAACAACGACTTCAACGACCTCAAGCACCAACTTGCACTCGCGTACGAGGGCGACGCGACGAGCTTCGCGCGCCGGCTGGATCTCTCTACGTCGGTCGAGCAGGTGTTCCGCGACGCGCAAGCGGTGTTCAACGAGTGGTCGCGCCTGCAAAGCTCTGAGCGGACGGCAGACGCGTTGCTCGGCAAGCTCGACTTCGAATTCTTCGAGCTGCTGGACGCGGTGACGATCGCGCGCTCGCGTAAGCACATCACCTCCTTCTACGACACCGCGGAGATCGGCACGTTCCCGGAGCGGCTCCGCCCGATCGCGATCCGACCACCGCTCACCGATGTTCCGAGCGTCCCTTCGTTTGACGCACTCTACGAGCAACTTGCCGGTCTGACGTTGGCCGTCTACACCCCGTTGCAGTACGTGCTCGCCAGCAGGGCGAGCAGGTACGCAGAGGAGTACGGGGTCGTGCCGAAAGGCATGCAAGCAGCGGAGGACCAGTCGGAGCTCGCCGCTCGCTGGGTCGCGGGGCGCCAGCAGGGCATCCACAGGCTCATGACGGTGAACCTGCTCAAGCGCCTTGAGAGCTCTGTGCAGGCCTTCCGGATGACGCTGGAGCGCCTCGCGGACACGGTCGAGGCGACGATCGACGCGGTGCAGCACGGCCGAGCGACGATCGATGATCTCGGCGCGCCGCTGGCCGGCGCAGAGGCGGACGACGACGAGCTCGAGGCCGGGGCAGCGATCGGCGACAAGGTCCGCATACGCCTCGATGACCTCGACTCGGAGAGCTTCCTCCGAGACCTGACGAGTGACCGGGACATCGTCCGCGGGCTGCTGAGGAGTCTCGAACCGGTTACACCCGATCGGGACGTGAAGCTTCGAGAGCTCATGCGCCTCATAGACGAGAAGCGCGAGCGCCCCATCAACGACGGCAATCGCAAGGTGCTGATCTTCACCGCATTCGCGGACACGGCGAAGTACCTCTACGAGTGCATCAAGGATGCGGTCCCGCGCGAGAGCCACGCGGCGCTCATCACGGGCCAGGGCAATCCCTCGACCACGCTTGGGTCGCCGCTCGGACTGCAGGAGGTGCTCACGCTCTTCTCGCCTCGGTCAAAGAAGCGCGACCTGGTGATGCCCGATGAGTCGAGAGAGATCGAGATCCTCATCGGCACCGACTGCATCAGCGAGGGACAGAACCTCCAGGACTGCGACTACCTGATCAACTACGACATCCACTGGAATCCTGTGCGCATCGTGCAGCGCTTCGGCCGCATCGACCGCATCGGTTCCACGAACGCGCAGGTGCAGCTCGTCAACTTCTGGCCCGACATCTCGCTCGACGAGTACATCAACCTCAAGGAGCGCGTCGAGAACCGCATGGTCATCGCCGACCTCGCAGGAGCGGCGGACGACAACCTGCTGAGCGACGAGCACAGCGACGCGGAGTACCGCCGCGAGCAGCTGCGAAAGCTCCAGGACGAGGTGATCGAGCTCGAGGATGCGAAGGCGGGCGTCTCCATCGTCGATCTCGGCCTGAACGACTTCCGCATGGATCTGCTGGAGTCAACCAAGCGGTACGGCGACCTCACGACCGCGCCACGAGGGCTGCACGCCGTCGTGCCCAGCGACCGCGCGACCGGTCTCGAGCCGGGCGTGATCTTCGTGCTGCTGGACCGCAACGTCCAGACAGCCGGCGACCGAGGGAATCGTCTCCACCCGCATTACCTCGTCTACGTGCGGGACGACGGCACGATCCGGGTCGACCACACCCAGGTGAAGGAAGTGCTGGACATGCTGCGGGCGGCGAGCGCGGGACGGGACGAGCCCGTGCCTGAGGCGTACCGGCCCTTCAACCGCGCCACCGACGATGGCGTCGACATGACGGCCTACTCGGCGCTGCTCGCCGAGGCGATCGGCTCGATGACGTCGAGGACCGACGAGCTCGACATCGAGAGCCTCTTCAGCGCGGGGCCGACGTCGGCGCTGACCCAGGATATCGGCGGGCTCGATGACTTCGAGCTGATCGCCTTCCTCGCCATCGTCGACCCCGAAGGGGCGTCGGAGTGACGGAGGCCGCCCTCTTCCGGTGGCCGCAGAGCGCGAAGTTCCAGCGCAGGATGCCGAAGGCGCAGCTCGAACGGCTCGCCGACCTACAGCCACGCGTGCGTCGGAGCCTGACGGACGATGTGCGAGAGGCGAGCTGGGCGTACAAGCTGTCGCCCACGACGACGGGCGTTCCGGCCGGCGCTCGCATCGCCGAGATCCAGGTCATCGAACTCGGCCTGAAGGGTCGGTTCGTTCCTGAGGCTCTCATCGATGCGCTGGACTCCGCGATCGCGCATCCGGTGATCTTCGAGCTGCGCGCCGGGGACTCCGCGATGGGTGAAGTCCTCGTGCTCGGCGCGACGAAGACCGTCTCTGAGAAGGGCGCTCTCGCACACGGCCCGTATCATCGCTCGGGGTGGATCGATGGAACGAGAGACCGTCGGCCGCTCCCTGTCGCACCGACGCTCGACGCGCTGCACGACCTGCTGCTGGCACCGCTCCTCGGCACGGAACGACGCGCATCCGAGAGCGTCGAGGCGGCGGAGCGACGGCTTCGAGCAGCGGCAGCGCTCGATCGTGTGATCGCCGCACTGGAACGGAAGATGCGGTCCGAGCCGCAGCTCAACAGGAAGCTCGAGCTTCGGCGCGAGCTGCGAAGCAAGCAAGAGGAACGGGAGTTGCTGAGGTGACCGTGGAAAAGATGCGGATGACGTCGCCCGACCTGACACAGGTGAACGTCGAGAAGCTGCTGGAACTGTTCCCGAGCGTCGCGACGGAGACGATTCGGGAAGACGGCACCGTCGCCATGTCGATCGACTTCGACCTGCTGCGCCAGGAGCTATCGGACGTCGTGGTCGACGGGCCGGAGGAGCGGTATCAGCTCGATTGGCCTGGGAAGCGGGCGGCGGCGTTCGCCGCCAACACGCCGATCGCGAAGACGCTGCGGCCAGAAGCCGACGAGTCGGTGGACTTCGACTCGACCAGGAACCTCTTCATCGAGGGCGACAACCTCGATGCGCTCAAGCTCCTGCAGGAGTCGTACCTCGGCAAGGTCAAGCTCATCTACATCGACCCGCCGTACAACACGGGCAACGACTTCGTGTACCGAGACGACTTCGCGCAGTCGACTGCGGAGTACCTCGCAGGCTCGGGACAGATCGACGAGGAGGGAAACCGGTTCAGGGCGAACCTCGAAACGAACGGACGGTTCCACTCCGACTGGCTGAGCATGATGTACCCGCGGCTGAAGCTGGCTCGCAACCTCCTGACGCAGGACGGTGCCATCTTCATGTCGATCGACGACGCCGAGCTCGACAACCTGCTGCGCATCGGCAAGGAAATCTTCGGCGAGGCGAACTTCATCGGCACCATGGTGTGGGCCGCGGGGCGGAAGAACGACTCCAAGTTCATCTCAGCGTCGCACGAGTACATCGTGTGCTTCGCGCGCAACAAGGCGGCGCTGAAAGAGGCTGGTGTCACGTGGAAGGTGAAGAAGAAGGGCCTGGCGGAGATCTACGCGGAAGCGGCACGGATCCGCAAAACATCGCGGGACGACTTCGCCGCCGCGAGCAAGGCCCTGAAGGCGTGGTTCTCGTCGCTTCCCGATTCGGCGGAGGCAAAGCGTCACAAGCATTACTCGAACATCGATGCGCGAGGGGTGTACTTCGCAGACAACATCTCTTGGCCAGGCGGCGGCGGGCCGAGGTACGACGTACTCCACCCGGTTACGCGCAAGCCTGTCAAGGTTCCGTCGCGCGGCTGGCTGTTCCAGTCCGCAGCGATGGAGCGACACGTTGCCGACGACCGAGTGGGATTCGGCGCGGACGAGCTCAGCGTGCCAACGTTCAAGCGCTACCTGCACGACACCGAGAGTGAAGTCTCCTACAGCGTCTTCTACCAGGACGGTCGCGCCGCGTCGAAGCGCTTGCGCACGCTGATGAACGGACAGGTGTTCGACTTCCCGAAGGATGAGACGGTCCTGCAGACACTGATCGCGATGACCACCGACGGAGACGACATCGTCCTGGACTTGTTCGCGGGCTCTGGCTCTACGGCGCATGCGGTGCTGGCGCAGAACGCGCAGGACGGTCATGCGCGTCGGTTCATCATGGTGCAGCTCGATGAGACGCCAGCGCCCGATTCGGAGGCATCGAAGCAGGGGTACTCGACCATCGCGGCTGTGGCCCGTGAGCGCATCAAGAGGGCGGCGAATGTGATCGCGACGAGCACGGCGAAGGCTGCCTCGCTCGATGCGGGGTATCGGGCGCTCCGGGTCGACACGACAAACATGCGGGATGTCCTACGAGACGCAGCCAGCTTGGAGCAGCTGGATCTGGGCGCGCTCGAGGAAAACGTCAAGGACGACCGCAGCGGACACGACCTGCTGTTTCAGGTGCTCCTGGACTGGGGTCTCGACCTCTCGCTGGGGGTCGAGGAACTGAACATCGAAGGTCGCATCGCCTATTCCGTGGACGATGGCGCACTGATCGCATGCTTCGAGCGCAACGTCGATGTCGCCACGGCACGGGCGATCGCCAGGCAGGAGCCGCTCCGTGCGGTGTTCCTCGACTCCGCCTTCAGCACCGACTCGCCGCGCATCAACGTCGGCCAGATCTTCGCCGAGCTCTCGCCCTCTACCGATCTCCGGGTGCTCTGACGATGAAGTTGCAGTTCAAGGTCCAGCCGCATCAGACAGCGGCGGTGCGTGCCGTGGTCGATGTGTTCGAGGGGCAGCCGCGGGACGCGGGCGCGCGGTACCGCATTGACCCAGGCGTGGCGCGGGGGCAGTCGTCGCTCTATGCCGAGTACGGAGCGCGCAACGCTGACATCGTGGTCCCTTCCTCGCAGCTGCTCGCGAACGTGCAGGCGATCCAGCGCTCTGCGAACCTGCCGATCTCGGCGTCGATGGTCTCGAGCGTCGCTGCCCCCAACCGCCCCAATCTCGACATCGAGATGGAGACCGGTACCGGCAAAACATACGTCTACATCAAGACCCTCATGGAGCTGAACAAGCGCTACGGGTGGTCGAAGTACATTGTGGTCGTGCCGTCGGTCGCGATCCGCGAGGGTGTCATGAAGACCTTCGAGATCACGGCTGACCACTTCCAGCAGCAGTACGGGACGAAGCCGCGCGCCTTCATCTACAACTCTTCCCAGCTGCACGACATCGAGCAGTTCAGCTCGGACCCTGGCATCCAGGTGATGATCATCAACATCCAGGCGTTCAACGCGCAGGGCAAGGACGCGCGTCGCATCGCCACCGAGCTGGACGAGTTCCGCTCTCGCAAGCCGATCGATGTCATCGCCGCGAACCGGCCGATCGTGATCATCGATGAGCCGCAGAAGATCGGCGCCCCGAAGTCGCTTGAGTCGTTGGCGAAGTTCAACGCGCTGATGGTGCTGCGCTACTCCGCGACGCACAAGAAGGAGCACGTCAAGGTCCATCGGCTGGATGCGCTCGACGCATACAACGACAAGCTCGTCAAGAAAATCGCGGTGCGCGGCATCACGGTGCGAGGGCTCGCAGGCGGCTCCGCCTACCTGTACGTCGACAGCATCATCGTCTCGAAGGGGGCGAAGCCGCGCGCGCGAGTCGAGCTGCAGGTGCAGCTGAAGAGCGGTGCCGTCAAGCGTGTGACACGGCTCGTCGATCAAGGATCGAACCTCCACGACATCTCGAACGGCCTCGAGGCATACAAGCCGAACGGAGCTGCACTGCTGGTCGCGGACGTCGATCCCGTGCGCGATCTCGTGGTCCTCAGCGACGGCACGGAGCTCGCCGCCGGTGCGGTAGCGGCCAACGACGTGACGGAAGATGCCAAGAGGCAGATCCAGATCCGCGAGGTCATCCGTGCGCACCTCGAGAAGGAGCGGCAGCTCTTCACGCAGGGCGTCAAGGTGCTCTCGCTCTTCTTCATCGACGAGGTGGCGAAGTATCGCGACTACGAGCAGGAGGACACGCTCGGCGAGTATGCGCGCTGGTTCGAGTCCGAGTATCGCGGCGTTCGGGCGGAAATCCTGGACCAGCTCGCGGTCGACCATGCCGATGGGGCGTTCCTGCGATATCTGGAGCGCGACGAGCCTTCGGCGGTGCACGCCGGCTACTTCTCGATCGACAAGAAGACGAAGCGGCAGATCGACAATTCGGCCGCGATCAAGAAGACCGGCGACGAGCGAGGGCAGTCGGGCGACGTCGACGCCTACGACCTCATCCTGAAGGACAAGGAGCGACTCCTCTCGCTGGAAGAGCCAGTGCGCTTCCTGTTCTCGCACTCGGCGCTTCGAGAGGGTTGGGACAATCCCAACGTCTTCGTCATGGGGATGCTCAAGAAGAGTGAGAACGTGGTCTCGCGGAGGCAGGAGATCGGCCGCGGCCTGCGACTCGCGGTCAATCAGCTCGGCGAGCGGATGGACGCTCCCGGCATGGTGCACGATATCAACGAGCTCACCGTCGTCACCGACGAGTCATACACCGACTTCGTCGCGGGCCTGCAGCGCGAGATCGCTGAGTCGCTCAGCAGTCGCCCGAGGAAGGCGACCGAGAAGTACTTCCTCGGCAAGACGTTCACCACGCCAGACGGCGAATCGCAGGTCGAGGGCAAGCTCGCGGCGGCGATCATGCACCACTTGATCGGGAGCGGGTACGTCGACTTCGACGGGCTCCTCACCGAGCAGTATCACGAGGACCGCGCGGCAGGCCTGCTCAACGTGCCCGTCACCGGGCCGCTGGTTCCGCACATGGACGCCATCTGGCCGCTCGTGGACGCGCTCCATGTCGAGATCCCGCTGTCCGACGGTCGGGCCGCGAAGCGAATCCCGCTGAACGTGGCGAACTTCGAGAGGCGCGAGTTCCAGCAGCTCTGGTCGCGCATCAATCAGAAGGCGGCCTACCAGGTCGAGTTCGACTCCGCGGAGCTGGTCGAGCACTGCATCGACGCCCTGGACAAGCACCTGAAGGTATCGCCGATGCAGTACGTCGTTCGCTCGGGTGCACAGCTCGAGGAGATCGACGCTGACGATCTGAAGGCCGGAAGCGCCTTCGCGGCTGAGAAGGTCGAGACGCATCTTGCGGTCGGGGTCTCCGGGTCGGAGGTGCAGTACGACCTCCTAGGCGAGATGGCTGAGCGCGTCGAGCTGACGAGACGCACCGTGTCGGCGATCCTCCGCGGCATCCGTCCGTCTACCTTCGCTCACTTCAAATCGAACCCGGAGCAGTTCCTGACGGAGGCGTCGCGACTGATCAACGAGCAGAAGGCTGGGGTGATCGTGCAGCACCTGACGTACCACCCACTCGAGGCCAGGTATGACTCCAGCATCTTCACCGACGGTCAGGCGAAGCAGGACTTCGCGCATGCAGGGTCCAAGCTCACGAAGCACGTCTACGACTATGTGGTGACGGATTCGAAGGTCGAGCGCGCCTTCGTCGAGGATCTCGACACCAGCGCTGAGGTCGCCGTCTATGCGAAGCTGCCGCGAGGGTTCGTCATCCCGACGCCGGTCGGCAATTACAACCCGGACTGGGCCATTGCGTTCCACGACGGCAGCGTGAAGCACATCTACTTCGTTGCAGAGACCAAAGGTTCGTTGTCGAGCCTGCAACTCAAGGGAGCCGAGGACGCGAAGATCGAGAGCGCGAGGAAGTTCTTCGAGAAGCTGGCGGAGATGTCGGACGGCTCGATCCGATATGGAGTCGCGACCGATTACGGCGACCTCATGCAGTTGGTGTCGCCGACGCGGTGATCCGGAGATGATGTGAGCCGCCGTGGCGTGTGGTGTCGCCTGCAGTTTCAGCGGCGGTCGCCACAATGGAGAGCGTCGAACAAGCCGCAATAGGAGCACTCCGTGTCGAAGTCGACGAATGGCGACCTCTTCCCAGGTCGGTTCAGCTGTCCACGATGTGACGCTGTCGTCCGCGTCGACCGCTCACACAGGATCGTGACGCACCAGGACGGAGGACGGATGTGCCCCGCAAGTGGCGCCGCGGTGCGCCCCGCACAAGGCGACGGCCGTGTCGTTTGCGGGGTGTGCGGCGCGACGACGATTCGCGACCGCAGTTACGTCGCAGTCCCGAGGCATGGCGCGCGGGGTGCGAAGTGCCCCGGGAGCGGTCGCATGAACGGCAGAGTGATGTCTCTCGTGGTGCTCGGGAACCAGCCACCGCGGGGATCGACCGCATCGCCTGCGGGGTCTGTCCACCCACCACGGGCGAACTCGGAGCGCTCGAGGCCGGCCGCCCCTGAGCGACCTAGCCCGGCAGCTCAGATTGAGCGTGACGAGCAGCACTCTCGCAAGGCCCGACAGGCTCGCCGACGGGCGGAGCAAGTGCAGCTGGAACGACAGGCAGTCGAGCGAATCAAGCGTGCTGAATCTGCGAAGCAGAAGAAGAAGGACAAGCGGCCCCCATTGATCGTTCGTCAGATCGTGTCTGGGGGCAGGGGCGGCTGAATACTGCCACCGCGGGCCCAGCCGAATCGCGACCGATCCCCCGTCAGTGCTTGCCAGCGTGGACGTTGCCGTCCCGCTCCTTGAGTCTGCCGCTCTCGATTCCCACTGCGTAGGCGCCCTCGAGCCGTGCCTGCACCTTCTGCGTCATACGCTTCAGATCGAACATCTCGAGTGCATCGCGCGCGAGTGCCTCCGGGGTCCCTCCGCCGCCCGCTGCGGCCGCGAGCGCCATCGCGTTAGCGATCTCCTCGAGCGGGATGTGCTCGAGTGGGCGAGACGCTGTCTCCGTGTTGCGGCGCACCGTGAGGTATCGCTCCGGGTCGACCCCGAGCGGCCAGAAGAAGTCGGGCGACGCCGTCCTGATGTACTCCTTCGGCACGAGCCCCACGATCCTCCGCTCGATGCGAGCAGTGAGCCGGTCGAAGCCGAAGCTCTCCGCGAAGACGCGGGCGAGCCGAGCGCGGAGCATCGGCCCCTCGGTGTCGAGGAGCGTGGGAGTGTTCGCCGCGACGAATCCGCCGAGCGCGTGGTCGCTCATCCGATCGAAGTCCTCTGGCCAGCTGTGTCGCTCGATGCCGACGCTGCGGTAGACGACCGTATGACGCGCGAGCAGGTCGGCCGACCTGGAGGTCGCCGTCGTGCGCGCAGACGATGCCGATCGCACCGTCCCGCCCTCTGGCCGCTCGAAGACAGCCTCATGGGTGCGTGCCTGCGTCGCGCTCGGCGGAGCCGGCTCATCATCCGGGGTGGCCCCGATCGTCTCGCCTCGGTGCGCGGCATCCAGTGCGCGCTCCAGCCGATCGAGGACCGATTCGCGGGCAGTCAGCCACTCCGGCAGCCAGACGCGCTCCACCGAGGGCCACCCGCGTGCGGAGCGCAGCACGCTGATCGGCAGGCCGTCTCGATCGCCTACGGTGCGGCGGGCGAGCCAGGCGGGCCCATCGAGCAGCACGGCGACGAGCTCGCGCTCTGGGGCGTCGCGATGCGCGAGCGTGATCTCGATTCGGAAGTCCGAGAGGCCCCGATCGGTGTGCACGATGAGTCCTCGGCCGGCGAGCGCGACGGCGATCTCGTCGCGATGACGATCCTGTACCCTCCGTCGGAGGATGCGCTCGTCGTCCTCGGTCACGCCGTGCTTCGCTCGCAGCAGGTACTCCTTCAGATGCTGCAGCCCCTTGCTGCTCGATCGTTCAGCCTGCAGCTCCTCCGGCTCGAAGGAGCAGAACACGATGGTCTGCTGCTTCGCCCGGGTCACCGCGACGTTCAGTCGCTTGTGACCGCCGTCTTGGTTGGTGGGGCCGAAGTTCAACGGCACCGCGCCGTTGGACTTCGAGAAGGCGATCGAGAAGAGCACAATGTCGCTCTCCATGCCCTGCACACTCTCGAGATTGCGCACCCAGAGGCGCATGTCGTCCGGGTCCTGCATCATCGCGGCGACGGTCGGCACCTGCGACTCCTGCAGGAGCGCCTCGATGTGCTTGCGCTGCTCCATGTTGAGCGTGATGACACCGATGTCCGGGATCGCTCGCTCGTCGGCAGCCGCACGGTGACGCTGCTCGACCTCCTCGACGATCGCTGCTGCCTCCGCCGGATTCGTCCGGTAGCCCTGCCGTCCCCTCGTCCGTACGAACTCGCCGTCGACGCGTCGGAAGCTGAGCCCGAGCGGCGACTCCGCCTGCGGCGCGGGGAACGAGGTCAGCTTCGACGGGTAGTACTTCTCGATCGAGAAAGCGATCAGAGACTCGTCCTGGCTGCGGTAGTGGCGGGCGAGCCATCGCTGCTCCACTTGAGACTTCACGGCCTCGGCGAGGATCGACGCCTCGTCGAGGAGCGGGATCTCGTCCTCCGCGGCCGCGGCATCGTCAATCACCGCCGCGCCGCCGAACCCGGAGCTGGGCGGCATCTGCATGGTGTCGCCCGCGATGACCGCCGACTTCGCGCGACCGAGTGCGCCGATTGCGTGCGACACCTTGATCTGCGACGCCTCGTCGAACACGACGATGTCGAACAGGTCTCGCTCCGGTGGCAGGAATCTCGCGGCTCCGTCAGGGCTTGCGAGCACGCACGGGGTGAGCTGGGTGATGAGGTCGCTGAACTGCAGCATGATCTCTCGCACGGTCGCACCCCGGCGCTGCTGCGCAAGGACTCGCCTCAGCTCCCCGATGCGCCCGGAGCGCGTCGACGAGTCGAAGGTCCGGTGCTCGACGACGGCGGTGGGTATGCGCTCCGGCAGCATGCGCCGAAGCTGCATCGTGCTCTCGACGAAGCGGGTGATCGCTCGCTCGTGCGCGGCACGGTCGAAGTCGTCGAGGCGCGTCGCCCGCTGCCGTTCCGCCACCGACAGCTCATGGAGCGCCTGCTGCCAGGACGACTCGAGCTCTTCCGGGTCCCGCGCCTCTCCGTGCATGAGCCTGGCACGGAGGTCGTCGAAGCCGAGCAGGCGGAGCGGTTCCAGCGCGCGGACGAGCTCGGTCCAGGAGTCGTCGCCGCTGACGATGGGCGCCCCCGAAGCGAGCCGAAGGTCCCTCCATCCCTGAAGAGGCGCGGAGCCGAGCTGCGGCTTCTCGCCGAGCACGCTCTCAAGCGCTCGCCACGTCTCCTGCAGCCTCGACGCGAGCGCGCCCCACACCGGCAGTCGAGAGGTGGCCCCGGCCTCCAACGCGGCGTGCGCCATCGCATCCCCCTGCCGCGCGCGGCGCACGAGCTCGAGCTGGAATCGCAGCCAGCTGACCGCCGACTCGACCAGCAACCGGTCCGCGTCCTCGAACGGGTTCGCGTTCTGCAAGCCCGGCAGTGGAAGGCCTCGCAGTGCTTCCCGGAAGGCGCGGAGGCGATGGACGCTGCCGCGCAGCGACTCCGCTGTCGCCTTCAGATGGCCGGGCGCCAGGGCGTCGCCCTGAAGCTGCTGGTCGGCCACGCGTGAGAGCACCTCACGACGTCGACGACCGCGAGTGAAGGGGTTGCCGCGATCGGCGGCTTCCGCCTCTTCGAACCATCGCTCGTCGACTGCGGCGAGGGCGCCCCGGTGCGTCTGCCGCCAGACGCCGGTATCCGCGTTGATCGCGTCGAGGGTCGTTCGCACTGCGGCGAGGTAGTCGTCCGGTGCGCCTTCCGCCCACCGCGCCACGAGGTTGGGGTCGAAGACGGGGCCGCGGGCGGCGTCGACGACAACCTGCATCGCCTCCGCCGCGGTCGCTGCCAGCAGAGCCGGCGCCTCCCGCTGCGCGTCCAGCACAGCTCGGTCCAGCGCGACTGCTGCGTCGCGGATCTCAGCAGGGCGCGACGGCCCGCGGTCGATGAACGACCACGGGTGTCCCGGACGCGGGGCCGCGTCGAGCAGCGGCGCGACCGCCGCCCGCAGCGACGCCCTCACTGCGGCGAGATCCTCGCCGGTGCGCTCGACGACCGACGGGGGCAGCTGGAGGGCGTGGTGGCCAGCCAACGCGCCGGCCAGCGCGCCGTCCCGAGCGGTGTGCAGCGAGAGACCGGCGTTGTTCGGCTCGTGCACTTGCTTGGCGTATCGCTGCAGGCGGCTCTGACTGCTGTCGATCGTCGACCGTTGGGCGTCCATTCCCGCGGCATCGAACCCTGGGCTCGTGTCGAGCGCCGCGAGCAGCTGCGCGCGCACCGATGCCGGCGTCGCGGCATCGTGATGGAGATTGAGCATCAGATCGCTCAGGCCCGAATCGCGCATTCGCTTCGCGACGACCTCGAGGGCCTCGGCCTTCTCCGCCACGAAGAGGACGCGCTTGCCGGAGGTCATCGCATGGGCCATGAGGTTGGTGATGGTCTGGGACTTGCCGGTGCCCGGAGGCCCCTCGAGCACGAAGGTCGAGCCGTGTACTGCCGCTGCGACGGCCTCGAGCTGCGAAGCATCCGGGGGAAGCGGGCTCTGCGCCGCGAGGTCGTCGAGGTCGACCTCGGGAGGCGGCGGCACCGGATCCTCGAACGGCTTCGAAGGGTTCTCGATCATGTGCTTGACGAGCGGCGATCTCTGGAAGTGCTCCCAGTTTTCGTCGAGGTCCTTCCAGAGGCGGAAGGTGCCGAACTGGAAGAGGCCGAGCGAGGCGACCTCCTCGATCTCGAAGTGCTTGTCGGCTCTGGCGAGAGTCTCGCGGACAGCGGCGAATGTCGCGGCGAGGTCGATGCCGGACTTGTCGGTCGGCGGGTCGACCAGAGCCGGCACCGTGATCCCGAGCTCGACCTTGAGCTTCTCGTGCAGCGCGAAGTTCGGGGTGGAGGCGCCGGACTGATCTATCTGGACCTTGAACGCGGAGCCAGCCTTGTTGGACGGCCGGATGCGGACGGGCACCAGGATCAGCGGTGCCTGGAGCTTCTGACCCTTCTTGTTCTCCCAATGCAGGAGGCCGAAGGCGAGGTAAAGGTTGTGCGTGCCGGTCTCACGCTCGATCTGCGCCGCGTCGTTCATCATCTTGCGGAGCGTCTTCGCGAAGCGCTCCGGCTCAGGGCGAGCGAACCGCTCGACGATGCGAATGCCTGAGGCGGTCTCGCGTCGGACGCGATCGCCGAACTCGAGCTCGCACGTGCGGCGGGCCTCGAACACGGCGCCCCGTTGCTCGTGGATGAAGGCTTCCGCTGCCTCGCGGTCGCCTAATTCGCGCCGGCGCTCGTATCGAGCGTAGGTCGCGGGATCGAGAGGAAGGCTCGCAGCGATCGTCACGATCGCGTCCGCGTTCAGCGCGTCCTCGAGATCGTGCAGGTGACCAGGGGACACCATGAGTCGGACGCGTTGCCTGACCGGGTAGTTGAGGAGCTTGTTGCGCAGGCTCAAGTCGAGCAGAGCGCTCTTCCATGACTCGATGCGAGGCGGCTTGGCGGATCGCGGCCGCTGATGGGCGCCCACGAACTCGACTGGCGCGGGATTTGTAGCACTGAACAGATCGCCGGCGAACTCGATGATCTGCACAGATCCGTCGGGGGCGACGACGCGCGCAGGCAGGGGCCGGACGCCGGCGTGCCGCGCGGCTCGCACGTCGATGACGTCGCTCACCTCGAGCGCCTCGAACGATTCCGCCGCCGGCGGCGCCGTGAGCGCGCGACGCACCTTCTGCTCTGCCGTGCCTTCCCCGGTGAGTGCCGTCGTCTCAACCCTTCGGAGCCTGCTCTCGACCGTCGCGGCCGCGTCCGGGCCGCTCGTCACTGTCTGTCGTGCGAACGGTGCGTCGACGTCAGTAGGATCCTTGCGCCAGTAGGCGAGGTTGATGTGGCCGGGCATCAAGATCATCATGGAGTTGATGCCGATGGCCTCGAGGAGAGACGCGACGAGCACCGTGGTATCCATGCATGTCCCGAAACGAGACGACACCGCCTCGTCCGGCGTGCGGATGAGCTGGAACTCGCCCCACGCGGCGGGCGGATCCGCGTACGTCAGACCCAGACCCGCGATGACCTCGAACGCCGCATACGCCGTCGCGTCGACTCGAGCGGGATCATCATTCTGATAGAGGTCGAATCCTCCATTTCCAGTGCGCTCCTTGAGCCGTGCGTCGACCGCAGGCAGCAGCTCTTGCACGCCCTTCGCGTGTGGCTGCACATGAGCGGCGAGCATGGCGCTCGAGATCGCGGTCGGGCGCTGGCGTGCCCACTGGTGAGGTCCGTGCAGGACGGTGTTCGCAGTACCGACCACGAGATCAGTGCCCGAAGCGTCGACGACGCTGGCTCGCACGGTCGCCCGTTGCGCGGTCGTCACCTGGAGCGCGAGCGCCGGGTCGAGCAGCACGTCGACCTCGAGGAGCTGCTCCGACTCGCCCGGTGCGAGGCTGATCGCGCGGCGCCATGGCTGTGAAACGCTGCCTCCCGCGGCGATGATCTCGATCGAGAGCGCGCTCTCCCGAAGATCGAGTCCGCCCGCGTCGACTCGGACCATGTCGATCAGGGGCCAGCCGCTGATGGCCCGAGCGAACGTCAGCTCGCCATCGACACGCACTTCGACCGTCGCGCTCTGCGGTTGTGCCTCTCCCTCGGGCACCTCAGAGCCGATGTCAAGGACGATCTCGAAGGAGTCTGCAAGCAGTTGGATGTCGAGTTCAGCACGTCTCGCGCTCTCCGTCGACAGCGGCAGCGCGCTGAGCAGGCGGTCGAGCGGGGGCACGATCTGTCGAGCGTCGACACCGCAGATTCGGGCTGCGGCGCTTAGAAGGCTCGACGACCTACGGAATCGCTCAGCTTCGAGCACTGCCATGTCGGGATGGAGCAGAATCGGCCAATGCTCTGGAGCGATGGCGTCGCCGCCTTCCGGCATCGCGCTGGAGATTCGTTCGATGACGAGTTCGTCTACTGCGCGCAGGAGCTCCTCAAGCATGAGCTGCGATCGATGAAGCCGTGTCATGGAAATCCCCCGAGCGACTGCCACACCGCTTTGGTGCACGTGTTTCCGATCGTATTGTCTGTCGAGAGAAATTCGAGTACGTCAGACGCGGAATGGGCGAGCGGGTACGGCCCGACCTAGCAGCCGCAGGAACGCGCTAAGCTGCGCGACGCCTCCGGGGGTCGGCGGCAGGTGCGCTCGCAGCCCGGGCGAGTGCACGAGGTACGCGAGCCACTGTCCGCGTGAGATCGCGACGTTCAGCCGATTGATCGACAGCAGGAACTCGATGCCGCGCGGCACCTCGGCGGCGCTCGACGCCGAGAGCGAGACGATGACGACCGCGGCCTCCCGGCCCTGGAACCTATCGACCGTTCCCACCGCCGCCGCGCCGAGCCCCGCTGATCGAAGGCGATCCTGGAGCAACCCGACCTGCGCGTTGTACGGCGCGACCACGATGACGTCGGCCGCGGTGAGCGTCCGTCGCCCGTGCTTGTCGATCCACGCACGACCGACGAGCTCGCGCACGATGCGCACGACCTGCTCCGTCTCCTCCGGCGAGGCGGTCGTGCAGCCGCTGTGCTCGACCGGCACCGGCACGAGCCCCGGATCGACGCCGGGCATGTCGCGCTGCGATTCGTGCGCGCCGAGCCTGCCGTCGTACGCGAGGTCGGACACCGCCTCGCACAGAGCCGGATGCATTCGCCACGAGGTGCCGAGGAAGTAGCCGAACTCCGGCGGCACGACCGCGGCGCCGTCGCACAACCATCCGAGCGCCGAGTCATCGACAGGCGCCGGGTGCGTGCCCTGGCTCACCTGCGGCAGTTGCTGCGGGTCGCCGATGAGCAGCAGGCGCTTCGCTGCACGTCCCGCTGCGATCGTGTTGGCGAGCGAGAACTGTCCCGCTTCGTCGATCACCAGCAGGTCGAGCGGCGCCCGGCGCTTGTTCGCGAGGCCCGCGAACGTCCAGGCGGTGCCGCCGACGACGCCGCCCGCGGCGCCGAGCTCGTCCTCGGGATCGGAGGACGGCGTCCAGGAGTGCGTGGCCGTATCGCCATCCTTCCGCTTCTTCAGCACGCGGTCGGCGGACACACCGGCTTCGATGACGCCCTCGAGCATGTGCTCGACCGTCGCGTGCGACTGTGCGACCACGCCGATCCGCCAGCCGCGTTCGACGAGGCGCGCGATCACCCGTGCACCGGTGTAGGTCTTCCCCGTGCCAGGAGGTCCCTGAACCGCGACGAACCGCGCGTCCAGCCCGCAGAGGGACTCGGCGATCGCAGTGATCGTCGCCTGGTCACCCTCGAGCTGGGTCGCCAGCGCGTTCGGGGCGCGTCGGCGGAGGACGTCGAGCGCGGCGCCGTCAGGAAGGCACTCCGGCAGCGGCCTATCGGTGTCGATCGCCGCGGCCACGCGTTCTGCCCACGCTTCGATCGAATCGGTGAGCGGGCCGGCGTTCGGCGGCTGCGCCGGCGTGAGCGCGATCGGATACGCGTCCCAGGGCGAGTTGCCCTTGCCTGCTTGTTCCACGAGCTCGAACTCATCTCCATCGATCGCCGTCAGCGTCGTCCTGCTGTGGGCACGCATCTCTGTCGTGGCATCTGGGTCGACCGGGCTCGGACGGGTGTAGACGGCGTGCATGCCCGTGGCTTCGTCGCCGAGCCGCGAGCCGGGCGCCACGGTGCCCCGGAAGCGAATCCGGCGCGATGGGCTCTGCTTGCGGGGCTCCCGCTCCCAGCCGCCGACCTCGAGCACCTCGTCAACCGTCACCACGTCACGCTGGTCGCGCCACTCATCGATGAGCCCGTCGAGTCGCGAGAAGTGCTCCCACCAGAAGGTCTTGCGCTCCCGCACGTGGAAGCCGACTACTGCCGCGGCGAGCCAGAGCGCGGTCTGCTCGGCGTCCCGGTGGGCTGGGCCGTCGCCGGCCCGCGCGAGCAGCCGCTCCACCAGCCGCTCGCGGGCAGCGACGATTTCGGCGCGCTCAGGCGGGAGCTCCTTGGGTGCAGCCGCTAGCCGCTCCGCCCTCGTCCTCGGTACCAGGCCCCGTAGCCAGTCGCGCAGCCCATGCGTCGATTCAACGTCGTAGGCGTTGTAGTCCTCGATCTGCGCGAAGAGGCGGTCAGCGTCCTCGTGCTCGCCGTGCTCGCGCAGCTCCGTGGCCTGCTGGAACCACACGATCGAATCCCCAGCATTCGTCACCTCGCCGGCGCGCTCGGCGGGCATGTAGAGCGGCTCGAGCTTCTTCAGCGAGTAGCTCGCGCTGCCGATTACGAGCGAGCGCTTCACGACCGGGTAGAGGTCCACGAGCACCCCCGCACGCAGCAGGTCGTCGACCTCCTCCTCACCGACGCCGTGCCGGGCGGCGATGCTCAGCAGGTGCGTGCGCTCGTACGAGGCGTAGTGGTAGATGTGCAGATCGGGGTGCTGCGCTCGGCGCTCGCGGACGAAGTCGAGGAAGTCGACGAGCGCTTGCTTCTCCTCGGTGAGCGAGTGCGCCCAGAAGCCGCGGAACGCGCCCGATGCGTCGCGCACGCCGAACAGGTAGTCAAGGCCCCAGAACGGGCCCTCCTGCCACAGTGGATCGCCCTCGAAGTCGAAGAAGAGATCTCCGGGGGAGGACCGCGGCAGCTCGCGGATCGGGGTGGGGTCGACGACCTCGAACGCGAGTGCGCCCTCATCGAGCGATCGCAGCTGCGCGCGAGCCTGGCGCTGCAGCGAGGCGAACGTCGCTGCAGCCATGCCCGACGGCCCTTCGGCTGCGGTCGCGAGTGCCGCGACCGTGCCGATTCCGGCGGCGCGAAGACGCTGTCGCTGGTCGCGTCGGATGCCGGCGAGCTGGAAGAGGTCGTCGTGCGACGCGAACTGCTCCTCGCAGGCGGCGCACTTGCCGCACGCAAGGACGCCATCGACGCCCCATTGCAGAGCCGCCTCAGCGGACAGGCGCTCGTCGACGATCTGCTCGAGCCTGGAGCGCCGCTCGAGCAGCACCGGCTCGATGTCGCGGAGCCGGTGGACGTTGATGGTCCCGTCGCCGAGCAACAGACGCACCTCATCCGCCACCGGCGCGCCCATCGCACGGAGAGCCCGTGCGTAGGCGGCGAGCTGTAGCAATGCCGTGACCTTCGCCCGCCGGGCGAGCTTCGCATCCGAGACCACGTACTCCCCGTCGACGAGCTCGACGAAGTCCGCGTAGCCGAAGAAGCGCTCGCCCTCGAACGCGGCCTGCAAGATCACGGGCGCGCGCCGAGCGAGCGCAGCGCGAGTCGTTGCGACCGCCGCCTCACGGCCTGCTCGATCGAGCCCCTTCTCGATCTCGACCACCTCGCCGTTGGCTCGCAGGGCCTCCAGGATTTTCGCCTCGTGCAGGTCGCCCAACACGGCCGTGCGCTCGAGCATCGCATCCTGCTCCTCGGGCACCGGCTCGCGCCGGCCGAACTTGGCGTCGAGCGCGGTCAGGATCTGCCACTCGCATCCGCTCGCTCGGGTCAGGTCGCTCGCGGTGAGCAGCAGGGTCTCGTCTTCGAGGATCACGATCGCTCCGACCTGTCCGGGATGCGCGTGCGCGCGTCAGGACTCGTCGTCGAGGTCGTCCTCGACTGCTGCCGCCCGCTCGGCCTCCGTGAAGCCGTGCGCCTGCTCCTGTCGCCGCGTCTGCGTCAGGTGCCGGCTGACCGACGATGCCATGGCGTCGACGTTGTGGGCGCCGCGCGCGTAGGTCATCGAGCGGTCCGCCGCGATGCCGAGGCCACGGGCGGTGAGCACCGCATCCTGGTCGGCCCCGAGGAACACGAAGTCCCAGCCCGACTGCTTCCGTCGCTGCTCGATCAGCGCCCGGACGGTCGCCGCGGTGTACTCCCCGCTGCTGTTCTCGTGGCCGTCGGTAACGACGATCACCTGCACGGTGGCGGGGCGCGCGTGCTCGGGCAGCGCGGAGAGGCGCTCGTGGAATCCGTTCACGGCGATGCCGACGGCGTCGTACAGCGCCGTCCCGCCGCGTGGCTGCAGCTCGATGCGCACATCCTCGGGCGCGGCCGAGACGTGCGTGTGCTCGATCTGGTCGTCGAACGTGACGACGTCGACCGTGAGAATCCCGGGCTGTGCTGCCTGCTCATGGAGCATGCGCTCGAGTCCGCCGACCATGTCGTCGCGGATGCTGGACATCGAACCGGATCGGTCCAGCACGATCAGCAGCGCGGTGTAGTTGGGATCGGCCATGGCCAGCTCCTTCGTTGAGGGATCGGACGGGGGCTCTGGACGCGGGGCGCCGTGAGAGTTTGACGTCCAAGGCCGTGCGGCCCTAGCGGTGAACTCAGTCTGTGCCCACCCACTGACAATGCCTCGACTAAGAGCCATTGTGAAAGCGCTTATCGTCCGATGAGCTGAGGGAGGGCACTCGCTCCGGGCCGTCTGCGCCGCGCCGGACGAAATCGGACCGAATGCTTGTCGTCGGCTGGTAGCACCGGAAGGATCGCAACATGTGCGCATTCCACCCGGAAGATGACGGCGAGGTCGCGATTTCTGTCGCCGAGCTCGTGGAGCAACGGTCGAGCCCCACCGACAGGTGGAACCTTGCGCTGGTGCAACGCGCCGAGGTCTGGGACGAGTTGCGTATGCGTCACCTTCTGGATTCGCTGCTGGCCGATTACCCGATCGGCGCGATCTTGTTGAGCAGCGTCGCCGAACCGACCCGGCAGGTAGTTGTGGAGGCCGGTGGTGCGAGGTTCGAAGAGGACGCTGTCGCCGGTTCCTGGCAAGTGCTGGACGGCCAGCAACGCATCAACGCCCTCTTCTCGGTCTTCACAGATCGCGGACATTACGGCCGCTTCCTCCTCGACATGCTCATGGTGCGACCGGCGCCCCAGCCCGCGCAGATTCGCCGAGCGAAGGAACGAGCGATTCCACACATCCATCACTTGAGTAGCGCCGATGAGGAATTGGCGCAACGAGCCAGCTGCATCGATCTGTCGAATTGGTTCGGATGGATGACCGCTCGAGGCGGCGTAGACCTGTCTGAGCTCGATGCAACTTCGGTCGCCTCGCTCCTTCGCGATCTGGACCCCCTCTTCGAGGGTCAGCTGTCCCCTCAAGAAGCGGAGACCGCCGCTGATAACCTGCGCCGCCTGCTGCGTGCCTGGAAGAAGCGCATCCCGGTCCTCCGCGCGCGCGTCGACACGCCGCTCGACGTGCTTGAGGTGTTCACGCGGATCAACCTCGGTGGTGTCGATGTGGCCGGCGCGGACGTCTACTTCGCCGGCGTCAAGACGTTCTGGCCGGATGCCGAGCGGCGTATCGACGACTTCCTCTCCAGCGTTCCGGTGCTGCGCGATCGCGTTAGTACTCTGCGTTTCCTCTCGCGGCTGGCAGCGCGGGGCCTCGGCCAGAGCGACGTGCTGCCGATGACGGTCGAGAGGCTTGCTGGGCCGAAGGGTGCGCTCTTGCGCGAAGCGCTCACCGAGCTGGCGGCTCCGGACGACGATGTCCGCGCCAAGCTGGCAGCGTTCGTACCTTGGTTCACAGAGAAGTCGGAGCTCGGCTACGTGCTGCACGAAGTCGGGCCCGAGCTGTGGGAGGACGTCTTGGCGTGGGTCGCCGCATCGCCTGACGCGGATGAGGCGCGGTTCGAGCGCAATATCGAGGCTATCGACGCCTACCTGCTGGGGGCGACCCTGTTCCAGTATCGCCAGGTCATGGGGGACACCTTCCGGCGTCTGTCATTCGGCGAGGTCCTGCATGCAGGAAGCTTGGGCGATGACTTCCCATTGGAGCAGATCGTCGCGGCGACTCGCGCGAAGACCGAACTGCGGGGCGGCAGGGGCCGGGCCGTCATCGGCCTCGGGTCGGAAGACGAGCGGCTGACACTGGCGAGCAGACACGGGCGTACCCTCACAGCGCTCGCGCAGCGCATCCCATATACCTCAGCCCCAGCGGACACCTTCGACTGGGACCACATCTTCCCGCAGGGCCAAGCCCATCGGATGTGGAAGCCAGGTAAGTACGGGCGCGCACTTCACCACGAGCACAGGCACCTGGTGCACTCGACAGGGAACTTCTGGGCACTCACGAGCTCGGCGAACCGAAGCCTCAAGGACATGGTCGGCGACGAGAAGTTCGCTCGGCTCCGGGAGTGGCTGGACGAGGGGAACGGTCGGCAGATCTGGGAAGAGCAACGGTGGTCGATCACGCCCGGGGAGATCGCGAACTTCGTGGCCGTCAATGAGGGACTGAATGATGAGCCCGAGAGCATCAACAACGCCATGGAACTCTTCCGCTCGACCGTGCACGGCCGCGCTCTCCGCCTCCTCGATGAGGCCCGCCGCCGGTTTCCGGCCATCGATCTCTTCGCGGCAGATCCGCTCGGAGCGAAACGCGACCCGAGCCCTCTGCTCTATGACTATCGAGGAGCGCTCGGCCTCGAAGTTGGGGATCTCGATCTGCATTCGGTTGACCGGGACGAGGCACGGCACAGACTCAGGCATCGCGCGCAGCGACTGTTCAACCTCATCGCTCCACGGCTCGGGGCCGAGCGGCAGCTCGAGGACTCCTGGCTCTGGAATTCACGTGGCGGCGGTCGGCTCGAAAGGGCATTCGCGTGCTTCGCACTGGCAGGCGGCAATTGCATCGAACTGATGCTGCAGTGGGAATCCGCAGGCGGAGTCTCCGTCCAGATCAAGGCCTACCCTCGGCGCGACCGACCTGGCGCTGTGTACCCGGAGTTCGACCACTTGCCGCTCGCACGCTGGGCAGACACCGACCACGAGATCGTTGAGCAGTTCATGTCCGAGGTGGAGCGAGTAGAGGCATTGCATCCCAGGCAATAGCTGGAAGTTCACGCTGCTTTCGACCGAAACGTCGCATCGGGCCGGCGGGCGGACCGCTGTTGGCACGAGAGGAGCTCGTTCACCGCGCGATTGCGACCCGGTCTTCTCTGCCCGGCCGGCGACGCTAGCTTGTCGTGGTCCGTCGGTACAGCGCCGCCGGCTTTCCTACTCCACCCCGCTGCAGCTCACCCGTGCGACGCAGCATCGGCAGCATCCGCCTCCGGAATGAGTCGGGCAGCAGACGCTCCCCGGCGACTGCGTCGTGCACCTCGCGCAACGCTGTGACTGTGAACGGCTCGGGGAGCAGTCGGGCTGGATCGGGGTGCTCGGCATAATCGGCCCGCAGCAGGGATACCGCGAGCCGCACGATCTCGTCGTGGTCGAAGTCGAGACCCATAGCCTCGGTCACGGCTCGGGGCTGGAGTTCCCTGAGCCCTGTAGCGGGCACGACCGCGACGTGCGCGACAGACAGCACCCAGCCGCGCGAGTCGCGCCCCGGCGCATCGAAGACATGCAGCTGCGCTGGCTCGACGCCCTCGATGCCGGCCTTCTCGCGCAGTGAGCGACGCACCGCATCCGCCAACGTCTCTCCCTCGTGCAGGAACGTGCCCGGCAACCTGAGGCGCGCGGAGCGTGGGTCGCGCAGCACGCCGACGCAGAGCTGCCCGTCGGCCACCGTCAGCACGGCGGTGTCGACAGCCACCGACGGCCGCGGGTAGTGGGCGAGGGTCTTGGGTTTCCGATCAGTCGCGGCCATGCTCGCATTCAAGCAGATCCGCGCTAATGTCAGTGGCCTCGGATTAGATCAAGAGTGAGCAAACCGCTCGCATCGATCGAAAGGAGCCGCCATGGCTTCCACCCCCTTCCAGACGGATCGCGCAGTCGGCGCTGTCCTCGGCGCCGCCGCCGGCGACGCGCTCGGAGCCCCCTACGAGTTCAATGCCGCAGTGCTGCCGCCGATGCCGATCACCGTGCGCGCCGGTGGGGGGTGGGAGCTCGGCGAGTGGACCGACGACACCGCGATGGCGATGCCCATCCTGCGGGCGCTCGCCGAGGGACGGTCGCTCGACGACGAGGCGACGCTCGACCTGGTCGTCCGCGACTGGGCTGGCTGGAGGAACGGGGCAAAGGACGTGGGCATCCAGATCGGTGCGGTGCTTGACGCGCTGCCGGTGCGCACCGCCGAGTCCGCCCGGGCAACTGCCGAAGCCGTGCACCACACTCGCGGGCGCTCCGGCGGCAACGGCTCGCTCATGCGCACTGGCCCGGTCGCGCTCGGCTACCTCGGAGACGCGGCCGGCGCGGCGCGCGCGGCCCGAGCCATCAGCGACCTCACGCACTTCGACGTCGACGCAGGTGACGCATCCGTCATCTGGACCCTCGCGATCCTGCACGCGATCGAGACGGGCGAGCTCGACCTCGACGCCGGCATCGGCGGCATCCCCGCCGAGCGGCAGCAGCGGTGGCGCGGTCTCGCAGCCGAGGCCGAGGGGCGGATGCCGTGGGAGCTGAGCGCGAACAACGGCTGGGTGGTCGGCGCGTTCCAGGCAGCGTGGTCGGCGATCACGCACGCCGACACCCTCGCCGCGACCCTCGAGCTCGCGGTGCGGTGCGGCAACGACACCGACACGGTCGCCGCCATCGCCGGGTCGCTCGCCGGCGCCGTCTACGGAGCCTCTGCGCTGCCGTGGTCGTTGCAGCGGCACCTGCACGGATGGGCCGACGACGGGATGGTCGGCGATCGGCGCACGCTCGTCGAATGGACGATGCTCGCGCTCAACGGCCGAGCCGACAGCAAGGGCTGGCCGACCGCCGCGACCTTCCCGTCGGATCTGCGTCCAACGCTGGTGCGCCACCCGCTCGACGATGGGGTGTGGCTCGGCGACCTCGCGTCGCTCGACTCGATGCCCTCCACCGTCGACGGAGTCGTCTCGCTCTGCCGCGTCGGCAATACGCAGGCGGCGGTCGATCGCCCGAACCACGCAGAGATCCGGCTCATCGATGCCGACGGCATGAACCCGCACCTCGACGCAGTGCTGACCGACGCCGCGGACGCCGTCGCCACCTTGCGAGCGGAGAGCCGCGAGGTGCTCCTGCACTGCTACGAGTCGCGCTCGCGCACGGCGGCGGTGGCAGCGCTCTACGCGGTGCGGCACCTCCACGTCGGCGTCGACGAGGCGCTCTCGGCGCTCTCGCGATCGATGGAGCGATTCGGGCCTCAGCGGTTCCTGGTGGATGCGGTGCGTCGCCTCGCACTTGAGGGGGCACGATGAGCGCCGACCGGTTCAAGCTGCAGCAGTCGTGGTGGCTCGCGAGCGAGCTCGGCCGGCGCCACCCGAACGTGTGGGTGGAGCGCTTCATGCACACGACGGGGCCGGTGCTCGTCGCCGTCGAGGCAGGTGACGACGCGCAGGCGCGAGTGTTCTTCGACCTGCAGGCGGGCGTGCGCGCGTACCGCGGCGAGAGCGAGTCGCACTGGTCGTGGGAGACGGTGCTGCAGTGCCCTGGCGCGCACGACATGCTCAAGCGCATCGAGGCGAGCAGCGGTCTCGGCGTCCCGCGCCGGGCGCCGGCGACGAGTGCGCGCTCGATCGTCTACCGGCTCGTCGCGCGGCTGCTCGCCATGCACCTCGACGCGTCGCGCCCCTGGGTGCCCGTGCCGCTCGATGTGCAGGCGATGGTTCACGGTCTTGTCGAGCCGGAGGACGATCCGCTCCTGCTCGGCTTCGAGACCGTGCATCGCGATGTGCACGACCACCGTGCCGACGCGACGAAGCGATTCGGCGACCCGAGGTCGGTGCAGGTGAGGCCTTGGCTCTGGGCGATGACGCGCGACGTCGAGGCGACCTTCGTGCTCGACACCGACGGCTTCATGCATGCGCGCCAGCTGGGCGCGCGGCCGCTGCTGCCCATGTACGACGAGGTGGGCCGCGACATCGACCGGCTGGCGGTGCGAGTGCTCGAGCTCGCGGGCGCGACGCGCGGATGAGCGCCGGCGGCACGATCGGTGTCGGCGGCGCTCGCGAGCTCGCTCCGACGATCGTCGACGCGACGGATCGCTCTCCCGTGATCCTGCACGCACCCCACGGCTCGATGCGCATCCCGCCCGCGTTCCGCGGCCACTTCGTGATCGACGACGCAGCGCTCGAGCGCGAGCTGCTCGCGCTCACCGACCACGGCGTCGACCGCATGGTGCGGCGCGCGCTCGAGTCGTGCGACGCATCCGCCGTCATCGCCGGGGTCTCGCGCCTCGTGGTCGACGTCGAGCGCTTCCCCGGCGACGAGGAGGAGATGAACGCGGTCGGCATGGGCGTGCTCTACACGCACGGCGCGTGGCGCGAGCGCATCCGCGAGGTGCCCGACGAGGCGCGTGCCGAGCTGATGGGGCACTTCGAGTGCTACTCCTTCGGGATCGGGCAGCTCGTCGACCGCGCTCTCGAGCAGCATGGACGCGCGGTGATCGTCGACGTGCACTCCTACGCGAGCCGCCCGCTGCCCTACGAGCTGCACGCCGGCGACCAGCGGCCGCCGCTGTGCGTCGGCCACGACGAGCGGCACATGACGCACTCGCTGCTCGGCCACGTGCGTGACGCGTTCCGGGATCTCGAGCAGGTCGACAACGAGCCGTTCGCCGGCTCGTACGTGCCGCTCAAGCACTTCGGGCTCGATTCCCGGGTGCAGTCGGTGATGCTCGAGCTGCGCCGCGACCACTACATGGACGAGGGGAACGGCCGCCTTGATCGAGCGGCTGTGGATGCGCTGGGCGACGCGATCGCGCAGCTCGCGGAAGCAGTCGCGGCGTCCGGATAGATTGCGGCCATGAGCCGCGGCCACGTCTTCATCACCATGGGCGACGTCACACACATGGAGGTGGACGCGTGGTTGCTGCCGACGGACGAGCGGCTCGCGATCTCCGACGGGTGGTACAGCGCGATCCCGGGACTGCGCGAGCGGCTGGCGCGCACCGACGCATCAGACCTGATGTACCGGCAGGCGCAGGCGTCCCCGCTCGCGGGCGAGGCTGACTGCCCCGCTGTGGTGCTCGCGACCGTCCCGCTCGAGGGCGTGCTCGACGCATCTGGCATCGAGCACATCGAGGTCTCGGTGCGCGAGTTCGTGCGGGTCGCCGTCGACATCACCGACGCCCCACGGCACGGCCGCTCGAAGCGACTGCTTGCCTTGCCGAGCTTCGGGACAGGAGAGGGCGGCGGGGCGAGCCTGCGCGGGCAGCTCGCCGAGCGGCTGCTCGAAGTCTGCGCGCGAGCCGCGATCGAGCACGACATCGACATCGCGATCGTGCTGCGCGATGAGCGCAGCTTCGCGCGGATGCAGGAACTGCGGAAGCGACGCGAGGGGTGGAACGGCGCACTCGCCGCCGCACAGCGCGCCGAGGCTGCGCGTCTGGCGACCCGGGCGCGAGCCGGGAGGCTGGTGCCCTTCCTCGGCGCCGGCACCAGCATGAGCGCAGGCGCTCCGAGCTGGTCGCAGCTGCTCGAGCGGCTGGCGCAGCGTGCAGGGCTCACTGAGGAGGAGCAGCAGGCGCTCGGGCGCTGGGGTGAGCTCGACCGCGCTGCATTCCTGCGGCAACGAGCGATCGAGGAGCGGGTGCGGGCGGGCGGCGCCGAGGAGGAGGGCGCGAGGGCCTTCGCTGCAGCCGTCGTCGAGCTCGTCGATGTGCGTCGCTACGGCCTCGCGCCAGCACTGCTGGCCAGCTTGCGAACGCCGCAGGCGATCACGCTGAACTACGACCGACTGTTCGAAACGGCGTCGGCCGATGCGGGGGTGCCTCGAGTCAGCATCCCGCACTCGGGCTCGGGGCCGGATAGCGGCCCGTGGCTGCTGAAGCTGCACGGCTCCGTCGACGACCCTCAGTCGATCGTGCTGACGCGCGACGACTACCTCGGCTACGCGACGCAGCGCGAGGCGCTGTCGGCGATCGTGAAGGCGAACCTCCTGACGCACCATCTGCTGTTCGTGGGCTTCGGGCTAGCCGACGAGCACTTCCACAGGATCGTGCACGACGTGCGTCGAGCGCTGCCCCCGCACGTGTCGTTGGAAGAGCGTGCCACGGCGCTGACGCTGCACGATGACCGGATCGCGGCGGCGCTATGGCGGGGGCAGGTGCGGATGCTGCCTCTCGGCGCGGGGTCCGAACCCGACGGCCGACCCGTGGAGGTCTTCCTCGATGTGCTCGTGGCTCTGGCGACCGACGCGCATTCCTACCTCCTCGACGACGACTTCGCGGCGTCGCTCAATCCCGACGAGCTGCGTCTGCGCGAGGCGATGCAAGCACTCAGCCGCACGCTCGACCTCATCCCGGTCGGTACCGGAGGGCGCGAGCAGGTGGTCGCGTTGCTCGACGACTTGGGAGCGATGCCGAGGGCGGCGCGATCACCCCTCCGCGGTGATGTTGCTGGGGACGAGCGCGCTCATCCCCTCTAGGCAGCCGTCGTCCAAAGCCCGGCAACTTTAGAGCAACGAGCTTCAGGTGCGCGGAGGCCGCCGTTGGGTCACGTCCCCTGGGGTGGTGTAGTTCTCAGCTCGAGTGTCACGTCGTGAACGTGGTGAGCCATCGTGCGATGGTCAGTGAGAACCGACTAAAGCTACTCACAGGAAGACACAACGCACGATGGCT